>NZ_CP183303.1:440000-2900000 GCF_048541585.1 Legionella sp. D16C41 | reverse complement strand
AACAACCCAGACCGCCAGCTAAGGTCCCCAAGTGATGATTAAGTGGGAAACGATGTGGGAAGTCACAGACAGCCAGGAGGTTGGCTTAGAAGCAGCCACCCTTTAAAGAAAGCGTAATAGCTCACTGGTCGAGTCGGCCTGCGCGGAAGATGTAACGGGGCTCAAATCATCCACCGAAGCTGCGGATGTGCACTTATGTGCACGTGGTAGGGGAGCGTTCTGTAGGCTGATGAAGGTTCACCGAGAGGTGGGCTGGAGGTATCAGAAGTGCGAATGCTGACATGAGTAACGATAAAGAAGGTGAAAACCCTTCTCGCCGGAAGTCTAAGGTTTCCTGCACGACGTTAATCGGAGCAGGGTGAGTCGGCCCCTAAGGCGAGGCTGAAAAGCGTAGTCGATGGGAATAAGGTTAATAGTCCTTAACTTTTGATAAGTGGTGATGTGGGGACGAAGAAAGCTAGGTGAGCCGGGTGATGGTTATCCCGGTCTGTGCTTGTAGGCGGTGTGTTTAGGCAAATCCGGACACATACTAACGCTAAGGGGCAACAGGGTTCTGACCTTTCGAGGTGCAGAGAAGTCATTGACGCTACGCTTCCAGGAAAAGCTGCTAGCCATAACTTATTAAAAACCGTACCGCAAACCGACACAGGTAGACAAGTAGAGCATACTAAGGCGCATGAGAGAACTCGGGTGAAGGAACTAGGCAAAATGGTACCGTAACTTCGGGAGAAGGTACGCCCTGGGTGGTGAGTCATTTTACATGGCAAAGCGACTCGGGGCCGCAGAGACCAGGTGGCTGCGACTGTTTATTAAAAAACACAGCACTCTGCAAATTCGTAAGAAGACGTATAGGGTGTGACGCCTGCCCGGTGCCGGAAGGTTAATTGATGGGGTTATCCGTAAGGAGAAGCTCTTGATCGAAGCCCCGGTAAACGGCGGCCGTAACTATAACGGTCCTAAGGTAGCGAAATTCCTTGTCGGGTAAGTTCCGACCTGCACGAATGGCGTAACGATGGCCACACTGTCTCCACCCGAGACTCAGTGAAATTGAAATCGCTGTGAAGATGCAGTGTACCCGCGGCTAGACGGAAAGACCCCGTGAACCTTTACTATAGTTTTGCACTGGACTTTGATGATAACTGTGTAGGATAGGTGGGAGGCTAAGAAGTGACGACGCTAGTTGTCATGGAGCCGACCTTGAAATACCACCCTGTTATCCTTGAGGTTCTAACTTAAGCCAGTCATCCTGGCTGAGGACCGTGCATGATGGGTAGTTTGACTGGGGCGGTCTCCTCCCAAAGCGTAACGGAGGAGCACAAAGGTACCCTCGGTACGGTCGGACATCGTACCAAGAGTGTAAAGGCAAAAGGGTGCTTGACTGCGAGACCGACGGGTCGAGCAGGTACGAAAGTAGGTCTTAGTGATCCGGTGGTTCTGTATGGAAGGGCCATCGCTCAACGGATAAAAGGTACTCCGGGGATAACAGGCTGATATACCGCCCAAGAGTTCATATCGACGGCGGTGTTTGGCACCTCGATGTCGGCTCATCACATCCTGGGGCTGAAGCAGGTCCCAAGGGTATGGCTGTTCGCCATTTAAAGTGGTACGCGAGCTGGGTTTAGAACGTCGTGAGACAGTTCGGTCCCTATCTGCCGTGGGCGTAGGAAAATTGAGAGGAGCTGCTCCTAGTACGAGAGGACCGGAGTGGACGAACCTCTGGTGTACCGGTTGTCACGCCAGTGGCATTGCCGGGTAGCTAAGTTCGGACGGGATAACCGCTGAAAGCATCTAAGCGGGAAGCCTCCCTCAAGATGAGTTTTCCCATGAAGCCCGTTGAAGACGACGACGTTGATAGGCAAGGTGTGGAAGTACGGTAACGTATGAAGCTAACTTGTACTAATTGGCTGATTGTCTTGACCATATAACCTCAAGCGCTGTGACGTGTGGAAGGTTATAAGGCACCTAAACGCGTGTGTGACGTTAATCTTTACCGGCTTTTTTTAAAGCCAACCGGTTTTCCTGGCGACTATAGCAATTTGGAACCACCTGATTCCATCCCGAACTCAGCAGTGAAACAGATTCGCGCCGATGATAGTGTGGGGTTTCCCCATGTGAAAGTAGGTCATCGCCAGGGTTTTATTCTTAAAGCGGCTTTAAGCCGCTTTTTTTTATCCTATTGATTTATTTTCACTTTTTCTAAGTATAATTTTTCTGACATTCTTAAATGTAAATCATTATTATTTACATTTAAAATCTAATTCTCCTATAAATGAAGATTTTATTGGTTTATAATTTCCAAAAATTTATTTTAGAGTCCTTATTTAATCTGTATTAAATAAATGTGAGATTCAATTTACTATTCGTTATTAATTTAGAATAAGCGAAACGTTTATAACTTATTAAGTAACTAAACAAATTAAAGTATGAGAAGTATTGATTACTTGTAGATAATTTAGCAGAACTTACTGTAATATGAATCAACCAGTTTATGGGATAATGACTTGCAATGTTAGTTCGACGTATTCAGGAATTTATTCAGGTTGTATCTTTAAACGGGGCTAACTTTAACCGCGAAGATCTAGCATTTATAGATTTTTTAAAAGAAAAATTTTCTTCACTAGATCCTGCAAAAGAGCTCTCTAATGAGGAAGTAGACCTAATTGAGTCTGCTTTAGCCCACCGTTGGGATAATACTATTGATGCTTCTTATGATTATACTAGTTTCTCATCAGCTCAATATAAAGAATGGATTTCGCTGGCCAAATCATTAGGTAAAAGATTAAATAAGCCATTCTTAGCTATATTAATTCCTGGTCTACAGCCCTATTCTCCTGACTTAGATTTAAATTCGGTCGAAAATTTAAATGACCTATATCTAGGCCATGATGATAAAACAGTTTATTCTGTTCCTGATCTGATGGAAAAACTCGAACATTCTGTAAAAACGTTTAGTACTTCTGGGAAGCTAAATAGCTATAAGACAATTACTATTAAAGAGTTACACCGTATTCGCAATAAAGAGCCGTATGAGGAGAATCAAAAATCAGAGTCAGATTTTTGGTATTATTTTATTAATGAATTAGTTCCTCTATGGCGTACAGATCAACTAAAGATAGAATTAACTTCTGCGCTTTGTGAGGTAATTCATACTTATTTTGATTGTGATGAGAATAAAGATTTTAATAAATTTAAAGAGTCATTTAAAAACTTTTGTAATTATTTAAATACATTTTCGGCCGAAGATATAAATGCTTTTTATAGTATTACGCTTGAATACGAGCAACAAAAAATCTATTTAGTAGAAATTTTAGTTGATTGTTTAGCCATGCCCGAAACAGAAGATCTAACTAAAAAATTAAATATAGTCTTAGACAGTATTTATACTTTGTCCTCTTCTTCTCTTTTAAAACATAGGTTGTTAGATTGCCCTCAAGCAAAACATTACTTTGAGTTTTATAATTTACAAGAATTATTAAATGCTTTGTCCCTAACAACTCTACCTTCCTTTAATTCAAAAGCAGCTTTATTTAAACACAAATTTATTAGTCAAAATAATTTTAACTCAAGCCAGTTAGATGAATTAACTGATTTGTTATCAATGCACTGGCGAAAAGTTATTGATAATTCTGATAATTTATTAATTCAAGATGATAAAAGTACCTTAACTATTTGGCATTGTTTAGTAAGACAATTTGCACCACTTTGGAAAAAAAATGGCGAGCTACCACGCCATGTACTGCCAGAATTATTAAATGTAATTGATGCTTATTATCAAAGTTTGGAAGTAGATAATAATAAATATCAATTAAAAAGAGCAGTTATTGATTTAATTAATACTCTTAAGCTAAGTAAAGTTGAAGATTCCAATTATCTTTATAGTACGTTATTTAAAGTAAGAGGTAAGCAATTTTACCTATTAGAATTATTAATTGAAATATTGCAACATGCCGAGAATTTAGCGCCAAAGCTAAAGGCTGTTGCTCAATGGATATATGAACTTGATCATTCTTTGATTGCAAGTCACAATCAGCTTGCTTCTGTCTATCGCAATCTTCAAGCAGGTCCCTATTATAATCTAAATAAATTAGAAAATTTACTCAATGCATTATCTCTTGAATCTGCATCAACCAAATTGAAAGAGAAACTTGCTAAAATTAAGCAATACATAAGACGTATTGATCAACTTAATGCCTATTTAGTGCAAGAAATAGTAGAGCTTTTTACCTTAAGATGGCAAGAAATTATCGATACACCTCTTGACTATACTCGTTTAATAGATGGAGCAAATGAATCATGGATATCACTTGCTCAATACCTAGAGGGAGCTCAATTACTTAATTTTTTAAGCCCTCCAAACTATTATAAATTATTAATTCCGACTCTAACGCATGAAACCGATTTTATATCGGGAGAAAAACTTACTGTTTATCCATTAACGCATTATATCCTTGCAGAACAGGGCGATGAACTAATATTTTTACCCAACTGCGTTAGCAATTTTACTTATCGCAAAACATTTTATAATTGTAATCACTTCAAGCCATTCACCGCTGTAGAAAAAGAACGTATTAAACATTCGCTACCTCATTTTGTACGTTGTTTTAATGAGGCTGAAGAGGAAAATCATGACATACCAGTTAGCCGTAAAACTGTATTAGAAGTAAAAAAATTGGTAGAAGGCACCTTATATCCTGAAGGATTATATTTAGGTAATGATATTACCGCATCGCAATTAGATTATGCAGAAAATAGTTATAAAGAATTTTTAAAGTACTTAAATAATTTACCCGAAGAAGAAAAGTTAAATTTATTAAGTCAGACAATCCTATTTGAAGGTAGAAAAATAACTTTTTTAGAAGTTCTAGAGCAAGTGTTAGATAAAGGTGAATGCTTAGTTGTTTATGCACAATACCTTTTAAAGTTTGTCCTTGATTACGATCCTTTTGTTCGTTTTCCGGTTGAGTGGGAACATAAGGTTAGAATAGACACTATGAGACCACAATCAGAACAAAAAGTGTTTAGTGATTATGATCATATTAGCGATGAAGAGGCAATAAAGAGGATTCTAATTCTAGGCGTGTCTTTAATGACTCACACCTTTAAATATCTGCCTTTAACTGGCGTTTCTTTCTCGCTTTGGGACTGTTCAAATACTATTACCAAAACGGGTAATGATATAATGAATTTAATTAAAAAGCCTATATTTAGTGGCGATTTTACTCAGGCTCGTTTTATTTATGCCTCTCTTATGGAATCTGTTATTAAACCGGCTTTTATTAGTGATGGTTACCGTGTGACATTTTTACGCTACCCAGATACTATTGCTTGGCTAAGTACTATTATTGATGGATCGCTCTTTAGACAGTCTTCGATTACTTGTTTTGAACCAGATACATTATTAAGCGTCCTTTGGTCTTATAAGGATAAAAGCAGCAAAATTATGCCACAAATTGAGAATTTCTTAGAGGAAATAATCTCTACTTTGCTGCAAACTCAAAATGATTATCTTAAATGGATCCGAATTAATATAAAGTTTTCAGAATTTGTAAAAGAAATTCCTAAAGAGGAAAGTGAAGAACTTTTGAGTCAATTAAGGGCAAAAATTGAACCAGTGCCGTCAGATACTCTAGTGAAAATCATAAGGGATTTTTTAGTTCATCGAATCGCATGGCAAATAGCTCGTGCTCCTAAAGGTTTTGGCCTCTTTAAAGAATCTGCAATAAACACAACGATGTACCAAGAAGCTGCTAAACGCTTTCATCAAGAGTTAGAAGCCTTTAATTCACAGAACCAAGCATGGTATGAGTTGCCAAGTATGTTAGCAAAAATTGCAAGAACTATTTTGATTAATTTTGAGATTAGCTCATTACCAAAATATTTTAGTAAATTTGAAACTAATATTTCTACTTTAGAGTATACTGAGTCTCCAGAAGAGATTTATTCTAATAGTCCTGTATTGTCAGCTGTGTCTTAATTTTAAGTAAGTTTTCATAACGGTTTGTTGAAGCATTTCCTTTTTTAACCGCTTCAATTAAAGCACAACCAGGATTATCACGGTGATTACAATTACGAAATTTACATTTTGTTGCTAATTCTCTAAATTCACGAAACCCATAAATAGCATCAGTAGGGGTCAGATTACTTAAGCTAAAATCACGTATGCCAGGGGAATCGATTAGGGCTCCACCGCTAGGTAAGTGATAAAATCGCGAGTTACTCGTTGTATGACAGCCAAGCTCAGATAACTCTGAAATTGCTGCAACAGTAATTTTTTCATTTGGTAATAAGGTAGCTATTAAAGATGATTTACCTACACCAGATTGACCAACAAAAACACTGATATGCTCACAGAGAGCTTGCTTAAGTAAAAGGTAACTATGGTCATCTTCTTTAGAGGTAAATAAGAGCTTATAACCTAAGGGCTGATAAGAATTGATTAATTCTTGTTGTAAAGATAAACAGGGCAAATCTGTTTTATTTAATACAATCTGAACTTTCAATTGCAAGATTTCTGCCATCACTAGATAGCTATCGAGTAAGAGCCAGCTAATAATTGGCTTTGGAGCAACGACAATAAAAATTTGTGAAATATTTGCAGCAATAGGTTTGTGTTCTTCCCGTTTATCTGTACGGGTTAGTACAGATTTACGTGGATAACGACTTAAAACGACTCCTTGATTTATACCCGTGGGCTGCCAAACGACTTGATCGCCTGCAACCAAAGAATCAATATTAGGCCGAATAGAACAATGAATCCGGTTACCATTTTGAGCTTCAATCTCAGCATGGCGGCTAAAGCGTGAAATAACAAGTCCATCTATACAATCCGTAGAATCACTACTTAATTGTTGGAAATTAGCTTGTATCTTTTTAACGCGGGCAGATTGCTGTTTACTAAGTCGTCTTTTACTCATGATTAAAAAATAGTCTATAATTGCAAACATTTTAATTATTTAAACTTTTGTACAGTATGAGGCCAAAATGCTATAAAGTACAAGTTAGATAGCTATTTTAATTAAATTAAGCCAATTGGCTATAAAGGTTTTGTAATGAAAATTTATTTAGTAGGTGGCGCAGTTCGTGATCAACTGCTTAATTACCCAGTAAAAGAGCGTGACTGGGTTGTTGTAGGCGCTACCCCTTCTTTAATGCAAACACAAGGTTTTCAACAAGTAGGTCGGGATTTTCCAGTATTTTTACATCCTACCACACGTGAAGAATATGCTTTAGCACGTAAAGAGCGCAAAACCTCTCCCGGTTATTATGGCTTTGCTTGTGATTTTACCGAGGATGTAACTTTAGAAGACGATTTAAGTCGTAGAGATTTAACAATAAATGCCATAGCAATGGATGATAAAGGCAATATTATTGACCCATTTAATGGCGTTAAGGATATTAAAGCTAGAAAACTTCGGCATGTCTCTGATGCTTTTATTGAAGATCCTGTGCGAGTTTTACGAGTTGCTCGTTTCGCAGCTCGCTATCATCATTTAGGATTTAAGTTAGCTGAAGAAACGCGCTTACTAATGTATAAAATGGTGAAGAAAGGTGAACTAAATTATTTAGTTCCTGAACGAGTATGGCAAGAATGGCAACGTAGTCTCGTAGAAAAAGATCCCCATTTATTTATTAAAACATTACGTCAATGCGGTGCTCTAGCTGTTATACTACCGGAGTTAGAGAATTTATTTGGAATTCCAAATCCACCTCAATATCATCCTGAAATTGATAGTGGAGTGCATACTTTAATGGTTTTGCAAGCGGCTGCCGCAGCCTCAAGTGATCCTATCGTGCGCTTTGCGGCACTGCTGCATGATTTAGGTAAAGCAATAAGTCCAATGGTTAAGTGGCCAAGTCATCACGGTCATGAGGAAAAAGGTATAACAATAATCGAATCGTTATGCCAACGTCTACGTATTCCAAATGATTATCGAAAATTGGCAGTTATGGGCTCTCAATTTCATTTACTTATTCATCGTTTAGCAGAGCTTAAAGCGCAGACTATTATTAAAGTTTTGGAGCAAGCTGATGCCTTTCGTAGGCCACATTTATTTAAACAACTGCTTATTGTATGTAAGGCAGACTTACAAGGCCGTGGTAAAATAGTAGATTATCCTCAAGAAGAAAGGTGGCTGTATTTATTAGCTGAATGTTTGAAAATATCGGCACAATCTATAATGGCTGAAGGTTATCAAGGGGTAGCTATTAAAGAGGAGTTGCACAAGCGTCGGGTTGCTTGCGCTAAGTTAATTAAAAATTCCTGGATATAAAGCATGAAAAGTAATAATAATTTAATTTGGCTAGACTTAGAAATGACAGGACTTGATCCTGAACAAGATAAGATTATTGAAATAGCAACGGTTGTGACAGATTTACATTTAAATATTTTAGCAGAAGGGCCTGTTTTTGCTATTTGCCAATCTGAAAAAATAATGACTAGTATGGATGAATGGAATACAAGGCAGCATAATCAATCGGGCTTGGTAAAAAGGGTGCTGGAATCAAGTATTACTGAGGCACAAGCAGAACAACAAACTATTGAATTTTTAAAACAATATATTGATAAAGGTAAATCGCCAATGTGTGGCAATAGTATTTGTCAGGATAGGCGATTTTTATATAAATATATGCCACAACTGGCTGCTTTTTTTCATTATCGTAATTTAGATGTTAGTACGTTAAAAGAATTGGTTAAACGCTGGCAACCTAAATTAATGGATGGTGCTACTAAAGAATCTAAGCATCTCGCTTTGGATGATATTAAAGATTCAATCGCCGAATTAGCTTATTATCGTCAACATTTTATTAATTTACCGAGTGATAATCATGGTCAACCGTGAACAATTAACCCTTCCTAATGATGCCAATAAATTATTGTTGCACTCTTGTTGTGCGCCATGTTCAGGCGAAGTAATGGAAGCTTTACTCTTTTCTAAAATTAATTTTGCAATTTTTTTCTATAATCCTAATATTCACCCTGTGCAAGAATATGAGATTAGAAAAGAAGAGAATATTGCCTTTGCTAAAAAGCATAATATTCCTTTTATCGATGCAGATTATGACAAAGATAACTGGTTTGCACGGATAAAGGGCCTAGAATGGGAGCCTGAACGTGGTAAGCGCTGTAGTGCTTGTTTTGATATGCGCTTTGAACGTACAGCTCTTTATGCTTATGAGCATGGGTTTCCCGTTATTAGTAGCTCATTAGGTATTTCACGTTGGAAAGATATGAATCAAATTAATGATTCAGGAGTAAGAGCTGCAAGTCGTTATCCTGGGATGGTCTATTGGACTTATAATTGGCGAAAAAATGATGGTGCGGCTCGTATGTATGAAATTGCTAAGCGAGAGAATTTTTATAAACAGGAGTATTGCGGTTGTGTTTACTCCTTACGTGATACCAACACTTGGCGCAAAAAAAATAACCGAGAACGAGTAAAAATTGGGATCAATTATTATACCAATGAGCAAGATAAATAATAAAAGGAGTGTACACAAAAGTACAGGACTGAGTCGGAAGAACTTGTAACGAAGTATAAGGCTTGTGGGCGACGCTATAATACAGTTATAGCAAGGTTTAGAGCAAATTAAACACTAGGAGTACCTATGGGTAGAGAGCATGATCATCAGCATAAACACCAAGGGCAACATGGTCACCATCATGGTACTCCTGCATTTAATAAAGCATTTATTATTGCAATTAGTGCTAATGGGGCTTTTGTTATTTTTCAAATTATTTTTTCTTTTCTTGCCAATTCTACCAGTTTACTTGCTGATGCTGTTCATAATCTTGGGGATGTATTAGGGTTAATATTTGCTTGGATCGCTAATGGTTTATTAAAGAAAAGGCCTACGCAAAATACAACTTATGGAATGAAAAAAACTTCTATTTTAGCAGCTCTAGCCAATGGGATTATGTTGGTATTTACGTGTGGTATCATTGCAACAGAGGCTGTGTATAAATTATTTACACCTTCTGAAGTCCATGCCACTTCAGTGATGATTGTTGCAGCTATAGGTATTTTAATTAACGGTTCAACAGCAATATTATTTCTACGTGGTTCTGAAGATTTAAATATTCGCGCGGCCTTTTTACATCTACTTTACGATGCTTTTATCTCGGTAGGGGTTGTTATTTCAGCAGCTATTTTGTATTTAACAAATTGGATGTGGATTGATCCCGTAGTGGGCTTAATTATTGCCTTAATGATTATTAAGGGAACTTGGTCATTATTTAGCGATAGCTTCCGCTTAATTATTGACGGTGTCCCTCGGGGTATCTCTTGGCTTTCTGTACTGGAAGTATTAAAGAGTGAAGAGGGGGTTGAGCAAGTACATGATTTGCATATATGGGCATTAAGTACGCAGGAAAATGCGCTCTCTGCTCATCTTTATATGCCAAATAAACCTTTAACCGATGTTGCTCGTCAGCGCTTAATTCAAGTGCTTAAAGATAAACATAATATTCATCATACAACAATTCAAGTAGAGCAAAATTTAACTTTTTGTGATGATGCCTGCACAGCAAATAAATTACAGCAATAGATAGCGTAATTTAATAGTATGCTAATACTATATAAAATAACCTTCTTTTACCGATTGTTGTAGAGAGCTATTATCTTTTACAAAACTGAAGGTAATTTAAATATATCATGGTTGATATGAATAATTTCGTTAGTATTTTTTTGCGCTAAATTTAAACCATCGCGGTATGCTTGACACGCTTTTTGCTGCTCTCCCAACCGTTCATATAGCCTACCAATTTCAATATAGGCATCGGGACTTGGTGTTAAAGATAAGCTTTTCTCTGTATAAGTCTTAGCTTTTCCCCATAAATGGCTAGCTGAGCTAAGGCGGCTTAAGCATAAATATAAAGCAGCTGAATTAGGATGTTTCTTCAATAAAGATTCTGCGAATTTTAGCTGTTCTTCGTTTATATAGAATTGACCATATAAAGCTACTAATTTTTCATCATATTGTTTACGTAAACAGCGTTTTAGAACGAATTCCGCTAAATCATATTGTTCTGTTTCTAATAAATATTCGCAATAACTGCTCATCAGGTCAGGATCATTTTTTAACGATTTTGGTAACTGGCTCACGAAGTTTTCTAAGGCGTCAGTTTGAGAGAATTTGATTAAATCAGACATTGCTTGTAAATAGGCATATTTTCGTAAGTGCTCAAACGCTTCTGCCGTAACTATTTGATTACGTTTTAACTCCGGTAAAAGATTAATTAACTGTGGCCAATCGCGTACCTCTTTATAGAGATACATTAATAGTTTTAATACATAAGGGTGATGAGGTGTTAGACTTTGTAAGTGTCTTAAAGTAGCTAGCGCTTGTTCCCATTGTTGATTTGCTAATTGTAGTTGTGCTTGGGTTAATTCAACAGCAACTTTAGCTTCAGGCATTGATTGTTGTGCTTCACGTAAATATTTATCTCTCAGCTGATAATCACCTAATTCTTGTGCAGCCCGAGCCGCAGTCAAATAATTTAATAAAGGCGCATCTGTATCGGGAAGTGCTTTAATTAAATGATTTTTTGCAGACTGCCAATAACCTTCACTAAATTCAATTAATCCTTGCCGAGTTTTAGCTTGTGCTTTTTGCGCGCGGCGTTTGGTTCTCCAGTAATGATAGCGCTCAGGAAAATGGGCAAGTCGATTTAATAAAAGTAAGATAAAGTGAAATACAATAAAGCTAAGAACTAAACTTATAATAGCAATACTTAGCGTCGTTTCAATAGTCCAATGGTTAAGTGCAATTAGTAAATAACCAGGATCATGACTGAGCTGCAGGCCTAGCCAAATAGCTAATAGAAAGATAATAAAAACTGATAAAATACGAAAAATCATGACTGATCTCCTGTGGACGATGCAGCAGGGATTTGCGGTTTAATCCTGGAGTCAATATATTGATTAAGTAATGATAAAGGTTGGTCAACTACAGGTTTTGCATAATTAAGCTTTTGTTGTTGTAGTTCTTGTAAATCTTTAAGCATAGCCTGAGTATTTGTTGCCTGCATGTTAAAAGTATTTTTTATTGCTGTTATAGCTTGCGTTAACGCTTGTTGGTAAACTTGCGTATTTTTTTGTAATACAGCCCACTGTGCTTCTTGCAAATTCATGCGAATCGTTTCACGTAATAGTGCTTGATGTAGCGGTGAGTAAATGGGTTGAACCTCACCTTCATGGTGGCGAATAATAACCAGTTTTTTTAAATAGCTTAAACTAGTATTTAATTGCTCATGCCAGTTAGGGTTACTTGTTTTAGGTGAAGGAGTATCTGCTAAATTACTACTTAAACTTTGTTGTAGTGGTAATTGCGTTACCATAGTTTGCGCTGCATCCAATCGGCTTAATAGACCTGCGACATCAACAGAGGGTAGCGCTTTTAATTTCGCAATTTCTGTGGCAATAGCTTGTCTGACTGGAAACAATTGTTGTTCTGGTACTTCTTGTAAAATTTGATCAGCTTGTTGTAATAAAGCGGTAGTGATGCGCTGGTCTTCTCCCCAATGAGCATTTAACTGAACTAACTCTAAGTAATAGCGTGCTTTTAATAGTAGCCAATCCTGATTTTGAAAAAAACGCTGTTTTAGTGCGGTTTGTAAATTTTTATCTAACTGCTCAAAGTGATTAGTTAGATTAGCTTGCGCGCTTTTTAAATCATTAGTGCGCATATTAATTGCTGCAGTAGATTTATGTACTTGTTTTTGCAGTAAACTGATTTGTTGATTTAGCGCATATTGCTGCTGTTGCTGAATTTTTTTTAACTCTTGACTTTGATAAAAGGCAAATGCTGTTAACAATAAAGAAATCAAAACTAAAATTAATAAACCAACATGCCAACCGTTAATATTATTAAGTGCAAAGTTTTTTTTAGGCGATAAAACCTCATTTACGTCCGGCTGTGTAGATTCAACTACAGGCTCTTTTATTGATTTAGACGATTCATTTAATTGTTGTTCCTCATTATCATTCATGAGTAAATCCTTTGTTAAATTGATCGAGTGCTTCTAATATGGTTTCAGGACTACAAAGTATAATGTTTTGTATACCTAATAAAGTTGCAGCTTGAGCTAAACGTTTACTAATCACTAAACAAGGTAAACTGCGAAGCCAAGAATGGGCAGGCTCTCCAAACATTGCAAAGATGTTTTGCATAGCCTCCTGACTTGTAAACAGTATAATATCCACTGCTTTATTATACCACCATGCCTGTAATTGTTCTTGATTAATAGCAGGCTTATTGCGCCGGTAAACAGCTAATTCAATTAACCTAGCTCCTCTTGCTTTTAAGGTCTGAGGTATAAGTAGCCGACCGCCTTGACCTTTAAACAGTAAAATAATGTCTTGATTAACTTGTTTTAGTGAAGGTATAGCTAGGAGATGCTCACTATCAGCGGTAAGAGGAATATGTTGAACAGTAATGCCATATTGCTCTAACTGCCAAGCGGTGCCTTTTCCTACAGCAATAACTTCAATGTTTCCAGGCCATAAAATCTTTTGTTGAGTAAACAATTTAAAAGCGTAATTAACAGCATTACGACTGGTAAAGATAGCCTGCTTAACTTGATTTAAATCAGGCAGTAAACTAAGCCATCCCATTTCGGTAGGCATAATAGTTAAAGCAGGGCAATCCAATGCTATCCCACCAGCCTGCTGGATAGCAATACTTAAAGCACGACCTTGTTCTGCAGGTCGCGTGTTTAGAACACGTAAACTCTTTAGTGAAAACTTTGTTAATTTATCCTTCATGACATGGCAAGTAGTTCACGAGCTCCTTTTGATAATAATTTATCGACAACTTGTTTTGCTAAAGATGGTGCTTCATCTTTTGTACCTTCTTGCGCTTCATAAATAGTGGTTTTACCATCTAATGTTAAAACCTTAGCTTGTAATAATAAGCTTTCTTCATTTTTTTCTTGACAAAAAACAGCAAGGGGAACGTGGCAATTACCACCTAACAACGCATTAACTTGACGTTCAGTATTAACACAAATTGCTGTTAAGGGGTCATTTAATTCATTTAAAATTACTTTTAATTCTTCATCATCTGATCGTGCTTCAATACCTAATGCGCCTTGACCACATGCTGGTAGCATCCAAGATTCGGCTAATGGCTCGGTAATGATATGTTGCATATCCATACGAATTAAACCAGCGGCTGCCAAAATAGCACCATCATATTCGCCATTATGTAATTTACTTAAACGTGTGTTGACATTTCCTCGTAAAACTTTAACTGTTAAATCGGGCCGAAAAGCTAGCAATTGTGATTGGCGTCTTAGGCTTGCTGTACCAATAATACTTCCTGCTGGAAGTTCGGCTAATTTACATCCTGTACGACTAATAAATACATCATACGGATTTTCACGTTTGCAAATTGCCATTAATTCTAAACCGTCTGGTAGTTCAGCGGGTACATCTTTCATAGAATGAACAGCTAAATCAGCGCGTTTATCTAATAAGGCTTCTTCAAGCTCTTTAACAAATAAACCTTTTCCTCCTATAGCTTGTAATTTACCTTTACTAAATTTATCCCCTGAGGTCACCATGGGTAATAATTCAACAGAAATATCAGGTCTTTTAGCCTTAATTAAGTCTGCAATGAAATTAGCTTGCCAAAGAGCAAGCGGGCTTTGCCGTGTTGCGATATGTAATATCTTTTTAGTCATTGTCATTAAAGAATCAGAGGTTACAAAAAAATATCATTTTAATAGGCTAGGACGGAACAATAAAGAAATTATTTAAAAAAAACGAGTAAAAGGCTTATTTAATAACCTTAATAAAATAATTTTTTAACTAATTTATGAAAATTAGCGAATTATGGTTGAAATATTAGCTATATGTGGTATTTTTATAAACAAGTTGTAAAAATGATTTATTATTTTTATAAGGCTTTGCTAATAGTTAATTAAATAGCAGTACTTGGCGGCGTTATATGTCTTTAAATTAACTCCACTAGGTTGCAATTAACTTAATGCTTTACTAAATAAAAGCAGAGGATGCGTGTTTTAGTATAATTAGAACGCTTTGCTCAGGAGGAGCTATGCAACATTCCTTAATACCAGCTTGCTATTTTCCCACTACTGCTTTATTTGTCGATGATAGCCGGGACTTTCTACTTAATTTCGTACTACAGCTTGATGAGTGGCTAGCTTATCGAGTTTTTGACGCTCCTTTTGATGCCCTAAATTATATTCAAAAAAAATATATTGAGCTTGCAACCCTTAAGAATCGATATATAGAAGGTTATACTAAATTAAATAACGATATAAATAAGAAAGGGATTCATACTGTCATTCATTCAGAAATTTATAATCCACAACGCTTTAATGAAATTTCAGTTATAGTGGTTGATTATGATATGTCTGACATGAATGGCTTAGAATTTTGTGAAACAATCAAAGAGACAGCCATTAAAAAATTGTTATTAATTGGTAAAAAAGATGAGCAATTGGCAGTAGAAGCTTTTCATGCTGGATTAATTGATGGCTATATTTATAAAAGCGATCCCAATATAGCTGATTTAATTACTAAGCGGATTAACGATTTACAATGGCAATATTTTCAAGCGATGTCAAAGACTATATACCAAGATTCGCCATTACAGATACCAGCTTGCTTACAAGATAATGAATTTGTAACTTTCTTTAAAGAGCTATGCCAGGATAAAGGCATCGTAGAGTTTTATTTAGTTGATAGTACAGGCAGTTTTTTACTGCTAGATCACGATGCTCAAATTAGTTTTTTAGTGGTGAAAAGTGAAGCGGATCGTATGTTTTACTTAAACATTGCTCGTGACTACGGAGCCAGTGATGAATTAATCCAATTATTAAGCAGCGGTGAAAAAATTCCTTATATTACGTTACCTAAAGATAAACAAAATCAAGAATGGTTAACTAGTCTATTACCAGCAAATCAGCTTATAGCAGATAAAACTTATTGGTATTCTTACAGTAAAGAATCATTGCTAAACATTTGCAAAGAAAAATTATTCTCTTTCTACCATCATCTTGAAGAAATTGATGCTGAAGAGTTACTGCTTTTATAATTATAAAAGCAGTGCTCTAAGTCATTTAATCCTATTAAATACTGTCATAAATAGCATAGTGCTGCTTAGTCATGTAAGCCCAATAGCGATCACCGTAGGACCAATGCCAATATTCGGTAGGGTAATTAATAAAGCCCGCTTCATGTAAAACGCTGCTCATTAAATTTCGATTTGCTTGCGCTTTTTTACTGATTAGCGGACAACTCGTAGCAGAATATAAAGCATCTGTATCCTCTACCCAATCTTTTGGGTGAATCCCCATGTCAATTGGGCTGCCTTGTTCATCAACTAAATAAACGTCAATAGCCGCGCCTGTAGTATGAGGAGGAATATTTAAGCTGCCATCAAGATTAATTACAGGTGAGACAAGTTTCATCGTTTCATTAAAAATTTGTTCATGCGACCACGAAAGATGTTGTTTGGTAATTTTCTTATAGCGTTCTTCAAATAATAGTTTTTGTAATGCTAAGCTGCGATAACCTTCATACAGACAAAAACGTAAGCCTTGGGGTAATAAGGATTGCGCTTTTAATAAGCGTCGATAAACTTCTTTCCTCATTTTAGTGTAATCAGTGTTATTTGGTATTTCTGGTGAAGGACCAATCACAATATTTGCATTATCTTTTATATCAATAAGCTCTTCATGATTTTCTTTTACAGGTATTGCTAATATTTCAGGTGCTGCAATTAAAACAATTGGTTTTTTATCGCTCATCATTCTAACTTCACTAATTAAGCGTAAGAATAAATAATTATACCTTAATTTAATTTTCAATGAGCAATGAATTATAAATTCCAAAGAAGAATCCACCTAGAAAATGCGATGGATGATGTTTTGACTGGAAATTAGCGGTAGTTGTAGTTATTATTTTATAATTGATTATTAAGGATCCATATGCGCATCGCTCTGCTACTTTTAATTCTAGTAATGAAATGGTGCTTTGCTGATAATGTTAATGATTTCGATCGTCAGCAAATTATAGAGCGTATTAAGCCTATTGGTCAGGTTAAAATAGAAGAGTCACCAGCTGATATGCAAAAAGCAAAGCAATCTTCTACCCAGACCCAAGTTGCTACAAAAAAAGAGGAGCCTGGACAAGCAACTTATGAAAAATATTGTATAACGTGTCACCAAAATGGTCTGGCGGGGGCTCCAAAATTTCGCCAAGCTGATTGGAAGCCACGTATGGAAAAAAAGATAGATGGTTTAACTGCTTCAGCAATTAAGGGCCTTAATGCTATGCCACCAAAGGGAACTTGTGTAGAATGTAGCGAAGAGGATATTAAAAATGCTATTTTATATATGTTACCTCGATCATGACTATTTATAATTATCGCTACTGGCAGAGTTTACTCCTTTTAATTAGTTTAGGCGTATTGCTTGCTTCAATTTATTTCCAATACATAGAAGGTATGCAGCCTTGTCCTCTATGTTTAATGCAAAGATTATGCGTTCTTTTGGAATTATTTTTCTGCTTTATAGCTATTTTTACTAGCCGGTTATTTATACAACGCTTTATTACAAGCTTGCAAATTATTATTGCCTTAGCTGGTTTATATTTTGCTGGTCGTCAACTTTGGTTACAATCATTGCCTCATGATCAAATGCCTGCTTGTTTACCAGGCTTAGATGTATTGATGCGTTATTTTCCTTGGCGCGATATTTTACATGCTTTATTTTGGGGAGCTGCTGATTGTGCTGAAATAAATTGGCAACTGCTCGGTTTATCGATGCCAGCCTGGGCTGCTTTATATTTTATTTGTATACTTAGCACAGCAGTATTTCTTTATATAAATGCAAAGCGAAATAAACAAACCTAGCACGTTAATTTTTACTGTAGCATTCAGTCTTTAGTGGTTTAAATCAATGACAAGCTTTACCTGCAAAGTAATTCATAAACATCGATACACACATGCTCGTATTACAACAATAACTACAGCTCATGGTGACTTTATGACACCCACTTTTATGCCTGTAGGAACGCGGGCTGGTGTCAATAATATGACTGTAAGCGAATTAAAAGCTGCTGGCAGCCAGATTATTTTAGGTGGTAACACCTATCATATGCTTTGTGCGCCTGGCATGGATATTATTAAACAAGCCGGTGGTATGCATCCTTTTATGGGCTGGCATGGCCCTATGTTAACTGATAGTGGTGGATTTCAAGTTTTTAGCTTATCTAAAAATAAAGAGATTTGCTCTATTGATGAAGAAGGCGCTCATTTTAAATTACCTTCTACAGACCGTATTATCCATATGACGCCAGAAATGTCGTTGGCTACCCAAAAGATTATTGGCGCCGATATCATTATGGCCTTTGATCAATGCACGCCTGATGATTGCTCGCGTGAGGAAGTACAACATATTATGGCGCGTACGCATCGCTGGCTAAAGCAGTCAATCAATTATCACGCTGAGTATCCAAATTCTATTTATGGTTTTTCCCAAGCTTTATTTGGCATAATACAGGGTGGAATCCATGCTGATTTACGGCGAGAAAGTGCTCAGTATGTAGCTTCTATGAATACTGATGGTATTGCTATAGGTGGTGAGACAGTTGGTTTTGATATGAATAAAACCGTCGAAGTAATCCGCTGGGTGAGAGAGTTCCTTCCGGAAAATAAGCCACGTTATACTATGGGCGTAGGTATGTCGCCACAAGATTTACTAGATGTTGTTGCAGAAGGGATTGATATGTTTGATTGTGTTGCCCCAACTCGCAATGCGCGTCATGGAGCTTTGTATTGTGGTGAAATTATTAAAGAAAAAAATTGGTTGCGTTTCGCTAGCGAATTTAGTAACCATCGTTTACAAATTAAAAAGGCCATCTATGCTGATGATCTATCGCCTGTTATGACAACCTGCACTTGTTATACATGTAAAAATTATTCTAAAGCAGCCCTTCACCATTTATTTAAACAAAAAACAAATCTTTTTACTGCATTGGCAAGTATTCATAATATTCACGTAATGCATGACGTTTGTGCTAAGATGCGCGATTTAATTGCGACTAACGTTTAGGAGTTTTTAATGATCATTATTTCTACTTCAAAAGGTGATATTCAGCTACAGCTTCATGATGATACAGCACCTAGTACTGTGCAAAATTTTCTTAGCTATGTTCGTTCAGGTTTTTACAATGATACAATTTTCCATCGTGTCATCCCAGGCTTTATGATTCAGGGCGGTGGATTAACCGAAGATATGTCTGCAAAAGCCACGCAAACGCCTATTAAAAATGAAGCTAAAAATGCTAAACCAAACAAACGCGGCACTATTTCTATGGCAAGAACTTCTGATCCGCACTCAGCTACAGCACAGTTTTTTATTAACCTAGTTGATAATAGTTTTCTAAACTTTCAAAACGAACTTGCTCAAGGCTATGGTTACTGTGTATTTGGTGAAGTAGTACAAGGGATGGATGTTGTTGATGAAATTGCTAAAGTACAGACTGGTAATCGCTTAGGTCACGCTGACGTACCTTCCGAAGTCATTACCATTAATGAAATTAAAGAAGTTTAATTAAATTAAGGCGACATAACTAGAGTTATGTCGCAACGCAATTTTCATAATAGGTAATTTAAAATAAAGACTTTAATTTTTGATCAATTAAAAACATTTCTTCTGTTGTTTTAATACTAAATTCTATTGCAGCGTTGATAGTTTTGGTAATAATCTCTTCTGCCTCAGAAAAAGCGGTAACATCACCTACAACAGCTAAAATACAACCAGTTAAAATAGCATGTGAATCTAACTTATTTAATTTGGCATTCATTAAAGAGCTTAATATAAATAGTTGAGCACATTCCATTTCAGAGGCTAATACACCTGCTAGGCGCAAGCTATGCATATACTGATCGTTATCTTGTAACATTGACAAGCTAAACTCGCGCGCATATAAAGAGCTTTTTGAATGAACAATACCAAAATGAATAGGATGTGTGTCTATTACAGAGCTACTAGCTTGTCTAGCTGCAATGAGGTATTCAAAGGAGGCAACAGCTGGATATTCGGGATAGATATAGTCCCAAGACGCTTTATCATCTCTAACCGCGCCAGTTGCAACAACTAAATGACCTACTTTAATTTTATCGGGCTGTAGTGAGCCTGCAGTTCCAACACGAAGTAGTCTACGTGCGCCTAAACTAATTAATTCATTAATAATAATATCTGCACTAGGACCGCCCATTCCGGTTGATATCGCACCCACTTCAATTGTTCCGTATGAGCTTAATAATTTTCCTAAATATAAATTATGCTGCCTTGGGTGCGCCCGTATAACTGGTTCAGCAAAGCGTTCGCTAAATTGTTTTGCTCTTTCTTCTGAACCAGTTAAAAAAATATAACGCCCTAAGCCATTATTACCAGCTAAATCTGTAGGTGATGCATTAATATGCATTGGCTTAATTAAGCTCATAGTAAAATCCTTTTTTAAAATTTAATAAATTAAACTTCTATTAAATTAATAATTACTTTCCAAAAACATGATACTTATTACAAATTGTTTAGCTTTTTGAGTATAGGTAGTACTCTAATTAAAATTTAAATAATATTAAGCAGTTACTGTTTAATTCAATAAATCCAGTCTAGGATAGTTAAAGTATAAAAACTAGTAGTTTAATGAGGGTTTAAAAATTAAGGAAAAGATATGAAAAGGATTTTTACGTTAGGTTTTATTAGTTTGACTCTTATTTTCTCAACTTATCAAACAACTCTAGCTAGCGCTGTTACAAAATTAGAACCTAATATACAACAATTACTTAATAACTATTTAGTAACAACTGGCAAAAAAGAGCAGGTCACCGGGGTTGCTGTTTCGGTATTTATGCCTAGTGAGACTGGTAGTTTAAAAGGAAGCATTAATAGTTATTTTTCAGGAACTATTGGTCGGCCACCTTACACTGCTTCCATAACTAAAAATAATCTTTTTGAAATTGGAAGTATAACTAAATCGTTTACTTCCGCAATTATTTTACAACTTGAAGCAGAAGGCAAATTATCAGTTAATGATAATTTAGGAAAATGGTTGCCCCAATATCCAAATTGGAAAAGTGTTACTATTAAACAATTATTAAATATGACTAGTGGGATTCCCAATTATTCAACTAATGAAGCATTTTATAAAGCTGCAGCTAGCGCAAATTTTAAGAAACAATGGTCAAATGAAGAGTTATTAAAATGGGCTTATCCTGATAAACCACTTGCTGCGGGAAAACATTTTAACTACTCAAATTCAAATTATATTTTAGCAAGTTTAATTATTGAAAAGGTTACTAACATGCCATTTGCAGAAGTATTAAAGGAACGTATTTTAATACCTTTTCAATTAAAAAATACTTTTTATGCAGCTGGTAAAAACGCTGATGCAATTTATCAGCAGCTGATGCCACGCATGGTCCATGGTTATTTTTATGACAAAGATAAGAAAGAAATAATGGATGCAACTGGTAATAATTTAACCTGGGCTGGCGCGGCAGGGGCTATCATTTCGGACACAATAGATGTCGTTCGTTGGGTACAAATATTGTATCATGGTGAACTTTTTAATAATAATCAGCGAAAGCTCGCTTTAACTGAATTAATGGAAGTGATCTCTACCCAGTCTGGGCAAGCGATCCCAACCGTCAGTCAAGAAGAACCTAATGGTTTTGGTTTAGGTGCTGTCTATATTTTTGATAAAGAAACTAAGAATCGCTACTGGAGTTATAAGGGAAGTACACTAGGCTATAGAGTTATGTATCTTTTTAGTCCTTGCAATAATATAACTGTAGCTGTTGCTTTAAATAATAAAGCAGGTGAGGGTGAGGTAAACTCGCCTATGGGTGATGCAATTAAACCACTTAGTCTTGCTATTTATAAAGCTATTATCAATGCTTACCCTAGTTACTCTTGTAAAAACTAGATAACAGACTTTACTAGGGGATTAATTTTAAAAATTTTAAGTATGTTACTTGTGAAATTTTGAGAATAGTTGGGTCGATTGACCCAACATAAAATTTATTTTGTACTGCAATGAAGGTTAACTAATTGATCACTTTGGTTAGTTAAATAAGCTTGAGCATGTGCATCAGCTTCAATTTCTATTTTTTCATTAGGAGAAACAACTATTTTTAATGTTTCACCTTCAGTTAAAATAAAGCCATTAACAATAACTTTCTTTTGTAAGGCTTCAATATAAATTGCGCTTTTCGCATTTTTTTCTGTTCTAACTTTACAAGTTGCAGTAACTGTCCAAGGAAGATAGTTAGAAAGTGTTTGTACTTGGCCAGGTGGCAAATCATATTCTTTTGATATACCTTTTGATAATTCAAAATTAGTTGCAAAAGAGCTTGTACTAAGTAAAGCGCTTGTACAAAGCAAAAGGGCTTGTATTTTTTTTACCATTTTAATACCTCTACTTTGAAAAAATGTCTAATTATTAGTCACAACGAATGTTCATTAAGTGATCAGAGTCGTTTGTAATAGCTAATTTGGCACGAGTGTCTAATTCAAATTCCATTTTATCACCAACATTAACTAATACGGTCATTACATTACCTTCTGGTAAAATAACGCCATTAACTACAGCACGATTTTTTGTTGCTTCGATTATAAGAGGATTCTGATCGTATTTTTCTGCTCTAACTGAACATTGAAAAGCACGCGTTTTAAACCAGCTCCCATTCAGGGTTACTGCTTGATGCGGTGGCAAATCGTAACCCTTTAAAGTATTTAAAGTAAGTTCTTGATTTTGAGCGAAAGAACTACCTGTAAAAAGAACGGTAGCTGAGCATAATAAAGCAGCACTTATTTTTTTTATTTTCATTTTTATTCCTTATTTTCTGCTGGTTTATGTGAGACAAATACAGTAGTTTCCTAAGAGAAGGAACGGATAAAAACTGCGTTTTACTTATCCTTAAAAAACGCCTCAAATTTAAAGCACTGTGCTTCTATTGTCAAACAAATTAAGTCAAATTTTATTTTATTGGGTCTGTTTTTTAACATGCTTTACTACTTAAATAGTAAATGTTACGGCAGCAAAAAACATAAAAATTTTAAATTCAATAACTTAGCTTCTAAGCATTTTTTTCTCTTTAAAAACAAAAATATTTAAATACTTAAAAACTGTCAAAATTTATTTTATAAAAATGTCACACAAAAAAATGATTTTTTATAATTAGAAAATTCTTATTAATAGCCAGGCTTTTAACAAAACTATTTTTTTGTTTGACTCAAGTTAAATATAATTAACGTCTAAAAGGTGTTGACATAAAATGCAATTATGTTAACTTAGTAAGTGAGGCAAATAAATTAAATAAATTTGTCAAATTAATTTTGACAATAATAAGTGGTTGTTTTATTTAATTAGAATTGAGTCAGAAATTTTCTGACCTTTATGAAAAAATAAATATTTTATAATAAGAATAGAGGTGTAATTATGAATAAAATTAAATCTATATGTCTTCCTGCTCTTTTAGCTGCTGGTTTATCAGCTAATGCTTTTGCACTTCCTTGTGATGGTTTTGAAATTAAAGTAAAAAATAATCTTCCTGATAATTTATTAGTAACTCAAATTCGTCTAAATGGTGCTGAAGTTCAACCAGGCGGCATTCAGCAAATAGAAGGTAAATCTGAGCAAGCCTTTACAATCAATAAAAGTGCAGAAAAAGGTATTATGTCTGGCGAGTTTGTTTTTCATACAGTGAGTTTACCAAGCAAAGTTGTTAAAGTTAAATTTGACCTTGCTAATGAAGCACTTATTTGTAATCACACTGATAAAACACCAGCTAATGATTACCCTGTAGATAAAACACGTTTACCTAACCAAGTATTATATACGATTGGTAAATAATACAGCTAAATGAAAAGCAGCCTTTAGGCTGCTTTTTAACACAAATTAAAAATTAAATAGTAATGTTTAAGAATTTCCAAGGGGAAAATCGGGTGTTGAATTAAGCGATTCTTCGTTCTTTGTAATTCTTTGGAAAAAAGTTCCTTGTATATCTTGAAAGCTTAACGGTGGAGATTCAAAAACTGGAGCATCGAGGTTATTCCCCATCCCAATAACACTAGCTTTTGCTAGTTCGTTTAATAATTCGGAACAATTGGCGCAAAATATATTTAATTTTTCTTTAATAATAACACTCATGGTACTTAGGTAGCTTTCTAGATTATTAGGATCTTCAACTCTACGTTTGTTTTCTCTTAAATGACGAATCATTGTGAAAGATAAGGCACAATACTCTCTAATTAATTCTGATAATTTTGCTGAAGTAAGTGAGGTGGGGTAATTAAGGCGCTGATCAGCTTGTATCATATTTAGAATAGGCTCAATTTCTCCATAACATCTTTCCATTTCTCGCTTAAGATTATCAAAGTGAGCTTCTAGGCGGGCAAATTTCATTGCAGCTACCTCCAAATACCAATCCTGTATATATTTTAACCAAGTAATGCTTAAGGAAATATTAAATAAATTATTAGGAGTAGGAAGATAATAGTATCTTGAAATTGTAGGGCACTGTATAATAAAACAATTATGTTGATATTCTTACATGTAAAAATATATCGTTTAAAACGTTATAGATTTATTAAAAGTTTAATTATACTTTACATGCTCAAATAAAGTTCCTGACACATCCTCTACACTTTCTTTGAAAGGTTCATAGTTATCGGCTTGATTAAAGCTATAGATTTGACGATTTTCTAGTTTATAAGAAAAATCATTTTGGAGCATCTCTATTCGTTCATTTACTGCAGCTATAACCTCTTGCGATTTATTGTCCAAATTATATTGACTAAATTCTACAAAATCTTGTTTTATTTGAGCGATAGTGTCAGTAAAGTAATCTTTAGCTAAATTATGATCTTCAATAGCTAAAATATTTTTGTTTAAATCATTAAGGATTTTTAAAGCCCAGCTGGAGTAATGTTTGAGAGCTATACTTATGGCTGAGATATTATTTTGGTTAAAAAAATTTAATCCACCATTTTTCAATTGCTTAGTAATAAATTCATAGGAAGGTACAACATGAGTATCCCAATCTTTATTATAAGCAGCTTGTCTTTCAGAAAACTTCATATATTCCTCTACTAAATAAAACACAGCAAATATTGTATAAATTTTAAACTATTTTTATTAAGGGAATATTAATTTGTTTAAGGAATGTGTATTTAATTTGCGCAGAGGCAAAATAAAAAATATCCTTTTCACTTCCTGCGACTTGTTTGCCCATCCTGCACGCCAGTTAAATTACTGGATCCCGGGGACATGCCACGAAACGTTAGTTTGAGGCAAGACAGTTTTTAAACTATTTTCCATTTTTTCTTATACAAAGTTATTTAAAATCAATTTAGTTTTTAGATGTTGTAATTCTAGCTAAGCGGTATTGACTAAACTCTTTTTGACGAAAGAGTGTTAATTAATTTAGGTTATCAGTTAAAATGATTTGCTTTGTAAAATTAGCCTATATATAATAAGCGCCTCGTCCTTGAGGGCGAAATATAGGCACGTAGCTCAGTGGTAGAGCACCACCTTGACATGGTGGTGGTCGGTGGTTCGATCCCACTCGTGCCTACCATCTCAGCCCTTTTGCAGGGTATCTTTTAGCAATTTTGGGTAAGTTACTTTAATTGCTCTACTATCCTGGTTATGCTGCTGGGAAATGACTATTTTTTAACTAAATACATAACTTATAATCTTAATTTAACTGGCAGTTGGTTAGAGGGAGTACAAGATGCCAAATATTAAATTACCTGATGGTCAGGTAAAGCATTATGACTATCCCATTACTGTAAAAGATGTAGCTTCGGATATAAGCTCAAGCTTAGCTAAGGCAGCATTGGCAGGACGTATTGATGGCAAATTAGTTGATACCAGTTTTCAAATTAATAGTGATTGTGAACTGACCATTATAACGGATAAACAAGATGAAGGCTTAGAGGTAATAAGGCATTCTGCAGCCCATTTGTTAGCTCAAGCGGTAAAACAATTATTTCCGAGCGCCCAAGTCACAATTGGGCCTGTCATTGAAGATGGCTTTTATTATGATTTCGCCTTTGAACGTCCCTTTACGCCTGAAGATTTGCAACGTATTGAAGCGAAAATGTATGAGCTTGCAAAAGAAGATTTACCTGTGTCCAGAAGAGAATTACCACGAGATGAGGCAATTGATTATTTTCGAAGTCTAGGGGAAGAATATAAAGCAAAAATTATTGCTGATATCCCAGCTGATGAGGTTTTATCTCTATATAAACAAGGTGATTTTGAAGATTTATGTCGTGGCCCTCATATTCCTTCTACTGGTTTTTTAAAAGCGTTTAAATTAACAAAGGTTGCTGGTGCTTATTGGCGAGGCGATGCTCGCAATGAAATGTTACAACGAATTTATGGTACAGCTTGGCCCAATAAGAAAGCGCTAGAAACTTATTTGCATCGACTTGAGGAAGCAGAGAAACGTGACCATCGCAAGCTCGGTAAAGCATTAGAGTTGTTTCATTTTCAAGATATTGCACCTGGCATGGTCTTTTGGCACCCTAAAGGGTGGGCCATCTATCAAATACTTGAACAATATATGCGGCACCGATTACGGGATTTTGGTTATCAAGAAATTAAAACCCCCCAACTAGTCGATAGATCGCTGTGGGAAAAATCAGGTCATTGGCAAAATTTCCGCGATGAAATGTTTGTCACTGAAACTGAAAACAGACATTATGCGGTTAAGCCTATGAATTGTCCTTGTCATGTTCAAGTTTATAATCAAGGGCTTAAAAGTTATCGTGACTTACCACTTCGTTTCTCAGAATTTGGTAACTGCCACCGCTGTGAACCTTCAGGCTCTTTACATGGTCTCATGCGAGTGCGGAATATGGTGCAAGATGATGCGCATATTTTTTGCACAGAAGATCAAATTCAGTCTGAAGTAGCGATGATGCTTGAGTTAGTAGAATCAGTTTATGCTGATTTTGGTTTTTCTGAAATTAAGTATCGTCTAGCACTGCGGCCTGAAAAAAGAGTAGGTGAGGATAGCGTTTGGGATAAAGCGGAGCACGCTTTAAAACAAGCAATGCAAGATAGAAATATAAGTTGGATAGATGCGCCAGGTGAAGGTGCATTTTATGGGCCTAAAATCGAATGCTCTTTATCAGATTGCCTAGGTCGTATTTGGCAATGCGGCACTATTCAAGTCGACTTTTCTATGCCGGAGCGGCTAGGTGCTTCCTATATTGCAGAGGATGGAAGCAAGCAAATTCCTGTCATGTTACATCGGGCAATTTTAGGTTCATTTGAGCGTTTTATGGGCATTTTAATAGAGCACTATGCTGGCCGATTCCCCTTGTGGCTTGCTCCTGTACAAGCTATAGTACTTACAATTAGCGAAAAACAGCATGAATTTGCCCAGAAGGTAACAAAAATTTTACAAAAACAGGGTATTCGGGCTAATTTTGACTTGAGAAATGAGAAAATAGGTTTTAAAATTCGCGAACATACTTTGCAAAAAATTCCTTATTTATTAATTATTGGTGATAAAGAGGTTGAAAATAACTTAGTTGCTGTGCGATCTAGAGAAGGCCAGGATCTGGGCACAATGACTTTGGAAAAATTAATTGACGTTTTGCAAAAGGAAATAAGTACTAAAGGCCAGCGTACGCCAGCATTAGCTACTAATAATGTTGTCGTTTAGCAAAGTTGCCTTAAAATTATATTTTAACGTTATAATTAAATTTTGTATAACGTTATTATTTAACTAACTGGAGGATTTAACTATTAGTGTATCGAACAAGCAGCGTGAAAGTGATCGCGCACGTGTTAATGAGCAAATCAATGTACCAGAAGTTCGCTTAATTGATGAAGAAGGCAATCAGATGGGCATTGTATCAACGCGCGAAGCATTGCGCGCAGCAGAAGAAGGTGGTTTAGATTTAGTAGAAATTTCGCCTTCTGCGCGACCTCCAGTATGTAAGATAATGGATTATGGTAAATTTCTCTTTGAATTGAGTAAAAAGCAAGCTGAAGCAAAGAAAAAGCAGAAGCAAATTCAAGTCAAAGAGATAAAATTCCGTCCAACGACGGAAGTAGGGGATTATCAGGTCAAGCTACGCAACCTGATACGTTTCCTAAAGAACGGTGATAAAGTTAAAGTAACACTACGTTTTCGTGGTCGAGAAATGGCTCATCAAGATATTGGTATGAAACTTATGGAGCGCTTGCAGATAGATACAGCTGAATATGCTGTTATTGAACAACAAGCAAAACGTGAAGGGCGCCAATTGTTGATGGTTTTATCACCCAAGAAAAAAGGTTGAATTTAAGAGTCAGTAAAGTAGAGGTTTTATATTTGCGTTAGTTGAGAAAATGATTCAATGTAGTGTATTTAACGAATAGAGCGTAATATTTTTTATTAAATATTGAAAGCGAGAGCTTTATATCAAATCGATAAGTAAATCGGCGAATCACCTTAAAAATAGATCCTTTACCTGATTAATTAAATTTTTCCACATTATTTATTGTAAAATAAATGCGGAGTATAAATTATGCCTAAATTAAAGTCGCATCGTGGCGCCCAAAAGCGCTTTCGTAAGACAGCAAGTGGCGCTGTTAAGCGGCGTCGTGCTTATCGGAATCATATCCTTACTAAAAAGACGAGCAAGCAAAAACGCCAGCTACGTGTAGAAGCAGGTACATTAAAACAATGTGATGCGCGTTTAGCTGAACGCATGTTGCACGGTAGTTAAGGGGGATTAGATATGCCAAGAGTAAAAAGAGGTGTGACAGCTAAAGCACGTCATAAGAAAATTTTAGATCAAGCTAAAGGTTATTATGGTGCTCGCAGCCGTACTTATCGCGTGGCAAAGCAGGCGGTAATTAAGGCTGGCCAGTATGCTTATCGTGATCGACGTCAAAGAAAACGTCAGTTTCGTGCTTTGTGGATTACTCGTATTAATGCGCAAGCAAGAGAATGCGGTTTATCTTATAGCCGTTTAATTGATGGGTTGAAAAAAGCTGCTATTGAACTTGATCGTAAAGTACTCGCTGATATGGCTGTATATGATAAAGTTGCTTTTGCAGCCATTGCTGAGCAAGCAAAAGCAGCACTACAATAAATTAAACTTAAGTTATTATACTTAAGATAGGTAACCGTTCACAGGTATGCTTAAATCTTGTGTAAGGTTAGATTTGAGCGTAGCTTGAACTAAACCATGCTGAAAAAGTAAAGTGTAGCTTTCTACATAAATGTTTTTAAGCATAATTTTTGTTCAAGAACCTATTAAATACAGCTTTTTAATAGGGTGTGGACGCTTATGAATTTATTGTGTTGGTATCGTGATAAATAACGAGGAGGCTTTTGCCTCCTTTTTTATATGTAGGTAATGTCATGCAACATATCAGCGACTTACAGCAACAAGCTATTGAAGCTATCAATCAAGCCCAAGATATTAATACGTTAGAGACTATACGGGTAGATTATTTAGGGAAGAAGGGTAAGCTAACTGAAATTTTAAAATCACTTGCTAACTTAAGTGTCGAAGAAAGACCACGAGTAGGCCAGTTAATAAATCAAGCTAAACAACAGGTCAATAGTTATCTTGAAAATAAAATAGCGCAACTAAAAGAATTACAATTAAAAGAGAAACTATCTGCCGAACGTATAGATGTAACTTTAGCAGGGCGCCAAAACAAATATGGTGCTTCTCATCCTATTACTCAGGTAAAACAGCGCATTAATGAGTATTTTAGTCGTTTAGGTTTTGATATTGTCAGCGGTCCTGAGATTGAAACAGATTATTATAATTTTGAAGCATTAAATATTCCTGGTCATCATCCAGCTCGTGCTATGCACGATACTTTTTATTTCGGTGATGGTCACTTATTGAGAACTCATACTTCTCCTGTGCAAATTCGCACAATGGAGCAACGACAACCACCATTTCGGTTGATTGCGCCAGGGCGCGTTTATCGTTGTGATTCAGATTTAACACATACGCCGATGTTTCACCAAGTAGAAGGTTTATTAATTGATAAGCAAACAACTTTGACGCATTTACGAGGCTTATTACAGGATTTCTTTGCTTTTTTCTTTGAAAAAGAACTAGCTTTACGCTTTAGACCTTCTTATTTCCCCTTTACCGAACCTTCTGCTGAAGTGGATATTGCATGTACGCAATGTTTTGGTAAGGGTTGTCGTTCTTGTAAATTTACGGGTTGGTTAGAAGTATTAGGTTGTGGCATGGTTCACCCTAATGTCTTAAAGGCAGTTAATATTTCTCCCGATCAATATCAAGGTTGGGCCTTTGGTATGGGTATCGATAGGTTAGCAATGTTATATTTCGGTATTGATGATTTAAGGATGATGTTTGAAAATGAATTAGCTTTTCTGAAACAATTTTAAATAACTATAAGAACCTGTTTTTAGTGCCGCTAGGGAGAGACAAAAGGCTTGATTGCCGAGGACCGTAGCAGAGCATAGATAAGAGTATGTGAGCAACGGACTATAGAAAGCCATCTCTTTTAGCCGTCTTAGTAGACTTTGAAGACAAGTTCTAAGTATTAATACAACTAGAAATAACTAGGTAAGTTGTTAGTAGGCGGATAAATCGATGAAAGTAAGTGAAAGTTGGTTACGAGAGTGGGTCAATCCCAAATTACAAATAGAGCAACTAGCTGCTTTATTAACCATGGCAGGGTTGGAAGTCGACGCAATTAATCCAGTTGCTGGTAATTTTAACAAGGTGATTGTTGCACAAGTTATTCAAACAAAACCTCATCCACAAGCCGATAGACTGACCGTCTGCGAAGTTGATATAGGTGCAAAGCAGCCTTTACAAATAGTTTGTGGCGCTACTAATGTTCGTACAGGACTTAAAGTTGCTTTAGCTCAAGTAGGTGCTATATTACCTAATGATTTGGTAATTAAAGAAACCAAAATTCGTGGTGAACTTTCGCAAGGAATGCTGTGCTCAGCAACTGAATTAGGTTTATTGGCTACTTCAGAAGGTATTATTGAACTCGCTAGTGATGCACCTATAGGTACCGATTTACGTGAGTATTTGGTATTAAATGATAGTGTTTTAGATATTGATCTAACGCCTAATCGAGCTGACTGTTTAAGTATTCTTGGTATTGCCAGAGAAGTTGCCGCGCTAACTCAATCAACGTTAACTGCAAATCTTACAGCCAACAAAGTCAAACCTGAAATTGATGAAGTCAAAGCAATTCATTTAGCTGCAGAAGATGCTTGTCCTCAATATTATGGGCGAGTTATCCGTGGTATTAACCTCCAAGCGGTAACACCATTATGGATGCAAGAACGCTTAAGACGTTCGGGCCTGCGCATTATTCATCCTATAGTTGATATTACCAATTATGTCATGTTAGAGCTTGGGCAACCTATGCATGCTTTTGATTTTAATTATTTAGAGGGTGATATAGTTGTTCGCTACAGTAATGAGAATGAGTCTATTGAATTATTAGATGGTCAACAAATATCACTGCCTAAAGGCGTACTATTAATTGCTGATAATAAGAGACCTCTTGCAATTGCTGGTGTAATGGGCGGAGCTCAAAGTGCAGTTAATGATACAACTACTGACATTTTCTTAGAAAGTGCATTTTTCAGTCCACCGGTTATTGCAAAAGTAGCACGTCGTTTTGGTATATTTACGGATTCTGCACAGCGTTATGAGCGTGGTGTTGATCCAAATCTCCAGCTTGTGGCTATGGAAAGGGCTAGTGCTTTAATTTTAGAGATTGTTGGCGGTCATGCAGGACCAATTATAGTCAATAATAAGCAGGAATTTCTGCCTACTAATTTACCCATCAAATTTAATCCAGCAAAAGTTAAACAGCTAAGTGGCTTAGAAATTCCTATGCTTGAAATTCAGCAAATATTAACGCATTTAGGGATGGCTGTCGTAGATGAAGAAGAGGCATGGTATGTTACGGCGCCCTCGTATCGATTTGATATACATCTTGATGTTGACCTTGTTGAAGAAGTCATAAGGCTTTATGGTTATGATCGTATATCTGGAAATAAGATGGTGGTGCCTGTTACAGCAGGTATAATCAATCCCATAGAGGTTCTATTAACAAAGTTTAGCCAGTTTTTTACAGCAAGAAATTACTACGAAACAATAAGTTATAGTTTCGTTGATCCAGAGTTACAAAAAATCATTTGTCCTGATATAGAGGCTTTAACCTTACTTAATCCTATTTCTTCTGAGCTTTCTGAGATGCGTCTTAGTATGTGGCCTGGCTTAATTGCTTCTATGATTCATAATATTCATCGCCAACAAACTACGATTAAATTTTATGAAAGTGGCGTTATTTTTAATTTAAATGCTGGTAAAATTCAGGAAGAAAATTGTCTGGCAGGCCTATTAACCGGTGATTTTGCATCTGTAAGTTGGCTTGAGGAGAAGCGGAAACTAGATTTTTATGACGCTAAAGGTGATTTAGAAGCATTGTTTCAATTACTAAAATTAGATGATGTTTCCTTTAAGCAAAGTGAGCACCCAGCCTTACATCCGGGAAAAACAGCTGAGATTATGTGGCAAAACCAATCTATTGGTTGGTGTGGTGTTCTGCATCCACGTTTGGCAGACGCACTGGATCTAAGTGATGAAGTTATTCTTTTTGAATTAAAACTTCAATCTTTTGTTACGAGCAAAGAAATACGTTATCGTAAAATTTCTAAATATCCGCAAATTCGTCGTGATTTATCATTTTTAATTAATAAAGATATTGCGGTAGATGAAATTAAAAAAGTTGTTATGCAAACAGTTGACCCAACTCTGCTAAAGTCCTTTGATATATTTGATGTTTATACAGGTAAACATATTCCTGCAGACAAAAAGAGCTTAGCTGTTGCTATTACGCTACAAAATAATAATCGAACATTGATTGATCAAGAGATCAATGAAATAATTAGTGCTATAATCAAGACACTAACTGAAGAATTTGCAATTACATTGAGGGACTAACCGTGAATGCTCTAAGTAAAGCGATGATTGCTGAGAAGTTGTTTTCGGAGTTAAACTTAAGTAAACAAGATGCAAAAGAAATGGTGGAGCAATTTTTTGAGACAATAAGATATGCGCTTGAAAATGGCCAACATGTAAAATTATCTGGTTTTGGTAATTTTAATCTTAGAGATAAACCACAGCGGCCGGGACGTAATCCTAAAACAGGTCAAGAAATTCCGGTAGTAGCTCGCCGGGTAGTTACCTTTAAGCCTGGCCTTAAGCTTAAAACAAGAATAGAAGAACGAGGAAAGCAATAATTTTGAGTCATTATCTTAAACATATATTTGTTTGCACCAATCAAAAGGCTGCCGGTAAAAATTGTTGTGCCAATACAGGAGGTGAGGAGTTTTTTGAATACCTTCGAGGGCGGCTATTAGAATTGGAATTATTTGGGCCTGGAAAAATTCGTGTTAGCAAATCTGGCTGTCTAGGCCGATGTAGTTTAGGCCCTTGTATTGTAGTTTACCCAGAAGGTGTATGGTATCGTTATTCTTCTACAGAAGATATTGATAGTATTATTAATACTCATCTAATTGATAATAAAATCGTTTCGCAATTATTGATTGATGGTTAAATTTACTCCTTCTGCTATAAAAAATTTTAGCTCTATAAATTTAGGTTATTATTTAGCGTTATGTGCAGATAATAATTATTCTAGAGCTAATAAAACCTAAAAAATTTAAAACCAATCAAAAATAGACTTCTTTCTAAATTTGCTGCCGAGCTAAGTAGTAAGTTGAGTTAGCATAAAGCTGTTAAATACACTAGGATTTAAGCGCTGCTCGAACTTAAGATTTGGCTATGGTAGGAAGGTTTGGAAAGAAGTTTATTATTTAATTGAGAAGCTTAGACTAGCTAAATAATCAAATTAAACCATTTTTATTGAAAAAAGGGATATTTTCATAGACTTTGTCTTAAAATCTATACAGTTTTACTGTATTCCACTTGTAGAATATTGCAGTTTTAGTATAAAATCGCCCCTTCATATTTAGAAGATTACCAATTCTCATGAAGCGGTATGGAGTTATTTGATGAAAACATTTAGCGCCAAAGCTCACGAAGTGAAGCGTGACTGGTATATAATTGACGCGACTAATAAAGTTTTAGGTCGTGTCGCCACTGAAATTGCACGTCGCTTACGCGGTAAACATAAAGCAGAATATACTCCTCATGTTGATACAGGGGATTATGTTGTAGTGATTAATGCTGATAAAGTTGCTGTGACCGGAAAGAAATTTAAAGATAAAATTTATTATCGTCATTCTGGTTATCCTGGCGGTATTAAAGGTGTTTCTTTTGATAAAATGCAGGGGAGCCACCCAGAGCGTGTAATAGAGTTAGCAGTAAAAGGTATGCTACCTAAAAATGTCTTAGGTAGACAAATGTATCGGAAACTGAAAGTTTATGCTGGTAGTGAACATCCACATACCGCGCAGCAACCTAAAGAACTTGAGATTGAGGAATAAGTATTATGGCTGAAAAACAGCAATACTATGGTACTGGCCGCCGAAAAAGCTCAACAGCGAGAGTTTTCTTACGCCCTGGAAAAGGTGATATCATAGTCAATAATCGACCTTTAGAAGATTATTTTGGTCGTGAAACATCTTGTATGATTGTTCGCCAGCCTCTAGAAACAGTTGATGTAGTAGATAAATTTGATATCTATGCAACTGTTATTGGTGGTGGTATCTCTGGGCAGGCAGGTGCTGTGCGTTTAGGCATAGCTAGAGCACTTGTAGCTTACGATGAGTATGACTTACCTGAAGATGCAGAAGCTCACGAAGATTCTTATCGTAGGAAATTACGTACTCGCGGCTTATTAACTCGTGATTCACGTCGAGTTGAGCGTAAGAAAGTTGGTTTACATAAAGCTCGCCGTGCAACTCAGTACTCAAAACGTTAATATTTAATTTATATTTGTTAATCATTGTAAATTAAATTTTTATACCTTTAAAAAATCTGCCTTTCATTTAAATTAATTTAAATGAAGGTGGATTTTGCCTTATTTAAGAGAAATTATTACTTAAGTTAAAACTAACAAGTAAACCTATTCTCTTCCACCTTACTAAATTCTCTGATATAACTTTACATATAAAAAGCATCCTTCACGAGAGCTTAGTAAATAATCATCATCAAAAAAGTATTTTAAATGCTCGCGTTAATTAGAGCAGGTCATTTATTAGTTTTGTATGGAGAAAATGGAAATAATTTGCTCCAATTATTAACTTGAGCAAAGCAAGTAGTTGATGCTATTTAACAAGCTTCAATTAATACTGGAGCGCATTAGTTCGATTCGCAACTGAGAATATTAATGGATAGCCTGCCAGAAAATAGCTAAAGGATAATAGATAGTGACAGATGATATTGAGCATACTCCTAATCTGTCTCCTTCTCAGGAGGAGATTGATGAACAACGACGTAAATTTTTGCTAACAGCTACTGGTGTCTTAGGGGGCATAGGCGCTGCTTGTGCTTTAACTCCTTTTGTAGCATCTTGGTTGCCAAGCGCTAAAGCACAAGCAGCAGGTGCGCCTGTTGAAGTTGACTTAAGTAAGCTTGAACCTGGTCAGCAAGCTACAGTTGAATGGCGAGGCCGGCCGGTATGGATAATACGTCGTACGAAAGCGATGCTTGAACAATTGGCGGGTAGTGAGAATCAGCTTCGGGATCCTGAATCTTTGGTAGAACAACAGCCAAATTATGCTAAAAATAGGTATCGTTCTATTAAGCCTGAATATTTAGTTTTGGTAGGTATCTGTACTCATTTAGGCTGCTCGCCTAAATATACACCGCAGGTAAATGAACTTGGCCCTCACTGGCGAGGTGGATTTTATTGCCCCTGTCATGGCTCTACTTTTGATCTTGCCGGTAGGGTATTTAAAGGCGTTCCTGCACCTATTAACTTAGAAGTCCCGCCATATCGTTTTGTTAATGATCATGTCATTATAATCGGTGAAGATGAAAAACAAGGATAAGTAAGCTATGCGTGGTTTGATAAATTGGGTCGATGAGCGCTTCCCACTGCTTAGTACTTGGAAGAATCATATCAGTGAATATCCAGCGCCCAAAAACTTAAATTTCTTCTATTTTTTCGGCTCCCTTGCAACTATTGTACTGATAAACCAGATTATTACCGGTTTATGGTTAACTATGTTTTATACCCCTACCGCTAAAGAAGCTTTTTCTTCTGTTGAATATATTATGCGAGATGTTAACTTTGGTTGGTTATTACGTTATATGCATTCGACTGGGGCATCTGCTTTTTTTATTGTCATATATATACATATGTTTAGAGGCATTTTATATGGCTCTTATCAAAAACCTCGAGAATTGATCTGGCTATTAGGTATGGCATTATTTTTTTTATTACTAGCAGAGGCTTTTTTTGGTTATTTGCTACCTTGGGGGCAGATGTCTTACTGGGGGGCACAGGTAATTACTTCATTATTTGGTGCAATTCCTTATATAGGTGATAGCTTAGTTGTTTGGCTACGTGGCGATTATACGGTAGCTAATGCTACATTGCAGCGCTTCTTTGCTCTACATGTCATTGGTATACCTATTTTGCTTTTAGTACTCGTGTTTCTCCATATAGTGGCACTTCATAAAGTCGGTTCAAACAATCCGGACGGAATTGAAATTAAGAAGACAGTAGATAAAAACGGTAAGCCATTAGATAGTGTGCCATTTCATCCCTATTATACTGTGAAAGATTCAGTTGGCTTGCTTGTTTTTTTAATTTTATTTTTTGCTGTTATTTGCTTTGTACCTGAGATGCATGGTTATTTTTTAGAGTATGCCAATTTTACTCCAGCTGATCCTATGGTTACCCCAACCCATATTGCTCCGGTTTGGTATATGACGCCATTTTATACAATATTACGCGCTATTCCTGATAAATTGACAGGCGTTATTGCTATGGGTGCTGCTATTTTAATCCTTGCTTTTTTGCCGTGGTTAGATAGAAGTACCGTTCGTTCTATGCGTTATAAAGGTTATTACTCCCGTATTGCATTAATTTTATTTGTTATTAGTTTTATTGCTTTAGGGTACTTAGGGACAGTCTCTGTAACTACTACAAGACAATATTTAGCCCGCTTATTTACTTTTATTTATTTTGCTTATTTTTTCTTAATGCCTTTTTATACGCGACTAGAGCGATGTAAAACCGTGCCTTTAAGGATTAAGTGATGAAATTTATGAAACAAGTTATTGTCTTAGTCATTGGTTTAATTATTACGATTAATTCTTATGCGCTTGAGGATGAGGATGTAGCTCTGTTACCTGTAGAAATAGATTTACAAGATCAGGCTAGTTTACAGCGCGGAGCTAAGTTTTTTATGAATTATTGCTCAGGTTGCCACTCATTAAAATATATGCGCTATAACCAAATGGCTACTGATTTAGGTTTAACAACCTTTGATGGTGAAGTAGATAAGGACTTATTATTTAATAATTTAGTTTTCACTCAGGCTAAACTTCATGATCCTATAAAAATAGCAATGCCAGCTGCAGATGCTAAACAATGGTTTGGTAAAGTTCCCCCAGACCTTTCTCTCAGTGCACGCGTACATGGGGCATCTTGGCTTTATACATTCTTAAAAAGTTTCTATGCTGACCCCAAGCGTCCTTTTGGTAGCAATAACTTATTAATTCCTGGTGTAGCAATGCCTAATATCTTAGCGCCTTTGGCAGGGAAAATCATTGCAGTTAGAGAAAACAATCAAAAAGAAGGAGCTATTAATCATCTTTTAAAAATTGAAGATGGTGAGATGACTACGCAAGAGTTTGATAATGCTATTGATGATTTAGTAAATTTTTTAGTGTATGTCGGTGAGCCAGTACAATTAACGCGTTATCGTGTAGGTATTTTTATTATTGCTTTTTTAAGCGTTTTCTTAATTGTGGTTTATCTACTTAAACGAAGTTACTGGCAAAAGTTATGACTTTAAAGATACGTTTTGCATTAGACCTCTTGCCTAACCTATTTATTTTGCGGCATTGTAAGCTTCAATAAAGTGCTCATTTACTTTATATACACTTTGTTTAGAGAAACGCTTATATTTTGCCTTAAAGAAAATTAGCAGGTTATACAAATGCTCTATTTAAGATAAATTATTAAAGTAAAATTAGTTTCTAAGTGCAAAAAAAGTAAAAAATTCATTCTTAATAAACATCATAATAAAATTTGTGTTAAAATATCGCCTTTTGCAAGCTTTAAGCAAACTTAACGATTGACGAGGAGTCCGTAATGGCTATTGTAGCAAAGCGCACTATTATGTCTCTTTATTCAGATAATGATGACGTTTATAGTCATCAAGTTCGAATAGTCTTAGCCGAGAAAGGGGTAAATGTAGAAATCCTTCCTGCCAGGCATGGCGAGGCCAATACGCATCTATTAAGCGTTAATCCCTATGGTACTGTACCTACCTTAATTGATCGCGAGTTGGTGCTGTACGAAGCTAGAATAATTATGGAATATCTAGATGAGCGTTTTCCTCATCCACCTTTATTACCAGTTTATCCTGTTGCCCGTGCTGAAGCACGTAAGATGATGCACCGCATTGAACAAGATTGGTATAATTTAATGCAGCAAATTAAGCAAAACGAAGAGCCTGAGGTGGCCCGGGAGCATTTACTTGAGAGCTTAGTAAGCCTTGAGCCTGTTTTTGCTGATAAACCTTATTTTCTTAGTGAGGAATTTTCTTTATTAGACTGCGCCCTTGCTCCTTTATTGTGGAGACTGCCACAATTAGGTATTATGATTCCTGAACAAACTAAAGGCCTGCATGCTTATATGCAGCGATTATTTAAGCGTGATTCGTTTCAAGCTAGTTTAACGGAAACTGAGCGACAATTACGGGCAGCGTAACATGACAATGACCTCAAATAGACCTTATCTAATTCGAGCAATATATGATTGGATTGTCGATAATAATCTAACTCCTCATATTCTTGTGAATGCTGAATATCCAGGCGTACAAGTACCACAAGAATATGTAAATGGTGGTAAAATTGTTTTAAATATGTCACCGCAAGCATGTCGAGGATTACATCTAGAGAATGATCGGGTTGTTTTTACCGCTCGTTTCGCTGGCGTTACTCATCAAATTTTCATTATTCCTAGCGCTATTTTAGCAATTTATGCTAAGGAGAATGGCCGTGGTATGGAATTTGGTGAGGAATATAATGAGCCAACCGCACCACAAACGGCTGCTTCTGATAATAAAAGTCGTAGTCGGCCATCCTTAAAATTAGTTAAAAAAGATGAAACTTAGCAAAAAAATTTGCTAGTAAAAGCTTAAAACAGCCTGCATTAAATAACTATGCAGGCATCAAGGTGATAGTATTAAGTTAACTATTTAATTAGTTATCACCCTAAAGCCTTCATGCAATGGATCCATAAAACTGCGGAGTCATAATGACATCTGATACTGCGCTGTTTCATACTAAGTTAATTCGAGATTGTGAGCGAGCTGCAACAGTAGAATATCAAATTACTGAAATGGAGCTTATGAATTTGGCAGGGATGGCAGCTTTTAAAGCATTAAAGCGGCTATTTCCTACAGTAGGAAAAATTATTGTCTATTGTGGTAGTGGCAATAATGCTGGCGATGGCTATGTTATTGCCCGCCTTGCTTATCAAGCTGGTTATTCTGTAATAATTAATCAATATAAATCTATCGATCAACTACCTTCTACCGCACAAAAAGCGGCCCTTGAGGCTATAAATAGTGGCATTCCTTGCCATTATATGGATGATATGGTTGATAATGATGCTGATTTAATCATAGATGCGTTACTCGGCATAGGCTTAAAAGGTTCTGTAAAAGAGCCAATTTTAAGCGCAATTAATCAGATTAATGAAAGTGGCTTGCCTGTTTTATCAATTGATATTCCATCAGGTTTAGATGCTGATACAGGTATTATTATGGGAGCTTGTGTTCGAGCAACTGCAACTATTACCTTTATTGGTTATAAGTTAGGCTTAATGACTTTAGATGGCCCTGATTATTGCGGTACAGTTATTTTAAATAATTTAAAGTTAGAAAACTGTTTAAATCATATTTCGCCTACCGGTTATATTTTAGAAAAATCACAATTTTCATCGCTATTACCTAAAAGACCTAAAAATTGTCATAAAGCAGATTTCGGCCATATATTAATTATTGGTGGGGGCTATGGTATGCCGGGATCTGTTTGTTTAGCTGCCCATGCTGCTTTACGGATTGGAGCAGGATTAGTTACGCTAGCAACTCACCCAAATTATGCTAATCAAGCTATAGCTAATTTACCAGAAGTAATGGTTTATGGCATAGAGCAAACAAAAGATATCTTACCTTTGCTCAACAAAGCGACTATGTGTGTAATTGGTCCGGGATTAGGAACTGATTTATGGGCGCAAGATCTATTTAATCAAGTGATCACCTCTCAACTACCTATGCTTATTGATGCCTCAGGTCTGCGTTTACTTGCCCAAGCACCACAGTATGATGATAATTGGATTTTAACTCCTCATCCAGGTGAAGCAGCAGGCCTATTACAATGGTCAACAGAAGAAGTGCAAGCAGATCGTTATGAAGCAGTTAATCATTTACAAGCTAAATTTGGCGGTAATGTAGTTTTAAAAGGGGTTGGTTCTTTAATTCGTACAGATGAGCCAGAAACTTATTTATGTCGTGCCGGTAATCCAGGCATGGCTACTGCTGGTATGGGTGATGTATTAAGCGGGGTTATTGCAGGATTATGTGCCCAAGGGCTAGCGCTAGCTGATGCAACTAAATTAGGTGTTTGGTTGCATGCGAGTGCTGCTGATAAAGCGGTGCAAGATAAAGGAGAGCGAGGTTTAATAGCCAGTGATTTAATGCCTTACTTACGCACTTTAGTTAATACATTAACTGTATGAATAAAGAAATTATCAATTTAGCTAATCAAGAAAAAGCTGAAGAGCAGGCAAGACGCCTAGCGCATTGCCTTACAGCGCCACTAACTTGTACATTCAGTGGAGATATAGGAGCGGGTAAAACTACCTTTATTCGAGCAATGTTGCGTGAACTAGGTATTCAGTCGGCCATTAAAAGCCCAACTTTTTCTCTTGTTGAAAGTTATGAGTGCAAGGGCTTGCAAATTCACCATTTTGATCTGTATCGTATAGTAGAGGAAGCTGAACTCGATTATATCGGTTTTAATGAGTACTTTGGAGAAAATACAGTTTGTTGCATAGAATGGCCAGAAAGAGCGCCTTATAAGCTAGCAGCAGCTGATCTTCGTTTTACCTTAGAAATTGTAAATGATAGTGGTACTCGGCAACTGATTATTGAAGCAAACAGTCAGCTTGGAAAACAAGTTTTATCTTGCCTTATAGGTAGACCATGAAAATACGAATACTGGTGTTTTCTTTATGCATGTGTTTTAGCTTAAATCTGATTGCTGCTAAATTAAAGGCTATCGAAATAAAGCAAGAATCGGGTAGAGCCTCCTTATTATTTAATTTAGATAAAGCGATTAACCATAAAATATTTACCTTAACAAATCCCGATCGTATAGTGGTTGACTTAGAAAATACAGAGCTTGCTTTTGATTTACGTAAGCTTAAATTAAATAGTAATTTAATTACGCGTATTCGCAGCGGCTACCAAAATAAACATACACTGCGCCTAGTCTTTGAAGTAGCTGATAAAGTCATGTTAGATGCCAAACCTTGGAGCGTTTTATCAAAGATGCGAAATGTATTTTCATTAAATATTTCTGCAAATCATGTACAGATTGTAGCGAAACCAGGAAAATCCTTAGCCTCCCTTTCTCCTTTGCCTATTAAACAAGTGAAAAAGCCACTTAGAGACGTTATTGTCGTTCTTGATCCAGGTCATGGGGGTAAAGACCCTGGAGCTATAGGGCCAAAACATACCGCTGAGAAGAATGTAACTTTAGCGATTGCCACTAAGTTAAAGCAAACTATTGATAAGCAGCCTGGTATGCATGCCGTGTTAACAAGAACTGGGGATTATTATGTAGGTTTGCGCGAGCGTTTAGCGATTGCCAGAAAACACAATGGCGATGTTTTTGTTTCCATTCATGCGGATGCATTTATTAATCGCGACTCCAGTGGCGCGTCTGTTTTTGCTTTATCACAACGAGGCGCGACCAGTGAAGCAGCTCGCTGGCTTGCGGAGAAAGAAAATTATTCTGAGTTAGGCGGGGTTAATTTAGCTGATTTAGATGATCAAAGCGGCCTGGTACGCACTGTTCTTATCGATTTATCTCAGACTGCAACCATTGGAGCAAGCTTACATATGGGTGAAAAGGTCTTACGTAATTTAAATACATTAACAAAACTGCATAATAATAAAGTTGAGCAGGCACGATTTATGGTTTTAAAGTCGCCTGATATTCCTTCCATTTTAATTGAAACGGGTTTCATTACTAATCCGCGTGAGGAAGGTAATTTAACCAGTGCGCGCTATCAAGCAAGGTTAACGCAATCAATATTTCAAGGTCTTAGAGGATATTTCTGGGAATATCCTCCGCATGGAACTCATATTGAAGCGTTAGTAAATAGCAAAAGACGGTTTACACTTAATGACAATAAATTAACAAAAAGTATTGCTAATCAGCATGCCGCAACAGTAGCATTAAGTTCTAAGTAATTTAAGTCAGGATTAGTTTACATTTTTATTTCTACTTTGCATCAAATTGGTTTTATTGGCGAATATATGAGGCAAGCACAACAATTTTACTAATAGAATAGAGATGTGGATAGGTCCTAATAATAAGGTGTAGTTTTATCTGTTATGCGAATCCGTCAATTATCTGCTGAAGTTGCTAATCAAATTGCTGCAGGAGAAGTTATTGAAAGACCTGCTTCTGTAGTTAAAGAATTATTAGAAAATGCCTTAGATGCTAAGGCTGATATAATTCATATCGATATAGGCTTTGGTGGCTTAAATCAAATTAAGATAAGTGATAATGGTGTAGGTATTATTGCTGAGGACTTGCCTTTAGCTGTTGCTGCCCATGCAACAAGCAAAATAGTGAAGCTTGAAGATTTAGCAGCTATAGAAAGTTTAGGTTTTCGAGGTGAGGCGCTTGCAAGTATTGCATCAGTTTCTAAGCTTACTATTAGTTCTAAACCGGCTATGCAAGAACATGGCATGATATTAGAGTATCAAAATCAAGAAGCTAAGCTGCGCTTATTTCCACGTGCTAAAGGCACGACAGTAGATATTTGTGACTTATTCTATAATGCTCCTGTACGAAAAAAATTTCTTAAAACCGAGCAGACTGAATTTCAGGCAATAGATACTTTAGTAAGACGTTTTGCTTTAAGTGCGCCACAAGTTGCGCTTAAACTCAATCATAATGGTAAACCAACTTTATCTTTACCAGCAGCTACCGAGGATGCCTCAAAACAGGCACGAATTAGTCGATTATTAGGTAAGCAATTTATTGAGCATTCACATTATATCGATGTAGAGCATAATGGTTTGAAATTTTGTGGCTGGGTAAGTGATAGTCATTATCAACGTAGTCAAAATGATAAAATGTGGTTTTATATTAATGGTCGTATGGTAAAAGATAAATTAATAACTCATGCTATTAAGCAGGTTTATGAAGCCATTTTACATCCAGGACGTCATCCAGCTTGCGTTTTATATCTAGTAATAGATCCGCAAGAAATAGATGTTAATGTGCATCCTACTAAACATGAGGTACGTTTTCAACAGCCTCGGTTAATACATGATTTTATTACGAGCCAGCTCCGTCAAACTTTAAATTTATCACAAGCAGTTTCTATTTTTACTAAAGATTGGCCTACTGATTTAAAGGGTAAGGCACCTTTACAATTAAAGGAGCCCGTAGATGAATTCAATTGGCATATAATACAATTAAGTCAAACCCAAGAGCATCTTAAATGGCTGCAACTTAATAAGCGATTTATCTTAATTTACTTATTACAAAGGCCTTATCTAGTTGACTTAGCGAAATTGCATGAATATTGGTTACAACATAAGCTGCATACTAGTATTTTGCCCTTAGCTTCTCGAGCCTTGCTTGTGCCTATTTATATTGATATTCCTGAGCTAGCCTTTACAGATTTGCGCTTAGCAAGCGATTTATTAATTAAAGTAGGAATAAATATTGAGCTTATCAGTAATAAAAAAATAATTATTCGCTCTTTACCTAAACTAATACCAGATTTAAATATTAAACTCTTTTTAACTCTCTTTTTTGCTCTACCTACTTTCAATTTAGATAGGCTTTTTACGTTGCTAAGTGAAAGCTCTAAACGAGAGAATATAGCTATAACTGAAGAGCAATATATAAGCTATATTTCATACTTAGAACAAAATCAATGTATGTTAGAAAAACATCGGGTTATTCGCTATTTATCAGAGGCAATTTGTCAGAGTTTATTAGATGTCAAATAATATTTTTTGTATATTAGGTCCTACTGCTGCTGGTAAAACAGCACTTGCCCTTGAATTAGTTAAGCAATTTCCTTTTGAAATTATCAGTGTTGACTCAGCGATGATTTATCGCGACATGAATATTGGTACGGCAAAGCCAACGCCAGAAGAGTTAGTTTTAAGTCCTCATCATCTCATTGATATCTTAGATCCCCCACAGTCTTTTTCTGCGGCTGAATTTTGTAAAGAAACTCATTATTGGTGTGAACAGATTTTTAACGCAGGAAAAATTCCTTTGTTAGTTGGTGGAACCATGATGTATTTTAATGCCTTGCAACAGGGTTTATCGGAATTACCAGAAGCAAATATGGCTGTTCGCAGTGAGTTAATTAATCAGGCAATAAATTTAGGTTGGGACAAATTACATAATCAGTTAGCAACTATTGACCCAATCTCAGCAGCCAAGATTCATCAGCATGATACCCAGCGTATTCAACGTGCACTTGAAGTTTTTTATTTAACGGGTAAGCCTTTATCTTCTTTTCTAACAGAAAAGGAGCGGTCGCCTTATTCTTTTACAAATTTGATTTTATTTCCAACTGAACGAGCTTGGCTTCATCAACGTATTGCTAAACGCTTTGATATCATGTTGGACTTAGGATTTCTAGAAGAAGTAGAGTTTTTATTAGCTAAATGGGAGCTTTCTATTGATTGTCCTGCTTTACGTTGTGTTGGTTATCGGCAGGCTTACGATTATTTTTTAGGTAATGTCGATTTCAAGCAGTTTCGTGAAAAAGGGATTGCGGCAACAAGGCAATTAGCCAAGCGGCAATTAACCTGGTTGCGTCATTGGCCAGCCGGTCATGTTTTTGCCTGTGATAAATCTGAGAGTACTCTTAAAATAATGGCATTGATTTCTAAAATATTAGATAATCGCCAAACTTAATAAATAGTTTATATTAGTAGTTATAAACAGTCTCATTAATCATTGAAATTTATAGGCCAGGAGAATCTTATGTCTCATAAACAGCCGCCAAGTGCAAAGCGAGAATATATAGTCCATCCAAAAGACTTGCCATTAAGTTGCCCAACAGAGGAGATGGAAATATGGAATGCACACCCTAAAGTTTATCTGCCTATAGAAAAGACAGGTGAGTTCATTTGTCCTTATTGTAGTGCTCGCTACATATTGCAGAATGATTAAATCAATTTGTATTGTGCGTTTGTCAGCATTAGGCGACGTGTTAATGACCGTTCCACTTATTCGCACGTTACAAACGCATTTACCACAAGCAAAAATTACCTGGGTTATTTCTCGCCCTGCTTATGATTTAGTTGAAGGTATGCCGGGGATTGAATTTATTGTTATTCCCAAGCCTAACTCCTTAAAAGACTATTGGTATTTTAAAAAGAAGCTAAAAGGGCGTCATTTTGATGTGCTATTAGCTGCTCAGTCTAGTTTTCGGGCTAATCTATTATATGCTTTTATTAAAGCTAAGCGAAAAATAGGCTATGATACGCTTCGCGCTAAAGATGGTCATAAATGGTTTATTCACGAAACAATTACGCCAGGAGATGACCATACCTTAGAAGCTTTTTTAAAATTTGCACAAGTATTAGGTATAGATAAGAAAGAAGTTTATTGGGACTTGCCAATTACCCATCAAGATTATCAATGGGCAAAACCATATTTTACCACAGACAAACAGGTATTATTGGTTAACCCTGCAGCAAGTAAACCAGAACGTAGTTGGCCGGTTGATCGTTATATTGACGTTATTCGTTATGCGCAAGATAAATGGCAAATGCAGGTAATATTGACTGGTGGCCCAGGCCCTTATGATCGATTTTTAGCAGATACAATTCAAAAACAGGTTAAGTGTATTGATTTAGTAGGTAAAACAAAGCCTAAGCAATTACTAGCTTTAATCAGTCAGGCAACGGCTTTATTATGTCCAGATACAGGCCCCTCCCATATGGCTGCCGCGGTAAGTACGCCAGTGGTAGCTTTACATGCTGTAACTAGTTCACGTGTTTCAGGTCCCTATATTTATCAACATTTAGCTGTTGACTGCTATCCACAAGCCGTAGAAAAAATTCTTAAGAAAACCGCTAATGAAAATAAATGGGGCACCCATGCGCATGGTGATGAAACAATGAGCTTAATAGATGTAGATGCTGTATTAAAAAAATTAGAGATTGCTATAAGTATTAAGCAGAATCAATTGAAGCAGACAGCGCGTCCTAGTTCCCTCTGAGCTTTTAATAGCAGATTTTTGTGATTGAAATTAGTCGTCAATAGCAGTTTCAAAAAGGTCGTATTGTAGAATTTAATAGTTTTGTAAATTAACTAAGGTTAGTGAGCGTTTAACAATGCTATTAAACGCTCATTAACTATTTTATTTATTTAAGTTAGTTGGTGCAGTGTTATTTGTAGAGTTTGTAGCAGGGTATGACGCTATAGTGGCACCATCAGGTCGAACTTGCAGTGAAGATTCGAGTAAAAGCATTGAATTGGTTAATAATAATCGTTCTTGTTGTTGTCGCATTAAATAAAGCTGATAATTCATTTCAGCTAGTAAAATAGCGATTTCTTTTTGTACAGAAGCGTTAGAAGCATGATTAATTTGCATTAACCATTGTTGTTGGCCTGGATTATTACTAGAACTTTGAGCTTGTGGATTATAAAGGCGCCAACTCGCCATAATATATTCATTTAAAGCCTGGCTCGTTTGACTACCTTGGTTACCGCCAATACTTTGTGGGAGCCGTTTAGACATAATATAGTAAAGATTACTAATTCCAACCGATGTTTGCGCAGCATAACTTCTTAGTTGAGCTAAATAAGTTGTTAATTGGGCCTGCGCTTGCTGTTGTTGAGCAATAGGTGTTTGTTTACTAAAATTTAAAGCTTGACTGATTAAATTATTATAAGTGCTCCAGTCTGGTAAAGAAACAGGAAGAACGGCCCCTGTTGCATAACGAATGAAGTTTTCTGCTTGCTGTGCCTGCGTACTGGCAGTTAAGCCAGCAGATTGTCCTTGTTTATTATTAAAATTGGAACTAGAAGAGGTAGCACTATTATTACTAGTTGTTGTATAAAGTAGTGGTGAAATTAGCGTATTAGTATTTAATTGTGGAATTAAAGGCTCATTAAAGTCAGCTGTGAACACTTTCTGTGTGCCTGGTATAGTACCAATAACATTCTTAATAACATTTTCACGATATAAATAAGGGCAATTTTCGGAAATAAGATTACTGCCACTTTCTTGGCAAAAGGTATAATTTGGTGTTGCCAATATATTTAAAATAGCCTGGCTGACCGGATCGGATTGATAAGTTTGTTGATCAATAAGAGGTGATACGGAAACACCTTGGCTAGAAGTGCTAGAATAGGGTGGATTTGTAAAAGTTTGTCCTGCTAGGGTATTTATTATTGAATAGGCAGATAAATTACTATTATTAGCAATAGTGGTAGGTACAATAGGATTAGATGTTTGTGTATTGTTATTACCGCCACCAGTACCGCCAATCAATGAGCCTAGAAATGTATTATATAAATTAAGCTGAGCAGAGTATGCCGTATTTTGGTCAACAAGCGTATTACTAAAGGTACTTGAGCCTGAAGTGTTGTTACCACCACCAGCAGCATTATTGTTACCACCAGTATTATTGTTTCCGCCACTTGTATTATTAGGAGAACAAGGGCCACCTGTTGTACAATATTGTGTTAAATCATAACCAAAATACTCTCCTAAATTTTGTAAATATTTAGCAATATTACTAACATCATTGTTGGTGTTATTATTCGGATTATTACCGTTATTGCCACCCGAGCTGGCTTGTGTAGTTGCAGCTGAAAGAGTTAGTATCATCCCTAATACTAAATAGTTTTGTTTTAATTTCATTATTCTTCCCCTTCGAGAGCTCTAGCTACTAACCTTAACCGATATTCAGAAAATACGCGAGCAAGTAAACGTAATCGCTCAAAAGTAATATTGCGCTTTAGAAAAAAACCAGCAGGATCGTGACTACCTGTAGTCGTTTCTTCAGCATGGATAAGGACGCGAGATGCACTACCGGGGTGAACAGTGTCAATCGCTTGTAATAATCTTAAGCCACGCCCTGATTTGATATTGCCTACTAACCTTATAAAGGTATCTTCTTGATTTAAATTACCCATATCAACTTTTTCAATATCATCAAGCTCTTGGCCTAGTCTTTTTATTGCTTCTTCAAGCGCAGGATTATTGTCAAGCGTCCAATCTTCAACGCTTTCCATAAAAGTAATAACTCGATAAATCATCGGGTCAACATACTCAAACCAATATTGAGCGGAGGCTTCATGACTAAGATCAGGCATTTTTTACTCTTTTTTTACGGAGTTAGATACATATAAAGTGCACGCACTCTTACTAATATAGTATTATAGTAAGAGTAGGAAAATGTCTATTATTTTAGAATGTAAAATTTATGCAAAAAAAATCAGGTTCGCGAGTAGGAACACTATTAAAAACAGTTTTTAATGTCCGAGCTTGGACTGATTTTGATCGCCTTAGTGTATTTACGCAATACTTATCTAATGGATTTAAATTTTTATTTATTCCTCAAAAGAATGAGACCTCTGCTAATGAAGCTTCAGCCAGTTTTCGAGAGGCTATGTCTGCAATGAATTTAACAGAGGCAGATATAGCTGCACGTCAAAGAGGTTTATATAGACTAAGCTTAATAATGTGCTTAGCAGCATTTGGTTTTTTTTGTTATGCCATTTATCACTTTATTTATGGTGGTTTTTATGGAGGGTTAATCAGCTTGGCGCTAACGTTTGTAGCTCTTGCTTTAGCATTTCGCTATCATTTTTGGTACTTCCAAATTAGGGAACGGAAATTAGGGTGCTCTTTTAGAGAATGGTACAGGAGAGGTCTTTTAGGTGAGAAAAAATGAAAAGGCTGTTTTTTAGTTTTTTATTTATATTATTTCCTGCCCTAGTGTTAGCTAGCTCTAATCCTTCGTTTAATAATCCCACAGGTATAACTTTTGCTCCTCCTCCAGGAGATGTTTCAGTCGTTTTTCTAGGTGACTTATTTGGGATCGTTGATGGTGTAATCCATGGCAGTGGTAGCCAAATTTTAGGTAGCATATTTGCTGTATTTAATACAGCAGTATTAGCTTTAGGTGGCATGATTATTATGTACACTTTGCTAGTATCTACCATCAATACGGCCAATGAAGGTAAAATGCTGGGGCAAAAGTGGTCATCAGTTTGGGTGCCTACTCGAACAACTTTAGGGTTAGCTTTATTAATACCTAAAGCTTCGGGATATTGTTTGATGCAAATTTTTGTAATGTGGATTGTAGTACAGGGAGTCGGTGCTGCTGATAAAATTTGGTCTGCTGCTTTAAGTTATATTAGTCGAGGTGGTGTTATTGTACAACCACAAGTTAATCCTATGCAGCAAGCGCCAACATTAGGTCCGTCAAGTAGTACAATATTGCCTACAGGTGCTGCCAAAATTTTAACTGGTCAAGTATGTATGTATGGCCTACAAACTGCTTTAGAAGGTTTAAGAACAAAGTATCTTAATGAAAAGCAGCATGATTCTGGCCCGTGTTTTGTGGTAAAAAATGATTTTGAATCACCTATGGGTATTTTTTGTAATAATCCTGTTCCAGACTTTATTAGCACAGTAAGTCCTCTTTCATTCCAAAAAGCTGGTGCTATAAATCAAACCGTTTTTAACCTTCCGATGCCTTATTTTCCTATAGGTTCAAATTATGCGTCTTTAAATGGAATTTGCGGAACTATTTCATGGAATGCTTTTGATGTTAATGCTTTGTATGCTAATAATGACCCTAAGTATGTTAATGGGGTTGCTACTGGTACTCTTAATGTTTCTCTTACACCGAGTGAAGTGCAAACCATAACTATGTCCCGCGCTGTAGCCATTCAGCAGCTTTATTCGGATTTAGCGCTTATAGCTCAGCTTATGGTAAATAATGATCCGCAGTTAAATGTGTCTAACACGACGAGTAACAATAATACACCACCACCTACTCCGGCTTGGGCTACACAACAGTTCGGTGTACCTTATTCGTCAGGTAATAACTTGTGTACCAGTTCTGCCGATAATTGCATAAGTTGGGGCCCTGTTTCTACCACCTCTAATTCAAGCTCACCTCTTTTCACAGGAAGCGAGTTCCAAAACGCGCTTGCAGATTATATAGGTATCATGACGCCAAGTCTTAATATTTTGAATAGTACCGTTCAGTCAAATATTCAAAAGGCTCAGGGCCAATTTATAAATCAAGCAAATGCCCAAGGTTGGATGATGGCAGGCAGCTATTTTATTAATTTAGCTCAATTAAATTCAAAAGATCTTAACACTTCTGCTATCGATACCGATTCAGGTCTAGATAAGAGTAGCCTTTTTGATACATCTAATTTTTTAAAGATTATTCCTACCGATAATAGTGATTGTCGGTCAAGCCCAAATCCTAACTTATGTACTTGGTTAAATGGTGATCCAAAACCTACAAAGCCTCTGATAAATATAGTAAATTTAATTAATAATAATAATTCAGTAGCCTTCCCAACTTTTAGCCAACCTATTACACCAATCAGTGATAATAATGCTAGTACGACCTATGGCTATATAACTAATTCTGCGATGTTAAATCTAGGCCAACCAGGTTTGACACCACCTACATTCAAAATGAATATTCTTCATGGCATGAACCCAACAAATCTAGGTTTACCCGCTATTAACTTTCCTTGCGGCAGGATGAAGTATGTTGACGTTTGCATGGAGCAAATATTAGGCGATGTTATCTATAATATTTTAATTAAAGGCTTATTTAATTTCTTCTTAAATATGCTTGCAGCTATTATTAATACGGTAGTCCTTGCTTTCTTATACTTGCCCCTACAGGGAATGACTCAAATTTTTCAAGCAGGTGTTGCATGGTTGCAGCAGCCCTCTATGAATCCTGTATTAGCATTAGCCAATATGGGTATCAATTTTATTAACTTTGCTAATGAATTATGGATTTATTTACTTGAACTTGCAGTAATAAGCTCAATTATTCCTTGGTTTGGAATTTTTATCATGCCTATGCTTGCGCTCGCTATGCCCTTATTAGTAGCATGGCTAGGAACTATGCTAGCGATTGGCTTTGTAACGGCTTATTATATACCTTTTTTACCCTATATGATTTTTACTTTTGGCTCAATTGGTTGGCTGATGGCAGTTATTGAGGCTATGGTTGCAGCACCCATCGTAGCTCTGGGCGTGACGCATCCTGAAGGCGAGGGGCCTTTTGGTAAAGGGGAACAGGCAATCATGATTTTAATGAATGTCTTTCTAAGACCTGCCATGATGATTATAGGCTACATTACCGCTATTGCACTTTCTTATGTAGCAGTCTGGGTTATTAATGCAGGTTTTGCAAATGTATTAGCTTATTTGCAAGATCCAAATAGTAACAATACGTTTAGTCTTAATTTTTCTATGAGTGGTCAGAGTCCACCAATTAAACCTGATTCAAATTTAGGGTATTCCGGTTGGGCTGGTATTTACGCTTATTTCTTCTCAATATTGATCTATACCAGTATGTATCTTACGGTAGTACAAAAATCATTTACCTTAATCGTCGTTTTACCTGATAAAGTTTTACGTTGGATTGGCGGTCAAGCTGAATCAGCAGGGCAAGAAACAGCGCAATGGGCTGAAGATAGCAAAGGTAAAGTCGAGCAGGGCGGTGGTAAAACGATGAATGCTCAACAACAAATTGATAAGAAGTTAAGTGGTACCGCTATGCAAGGAGTTAGTAAAGTACAAGATAAACTTAGTGGTCCGGGTCCAGGGGTATCTGGCCAAGGTGGTATACAAGGTGGCCCACCGAGTACGCCCAGCGGGGATGATAGTTAGTCATTATTAATTCGTGTTTAAGCAAAGAATAGATTTGCTCTTAGCGCTGATATTCCTTAGTCCCTGCAATAATTAATTTATAAACTCGTTCGGAAATTAGCCCTTGCTCTAATTTTTGTCTGGCGTCTTCAGTCATTAACTGACCATGCTGCCGAACCAATCTTCTTGTTGCTGACGTTACGTCATTAGGATCACCTGTTAATAGAATATCACGTACTTCCTCGTTAAAAACTAAGTATTCTCGCAGAGCAACTCGTTTGCCATCAACAGTAGGCACTAACTTTTGCCAAATACAAAGCCTAATAGTTTCTAAAATATCAATTGTTCGACCTACGCGTTCTTCGCCAGCAAAGGAGGTGACCAAACGTCGCATAGTCTCGGCAACACCTGAGGTATGTAGCGTGGTATAGACAGGATGCCCTGTTAACGCTGCTTCTAGAGCTGCACTAATAGTTTCAGCATCTCGACATTCACCAACCATAATTAATCTAGGTTTACGACGCAAGGCATTACGTACGCCCTCAGCAAAACTAGGTAAGTGTCGAGGAATTTCAGATTGACTGACAATAGCAGAAATGGTTTCAATTTCATCGTAAACAAATTCAATCGGTGACTCATAGGTTAAAACCTTACGATTAGAATCTTCACTTTCAATTAAATTACGAATAATTGAAGCAAGTAAGGTTGATTTCCCGGAACCTGTAGCACCTGTAATAAAGACAATACCTTCTTGCGGTGCAATGGCTTCAATAATATTATCTGGTAAGCCCATAGTTTCTAAACGAGGCGGCGTTGTTGGAATAGTTCGCAAGGTAATTTGAATAGCATCATGCCCTTCAACTAGACAAGAGGTACCATTAACGCGATAGCGATAGCGAACACCACGATTAGGGCGAAATTCGTAATGCGTATCAATGTCTTTTCCAGATAGTAGCTGCGTTGTTGCATTTGGACCATAAATAGCGTTAATCAAGTCACCTAATTCTGTATTTGATAAAGTACGATTAGTTATTCGTATTAAGCGGCCATATACCTCAGCATACACAGGTGAGCCTGTTTGAATTGTAATATCAGAAGCACTTAACATTTCAGCATGCTGTAACATTTTATCCATAAACATAGGCGTAAAACGTGAGGGTTCATCAGGCATCAAATTGACATTACTCATAATATTTCCAGAGCTTTTTAAGCATATTAATTAGTTATTTATTATTTAAACACTAGATTTCTTTCGAAACAGTCATTAATGTCTAATCTTAAGCGAAAAGTTGTTTTAAAGTGTGCATATACTTCATGCACATCGTACTTTATAAGCACTTTTTCGTTTGACCTTGATTCATTAATCACAGTTTCGAAAGAAGTCTATGACTAGTTAAGTTCTGTAAAATAACGCCTTGCTTAATTTTGCTTAAATTTTATTATTAAGTAATAACACTTTAGAAAAAATACAAGGATGATATTAACTGTTACGTTTAATTTCTAAACGTTAATGGTAATTAATAATTATAGTGTTAATTTTTGATTTTATTAAATTTAAATAAGGCTGTTTGTTAAATTTAGCAACATTCTCATAAATTATAGAAAACTTTAATGGGAAATGTTGCTATAGAAGTTTGTAATTAATATTTTTTTTCATTAATTGGTGCAATAACTGGCTGCCATGCTTTGCTGGTAATATCGATTTTGGCATTTTTGGCTAGTTTTTCCATATTTTTAAATTGTTCTAAAGCATTTTCATCTTTAGCTACTGCAGCTCGCCATTCATTGCTATTAACATTTAGGCCAGGAAGAGCCGTAATTCGTAATACTCGATCATCAATATGTATTTCAGATGCATCACCCGTAACGCCTAATTCGGTACTAGCGACGAATGGCGCTGAAACCATATTCATTGCCAATAATTTTCTATATAAAATCATACCAGTATAATCTTCTTTTATCCGGGCAATGCCTTCTTCTAAGATAATATTGGCTTGCTCTATACCATTTCTCCAACCACGTGCTACGCAAGTTTTCCAAACTTTCCGCTCCGCTTTTGTTTTAGGTAACATGTTTAAATTAGGTGGTTCTGGTTGTTTATAATCCATCCATAAATATTCTCGCCAATTAGGCGGTGTTGTTACAAAGCGAGCTTGTTTGGCAATTTTATAGGTTCTATCTGATATGCGGATAGTTTGAGTATCAGCTAAATTCAAAGTATTACGTCCTTCAAGTAGAACTGGTGGTAAAATATTATGATCAAGTATTAAGGAGTTGAAATCAAAAACTGCATCTAGTGTTCTTGCTTCTCTAGCTAGCCGCTTATTAATAGTATTAGCTCGGCAAGCTAACCCTGCTTGGGCCCCTAAACTTAGGGCAATTTCACTTAGTGCCATAGCACGCATGCCATTACCCATGGCGCGACGATTTTTGTTACTTTTGCTTTTTACATTACCAAGTGCTTCTAAACCAGATAACGATCCCATATCAGCCACATGAACTGAGCGATTACAAGCGACTAAAAAAACTAAAGTAATAATTAATAAGCTACGAATAAATTTTTGCATAACGCAATTCAACAACCTGACTATTTGGATAAACATGTAAATAAGCTTTTTGCCCAGCTTGGTAATCAATATTACGTAAAATTTCAGCTAGACTCTGATCTTTAACATTAACACTGACTAAAATAGGTACGGCAGGCTCTTTCCCTAAAACACGTATTCGATAATGTGCCGCAAGGGCTAAACGTGCAATTAACTCTTCAATAGGGCCTGACCAATCTACAGATGCTTTGGCTTGTAAATTATAAGTGCTAGGAATGGTTAAAGTATTATCTTTTTTGGTTGGCAGAATCACCTTTTCCACTCTAGCCATTTCAAGCATAGAATCACTAATTGATGAAGCTGCTTCAGCTAGCTTAATCGTTGCATCATCACTAGGTTCATTAATAGGCGGCTTCATCAGTGCAACTCCACCACGACATCCACTAAGTAAAGAAAGGCAGCCAAGTAGAAGTACAATAGACATCTTTCGCAACTGCCATTGGCGGCCAATCTCAAAGAAAAAAAGCGTTTTAAGATGCTCATGTACTGCGATTACATTGCACTTTTTCTGCACTTTTTTCATTTGACTTTGACTCGTCACTAATAGTTTCGAAAGAAGTCTAATAAGTGTCTTATTCATCTTATGCTTTAAGGTCAATAGATAGTAGATGATTGAAACAGGACCAGAGCCCTCTTGTCAAGCTTACTTTAGTAACTTAGAGACGTTTTTCATAAAGTGCATAATATACCTGTCCTGCTTTGCTAGATTTCCGTTGTGACCAATACATTTGATCAAGTTTTATTTCTTGATCTGATTCAATATAAATTAGGCCGCCAGGCAGTAAGCATTGTCCTTTAATTATAATTTGCAAGCATTCAAAAAGATAATTACTGGCAAAGGGTGGATCTAAAAAAATGACATCTACTGGCTCTTGTAGATTTTGCAAATAAATGAGTGCATCGGCATGAATGACTGTTAAAGTAGTGGTATTAAAGGCTTTTGCTATATGTTGTAAATTTTTAAATGCACTTGGCGTTGCTTCAACCAAAGTCACTTCTGCAGCCCCACGTGACAAGGCTTCAAATCCAAGCGCGCCACTGCCAGCAAAGGCATCAATACAGCGCGCGTTTTGTATATCATTCATTAACCAATTAAATAGTGTTTCTCTTACTCGATCAGGAGTTGGTCTAAGTCCGTCAACTACAGGAAAGTCAAGTTTTTTACGGCGGTATTTTCCACCTATAATTCTTATGCTTTGTTTCATGTAATAGATTACCTCCTTATCACTGAGGCTACAGTGGGCGCACCTTGATCTAAAAGCAAATCTCAAGATGCTTATATAGAATGCCACGCCCTGTTTAAAGCCTAAATCTGGCTCAATTTAAATTTAAGCCTGATTGTTGGCTAAGTTTAACTTAGCTCACCTACGATTATTATCTCAAGTCTGTCCTACCGAAACTAATAACATTTTATTTGGTTTAATTGTTTCAGCAAAAGCTTGTTTAATTTCACTGCTAGTAACTGCGTTTATATGAGCTATGTAGGTGTCTAAATAATTATCAGGTAATTTATAAAAGGCTACTCGCAGTAGCATATCTGCAATATTTCCATTACTTGCTAAAGATAACGGAAAGCTACCGGTTATATATTGTTTAGCAGCGGCTAATTCCTCTTCAGTGGGGCCTGTAGATAAGAAATTAGTTAACGTCTCTTTAGTTATTTTTAAAGCAGTAGCAGCTTGATTATTAACAGTAGATAAGTTAATTACAAACGGCCCTAAACCGGACATAGGTAAAAATTGGCTGACTACACCGTAAGTAAGCCCGCGCTTCTCTCTAACTTCATTTGATAAGCGAGAGACTAACACGCCACCACCTAAAATATAATTGCCTACCATTAAAGGGAAATAGTTAGGATCATTGTGATTTATACCGACTTGGCCTAATCTGAGGATGGTTTGTGAGGAGGGATAGTTAATAGCAATCTTTTCTTCATTGCTCAGAGGAGATGCTTTAGGAATTAGGGGTGCAGAGGAGCCTTGTGGAAGGCCAGATGTTAATTGATCAGCCAATTTGTGTGCGGTTTCTCTATCAATTGCGCCCACTAAAACAATAGTAGCATTTTGATTGGTAAAATAACGCTTATAAAAATCACGTACTTGATTTAAGGTAAGTGCTTTAACAGTTTGTTCAGTCCCTAAAACAGGATGGGCATAAGGGTGGCTGCCATAAAGTTTACTATAAAAGGTATTGTTTGCAACATCGTTAGGTGATTCTTGTCGTTGTGTGATTGCAATTAGCTGTTGGTTCTTTTTACGATTAAAAGCTTCTTGCTTAAAAGTTGGCTTGCTAATAATGGCCGTTAGCGCCTCAATAGCAGGCATTAAGGCATCTTTTTTAGTTAACGTTTTAAATTGTAAAACAACCATATCTCGCGTTGCATCTGCATTATATTGAGCGCCTGTATCAGCAATTTTTTCAGCAAGTTGCGTGACATCGTAATTACCAGCCCCTTGATCTAACAATTCAGTTGTTAAGGTACTTAAGCCAAAATATGGGCCGTCATAAGCGGAGCCTGCAGCAAAAGCAATATTTATATTAAGCATAGGTACTTCCATTGCTTGATAAAAAATAACTTCTGCACCTTTAGCTGTTTTCCAACGCTCAAATTCAAAGGATTGAGCATTTAAGACAGTGGAGTGAAAAAAAAGTAATAGCAAAAATAAACTAAATTTTGTTTTCATTTTGAACCTTAGGCTGCGATATAGGAAATAATTGTGCTTCTGTTTGAGAGTTATCGTTAAAATAGCGCTTCGCTACTTCTTGTATTTGTTCAGGAGTAATGGCATTAATCTCATCCGTAAATTTTTCTGCAATTTGCCAGCCTAACCCTACAGTTTCTAATAGACCAAGCTCCATTGCTTGTCCAAATATTGAATCTTTTTCAAATGTTTTTTGCGCGATTATTTGCGTTTTAATTCGCTTTAACTCAGCTTCACTGATGCGCTCCGTTTGTAATTTTTTAATTTCTTTCACCATAGCTGCTTTAAGCTCTGGTAAAGTGTGTGATTGTGACGGCATTCCAAAAACAATAAATTGAGTTGGGTAGCGTGTATAAAGATTGTAATACGCACTAGCGCTGCTGGCTATATGATTGCCGCGTACAAGATTTTTAGCAAAACGAGCATTTTCACCTGCGTCTAATATTCCATCGATAACTTCAAGCGCATACGCTTCCCATGGTGCTTTGGCTGTCTTTAGGCTTGGAACATTATAACCAAACATTAGCATAGGTAATTGTGCGGGTGTGTGGATTTCAACTGATTTGGGCCCAAAAGTAGGTGGCTCAGTTTGAGCTTTACGCACAAAGGTAGGTTTTTTAGGCAGCTGACCAAAATATACTTTAGCAAGATCATAAATCTTTTTAGCATCAATATCACCTACGACAACTAAAGTAGCATTATTAGGAGCATAAAAACTCTGATACCATGCTTTTACATCGCCTATTTTAAGATTTTTTAAATCATCCATCCAGCCGATAATAGGGTGATGATAGGGATCTGAAAGATGGGCTGTTGCTAAAAAGCGCTCTAAGGCTAGTGCTTGTGGGTTATCGTCAGTACGTTGCCGTCTTTCTTCTTGGATAACTTTCATTTCTTTTGCAAATTCTTCTTTATTTAACAAAAGATTTTGCATTCTATCTGCTTCAAGTTCAAAGCTAATTGGTAACTGTGAGGCTGCGAGTTTTTCAAAATACGCAGTATAATCATAGTTGGTAAAAGCATTTTCTTGCCCACCAACGGCGGCAATAGTTTTAGAAAATACGCCTAAGGGATATTTAGTTGTACCCTTAAACATAATATGCTCTAGAGCATGTGATACACCGCTAATACCGCCAGGCTCATCGGCTGAACCGACATTATACCATATCATTGATACGGCTACAGGCGACCGATGATCTTCTTTAACGATGATTTTTAGGCCGTTATCTAAAGTAAATTTCTGGACATCAGCCTTAGCTGACCAAGAAAATAATAAAAAAGCAACCATTAATACTATACGCATAGATTAACTCTTCGGTAAAAAAGGTGATAGAATTCCATATTTCCTTTAATTTGTATACCTATGATTAAATGGTTTAAAAGAAATCAGGATGCATCCTCTAAAACGGCAGAGCCACTTAAAGAGCCAGTAGAACCTTTAATAGAGCCTGAACTAGTTAACGAAGAGCTAAATACTCAAACTGAACCACAGCTGTCTACTGAGGTCGAGACTACAGTTAAACCTAGCTTTTATGCACGCTTTAAGCAGGGGTTAAGTAAGACGAGATTACAGCTAGGTGAGGGCATGGGTCGTTTATTACTTGGTAAAAAAGTAATTGATGACTCTATTTTTGAAGATTTAGAAACATTATTGTTACGTGCTGATTTAGGAATCAATACCACCCAAACCATATTAGATCAATTAAGCACGGGCATGCTAAGAAAACAATTGGTTGACGGCGATGCAGTATTTAAAGCGCTTAAGGATAGATTAGAAACCATACTTGTTAATAATACAGCGCCATTAACCTTACAAACTACTGATAGTTCACCCTTTGTCATTTTAATGGTTGGTGTAAATGGTGCTGGTAAAACAACGACAATCGGTAAATTAGCTAAGCAATATCAGCAGCAAGGTAAAAAAGTGATGTTGGCTGCTGGCGATACATTTAGGGCAGCTGCAGTGCAGCAATTGCAGGTTTGGGGTGAACGAAATCAAATACCTGTTATTGCTCAACACTCGGGCGCAGATAGTGCTTCAGTTGTTTATGATGCCTTGCAAGCGGCTAAAGCGCGTGGTATTGATATTTTAATTGCAGATACAGCAGGTCGTCTACATACCCAAAATAATTTAATGGAAGAATTGAAAAAGGTTAAGCGTGTAATGCAAAAAATCAACCCTAATGCGCCTCACGAAACTATGTTAGTTTTAGATGCGAGTATTGGGCAAAATGCGTTGAATCAGGCACGTGAGTTTCATCAGGCTATTGGCTTAACTGGTATTACCATGACAAAATTAGATGGTACGGCGAAAGGTGGTATTTTATTTGCTATCGCTAATGAGTTAGCTATTCCTTTTCGCTATATAGGTATAGGCGAAGGTATTGACGATCTGCGGCCTTTTGAAGCTACCCAATTTGTTAAGGCAATTTTTAATGATGATTAAATTTGATCAAGTTACTAAGCGTTATCCGGGTGGTTATGAGGCATTAAGTCAAATTAATTTTTCTTTAGAAAAAGGTGAGATGGCTTTTATTACAGGTCACTCAGGCGCTGGAAAAAGTACTTTGTTAAAATTAATTGCCAAACTTGATTCACCTTCTTCAGGTCAATTAATTGTAAATGGTGTTCATCTTAATCAGCTTAAAAAACATGAAATTGCGCTATATCGCAGCAGCTTAGGTATTACATTTCAATCACCCCATTTACTTTATACTCGCTCAGTGTTTGATAATGTGGCTCTACCATTGCAAATTCAAGGAATGTCTCCTGCTATGCTAACTAAGCGAGTACATGCTGCTTTAGATATGGTAGGACTATTAAATAAAGAAAAAATGTTAGCTATTTACTTGTCGGCTGGTGAGCAACAGCGTATTGGTATTGCGCGTGCGGTTGTTCATAAGCCTGCTTTATTAATTGCTGATGAACCTACTGGAAACCTTGATCCTAGTTTATCTAGCGAAATTATGAAAATTTTTGCTCAATTTAACCAGGTAGGCGTTAGTATTTTAGTTGCTACTCATGATCTAGCGTTAATAGCTGGCTTAAAGCATCGGATTGTTATGTTAAAACAAGGGCGAATATGTTAAAAAGAATACAATCGCTATTTTCTTATCATATGCAGGCAGCTGCTTTAAGCTTTAATTCGTTGTGCCGTACCCCTTTAACAACTATGTTAACAGCTATTGTTATTGCCATCACTTTAACGCTGCCGGCGATATTTTGGGTAATAACGGATAATTTAAAACAATTAACAAGTGAGTGGCAGGGAAGTGGTCATATTTCTCTCTATCTTAAATCCGCTTTATCTAGTCAAGATGAAAATACTTTTTTAGGGCAAGTGCGTGCTCTAGAGGGAGTTGGCCAAGCAACTTTAAAAACAAAAGCACAGGGTTTCGCTGAGCTTGAAAAGCAAGAAGGATTGCGCGAAATTTTGCGTTCTTTACCTGAAAATCCACTTCCTGCGGTTATTGAAGTAATTCCTGCTACGTCTGTCAATGATCCATTAAAAATCAAGCAGCTTTTTGAACGCTTAAAAGGGTTGCCGCAAGTCGATCAAGCAAAACTTGATATGGAATGGTTAATTAGATTGCATGCTATTTTGCGATTTGTTAGTAGTGTCGCACATGCTATAATAATATTATTAGCCTTGGCAGTAGTTTTAATTATTGGTAATACTTTACGCTTAGCGCTACATAAACGTCAGGAAGAAGTTCAAATTTTAAAACTTATTGGTGCTACAGATACCTTTATCCTTAGACCCTTTCTTTATACGGGTATTTGGTATGGTATGTTAGGTGCCATTTTCGCTATCTTTTTTGTAAATATTTTTATGTTAAGTGTAGCAGTTGCGGTTCGAGAACTGTCATCTGCTTATTATATGCAATACCCATTATTAGGGTTATCAGTAAGGCAAGCATATCTTATTGTGCTAGCGGCTGTTATTTTAGGTTGGTTAGGAGCTAGAATAGCGGTTAAGAAACAACTCTCTTCCATTGAGCCCTATCCTTAGTTTATAATTAGTAGCCATTTTATAGACTCTATAGAAGTCACGGCTTAAAATGTTATACTTTAACTAGCCGGTTAATGTAGCATAAGCGAGCTTATAATTATTTTTACAAAGCCAAGCGAAGGTAGTGTATTTATCATTATAGCCTGTTATGAGGTAAATAACTGGAGGAAGTTATGAATAAGCAGCTGCAGTTGGCATCATTAACTTTACCTATAGGCAGTTTAGATGCTTATATTCATCGTGTTAATCAAATTCCAATGCTTTCTGCTGAAGAAGAATATTCTTATGCTGAGCGTTTTCAGACTGAAGGGGATCTCGAGAGTGCCCGTAATTTAGTCCTAGCTCACCTGCGTTATGTTGTGCGGGTAGCTCGCGGCTATCTTGGTTACGGCTTACCACTTAGTGATTTAATTCAGGAAGGAAATGTTGGCCTTATGAAAGCGGTTAAGCGTTTTGATCCAAAATTAGGCGTTCGCTTAGTTTCGTTTGCTGTTCATTGGATTAAAGCTGAGATTCATGAGTATGTGCTTCGTAATTGGCGTATTGTTAAAATCGCCACTACAAAAGCCCAACGGAAGCTATTTTTTAACCTAAGACAAATGAAAACACGTTTAGGCTGGTTTAATAGTGAAGAAGTAGATGCTGTGGCTAATGATTTAGGTGTAAGTCGTGACGAAGTTATGCTAATGGAACAGCGTTTAAATGCAATGGATACTTCTTATGATACACCCATGTCAGAAGATGAGGACGAAGCTTATAAAATGCCTGCGCACTTTCTACATGATAGTGGTAGTGATCCGGCTTATTTAATTGAAGTTGAGCGAAGTGGAGAGCAAGGAAAAGATAATTTATTTGCAGCCCTTGAGCGTCTTGATGAGCGTAGCCAAGATATTTTACAAAGACGATGGTTAGCTGAGAACAAATCTACTTTACATGATTTAGCTGCAAAATATGGTGTGTCAGCCGAAAGAGTTCGGCAACTTGAAAAAAATGCAATGAAGAAGCTTAAACAATATATAGAGGAAACAGCTTAATCTTTTTAAGAGTTCCTCCTATCAAACAACTGTATTTGGCGCAGTTTTATGATTAAGTGTGCATTCAAAATGCTATCTAAAATGCTACACTGCGCTTTACAGTATAATTAGTTATTAAACTGAATCACAAATAAAACTTTCACTAGCATTTAAAGCGCCTATCTTATCCATTACAATCTTTAATATTAAGCGCTTTAAGGCTACAAAAGTTAAGTAATTAATTATTTTTTAACAATGATCATCCGCGGCTAATTGCCGCGGTTAACCGTTCAATTAAGCGATTAATTGTAGTAATTGTGTTTTTTTCTCTTTATCAAGAAATGCAGCTTCAATTGCCATATGTGTAAAGTTGTGCATTTTTTCTGGTGTAAATTGATATAACTGTTGAACCTTTTCATATTCATTAGCTAAATTGGTACCAAAAAAAGGTGGATCATCGGAATTTAAGCTCACCGTGATACCTGATTCCATTAAAGGAAGTAAGGGGTGACTTTTTAAATCTTTAAAAAGTTTTAACTCAATATTGCTTGTTGGGCAGATTTCTAAAGCAATATTTTTATCTTTAAGTCTTGCAATAGTCTCTGGGGAATGAATAGCCATAACACCATGCCCAATACGTTGAATGGGTAAGTAATCCATTGCTTCAATCATACCGCTTGCAGAGGCAAATTCGCCAGCATGGACCGTACAAGCTAAGCCGCCATCAGCAGCAATGTTATAAGCTTTTTGAAACAATTTGGGTGGAAAATTAAATTCATCTCCGCCTAAGCCAAATCCTACAATACAAGGTACCGTTTCTTTTAAAGCCTGCTTAGCTACCTTCTCAACGGACTCTGCCCCAAAATGACGAACGCCTGTAATAATAATACGGCCAATAATATTAAATTTTTCTTCAGCATCATTAATTGCTTGCTGAATAGCTTGTAAATGTTCACTGGAAGGGATGCCACTTGCTTGTTCAGCATGATCAGGTGAATACATCATTTCAACATAGATACCGCCTGTTTTGGCAGTAGACTTTAAATAATCAAAGGTAATATCATAATAATCTTTGGGATGTTTAATGAGGGCAGCGATAGCATCGTAAGCCTTTAAAAAGTCTAAAAAATCATTATATATGTAGCGTTCTCCGCGCTTATCAATACGTTCTTTAGGTAAAGGCATGTGATTGCGTGCTGCTAATTCTTGTGCTAAATAAGGTGGAATTGTTCCTTCTAGATGGACGTGGAGCTCAGCTTTTTTAATAGACATGAAAACCTCATAAGAATTTTAACGGTAAAATGGTAAGTTACAGCAAAAAACGATAAAATTATAAATAGACTTCTTATTTAGGATAACCTATGAGTTCAGATATCGATAAAGCCTATGTAAGCCCTTATGATAAATTCTTTTATCAATTTGATGAAGAGCATCAGAAATCATTTTCTCAGCAAGTAGAAATTAAAAAGCATAAGCGTATTGCAAAATTAAGAGATGATGCCAATGTTGATTTATCTGAAGATGAAATTTGGCGAGGTTTTTAATTTATAAGCTGTCACCTAAAGGTGACAAGGTAAAGTTCTATCATTTTGTGCGGAGAGAAATCTATTTTAGATATCTCCTATGCAATTTATATCTAACGCAAAGCAACAACATAAGCTGGTTTAGCCAATTAAAGCATGCAGTAGCTTATAAGATAGAATAGTCAATAGTGATGCCATGGGTAAAGTTAAAATCCAAGACATAAAAATATTGCGGATAACAATTAAATTAAGTGCGCCAATACCGCGAGCTAATCCTACACCTAAAACAGCGCCAACTAGCGTTTGAGTAGCCGATACCGGAATACCTAAGCTAGTTGCAACTACAACAGTGGTTGCAGCAGCTAAGGTAGCTGCAAAGGCGCGACTTGGGGTAAGCGCTGTAATTGAGCTTCCTACTGTTTCAATCACTTTACGGCCATACATTAATAAGCCTGACACAACACCTAAACAACCTAAAAAAATGATCCATGCTGGATAATTATCTAAACCTATAGATTGATAAGGTGTGGTCACTAAACTATAAATAATAGTTAAAGGACCAACCGCTAAGGCTACATCATTAGAGCCATGTGCAAAAACCATAGCGCAGGCAGTAAGTGCCATAAGTACAGCAAAGTATTTTTCAACTTGAATAAAACGCTCACGCCGTCTAATTTTTGCTACTTCAGGAATACGTTTAATAATAATCATACCTATGATAGTTAATGTAATACTTGTTGCTAAAGTAACAGCTAAATCTTGTTTGAAATTAAGGTGTATACTAAAGTGGTTTAAGCCTTTAAAGACTGTAATAAATGATAAAATAGAGCCAACTAAAAAAAGGTAAATAGGAATATACATTTTAGCTTTTTCTAGCGGATCAGGTTTAATAAAAATAACTTGTTGAATACTGGTAAATAAAGCATAGGCTGTAATACCTGCTATGAAAGGCGAGGTTACCCAGCTAATAGCAATCCGATAAACTTGCTCCCAATGAATAGCATTACTGCCTAAGACAGCTGCTCCAAACCCGACCATAGAGCCAACTAAGGCATTGGTAATAGATACCGGTACGCCTAAGTAGCTTGCTAAGTTCATCCAGATAGTACAAGCTAATAAAACGCCAAGCATCCCTTCAATAAGTACTAAAGGCTGGTCTAATAGTTGGCTGGTATTAATAATGCCATCGCGCATGGTTTCTGTAACACCACTGCCGCCAAAGAAAGCACCAGCAAACTCGAAAATAATGGCAATGATCATAGCCTGACGAACAGTCACTGCTTTTGAGCCCATAGTGGTACTCATTACATTAGCTAAATCATTTGCACCTACGCCCCAGGTCATGAGAAAACAAAGTGCTATAGCAATTAAAAGTAAAATTAATGAAGAATCCATGGAATTAACTACCGGGCAATAAGAATTTGAAGACGCGCTCCTACCGTTTGAGCATGATCTGCAAGATCACCAATCCATTGGACCAATTTATAAAGAAAAATAACCTCAATGACTGACATTTCACTTTCAAGTTCAAAGATTGAATGTCTAATATCCCATAATTTTTTATCACTATCATGTTCAATTTCATCTAGCATCATGATCATTTCTTCAACAATATTAACCTCGCTACCTCGAAAACCACTTTCTAGTAATTCATCAAGCTCATTAATTGCTTTACAAGCTTGCTTAGAAGCATCTAAGCACTTGTTAAGAAAAGTCATAAAGGCGGTAGAAATTGCTGCAGGAATTTGCATTTGGCGACTAATAATTAAGCCGGCAATGTCTTCTGCTTTATTAGCAATGCGATCTTGCGCGCTTAATAATTCAAGAAGATCAGTTCGAGACACAGGAAGAAAAAGGCCTGTAGGTAGGTGTAATCGTAAATCTCTTTTAATACCGTCAGCTTCTTTCTCAAGGTCAATAATCTTTTGTTTGATGATATCAGCAGTTTGCCAATCATTATTAAGCACGGCTGTAAAAAAAGGATAAAGCTGTTTAGCACACTGATGCACTTTACGCATATGTTGTTCAATTGGCCTAATAGGTGAAGGCCCAAACATATTAAAGATGCTTCCCATAGTGGTTTAACCTAAGTCGCGTTTGGATGATTATAGCTAGTCAAGGTGGGTAATGCTACTGTTTTAAGAAGGTTTATGTTATCAAGCTACTTAAATAAGATTTCGCTGAAAAAAGTGCTATTAACCGCTAAACTCAGCTAAAAAAGTATTTCAAAATGATTATATATAGTATGTACTCTGTGTTTTTTCACTCCTTTTTGCAATTGACTTTATCTTGATACTAGCAATTTCTAAAGAAGTCTATTATTAACCGCTTGACAATCCTAGTTTAGAACCAAACAATATGGCCTGTTATCTACTAATTTAGGCTAATTATTTTTAAAATTTTTGTAGCCTGCTAGTAGTTTGCCAGGCTTTGCTTAGCATACTTCTTAGGTATTGGTTTAAAGATAAACTGTTAAATTTCATAATGAAAGGTTAAAACATGCAAATTGTAAATGTTAGAGCACGTGAAATTTTAGACTCTCGTGGTAATCCTACTGTTGAAGCAGACGTATTATTAGCAAGTGGATTAATAGGAAGAGCAAGTGTACCGTCTGGCGCATCAACAGGAACAAGAGAAGCATGTGAATTGCGAGATGGCAACCCTGATCGATATGACGGTAAAGGGGTCTCTAAAGCGGTTAACCATATTAATACTGAAATTAACCAAGCTTTAAAAGGGTATATAGTTAAACACCAAGAAGAAATCGATGCTAAATTGTGTGAGTTAGATGGTACTGAAAATAAATCTCGCTTAGGGGCTAATGCTATTTTAGCTGTTTCTTTAGCTGTAGCGCGCGCTTATTCTTGCGTAACTCAACAGCCACTTTACCAAGCCTTGCATCAGGGCGAAACAATGAGAATGCCTGTACCTATGATGAATGTATTAAATGGTGGAGCGCATGCAGATAATAATGTAGATATTCAAGAATTCATGTTAATCCCAGCTAGTGCTCATGATTTTTCTACGGCTTTGCGAATGGGTACGGAAATATTTCATGTTTTAAAATCTGTTTTAAAACAATATAGCTTAAATACTGCGGTAGGTGATGAGGGCGGTTTTGCACCTAATTTAAAGTCAAATCGACAGGCTTTAGATATATTAGCACGTGCTGTAGAGCAGGCAGGTTTTAAACTGGGTGAAGACATTTTATTTGCTCTAGATGTTGCTGCTTCTGAATTATATCGCGATAATTATTACTATCTTTCTTCAGATAATAAAAGATTAGATAGTACTGGCATGGTGGCTTATTATCAAGATTTAATTTCTAGCTACCCTATTGTTAGTATTGAAGACGGCCTAAGTGAGAGTGATTGGGATGGCTGGCGTCTACTAACTACTGAATTAGGTAAAAGAGTACAATTAGTTGGCGATGATTTGTTCGTAACTAACGCAAAAATTTTACAAGAAGGTATAAATCAGCAAGTTGCTAATGCTATTTTAATTAAACCAAATCAAATTGGCACGCTAACTGAAACAAGGCAAACTATTCAATTGGCCCAAAAAAATAATTATCGATGTGTAATTTCACATCGCTCTGGAGAAACAGAAGATACCTTTATTGCCGATCTTGCTGTTGCGACAGGTTGCGGTCAAATTAAAACAGGCTCATTATGTAGGACAGATAGAGTTGCGAAATATAATCAACTTTTAAGAATCCAAGAGCTAGTTTCTACGCTTACTTATCCGGGAAAAGCTATATTTTCCTAAATTAAGATTAACCTTATAATCGTTGGAACGATTATAAGGATTTATAATCAATTACAATTGCATTTAAGGTGACTCATCATGCGCCCAATCGTAATTATTTTAATTTTAGCTTTTTTAGGCTTACAGTATAAGTTATGGTTAGGCGATGGTAGTATTTTGCACTGGTATAATTTAGAAAATCAGATTACTCAGCAAAAAAAGGAGAATGAACGCTTAATTGCTCGTAATCATGCCCTAGAAGCAGATATTTTAGAATTAAAAAGTGGTGATCAAGCTTTAGAAGAGCAAGCGCGTTATGAGTTGGGTATGGTAAAAAATGATGAAATTTTTTACCAATTTGTAGAGTAATTTTAAGTAATCAAAGTACTTTACTTAATAACTTTATATCGGGCAAAAATGAAAACTATCCTTTTCACCTCCGCTTTACCGCGACTTGTTATCTACGTCCTGCGACTCGCTATCACGTCCTGCGACTCGTTCGCAGGATCCAGTGCGCCAGTTTTAAATCACTGGATCCTGTGGACAAGCCACAGGACGTAGGCTGAGTGAGAGTCTTTGCATAAAATACAAAGTGAAAAACATTTTTTAATCACGACCTACATCCTGTGCCTTGCTACCTACATCCTCCGACTTGCTACTTACATCTTGCGACTCGCTATCTAACATCCTGCGACTCCCTACCTACGTCCTGCGACTCGTTCGCAGGATCCAGTGTGCCAGTTAAATCACTGGATCCTGTGGACAAGCCACAGGACGTGGGCTGAGAGTCTTTGCATAAAATACAAAGTGAAAAACATTTTTAACCACGACCTACATCCTGTGCCTTGTTACCTACATTCCCGACTTGCTACCTACATTTTCTGACTTGCTATCTATATCTTGCGACTCGCTCTGTGCCTTGTTACCTATATCCTCCGACTTGCTACCTACGTCCTGCGACTCGTTCGCAGGATCCAGTGCGCTAGTTAAATCACTGGATCCTGTGAACAAGCCACAGGACGTAGGTTAGGTGGGAATCTTTGTATAAAATAAAAGCCAAAAACATTTTTTAAGCACGGCCTACATCCTGTGACCTGCTACATTCTGCTACCTACGTCCTGCGACTTGTTCGCAGGATCCAGTGTGCCAGTCAAATCGCTGGCTTCCATATGTAGAAAGAAAGAGAGTTTTTCAACTATTTTTGTTTTTACCCAGCACAAAAATTTAATAAATATTAGTGTAATTTTTAAGCTAAGTTTCATTAAATCTTTCTATAATATTTATAGGCAAAAGTTTAATAGATACAACTTAATAGACTTTCTTAATGCCTATTTCATAGACCTTACAATTTCTGAAAATAAAATTTTTTAGTTAAAATAAGTTACATAGTTAACAAAAATTGCACATAAATTGAACTATAATGAGATCATATTTACTCTAATAAAATCGCTTCATGATTAAGTCCATGATTGTTAAAAATAATTTGCTGCTTAAAATTTTTAGAGATAAATATGCCTCTTTAGCAAAAAATAATGTTGATTTAGATTATTTTAAAAATACTAAAGTACGGATATTTTTTCTAGATTCAGCTGAAAATATGATAGCAGGATATTGTATTTGCTCAGGTCCTAATTATCGAACATTTCTTCCTTTATCTCCCATTAAATTAAAAGAAATTAATGAACTTTATAATTTTAATGCTAAGCCGCCCCATGAAATCACCTGCTTATGGATTGAAAAAAAATCTCGTCAAGGTACGTGGATAATTTATTTTTTTTTAGTTTTATGTTTCGACATCCTCACTTTACGTTCAGGCCCTATGATTTTTGGTACACATGGGAAAAATATTAATAATTACTTCTGTCTTGCATTTCCCACAGTAATTTTCTTTGATCGATTATACGTAGCTACAAAGGGAGAAGAATGTAATTTTTGGCTTAGAAAGGGATCTAAATTACAGTTTTTAAAAGCTTTTATTACGCTTTCAACTATTAGATTATTTTTTGGTAGTAAATCATTGGCTCGTTTTAGATTATGGCTTGATAAGAAAGATAAAGCTAAAACAGATAAGGCTAAAGCAGACAGTCTAAGGAGCTAATTAGCAGTGGAGATGAGTTGTATGAAGGCAAAACATTTGTTTCTAGAACAATTAGCACTTTATGGTGGTCAACCTGTTAGTTCTAAACCGTGGCCTACTTATGATAAAGGTAATGTTATTATTGACGATGATGATCTTGATGGCATAGCAGAAGTTATTAAAAGTAAACGGTTATTTCGTTATGATAATCGTGAACTACATGAAACTATGGTAGGTCAATTCGAAAGTGAGCTAAAAGATTTTTTTAAGTCTGAATATGTTTTAGCAGTCAGCTCAGGTACAGCTGCGCTATCCTTGCCACTAATGGCTTTAGGGTTGCCTGCTAATGCTTTGGTTGGGTGCCCAGCTTATTCCTTTACAGCAACCCCAAGCGCTATAATTCAAGCGGGCTTAAAGCCAATACTTATTGAGGTTGATAGAAATCTTAATATGGATTTAGCTCACCTTAAAGAAAAAATTGCAGTCCTTGATGCTTTAGTTGTCGTTCATATGCGTGGATTTCCAGCCCCACTTCCTCAAATTATGGAAATTGCCGCCCAATATAATGTTCCTATTATTGAAGACGCGGTACCCTGCCTTGGGCATAAATTAAAAGATAAATTTTTAGGTACCTATGGAATAGCTGGCGCCTTTAGTACTCAATCGGATAAATCATTAAATACGGGTGAAGGTGGTTTTATTGTAACTAATGATAAAAATTTATATCTTAAGTGTATTATCTTATCAGGAGCTTACGAACGATTATACGAGAAACACTTTCCTAATCAAGATTGCTCAATTAATTGTTTATCCATGCCAGTATTTAATTTCCGTTTAGATGAAATTCGAGGCGCTATTGGTTTATCACAATTAAAAAAACTAAAAACCCGTTTAAATGTATTAGCACAAAATTATTCTTACATGATAGAAGGCGTTACTGACTTAGTTTATCTTAGGCCTAGGAAGACTTGGAGCGCAGAAATATTTCCTATGGGCGATAATTTACTGTTAGAGTTAGATGGAACTGTTGAGGATTGCTGCTGGTTCGCCGAAGCCTTAGCTGCTGAAGGAATAGATACCAAAGCGTTAGGAGATCCTAACAAAATTAATGTTCGTAGGTTTTGGGACTGGGCTTATTTATTTGAAAATAAATCGAAACCTGAGATTATGGAGCTTTATGCTAAAAGTTCTAAGCATATCAGTTCTTATCTAGATATTCCTTTATCTCCAACGTTAGAAAAAAACGATCTTGAGAATTGTTTAACTGCAATTAGAAAGGTACATTCTTATTATGCACGGCGAAAAAATTTTAAATAATCAAGTTGCCTTAGTTACAGGCGGTAATGGTGGCCTTGGTTTAGCAATGGCTTTAGCTTTACAACAAGCTGGTGCGACAGTCATTGTCTGGGGGCGAGATCAAGAAAAACTTAGTCAGGTAAAAGACTATGAACTACTTCCTATGGCTATAGATTTAAATTCAGAAAGCAATATTAAAAAAGGTTTTAAAGCGATAGCAAATCAGTTTGGCCGTCTTGACATATTAATTAATAATGCTGGAGTTTATGAAGATCAGCATCTTCTAAACCTTACACGTGAACAGTGGGATAATCATATTAGTAATAATCTCACCTCAATCTTTCTATGTTCACAGAATGCAGTGCAACTGATGAGGATTCATCAATACGGAAAAATTATTAATGTAGGCTCGATGTATTCCCTTTTTGGACATCCTAACTCAATAGGGTATGCAACAACTAAAACAGCAATCTTGGGCCTAACGCGCTCGCTTGCGGCTGAACTAGGTATTTGGAATATTCAGGTCAACGCTATTTTACCAGGTTGGTTTGCAACAGCCATTAATGGCGATCTTCCTGAAACTAGTAGAGGAGAAGATATTAGAAGAAAAACACCACTGGGCAGATGGGGTGAGCCCAAGGATATAGGGCCTTTGGCAGTATTTCTGTCTTCAAGTGGATCTAATTTTATAACCGGAGCAATTATGACGATTGATGGCGGTTATTCTATTTCCGATCGCTTCTGCCATTAACTTATGCAGTGCATAAAGGGTATTCTTAATTTAAGTAATAATTAGTAAGGAAATGATAAGTGCTTAGTATAGCTTGTTTTAGTGCTGCGCCAAAAATTCTACGGATTTGAAAGAGCTTAATAGGGATGTCCATGCCCGGTAAAAGCTTGCTTGATTACACAGCTATTAATTCAAAAGGCATACTAGGTGGCGTTGTTTCCCATAAACTAATTACATAACCACCGCCACCAGATCCAGTAGGCTTAGTAGCTAGTGCACCTTGTGTTAATAGCAAGTGCATATGCTGAGATAAATTTTCACTTACAAGGCCCCAAGATTTAAAGCAATGGGCGCTTTCATTAATAGCCTCTTTCAGTAAGGAAAGAGAGTTGGTTGAGCGTGATTCTAAAGACGCTTTAGCCTTATTAACCGCCTGCTGCATAGCGATATCAATAGCTCTAGCCTCATCCTCATTTGCTTCCCAAAGGATATTAACTTGATTAATGCAGTGTGAGGTAATACCTACTTGGCCACAGGAAGATAGATACCATTTTGGCTGCCAAGTTTGTGTAATAAAAGAGGCTTGGCTTTGTTGAAAATAAAGTCCAGTAGTTGCTGCAACACCTATGATATCTAAACCGCTACTTTGTCCATGAAATAAATTTTCAAGATCTTGAGCAAATAAAGAAATGGAATGTGTAGGGATTAGGTTTTGCGCGGCAAACCATCTTGCCATGGCAACACAAAGGGCTGCTGAAGCTCCCATACCAACACCAATAGGAATATTGGATTCAATATGAAAATGGCCAGTCAATTGATTGAGTGAATGACCTAAAAGATGTTGTCCATGCTCTAATACACTCCAGAATAATAAATGCATATCATTACCACTTTCACCTGAAAAATCAGCACTTAATTCCGTATCCGCAGGACGATAGCTTAAAGTAAGTTTTCTACTTTTAATAGGAAAAACCAACGCGCCATGGCCGCGTAAAACAGCATGCTCACCGGCAAGTATCCACTTGCCATGAGTTGTCGTTACAAAATCACAAAACATCATAATTACCAACTAAATAATCACGTTTAAATTGCAGCGCCATATCAGTTTGCTCAGGTCGATACAGCAAATGAATATTTGGTCCAGCATCCATAGTGACAATAGGTCCATCGCCTTGTCGTTCCCATAAATCTTGTAAATTTTTTAACACAATTTTTGTATTATCAGTTATATAAGTAAAAGGTTTATCGCAGGTTATAAATAATTGATGCATATCTTGAAATTCTCGCCAACACACGTTAAAAGCTTTCTCCCAGGCTTGAGCTTTAAAAGCTACTAGTAGCTCGTCTAAATTTTGTGTGGCGCGGTTAGCACGTTCGGAGTAAAGTGGGCTTGTCTTAATAAGTTGGTGTGCTTGGCTTGAAAGAACTTGTTTTTCCTCATGGCTAATAATAATTACTTGATGATAAAGTTTACTATAAGGTAATTCAATAGAGCTTACTTGTTTGTCATCCCAAAGCGCCCAGGGTGCAAAAAAAGAGCGGCAAGATGAACCTGATCCTAAACGACTTAGTTGGGCTTGCTCTTGTATGGGAGGTAGAGGTAGCTCTAGGCATTCACATAGGGCGCGAATAGCACAAATTGTTAAGGCAGCAAAACTAGATGCAGAGCTTGCTAGGCCACTACCTTGCGGGAAATTATTAGAAGAACGTACGGTAAAAGAGCCTGAATAGCCAAAATGTTGTTTTAAAAAGTTTAGATGTTTTAAAAAGCGCTCTTGAGCAGCTTGTGAAAGTGAGAAGGGTAACCCGCCAGGAATATATAAAGGCTCCCAAAAATCTTTTCGCCCTGGCTGTGTTTCTAAACTAACACTAGTTAGTAGATTATTAAGAGTATAAGATAGAGATGGATTAGCTGGTATATTAAGGGCATCATCTTTTTTACCCATATATTTAATTAGCGCAATATTAGCTGGTGCTTGAGCAAACCACTGCATATCTTTTCCCCATGTTTAGTAATCTTTTACATCCTATGCACCGAAAGGTTATATTTGGCACATTTTTGAGCTAAAATCATGCTGCAAATATTCATATAAAAGGCTATATTGTGCACTTCATGCATAGCTTTAGTCCAGACTATATTTAAATCTAACCTTTCACCACGTTGCAAATATCCTATCTGCTTTATTAATGATGTTAACTTAAGAAAATTTTCATGTAGGCTAGACTTTAGCCTATAACCACTAGGTTAAGGCTCTTCCTTCTTTATTACTTAAAGAAGCTGCAGGCGGATGAAGGTAGATAATAAAGGCAAATCTTATTTAAATTACCCTCATACAGCGCTTTGCGCCACCTTTCTCCTAATGGAGAAGGGAGATTCTTAACTGGCGGCTATATAGGCCTAGCCTGTCCTTCATTAAGGCTTAAGTTGACGCTATTATTACCTGCTTTATTACAGTTAGACTAATGTCCTGGAGCATCATTCCAAAGGATTTTATGTAATTGTAATTGAAAGCGCACAGGTAGCCTATCCCTAATTATCCAATCAGCGAGCATAGTTGCGTCTAATTCTTGCCAACTTGGCGAAAAAAGAATTTGTGCTTTTTGTGCAAGTTGATATTCCTTTAGCATATTGCAAGCCCAGTCATAATCTGCTTGGCTACATAAAACAAATTTAATTTGATCAGTTTTTTTTAAATGGATTAAATTAGTTAATAGATTCTTACTGCACTCTCCTGAATCTGGAGTTTTTAAATCCATAACAATAATAACGCGTTCATCAACCTGACTTATATCGCGTGCGCCACTAGTTTCTAGGGAAACATAAAATCCTTTATCGCACAAAGCCTTAAGTAAAGGATAACAATCTGGTTGAGCAAGTGGCTCGCCACCTGTAACACAAACATGAGTACACTGAAATGAAGCTACTTTAGTTAAAATATCCTCAAGCTCAAGTAACTGACCGCCACTAAACGCGTAAGCTGTATCGCAATATTGACAGCGTAAAGGGCAGCCTGTTAAACGAACAAACACAGTGGGTAAGCCAACTGTGTTTGATTCGCCTTGAAGAGAATGAAAGATTTCTGTAATACGTAATTTGGTACTTCTTAAATTCATAAAGCGCTAATAGATTTTAATTTTGCAGAAGCTAGCTCAGCAGTGGGAGTATCAGGATAGTTTTTCACAACTTCTAATAAACGTTGACGTGCTTCTATTTCTTGTCCAGACGCTGCTAGAGCATAACCAATTTTTAGTAGGCAGGCGGCAGTTTTACTGGAGGTTGGAAATTGATTTAAAACAATTTCAAAATGCTTAATAGCACTTGCATAATTTTTCTTAACCATGTAAAGCTCGCCAAGCCAATAATGCGCATTAGCTGTATAGCCACCTTGTGGGTATCTTGCTACAAAACTTTGCATAGCAGATAATGCTTCATCAAATTGTTTGTTCTTTACTAAGTCATAGGCAGCAAGATAACTTATTTGTTCATCTGCCGGATTTTTTGATGTTGACGGAAGTACTCTGTTAGAAGAGTATTTTGTGTTAACTCGCCCTTCGTTGAGAGTAGGATTTTTACTGCCTACATTCTTTACTTGTTCTATTTCAGCCTTAGGTTCGTTAATAGACAATTCAGTGGTAGGTTTGAGGTTATTTAAAGCTTGAGTAACTGCTGAATTAGCTGGGTTAGTTGATTTTAGCCGCGTATTAATATCTTTATAAAAACTTAACTGCTGGTCTTGTAAAGATTTAAGATTATGTGCTTGAACCTCTAATTGACCCCGCAACTCTTGTAATTCTTGTTGTAAATTTTTTAATTTATCAAGTAAGTCAACGTTACTAGTGCTACTACTTGTATCATTATCCTGGGCTAGCGCAATTTCTTCAGCATCATTATAGTTTAACTGAGCCTTAGCAACAGGCTGCTCAATAGCAGCCTGTCCATCATCAAGAATTGCAAAATTCTCACTATCATCTACTACAGGTACCTCGGCTGATACCCAAAGAGGTATAAGAAAAGTTAAAATAATTAAAAAGCCCTTAGGCACATTTATCATCGGGTTGCCTCATAAATAAATTCTACACGACGGTTTTGTGCGTGGGATGCTGCGTCGTGACCAAAATTTGCAGGCCGTTCTTTTCCATAACTTACAATACGGAGTTGCTGACGATTTACGCCTGCCATACGCATTAATTCCGCAACAGTATTTGCTCGTCGCTCGCCTAATGCAACATTATATTCACGGCTACCTCGTTCATCCGTGTGTCCTGCTAATAGTACGTGTGCACGTGGATGAGATTTTAAATATTCAGATTGGGCATTTAAAGAAGCCATATATTTTGGATTGAAAGTACTATCATCATAAGAGAAAAGATAAAGTTGATTATGAGGGGCTTGCGTTGTATAGGACTCACCTGGCGCTTGACCTGGAAAACGAGTAAATTGTCCTAAACCATGAGAAGCCATATCCCCGTCATCATATGCCATCCCAGCACCATTAGGATTTTTTGAGCAGGATGCCAGCAGGACGATGCTTGCGGCCACTAGCCCCAATTTTGAAAACGATTTAGCTTTCATCCTTTTTCTCCTTTATCAAATTTATTGTAAATATTAAATGTAAAATCTGAATAATAATTCTTGCTGACTTACCGCAGAAACTTCTAAATAAGTTTGCTATTCTTAAGCCTGCATTGATGTGCCAAATGGCGGCTCATTGTACAATTGTTTTAACAATTTCGCCATGCCTTGTCATGATCTATTTCTATCATTTTTTGTATGTTTTACAACAAAATCAGTCAATTGTGCTGTAAAAAGCTTAGTCGCTTGATTTGCTGCAACAACACCGCCGTAAGGAGTATCAGATAGACAGCTCACATGCTCATTAATTATTTCTGATGCAACAATCCGATTATCGGGCAAATGAGTTAATACTACTTTAACTGTTAAGTCAAGGCGACTCGGCTTGACTAGAAAATTTTGTTGTAATTCAATAAGCTGCGTATCTAGACGGTAATCGGTATTTTCAGTAACTGGTGCTGATGTAACTACATAAAAATAACCACTGCGCTGAAGACTTTGTAGAATTAAAGGCAGTAGCATGTCCGCTGGTGTACCAATCCAAGCGTTATGGGCATAAGTGCTAAGCTCAAAAGGCTTACTTACATAACGCATATCTTGCGTATCATAGCCAGATACAGCTTCTGGTTGAGCTACTAAGATAGATAAATTTGTATAGTGATTAGCTAATTTTTTTTCGCTGAAGGTAGCTAGTTTATATTCGTCAGTTATTGTTGGTTTAACAGGTGAGCAGCCAGCTAGGAAAAAACAGCAGGCACTCAAAATTAAAACTATTATTCTTTCCACATTTACTCTCCGGGGCCCGGTTTTGGCCCAGTTGTACCTCGAATAATAACGGCTGGATTTTGTTTTAGTTGGTTACTGACCTTTTCAAGGTTTGCAGCAATAGCATTCAGACGACGTAGCAATGCAAGCGCAGGCGGTATCGTTTGCTGTGAAATTTTATCAATAGCCGTTTTTCCAGACTTCATAGTGCTACTTACACTCTCACTTGCCTGACTAACTTCGTCAGTTAATTTATTCATGCTTTGTTTTAAATCTTTGATGACACTTGGTAGTTGCTTACTTGCTTCAGCCATATTTTTTAAAAAGATATCTGAGTTTTTTAAACTACTAGAAATATGTTGATTTTGCTTTGCAAGTGTCTCGGTAAATGACTCAATATTAGCTAATGATTTTTTTAGATTTGCCGCATTTTCAGTATCTAAAATTTCTTTTATACGGACACTAACACTATTGATATTTTCAGATACATCTTTAATCACGCTATCTAATTGCTTAAATAATGAAGGTTTAGTTGGAATAATAGGATAGGGCTCTTGTGGTAATTTTTCTAAAGGTGTTAAATCAGAAGAATTTGCTGCTAAACCAACATAGGTTGTTCCAGTAATGCCTTGAGAAATTAAGGTTGCTGTAGTGCTTGTGGTAATGGGTGTCCCTTCAACAATATTTAATAATAATTTAACTTCTTGTGGGTCTAGTTTGCTTAGTTCGATTTTAGAAACATTACCTACTTGGACACCATTATATTTAACAGGCGAATCTAAGCTTAAACCATTTACAGCTTCATGAATATAGACCGCATAAATGTTATATCTTTTTTTATCGAGGCCAACTGAAAGCCAGACAGCTGCAATAGCTAATGCACTTGCTAAGATAATAACAGCTAAGCCCACCATGGTGTAATTGGTTTTTGCTTCCAAAAGTTACTCCAATACTAAATTTATAGACTTAAAGTCATTTATCTTTATACAGAACAAACATCAAAAATCAGGTGAAAGGCTCTTTTTAACAGGCCTATGTCTCGTGTTTGTTCACGGGATCCTACAAGAAATCGCAGGACATAGGCTTAAGGTTAAAGGATGTTTACATATTTTGTTCTATACAAAGGTCATTTTATATTAATAAACTAAAATTTAATTTGTTTAAAGATTATTAAAATAATCAGCTATCAATGGATGTTGATTTTCTCTTAATTCCTCAATAGGTGCAACAGATAGCACTTGTCCATCACCGACGAAGGCTACTCTATCAGTTATACGCTTTAATGATTCCAAATCATGACTAATCATAACGACAGTTAAATTTAATACATTACGTAGAAATAAAATCAAATCATCGAATAATCGAGCGCTATGGGGGTCTAACCCCGTAGTAGGCTCATCAAGAAATAAAAGTTCAGGATCCATTGCAATGGCGCGCGCTGCCGCAGCACGTCTTTGCATACCGCCACTTAATTCAGCTGGGAATTTACCGGCTGCTTCTTTAGGCAATCCTACTAAAGCGATTTTAAGCATAGCTAATTCTTCCATAAAATTTACATCTAAAGAAGTAAATTCTTTCATAGGAAACATTACGTTTTCTAAAACAGTTATGGCTGAGAAAAGAGCACTATGTTGAAATAACATTCCCCAACGTTGACGAATTTTAAAGGCTTCATAAGCTGAAAGCGTCGCGAGGTCTTGACCAAATATTTTTAAGGAGCCTGCTGTAGGCTTAAGTAGCATAAGTAAACTTCTTAAAATAGTTGTTTTACCACTACCACTTCCACCAATAATAGCTAAGATTTCCCCTTGTTGTACCGTTAGATTGACATCTGAGTGTACCCATTGGCCACCTAAATAATTTTTAAGACCCTCTATTTCAATAACTGGTTGATTCATTAAACATCCACCCAGCTGTAAAGGACAGAGTATATAGCGTCTGCAACAATAATTAAGAACAAAGCTTGGACAACACTTTTTGTTGTTTGTGTACCAATACTATCAGCATTAGCTTGTACTAAAAACCCCTGATAGCATCCTACCAATGCTGTAATTAAAGCAAATGCTGGTGCTTTATATAAACCTAATAAAAGTTGTTTTACGCCAACCGATTCTTTAAGACGCATTAAAAAATCATAATAGCCAATATTAAGCATCCATTTAGACATAAACATAGAGCCTAGAATACTAAAAAAATCAGACCAAAAAATTAATAAAGGAAATACGATAAGTAAAGCCATGACTTTAGGCATTACCAGTAGCTCCGTAGGTGATAAACCCATAGTTAAAACAGCATCTATTTCTTCATTAATTTTCATACTACCAATTTGAGCGGTAAATGCAGAGCTTGTGCGTCCTGCTACAATAATGGCTGTAATTAAGGGAGCAAATTCGCGGAAAATAGCCATACCTGATAAATAAGCGATAAAAATATTGGCACCATAAGTTTGTAACTGTAAACCCATTTGGTAAGCTAAAACAACGCCAATTAAAAAAGATAAAAGTGCAACAATAGGTAAAGCTTGAATACCACTAGAATCAATATTAGAGACAATACTTGCTAGTCTAAATCGGCGCCATTGCTTTAATGCTTCACCTAATTTGAGCGTGAGATCACCAACAAGTGCAATAAATCCTGTAGCTTGATGTACCTTTTGTATGGCCTCATAACCAGTACGATAAAGAAAATTATGACGTTGGTAAGAGGGAATTTTATAATCTAGTGTGTCTTTTTTATCACTTATTAATTTTAGTAACGCTTCCTGTTGCTCAGAAAAATCAGTTAAAGTTACTGTTTTATTTTTATCTTCTACTTTTTTAATAAACTCATGAAGTGCTAAAGCGCCAGCACTATCAAAAGCTGTAAGGTCGGCGCCACTAATAACAATATTATCGGACTTAAGACTTACCTCTGATGTACTACTACCTAGTTCGTGCAAAGAATTAATTGTCCATGCTCCTTGACATTGATAGCAGTTCTTTTCATCATCAAAGACAAGCTTAGCAGCTGGTTTTACCTTATTCATAATTAAGTTGGCTATGTAAAATAGCCTAGGATAATACGAAATACCTTTTTGCAGCAAAAATATTAATAAAAAGTAGCTAAAAGATTTCTTTCGAAACTGTCAAGCATAAGTTAAGGTCAATAAAAAATGTGAGTATAAAAGTGTAAAAAGCCTTTTAAACCGCTTCATTGACGTCTTTTATTAGCAGATGGTAGTTTCGAAAGAAATCTAATGAGTTAAACGGTGCTTTACTGGAGGTGGCTTTATCATGCAGGAATTTTCCCGTTTTAACCAAATATCTATGTTTTTATGGAATATTGACCCTGGCTACTTTTCTTTAAAGCATGCAGCACGAACAGTTTTTGCAATTTTAATTACTCTACTACTTCTTAATCAGGAAAGTTTTTTAACTAAAGTAATTGGTGGCTTAGTGTGTGGGTTTGCTATGCAGGGAATCGCTGCAAAAACATACTTAGAACGTATTATACAGGTAATTTTATTTAATCTAGTTTATTTTAGTTTGTTTCTTTTAGGTCTATACATACGTGATTTTTATAATTTAAAAAGCCTTACATTAGTTATTTTAGCTTTTAGTGTAAATTATATCCGCCGGTTTGATTTACAAACTAGTTTAGCACCAATGATGATGTGGATGCTTTGTTTTTCAGCCACTATTCTTCCTGTGGATACAAGTAATGCAATAGAGCTTCATTTGCATGGTCTTATTATTGGGTTGCTGGTTTCGGCACTAACGTTATTATTCATTTTTCCCGAAAATCACTCGCAATTATTTATTTATAATTCCAATCGTTTCTTTCATCTATTAGCTTTAGGTATGTTGGATATCGAGCGTTATCTCCTATCTAGAAGTTCTATTCGACCTGTAGAAGAAAAAACATTTAATCAGCTTAAAGATCATTTAAATCAACTTTTAGATATTAATCAGGCGCTTGAACAATATTTATCGGGAAATGAACAAGAAAATAAAGTTAATAATATTTTAATGCATCAATATGCTTTAACGCATGCCTATATGTTAATGATTGAGGCCTATCGTATCCTGAAAATCCATGGTTATCATTTACCTAATACTGTACGCTCAACGTTAGGTTCAATTAATAAAGAGTTCAGTCAATTACTAGACTCTTTAACTATGAGTAAGAACTATTCTATTTCTGGAAATATAAAGCCAGTTTCACTGCAAATTTTAAATGAGTCGTTAAGAGAACAATACTTAACAGAGCCAACGACTATTATGGCTATTTTAAACCTTCAATTAAGCTTTAATCTATTTAATCAACATATTACTCATTTAGGGTGAGCTGGCAATGGAAATTAGGAATACAACTAAGCGAGGATATCAGGCAGCTATTGCTGTTGCGATCGCTGAATTACTTACTTACTGCTTGCAGTTAGAAAGAGGTTATTGGGTAGCAATGACCGCGATGGCTTTAACCGTACAGACTTGGGGCGATAGTTTAAGGCGCTCTTTAGAACGAGTTAGTATGACTATTTTAGGAGGGGGGGTTGGTACAGCATTGTACTGGATAATTCCACCAGACCATACGCTTATTTTATTAATCCTATTAGTGTTTGTTTTCTTTGCTGTTTATTTATTTTCTATCTACCATTTAATAGGTATCTTTGCTTTAACTGGTGTTGTTGTTTTTTTATTCGCCATACTTGGGGAGTGGGACTTAAATCTACTTCGCGATAGAATTTTAGATACGGCCATAGGTGCTGGTATTGCTATTTTAGTAAGTCGATTTTGCTTACCTGTAAAAACAAATATACCAAAAATATTTATTAAGAATATTGAACAAATTCAGATGATTTTAAATTTAACTTTTGAAGAGGAAAAGCATCATCCTATTATAGAAAGTCAACGTTTGTATGCTGATTTTCAGGCATTGCGTAATAATTCACTAACTATTAGTTATGAATTTTTATTTCATCGCATGAATAGAAAAGATTTTTATTTACTTATGACAGAATCTGCTTTTTGTATTAAATATGTCGTAGGGTTAATTGAAGCTTATCGCTGGATTGAACCTTATTTAACACAGGAAGAGCGCAATCACATCAAGTTTTCTCTTGAGGTAACCCAAGCTAATTTAACAACATTAAAGAAGCGCTTAAAGAATGAGGATTATGGTTCTATGTTGCCACCAAATAATTTAATGGAGCAATTTAATAAAGCAATTCGTGATGACCCTAAACGTTTTGCTACTTTAGATCATAAAGCCTTAGGATTCTTTAATTTAATCTATTTTTTTACTCGATTAAACACTCGATTAAATGATATTTATTACTTATTAAGTAAGATAAGATAAACTTAAAGGTATTTCTTAAGTTAACTCAATTATCTAACTTTTTTTAAAAGACAAATAATTATGCTAAAATCTAAACCATTTTTAGAGTTATTAGTACGCTATGCAAGATAATTTCAGTCAATTTGAAAAACGTAAAGAAGATCATATTGAATTAGCATTATTATCCTCTAATCAGGCTTCAGAATTTAATATCTTTGATCAAGTCTCTCTGCAGCATGAAGCACTACCTGATCTTAATTTTAATGATTTATCTATTACAAGCCAGCGATTTGGTCAAGTTGTCAGTAAACCTTTTTTAGTAAGTTCTATGACGGCTGGGCATCGTAGAGCTAAAGCTATTAATCAAACTTTACTTGCAGCCTGTGCTCAAAGCGGCTGGGCAATGGGCGTTGGTTCGCAGCGTCGAGAGTTATTTGATAATGACGCTGCTAATGAATGGCATTCCTTGCGGATTGATTTTCCAGAGGTAGATTTATTTAGTAATTTAGGTATCGCGCAGCTTCTAGAGACCTCTTTAACACAAATAATGAAATTAACTGATGTTTTGCAAGCAAAAGGATTAATTATTCATTGCAATCCATTACAAGAAGTAATTCAACCTGAAGGGACTCCCTTTTTTAAGGGCTGTTGGCAAAAATTAGAGAGGTTAGTTAAGGATTTACCTTTGCCTGTTATTGTCAAAGAAACAGGCTGTGGTTTTTCAATACCTACCTTAAAACGATTAAATGATATTGGTGTGGCCGCGGTTGATGTAAGTGGATTAGGAGGAACTCATTGGGGCCGAATTGAAGGCTGTCGCTCTAGTGGAATGCTACAGGAAAAAGTCGCTACAACCTTTAAAAATTGGGGCATAACCACAGTCAATAGTGTACTAAATGCTACGGCAGTTAGTCCATGCTTTGAAATTTGGGGCTCTGGTGGTGTTCGACATGGCTTAGACGCTGCTAAATTATTTGCATTAGGTGCAACCACCATTGGTTTTGCAAAGCCTATGCTAGAAGCGGCTTTAATTAATACAGACGAAGTTTTTAACCTAATGACTACAATAGAATATGAATTGCAAGTTGCTATGTTTTGTACAGGTAGTTGCGTGATTGCTGATTTAAAGGGGAAGGCATGCCTATAAGCAAACAAGCGGGAAAATTATTCCAGGGTTTTTCGCGTTTAACGCGTGAAGAAAGATTCCAACGACTTATACAGCTAGGCGTTTTAACGGTCGAAGACTTAAATTACTTAAATTGTGGTGGTGTACAAGATACAGTACTTGCCGATAAACTCATTGAAAATGTCATTGGCTATTTTCAACTCCCATTAGGCGTTGCTACTAATTTTTGTATTGATGGTGAAGATTACGTTATTCCGCTTGCTGTTGAAGAAACTTCAATTATTGCCGCGCTCTCTAAAACTGCAAAATGGATTAGACAACAAGGTCAGATTGTTACATGGGTAGAGGGTGAAAATATCTTAGGTCAAATTCAGCTTGCTAAAGTCAAAGATTTTACACGCTTTGCTGCAATGTTCGCTGAAAACAAACAATTTCTAATTGAAAAAGCTAATGAAGATGTCGCTAGCAGTATGGTAAAGCGCGGCGGTGGTGTAACTGATCTTAAGCTTCGCCATTTGATACGTGAGGATGGCGGCGATATGGCTATTATTCATTTAATGATGAATAGCTGTGATGCTATGGGCGCTAATATTATTAATCAAGTTTTAGAATATCTCAAAACACCTATTGAAAATATCACGGGTGAACAAGTCACCATGTGTATTTTATCTAATTTAAATGATCAAAAGCTTACCACGGCGCAAGTTATTATTAATGACGTTGAACCTGAATTAGGTCTGCGTTTACAGGAAGCTTCTTATTTTGCGGAAAAAGATCCTTATCGCGCCACAACTCATAATAAAGGGGTAATGAATGGTATTGATCCTGTCTTAATTGCAACAGGGAATGACTGGCGCGCGGTTGAAGCTGGCGTACATGCGTATGCCGCACGTCATGGCCATTATCAAGCAATTACTCGTTGGCGTTTTAATCAAGGCCAGCTTATCGGTCAGCTAACTGCACCCATCATCGTTGGGACAGTAGGCGGGGTAACGGCGCTACATCCTACAGCTAAATTATGTTTAAAAATGATGGGTATTCAATCAGCTAATCACTTATCAAGAATTATTGCTGCCGTAGGTCTTGTACAGAATTTAGGAGCGTTAAAAGCGTTATGCACTGACGGTATTATTAAAGGCCACATGAAGTTGCATATTGATAATTTATTACTTGTTGCAGGTGCCACTGATCAAGAGATACCTGTTTTAAAAGAGCGGTTACAGCATTTACTATTAGTCAATAAACGAATTAGCTTAGCTAACGCAAATGAACTATTATCTTCTTTACGTCAGGCAAAAGTCGCACAATGAAGTGGCAGATTCCAGCAAAAACCTTTTTAGTTGGTGAGTATGCAGCACTTGTAGAAGGGCCAGCTATTCTTTTAACTACTGAGCCTAATTTTGAATTTTCGCTTAGAAAAAGTAATTCCCTAATTCATCCTAACTCACCAGCAGGAAGGCTTTGGGAACAGTATGGCCGAGCATTAACTGAGATAAGTTGGACTGATCCTTACCAGGGATTAGGTGGCTTAGGCGCTTCAAGTGCGCAATTTATCGGAAGTTATTTAGCTGCTCGTTATTTAAATGAAGAAACTTTAAGCCTTGATGATTTATTAGAAACTTATTATAAGTACGCTTGGAGTGGACAAGGAGTTAGGCCTAGCGGTTATGATGTGTTGGCTCAAGTGCATCATGGTTGTGTCTATATAGATAAGTTAACTCGAGAAGTGCATTGCTATGATTGGATTTTTCAAGATATCTCTTTTATTTTGTTGCATACTGGTAACAAATTAGCTACCCATAGTCATCTACAAGCGGTAGCACTTCCTGATGACCTTAGTATTCTCATAACTATTATAGAACAAGCGAAAGCAGCATTTAGCGACGGTAATAGTAATCAATTAATTATGGCTATTGATGCTTATCAAGAAGCACTTACCCATTTAAATTTTGTTGCACCAACGACTTTAGATTTTATTAAGGGTTTTAAGACAAATCCTGATGTGTTAACCATAAAAGGTTGTGGTGCGTTAGGTATGGATGTTTTACTTCTAATTGTTCCACACGCTAGATTAAATGCTGTAGTTAATTTATTAGTAAAAGAAAAGTGGTCAGTACTTGCCACCAGTGAAAACCTTTATCGTGGTAAAAGTTTATTAGCTAGGAATCAGCTTACGACAACAGCTACTTGTCCATGAATGCAAATTATCCATAATTTACGTTCTTAAATAACTATTTAACATTAGAAATAGGAAATAATTCAGCAAACTACTTGAATTTTTAGCTTAATCCGGTATCATCACATCCTTCTTTGGGCCGTTAGCTCAGGTGGTAGAGCAGAAGGCTTTTAACCTTTGTGTCATAGGTTCGAATCCTATACGGCCCACCATTTTTATGGTTATAAACTCAAAGAAATTAAGATTACCCTTTTTGGGCCGTTAGCTCAGGTGGTAGAGCAGAAGGCTTTTAACCTTTGTGTCATAGGTTCGAATCCTATACGGCCCACCATTTTGATACTAAATTTATCCTATCATTGCGCTCGTAGCTCAGCTGGATAGAGTACTTGGCTTCGAACCAAGGTGTCGGGGGTTCGAGTCCCTCCGAGCGCGCCATTTTTATGTTTTAAATCAATAAGTTATAATTAAACTTGAAAGCTAGAGCACTTGGTTTTTACTTAAATTGTGGCATAAATGTGTCATAAATAGTTTTATCAATAATTTATTAGTTTAAATTTAAGACAGAATATCTTGATTTTTTAGATGGAGTACTTGGTTTTATTTAAGAGATTTGTAGCTAGTATCCTAGATTTTTTTAATGTGTGGACAATCTTATTTTACAAAAGTTCTCATCAAGTCGAGTTTTACTATAAAATTAGATAAGCGTGGTGAGGGCTTAGAAAAGTAATTGAGGGGAAAGGTAAACCTGGGATACAGGCTGCGCCTTCCTCCCAGGCTACACCGGTTTTTTTAGGCGGTTAGGAAAGTTAATCGTTCTAATAAGATTTATCAATTAGTAAATTAACAACTAATCGAATGAGAATATCCTTCTGACTTGGATTACTTTCTGCGACTAATAGAGCAAGTGCTACTAACCCATTTTCATTGAATTTAATCGGCAAATTTTGTGATTTAAGATATAGCAAAAACATAAAGCTGCCAATTCGTTTATTTCCATCAGTAAATGGGTGATCTTTTATGATAAAATATAACAAATGAGCTGCTTTTTCTTCTGGTGTGCTATATAAAGATTCGCCATCAAAGGTTTGTTCGATGTTATTTAATATACTATCTAGTCCGCCATCACGTTCTTTACCAAACAATTCTGTTGCTTCATTACGTGTACCTAACTCCTGCTTTAAAGACTCAATTGCTGATAAAGCTGCTTGATAAGTTAACTTGGATGTCGTTTGTTTGCCTTTTGTTGGTAACTTAAGTTTCCCTTCATCATAAGCTAAAAGTAAATCCCAAGCTTTGGTATAGGCTAAAATTATTTGAATGGCTTCCTGGCCCAGGTCATTAACCAATTCATGGTTGATTAGTGTTTTCTGCAATAATTCAACTGATTGTTGTAACTCGTGAATGCCTTGCTGATTTAAACGTTTCTTATTGTTTGTATAACCGCGAATTAAATGTTCTTTCAATATGTTGCTAGCCCACTTTCTAAATTGAACGCCTTCTTTAGAATTTACCCGGTAGCCAACAGAAATAATGGCATCAAGATTATAGTAATCAACTTGGTATGTTTTACCATCTGAGGCAGTTGTTGCAAATTTTGCAACAACTGAAGTTTTATCTAATTCATTTATTTTAAATATATTACTCAAGTGTCGTGAGATAACTGATTTATCACGTCCAAATAGTTGTACCATTTGATTCAAAGTAAGCCACACAGTTTCGTTAGCCAGGTTAACATCTAATTCAATATGTCCATCTTTAGCTGTATATATTACGACATCCGACACATGCACCTCTTTAGTGTTGATTATTATTGTGCTTAAAATAGGATTCTATCGATAACTTGCCAGAATAGAAAACATAAAAGAGTATATGTGCAAAATTAAACATCTTACCTGCTATAGAGTCTTGTACTGACTGTATGTCCTTGGGCTCGAAGCAGTATCTATCCTTACTATATTGGCATTCTCTTTGCCAATTTTTTCACGAAGTTTTAAAAAAGGTGCTTCTATAAAAGTATAGAGTAACCAACCCGCGACAATGTTAGCAAAAGTTATAATTAGTATCAGGGCGAGACTAGACGCGTCAACTCCAGTATTTGAAAATGCACGGTAGATGAGCACACTGATGGGTTTATGAATCAAATAGATAGCATAAGACCAAGCAGCTAGAGTGGCAGCGCCAGGTATTCTAATTTTATATAAATAAGAGTTTTGGCTAAGCGCTGCAAGGGTTAGCGCAGCAAAGCTAATCCCCAGTAAGGGGTAACCAAGGGCTGTTACAAATAGACTATATTGGAATTTAAGAAACAAGTAAAAAACTGTTCCGCTGCCAATGATCCCAAATAGTAAAATTAAATTACCTTTTTCTGTGATTTTTGCCCATACATCTTTATGAAAATTTCTTTTTTCATTTAAGTCATTCTCAATGAAAAATAAAAGATCTAATTGGCTACGAATTTCTGGTGGATATTTTAAGATACGCTTTTTATTTATTTTTGTTGTCCCATAAAACGCATTATTTATTATAAGTTCTTTTAAAAATTCTGGGGAATGCCATCCTGGATGCTCAAGAGCCTCTTCAACAGTAGCATTAATGTATTCTTCATTTGTATGGGATTGAGTAATTTTTTCTTTTAAATCTTTATCTTTAGCTTTATAAGTATCAGGATATAAAATTTTCTTCACCTGAAAGTTAATATTCTTAAAAAGAATATCCGTTTTACTATCCTGTATTTCTTTTCTAAGCTCATTTTCTTTAAAAAGTATTGCATGCTTTTTCAGAAATTCTTTTACAATCCATAGCTCCTCATTAGAGGAGTCTTTGTTAAGTCTAGCATTTAGATTATCAATCATTAATTTTTTATTTTACTAAATTTTTCGTCCATTGTTTATCCAACGAGCAAATTTTCTTAAGTATAGACAGAATTTTTTGGATAAATTTATTCTATATAGCAATCTTAAAATAATTATTAAGGAGGCTTTTCATTTGGTAATAATCTTTTTCAAGTTTGCTGGATCAGTTAAACTTGAACACACAAGAAACTTGATAAGCCAAAGATGAGTTCTAAAAAGCTATTAACAGATGAGCAGCATTTTTTTTCTGAGATTAGTGAGTTATTGCAAGCTGGGCGTGAGGTAGCTTACTGTTCAGTAAATTCCATCATGGTTAAAACCTATTGGCAAATTGGTAAGCGTATTGTTGAGCAAGAACAAAAGGGTAAAATACGTGCAAATTATGGTGAATTTCTGATTGTAAATTTATCTCGATACTTAACAGATTCTTTTGGAAAAGGCTTTACAGAGGCGAATATACGAAATATTAGGCAGTTCTACTTACGTTTTTCTAATTTTGACCAATTTGCTACGCAGTGCGTAGCGAATCTAAGTTGGACTCATATACGGCTGATTATGCGCTTAGATGATGAAAAAGAAAGATATTACTATCTGCAAGAAGCAAATTCCCAAAATTGGAGTACGCGCTTATTAGAACGTAACATCAAAAGTGGTTATTACCGGTGTTTATTATCTACGCAAGAGCAAGAAAATCCAAGCGCTCAAGATAATAAACAGCATCTTGATTTTATCAAAGATCCCTATGTTTTAGAATTTTTAAATCTTCCTCAAGATTTAAAAGGCCAAGAAAGTTTTTTAGCGTCAAACATTATAGAGCATCTACAAAAATTTCTTTTAGAGCTAGGGAAAGGTTTTTCATTTGTTGCTCGTCAAATGCGAGTGAGTACAGAGACATCTCATTTTTATGTTGATCTGGTCTTTATAATTACCTTTTAAAATGTTTTATTGTTATTGATCTGAAAACTGAAAAACTAACGCATCAGGACATTGGTCAGATGGATATGTATGTGCGTATGTTTGATGATTTAAAACGCGGTGAAGATGATAACCCTACCATTGGTATTATTCTTTGTGCCGATAAAGATGAAACCATGGTTAAATATTCAGTACTTAAAGAGAGTAAACAAATTTTTGCTTCCAAATATAAAACTGTATTACCAACAGAAAAAGAGTTAATCAGCTTTATAGAGCAGGAAAGCTATAAGAATTTATTGTAGCAGATTTGTAACAAAGTGTAGTATATCTGTAGTTGTTTCATGCAGTTCTAAGCAATAATTACCAGAGTTGTTACATCGCAATTTACTGATTTTATTAATATTTGTTATTGTTAACATTGGCTTCGAACCAAGGTGTCGGGGGTTCGAGTCCCTTCGAGTGCGCCATTTTTATCTTTTAAAATTAATGGCTTAATATCAAATCATTCTAAAGTACTTGGCCACCCAGTCTGAGGGATCTTCATCTTTTGCTTCTTTATAGGAAGATCCAACAGGCCGAGTGGCCTAACCTACGCTTGCTATCCATTCTTTATTAGGGGATCTCATTTTTGAATTTATTAACAAATAATGAACAATTTGATTATTTATTAATAAATCCTTAATTTTTATTTGTTAAAATTCCTCTATATTTGATTTTTTATAGATAGTATTCATTTATAGGTAACAGTATGCCAGTAATTAACCTTCCTCCCTTTGATTTTAAATTAAGCCCAGATGAAAATGAAGCCGTACCTAGATGGAAGCGTATCGCACAGAAAACAGGTGGAGCTAATAAGGCAGGTAAATATGGTGGCTTATATACGTTAGCTCCTGCTCCTGAACAAGAAGGTGAGAAGCCTAGCAAATTTTACGTAAAGCAAGATCCTGAAGAGGATAAAAACATTTGTGAAGTATTTGCTAGTCAATTTATGCGTTTTATTGCTGAAGAAATTGGCGAATCTCCTGATTTAATTGCTGATGTCAACTACATTCAAACCCCTGATGATGGAGTTTATATTGCCTCTTATGTATTTGAAGGATATCGCGATTTGTTTAAGGATGCTTATTTAGCTTATCAAACTCCACCTTATGAGGAATTACGTCAAGGTAATACATGGAAGAATGTACCAGATAGTCGCCCTAAATATCTAAATAAAGATCCTAATATTAATAACATAGTAAGAGCAGGGCGATACCAGGGCTTAATTCCTGGACTTGCATTACGTGCCATTGTAGATGATCCAGATGTTCATTATGAAAATATCGGAGCTATAGAAATAAATCCTTCCGTTACAGATGACCTGATTCCTATTTATGAAAATGATACTTTTTCTGGTAAGTGCTATAAAAAAGTTGATGCACCAATTGAAGGCAGCGAAGAAATTGACGGTAAGCATTATATTACTGAAGATAAATCTCAAGAATGGCTTGAGGAGAATGCTGAACATATCAAAGAATTCTATATTAAAAAGGATAATAAATCTTACTTTATTCCAAGTAGTAAGAATACCAGAGCTGTTGGTATTGATTTTGGCGGAGCCTTAGGAGACTTTAGACCGCGAACATTAGACGGAAAAATCCATTATGCTGATAATTTTTTAACTTTAGTGCGCTACCGTCCATCAAGAAACGGTCCGCCAGCCTACCATACAGAGCTCCCCGAGGGCATTAAAGATGGCGATGAGTTCTTCAAAACATTGGCACGTTACGCTATGGTTGACAGGGGTAAAATTAAAGTAAAAATTGACGAGCAGGTCGATAATGCAATTAAATATTATAAGGATAGGCCAGAAGTATTGTCAAGATTTGCTCGAAGAGTTGGCGCAACAGTCCCGCCAAGCTCAAGTGCAAATCCGGATCACATAGCAGAATATCTTAAGAGTCATTTATATGGCTGCTTTATTGCACGTCAAGAGCATGCTAAGAAACTTTTTTTAGATTATTTGTGCAATCTAAACAGTACATCCCGAAACACCTTACTTCGAAGCTATGGGCCAGACAACAATATACCTAAAGATATAGCAATAAAAAATTTAATTAGTGAGTTAAAATCAAAAAATACGGACCTATTTGCTACGCTTGAAGGTATCGAGGCGCTTGATAGTAAAGTTGAGACCAAATATAAACAACACTTTACTGATTTGAAAGATATATTGTATGAACGCATTTTGGATGCTCAATCTAATGACACGATTGCAAAGGAAACACATGAAATCAGAAATATTCTACTTCATACAAAAGATTTCATTAAGGCTCACCAAGACGCCATGGTCATAGTTAAAAATCCAAATAATGACGATAATACTAAATTACGTGCTGCAGAAACATTTGTAGACGCTGCTAAAAAATATGAACGAGCCTGCATTACTCTATCAGGAAAGCAAAAATTTGCTATAGCTGCCTGTTGTGTAGTAGGAACCTTAATTGGTATCTGCTTAGGTGCTTTAGCTGGTTTAGCAATTGGTGCTGTTGCAGGAGGCACTGCAGGTTCAGTTGCACCTGTTATTGGCAATATAATTGGTGCAATTGGTGCAGGTTCTGTTGGTGGAGTTATTGGTGCTATAAAAGGAGCTGGACTTGGCGCAATGATTGGTACTGCTGTAGGTGGCTTTTTATTCGGAAGTAGCTTTGGCTATGGTGCTGCCAAAGTTACACGCTTTGGTATGTTTAATAAAACTGACAAGGAAATAAGTAACTTAACAAAGTCATTAAATGATCAATTAAAAGAAGCGCAAAAACCGCAAAACGATCCAGTAAATGAGATCCTACAATTTTAAAGATATATATTATTTAGATGGGTTAGGGAAGATGAAAGGTGAGAGTAAATGTTGGCCAATAGCCTCAATCTACTTACTTGAGCTTGCAATAAAAAAATTGAGAGGATCTCTGTGAATCACACAATTAATTGAACTTAAAAATTACTATTGTGATATTTTGAACAATTATCTTCTCTCAAAATTTATAAATTGAAAAGAGTAAGTATGTCGAAAAAATTAAAATTCATCGACATATTATGGTATATGTTGACAATATAATAATTTTTAAACATGAGCTAGCCTTGATGAAGCAACATAGCGCAATCAAGTAAATTATTTAATTCAAAACCGAATATAACCAGCCAAGATAATATTTATTTAAAAGTACTAGGTATATTTTAGCTGATTAAAACCTTGATTACGCAACGCTTCATCAAGCCTACGCTTGCTACGTTTGTCATTTCACTTAGGTAGAAGAACTATAAAAGTGATAAAATAAAGTTAAAATTAAACTTAGTATATTGAATGCCGCGTTGCTATTTCAAATGGAATACTTGCTAAATTTTTATTTTTGGCCTCTATCATAATATCAAAATTCCTCCTAAATGTTCCTGCCCAGGCATTGCATGCTTCATTCCACATCATGTCACTATGCTGTCTGAGCTGACTTTTATTGTATCCTTTAGACAGTAGGTCATTTAAATCAGGAAGAACATCGATTGCATGAGAAGTTAATACATGCTCTGGCGACACCGAATAATGGATGACTGGTCGAACACCGCGCCAACTATCTATAACGCGAAGTATCCGATCATCATTGATCTGGATATATTCACCTGTTTTTATCCAGTGGTGATGAATATCTAAAACTAGTGCTAAATCTTTTTCAAGCTCTAAGCTTGCGTCAAGACCCCATGACATTTCATCATTTTCAATGGTAATAGAATTTCTTGCTTCTGGTGATAACCGACCCAAAATTAATTTAATGCCTTCCGGGCCTCGCTTACCAGAAATATGTACATTGCATTTAAAATCCTGAAATGTTTTACCGTATCCCATCCACCTGATTATATTGGCATGGTATTCAAATTCAGCAATGCTGCGCTCAACGACATCGGGTGTAGTACTAGCAAGGACCACAAATTGCCCTGGATGCATACTTAGGCGGACATCTAATTGGCGAGCCAAGTCACCGGCAATACGAAATTTTTCCTCCAGAAAAGTTAAGACATCTACTTGTTGCCAAAAGTATTTAAATTTCGGATGAGTAAATCCAGGTAATTGATCACTACCAATTCGAACCATTCGTTGCTCTGGAACTAAATTCCCCACGTAATTAATAAGATTGTAAAGAGAGCGTGTATTATGAGTGATAATTTCCCATAATTTTTTTTCCACTTCATCTTTGCTTCTCGACTCAAGCCATTTAATAGTAGTCGTTTTTTCCGAAAAATTTTGTTGTATTTTTTTTAAAGTTTTGGCGCTTTGATTTTGATTAAATTCCATGTATTTGCATGCAAATCCTACTCGCTTAAAAACCATTATTCGACACCTTGTGGAATACATTTAATTATGTTTTTCTTGTTCAACATTCTTATCTTTAAAAAACATGAGTAATAAGCCAAGATAAGAGGATACATAACCATGAGAGCACTGTGTACTATATTAAGCTTTTAATTCTATTGAGGGTAGTTTTTTTCGCTAGACACAGCACTTAGGATAATTTACAAAAGATATATATTTTAAGCATTATTGAAATCGACATAACCACCGTGCGATCCATTAATGAGACTGGCCATATCCAAGTTTGCATTAGAGTAAATGTTAGGTCGAGTGGCCCAACCTTAACTTGCGAGGTTTGAGTCTCTCTGAGATAGAGCTTAAGAAAATTTATTGACCAGATTTCGAGAAAGTAGTGGTCTTATCTTATGTTCAAGACGCTTAAATAAGTGGTGATAAATGGTAGGAAAAGACTTCAAATTCTTTAAAGCGATGAAAACCGAAAGCAGTATAGTCATTAACTTATTAAATAGCATAAAAGAAGTTTCATTTAGATTTACAATGTAGCGGGTTTGTAACAAACTAAATATATCTATAGTTGTTTCATGCAGTTACCAGTTACAGGCAGAAGTTCGCAGAATCGTTACATCGCAATCTTATGATTTTATTAATATTTTATTTTCAACATATTGGCTTCGAACCAAGGTATCAGGATTCGAACTCTTTTGGACGAGTTATTTAAACTTTAAAATCAATAAGTTATAATTAAATGATTACTTTAGAGCTTTTGGGTTTATTTAGTATAAAATTGTAGCATCTGTCATGAATTAAAATTTAAGACTGTTGCTGAGTTGGCTATACTTCGGTACAAATGATGTTAAATTGCTAACTAAATTTTGCACGTGTAGATTGTAAATGGCAAAATTTAAGAAATTTTTTATCGATTTTATTGAAGTAAGCTAGCATGCGTTAGTAAAATTTTATTTTATGGAAATAAAAAATGGATTATAAGTTTTTACTAGCGATTGTATTCGCCAGTTTATTATCAGTAGCCTATGCAATTGATAAACAAAAAGTTCCTTCTCCATTCCCTTTGAGTACTGTTGAACAAACAATAAAACTTGTCGAACCTTTCTCGGATATTCCCTCTAAATTATTAAATACATTTGATCTTTAATAAATATTATTTTCAAAACTTAACTTGGATGGTGCCCCCACAAACATTGCTTATGTATCTTTTACAGAATTAAATTTGATGCATCATAGTTTTCTAAAAAATAAGAATTTTTAAATTAAACAGCAGGCTTCAAACTAAGGTGTCGAGATTTAGTCTTGACGAGCATGTCATTTTTTAAAATCAAATTAAGGTAATTTATATTATTTATTTTTGTTAGATTGATAAAGTAAAGGCGCCTCAAGTATTTTTAAAATTTGATATTTCAATTTTATTAATTCTATCTTTTCAAGTACTTAAAATTGAGTTATCTTCGTGACTCTTAAATTAGTCGGCTTATTAAGATGAAAGGATTCCACCAATTACTTGCTATTATTTGCATACAAAGTGTTCATTGCTTTAGTTTTGCTGGAGGGATGGGTGAAGTACAACCTGTTGAGGCACCGGTCTTTATTCCAATGTTAAAAACGGGGTTTGAGTTCACTATTAGCGCATTAGTTTTACAACCAGAGGCTGGTAATTTAGGGTGGTCAGCTACTACGACCGTTCTTCCGATTCCTACACCACAGTGGCAAATCAACGCAATTAATCCTGATTTCAATACTGGTTTTCATCTAGGTGGTGGCTATATTTTTAATCCTGGTAATGATGTTCAACTTAATTGGTACTCTTTAAATACTACAGATAAAGATAGAGTTAATGTTAATCCGATAACGCAGTGGGTTTCCCCTTTTTCACAAACTGGTACGCCACCTGAGGCTGGCGCTATTACTGGCATCGCCGATTTAAAACGTGCAAGAGCAAAATTAAATTTTGGCTATAATGCCGTTAATTTGGATATTGGTAAATTTATTAATTTTGGAACTGATTTACGTACACGTGTTTTCACTGGTCTAAGTGGAGTTTGGATAAAAGAAAAATTAATCTCTCATTTCTATGGTGAGCCAAAAATAACTTTCTCATTAAACAATACATCAACATTTAGTGGAGCAGGTGCGCGTCTAGGTTTATTAAATAATTATCATTTTTATCACAATTTTAACTTGGTTGGACAAATTGCGGGCTCTTTTTTAATGGGAAAGGTTAAACCTGCTGAGTATAAGTTTCAAGGTAGTTCAATTTATTTGAAATTAATAAATATACAACTAAATAAAGAAAAAGTAGGTAGTGATAGTGTAACCCAAATAGTACCTGCAATTGATGGTAAAGTTGGCATAAGCTATACACACCATATGATGTTAGATCGAGAGCTAAATATTGAATTAGGATATATGGGAACAATTTATTTTAATCCATTGACATCCTATGAAACCAATACAAATGTGATTGCTTTGGATTCCGGATCGTTATCTACATCAAGTGTAAAACATGTTCAGAGCAACTTTGCAATAGGTGGATTTTATTTAAGTCTTAATTTCCATTGTTAAAAAATATAAATGTTAAGTACTCAGAAACAATAAAAAAATTTTGCTGCTAAAAGGAAACTGTATTAGCAACAGAAAATGAATGGGCCAGCTTTATGGATTTTGGCAGATTTGTAACAAAGCGTAGGAGTTTGCTTATTTGTTTCATGCGGTTCTAGGCAGCAATTAATAGAATTACTACATTACAAGCTACTAATTTTATTAACATTTATTATAAATTAAAATTGGCTTTGAACTAAGAAGTGGGGGGGGTTAAGTCTCTCTTAGCGCGCTATCTTAGAGTAGAGCTTAGAATATAGCTTTAAGTAGATAAATACTGCCTAAAATAGGTGTGAATATTGTAATAATTGATATGCTTGATCGGTTCTTTAGGATCATTGGTTGTTACAATATTTACCTTAGTTCCTAGATTTACTAAGGTTTGTGCCATGCGCAATGTACGGCTATTATTACTTAGATCGTATTTACCAATAAAAGTTACGGTTTTTGGATAACCAATAAACCTTAAAAACTTATCCTCTTGTGCTTCCCAAGTAAGTGAGCTTGCTGCATTTTCAAGGTTATTTCGATATATTGCTAACTTACTGGCAAATTGTTTAATTATATTGGGAACTTGAGCAGGTTGTTCCTCTAGAGAAAAGACTTCTCCAATTTTGTATTGCTCAATATAAAATTTATGTGTAGGCACGTCATAAGAAAGTATAGGCAGTCTGGCATTAATACAATCAAAAATGGTATTAGATAATGCAAGATAATTAGGAGGATTCTCCGGATTAAGACAAATAAAGCTAAAATCAGCGCCACTATACAGCTCGGTTATGGAACTATGTTCACATTCACCTAAAAAGGTGATCCTATCTCTTATCCCAGTCTTTTCAACATAGCTGTTTAATTCCTGAAGATAATTAGATGGAATAAAACCAACAAAAACCATCTTAAAGTGCAAAGGCAATTGAGCTAACCAATCTAATATTATAATTTCAAATTGAGAGGTTGAGTCAATACTATTGGGGTAAAGAATTAATATATCTGAGTCAGTGGCACTACATAGCTTACGAATAGATGCTTGGTTGTTTACTCTTAGTTTATGGTAATAGGGATAATTGGCTATAGAGATAATATCTTTAAAAGAGTATTCTTCTTGTATAAGATTTTGTAATGGTTCATCGGTAGTTATGATTTTATCGACTTTTTTAAGCATAGCCTTTGCAGTGAAATGATTATAAATATCAAGAAAATTCATATTTGAGTCGAGGCTATCACTTTGCTTGTATAGACTAGGTATCTCTACTTGATCAAGGTATGTAAGCCCGGTAGCAAACTTTTGTTTTAACGTATAAGCTGCCCATACAGCCTCTACAAGATAAGCAACATATGCATCAGCTTTAAGCACATCCCCTATATGATCGACAATATTAGTAAGCATACAGTTTTCATAAGGTATAGATGTCGCTGCTACTTGATTTAAATAAGGTATTATAAAAGCATCATTCATTATAATTCCTTAACTGTTGTGGGAAATAAAAGTGATATTTGGATGCGACATAATATTATTTATTAGATTAGTTGAAGAGACACTCTTATCTTCTGGGCTTAATACTTTAATTTTTAAATTATTTTCTAATAAATAAGTTAAAAAGGGCGGTAATTCTACTACCTTTCGCCAATCCACTTGGCTAATAAGACTAATAGTTTTAATTTTAGAGAAAATTGTTTTAAATATAGAGTCATACATTTGTATATCAAAGTATTTGCGTAAATCTCGTATGGCTATACGGGATTGATCTAATTGATTAATCATGGTTAAGGTTGCATTTTTCATGCTTTCTAAACAAGTCCAGTCATAAATAATAACAGCTAATTTATTTTCTAATAAGAAAGACAAGCTTTCGTTTTCCGTCGCAATAAAGGGTAAACCTGCTGCTATTAGATCAGCATAGCGATTATGTAGACTAAGCCGATTACTTTCTACAGAAGCTGCTTGATGAACAATACCTAAATGGCACCCCTTAAGAATTTGAAGCATCTCGGACTTTTCATAATGGCCACAAAATTTTACTCTGTCTTTTAACCCCATTATATCTCGATAATATTCTGATTCTGATTGAAGCTCTTTACTTGCAAATCTACCTATGTGAAGCAAAATATAATTTTTAGGCAAGCTCAACATATATTTAAGAATACTTATAAAATCCGAAGTAGGGTATATAGTACAAGGGTAAGCTAAAATAATTTGCTTAGTTGGATCTAAAAATAACTTGTCGCGAATGATATTATCGTCAAGATTATCGATAACATTAATATCAACATCAATATAGCGATTGATATTGTATGCTTGAACTCCAGTACGGCTTAAAATATCAGCATAACCTTGGCCAGTACAAATACACAGATCAATAACAGATAACATCTCTTGGTGTATAGTATCTAGATAATTTATAAATTGTCGGTCAACCTTATTATATAACTTTGATGAAAAGTAACGTTGTAAATCGGATAAAGGGTGCTCATTTACATACCAAATTATTTTTCCTCCAAAGCGCGCTTTCAAGGTCGCTATGGCTAATAAATCTAGCTTGCCTATAAAGATATAAGAATCAGATTGCAGGTTATCAATATAACGACTAGTAAATTGCGCAAAATTAAACATGCTATCAAAAAATTTGGTAACTCTTAGGCTTGGCGTTACAGATGTAGCAAAAGGCTTTAAATCTGCTTTAGCCTTCGCTGTATAATGTCTTATTTTCTTTTTAAAGACTTCGTTATGCTTAAGTAGTATGTTTCTACCTTTTATAAGTTTGCTTATTTGATTACGATAATATTCAATTTGAGAAAGTAGCGCTTCTATGCGTTTTAAATGTTTTTCATTTAATTCTTTTTTCTGTTGTTGAGTATTTTCTTGTAATTTTTTAATTTTAGAAAATTGCGTTTTTTTCTGCTCAACTAGGGTTTGATTGCGCTCTGTAAGTTTGCTTATTTGATTACGATAATATTCAATTTTTGAAAGTAAAATCTCTATGCGTTTTAAATGTTTTTTATTTAGTTCTTTTTCATGTTGTTGAGTATTTTCTTGTTGCTTTGAAATTTGAACAGATTGATCAACTGCTTTTACTTTTCTATTAAAATAATTCTTTATAAAGTTAATTTTTTTTTTAGGCATTTACAATCCTAGTAATTCATCCTTAGGGAACAGAAAGCTACTTTAAATTATGTTAAATGATAAATTTATCTACCAATCTCTAAATTTACTTGCTGGTTTAGGCAATATCAATGTTATGACCATACTATTCTTTCAATATAAAATATGCTTACTCACTTTTTGTATCCTACAGCCTCTTTTTTTAAAATAGTTAGATAAAAATCTGCAATATACCTGCTTTATTTATAGATTATAAGGGGGAGGGCTTTGTCAAGCTGCAGTGGGCCCAATTATTTTAGAAAAAATCAACAGATTATCAGGCTTAATCTGAAACAACTCATAGTCACTTAGTACGTATATTAAAATTTTTTAAAAAAATAAAGTTAATTTTTATCAAATTGATTGTTGTTTTTATTTGATTTTATTTTTTCAAATCGCATGAATTTATAGGTTACAACTGAGATAAGCCAACTAACCATAAAAATACCCAAAATAATATATCCTAAAATGTCGAAATGATTATTTATGCCTTTAATTAGACTCCACATATAACCATTTGCCTCAATTTTATTAGCAATTATTCCTAATACTTCAACAGCTCCTAGACAAAAAGCAACTAAAACGGAAACAAAAGTAATGGTTAAATTATAATAGAGTTTTCTAATAGGTTTCATGAAAGCCCATCCATATGCGCCTACCATAAGGACACTATCGGTCGTATCAATGAGGGTCATTCCTGCCGTAAACAATGCAGGAAAAATTAATACTGACCAGAAAGATAGACCATGAACAATTTCTGAAGCTGCGATCCCAAGTAAGATTATTTCAGTTGCGGTATCAAACCCAAGTCCAAATAAAAATCCCACAGGATACATTTGCCAACTACTAGTAATAACTTGAAAAAAGCGGCGGAACTTTCTAGCAAGAAATCCTTGCGAATTTAGTAGTTTATCAATATCTTCAACAGCATAAGTATTGCTTCGCCGTGCTTGCCGAAAGACTTTGAAAGTAGAAATAAGAATAAGCGTATTAATGAATGCAATCAATATTAAAAAAAGAGCTGAAATTGAAGTACAAACGAGACTGCCAAACTCATGCCAGCGAGTTAAGTTACTATGCGTTAGTACGGAAGTAGTCAAAGCAACCAACACCGTAGCAATCATTACGACGGAAGAATGACCTAGGGAGAAAAATAAGCCAGCTGATATTGGCCGCTTTCCTTCTTGCATTAATTTACGGGTAACATTATCTATTGCAGCAATGTGATCGGCATCTACGGCATGGCGTAAACCAAAAGTATAGGCTAATACTGCGGTGCTAAATAAAACTGGATTATCATGAAAGGAATAAAAAGCCCACAACCATACAACTAAATGATAAAAAATTAGCAATCCGTAAATACCGATTAATTTTTTGCGTAGATTACTGCCATAATCACTAAAAATATTGTCCAAGAATTTTTGCATCAATGCACCATTCAAGAGAGATAGTTATTGTCACTCTTACTAGTAGCTAACTTAGGCCAACTACTAGTAAAAGGTATTTTCAGAGTTACCAGTTTTCTAAATCTTTTCCATGTGGCGTACCTAAATACGGAAACTCGCCAAGCAAGTCCGTATGGGGTTTAAGGCCGGTAGGAGGGCACTCATTTTTAGTGAGAAAGGCCAGCCGAAAATTAATAACATCATCAGTAAAAACTCGCCCGTTTGGATACTTCGCTGGCTTGGATGGATCATAACATAGCATATCAGGAAGAATGCGATGTTCTTCAATCGCTGTAATGGCTTCTTCTCGGGTATAATTGCCAGTATGCCCCATTAAGTGAACGAATTGATCCGTCCAGCGTTTGCGATCATTAACTGGCTCACTAGCATTATATTCTAGTTTAGTGTCATCAGTATTAAAAAAACTGCTAACACTTGGATGGCCTGCCCGATCAGCATGAACCAACTTGCCATCTTGCCGTACACTACATCGGCCCCAAATGTAAATCTCAGGATTGGCATGAAGTTCTTCGGTTGGTAATTCCATGACCATAGAAAAGATATTGGCTTCTGTATTAGAATCTTTCCCAGTCCACGGCGATTTACCGCCCAAATGAGGTGCTGTGAAATTTCTTCCGCCAGAAGTATCAAACAAAGCCTTAATACCATCATAATCAAAGAAAAAAGCATCACTTCGAGCGCCAGCAAAAAAGGTATAGTTATTATCGGCCTTAACAATGTTAGGTTTTGTCCCGAAAGACACCTTTGCTGCAGAAATAATCTTTTTGCCAACAACTTCGGCTGATTGCGCTTCCTGACCTTGTGCTAAAAAGACATCAAAAGTTTGCTCACCGTTATTTGGTTTAGAAAAAACAAAAGTTAGCGCAATGTCTGTCAAATAGTCCCCATTATTGTCGATATTAAGTCTATAAATAGCATCAGGATGGAGTGCATCTGCATTTGGATTGGCATTTAAGATAATAACAGTTCTTGATGGGTCGGTTGGTGATTGAAAGGCATAAAGATCACAAAGATCAAGTCGTTGGTCACCAAGTGGTGGACCTAGGCTAAGGCCTGTAAAATGGTTAGACATATTCCCTCCTTAGAGCAAATAGTAGCAGGCTCATATGTGGTTTGTTTTAGTAAAATTCTACTCCTTAATACTTTCTACTAATTTATAAGTGCTACAGCCTACTTATATTTCACCAGTTCTAAATATAATAAAAAAGATTATATAGTAAGCATTTTTTATTTTTTTAAATATCAAATTAATTTTAGTTATCGCAAGAATAATTCGCAAATTTTATAATTAGAGGCTAAATAAACTTTTTGCAGGAACTATTTTGCTTTTTTTAAGAATCAAAATAGCTAAGTTTTTGAGATAATTTTTTAGGCATATTAATTTGTTTTTATTCAAAAGCTTAGCTTATATTAGAGCGATTAAAGTGCTTTTTATTGAATAGTAGGTCCAAAATCTCAAAAAATTACAATGAAGTTGTTACTCTAATACTTGGATAATATCTACTACAACCTCGTAGGTTGAGCCACCCGGCCTAACAAACTCTTGTCAATACAACCCAATTCTATAAATTTAAAACTCAACGGAATGGAAAGAGTTCAGCAATGCGATACAAACGAACCTACGAATGCGGCCTGCTATATTTAAGTGGGTTTTTCATTATTTCACCTTAATCTATTGTATTGACAGAAAAACACTTGTTGATTAATAATTGCGCACTATCTTGATAACAAAATTAAGTTTAAAAAAATAGTTTTTATTTGCCTTTGCTCAATAACATTAGGAAGTATTACTCGTGAAACATATTCAGTTGCCAGCATTAAGTAATAGATTTGCTCACCTTTGGAATACCAAATGGATAGTATCAGAAACTTACTTAGATAAAAATAATATCGATTCCCAATTATGTTTTTTAGAATGTGATTCCGAACTAACTGCAAAAAGTATTGCAGAACATACGCCTTTAGGACGAAGCTTGCCTGGAAGAGAGGACGTCATGCCTTTATATGTATCAGGCAAGTATGTGTTTGCTTCAAGAGGTTTATTAGAAAATTTTTTTGCTGGTAATTATGTTTCTACTCCTGATAAGGAGGAAATATCATATTATATTTCTCCTAATAATAAAGTCATAAAGCTTATACTTAAAAATAAACCTATAGCAATAGAAGATGAAGAAGAAAATTATTTAGATTCTTTTTGGGGAGCGAAAAAAGCTAAGGTAAAAACAGAAAATCCAATAATTTCAGGTTATTTTTATAATAATCTGTTTTTAACTGATTACAGTCAAATTTTGTGGCTAGAAAGTCCTACTTATCAAGGCAAGAAAATGCTCTCTGCCTATGGACTTACTGACTCACAAGAAGTTGGCAAGCTTAAAAAAATAATTTTACAAGATGCAGCTAAAAAAGCTATTACTGTTGAGCCTAATGCTTTAGGTAGCAAACAAAATATTTTAGTTGTCCCGGTAACACTGATGAATAAAATTTATGGCAAAATCGAGTTGGTTAATTTATGTAATAGCTATAGTAAATATGGTTTTGAGGATAAGAGTGCGGACACAAGAGCATCATATATTCAACATATTTTTTTAAAGTGGGATCAGTCTAAGTCAACTGAGCAAATTCTGAATTTACCTAATCGAGCCCATATAACTTCAAAAAATTATTCTCCGGCCTTTTTTAATTCTGAATCATTAAATGACTTCCTAGATGAAAAGACATCTGAGACCTTATCTAGCCAGTTTCCACAATGATATTGTTTAATATTTAAGCTAATTTACTTGCCTATTATAGTTGCATAGATACTATCTTTAAAGACCAATAGCCTTTAATCAACATTTCGCTTGATTTTAAGATGGTATCTATAATTGCCAAAAATATTTCTTTTAAAAACTAAATTTAGATCATATTAATAATTACTTGATATCCATCTGAAATATAGGTTCATCGTCATTATTATCATTATTAGAGGTATTTTTTAGATAATTATTACTAGTCATCTCTTGAGTTCTATTGGTAGTCCTTAAAGCCATTTCTAATTCGCTTTTCTTATCATCCTCCGTAGCGTCTAATAAAGTATTTAAATTTATTTTTAATCGGTTAGCGGACTCTGTAAGAAGAATTATTTCTGTTTTAAGAATTATTTTACAGTTTTTATAATGCTTTAAATCGGTGCTTATGCTCCCATTTTCTGGAGTAAGCACGGTATCTTTAAAGTGCAATGCTTGGGTTCGTTTTCTTGTTTGAACATTTATATCGTGAGTTAAGTTTTGAATTTTCTTTTCCTGCTCATCATATTTTCTACAGATTCTTTTACTTTCTTCTATAGTAGAATTTGGGATGATTAATTTAAAAAGAGATTTAAAAAAACCAGGGTTTTCATCAGCTAAAAACTTATCAAAGGTGCTGGGAGCTTGGTTTTTACTTTGCCTGATTTTTTCAAGCTCCTGCTCATTAGTTGTTATAACTTGCTTTAAGCGCTTGTCTTGGCTGTTAATATCTTGCATAATTTTTTCATTTGTAGATAAAGTAGACTCAAGAGAGGCAATTTTTTTCTCAGTCTTTTGTAATTCAGCTTGCGCTACTTCTTTTTCTTTAAGTAGGTCTTGGTATAATTGAGCCAACTCTGCTAAAGGCATCTCCCAAATATACTTATTCGCCCTACGCTCTAACTCATCTTCACGTTCTTCCGGCTCCATTTCGTCAAACGCTTTTATTTCCTTCCTATTGATAAGATGGCTTGTTTTCTTATCTACAATTATTGTTGCTATAGCTGCTAGAGCAGCTCTTTTTGCCTTGACCTCTTTAGTCTCAATATCTAATAAACTTCTATATGGATTAGGAAAGCAGTTTTCCACATCCCAATGCTGAACTTTATGTTTATAGTCTGACATATATAATTATTTCACGCTTAAATATTTGCCATTATGTATAATATTAGAACATAAAATAATTACCAAATTATTAAGATAGGTTAAAAAGTATTAAAATAGTATGATAAAAAAATAAAGGAAAGGAAATAAGTAGCCTTTTAATTAACATTTTGCTTAATTTTAAAGACGATATCCACGCATACGAAGTACGATAATAGAAATTAATACTTTACCAACTCTCTTAAAACTGTAGTAGCATAGGCGCCCGCAGGTAAAGTAAAGGTTAATTCAGCGTCATTATCTAATAAAGTATATTCAAGCTGTTTGGGATAAAGAATATTGGCGCGCCAAGCTTCTTCTAATCCATACTGTAGTAGGCCTAACAACCAAGGCTGCCAAGCTTTATAGGCTTCATCGATAACGGGTAAAGTTTCTTTGATAACATTATCTTTTCGTTTCCCAGGTAGCGGGCTTGCTGGTGAGATATCTCTTTCTTGCACTCGACTTATTATAGTTTCATCGACGTCTGTAATAGTAAAAATACTGTTAGAGCCACTTAATTGCATGACATCGCCGCTTAGCGGTGTATTCCAAGTATTTTGCAGAACACGTTTAGAAAGAATTAGATTATAAAGCCAGGCACGAGCAGCTGAAAAATACATGCTTTTCAAAAATTTATCTTTAACTTTGCGCTTTTCTACTAGCATTGCTTGTGCTTTTAACAGGTTTTGTGCTTCGCGACCAAAACGTTGTTCACCGAAATAATTAGGAACGCCAGTTAATTTAATTTGTTCGAGACGATGGATAAAATCTTCTTTATTAGTGAGATTTCTTAATTTAATTTTAAAATAATTGCCTGCTAAAACGCCGGGTTTTAGTTTTTTATGATGTCTTGTAGTAGTTAAAACTTGCCATCCAGGCGCTTTTAGGGAATCAACTTCAGGAATTATCTCACCAGGGGCATGGATACTTAACCATTGTGTAGTTAATGCTTGCCTGTCTTTTAAACCGGCGTAACTAATTAATTTTATCGGTTTATTAATTAATCGAGCTAACGATTTAACTACTTCTTCAGTAGTAAGCCCACATTTTTCAATTTTAAGTAAAATATGCTCACCTTCGCCGCTAAATGTATGATTGAAAAATTCAGTGACTTGAAAATCTTCTGGCTTAAGCTTAAAAATAGCGGTAGATTTAGGTTGACCATAAGCGTAAGCCCAGTTTAAATCGTACATAAAAATCTTTTGTTTAAAGTAAAATCAAAGTATATCGTTATTGATTTAATTCATACAGTAAATAGATAAGTTAGTTTGAGTTATCTTTTACTATTTTATTAAAAAAAGATGATAAATTAGGTTGTTGTAATATGGTTCAGGTATTGCAAGGATAAATACAAAGCTTTAAATAAGCTAATATTTATTAAGCATAATAAAGGAGGAGTTCATGGTAGACTATGACGCTATAGAAAGATTAAAAGAGTGGTTAAAGGCTTCCTGCTCAGCTGAACCGCCAGATAGTAGAACATTTGAATTTAAAAAAGGAAAAATAGAGTTTGACCCAATTAGAGCGGTTTTCATTGTAACAGGTACTGAGGAAGTTTATTTTCAGGAAGAAGTCATGCAAGCTTTAAATAATGAAGAAAGCTTAACAAATTTAGCTTGTAGAATGCTACAAATCTAAAAGTTAGATGAAATTCAGGAAATGAAACTTATAATAATTTATAAAGATTAACTAAAGCTATTTATAGGTTTAAATACTGTGGATTTATCAGAACATACCCAATTATGGTTGCAGGTTCCAGGGTTTGCTGCCATGAAGAATTTACAAAGGGAATATATAATTTGTAATAATAATTTAGCTGAAGTAATGCAGCTAAAATCACCTCATCACATACAAGGACTCACCGATTTTAAGCTACTTGACTATTCAGAAGAAAATTACGCTTTTCATTACCAGAATGATGTTCGCGCGTTAAAGGGAGAAACTATAAATTGCCTACATTATTCTTCTTGGCCTTATAATGGTACTTATTATTATTTTATTAAAAAGCCACTTATAAATTCGGAACAAGCAATCATTGGGCTTTTGTATCAATGTATACCGTTGACGCAATCTAATTTTATAAAAAAAATTATTGCTGAGGATGAAAAAACGTATACGAAAGGCAAGAAACTGCGAGCTTATTATATAGGTACTGTAACTAATCCTTTTGGGCTTACACCGAGAGAATTAGAATGTTTATTTTTCACGCTAAGAGCATTGACTGCCAAACAAATTGCAATGCAACTTAGTTTATCAAAACGCAGTGTCGAATTTTATTTAGAAAATATTAAAAATAAAATGGGATGCTCATCAAAATCAGAATTGATCTGTCTTGGAATAAGTCATGGTTACCTAAACTATATTCCGCCATCTTTGCTGCATCAACAAAATTTTCAAATAATTTAAATAAAGCACTACCGTATTTATACGGTAATGAGCCTGCTTTCTTCCTGTTACTCTCTAGCTCTTAAGTTAAATTTCAAGCTATAGGGAACAGGCTAAGGAACATGCAGTGAGAGCTTTTTTAATAATCTTAAGTTTTCTTGTTGGACGGTTCGCCTTCACAGCGTCAGTTGATAATCCATTTACAATAATTAGTAAAACTAAAAAAACAGTCCTATCTCGAGAAGCATTAGTTACTATGGGCACAAAGCATATTAAGATGAATTATAGCCGAGCTTATCCTAGGCAATTAATGAATTATCAAGTAATTCGTATGTGTGATTTATTAAAGCGTTATGCCATAAATCCTGAGAGTATTCTTGAATTTATTGCTGAGGATGATTTTTCAGTATTAATTCCCGCTCATTATTTATTAAATTGCAACAAAAATGCTTCGGTTGCTTATCTAGCTATTGAGCCTGAAAGTAAATGGCCAATTCTATTTAATCATACTAATACTACCGCAGGTCCCTATGCTCTTATCTGGACCCATCCTAAGCGTTCTTATATTTCTGATGAATACTGGGCATGGAGTACTACTAAAATTATTGAACATGCTACATTAAATGAAACACAAGTTATAGCTGCACCAAAGAATCTACCCACACTTAAGAAAAAACAAATTTTGAATGGCTATCAAGTTTATGTGAGCCACTGCTCCTCTTGCCATACCATAAATAATATAGGAAAAGGGCATATAGGTCCTAATTTAACCTCACCTAAAAATGTATTTGCTTATTATCCTGATGTAAGAAAGCTCAAACAATTTATACGTAATCCTGCTTCAGTAAGACAAATTCCTAATGGCCGTATGAGTGGCTCCAGTTATGCTGGCTTAAATGATAATGACTTAGATGACTTAATCAGTTATTTTAAATTTATTAACTAGAGCGATTAGGGTTATATCAGAATATTGTTAAAGCTAGAATGCGCCTAGCTACTGAACTTTAGTAGATAGGGAGTTAATTCACGCGCAGCGCCTTAAGGTCGATACTGTGTTTGATTCTGAGTATCGGCCAGTTTATGCTAAATCATTTAGTGATTTATTTTATAAGCATTCTTTAAAATTGCTTTGCATGAAGATTTAAAGCATGTCTTCATTTTTATAAGTTAAGTGTTTTGCTTTAAAAGTCATTAAAACTTATTTAGCATATAAACAATGTTCATCTCTAAAGCCTTTATCAAAAAATTAAAAAATAACTTTAATATTGATTTTACCTGTGAATAGATACAAGGAAAAACGGCATGTCTGCTGCAGTCTTTATTCTTCTGATTGTACTCATTGCAATTGCATTGCGCAGAATAATAAGTGTTGTTATTCCTATATGGGCGATTATGGCTGCAGGTGCTATTGCCACTATGTTGTTGCAGCAAATTACTCCATTAAACGCACTTAAGTCTATTGAACCGGAAGTGATGTTTTATTTGCTTGGTATTTTTTTTATTTCACAGGCTGCAGAAGAAAGTGGTTATTTGGAACACTTAACTGATCAGATTTTTTATTATTCCAATACTGGAAAACAAGCGTTATTGATAATTGTTTTTATACTTGGGCTGGGTGCAGCATTGATAATGAATGATACGATAGCCATTATTGGTACGCCTATTATATTACAACTCTGTAAATTACATAAAAATTTAATTAAGCCATTACTCTTTGCTTTAGCCTTTTCAATAACGATTGGAAGTGCTTTGAGCCCAATAGGCAATCCACAGAATTTATTGATCGCGATAAAAGGAGAAATGATTTCCCCCTTTATTGTTTTTATTAAATACCTGACCATTCCAACGTTATTAAATCTGGCTGTAACGTACCTATTTATTTATTTGATTTACCGAGACCAATTAAATACAACCATTGAAAAACCTCTCCCAACACCAATCACCGATTTTCATACTGTTAGGCTAGTTAAAATAAGTTTGACAATGATGTTTATGCTAGTGAGTATCAAAATTGTAATGGACTTTCTTCACTCAAAATTACAAATAAATTTTAGCTATATTGCTCTTCTATCGGCTATACCTATTTTATTAAGTAATCAACGATGGATTTTTATAAAAAAATTGGATTGGGGGACATTAGTTTTTTTCGCGAGTACTTTCATTCTCATGCAAAGTGTATGGGATAGTGGTTTTTTCCAAACGAACATAAATCATTTTCACATTTCAGTGACTCATATTGCGGTTATTTTGCTAATTAGCGTTATTCTTAGCCAGTTTATTTCAAATGTGCCATTGGTTGCGTTGTACTTGCCTCTAATAATGCAGCATTCACCTTCTAATTTAAGCTTATTATCTCTAGCAGTGGGTAGCACCATTGCTGGTAATGTATCTATTTTAGGTGCTGCTTCTAATATCATTATTATTCAAAATAGTGAAAAGCGTGGAATTGAGGGATTTGGATTTTTTGATTTTATAAAAATAGGAATCCCGCTTACATTAATCAATCTTGTAATTTATGCCTATTTTCTTCAAGGAGACTGAAAAGGGAGAGAAGACCAAGTAAAAGCAAAAAAGAGCTTACAAGTAGCAAAAAGCTACTTACTTAACTTAATGGTATAGAGTTGCGCAAGGAAACTATTAGGACTTAACTGCACAACAATTTAGCTAAGTAAAATAATTAAACCGGATGGTTATCCATTACCACGCAATTTCTTCCTTGATTTTTTGCTTTATATAACTGGATATCTGCTAAATTTATCAATTTTTCTACGGTAATGGGCGGGCTCGCTGGTGTCCAATAGCCGATACCACAGCTACAAGTTATCTTTCTTTTTATACCACTATGGCTAGAAGTTTCTTCTAACTCAGTACGTATTCGATGAGCAATGCGGGGTACATCTTGCAGCTCTACTTGCGAGCTAATTAATATGAACTCTTCGCCTCCATAGCGAAAAAAAGTATCATTAGGCCTTAAAAGTGATTGAGTTAATTTAGAAAAAGAAATTAATACTTCATCACCGGCATTATGACCCAATTCATCATTTATTTTTTTAAAAAAATCAATATCAAAAAGATAGCAAATTATATTATAATTTTGCCGTTTTGCGGTACTTAATTCTGCTTCTAAATATTTAAATAAAAATCGTCTATTATAACAGCCAGTTAGCATATCAACAAAACTGCTTGTTTCAAATTTTGCAGCCATACTCAATAAAGTATTTTTTAAATGAACTTTAGCCGAAACATCTTTAATAATCACTAGCGCCATATCTTGTTGTTTATAATTTATAGGTAGGATTTCAATATCTTGTGGCATTTGATCTAAATTACTAAATGAGCTTTTATTTATTGAAACTGGAAAAAGAAATTTGTTAAGTAATGAGGAAATAATTTGTGGGTGACCATATTTTAAGACTTGTTCTAATGCCCACTCAAAACGGGTACTTAAAGGAAATATCATATCCAAAGACTTACCGATGGCATTGTCAGGTGAAATGTTGGTGATATTTTCTAGCCATTTATTCCAAGCATAAATAGTATTATCTTTTTTAACAAGAATGATGCCTAATGACAAGCTATTAAAAATAAGTTCAAATAATGTCTCATCCTTAATCATTAAGAAGTCCCTGAATTGCTGTTAATATCGTATGAGTAGCATGTTGGGTTAGTATTAAAAACAAGTTCCCAAATAATTTATCATTGCCTGTATTTAATATAGTAGATATAACTAAAACTTCTTGTGGTGGGTCGGAAAAGGAAGCGCATAATTTTTTCATTAAATTAACTACATTATTTTCATCATAAAAAGGTAGAGACAAACCTATTTTTTTAGCAAGTAAATCTACAATGGCAGTTATGCAGGAGCTAATAATAATATTACCAATCTCTAATAAAGCTTCTTGTTCGCAAGCTCTAGCTTCTTCTTGCGTAAGTTGTGGAATTTGCCCCAGTACTGACATAGTTAAAAGGTTCGTTTGCTCTCTCTTAAACGCTAAAGCAGCATAGCCTTGTAAGTCATTGGAAAGCATTTGATACACAAAAGAGAGCGTATCATGCTTATAGACTTCAGGAATATCTATTTGATCGGGCTTAATTACAGAGATGTTTGGGATTGAAATTTTAATAGGCGAATCTAATAAAATAGATAATTGTTTCGCTGCTTTACTAACACCGATATTACCTATTTCTTTAAGAGCGTCTTCTTGGTTTGACGTTAAAATCATTGCAGTCTCGCTAAGCAGGTGCAAATAATTTCTGAAGAAATAGGTTTTTCAAGAACCTCTAAAAAGCCTACTTTTTTAGCTTCATCAATAACCGATTGCTGAGTATTAGCAGTCAGTAGTATAAAATTAGCTTTTATACCCTGTTTTTTCATTATCTGGGCCACCTCAGTGCCAGTGAGGTCTGGCATATTATAGTCAAGAACTATTAACTCTGGTTGATTTTTTTTTGCCTTTTCTAAAGCTTCTTCAATGTGTTTCGCTTCAATGACCTCATATTCTGGTTGATCTCTTAGACAATTTTTAAATAAAGCGCGTGAGGTGGCACTATCGTCCATAATTAAAATTTTTTTCATCGAGCCCCTCCTTTACATGTTTTCAGCAAAAACGTTGCTATTTGTTCTAGGTCAAGAATTTCATCTACAGCCTGCATTTTTATTGCCGTGCTTGGCATCCCAAAAATAACTGATGTCGCTTCAGATTGAGCAAAAGTATAACATCCTGCTTTTTTCATTTGCAGCAAGCCCTCTGCACCATCATGGCCCATTCCCGTCAGTAATCCGCCAATGGCTGAATCTGGATAACTTTTCGCAATAGAGCTAAATAACATATTAGCTGAAGGTTTAAAATGATCAATGGCTGTACCATCCATTAAGATAGCAATAGGTTTTAAACTGTTGCCGACAGTAAGGTGGGTATTATCGGGAGCAAAATAAACATGGCCAGGTTCTAGAAACTGATTATGTTTAGCAATTTCTATTTTTAAGGGGGTATTATGCTGCAGCCAATTTATTAGCCCATCTAAAAAACCTTTGGTAATATGCTGAGTAATTACGATAGGAATATTAAAGTTTGCTGGTAGATGCTTTAAAATACAATTTAGCGCACTAGGGCCTCCAGTTGAGCACCCTAACGCTAAAATCTTAAAGGATTGTCTTAGTTTTGGTGGGGATACTATTTTTTTTAAAGATGTATTAGGTCTTCTGGTGACAACGGGTACTTCTGCCAAGGTAAGTATAGAGTTAATAATAAATTGTTTGGCCTCTTTAAAATTTTTATCTAAGATACTCTGCGGCTTTTCAATAATAGATAAGGCTCCCGCTTGCAGGGCATTAAAGCTATTCTCAGCTATATGGTTGTTAGAGTGTGAACTAATAATAATGATAGGAGTTGGGCACTCTTCCATAATAATGCGTGTTGCCTCTATTCCATCCATATTAGGCATGTTGATATCCATTGTTATTAAATCAGGTTTAAGCTGTTTGGTTAATCTGACCGCCTCAACCCCGTCTATTGCTTGGCCAATTACCTTAATATTCGTTGATTCTTCTAAAATTGATGTAAGTAATTGAGTAGATACTTTCGAGTCATCAGCGATAAGCACCCTAATTGGTTTTATCATAATAGTGACTCCATTATTTCAATTAGAGAATGAGTATCAAATTCACTTTTTGCTACGAATGCATTTGCTCCAGCTGCTAACCCTTGCTCTTTGTATTCTCTGGAGTTTAATAAAGAGATAATAATGACAGGAGTATGCGCTAATTTATTATCGCCTTTAATTAATTTGGTCAACTCAAAACCATTAATTTTAGGCATAATAATATCAGTAATAATGCAGTCAAAAGGCTCTTTTTGTAAAAGTTGCCAAGCTTGCTCACCATCAGTTGCAGTCAAGACCTCAAACCCTGCTGCTGCTAATGAATTAGCACATAGGCTTCTAGTTGTTAAGGAGTCATCTACTACAAGCACTTTTTTCTGAATTTTAGCTGGTGTAGGTTGTATTGCGCTGAATTTTGTTGCGGGTATTTTTTGTTCTAGCGCCATCTCAACTATTTTATTAGGTTCTAGCACTAAAACTAAATGATTATCACCAGTGAGTGTTACCCCTATATATTGTGTTAACTGATTAAAGGGCGGTGGAAGAGGTTTAATGACACAGTCATGTTCATTAACAATAGCATCAAGCCATAAGATAAGATCAATGCCTGGATAATCAATGTATAAGCCAAAACAATCTTGCTTAGTGTTTAAGGCTTGTTCTTGGTTATTTAAAATATAATATAAACTAATTAATGGAATAGGCTTATTATCTATAACATAACTCAACTGATTATTTACCAATTTTATTTCATCTGTTTTTATTTCATAAAGTGCCTTTAAGGAAATTGTAGGTAGCATAAAGATTTGTTCTTTGAGCCTAAAAAATACACCGCGCATGGTAGCTAAGGTAAGTGGAAGAATGAAGGTAAAGCAACTGCCTTGATTGACAGCGGTAGCTATCTTAATGGTGCCTCTAATTTTTTCTATATTTGCTTTAACAATATCAAGGCCAACGCCACGGCCAGAAATCTCAGTTACTTTTTTATTCAAAGAAAAGCCAGAAACAAAAAGAAAATCTAAAATTTGTTCTTCACTTAAATTTTCAATTTCTTCTTCATTGCAAAGCCCACGCTCTAATGCACTTTTTTTTATTTGGAAGAGGTCAATTCCTCTTCCATCATCACTAATTTTAATAAGAATTTTCCCAGAACATTGAGTAACTTCGATACGGATTGTTGCAGGGATTGGTTTATTTTTCTGCTCACGTTCTTGGTTGCTTTCAATTCCATGATCAATTGCATTTCTTATAACATGTTGTAAGGGATCACTAATGGTATCTAAAATGACTTTATCTAACTCAATATCGCCACCGTAAATTACTAATTCAACTTCTTTACCTAGCTTAATGGAAAGATCGCGTACTGTTCTGAATAATGGTGTTAGCAATATAGAGATAGGTATCATTCTCATTGCTTTTATTTCTTCTTGTAAACTTTGAATGGCGCGTGAAAAATCGCCTAAAAATTGGATGCCGTTTGATGAAATATTGTTTATTTTTTTTATAAACGGGAGGGCGTTTAATTCGGGTAAGTGATTAATTTCTTTAAGACAAAATTCCAGCTCTCTAAACCATTCTGTTAGTTTTAAGCGATAGATAATAAATTCATTCGCTTTTGCGTTTGCTCGCTCAATGCGAGTTAATGGAAGTTTTATAAATTCATTAATATTAGTTTGGGCTACTTCTCTTATTGTTTTTTCGCCTCGCAACGGAGCTAAAAAATTTTCTACATCTATAGTCTGCCCATCATCAAATAATTTTAATGCCAATAGTAAGTTATCAGCAACTTCAAGACAGGCGTTAATTTCTTCACGGTTAGGAAAATAATTTTTTTCTCGCCACTCTTGAAATAAATTTTCTAAGCCATGAGCTATAGAAGAAATAGCTGGAATGGAGGCTGAAGCTGCTGCGCCTTTGATATTATGGGAGTAACGGAATAACTCTTTTAATTTAGCAGCCAGCGTTGCTGAGTCAGTTGTTTTTTCAAGAGAAAGTAGGGCGGTAATAAGAGATTGATGGGTCTCTTGCAGTTCAGCCCTAAAGGTTTCTAGGAGCATTTGCTGAAGTTTTTGGTCAATAGACATCCCTTCAATCCTCTTTTTGTAGCTCCGTTAATTCATATTGACTTGCTGTATCTCTTAATGAATCTGCGACCTGTCTTAAGCCTGTAGTCGCTTTTCTCGTTTGTTCAGTTGCAGAAATAAATAAGTTTGTTACCTTATTAATTTCTTTAATACTTAAATCCACTTGGTCAATAGCAACTGACTCTTCGCGAACGGCTGAGACAATTTGCATAGAGGCAAGGGATGTTTCTTCAATTACATTACCTAAAGAATTAATAATTCCTTCAGTTAGCTCAACTTGTCTTGAGTTTTCTTCAACACTCTTATTCCCATCTTCTGTTACCATAACGGCACGTTCAGCTGTTTGACGTATATCTTGAAGAATTTTTTGAACGCGTTGAGTTGATTGTTGAGAACGCTCAGCTAAATCCTTTACCTCTCCTGCAACAACAGCAAATCCTTTTCCTGATTCTCCAGCTTTAGCTGCTTCAATGGAAGCATTTAAAGCTAACATTTTTGATTGCTTAGCAATATCGGCTACAGCTTCAGTAATCTCACTTATTTGTTGTGTTTTATCATTTAAACTTAAAATTGTGGTTGAAATTTGCTGCATTTTATTGCGTAAATTAGTGATAAATGTAGCCATCGTTGCAACAGCTTCTCGGCCCTTTTCACTTTCTTTGGTGGTTAAATCTGCTGATTCACCTAGTTCCTTAGCTTTTTTTTGGGTTTGGTTAGTGGTTGCTTTTATTTCTTCAATGGTTGTACTTATTTGGGTTACTGCTGCTGCTTGTTCTGAAGCACTTGTAACCTGTTCGGAAACCGTGGATTCAAGCTGTTTCACGCCAATTGCAATTTCATTGCTTTCTTTGCTAATTCTTAAACCAATATCTTTTAATTTTTTAGATAATGCCTCTAAATGGGTCGTTTGCTCTTTTCTTTGTGTAATATCAGCAGCAACTTTAATGACCTTAATAGGCTTTCCTTTATTATCCTTAATAGGATTGTAAGATGCTAGAAGCCATACTACGTTGTTATCCTTAGTTAGGCGTTTAAATTCAGCTTGGATATGCTCACCGCGTTTCAATGTTGCCCAAAAATCTTTATATTCATTTGACTGACTATCTGCTTTTTCTAAAAATATACTGTGATGTTTGCCCTTAATTTCATCTAGTGTATACCCTAATATATTCAAAAAGTTTTCATTAGCAGTGATAATAGTGCCATCCATTGCCAGCTCAATAATTGCTTGTGATTTAGAGATAGCGTCGAGTGTGTTATACAAATCTTGTAGATGTTCCCTACTTGCTTTTTCATATTGTAGTGAGGAAATAATACTAAATCCTGCTGTAAAAATGGCAAAGCATAAAAGCAGTATATTAACTACTTGTAGGGTAGAATAGTTATATGTAAGGTCAGAGAGCATTAAAATCAATATGATTATTAAAATAGCAAGCAGCGCTACATTCTTTTTGATAAATTTAAATACATCAAGATTTAGGTTCCTTCCTAACATAATTAATCCTATTTATTTGTTATTATAACAATTTAGGCGTCAATATATTAAATATAGCGTCTAGATCGATTAACGCTATATCTATTTGATATATTCCTTGAACATAAGAATTTTTATTCACTTTTTCATTAACCAAAGGAAAGAGCTCTTCATTCTCTTTTAGTGAAAGTTGGCCTACAATTTTATTGACTGATAAAGCCAAACGCTGCATATCTTTTCTACATAAAATAAAAAAAGAAACAGTTTCTTGATCTTGCATCTTAAAAAGACGATGGCAACTTATTACCGGCCATACTTCATTATTATAATAGATTACACCTGAAAAAATAGGGTCAGCACCGGGTACGGCAGTAGTTTGCTGATAAGGTATGACGTATTCAATTTGGGTGTAGGAAAGAGCATATTTTTGTAACTCATCCACTTTAAATACCAAAATAAAATTATTTTTTTGGCTGATATAATCTAACTTTTCTTCTGCAACAACTGCTTTTCGGCGTGCTAAAATAGCTTTGGCGTCTGGTGAATTTAATTGATCATTATTCATCTTTTAATCGCTCATAGTAAGAGATACTTTTAGTAACGGCATTAATAAAATGGTCTCGTTTAGCTAAAGTATATAAAATTGAATTTTCATTTAGTTTAGTTGCAAAATGGAGAGATTTTTTTAACCAATGTACTCCTTGACGAGATTGTCCTATTTGTAAGTATATTAAACCTAAATAATAAGCAGCTTCTGGAAAAGTATTTTTTAAGTATAAAGCACGTTGCATAGAGATTTTTGCAGCTTGTGGTTGTTGATAGTCAATTTCAATTAAGCCTTTTAAAAAATAACTAATTGGGTCTAGAGGATCTAATTTAGTCGATTCAATTAAGGCTGTAAGGGCTGCGGCTAAATTATTTTTTTCTAATAAACACTCTCCTTTATAGCGAAGAATCAAGCCATTTTTAGGCCACTTAGTTAAGTATAAATTAATTTTTTCTAGTGCTTGATTGTAATTTTTATTCTCTAGATGGCTTTTAATAAGCGCAAGCATAGTTTGTGAAGTTGATTCTGAGGTTAGCTTTTTTGGTTTAGTGGTAGTTAGCTGAGATACTTGAGCTCTCTTTTCTATAGGTTTTTTCTTAAGAAAAAAGACATTATCTGCTACACAAGTAATAAATTTTTCTTGTTGATAAGGATTAGAATCTAAAAGTCCTAAAAATAATAAACCATCTTCATTTAGGCTTTGATAAAAGGTGTCAAGTGCAGAGTCAATGACTTCTTTAGTTAGATACATTAAAACATTGCGACAAAATATTAAGTCATAATTATTAAAAGCCAGGTAAGGTTTAGCGAGATTAAAATAAGAAAAATCGACCATCTGTCGAATAAGGTGAACTAAGCCATATAAGTTACCCTGTTTAAAAAAATATTTTTCTTTAAATTCTTCTTTTAAAGTATGGATACTTCTTTTAGTAAAAAGTGCTTCTTTTGCTTGAGTAAGCGTTATCTCATTGATATCAGTCCCAATGAGATTAAGTTTCCAGTGCGGTAAATCTGGTAGAAGACTAGCTAATAAAATTGCAATAGAATAAATCTCTTCGCCTCTGGCGCAACCGGCGCTCCAAATATTAATTTCAAAACTTCCAGTAAGTCTTTTCTCGGCTATAAGTTTGGGTAGATAGATTTTTTCTAGATAGTTATAAACTGCTTGGTCGCGAAAGAAATAGCTTTCTGGCACAGTTAAGATACTCAAAATTGGCTTAATAAGTGCTAAATCTCCTGCGTATAAACCTTGAAAAAGACTATTTTCCGTAAGATTTTTTGCAATCAAAAAGTCTTCCAACTTATTTTTAATCTGCTCATAAGTATGGTTATAGATAAGTAGGCCATATTGTTGGTTTGCCCATTTTTCAAGTTTTAACATGAGTGTGTTCATTAGCGTCAAATGTTAATTGATGAAAATTTAATAATTTCTCTAAATTAAGCAACCAGCAGGCTATATGATTATCTTCTACGACTCCATCTACATACGAGTAAATATAAGACGAATGAGGATTTTGCAAATCTTTACTAGTTAAGGTAGATACTTCTAATACTTCTGAAACTAATAGCCCAATTAATTTAGTTGCTAGTAAGCAAATAATGATAGGTGTATCTAAATCATAACTTGGTTTAGGCATATTAAGGAGTGTCGCTAGATGGTAAATTGGAATAAATGTTGTATGAAAATTAAGTAATCCAGCTATAGCAGCATCTTGATTTGGTAGCGCCTCTAATTCAGCAATTGGTAAAACAATTTGAATTTGATTTAGATCTAGTAATATATGCTCTTCATTTAATCTAAATTTTAAATAATGGACATAGGCCTCTTCCATAGTAATTTACTATCCTTTAAATGATGAAATTATATATATTGACTATAGCAGCTATTAGTATGCTTAATTTGGCTTTAACAGCTAAAGTCATGATTTTGGTTAATTATTGACAAGCTTAAGCTACTGATTTTATTAATATAATAGTTTTTAAATTAGATTTATGTTAGCGCAAGCTAAAGAAGGAAAAGCAGAAAAATACAGTAAAAAATAAATCTCTATACTAGATAAAACTAAAAACAGCTGAAAAACTTTGTTTCTGCGGTCCACGTCCCGTGGTTTGTCCACGAGATCCAGGCATTTCACTGCCACGCTGGATCCCGCGAACGAGTCGCGGGACGTAGGTAGGTGGTGAAAAGGATAGTTTAATTTTTATCCGATACAAAGCCTATTGAATGCTATACTGGACAAAAACTAAAAACAGTTGAAAATTTTGTTTCTGCGGCCTATGCCCCGTGTCTTGTCTACGGGATCCGGGCATTTCACTGCCACGCTGGATCCCGCTAACGAGTCGCGGGACGTAGGCAGGTGGTGAAAAGGATAGTTTAATTTTTATCCGATACAAAGCCTATTAAACGCTATAATGGGCAAAAATTAAAAACAGTTGAAAAACTTTGGTTCTGAAGCCTACGTCCCGTGGCTTGTCCACGGGATCCAGGCATTTCACTGGCGATTTAATAAATTAAACGCCCATAAGCTCAAAAGTAATGCTTGTATAATTATCTTTAAAGTGACTACTGCGGTTCAAATAGGAATACATAGGAACAATACGCAACCACTTGTAAGTAAGATTAAAGCCTGCGCCAACTCGATACCCTGTTCTACCAATAAGTAGTTGTGGTAGTGGCGAGCTAAAAACGGCGTTAGCATCAACTAAAGGTCTACTAAAATTACGACTAGCTAATTGAATAAGGCCTGCACTTAAAAAAGGTGAGAAGTATTCATTTACTGCATAATATAAGCGTGCATTTTCTAAAAAAGTACCTATTCGTGATGTTAATGCGGGTACAGCAAGGTTTTGAATACTATTTTGATTGGGATAAATTATCGTATAAGGGCGTTGATGGAAATTACTATAAAAATAAGTTACATCACCTTGTAGGTAAAAATTCCCATAGCCATAACCAAAAAAAGTACGTCCGCCAACAAGGCTATTTTGACCGCCATATTGGGAAGAGCCTTGGATAGGGTAGAAGCTATTATTGTAAATGGTATTTGCTAACTTAAATTTACTTTGACCATAACTTGCAAAAACATCAACAAAAACGGGAATAGGCGAAAATACTTGTCTCATGACATGAAAATAAAGGCCATTATTTTCTATATCAAGCGAACTATTACTTAAATTAATATTTAAACGGGACCAAATATTATCGTCAGTTTTAATATTATAAACATTAAAACCAGCAAAATAGTTGCCAAAATTAAAATTATCACCACCTAGAGCAAGGTAATCGGTGTGGCCAGAATACTTGTTAAAAAGAAATCCCTTATGTGAGGAAAACTTAAAATCTTCGTAAGCGGCATTAACCACAGCTTGTGGCTGTAAGTATTGTGGGACAAGTTGCTCAAGAGGCTTTGGTCCCACTACAAATTTAGTCGCTCCAGTATTATTTTCTGCATAGCTAAGAGCAGAGAAAAGTAGAGTAGATAAAAAAATAAAACGCTTCATAACATTCCTTTTTCAACTAATTCCAGCAATTAATTACGTTAGCAAAATTTATTTGTTTTCGTAATCTCACAGATTTCCACAACCACTAATAGCGATAGTTGCCGTACTTGGTGGTGGCGGCGGAGGTGGAGGTGGTGGCGGTGGAGGTGGCGGCACCAACTGAATATTATTAACTGCTATAACTTCTGCAGCAGTAGTGGTGTTAACATCATTTTGAGTAGTTGTAGTTTGTGGCAAATCATTATTTGCTTGGGTTTTAGGATCTACAGCGGTCTTTCCCGTTGTGGGAGCTCCTTGGAAACGAGGATCAAATTCTTTCCCGCATCCTACTGAACTTATAATTAAAATGAAGCCGATAATTTTAATAAACCAACGACAAAACATTAAACAATTCCCTGTTATAATAAAGCGTTTTAATATATAGCAATATAAAATTTAACACAATTGCTTTGTGAGCTCCTCAACAGCTGCATTATTTAACAAGACTACGAGGAAAACTCAAAATCTTCGTAAGCGGCATTAACCACAGCCTGAGGCTGTAAGTATAGTGGGACAAGTTGCTCAAGGGGCTTTGGCTCTACTACAAATTTAGTAGCTCCAATATTATTTTCTGCATAGACAAGAGCAGAGAAAAGCAGAGTAGATAAAAAAATAAAACGCTTCATAACATTCCTTTTTCAACTAATTCCAGCCATTAACTACGTTAACAAAATTTATTTGTTCCCGTAATCTCACAAATTTCCACAACCACTAATAGCGATAGTTGCCGTAGTTGGTGGCGGCGGAGGAAGTGGTGGCACTAGCTGAACATTATTCACTGCTATAACCGCTGCAGTAGTAGTGGTGTTAACATCATTTTGAGTGCTAGTAACTTGGGGCAATCCTATATCCGCGGCACTGCTGAAGTATTGCCACAATTTGAAATCTGGGTCGGCATCATAGTTGATGTATCTCCACTCATTCGTTTTTGGATTATAATAAAGACACCCCATCATGCTTAAGAATGAAATTAAACATATTATTTTGATAATCCAACGATAATACATTAAACGTTCCATGTTTATAAAAAGGTTTGTAATATAGCAGAGTAGATAAAAAAATAAAACGCTTCATAACATTCCTTTTTCAACTAATTCCAGCAATTAATTACGTTAGCAAAATTTATTTGTTTTCGTAATCTCACAGATTTCCACAACCACTAATAGCGATAGTTGCCGTACTTGGTGGTGGCGGTGGAGGTGGCGGCACTAACTGAATATTATTAACTGCTATAACTGCTGCAGCAGTAGTAGTGTTAACATCATTTTGAGTGTTGTAACTTGAGGTAGGCAGGGTGTATGGCGTATAATCACGGATTAACCAGGCGGCAATTATGTCAGGGTTATCATTTGGGTCCAGTTTGACAAATTTCAACTCACCGGTGATTGGGTCACGAGCACAACCTATCACGCTTAATAATGAAATTAAACACATTATTTTAATAATCCAACGACGATAAAGCATTAACGTTCCATGTTTATAGAGAGGTTTGTAATATAAAAGAATATTTAATTTAAGACAATTGTTTACTAATCCTTTTACAATATTGACTAACCTGTTATTTCTCAGTAATGTTGGCGGCCGCAGTATGATATTTTTAGTTTAAGGATAAATTATGAGTAAGGCTTATTTGATACTTAAAGCTTTTTTTCTTGTATTAATTGCAGTGCAAGCAAATGCTAGTTTGCCAACAGCTCAGCTAGCTACCATTCAACTTGTTAAAAAACCAACTAATGCTCCTCATTTTCAAGCCTGTGTGCCGGCTGTAAGTTGCCATATCATTTTGGATACAGCTCTTGAAACTCAAGGCTTTGTAGATGTTGTAAATACCTCTACGGTTACAGCTACCAATGTTAGAGCCAATATACCTTTCAGTGATGTAACTAATAACTCTGTCTGTACAACTATTTTACCAGGTGCCACTTGCCGGCTAGTGTTTGGCCCAGCTATTATGGACCATCCAACTACCTGTATTCCTATTGTTGGCGATAATACTAATACTATCTATTTTGAATTAGAAGTGCTCACATCTGCGCTACGTAAACTTATTTAGGCGTATTGATAGACTTTATCCCTATAGCTGTTTTGACTACAAATCGAACTAAGTTACTTCAATGTTAGTAGCCGGCTTAACTAAGGTTAAGCCGGTGTTAATGGCACAAAAGAATAGCATTATAAAAAACGTTAGCCCGATAAATTTAATCTTAGTTAAATCTTACCTAAAGGGCGCTAGTGAGTTTGTTGATTCAAGATTCACCTGTTGCTTTTTCTCATCAATAACAGCATTGATAATTTTTAATTCCCTAACGTTTCTACCTACTTCTGCATTTAAACTAATAAGACTTTGATTTAAATTTTCTTTAAGTTTATTAAGTTTTGCAATTTCCGCTGCTAATATGGATGTACTGTCATAAATAGGTAAAATACTTTGCATTATTAGATGACGTTCTGCCCCATTATGAGGTAAATTCTCTAACACACTTTGCCGGTATTCATTGTTCCTTTTAGATTCTAACTGAGCGTCTTTTATTTTACCTTCCAACAAAATAATTTCCTGATTAATTGAATCGAAATGCTGTTGAATTTCAAGTTGTCTGTCACTTATTTTCTCAAAGCGCTCACCATATTGATGATTAAGCTCAGTTAAATCAGTTAAAGTTTGCCTTCGGCAATGTTGCCTAAATTGGTCTGCATTTTGATAAGGGAAAAATGGCATAAGATTTCCTATTTGCTGCAATAAATGTACATTATGATACTATTTGCGCATTTAAAAGCAATAAACTATTTCTCTAAACAAGTTACGCTTTTGCACATTGCATCTCAATATAACTTTCTATATAGTTCCCACCTATTTTTAAGCCAAGTTAATGCTTAAGTAAAAAGGGATATTTATGAGCAAAATCAATTTAGACATTAAGGATTATATTCACAAACTTTCCCAGCAAGGCTTAACAGTTAAATTTTGCCATGGTTTTAAGCCATTAAAGCAAAGGGGACAGACTTGTAAGCTTGTGGGCGGCGCTGCGGTTCAACATTATTTAGTCCATGTTGGTAGACATTCTAGTGTTAGTTTGCCACTTTATAAAAATCGTCTTTATAGTGAGTCCTTGCGCCAGCGCGCTAAGCAAGTAATAAATTCGCAAGCAGGAGAGGTATATGGCCCAGAACAAGTAGCGAAAGTCTTTAATTATAATGATTTTAAAACTACATCTTATTATATTTCTGAACAACAACATTATAAAAATTTAATTCTAGCAGCACTTAACCAAGAACAGCCTGTGCTTGTTTATTTTGATGTTAATCCGCGGAAGAAAAAAGCGACTCTTGGTGAGCCTTCTAAAGTTAATGGCGAATTTGAACATTGTGCAGTAATCACAGGCTATTATCAGCAAAATGACCAGCTACGATTAATTGCCGCACAGTGGGGGGAGCTTTTTGATATTTCTTTTGCTGCCTTATTTGCTTCAACATCACAATTAAAATCAGTTAAAGAGCCAGAACACTATCAAAAATACTATCCAATTCCTGGGTTTTTTAAACAAAAAACCTGGCTTGAAAAAGAGCAAATGAATTTAGCTATTAAACATATGGCTACTGGAAAGCCTTGGCTTGAAAAAATTTTGGTTTGGCTTAATCATTTTTGGCCTAAAAATAAAGAGGAGCGAGTAAGTAGTCCTCCTAAGGGTAATCAAGCTTGCCTAGCAAACGTATTAACTATTATTCAAGGCAATTTGAAGGAAGTTAATTTAAGTGATTTTTCTGACTTTGAAATTCATAGCTCTAATTCTAGCCAATTAGAAGAAATAAATGATAATTCTTTAACAATATCGTAACGGTTAATTTAAGTACAACATAATAGATCAGACAAGGGCGCTAACTTAAGAACAGCCCTGTCATACTCGCGCAGGCGGGATTTTAGTTTTTATGTAGGCTCAGTGCCACTATGAAGATGGATTTCCGCCTACGCGGAAATGACAGAGTTTTTAAGCTGGGTTGTTATAATTTATGTGCATACTTAATCGCATCAGCGGCATCAACTTAAGAAAAACCTCGTCATTCCCGCGTAGGCGGGAATCTATTTCTAGGTAGGCACAGTGCCCTTATGGGGATGGATTTCCGCCTGCGCGGAAATGACAAGGTTTTTTAAGTTAGCGCTATTTAGAACAGCGCTGTTATTCCCGCTTAGGCGAGAATCTAATTTTAGGTAGGCACGGTGCCCGTATGGGGATGGATTTCCGCCTGCACGGAAATGACAAAGTTTTTTAAGTTAGCGCTATTAGAACAGCGCTGTCATTCCCGCGTAGGCGGGAATCTAATTTTATGTAGGCACGGTGCCCGTATGGGGATGGATTTCCGCCTGCACGGAAATGACAAGGTTTTTAAGTTAGCGCTATTTAGAACAGCGCTGTCATTCCCGCGTAGGCGGGAATCTATTTCTAGGTAGGCACAGTGCAAATATTACAATAGATTTTCGCTTACGCAGAAATGATAGGGTTATTAACTTAATACTCTTAGGTGATCTATTACAGAGTAGCTGTAGGTTAAGCTTTGATTTGCCAAGGTCTCTTTATAATTTTAATTAAAAACAAATTATTTATTGTTTGAAAATTTAGAAAATAAATTTTATATACTTAGCTATTACTATTTATTTAAAATAAACGTTTTAAAAGAGGTTATAAATATCATTTTACTTCAGTCATTTTCAACGCTAACATGATTAATTCACAGGTAATAGCAGGTAAGGCGTTAACTTAATGAGCTTGCCCTTTCCGCGCAGGCGAAAATCTAACTTAACATTTGCACTGTACCTATCTAGAAATGGATTCCTGCCTATATAGGAATGACAGGGCTATTATCTTTACATCAATAAATATTATAGGTAATCAAGGGATAGATTCATGCAAGGTGCCTTAAGGATAGGTGTTTACTTTCTGTTTTGGCTGCTTTTATCCTGTCAAATTTCTTTATCACCTTATCAACAAGTTCAGCACCTTAAATCAACGCCAAATATAGAAGGTGAAATTACTACGCAAAGAAAAAATAAAGTAATAGTATCAGGTAAATGGCCTAATAAATACTGGTGGCTAGCTTACAATTCCTCAGAGCTCAATAGTCTAATGTTAGAGGCGCTCTGTAATAATCCTTCTATTCATGAGATAAAAAGTAAGCTCAAAGTCGCTCAACAGGAGGCCGTAGTTACGCGCTCAAAATTATTTCCGCTTGTTTTTTTTGATTTTAAAGAAAATCTACAGTATGTAAGTAAAAACGGTTTATTGCGCGCCCTTAATCACCACTTTCCACGCCATAGTGATTTAATAGATTTATCACTTTCTTTTCATTATGATTTTGATTTTTGGGGACAAAATCATAATTTATTGGCTGCTGCCATTGGCCAGGCAAAGGTTAAGCGTGCAGAAGTTGCCGAAGTACAGCTAGTAATAACTACAGCACTTGCCCAAGCTTATTTCGCTTATAAAGTAAATTTAGTTAAGCAAGCGCTTTATCGACAGTTAGTGGGTGTACGCCAGAACATAGTATCCTTGCAAAATAAACTTCTGCATCATGCTCTAGCTGGTGACCTACCAACCTATACTATTACGGAAAATTTATTTGAAGCAAAACAATTATTGGCTGAAATTGACCATGAAGTTGCTGCTAACCGCTACCTTATTAATGTATTAGTGGGCAGAAATCCAGAAACAAAATTAGCAAGCACGGTTAAACTTCCAAGTTTACCAAAACAACTCATTATTCCTAAAAAACTTTCTCTTGATTTAATAGCTAGACGCCCTGATTTAATGGCCCAGATTTGGCGGGCTAAAGCCTTAGCCTATAAGACTGGTGCGGCAATGGCTGATTACTATCCGGATGTTAATCTTGTTGGTTTAATTGGGTTAGAAAGTAGCGGTTGGGAGAAACTTCTTCGTGCTTCTAGTATTACAGCAGCACTTAGACCAGCTATTCATTTACCTATTTTTACCGCAGGCGCAATAAGGGCTAATATTGGAGCGAATAAAGCTGCATTTGATGCCGCTATTTTTGCTTATAACAATTTATTATTACGAAGTACTCAGGAAATTCTTGATATTTTACAATTTGCTAAATCTATCTATCAACAACAAGAAGAGCAAAATAAGATACTGCGTCTAGCAGAAGAGCGTTTTAGAATAGTTAAAAAACGAGAAATAAATGGCTTAGATAATGGCATGGAAGTTTATAGGCAGCAAGAAGAAATTATTCAAAAAAAATTAGTTAAATTAACCCTTCTTTATAATCAATATTTAGCCTCAGTTAAATTAACGAAGGCGCTTGGCGGAGGTTATTGTCAAGCTAATATTCCATTGGTGCGACAATCATGATGAATAAGCAGCAGTCTTTTAAGCACCCAAACTATAAAATGCTTATTCTAATGATTTTAATTTTATTAATCATAATCTTTTTCTTTTGGTTATTCATTTGGGCTGGTGATGAATATACCAATGATGCTTATGTCCAAGGAAATCAAATTTATATTAAACCGCTACGAAGTGGTTTCGTGACACATATCTACACTGATGATACTTATTTAGTTAAAAAAGGGCAGTTAATTGTTCAACTCAATCAAACTGATTCCTTAATCGCTTTAGAAAGAGCAAAAGCCAATCTAGCTTATGCTGTGCGGGAAGTATGCCAAGCTTTTCATGAAGTATTTCGTGTGCAAGCAGAAATTAATATTCGTAAAGCCGAGCTTTTAAAAGCACAGCAGAATTTTAAGCATCGAGCTGGAGTAGTACAAGATAAAGGCGTTTCTCTAGAAGAGTATCAAAATGCTGCAGATGATTTAAAGGCAAGTGTCGCGGCTTTAAAAAGTACTGAAAATAATTATCAAAAGGTTGTTGCTTTCATTCAAAGTAGCTCAATTATTCAGCATCCTTTAGTTCAGAAAGCAGCACAAGATGTACGAGATACGTGGGTACAATGGTATCGTTCTAATATTTATGCCCCGGCAGAAGGACTAGTAGCACAAAGAACAATACAAGTAGGGATGGCAGTCAACCCAACAGATGTTTTAATGGCTATTATTCCTCTTAATGAACTCTGGGTAAATGCTAATTTTAAAGAAACGCAATTAAGACATATGCGCATTGGACAGCCTGTAACTATTACCTCTGACTTATATGGGCGTAACATTATTTTTCATGGTCAAATTGTAGGTTTACCAGGTGGTGCTGGTAATGCTTTTTCCCTTTTGCCACCAGAAAATTTATCTGGAAATTGGCTAAAAATCGTGCAAAGAGTGCCCGTTCGCATTGCATTAGATGTAAATGAACTAAAGAAATACCCGCTTCGCATAGGATTATCATTGGAGGTTAGGGTAGATTTAACGAAACAAGGCCACCTTCTTCCGCGTTCCTACGCTGGCCCACGTTATAAAACTGATATTTTTACTAAAGAGGAAATAGGCAATGAAGCATTAATTAAAAAAATTATTTTTGCTAATTTAGACCCTAATTTAAAGCAATATGCTTATCAAGCGCTTGATCTCAAAGTGCTAAAAGAAGAGGTTTAGATGGCTTTATTTATTCTTATTTTCACGTTAGCACTAGTTATTTTTAATTTAACCTTACCAATTATGGCAGGTATTTATATTGTTAGTGATTTAGGCGGAAGTACTTTTCTTAGCTCTTATGGGGTTAGTTTCTTTTGTATCGGTAATGCATTAACTACTCCGTTAGGTAAACTAGATGTTGTAAAATTAAGCCCTTTTAAACTGTATCTTTTATGCTTAAGCTTAATGCTTGTTTTTTCCTGGCTATGCGCCACAACAACTACTTATTTTAATTTTAATTTATTTCGCTTTTTACAAGGTATAGCTTCTGGTCCGTTATATTTATTAATTACCATTGGCCTTCTGCCAAAAATGTTTACCCCGCAAGCGCAAGCCAAATTATTGCCCTATCTTTTTATCTGCTTTTCATTTACCCCGGTACTTGGCGCTAGTTGGGGAGCATGGATTTCATACGCTTATCATTGGCGGGGGTTGTTTTTTACTAATATACCTATTTGTTTAATCCTTATAATACTTGTTGCAATTAATTTTAAAAATTTTAATCAAGTACCACGCCAAACCTATTTAGATAAGTATAATTTTCTTCTCTACAGTATAAGTCTTATTTGTATTGGTAGTGCGTTAATAATGGGTCAAGAATTAGATTGGTTTCGGTCAAATGTAATTAATAGTCTATTTCTTATAGGCGGTGTAAGTAGCGTAATTTTTATTTTTCATAGTTTAAGTATTGCGCACCCACTGATTCATTTACGGCTTTTCAAACATTTCTTTTTTACGTTTGCCATGATAAATATTGGCCTTCTCTTCGGCATTTATTATGGTATGGTAATCTTGTTCGGCCTATGGTTAAAATTGTATGTTAATTATACTCCTAATTGGATTGCCTTAATTACACTCACTATGGCTTTTGGTGCTTGGATACCTCTTTTACTTCACTATAAGCAGGTTGACCCGCGCCTACCTTTAGCTATTGCCTTACTTTTTTTTATTATTTCAAGTTATTATACAACCGCATTTAATAGTGATATTAATTTTAATCGTATTGCTTTGTCACGTATTTTAGCAGGCATAGGATTAGCTTTATTTTTACCTCCTTTATTTCGGCTCACAGTACAAATTTTTGCTGCAGAAAAAGCACAAGAAGCGGTTAATTGTTTTCATATAATACGTTTATGTAGTAGTGGATTAGGTGCTGCATTATTTGTAACTCTCTGGCAACACCGCCAGGTATTTTATTACGAACGTTTAGGAAATAAGGTGACTATTTTATCGCAACAGGTAACTAATTATTTAATGCAAGCCGCTCAATTTAATCTTCATGGTAAAGTTGCTCTAGCGCAATTAAATAGTTCCTTGCTTAGACGAGCAACGGCTTTAGCACTAGATGATTGCTTTTATTTAATGATGTGGCTTAGTATGGGGTTACTGTTACTTTTAATAGCTACCTATTATCCATTACAGTTTAAACCTACTTTAACTTATCAGAAGAATAACTTACCTATTTAAAGCAAGGGATTAGTATGCAAAAAGCGTCAGAAGACAGAGTATCTATTAGCCTATCAGAAATTTTATTAATCAGTTAATGTTGCCTTTACTACTACTTCTTGTCTCTGCAATTGCTATTTATTTTTCCTGTGAATATTTTGTTAACGGGATTGAATGGTTTGGTAGACGATTTAATGTCACTAAGAATGCTACAGGCACTATTTTAGCAGCCTTTGGTACAGCTCTGCCAGAAAGTATCGTTACTTTTGTGGCAGTCGTTTTAGGTAGTAATTCAACCACAAAAGAAATTGGTATCGGTACAGCAATTGGTGGCCCGTTAGTTTTAGCGACCATTGCTTATAGCGTTGTTGGATTAACCTTTGTATTAGTCAAAAAATATCATAATAAACTTTTAAACTCAGTTGGTGAGCGCCGCTTAAGCCATGATCAGCTTTGGTTTATGATTATTTTTATCGTTAAAATCGTTTTAGGAATGCTTGTTTTTAGTTGGAAACCATGGTTAGGATTAGCTTTTTTTATTGCTTATGGACTCTATGTTCGCCAAGAAATGACAGGTGAAGATGACCCTGAACACCTAGATTTTTTAGAAGCATTAAAAATAAAGCCTAATGAAACTAATCCCGCAACTTATTGGATAATTTTGCAAACGGTTTTAGCCTTAGTCGTTGTTTTTATTAGTTCACAAATTTTCGTTTATCAATTAGAAACAATTGGCCCCTGGTTAGGTTTATCTTCGCAGCTTGTTGCTTTACTGTTAAGCCCGATAGCTACTGAACTGCCTGAAATTATGAATGCATTTATTTGGGTGCGCCAAGGCAAACACCTATTAGCTTTAGCCAATATAAGTGGGGCTATGATGATTCAAGCTACCATTCCTAGTGGACTTGGATTATTGTTTACACCCTGGTTATTAAATGGCGAATCACTTTGGGGCGCATTCCTTACACTGTTAGCTATTTTAATAATCTACTTAATGCTTAAAAGAGGTGGTTTAACAGCTTCTAGGCTGGCATCAATTGGTTTATTTTATATTCTATTTTTAATAGGTTTGTTTTTTATAACGCCATTTGCTTCATAATTTTTTAAATTTTAGAAAAGTATATTTTGCCACAGCCTAAGCTATAGCAGGGCATAAAAAGCAATCTTGAATATGATCATTAACCATGCCAATAGCCTGCATATAAGCATAAATAATAGTAGAGCCTACAAAGCTCATACCTCGTTTTTTTAAATTTTTAGATAAAGCATCTGATTCTGCCGTAAATGCTGGAACATCCTGCATAGTTTTAGGGCGGTTAATCTTAGGTTCGCCACCAACAAACTGCCATACATAGGTATCAAAGCTTTGAAATTCTTTTTGAATGTTTATAAATACCGATGCATTCTTACGCACGGAGAATACTTTTAGCCGATTCCGAATAATATTTCCTGTTGCTAAAATCGCAGCAAGCTCAGCATCAGTCATTTGTGCTACTTGAACTGGATCAAAATTTTTAAAGGTTTGGCGATAAGCTTCACGTCGCTTAAGAATGGTATACCAGTTTAAGCCGGCTTGTGCTCCTTCTAATACTAGCATTTCAAAGTGCTTGTAGTCGTTATGTACCGGGATACCCCACTCCTCATCATGATAGAGCTGGTAGTCAGGTTTATTTTCGAGCGGCCATGGGCAACGTTTGATCATAATTACCTTAAATAAATAGCTAAGTTTATGATTTTAAACAGAAGTAGACTAAATTTATAGAGAAATAATTTTTATAGGTGCTGGATGGCTAAGATAATCAATAATAAACGTTAATAACGAGCTACAATCCTTAGTTTTTGCTTGCCAAAAAGTATAAAGTGCCTGGTTATCAAGCTTCTCACTAGGCAATACGTAAGAAAAAAATGAAAATAAGATAGGGTTAGTCGTGCTATATTTAGTAGCTAACGATAACTGCGCTGTTACTAAGTCAGGTGGTGCACTTACAAATACATTTTGTTTACTGTCTTCTATGAAAAGCTCAATAATAACTGCAAATTGGCGCTGACTCGCTTGTAATGTTTTAGCAACAATTGCCAAATAATCTTTAAGTTCAGTTAAAGTTAATTTCTTTGTACCAATACTATCTTGGAGTAAAAATTTATCTACGGCCGTATCATGAAAAAGAAAATGATAAAAACTTTCTATCTGCGTTTGGTTTACCTGGCCTGAAGCAAAGATAGAAATAGCAATGGGCCAGTTTGGTTTTTGTTGTTTAAGTAGGCGGATTAAATTATCTAGATAGGCTTTTAAAAGGTTACGTCGATTAGCAGTTTGCCAATTTAAATCATCAAGTTCATCCGTGATATACCAGCTTGTTACGGTGTCTCCTGTACTATCAACACTTGCAATAAAATCAACTAGCGAAGGTAGGGAGGTTTGTTGCATTTGATAGTGTTTATCTAGGTAATTTTTAAGTTCTTGATCCGTGCTGTTAAGCGCTTGCCAAAACGTTTGATCATAATTTAGTCCTATGGCAAGGGTTAAATGCTCTTGTTTAGCAGCGCGAATAATTTTCGCTAAAACATCATTACTCTGGTAGTTATTTAGTGGATAAAAAGCTAAATCATTATATGTACTCCATTGAATAATAATATGGTTTATACCTAGCTTGTGTGCGCGTTTAAACAATGACTGCCAGTCCGCTATAGAGAGCTTTTGCTGATCTTGATAGAGTTGGAGAAAACTACTGTCAGCTCGCTTGATAAGACAAGCCGATTGAAACGTGTCTTCAATTTCTAACCAAACTGCTTTGTATATTAGAAAAAATAATAGGAAAATTTTCAAGGCGTCCTCTGCATACTATTTGCTACCTTAATCCGTAAAGAGTCTTTTAATTTCTAAGTATAACAAATTCCTTATTGCTTTAACTCACTATCAACATGTTCTTTTTTTTTACAAATATCTAAAAATGTAGTCTATTCTAATGGAGGAGGGCGTATTTAATTAAGTTAAATTTAAAACTCTTTAATGTTCCACTGCTCTCTTGCACCTAATTGCCTAGCATCTATTAGCACGCTAGGGCTAGGAAACGAACTACAGGACGCTATCAATATGAAGTAAGAAGCTAGATATAGCGTTGTTGCTTTTACTTTATTTTGCGCAAAGTAAATAATTAGTTAGCAAATTTATTTAATAGAAGGAACTATAAAATGGACAGTGCTCGTATACATCATATTAACTGTGGTTGTATGTGCCCACTAGGGGGTAAGGTATTTGACGGCAATAGTTCGGGGTTATACGCACATCTAACTTGTCATTGCTTATTAATTGAAACTAATCAAGGGCTTATATTGATTGACACCGGTTTTGGTGAAAGAGATATAGCAAATCCTAAACAACGAATAAGTCCATTTTTTATTTATTTAAATCGTATTCAATTTAATGTTAATGATACAGCGATTAACCAAATTAAAAAGCTAGGCTTTTCTCCTACTGATGTAGAGCACATTATTTTAACGCATCTTGATTTTGATCACGCAGGTGGTATTGAAGATTTTCCCAACGCGACCATACATGTTATGCAAGCTGAAAAAGAGGCAACTCAACATAAAAAACGATTTATTGATAGAAAGCGTTACCAAAATCAACAATGGGATGAAGTTAAAAAGTGGCAATTTTATCCCGAAGGAGGCGAGCAGTGGTTTGAATTTAGTGGCGTTCACTCTTTATTAAATTTACCTGATTTATTATATATTCCTTTAGCAGGACACACGCTAGGACATGCTGGTATTGCCATAAATACTGATAAAGGTTGGTTACTTCATGCAGGAGATGCTTATTTTTATCATCAAGAAATAAAAAATCAACAACGTATTTGTCCGCTAGGAGTTCGCTTTTATCAGTGGATGATGGAAGCCGATAGAGAATTAAGATTTAAGAATCAGGATAAATTACGAGCGCTTTATTTAAATAATAAAGCGCAGATAGAAATTTTTTGTAGTCATGATGCTAGCGAATTAAAGTTTTATCAATAAAATAGACCTCTCGGATAACCTGTTTATTGCACACGATTGCTGTGTTGCAAGGGTTTCTCCGGTGCTCATTTACGCCATGTAAATTCTGCTTCTCAAAACCTTTGCGCTTTGCACTCACACAAAATAAACAGAGTATGCAAGAGGTCTAATATCATTAATGGAAATTAAATAGTTAATTATAGTTTAACAGCCTAGGTTATTTGTCATACTAAGCTGTATACTGACCAATAAAGTTAATTTACAAGCAAAGGCTTAGCTAATAGATTAACCTGAATTTCATATTTACCGTTTATCTTTAATACAAGATTCAAATAAACCAAGCATTGCTTCATTGAATTTTGGAATATCATCAGGCTTTCGGCTAGTAACCAATTCTTTATCGACTACCACTGTTTCATTTACCCATTGAGCACCAGCATTCTTTAGATCCGCTTCTAATGAAGGCCAAGAAGTTAATTTATGTTTAGGCGCAACATCAGCATTAATTAGCAACCATGGACCATGACATATAGCTGCAATTGGCTTTTTTTGACCAGCTATTTCTTTAACAAAAGAAACAGCCTTATCTAAAGTACGTAAGTGATCTGGATTTTGAACACCGCCAGGTAAAAGTAGGGCATCAAAATCGTCTGCTTTAGCATCATCTAGACTAAGATCGACATCAAAATAATCACCTTTCTCGTCATGATTCCAGCCTTGAACTTTTTCTTTTTCTGGTGAAACTAAGACGGTTTGCGCACCTGCTTTTTCTAAAGCTTGCCGTGGTTTCTCTAATTCAATTTGCTCAAATCCATTAGCTACAAGAATAGCAACCTTCATATTATGTAATTGGTTCATATCAATCCTTCCCTAGTTTTAGTTTTAATTTAGTATAGTAAAAATTAAAACTAAAACTAGTTATGATAGATTGTTATTGTCTGTATCTAATATAATCTCTAGTATGGTAATAGGGCGTTGCAGTAGTCTCTAACCTCTGTTTTCTATTAGGAGGAGTTAGATTTTACCGCCAAATCTTCTCAGCCATAAGTTTTTTACTTTTAGGGTTATAGACCCCATTTTTAAAATGGCTAATGCTTTGTTTATCCTTTAAGGTGCCTTCCCCAAATATAATGAATTCGTGAATAGCTTTGCTTTTATTATCGAAAAATTTAATTAAAACCTTATCGGCTGAAAGTTGCATAAACTGATTGATATTAATATTTACCTTTCCTTTTAAGAGAGTTCCTTGATTATCAGGCAAATTAACAATGGAGTCTGCTTTGTAATTTATAGTTAACTTAGCTGAGTTTGTTGCCTTCTTTACATTAGGGGCAGCAAAAATAGGGCCTAAGGCAACACTAAATAGAGTAATACCTAAAAAATAATTTTTAAACTTATTAAATCTTAACATAAACAACTCTTATAATAATTTCTTTCAGATAGTAAAGATTAAAATTCTTTATGACAATAGATTTTGCTTAATAAATAGTTTTTTTGAATTAAAAGCGGGCATGGCGGGAAAGTTGTTAACTACACGATTGATGTTAAATTAGAGCTCTATTAAAAGGAGATTAAGGATGTCTAAGTTTAAGCGTTATCATTTTAAACTATTAACATGGCCACAAAAACTGCAAGCAATTAGAGATATACCAGCTGATTTAACTGTAATTGATTTAGATTTAGATGATTTTGGCGCAATTTCTGGTACTGATTTGGCAGAACTATTTGCAGTCATTCCAGCTACAGTTACGAGGCTTGATTTACAGTTAAATAATACTATTAAACATTCAGGCGATGAGTTAGCGCAAGCTTTTGTAGCTCTTCCAAAAACTGTAAATGACTTAGGATTATTTTTTAAAAGCTTTTGTGAAAGTATGGGCTGCGATTTATCCCAGGCTCTGCCAGCCATTCCTCCTACTGTTCTTTCACTTAATTTAAGTCAGAATAGCCTTGGCAGTGGCGATTTTTTGGAGCTATTACAAGCTCTTAAAGTGCTACCCGCCCACTTAAACTCATTAAATTTAAGTAATAATAATTTTTATTTAAAAACAACTACTGAGTTAAGCGCGCTTATAGAAGTTATTCCAAGTACAATAAAGTCAATTGATTTAACTTCTAATCAACTATTTAATTTTAAATCGTTACAACAACGTGATGAATTATTAAATGCTTTATTACCTTATGAACAAAATGGTCGCCTTGATTTAGCTCATAATGGCGAAGCATCTTTTTTAAGGGCTTTATTGCCTATATGCTCTATACATCTTCAATATAAACTACCTCTAGATATTACTTATGCTATTTTGGCGCAATTATTGCCCTCACAAAATAACTTAACCAATCAACAGTTAGTTGATAAGCAAATAGGCAAAATTTTTCCTGACCAAACTATAGCAAAATTAGTAAGTCTTCATCAGTTAAATTTACAGAAAGGTCTAATTATTAACGCTGCTAAACAAGGCATTGAAAATTATTTGCTTTGGGCACAGGATAAAACAAATATTAAAAAAGCCCGTGGTTATGAGAGTTTTTTTATGAGTTTCGGTCATGGGCAATTTGGTTACGAGACGGCAAAAAAATTACGCCAAGATTTAGATGATTGTGTAACGCTTGATAACACAGTTACCACTATCAATAATTTTTTAGACCAACCAAGTACGCGATTTTATACTAATTCATTAGCTTGTTTTCTTTTAGATGAATTAAGTCAATTGTCCAATTCGCCTTGGGAAGATATAAAGCGTTACCCACAATACACACCTCTTAAAAGGATAACTAGTACTAAAGAGCTAAGCTTTAATCTCTAGATTACTTAATAGACCTCTTTCCAAACTAGCATTAATGGCCAATTTTAGCCGAAAAAAGTCTTCAAAATGCTCATGTACTTCATGTACACTGCGCTTTTTCAGCTTTTTTTCAACTGACCTTGTCTCATTACTGCCAGTTTGGAAAGGGGTCTAATCTAAAAAATTAGGTTATTTATTAGTAAGGATAATAAGATGGATAACTTTCATGCAGTGCTCGTTTTCATTCAACATAGTATTTCGGTATGTGGCGTTATGGTTATTTTAATAGGAGTTTTAATAGCATTGAGCCGTTATATTTATTATGCTGTGACCTCTTTGATAAGGCCAACTACATTTGATATTAACCACATTCGCTTAAGCTTAGGACGCGTGCTTACATTAGGCTTAGAATTTATTGTTGCTGCTGACTTAATTAGCACAACAACAGCACCTGATTACTATACAATAGGCATTGTAGCAATTATCGTTCTAATTCGAACCGTTTTAAGTTATACCTTAAATCGTGAAATAAATTCTATTAGTGCAATGGAAGAAAAACCCATTAGACCTGTCTAACCTATTTATTTTACGCGATTGCTGTGTTGCAAAGGTTTCTCCGGTGCTCATTTACTCTATGTAAACTCCGCTCCTCAAAACCCTTGCGCCTTGCACTCAGGCAAAATAAATAGATTATGTAAAGGGTCTAGAGTTAGCAAAATTAATTGCTATGTGTTGGCTGGGTAGGATTGGCCTTTATCTTCGAGTTAGGCTTCTAAATCAAACAAAAGTAACTCAGCCTCTTCTAGGCAGGTAATAGTTATTGAATCTTCTTTGAAGATTGCAGCTCCATCTCCTAAATTTAACAATTCATTATTTAAGGTAATTTTACCCTTTATAAGTTGCAGCCATCCTATTCTATTAGAGCTAAAATTATGCTTGATAGTATGGTTGGCGTTAAGATAAGCAGCAAAGAAGTTAATATTTTGATTAATTTTAATAGCGTGTTTAGTTTCCTCTGGAGAGCCAATCAAAAGAAGTTTATTTGCTTCTTTGTTAATCACTTTTTGGCTATAATCAGGCGGTAATTGTTGTTTAGCGGGAATAATCCAAATTTGCAGGAAATGTAGCGGTTCTGTTGTGGATGGATTATATTCGCTATGTTCTATACCCGTACCGGCTGACATTTTCTGAATCTCGCCAGGTTTTATGACAGAGCCATTACCCATACTGTCTTTATGCTCTAAAGCACCTGATACAACATAGGAAATAATTTCCATGTTATGATGTGGATGCTTACCAAAACCGTAGCCTGGTGCCACTGTATCTTCATTAATAACACGCAAATGGCCAAATCCCATAAATTGTGGGTCATAATAATTAGCAAAAGAAAAAGTATGATAGCTATTGAGCCAACTAAATTGACTACGCCCTCTATCTTGGCTTTTACGTATTGTAATCATAGTTTTTTTTAACAAAGGGAATAGCTATTATTTTAGCAGAGGTCCAGATAAAAGTTATATTTTTTACCTTCAATTCCAATGGAGAGGACATTATTAATTGCATCAGCTGAATGATTCTATCATTTTCGTCGTAGGTGGATATTTTAAAGTATCATTAGCAAAAATAATGATTTTTTCAAATTGATTACTATATTTCGCAAATTGAAAAATGACCATAAAAGTTGATGAAACAGGCTCACCTGATACCTTAACCCCCGTTGAACCAATTTCTACAGCATAAAGATCGTTGTTTTCACTTACAAAAAACATTAATTCTTTCATTTCTAATTGATTAAATTTCTGTACAAAAGCAGGCAGAAAATCCATTGCTTTTACTTGACCTTGATGTCGCGATATCACTATACCGTCTGGTACAAATAATGAAATTGCACTATCTGCGTCTAAGTGGCTAAGGCTTTTTAAATAGCTTTGGATAATTTGATGTCGGTCGTTATTATGAAATGCAGTAGCATGCCCTGTTAAATTAAAAGTTATTATCGAAATGATAACTATAACTAGTTTATACATAAGTATTTAACCTTCCTTGTTAACTTTAAAATTACAGCCAATTTTAAATAAATTAATAATGCCATTATAAAATGAAAAAGAGTATAGAGATCTAATATTTCAAAACCTTATCGCCATCTAGGCGTATAAAAAGCTCAGTTAGAAGCGGCATTTATTTTTTAATTATTTACAAATAATAACCTAGTCTCTACACTAATTTAATAATATCTAAATTATAAAAAGTGGTTATGGCTACTTTAACAACAATAAAAAATACTATGGAGCTAGTAACGGCTGTGACCATTCTAGCAAAATTAGATACTTTAGGAGCTAAATCTTACGCACCACAATTTGCACTTTATAGTAGTAAAGTGGCTGCTGGTTTTCCCTCACCGGCTGATGACTATTTAGAATCAACATTAGATTTAAATGAATATTTAATTAAACATCCTGCTGCAACATTTATGGTTAGGGCACAAGGTGATTCAATGCAAGGAGCAGGGATTTATAATGGCGATTTACTTATTGTTGATAGAAGTATTGAAGCAGCAGATGGCAAGATTGTAATTGCTGCCTTAAATGGTGAGCTTACGGTTAAGCGTTTGTCTTGCCGTAATAGCCGAGTACGTTTAGTTCCTGCCAATCCCAATTATTCTCCTATTGATATCACGGAAGAAGTAGATTTAGTCATTTGGGGAGTTGTGACCCATATTATTCATCAAGCGTTATAATCATGTTTGCTTTGATTGATTGTAATAATTTCTATGCCTCTTGCGAGCGACTTTTCCGTCCTGATTTACGTAATAAACCAGTTATTATTTTATCTAATAATGACGGTTGTGTGATTGCGCGTTCAAATGAAGCTAAAGCATTGGGCATCAAAATGGGGGAGCCTTATTTCAAGGTAAAAGATTTATGTAGAGTCAATCAAGTTACTTTATTCTCATCAAATTTTACTTTATATGGTGATTTATCGGCACGCGTAATGCGTATCATTGAAGAAGCTTGGGATAGGGTTGAAATCTATTCGATTGATGAAGCTTTCCTCGATTTAACAGCAATGCCTAAAAATAAACTTAATGATTTTTGCGCCACTTTACAAAAACAAATTTTAAAATACACGGGCATTCCAACTTCAATTGGTATAGGGCAGACTAAAACATTAGCTAAATTAGCTAATGCTGTTGCAAAAAAATTAATGATTCCAGTTTTTAACATTACGGATGAAGCGGCCTATTGGCTAACCCAAGTTCCAATAACCGATGTATGGGGTATCGGTAAACAGTGGCAAAGAAAGTTAAAAAGTCTAGGTATTTTAACAGCAAGTAACTTAGCAAATTACGGTTTACCAAACCTTAAACCTTTATTTAATGTTGTTCTCCAGCGTACAGCTATGGAGCTTAACGGTATTAGCTGTTTACCTCTAGAGGCAATAGCCCCTAATAAAAGTATTATTGCTTCACGCTCATTTGGTCAGCCTCAAACAAATGTTATGCAGATTGCAAACGCAATCAGTCATCATTGTGCAACAGCCTGGATGAAACTGCGTAAACAAGAACTGACTACTCAGTATTTAACAATTTTTCTGAAAACTAATCGCTTTGATGAAAGTTTAAAAGTTTATTCTAAGTCAGTTGGTTTTCAGTTATTGAGTCCTACAGATGATTTACGTACGCTAACAGCAGCTGCTAAACATGCTCTAAAAAAGATTTATAAACCAAATATCCCTTATACAAAAGTAGGGTTACAGTTAACGGATTTGTCACCTAAAAACTCGCTTCAGCTAAATTTTTTTCATCCTTTAAAAGAAGAAAATATAACCAAGACAGAAAAATTGATGGCTATTATAGAAAATATTAATGAAAAGTATGGTGATAGAACAATTCGCTTGGCGGCAGAAGGTTTTCAGAAAAATTGGACTATGAAATCTGGAATGAAAAGCCCATGTTATACAACATGTTGGTCAGAATTAGCTACAGTAAAAGCATAGCTAACGTTATGTGACAAACTAGTTTACTTAGTAAATCTTCTTAATTTCAATTAATTGCTTGCCTCTAAAATATAATAAAAGTAATGGGCATTGGTTGTCACAAAATAATTGACATATTTTTTTGATATGTTATTTTTAATTTAGGCACAAACAAAATGACAGTAGTTGTCATTTATATGTTGTAAATTAAAATTTTTAAGGTGGAGATTCTTATGTCTAATATTAATAAAGAAGTACAAGATAGTATGCAAAAAGGTTTAAATGAAATAAAGCAATCTGGTTGCGATTGGTTAGCTTATGTTCAAAAGCACCCTCTACAAACTATGCTGTTTGGTTTAATAGGTTATTTTGCCCTTAAAGGCGCTATTAAGGATTAATTATAAAGCTTACCCTACAGAGTTGGCGGGGTTTAATAAATTTTTGAATCATAATCATTTATTAAGCTCTGCTACTCTTTACTACCTAAGAATTATAATAATAAAAAGGAGAGTAACATGACGACTAGTGTTGGGATGCAGGCGGAATTTCATGACGCTCTTTATGCACTTTGTGAGTTGGATTTTGATGCAGTTGAGGCTTATAAGACCGCTATTGATCGCCTTGAAAGTGTAATATATCAGCAACATTTAAGTGAATTTATGGCGGATCATAAAAGGCATATTGAAAATATAACTAGTATATTAAGAGAGCATCAAAAAGAAAGTCCAACTAGTCCAGATATAAAACAATATCTAACTAAAGGTAAAATAATTTTAGCTAATATATTTTGTGATAAAGCTATTCTTAAAGCCATGCTAACTAATGAAATAGATACTACTAAAGCTTATGAAACGGTTAGCAATCATGCTAATAAATGGCCAGAAGCAACCGCACTTATTATGCAGGGTTTAAAAGATGAGAAACGGCATAAAGAATGGCTAGAAGCTGTTATTGAGGAACAATAAATAACCACTGTTAGGTCAAGTAGACCTAACAATTACTGTTACCAAACTAGTTTATTTTCTGCTGTCTACCTTCTGTCAATTTTATTTTTTAAATTTTTTGTTACAAAGTTAACTGTTTGATCAAATTTAATACTATCTTAAGATAATTATATTAATATTATCTTAATTAGGTATAAAATTAGCTACACATTATGCCAGCAACACCTACAAAAGCTTTTATCAATTACGCCTTGTTGCGATCACATATTTTATTAATCTGTTGTTATCATGAACAAAGTACTTCTAAATTAATTTATCTTAAAAATGTAAAAGATTTTGAGAAGGATAAAGAAATTGTCAAAAAGTCATTAAAATTACGTACAGTAGATATTGCAGATAGCTCAGACAAAAGCTTAATTGAAAAAAATATCTTAACTGCTTTAGGAGAAATTAAAAGTGAGGTGGACCCTTCGGGGAAAATAGTGAAGAAAGTGGTTTTTCATGCGGATGTAAATATTTGTTTTTCAAATAAGTATAAAGTAGCTGATTTTTTAATGGATAATAAATTACCTAATTTGTTTGATTCTAATGTTATAATAGAACGGTTTTTGGAAACTACTCTATATGACGTTGCAGAGAAGGCTGATAAAGTTTATAAAAAACTAGCTAATCCTTATCCTAATTACCCTGTTACGATTAGAACTAAGGCCTTTGGCGCCGATAGACAGTTCCCTCCCCCAACACTAAAGCAAACTAATCAAGAACCTAATTTTAATACAGTCACTCTAGTTGATATGCAAGTGACACCAGAAATGGTTAATGCTACTGCTGAAGTCAAGCCAAATCCGCACATAAAGAAATCAGTTTCAGACGACTCAAGTTTTTCATGTCATAAAACAAGTGAGAGCTTAGAAAATTCTACCTTGACTGTTAAAAAATCTACAAGTTCTGGGACGTTACCTTTGCACAGCGATTGGATTAAATATGAAGATTTTAAACCAGGTAAACAAGATATTTCTGGTATAGTTACTGGACCATATAGTGAGAGCAGTTTTAGTCAGCAGGAATTTACAGATGTCATAGCATTTGATACCTATTCTGAGATAAATGATGGAGAATTTCCTGAGCTTATCACTATGAATTTTGTGGGTATGATTGACGAGATAAATGAGCTTTCTACCATACTTCCTGAAATTGAAGAAAAACTAAAGCGTTGTGAATTGGATTCTGAGAATAAACACACAAAAACCATTAATAATTTTGATAAAAGTGTTAAAAGATAATTGGTTATTGCAAGTTAATTAGGAAATGCATAAATGATATTTTTTAATAATCGTATGAAGCCTATAGATAATGTTAAGCTATCTTTAGAGCGCTTTAAAAAAGATATTGATAATCGCCGTGAAAAATTAGCTTCAGTGTATAATTATTTAAACGAATTAAAAGAAAAACAACAGTTACTACTTAGTAAAAAACAGAAAAAAAATGATGAAAGTATCAATAAAGAATTAGAAATTATAAATAATGACATTATATACTTAAATAATAAATTAGCAAAAAATAAACCAGAAGAAAAAATTAATGAATTAAAGCTTAAATATGAAGATTTAAAAGCGCGATTTGAAAATATAAAAAAGAATTTATAAGCTAAGGTATTTTGCTACTCTCGCTTCTTTAAATTTAAAAAGTGCTAATTGCTGCTCATCTTAATTAAAATCACATAAATTATTACCAATCTTTCTTATATTTTAATTACTTATAACCAGGATTTTTTAACAATTTATTTATAAAATTTTTATATATTATTTAATAAAAATATTTATATTTAATACTTTGTTAATTTGCATATATTAAAATATACCATTAAAGAGAGCAAAGAGAAAAATATGCGAAATCCGGTATTTTTTAACTATGGCCGCAATGATGCAGGTGTCTTAATAGTTAGCTGTTATCATGCAAAAGATATATCTTCTGTCAATTATAAATCTAAAGCTGTTAAGTATAGAAGAATAACTCCAGATGCTCCATTTTCAGAAAGTCAAAAAAAAGAGATTACAGTAGCTCAAAGCGTAGAGCTAGAAATAGCTAGAGAAAATTTAAAAACAACAATTATGCGTGAATTAGAAAATATATTAGAGCAATCTGGCGGCGCCCAGAATGTTGCTAAATTAATTTTTTTAGCTGATGTAAATCTATGTATTGATAATGATATTGCTGAATTTTTAGTTGATAATACACTGCCTAATACTTTTGCTGGAAAAGGTATTGTAGTAGAGCGAATCTTAGAATCAGGTACGCCTGAGGTAGTACAAAAAGGCATAAATTTATATGATAGCCTTCCTAGCGAAAGCAAAGATAAATTTCTTTTAACTATAAAAGTAAAGGGAAAAGCAGCAGACCCCATTAGTAGTGTTAATACTGTTTTAGAACAAAAAATTCTAGCTAAAAGGGATGCTTTCCTAAACCCTCCCCATCCTGATCCAGGTGATGAAGATATCAGCGCAGAGAGTAATTTCAACGATAACACTACGGATGGTGATAGTAGTAATCAAGATACAAACGATATGGCTTCTGTCAGTGAGCCAACAAAGTCTCAAGGCCAACTAATTGATAGCATTTCTGATGTATCTGATGAAACAATGAATAATATCAGCAGTCAACTTAATAGACTTGAAGTAGCGACGCAACCCATATCAGCAAATAATAAGCCTAAAGCAATGACTTAATGAAGCCACTCTTTAGGATAAAATTTTTATGTCATTTATAAGTTGCTAATTGTCGTTAGCGGTCTTCGCTTTTTAAATGAAAGGTGTTTATCGTTCTATCACGGCTGAACTTTAGGTGATAAAGCGTCTAAGTTTTTTTCGGTTAATGCTTGAATTGATAAAATAACATGATCCCAGGAATTAGTATCTGTTGTATCAAGTGAGGCAAGAAGTTGATAAAAATTTTCTGTTTCAGGCGCTCTGTGGCGTATTTTATGATGGAAAAACCGCGCTAAATTAGAATCGGATTTTTTCCATTTAGCAAATATTATAAGCTGTGTGACTACTTCATTTGGTGATGATTCTTTATCTGCGGCAGCCTGATTAAGCATGTTTTTTATAAAATCTAATCCAGCTATATGCCCGCCGCTTGACGAGTTACAGAAGGATTTAATGGTTTGTAAAAGCGTTTCTGATTTTAAATCACCTGGAAACAATCGTTTAATAATAGCTTTTTTTTCTTCTCCTAATAAACCTGCTAGGGCATGCTTTTTAATAAGCATTAAAGAGACTTTGGCAGTTTCTATTTGATCAGGAGCTGTTTTTTTAAGTGATTTAGATTGTTCACGCTTAGCTAATATTTTTACTAATTCTTCAAAAGCTTTGTCTCCCATAAGAGTTAAAGTTTCTAGCTTACATTCAGCAAGCTTAGTAGATGATAAATTATTATATGAATCTTCTATGCACTCAAACACCCCCGATTTAAAGTGATTAAAGGCGTTGCCTTCATATCCTAATCGCTTTAAATAAACGCTAGGTGACTCTAAATTAATTTGTTGTTTTAAAGCACCAGTTTCATTATTAATTGTTTTACGAGTGGCTAGCATAAAAGGAATTGCAGGAGATAGCTCGTTCCAATTACCACGCAGATTGGCAGTATCTATTCCAGCAACTAAGATATATAATGTGGGTTCAATATTAGCACTTCGACTACGTTCTATTTCTGCACGCTGTAAATATTCTAACATTTCCCAAGATTCAATATATCCCCTTTGCGGTAAGCTATTAGGCGTTTTATGGTGATAGAGTTCATAAGCGTTTATATCTATTTGGAAAGGCAGCGCTTCCTCCTCCCCATTTGCTCTTTTTTGTAAAAGCTGCATATCCTCTATAGTTGCTTTAGCTAGTTCTAAACGCTCTTTAGCATTAAAAAGTGAACGATGATAGGTTTTACCGTTTAGCTCTACTTTAGGATATATTCGTTGCTTAATATAAGCATCATTGACCAGTGAAATCATTGGCCTTTGGACATCAAAACCAAAGTCATTTGTTAAAATTGCTTTAGCTTGAGATAAAATATTTATTTGTGCGGCTGTTAAAGGATTGGCAGTAGTAAATAAGATGGGTATTACTTTTGGCATAATATCTTTATCCATTAAACAAATCGCGTTAAAGCTTTAAATTTAAACAATAAGCAATATTAAAGCAATAATAATGATTTAAAAAGGGGTAATTTGGTCGCATATGAACCAAATCATATGAGTTAAATGATTTAAATTAAAATAGCTTATTCATTCTTAATTTTTATAGCATACTCTGCTCTCTTAATTACAAGCAATGCGTTACTAACTAATTAGTAACGCATAATAGGCTCAATTTTTAATTAGGCCCCATTGCTGAAGGAGAAAGGGCTGGAGCTAGAGATTTAGCTTCATTTTTAGGACCTTCAATAAAGAAACGTGTACCTTTAGAGTAATTAGAAAGATCTTTATCCTGCGCCTGGGTTTTTGGTTGCGCAGAGCTCCTAGAGCCAAACATTGTACTGTAACTATTTAAATTCTCATCATTAGCTGCAGATGGCTTATTGTTATGAGTGGGCTTATTCGTCTCTTTAGAAAATTTATTACCTATTATTCGTGCGGTATCGAGTAAGTATAATGGTGCATTTAATATGATAAGGGTAGCGACCTTAAGGCCTGCTAAAGCAACTATTCCCCCTAAGACGAAAATAGCATTTAAATTCTTTGCTACTTCAATAGCAGCAGTAGCTGCTAACACTATAGGTGCTAATAGAGCTACAATAGGACGTGCGATGAAAATTGAAAACAGTTTATTAATTACGCCTGCAGGCAAAGGCCCAAAGACTTTATTTTTAAATACGGTAGCAATCGTAGTGAGTTTATTAAAACCTGTAAGATGTTGTTTATAACTTGCTTTCTCAATATTAATTCGTTGCTCTTCTTCGATAGCTTTTGGTGATTTACCTAACTTTTTAGCTAATTCATTAATATAATAGCGTTTGTAATCTTCAACCGACATCTGTTTAATTTCTTGTAATTGTTTTTTATAAACTTCGGCTTGTGCTGGCTCTTTGGCATGATTTATCGATTTTTCCAAATTTTTAATAAATTCATCTTTAAGTTTTGTATAATAATTTTCTTCAGCAATTTTAAATCTAATAGGCTCACGTACCAAATGCGCTGTTAAATTTTTAAGGTCTCCGCCTAGAACAATGTCTCTTAATACTTCTTGAATTTTATCTAACGTAGAAATGGCATTAGCAACTATAACAGCCATAGCCAATAAACCAATAACAGCAACTGCTAAAGTAATATTGATAAGCCAGGAAGCTATAAAAACTAAAGCCTTAATTGGTTGATAGTAACGTCTGTAAAGCTTTAAATGATAACTAGCTTGATCTAGTAATTTAACAATAAGATTTAGCGTGTTATCAACAGGATCGTCTGCAATTTCATTAACAATATTTTTCTTATTGTAATGTGTATTTAAAATCTTAAAAGGCTCATCAACAATTTTTTTAGCATTTAAAAGTGAGTAAAGTTCTTTTTCATTGGTTTCAATTTTATCTGGGTGTAGGCTAATGGATAGCCTTTTGTAGAACTGTTTCTTTTCATCACCTTGAAGCTGATTAAGAGCAGAGACAATAATAGTTTCTATTTCTTTAATTATCTGTACTGAGTTGGTATTTTGATTATTTTTTAAATAATTTATTATATTTTGCACCGTCTCTTTAGCAATTTGATCAGCTAAACTCATAAGCAAAACCTCATGGTGTCATAAAAAATGCCACATTGTTTCACAATTATGGTATGAGATCAATTGTTGACAATAGAAAGAAAGCTAAGGTAGCGTTTAAGCTGTCATGTTTTAAAAAATTACCCTAAGCTTTAAATCAACTTAGGGCAATGTTTTATGAGTTATGAAGTTTTTGAAAGTAAATCTATAAGGTAGCTTCTTCTAAGTCTAAGCCAACAGGGTCATGTTCAGCGGTGTTTAATAAAATTTGTGATAGAGTCAGTACCATTATGCTTAATGGTAAAATAAAAATTAAATCAAGAGGAAAACTTAAGACCCCAATACCACCAAATGAACCTAAATAAGAAATAGTAAGTAAGGCAATCATATAAAAGACAAACCAAAATAGGCGTAAATCACAATGAAAGATGCTTTTACGATGATAAGCGAGACAAATCACTAAGCCGATAATTAGCGCTAAATCAAGTTTCCATAAGATAGAAAAGCCACACCAATATAACATTAAATTACAAAAATAAAAGGCCATATGGCAACAGATTAAAGCACATTTTAAACGAAATGGTCGTTGAGTAGTTGGTTGTAACTTACGCATCGCTAATAGACAAATAGGGCCGATGCTATAAGAAAGAATGCTAGCTGAGGATAAAAATGCAACTAATTTTTGCCAGCCAGGAAAGGGCAAAAACGATAATATACCTACTAAAAGATTGGCATACAAAGTGACATAGGGAATCTTATGACGATTAACTTTTAAGAAAATTTTAGGTAAATGATTATTAAGTGCCATACCATATAAAATACGTGAAGTGGCTGCAGTATAGACAAGCGTGGTACCAAATGGTGAAAAAGCGGCATCAAAGAGTAATAAACTGGCTACCACTGTAAGGCCAAGGATTAACGTTAAGCCTACCAAAGGTCCACTATCACCAGGGTAATTTAAATGCTCCCAGCCATGAGTTAAATATTTCGCTGGCACCGCAGCAAGAAAGCTAAGCTGTAACATAAAATAGAGTAAAAATCCGATAAGAACTGCACCTAAAATAGCAATAGGAATATTGCGTTGAGGATTTTTAACCTCACCTGCTAAAACCAGTCCATTTTGAAATCCAGTAAAAGCAAAGGCTACGCCACCGGCTGAAAGGGCGGTAAAGATAGAAACCCAATCTGAGGCGCTTGACAAATGAATAGAGATATTATTTAAATTAGGCGCATAATACAAAAAAGAAACAATAGCGATGCTAGGTAAGACAAACTTAATAATGCTTGCATACTTATTACATTCAGCCAGCATTTTTATTCCATAAGAATTTAAAAATACCACAAACAGCATAATCACCATAGCTGCTATATAGCCATAACCAGATAATTTAAGTGTTGCTGCATCATTAACAGTTAAGATAGGAAAAAAATGACTGCCATATTGTAATATCGCTTGTATCTCGATAGGTGTCATAACAACATAAGAAAGCCATGAAGTCCAAGCAAAAAGAAAGCCTACCTCTCGGCCATGCGTATAGGTTGGATAATTGGACATACCGCCTGAGATAGGAAACATACTTCCTAATTCGCAAAGTGGAAGGGCGATAAAAAACATACAAAAGGTAGCTATAATCCAACTAACCAAGGAATTGCTGCCAGCCATTTGCGCACTAATATAAGGGCTAAATAACCAACCTGAACCAATCATACCTCCTGCAGCTGCAATTAAAACATTAGTTGTAGAAATATCGCGTTTCAGCATGATTTCATCCTTTCTAAATTAAAGTGGCTGCCAGTTTATAAAGCTTACTTTAATTCTACAGCTAGCTAATTGGATTAAACGGCTTTTATCTAGGTATAAACATTATATCCAAGTTTTTTGGAGATCCTATAGACTAGGTAGCGTAATCAATAATTAAGCTTCGTACTGATAAAAAATGAAAAAGCTCTTTTAAATTTTCTGCCGACGTCCCGCGACTTGTTCGCGGGATCCAGGACATCAGTTAAAGCACTGGATCTTTAAACAAGCCACAGGACATTAATCTTAAGAAAAATTAACTTACAATAGGCCTTCATTTTTCTCAGTACAAAGATAATTAAGAAAATTATAATTATAAACTTACTCTTATTCTTGAAAGGAGGGAAGAGTTGTTAGTAATTTTTATAGTTTTAATGAGTAAAAATACATTTTAACTTATTAACTTTAAGCTAAATAACCTAAATTATATCCACTTGTCTCTGATATCTATCAGGTAATAAATGAAGTACTAGAAAGCTAACTATTTCAAATGTTAACCACCTTAAGTGGACGGCCTCAAATTTATAAAAAATAAGTAATTCCTCGCTTAATAAAAAACTAGCCCAAAGACCCATACTAAGCATAAAAGCCAAGTGGATAGTGAACCAGGTTTGATAGCCTAATAAAAAACGAAAGAAACTAAGACTAAATAAGAGCGCTGATGTAAATTCAATAACAAGAATAGCTATAAATATTATATTTAGTAAACTTTTAGAGATAGAGTAAACAGCTAAGGCTGCTTGCACTTCTGTGTAATTATTGGAGCGAAATGTTATGTCATTAATAAAGTGATTAGCAACGAGAAAATCACCTAAATTCGACAATGCAGCTAAGAAAAACCAGCAGGCTAAAAAAAATAGTAAGCTTAATTTAATATAATGAAGATTAGAAATATAACTATTTAGTTTCAATGTTTATCTCTTTATAAATAGAAATTGTAGTTATTTGTATGTATTTAAGTAACTACTGAAGCGTAATTCATTATTTTAGTTTTAAAACGCTGAAATAATAATAGAACACTTAAGCTTGAGCCAATAATCATTCCGTACCAAAGTCCCTGTCCAGACAGCTTAAAATAAGTAGCTAAAAAATAACCTAAAGGTAATGAGATAACCCAAAAACTGATTACAGAGATAAGTAAAGTAAAATGGGTATCTCTCAAGCTTCGCAAGGCGCCAAATAAAGCAATTCTTACAGCTTCCATTAGTTGAAATACTGCACATAAACTTAAGAATTGGGTTGCATAGTGTATAATAGTAAAATTTTTAGCTGCATAGAGATTAAAGTCGAGCCCAATAAGTAAAGTAGGGACAAACCAATACACTAAGCCAATAAAAAACATGAAAATGAAAGAAACGAAAATACCAGCATAAGCAGCGTATTCAGCTGCTTTTCTTTTGCCAGCTCCTAATAAATGTCCCATCCTTACTGTAATAGCTTGCGCTATTGAAAAAATAATACTTATTAAGGCACCTAAATATTGTAAGGCAACCTGATTGGCAGCTAATATCTGACTGCTAAACAAACCCATAATTAAAGTTAATACAAAGAAAAAGCCTACTTCAACGCAATACATAAAACCCATCGGCGCACCAATACGAATTAGCTCCAATAAATAAACCGGCTTTGAAAAGGTAAATATTTTTTGAAAGTAGGGCTTATTTTCTTGATTAATTAAAAGATAGCTAACTAAAATTACCAACGTTAACCAATTACTAAGCGCAATACTCCAACCAGCACCAGCAATACCTAAGGCAGGCAGACCAAATTTGCCAAAAATTAATGCAAAGCTTAAAAATATTGTTGAGGTTACCGATACTAAACTGAGTTTAAAAACAAGCTTAGTTTGTCCTAAACCTGTAATAGTTTCTAGTAATGCGGTGACAATAAAATTTGGTAAGATACCAAAAGTTAGACCATGTAAATATGATTTTGCCAAGAAAACAATATTAGGTTTTTGCCCAAGCCACAAAAAGATAGTAGCCATATTCCAAAATAAAAGAACACTAGGTAGAACTAAGATAAGTGCTAGCCAAAGTCCATCACGAATAACTTTAGTAATACCAGGATAATCTTTAGCACCAAATTTGTGGGATACGAGTACATTAATAGAACTTAAAAGACCAAAAACAATAACCGCAAAAGTACCCGATAACCAGCTTACTAATGCACCAGCAGCTAAAATATCCGAACCTAAATGTGCTAAAAATAGTGTTTCAAAAAAAAAGATACCAGATTGTACTAAGCCGGTAGCAGCCAGTGGCAATCCTAGTTTAAGGAGAGGATATAAATTACCCTGAAAAAAATTCATAAACCATGCTCTTTAGTAAGTTGCTGCATAAAATAAATTATTAGCTCATAAATATCGGCTTGTTGATTAGGGCGCTTAGCTGAACTTCTACTTAAACAATCTAAGAGAGATAATAAATTGAGCAGGTAAATCGTTGTTTGCCAATGTGGGGGTAAAGTATAGCTTAAAGTTAAACCCTTTAAAAAAGCATCTTGAAAATGAGAAGGAAGATGATGCGCATAACGCAACATATTGGCTACATCAAAAAGTGGCGAGCCAGAAAAAGCAAATTCCCAATCTAAAACGCCTGAAATCTGCCAGCGGCCTTCTTGATAATTTACTAAAATATTTGCTGGATCAAAATCGCCATGTACAAGTTGCTTTTCGTCTAAAGAAGGAAAAAAGGATTCTAGTTGTTGAAAGTAATAAGTTAATCTAGCTGTGTTGCTCTGCCCTAAGAGAGTAATAATATAATCCTTATTTAAACAATTTAAGGCGTATTCTAAATAGGTAGTGGTTAGGGGCAGCGGTTGTAGTTTATTATCAAAAAAGCCCCCTTGCCTAAAAGTATAAGTATGAATTTGGTTGGCTAAAACACCTGTATCAAACATTAATTGTTTAATATCAAAGGCTTGATCGCTCAATAATAAGTCACGTAAGGTAATACCTGAAAGATATTGATTAAAAGCAAATTGATAATTTTGATAGTGGCCAATAAAATAAACTTCGGGGATAGGTATAGTTTTTTTATCTTTAAGCAAAAGGCTTAACTGTTGTTCTCGGTAAGCTGCTTTAAAATCACGTAAATATAGGCGCAGAATATAGGGATTTTCATCAATATCCACATAAATTTTATAATTTAAATTGGCACAGCCGCCAACAATACACTCACATGAATACATTGTTTTAGTTGGTAAAAATTGTTTAAGCATTGCCTCGATAGTTTCATAAGGAAGCTTTAATGCAAGATCAGTTTTTTCCCAGTTTTGTTTGAAAGTCACTTATTATTTACTCTTTATCTATTACTTTGACCTAACTGCTGAGAGTAATTTAATTTATTTATTTTAACATAGTAGATAAATTAAATGCAGCCTAAATACATCTCTTTAGATAAGCGATAAAGTACATGATGTCTTAATGGGCTAGCTAGGCTAATATTCGGATGTTCAAAGTCATCATTTGCATTGTGGTGGAGACCTATTCGTTCCATCACTCGGCGCGAAGGCCAGTTATCGGCCGCTGTAAACGAAACAAGTTCCTTTAAGTTCAACTGAGTAAAAGCATATTGTAATACAGCTTTTGCTCCTTCCGTTGCGTAGCCTTTGTGCCATTGTGTAGAAGCCAGACGCCAGCCAATCTCAATAGCAGGCGTAAAATGTGCTACAAAGGAAGGCGTAAGTAAGCCAATAAAACCAATCATGTCAGTAGTTTCTTTAAGCTCAACAGCATAGAGAGAAAACCCATAAGTATTAAAATGCTCTATACAGCGTTTAATTAATTGTTTTGTACTATGGCAATTACCTAAGCTTGGCAAGTATCGGCAAACTTTAGGATCCTGATTAATACAAGTTAAGGGAGCTAAATCGGTATCTTTCCAAGTACGAAGTAATAGCCTTTGCGTTTCTAAAACAATCATGTTATCTCACAGTGCAAAATTAAGGATTAGAAAGCTAGTAATCACTATTGAGCTTTATAAAAAATATATTAATTAATCATAAATTTAGTGATTAAAATACTTAAAATATAAGAGCTTAAATTAGAGCATTATGAGCTTTAGCAATATCGACAGTATACTCCTGGTACTAGCTACTATATAAAAATTATTAATAATTTAATTCACTATAAACTCATTTTTTAAGTTTACTACTTATAACTGGATATTATTTCTTAAAACATTATCTTCTAATGAAATTAATTCATTTAGGCAAACAAAAAATCTTGCTAATTTGCTTAACTTTGTTTTATCGTTACTGTTAAGTTAATTTCAGTGGAATAAATCTTCATTTATTAGCAATTCTTTATAGTTAATTTTATTAAAAGGGCATTATCTTTAATTGTTTATATCGTTGGAATCAGTTATATGATTCAGGAATGTCTTTATGCGACTTAATAAATTAGTATTACATTGTTATAATCTCCAAAAAGAAAAAGGTGTGCGCAACCCACTAGATGATTTTATTCGTGATGTTAATCCAATAATTCTTTCAACATGTATGCGCCATATTTATGTATTTGATCCCTCACAAATCGAAGCGTCTTCATTAGAAGATCTATTGTCTTTTTTAGATAAACCACGTTTACACCAAGCTAAAATACAATATGATTGCTTAGAAGGAATAGAAGGCTATTCTTTCTTATTAATGTGGGCAATTGGTGCATTAAATAAAAATAAATTTTTAGAAGATCACCGTGTATTAGAGGCACTTCGAAAAACTTGCCGAGATTATGAAGGAAAGCATTCAGGAAAGAAAAAAGAATCTTATCAAATAAATAAAAAATTTTTAAATGCTCTTTTATTAGATGCTAATCGATTACACAAGGTTTTGCTTACTGATTTTACTATTAAAGATAAATCAATTCAGGAGAAACTAGCAATTAGTGAGCAATTTAAAGCTGCTTGTGATCAATGTGCTGAAATGAGAGATAAGAACTTTTTAGATAATCTACCTTTATTTGATTATCGGCATTTTTTCTCCAAAAGATTTGATTTACTTCTGGCTATTAAGCAGGCTTTAGAAGGAGCTAAAGAGAACTTAAATCATAAATTAATGCAAAAAAATGCAAAAAAAGATAAACAATCGTTAAGGTTTTTTTCTAAAGATTTAGACAACCCACATAGTCAGCAAGAACAAATAGAGCTTAAAATTTCTAATTTAGAAAAATTACTTTTAAATCTAGATTCACTTATTCAAGAGTCAGCAGAGTATGATAATGAATCTATAACTCCTGAAGTATCTAATGCTGATGAATCCAAGCATTCTTTACTGAGATGCGCAGTATAATTTAAAATATAATTTTTTCTAAGAGTTATAATACTTGCTTTATCATACTAAATGAAGCTGTTTTAGTGTGAATAGTCTTCATTTTATTGAGATTTACTTTGTAAGCTATTTTTAGCTATAAAGTAAATCTTTCTAATACCTAATAGATTTATTAAATTACTGTAATTTAACTCTTTATTCTTTATAAAAAATTATTAATCTTAAAATTTTTACAATTAATTAATACTTTTAATAAAAAAATTTTCAATTATAAAGCTAAAAACATCTGTTTTAAAATTCATTAAAATGCTATAATTTTAAACAATACTAACATTGTTTAGGCTTTTATTATGCAGAATAAACAGGACTTTGACATTATTGTTATCGGTGCAGGGATAGCAGGTCTACTTACCGTAAGAAAGCTAGCTAAATTAAAAATCAATGGTGAACCCGCAAGAATTGCTTTAATTGAAGCAGGCTCGGATGTGTTACCTATAATTAGCACAAGTCAAAATGGATGTAATAAATTACATACGGGTATGCATTATCTTAATGCAGAGAATAGTGACACTGCGAAGCACTGTCTAATAAATGCTATTGAATTTGCCAAGGAGTATAAAGACTTCATTGCTGGAGGAGAAAATTCGGAAAATCCATGTCGTGGTCGGCATTATATTCTTGATAAATCAATAGTGTCACCTCAAGAGGCAGAAAAAATAGCTGAAGAATTAAGACAGCTCTATCGGGAAAAAATAGGTGATTCTAGCAATAAAGTTTTTGGTGAACCTGAAAATTTTATCAAAAAACTTGAAGAAGAAGAGTATGATTTCTTTTCAAAAACTATACCTGTTTATGATTCATCAGGTAAAGAAACTACTGCATCGATTGCTATAGGCTATCAAACAGCCGAAGCACAACTTGATATTAATAAATTACAAGAGTACCTACGAACAGAAATTACTAAGACTCCTAATATTAAATTTATACCTAATACGTTTGTAACTAACATAGATTTAACACCAGATAGATTTGGCTATTATGTAGTAGCTAATCAAAAAAATACTCAAGTCGAATTAAGCAGTAGATGTGTTATTAATTGTGCTTGGCAAAATGCTCAATGGTTGGATAGAGGCATAGATCCTTATTCTGCAAACAATACTAAAACCGATACACCAGGCGTTAATCGCGTTAAAGTAAGCGTTGATGTAAAATTGCCGCCTAAGTATGAAAATATTAATACTTCTCTCTTTTCTGTGGGTCCTTATTTTTCAATTACTAATCTAGAAAATGGAATGGCACGTCTTACCAGTGAGCGAATTACAAATATAGCTCATTATCCAACTGGAACGAAAATGCCACTCGAGTTACAGGAGCAGATTGAACAATTACAACATGTGCCTTTGACTGAGAAAGGCAAAGAAATTGCCGAACAAATTATTAATGATGTGGCCAATTGCTTTGCAAGTGATGAGGATAAAGAAACCTTTCGGCAGGTAGAGATAGCAAAAGTTTGCGTTGGTATTGTTAACACTCCTACGAAAGGTCAACAATATAGTTATGAAAGTCTTTTTTCAGCAAATGGCAGTCATCATTCGCGCGAGTCAGATGGCGTTATTCATAGATTAACAGGTTATGTAACTAATTTAGGTATGAAGTTGACCTATGCACATTGCAATTCTGAAAAAGTAGAAAAACTTTTAACTGAGGATTTAGAAATAATAGAGCTATATGAAGAGGTTGTTAATATCATTAAAAAGAAGCTTAGTGAATCAAGTGAAACTGCTTATACAACTTATCAAGAAAGAATTGATAATTTATTATATGTTGAGTATCGTCAACAACTTGAAAAGATAATTCGCTTTAAGTTATCTGCTACCCCACTAAACAGTGCTTCTATCAAAGATGCTACTCTAGCTCCAAGTCCTGCTAAAATTTCAGAAGAAGCTGAAGGTATGATTGAGGATTTGATTCAGAAAATTTGTGATGAGCTTCCAAGAGATGGAGTTGAGCTTGAACTTGAGCTTAAGCTTCAAAGGAGCAAGTTAGCAGGTGGCCTTCGATTATTAAGTGAAGCTGAAGAAGAGGAAGAAGAGGAAAAAGAGGACCATTACTTAGATGGTCTTAAAAAACAAAAAACGGTTACAGGCTCGTTTAGCGGAGTACCTTTAAGAGGAACGATGTTTGCACGTTCAGCTCTATCAGGTAGTGAGGAAGAGGAGAGTAGTAAAATCAATCAAAGTACCCCTACCAAACCTCCCGTAATGGGACCTACCGTAATAGGCAGAAATCACGCTCATTCTACTAAATCAAATCATCTTTTTGGTCATTCTAAAGATGAGCCTTTAAATGTAAAAGACAAAAATGCAAAGGGAGCAAGTCAGGATTCGAATAATACATACCCATAAGGATAAGTGACAGCTGAATGGATAAATATATATTACTAAATCTTATTAACCATCTGCCTCATGCCATTTTTTGGAAAGATTGTAATTTAGTTTTTAAAGGTTGTAATAAGATTTTTGCTGAAAAATTAGGTTTTTCTGATCCAAAAGATATTATTGGCAAGACAGACTTTGATTTATTACCCATTGAAGCTGCAACTAAATATCGTCGCGATGATAAAATCGTTATAGAATCTGGCAAGGCAAAATTAGACTATGAGGAAACGTTTATTCGTCCAAATGGAGCTAAACGAACAGTTTTAGTCAGTAAAGTTCCTTTTTATAACGATAAACAGGAGATTGTCGGTATCTTAGGTATTTATACCGATATTACTCAACGTAAAAAACAAGAAGAACAACTTAGGAAAGCGAAAAAAAATTCTGAAGCGGCTAATCGAGCTAAAGATGAATTTATTCGTAATATGAGTCATGACATTCGTACCCCTTTAAGTGGAATCATTGGCATGTCATGCTTGATAGAAAAAGAAGCGCACACTCCAGAAGAGAAAGAAAATGCTCATATGGTTAATATGAGTTCAGAGCAATTATTATTATTATTAAATAGTGTACTTGATATTGTTGCGACCGGCAGTGCAAGTGAAACTAATGTTAAAGTTTCGACCTTTAATCTTTATGAATTTATTCAATATTTAGGCGATTTGGAATTGCCTGCAATTAGAGTTAAAAATCTTAATTTACAAATTAATATTGATAATAATGTACCTAAATTCATTCAGACCGATCAAACAAAATTGCATCGTATTTTACTAAATTTGATTGGCAACGCTGTAAAATTCACAAATAAAGGCATAATTGAAATTAAAGTTCGCTTGAAGAAACAATGCGGCAATAAAATTAATTTAGAATTTATAATTCGTGATACAGGTATTGGTATTAAACCTGAAGATAAGCAGAAAATTTTTAACCGATTTTATCGTGCTAATCCTTCACCACAAGGCATCTATTCAGGATATGGAGTAGGTTTACACATTGTTAAGAAGTACACGAGGCTTCTTAAAGGACATATTGAAGTAGAAAGTAATGTAGGCACTGGGACTAGCTTTAGTATTACTATCCCAGCTTATATAGCCACTGTTAAATCTAATTTAATTGAAGATAATTCTGTGCTTGAAGAAGTTGGAGTAGATTTAGTAAATTACCAGGAAAACAAGAAACCTTATATCCTTATTGTAGAGGATAATGCAATTGCTTTAAAAACTGCAGAGACTATTTTAAATCAGGCTTACTGCCAATTTCAATCAGCCTGTAATGGTGCTAATGCGATAGAGCTTTTTAGAAACCAAAAATTTGATTTAATCTTGCTGGATATAGGTTTACCAGATATTTATGGTAATGAGTTAACAAAAATTTTTAGACGTATTGAACACGAAGAAAATAGAGAACCAACTCCTATCGTAGGTTTAACAGCCTATTCACCAGCGAATACGGAATCGGTGTTAATTAAAGCTGGTATGAATAAAGTAATTACCAAACCCTTTAGATTAGTAGCATTAAACGAATTATTAGCTATATTTGTTAACAATAAGTTAATAGCTAACGAAAATGATTCTACAGCTGATACTTTAGCTAAAGTCAATCAATATGCGCTAATAGATATAGAACAAGGCATGAATACAATTGGTTCAATGACAGGTTTAGTAGAGTTATTACAAATGCTGCTCGATGAAACGCCTTCCCATCTCAATGAGTTAGAGCAAGCTTGGCTTGAAAAAAATTTTTTACAGATGAATAAAATTATTCATAAAATGAAAGGTAGTGCGTTATGCTGTGGTGCTATCCAGATGCAAGTCGCCTGCCAAATATTAGAAGAAAAACTAAGCAAGTTAACTCTAACTGGAATTAATAACTTATATAGCCAATTTATTTTAATTGCTAAACGTACTCTTGTTGAAGTTAAAGCATGGCTAGCTAAAAATAATTCTTCATTGCAATCCTCTAATTAATAACTATTACTATAGTTTATATTTAAAAAATCATTGAAGCAGAAAAGGCTGGATACCGCGAACAAGTCGCGGTACGTAGGCGTAAAAGTCATAAGGGAAGTAAGTTGTGGTACATAGAAGAATAAGGGCAGTACGTTAGAAGGGTAGCTAAGGTTTTTATTTTATGTATTAATCAAGCTGAGATGAAGTAAATTACATTCTAGAACATAAAAGCGCTAGTCGAATATGAGTTGATAAAATTAATAAAGGGCTGTTTTCGACAAGCAGCCAAAAATTTAGAGATTCAATTTTCAATTGAGATTAAAGAAGTAAGTTCGTATTATTTTAAAAGTTAAGTTAAATTCACGATATAATAAAAATTGTTTATCAAATTGCTTCATATCTTAAAACCTTAAGGTGAGAAAATAGTAAGAGTATACCCATGACTAAACGTATTATAGTTGGTATTTCTGGGGCTTCAGGAATTATATATGGCATTCGCCTTTTAGAAATATTAGCTAAAACAGACTATGAAACACATTTAATCATTTCTAAAGCTGCTCAACAGGCCAGAGGCTATGAAGTGACTTTGTCTAGTCAAAAACTTATTAATCTAGCTGATAAATATTATCCTATTGATGATATTGCCGCAGCCGTTGCCAGTGGTTCATTTAAAACACTAGGTATGATTATTGCCCCATGTTCTATGAAAACACTAGCAAGTATTGCCTGCGGTGTTACTTCTAATTTATTAACTCGCGCAGCAGATGTAGTATTAAAAGAACGCCGCAAATTAGTATTAATGGTGCGCGAGTCACCCTTGCATTTAGGACACTTAGAGAATATGCAAAAAGTGACTCAACTAGGTGCTATTGTGGCACCACCTATTCCTGCTTTTTACAATCAACCCCAAACGCTTGATGATATTGTTAATCACAGTTTAGGGCGGGTACTCGATTTATTTGATATCGATGTAGGTATCGTTAAGCGTTGGAAAGAATAATGTAAATCCAACCTTTCGCCTAGATTCAAGATATTTGCTTAATCTATTAATAATGTCACTTAAAAGAATGTTTATGTAGATTGAATTTTACCCCATAGCCATTAAGCTAATTTCCCTTCTCCCCACCGGGGAGAAGGTGGTGCAAAGCGCCGGATGAGGGGTAATCTAATCAAGACTTTTTCTTTTTATCTATCCGCGCCCTAAGGGCGTACGGAAGAAAAGGAATCTTAATCTAATGGCTAGAGCCGAGCTCCAGGCTACATACTCAATAGATTGTTAGAAACTGTATTAGTGGGTAAAGATATTGTTTGATTTGGGGCAAAAAACCTCGGTGTAAAGAGAAGTTGGCGGCAATAGCGCTGATAACCAGGTGATTCACTAACCTCTTTTTGTAAAGAGTCTAGCTTTGGAAGTTTGATATTAGCGGTACTTTCAACTAGTTCAATAAACTTTAAGTCACTTTTATCAGTAAATAAAAAACCTAAATCTGTCCAGATTTTCTTAGCTAGCTGCTCTTTAATAGCTGGCCAAATAGGTTTGATGTTTTCATTAAGCGAACCAAATAAGCGCATTAATTTTAAATAGTCAGTAGGCGTTTTAGGATTAGCTTGTAATTTTAAATACTGCATTGCAATGTTTTGGGTAAGGTTGATTATCTTTTCATCTATGTTTTGTGTAAATACTTTTTCGAATGGCAAAAACTTTTGATAATGCGGTTCATAGATAAATATTTTTCCTGTTGGAATCTCATAATACCAACCAGAGATAGTAATTTCATGACGATTAACTTTTTCTTTAACTGATTGATAGGTTTTTAAATGTTCTATCTGCGTTAAAATATTAAATTCAATAGCTGCTTTTAATTTTACATCCGGCTCAACGTTTGTAGATGTAATAAGTTTTTCTTCTAGCTGATTAAGCACAGGCTCAGCATAGGTAAGCCACCTAGCTACTGCAGGTAGCTTGTGCTTAAGGTTTTCATCTAAAAGACCGTTCATTGCACCACATCCTGAATGGCCACAAACAACAATGTCTCTAACACGAAGTACATCAACAGCATATTCAATAGCCGCTGCTTCGCTACATGGCATAGGGTAAGGCGGAATAATATTACCCACGTTACGAATAACAAACAAATTACCCGGATTTGTTTGGGTAATAAGGCTTGGAACAATACGAGAATCAGAGCAGGTAATAAAAAGTGTATCAGGATTTTGCCCTTTACCTAGCTCACTAAATATATCCTCTAACTCTTTAAAAGTTTTACCCTGAAATCGCTGAATACCATGCATGAGCTCTAATCTCATAATCTCTCCTTTATTAGTCGCTTTGGCCTAAGATGTGTCTACTTTCAAGTAATAGGTAAATTGTTATGGACTATGTCTTATTGCTGCATGGTAAATTTATTTTTCAAATCTGTAAAGAAAACCAATTATTCTTAACTTAAGTTAACATCTTTAGTAATACCAATATTGCTTAAAAAATGACTATCGTGCGATACCAATATTAATGTTCCCTGATAAATTGACAGCATTTCTTCAATTGATTCAATACTTTGAATATCTAAATGATTAGTAGGTTCATCTAAAATAAGAAGTTCAGGTTGTTTGGCTGCGGATAAAGAAATAGCAAGCCCTGCTCGCATGTATTCTCCGCCACTTAACTCACTTGCTTTCTTCTCGGCAAATCGATTACGAAAATTAAAGGCTGCTAAACGCGTATAAGCTTCTTCGATAGAGAAAAAGGCATTCTTTAAACATAAATTTTCGACTAGCGTTAAAGAGGAATTAAGATAACTAAGGGTTTGATCTAGGTAACAAGCATGAGAAAACCCGCGATAAATAGAGCCTTGATGTGGTTTTAGATTACCTAAAATAAGTTGAATTAGGGTTGATTTTCCTGAGCCATTTTTCCCTTGTATTGCTAAACGCTCTTGCCCTAGCAACGTTAAATTAAAGTTATTAAATAGGGGCTGATTTTTATTAAAACTAAAAGATAATTGCTCAATATTTAGAATAATCTTGCTAGTAGGTATTTTAGCTGTAGAAAAATTTGCAGAAATTTTTTCTTTTATTTCTATGTTTAATTTAATGTCTTGAATTTTTTCTTTTGCCTTTTGTATCTGGTTAAAAGCTTTTATTTTATCTTTTGACTGTGTTTTTTCACTGCGACCTTGTTTCGAGTTGGCAGCTAATTTATCAATTTTTTTTGCTTTTCTAAGTGCGCGTCCTTTTTTTTGACGCCGTTCATGTTTCTCTAGTGTTTGCTGAATACTGTTTTGTGTATTTTTAAGCGTAATTTTTGCTGCTGTTAGCTGGTGATTAAGTGCTTCTTGTTTAACTAATTTTTGTTCGCGATAAAAAGTATAATTACCGCCAAAATGATTAATGCCAAGAGAAGTTAATTCTATAATTTCATCCACTTGCTTAAGTAATTGTCGGTCATGGCTTGCAATTAAAATCCCTCGGTTAGTTTGCTCTAACCAGTTATAAAAGTATTCTTTAGTTTGCCAGTCAAGATTATTAGTTGGTTCATCAAATAAGAGAAAATCAGCTTGACTAAGCATGGCTTTCGCCAGCCAGCATTTAGTTTTTTGACCACCACTTAAAGAAGTTAACGGCGTTGTCAAAGTAATAGAATTTAAATCTAAATCCGTAAGAATTAAATGCACTTTTTCTTTTATATCCCAATCATTACCAATTAAATCATAATCAGTTTCATAAACGCTTCCTTGGGCAATACGTTCCAAAGCATTTAACTTGTCACTAATTCCTAATAAATCGGCTACTATTTCTTTGCCTAAATAATCTGTATTAATCTGCGGGAAATAGTCAACGGAACCAAAAATTTCTATAAAACCTTGCTCAGGCTTAAGTTGATGAGCAAGTAATTTTAATAGCGTTGTTTTACCAACACCATTATCACCAACAATACCATAGCGCGTTTGCGTAAATGTCAGAAAAGCATCATCAATAGGGGATTTAGCAGTTGTAAATGAATACGATAAATGATGAGCAATAATAGCAGGAACACGATACATAAATAATCTCCACAAGTTCGTTAAAAACCAAGTTGGAAAATTATTTACGCATTGGAGGAGTACCTAAAATAAAATAGATAATATATCGTATAATAAAAATACAAAAAATACAAGGCTCGCTAATGTTAAGGATCATTTAAGTATAATCTTATATAATTAGCACTAATTTAATTCTATTGAAAAATACCAATTACTTTTTAAAGTAACCAAATGACTTATATCTTATATTAAATTACTTAAATTAAACCATTATTAACAGGAGGTTATCTTAGCGGTTAGGAGAGTAGGAAAGTGCCTATAATTCTGCAAAAAATTAATGAAACGTCTATTCAGCGTAATCATCGCGCTTGGTTTGATTATTATTTACCACAGCTCCCAGCTAACCTCGGTGATTTTAAAGATAAGTTTACCACTTTTTTGCAAACCTTAAATGATGAGCAGTTTAGTATTTTAAATTATCCTGAATTCTGGTCCGGAGAACGTCTTTTTCAAACAAAAATTCAAATTAGTTTAGCTAACAATGTTCCTGCAGCTTTTCAAGAAATTAATAAATGGATAGACGCCCAAAAAAAGCGTTATTCTAATGAGCCAGATAAATTAGCGGCTTTAGAAAATTTAATCAAAAATTATAGGAAATATTTTACTATTTTAAAAAGAAAGGTTTTAATTGCATCGATAAAAGATTTAGTTGCTAGTTTAAATTTTCCTGCAGATATTGGTGATGAAAGCTTAAATAGTGAGGAATTAGCGTTTCAAAAATCAATTAATCAATTATTAAGCGATAGTAGCCTTTTAAGCATGCAAACCCGCTATGATTGCTTGCAGTCACATCTTAAGCTTACTATTGTTTGTCAACAAACACGTGATCGGTTAATTAAGCAAGCGGAAAGCGATTTAAGTTGGTTCTGGAACTATTTTAATAAAGTTAGAAATATACTCACGCAAATTGTTTGGCCTACCAAAATTTTAATACAGCAAGATAAATCTGCGGCTGGATTTAGCAATTTAGCGTGTGAAGACGAAGAGAAAGCAGGCGATTTATTGCCAGAAAGTTTAAAGTTAGTTAAAAAAGAGAAGGAAGAAAATTTAGCTAAAAGAAGAGAGTTTCTTATTAAAGAAGCTGAAAAAATTAAAATAATTGAGGTTTTAGCTAAGCGGCTTGTAGATGATTATTATCGGGACGCAAAAAAAGTAACTTTTTCAGACGCTGTACAAAAAGATGTTGCAACTATAGCATCAACATTTAGCATTATAATAGGGTTAACCGCTGCTGTTTTAGGTATCGCAGCTTTCTTTTTTCCTCCTTTAGCTATTCCTGCATTGATTTTAGGCTCAATTGGCTTTATATCTTACCTTGCTACAATTTTATCTACAATTAAAATAGCTGAAGAAGGTCTTATTTATAAGCGTCCACCTAAATTATCAGAATTACTTTGGCTTGCGCTTGATATTGTTCTTTTTCCATTAAATTTTGTTTCTGGCCAACTTTTTTCGTTAATAGGAAAAGGATTTAATTGGAGCAGCTCAATTATCAAAATACTAACTGATGTATGGGATAATGTCTTAAGTAATATCCTTCCAGATATTTTCTCTGCGAAAGAAACATTTAAAGATACAGCAACTATTGGTACAAGATATACAAAAACAGGTGAGTTAAGAAATACCAAAGCGACCTCTTTTAGTTTACTACGTAGTATGCTTGTGACAACTAATGAGCAGGGAAATGACAATATAGAATTATTTGAAAAAGTTGCTAATACTAAAAAATATCTTGCAGGACAGCTAGGTTATCGACCTATTGAAACAATAGAAGAAAGAGAAAATACTGAAAGACGCTTAAAAGATTTAGCAACATCCCAGATAGAAAGTTATTTAAATTTAAATAAAATAGCTGCAATTAAGCAAAGGATAGACAGTTATATTACTTTTCGAACAATATTAAGTGCAAAAATAGAAGGTAATCAACTAATAGACATTAGTCAATACACAAAAGAAATAACCCAAACCAATTATTATTTATATAGTATTTCAAAGTTATGTGAAGACTATCTTATTAAAAATTTCGATAGGCAGTTTTTAAGTAAAAGTAATAAACCTAAACAAATAGAAATTGATCGCATACTAGAAATTCACCAACTTACACGTAAACTAATTCAATTAAATTACCAAGATTTAAAAAGCTTTCAAACTGAATTAGCTTTACCTAAAACACTGCAACGCCATCAACGAGGCTTTGTTTATACAAGCCTTGAGCCTGTTGCAGGTGATGAGGCAGGTCAGAAAAATAAGACTTTACCTATCTTCTTAAGTCATCATGCTGATATTTTATTTTGGGCACAAGGTTTTAGAGGACTTAGAACTTCTGCTGAAGCAAAAGCAATTATAGAGACATTCGAAGAGTATAAATTATTATCGCCTGACGCAAAAACCCGCTTTGCAAAACTTAAAAATCTAGAAAAGAAGTGTCAAACTTACTTAAGCAACTATGGTAGTGAAGAAAGTAAACAAAAAAAAGGCCGTTACCAATACGTGCAGAAACTATATGATTTAGTAATAGAAGAAATAAAGATTTTAGAAAGGCCTAATTTAAATCATCCAATTTTAGTCGGTTACAAAGCAAGGTAATTTAGCTAACTACTTTATAAGTCTTCAGAAAATATAATAGATTAAGTGGTTATCTTAAATCTTGGTGAAATTTTTTATTTGGATATAATTTGGCGGGGACTAATACTTAAAAAGCAGAATATAGTCTCCTACATGCACATATTGAAAGGTGGTTTTGGTTCGAAATAGGCCAAATGCAGCTCTGCAGAGGAGAGGTAATCTATTATCAGTTAGGAGCTAATCATGGCAAATACAATTAGAGCATTTTTTGCTATTAGTTTATCGCCCGAAGTAAGCCAGACTATAGCATTAATAATAGAGCAACTTAAACAACAGATCCCACCACGGAAAGTGCGTTGGGTTAATGCTAAGCATTTGCACATAACACTGCGTTTTATACAAGCTGTTAAACTCGCGGATTTGCCTATAATTTGTGAACAGGTGGCTCTACATTTAAAAACTATCAAAGCATTCAAACTTGAATTAAATGAGATTGAATTATTTCCTAAGCCTAAATGTCCACGACTTATCACTGTAAAAGTTGGGCCAGAAGAGCCTCTTGCTTTTATCTCCTATCAACTTGCCCAAATCCTTGATGCTCTCAATTATCCTACTGAAAAAAGAGCTTTCCGCGGTCATATTACGCTTGGACGTTTGCAAAACTATTTGCCTTCGACTGATATTTTTCAAGAAATACAGCAACCTGTTTTTCCACAGCAAGTCGCTCAGTGTATTAATTTACTGCAAAGTAAATTAGAAAAAAATCAGCGAGAATATTTATTAATCAAACAATTTTGCTTACAAAGTTAATTTAATATAGTTATTAACTAGTCAAAAACAAAAGGTAAATAAATTTATCTCAGTTTAAAACTGTAGTAATCTTGCTTCAATTAAAGAACCCAATACTTTATCATTTTCTAAGTCTAATTTAATTAATTTTGCATCGCCGTCAGGTTGCTCTTGTTTAATAAAATAAGTATTTTTTTCAATAAAAAGTCGATTTAAAATAACCTTATTATATTTAGAAGAGTAAATCATAATATATTCTCGGTCTTTTAGTGCTTTGTCATTATCAAATATTAAAATTGAATTTTCGGGGAATAAAGGTTCAATGGCGTCATTGTTCATAATTAAAGCAAATGAATGATCCCCTATTTTTTGAGTTAGTACAACCTCACCTAATTGGCCTACTTCTTGATAGTTGTGAGGCCACTCTTTAAGCATATCCCAACTTATAATAGGAATAGTATAAATTTTAAAGCTCTGTTTTATTTCCTCAGGAATACATTCATATAAGGGTACTTGGCCTGTGAGTTGCGCTACAGAAATCTTAAAGTAACTAGCTAAGCTCTCTAATACCTGTTTTCGTGGACGCTTAGTTGTCCCATTTAACAAGTGATGTAAAGTGGGTTGCGGAATATTAGTTTGCCTTGCTAGCTCACTTAACGACAGTTGATTATGTATTTGCAATAGCTTGCGCAAATTTTCATTAATAGATGGGTTATTCATAAATCTCCAAAAAAATGAATATTTTATTCATAAATTATTGACTATTCAGTCAAAATACGCTTTAATGCCGGCATGTAAACAATTATAAAAGAAAAAAATAATAAAATGAATAAATTATAATAACATGTTAAAGCTACGAAATTAAAGAAGAATATTTGTGAGCTGGAAAATAGTTGGAAATGTTCTTCTTTAATTTGATGGAACACATAACAACCAACCTCGTATTAGGAGAAAATATGAAAAATAGCAGTGAGCGTGCTTTAGCTTATCAATTAGCTAAAGAAATAAATTATGAAGATTTAGAAAAGGTAACTGGCGGCAATGGCTATCAAATGACCACAAAAGCGACCCTCCAACCTTCAGGTAGTACAGGCCAATGGGATACAGTAGTCGATATTAGTATAGATTTTTAGCGTAAAATATAACTTTAATTTTTAGATAGACTTAATACTTCTGCTCTAACATTAGACTTCTTCGAAAACTGTTAGTGTCGAGACGAGATCAAGCGAAAAAGGCGCTGAAAAAGCGCAGCTTACATGGAGTAAATGAGCATTTTGAAGCGCTTTTTTCATTTGAGATTGGCTAGCAATAGCAGTTTTCGAAGAAGTCTAATGAAAGCTTATTAACAAGTTTAATTGCTTACCAGTTTTTAAACTTTAGATTTCAATTGGGCAGAAGTAAGTTTATGAAGTTAATAAAAAGAAGTGGATTTTTTACAATGAAGTATTTGATATTAACTGAACCTGACGATATGCATGCGGCCTTGGTTAAAATAGCCTTAGAAGAAGTAGGCCATCAAGTAAGATTATTATTTACCGCTGATCAACCAACTAAACAAAAAAACTCTATTTTAATTGATAAAAACCTTTGCCAATGGAGAAACTCTTATAACCAACAAACTTATAGTGATCATACCTATGATGTGGTTTGGTCGCGCAGAGTACGAAAACCTTTTTTACCAGAGCATAGTATTCATCCAGATGATTTATCTTTCATTAGAAGAGAAAATACCTTGTTTCATGAGTGCTTAACGCAACATATTGCACCTAATGCTTGGTGGGTGAATCCTAAGGAATCCTCGGTGCGAGCAAATTGGAAATTATTACAATTAAAATTAGCAACTAAAAGTGGATTTACTATCCCTAAAAGTTTATTTTCTAACGATCCGAAAACAATACGTAATTTCATAGCAAAATATGAAGAAGAGGGGGTTATCTATAAACCCTTATGTTCTAATTTTTGGTTTGAAGAAAATCAGCTTAAGATAGCTTATACAGCTAAAATAAACCAAACAAATCTTCCTTCAGATAATGCCTTACAGTTTACCCCAGGAATTTTTCAAAAAGAAATTAAGAAAAAATATGAGCTACGTATAACTTGTTTCGGCAATTATATTGTTGCCGCAAAATTAGACTCACAAAAGCATCCTGAAGGTAAAGTAGATTGGCGTGCTATTACGCCTAATGAAATGGATGTAGAGCCCTATCGTTTACCAGCTATTATTGAGAAGAATTTACGACAATTTATGCAGGAAATGAAGATTGTGTTCGGCACTTTCGATTTTATTGTTACACCTGATGATGAGTATATTTTTCTTGAAGTAAATGAACAGGGCCAGTTTTTATGGATAGAAGAATATAATGCAAATTTCAAAATGCTTGATATTTTTGTTAATTTTCTTATAGAGCGAACTATAAATTTTCAATGGAATGAAAAGCGCGTTAGGCATTCGATTGATAAATATCGTGAAGAAATGCAAGGTTTAATTAATAAAAATCTAGCAAATCATGTGGATTTAAATAAAGTTAAAATTATTAATAAGGAACAGGTATGTTAAAAAAAGCTGTATTTACTTCAATTTTACTTTTTTCAGGGCAGATAAGTGCTGAAACTTATATAGATCTATATGGTGATAGTGCACAAAATGCTGAGCGTATATTGAAAAAATACTCTTATGAAATAAAACAATTAGTCGAGGATGTTGATAAAGTCGTATCGATGGCTAATGAGCAAAAACAAGAAAAAGAATTTATAAAGGTCACTGCAAAGAAAAAATCATTAGTAGAGAAAATTAAAAAAAATGAACACTATTCGTTTGTTGATTTTCAAACTATCTACTACCCAACTACAAAAAATTATTATTTAACAGTTGAGGTAGTACGTAATGATGAAAAACAAAGGCTACATTATGTATCGCCTAAGATTAACATCCAGACCAATAAAACTACTAAAAAGGACTTAATTGCTAAACGTATTAAATTTGATGAATTAGAAATGCGTTTAATGTATGAACATAAAGTAGATCCAAATAATTCAGTCTGTCCAGTTTATCATTGTGTCACAAATTTTAACCATCCTAATTTAAAACCCTATTTAGCGGTATTTAATAAGGGTGCTATGCTGCAAAAAGATTTAATCAAAAAAACATTAAAAGAAGATCCAAGTCCAGAAAGACGTGCCTCAGCTGCTTTCTTAGTTGGCCATTTTAAAGATCCTAGAGAAATAATATCAACGTTATCAGCCAGCATTAATGATAGAAGTGAGGTAGTACGTAATAATGTCATGCGTGTAATTGGATCAACTATGTTAAAAGCAAATATCTCTGACATTGAGCTTAACCCCGTACTTTCATTAATAGATTCTCCCTATACTACTGATCGAAATAAAGCATTAGTAATTTTATCAGAAGCCGTTAAATCAGATAAAAATAAAAAAATTATCTTAAAAAGCGGTGGGGAAAAATTAATTAATCTTTTACGTTTAAAGCAACCTAATAATCATGATATGGCTTATTTAACTTTAAAGCGAATTAGTGGCAAAAATTATAGTGATAAAGATATTGATTCTTGGCAAGCCTGGTTAAAAACACAAAACGTATAAAATATAGTATTGATAACTAATAATTTTTTCTAATTCAGGATGAATATAGAAGTCCAACCCCGCTTATTTAATGAAAAGGATAACATTAAATAAGTTATTTATAGGAAATAAAAATGGAAAAAAGTGCAATGTTCAATCGTGTTTTAGCATTTAATTTGGCAACTGAAATTAGCCATGAAGAGTTACAAAATGTAACCGGTGGTGCTACAAAATATACACAGCAACTTACACATTATTTTACTAATAAACATGGATCTTATGATGTTGAGACAGATATGGATTTTGATTAAAGCATAACTGACTTTTGGGTTTTTAGAGTATTTTTATATAGTATTAACCACATTACCTTACATAAGGTATTTACTTATCTCTATTAGGTGGATTTTTCTATAGTTTACTCAGTAGACTTCTTCAGAAACTGTTAGTCCCGAAACAAAAGCAAGCGAAAAAGGCGCTGAAAAGCGCAGGTTACACAGAGTAAATGAGCATTAATTGAAACGCTTTTTTCGTTTGAGATTAGCCGGTAAGGGCAATTTCCGAAGAGGTCTATTAAAACCCAAAGCTGGCCATAAATAAGTTAAGGAAATGTAGTGAATATTTTAATCTCAACTGAACCAGATGACGCACACGCTGCTATAGTAAAATTAGCTTTAGAGAGCAAATCTCATCAATGTTTACTATGGTTTACTGCTGACCTACCTACAAAGCAAACTAATAGTATTTATCTTTCTATTAAAAAACAATGGTGGTTTTTAGAGAATGAATCTGAGCGTCCCATTACCAATAGCAACGATATTGATATAATATGGTGGCGGAGAGCCAGGCAACCCTTTGTTAAGGATAAGCTTGTTAAAGCCGATTATGATTTTGTTAAAAAAGAAAATACCCTTTTTCATAATAGTGTGCCTTTGATACTGGCTAAAGATGCTTTTTGGATTAATCCTTATGAAGCAATCAGCCAGGCTAATTCTAAGTTACTACAGTTAAAACTCGCATTACAGTGTGGCTTTAAAATTCCGCCAAGTTTAGTATCTAATTCACCAACCAAAATTAAAGAATTTATTAGTTCTTATAAAAATAAAAAAGTCATTTATAAGCCTTTCTCAGCGCATTATTGGTATGAAGAAGATAAATTAAAGTTATTTTATACAAAAACGGTTGGCGTTGAACAATTGCCTCCCGATAAAGTATTGCAATTAACACCAGGTATTTTTCAACAATATATTAAAAAAAAGTATGAGCTGCGCATTACCTGTTTTGGGACACATATTATAGCAGCAAAAATTTATTCTCAAGAACATCCTAAAGGGTTAACTGATTGGCGTTACATTCCTCCTAATGAACTGAAAGTTGAACCTTATTGTCTACCTTATTTACTAGAAAAAAAGATTCGTAACTATATGGACGCTTTAGGTATTGTTTTTGGTTGTTTTGATTTTATTGTGACGCCAGATGAAGAATATTATTTTCTAGAAGTCAATCAACAAGGTCAATTTCTTTGGATTGAAGATAGATGCCCAAGCATAAATCTATTAGATAGATTCGTGAAATTTATTCTAAACAAAAATAGTAATTTTAGATACAACGAACGAGATATTATTTCTTTAGCAGATTATGAAAAAAGGGCAAGTATAATCATACAAGAAAACATAAAAAATCATATTATGCTTAACAATTTAAAAGCAGCTGATGTTGCCTAATCTTACTTTGAAAAACTCTGTAATTATAACAGTTAATTTACAGAGTTATTTTTAATTTATATGAAAAAAGAATTATTTAGATCAGAAGTATTCAAGCAAAAAAGACTAAGTCATTTGGGCAGTATATCAATTAATACGCCATTGTCCTTTAGATTTATTACTTACAGTTGTTTATTTATTTTAATCATAATAATTTTATTCATTACGACTGCTGAATTCTCACAAAAATTTGTTGTTATGGGTTACCTAAACGAATCACAAGGTGTTATTAGTTTATACCCAAGTAAAAATGGAGTAATTATTCATAGCTATAAAAATCAAGGAGACCGTGTTAAAAAAGGTGAAGCTATTTTTTTAGTTCACTCTTTAACAGAAAGCCAACTTATTGATAGAAATGATGTCTTAAAAAAATTAATTACTCGAAAAAAGTCAATAAATTATGAAATTGAAATTAAAGATAATCAATTACAGGAGTTAAAAAAATTATTATTAAAAAAATACATTACCTTAGATTTTTTTAATAATAAACAACAGGAGATAATAGAACTTAAACGCAGTCTTAACTTAGTAGAAACGGAAATTATTAAGTATAAGCAAGATGAATCTTACCTCGTGTATTCCCCAATAGATGGTTTCATCGCTAGTAGCATTTTTAAAGAAGGACAATTTGTTAATTTGACTAAACCCCTAGTAAAGATTTTACCGAATAAATCTAAGCTAATTGCTAATTTATTTATTCCAGTAGCTCAAGCTGGTTTTATAAATAAAGGTAACAAAATTATTATTCGTTATGATGCTTACCCTTACAAGCGATTTGGTAACTATCAAGCAATAATTGACACTATTGATGAAACTATTTTAACGGATGCTGAGGATGAAAAATCTATTCAAATAGGATATCCCTACTATAAAGTCAATGCAAAATTATCAAGCCAGTATGCAAAGATATATGGGAAGAAAAAAAAATTACACCAGGGAATGACTATAACTGCGATTATTACAGGGCCTAAGCAAAAATTATGGCAATGGATTTTAGATCCCATTTTTAGCATGTATGGAGAGCTTACGTTATGAAGGATAGATTAGACTTTAGCTTAAAAAAGAACCATAAATTACCTATGATATTGCAAAATGAAATGGCTGAATGTGGCTATGCTTGTATAGTGATGCTTAGTAATTATTGGGGCCATCAAATTAGTCTAACTAGCCTAAGAGCTATGAGTAAGCCTTCTTTAATAGGTATTTCAATGCTTGATATGAATAAGCAGCTACAGCGCTTAGGCTTTAAAACACGAGCTTTACGTGTTGACCTAAAAGATTTGAAATTTATTCGTTGCCCTGCAATTTTACATTGGAATATGAATCACTTCGTAGTTTTAAAAAAAGTGAAAAAAAATTATATTATCATTCACGATCCAGCCCTTGGCATTAGGCGTTGTACTATCACAGAAATATCAAATTCCTTCACTGGAATTGTTTTAGAAGCAGAAAAAGAGCCTGGTTTTCAAAAAATTATTAATGATAATAAACTAACTCTTCTTCATTTTTTAAAAATGACTACTGGAATTAATAAATTTATTATTTTTTTAATTCTTTTATCATTAACTATTGAAATATTGGCATTAATAAATCCTCTTCTAACACAGTATATTATGGACGATGTTATTGATACCAATAATCTAAATAATTTATATATTATTGCGGCTGCCTTTTTAATTCTTATACTTTTGCAAAGCGCAATTGAATATAGCCGAAATTATTTAGTAACTTATCTAACTACTAACTTAACAGAGCAGTTTTCTGCAAATTTAATTAAGCATCTTTTAAAATTACCATTAGAATTTTTTTTTCATCGTTATAAAGGCGATATCCAAGCAAAATTTCAAACAGTTGATCAGATACAACGAAAAATTAGTACAGAATTTATTAATACCATTCTTGATGGCTTAATGATTATTATTAATTTAGCGGTAATGATAATTTATAGTATTAAACTAACCTTAATCATTAGTATAAGTCTTTTAATTTACTTAATAATACGTTATGTATCTTATCAAAATTTAAAGCGTCAAACGGAAAATTCTGTTGTTCAACATGCAAAAACGGCTTCTATCTTTCTAGAAACATTACAGGCTATTATGCCACTTAAAACGTTCGGTAGAGAAGAAGTCCGTTTTAATCGCTGGTATAATAGCTATATTCAAGCCCTGAATGCTGACATTACTATTTCTAGATTAAATACATTTTATAATGTGATTAATCAACTTTTGTTTCAAGTTGATCATATTGTCATTTTATGTGTTGGCGTTATGCTCATTTTATCTAATCAATTTTCAACAGGTATGTTAATAGCCTTTTTGTCTTATCGGCTTTTACTTATTAATAAAGCCTCTTCTTTTATCCGCTATGTTTTTGACTATAAACTTATTGCTATACAATTAGCCCGCTTAAGTGATCTCATCTTCCAGGAGCCGGAAGTAATTACTGAAGGACTTGGCCGCATTGAGTATATGGCTGGTGAGCTAGAAATTAAAAATATCCATTTTCGTTATTGTCCAAATGACTCCTTTATTTTTAAAAATCTTAATCTAAAGATTAATGCCGGTGAAAAAGTAGCAATCATTGGTTCTTCAGGTTGTGGCAAATCTACTTTATTAAAAATAATGATGGGGCTATTAAATTCAGAAAAGGGTGAAATCTATATTGATAATATACCGCTTATTAACTTTGGTTTAAAAAACTATCGTGAGTTAACAGCTTCTGTTATGCAAGAGGATTGTTTATTAACTGGCTCAATATTAGAAAATATTGCTTTTTTTGCTGAAGAAATTGATCTTGACTATGTTTACCATGTTGCCAAGCTTGCTTGTATTCACGAGACTATTTTAGCACTACCTATGCGCTATGAAACGCAAGTCGGTGAAATGGGTTCTATTTTATCAGGTGGGCAAAAGCAGCGTATTTTATTAGCACGAGCACTGTATAAAAAACCAAAAATATTATTTTTAGATGAAGCGACAAGTCATTTAGATGTTAAAAATGAAATAATGATTAATCAAGCTTTAAAAGAACTGGCAATAACGCAAATCATTATTGCTCACCGTCAAGAAACTATTGCTATGGCAGACAGAGTAATTAATTTGAGAGATTTAATTACCGCGTGTTGATAATTTAGAGCGTGACAATAGACCTTAAATATCTTTAGGCCATATTCTATAAATTAAAATATATAATTATTTGACACAATTTATTTTCCGACAACTTAGCATGTTTCCTCACGTTCCGCGACTTTTTCTAAGGATTTATTACTTGTAGGCGAGACTTTACTGGATCCCGTGGACAAGCCACGGGACGTAGGTCTTGAAAAATAATGTTGTTAAATCCTCTGCCTACGTACCGCGACTTGTTCGCGGTATCCAGGGGATGTTGTCGTTAAATCAAACCTATCATACAAGTCTTCTTTTATTCAAATAAAATACAATTTGCAAGTAAATGAGCCATAATTAAATAATAAATTAGCTTAATTAATCAGCATGAAAATTAAAGTAGAAATCTTTGATGAGGTCAAGAAAAGATTAGTTGAAGCCGAGATTCAAGAAATAGCGAAGCCTAATAATTTTTTTATTGTAAAGTTAAAAGTGGATGGACAAACCAATCCTAGTGGCCAATTACTTTTTGCTCTATTTAAAGACCATTTGTATATAGCGAATCTTACTAACTTCAATAGAAATTATAGTGGAGTAGGGACCGTATTAACTAGATATGCCTTTACGCAAAGTCTTAATTTTAATAAACAAGGTAGAATTACTCTAGAGGCTGTAAATAATTCAAGTCTTTTTTGGGAAAAAATGGGGTTTGAATTTAGAGATAATAGTAAAAGTAACATGTATTTATCTGAAAATACTATTAAAAATAAATTAGTAACCAATTTTGCTATTGAAGCAGCTTTAACTGATCGTACTAGTGAGTTAAAAGTACCTAATGTTAGCGCAGGACTTGTGGAGTTACCTAGGCAATTAAAACAAGATTCTTCATCCTCTCCTAGCGGGGTGCCAATTACGTCTTTATACCAGCCCCAAACTTTTTTTGGAAGTGAAAGCCGATATGAAAAAAATCTAGTTAGTCCCGAAGTAAAATTAGATGAAATAAAAAAAGCTTCTGAAGAAGAAGCTGATAAACCTTGCATGTCTCCAGAGCAATTAGGTGCAGGAGTAGAAGAAGTGGCTGCAAACAATGATAACATAAGTAACTGCGAAGAAAATGCAGGTGGTTCTAACGAAGGTGAAGAAGCTGACAAAAAATTAGCTGAAGCACAAAAAGAAGCTGAATCAGCTGGTTTTACTTGGAGAAGTTTTTAGTATAGCGTGGCCTGCAAAGCCGATAGCCCAATTCACACATGCCTGGATTTTATTTATATCAAATTCAAAGTTAGATGGATGTTATAGTGAGCATAGATTGGGCCATTGCATCGGCACAATATTTACTCACCATTTATACTTTAAACCAACAACAGCTTTTATACTTGGCATTCACAAGATTTAATCTAATCAAACTCTATAAGAAAACTGATTCCATGTTGCTTAAAGCCTAGTGATTGATAAAAATAATGAGCCGATTGACGCTTTAAATTTGCTGATAAAGCTAGTTTATAGCATTGCTTTTCTTTACAAATTTCAATGGCATGTTGCAACATTTGCTTACCAATACTTTTACCCTGCAAACTAGGCTTAACCACCACATCTTCGATAATACCGGATGGCGCTCCCAGATGGCCTAAATTGTCCATAATTAAAAGAGCAAATGAACCTACAATAAACTCATTTTTATCCACTGCAGCATAAATTTTGTAATCTGGATAAGCGTTAATCCTTTCAAATAGATGCTCTGCTTTAGTTAAAGGTAGAATTTTTCCATCATCAATCTCAGGTTGAGCATATAGCTCTAATATTGCCGATAAATCATTTTTTTGGGCAGTACGAATAATAACCTCTACCATTTTACTAATCCTGATTATTTAATGAGGTAGGAAGAACATTTCTTTAACAGCTTGATTCCATTGTTCTGGTTGTTCAAAGCTAGATAGGTGACCTGCATTTGCTAAAATGACTAGCTTACTATTTTTAGCTAATTGATGCATGGCTTCACTTTGTTGTGGTGAAATAACTTTGTCTTCTTCACTGGTAATAATTAAAATAGGTAGAGTGCTATGCGCTAATAAATCTTCAGTTGAGGCGCGAAGTGACATGCCTCTTAGGGCGGAAGCAAGGGCTGTAGGCTTTTGCGATTGTAAAATATCGAGAAGTTGTGCCCGCATGTCATTAGAAGCGTTAGGGGAAAGAGCGTTCTCTATAAAGCCGTTAATGAGTTTCTCTGTACCATGTTCTAATACCTCTTGGGCTATTTTCTCTCGATTTATTTTAGCTTCATCACTATCGGCAATAGCTTGTGTATTAGATAAAACTAGGCCTTCTACTGCTTGTGGATAGAGCTTTAAAAAAGCAAGCGCAATATAGCCACCCATTGATTCACCACCAATAATCGCTTTTTTAATTTGTAAATGATCAAGCAACGTTTTAACTTCGGCTGCGTAATCAGCCATACTAATAGCATTGCCATCGGCAGGAGATGACTGCCCAAAACCCCATAAATCCAAACTGATCACACGAAATGACTGTTTTAATTCTGTTTGTGGTTTCCACAGTTGTTTGTCTGTTGGGAAAGCATGAATTAAGATTAGTGGCGTGCCTTGGCCTTCATCGGTATAAGCAATAAACTTTTTATTATCAAGAGGGAGGATAGATGCTGATGTAGCAATGTTTAAAAAAGCAATAAATAGAAAGCTTAATAAGCTCTTTTGTCTCCTCATTTTCATCCTTAAAAATCTTCTTGAAAAAAGTATCTTAGCAAGCTAAATCAATTAACGAAAGTTAATAAAATTATTAAATAAGCTATCTTGCGTTTAAGCCATTATAGCGCCACCTACTAAATTTTAGACAAGGTGCAAAGTAGTGAGACGACGAGCGTCTAAATAGTCATATGACTATTCCTTGCGAGCTAGCTTTTTACCAGATAAAGCTTAGTAAGTGGTGCTATAAATTATTTTAATGCAATTTGTAATGCTGCTTTTGCTTTCAACGCAAACTATGCAAGCCCTTATTAAAATTACGCTAGTTCATTTTTTTTAAAAAATTAACAGGTAGGCTTTTTACTAGGCTCTGCAGACTGCGCCTCATTAAGCTTATCATTCACATAATCAAAAAATGTCTGTCCAACAGTCATTCCTACTGCAACTCTAGCTGTGCCCCAACCTACTTTAATACGATCTTGAAAAAAGCGTGCTTTATTTAAAGGTGTTTCATACGTTTTAGCTTCACGCCATAAAGACCGTAATACTGCAAATGTTGTTGGTGGTTTTTGATTAGGTGGTGTTGCATACTGAATATTACGGGCGAAATTAAGAGGCCCAGAAATAACGGTTGCAGCACCTGCAGATGCCATATTACATAGAAATTTTAATGATGAATTATCTTTTGAATTTGTGGTGCTATTTTCTTTTGCAAAACTATCATAGAGCATTTTACGCATCACTTCATAGGTTCCACCAAAAGCAATATCACGAGCCATTGTAGCGCCTGTGCCTTTAACAAAGGGTTTAAAGCCACCTGCTTTTGCCATTTCACGAGCACTTGAAAAAAATGATCGATTTTCCTGGCCCCAAGTATGAAATTTAACAGCAGAAATACTATTGGTTAGACAAGCGCTAATACTGCCAGCCACAGCTCCAACAGCAAACTGGGCAACAGGTTCGCTTACTTCTAATTGGTTTCGTAAATAAGGATATATACTTTGGTTTAATTGACTTTGTGCAATATAATATATACCTCCCAAAAAAGCGCGCTGTAGTAGCGCTTGAGAAAAGCCCTGATAGGGTGCCGTAAAGTTTTCTTTGGATAAAAAAGGTCTAATTTCTTTTATAGCTAAATATAATGCTCTATCCCACGGATTAAAGACTCCAGCCAACAGAGAGCCTGTTGCGAGGCCACTGACAAAACTAACATTAAAAGATTTTTGAGTTTCCTGTTTTACAGGTGGATGATTCTCTAAAGCGACTGACTCGGAAGGCTTTGCTGTATTTGTAGATGAAGTATTTTCTGTGTGTTGCTTCATTTTATATTAAACAAAAATTACAAACGTGCAATATTTAATCATATTTAATAAAAAATTGCAAATGTGTGGTTTTATGAACAAAAATAGTCATATTTTTGTCAATTGCAGTGAGTGTTAACAAGGCTTTTTAAAAGAAAAAAAGAGACAAGTAACTTTACAGGAGAAGCAACAATTAAGAAGCCAAATAATTCACTAGATTTTGACTTAATAATACTTTATTGCCCATTAGAGTCTAAATTCCAAACAATAATTATCGCCCATATAAAGGTTTGCTAAATAACCAAGTAATAGAGGATTATTAATAGGGCCATGGCCGATATTACTTATTTGCAGTACAGGCAAGGTACATTGGGCAGCAAACTCCTGAATTACCTCTTTAACAAGAAATTGGCCATTAGGTTCACCCTTATCAATCATATCGCCAAATAAAATGGCTTTTGCATGTCTGAATAATCCTGCTTGCTCTAATTGGGCTAATACTCTATCGATACGATAAGCACGCTCATTAAATTCTTCTATAAATAAGATTTTATTAGCTATAGCAGGTTGCCAAAATGTACCAAGACTGGCTTGAATTAAATGTAAGTTCCCACCAATAATAGGTGCTGTTATGATTTGCTTATCTTGAGCTAAATTATTTAAGGGTATAAGTTTCTCATAGCGAAGTAGGGTTGTGTTACCGAAAAGAATATCTTTTAATAATTTAACTGAGTTTTCAGAAACGCGATTTAAAGAAACTTGATAGGCCGAGGGACCACTTAAAGTAGGCCAACCCCATTGTCCCTGAAAAAAAATATGAAGCGCGGTAATATCACTAAAGCCAATTAAAAGTTTAAGCGTAGTTGGCTTAATTTGCTTAAGCATAGGTAGCAGTTTAGTAGCACCAAAGCCACCAAGTAAACACCAAATAACTTGAGAGTGAGGGTTTAGTAAGGCATTTTTTAAATGAAAAAAACGTTTTTCGTCGGAATTAGCATAAAGTAAATTCTCGCCAAGCAAATCAGGAGGCACATGAGCATAAAGGCCCCAAGAAAGAAGTAGCACTTTAACTTTCTCTATGACGCTGGGATGACACCTTGATGAGGGTGCCACAATATCAACCGTATCGCCCGGCGTTAAATGACCTATTTCAAACAAGGACATTAAAATTTATTACCTAAATTAGATTTTTAATTTATAGATTAATAGACTTTTTTCGAAACTGCCATTATTGCTGAAAATAATCAAATCTATTCATTGCCTAGATTGGACCTTCCTAACTATTTAGCGTTAATTTTAAGAACAAATGAAAATTGTCTATTTGTAACAAAATTAGTCAATTAATTAAATTTTTTGCCAGAAAAAATGGCGATTAATAGGAGTTCTTATTATAATTTAAAAGAGTTGCTTATTTTAACGTAGTTTCTTATCAAGCTAAATATAGGATTCACTGCATTACTGGGGTGTGAATGGTTACCATATCTGGGTATGCATTACAAGAAAGAATGCGAACTAAACATAGTATCGATACCTACTATGCCTTAAGACACAAAGATAGCTGCAGAGTTTTGTTAAAAACTCCTAATAACCATGGTTCGCCATCTGAAAATTTAGCTATTTTACAGCATGAATATAATTTGCTACAAAAAATTAAAGCTTCAACTATTATTAAACCTTATGATTTTATTCCAAATATTTCCGAACCTATATTAATTTTAGAAGGAGTTGAAGGGCAAACTTTAAGTTTGTTTCTTCGCAGTCATCAGTTAACTATAGGCGATTTTCTTAATTTAGCACTACAGCTAGTAGGTTCTATTGAAGAGTTACATCAATTAAACATTATTCATAAAGAGATACGCTCTGCAAATATCATTATAGAACCTAATAAATTAACGCTAAAATTAATTGATCTTAGTGCCTCTACCAAATTGTCTGAAACATTCGATTATCTCAATTTAGGTGGATTTGACGAAGGCCTAGCTTATATTTCACCTGAGCAAACAGGAAGAATTAATCGCCCCGTAGATTATCGAACCGATTTTTATTCTTTAGGCGTGACGCTCTATGAAATGTTAACAAATCAATTACCTTTTCTAACTAATGATCCTTTAGAGCTAGTCCATTGTCATATTGCTAAAAAGCCAATAGATGTTCTTGAAATTAGACCTGAAGCGCCAAAGGTACTAGCTTCTATTATTGCCAAATTATTACAAAAAATGCCGGAAGAGCGATATGCAAGTATCATTGGCTTAAAAAATGACCTACAAGAATGTAAAAGACAATGGTTGGCTAAGGGTAGTATTAGTAATTTTACCTTAGGATTGAAAGATAAGAGAGATCGTTTAAGTATTTCCCGTAATTTATATGGCAGGGAAGAACAAGTGCAGCAGCTGTTAGAAGCATTTGAGCGCATAAGCCAAGGTAGAAAAGAATTAGTATTGATTGCAGGTTATTCAGGGGTAGGTAAAACATCTTTAGTTAAAGAAGTACACAAGCCCATTATGCAACATAGGGGTTATTATACTCAAGGTAAATTTGACCAAATACAACAAAGTGTGCCTTATAGTGCCATTGTAGGTGCTTTTCGCAATCTAGTTAAACAAGTATTATTAGAAAATGAAATTAGAATTCAAGAATTGAAAGCACACCTTATTCAAGCCTTGGGCGGCGTTGGGCAAGTAGTCATAGATGTCATTCCTGAAGTTGAATTGATTATAGGTAAGCAACCACCAGTTCATAAACTTAGCCCAAGTGATGCACAAGCTCGTTTTAATTTAGTATTTCAAAACTTTGTGCGCGTCTTTGCGCAAGCCAGCCATCCATTAGTGATATTTTTAGATGATTTACAATGGGCTGACAATTCTTCCCTTAATTTTATTGAAAATTTATTACAAGATAGCGAAACTAATTATTTGCTCATCATTGGTGCTTATCGTGATAATGAAGTATATGCTAATCATCCTTTACAGCTTACAATTCATGACTTAAAAAAGACAAAAATACCCTTTAGCACGCTTACACTACAACCTTTACAATTAAGTAACGTTAAACAGCTCTTAACAGATACCTTATTTGGTAATAGAAGAGAAACACAATGGCTTGCCAGTTGTATATATGATAAAACTCATGGTAATCCTTTCTTCATAAATGAATTTATTAGAATTATCTATCAGAAAAAAATATTAGTTTTTTCTTATGATAAAGGAGGTTGGGAGTGGGACTTAGAAAAAATTAAACAGCAAAGTGCTACAGAAAATGTTGTTGATTTACTTACAACAAAAATTCATCTACTTTCAGAACCAACTCAAGAAAACCTAAAATTAGCTTCCTGCCTCGGTCATCAATTTAATTTCAAAACGTTGCTTACCGTAACTGGCCAAACTACGCAGAAAACAGCAGAGCAACTATGTGACGCTATTAAAGCGAATTTAATCTATCCTCTTGATGAACCTTACAAAACGGTGGGTTTAATTGGCCTTGAGGGAATTATTACTGAGCATAATATTAGTTCTCTACGTTATCGCTTTGCTCATGACAGAATTCAACAAGCCAGTTACGAACTTATTAATAAAAAAGACAGGCCCATTATCCATCTTAAAATAGCACGTTTACTTTTAAAGGAAAATACGCTTGAGCCGCATAGTGAAAATCTATTTGATGTAATGAACCACTTTAATCAAAGCTTAACTTTAATTAATGATTACCAAGAAAAATTATTATTAGCTAAATATAATCTATGGGCTGGGCAAAAAGCAAAGCAAGCAGCAGCGTACTACACTGCAGATGAATATTTATCTGCTGGGATTTCATTATTAAATAAAGATTGTTGGGTTGAAAATTACGACTTAACTTTTCAACTTTATAAAGAATTTGCTGCCTGCAAGTATTTAATTAGTGATTTTACAGTAGCTGACCAGTCTTTCTCGGAAATACTCAATCATATTACCGATAAATTACACATTTTAGAAATTTATCGCTTAAGAATTGAAATGTTTTCAACTCTTGGAAAGCATAACGAATCTTTAGATCTAGGCATTAATATTTTACGAAAATTTGGGATAAAAATATCTAAAAATCCCAATAAATTACAAATCTTAAACGCTATTTTTAATATTAAAATGCAATTAAGAAAAACAAACATTGAAGATATTGAACTACAACCTATGGTAGAGCCTATGCAGAAAGCAATTGCTGATCTTATAACGCAATTGTTTAATAGTTCTTTTATTGTTAACCAGCAGCTATTCGTAGTCCTTATTTGCAAGAGTATTAGTCTAAGTTTACGCTATGGTTATACTGAAAGTAGTTCTATGGCTATGCCTGTCTATGCATTTGTTATTATGCATTCACTTAATCTTTATGATGAGGCCATCTCTTTTGTCAAACTTTACAATAATTTAAAATTAAAATACGGAGCCTCAAATTTTGAAGGTAAAAATCAATTTGTACTCGGTTCTTTTATAGAGCCTTATCAGATGCCACTTGGCCTTTGTAATCAAACAATTACTAAGGCATTTAAACTATGTTGTGAAGTAGGCGATCTTGTATATAGTAATTACTGCAATTTATTATTAGTTTTACATGCTTTCTCAGCTGGAAAAGATATAAATGAGCTTAAGAAAAGTTTGCTTTCTTTTTCATCTTTCATAGCCAGAGTTAACATATCTGACTTTGTTACCATGGGCCAATTTTTGGAGTATTCCGTAAAGTGTTTAGAGAAGCTTGGATTTGCTGAGTTTGAACGTTTTGATTATTTTGAAGAGACTATCATTAAGGGAAAAAATATTACTGAATTAAGTTTTTTCTATAGCAATTTAACTCGATTACATTTTTTACTAGGAAATTATGAAGCGGCAGTTAAAGCAGGTTTGCAACATGAGCGTTTAGCAGATTATGACAAAGGTTTAATTAGCAATATAGACGGTAAGTTTTTTCTGGCATTGTCTTTATTTTACCATTATCCCCATGCTTCTAAACAAGAGAAGCGAACCTATCTAAAACAATTGCAAGGGCTTAATAAATTTATAAACAAATATGCGAAATGGTGTCCTAATAACTTTAAAGCTTACGCTTTACTTATTGACGCTGAAATGGCACGTTTGCGCAATCAAACTACTATTAAATTTTATGAAAAAGCTATTGAGGCTGCACTTTCCAGTGGGCTTATGCTGGTGGCAGCTATAGCCAGTGAGGGCGCAAGTCGTTATTGTCTAGATAATAAAATGGACAGGTTCGCGAAGCTTTATCTGCAAAATGCTCACCGGTATTTTAAAGATTGGGGAATTATTACTAAGACGCAATTATTAGAAGACACTTTCGCTAGTTCGAAATTCTTAACTCATAACAATACCTTACAAAAAGCAGTAGCACCTCAAACGAATGCGCCAAATCTAGATATGCTGGCTATGTTGAAATTTACTCAACTCATATCCAGTGAAATTCGCCTAGATAAGTTATTACAAAAATTTATGGTGATAGTTTTAGAAAATTCAGGTGCCCAACGTAGTATTATTCTAGTAAAAGTGAATGACGCCTGGGTAGTTGAGGCAGAAGGAGACTTTGAACAACAAACTATCTATTTAAATAGTTTATCTTTAGAAGAAGCCAAACCTAAATATCCAGTCTCTATTTTAAATTGCGTCCAAAGAACACAAAAACCGCTTATCTTAAATGACGCTACTCAATCTGAGCTAAGCTTTCATGATTCTTATATAAAACAGGAGCGCCCACGTTCCATCTTAATGATGCCTCTTTTTTATAAAGGGCAATTATGTCGAATACTTTATTTGGAAAACAAAAGTAGCACTCATACTTTTACACCTAGTCATCTAGATAGTTTAAATTTACTATCATCACAAGCGATGACCTCCCTTGAAAATGCAAAACTTTATTATCAAGCAACCCATGATCCTCTAACAGGATTAGCTAATCGCAATATGCTTTATGAAATATTTCAACAAACGGTAAAACAAATAACACGGTCGCAAGACAAATTAGCGCTATTATTTCTAGATTTAGATTATTTTAAAGCTATAAACGATACTTTAGGCCATGATAATGGTGATAAATTATTAATGTATGTTGCGCAAATATTCCTTAAGACGCTGCGTGAGGGAGATATGGCAGCTCGTATAGGGGGTGATGAATTTGCTATTATGCTTGCTAATATTACCTCTCAAGAGCAAATCACGTTTATTGTTGAGCGCATTTTTAAAGAATTAGTAAAGCCTATTCAAATAGAAGAACATTTAGTCCAAATTACTTTTAGTATGGGTATAAGTATTTTTCCTGATCATGGCAATGATATCGAAAAACTACTTAAGCTTGCTGATACAGCTTTATATCAGGCAAAAGGAAAAGGTCGAAATCAATTTCATTATTATTCAACTCAATTACATGAAGAATATCAAAAGAATTATGGTCTAGATAAAGATTTACAGCGTGCTTATGATAATCAAGAATTTTTCTTAATGTATCAGCCTTTTTATGATATCAATTCTGGAGAAATTATTGGACTTGAAACCTTACTGCGTTGGAATCATCCTGAAAAAGGAATTTTAGATGCAGGGGATTTTATTCAAACATTAGAAAAAAGCCCACTTATGGTTTTAGTTAGTGAGTGGATTATTAAAACCGCTTGTAGGCAGATAAAATTATGGCAAACAGCAAACTTACTTCCGGGTCCCGTAGCTATTAATATTTCTCCAGTGCAGTTTTTACGTCAATCACTTAGTGAACTTATTTATAAGGTCTTGCTTGAAACGCAACTAGATTCTTCTTGCCTTGAATTAGAAATTACCGAAACAGTATTCATTGAGTATAGCGATAAATTATTTAAAGAGCTTAAAGCATTACAGGAATTAGGTGTTAAGTTGGTTATGGACGATTTTGGTACGGGGTATTCAGGTTTATCTTATTTAAAAAATTTACCTGTTAATAAAATAAAGATCGATAAAGTTTTTGTGCAGAATTGTGCTACCGATCATCTAGATCAAACTATAATTAGTGGAATCACGATGATGGCTCATAAGCTTAATCTCCAGGTAATAGCCGAAGGAGTAGAAAATGAAACCCAACTTAAAATGCTGCAATTAAATGGAGTAGACGGTATTCAAGGCTACTATTATTCACGGCCATTCACCACGGAGGGCTGTGAAACCTATTTAAACAAAAAAGCTACCCAGCTTAAATAGCTCATATTTATAGCTGTAGAGCTTACCTAGATTAGAACCCTTACTGATCGATTAAAGTTATTTGAGAAGTATAAGAAGCATAATTAAAAAATAATTCTTTTACAGTAGGCTTTACTATCTTTTGATTAAGATTATAAATTTTTACCTTAACTTTATCTTGACATAAGATAGAGTGGCGTTTAATAAACAAGTTTCCACCGGTTTCTTCTTGCGTAATATTATAATTATTTGCTTGTAAAGCTTCGCGTAATTTTTTTAAAAAAGCTTTGCTTTCGGGCTTATTGTTGCCACCAACTAAAATTGTCTCACTATCTGCTTTTTGCTCGTTAAGTAGGTTATCTAAGCATTTAATAAATTTAGCAATTGTTATTTCTGTATCTAGATGAGTTAATGTGCCAAAATTTTTATTATTAGTTATTACAGTGATACATCCCATAGCAGGATATGCATCGCTTAGCTCTATTGATGCGTTATTCTTAAAGTTTGCATATTGGATAGGACCATGCGCTGATTGCCAAGTAAAATTAGCTATTTCTGGCGGTTTAAAAAACATAAAAATTTAATTAAATACGTAAGATGGTCTGATTTTAAGCTAAATGAGGATGTTTTTTCAATTATTATAATAGTAAGTGCTAACCTTTAATAACTCATCAAATTATATTAAAAAAGTATTACAACCTTGTCTAAAGCCATTTAAACTATCTTCATTTAATGGATTAAATGTGAATGGATATGCATGATAGAAAAATTAATTTCGATTTAACAGGTGTGCCGCAAACATTATTACTTCCCTTACTTGCTCGAGCTAAATTTAGCCAATTACCTAACCCGCCTTTATATGATAAGCAAGCCATTAAATTAATTGAAGAAATTAATTATGATTTCAAAAGCTTATTTAGAAATATTGGTCACTCAACAGCCATCTGGATGATAGCTCGTGCTTATCAATTTGATGAAGCTATTAAAGTTTACTTACATAAATACCCAAAAGCTACGATTGTAAATTTAGGAGCAGGCTTAGATACTACCTTTTATCGAGTTGATAATAAGCAATTAACCTGGATTGATATTGATTTACCTTCAGTAATGGCAATACGCCAGGAATTATTGCCTCTGCCAAATCAAAGAGTTCTTTACCTTGCGAAATCAATACTTGATTTAGATTGGATCGATACAGTCAAGCAAACAAATAAAAATATTTTTTTCATAGCTGGTGGCTTGTTTATGTATTTTCAAGAAATCGAAGTACAAGCTGTGCTTACGGCTATGGCTGATGAATTTCCACAAAATGAATTGATTTTCGATACAATTCCCAAGGCAGGCCTAGCTTATGTAAATGAAATTTTAGCGCAAGCCAACATGCAAGGTGCTAAATTACAGTGGGGATTGGATTATGGTTATGAACTGGAGCGGTGGTCAAGTAATATCAAACTTGTTGCGCAAACCACTTATTTTCAACCAATAAAATTTAAATATTATTTTCCATTTTTTATACGTTTAAGAATGTTATTTTTTGATTTATTTAAACGTGGCGGGATTATTCATCTTAAATTTTTAGAGTAATTTTATACTAGTCAGCTTGCAAAACAAGTATTAATGAACAATCTCAAACACAAAAGTACGTGATTACCTAATAGTGTTAATTTAAAAACAGCGCTGTCATTTCCATAGGCGGGAATCTATTGCTATTAGGTATTGTGCCAGTATGAAGATAGATTTCCGCCTACGCGGAAATGACAAGGTTCTTCGAAAATGACAAGATTCTTCGGAAATGATAGGGTTCTTTGGAAATGACAGAGTTTTTAAAGCGTCCCCTATTAAGGCATTTTTCTATGTTGTCATTCCCGCGCAGGCGGGAATCTATGGCTATTAGGCACTGTGCCAGTATGAAGATAGATTTCCGCCTACGCGGAAATGACAGGATTTTTCGAAGATAATAGGATTCTTCAGAAATGATAGGGTTCTTTGGAAATGATAGAGTTTTTAAAGCGTACCCATATTAAGGCATTTTTCCATGTTGTCATTCCCGCGCAGGCGGGAATCTATTGCTATTTAGGCACTGTGCCAGTATGAAGATAGATTTCCACCTACGCGGAAATGACAGGATGCTTCGAAAATGACAAGATTCTTCGAAGATGATAGGGTTCTTTGGAAATGATAGAGTTCTTTCTTAAAGCGTACCCATATTAAGGCAGTTTTTCATGCTGTCATTCCCGCGCAGGCGGGAATCTATGGCTATTTAGGCACCATGCAAGTATGAAGATAGATTTCCACTTACGCGGAAATGACAAGGTTCTCAAGTTAACAGTATTAAGAGATCATCTCGCCCGTATCGAAAGACTATATTTGTTGTAACGTACGAAAATCCTGCAAAATGCTTATGTATACTAAGCTTTTTCAGTATTCTTTTCGTTTGATTTTGCCTCAACACTAGCTATTTTAAAAAATTCTGACGACAAATCTAGCGAATTCTCTGGGAAAAGGAGTTTAACTTGGTTGCTTAAGTATTTTACTATAGGCTCTAAGCGTTGCTTGTCGTAAGGCGTTGCTTCAGCTGCTTGCCATACGGAATGAGGCCATAATTTATCATGGCTAAAACGAGCCACAAGGTGAATATGTAATTGAGAAACGATATTTCCTAAAGTGCCGATGTTAAGTTTATTGGGTTTGAAATAATTTTGCATGACATTTGAAAGTAAACTAATTTCATCGATTAACAGATACCTTGCTGTACTTGGTAATTGCTCAAGCTCTTGGACATTCTCTATTCTTGGCACCAGTATTAGCCAGGGATAATCAGCATTATTTTTTAATAAAATTGTTGATACAGGCCCATTTCCTAATGAAAAGCAGGTCGAGCTAATGCGTTCATCAAGAAGAAAAGACATTTTTAATCCTAAAATATTTATTATTTGAGCTAGAATTCTACCGCATTTATATTGTTATCTCTAAATTTTAGACACAAGTAAGTGCAGCTATAACGTTATAAATTTATTAAAACAGTTTAAATTATTTACTTAGAGAAGTAAAAATTAATTCGCATAATCAGAAACTGTCTATACTAATCTTAAAGAAAGTACTTTATGTAAAAAATTCTAGTGAATTGAGGTAAGGGTAATTATTTAAATTGTTAATTTGGTTCTACTAAAAGTAAGTAACATGATTAATAAGGTAAAAGTATTAGTTATTGAAAGTAAAAGAGGGGATTCCACACTAACACAATATTTATTGTCAAGTATCGAAAACTTTGACTTTCAAGTTATTACTTATAATAAATTTAATAATATAATAGATAAAATCGACAAATTTACAGTAATTTTAGTCAATTTAACACCTAATACTCCACGTAAATTAGCTAATTTTAAGCAAATAAAAGCCGCTATTTGTGACATTCCTATTCTTCTGATTAGTGACGCTATTGACCATGATTTGGCCTTAAAACTTATTAAAGAAGGCGTACAAGATTTATTGTTTAAATCAGAACTAACTAGTCATTTGCTATCTCGAGCTATTTATTATGCAATTGAACGCGAAAAAGTGAAACAATCAGCGTCTAGATTAAATGCTATTGTTGAGCAGGCATCTGATGCTATTTTAAGTGTTAGTGTCCAAGGGATTATACTTAGTTGGAATAAAGCAGCGGAGAAGATTTATTTCTATCGAGCACAGGAAATGATTGGTCAATCAATTACAGTGCTATTTCCAAAAGACAGGCAAGAAGAAGGAGAAAAGTTAATTCAGCAAATTGCAGTGGATGCTGATATTAATCAATATGAAACCGTCTTAAAGGGTAAACATAATCGGTTATTAGATGTAGCTCTCACGATTTCCCCTTTGAATGTTAAAGCTAATAAAGTATTAAGTGCATCTATTATTATTCGTGATATTACCAAAACCAAACTATATGAACAGCAATTAGCTATTCAATATAAAATAACCTTAGCGTTAGCTAAAGCATCTAATTTACACGGTTCCTCTCATAGTCTTTTAAAAACTATTTGTGAAATATTTGATTGGCAACTAGGTGAATTATGGGTACTTGATCAGTGTAAAGCCCGATTATATAGCCTTTCTTTTTGGTCTTCCAAAGAATATTACCAGGAATTAGAAAAAGTAAATCATAACCAACATTACAATAAAGGAGAAGGCTTGCCGGGCCTAATTTGGCAATTAAAAAAACCGTATTGGATCCTTGATTTAAAAACCAATTCTCTTGCCAAAGATTTAGCTCCATTTGTTAAAAAAGGACTACAAAGTTTTTTTGGCTTCCCTATAACTTATAATCAAGAAGTAATAGGGGCTGTTATCTTTTTTAGTAAATTTTTAAAAGTGCCTAACGTTAATTTGACTGCCATTTTTAGCAAAATTGGCGATCATATAGGTGTTTTTATTAAGCGTAAACGTGCGCAAAATGAGCTACTATATTTAGCTAGACATGATGTATTAACCGGTTTAGGAAATCGTGTTTCTTTAGAAAATAATTTAAATCAGGCTATTTTAAATGCTCAGACCGAGCAAACTATATTGAGTTTATTTTATTTAGATTTAGATAATTTCAAAAGAATAAATGATACATTGGGTCATGACTACGGTGATCTTTTGTTAAAAGAGGTAGCGGCTCGTATTCGTAATAATGTCCGTAATCTAGATTTTATTGCTCGCGTTGGTGGTGATGAGTTTATTATTATTTTACCTAATATTAATAATAAAAAAGATCTTACAGTCATTGCGCAAAATCTTTTAACTGTCCTAGCAAAACCTTTTTCTCTAAATAATAAAAAAACTTATATAACGGTAAGCATTGGTATCGCGATTTATCCTAAAAATAGTAACAATGCTAAAAAACTTATAAAAAATGCTGATACAGCTATGTATTATGCCAAAATACATGGTCGTAATCGTTATCAATTTTATGTATCTACCATTTCTGCTTTTAAGCAACAAAAATTAACTTTAGAAAGTAATCTACATCGGGCTATAGAAAAACAAGAGTTTATTCTCTATTATCAACCTCAAGTAGCGGTAAAGACTGGAAAATTAAGCGGTTTAGAAGCTTTAATCCGTTGGCATCATAATCATAATAAAATTGTTTATCCTAAAGAATTTCTTTCATTAGCTGAAGAAAGCAGTCTTATGATTCCCATAGGTGAATGGGTTTTACATACAGCCTGTTATCAGATTAAAAGCTGGCAAGAAGATGGACTGTATAAAGCACTTAACGTTGCTGTAAATGTATCTATGCAACAACTTAATTTTCATTTTATTGAGCGTTTAAAAGCTATCCTTACATCAACTAAACTTAATCCTGCGTATTTAGAAATAGAAATTACAGAAAATACTTTAATGTCTGTGTATGAGGATAATTTAAGTATTTTAAAAAAATTAAAAGAGTTAGGCGTTAAATTGTCTATTGATGATTTTGGCACAGGTTCTTTATCTTTATCATCTTTAAAAGATTTAATGGTAGATATTATTAAAATTGATCAGATATTTATTAATCAATTAACCTCAGATAAAAATTGTCAAGCAATTGTAAAAGCCATTATTGCTATGTCTAAATCATTAAATGTTAAAGCTATAGCTAAAGGGGTGGAAACCAAAGAGCAATTAAACTTATTAAAGAAGTTTGGTTGTAATTATTATCAAGGCTACTTATTTAGTAAGCCTGTTTCAGTTGAAAAAATTTATACTATGTTGCAGGAAGATTGCTAATTTTTATACAAGTAGGCGAATGAAAATAACTATCTATGTGTTTCATGGCAAGTATATAGGGCCTAAGGCTTTTGTGTTAAGTACCTTACATGGTAATGAATTAAACGGCATAGAAATTATAAATCGTCTTCATAATCATCAAGCTTTAAAAACATTACAAGGAACACTTTGGCGTTACTATTATTGATAGCCCCGTAAAGGAAAAATCATTACGAGGGTTAACCATGTCTCTTGATATTCCTTTATTGGTATTTGAAGCGGGAGAGGCGCTAAGAATTGAGGATGCATGTATTAAAATTGGCTTGCAGGGCGTGTTAAATGTTCTATCATACCTTAATATGATTGATGATAAATGGGCTAAAAAACATAAAAAACCGATTTGTTATCGCGAATTAATCTGGATTAGAGCCCCGGCTGGGGGCTTATTACTAAGCCATAAAGAAGTTAGCCATCATATTAAAAAAAATCAAATACTTGCTGAAATACTAGATCCCTTTGACTTAGAATTAGCTCAGCAAGTACGAGCCCCTTGTACCGGAACTATTATTGGTAAATCGACCTCACCACTGGTTAATGAAGGTGATCCCCTATTTCATTTCGCACCAGAAAATAAAAAACACTAGCTTTAAAAAACAGCGAGCGGCATTGATGTTAATGGGTTTGCTTTTTCTACTTCATCCTGTTCTCTACAGCCAATTGTTTTTAATGTTTTTGATAAAAAGGCTTCTTTATTAAACCGACTAGTTGTGGCATGTGCTCTATTAAAAAATAAAAAGTTATTATGGGTTATTGGGTTATTTTCTCGCTTAGGGTGATTAATAAAATGAGCATGCACATTGTTTATAGAGGTAAATAAATTAGTTAATAAAGTAGTAACCTCTTTATATTTGGAAAAGCGAACTTCACAAGAAGTTATCTTTTTTAAAGCTTCTTTTAAGTAATTATCAACTTTGTCACTAAATGCATGGCAATTACTGGCTTGTAACTTTATTAATTTAGCTTTAACTTTTTCATGTAACTTATTTAACTGATTTGCCTCGCTAACTTGGCCACTTGCGCTTAATGTTTGACTATATAAAATTAATTTATCAAGATCCCTAGTAAGACTTGCAAGTTGATTTTTCGCTAGTTGAACTTTTGTCTCTACTGCAAGCTGCTCTTTCGTTGGCAAAATAGCATATTGGTTGTAAATGGGTTTAAATGAACTAATGGCAGTGTCAATGGTAATACGCTCTTGGCTTTCTGCTTTCAGCATGTTAGTTAATAAAGTAGTAATAATCTGTTTGCTCTGTGCATCCAGTCCGTCAATATCTGCAAATATGCCGTCTAGCTTTATATTTTTTGCTTTATAATATAAATCACAAGGCTTGGCAAATATTCCTGTGTCTGCATGCCATATTAAGGTAAGTACCTGTCCCATGGAAAAAATATCTAACGCTGGTGTTTGTTTACCATGCTCATATATTTCTGGTGCGGCATAGCCAGGTGTCCCTACTGCTTTATTATCTGGATTATTAATTGACGTACTTAATCCATAATCAAAAATAGTTATTTTGATTGGATAAGTTAAATCAACAAAAATATTTTCAAGCTTAATATCGCGATGAAGAATATTTTTATCGGTAACTTGTGTTTTTAAAGCATTTAAAAGAGCATAAGTAAGTTCAACACGTTCATTTAGAGTTAACACGCGCTTTTGATGTATATCATCAAAAATGAGATTATAGAGTTCACTGCCTTTTAATTTTTCCATAACAGTGTAACTTATATTGTCATTAAAGACAGGTTCTTTGATAGCTAAGTGATTAGCTTGCTGCGATAATCGATATTCTGTAATGGCTGTAAGAAGTGGACGTTTATAATTATGATGTTGTATTTTAACAACGCGACTTTTTCCATTATAGCCATACTGCTTAAAATGAAGTTTATCTTTTTTAATAGCCAAAGTGGCTTGAATATCAAAAACGCTACCCATACTCCCTTCACCAACTAGGTGCGGGCTAATAAATTCATACCGCACATCACGCCCATTTTTAGTTTTGTGACGCACGACATTATAATTAAACAAAATAGAAGTCTTATCATTAAGTGTATAAAGTTTTCCCTTCTCCCAGACATTCGTTTTTGTTTGACTTTTAAAGAAGTTTATTAAATTTTTTGTTTCTAGAGCTGTTAAATTTTTCATAGTACTCCTTACTAATTTTTCTTCTTTAAATGATTTTTTATCATCTCCTAAAACATACCAATAAATAGCTAAAAAAGTGAAGAAAAATTTTAAGGCTTAGTTAAAATATTGCTTGTGTGAGATAAAATTAATCAACTAAGCCTGGGGAGATGAGTTAACCTTTGGGGGGATAAGAATCATGGCCGTGGCTGTCTTTTATTTCAATCTTACCTTCTTTATTGTGAATAAATAGTTCGGTGTTTTGGTTGCGGCTAATTTCTCTTGCGGCCTTAACCGCTTCATTCTTCGTAGTAAAACGGCGGAAAGCGCGTTTTGAACCTGCGCGTTTAACAAGCCAACCACCATCTTCACTAGGTACAACATGATGTGAGCCATTATATTTTACCATAGTTTATCCTTGTAATGATGTTTCTTACCGCTAAGTTTAGTACATAAAAGAAGTCACATTACTTGTTGATTTTCAAATTCTATTTCATACTGGCTACTTTGCTGTTTACCAATTATAAGTCAGCGTAAATGATAACTAAGGAGTGGAAATGGTAAAGTATAAAAAAACTTTAATGGCGTTGACGTTGCTGTCAATTGGACAGGCAGGCAGTGCAGGGAACCAGGAAGATGTCATTAGAATTATTGTGAAATATAAACAGGGTGCAATGCAGACTGCCACAAAAGAAATGGCTAGTAAATTTTTTAATTTACCGATTAATTCAATGCAGCCAATTGCAGGCGGTGCTTATACGCTTACGATAAAACAAGATGCTATTACAACTTTTAAAACTGATAAAGCTGAAGCTATTGATAATTTTATTCAGTCAATTAGAAAAAACCCAGCTGTATTGTATGCGGTTAAAGACCGAATTGGCTACTTTAAGCCACTAGCTACCGTCACCACAGAAACCCAAGCTAGTTTGTCTCATGAACTACAATGGGATGAATTTAAAGCGCCAGGCGGTATTATGTTAGAGTCTGCTGCAGGTTTACGCGATGGCGCTTGGTCGCAGACTACAGGTAGCGCTACACCACCTATAGTAGTTGCTGTTTTAGATACAGGGATTGCGCTTAATCCTCATTTAAGCAACAGTTTAATTAAAGATAAAAAAGGTAAAGTTTGGGGTTGGAATTTTGCTGGCAATAATCAAAATTTAGCTGATGAAACAAAATCCTATCATGGAACTCATGTAGCAGGAACAATTGCTGCATCAGGTAATGTTATTCAAGGTGTTGGTGAGCATTTAAAGATATTACCCGTAAAAATTCCTAATGAGTCAGGTATGTTTTATGAAAGTCAGGTGATTAATGCAATTTATTGGGCAGTTGGTGGTGATGTACCTGGTGCACCAGTTAATCCTTATCCTGCTAAAGTGTTAAATATGAGTTTTGGCGTAGATGAACGTCCGGGTAAGGAGATTGATCATTGTGATGAGGCTTTGCAAGAGGCATTAACTTTTGCCAGAAGCAAGGGCGCGGTACTTACTGTGGCTGCTGGAAATGATAATCAGTGGGAGCATTATAATGCACCAGCAGTATGTAATAGTGCTATTAAAGTGGCTTCAGTTGGTCCTGAAGGTTTAAGAGCCTACTATTCTAACTATGGACCAGGGATAAGCTTTGCAGCACCTGGTGGCGATGTTCGTTATGGCAAAACGAGTGGTGGAATATTATCAACTGTAAATCCTGGTGGCGGCTACCAAGGGTCTGGATTTGACTTTTATCAAGGAACAAGTATGGCAGCACCACATGCAGCTGGGGTAGCTGGTTTACTTTATGCAGTAAATAATAATATTTCGCCAGAGCAGGTAGAAACAATTTTATATACAACGACTCATAATTTTGGTCAATCCAGTGATGCTAATAAATCGTGTATAGGCGCAAAGCCTTGTGGCCATGGTATTTTAGATGCCTTTAACGCTGTTAAAGCTGCGCAAGCTCATTATGATATTATGTTTACAGCTCCTTCTAATGGCAAAAACATTTCATTGAAAGCCTGTCAAGGTGGATATCAATTTGCTAGCATAACGTTAGAAAATGACTTAACTCGCTGGCAGCTCACTAAATCTGCTTGCCAAGTTAAAGAAATTTATCAACAAGTAAGCTTAGAAAAGAAAAATGATGTAATTATTGCGCACTATGGTACAGCTGAACTTACTTTAGATACTTCTAAGTTTAAACAATGCGATATTATTGGCGCTACCGGAATAGGTTGTTATCTGTAAACTAGTAGGCTTCTTAAGAGATGGTCACAAAATAAGGCCATCTCAGCGTTGGGCCTTTCTAAACCTCCCCGTAAATGACTTGTAGGTTGGGCTACTCAGCCCAACAACCACATATCATTCAACTGAGATTTTATAAATTTAAAATCTAACAGAAAGGGGCGCGTGAAAATTTTCCCTGGTTTAAGGTATGAAAGGTTGAGCTAGGTGACTCCTACACTCGCTAGAAAAAGTCTTTTGAATCCACATACTTGAACATACTAATAAGAAATAGGCCTTAATAAAAATTTAAGAATAATTAAGGGCTTGCAACAGTAATGGGCGTACTTTCGGAATTAACCACCTCTTTTCCTTTAGGTGATTCAGTAGATATAACATTAGTATAAGCAGTTCTTCTTCCAGAAATTTTACGATTCTGTACGTCATCGACTGGTATTTTCTCTAAAATACTTTCCCATTCCTCTCGAATAGTATTTTCTGTAAAATCAGCGTTCTCCCATACACCTAACCCTACCGCTAAAAATTCAAATACAGCACTAGTATCATCTTGTTCTTTTCCTGGTTGTAAGCCAGCAGCATTATAGAAAGCGTGGATCAATTCATGCGCAAGGCCAATAGCAGGCGGGCGTTCATTATTTCTAGAATAGTCGTCAAAAGCATTCCAACGTATTGTAGTGCCTGATCCTAAACCAGGTGTGGTGTAAGGATAAAGCACTGTAATAGTGGCACAAAGTATCTGAGCAATTGTAACTGAATCAAAGTTCTTAACCAAATTATCATAGCCCCCTGCTAGCCATGCACTAATATCATCAGATGATAATGGTTTGCTAAAATAAGATTTATTTTCAGGCGTGCCTTTAAGCGTTATATGGGGCATATCACTTATACACTTAGCTAACCATTCACACTGTTTAAGTTTGTTATCTGTGCCTGATGCTTTTGCAAGGGCTTGTTGAGTTACTTTTCCTAATCGGCCCATTGATACCTCATCTGCAACATAATCCATCGCTGAGCTACTATGGGGTATTGCACGATTTCCCTGATTCCAAGGAGTAGGATAGATTTCAATCTTATAATTTTCGCTATAACTAACTAAATGATTAAGTAATTTGTTACCTGATTTAGTTAAGGCAATATAATTTAAGTTATTAATTGTTTTTATACTAAAATCTAAGGGAAAGTCACCTTGATGATTTGATTTTTTTCTTGGATCATTGCATAAGATAGCAATTCCTGGCGGCTTATTAGAAACTTTGTCTATTCCCTGCCAGTATATATAACGAGGCGTTGGCGAATAATAGATAATGTTTTCTTGAAGAATATCTCTAATTTCAGCAAATACCTTTGCTGCTTCAGGATCATTTATTTTCTTGCTTAACCTAGTTTGCAGCTCCTTAAAGATCTTATCGCGTATTATATCCTCTTTTTCTTCAGGCGAATATTTATTTGCCTCAAATTTAAGTAATAAAACTCGAATTTTATCGATACTTTTAGCCGAATTATTGCTAAAGAAAAGGAATTGTTTACCTTTTTGGCTCTTATTAATCTTATCAAGTAACAAGATAGCATCACTAATTGGTCTAGTTTTCACGTCTTTTAACCTAAATGTCATATATCTTTTATTATAACTCCTCAATCATTAAGTTAAGCTGAGCTTGCTATATTTTAAAAATTTAGTACTTTGTACCCGACAAAAAATAAAAACTATCCTTTTCACCTCCTGTTTACCATTTTAGAAAGCAGCTTAATTTTCCAAAATAGAAATAAATTTTTTCCAAATTACTATCTTACATAAAATAATCATTTAGTATAAAATTAATACAAATTAACTATTGAGGTTACTATTATGTGTCCTGCTCTACTAGATGAACAATCAAATGAACCAATTGAACTCTCAAAGGAGAGTTTATTAAACATTCCAGATCTTTTGGTACCACTATTGGTTACTGAAAATACAAATATATTTTTTGACCCAGAATTAGCCTCTGTACCTGATACTCAAAGTACAAATGTAGTTCTTGACCCAGAATTAACTTCTGTAATTAATATTGAAAATATTAATACAGTTCTTGATCCTGAAATAGCTTCAATGAAGGATAACGATATAAAAGCGTTTCTATCGTCTAGCAAAGAAAAAAAGTTAATAACTTTAAGTAAGACTCTTTACCTCAATGGGAAGGAAGTTGATAATTATTACTTCAAAGGCTATTTCATTATAAGAAATTTAAATGATCATTATGTAGCATTGGAAGGTCGTAATTTAAATTTCCATACTAATTTACGCGCTAAGTTTAAGGGATTAGTCCGAGAAGGAAAAATTATACAAAAAAGAACATTTACGCTTGATACTGATAAAAATAATGACACTCCATTCTACCTTTTAACTTTACCTAAAGATTATAAAAATATTGAGACTTATATTGCTTCGATAATACTTAATCTAGGCGATACAAGGGAATTAAAAAAACAAAAGAAAGATAAAGAGAGAGAGGAATTAATTGCTATAAATAGCCGTATTTCAAATACCCAAGTCTCACTGCATGAGCATCTTTCAACTAATCCTTTAGGGATGTGGAACCAACCTCAAAAAAAGCGCAAATATAATGATGATAATGCGGAAATAAACGAGCAACCCATGCCATAAGTAAAAGATGCCTTGCTTCATAAACATAAACTTTCTGAGTTAGTATAAGCTGCAACTTAATAAAATTTCGTTTGTTTACGCTATAAAAAATAATAAGGTGTTCAGCCAAATATCCGTCTAACTAAAGACGAATTATATACTAAAATTTTTAGTGACATTAGACCTCTTGCATAACCTATTTATTTTGGGTGAGTGCAAGGTACCAGGGTTTTGAAGAGCGGAGTTTACATGGCGTAAATGAGCACCGGAGAAACCCTTGCAACACAGCTATCGTGTATAAACAGTTCATTAAAGAAGTTAAACAAAATAGGGCTAATTACTTAAGCAGACTGCTTGGTTATCTCTTTTTTAATTACTTTAGCAGCGGTGATTGAATATTTTTTTGTTGCCATGGTTCGCCTAGAAAGTTTTAAGTAGGCATAAGGAACAACATACAGTGAAAATAAGGTTCCAATTAACATACCGCCTAGAATAACAATACCTAATTGTCTTCTGCTTTCAGCACCAGCACCAGTAGCTAAAGCTAAAGGAAGAGCACCTAAGAGCATAGCCAGTGTAGTCATTAAGATTGGACGCAGGCGAACACGCGCACTACTTAAAAGTGCTGTGATTTTATCTACACCTTGAGCTACTTGTTGATTGGCAAATTCAGTAATCATAATGCCATGCTTAGTCACTAACCCAACTAAAGTTATCATGCCAATGTGACTATAAATAGATAAGCTTTGCCCTGTTATGTAAAGCGCAAAGAGCGCGCCGACTAAGCATAGAGGAACACTAAATAAAACAATTAGTGGGTCGGTAAAACTCTCAAATTGAGCCGCTAAAACAAGATAAATAAATAGTAAAGCTAATAAAAAAGCATATAAACTATCATGAGCTGACTCTAAGTAATCTTTTATCTGGCCTGTAAACCGATATTGAATATCATTAGGTAAATTATTTTCTAATATTCTTTGTGTTTTTTTGATAAGCGTCGGTAAATGAATAGTTGGATTTAGTTCAGCACTAATGGTTGCAGCGCGAAAACGATTTAAATGAGGAAGATTATCAGGACCAATAGCATTTTTAATTTTTACAAGGCTAGATAGAGGAATCATTTGTCCTCTCTCACTTTGAACATATAATTTATTAATAATGGAGATATCTTTTAAAGAAGATTGTTTTAATTGTAAAATAACTGGATAAGTCTGCGCATCAAAATTAAAATTAATTGGATTATTACCACCTAGCATTGTTGATAATAACTCAGCGATATCTGCAAGGCTTACATCTAAATCAGCAGCAAGATGGCGATTAATTTCAATATTAATCTGCTCACTATCTAATGCTAAATTATTCTTAATTTGTCTTAACTCAGGTAAATCCGCTAATAATTTAATAATTTCATTACTTACTTCATTTAAACGCAGATAGGTAGTATTACTAAGTAAAGTAATATTAAATTGATTATTACTACCATTACGTCGCCCAAAAGGGCTTGGACTAATAGGGAAGACATTAACACCGACAATATTTTGCATTTTTTCATTAAGTTCTTCAGCGATGTTTTTTTGTAAGCGTGTGCGTTTATCCCAATGTGTTAACTGCAATAAGGTAAAGGCAGAAGCAGGTTTGATAGAGGAGAGATAAATTTTTTTCTCAGGAATGGTTTCATAAATAGCTTCTAGTTCACGGGTATAATGATCAGTATAAGCTGTACTAGCATTCGTGGGTGAGGTAAGTGGACTTATAATATAGGATTGATCCTCCGGAGGTGCTAATTGGGCAGGTAAATAATGATAACAAAATAGACCCAATAAAATGCTTAAAAAAATGCCAATAATTAAATAATAGGGTTTGGAAATGACGTTTTTTAAGCTAGAAATATAAAGTTGCGTGAGTATTACAAATCGTCTATCTAGCCATCGACTATAACGATTTTCCTGAGGCTGCATTAATTGTGAGCACATCATAGGTGACAAAGTTAAAGCAATGACGCCTGATAAGATAACGCATACTGCTAAAGTTGCACCAAATTGAAAAAATAGTTTTCCCGTAAAGCCATTAACAAAACCAATAGGAGCATAGACTGCAGCTAAAGTAATGGTCATCGCAATAATAGCAAAAATAATTTCTCTGCTTCCGTTAATCGCGGCAGCAAGAGGCGTGAGACCTAATTTTAAATGACGATGGCAATTTTCCAAAACAACGATAGCATCATCCACTACAAGCCCAATGGCTAAAACCATAGCTAATAAGGTTAAGGTATTTATTTCAAAACCAAGCCAAGACATTGGCCAAAAAGCACTAATTAAGCAAATTGGAATAGTAATAATAGGAATGAAAGCAGCCTTTAAATTACCTAAAAATAAAATAACGACTAAGCCTACAAAGAGGGCTGCTTCAAAAAACGTATGATAAACTTTGTTAATTGATTCTTGAATGAATTGAGTTGCATCAAAAACAATATTTGCTTTTAAGGTAGGTGGAAAAGTAGGCTGTAATTGTTTTAATGATTTTTTTAAGGCCTTAGCAACTTCTAATGGATTGGCGGTTGATTGCGCTAAAATAGCTAAACCAACCGCAGGTTTACCATTAATACGTAATAAATTGTCATTATTCTGACTATCTACTGTAATTTTTGCTACATCTAGCAGGCGAATAAATTGATGCTCTCGTTCAGCAATGATTAATTCGCCAAAGCTTTGCGCATTTTTTAATTTAGCGTGCGTAACAACCGTATAATAGCGATTTTTACTTTTAATCTGACCGCTGGGAATATCAATATTTTGCTGTATTAATGCCTTTTTTATTTGAGCAACAGTAATTTTTCGAGCGGCCATTTCCACTGGATCTAGCGCAATTTTAACTGCATAATTACGGCCACCTTGAAAAAGGACTTCACCTACACCCTGCGTTTCTTGTAAGGTAGGCTTTATATAACGTTCTAAATAGTCAGTAGTTTCCAGTGCATTTTTCTCTTCATCATGAAAACCAATAATCATTAAAGGGCTTGCATCAGAATCATTTTTGGTAACGGTAGGTGCGAAACTAGCTGATGGTAGTTTATTTTGCAATGCTGACAATTTATTACGTATATCATTAATTGCTTCATTAACATCAACACCTAATTGAAAGTCAATGTTTATTCGACTTTTACCTAAAAAGCTTAAAGAACGTATGCTATCTACTCCAGGAATACTTGCTAGCGTATTTTCAATAGGTATAGTAATTTCTTTTTCAATTAAATCAGGACTTGCACCTTCAAAATTAGTTGTAATGGTTATAGTTGGTTTATCAATATTAGGAAGATGACGTATTGGCAATTTATTAAAATAAATTAAACCAATTATGATTAATAATACTGATAAAACAATAGTAAAAACGGGGCGTTTTATGCAAAATTCAGATAAATTCACGCCTGTTTTCCTTCATTTTTAGCAAAAACACTAACACCTTCTTTTAATTTATGCTGACCACGAATAATAACGATATCAGTAGGTTTTAGCCCACGACGGACTTCAATCATTGGCCCGTAATGAGCGCCTACTTTTATTTGTTTTGTGAGAGCTCTACCCTCATCCACAATAAAAACTTTTTGGCCATTTATAGTTGGAATAATGCTTTCTTCCGGTATTAAGAAATGTTTTTTAACATCGCCTAACTGATGATGAACTCGAACAAAAAGGCCTGAAAATAATAAATTTTGTTTATTATCAATTAAGGCTTCTATAGCAATAGTGCGTGTTCCTTTATCTATATTAGGGGCGATATAATTAACTAAACCTTGATAAATTTCATGTGGAAAGGCATCAGAAATTATCTGTACTTTTTGGTCTTTTTTAACCCGTGAAACTAAATGTTCAGGCAAATTATATTCAACTTTAAGTTGCTGATTAGCAATTAAGCTAACTAAGGGCTGACCTACTTTAACATATTGACCAATACTAACTTTTCGCGCACCTAATGTCCCTGTAAAAGGTGCTCGTAGGCTTAATTTTGATAATTGCGCTTCTTTTACTTTAACAATATTTTGTTTTTCTTTAAGCTCAGCTAAGGCTTTATCTAGAGCTTGCTCGGGGGCTAATTTGCGCTTTGCAAGTTCTTGATTTCGTTGATACATTGATTCACTAAGAAGAAGATTAGCTTTAGCACTTGCAAGTTCGCTTTTTAAAATAGTGTCATCAAGTTGAATTAATAAAGTTCCTTTTGGCACTAAACTTCCAGGTTTAAAATAAATAGATGCAATTTGTCCTGCTAACTCTGAACTAATTTCGATACTATCTAAGCTACTTAAACTACCAATAGTTTCAAACTGATCGGCAAAAAAAGCTTCCTTTATTGTTGCTGTTTCAACTAGTATGGGTTGAGTTTTATTAGTTAATTTAGAAGGGTTATGAGGTAAAACTAAACGATATAAAATCGTTGCTAAAATACTTAAGAAGAGTAGTAAGCTAATAATTCGAGCTTTCAATCAGCGCCTCCTTCAGGGAAGCGGTGGATTATAAGCTACTTTATATAAATATTCAAAATATAGACCTGACCAAAGTTACTAAGAAATAACCAATGTATTTCTGTTACTTAAAAGTAAAATAATAATAATTTACTAACCTTAGAGAATAAATTTTTATAATCAATTATGATCCACCAAAGTTAAAGCTATCAGTATCATCTTTGACGTCACTATCATTTTTGATGTCACTATCATTTTTGACGTCACTACTAATAGTAGGATTAGAAGAAACGTCACTATTTAAAGGGGTGTGCGCAAAAAAGGCATTTGGATTTATTACAGAGCTTGATGCAGACTGACTTGCCGCTGCTCGTTCCTCTGGCCCCTCATATTGTGGTTCTAATAATTTATCGAACTCTGGGCTAAACACAATTAATGATTTAGGAATATAGCTAATTAATTTTACATTAGGTTGTCTGAATTTATTGCTTTCTTGGCCTTTTAAATTAAACCTTATACCTGTTAATTGATAGCCAAGCATATCTCGCATGTTACCCATCACAAGGTTAGAAGAACATTCGCCAGAGAAAATATAGTTTTTATCTACTTCAATATTATATTTTTTTAAAACATCCGAACGAATACGTGGTCTATTAATAATCATTGCCAGACCAAAATGACCGCTGTCTGTCCCAACGAAGCCACGCATAACAATAACTTGTACCGGTTCAGGGTTATTTCCTAATTTACTAAGTTTTTGATAGCCTCCAAACACCGCAAAAGCATGGCTAAAGCCATCCTCACTAGGGATAGTATCCGGCGCTAGTTGCAGAAAATCATCGCCTGGGTCGGGTTTTTTACCAACTCCCTTGCTCATATTTATACCAGTAATGATACCATTTACATTTAATACAATTAAGCTATAACCGTTTACACCATCTACGAAATTATAAAAAAGTGGGTCTTTGTATAAAATAAGTGGTATTTCATTCTTATCAACTTTAGTAATAGTGCTCTCAGTTTCATGAGGTTGTTCTTCCTTTCCTTTACCTTCATTGGAAGAAAGGTCTCCTTTAGCTGGTTTTTCCTTGCCCTTAGGTAATGCAAATTCGCTTTTACTTCTTTTTTGACTATCTAATAGTGATATTTCTTCAATCTGATTGACACCTTCATTTTCACCTTCATCTGCATTTTCTTGCTCTTTTAGATGTGTTTTTCTTTTCTGCGAAGGTGTAATACGTGGTTCATTGAGTTCTGACTCTTCAATAGACTTTGTTGGCCGCTCAAGTTTCTCTTGCATGGTAAAAACTACTCAATAGTTATATCTAATAGATAATTAAATATTAACACTTAAATATTAATAAATTATTAACACTATTTTTAAATAATATATTTAAAATTTTTTCTAATATTTCTTTATTTTATTCTAATAAAATCAATAACTGTTTTGAGTTTATTCTATTTTAAAATTATTTATTTTTTAAAAATTGCTCCCGCTTAAAATTTTGTGAAAGCCCTATTTATTAATTTAATTAGGTTAAGTAATTGTCTAACTTAAAACTTGCATAAAAAATATTATTAATTTTTATTTAATATTTACTTAATTTTTATTGATTATAATCGCCTTTCTAAAAGTTGTGACAGATAGATGAGTAAGACTTATGAAGCAATATATTTGGTATCATCCTTTCTATGTAGCCGAAACTTCATCATTGATGGTGAATGGTCAAATGGAAAATGCCAGGAAACATGGCTATATCGTATTAGAAACTAATCAATTAGGTAAAGTTAAAAGTAATGATCATTTAACTATAGTTGGCCATTCAACGCCGCCAAAAGCACTGGCTAATAAAAATAGTAAGAAAAGCTCTGCCTTAGAAGATGCCGGTTATTTTATTCAAGGAGAAACAGCTGAAGAATGTATAAACAGGTTATTTCAAAATGGGCTTAAAAAAGCGCCCCGTGTATTATCATTAGAATGTTGTAAGGCGGCTATCATACCTAATGGCATTGCTGAGCAATTATCAAAACATCCCTTTTTAGTAAATGTAATTATTGAAGCAAATACGAGTGCGGTAGGTAGAAATACAGGTAATATCCTCTGGACTTACACCCCTGATAGTTTTGGTCGTGTTGTAATGAAAGAAGCCAATAACCCTTGGGTTTTTCTACTTGCGGGTAAGCAAGTGTTTCAAGCTCTTCATGGAACCTATAAATTAAATGAGGTAATAGAAGAAATTTCAAAGCCTAAGGAAGATATTGCTTACTCGCGGATATTGTCTCCTAGACTGGGTATATTTAAACTTGCAAACCAAGCTAATGAGAAGGTTTCAGATGTACCCAAAATGCGCCCAGTACAGCCTTTCGATAATCGGGGATAATTCATTATATTGCTAATTAACTTAAAAAGAAATAATAGTGATAAATACCACATTAAATTGTGGTATTTATTCTAATTTTCTACAATGTTATCTTCTGCCAGCCACATGCTTAATACTTCGATAATTTTGCGTGCTTGCTCTTCGCTAGAAATATTAAATTTAGATTTCATCCAATACTGGTTATTACGCTTTTGATAGCGTCTAATAGAATATTTTACCGCGCCATAGGCTTGTTTAGCTTTTTCCCATTCTTGATAGCGATATAAAATAGTGGTCCACGCGCCTTTCGATAAAATATATTTATCTAATTCACGAACAGTTTCAACACCATCTTCTGAAAAGGAAATAGTTAAATCATCTATTGTTTCGCTCACTTAATATCCTTAATTAGAATTATTCGATGGATTGTAGTTTGCCATCAACAATTGTCAAGCTCATTGGCTTTTGATACTGATCAGCTTGATAAATCCAGATTTCAGGTTTCGTAGCACTGGGTACAATTTGATTAATGTAGGTGTGGTTTACTAAGGAAGGTGTTCCGCAAGCATTATAAACTAGGCTTAAGGGATCACCTACTTCAATACTTCGTCCGCCACAAATACTAAACGCATTAGTATTAGAGCCATTAAGGGTAACAGAGTCTACTTTATTATTAATAATATTAACCTGCAATTGAGCACCGCCACCACTGTTGCCACCGAAGGGTGTTGCGCCACCATAATTGGTATTACCAATAGGTAGTGCCCAAACACCATAAAAAGCAGTTCTTGCGCCTTGATGATTGTAGATAAGCTGTTGTTCTGGGACTTTTTGCGTAAAAGGTTGATTAGATTGTTGTTTGCTTAAGGGCTGGCCACAGGCTGCAATCACTTGATCTTGAGTCATTCCTATATTAATAAAACCATGGTTTTGTGGACAATATACCGACTGTTGGCTAAACGCTAAAAGCGGAAAAAAAAGCGCTGTAACAACCCCATAACGTAGATACATAGTATAGCCCTCCACATTTTTGTAATAGATCAATGCTATTTACCTAATCTATTAATACCGTCAACTTAAGAAGCCTGTCATTTCCGCGCAGGCGAAAATCTATCCTAACACTGACACAGTGCTTACTTAGAAATAGATTCCCGCCTACGCGGGAATGACAGAGATACTTTTAAGAAGTTGACAACACTACCTGATCTATTATCCCTTGTATCAATTATAGTGCGTTTACTACTTTTTAGTTGAGAGTTACAAGTGAATTGGTACAGATGCACTAATAAAAAGTGTAATTACTTTAATAAAAACCATCATAATAAAAGGTGCAAAATCAAAACCTGAAATGTTAGGAATAATGCGGTGTCCTATTTTGATTAATGGATCAGTGATTAAATTAATAATCATGGCAGCTGGATGCATTTGCCATTGAGGGTTAATCCAGCTCATAATGACTCTGAGTAAAAGCGCATAAAATAATAAATCGCCTAGCTGAATAATTAAATCAGCAGCAACTAGCAGTAGTAAATAAGTAACCGGTAATACCATGCGGTAAGCAATTAAGCCTAATAAGAGAAATTTTACTATTTCAAGTACGACAATATAAATAAAACTAATACTATCAAATCGTTGTGGATAGCGTTTACCACGAAAAACTCTCGATTCTATAGGAAGAATAAATTGATCAGTTAAGCGATAAATAGCTTGACCCATAGGATGTAGTGGGCTAACTCCATAGTAACGTAAGAAAATTCGCAACCAAAAAATAAAAATAATTAAATTGAAAAATACACTAATTAAAAAATAACTTACTGCAATTAATCCAGCCATAACGTTCTCTCTTATTCATGTTTAGGACTTAAACTACCTAATTTTATTAGATTTCTTTCAAATTGCTGCAAAATACTCCTGTATTTTATAGACACAGCGTTTTTTTAATTGACCGTAACTCAGCAATAATAGTTTTGAAAGAAGTTTTTATTAAAAATTTTCAAGCTAATATTGCAAATTTAAATTAAAGTTCGTTGTCTTTTTCGATTTCTTCAGCTCTATTATAAGCGGCTTTTAGAGCTTGAAAAATGACTTCTGAAAAATCATTTTGCTCAAACACTGCAAGTGCTGCAGCAGTAGTGCCGCCTTTAGAAGTGACTTGCTGGCGCAAATTTGGTAGGGATAGCGTACTATTTTCTACTAAACTTAATGCTCCTTTTATAGTCTGGTTAGCAAATGATTGGGCTACTGTTTTGGATAAACCAAGTTTTTCACCAGCATTAATTAAAGCTTCTAAAAAAAGAAACACATAAGCAGGGCCACTACCAGATAATGCTGTAATAGCATTGATATCTTTTTCATGATGCAGCCAAGTAGTTAGACTTAACGGTTTAAATAACTTTTCAACCTGTTTTTGCTGCTCGCTACTTACGTAATTATTGGCAATAAAAGCGGTTGCCCCTTTACCGATTGCAATAGGTGTATTGGGCATACAACGCACAATAGCTTGTTTAGATCGACAAAATGAAGCTAGCTTACTTAAACTTATACCAGCAGCAAGCGAGATAAGTAGGCAATTTACGGGTAAAAGAGAGCCAATTTCACTTAATACCGCTTTAATTTGGAACGGTTTAACAGCAAGAATAACCATATCCGCTATAGCGATAAAAGCTGTATTATCATAATGAGTGGTAATACCGTTAACATTAGTTTCTACTGGTAAAGAAGGCGAGCTAACAAAAAACTCTAAATTTTTGTCTTGGTTTAAGCCGGCAAACAATGCTTTTCCTAAACTACCATAACCGATAATACAAATTTTCATCTTCTATCCATTGCGTTGACCAAAAATAGCTCTACCAATGCGAACACAGGTACTACCTGCCCGAATGGCTGCTGTTAAATCATCACTCATACCCATAGACAACGTATCCATAGTTAAGTTTAATTGCTGGTTTGTTTGTTTAAGTAGAATAGTTAGCCGCTCTAAGCTCTTAAATTGTTCTTCTTCAGTTAAGCGGGGCTTAGGAATTGCCATAAGCCCTCGTAAACGTAATTGTGGTAATTGTTTAATGTAATTTATTAATGCGGGTAATTCATGCGGTAACAAGCCTGCTTTAGTTTCTTCATGGTCTAAGTTAACTTGAATACATATATTTAAAGGTGGTAGGTGATTTAAGCGATGCAAAGATAGAAGGTAGGCTATTTTTTTGCGATCAACACTATGTACCCAATTAAAATGGTGAGCAATTTCTTTAGCCTTGTTACTTTGTAAAGCTCCAATAAAGTGCCAGGTAATCGACAGGTCTTGCAATTGCAATAGTTTAGCATGCGCTTCTTGCCAATAGTTTTCAGCAAAATCATAAAGGCCTGCCATATAAGCTTCTCTAATAGCCAAAGCGGGCTGACCCTTACTAACGCCAAGTATTGCAACACTATTTAAAGGCTTATGCATAGTTTGCAATGTTGTTTGAACTAATTGTTTAATACAATGTATGTTATCTGCGATAATAGCCATTAGTTTACTTCGATAATTATAGCGTCTCTACTAAGCTTTATATGGTAAAACAAGCTCACTTAGGCTTTCGTTATGTATAAACACGCCTGTGCCTTTTTTCACTCATACCTTCTAAAATTTAGCGAAGAATATTATAGCAGATTACTTTTAAGCTAAAAAAGCGCAGTGTACATGAAGTACATTGTCATTTTGAAGACTTTTTTCCGGATATAATTATTGATTATTTCAAAAGAAGATGAATAATCCTATACTAACTTATAAACTTGCCAATTTGAAATGGATTTTCTATGAATATTACTGAATTGTTGGCTTTTTCAGTGAAAAACAAATCATCAGATCTACATTTATCGGCAGGCCTTCCTCCCTTAATTCGTGTCGATGGTGACTTACGACGGATTAATATTCCACCCTTAGAGCATAGAGAAGTTATTGACGTCGTATATGATATTATGAATGATAAACAGCGTAAGGATTTTGAACAGCACTTAGAAACAGACTTTTCATTTGAGATACCGAATCTTGCTCGCTTTCGTGTCAATATATTTAATCAAGTTCGCGGTGCTGGTGCTGTGTTTAGAACTATTCCCAGCCATATATTGGGTATTGAGGAGTTAGGTTTACCTCCTATTTTCCAAACGATTGCTTCTTACCCCCATGGGTTAGTATTAATTACAGGCCCCACAGGCTCCGGAAAAAGTACAACCCTTGCGGCGTTAATTGATTATATTAATTCCACTCGCTATGAACATATCTTAACTATTGAAGATCCAGTCGAGTTTTTACATGAAAGTAAAAAATGTTTGCTTAATCAAAGAGAAGTACATCGAGATACGGAAAGTTTTAACGCAGCACTTCGCTCGGCCCTACGCGAAGATCCAGATGTAATTTTAGTTGGCGAATTACGTGATTTAGAAACCATTCGTCTTGCCCTAACTGCCGCAGAAACAGGCCACTTAGTATTTGGTACCTTACATACAAATTCTGCTACTAAAACAATTAATCGTATTATTGATGTCTTTCCAGGCGACGAGAAAGCCATGGTGCGTACTATGCTTTCTGAGTCCCTACAAGCTGTCGTTTCACAAGTTTTACTTAAAAAATATGGTGGTGGGCGAGTTGCTGCATTAGAAATTATGATTTGTAATGCTGCCATTCGCAATTTAATTCGCGAAGATAAGGTTGCGCAAATGTATTCAACCATTCAAACAGGTCAATCACAAGGCATGCAGACGCTTGACCAACATTTAACACAATTAGTGCAGAATAAAATCATTGCCAAGAGTGCCGCGCAAGAGATAGCTGTTAATAAGGCAGTGTTTGATTAAAAGAAATAAATATTGAAATAAATAGTATTAATTAGGCGATAGAGGCGTTAATTGAGAATTTACCTGTGCATCTAACGCTTTTATAAAATCGCTAACGGTTCGTACTTCTTTATCAACAATCGTGTCTGCATATCCTGCTTTTATAAATTTTCTCAGTTCTGTACCTAGCGTACCATTACGTAGAGTAGGTAGGTGCTCTAAAAGATCAACTTTTTCATTCCTTAAAGCTGACTGCAAAGCCTTAACAGCCTTCTCTTTTTGATCGTAACTTTTTTGAAAAAAGACCAACTGAAAACAGCCAAAATGACCATGTTGATATTGCCTAACCTTATTATTCCTCTGATCCTTTGCCCTATTGTCAAGATAAGTTGTTAACTTTTCGGAAAGAGAGTTAACCGGCTTATCCAATTGAGCAAATATTTTGCGATTAAATTGTTCAATTTTAGTTGGGGTAAATTCGATTTCTTTTACCTGGTTTAAATTATCACGATGAGCTTCTATAATCTGTTCTAATTGTCCTAATTTTCTATATATAGCGCGCTTGTTGGATGAAGCGTATTTCATTTGCTCATTCTGAATTTGCCACAAAAAATTTTTTAATATATTAATTTGCTCTATATCAGGTTGGTTTTTTTTAGGATCTAAACTGTCTAGTACTTGTTTATATTCTGCTATCTTTACTCCATCTGCCTCTAATTCTTTAACTATTTTAGTTATAGCCTCCTCAAAAGCCTCGAATAAATTGCTTTTTATCTTCTCCAATGGCGTAAGCTGATCTAACTTTGTCAATGCCTGGTTTGTTTGATTAGGAGTTGTTTTTAAGCTCAACTCAAGTGCTTGTATAGGATTACTATGGACGTTATTTATTGCAAAATAATCACTGTGTATTTGTGAAAGTGTGTCGATTAAATCATTTTTTGCCGTTTTTTCCTTTTCCGTTTTTATAACCGAGTCTTTCGTTTTTCCTATACCTACCTCTTCTTCCGTTTTTATAACCGAGTCTTTCGTTTTTCCTATACCTACCTCTTCAGGTCGTATAAAGAAAATTTTATTTATTAAATCCCATAAGCTAATTTCAAGATTAGTTAAGTCAGGATTTTCTGCGTTTACCCACTTATTTAAACGCTCATAAAAGGTTTTTACTTCTGTTTTAATACTTTCAGGTAATTGTATCCAGTTAACGTCCCTTTGATATACTCTTTCACTATCTTTTAGCTTTTTTGGGTCTAGCGTTTTTGTTTTTAGGTCCATTGTTTCTTTTACTTTAGCCTTATTTCTTACTTCAATATTAAAGTTAAGTTGTTCTGCTAATTTTTTGATAGCTGGATGGCATAAAACAAATTCAACATAAGGATTAACACTTTTAATAATGTCTTTTTGTATTTCAGCACCGTGATCTAATTTCTGAGCTGCGCTTAGAGCTTGCTTATATCGCTCATAATCACGCCGACAATAGGGTCGAGGACTATAGTAGGGTGCTGAAATCAAGTTAAGAGTCATTTAATTTAAAAGATATAAAGAAATGTATTTATATATAATACACTTTTCTTAAGTTTTGGTCAACATTAAAACAATTGGTTAAAATTTTTTATACTATGGTGCTGAATTTTACTGTAGAATACTTATCATTTATTAGATACTTGAAGTATAACACTAGGATTTACTTGTTTATGCAGCTCATTAATAAACTCTGTAACTGTGTGAACGTCTTTGCCAACTATGACATTTGCTTGGCCATTTTTAATAAACGCTCTAAGCGCCTTACCTAAGTTGTCCTCACGCAATGTCTCTAAGTGACTTAATAAATCAACTGGTATTCCATTTAAAGCCTCAGTTAGCGCATTGAAAGCTTGCTCTTTTTGCTGATAACTCTTTTGGAAAAAAGGTAGGTAGCTATTTTTATATTCGTTAATCTTATTTTCTGTGACATTTTTTTTTCGACTAGGCAGATAAGTATCTACTATCTTTTTAAGAGACTGTGCTGCTTGATAGGCATCTAGATTACTAAATAAAATTAGATGCTGTTTAGACACAAGCTCCGTAGTGGCTTCTTTTAGACGTTTGAGCTCAATAGCAAAATGTTCTCTTTCAACGACTGGCTCTAAGTAATTGTCGTTAAGCAGTAGGTTAAATAGGGCAGGAGGAATGGCTACTTGGTTATTATTATCTTTAAGCCAATTTAGGGTGTTTTCTAAGAAGAGTTGCCTCCTATAATCGTTATTAGGAAGCGCTTTTTGCTCCAAAACCATTGTCGTAAGGTGATTTGCAAACCACTCTAAAGTGATAGGGGACCTATGTGAATCATCAATTAGTTCAAGACAGAACTCAAATAAGGGATTGCTGCCATCAATCTGTGGGAAGGTAGTTATAATTTCTCTTATCCATTGACGATATATCCCTGACATAAATAAATTCCAGCTTCTACTTATAATGGTAGGTTGGGCCTAGGCCCAACAATAATTTTTAAGCTATGATGCTTTTTGTATCGCAATAAGCTCTTGAATACCCGCCTCAGCTAAATCTAATAAACTATTTAATTGGGCGCGGCTAAAGCTTTTATCTTCGGCAGTACCTTGAACTTCAATAAATTCACCAGCTTCATTCATAACAATATTCATATCAGTTTCAGCCAGTACATCTTCAGCATAATCTAAATCTAAAACAGCTTGTCCCCGATAAATGCCCACTGAAATAGCAGCAATATAGTTAAAACTAGGTAATTTGCGGAGTTTCTCTCGACTTGCCATCCAATTAAGTGCGTCTTTCATGGCCACACAAGCACCAGTAATTGCGGCTGTACGAGTCCCGCCATCTGCTTGAATAACATCACAATCAATCATAATAGTATTTTCACCAATTGTTTTTAAGTCAATACAAGCTCGTAATGAACGACCAATTAAACGTTGAATTTCTAAGGTTCTCCCGCCTTGTTTACCCTTGCTCGCCTCACGATCACAGCGGCTATGCGTTGCACGTGGTAACATACCATATTCAGCAGTAATCCAACCTTGATTTTTCCCTTTTAAAAAACGAGGTACACCTTCAATAACTGAGGCATTACATAAAACGCGTGTCTGTCCAAATTCTACTAAGACTGATCCTTCCGCATGATTAGTATATTGACGAGTTAACTTGATTGGACGGAGTTGATTTGGTTCACGATTGCTGGGACGCATAGTTATTCCTCACTTAAACAAGAGGAGGAAGTATAACGTCTAAATTTCAAACATGCATCATGTATAACGTGTCTAGTCTCGCTTTAAATTACCGTTACAAGTTTATTACAATACTTGCTTTTCTTTGTTTTATAATTTAACTGCAGACGTGTAAAAATTAGGCTTTGACTTGCATTTGCATAAATTTCAGTTATAGTCACCCAACTTTTGCACAATATACTATCACTTATGACGTACAGTATGACTGCCTTTGCTAGGGCACAATCCCAGTTTGATGAGATAGGATTTTGTTGGGAAATAAAATCTGTCAACCATCGTTACCTTGATGTTTCTTTTCGCCTTCCTGAAGCTTGGCGTTTTTTAGAAACTGAATTAAGGACAATCATTCGTGATTATGTAAGTCGCGGTAAATTGGAATGTCAGTTAAAAATTATTAAGCAAAATCTTACTGAGCCTGGGTTAATGGTTAATGAAAACTTATTAGATAAATTAGTTAATATTACACAATCATTAGCTGCATCAAAACTTCTACCTAATGACCTTACCCTTTCAACCTTACTAGCTTGGCCTGGGATTATTCAGACTGCAGAGCTTGATGTTGAGCCATTTAAACAATCAGTAACACAATTATTTTGTGATAGCTTAACAATATTACAGCAACAAAGGGCTACTGAAGGCACAGCTCTTAAGCAACATATACAAGATCGCCTACAAAGGCTACAAGAAGAACTTAATAAAGCTACAATAGTTATTAAAGAAAATATACCGCAAACCCGAGATAAACTTTTAACAAGACTTAAGTCATTGCAATTAGAAGTTGACAATTCGCGTATTGAACAGGAACTCGCTATTATTTTAACTAAACTAGATGTTAGTGAAGAGCTAGATAGGCTTAAACTGCATTGCCAAGAGGTAAATAAAGTTTTAAATAAAGATGATGCAGCAGGTCGACGGCTAGATTTTTTAATGCAGGAATTAAATCGGGAAGCCAATACCTTAAGTGCAAAATCAGACAATATTGATTTAACTAAAAGTGCGGTAGAAATGAAGGTATTGATTGAACAAATGCGTGAACAAATTCAAAATATCGAGTAAAACATGGTTGATTCCTTTACCGGCAATGTATTTATTGTGGCAGCGCCCTCTGGTGGTGGTAAGACAACTTTGGTTAAAAATCTAATTACCCATCTGCCTAATATTGAGGTATCTATTTCCCATACTACGCGTAAATCCAGGCCAAGCGAGCGGGAAGGGGTTGATTACTTTTTTGTCTCTGAGAGCCAGTTTCTTGATATGATCAATAAAAATGCTTTTATTGAACATGCTTGTGTCTTTAATCATTATTATGGAACTTCAGTTGTCGAGATTATGACGAGGCTTAAGCAAGGCATTGATGTAGTACTTGATATTGATTGGCAAGGCGCCCAACAAATTAAGAAAATTTTTCCAGCAGCAATTGGTATATTTATTATACCCCCGTCTCTGGAGGTTTTAGAGCAGCGTCTACAGGCCAGACGTCAGGATGAAAGTGATGTTATTTGTTCAAGGATGCAACAAGCTAAAGAAGAAATGAGCCATTATAAAGAATTTGATTATCTTATTGTTAACGATGATTTTGAACAAGCTGCATTACAGTTACAAGCAATTGTCCTAGCGAATCGAGCAAGTTTTGCCAGACAAGCAGAAAAAATTAAAACATTGCTATCAATGTTCACATTAGAGCAGTAAAATAGTTATAGAGTATAACTTCAGCAGCTGCAGCCTGGGTGTAGGCCTGCGGGCCGAAACCCGGGTTTCACGTCGTTTCACCCAGGCTACTTGTTGGATTCCGCGGATAAACCGCGTAACGTAGGGTATGTAGATGAAATGTGTTCCGTAATTTGCAGCTCTAGGACTTATGACTTGCTACTTTAGGTCTTGCAGCTTAGCCATTTAAGATCTGCAATTTGGCTACTTTAGATCTTATGGCTTAGCTATTTTAGGTCTTAGTGCTTGGCTATTTTAGGTTTTGATGCTTGGTCACCTTGTCACCTTAGAGCTTGTGACTTAGCTACTACTCTACGTCTCGCGACTTGTTCGCGGGATCCAGTAATTTAGTAGCTCGTTGGGCTCGAACTATGAGTTACTAAAGATAGGAGTTAAAGATTTTTATACCTAGACTTTAAAAATAACTCGGATTTGGCTTAAAATTCGTAGTTTTTATTGTAGAATATAATGTCTAACTGTAATTAATTTAGTAAGTATTCTAAAGTAGTTTGGAAAAAATTTTCCAAGCTACTGTTAATTAGGCGTTTTCTTTTAAAATAGCCTATAAAAAATAATGGAGGCATAATTTATGGCACGTGTAACTGTAGAAGATTGTTTAGAACATGTTAATAATCGTTTTGAATTAGTGATGGTCGCTACCAAACGCGCTCGTGAAATTGCAGTGCGCGGTGAGCAGCCACTAGTTGAATGGGAAAACGATAAGCCTACGGTAGTTGCTTTGCGTGAAATTGCCGAAGGATTAATTAAAGCAGATATTTTAGATAAAGATTAATTAAAGCAAAATAACCTTAAAGCGATTACCAGAATTTATATATAGAAAATCAATGCCTTTTACATTCTCTAGTTTAGCTACAGCATTCAATAGCGTTAGTAGCTTTGCTGGAGCTTGCGGCTAAGCTGCGAAAATGAAGATATTATACTTATTAAATAAGGCATACTATTTAAAATGAAACTAAAGTGATTGAAGTGTTACCTGTATGCGCAATTTTAAACTTTTATTCATTAGTTTTATAACATTAAGAGAAATTAAGTACGGCTAGAATAAATTCTGTAAAGATTAGACTTCTTTCTAAACTCTCTGCCGGGAGCTAAGTGGCAAGGTTTTACCAGTGCGCAGAACTGAATACTTATCTAATTCATGAGGATTTAAGCACTGCAACAACTTGACAATGGGCCACTGCAGTAGGGTCTCTAAAGAAGTTCTATTGCCGAAATCTATATTAATAATGGCTTACATATGCATGCCTTCGCCACAATTAAAGCTATTAATTTAAATAGCTGGCACAAAGAGGTTTAATATGAGTTGGTTATGGGTATTTATCTGAAAAAAGGAACTCCTAAATGCTTAATGAGCAAGGCAGAGGGTGTATTGCATGAGCCATTTTGATGATCTACACAAAGAGCTTACAAGTTATCTTGAACAGTCTCAAGTTGAAAAATGCTATCAAGCATATTTAGTTGCTGAAAATGCTCATCACGGACAAATGCGTCGATCAGGTGAAGATTATATCACTCATCCGGTTGCAGCGGCCCTCATTTTAGCTAAAATGCGCCTTGACTATCAAACCATTATGGCGACTCTACTGCATGATGTGGTTGAAGATACCTCTATTAGTAAAGAAGATTTAACCCAACAGTTTGGTGAAGATGTTACCGCTTTGGTTGATGGAGTAACTAAACTAACTAAAATTAAATTCGAATCACGCGCAGAAGCACAAGCTGAGAACTTTCGCAAAATGGTTTTAGCCATGGTGAAAGATATTCGTGTCATTATTGTAAAATTAGCTGACCGTTTCCATAATATGCATACTCTAGGTGCTATGCCTGCTGCTAAAAGACGTCGAATTTCTATTGAAACATTAGAAATTTATGCACCAATTGCAAATCGACTCGGTATGCATGCTATTTATACCGGCCTTGAGGATCTAGGCTTTAAAGCGCTTTATCCTATGCGCTATAGGGCAATTCGAGCCGCTGTTGAAAAATCACGCGGTAATCGCCGTGAATTAACGCAAAAAATTGAACATGATTTAGAAAATGCCTTACAACAGCTCAATATTCCTTATGAGCATGTGTTTGGTCGCCAAAAGCATTTATATAGTATCTATCGGAAAATGAAACAAAAGAAAGCATCTTTTACCGAAATCACAGATGTCTTTGCTTTTCGTGTCATTACCGAAGATATAGATTCTTGTTATCGCGTTTTAGGTGCGCTGCATCGTACTTATAAACCAGTTCCACAACGGTTTAAAGATTATATAGGTATTCCTAAGGCTAACGGCTATCAATCACTGCATACAACTTTATTTGGGCCTTATGGTGTCCCCTTAGAGGTACAAATTCGTACACGTGAAATGGATAAAGTAGCTGATAATGGGGTAGCTGCTCATTGGATTTATAAATCGTCTGGCTTAGAAGTGAACGAGGCACAGTTGCGTGCTCGTGAATGGGTACAAGGATTACTTGAAATGCAGCGTAGCACCGGTAGTTCTTTAGAATTTATTGAAAACGTAAAAATTGATTTATTTCCTGATGAAGTTTATGTTTTTACCCCTAAAGGGCATATTATGGAGCTGCCAAAGGGAGCAACACCCGTCGACTTTGCTTATACTGTACATTCTGATGTCGGAAATAGCTGTGTAGCGGCGAAAGTTAACCGCCGCCTTGTACCACTTAGTATTCCATTAACTAATGGTCAGACTGTAGAAATTATAACAGCTCCGGGCGCTCGTCCAAATCCAGCTTGGCTTAATTTCGTGGTTACCGGTAAAGCGCGCAGTAACATCCGCCATTTCTTAAAAAGTCAGCAACATGCCGAATCTATTAGTTTAGGTAAGCGCCTATTAGAGCAAGCCTTAACAAGCCTTGCTAGCGATTATGCTAAAGTGCCACCAGAAACCTTACAGGCGCTATTACATGATTTAAATTATAAGTCAGCTGATGAGTTGCTTTATGCCATTGGCGTAGGTAACCAAATGCCTATGGTTATCGCTAAGCGGTTAGTAGTTAGCCAAGAAAACCCAGAAAACTTGGATAAAAGTAGTCGAAGTGGACCATTAGTGATTAAAGGCACAGAAGGTATGGTGGTTAATTTCGCCGATTGTTGTCAACCTATTCCAGGTGATAAAATTGTTGGTCGCTTCCAGCAGGGACGTGGTATTTTAGTTCATGCCAGTGATTGTGCCCAAATAAAGCATGTTCGCAGCCCCGATCAATTCATTGCTCTTCGCTGGGATGAACAAGTAGAAGGCGAATTTTGGGTAGATATTACTGTTGATGTGGCTAACCAACGTGGTGTACTAGCAGCACTAGCGACAGCGATTTCTGAAGCTGAATCAAATATCGGCAATATTAATGTTGATCCACGTGATGGGCGACATAATGCGGTAACCTTTTCTATTAGTGTTCGTAATAGGAATCATTTAGCGCGGGTTATGCGTCGCTTACGTGCTAACAAAGTAGTTTTACGTCTTTATAGAAAAAGGCAGGGAGAATAATATTATGCAACCTATTCATGCATCATCAGCACCTGCTGCTATTGGCACCTATAGTCAAGCAGTTCAATGTGGCAATGTGGTTTACTTATCCGGTCAGATTCCCCTTAACCCGGAAACCATGGAATTATGCAGTGATGATATTCAAGCACAGATTAAACAAGTCTTTGATAATTTATCTGCTGTTTGTCAGGCAGCTGGAGGTAGTTTAGCTGATTTAGTCAAACTAACCGTTTACTTGACTGATTTAAGCCATTTTGCATTAATTAATGAAGCCATGATGCAATATTTCAGTAAACCATTTCCTGCTCGGGCTGCCATCGGTGTTGCCGCTCTGCCTAAGGGTTCCCAAGTTGAAGTCGATGGCATTATGGTTTTAGAGCACCGAAAATAGGATTTAATCCAGTTATCATTCCCGTAGAGCTAGAATTTATCTTTATGTGGGCATAGTCAATAGTGTTATCATTCCAGCACAAGCGGGAAGCTATTTCGATGTAGGTACAGTTAATAGTGTTGTCATTGCGCGTAGGCGGGAATCTATTTCTATGTAGGTACAGTGAACAACATTGTCATTCCCGCGTAGGCGGGAATCTATTTTCATGTAAGTACAGTGCCAGTACCAAGATGGATTTCCGCCTGCGCGGAAATGACAGAGGTTTTTAAATTGACACAATCAACAACGCTGTTATTCCCACACAGATGGAAATTTATTTTCATGTAGATACAGTTAATAGCGTTGTCATTCCCACGCTTTAGGGCATTTATTTTTATGTAGGTACAGTGAACAACATTGTCATTCCTACGAAGGTGAGAATTTCTTTCTATGTAGGTACAGTGAACAACATTGTCATTCCTGCGAAGGTGGGAATTTATTTCTATGTAGTACAGTGAACATTGTCATTCCCGCGTAGGCGGGAATCTATTTTCATGTAAGTACAGTGCCAGTATCGAGATGGATTTCCGCCTGCGCGGAAATGACAGGCTCCTTAAACAGTGCCAGTAGTAGGGTAGATTTCCGCCTACGCGGGAATAACAGAATTTTTAGTTGACACTATCAATGCTGTTATTCCTACACAGCTGGGAATTTATTTTCATGTAAGTACAGTGAACAACATTGTCCTTCCTACGAAGGTAAGAATTTCTTTCTATGTAGGTACAGTGAACAACATTGTCATTCCCGCGTAGGCGGGAATCTATTTTCATGTAAGTACAGTGCCAGTATCGAGATGGATTTCCGCCTGCGCGGAAATGACAGGCTCCTTAAACAGTGCCAGTAGTAGGGTAGATTCCCGCCTGTGCGGAAATGACAGAATTCTTAAATTGATACTATTAAACGATCCAGTACATAAGGATAATACCTATGGATAATAATCAGTATGCCTATAGCGGGCGTATTATGTTTATTATAATGTGGCTATTTTTATTTTTTTTATTATTTACCTTTTTTTATTATTCTTCTTCCTCTAAAAATAGTGACTATCAAATTCGGGGTGGTACGTTAACTATTAACCGCAATAGTAATGGCCATTACCAGGTAGCGGGTACTATTAATGACTTTAAAGTCGATTTTATTATTGATACAGGCGCAACGTTAGTTGCTATACCAAAATCAATTGCCGATCGCTTAAAGCTAACTGGTCATTACCCTATATTATTACAGACTGCAAATGGTAATGTATCTGGCTTATTAACCCGCATTGAGAAAATCACCTTTGCTAATTTTAAGCTCTATAACGTTAAAGCTGTCATTATGCCCAGCAATGATGATAGTTTGGTCTTGTTAGGAATGAATGTATTATCGCAATTTAATATAGCTCAGCAAGATAATCAGCTGACAATTAAAAAATGACATAGTAAAATTAATATAGGTCGGCCAAGATCTAATGGTGCTGCTTTAAGACTCTAGCCTACGTCCCGGGCTTGTCCACGGGATCCAGAGCTCTAATCCTCGGCCGAGATTCCTGCATCCCTCGAACAAGCCCAGCGACGTAGAGTAAATCAAAAAGACTTAAAGCAGTGCCATTAGACCTCGACCCAAGAAAATAAAAATTAATAGTTTTGTATTCAACACTTTCCTGAAGCCAATATTAATAAATAAGCATTAAGAAGCAATAATACAATAGACTTCTTTCGAAGCTTTCTCAGTGCTTTTTTCATTTGATTTTATCTCGTTACTAACAGTTTTGAAAGAAGTCTATTAAAACAATCAATCAAGGCAGGTTATGTACGCGCCTTAATTATGCTATTTTACCCAGCATATTAAATAGGTTTAAAAATTAAAAACAAACAGGCTTTAGTATTATGAGTCTTATCACTTTAAATCAAGTTACCTTAAAGGTAGCTGGTAATACATTATTAGATGCAGTGAATTGGCAAATTCAGCCTAAAGAGCGTATTGCCTTAGTTGGTCGCAATGGTGCTGGTAAATCATCGCTACTTAAATTACTTCAAGGCGATTTAGTGCCTGACGCCGGTCAGATTCATCGTTTAAGTGGCATGCGGGTGGCTGGCTTAACTCAAGAAGTACCGCATACCGATGACGAAACTGTTTATCATTTTCTGGTGAAAAGTCTAGGCGCTATTGGTGAAGTACTTAATGATTTTAGATATTTATCTGCTAGTAATGAGGCAGCTAAATTAGCTGCATGCCAAGTAGAAATGGACCGCTTACAAGCCTGGGATATTTTACCGCGGGTCGATATGATGGCCACCCGTTTAGGTGTAAATCCTAATGCTTGCATGCGTGAGTTATCAGGCGGTATGAAACGCCGAGCGCTACTTGCTGCAGCTTTAATTGCAGCTCCTGATTTGTTGCTTCTAGATGAACCTACTAACCACTTAGATATTAATTCTATTGAATGGTTAGAATCTTATTTAAAAACCTACACTGGCAGTCTTTTAGTCGTTACCCACGATAGAGAATTCTTAAACCAAGTGGCTAATCAAATTGTGGAAATTGATAGAGGTAAGCTCTATACCCACCATTGTGATTATGAAACCTATTTAAACCGGCGTGAAGCCATGCGTGTTACCGAAGAACGACACAATGAATTATTTGATAAACGCTTGGAAGAGGAAGAAGCTTGGATTAGAACCGGCATTAAAGCTAGGCGTACGCGTAATGAAGGTCGGGTACGCGCGTTAAAAGCGATGCGTGAAGAGTATAAAGCTCGCCGTGAGCAACTAGGTAAAGTCAAAGGATTAAACTTAGAAGTATCTCGCTCAGGTAATGTCGTTATTGAAGCAGAAAATGTCAATTATGCTATTGATAATAAAGAATTGGTACGCAATTTTTCTCTTTTACTCACACGAGGCGATAAATTAGGAATTCTTGGTCCTAATGGCTGTGGTAAAACGACCCTTGTTCGTCTATTACTGGGTGAACTAACCCCACAAACTGGTAAAATTCGGCGTGGTGTAAACTTAGAAGTGGCCTATTTTGATCAATTACGGCAACAATTAGATGAAAATCTAACAGTGATGGCCAATGTTAGTGATGGCTCAGATTATGTCACCATCAATGGCAAACAAAAGCATGTGGCAACTTACCTGCGTGAATTTTTATTTCCATCAGAACGTTTTAATCAGGCGGTGCATACTCTCTCAGGCGGTGAGCGCAATCGATTGCTTTTGGCTAAACTTTTTGCAAAGCCCGTTAATCTTTTAGTTTTAGATGAACCAACCAATGATTTAGATATTGAAACCCTAGAATTATTAGAGCAAATGCTGATTGACTATACAGGCACACTCATCCTAATTAGCCATGATCGCGAGTTTATTAATCAAGTAGTGACTAGCGTGTTAGTCTATGAAGGGGAGTGCCAATTTAATGAATATGTGGGCAGTTATGAAGATTACCGTATTCAGCAAAAAAAACAGCAACGCATACAACCTCAAGCTCCTAAAGTACCACTAAAAGATACAGCGCCTAAAATAAAAAAGCTAAGTTTTAATGAACAACGCGAGTTAACTCAATTACCACAGAAAATTGAACAGTTAGAAGAAAAGATTGCAACCTTACAAACACAAATGGCCTCACCAGATTTTTATCAAAAAGACTCCGAAGCCATAACGGAATACAGTCAGCAATTAAAAGAAGATGAAACCTTATTAAAAGCTTTATACGAGCGTTGGGAAGAATTAGAAGGGAAAGAATAGTTTTATGTTAGCCATAGTCGGTATTATTGTTTTAGCGGCAATTTTTGTCTTCTTTTCAGCTGAGTTCGGCCGCATGATTAAAAAGATCATGGCTATCCGCGGGGTAGCGCTCTTTTTACCGTTAACGTTGGTATCATGGATTGTGGCAAGCTATGAACCCTGGATTTTATGGACTTTATTATACGTAAAAATTGGTTTTCATATGGCGGTTTTTGGAATTGTAAGCATCATTCCTTTTCCCATTGGCAGAGAAAGCCTAGCTACTTTTATTTTAATCTATAGCTTAACCTTAATTCCGTTGGCAATAATTTATTGGCGCAAAAAAAAGTATCCCGTTTATTATAAATCCAATCAATGGATTATCACTGCAGCTATCTGGCTTTTCTTATTAATTACTCTGACCGTGGGATTTTATTAAAATTCTTACTTAAAATTGCCTACAAATTAATCATTTTAAGCTATAGTTAAAAGAGCAAATTAATAATGATTTGATGAGTTTATAGTAAACAAATTAAACAATTATTAAAGATAATTAAGTGCTTTATTCTCAAAAATACAGCAAAAATTAATAAAAGCAGGATGCCTGAGCCAATTGCTCAATACAAAAAAACCAACGTCCTGCGACTTGTTCGCAGGGTCCAGTCCGGATGTGCTTTGCTTCCATAGGCAAACCATTGTAAATGGGAAAGAGATAGAATTTTGTTTCAGACAAAGGATTTATTTGAGTTTTTTGTCTAATACAAAACTTTTAAATTAAACGTAAGACGCCTTATGTTAAGAAAAGCTTAAGAAATAAGGTTTAAAATATATAGAATATAGTTTGTGGAGTATGGTCTATGCCTGAAATAAATGCAGCTCTTTTAAATAAACTTCGACATGAAGACTTTTTGAAGGATTTAACTGATAAAGCCGCACCTTTAGATGCTATTCTAGCTAAAGGTCATCCACTAGATCAGACAAAATTGGCACAGGCTATTGATGAGCACAAAGCATTCTGGGAGAGAATATTAGGTGTCACTGCTCCTCTAACAGTTAATAACACTGACCTTGCTACAATAATTAAATTAGTGGGAGAAAAGCGGGCCATAATTGCTTTACGAATGGATGCTCATCAGTCTAGCCATGAAGTTCTCCTTAAGGAAATAATTGAGGTAAATACTCCAGACAATGTAAGGCAAAAAATTTCTCAGGGAGGTAATGCGAGTCTTGTGTTTGGTGCGTATTTAATTAGTCTAGTAGGTAGAAATACAGCTGACCAAACATATGTTAACAATACTGCAGCAGATGAAATTCAACTTGAAGCTCAATATCAACTGCTTAGTCTTAAAATTAACCAAGCATTGCAACCGCTTTCAAATCCAAGTTTAGACGCTACCACAAGAGCCGATCTAGTTGGAAAATTACATACATTATTAACTCATATAAATACTCCTAATAATGGACAATTTCAAGCCGCTATTCGTGCTTTAGTTCCTAGTACTACCTCTTTGTCGGATGCAGTTTTAAATAAAATGGTGGTAAATAACGGAGTCGGAGCACGGATTAAAAGTGATGTGGCTTTAAAAGCTTTTAATGCTAATATAAAGCAAATTTATGAAACTAATTTTTCAAGGAATGCTAATACTACCTATGCTACCTTACAAAAGGCTGACAATGCCTTTATTAATGATCTCCCCCTAGAGTATCAAAGCATAGCTATAAACAAATTTAAAGAAGCTAGAGCAGCCCTTGGTAATCAATATTTAATAAATCATTATATACCTTCTATACCTCAAAATGATTTATTACTAAAAATTGCTAATGCAAAAACTAAAGATGACCTTAAACCTTTGCTAAAAGGTACATCTCACAGTGATTACTTAGATGATTTGCTGAATTCAGCAAAAAATATTAAAGAGTATCGGGAACTAGCCGCAGCAGAGTTATTAATTCGCAATATTAATAATATAACCGATGAAGCAGCTTTAAAATCCTTAGCTGATATGAGAAAAGGGGACGCTTTACCAAATATTTTAGAAAATCATACTAATTTAGGATTTACCGGGCCAGCAAACATTGCCGCCCGTGAAGCGCTTGGTAATGTAACTATGGCTACACTTGGAGCCGTTGTCGCGGCTGCACATGTACGTTTATCCATAGTAGCAACTAAAAATAGTCCTACTGAGCTTACTAGGTTAAAATCTATATTAACTGATAATAATAATTTCAATCAGCCAAATCACCTTGTTACTTTCCCTTTTACAAGTTCATCCATTAATACTAATGCAGCTAGCGATATTTTAACTCAGCACTTTTCTAAAGCCGAGAATAGAACGCGAGCCAAAGAACAAGCGCTTATTAAGTTTCTGCAATTAAAATTGGCTGATCCTGCAATAGGAATAAATAGAATAAAGCAAATTACTGATGAAAATAGCAGCGAAAATATTAAAAAAGAGATGCTGGGCCTATTAAGTTTAACTGAGGACTCAACAGCCCTAGATGATGTTTTTACTGCAGATGATCTAGGAAATCCTAAAGGAATTAGTAGACAATTATTAGCACAGGCTTATGTTGCCCATATAACTAAAGCAGCTGAGAATGAATTAGATTTTAGTGATGAAGATAATGAAACTGACTATGATACGTTAATTTCACATATTAATTTAGCTGCAGAAAACGAAGACTATGGAAATACAGCATATGCTTTGGAAACTCTCTCTGACATAGAAAAAAAAGATTTAAGTACTAAACTTACGGAAATTTTAGTAAGAAAGCGCCCGGCAAATAAATTAAATGAATTAGTAGAACTTAGTAATGCGACCTCCTTAGCTGATTTTAAACGAATTTTAAATACCAAATTTGGTATTACATCTCAGGATTGGGTTAATGATAAAACTATGGAGTCAGTACAAAAAGCTGCTATTGAAGGTGCAATTACCCACCAAATAGAAACATTAACTGGTGTTAAAGAGACAGCATATCCTGCATTAAAAAATGTTATTAAAGACTTATCACTAAAACAACAACGAGAAATGCTAAATGTTCATTTCCTAAGCCAATTAGTAGATAGTAGAGATGCTAAAGATATTAGTGAGAGACTTCATTGTAAAGCAGATCAAGCACAAGCAATCTTGCAGGATTTCAAGCGTATCGATTCAATAAAGCGTATTTATAATGCCGAGATTGTTAAGCGATTACTAGAGATTGATCCTCCTATCGAGGAATTGGATAGTGCTAAAGTTGATATACTAAATAATGAAATTAAAAAGTCACGCGGTGGTCTGAGTTTTGCGGACGACAGTTATGACATAGAGGATAATAGTGATATTTCAAGAATTATCGCAATTCTTAATACAGCAGTTGATGATGAGAAAATTCGCCAGGCACTTCAGGGTGGTCAAGAAGAGGTAGAGGCTCAAAGTGGATATAACCGTAATTTGTTACCTAGAGTACGAAACGCTTTTGATCCAGCAACTGCAACTAAATTAGCTATAGCTGAACGTGAAACGGTTAATTTTTTATTACCTTTAACGAAAGATTCGGAATTGTCTGCACATCAAATATCGAAAATTGTTAATGCTTTTAAAGATCCTGGTGTAAATACTAAGCAGGAGTTTATTACTGCCATTACAACTGGTACAAATGCTATTAGCGGAACTATACTTACTGAACTTAAACGAGAATTAACACCTAAACGTTATGCGGAATTAAAAAATCAGTTCATTCAAGCTAATTTTTTAGACAAGATACAAGCTGGGCCTTTACCTCTTGTTAATCCAAAATTAAAAGACATAAAAACCTTAAATAAAAAAATTAGCAGTGGCACATCAGGTTTGATTGGTGGTATAGAAAAAGATTTAGAAGGCATGGTTAATGGCTTTCCAGGCATGCATTGGTTAAACCCTATTTTTCAAGCAGCAGCAGCGCAAGACGCTCATAATATCTCAAAAAAAATGCAATTAATAGCGAATGGATGTGACATCTTAGTAACCCAATTAGAATATCAGAAAAAAATTATTGCAAAAGAACTAGCCCAATTGCCTAGTCAAGCAGATATAAATAAACAATACCCGGCTCCAACAGATGCCCAAAAGGCTCGTATAAAAGAAATTAATGAACGCCGAAAAGAATTAGAAGATTTAAAAGCAGAAACTGATAGGTTACTTGAAAAATATAAAAAAGTGCAAAAAGTAATTTATGGTGATCCCGATGGCGATAACATTTATATGAAAAAAGGTGCTTTAAAAGTTATACAAGAAGCAAAAGAAGCTAAGAGTAGCGTAAAATTAAATGGTCAGGGTTATAATTATTCTGTACAAAATTACCCTATGTCTGAATTGAAGAATCAATTACAGTCACGTGGTGCTGCTGCACCTACTACAGGCAATACCGGCAGATCCCAATTAACGGGGCCTGGAAGTAAAAGCTATGATCCAATATTAGATATTCCTAAGGACCATTTTCGTAAATATGAAGTAATAGCTGAGGATGGAAGTACAAGCTCTTTTGTTAAAGTACCTGGTAAGCAGGATTTAGTAACATCAACAAACAATGGTAAAGTTTCTACTAACCCTAGTGCAGATTTTTTATGTGAGGATTTTCCAGGTGGTGAAATTCCACCGTTGGATCCAGCAGAAACTCCGGAAATACAAAAAAAACGTATCGCTTATAGTTTCATAGTCGCATCTGAATACCTTAGAGATTTTAATGGTCCACCTGAAGAGGGAGCTATAAAACTCGGTGGTACTGGTAAACTTGGTGCTGCAATGACACCTTATCTTTGGACAGCACTAATGATTTTAGGTGAAAAAAATCCACACATGAAATTTGATCATAAAGCGATAGCTGTTGATTGTTCATCTTTTGATCCAAAGACACAATTTAGAGGTGGAAAACCACTATTGGGTATTTCTGGTGATTCAGTTTATAAGAAAGTATTTAATAAACATCAAGCAACTTGTAATCAATTTGTAAACCAACATGTTAATTTTGATAAGGATAAGTTTGAAAAGCCTAAACATAATAAGGAAAAATTTGGACAACATGTGAAGGAAGTAGCTGCAGGATTTGAAGATAAAAGTAATAGCTCAGCTGTTACCCGCTTGTTTAGAAAAATAGTAAAATCTGAATATACTGAGGATGTAGTCAAAGAAGTTGAAACTGCCAATAAAACTATTGATCAAAGCGAGCAACAGATGAAATTAAAATAGCCTTACCTAATTAATTAAGGACAACATGAACAACAATAACAAACCAATAGGAGTTTTTGATTCAGGCATGGGTGGTTTAACGGTACTTAAGTCTTTAAAGCGTAAACTGCCCAACGAATCTTTTATTTATCTAGGTGATACAGCCCGCCTTCCTTATGGAACCAAAAGCCCCGATACCGTACAACAATATGCCCTGCAAATGGCTCGTATTTTAATTGAGCGAGAAATTAAAGCCTTAGTCATTGCTTGTAATACAGCCACGACTGCGGCTTTAACTCATTTACAAGCCTTATTACCAGAAACACCAGTGATTGGAGTAGTAAAGCCAGGTGCAAGTGCCGTGGTCACAGCTACCAAAAATCAAGCAGTAGCGGTATTTGCCACCGAAACGACTATTGCTTCCAATGCTTATCAACGCTTAATTAGTGAACAATTGCCTAATGCCGCAATTAGTGTGCGTGCTTGTAGTGTGTTAGTTGCGTTGGCTGAAGAGGGTATGATTGCTAATGGGGTTGCCCGCGAAGCATTACATCATTATCTTTCTGAATTCCAAAATGAAGATACCTTGCTCTTAGGTTGTACCCATTTTCCGGTATTTAAACCATTATTAACCACTATGTTACCGGAGACGGTGAGTATTGTTGATTCTGCAGATGCAACCGCGTCTGCGGTCTATGAAGCACTAGCTCAAGAACAATTATTTAGAATACCTGACGACAAAACGCCTACCATTCAATATCTAGTCACAGACTCAGTTAGCCGCTTTCAACGGGTAGGTGAAATCTTTTTGGGCGAAACGTTGGCTGCTGAGCAAATTGAATTAGTTGATGTTTATACCTACGCCAGTGTGTAGGTTAAAAGATTTCCCTTCTCCCTATAAGGGGAGAAGGTGGCGCAAAGCGCCGGATGAGGGGTGATCAAAATAAAGGGGTAGGTTAGGCTAAGCTAGCGCAGCCTAACAATTTCAGTGGTAAAGTACCTTGCATCCTAATTTGTTGGGCTGCACTTTGTTTAGCCCAACCTACGATTCAGTCTCGGTTAGAATTTTCTTATTACGTGCTGATTGATGACGTGCTCGCATTTCTACATCGATGTAGCGATCGGTGGTTGCACTGGTACTGTGGCCAGCATCATCGCGAACATGCTCACGGGGTCTGAATTTAACATCTTCAGAGATTCCGGTATGCCTTAACCAGTGTACGGTGGCTGCGTTAAGATTATCCGCTTCTTCAATATGACCTTTCTGCCTTAGCGTATCTGCAGCTAAATCAAAACAGCGTTGAATAAGTCGCCTAATGGGCGCGGTATCACTCATAGGGCCTGAGCCACGCAATTTAGGCAAAAGGAGCGAAGTATCACCTGGTGAGGGCAGCGGTGTTAGGCCTAAAAATAAACGCCAGCGGGTAAGGTTGGCAAGCATATCATCACTTACCGCAACTTGCCGCTCTTTGTTCCCTTTACCTACAGTTGTAAACCACCAAGCTCCACTACTATCTTTAGCAAAATTATTCATGGTTGGTGTCCAGCGTTCATGCGCCACTAACTCAGAAATTCGCAGATACATACCAAAAAGCATACTCAAGATAAAACGGGTACGCTCATGTAAGGCTGGATCATGTTCAGCTAAGGTTTCCGATGCTTTTAAAACAGCTTCCCATTGCAGCATACTTAAGCGGCGAACTGGTGGGCTTTGTTGGCGTTTACGAATAAATTTACTTTTTTGCCGAATTAAAGCCACCGGATTGGTTAAGAGATATTCTTCCGCAATTAGAAAATTAAAGTAAGTACTTAATATAGCAAAAATTTCCTGAGTCGCTCCTTGGGATAAATTAAACTGATCTAGCGTGGGTTCATTACCTTGTTTACGTGAGGATTTACTGATAGTTACGACAAAGGGCCGCCACTTTTCATTAGGAATTCGCAAGCCCTCTTTTTCAATATAACGAGGTACTTTTTTTAAGCTAATCCACTGTTCGGGTGGATTTTGGCAAAAGCGAATAAATTGTTCTATATCATCACGTCTTAGCTCACTTAAAGTCGTTTTTTTAATAAGCCAACACCATTGTAAGAGTCGCTCTACTTCACGCCGATAACTATTAAAGGTACCAAGACTACCAGAGTAGCTTTTAAGGAAATCTAGCGTACGTAGAAAGTCATCTTGAAATTTTTTATCAGGCAAAATAGCATTTTGCTGATTTTTATGCAGATGATTTAAGTTATCAAATAAGGGTAAGAGCTGGAATTTCATTGAATTTATTATTATTTATTATGTGCTTTAATTTGAGCACCAATGGGTGTTTTGGTCAAGCAGAGGTGATAATTAAGTTTGTTAAACCAGGCTCTGCAATTTGATAAAGCAAATGAAATTCTATAATAATTGCGCTTTATCATTAACAGGCAAGCCTTGTATTACTTAAAGCAAAGTTTCTCCTGTAATTATTGGTCAAAGCTTTTAACAAATTTGCGTTAATTTTCACCATTTTCTGGATACCGCGAACAAGTCGCGGTACGTAGGCGTTAAGGTATGTATAAGCAAAATAAGCGAATAACAACAATGTTTTATGTTTAGATTATTCTTTCTGCGATTATATTACTGCAACTCCATCACATCGATTACCTCTCTTTATCTACGTACCGCAACTCGTTCGCGGTATCCAGACGATAGTGAAATTGGAAAGATAGTACAGATAAATTATTGCAACGCTATCTTCCCTTATAACTTTGGCGCTTAGGTACCTTAACGCCTACGTACCGCGACTGGTTCGCGGTATCCAGACGGTAATGAAATTGGAAAGATAGTACAGATAAATTATTGCAACGCTATCTTCCCTTATAACTTTGACGCTTAGGTACCTTAACGCCTACGTACCGCGACTGGTTCGCGGTATCCAGACGGTAGTGAAATTGGAAAGATAGTGCAGGAAATTATTGCAACGCTATCTTCCCTTATAATTTTGACGCTTAGGTACCTTAACGCCTACGTACCGCGACTGGTTCGCGGTATCCAGACGATAGTGAAATTGGAAAGATAGTGCAGGAAATTATTGCAACGCTATCTTCCCTTATAATTTTGACGCTTAGGTACCTTAACGCCTACGTACCGCGACTGGTTCGCGGTATCCAGACGATAGTGAAATTGGAAAGATAGTGCAGATAAATTATTGCAGTTCTAAAGCAATTATATGCTTATATATTACTTCTTATGTAATCAAGCTTAAGTAAATGATAATATTAATTTGAGTCCAACACTCGATAACAAGGAAGAAAATGCCCTCATTTTATGTCTATATTATGGCAAGTAAACGCAATGGCACTCTGTATATTGGCTCAACGTCTGATTTAATTAAAAGAGTTTGGGAACATAAAAACAAAGTGATCTTAAGCTTTACTGCCCAATACAATGTTTTTCTATTAGTTTACTATGAAGAACATACAACTTATCTAGAAGCTGGCCGTCGTGAGAAGTGTTTAAAAAACTGGCCCCGGAAATGGAAATTGAATTTGATTGAAGCGTTAAATCCTAAATGGTGTGATCTCTATGAGGATATTTGCCGCTAATTAAATATGATATCTGGATACCGCGAACGAGTCGCGGTACGTAGGCGGTGTAAAGGTCATAAGGGAAAGATAGCGTTGTAATAATTTATCTGCACTATCTTTCCAATTTTACTATCGTCTGGATACCGCGAACGAGTCGCGGTACGTAGGCGGTGTAAAGGTCATAAGGGAAAGATAGAGCTGTAATAATTTATCTGCACTATCTTTCCAATTTTACTATCGTCTGGATACCGTGAACCAGTCGCGGTACGTAGGGGCTTTTGGTCGCTCATCTATTGTCATTAAAAGCCTGCAGGACATAGGGATAAAGAAGATAATTATTTTGTTTTCGCTATCAATTGGATGTTGCAAATAAGTCGCAGCAAGTATGAGGCGAGGTTTCTCTAAGAATAGTTAATTTATTTCTAATTAGGAGTTGTTGCACATAGACGTAAACAAACCTACTAACTAACCTTAATACAAAATAAGGCTGTAGTAAGTCAAAGCAAAAAGAGCCATTATTAATATAAATGTATAAAATACCTTTATAATAAATTATTTAGAAAAATTAATTTGCATAAGTTATTGACCTCTAGGAGCGCACCGAGTATTATTTGCGCTCTGTCCTAGGACGGGTCTTCGGGGTATAGCGCAGTCTGGTAGCGCGCCTGGTTTGGGACCAGGATGTCGGGGGTTCGAATCCCTCTACCCCGACCAATAGACTTCTTGCATAACTAGCAGATTTTGCTTTAATGCAAGGCGTAAGTGTTGCGATGAGCTGAGTTAAGAGTAAATGAGCATCCACATAAACACTTATAACATGGTAATCAAGCACAATATGTGGTTATGCAAGAAGTCTGATATTTGCGCCCGTAGCTCATTTGGATAGAGCATCGGCCTTCTAAGCCGAGGGTAGCAGGTTCGAGTCCTGCCGGGCGTGCCAGCCTTTGTGCAGTATTCTAAATATAATTATTTTGAATTTTTAAGTTATAATTATGGTGAGCGTAGCTCAGTTGGTAGAGCCCCGGGTTGTGATCCCGGTTGTCGTGGGTTCGAGTCCCATCGTTCACCCCATGTTGCAAATTATCAATTTTCTGTGCTTTGCATTCTGCATAAGACTTTACAAAGCCACTATACTGTTTGATAATTCCACCCTGCTTGCGAAAGTGGCGGAACTGGTAGACGCGCTGGATTTAGGTTCCAGTGGGGTAACCCGTGAGAGTTCGAGTCTCTCCTTTCGCACCATTCATGACATGACACAATTTCCAAGAGGTGACTAGATGCAAGTTTCTGTTGAGACCTTGAAAGGTTTGGAACGTAAGGTAACAGTTTCGGTACCTACCGAGAAAGTTGAAGAAGAAGTTAACCTTCGCCTTCGCTCATTAGCCCGCAAAGTTAAAATAGCTGGTTTTCGGCCTGGTAAAGTCCCCATGAATGTTGTGCAAAGTCGCTATTCAGATAGCGTGCGTGAAGAAGTTGCGCGCGACATGGTTCAATCAACACTATATGAAGCGCTTAAAGAGAAAGAATTAACGCCAGCTGCCGCACCTGCTGTTGAGCCTGAACAGCTAGAGTCAGGGAAAGATTTCCGTTACAGTGCTACGTTTGAAGTATTTCCTGTTATTGAAATTAAAGAATTAGATCAACCTAAAATTGAATTAGTTCAAGCTGAAGTTAAGGAAGCAGATATAGATGCAATGCTTGAAAAACTTCGCGAACAAAACAAAGAGTGGCAAGAAGTATCAAGGGAAGCCACGCAAGGTGATAAAGTTATTATTGACTTTGAAGGTTTCCTGGATGATAAACCATTTGAAGGTGGTAAGGCAGAGTATTACGAGTTAGTTCTAGGCTCTAATTCAATGATTCCTGGTTTTGAAGAAAAAATTGTTGGACACAAACCTAATAAACCTTTTGAAATCAAAATTACCTTCCCAGAAAGCTATGGTCACAAGGACTTAGCTGGCAAAGAAACAGTATTTAAAATCACTATTAGAAGTGTTATGGAAGGCAAATTACCTGAATTAAATGATGAATTTGCTGAAAAGTTTAATATTAAAGAAGGTGGCTTAGAAGCGTTAAAGAAAGATATTAAAGAAAATATGTCTCGTGAGCTTGAGCGTCGTGTCAGTGCTATGAATCGTGAACGTATTTTTGATAAGCTCTTAGAAATTAATTCATTTGATCTACCAAATTCTTTAATTGATCAAGAAATAGAGCATTTAAAACATGATATGTATCATCGTGTCTTTGGCAATGAACATTCAGATGATGAAAAAATTCCAGATTTCCCAAGAAATCTTTTCGACAAACAAGCTACTCGTCGCGTTCACTTAGGTTTATTGTTATCAGAATATATCAAAAAACATCAATTAGCAGCTACTAAAGAACGAGTTGATGCAATGATTGAGAAATTAGCCAAAGCTTATGAAAAGCCTGAAGAATTGCGTAACTGGTACTATAGTAAGAAGGAAAATTTAGCTGAAATTGAAGCCTTAGTTACGGAAGAAATGGTTGCCGAAAAAATTAGCGAGCATGCAACCATTGTTAACAAAGAGCAAAGCTATGATGAAATCATGAACCCTAAAGCTAATCAGGATGAAGAAAATCAACCAGAAGCTGTTAAAGAAGAACAAGAAGGTGAATAAAAATGGATAATTTCAATACACCAATTAAAAATGCCAGTGGCCTTGTGCCTATGGTTATTGAACAAACTTCTCGGGGCGAGCGGTCTTATGATATTTATTCTCGCCTGCTAAAAGAGCGAATTATCTTCTTACTGGGTGAAGTAGAAGATCATATGGCAAATTTAGTTGTTGCTCAGTTACTGTTTTTAGAATCAGAAAATCCTGAAAAAGATATATTTTTATATATTAATTCACCAGGTGGAGTGGTCACAGCCGGGCTTGCTATTTACGATACAATGCAATTTATAAAACCGGATGTAAGTACTTTATGTATTGGTCAAGCAGCAAGTGCTGCTGCTTTATTACTGTGTGCTGGTGCTGATGGCAAGCGTTTTTGTCTACCAAATTCACGGGTTATGATTCACCAACCGTTAGGTGGATATCGTGGTCAAGCTACTGATATTGAAATTCATGCTCGGGAAACATTAGCAATACGAGAACGCTTAAACAGTATTATGGCTAAACACTGTAAGAAGACACCAGATCAAATTATGCGCGATACGGAACGTGATAATTTTATGAATGCTTCGCAAGCGCAAGAATATGGTCTAATAGATAAAGTTCTGCATGATCGAGAAAGTTTAGCCTAAGTGGTCAATTCTTGCTATAATGCATAAGTGCCAGAAATAAATTAGACTTTACTAAACCTTAGCATTTACTAATTTTAAAACGTAAGACTTAGGTTTAAAAGCAGTTTATAATAGTTTCTGGCGTAATTGTAATCGTTCAGTAGTGATGTCAACTTAAGCCTAAAAGTAGAGGTTGGGCCTTTTGCCTAACATTTACATGGCTATTGTTGGGCTAAAAGCCTAAGCTATATAATATTCTCTTAAGTTGATGCCATTATTTGAATGCTTGCTCTTTTAACTTACTGATTAATCAAATTAGTGTTATGCTAAATCTATAACTATATTTCAACGTTAACATTAAATAAAATCAAAATAATAAATGAAAAGAAATACAAAAAAACACTATTTATTAAATTATTACAGTCAGTTTACTATACTAATGGATGTACAAAAGTAGGCTATAAAACGAAGATAAACAGTCTGCTTACAGAAAGATATACTTAAATAATGAGAGATAAAATTTATTTTTTACATTGCTTATGTTGGCAGTAAGAAAGGGGTTAATAGATGAGTAAAACAGGCAGAGGCGATGGTGACAAAGTTTTGTATTGTTCGTTCTGTGGTAAGAGCCAGCATGAAGTAAAAAAACTTATAGCTGGTCCTTCAGTATTTGTTTGTGACGAATGTGTTGAACTTTGTAATGATATCATTCGCGAAGAAAATCAAGAAACAACTGAAAATACTCAAACTCGTTTACCTACACCTCGAGAAATAGCAAGTTTTCTTGATGAGTATGTGATTGGCCAACCGCACGCTAAAAAAGTATTATCTGTTGCAGTATATAACCACTACAAGCGCTTACAGCATAAAACAGAAGATGGTATTGAGTTAGGAAAGAGTAATATATTATTGATAGGTCCAACCGGTAGTGGTAAAACTTTATTAGCACAAACCTTGGCACGCTTACTTAATGTACCCTTTACGATGGCTGATGCAACGACTTTAACGGAAGCAGGTTACGTAGGGGAAGACGTAGAAAATATTATTCAAAAATTATTGCAAAAATGTGATTATGATGTAGATAGAGCTCAACAAGGTATTGTTTATATTGATGAAATAGATAAGATTTCACGTAAATCAGATAATCCATCAATTACCAGAGATGTTTCAGGTGAGGGAGTACAGCAAGCCTTATTAAAATTAATAGAAGGTACTATTGCATCCGTTCCACCACAAGGCGGTAGAAAACATCCGCAGCAAGAATTTTTACAAGTAGATACATCTAATATTCTATTTATCTGTGGTGGTGCTTTCGCAGGGCTTGAGAAAGTTATTCGCGAGCGTAGTGATAAGTCAGGTATTGGCTTTGCTGCTCAACTTAAAAATCAAAAAGACACGAAAGAAAATGAAAAAGTGTTAGAGATGTTAGAGTCAGATGATTTAGTTAAATATGGCCTAATTCCAGAGTTTGTTGGCCGATTACCGGTTATTACTACTTTAAAAGAGCTTGATGAAGCAGCTTTAATTGATATTCTGACCAGACCAAAGAATGCATTAACTAAACAATTCCATGCACTCTTTAAGATGGAAAATGTTGAGTTAGAGTTCCGTGAAGAAGCTTTACGTCAAATTGCGCAAAAAGCTCTAGCACGAAAAATAGGTGCGCGAGGATTGCGTGCCATACTTGAAAATATTCTTTTAGACACCATGTATGATCTACCCTCTTTAGAAGGTATTAGAAAAGTAGTTATAGATGAAAATGTAATTACCAATTCTGGAAAGCCTTTATTAATTTTTGATGGTGATGAAGCAAAGCAATCTGCTGCTGGTGGTGAGTAGCCTTGTATAGTTTGGAGTGACAGGTGTGTTACTCCAAACTATTTACCATACAGGCTTTCCCCATTAATCCAATTAAGCTGTAATATAAATAAATGTTGGTATTCTAGATAAGCAATTGGTATTTCAATATCATGGTTTTGGGGGTATGTATAAATAGATTATCCCAAATTAAGAATGCCTTATGGGATCATCGTATGTGATTAAGGACTCATTATGTCTAGCAAAAATGAATTAATGACAAATGAAGGTGGCATTGAATCACCTTTACCCGTTTTACCTTTAAGAGATGTTGTTGTTTATCCGCATATGGTTATCCCTCTTTTCGTTGGCCGCGAAAAGTCTATTAAGGCTTTAGAAGCTTCCATGGTGGAAAATAAACAAATTTTCTTAGTGGCTCAACGTAAATCATCTAATGACGACCCGTCTGCTGATGATGTGTATGAAGTTGGAACCGTTTCAAGTGTATTACAGTTACTAAAGCTACCTGATGGAACTGTTAAAGTATTAGTTGAAGGTGAAAGGCGAGCGCGCGTAACCCAATATATACAAGATAAAGGTTATCTTGAAGCTATGCTTGAACCAATTGAAGACGTTGATACTGCCCTGACCCGACAAGAAATTGAAATATTAATGCGCTCTTTAATGTCGCAATTCGAGCAGTATATCAAATTAAACAAAAAAATACCGCCCGAAGTATTAAGTTCATTAACAAGCATTGAAGAGCCTGGACGTTTAGCAGATAACATTGCGGCACACTTAAGTCTTAAAGTTGAAGACAAACAAGAAGTTTTAGAAATAGAAGACGTTGGCTCAAGGCTTGAGCGTTTAATGGCTGCCTTAGAAGGTGAAATTGATTTATTGCATGTTGAAAAGCGTGTACGTGGCCGAGTTAAGCGCCAAATGGAAAAAAGCCAGCGCGAGTATTATCTCAATGAGCAAATGAAAGCTATTCAAAAGGAATTAGGCGAGCTTGGCGGTGAAGAAGGCAATGAAGTTGAGCAGATGGAAAGTGCCATTAATAAAGCTGGTATGCCTAAGGAAGCCAAAGAAAAAGCTTTATCAGAGTTGCAAAAACTTAAAATGATGTCGCCTATGTCAGCGGAAGCAACGGTTATTCGTAATTATTTAGATTGGATGCTAGCTGTTCCCTGGCGGAAAAAGAATAAAATTCAATTTGATTTAGAGAAAGCAGATAAATTGCTTGATAAAGAGCACTATGGCCTTGAAAAGGTTAAAGAGCGTATTACTGAATATTTAGCTGTTCAGCAGCGTGTTAAGCGTATTAAAGGCCCTATATTATGTTTAGTGGGCCCTCCTGGGGTAGGTAAAACCTCACTAGGTCAATCTATTGCTAATGCCACAGGCCGGACCTTTATTCGCATTGCCTTAGGAGGCGTACGTGACGAAGCTGAAATACGTGGCCATCGCCGTACCTATATTGGCTCTATGCCGGGCAAAATTATTCAAAAATTGTGTAAAGCTGGGGTAAAAAATCCTTTAATTATGCTTGATGAAGTAGACAAAATGGCAATGGATTTCAGAGGCGATCCTGCTTCTGCTTTACTTGAAGTGCTAGACCCTGAACAAAACCATACGTTTAGCGATCACTATCTGGAAGTAGATTATGATTTAAGTGATGTTATGTTTATTGCTACAGCAAATTCACTGGAAATTCCAGCACCACTATTAGATAGAATGGAAGTTATTCGTCTGGCTGGGTATACCGAGGATGAAAAAGTCAATATTGCTCTAACCTATTTGATACCAAAACAAATTGTCTTAAATGGGTTAAAAGATGATGAAATCAATATCAGTGAGAAAGCAATTCACGAAATTATTCGTCACTATACTCGAGAGGCAGGCGTACGAAATCTAGAACGAGATATTGCAAGTATTTGTCGTAAAGTGGTTAAAGAAATTCTAACGAGCAAACGTACTAAAAAAGTACTGGTTACGCGTAATAATATTGAGAAGTATCTTGGAGTAAAAAAATACCGCTATGGTCTTGCTGAGCAATATGATCAAGTTGGTCAAGTAACAGGTTTAGCATGGACAAGCGTTGGTGGCGAGTTATTAATCATTGAAGCTGCCATGATGTCTGGTAAGGGTAAAGTCACGCATACTGGTCAATTAGGCGAGGTCATGCAAGAGTCTATTCAAGCGGCTATGACAGTGGTTAGAAATCGCTCTAAATCTTTACATATACCCGAAGAGTTTTATGATAAGAAGGATTTTCATATCCATGTTCCAGAAGGTGCTACGCCGAAAGATGGGCCTAGTGCAGGTATTGGTATGTGTACGGCTTTAGTCTCTGTTCTTACCCAAATTCCGGTGCGTGCTGATGTAGCAATGACAGGCGAAATTACATTACGAGGTCAAGTATTGCCGATAGGCGGGTTGAAGGAAAAATTACTAGCTGCGCATCGTGGTGGGATTAAGCATGTTATTATTCCTGAAGAGAATAAAAAAGACGTAGATGAAATTCCAGATAATGTTTTACGCAAGCTAAAAATTCATCCGGTAAAAACGATTGATGAAGTCTTAAAAATCGCTTTAAGAGAGGATCCTTTTCAAAGAGAAGATAATTTGGATGAAAATAGACCAACAGAAGTAAAATCTCTTGAAAAAAGTGAAAATAATGATTTACAGGCTCATTAATACCGGGTATATTTCACTGCGTTGCCGCTGATATGACTAGCGTATTAGCGGAGGTTCCAAGGATGTGACTGCTTGACTGAAGGTAATGATTTTGATTAAATCAACCTTCTGGAAAAGGATGAATAACTGGATAGGGGAAACGATGAATAAGAGTGAATTAGTAGATGCAATTGCAAGCGGAACAGGCTTAACAAAAGCTGATACAGGTCGAGTTCTTGAAATGTTTATGGTAACTGTTACGGATGCTCTAAAGAGCGGTGATCAAGTTGTCTTACCAGGATTTGGCTCTTTCTCAACTGGTAATCGTTCCGAAAGAGAAGGTAGAAACCCACAGACGGGTGAAAAAATTAAGATTAAAGCATCTCGAGTAGCCAGGTTTAAAGCTGGTAAATCTCTCAAAGAAGCTGTACAGGAAGCGTGATTTTATCGGGTGCTTAGCTCAGCTGGGAGAGCATCGCCCTTACAAGGCGAGGGTCGTAGGTTCGATCCCTACAGCACCCACCAAGATTGGAGTGGTAGTTCAGTTGGTCAGAATACCGGCCTGTCACGCCGGGGGTCGCGGGTTCGAGCCCCGTCCACTCCGCCAAATTAACGCGCCTTAGGGCGCGTTTTTTTTAGCTGCAGCGCTTACTTTTATTAACTTAATAATTTACTATTGTTGTTGAGCGTTAACGGTGTATATTAGCTCAGTAATAGGTAGAAAAGGAATTCATCAAGATAAGTGATTATCTAATGAATTATTTTAATAATTAGGAGTTTATTTATATTCTGCTAGCTTAAGTCAAACTGACTCACATATACGAAATATGTAAATAGCAGCACCAAAAGCTTAAGATTAATTTTGGTCATTATAGTAGAAATATAAATAGTCCCTAAAGGTGGGCATAAAAGCAGACACCCAATTTTTGTATCAATTATGGAACTTTAGAATATGTTGCAGAAGCTAAACGAACGCATACAAGGTGTTATAGCTTGGGTAGTTATTATTCTGATAGCGGTAACCTTCACTCTTTTTGGAATTGATTACTATATGCAGTCGCGCCATGTTTCGGATGCGGAAGTTACAGTAAACAATCAACCTATCAGTAAACAAGCTTTTGAAATAAATTATCGACGAGCACGTCAACAGCGGGATCCTGCTCAAATAACAGCAGCAAGCGAAGCGGCTTTAAAAAAGAAAGTTCTAGACGATATGGTTGTTAATGAGGTAAGTGTGCAAGCAGCCAATGCAAATGGCTTTGCGGTGAATCTTGCACAAGCTAACGCAGCAATTGTTAGTATTCCTCAATTTCAACAAGACGGACATTTTTCAGCAGAACGATATCAGCTAGCTTTAAGCGGTGCTATGTTTACGCCTGAATCTTTTCAAACGGAAGTTAGACAAGGCATGCTATTAAATCAACAACGTTTTGCATTTATTGGCAGTTCTTTCGCTACTCCTACAGAAATTAAGCGATTTATTAAGCTATATATGCAAACCAGAGATTATGACTATTTAAAGATTTCAGCGGGCTCATTTGTTAATAAAAAAGAGATTACCGAAGAGCAAATTAAAAGTTATTATCAAAGTCATCCTCAGCAATTTATAGCGCCTGAAAAGGTTACTATTGACTTTGTTCGCTTATCAATGCAAAAACTGCGTGAAGCTACTCCCGTAAGTGATGCAGATATTCAACGCTACTACGATGATAATCGAAACAACTTCTTAAGCCCGGCTCAATGGAAAGTTGCGCATATTCTCTTTGCTTTTCCAAAAGACGCAGATGATGAAGCACAAGCAGAAGTTAAGCAAAAAGCGGAAGAAGCTTATCAAGCTTTACAAAATAATCCTGCTCAGTTTGCACAATGGGTTAAAACTATGTCTGCTGATAAGTTGTCGGCGCTTAACAATGGCGAATTACCCTGGATTATTGCCGGAAAAACTGAATTTGATAAAGCATTATCTAATTTAAAGCAACCAGGGCAATTATCAGAGCCTTTTAAAACAGCGCATGGTTATGAAATTTTTAAGCTTGTTGCTTTTATGCCAGCTAAACTCAAGCCATTAAGTGAAGTTAAAAATGACATTGCTGAACAACTTAAAACGGAGATGGCGCAGTCGAAATATGCTCAGCTCGTCGAACAACTCACTGATTTGAGCTATCAAACGCCAGATTCTTTAACACCCGTTGCTGAAGAACTTAAGTTAACAATTGAAAAATCAGAACCATTCTCACGAAATGGTGGAAAAACTGATCTTACTAAAAATAAGCATATTATTAATGCTGCATTTAGCCACGATGTTTTAGCTCTAGGTAATAATAGTGAGCCTATCCAACTAGATAATGACAATGTGGTTGTGTTACGAGTAGCAGATCATATTCCAGCAGAAAAACAGCCACTTACTGCAGTTAGAGAGACTATTATCGATAAGCTTGCACTACAAAAGGCAGAAGATAAGGCAAAAGAATTAGGCTCTAGCATATTGGCTGAAAAGAAAAACAATAATCCCAATTCCGAATCTCTTCTAGAGGCTAATAAATTAGTATGGCATGAGGTTGCGCAAGCAACACGTGATACTGATAAAGCTGATGCTGTGATTAACGATTTAGCTTTCAGCTTACCGAAGCCTAATAGTCTAGAAGGCCGCCGTTTAATGAATGGTGATTATGTAATTGTAAGGCTGAAAAAAATTAATGATGGTCAAGATAGCTCACTTGATAAAGAAAATCGAGCAAGTATAGCGCAACAGATTGAAGCGAGTTATGGTTTAATGGATTACGATTTATACATAAATAGCTTAGTCAAGAGTGCTAAGATTGCCAGAAATCATTAAGTACAGTGCTTATTATTGCCATTAATTATAGTTTTATTGTAAGTCGGGCCTTGGCCCGACAATGATATTAACTCTTTCATTCGCAAAATTTACTTTTTAAACTAATTATCGATTTTCATTAACTCTATATATACCTATCTTTATATTCCTAATTTTGTTAACTCATATAGATAAAAAGCGATTAAGGCTAAAATACTGAAAGCTAATCAGTCTTAATAAAGATATACTTTATCAAGCCTATTTATTTAGCCTGCCTAAAAAAGACACCAGCCCTACTGTAGCGAAAGCATCATCAGATTTTTTGTCGATTGATGATTATTGTACTTTTTAATAGCGGATTGAAACTTAAGTTGACGCAAGCAAAAGGCACTGGTATAAAGGTCGTTCAAAACTTGTTGCTACTGACCGAAATATAGCAAAGGAGTAAAGAATGACAAATAGATTTACCGATAATCAATTAGCAGAAATTTATTTAAGTATGTATAATGACTATACAAATAACTTGAATAACGGACTTACTCTTTCGGAAACCCATCAGTTTATTTATTCTAAATTATTTCATTCTTTTAATGAGCCTAAGAGTTCTTTATATAATTTACCTACAGAAGAAAGACAGCGTGTATGGGGTGTTTATTATGCATTTCTTAATAGTACGCCTAGTTTTAGACATCAATATCAAACTGAGAGACAACAGCAGCAATTCTGGAATACGTTTAATACGCAAAAACCACAAGTAATAATTATTAATAACCGTGATCGTCATTATTGTGCCCATAATACAGTTTTTGATTGGTTATTACTTAACTCACTTATTAATTATAATCGTCCTTATGTAAATTATAATCGTCCTAGTAATTATCATCGTCATGATGATAATAATAAAAATGGTAACTTTTTACTCTTTTTACTTTTGTTAGTGTTAACCACACTTGCTGTAGCTGCTACGTTAATAGCGCTTTATTATATTTTAAGAGAATTTGTAAATAGTGCAGAGCGATTAATTTTTAATGAAGGACAACTACAGGCTGCAATTACTATGGCATCCATTGCAGGCGGTGCTGCAGCTGGAGCACTCTTTGGAACATTTATTGCCTCTATGCCAATTATCATGTTCGGTATAGCAGCGGGGGTAAGTAACCCTATCGGCCTGGCTATTACGGGAATTGTTTGTATAACTATTCTAAGTGCAGCGGCTGCTTGTGGCTTGACTAATTGGATCCAAAACAAAGTTATCCAACATAACAATAAAGATGCGCTTGATCCTAAGGATCCATACCGTTATACGCTAACTGCCAGTGAAGAGGCTAACTTAGTTAAAAAAGGTTATGATATTTATGCTGTTAAAATAGCAATCGTAGCGTTGCGTGAGAAGATTGGTGCAAAAGAAGTTCCATCACTTCTAAATCGGTTGTTTACGACTAGTGGACAAGAAAAACAAAAATATCTTGATTCAATTCGTTCAATTAAAAAAGGTGAATTAGATTTTGTAGAAGTAGACAAGATGAAATTTGATTTTCGACTACCTAACCCTTATAGCTTAAATAGCAACTATAGCAATATACATCGGCATAATGATGCTAATTATCCAACTCAGCAAACAAATTCTTTCTTTACTCAACCGCAAACTAATTATCCGCCTACTTATAAGTCAGAATACAATAACTCTCCCGAGCCATCTGCGCCTCCACTAGATGATATTACTCCAACAAGTGGCGGTTTATATCCCACACTTCAGGAGTATCAATTTTAAGAACGATAACAGAGCCTTTTTTTGTAGGCTCTGCGTTTATAGAATCTAAATAGTACGTAACTTTTTCGCGGGGTCCATCTAGTGAAAATATGAGACAAATTAGCTGGAGCCTGCGAATTAATCGCGGGACATCAGTGGCATTATTGGTTGAAAGAGACCTTATATTTAGAATAAGGTCTTATCTTGAATAAAACGCTATAGGCAAAATCTCTTGTTGGCCACCTACGTTCCGCGGTTTATCCGGCGTCGTTGCATAACTCAAGCTTCGCTAGCCTCAAGGCGGAGGCTGGTTAAGCAAGTAGCCCGGATGAAACGACGTGAAACCCGGGTTTCGGCCCGCAGGCCTTCACCCAGGCTACATCTGCTAATCGCAGGACGTCAGCAATATTATTTAGTTGAAAGAAACGCTCTATTTGAAATAAAGCGTTATTTTGAAATAAGACGCTATAGGCAAATCTCTCTGACGCCTACGTTCCGCGGTTTATCCGCGGAATCCAGTAACGAATGGGAATTTACTATCTAATCTTATTCTAAATTAGACATAGCTACGGCATGATAACCGGCATCGACATGAATCACTTCTGCTGTAATGCCTGATGCCAAATCAGAACATAGGAAAGCAGCCGTATTGCCGACTTCATCAGCAGTTACATTACGCTTAAGCGGTGTTGTTTCTGCATAAGCACTTTGCATTTTGCGAAAATCTTTAATACCCGCTGCAGCTAAAGTTTTAATAGGGCCTGCAGAGATAGCATTGACTCGTAAACCATGCGCGCCTAAGCTTGCTGCAAGGTACCGTACGGAAGCCTCAAGGCTGGCTTTAGCAATACCCATAACATTGTAGTTAGGTACCGCTTTTTCTGCGCCATAGTAGCTTAAAGTTAAAATAGAGCCATTGGAATCTTGCATTAAAGGAAAGGCCGCTTTAGCCAATCCAATTAAACTATATGCACTAATATCATGTGCAATATGGAATCCCTCACGATTTACGCACTCAATAAAATCACCACTAATTTGATCAGCAGGTGCAAAGGCAACTGAATGAATTAAGATATCAAGTTGGGGCCAATGATTTTTTAGCTCATCCATTAATGCTGTAATTTCTTGGTCATGGACTACATCGCAAGGAAAAGTGAGATTAGAATTAAATTCTGCTGCCATATTTTCGACTCGGGTACGCAACTTTTCATTTTGATAAGTAAAGGCAAGTTCAGCACCTTGGGCATGAAAGGCTTTAGCAATTCCATAAGCAATAGAACGATTGCTTGCTAAGCCAACGATCAATGCTCTTTTTCCACTTAAAAAACTCATAAATAAAGTCCCCTTAGCATTATTAGAAATCTATTAAGGTTTGACAGGCGCTCATATAATGGTGTCTAAGCCCGTAGCATTGTAGGTTGGGCCTTGGCCCAACATTCACGTGGCCATTGTTGGGCCAAGGCCCAACCTACATGAAAATTATCTTAAGTTAACACCATTATCTGAATGATTAAAATTTTAATCAGCCTGATGGGCAGCGAGTAACTCGCGCATTTTTGCTTGAATCATATCAATAGCAATACGATTTTCGCCACCTCGCGGAACAATGATATCAGCATAACGGCTTGAAGGCTCAATAAATTGCAAATACATAGGTCGAACAGTTGTCTCATACTGATGAACAACGGATTCAAAGGAGCGATGTCGTTCTACAACATCACGTTTTAATCGACGAGTTAAACAAATATCTAGCGGAGTAGACATAAAAATACGTATATCCATAGTTTCTCGTAGATCTTTATCGGTAAATAATAAGATTCCTTCTAAAACAATAATGGCATGACGACCTATACGACGTGTTTCCGCTAAACGAATATGCTTTGAATGGGAATAAATAGGTATTTCTACTGTTTCACCTTTCTGTAAGCGCTTAAGATGGGCACATAGCAAGGCATGATCAAAAGCATTAGGATGGTCGTAGTTAATCTTTTCTCGCTCTGTTAAAGGTAAGTGGCTATTATCTTTATAATAAGCGTCTTCTGAGATAACTACTACTTGATCTGAACCGAGCTCATTTACAATTGTATTGGCTAAAAGACTTTTGCCAGAAGCTGAAGGGCCAGAAATGCCAATAATAATAGGTAATTTACTCATATTAAATGGACTCAAAACTTTGGTCTGATGGTAAACTTTTATAATTAAAAATTCAATCTAAACCCGTCATTTTAAATAAAAAATGTACGCTGTGTAAGTAAAATAAAATAAATTTATTAAACTACTTATGAAAGAAAAATAAAGTTATAGCGATAACAGAAATGTTAGGTCTTTTAACGATTACGCTTTAATAAAACGTATAGTGCTCCCGCTCCCCCCTCCCTAGGTAAGGCGCTATGGAAGGCGAGTACTGATGAAATTTGTTTTAACCAGTGATTAACTAAATTTTTAAGAATAGGTGGTTCACCACGATGACTGCCTTTACCATGAATAATTAATAAGCAGCGATGATCTTGAGCAAGTTCTTGCAAAATAAAATCTACTAAGATTTGTGCTGCTGTTTCAGCCTTATAACCATGTAAATCTAATTTAGCTTGCCAAGGTATTTTTCCTTGCCTAAGTTCTTGTAAACGTTTAATAGGGATATCGGGGCGGCAAAAAGAGAGAATCGATTGTGTTTGTACTTCTTCAGTATAATAATTAGATAAGTAAATGGAATCTTGGGTTAAACTAGCTTTAAGTGGCGATTTTTGTCCTACAGATTTAGAACTAGGTGGCGATTTTCGCTGAGTAATTTTTGGCTCAGGCTCAATTGTATTGCTCTTTTTTAGAGGCCTTGTTGTTTTAACAGCCGCCCGAAATAAGGCTTTATCTTCATCAGACACATCGTTAGGCATGAGCAAACTTATAAATAGTAAATTAATTAAATTATATCTTATTTAGAGTGTAATTTCTGGCTAACTATTGTCTAAACGCCTTTAAAACCAAGGCTTTATTAAATTAACTTTATTTCTATTTAAGTTTATTTTACAAAGACTTTTTGAATAATTAAGTTCTATCGTAAAAAGTCTGTGATAAAATTTATAAATAACTTACAATTTGCCGTAAATATGCTCATTAGAAGGAATAGAGATAAAAATGCTTGCAACTTTAGATGATGTTATGCAGCTAGATACCATTGCTGATTTTTTAAGATTTGGCCTTACTCAGGCAAATAGCCATGAACTTTATTATGGACATGGAACAGATAACGCTTGGGATGATATTCGAGCATTAATTTTAGGCAGCTTATCATTACCTTTTAAAATTGATCCCTTTTTATTACAAACACGTTTAACCAATAGTGAGAAACAATTTCTAGCTAAACAGTTAGAAAAAAGAATTAAGGCGCGTATTCCTGTAGCTTATCTTACCAAACAAGCTTATTTTTGTGAGCTACCTTTTTATGTCGATGAGCGAGTATTAATTCCACGTTCGCCGCTGGCTGAGTTGATTGAGCGCCAATTTTCTCCATGGGTTAATCCTGAGCGGGTTGAACAGATTTTAGATTTATGTACTGGAAGTGGCTGTATTGCCATTGCTTGTAGTTATGCCTTCCCAGACGCTATAGTTGATGCTGTGGATATTTCAGGCGATGCTTTAGACGTTGCGGCTATTAATCGCCAACGTCATCAGCTAGAAAATGTTGTTAACTTAATAAAGTCAGATTGTTGGCAAAATGTAGAGCACAAAAATTATGATATTATCGTTTCTAACCCGCCTTATGTAGGTGATACAGAAATGCTTTCACTGCCAAAAGAATATTTACATGAACCTGATATAGCTTTACGTACTAGTCAGAATGGTCTAACTATTGTGCAGCAAATATTGACACAAGCTCACCACTACTTAGCTAAAGATGGTATTTTAATTGTTGAAGTTGGCAATAGTGAAGAAGAGCTTGTTAATACTTATCCAGATTTATCCTTTACGTGGCTTGAGTTTGAACATGGTGGTCAGGGCGTGTTTTTATTAACTGCCCAGCAATTAAAAGATTATTTTGCATCTTAAGGTAAGTTATGAGCGGAAATACATTCGGTAAGCTATTTACGGTAACCACATTTGGTGAAAGTCATGGTAAGGCACTGGGTTGTATTGTAGATGGTTGCCCGCCAGGCCTTGCACTAACGGAAGAAAAAATTCAACCCTTTCTTGATAAACGAAAGCCCGGGCAGTCTAAATATACAACCCAACGACGTGAGGAAGATAGCGTTGAAATATTGTCTGGTATTTTTGAAGGCTTAACAACTGGAACACCCATTGCTCTTATTATCCATAATACCGATCAACGTTCAAAAGATTATAATGAAATTAAGGACTTATTTCGTCCTGGTCATGCAGACTTTACCTATCATCATAAATATAAACACCGTGATTATCGCGGCGGTGGTCGCTCTTCAGCGAGAGAAACAGTTGCCCGTGTTGCGGCAGGTGCCATTGCTAGACTCTATTTACAAGAAACGTTGGGCGTAACTATCACAGGCTATTTAAAGCAAATGGGCACGCTTTGTTTAGATTTTGAGGATGTAAAGGAAATTAATAATAACCCCTTTTTCTGCCCTAATAAGCGGCAAATACAAGCATTGGCAGATTATATAGACCAATTACGCCGGCAAGGGGATTCAGTTGGTGCACGCGTTAATATTTATGCGGCAGGGGTTCCGGTTGGCTTAGGTGATCCCGTTTTTGATAAGCTTGATGCAACACTTGCACAGGCTATGATGTCAATTAATGCGGTAAAAGGAGTAGAGATTGGTAGTGGATTTGCCGCAGTAACTCAACTAGGTAGTGAGCACCGCGATGAAATAGATAAACAAGGATTTTTAAGCAACCATGCGGGTGGTATTTTAGGAGGCATTTCTACCGGACAGCCGCTAGAAGTTAGTATTGCGTTAAAACCAACTTCAAGTATCGTAAAGCCTGGTAAAACTATTAATCGTTATAATGAAGAGGTAACAGTCATTACTAAAGGTCGTCATGACCCTTGTGTTGGTATTCGTGCTGTGCCCATTGCTGAAGCTATGATGGCTTTAGTTTTAATGGATCATTATTTACAGCATAAAGCCCAAAATATGGAAGTAAAAAATATTTAGCTCTGCACTTAAATTATAAGGAAATAAAAGTTTTTAGTTAGAAGTTGAAAATTTAAATTCAGCTTCAAATGAATTAGCTAAATCATCAAATTCATTTGATGGCGTTTCAATAATTGTCTGCTCTGCTGCTGAAAGCCTTTCAGTAATTTTGCAATTAAATAAGCTTTGGCTCGCTAAAGGTGATTTGGATTGATTAATACCAACTTTTTGTGACTTGCTAGAGTAGCTAGGAGGCATTTCAACATGTTCAAAACGGGCAGCGTCATTTTCATCTGTTGATTCTATTGAATTGACTGAGCTAACAGAATGGATAGGGATGGCTTTTTCACTATTTAGTATATTATCTAAATCCTCTAAATTAATGAGAGTAAAATTGTCAATTATTTGTGTGTCAGTAGATTCGCTAGGTTGAAGGGTAGATGAGTCAAAAAAGGTAAAATCATTTGCATTTATTGATTCTATTGAGCTTGCTGCGCTAATAGCATGGCTAACATCTTCGCTATCTAGCTCGTGTAAAGAAGCAACATTATCATTTTCAATTCCTTGAGATTCCGAAGAGTAATTAGGCAAAAGCTCTGTTGAGTTGTCAAAAAAGTTATCGTTATCTATGGGTAGATCAACTAAAGAATTATCAGGACTAACTAAGTCTATAGGTGTTGTAGCCAATGCCTCATTAGGTTTAGATTTCTTTAATTTTACGTTTTGACTTACAACCTCCTCACTTTCACCTATTGGCACTTTAGGCTTTTGCCTTTCCTTTATCATAGCGTCTAACTTGCCATGGGCTGTATACCAACTATAAGAAACAGCATTTGGTGCATTACTAGGTTCACCTGTCTTAGGATCTACAGGCCTACGGTTCCAATAAACGCTATAAGTAATAGCATTTGGTTCATTACTAGGTTTACCTGTCTTAGGATCTACAAGCCTGCGGCGATAATAAGTAGAACGAGGAATAGCATCTTGATCATTAGAAGACTCTCCTGTATGAGAATTTACCCTCGTTTGCTTTGATTTTTTAGATTTTTGCTTAGAAGAACTTTTAGTGCTATTAGCTATTTTTGTTTTTTGATAAATTTGACTTTCATGATTACTGGGCTCTGAGTAGCTCATTGGAAAATGGGGATTTCTAGATGAGATTGGCGGATAAGCAAAACTAGAATGATAAGTTTCTCTTGCTAAACCTAAATGCGCTTGATTATAGGCTTCTAGATTATTGTTATTGACTACACTAGTTTGGTAAGTAGATGGTAGATATACAGCATTTAATGATACTTTTCCATTGCTGAAATTACTATAAATAGTAGAGGGCGGTAAGTTGTAATTAGCTGATAAAAATTGGCTTTCTTGTAAAGGTTGGTTAAAAAAATTGTCTGCATCCTGACTTCCTGTGTTTTGTTGCAGAGATTCACCTAAAAAACTATCTGCAATACTGACAGGATCTTTGTTAACTAAACTAACCTTTTTGGGCTGAGCTTGACGCTGAAAAAATTGATTTGTATAGCTTTCCTTCTTTTTTTTGCTGTTTAGATTATTGTTATTGGAAGATGGATAATTATTACCTGCCATAAATTATACCTAGTAATTTTTGGTTAAATTTAGTACATTATAACTAAAAAATATTAACTAAATATGAAATTAAAGGGAGTACAGCTAATATTTTCTTTGTACTGGATAAAAATCAAAAACAGTTGAAAACTCTCTTTCTCCAATTAAAATTTCTTATTCTAGCAGTAGCAATAACAATAATTTTATGCATCAGTACTGTAAGAGCGACCATTTTTTCTTTCCAGAAGCAACTAATTGATTGTAGAAAGATTTTAACTGAGGATTTAATTTCGTGCTGTGTCCATTGCTGAAGCTATGATGGCTTTGGTTTTAATGGAAATAAAAGTTTTTAGTTAGAAGTTGAAAATTTAAATTCAGCTTCAAATGAATTAGCTAAATCATCAAATTCATTTGATGGCGTTTCAATACTATTCTTCTCTTCTGAAAGTTGTTTGGTACTTTTGCAATTAAATAAACTTTGGTTCGCTAAAGCTGACTCGGATTGATTATTACCTACTTTCTGTGGCCCGCTAGAGTAGCTAGGAGGAGGCATTTCAACATGTTTAAAAAGGGTAAAATCATTTTCATTTACTGATTCTATTGAGCTTGCTGCGCTAATAGAATGGCTCACATCTTCGCTATTTAGCTCATATAAAGAAGCAACATTATCATTTTCAATTCCTTGAGACTCCGTAGAGTAATTAGGCAAAAGCTCTGTTGAAGAGTTGTCAAAAAAGGTATCGTTATCTATGGGTAGGTCAACTAAAGAATTATCAGGATTAATTGAGTCTATAGTTGTTATAGTCGATGTATCATTAACTTTAAGTTTTTTTAAGTTTACGTTTTGACTTGCTACTTCCTCACTTTCCCCTATTTGATCAGAAGCAGCAGAGGAAGAAGTAGCATCTAACTTTTTAAGCTGCTGATTTTTCATTTGTATTTTAGCTTCTAATTCCTTATGTGTTATATATCGCCTATAAGGAACAGCATTTGATGCATTACTAAGATTACCTGTATTAGGATCTACCAGCCTGTATTGGTAATAAGTAGAGCGAGGAACAGCATTTGATGCATTACTAAGATTACCTGTATTAGGATCTACCAGCCTGCTGTTGTAATAAGTAGAATAAGTAACAGCATCTGGTGCATTGCTAGGATTACCTGTATTAGGATCTACCATTTTTGGCTTTGATCTTTTAGATTTTTGCTTAGGAGATTTTATAGGGCTGTTAGACACTTCTGCCCTTTGATAAACCTGACTTTCACGATTATTAAGCTGAGAGTAGCTCCTTGGAAAATGGAGATTTCCAGTGAAGATTTGTGGATAAGTAGAACTAGAACTAGAAGGATAAATCCCACTGGATAAGTTTATATACGGTTGACGGTAAGGTTGTAGATTATTGTTATTTACTATACTAGCTTGGTAGTCAGATTGTAAATATACAGGTGCATTTGATGATCTTATTACATGGCTAAAATTTTTAGAAATAGTCGAGGGCGGTAAATTATAATTAACTGTTAAAAACTGGCCCTCTTGTAGAGGTAGATCAAAAAAATTGTCTGTGCTTTGACTTTCTGTATCTTCTTGCAGAGGTTGAGTGCCTAAAAAACTATCTACAATACTGACTGAGTCTTTGCCAACTAAACTAGCTTTTTTGGGCTTAGGTGCAAAAAAACTATCTATATAGCTTTCTTTCTCTCCTTTACGGCTTAAATTATTTTTGTTTGCAGATGGATAATTATTACCTGGCATAAATTATACCTATTGGTTTTTGACTAAATTTAGTACATTATAATTAAAAAATATTAAGTAAATATGAAATTACGTTGGGTGCTTTTAATATTTTCTTTGTACTAGACAAAAATCAAAAACAGTTGAAAAACGCTCTTTCTCCCTGTCTACGTTCCGTAGCCTGCCAACAGGCTCCAGTAATTAAACAAGTGCACTGGATCCAGCGAACAAGTCGCGGGAAGTAGGCGGGAAATAAATGTACAAAGTAATAGTTGATGGTTAAAACCTAATTAAGGGCTATAGAGGTCTGTAATAGCATTTTTAAATCTTATAACTAAGAGTATAAGAAGCAAAATTAGCATTATTATTTTAAATTAGTGCTTTTTGTAATAAAAAATTTTGCTAGCTTTCAAAGACAGTACTACTATAGCCATTAAATACTTAAATAAAAATTGATAATAGAGGCTAATATATGACTAAATTACTAAATGTTGCTGTAGTTGGTGCAACAGGCGCTGTTGGTGAAACAATATTAACTGTTTTAGCAGAGCGAAATTTTCCAGTTGGTAATCTTTATCCTCTAGCTAGTGAGCGTTCCTTAGATAAGACAGTTACTTTCAAAGATACGGAATATGATGTTCTAAATCTCGCCACCTTTGATTTTAATCAAGCGGATGTTGCTTTATTTTCAGCAGGAGCTTCTGTATCAAAAATATATGCACCGATTGCGGTTGATGCTGGCTGTATTGTCATAGATAATACATCTTGCTTTCGTTATGATGACGATATTCCTTTAGTTGTACCTGAAGTTAATGCACACCGTATTGCAGATTATCAGCAAAGAGGAATTATTGCTAATCCAAATTGTTCAACTATTCAGATGGTTGTTGCCTTAAAACCTATTTATGATGCAGTAGGAATAACACGAATTAACGTGGCAACTTATCAATCTGTCTCTGGAACTGGAAAAAAAGCCATTTCTGAGCTAGTATCACAAGTGGGCGAATTGCTTAATGGTCGCCCAGTTAAAGCGTCAGTATATCCACAACAAATTGCTTTTAATGCGCTTCCCCATATCGATGAATTCTTAGAAAACGGTTATAGCAAAGAAGAAATGAAGATGGTATGGGAGACAAAAAAAATCCTAGAAGACGATACAATTAGAATAAACCCAACTACAGTGAGAATACCTGTATTATATGGACATTCTGAAGCGGTGCATCTGGAGCTAAAAGAACCGTTAAGTGCTAATGATGCTCGTAATATATTGCGTAATGCGCCAGGGATACAAGTAGTCGATAATCTAGCAAAGCTAGAGTATCCAACAGTAATTACGCATGGAATTGGCCATGATGATGTTTTTGTCGGCAGAATTAGAGAGGATATTTCTCATCCCTGTGGTCTAGATATGTGGATAGTAGCTGATAATATCCGTAAAGGCGCAGCAACAAATGCTGTACAAATTGCAGAAATTCTGCAACTTGAGTATTTATAAAGTATAATGTGAGTATGAACGAAATAGATGAAAAAATTAATTCCTCGTTAAGGCTGAAGCCTAAGAGAAAATTGATTAATTTAAAGAAAAGCAATAAGATTAAAAATGAATCAGAAGTTAATCAAGCTGGGATATTAGGTAAGCTTTCTAAAGGGTTATCTTTAGGAAAAGCTAAGATTTCTGCGCTTGTTAGAGAGGCATCTATGGCTGAACGTAAACTAAACCTCAGTAGGCAGAAATCTCCAGAAAGGTTAGCTGAAGGAGAGCAGGTTGAATTATCAGGCCGTTTTGCAAATAAGCTACCAACTGTCAGTAATATTACTCCAGCTAGTGGTCCCTTAGCAGGCTCACGTGATGTCGTAATTAACGGCGCAGGTTTTAGTACCGAAAAAGATACGATAGTAGTATTTAACGGTAATGCAATTACGCCTAAAGCAGTAACACCAACACGCATTATTTTTGATGTGCCTTCCTATTCACGAGCGGGATTAGTACAGGTTTCAGTGATTACCTCCCGAGGTAGGACTGGTAATATACTTGGTGGATTTACTTATTCTGCGATACCTATACGTAAAAGGGGATCATCCATTCTTAGTGATGATACTCAAACAATGGATAGAAAAAGACGTTTGCTTGAACAGGAAGGTCATCGATATTGGGCCAAAGTTCATGCGAGAGAGCACCGAGCTGACGAGGATAAGCCAGCTCCTGAAGGCGAATTACAAAACTCAATTAGACAACACCCCTGGTTAGATGCTCAGCGTTTTGATGGTATCGATCCTAATTTAAATCCAGAGCCACCATTAAATACTGCTGCTCGTCGGGAATTTGATAATGAGCGGCGCGAGCAGGAAATGGAAAAACAACTTCGTTTAGGCAATATGCCGAAGTTCTCTACAGCACCCAAACCTGAATTTAAGTAGAGGCTAGCTTTAAATGACTATTGCTAATGATATCATCTCATGTCGCATGCCTGATTTTGACCTTTATATACGTGAAGGTGAAACGCTTGACGATATCGATGAATATGGTTTTACGCCATTAATAGAATGTGCAATTACTCGACAATTGCCTATTGCTAAAGAACTACTAGAGCGGAAGGTCGAAGTTAACAAGCCCGATGTGACAGGTAGGACGCCATTACACTGGGCTGTTGATAATAATGATGTGGAACTTGTCAAACTTTTACTAGAGCATGGCGCAAATCCAAATGCCTATACCAGTTCTGGTATGGCAATATTGGTTTATCCTGTTTTAAGGGGGCAAGATGCGATGAAGCATTTGCTCTATCAGCATGGTGCTAAGCTTGATTTTGCTCTTGACTTTATTAATGCTAAGTTAATAGGGCATCGATATGAATTACAGGGTGATATTGATATTGTTACGGCTAATAATGAATTTATTGAATTAGATTTTGAAGGTTTTATTTTAGAGTTTACGGTAGCAATGATTAAAGACTCATTACGCCGCTTTGTTAGTAGTTATTCAACCAGGCATCTGCGCGAACATTTTCCCTATTTGCAATATACGATGGATGGGTTTGAAATTGCAGGAGAATTACTTAAATTACAACATCAATTCAATATTAATCAGCAAGGTACTCATTTAGAACAATTAATTAGCTCTCCTTTACTTATTTTACCCGCAGCAAGCCGAGGTCATGCACTGTGCTTTGTGAAATATGACCAGTGGTGGGCCAAAATTGACCGAGGCGAAAATAGTTTAAAAGAGGGCAGTGTTAATATCTATAAAATTGGTCGGCCGGAAGCATTTAATATTAATTTTTTAAGAGAATTCTTATATAAAAAGCAACCACGTAATTATTTTCATCAAACTATTAATCGCCAGTTAGGTTTAACTCAGGTAGCACAAATACCCATTAGCTCACAAATTAGTGGTAATTGTTCTTGGGCAAATGTGCAGGCTGTAATTCCTGTATCTTACGCGCTACAAGCTTTAGTTCATGCTAATGAATTTGCGGTTGAAAAGGCACTAATGGTATATGAAAACTGGGTTGAGTGGGATAAGGATAGGGCGCTTGACGAGGCGATACAGCGTTTTTATCAGGCAAATAGATTACGTCAGGCAAGTATTGCAGCTATGCTTGGCGCCGTCCTCTTCCAAGCATGTAATTATGATAACACTCATCATATAGAAAGAGCGGAGAAAATCTTAACTATTTTAATGTTACCTGACTATTATTATGTTTTAAAAAGCTATTTAGAAATTTACTGTATCCAACGTTTAACTCGGCGTGGTAATAATCTTTTAAAAATCTTAGATGATTGCGGGGTAAATCCTAATATTGGCGTAACGCCTATAGCCACAGGCTTAAAGGATTAATTTATTTATCGTACGAATTTTAGCATTGATATTAAGATTTCCTGGATACCGCGAACAAGTTGCGGTAGGTAGGTGTTAAAATTTTCTTTACATACGCCTTAAAATAAGATTCACCATCATCGCTATTGCTTTTATCCGAGCTGCAGCGCATTTCATCCTATCTTTGCGATTACTTTTGCCTGATACGCAGAGTATTCTATCTTATCCTTGCTATTGCTTTTACCTGATCCATAACGTATGCCATCTTTGCTGTTGGTTTTATCAGATAGGCAACGTACTCCAGCCTACGTGCCGCGACTTGTTCGCGGCATCCAGTTAAAGTCTTGCAGATTAAAAGATATTTAAATTGAGCGAAGTGGGTGTTTAGGAAATAAAATAACAAGCCTTGCTTCTAACTAATATGTAATTAGCCATACATTTTATCAACATATGGCTAATTTAAATTTAGTTTTCCGATTCTTTATTCACCATTGATTCTTTTTTTTTAACTAAATCTGGTTTAAGAGGGATGACACGGCTATTAGTATTTTGTTGGTTAGAGCCTCTCCTGCGCTGATTGTTACCGGTATGGCGATGTTGGTGGCTGGAATGACTACTATTACTATTATTAGTAGGGCGTCGACGTTTTGAATTTTGATTTCTTCTGTCTTGTCCCTTATTCTGGTTAGTTTTTGCAGAATGGCGATGATTGACTCTATGTTCTGCAGTTGGTGTTTCTGCTGCTTCTTCACTCTGGCCAAAAAGACTGCTCCATAAACGTTTAATAAAACCTGTAGTTGGCGCTTTGTGAGTTGTAGTAGGAGCAAGGTTTTTTACCGCAGGCTCATCTGGTTTGATAGAATCAGCGCTTGAACGTACTATATCTAATTCAGGTTGCTGGATTAAGGTATAACTTGGTTTTTTATTTTTACCAACATTATCTTCTTTTAACCGCGTAATACTATACTGTGGGCGGTGCATATAGGGATTGGCAATAATTAGTACGCAAGCTTTATGTCTTTTTTCAATATTTAAAATAAAGTCGCGCTTTTCATTCATAATGAAAGTTGCCATCTCTACAGGTAATTGAACATGCACTTCTGCCGTTTTATCTTTTAAGGCTTCTTCTTCAATTAAACGAATAATAGACAGGCTATGCGATTGAATATTTCTTACCGTACCTCGGCCTTCACATCTTGGGCAAACTTCTTGTGCTGCTTCTCCTAAAGATAGACGCAGGCGTTGACGAGACATTTCTAAGAGACCAAAGCGTGAAATACGTCCTATTTGAATACGGGCACGATCAGCTTTTAATGCTTCTTTAAGTCGGTTCTCAACATCACGCTGATTCTTGCCAGACCCCATGTCGATAAAATCAATAACAATTAAGCCACCTAAGTCTCGTAAGCGTAATTGACGAGCAATTTCATCAGCTGCTTCAAGATTGGTATTTAAAGCAGTTGCTTCAATATCAGCGCCCCCTGTGGCTTTCGCTGAATTAATATCAATTGATACCAAAGCTTCAGTACGATCAATAACTAAAGAACCACCAGAGGGTAAAAGAACTTCACGTTGATAAGCTGTTTCAATTTGACTTTCTATTTGAAAATAATTAAATAAAGGTACAGCGTTGTTATATAACTTTACATTAGCTAGAAAATCAGGCTTAACTTGCTCAATATATTGCTTAGCTTTAACGTAAGAAATTTGATCATCAATAATAATTTCAGAAATAGATTTACGTAAATTATCTCGAATCGAACGAATAATTACGTCTCCTTCTTGATGAATAAGGCAGGGAGCCATTTGATTATGGTATGCATGCCGAATAGCTTGCCACTGATTACATAACATATCTAAATCAGCTTGCAATTCATCTTGACCTTTTCCAACGCCCGCTGTACGGATAATTAATCCCATTCCATCTGGCAATTGTAAAGCATTTAGAGTTTCACGTAATTCATCGCGCTCGTCCCCTTCGATCCGACGTGATATTCCACCTGAGTTTGGATTATTAGGCATTAAAACCAGATAACATCCAGCCAGTGTAATAAAAGTAGTTAAGGCAGCTCCCTTATTACCCCTTTCTTCTTTATCTACTTGGACTAATAACTCTTGACCTTCGCGAATTAGGCTAGTGATAGGAGGTTTCTCATCGCCGAAATCTTGTGGATTTTTAGTTAAATATTCAGGTGCTATCTCTTTAAGAGGTAAAAAGCCTTGTCTTTTTGCACCATATTCAACAAATACCGCATCAAGGCTGGGCTCACGCCTAGTAACAACTGCTTTATAAATATTTCCTTTCTTTTTAACTTCTGAAGGACAGTCAATGTCTAAGTCATATAGGTGATTTTCTTTCACTAATGCAACTCTAATTTCCTCCGATTGAGTTGCATTTATTAACATTTTTTCCATTACAAACCCCAATAAGGGCACAACTCTTAAGTAAGACAGTAGAAGGCTACTTATTACTGTATGCTAAACCTATTAATCTCTGATGTACACATTACTTAAGATTTGGCTAATATGATTAATAGTTTCTGCTATTTATATGAAATTAATCATTTTTATCTATCGCCTTTAAACCTTAAAAATGCTCTAGCAGTGTTTAACTAGATTGGTTTTGCTATTTTAAGCGTAACCAATAAGTCTTAATGGTAAGGCTAGATAAATAGTTATTATAGTCTGTTATTCTACATCCTGCTTTTATTCTTACTTACAGCAGCTTAATTATTAATACTTTACTTTGCAGTAAGTCATTAATTTAAATCAAATTTACTAGAGTAGGAAAGCATTAGTGCAGATGTCAGTACAAAGCTATTCATTTTTTCACTTAACTTAGGAAGCCTTAACCATTCAACATATTCTAAGTATACAAATAAGTAATCTTTACGCAGTCCAATAGTATTATAAAAGTACAGACCATACGCATGTCACCACAGCTAGTATGGTGCATAATTTTATACTCTATTAAGCTTTGATGGCATCATTTATGCTCAAGGTAAAGATGTCTATTATCTTAACACTTTACAAAGCTTAATTCGTAAGTAACTTGTCTAACATGCGCAGGTATCTGAGAACCATGATAATCTTTAAATGGGCTCTAAATACTGGCTGCTTCCTTATATCATTTACCCGAGAGAAGCGCGTTTTTTATATTAGTTATACCAATTAATATTGGTAGCTAAACATTTTTAATTAATAGACCTCTTGCATAACCGCCTATTTTGCTTGCTTACTGCATTATGTATATTTTGCGGTTATTTAAACTCCGCTATTTAAAAATACTGATGTCTTACGCTCACGCAAAATATGCTAGTTATGCAAGAGGCCTATTTATGCGTTATAATTCGGTCACAAGAACTTATTCTTGCACCCCTTTATGGTATCAAAAAAAAAAGCAACAGCAAATAGGTTTATTTAGAATGAGCGATGTAAAGTATTACACGATTAGTATTAGTGATGAAGGCCAGCGATTAGATAATTACTTGGTAAAGACTTTAAAAGGTGTTCCTAGAAGCCATATTTATCGTATTATTCGTGGTGGCGAGGTTCGCGTTAATAAAAAAAGGGCCAATCCTTCAATCAAATTAACACAGGGTGATTCTATTCGTGTTCCGCCTGTTCGAGTTAGTCAGCAAGGTTCTATTTTTGTTAGTAGTAAACTTGAGCAGCAATTAAAAGATGCTGTTATTTTTGAAGATAATGGGTTGTTAGTTATTAATAAGCCAGCAGGTCTTGCTGTTCATGGCGGAAGTGGTTTAAATCTTGGCGTAATTGAAGCTTTAAGGAAAATGCGTAGTGATTTGACTTATCTTGAATTAGTGCATCGCCTAGACAGAGATACCTCAGGTTGCTTGTTAATTGCTAAGAAAAGAAGTGTTTTACGCGCAATTCAGGCAGCTTTGGCTAACCACGAAGTAACTAAAACTTACTGGGCTTTGCTTAATAATCCTTGGCAAGGTAACAAAATACAAGTGGTTAATAAAAGTTTGCAAAAAAATAATTTAAAGTCAGGTGAGCGCTTAGTGGTTATAGACGAGATGGGCAAACCTTCACAGACGTCATTTAAGTTGCTTGAAAACTTTCTAGAAGCCTGCTGGGCTGAGGTAACGCCTAAAACCGGACGTACCCATCAAATTAGAGTACATAGCGCTTTTTTAGGGCATCCAATTATTGGTGATGATAAGTATGGTAAATCTTCTACAAAAGCAAGTATGATTGAGAGTAAACTAAGGCTTTATTTGCATGCTAGAGCAATTCAATTTACTCTAAATGGCAAAATACATCGCTTTGAAGCAGATTTAGATGATCGTTTTACGCTAACTATAGAACAATTGCGTATTCGGAGTTTAACAAGTTATGAGTAAACAATACCGCTTAGTGGTATTTGACTGGGAAGGCACTTTAAGTGATACCTTGGGTCAAGTAATTAATTGTGTTGTAAGTGAAGCTAAGCGCTTAAATTATGGTGAAGTAGATGAGAAATTAGCTCGTCAGTATGCTGAATTGGGATTAGGAAATGTAATAAGGAAATTATTTCCACAATTAAATTCAATGGAACAAGAATATTTATTAAAAGCTGTACAACATTCCTTGATTAACCGCCCTTCTGAAATTTATCTAACACCAGGTGCTAGAGAATTTGTAGAGTCGTTATACCAAAATGATATTTATTTGGGAATAGCAAGTAATAAAGGTCAAAATAGCCTAAATCGTGCATTACAGAATTCAGGCTTAGCTTCATTTTTTAAAGTCGTTCGTTGTGCAGGACAACTACCGCCTAAGCCTTGTCCGCAGATGCTTGAAGAAATTTTGTTTGAATTTAATGTAGACGTTAATGAAGCATTAATGATTGGTGATTCTACTTGCGATATAGAAATGGCAAAAGCAATAAACATGGACGCAATTGGTATAAATTTTTATCATCAGCAGCATTCTAATTTATTGTTGGCAAAGGGAGCAGTTGCTGTATTTAGTAGCTATAGTCAATTAGCTAGTTATCTTAATATAAAGCTCATCAACGATTGATAAAGAAGTATTGTGAAGAGTAAAGGATTATTAGATTTAGTTAGGGTAGTATTAAAGCTTAAAATTTATATAAGCCTAAAGGTTTTATAATTAAAGTTAATTAACATTCTAGCTTAGTAATAACCCGTTTAACTTGTTTGCAAATAAATGCTTAAGATCCAAAGATCGTAAAAAGGAGATGTGTGCCGTGAATCCTCTGACCAGTTTACCTAATGTTTTAACTTTAATACGTATTATTTTAATTCCTATTTTTATTTTGGTTTTTTATCTACCTTTTGAATGGTCGCATGGCTTAGCTGCTTTTATCTTTGCGTTAGCTAGCTTTACAGATTGGCTAGATGGCTATTTTGCTCGTAAATTAAAAATGATTTCTCCATTTGGCGCTTTTCTTGACCCTGTTGCAGATAAATTATTGATTGCTTGCACTCTTTTACTTTTAGTGGGTGCTAAGGATATAAACTATATTACTTTACCTGCCATCATCATTGTAGGCCGCGAAATTGTTATTTCAGCATTACGTGAATGGATGGCTGAAGTAGGTAGACGAGCTAGTGTAACAGTCAGCTATATCGGTAAAATAAAAACTACCGTACAGATGGTTGCTTTAGTCTTACTAGTTGCCTTTGATCCAGCATCTTCTTGGTGGGGGGTAGTTGGGTTTATTTCGCTTTATGTAGCTGCAATTTTAACAATTTGGTCAATGGTAATTTACCTAATGATTGCCTGGCCTGAATTAACAAAAAAAAATGAAGTTACTTATTGACAGTGTTGAGGATTTCGGTAGAATGCAACCCGTAGTGACGCGGGAATAGCTCAGTTGGTAGAGCACAACCTTGCCAAGGTTGGGGTCGCGAGTTCGAGTCTCGTTTCCCGCTCCAAATTAAGCGACAACTACAGTCGCTTTTTTTTCGGCCTTGATATTTGGCTGTGTGGCAGAGTGGTTATGCAGCGGCCTGCAAAGCCGTGTACGCCGGTTCGATTCCGGCCTCAGCCTTCAAATTAGCCCAGGTGGCGAAACAGGTAGACGCAAGGGACTTAAAATCCCTCGGAGGTTAAACTCCGTGCCGGTTCGACTCCGGCCCTGGGCACCATAGTAAACACTTAATATTCCTGATTAAAGTTATCATAAAGTCAGTTTTTTACTATTTTTAATAAATATTGTAAAAAATTTAAGATTAAATTTTTATTTATTAAACAAGTTAATCTAAAATAGAACAATAAGCGTGTTAAGTTTTCAACCTTATTTTATAACTTTTTTGTAAAAATTGAATAATTTTTGAACATTTACCTGTTTTTTACTGCATTACAGCCTAATCTTTAAGTAATAGAGGTAAATTTTTCAATTTCAGCTAAGTAAAAAAAATTATGATAAAGATAATATGTAATAAAATGCTTAAAAGAGGAATGTTAAGATGGCCTACCGCATAGCAAGCGATAACTTTAAAGATGTTTCTCAACTGCTAAAAACAGTTGAGCAAGTGCCACTTACGGAGACCGAATTAGATTTAAGCTATATTTTTTCTGATGAGAATTTAACTACGGATGAGATTGTACAAATCCTTAAAGCGATTCCAAAACATATTACGTCATTAAATCTAAGTCATAATGAATTAGGTCGTTATGCCTCCAAACCGGAAGAGTTAGATATTATTCTTAAAGCAATTCCTATGCATGTAAAAACAATTGAGCTTAGCCATAATTTTGTAAACCTTAGAGCACGCGAGCAGATAATTGATTTGTTGAGTATTATGTCTCATCTTACAAAAGATAATCGCTTGAAATTAGAAGGTGCAGACCCCTCTACCGTTGCTTTGTTTAATACAATATTACCTAAAGAAGTTTCTACACAAGAGCAAGCACAGGCTATTATTAAAGCGGCTGAAGCAGCTATTCAAAATTTTTATGACAAACATCGTTCATGGTTTTCAGTTCTGCAGCCAAGTCCTGCGGTTAGAAGAGCCAGTTTACTGGAAAAAGAGTTACACGCAAGCTTAGTAGATTATAAAGAACCACAAGTTATTATTAATGAATGTCTAAATGATCCTTCTAATAGATTTGAACCCGATAGTTTAGAAAGTTTGCTTTTAGATGAGTTAGTAAAAATTCCTAACTCGCCTTGGAAAGATACCTCTTGTTATACAAAATATGTGCCTAATCAAACTCAACCTTTAAATACTACTGAACAGCTTAAGCTTAATGCAAGATAATAGTTAAAGAGTAATTTAAGAGTACACTATAATTGAATCTTTAAATCCATAGATAAGCTACGAACGTAGGTCATTCAAAAAGAGTTTTTTAAAAGTTCTTAATCTTTTTCTTGAAGGCTATTCATCCCGCGCTGAGCGAGTCATAAGATTATTTACAGCTTGTAAGGGAGTTAATTCATTATTGAGTAGTGCTTCTACATGCATACAGATTGGCATTTCAACAGCTAATCGTCGTGCTAAATTACACACTTGAGTAGCATTATGTTTTCCTTCAACGACTTGATTGATTGCTTTTTCTGCTTCCTGCGAGTTTATCCCTTCGCCAAGTTTAAGGCCAAAACGACGATTTCTTGATTGATTATCTGTACAAGTTAAAACTAAATCGCCTACGCCTGCTAAGCCAAGAAAGGTCTCTTCACGTGCACCTAAATACCTACCTAAACGACTCATTTCAGCAAGCCCACGAGTAATGAGGGCGGCTTTAGCATTAGAACCAAATCCTAAACCATCACTAATTCCACAAGCGATAGCTAAAACATTTTTGACCGCGCCACAAAGCTGGACGCCAATTATATCTGTACTAAGATAAACACGTAAATTTTGTTGGTGAAGTAAACGTTGTAACTGTTTTTGAAAAACTAAATTATTACCAGCTAAAGTTAAGGCAGTAGGGAGAAAGTGAGCGACTTCTTTTGCAAAAGAGGGTCCTGAAATAATAGCAATAGGATAACTATCACCGAAGCGCTTAGCTATTAAATCACTTAATAAGTAATTACTGACAGGATCTAAACCTTTAGTGAGCCATGCAAGGCCATTAGCTGGCGGCTTATTGAAGCGGTCTAAAAGATCAGCAAAAGCATGCGAGGGTACGGCAATGATAATTACAGAGGCGGTTTCCATACATGCTTCTAAGTTAGAAGTGGGTAGAACTAAATCGGGCAGAGAAACACCTGGGAGGTAGCGTTTATTTTGCCTAAGGTGCTGCATTTCTATGATATGCTCGGGGTTGTGCCCCCACAGCATAATACGATTACCATAATGAGCTAGATGAATTGCTACTGCAGTTCCCCAAGAGCCTGCTCCTAGAATGGCAATCGTATTTTCTTTCATAGTTTAAATTTATTATAATTTTTTAGTGAGCTGTTTCTGCCTCTTTGCGTTTTTGCTCAAGCTGTTGAGCATAAAGCGCATCAAAGTTGATGGGTGCTAAGACTAACTGCGGGAAACTACCGCGAATTACTTCAGAAGTAATAGCTTCACGCGCATAAGGAAAAAGTATATTAGGGCAAAAGCTACCTAATAGGTGATCAAGTTGTGCGCCAGCTGCACCTTGAATAGTAAAAATCCCTGCTTGTTTAACTTCTGCTAAAAAAGCAACAGCATTTTGATTTTTCACTGTGGCGGTAAGGGTTAACACAACTTCATAAACATCTTTCTCTAAAACGCTATTTGCTGTATTTATATCAAGAGTGAGTTCCGGCTCCCATTTTTGTTGGAATACGCCAGGTGTGCCTGGTGCTTCAAATGAAGAATCTTTAATGTAAATACGTTGAATCATAAACTGTGCTTCTGGATTTTGTTCAGCTGGTTTAGCTTGGTCATTCATAATAATTTTCCTAGTCTTTTAAAAGTTGATCTAATCGGCCTTGGCTCTCAAGAGCATGTAAATCATCACAGCCACCTATCGCTTGATCGTTGATAAAGATTTGCGGTACAGTTCTTCTGCCACTTTTAGCCATCATCTCTTCTCGTTTTCCTGGCTCCTCATCAACACGAATTTCTTTATAAGAAACATTTTTACTATCAAGTAGTTGTTTAGCACGCCTACAATAAGGACAGTATTCCGTTGTATATATAATTACATTTGCCATTTTATTTTCCTTTTACTAAGGGTAAATCTGCACTTTGCCAGGCATTAATACCACCAGAGAGTACTATAGGTTGGGTAAAACCTTGCTGGCGTAATTTTGCAGCTAACGTTTTAGCTTCTACACCGCGGGTACAAACTAAAATGATTGGTTTTGTTTTATACTTATCCATTTGTTTATTATTAAAACTTTCTGCTGTGGCACGGATGGCATTAATAATGTGCCCATTACGGTAATTTTCTTCATCACGTAAGTCAATAACGACAGCATTGCTATCATTTATAAGTTTTACTGCGCTTTGAGGATCAATTTCTTCGCCTTGTTTCCGTCGCTCTGCTACTTCATTAATAAAAATAGCAATAAGCACCACTATTAAAAGAGCCCAAAGTAACCAATGATTAATAATGAAATGACCTAATTGCCCCATAGTAAACTCAATTCAGTAAAGATAGTGGCAAATTATGCTTAGAATAGTAGTGCAACGCAAGCTTCAAATGTCATAGATTCTATTTTAAGTTGTATAATGGGTACAGATTAAAGATAGGATTACTAAGTTATAGATGGTGTTAGAAGCAATAGTAACTCAATCTTTATTAAAAGATAATTAAGAAGAATAATGATTAAAAATTAAAAGTTACTTAGATTGATATTAATTAACTTTAGTATTGTGCGAAGTGTCAGCTTGATTAGTATTAAAATCTGTTAACGGATATAAGACTCTAAAATTTAAGCTAAGCTGTTTAGCAATTTAGTAGTTACTAGTACGCGCCATCTCTTGTAAGCGTTTTATTCGTTCAGCGGTAACGGGATGTGTTGAAAATAACTCTGCAATCCGTTGGCTACTTAAAGGATTTACAATAAACATATGCGCAGCGTTAGGATGTTGTTCAGCTTCGCTAAATTGGCCTTGCTGATTGGCAATTTCAAGTTTAGCTAGCGCGCTAGCTAGCCAGAGTGGATGGCCACATAGTTTGGCACCTGCCGCATCTGCTTCATACTCACGTGAGCGAGAAACAGCCATTTGGATTAAACCGGCAGCCATTGGCGCAAGTATCATCATAGCTAAACTTGCAATCGGATTTGGGCGGTCTTCATTTGAACGATTAAACATCGACGTCCACATAAACATATTAGCAATACTACTAATAGCACCCGCAATAGTTGCTGCAATCACGTTAATTAATGTATCGTGATTAAGTACGTGTGACATTTCATGAGCAAGAACTCCAGTAATTTCTTCATTTGTCATTCGGCTTAATAAACCTGAAGTAACCGCAATACTAGCATGTTCTGGGTTGCGCCCAGTTGCAAATGCATTGGGTGTAGAATTATCAATATAAAACACTTTAGGCATAGGTGTGTTGGCTTTTTTTGCAAGCTCAGCCACTATGCTATAAACTGGATGGCTCTCAGTTAAAGGCTGGGCATTAAACATACGTAATACCAGCTTATCTGAATACCAATAAGCACCGAAATTCATGATGAAAGCAAAAACAAGCGCGATTATGAGGCCACTTTTGCCGCCTAATAGGAGGCCTATAATTAATAACAAGGCTGTTAAGCTTGCAAGTAAAACAAATGTTCTAACATTATTCATATTTATATTTCAATTAATAATTTTTTATTAAGTATAGGCTTATTACATAAATTTCAAGCATTTGTTTCATAAAAGTTCGTAATTTCTGGTAAAGGTTTACCCACAGCGCCAGATGGAAATTTTATTTTTAAAATAGCTGCCAGTGTAGGGGCAATATCCGTAGTAGAAGCTGGCCTTGAAGTTTGTCGCGCTTTAAATCCTGGGCTAGTAAACACTAAGGGCACATAACTATCATATTGCCAAGGAGTACCATGATTAACACGCACAACATGAGGTAAAGACTGATAGGGAGGTGGAACTATATAGATATCCCCAGCACGATATGATGCCATTTTGTCGACTTTTGCACTTAACCAATTTTTTTCTATATTTGACATTGGCAAAGGGTAGGCTTGAAAAATACCAGGCTTATGTCTAAGCATTTCAGCAAGCGCTGTGCTTACTCTACGCAATGAAAGTTGATGGTCAGTAATTATTTGCTGGTCAAGATAGAGATAAGGTGGAGTAAGAGCTTGTAATGTTGCTGCTGGTAAATTAAATTGTTTTGCGAGCAGACTCACAATAGCGTTACGTATATCGTTTTTATTTAAGGGTGGTACTTGCTGGAAATGATGAGCTGTAAGGTAGGCTGGTGAATCAGTAACACCATGATCTGCAGTTAAAATAATAAGTGTATTGCGAAGTCCCACTTGCCTATCAATCGCTTTTAATAGCTTAGCTAACGTATTATCTAGACGTAAAAGATTATCTTCTGATTCTAAACTGTTTGGACCAAATTGATGCCCTATTGCATCTGTTGCTGAAAAGCTAATGCCCAAATAATCTGTTTGATTAACTGATTGGCCTAAGTTTTCGTAGCTAAGCAGTTGCATAGCAAAATTAGCAGTTAATTCGTCAGCATAAGGTGTCATAGATAAATACTTATAATAAAACTTATCATTAGCAGAACCTAAATAGTGAGGAAAGGTTTGCCCAAAACCGGTAAAGCGATTTTTAAAGAGAGGGGCAGTAGCAAACCTGTAATTTTTAAGCTCTCTACTTAATGTCCACGGCTGATTGTTATCGGTATAAGTATGGTTCCAATTTTCTACCCACTTAGGATAACTAGCGTAATAATAATTACTGGTAACAAAACCACCATTTTTTTTATCAAACCAAAATGCTTTACCTGCATGCCCGGCAAGCATTATTGCTGCGCGATCTTTTAAAGAGATACCAAAAGCCTGGCCTTTTTTTGCAAGAACTATTTCATCGCTAATAGTTGAGGTTTGTAAATTTTTTGGAGAGCGGCCAGCTAAATTAATTTTTGTTCTGCTAGTAGGAAGTATTTCGGTGGTTAAATCTTCTACGCAGTAAGTGCCCTTTTGCATTTGCCTATCAAACCAGCCATTAGCAATAATACCGTGTAACGATGGATAGCTTCCGGTAGCAATTGTCGCATGGCCGACACAAGTGACTGTATTAGCATGAGGATGATGCGTATTGCTAAAATCTATTCCGTTTCGCAAAAGATAATTAAAACCATCTGGGCCAAATTTATTTTGATATTGATGAATTAAATCGCCTCTAAATTGATCAATTACTATCTGAACAATTAATTTTGGTGGTGGTATCTGAGCAAAAACTGCATTACTACAATAGATTAAAACAATAAAAAACAGTTTTTTCATTACCTACCTCTAATTTAAGCAAAAGTAATTTAGTAGGGCTCTTGCAGATTTTATTTTAGGGCGAGTTATGCAAGCGCTCTCGTGGTTGACATGCTAAGGGAGATTACTAATTAGGTAAATAGTTAAAGTTAGAAAAAAGTCATTAAAATATTCTATTGGATTAAAGTTGGCGCAATTTTTTATCTTTAAGTGAAAATATTTAAATTAAATCATTAGCTTACAATTTGATAAAATAGTATAAGCAAAATGCATGACGAAAGCATTTAATTAGTTTAAACTGGTTGGGTGAGATGACTCACAAGATTTTTTACGGAGTTTAAGGAGAACGGAAATGAGTTTCCATGTAAAGCCTCTCAAGGATATAAAAAGAATATTTTTAAATGAAACTATCCATTTATTACAATACCATAATCTTATTTCTAAAGATTACAATAAAAAATTAGAGAAGCCAGATGAGGAGTTGTTAGCAGCGGTAAGAAAATTAAGTAGCCCGCGGAGTAGCCAAGTAGAATTTTTATGGAAAGTACTTGAGGTACTTGATAGCTCTCCTAAGATAGGTTTTTCTGATGGTGAAGTAGTTTTAGATAATCACAAAAGAGCTCGATGTTTTACAGGGGTAGCTTTTGCTGTTTTAGATCAAATTTATAAAACTTATCCTGTTCGTGATCCAAGAGCCAGTACTTTGTATAGTGGTTTAGAGCGAGCAGTTGGGCTTACGCCAGAAAGTGAAACCGATGAAGTTAATGAATTAGATTTAGCTAGTAAGCTAACTCTACTAAGCTTTGCGAATAAATTTCTATCGACGCATATTTATTTAGATCCTAGTTTAAATTATGTTCGTGAAACTACTCCCTTTTCTGACATAAAGAAATTAGATTTACATGAAGTATTTAATAATATAAATGCGCTTCACTATGCAACTTTCCTAGAAGTACATGCTAATGCTCAAAAAAATACTTTAGCGAAAATTGAGCAAAGAGCTCAGCAGGCTAAGGAAAAAGAAAAAGCTACTAAAGTTGATCAGCACTCTAAAGGTTATTTTGGGAGAATGTTTAGTGCAACAGCACCAACTACACCTAACGCTGACAATTCAAAGCATGATGAAAAAAATGCTACAAAGCATGATGAAAAAAGTACTACACCGTCATCTATGATACCTAATTAAGCTTAAACACTACCTGCGGGTAGTGTTTGATTACTATCTTGGTAAAAACTCATTACTTTACCCAATTAAGGCTTTTAAAAGATTAAATATAACGCTACTTGATTATTTATTTTTACTATTTAATAGGGTAGTTATGCTTTATCCATTCAATAATACCACCGTTTACTGAATAAACATGTTTATAACCCATCTCTAATAGTTTTTGTGCAGCATATAAAGAACGTACGCCACCTTTACAGTAAAGATAAATAGATTGCTCTAAGTCAGGTACTGTAGTTGCGATATCATTAATAAGCTTATCTTTAGGAAGATGAATGGCGTTTGGAATATGTACTTCTTCCCACTCACTAGGTTCTCTAACATCAATAAGGCACAAATTAGCATTTTCATCCAATAATCGTTTTAAATCATCGACTTCAATTGTTGCAATATTAGTATTTAACATTATAAAAATTCTCTTAAAGTTGGTCTGGTAAGGGTAGAGTGATGGATAAACCAATAAATAGCGGCTGTAATAACGCCACCGATTAAGGTTGCAAAAGCCCAACTTGGTGCTGAAACTAAGGCAAGCCTTTGCCCTGTTTTATTTAAACTACCAGCATCACGTGCTACAGCGCCAGCAAATAAAACATGCAGTAGGGCATTAATGAGTAATAAAAGATAATTAAAATTAGTAATTTGATTACTAAATTGCTGTGCTAATTCATTTAACATGCCTGCATTACCTCAATTGATTATAGCAAAACTCAGTTTGCAAGAGCGTTTTCTATTAAATAGTGTTTTTGCTTTGCTTGCCGCCATGATAACAGAAAAATAGCGGTAATTATGCAGCAAATAGCGATGCCTTGTAGTTGAGTTGGGACCTCATGGAAGATAATAAATCCCCAAAATAATCCTGTTAAAGCAACTACACCGCCCGTTAAACTATAAAAGACCGGACCGGCGAGCTTTATTAATTTAAAGAATAAAATGTAGCCTAAGGTCGATAATAAAATTTCAAGTAAAATAGCTTGTTTGGGTAAAGTTAATGGTGGCATAAGCGAATAAAAAGCATGTTGTTGATAAATGACAGGAAGAAGCATCAAAGATGAGCTTATTAACATTCCACAGGCAGCACTTAAGGCATCTACTGTCTGTGGCTGATAAATACTTACATAAATCGAACACAAAGCAAAAGCGAGAGGACTTATTAAAGCAATTAAAGACCAATAGGAAGTAAGCCCTGTGCTTGTCGGAGCTAAAATAAGCAAAATACCAAGTACGCCAAGTGTTACTGCTATAATACGTCCTAAATCAAATTGTTCTTTTTTGAAAATTAAAGCTAGAGGGTAAACAAGTAAAGGTACAATATTAACTAAAACTGCAAGTAAACCTGCTGGAAGATGTTTAGCTATAAAATACATATTGGTATTAGGGATGCTAATACCTAATAAGCCACAAATAAAATAGTAAGGCCAAAAGGAAGAATGAAGCAGTGCTCTTTTATTTTTCCAAAGGCACAATAAACTCAATAAAAAAGCAGGGCCTATAGATTGCCAGAAAGCATAACCCAGTGGTGAAACAAGGTTTAACATCGCATAGCGAGCTAAGCTATAACCTGACCCCCAAATAAAACCTAATAAAATTAAGAGCAATAGGGCCTTTTTAGTTGGTAATGCATTTACTTGCTTATTCAATTTTTACATCCTCCCGACGTCCTGCGACTTGTTCGCGAGCTCCAGTGGTCTGATTACAGCGCTGGATCCTTTAGACAAGCGAGGGAACGTTAATCTGGCGAAAATAGCTTTTAATCAATTTTCGATTTTTGTTCTGTGCAAAGAATAGTTTTAAATTTTATTTAATTATTAATCTAATATGAAGTCTATATAAAATTATCTTACAATAAATAAGCAAACCCTTTTCTAATACATTTTTCATAGCTATCCTATAGCTCTTTATAAGGCTGTTGTTAATCAACTGTTCTATCTCAATGACAAGTGGGAGAATTATGCTTTCTGAAACTATGCCAGTTCCACATTTAACTACAGTAAATTTTGGCCCGCTTTATCATGTAGAAGAAGTTATTTTAAGCCAAGTAGCTACTATTGAATCATGGTTTAGGCAGAAGTGGTTAGAAACACCGCCACCACTTACTTCATCTGTAGATTTACGGCAGGCGGGTTTTAAACTAGCGCCAGTAGATACTAATTTATTTCCTGCAGGCTTTAATAATCTTAATTCAGATTTTCTACCGCTGTGTATTCAGGCTATGCAATCAGTTTTATTTGATTATTTGCCTAATTGTAAGCGGATATTGTTGTTACCTGAAAGCCATACTCGCAACCGATTTTACCTGCAAAGTTTAAATGTATTAAAAGATATTTTAGCTAAAGCAGGTTTTATAGTGCGGATTGGTAGTCTTGATTCTGAAGTAACCAGCCCGCAAAGAATGCCTATCGACGAGAAGGAGTCATTATTAATTGAACCTTTAATCCGAGAGGGCAATAAAATAAAGTTAGCTGATTTTGAGCCTTGCATTATTGTGCTTAATAATGATTTATCCACCGGCATCCCGCCAATTTTGCAAGGTATACAGCAACGAATTCGTCCTACAGCACAATTAGGATGGTTTAGTCGCCTAAAATCAACCCATTTTTGTCTCTTTGACCAAGTCGCTACTGAATTTGCTAACCTGGTGGACTTAGATCCTTGGCTAATTAATCCTTATTTTAAAGCAGTTGATAATATTGATTTTATGGCTCAAGAAGGACTTAATGAATTAGCTAATGAAGCAAACAGTTTATTATTGAATATTAAAAATAAATATGAACATTATGGTATTAAAGAGCGCCCTTTTTTAGCAATTAAAGCGGACAATGGAACCTATGGTATGAGTGTCATGATGATTTATGATGCTGAAGAGCTACAGCAATTAAATCGTAAGCAACGAACTCGTATGGCAGCTAGTAAAGGTAGTCAAAAAGTTAGTAGAGTAATTATTCAGGAAGGAGTGTACTCTTTTGAGACGATGGCAGATGGCGCGGTAGCTGAGCCTGTTGTTTATATGATAGGTCCTTATGTAGTAGGAGGCTTTTATCGTGTTCATCAAGGCCGAGGTGTTGCTGAAAATTTAAATGCTCCTGGAATGCATTTTGAACCATTAGCATTTAAACAACCTTGCAATATGCCTCGCTATGATCGTGAGCCGGTCGATTCTTGTCCTAATCGGTTTTATTCCTATGGTGTAATTGCGCGTTTAGCAGCGCTGGCGGCGGCAAGAGAAATTGCTGCTATTGGGGGGGAGTAATGAAGTTAGCAGTATTGATGGATCCGCTGCACTTATTAAAGCCTTACAAAGATACAACCATAGCAATGTTAAAGCGTGCACAGCAACTAGGCTGGTCCTGCTTTTATTTTACACCCATAGATATTACTTGCCGGGCAGGGCAAGCTTTTGCAGAGGTAAGTAATATTTCTATCGTTGATGAAAATCAAACACGTTGGGCTGAAACTACGGCATTAGGTGAGCGTCCTTTAAGTGATTTTGATATTATCTTAATGCGTAAAGACCCACCATTTGACTTAGAGTATATTTATAATACGTATGCATTAGAGTTAGCTGAACGTGCAGGCGTTTTAGTTGCTAATAAACCACAAAGTTTACGTGATGCTAATGAAAAATTTTTTACGCTTAATTTTTCTACTTGTTGTCCTCGCACCTTAGTAACAAAAGATATCAAGCAGTTACGTGCTTTTTGGCAAGAGCATCAAAATGTTATTTATAAGCCATTGGCAGGAATGGGTGGGCAAGCTATTTTTCATGTAGATGAGCGAGGTGAGAATTTATCTGTTATTTTGGAGGTTTTAACCAATCAGCAGTCTGTTAGTATTATGGCCCAGCAATATATTCCTGAGATAAAAAGTTCAGGCGATAAAAGGATTATCCTTATTAATGGCACACCTGTTTCTCATGCCCTAGCACGTATTCCAACACCAGGAGAGCTACGTGGTAACCTTGCCGCTGGTGGTAGTGGAAAAGTTGTTCCGATTACAGAAAGAGATCGCTTTATATGTCAACAGATTGCCCCAACTTTACAAAAAATGGGGCTTTATTTTGTTGGTATTGATGTCATTGGTGATTATTTAACCGAAATAAATGTGACTAGCCCTACTTGCGCTAAAGAAATCATGGCTGAAACAAATATAGATATTACGGGTGATTATTTAAAATTCTTAGCTAGTTTAAGGTAGATATTCACCTAATGGTGCCCATTTAAGAATCCTATCATTTCCGCGTAGGCGGAAATCCATCTTAATATTGGTACTGTGCCTAGCTAGGAGTAGATTCCCGCCTACGCGGGAATGACAGCTAATTTTTCGCAGTGAAAATACCCAATGTGAGCGTAAGTGGGGCATCTAGTTGATACGTAAAAGATCACCATAACATCAACTAAGAATCCTGTCATTTCCGCGCAGGTGGAAATCTATCCTAATATTGGCACGATGCCTACCTAGAACTAGATTCTATCTACGCGGGAATGACAAAACAAAAATCTATCTTAAATATTTGTACTCTTCAGAATCCTGTCATTTCCGCGTAGGCGGAAATCCATCCTAATATTGGCACGATGCCTATCTAGAACTAGAGTCTATCTATGCAGGAATGACAAAATAAAAATCTATCTTAAATATTTGTACTCTTTAGAATCCTGTCATTTCCGCGCAGGCGGAAATCCATCTTAATATTGGCACTGTGCCTAGCCAGAAGTAGATTCCCGCCTACGCGGGAATGACAGCTAATTTTTCGCAGTGAAAATACCCAATGTGAGCGTAAGTGGGGCATCTAGTTGATACGTAAAAAGATCACCATAACATCAACTAAGAATCCTGTCATTTCCGCGCAGGCGGAAATCCATCTTAATACTGGCACTGTGTCTAGCTAGAACTAGATTCTATCTACGCAGGAATGACAAAATAAAAATCTATCTTAAATATTTGTACTCTTCAGAATCCTGTCATTTCCGCGCAGGCGGAAATCTATTTTGATATGGGCACTATACTTACTTAGGAATAGATTCCCGCCTGCGCGGGAATGACAGTTTTGCTCTTAATTTGACACCATCTGTTCTCAAAATGAACCTTTCACCAAAATTTAAGCATATTCTGGGAGAGTTCTTAAGCTAGCGTTAAATATATTTATATTTAATAAACATTTTCAAATAAATTCTAGTTGCCGCCAGGCTTCAAACAAAATAATAGCTACTGCATTAGATAAATTTAAGCTGCGACTATTTTTATGCATAGGGATACGAATGGCTGTATAACGTTCTAATATGGGGCTGGGTAAACCTCTTGTTTCTGGACCAAACAGTAATAAATCTTCATCCTGATAATTAATGGTGTGATAATTTTGTTTTGCTTTTGTTGAACATGCAAAAATTCGTCTATTTTTATTTTGTTCTATAAAAGCTTCTTCATTATCATGATAAATGACATTTGCCCACTCATGATAATCGAGACCGGCACGGCGCATACGTTTATCATCTAAAGCAAAGCCTAAAGGATGAATTAAATGTAGTTGGGCACCGCTATTTGCGCATAGGCGAATAATATTTCCTGTATTAGGAGGAATCTCAGGTTGATATAAAGCGATATGTAACATGGGATAAATCTTATAAATATAATTATGACCAAGAGAATAGATTTCTTTCAAAGCTGACATTGATAGTTAATTTCAAACGAAAATAGCCTTTCAATGGCAATTCTGAAAGAAGCTTAATAGTATTTTAACGTAAATTAATTAAGAAAAAATAGCGTTATTATCTTTTAACCTATTAATAGCGATTTATTAAGCTCTATAGTCGAGTGCGATATTAAAATTACTAGTCTAAATTTATTTAGCTTGGTATTTTTTTAGAACTATCTATTTCTTTATTATTAAGCTTACTACTCGCTTGTTCATTTTCATGATTTATAGTTTTATCAATAATAACATTTTTAGCTGATTTAGCTGCTGCTTGATTTGCTAAATGGCTAGATGTTTTATCAAGTTCCTGATTTTCTGTAGCACTTGAAGTTTCTACATCGTCTTCGTCAACGTAATCAGCGCCTGCTTCTTCATTATTATCTTCATCATCGCCATCAACATACAATTCGTCGGTATCAGAATCGTTATTAGGCTGCTCACCGGTAATGAGGTAATTACGATTTTGTAAGTAAGCGTCTCTTAAAAAAGTATATTTATCCAGTGCCTCATCTAATACTTTTTCCTTATCAAGATATTGTGAGCGCAAATCAATATAACGTAGGCCTAACAAGCCATATAATACAGCCTCATTATCATAGCTAATATAAGGATAAGGTGTTAAAAGAAAGTATTCGCCTAACATACCTGCGCCATCTCGTATAGTACTTGGGCCTAAGAGAGGGATCACAAAATAAGCTGATTTTTTATATCCCCATTTAGCGAAAGTAAGTCCTAAGTCATTAGTATGTGCAGGGAGTCCAAACCGATTTGCTACATCAAATAGACCGCCAACCCCTAAAGTTGAATTAATGAAAAAACGCCAGGTGTCTTTAAGTGCATAGCTAAAGTCAGCTTGTAATAAATCATTAGCGACAGTAGGAATTAGATTAATATTATTATAAGCATTATTTACACTAGCTCTAACCGGCGCAGGGACAACAGCTTTATAAAATTTTGCTGGTGGTTTTAACATCGTAGCATCAAAAGCCATATTGAAATTGTGAACTTTACGGTTAAATGGTTCGTAAGGATCATCAGGGTTAGGACCTTTATGAATGCAGCTACACAGAAGCAGAGCGCTTAGCATAGTCCATTTTGCCTTATTATTCTTATTGAAGCGCATGATGTTTTTCTTTAATAAAAGAATTACTCTGATGTTACACCACTTTAATAGACTTGCAAACTGATCTGCTTAAACAATAGGTGCTTGTCAAAACCGCTGCAAAATATGTACATACGTTATGTATTGCGCTGTTGCTGATTTTGAGTTAGCGCTCACAATTTTCGCAGAAGTCTAATATGAAAGTAGCCATAATTAATTAAATGGCATCATAAAAGTAACAGGGCCATCATTACATAAATGAACTTGCATATTGGCGCCGAATTCACCAAAAGCTACCGGACTATAAGCTTCTTTTGCTAAAGTAATTAATTGTGTAAATAATTCTTTGCCTTGGGCTGGAGGAGCCGCTTTAGAAAAACTGGGGCGTAAACCTGAATTCGTTTCTGCCAATAAGGTAAATTGTGGTACTAGCAATAATCCGCCTTCTACCTCTGAAAGATTTAAATTCATCTTTCCTTGTTTATCATCAAAAATGCGATAATTTAAACATTTTTTAAGCATGACTTTTAAGGTATTTACTGAATCAGTAGGTGCAAAGCCACATAAAATTAATAAACCATGATCTATTTTAGCAATAGTTGTTTGATTGACTTCAACAAAAGCATATTGAACACGTTGAATAACAGTTAACATACATTATTACTTATAAGCAATGTGCTTGGTAACATTAATTAGTGCATCTACAATACCAGGTTCTTGGTAGGAATGACCTGCTTCTCTAACAATAATTAGTTCTGATAAAGATAGTGCTTGATGTAGGTCCCAAGCATTAATTAAAGGGCATACCATATCATATCGTCCATGAATAAGATAAGTAGAAATATGCTTGATTTTATCAATATTTTTTAAAACCTGATTTTCTTCAATAAAAAGATAATGATTTAAATAATGCGTTTGTAGGGTGGCAAGTGCTAAGGCAAAATGAGGCTCGGTGTATTCTTCAATAACACTTTGGTGAGCTTGCAAGCAATTGCACCGAGCGTACCAAAGTGCCCAATTTTTAGCAGCCGCCATACGAGCGACTTCATTGTTACCTTGTAAGCAGCGTATATAATATTGAATAACTTGCTCAGGTTTAGTGTGCGTAGTAAATTCAATAAACTCTTGCCAATAATCTGGATAAATATTATTAGCTCCATTTCTATAAAACCAATTAATTTCTTGTTTTCTTCCTAAAAAAGCTCTTTGTAATACTAAATCTCGCACCTCAGAGGGATATTTTTGTGCATATAAGAGGGCAAGTAAAGCGCCCCAGCCAATACCAAATAAAATAATTTGGTTTAATTCTAAATAGTTACGTATTGTTTCGATATCGGCAATTAACTGACTGGTAGTGTTATTTTCAATATTGGCATGCGGTGTTGAGCGGCCACAACCTCGTTGATCAAAAATAATTATGCGATAAAACTCGGGATCAAGAAAACGTCTTAGTGTTGTATCACCACCAGCACCTGGACCCGGATGTAGCACTAATACAGGTATCCCTTGCGGATTTCCCGTTTCTTCAATATAGAGAACATGGGGTTTATCTACCGGTAATTCGTAGTGCTTATAAGGCTTAATCGCAGGGTAGAGATTTTGCATAATTCTCTCGTTTTAATGTTAATTAAATAATCTCTGCAAGATAAAAGTTAAAGCTATTTAAAATCATAGCTTTAGAGAAGAGTTTTTTAACTTATATTCATTTTCTCTACGCTCTATAACTTTTTCTCGCGGCTTTTATCCTTAGCTCCTTGTAAATTATTCCCCTACGACTTGTCTTAAGACTTGTTCGTAGAATCTAGTTTTGTCTGTGCAAAGCAATTAACTATTACTTAATAAATTGCATTAATATTCGTGGCCTATTTTTATAACTATACTCTAATATTAGATAGTTAGTATTTAGAAGCTTTTATTTCTTATTGTCTTGGCGGTATTTCAAATTTTAATTATAACTAAACAAACCAAATGTCAGTTTTAATAATTATGTACCCTATATTTACTAGGTATTGAGTTTGTTTTTAACAATTTGAATATAAAGCTATAGATATTATTTTTTAAATAATTGCTGCAAAGCTTTGTCTTTAGCAAATAAATTAAAGATAATGCGCAATTTAGTATTAATAATGAGTAGCACATGACAGCATTACTTGATGGATTAAATGAGCAACAGCGCCAGGCAGTAATAGCACCTTTAGGTAATATTTTAGTTTTAGCTGGAGCCGGTAGTGGTAAAACTCGTGTATTAATTAGTCGTATTGCTTGGCTAATTGAACATCATCTAATGTCTCCGCATGCTATTTTAGCAGTAACTTTCACCAATAAGGCCGCAGGCGAAATGAAGGCTCGTCTTAGCCAATTATTAAATACGCCTTTAATGGGTTTATGGGTAGGTACATTTCATAGTCTTTGTCATCGCCTTTTACGAAGACACTATGAAACGGCTAATTTACCTGCGCATTTTCATATTCTAGATAGTGAAGACCAAATCAGAATAATTAAACGAGTTATTGCGGCTTTAAAACTTGACCCTGAACAATGGCCATTTAAGCAAGCTCAAGCCTTTATCAATAGTAAGAAGGATGAAGGGTTGCGTCCAGGGCAAATTCAGCCTTTATCTTATGGCCCAACCCGCACCCTAATTCATATCTATAAACATTATGAAGAAGCTTGCGCACAGGCCGGGGTGATTGATTTTGCTGAATTATTATTACGTACTCATGAATTATTACGTAACAATCCAGATATCTTAGCACATTACCAAAATCGTTTTCAGGCTATTTTAGTGGATGAATTTCAAGACACTAATGCTATTCAGTACGCTTGGATTCGCCTACTTGCTGGGGACCATGCTTCAGTGATGGCAGTAGGTGATGATGATCAATCTATCTACAGCTGGCGTGGCGCACGAGTTGAGAATATTCAACAATTTTCACGAGATTTTAACCATACCCAAGTCATACGCTTAGAACAAAATTACCGCTCTACTTCTACGATACTCAATGCAGCTAATGCTTTGATTGAAAATAATAATGCTCGTATGGGTAAAGAATTATGGACTCAAGGCAAAGCAGGCGAAAAAATTGTGGTTTATAGTGCTTTTAACGAGTTAGATGAAGCCCGCTTTGTTAGTGAACGTGTTAATATTGCTATGCAAAATGGGCAAAATGCTAATGAAATTGCTGTATTGTACCGCTCTAATGCTCAATCCCGTGTTATAGAAGAAGCTTTACTACGGGCAGGCATTGCTTATCGCATTCACGGCGGTGTGCGCTTTTTTGAGCGAGCCGAAATTAAAGATACTCTTGCCTACTTAAGATTAATCATTAATACCCAGGATGACGCGGCTTTTGAACGAGTGGTTAATTTTCCGGCACGCGGAATTGGTGAAAAGACACTAGATGAGATACGAGAGGCGGCTAAAGCTCAACAATTATCTTTATGGCAAGCGGCCAATAAAATGTTGCAAGAAAAAATGCTACCTTCACGTGCAGCACTTGCTTTAATGAAGTTTCTAACTTTAATAGTTACTTTACGCGATAAAATAAAAAGCCAAGAGTTAGATGAACAAATTAGTATCGTTATTAAAGACAGTGGTTTATATGATCACTTTGCTAAAGTGAGAGGCGATAAAGCGGAGTCGCGACTAGATAACTTACAAGAGTTAATTAACGCGGCTAAACAGTTTCGTTATGAACAAGATAACGCTGAACCTGTCCCACTTTTAACGGCTTTTTTATCGCATGCTTCCTTAGAAGCGGGTGAAATGCAGGCTCAAGCTCATGAGCGTTATGTCCATTTAATGACCTTGCATGCTGCCAAGGGACTGGAGTTTCCTTTAGTATTTTTAGTTGGTTTAGAAGAAGGGTTATTTCCAAGTAGGCAATCGGTTGAAGAGCCCGGCCGCTTAGAAGAAGAGCGCCGTTTATGTTACGTTGGTATGACTCGCGCTATGAAAAAGTTAGTTATAACCTATGCAGAAATTCGACGCCAATATGGCCGAGAAGAATATCATAAGCCATCAAGATTCTTAAGAGAGATACCGGTTGAGCTGTTAGAAGAAATTCGTGTAGGCGGACGTTTTCAAGCTCCGGTCATTAAAGCCACTGCAGCCCTTAATGCGATGACTGCAAAAGAAGCTGGGGTAAAAATAGGCCAAAGTGTTTCACATGCTAAATTTGGTCAAGGTAAAATTTTATCAGTTGAAGGTAGTGGTGCTCATACTCGAGTGCAAGTAAAGTTTAAACTTCATGGTGTTAAATGGTTAGTATTAGCTTATGCTAATTTAACTTTTTTAGAGGGCTGTTCTTAGCAGATATAAAATAGGGTATGCAAGAGGTCTAATCTAATTTGCTATTGAAATTGGCATAGTATTCATAATTTGATCTATTAAAACAAAAAGGATTGCTTCAAAGATTCTTTTCATTAAACTTAGCCTTGAATTTAAATGATGCTGATGCTACGTTTCGCATAGCAAATAAAACTAAGGGGAAAAAGTTGTGAAATTAAAAACATTTGTAACAGCAAGTGCGCTGATGGCAACAATGGTTTCACCAACATTGATGGCTGCTAGTAATAGTAGTGATACTAATTCTACTACGATGAATAGCAGTTTCACGGACGCGCAAAAGAAAGATATTCAAAAAATTGTTCATGATTATTTAGTGAGCAATCCAGACGTGCTTATTGAAGTTTCACAAGCGCTACAACAAAAGCAGCAACAAAATATGCAGCAAGAAGCCCAACAAGCTATTTCGCAAAATACGCAACAATTATTCAATGATCCATTAACTGTAGTAGGTAACCCTAAAGGGGACGTTACTTTAGTTGAGTTTTTTGATTATCAATGTATTCATTGCAAAAAAATGTCACCGGTCATTGATGAGTTAATTAAAAAGAATAGCAATTTAAGAGTGATTTACAAAGAATTCCCAATTTTTGGTAAAAGCTCAGATAATGCTTCGCGTGCAGCACTAGCCGCTGCCATGCAGGGTAAGTATTTACAAATGCATGAAGCATTATTTAAGCAAGATCAGCGCTTAAACGATCAACTCATTGATAGTGCTGCTAAGTCAATCGGTTTAGATATGAACAAATTTAAAACTGACATGAATAGCAAAACTGTTACTGACGCGCTTGATGCTAATCGTCAGCTTGCTGATAAATTACGTTTAATGGGTACACCTGCTTTTGTTATTGGTTCAACCCCAAGCGGTCAATTTAAGCAAGGTACACAGCCTACCTTTATTCCTGGCGCTGCAAGTCCTGAAACCTTACAGGATTTAATTAGCAAAGCAGGTTCTAATAACTCTTAATAATATTTAAATCATCTCTAGTGCAGGTCGCTATACATTTAAACGCGACCTGCATTTTCTTACTTATTTGTCTAAGTTAAGCAGAAAGCTAACGTATAGTTAAAAATACTTCAAAAACCTTTCTTTTCGTGTACACTTCATTGCTAAATGGTAATAGTTGTTTAATGCCAGTTTGGAAAGAGGTCTATTAGAATTTTTAGATAGCTTGGACCGTAGCCGACATTCAGATAGCTATTGTTGGGCCACGGCCCAACCTATATTAAGACTTAAATTAATACCATTATGTGAACGCTTACAAGCTAAGTTAATGATTTCATTTGCGAGGTATTAAAAGTAAATGACGCAAATTAAGACTTTTCAAGATATTATTTTAACACTACAAAATTACTGGGCTAAACACGGGTGTGTTATTTTACAGCCGCTAGATATGGAAGTAGGCGCAGGTACATTTCATCCAGCCACTTTTTTACGGGCTATTGGCCCTGAGCCATGGGCCTGTGCTTATGTTCAACCCTCCAGAAGACCTACTGATGGTCGTTATGGTGAAAACCCTAACCGTGTACAGCACTATTATCAATTTCAAGTGATTTTAAAGCCCTCTCCACTAGATATTCAAGAAAAGTACTTAGATTCTTTGCGTGCATTAGGGGTTAATCCTTTAGCAGATGATATTCGCTTTGTGGAAGATAATTGGGAATCACCAACTTTAGGTGCTTGGGGACTTGGCTGGGAGGTTTGGCAAAATGGTATGGAAGTATCGCAATTCACTTATTTCCAGCAAATAGGCGGTCTACCTTGTAAACCTGTAACTGGTGAATTAACTTATGGTTTAGAGCGGTTAGCCATGTTTATTCTAGGCGTTGATAATTTGTTTGAATTACCTTGGAGTATAACCAAGCAAGGTGTCATTACCTACGGTGATGTTTTTCATCAAAATGAAGTTGAAATGTCAGCTTATAATTTTGAGCACGCTAATATAGATATTCTCTTACAACATTTCGATTATTATGAGCAAGAAGCAGAAAAATTAATTAAATTAAATTTACCCCTTCCTGCTTATGAAATGGTGATTAAAGCTTCGCATGCTTTTAACCTATTAGATGCAAGGCGTGCTATTTCAGTAACTGAAAGACAACGTTATATTCTGCGTGTCAGACAACTTTCAAGAGCTGTAGCTCAAGCTTATTTAGATGCGCGTGAAGCGTTAAATTTTCCTATGTTAAAGGTGTGTAATGGTCAATGATTTTTTATTTGAACTAGGTTGTGAAGAACTTCCTTCAGGCGCTGTCTTACCATTAAGTGAAGCACTAGTTGAAAATATAACAGCAGCGCTAGCTAAATTAGAACTTAAATTTAATACCATTACCGCCTATGCAACACCGCGCCGTTTAGCTGTTTTAATTAATGATTTAATAGATGAACAACCGACTCAAAAATTAACTAAGCGAGGCCCTGCCAAGAAGGCAGCCTATAATGATAAAAATGAGCCTACACCTGCACTTTTAGGCTTTGCCAAGTCATGTGGTGTTAGTGTTGAAGCTTTAACACTTAGCCATACGGATAAAGGTGAATGGATTGTTTACGAAAATGAAATGGCTGGCGCAAAAGCAAGTACATTGCTACCGACAGTTATTAAAGAAGCATTAGCTAAGCTTCCCATTGCAAAACCTATGCGCTGGGGTAATAACGATGATGAGTTTGTACGTCCTGTGCATTGGGCCGTGATGCTTTTGGGGCAAGATAGTTTAACTTGCCAAATTTTAGGCGTGCAAACAGGGCGATATACTTATGGCCATCGTTTTCATGCACCGCAAGCCATTATAATTGATAATCCTCGTGATTATGAGGCGCTTCTGCAAGAGGCCTATGTTATTGCTAATTTTGCTAAGCGTCGCGAAAGTATCTTAAAACAAATTGAAGAAAAAGCTAAAGCATATAATGCAGAAGCAGTAGTGACTAATGACTTATTAGATGAAGTAACCTCTATTGTTGAGTGGCCAGAAGCTTTAGTTGCTCATTTTGATAAAACCTTTTTATCAGTACCTGCCGAAACCTTAATTGCTGCTATGCAGACCCATCAAAAGTGTTTTGCACTTAAAGATCAAAAGGGTCAATTGTTACCTATTTTTTTAACAATTTCTAATATTCACAGTACTAATCCTAACCAAGTCATTGCAGGTAATGAAAAGGTTATGCGTGCGCGCTTAAGCGATGCAGCATTCTTTTTTGCGCAAGACAAGAAACTACCATTGAGCCACCATCTAGCAGCAACTGCTAAAGTTATTTTTCAAGCTAAACTAGGTAGTTTATTGGATAAGTCAACCCGGATCCAAACACTGATAAGTGATTTAGCTGATACGTTGCACTTAAATAAGCAAAATGCGTTGCGTGCAGCTGAGCTATCCAAATGTGATTTACTGACCGGGATGGTTGGCGAATTTCCAGAACTACAAGGCTTAATGGGATATTATTATGCTTTAAATGATGGTGAGAATGATGAAGTTGCACAAGCACTCTATGAGCAATATCTACCACGCTTCGCTAATGACGCCTTGCCTAAATCTGTATTGGGGCTTGCTTTATCTTTAGTTGATCGCCTAGATACTCTAGTTGGTATTTTTGCTATTGGCCAAAGGCCAACAGGCGTCAAAGATCCTTTTAAACTACGCCGTCATGCGTTAGCCATTGTTCGTCTATTAACTACCAGCCCTTATTCGCTTAATTTAACAACATTATTAAGTAATACATTAGCAATTTACAGTAGCCAATTTGATAATAGTGAAAATTTACTTACAGAGATAAAAGCATTTATTCTTGAACGTCAGCAATCTTATTATCTAGCTAAAGGTATTACCTCTGATTTTGTCCAAGCTGTTCGTGCTCGTCAAACTGATTATTTAGATGATTTTGATAAACGGATTGAAGCGTTAAGAGTGTTTGCAAGCCTACCAGAAGCAATAAGCTTATCAGCAGCTTGTAAACGCGTTAATAATCTACTACAGCAGGAAGAAACCTCTACTTATCAACATTGCGCAATTGACGAAAATTTATTGCAAGAGGCGGCTGAAAAGACACTCTTTTCTAAACTTAAAGAGATTAAAGAAGAAATTGACTGTTTATATCAAGAACGAGACTACATTGCTATTTTAACTTTATTAGCTTCTTTAAAGACTAGTGTGGATGAATTTTTTGAAAATGTAATGGTAATGGTAGATAATATAAATATTAAAAAGAATCGTTTAATTTTATTATCACATTTACAAAATACGTTACAGGGAGTTGCTGATATATCGCAGTTATTTGCTTAGAAATACTTAATAAAAGTAGGTTAAGATGTCAAAATCCACTAAAATTGTTCTATTAGATCGTGATGGCATCATAAACTATGATTCATTACATTATATTAAATCCGCCGATGAATTTATCCCTATTTTAGAAAATATTGCTGCCGTAGCTCGTTTGACTATGGCAGGTTTCCGTATCGGTATTGCGACTAATCAATCTGGCATTGCTCGTGGACTTTATACCGAAGAAGATTTAGCTTCAATTCATGCCAAGATGCGTAATGTTATCGAATCAGCTGGTGGCAGAATCGACGCTATTGAATATTGCCCCCACCTACCTGATGCAGGTTGTCTGTGTCGCAAACCAATGCCAGGTATGTTATATGCGCTTGCAGAAAAATTAGGTTGTTCTGATTTAACTGATATCCCTTTTGTAGGTGATAGAGTTTCTGATATTCAGGCAGCGCAAGCTGTAGGTGCCAAACCTGTTATTATTTTATCATCTATGACTGATAGAGTTGGTTTACTAAATTATTTGGATGTACCAATCTTTAATACTCTTACAGAATGGGTGGATTCCTTAATGGCTGAGACATGTGTAGTGAGCTAGCGGTAGGCTATGAGGGAGAGATACAAAAAGAAGAGGCGAGCTTATTAGCCAAGCAGCTTAATTTACCCCTTAATAATAAAGCGTTAAAAAGATTAGTTTTAACGTCTGATAAACTAGTATTGCATATTCAACCCTTTCTACCTATATATAGTAACTTTACGCGAGAATTTTGGCAAAAAAGGCGCCAAGAAGGTAAAACTCAAGGATTAGTTCGTGCTTGTAAACCTAAAACCGGAATGCGTATTGTCGATGCTACTGCTGGATGGGGAAAGGATGCTGCAATTTTAGCAAGCTTTGGTGCTGAGGTAGTGATGGTAGAGCGAAATCCTATTATGGCTACTTTAATTAACGATGCTTTAAGCCGACGAGAAGGAGAAGAACATCCTCTTTTATTGCATTTAATCAATCAAGATGCGATTAGTTATTTAACTAATTTAACTAAAGCGCAATATCCTGATGTCATTTATCTAGATCCAATGCATCCGGCACGGCAAAAGGCTGCTTTAGTTAAAAAAGAATTACAGGTTCTACAGCAATTAATAGCACCAGATATAGATGCTTTAGAATTATTGAATATTGCAAGAAAACGATGTTTACAGAAAGTTGTAGTTAAATGGCCTGCACAAGCTTCGCCGCTTCTTAATCCTTCATCTAGCATTGTAGGAAAAACTGTGCGTTTTGATAGCTACCTTCCCTAACCGTATAAAGAACTATTAGAAGATACTACCTAATTATTGGTATATATGGCATTTTTTTATACTCTACTGCTAATATTTTGAAAAGAAAGCTTTTTATAAGACTTCTTTCTTAAAAATAATCTACAATTAATTATTATTGTTTTTTAAAAGATCAAGTTGATTATTGTTTTTTCTAAAAACAGGAGGGAAAATTATTTTTTTTTCTTCAGCAGGAGGGAGAGCATGCCTTATGATTTTATTAGAAAAATTAGCAGTACTTCGCAGCGTAGATATTTTTAAGAATTTAAATGATGAGCTATTGATTGAGGTGGCTGGACGTATGTCAGAAGAATATGTCAGAGCAGGAACTTTAATCGTTAAGAAGGGCGAGCTGGGTGATGTACTTTATATCATTATTTCTGGTAAAGTCGCTATTAAAGATGGTAGTAAGGTGCTGGCTACCTTAGGTGATCAAGAAATATTTGGTGAACTATCAGTTCTATCGCCCGAACCACGTACAGAATCTGTGGTTGCTGTAGAAAATTGCTTTCTTTTAAAGTTAAAGCGTTATCATTTATTTGAATACATGGATATTAATCTAACCATCAGTATTATTGAGGCGCTATGTCAACGTATACGCTGCATGGCCAAGCAAATTGACAAATTATCGAAAAAAAATAATCAAATTGCATAATTGTTAATTAATTTTTAATGATAAAATGTTATAATTACTAGTAATTGGCATTAAGGTAGAAGTTTAAGATTATGGCTAATAACATAGATAATATAAACAAAAAAGCAAACAGATGGCAGGCACTAAATAGCTTACCTATCAGTGGATTACCTTTTATTGGTAAAACTAAAAAAAGACTTGAGATTTTTAACGCGGAAAATGCAGCGGCTTATGCGGCTCATTATAGAGGTAGTTTTGGTATCGATGCAGCCAGTTTCGGTAAAGACGGTAAATTAAACAGTACTGGAGTATTAAAAACATACCAAGATGAACGTATAGTCGATATTTCCGGTTTCAGTACTAAGTTTAAAGACAAAGATGGTAAACCAATTAGCTTAGTTAATGCGCCTGACGGTAAATCAATCAGCGAAAAACTAGCTGATAATTCCCCTGAAACGATCCAGATTCGCTCCCAAATAAGCAGCGCTTTAAAATTAAATGCTAACACTAAAAAAGCCATTGAAACATTCGAAAAGGAAATGGCTGTTCTTAATGAGTCAGTTCGTAAAGATCCGCCACTGTTTCGACCTAAAGAAATTGCTAGTTATATTCAAGAGTTACGTACTAGCACTAGAAAAGCGCTAGAAGATCAACAGAAAGAAGAAATCACTAATCTTGAGAATTTGCTGAATCATGATGCGGGATTTTTAAATAATTTAACCGCTAAAATGGGTATTGATAGTAATAACAGTGTCCAAGTTGATAAACTTAAAAAGGATATGATTGATGGCTTAAAAAAATCACATCAAGAAGAACTTGGAGAATCTGATGATCCGAAGAAATTTGGAAAGTTTGAGAAAGCGTTAGACGCTCAAGTTAAAGATTTGCATGAGTTAGAACGTAAAGAAAACGACCGAATTGCTTATTTTGCAGCTATGTACAATAACAAGCAATCTGCAAAGATGAAAAAAGCTATTGATGACTGGTATGAAGCCAATAAAGGGCCTAATGCGCCTAATGGTGCTAGTTTATCTATTAATTTTGATAAAAATTTGGCGAAGTTTAAGGGATTAAAACCTAGTAATTTAGATCTCATAGAAACGATTACTGGTCGAAAAATAACCTATACAAAAGAAAAAAATAAAGATGGTAAGGAGGAAGGTGTATTTACTATGCAGCTTCCACGATTCGATCCTACCTATTATTACTCTCGTAGCCAACAAATAGAGTATGATTTAGTCAGCATGGCTCAAGCTATTCGCGCAGATGGGAATGATAAAATCACCTTAAATATTGACTATCGTGATGAGAAATATGCTTTGGAACTTGCTAGAAAAGCTTATGAAGCTGCTTTAAAGGCCGGTTTCGCACCTGAAGATATCGCTATTACAGTTAATAATAAACATTTCTTTGTTCCACAAGGAAGTGTTCAGGCGTTTAAAGAAAAATATAAAGGTGAGGGGCAAGTTGTAAATACAGTAGCTGACGGGCTTTTTGGCTCAAAATATAAAGTACGTCGCACTGTTGCTGAAAATGAGGCAGAAAGAGATAAAAAGGAACGTGAAGGAGCAATGAAGAAATATGGTTTAAGTTCAACTGAGGTTTCAGCAGCACGGCAGCAAGAAATAAAAAATACTATAAAACAAATGACTCAACCGAACACAACTTCATCTGGAAATACATCCACTTTAAAAACTACTTAACTTATTTCTTATCTTCTATAAGTTTTTTTGACACTTTATTTAATATTTATTAAATAAAGTGTGCCTGATCTATTATTTACTTGCTTAAACTTTAGATAGCATGGAAATAAGGACTATAAATTCTCCTAAATTTCTGGTATTTTTGGGTATTGGGTCCAATTAGCATGGAATCAAGTAAACCCAGCAAAGGAGAGTGCGATGAACAATCGGCGTTTTAATGATTTTGAGACCGGGGTTGATGAATTATTAGAAGTTCAAGAGGGTGCAGAAGTCAATTTAAGTAAAAAACTAGAGCGCCGACGTCGTATAGAGGATTTATTTGAGGAGAGGCGGTTGAGAGAAGAGTTAAGTGAATTTGATTTATTATAAAAAGTAAATGTTTCTAATACTCATAATTATTACCCACCTTTCGCGCATTTTGAACTAATAAATAATAATAATTCAAAATGCGCTGTTATAAAATATATTAAACAACATTTCAGTTTTACCTCCATCCCATTCATCTGTTCTACATAATGCAAATCACCGGAAAACTACAATAGAGCCACAAAACTACCTGGATCCCGCGAACAAGTCGCGGGACGTAGTAGGGTAGGTAAGTTGCGGGATATAGGGTTGGCAAGTTGCGGGACGTAGGGTTGGCAAGTCGCAGAATGTAAGGTTGAGATAAAGAGGTAAGTAGAAATAAATACAGATTTTATCCACCGCCTACGTTCTGCCATTTATCCGCAGAATCCAGTAAGAGGGGTTAAAAACTTAGTCCTACAGGTTGCAGGACTTAAGTTAATAAAAAATGTAAATCAATACCTTAAAAATAATTACCAAGCAGCAATAGCGGCATCGCCAAATAGAGTTTTTGCCTTATCTCGAACTTCAGGTGAGTTAAACGCTTTCACAAATTCTTCTAGCTGCGGCTTTTTCTTACTATCACTACGAATAACAATTAAATTGGCATACGGTGAATCTTTATTTTCCGTAAATAATGCGTCACGTGAAGGACTTAATCCTGCAGGAATAGCGAAGGTTGTATTAATAACTGCTGCATCTACATCTGATAAAACACGCGGAAGTTGTGCTGCATCTAATTCTTTAAATTGTAATTGCTTAGGATTCGTTGCAATATCATTTAATGATGCTGTTTGATCTTGTTTTAACGTAATTAGTTTAGCTTTTTGTAATAATAAAAGAGCTCGTGCTTCATTGCTTGGATCATTAGGAATAGCTATAACGGCTTTAGCTGGTAAATTACTTAATGATTTATATTTTTTAGAGTAAATGCCAGTCGGGTAAATAAACGTTTTACCAATTACTTCAAATTGATAACCATGCGCTTTTGAAGCAGCTTGCAGATAGGGAAGGTGTTGATAAATATTGGCGTCTAAACTGCCATCTTGTAAGGCTTCGTTAGGCAGATTATAGTCATTAAATTCAACTATTTTGACATTTAAGCCGTATTTTTTTAACGCAACATCGCGTGCAACGTCAACTAAATCAGTTTCAGGGCCGGCAATAGTACCAATAATTAAAGTATTTGGAGATGGCTTATTACAAGCAACCAGAGTAACTACAAATAATAATAATACAACAATACGCACGAATTTCTCCTTTTAATAATTGGTTGATGTAACTAAATTAGGTATGTAGGTAATGTTTAGCAAGGCGATCCCCACCTACTTGAATCAACTGCACAATAACTACTAATATAAGTACCGTAACAATCATAACAAAAAGATTAAAGCGTTGATAACCGTATCGAATAGCGAGATCTCCTAAACCACCACCTCCTACTGTACCTGCCATGGCTGAGTAATTCACTAAAGTGATAGCTGTGACTGTAATCGATTGAATAAGTGCCGGTAGAGCTTCCGGCAAAAGAATAAGACGAATCATTTGCCAGCTGGTTGCACCCATAGCAAATCCTGTTTCAATTAAGCCTGTAGGTAAATTGCGATAAACGTTATCAACTAAACGGGCAAAGAAAGGCGTTGCGCCTAAAGTTAAAGGGACTATAGCTGCATTAATTCCAATAGAAGTCCCAACAAGTAGCCGAGTCACAGGAATTAGTGCTACTAATAAAATAATAAAGGGGATAGAGCGGCTAAAGTTTATTACGCCTGAAATAAAGCGATTTAGCATAGGATGCGGCTTTACCTCTGCACTACTAAAGAGTAACGTCCCAAGTGGTAAACCTAAAATAACAGCAAATAGGGTGCTTAATACAACCATATAAAGAGTTTGCCCACTGGCAAGCATTAAATCATAAAATAACGTCAGCGACATATCCTAAAATCTCCACAGTTAAATTAGCTTCTCTACAACGCGTGATAAAAGCATTTAACAAAGAATAATTGGCATTTAACTCAACAATCAAAACACCACAAGTAACAGTATCAATACGGTCAATATTAGCTAGTAAGATATTAATATCAATATTAAGATTGCGACTTGTTTGGCTAATAAAAGGTAGCGTTGCGGCCTCGCCTTGAAAAAATAAACGCAATACTGGCTTATCAGTTGGTTCTGTAAGAAGATGGCTGACTAGCGAGGGTGGTAATTCAGGGCTTAGTTGTGCATAGAGCATCTTACGCGCTAGGCTATCTGGATCATTAAAGACATCATTTAAAGCAACGAGCTCAATAATTTCGCCATTCTCCATGACTGCTAGTCTATGGCAAATGCGTTTTACTACATCCATTTCATGAGTAATTAAAACAATAGTAATACCGTATAGTTGGTTGATTTTTTTTAATAATTGTAAGATAGATTCAGTCGTTTTTGGGTCAAGCGCTGAGGTTGCTTCGTCACATAATAAAATAGTAGGTGACGTACTAAGTGCGCGAGCTATAGCTACACGTTGCTTTTGACCCCCACTAAGTTCCGCAGGATAGGCCTCTTTTTTTTCTTGTAACTCAACTAAAGGTAGTAGTTCTTCTACTTTCGTAGCGATTGCGTTTTCATCATAACCTTGAATTCGCATGGGTAGGGCAATGTTTTCATAAACTGTTTTTGAGTTTAATAAGTTAAATTGCTGGAAAATCATGGCTATTTTATGGCGGGCAAGGCGTAATTCTTTGCGATTTAAATTTGAAATAGTTTGATTATTAATAACTATTTCACCTAAATCAGGCCGCTCTAATAGATTAATTGTACGTAATAAAGTTGATTTACCAGCGCCGCTTTTACCAATAACCCCAAAAATCTCGCCTTCTTGAATAAATAAATTAATATCTTTTAATGCACTAATTTGTGCAAATGATTTATTTAAACCAATCAATTCAATCATTTCATTTATACCTAACCAGTGTAGGTTGGGCCTTGGCCCAACAATAGCCATATGCAGGTTGAGCTAAGGCCTAACATGCATTGAGACTTAAATTAACGCCATTAAATAAATAGTAGTGCGGGAGCTAAGGAGGAAACCTGCTTTAGCCGTATTTACAAGAACATTAATCTTGAGCGCCCGCAAGCTAAGTAGTCAAATCAGCGCAATTTAATATAATACAATAAATATGCCCTAAAAAAAACCAAATAAAATAGTTAGCTAACTTTAAATTTATTAAGTATAAATTTTGTGAATGATACCTAACTTACTTGAGCTTAAGCCAGACTTTTATTCATCTTTAATCTCATACAAGATGTCGCAGCTAAATCATAAAATATAGCGTGAAGATTTTGAGTAAAGACGTGGACTTAAGTTATTATTGCAATTGACAAATTCAATTTACTTTGGCAGTCTCCCTTTTTTTATAAGGAGATGTAGATATGAAAAAATTAGTAGTAGCTGCCTTAAGTTTAGCCTTATATACTACAGCCCAAGCAGCTGAATTAAAAACTTTTGACCAAATCAGCCAAGCGGTAAGTACAGGTAAGCAATTAACTTTTGTACTTAAGGTCAAGGAATGTGAGTCAAGTTTACCTAAGCAAGATCTTATTACTTCTATTAAGCCAAGTGCTTTTATGATTGTTAATAATCAACGGGTCACTGCAGCTTATCAACACTTTTCTTTAAATCAACCAGGAGCTGTTGGTGAGCCTACGCTTACGAATGGTAAATATGATATTAACGCTGATGGAAAAGTAGTTATTAAGTTAACCTTAATGAAGGCGAGCGATTATAGCCGCATTCAAGACTATAACTTACAGTGTGAATTAGGAAGTGGTTTAACTGTATTTGAATAAAGTAATTAGGCAAAAGTAGCCAGGGCCAAACAAAGTTAAACCTGGATTTCGGCCCTATGGCTTACACTTTAGAGGTATTTTTACGTTGGGCCAAGGCCCAACCTACTTGACACCATTACGTAAATGCTTACTGTAGCTCTGGTCTATCTTTAAAATAATCAAGCGCCTCTGGATTTGCTAGAGATTGAATATTATTAATCGCTTGACCATGAACCACTTGGCGCACTGCCACTTCTACAATTTTCCCACTGATAGTTCTAGGAATATCTAAAACTTGTAAAATTTTAGCTGGAACATGACGTGGAGAGGCATGTTGCCTTATCGTTTGTCTAATTACATCTTCTAGGGCTTTATCTAGCGTTAATCCTTCCCGCAGCTTAACAAATAAAATAACACGAATATCATCCTGCCAGTTTTGCCCAATGACAATACTGTCAATAACTTGGGGGATTTTCTCAACTTGACGATAAATTTCGGCTGTACCTATTCTTACCCCTCCTGGATTTAAAATAGCATCGGAACGTCCATAAATAATCAAACCATTGTGCTTGGTAATTTCGGCAAAGTCACCATGGGCCCAAACATTATCATAACGCTCAAAATAAGCATGGTGATAAGCTTTTTTGTCTACATCATTCCAGAAGTAGATTGGCATAGATGGAAAAGGTTGAGTACAAACTAACTCTCCACGTTCCTCACAAATAGGATGACCCTGTTCATCGAAAACATTCACAGCCATTCCTAAACCAAGACATTGTAGCTCGCCTTTATAAATAGGCAAAATAGGATTGCCAAGCGCAAAGCACGAAACAATATCTGTTCCGCCAGAGATAGAGCTTAATTGCACATCAGATTTAACATCTTGATAAATAAAATCATAGTTTTTTGGCAGCAACGGTGAACCAGTAGAGAGTATAGTACGTAGTGATTTTAATTGATAGCGAGTATTAGGTTTGGCTAAGGCTTTATCTACTGCTGAAATAAATTTAGCGCTTGTACCAAAGACTGTAATTTTTTCGTCTTCAATTAATTGAAAGAGGCGATAGGCATCTGGATAAGTTGGTGCGCCATCATAAAGCGTAAGCGTTGCGCCTAAGGCTAAGGTAGATACCATCCAATTCCACATCATCCAGCCACATGTAGTATAGTAAAATAAATTATCGTTTTGCCTAACGTCTGTATGTAAGCCTAATTCTTTAATATGTTGTAAAAGTGTACCGCCCGCACCATGGACAATACACTTTGGTTTTCCAGTTGTACCCGATGAATAGAGAATATACACTGGGTGGGCAAAGGGTAAATCCTGAAAATCACAAGTGGTTGCTGGTTGAATAAAACTTTCCCACCAACAAGCTTTAGGAATAGTAATTTCTGTATTATTTAGAATAGGGCAAATAACAATTTTTTGTATTGAAGGTATCGCTTGGCCAATTTCCTTAATTTTATCAATTTCTAAATGTTTTTTACCTAAATAGTAGTGTCCGTTACAGGCAAAAAGTATTTTAGGCTCAATCTGACTGAAGCGATCAATAGCCGCTTGAGCACCAAAATCAGGCGAGCATGAAGACCAAATAGCACCTAGTGAAGTGGTGGCAAGCATAGCGATAATAGTTTCAGCCACATTAGGCATCATAGCTGCCACTCGATCACCTACCTCAACACCGGCATCTTTTAAGCCTTGTGCGCACATTGCTACTTGTTGATAAAGTTCTTGGTAAGTTAATACATTACGCTCACCATTTTCTTTAATACTTATAAGTGCAAGATGATCATCTCGCCTTTGTAATAATTTAGCTGCAAAATTAAAAGTCGCCCCTTCAAACCAAGTAGCATCAAGCAAATGCTCTTTATGAGTTAAAATTTCCTTAGGTTTATTTGTAAAGTCAATGGCAAAAAAATCACATAAATATTTCCAAAAACGATCACTATGCGTAATAGACCATTGATGTAGCGCTTGATAATCAGCAAAAGTTGTATGTTCAATTTGGGCAACAAATTGCATAAATTGCCACATTTGGGACGCTTCAGGATGTTTAGGCCGCCAAACTATACTCATAATAAATTCCTGTTACATAGCGCTATCTACAAGCTTTATACAGCGTACAAGCTCGCGCAGTTTAAGTCAGGTAGTTCTTAGTAGACTCTTTCTGCATTTACTTGCGCCTAGTTAAACACTTATCAGATAACGCTAAAGTTTTAAATTTAATTAATTACCTTTTCTTACTTAAAGGTTGTTGTTGGGTAATACAATGTATCCCACCACCACCAGCAAACACATCTAAAGCTTCAATTTGTTTAATGGCATGATTTGGAAAGCAGTTTTGCATAATTTGGCGTGCTGCTAAATCATATTTTTCATAACCAAAAGCTGGCATTACTATCCCTTGATTTGCCAGATAGAAATTAATATAAGATAGCGTTAATCGTTCATTGTTAATATAAGTAGCTGGTGGTTGTTCAACAGTAATCACTTCTAAATATCTTCCAGCAGCATCTACAGTTGTTTTTAAAATTTCATAATTTTCCTGTAGTCGTTCATAATTTTCATCATGCTTATCTGTAATGAGGCACAGCACTTTTCCGGGAGCTATAAAGCAAGCTATCTCATCAATATGACCGTCTGTTTCATCCCCAATTAATCCCTTATTAAGCCAAATAACTTTTTGGGTTCCTAAATAATCATGCAGATAATTTTCAATTTGTTCTTGGGATAAATTTGGATTGCGATTGGGGTTAAGTAAACATTCCTTAGTAGTAAGCACCGTGCCTTCGCCGTCAACATGAAAAGAACCGCCTTCCATAACTAGTGGTGCTTTGAAATACTTAGCTTCAACCGCTGTAATAATGGCGCTAGCAATTTTATCGTCAAGAGAACAATCAGCGTAATTGTTCCCCCACGCATTATGAATCCAATCGACACCTGCTAAATCTCTTGTGTCATTGAGAAGAAAAGTGGGTCCAGTATCTCGCGTCCAGGAATCATTTAAATCTAAGGTGCGAATTTGAACATTATTACCGCATAGTTGCTCTGCATTTGCTTTATCGTTTGGATTAACTAGCATAATGACCGGTTCAAACTCAGCAATTGCGTTTGCCACACGACTATAAGCTAGGCGTGCTTTATCAAGATTAATATTAGTCCAAGTTTCTATATGACAAGGCCATGCCATCCAACAGGCAGTATGAGGATACCATTCTGGCGGCATTTTAAAGCCTAGCTGTTTAGGTGTAAGCATCGTTATCCTTAAAAGCATTTCAAAATAAAGTCTAGAACTTACCTTTAAGTCTATTGCGGTAGCCAAAAGGGTTAATTTTTGTAGACTGCTATGAGCCTCAAAACTCGTTCCCCTGGTAACTCTAAAGACAAATTCTAAATAATAAATAAAAAGTTATTATTAACTTAATTGCCTAATTTTATTACCATTTAAATAAGTAAATTGTGAAAATATACTGCGTAGCTCATCTAGGTAAATTTGAATAGTCTCATGCGGTAACTCTGAGCTAATAAGTTGCTTCTCATAAGAGAGTATTAGCTTTTTAGTATCATAATGAGCGTAATTTAAAACATTAGTAACGGTATCACCACTTACTAAGTCGTTAATTTCAAATTCGCCATTATCTTTTAAATTAACATCAAGGGAATTAGTATCGCCAAATAAATTATGTAAATTGCCTAAAATTTCTTGATAAGCACCTACTAAAAAAAAGGCAATTGCATAAGGGTTATCAGGGTTAAAAGGCGGTAGCATAAGTGTTGATTCTACTTTAGCTTGCCCAGGATAATGTTTAATAGTTCCGTCAGAATCACAAGTTAAATCTTGTAAAATACTAGGTATTTTTTCTACAGTATTTAATTGAGAAATAGGTGTGACCGGAAAAATTTGATCAATTGCCCAAGCGTCAGGTAAAGATTGAAAAAAAGAAAGATTGCAGAAAATCTTAGCAGCTAAGCGTTCATTAATCATGCTCATTAATTCTTGATCTGCAGGCGTTTTATTATTTAGCTTGCGTTGTATTTCACAGCAAATTGCTGTAAAGAGTTGTTCAACTTTTGCTTTTTCTTCTAATGAAATGACGCCATGTTTAAACATAGAATGAGCTTCTTCTAAGGAATGAATAGCGTAGTGATAAATTTCACGAGGTAGGTGATCGGATATAGATTGATAAGTATCCCAAATATCACGAATAACATGAGATTCGTCTGCAGAAATTATTGGCAGTCTATCGGTTTTTTGAACATCTTCAGCATCAGTGATATTGGTAATTAACACTGCATGGTGTGCAGTTAATGATCGACCTGATTCAGAAATTAAATTTGGTTCCGGGATGTCAGCTTTTTCACAAACATGACGGATTGCTAAAATAATATTAGTAGCATATTCATTTAAACTGTAATTCATTGAACAATCTGTGCTTGTTCGCGTACCTTCATAATCAACACCTAAGCCACCGCCGACATCAATCGTTTCAATTGGCGCCTGCAGGCGACGTAATTCAACATAGTAGCGCGCCACTTCTTGCATACAAAAGCGAATATCGTGAATACTGGCTACCTGTGAACCTAAATGACAATGCATTAATTTTAAACAGTCCAGCGCATTATTTTCTTTAAGACGGTCTACTAAATCTAAAACTTGTTCTGCATTTAAACCAAATTTTGATTTAGCACCGCCTGTATTTTCCCATTTTCCAGCGCTTTTAGTAGCTAAGCGAACTCGTACACCTAGGTTAGGCCTAATATTTAACCGAGCTGATTCTTTAAGAATAGTTTCTAGCTCAGATCTTTTCTCAATAACGATAAATACTTTATGACCCATTTGTTGTGCTATAAGTGCAGTGCGGATATAAGAACTGTCTTTATAGCCATTACAAACGATGGTAGAAGTAGTTCGGCCCAACATACCAATTACTGCCATAAGCTCAGGCTTGCTACCTGCCTCAAGTCCAATTGAATGAGCAGGCGCTTTTAATAATTCACGCACAACACATTGCTCTTGATTTACTTTAATAGGATAAACTAATTGATAGCTCCCCTGATAATTATTATCTGCAATGACTTGCGTAAACGCATCATAAATTTTTAAGACACGATGGTGAAGAATATCACTAAAGCGAATAAGCAGTGGTAGCTGTAAGCCAGCACGGTTGGCTGCTTTTACAATAGTCTGTAACTCTATGCCTTGTGCAATAGGGTTTTTATGAATTTCAATATTACCTTGTTGATTAATTGAAAAATAACCTTCTCCCCAATGCGCAATGTTATAAGCATTAAATTCAGTTGAAGTCATTAGTATTCCTACTTAATTTTAATTAATTCTTGATAAGTTTGTGGTTGGCGTTGGCTTGCAAAAGGAAATAATCTACCCCAAAGTGCGCGTATGCTAAAATCAAGCTCAGCAACTAAGACAGCTGGTTCATGACGTGGTGCTTGAATTAAAACTTCGCCTAGTGGACTACTAATAAAGCTGCTACCGTAAAATTTCAAACCATCTTCCTCACCTATGCGATTGACAGCAACTATAAAACAATTTGCCATGATCCCTTGTGCTAGCATAACTTGTTGCCACATAGGCTGACTATCAAAATTTGGTGCCGTTGGTTCTGAACCAATCGCAGTTGGATAAACTAAAATTTCCGTATTTTTTAAACTATAGATTCGAGATAATTCCGGAAACCATTGATCATAACAAGTTGGTAGACCAAATGTATGTCCTGCAAGTTCATGAACAGGATAGTTAGAATCACCAGGTTTAAAATAATGGTCTTCGTGATATTTTTCGCCAGAAGGAATATGCTGTTTGCGAGTAATAGCTGCAATTTTACCCTGCTTATCAAACGCTACAGCTGTATTAAAGCCATCCTTTTCAAATAAAGAAGCGGTAATGATGACATTAGCTTTGTTTGCCATTTTACCTAAGAATTGAGCAGTAGGGCCTGTGTAAATATCTTCCATAAATGGAGCGTAATCTACATCTGGCCGGGTACAAAAATAGGGCGAGAGGGTTAACTCTTGTAAACACACAATTTGTGCGCCTTGTTTAGCTGCAGTCATAATACCTGCTGCTAATTTTTCTTGATGAAGTTGCGGGTCAGGATACCAGCGCTCCTGTACTAATCCGATAACTAATTTATTGCTCATAAGTGTTTACTTCTCGTTAAACTAATTAAAAATTATTTTTAAGAAATTTTATTAGACTTCTAGTGTTGATTTGCTAGAAGTGCATTAGCTACTTTAGATTGATTTTTGCGATTTAATGCTTTACAAATCATGTCGCCAGCAGCAACTACTTTAAAAATATCAACCCCTGTATTAATCCCTAAGCCATGCATCAAATAAAGTACATCTTCAGTAGCTACATTACCCGTAGCACCGCGAGCATAAGGACACCCTCCTAAACCCGCAACTGAACTGTCGAAATGATAAACCCCACAGTCTAGCGAGGCAACAATATTGGCAATAGCCTGCCCGTATGTATCATGAAAATGCATTCCTAATTGCTCTGCTGGTAGAAATTCAAATAAGGTTTTTATAGCTGCCTTTGTCTGCTTAGGGGTGCCTACGCCAATCGTGTCACCAAGACAAATTTCGCTCGCACCAAGTTTAAGTAACTGCGAAGCTACATCCGCAACTTGTGCTGGCTTAATTTCACCTTCATAAGGACAGCCTAGAGCGCAGGAAATATAAGCTCGAACAGGAATATTATTTGTTTTAGCTAATTCAAATACCGGCTTAAAACGAGCAATACTTTGTGCTATTGTACAATTAATATTACGTTGATTAAAAGTTTCACTAGCAGCAGTAAATACAGCTATTTCTTTTACCCCTAAACTTAGTGCTTTAAGCATACCACGCTCATTTGGTACAAGTGCGGAAAAATGAATATCAGCTGGTTGGTTAATGGATTTAAAAACAATCTCACTATCAACAAATTGCGGAATAGCTTTTGCTGAAACAAAGCTGGTGACTTCAATATTTTTTAAACCAGTCTGACTTAATTGATTAATTAGAGCAATTTTAGTTTCCGTTGTAACAAACAATAATTCATTTTGTAATCCATCGCGTGGACCTACTTCAACGATTGTAACGTGCCCCGGGTGGTTCATAGTAGTTTCCTAAATGCTGTCTGTAATAGTCAGTAGTTCTGCTCCCTCACTGACTTGCGAGCCTACTTCATAAAATAGCTCAGCGACAATACCATTTTTGGGTGCATGAATGGTGTGTTCCATTTTCATTGCCTCAAGGACAATTAACTGTTCGCCTTTCTTAATTATATCGCCTGGTTTCTTTAAAATAGCAACTACAGTTGCTGGCATAGGCGCTGTTAAGTGACTAGCTTCATGATTTTGATTATTAGCTTGTTTCCAACTAAAGCGTTCAAACTGGATAGGGCCTTCTTTTAAATAAATAATCAATTGGTCAGCATGATTCTCAATCCAAGCAGATTGCTTTTGTTTATTATATTCAATAGATAAGCGGTCGTTAACTAGGTTAAATTGTAAGTTTATTGTTTCTGCATTATCCAATTGTAATAAAAATTGCTTTTTATTAATGGGTTTTATAAGCACTTCAATGGGCTGCTCTTCCTGTAGATAATGCCAATACCAATGACTAGCTAAATGCATTTGCCAAGCGAAAGTTTGCTCAACTAAGTCATCTTGTTGCTTAACTAAGGCGGCATAGTCATAACAAACAGCCATTAACAGTCCTAAATGAGTATCAGGTTTAACAATATTAATTGTTTGTTCAGTTAAAAAATGAGTGTTAATCTCAGCGGCAATGAATTTTGAATGTTTACAAATAGCCTGTAGAAAAGGAATATTTGACTTAACACCACCAATGGCAAAATGGTCTAGGGCATATTGAGTACGAGCTAATGCTTGGCTACGGTTCTCGCCCCATACAATTAATTTAGCAATCATTGGGTCATAGAATTGGCTAATAGTTGATTGACTATTAACACCACTATCAATACGTATGCCGCTACCCTTAGGTTCTTTTAAGAAATGTAATTTTCCTATTGAGGGAATAAAGTTTTGCAAGGGATCTTCTGCATAAATGCGACACTCAATAGCATGACCTAAAACTTTAATTTCTTCTTGCTTACAAGGAAGCGGTTCATTAGCAGCTATTTTTAATTGCCAGGCTACTAAATCAAGACCTGTAATCATTTCAGTAACTGGATGCTCAACTTGTAAGCGGGTATTCATTTCCATAAAATAAAAACTCTCGTCTTCATCGACTAAAAACTCAATGGTACCCGCGCCTCGGTATTGAATAGTTTGCGCAACTTGGCAGGCTGCTTTAGCTAACTTTTGGCGTAATTCAGGGCTTAAGTTAATAGCAGGTGCCTCTTCAATAATTTTTTGATGTCGCCGTTGAATGGAGCAATCTCTTTCAAACAGATGCACTACTTCGCCAAAATTATCGGCCATAATTTGAATTTCAATATGGCGAGGATTGACAATAAGTTTTTCTATAATAATGGTATCATCGGCAAAACTTGCCTGAGATTCGCGTCTTGCTCCAGCTAGTGCATGGGAGAATTCAGTTTCTTTATAGACAGCCCGCATACCTTTTCCACCACCACCATTGGCGGCTTTAAGCAGAACTGGGAAGCCAATTTTTCTTGCTTCACCTAATAAAACCTCATCATTTTGGTCGTTACCATGATAACCTGGTGTGAGAGGAACATCAGATTTTTCTAACAACTGTTTAGCAAGTTGTTTTGATCCCATTGCCTCAATCGCTTCAACAGATGGGCCAATAAAAACAATATTAGCTGCAGCACAAGCTCTAGCAAAGGCAGAGTTTTCCGATAAAAAACCATAACCAGGATGAATTGCTTCCGCATTACTAGCTAGGCAGGCGGCAATGATAGCATCGATATTTAAATAGCTTGTTTTAGCAGGCGCCTCACCAATCCAATAAGCTTCATCAGCTTCAGTCACATGAGGACTATTTCTGTCAATAGTTGAATAAACAGCAACGGTTTCAATACCCATTTCTTTCGCTGTTCTAATAATCCGGCAAGCAATCTCGCCACGGTTAGCTATTAGAATTTTTTTAAACATGAAAATCCTAAATATTTTGTACAGCACGTTTAATTAAGACTATTAGCCGCTTACAATTTTGTAATTTGCTTAAATTTAAGAAAACGCGCCATAAGCTAGGTTAATTAAATAAATCCCTCTATTAGGCTTGTTTACATCACTACTAATGAAATGTAAATAGCCTTTAATCAATGCTTAATTCCACTGAGGTTGCTCTTTTTTAAGAAAAGCTTTTAAGCCTTTTTGCCCTTCAGTTGATACTCTTTTTTTAGCAATCAATACAGCTGTTTCATGCACTAACTCATCCGTTACAGGTTTATTACAAACTTTATGAATTAAAGCCTTACAATCTGTGACGGCTTGTGGTGCAAGTTCAGCAATTTGCCTTGCATAGGTTAAAGCAAAATTAGCAAGGGCTCCGTCTTTTACGCAAAATTGAATGAGGTTTAATTGCTTAGCTTGCTCAGCGTCAAAGGGCTGAGCGCTCATAAATAGCCATTTTGCTGCACGCTCTCCAATCGCTTTAACTACATAAGGACTAATAACAGCAGGAATTAAGCCTAATTTCACCTCAGAAAAGCAAAATTTCGCCTCCGTTGAGGCAATCGCAATGTCACAAGCAGCAACTAGGCCCGCGCCACCACCATAAGCGCCACCTTGAACTGCCGCAATAGTGGGCTTGGGGCATTGGTATAATGTTTTCATGACCTTCGCTAAGATAAGCGCGTCGACTAAATTTTCCTCTTCATTAAATTGTGCCATACGCTGCATCCAACTTAAATCAGCACCTGCTGAAAAGTGAGGGCCATTTGCTTTTAAAAGAATTACTCTTACTTCCGCATTATCAATAGCTTCACTTAATTTTTCTTGTAATTGTTTTAATAATTTATCATCAAACGCATTATGTTTATTAACACGATTTAAAGTGAGAATAAAAACTTTGTCTTGTAATTGGGTTAATAATTCAGTCATTTTATTTCCTTACATTCGAAATACACCAAAACGAGTTGCTTTAATTGGCGCATTTAAAGCAGCTGATAGGCTTAAACCTAAGATGCTTCGCGTATCCTCTGGTGCAATCACGCCATCGTCCCATAGCCTTGCACTTGCATGATAGGGATTCCCTTGTTTTTCATACTGATTACGTAAGTTTTCTTTAAAAGCTTCTTCATCTTTCTCAGACCACGCTGTGCCAGCTTTTATATATTTATCTCGGTTAACTTGCGCTAAAACATTAGCTGCCTGTTCTCCACCCATAACAGAAATACGAGCGTTAGGCCAAGACCATAAGAAGCGCGGGTCGTAAGCACGGCCACACATCGCATAGTTACCTGCACCATAACTGCCGCCAATGATGACTGTAAATTTGGGTACATTGGCATTAGCGACAGCAGTTACCATTTTAGCTCCATGTTTAGCGATACCGGCTGCCTCATATTTGCTACCAACCATAAATCCGGTAATATTTTGGAGAAATAACAGGGGAATTTGTCGCTGTACGCATAATTCAATAAAGTGCGCTCCCTTTAATGCGCTCTCTCCAAAAAGAATACCATTATTAGCAATAATACCAATTGGATAACCAAATAGATGCGCAAAGCCACAAACAAGCGTACTACCAAATAATGCTTTAAATTCATCAAATTCAGAGCCATCAACAAGGCGGGCGATGACTTCATGTATATCGAAAGGTTTGCGGGGATCAACAGGAATAATCCCATTTAATTCTTTAACATCATAAAGGGGCTCTCGACTGGCAATACGATTTAAATTATTTGGTTTTCGACGATTTAAATGCTTAATAGCCGTGCGAGCTAAATGAAGGGCATGTGCTTCATTTTCCGCATAGTGATCAGCAACACCCGATTGACGGCAATGAACATCAGCACCTCCTAATTCTTCCGCGCTGATAACCTCTCCTGTAGCCGCTTTTACAAGTGGAGGGCCTCCTAAGAAAATGGTTGCTTGATTGCGAACCATGATTGATTCATCAGCCATAGCAGGTACATAAGCGCCTCCCGCAGTGCAAGAACCCATAACAACAGCAATTTGGGGAATATTATTAGCAGACAAATTAGCTTGATTAAAAAAAATACGGCCAAAATGATCTTTATCTGGAAAAACTTCATCTTGCATAGGTAGGTAAGCGCCACCAGAATCAACTAAATAAATACAAGGCAGATGATTAGCTCTAGCAATTTCTTGCGCACGTAAATGCTTTTTTACTGTTAGTGGATAATAGGTACCACCTTTTACAGTAGCATCATTAATGACTATCATACATTCGGTGTCCATAACACGCCCAATGCCGGTAATTAAACCAGCGGCAGGAACCGTATCTTCATAAACTTGATAAGCTGCCAGTTGTGATAATTCAAGAAATGGACTGCCTGGATCAAGTAAACGTTGCAAACGTTCTCTTGGTAAAAGTTTGCCATGTTTTAAATGGCGTTGTCTGGCTTTCTCACCACCACCTTGAGCGATTTCTTCTATGGTTGTCTTTAAGGTTGTGACTAAACCATCCATGGCAGCAGTATTTTGTTTAAATTCATTGCTAGCAGGATTTAGTTGACTGGTAAGCTTTGGCATAAGTATCCTCAATGAATAAAAATATTACTAAGCATAATCACTAACCAAAATAGCCAGGTTAGCTCAAGAAAGTAACGCATTTCTTTTTTTGATATTAAACGATAAACCAAGGCAAGAGCGCCGGCAATGACAACTGGAATAGCTACTAAAATAATAACTTTACAAATTACCATAGTCAGCGGCGTAGGCTTAAATAGTAGAAATAGTTTGGCATACAAATAGGTATAAAGAATGTCAGTATAGACAATTAAGGTATGAACATAACGATTAAGAAGAATAGCTAAGATACTTAATACTAAATAAATTAAACTCTGTTTAAGCATTTCAATCTCAAGTTATTATTATTGCTAATTATTTATAAACTAAAGTAGGTCGGGCCTTAGCCTAATGGTACTTCCTTAAGGCTTTTTGACTCAATCTACGTTCCTCGGCTCGTCCGAGGGATCCAGGCATCTCAATCGAAGACTAGAACTCTGGATCCCGTGGACAAGCCACGGGACGTAGGCTAGAACTTTAAGGCAGCGCCATTAAACTTTGCTCAACCTACTTTTAAACCTGTCACTTAATCTGCAATTAATCAATAAGCTCTATCGCCATTGCAGTTGCTTCGCCGCCACCAATACACAATGCAGCTACACCACGCTTTTTATGTTTTTGTTTTAACGCATGGATTAAGGTTACCAGTATACGTGCACCTGAAGCACCAATAGGATGACCTAATGCACATGCACCACCATGAATATTCACTACATCTGAATTTAATTCTAAGTCTTGCATGGCTGCCATAGCAACTACAGCAAACGCTTCATTGATTTCATATAAATCAACGTCATTTTGTTTCCAGCCAGCTTTATTCATTACTTTGCGAATCGCTTCAACTGGTGCTGTAGTAAACCATTGTGGTGCTTGGGCATGACTACTGTGGGCGACGATACGAGCGAGTGGCTTTATACCAAGCTCCTGTGCTTTAGCACTAGACATTACAATTAAACTTGCAGCACCGTCTGAAATGGAGCTTGAGTTGGCTGCAGTTACTGTTCCATCGGCTTGAAACGCAGGTTTAAGTTGCGCAATTTTAGCAAGTTTACTTGAATCAGGGCTTTCATCTACTGCAATAGTAGTATCGCCTTTTTTACTCTTAATGGTAACAGGTACAATTTCTTCAGCAAAACTGCCATCCTCATTAGCCTGTATTGCGCGAGTCATAGAACGAATAGCAAATTCATCTTGTTGACTGCGACTAAATTGATAATGTTTTGCCGTTTCTTCAGCAAAATAACCCATCAATCTTCCTTTATCATAAGCATCTTCTAAACCATCAAGAAACATATGATCTTTGATTTCGCCATGTCCTAAGCGATAGCCTGCTCGTGCTTTGCTTAATAGGTAAGGCGCATTAGTCATACTTTCCATACCGCCTGCAAGTATAGTGTTTGCTGAGCCACTTTTAATTAAATCATGGGCTAACATTACAGCTTTCATTCCTGAGCCACACATTTTATTAATGGTAGTTGCACCAATCGCTTCAGGAATACCAGCTTTAATGGCCGCTTGTCTTGCTGGTGCTTGACCTATCCCAGCTTGTAGTACACAGCCTGTAATTACCTCATCAATTTCCTCGGGAGTAAGTTTTGCATATTCAAGTGCTGCGCGATGAGCTATAGCACCTAAGTCAGGAGCCGATAAACTGGATAATGCCCCTAACATATTACCCATTGGAGTTCGTTTTGCCGCAACAATAACTACATCGTTTTGTTCCATTGTAGCCTTCCTTATACAGTTTCTTTAAAAAGTTCACGCCCAATTAGCATGCGCCTAATTTCTGAAGTGCCTGCCCCAATTTCATAAAGCTTAGCATCGCGTAATAAACGACCAGTAGGATATTCATTAATATAACCGTTGCCGCCTAATATTTGAATGGCTTGTAAAGCCATTTGTGTAGCTCTTTCAGCGGTATATAAAATAACACTGGCTGCATCTTTTCGACTTACCAACCCTGCATCACAAGCACGCGCAACACTATATAAATAAGCTCTTGAAGCATTTAATTCTGTATACATATCAGCTAATTTCCCTTGAATAAATTGAAACTCACCGATTGGTTGATTAAATTGCTTACGCTCATGAATATAGGGAAGGACAGTATCTAAACAAGCTTGCATGATACCTATAGGTCCTGCAGCAAGTATAGTTCGTTCATAATCAAGCCCACTCATTAATACACGTACACCTTGATTGATTTCTCCTAAGATATTCTCAGCAGGAACTTCACAATCCTCAAAGACCAGCTCACAGGTATTTGACCCACGCATACCCAATTTATCTAGTTTTTGTGCCGTGCTAAATCCTTTAAAACCTTTCTCAATGATAAAGGCCGTAATTCCTTTGCTTGCTGCCTCTTTACTGGTTTTTGCATAAACGACTAAAACATCGGCATCAGGCCCATTAGTGATCCACATTTTGGTGCCATTGAGAATAAATTTTTTATCGTAAGCTTTTGCAGACAATTGCATGCTGACAACATCAGAACCTGAGTTAGATTCACTCATGGCTAAGGCGCCTATATATTCTCCACTTATAAGTTTAGGCAAATAACGCTGTTTTTGCAGAGAAGTTCCATTAAGATAGAGTTGATTTACGCATAAATTAGAATGGGCGCCATAACTTAAACCTACTGAAGCTGAAGCGCGCGAAATCTCTTCCATAGCAATAACATGAGCTAGATAGCCCATATTAGCACCGCCATATTCTTCACTGACGGTGACACCTAATAGACCCATCTCGCCAAGTTTCCGCCACAAATGGTTTGGAAAAGCATTATCGGTATCAATTTTAGCCGCTAACGGGGCTATTTCTTGGCTGGCAAATTGATAAACACTTTCCCTTAACAGATCTAGAGTTTCACCTAATTGATAATTTAAACCGATGTACATGGTATCTTCCTGTTACTTTAGACTTTAAGTTGCCTAGCCTTAAGCTTATACCATTTTAAAATGACTATACATTAAAATAATAAAACTTTAATTTACACTTATACTTAGAAAAAGATTGAATTTTAAATACCACTTTCTTTAAACAAGCTTTGTTCTTTTATCAGGCTATTATTAATTTATAGAGGTATTTAAGTGGTTTTTGGTTAAAATTATCCTTGCAAAGGATAAAAATAAAGAACCTTTTGAAAGGCTCTTTCACTAGCCAACGTCCCCTGACTTGTCCACGGGATCCAGTGTTGTAACGGAATTCCTAGATCCCGCGAACAAGTCGCGGGACGTTGGCATAAGGCTAAAATAAAGATACTTTTCATTTTTTGTCCTGTGTAAAGTAAAATTTGCTATAACTAAAATTAATTAACAATTAAGTGATTGAGCGATGATGGAGAATAATTCATGAGTAATTTGGTTTTATGGGGCCATCATGTAGATGAATACACAGAAATGTTTAATTTATCTAACAAGGATTTAGCTGGCAGACTACTTGAATATGGAAGTGGTCCTAGTGCATTTAATACTGAATTAACTAATGATAAAAAAAATTGCACTAGTTATGATCCTTTATTTGCCTTAGATAAAACCACTTTAATGGCAAAAACAAAATTAGTTTTTGCCGATATGATAGAAAAACTGACGCTTGATCAAGATAAGTTTAATTTCAGTGCTTATGGCGGGTTAGAGAAATTAATTCAGAAAAGACAGTTAGGTATGGAGCTTTTTTTTGCTGATTACTTAAAAGGTAAAAAAGAAAAACGTTATTGCTCGTTGGCAAAGATTGAACTGCCTTTTAACGATTTTTCTTTTGATCTTGCTCTAAGTTCCCACTATTTATTTGCCAATCTTGAAGAACAAGATATAGAATTTCATATCAAAGCAATTAAAGAATTAGCTCGAGTTGCTAAAGAAGTACGTATTTTTCCCTTAATTAATCGTTTTAATCAGCCATCACCTTTTTTAGGACCTGTCATGTTGCAGTTACAACAGGAGAATTATGGCATAGAAGTTAAAAGTGCTGACTATAATTTGCAACCTAAAGGTAACGCTATGTTACGTGTTTGGGCCCAGCAGTGTGCTCTAGATTAGCTATTAACGTGCTTACGTGATTATTTAACGCGGTCAACTTAAGAGTTTTGTCATTTTTGTATAGCAGAAATCTATCTTAATAGTCGTATTGAGCCTACATAAAATAGATTCCCACCTACATAGGAATAATGACCGCATTGATCTTCCAACAGTGTCGACTTAAAATTCGGTCATTTCTGCGCAGGCGGAAATCCATCTTCATACTTACATAAGATTTACGTAAAAATACATTTTTGCCTAGGCGGAGAGGACTGCGCTCTTGCCGTCATAACCTGAGAGATTACAAAGGCTAGGAGCATTTATAAGGCCCTACAAAGCTTTAATTGAATTGAATGAAGAATAATGCTTGATTTTTTAATAAATTAAGCTAATTTGTGCATATTTTTACAACGAGCCGTTTTATGTATCCACTTATTCGTCCATTTCTTTTTAAGTTTGAAGCAGAAACAGCGCATGAATTAACTTTAAAAGGCCTTCATTATATCCCTGCCTGTCTATTTGAAAAGGTCCAAAGCACCAACCCGATTTCAGCCATGGGTTTAACGTTTGAACATCCAATAGGACTTGCAGCTGGTTTAGATAAGAATGGAGCACATCTTGATGCATTAAGTAAATTAGGTTTTTCATTTATTGAAGTAGGAACGGTTACTCCTAAACCACAAGTTGGAAACCCTAAACCACGTTTGTTTAGATTGCCAAGCAAAGAAGCAATTATTAATAGAATGGGTTTTAATAATGATGGCGTAGATGCATTAATTAAAAATGTTCAGCAAAGCCAATACAAGGGCATATTAGGAATAAATATTGGTAAAAATAAAGATACTTCTCTTAATGAAGCGGCTCGCGATTACCTAATTTGTCTTGAAAAGGTTTATCGCTATGCTTCTTACATCACAATTAATATTTCCTCACCCAATACACCAGACCTGCGCCAATTACAGCAAAATGAATATTTAGCGAATTTATTAAAGCAATTAACTGAGAAACAAAAAGAACTTAGTGATACTTATCAGCGCGCTGTTCCTCTAGTAGTTAAAATTTCTCCTGATGAAGATGATGAAGTATTAAAGCAAATTGCTGATACCATTTTACAAAATAATATTGCCGGCATTATTGCCACTAATACGACTTGCACCCGACCTGGTGTTGAACACGTTGCGCTAAGTCAAGAGCAAGGTGGCTTAAGTGGTAAACCTTTATTAAATCGCTCTACTGCTTGCCTAAAATTAATAAAAGAAGTGGTTGGTTCGGCGGTAACTTTAATTGGAGTTGGCGGTATTTCTGATCCAAAGTCAGCGCAGCAAAAATTAACTGCTGGCGCTGATTTACTCCAAGTCTACACCGGCCTAATTTACCAAGGCCCAAAATTAATACCAACTTTAATTAAAGGCATATTGTAGGTCGGGCCTTGGACCGACAATCAATACCTGAATAAAACCTTAATTAAACTCGCCTAACATTATTTAACTATCAACCTTATGGAAAGTTGAGTCCAAGCTAATACAACATCGGTGTGCTCATGTGGCTAGTGCTACCCATTTTTTACAATTAATCTTGCTGATAGAACAAGTGGCTATTTAATTAAAGAAATTAACGCACTAATATAAGCTATCTACCTTACTAAAAAGAGATTCCCTTTTAAGTTTACTGCTTATGTCATTCTGCCTGACCGTCTATATCTTTTAATGGCTTTACCTACAGAAGACCGTAATAATTATTTTATGCTTTAAACATGATTAAAGCTTTATTTTCAAAACAACTTCTACAGGAAGAATTTATTATTTCAGCAACCCAAAAAAGACGTGAAGGAGGCATTTGGCAAAAACATTTCTGAGAATATTTGATTCGCAATAACTTTGATTTAGAGCAGTATGTTAAAAAAGCCTCTGCTTGGCCATATTCTAGTATTCATCGTTATATTCAAACAGGGGTTGTTCCTGAAAATTGGGTATGATGTGAATCTATGCAAGGTTTAACTACCTTTGGAGAGTGAAGGCGCGAGAATTGTCGGGCCAAGGCCCGACCTACACTCGCTAACTTATATGATCTAATCAATCAATTATTGATTGTTAAACAGAAGGGGGTTTATAAGATACTATATTATCGTCTCTATAATCAGCAAGTTTTTTTGACGTGATATCAATTGGAAGTGATGAGGATAGTGCTCTTCTTTCTTTTGGCTCTTTTTCTGAAGATTTAGGTTGAACTCCAAGTCCCTCAACTAGAAAATTTACAGAATCATTTTCAATTTCATCAACACCTAATGGTTTCTTTGGTTCATTACTTCCTGCCTCTTTACGAGAATGTTCTTGATATTTATTATAAAGATGCTTAATTCCAGCAGCTATTAAAGGAACAAGAGCACCGACTAGCGCACCGGCGGCTGCACCAACTGCAGTACCTACAATAGGTATTGGGATTAAAAAAGTTCCTAAAAATGCACCACCAACAGCGCCTGCGCTTGCGAAACCTAGGGTTGTAAATGCTAAGCCATTGTTCGGGTTGCCAGTTGCAAAGTTAAATATACCAGCTCCAGCAGAACCTGCGGTGGCTACGCCACCTCCTACAACCAGCCCACCTAAAATAGCACCAACAGTAGTACCAACACCGGGAATAGGAATTATAACCGTACCTAATAAGGCGCCTATCGCTGCACCTAGACCAACCGAAGCTGTAAAACCAAAGCCAAAACCTATTTTTCCGCCTAGGGACATGTTTTGTAGAGCAGCATTGTCTTTTTTAAGTTTGTCATTTTCTTCTCTAAGTTGGTTTATTTCTCTTTCATCATCTTTGCTCTGCAAATTTAATATTAAATGACGCCAGGTAGTTTGTATTAATTCGCTTTCCAGCCACCATCGGTCATTCTTTTGATTTCCCTTTATTTTAAATAAGTTTATAGGTTCTTTAGGGAGATTATCTGAAAGTGGGAGCAAATGGTTAAACAGAGGTTTAAAAAGAAAAGTTTCTAAATATTCAGTAACAATAACTCCCCCCCAAAAGGCTCCAAATGCATCTAAATTTGCATCATCTATAGTCGATTTACTTATTTTACCTGAGATTAAAGGGCTCCAAGTTTTTTTACACTGTGCTAACCTTTTGTTTTGCTCATCCTTATCTGGTATGTTTCTAATGTCCTCTATCTCACGCATAACTTGGCCTACCAAGCGCTCTGTATAATCGGTGGACAGATGAAAATGAATCATGTCCAGTAGAAAACGATCCCGATCACATAGAAGTTGATCGCGTGGATCATCTTGTTGCGCGCTATTATTACTTGCAGGGTTACCATAAAAATTACTGAAACGAGCACTATCCAGATCATGGGGATCCTTCTCGTTACCCTCTTTACCACGATATTTACCATTTTCATCAAAGCTTTCTTGACAAAATTTAATAACATTTATATTTACAAGTTCAGATGAACCTTGATTACGACTTCTATAACACTCGTTTAATCTTTTAATATTAGTAAAACAATCTAAAAATGATTGTAAATAGTCAATTTGTAAGTGACGTACCTCTTTTTGAGGTAAGCCTATTTCTGAAACTTCATAATTTTTTTTCATAAATATAACTTTATCACATAGTTTATTAGATAAATTATATTACAAATTTGTTAACAATTTATTAAGTAGTTAATTTTTTATTCATAAAATTATCTTTTTATGCTTCTAATAAATAAATTTTGTCTAACTGGACTATTACCCGTTATCATATGAATGAAAAATTCTTATGAAATATTATATTTTTAAAATGCAATTACTTTAGTAGAAACGAATCTTTTGTATTAGACAAAGTTTGTAAAATAATCTTTGGTTGAAGGGTTAAGCAAAGATATGCCAAGTATTTTTAATAAAAAACAAATACTTTCATTAAATTTGCTATTATTACTAATTCAGTATTTTTATCTTAAATTATTTTACTTGAAGTAGCTTAAGTGATTTTTTAAGTGATCCTTATAAATCATTAGATTAAATTAATTGGGCCAAAACTAGCCTCACCTTTAGGAGTTAAATAAGGTGGAAGGAGGATATTGGTTAGGGCTGCTGCGATATTTCTAATTTTGCTTAAGAAAAAAAGTACTATTTCAAATACAAAGCCTATTATTCATGTACTCTTCCAGCGGGAATTCTAATAGTGTAGTTTAATGAGAGTTAGGGAATGGAACTATTCCCACTTTTAGTAGGAATAGTTACCATTGAGAAGGGATGATTATTTTCTTAACAAAGCCCCAGTTTGACAAGTAGCATTAATAGGTGAATTAAAGGGATCATAGCTACCATAATTGGGGCCAAAAAATGCCATATAACCGGGATTGGTTTTGGTTACCCAAGCGGGTTTTGTGCCGATTAAAAGTCTATCTTTATCAAGCACTTTAATGTTATTGAAGACACCTTTATCGACAATAATCTTAGTTAAGTCAATACCTGTTGCGCTAAAGTTTAATAAAATAGGCGTGGTATCAGCATAAATATCATAACCTAACCAGTAGCTACCCGAACCTTGTTTCCGTTGAGAAACACAAGCTTGAACAGGGTCAGTTGTTTTATCAACTTGGATATAGCCATTAGTTACTGTACTGCTAATGGGCACATAAATCATATTATCAGTAGCAGATTTAATAGGCTCAATGGTTTTATTATCTGAGCTTAAAATACCAATTTTAGCTGAAAATTGATTACCTGGGTTAACAGCCTGCGCTAGAGTATAGGCCCAGTTTTCAGGTTTAGCTGTATCGGCAGTTAATACTAATGGCGTACTTGGAAAGAGATAATCTTTTCCGGTATTGTCAATTAAGCGTAACTGAATTTTATCCCCTGCTTTAAGGGTTGAATCTAGTGTTGCTCGTCCAACCATTTTCCAGGTCGCACTAATAGTAGGTACATGAGTAAATTGAGTGCTGACTCGATTAGAAGTTTGGCCTTGTTGCACAGTTAAATTAACTGTAACACGTTGTTGGGCATTAATATTAGCAATTAACAAGCGTGCTTTAGCACTTTGACTATTTTGCAGTTGATAGGGAGTTAAGTTATCCGCATCAATTGACCAATTATAAGTTAAATTAGTTCCTACGGAGCGGCTACCATCTAGTTGTAGTTCAGTAGGCCCTGTAACTTGAGTGGGAAGCGGGGTTATGACCGCTTTAATATTTGCAGGTGGATTATCAGTTGAATAGACGACGTCTATACAGGAATGAAAACGTTCGTAAGTATAGCTATTACGCCCCCATTCACCATAAATTACCGCGCGGCTAGTACGGGCAGGAACGGTACAAATTGTAGTAAATCTATTAGTCGCTTTATCAGGAATAACATTAGGATTGGCATTAGGGGTTTGATCATTATACTTAAGATGGCAGAAAGGCGTAGTTTCAAAGTCATTCCATGTGAGTTCTTTGGTTGGGTCAAATTTAAAATCTGGTTTAGTAATCCAATAAACGAACTCTTCAGTATCACCAAAGTGATTACCCCAAGATATATTCCAAACAAATTTTTGCTGCCCGCCAGCGATAAGTGTGGTTGGCCAGTTATTAGCTCTATCCCAGGGTGTTTTACCGCCACTCCACATCTCTGAGGCAAAGCCACAAACATATTTTGGTAATTGGTCGATAGGTTTAGAAGAGCGGCCAATCGTATGGGTTAAAACTGCCATAAAATTGTAGACACTATTATCTAAACTGCCATCTTCTTTAGTCATAATAGGCCGACATTCTTCATGGGTCATTTTATCTTTAAAAATTTCATCAGGCTTACTCTCAACACCGCAAAATTGCTCGCGTGAGGGAGGGCTTTCAATTACACCATGAGCGAAGGTTGGTAGAGATAATAGCGATAAGGTTAAATAAGTAAAAAAGGTTAAGGTAATTCGTTTAAAGGTATGCATCGTTTTAAGTCCCTATAAAAAACCTGACTTTTCTTTATAAACGAAATTTTCCTTTACTTCAAATATGCTCTTATTTAAATCAAAGTTAGCTGTTTTCTGGAGCAACGTTTTATTACTTATCCTAATGAGGCACTAAAAAGTAGCTTTAATAATGTACTTTCCCTTTGCTTTAGTTTCTTTTTAGTCTATTTTAAATAACCGCCATGATTTATCGGGATTATATTTTCTCTCCATCTTGTATTTTATTTAACTCAATTCATAAGGAAAATGATTATGAGATATCGTTTAAGGGGTTTAGGCCCACTAATTTTATTAACTCAAAGTGCGCTTGCTGCAACCAATCCAGCGATACCGGTGCCAACCATTGTAGCGCAGCCTACTACCTGTATTAATTCACAATTTGTAGTGACAGGAGACCAATATTGGAAGTCTGTAGTTTTAAAATTAACTAACAATTGTGCCACTGCTGTTGATTTTGAAAATACCACGGTTACTTTTAAAAGTAGCGCGCCTTTAAATACAACTTTTTGGGGCGATTTTGCGCCATTGCCGTACCCTGATAGCCCGCTAAATATTACCTCGCAACCTCAAGCAGATGGGACTTACTTAGCGACCCTTAATATGCATTTTACCGCTTATCAAGGAACAACGACAAAATTGCCTGTAGGGAAATCAATCCAAATTAAATACGGCGTTAATGCGGATGCTCATGTAGATGGTACTGTTAATGTTTATGTAGGTGGGACTCCAGTTGAGACAGGTAGTCTTCAATTGAAAAACGCCTCTGCTAAGCCAACTAATGTTGCTCAAACTTATGCTTTAGTTCATTTAACAATGAATGGCCAAAACATTAGTGATGTTCAATTGCCATGGAATACCACAGTAACGCTGCCTAACTTAGCGCCTGGTGCTTATACTATATCACCGCAAGCGGTTACCGATAGTGCTGGTAATACTTATCAAGGTAATGCTGTACCAAGTTCGGTGACAATTAATGCTAATCAACAAGCCTTATCGACTATTACTTATAGCCAAGCACAGCAAACGGGCAAAATTGCTATTAAAGTGCAAGCGCTACCTACACAGATTTCCAATTACACTGGAAAGCCTACTGTTTTATTAAGAGACAATCAATCAGGAGGCTCGCTAGCTCAACCCTTAAGCTGGAATGCCACAACTACAGTTAGTCAATTAAAAGCAGGTAGTGTCTATTCGTTCTCGACAGATACTATTAATTTCAACGGCTATATCTGTACACCAAGTTTTAGCCCGACAAGTGCAACAGCGGGTACCACAGCACCTACCACTACTTTATCTTATAAGTGTGTTCAAGTCGCACAAGATTCCGTCACCTTAAACGTTACCAATGCTCCACCGGCTGTGACTTCATTGAAAGTTACGTTGACACCCAATAATAATACTACGCCTATCACAACTACGATTACTATGCCTATGGGTAATGGTTCAGCAACAGTAATGCTAACTGATGGCGTGATTTATACTTTGTCAGCGGCACCCATAAGTGGCTATTCTGTTAAATTTTCGCCACAACCTTTAACTGCCACTCCGAATGCGACTGTTGCTATTACCATAACACAACAAGGTACCGGTACGCCTTTAGCGATTAATGGCCAGCTAACGGTATGCGGCACTAAGTTATGTAATGAACATGGTGATGCAATTCAATTAAGAGGTATGAGCTCGCATGGACTACAATGGTTTAGCCAGTGTATGACTCCGGCTGCTTTTGATGTCTTAGCAAATGGGTTTAAATCAAGCGTTATTCGTCTTGCTATGTATGTGCAAGAGGGAGGATATGAGACTAATCCTGCCCAATTTACCCAATTAGTTAGCCAGTTAATTGATCAAGCTTATAACCGCGGTATGTATGTGATTGTAGATTGGCACATATTAAATCCTGGTGATCCTAATTATAATTTAGATCGTGCTAAAAAATTCTTTACAGATATTGCTACAGCGCATAAAAATAAAAACAATATTCTGTATGAAATAGCTAATGAACCTAACGGTGTTAGTTGGGCTGCGATTAAAAATTATGCTGATCAAATTATTCCAGTAATTAGAGCAATTGATTCTAAAGCACCTATCATTGTTGGTACGCGTGGTTGGAGTTCTTTAGGCGTATCGGAAGGCAGTAGCTATCAGGAAATTGTTAATAATCCTGTTAATTTCCCTAATATCATGTATACCTTCCATTTTTATGCGGCCTCACATAGGGATAACTATTTAAATGCTCTAGATAGTGCTTCTAATGTCTTACCCATTTTCGTAACTGAATTTGGCACCCAGACTTATAGTGGTGACGGTGCAAATGATTTTGCTATGTCTGATAGATACCTACAGCTTATGGCAACTAAAAAAATAAGCTGGACAAATTGGAACCATTCAGATGATTTCCGTTCCGGAGCAATTTGGGTACCAGGTACCTGCTCTAGTAATGTCTGGACCGATGATCGCTTAAAAGAAGCTGGTGTTTATATCAAGAATAAAATTCAAAATCCTTAAGTAATCTCTAGCACAATGGGTTTTCTCATTGTGCTATTTTGTTTTAATTCCAATCATCTTAATTGCAGTTTTTACCTAAAAAAACGTCTGTTTAATGCCCCCAACTTAATTTACAGCCTAGTTCTTTCCAATAAGTCTTACATTATATTTGTTACATAATTAATCAATTAGATATTTTTTAATAATTCCTTAATAAATTTTGTATAAAATATATACAATTCAACCTATATTCAGATATTATTATGCCTCATGTAGTAATTATTGGTGCAGGTCCTAGTGGATTATATCTAGCAAGTAAACTCAGACGAAAAGGTATAAAAGATATAGTGATTTATGATCCTCGAGCTGGTGATTATGTAAGACCAGGCTTTCTTAATCCTGGAATCTTTCGGCAAGCAGAGGAGGGTATAAAGACAAAACTTCCTTTTAATAAAAAAACAAGTCATATCCGAGATATTGAAAAAACTTTGCATAAACATACTCTCACTCAAAATGTCACTATTGAGAAAAAAGAATTTGTCCGTTTTTCTGAAGATAAAAAAGGTATTTTTGTTGCTTCCAAAGATGAGCAAGGTAATTTGACAGAAGAATTTGTTGCCTGTGATTATGTGTTTGACTGTACAGGAGGTAAACGTGCTGTTGTGGATGCAATTAATAAAAGAAATATAGCAAAAGGAAAAGCTAAGCCATTTGAAGTTTCTGCTGTTTCTAAGGATGTAGTTATACAAAAACATCTTATAGCTTATATGAAAATAGATAATAGTATTGCTACTCAGGCAGATAATATTACAAAGCCTAAAATGTTAGGTAAAACACCTTTAGAATTTGTCAGGGCAATCGAGGATTTAAGAAAATTTGGTTGGACAGAGTTTACTTTTCCAGATTGTCATAGCACTTTTTTTAAAGACAACAAAAACTGCCTATATATAGAGTGTCCAAATAATTTGCTACCAATTGAAAAAAAAGCGTGGTTAGATACAGTTCTTAAGGTAGTGACTGGTAAAACAGGGATTCAATATGAAATGATGACGCCAAAGAATGGCCGTTCGAAACCTAATTTTAGTATTTTTTCTCTTAATCCTCAGCAATTAAATTCCTTTACTTATTATCAAGCTGATATACCCCATACAATTGCTTTAGGTGACGCTCAAATTGATCCTAATTTTGTATTAGGTCATGGAGTTAAAGGTTCATTTGAACGCATTGATACGCTAGTTAGTGGTATGGTTTTGATTAACGGGAAAATTACTTATTATGATAATGAAGAATATAATAGCAGCGTTAGAAGCGCTATAAAGGACCATCAACAGGCTATTATTGATTATTATAAAACCCATAAGTTAAATTTTCGCAAAGGAGTTTATGAAGCGAAAAGTATTTATGAACAAGCTATTTCAGCGACTCAAGATAGTCAAGAAAAATTAGTCTTAAAAGAACGGCTTGAAGAAATAAATGCTCGCATTGCTTATTATGATGCCTTAAAAATCTTAGAAGAAAAAATTGTAAATGGTAAATTTCAAGCAAAAGATGACAATTTACCTTCTGCAGCTAAACTTGTAGCTGCAAAAAATGCAATAATACAATCTCTAAGTAAATTAACTCAATTTGAACAAGAAGAAGCAGTAGAAGAATTAAAAAGTTTAATTTTAGCTTTTAAAGAATTAGGTAACCGTTTCTTTAAACAAGCTAATTTCCCCTTGGCAATCAAGTATTATAAGGAAGCTTTAAGTCTATATTCTATACAGGCTATAGAATCTGCTTCGGAAAAACTAACTTTATATTCAAATCTTATCCTTAGTTATCGAAAAATAGGGCAATTAGAGGCTGCTTTTGAAAAATCAGAAGAAGCGCTTAGTTTACTAGAATATGCAAATGATACTATTAAGGAAAAAATACTATTTCATTTTATTAAATTAACGTACGAAAGTTTATTAGACCCAACAAATGACTCTTCAGATAAGCTAGCTCTATTAGATACTGCGCTCAAGACGCATCATGTTTTTATTGAGGACCATCTTGCTAGTCAACTTAAAACAGAATTAAAGTTATTAAATAGGGTTTTACATAACTATACAAATGATTTAGCAAGCGGTGCAGAAGTAGTGGAAGCAGCTCTTGGTGTTAGCTTTTAATCATTGGGTACTAGTTTATAAATCCTTTAGTTAAGTCTAATTAACGGAGTAGTTAATTAGGCTTAACTACTTACTCCAATTAGTTATCATAGTTTATTCATCTTTTTTTTAGTAGAAGAAATATTTAGCTTTAGCAAAATAAGTTTGACAATAAGTTAAATTTAAAGAATATTACTGCCGGTATATTGTAAATTTATACCCTCAATATGTATGGAAAGAATATTTGTTAATAAAATGGAGTAGGATTTAATGATTAGTATCAAAAAAATAGCTATTACCGTAGCAATTTTAGGAAATAGTGCTTTATTTGCAGGAACTATGGGGCCAGTTTGTGTGCCAGGCAGTGTAACGGTACCTTGCCCTGCTATAGGTTGGGATATTGGAATACAAGCACTTTATTTACAGCCTTTATACAGTAATACCAACTTAAGTGTAATTAATGTTAATAGAAATGATGGTTTACCAGACTACGACGATCGGGATAATGATTTTGAGTGGGGATTTAGATTAGAAGGGTCTTATCATTTCGGGCCAGGTAATGATATTAATGTAAACTGGATACGTTGGCACGATGATTCATTGCCTACAAGGCAAGTAGTTCTTGCGCCAGCAACTATAGTTAATCTTGGAAGTGTAATTTCTAGCAGTACGGATCTTGATGCTGTTAACTTTGAATTTGGACAGCATGTTGATTTTGGTGAGTTTAAAGATATTCGTTTCCACGCTGGGGCGCAATATCTTCATCTCGATACTCAATTCCGCGGTGATCAAATTATTGGTACAACTCCTACAGAATTTGCGACCTTAAATAGATTTGCAACTGGCCATTTCAAATTTAATGGCGGCGGCCCTCGTCTTGGCGTTGATATGATTTACAATTGGGGGATGGGCTTTGCTATCTATGGTAAAGGTGCTATAGCTGCGATCGTTGGTGAAGATAAATACAGCAATAATTCACTTTTTAACGGTAATCCACTTGTTTTAAGCCGCCCAATCCACTCTTCTTTTGTATCCTTAGTTCCTGAGCTAGATGCAAAACTAGGTGTTGCTTATACGTTTGGTACACCACAAGGTAACTTTACAGTAGATGCAGGTTACATGGTTGTAAATTATTTTCATGCCTTACATTTCAGTGATTTAGATTTTACTGCAGCGCATGAGTCTAGAATACAAAGCGATTTTGGTCTACATGGTGCTTTCGTTGGTCTCAAATGGGTTAGCCTTGTTTAGAGTTAGATAATATTAACAGTTAGTAGGACCTCCACTTCCTATTAACTGTTAAATTATTAATCGATGTTATTTGTGCTATTCGCTTATTGTCTGACTTTGCTAAATTTTAAATTAATTAGTTTTTCATAGAAGTACGTATACTACCAGCAGTGTTCTTATCTGCGATAGTTTCATCTGGATTATATAGATAGTAACTATGAATTGCTAAAGATTGATAATTCTTATTAAGAAACTCAGAAACATAAGTTTTAATGGTATCCTTATTACAATTTACTTCTAAGACTTGAAAAGCAGGTTCCTCTTGACATTTGTTTGAACCACTATAAAACGAGCTAGTTGTGTTATTCTTTTTTAAGTTAGTTACTAATTCATTGCCTGCCTTAATGGCAGCAGGTAAGTTATTAAAAAATAATTTTTTTGGCTCTTCTAGAAATTTTTTTAGCGCAAGTCTAATTTGAAAATTTATAATTCCATCAAAAATATTAGAAGCATCCATCTTATAAAGGATATTGTCACTATCTACTGCTACAAGTAAAATAAACATAGATGCTTGAGAAGATTTGCCAGCAACTTGTGATTTATTATATTTTTTAAACATGAGTACTCCAAATAAATTAGTTCTATTTAAAGTTTAGTATAGAGAATATTTTGCAATCTCTTATTTGTGGATACGTAGTGTTTTAGGTAATGCCGTATAATTATCTTTATGTTTAATAGAAGAGTTTACTGTGGACCTTTGAATAAACTTGGCACTCAACAGCATTTGCAGCTACAATTTCTCTTTTTGTATACCTAGTTAGGCATGACTCAATCAATCTCTAGCAAAACTCGATTTCTCTACTGGCGGCTTCTACGTTATGTTAAACCTTATTGGCCTGTGTTGCTTTTAGGAATTTTGGCTAATATTGTTTACTCATTAATAGATGCTTCATTCACCTATATGATGCGTCCTTTTTTAGACAAAAGTTTTATTAATATTGATATGAGCTTTGTGCGCAAAATCCCTTTGATTGTTTTAATTGGGATTACAGTCCGCGGCTTGGTGAGCTCAGTGGGTAGCTATTGCATGACATGGGTGGCACGTTCGGTCGTTAAGGTATTAAGGCAACATGTTTTTGCCCATATTATTAAATTGCCATCTAGTTATTATGATCAAGCAACTTCAGGACAGTTATTATCTAAAATTCTTTATGACGTTGAGCAAGTTGCTCAGGTTAGTGCTGATGCTTTAACAGATGTAGTTCAAAATTTCTGTTTAGTTATTGGGCTTTTAACTGTGATGATGGTTATTAGTTGGCAATTATCCCTAATGTTTTTAATTACCATTCCCTTTGTAGGTATTATGGTTAATTTTACTAATAAGCGCGTAAGACGTATTAGTCATAAAGTACAAAAGACTATGGGTCAGGTTACAGAAATTGCGGCTGAAGCCATTGAAGGTTATCGTGTTGTACGAGTTTTTGGTGGTGAAAATTACGAAATACAAAAATTTAATCAAGCAACAGAATCTTCTCGTATCAATGATATGAAAGTAGCTGTAAGTAAAGCGATTAATGTTTTTGGCGTGCAATTTATTATTGCCTCCGGTATTACGCTTATTATTTTTGCCGCCATTGAGTTGACTGCTGTAATTACAATTACTGCAGGTTCTTTTCTCGCAATTATTGCTGCAATGCTGCAATTAATTAAACCAATTAAAACCCTAACTACTATAAATGCTACTATTCAGAAAGGTTTGGCAGGAGCTGAAAGTGTATTTACTTTGCTTGATAAGCCTATTGAACAAAGCCGCGGTATGCATCTTACCGAGCGTGCAGTAGGAAATATTGAATTTAAGAATGTTACTTATGCTTATCGAGAAGGGTTTCCAGTTTTACATGATGTAAGTTTTTTTATGGAGCCTGGCCAAACAGTTGCATTAGTAGGACATTCTGGTAGCGGTAAAACGACGCTTGCCAGTCTACTACCTCGTTTTTATGAATTAGATTGTGGCCAAATTCTTCTCGATGGCATCTCCATTAAAGACATTGCTTTAACCAGTTTAAGGCAGCAAATTGCCTTAGTTAGTCAACATGTTACTTTATTTAATGATACTATGGCTAGCAACATTGCTTACGGGCGTTTTAATGTCAGTAGAGAGGAGATTATCGCTGCTGCTAAGCTTGCACATGCTGATGAATTTATTTCACGTTTGCCGGAAGGTTATGATACCAAAATCGGTGAAAATGGTATTTTGCTTTCTGGTGGACAGCGGCAGCGCTTGGCCATTGCCAGAGCGATTTTAAAAGATGCGCCAATTTTAATACTCGATGAAGCTACTTCAGCCTTAGATAGTGAATCTGAATATTATATTCAATCGGCCTTACAGAAAGTTATGCAAAATAGAACGACACTGGTAATTGCTCATCGTTTATCAACAATCAAAAATGCCCACAATATTATCGTGATGAACCAAGGAAAAATAGTTGAGCAAGGTAATCATCAGCAATTAATTACCAAAGGTAGCCATTATGCCCAGCTTTACCGTACGCAAAGTCTATTGATTGAAACTAAAAAGGAATTACTAGTTAATGCAACCTAGTTTTTTAGAAAAATTATGGTATGGCCAGCATCCATTGCGCTGGTTACTTTGGCCTTTTTCTTACGTTTTTCAAAAAATCTCATTTTGTCGTCGTGTTTATTTACAGCACTTTAAACAACAACAATTCTCTGTACCCGTTATTGTTGTTGGTAATTTAACAGTCGGGGGTGTTGGCAAAACACCTTTAGTAATCACTCTAGCTAAGGCATTACAAAGCAGAGGTTTAAGTGTGGGTATTGTCAGTCGAGGTTATCGTGCAACTATCAAACAATTTCCCTATGCGGTAAACATTCATGATAAAGCAAATTTAGTAGGTGATGAGCCACTGCTATTGGCAAAAAAAACAGGCTGCCCCGTTGTAATCGCACCTAAGCGCACAGAAGCCGTAGAGTATTTAATAGCCCATTATCACAGTCAGGTGATTATTAGCGATGATGGATTACAACATTATGCTATGGGACGAGATATCGAAATTATTGTTATTGATGGGCTACGTGGTCTTGGTAATAAATTATGCTTACCAGCAGGGCCGCTAAGAGAATATCCTAAGCGCTTAGACAAAGTTGATTTTTTAATAGTTAATAGTGGCGAGTGGCCACAGGCTTATAAAATGACTACAGAGCCTGAAAAGTTAATCAATTTAGTGACAGGTCAGGAAATTAATATACAAGAACTAAAAGGTCCGCTTGCCGCTGTTGCGGCAATTGGTAACCCACAGCGTTTTTATATGACGCTTGCTGGTATGGGTCTAAATTTTACTTGTTACACTTTCCCTGATCACCATGTTTTTTCTAAAAAAGACTTAAATTTTGTAGAAAATAATGTGATTATGACAGAAAAAGATGCGGTTAAGTGTCAAGCTTTTGCAACTAAAAACTGGTACTTTTTACCAATAGAAGCTAAATTAAGTGACAGTTTTTGGAATGCTTTATGGTCACATGACCAGATTAAAAGGTTGTTGGCAACATGAAACAGAAAACAGCATGCATTAGATTTTTTTCCAAACTGGCGGTGAGAAGACAGAGTCAGTTAAATAAGATGCTGAAAGAGCAAAGTGTTCATGAGGGGTTTAGGGTACATGATTTAACTGAAATTAGCTGTCGATGGCGATTTGCAAAGAAATCTATTTTATTTCTTTTGTCGGTATTAATGCTTAATTATTCTTTAGCCAGTGCTAAACTTGGTGAATCTGCTGATGCAGAGCCTACTATCATTCAAGCCATTCCCTCTTTACATGCGCTGCAAGCTGATTGGACTTTTTCTGGCACAGCTACTAATGAAAGTGGTGAACAATATCTTTATTTTTTTGAAATTCAACGTAACTATAATCATTTTCATGGTTTAGCAACGGTTATTGATGCGCAATCAAAACTTGTCTTAGTTTATGAGGAAAGTAATACACTAATAGATAAGCCTGAGCTTACACACTGGCAAGTCGGAAATCTTTTTTTACGTTTTAATCCTATTAGTAATAGCTGGGTTTTTGGTGTTAAAGATAAAAAGAAAAAAGGGTTTAATTTTAAAGTGGATATGCTAGGTTCAACCCAAACGGTATCTAAGAAGCAGGAGTTAAGAACAGGTATAGATTTTTTTATTAATCAAACTGGTCGTTTAAATGGTCATATTCAACCTAACGATAATAAAGAACAATTTGTAACCGCTAAAAAAGCTTGGTTTAAGCAAATTTGGGTAAATAAGCCACAACCGATGAGGCATTTAGTAAAATCTATTTTATGTAATTTTAATGATGGTAGTGGTTTATATTCTGTAAGCCTGCAGGAGACTGATACTATCCGAGGTTCTATTTCAGGTTGGCGAAATGATCAAGGAATGCCTGTGGCTATGTCTCAGTTTATTACTACACAAGATAAAGATAACTTTTGGCATATTCTTATCTCTTCACCTAAGCTAAATTTAGTCTTTGAAAATTTACTTACGAAAATTAATGAGAGCCAGCAATTGATCATGGGTATGACCGGTAGTGTTATGCCTGGTTTTTGTAGTATTCATTATAATGATATTAATGAACATATTATTGAGCAAGTAGCTGATGTGAAAGAAAAAGGGAATAGATGAATTTACGCGATCTACACTATTTTGTAGTTTTAGCAAAAGTAAAGCATTTTGGTGAAGCAGCTAAATTATGTTATGTTAGCCAGCCAACGCTTAGCATGCAAATTAAAAAGTTGGAAGAAGAATTAAATTTAATTCTCTTTGAACGAAATAATAAACAAGTGATGTTAACAGAGCAGGGAAGCATGCTAGTTAAACATGCACAAGCTATTTTAAACCAAGTTGCTGAAATGAAAGAATTAGCCCTAACAAGCGCTGATCCTTTTTCTGGTGAGATACGTTTAGGTGTTATACCAACTTTAGCCCCCTATCTATTACCTCTGGTGATGCCTGCCATTCAACAGCAATTTCCAAAGTTACGTATTTGGTTAATTGAAGAGAAAACAGATGTATTAACTACTATGTTAAGTCAAGGGCAATTAGATGCCGCTTTAATGGCAACTCCTGTGTCTAGCGAGTTAGTCCAACATAATTTATTCGATGAACCTTTCTATTTTATTTGTTCAACTCAATCAAAAATGCAACATTATAAAAGTGTTCATCTTGAACAACTAAAAGGACAGCCGGTCATGTTATTAGCGGAAGGACATTGTCTGCGTGAGCAAGCAATGGCGATTTGTCAATCAGCAGAAATAGAAACCAAAGTTGATTTTACAGCGACAAGCTTAGAGACATTACGACTAATGGTACAAGCAGGCGCAGGTGTAACGTTAATACCAGGTTTGGCCACACAAAATACTCTTAATCATTCTTTAATAGTTATTCCTTTTGCCAAACCTGTTCCCAGACGCACTGTTGCCTTATATTGGCGTCCTACCTCTATTAAAATTATTTGCTTACAGCAATTAGCAGTATTAATAAGTAAAAAGGCTCAAATCCATCTAGAGGAAATAGAAACTAAATTTAGTAGGTAAATTAAAATTTATCATGAGTGAACTAGCTAGTGTTGAGCACCTTAAAATTGCTTTCCAAACTGAGAAAGGTTTTCTTGTCACAGTTGATAATATTTCTCTTATTTTAAAACCTGGTGAGACCTTGGCTCTGTTAGGTGAGTCCGGCTGTGGCAAGTCATTAACTGCCTTGGCTATGATGCGACTTTTGCCTAATAATGCAGTTTATAGTCAAGAAAGTAGAGTAAATATTAATAGAGAAGATTTATTAGCTCTTCCGGAACAGCAAATGCGGCAATTGCGTGGACAAGAGATAGCAATTGTTTTTCAAGAGCCAATGATTGCTTTAAATCCTGTTTTACGCATTGGTGATCAATTAGCTGAAGCACTATTGCAGCATCAAAAATTGCCTAAGGCCAAGCTTAAAGAGCAAATGCTTGATTTATTAAGAAAGGTTGAAATAGTTGATCCAGAATTGCGTTTAAAACAGTATCCTCATCAACTTTCTGGTGGGCAGAAACAACGGGTTATTATTGCTATGGCTTTAGCTAATAAACCAAAAATACTAATTGCTGATGAACCAACAACAGCATTAGATGTAATAACACAAGCACAAATTCTGACTTTACTTAAAAAATTACAACAAGAAAATCAAATGAGTGTTTTACTTATTACTCATGATTTGACAGTAGTCAAAGCAGTAGCAGATAGAGTTTGTGTTATGTATGCAGGTCAAATTGTTGAAGAAGCAGCTATTGTTGATTTCTTTCGGCAAGTTAAGCATCCTTATTCTCAGCAATTATTAGCTTCATTACCACATTATCAAAAGCGAAATCAGGCTTTATTAAGTATCGCAGGCAATGTTCCATCTATGGATAATTTGCCTTCTGGTTGTCGTTTTCACCCGCGTTGCGCGCACGCTTTTTCACGTTGTTCCTATGACACACCGTTATTACAACAGTCAGACACGAGTCTTGTGCGCTGTCATCTTTATCCTAAGCATCATAAAGTTCCACCTTTGCCGCAAAAAAATAAAACTAATTTTTCACTACCAATTGAGAATGAACTGCTACTAGAAGTTAAAAATCTTAAAGTCTATTTTCAAGCTGAAAAAGCGTTATTAAAGCGGAAACGTAAATGGATTAAAGCGGTAGATGATTTATCTTTTAATTTATACAAAGGTAAAACACTGGCCTTAGTCGGTGAATCAGGTTGTGGTAAAACTACTGTAAGTCGAGCGCTGCTGCATTTATTACCTATTACTGCGGGTGAAATTATCTATCGCGGTCAGTCTTTAAAAACTCTACATAGAAAAGCATTAAAGGAATACCGTAAAAGAGTACAAATTATCTTTCAAGATCCTTATTCCTCGATGAACCCTCGATTAACTATAAGCGAGATTTTAGCGGAAGGTATGGTGGCTCAAGGTATAAATAAAACAATAATTAAGCGCAAACTTTTACAATTGCTTGAGTATGTTAATCTACCTCAAACCAGCCTTGAGCGTTATCCACATCAGTTTTCTGGTGGGCAACGTCAACGTATTTGTATCGCACGTGCGCTAGCGACTGAACCTGAAATTTTGGTTTGTGATGAACCTACTAGCGCTTTAGATGTTTCGGTACAAGCACAATTATTAAATCTACTAAAAAACTTGCAAGCTGATTTAGGAATAGCTTATTTGTTTATCACTCATAATATGAGTGTTGTTTCTTATTTTGCAGATGATGTTATAGTGATGAAAGCAGGAAAAGCGCTTGAACAGGGTTCCTGTGAAGCTGTTTTCAAGCATCCAAAAGAGAATTATACTCGTCAGTTATTAGATAGTGCTTTTGTTGAACTCCTTTGATTTTAATGCTCTTTTAAGCAGGAGTTACCTTTAAATTTATAACGCTAGAAGTTTCAAATATTGTTTATCTAATCTCAATTTTTTTATTGACAATAATTTTGCTTTTAGTTTCAAAAGTTCAAAAATAAAACAAATTGTTAACGTTTAAGGCTGCTTTAAGCTTTAGAATGTTATAATAAGATTTTAATTCTTAATTAAGTTTTACTATATGAAAAAGCAAAAGTTAATAAAAGCCCTGGAAGAATTAAAAGAATTATTAAATAGATTAAAAATCATTAATATTGAACCTTTTCTAATTGAAATCAAGAAGATTCAGCAAGAAAACATAAAAGATAGTAAAATTTTAAAGGAAGTAGCTAATTTACTTAAAGGAATTATAAAAAAAAGTCAGACGCAAGCCAATTCACAAGATTTTCAAGCGCTTCAAACTAATATAGCTAGTTTACAAAGAAAATTAATCAAACAGCAAATTGATATATTAGATGATCCTCTATATGCCCAAGAGAAAGCTCTCACGTTGAGTTTATCAAAATTTGCGAAGCCTACTCCAGATACTAAGGAAGAAGCGAATACTATTTTGCAAAATTCACCTGCTTATACATACTTCCTTAAATATAAAAAGTTTCTAGAAGATTTGGAAGAAAAGTATTCAAAACAAGTTACTAACCCAGATTTAAAATTAATTTTGGAGCAACAAGGAATTTTAGATAAATTATGTAGTAATAAAATGAAAAATAGGGTTGCTAAGGTTGAGGTTGGAGTTAAGACGTTAGTTTCTGATCTTAATAATCTATTTGATGCAAAAAGAAAGATATTAATCCAAGAATATACAGAGATTATTGAATTTTTACAGGAAATAGGTTTTTTGGGTAGAAAAGATGCAGAAAAAAGGATTAGTGAGTTAAATTATTTACAAAGCTTACCTAAAATTGAAGACTTTCTTGCTAAATCTAAATTAAAAACAGAAGTAGCAAGCGTAAGTAATGATTTAAAAGAGCTCGATGAGGAATACTGTAAAACATTCATAACTTTTAAATGTCCTGTGATTAGTAATAATTATTTAAAACAAGAATTAGAGTATAGATATAAACAAATTGATTTAAAAATTAATGAAGCAATAAACGAGTTTGAATTAGTAAGAGCCATTACTTATCTCTCACTATTGGTAGATCCAGAATCTGCCAATTTCAAACCTTATTTAGCCTGTAGAGAAAAATTAAAAGATCTTAAAGAAGAACGAGATGCTTTTTGTAAAAAATTAGAAACTATAAATGAACCGACAAAATGGGAATCTCCAAAATTTAAAGCTACTCTAAAATTTATGGAAATAATAAAGACAGAGTATCAACGAATTATAGTTAAATATGGTAAAGACATCATTCCTGATATTGATGAAAATTTTAATTGCAGACGATGCCATCATGAAAAACCAAAGCCACAATTACAAACTTTAAAAGATGTAATGATGTTAGATATAGTAGATGTAGAAGATAGGCTTCAGGCAAAAGCACTTGAAAATATTGCTAAAATAGACCCAAGGCTCGTTCATTTAAGAAATACATATATAGCACTTAAAAGCGTTAATGATACCTATTTTAAAGATACCAGAGTAGATGCTCACCATAATTATACCTTGCGATTAAACGATATTATTAATAATGAAGTGGCAGAAAATATCAATGAACTTATTAACTGTACTAGCTCTAAAATTACTAAAGCTCTTAAGGCAGCATTTAACGTATTTAAGATTCATTTAGGTATAAAAACCAAGCCGCCAATTGTGGGGCAAGTCCGGGTAGGGGAACATCCTTATTCCTCTTTTACGAAGCCTCTTGGCAGTTCAAAAACAGTAGAGGCAGTTGTTAATAGCGCCAATCAATTAATTACGACGCTTAGCAAGCCTTAATAAAAAGCCTTTCAGTACGAAGGGTTAAGCTATTAAACTTAATAAGTTTACCGAAAATACAGTTAATAGCCAAATCTCTCACCAAGATTCAAGCATAATCTGTAAACAGTTACGTTTAACCTAGCCACCTGAGCTATTAAATTAAAATTTGCTAAACTTCTTTGTTTATTTTTTATCAAGCGGTTTAAAAAATTTAGTTAAATCATTCAAGTCAATTAATTCTACTTCCTCTTTGTTTCGCGCTTTATATTCAACGACTTGTTGTTGTAAATGACGTTCACTAACCACAATACGATGAGGAATACCAATTAAATCGCAATCAGCAAATAAAACACCTGGTCGTTCATTCCTGTCATCTAATAATATTTCAAAGCCTAAATTGGTTAGTTCTTGATAAATTTTTTCTGTCATTTCGGCAACAGTGGGCGCGCGATGGGCATTAATAGGGATAATAGCAATTTGAAATGGGGCAATTGGTTCAGGCCAAATTATTCCTCGCTCATCATGATGTTGCTCAATAGCTGCAGCAACAACGCGGCTAATACCAAGTCCATAACAACCCATTGTCATGGTTTCTAATTCGCCTTCTTCATTAAGTACGGAAGCATTCATGGTTTTAGCATATTTATCACCTAATTGAAAAATATGACCTACTTCTATACCGCGACAAGCATGCAATTTACCGTGGCCATCAGGGCTTGGATCACCTTCTTTAACTTGCCTTAAATCATAAGCAACTTGATAAGAAGCATCACGATTCCAAGCTGCATTAATAAAATGTTTATCAGCTTGGTTTGCGCCACAAACAAAGGATTCAAGTGCTAAGGCATTATGATCAGCAATAATTGGAATTGATAAATTAACTGGACCTAATGAGCCGACTGGAGCGCCTAGGGTTGATTCGATCATTTTATCATCTGCAAATTGCAGTGGTGATTTAATAATTGGATTTTTACTGGCTTTTATTTCATTTAATTCATCATCGCCACGTAAGATTAAAGCAACTAAAGGATGAGTGCTGCCTTCAACAATTAATGTTTTGATAGTTTGCTCTGGTTGTATATTCAAATACTCTGCAACCTCTTTAATTGTTTTTTTACCAGTAGTATCTACAATAGCCATCATTTGTTCAGGTAGAGTGGTGGCAGGTGGTGGCGTTAAGCTGGTTGCTTGTTCTATATTGGCAGCATAACTACTTTCATCGCTATGGAAAATAATATCTTCACCTGAGTCAGCCAAAACTTGAAATTCATGCGAAACAGAGCCACCAATAGCCCCAGTGTCTGCTTCAACGGCACGGTATTCTAAACCTAGGCGATCAAAAATCCGACAATAAGCAGCATACATAGCGTTATAAGTTTCTTGTAATGACCCTTGAGTTAAATGAAAAGAATAGGCATCTTTCATAATAAATTCTCTTGCGCGCATTACACCAAAGCGTGGGCGTATTTCATCACGAAACTTAGTTTGAATTTGATAAAAATTAACGGGTAATTGTTTATAAGAGCGTAACTCATTTCTCATTAAATCAGTAATGACTTCTTCATGTGTAGGGCCGAAACAATAATCACGGCAACTACTATCTTTCATCGTTAACAATTGTCCACCGAAAGTTTCCCAACGGCCTGTTTCTTGCCATAATTCAGCAGGTTGTACTGCAGGCATTAAAACTTCTATAGCATGGGCACGGTTCATTTCTTCTCTAACAATTTGCTCAACTTTTTGTAAAACGCGTAGCCCAAGGGGCAGCCAGGTATACAAGCCTGCACCTAGCTTGCGAATCATTCCTGCTCGTAGCATGAGTTGATGTGACACAATTTCAGCATCACTTGGTGTTTCGCGGAGGGTAGCTAAAAACCATTGAGATGTGCGCATATCCGTTCCTAATTCCAATCAAATTGCTCATTATATATGTATTATTAATAATTTGCGAAGACGTCTATTTTTATTCTTTTTACAGAACCAGTTAAAATAAAAGTAAGCTACTTAATTAGAGATAAAGTGAATACTCTTAATTTAATCCAAACCTTTTGTAAGGTTGCACAACATTGTAATTTTACTAAAGCTGCAAAAGAGTTAAGTATTTCAGCCGCCGCTATTAGTAAACAAATTTCTTTATTAGAAAAAGAATTAGGGGTTGCTTTATTTGAGCGGACTACGCGTAAAGTGACACTAACTGCAATAGGTGAAGTCTATTATCAGGAAGTACAAAATGTATTAATCTCTTTAGAACAAGCGACCAATAAAGTCGGACAATTTAAAACGCAACCAGCAGGTTTAATTCGTGTTAAGAGTGCGCGCTTTTTTGCTGAAAAAATAATAATACCGCGAATGGTGGATTTTCAAAAACACTATCCTAATATTACGCTTGACTTGCAAATTGCAGAACAAGTTCCTCATTTACCTGCAGAAGATTTAGACGTTGTTTTTGGTATGTCTATGTCAGTTGCTTCTAACTCTATTCAAAAGAAAATTGGTACTACGCGCTACATTTTTTGTGCTGCAGAAAGTTATTTTAAGCGAGCTGGAATACCTAAAAAGCCTACAGATTTAATTAACCATTCATACATAACACACAGTATGCGTGTACCGAATGATACTTGGACTTTTGCCAATGGGGAGACTATTTTTTTACAGCCAAGCTTTTATTTAAATGATGCATCAGCTATGGTTGACTGTGCTTGTCGCGGGCTAGGTATTGTTGCTCTTCATTCTTATCAAGTAAAAGAGGCCTTAGAAAAAAATTTACTAAAAGAGGTATTAACTGACTATCCAATGCCTCCCATACCTGTTTTTATTTTCTATCATCCAGCCCGTTACATTCAGCCCAAAGTTAAAGTTTGGGTTGAGGCTATGACTAAGTCAATTAATTTCTAATACAGAGTTAGTTTGACTTATAGCTGGAACGCGCAAATAGAGTGCAAAATTCCAGCAAGTTAAAAGATTTCTTATTTCTGTTTTATACAACGAACAAGTATCAACAACTTTTAGCTAGAAATATTAATTTTCTTAGCTTGTTCGATAATGGGTCGTGCCTTATCTACTAGTTTGTCATCATTTAATTCATCTAGATGCGCAATATAATTTGAATAATCCTCAAAATGAACCTGACCGCTTTCAACATTATAAATTGCACCAACTATAGCGATATTTTCTTGATTAATTAGTAATTTAATAATTTCACTATCTTGATAAATCTGATGCATAGTATTAGCGATATTTAAGGCAGTAACATTACTAATAAACTTTTTATTCGTACTATTACGATCTAATTTGGTTTCTACTTCAGCATTTATAGCAGGTTTAATTTTTGCTAAGAGCTGGGTAATATGTCCTTTTTCAAAATTATCACATGCAGCTTGAATAGCACCACAACGCGTATGCCCTAATACAACAATTAGTTTCGCACCTACTACATGGCAAGCATATTCAATACTTGCTAACACATCTTCATTGACTACATTCCCTGCTACTCGAATGCAGAACAAATCACCAAAACTCATATCAAAAATGGTCTCAACAGGCACACGCGAATCAATACAGCCTAGAACCACTGCCATAGGATGTTGAGTCTGTGCGGTATGCTTAATATCAATTTTAGGACTACGATGGATACGAGTATCATTTAAAAAGCGCTGATTACCTTCTTTTAAAAGCTTTAATACTTCAACAGGTGTCAAAGTAGTTTGCACATCATAGGTCGTTACAGTAATAAAATCGATATAATTGTGAATATCATAATAATCTTTAAATCCGATTAGATTTAAAGAAATACGCTTATGAGGTGCTTTTTCTTGCTTAAATTCTTTAATAAGCTCGACAATTTCTTTATCAATAAAATGAGTATAACGAGCATCAATAATTAGTTGAGAATTATCTGGTATTGAATCAAGTTCAGCAACCAACGAAGCTTTATTAAGAAAGGTAATTTGTTGCGGCAAGACTAAGCGATTAGTAATACCATTTGGATAAACTTCTTTGATGATATCTAAACGTGCTTGGCTATTAGTTTTTAAAATATAAAATAAACTAATGGCTAAGCCAATTAAAATACCAGCTAAAAGATTAAAGATAACAATACTAACTACGGTTGCAATAAAGGGGAAGAATCGATCAAAGCCTTGAGCGTACATGGATTTGTAGATTGCAGGCTTAGTTAGTTTATATCCTGTAAAAATTAAAATTGCCGCAAGCGAAGATAAAGGAATTTTATTAAGCCAACCTGGGATTAATACTACTGCAAAAAATAATAATAACCCATGCAAGACGGTTGCTATTTTAGTTTTTGCACCAGCTTGTATATTAACTGAAGTACGTACAATAACTGAGGTAACTGGTAACCCTCCAATCAGACCTGCGATAAAATTACCAGTACCTTGAGCCAATAGCTCTTGATCTTTCGAGGCCATACGCCTTTTTTTATCTAATTTTTCTGCCGCTTTTACGTTTAATAAACTTTCTAAAGAAGCAACAATCGCAATAATAAAAGCATATAAGTAAACTTTTGGATTAGTCCAAGCTAACCAATTAGGTACTTGAAATTGATTAAAAAAGTCACTAAAGCCATCATTCTCAGGAATATTAACTAAATGTGAATCATTTTGTGCTAGAAGAGAGTCGGTCATAAGAAATATTTCATTAATTATGATACCGGCTATAACGACAATAATCGGCGCTGGAATGCTTTGTAAAAGTTTAATTCTGGTTTTTTCAAAATAAATTAAGATGGCAAAAGAAATTAGGGAAATAATAGTAGCCCCGGTATTAATATGATGTGATAGTCCATATAGTGGACTTAATGTTAAGCCTTCTGTTGTTTCTAGTAAGTGCGTCTGCAACTCTTTAAAATCTTTTGATATAGTAAATGCTAGAGGAATTTGTTTAATAATCAGTAAGATACCAATAGCGCATAATAAGCCTTGCACAACATTAGAAGGAACATATTCAATAATAAAGCCAGCGCGAAATACGCCTATAAGGCCTTGAATTAATCCTGCTAGCGCTAAAGCTAGAAGAAATGTTTGAAAATCACCTAATTGAGTGATTGCTGTTAATACCACAGCAGCCATACCTGCTGCCGGACCGCTAACACTTACCTGAGATCCACTTAATAAGCCGACCACCACGCCACCAACAATACCACTGACTATGCCAGAGAAAAGTGGTGCTCCAGAGGCAAGTGCGATTCCCAAACACAGTGGAATAGCTACTAAAAAAACTACAATTGCTGCAACAAAGTCAAATTTAAAATGACGTTGCTGGTATATTTTGGCTTTACGAAAAGAGGTCAACACAGCATCATTCATGATTATTTTGTAAATTAATTACCCTAAGGTGGATACTAGCTTATATTATTCAATTTGTGAATCTTTACACGAAAGAAATATTTCTTTACTTTATCGATAAGCTTAAATTATAAGAAATTCAGAGCTGATTTAAAAAAAAACAAAATAGCGAAATACAAAAGGTAATGAGTTATTGCAGCGACTATTTAAGTAACGTGTAAAATGTTTAATGGGTTGCTAACTGTATTTAGAAATGTATCCTATTAATAATAGGTTAAAGAGTCTGAATTAAATTTAAGATAATTATTTTTAATAAATGATTATTTTATAAATTATTCTAATTCTAAGTTTTCAAGCTCTTTTTCTATAAAGACGGGGGCAGTGTCTATTTCTTTCTTAGTTAATAATTGCGTTTCTAAATTTTTAAATGGCCATAAATCTTGATCCATTAATTGACTTGGTTTAATGCTTTGTAAAGCGTGAAGGATATTACTGGGGATTTTTGGATTTTCTTCTGCCAGCTTATCAATTAATTTACCAATTCGTTTGCGAGCTAAATTTTCTTGAGAGCCACATAGAGTACAAGGAATTATAGGATAATTTTGCTCATTAGCGTAGGTAATTATATCGCGTTCTTGTACATAACATAACGGTCGAATAACAATGTGTTTTTTATTATCGCTAAGTAATTTAGGCGGCATAGAACGAATATCGCCGTTGTAGAGAATGGACATCATTAGAGTTCGAATTAAATCATCGCGATGATGGCCTAGGGCAATTTTATTAAACCCATTTTCCTCAGCATAGCGATAAATAATACCTCTACGCAGTCTTGAGCATAGTGAGCAATAAGTTTTACCTTCAGGAATTTTCTCTTTAACAATACTATAGGTGTCACGTGTTAAAATTTCGTAAGGAATTTTTTTATCTTTTAACCATGCATGAACCTTACTATCATCCCAACCTGGCTGAGCTTGATCAAGAGTAAATGAAAATAGCTCAAATTTATTATTTGAACGCTGTTTTAATAAATGAAGTAATGTTAGCAGCGTGAAAGAATCTTTACCCCCTGATAGGCACACCATAACCCGATCACCACGTTGGATCATGTTAAAATCAGCAATAGCTTTGCCCGTATAATGAAGTAACTTTCTTTCAACAGCTGTAGGATTAAATGCCATACTAACAACCTAAAAATGGTAAAGACTTTATGTTTTAATACCGTTTAATACATTTACTAATAAATAAGCGTTATAAATTTATTGTCTGTTTTATTAGAAGTCTATTATAAAAAGTAGGGGATTATAAATAGTTTCGATTTAAAATGCATTAGCTAGGGTGGTTTAATTATGAAAGGACTTAAAAGAGGAAAATAGAAAGCAGCTTTTTAACCTTTGTCTAGGTCGGTCTCCAATTGATTTGCGAGCTCTAGATTGTTTAGTTATAGCATTAAATCTCATAAACAAACTGCAGTACGTCAGCTTTTTACAACAAACAGCCTTTCAACAGATGGCAATTTTGTTATGTATAAAGGCTAAAATAGTCTATTACTTAGTTACCGTTACCGTAGTTTTTATTGTTTTCTTAACAATGCGTTTGCTTTTTATTTTGCCTTTATGCGGTAAGGGTGGAGGAAAACGACTAATACGGGTAGTTGCTAACCAAGAATTAATTTCTTCAAGATCCGTAACGCTTAAAGTACCAGCTAGGTATTTAAGGTTTAAATCAGCATTAATTAAATCATACTGATCGGCGGCTAATTGACGTTGTGCCTCAAATAAGCGTTCCTGGGCATTAACAACGTCAACCATTGTACGAGTCCCCACTTGAAATTGCGCCTCCGTACTTTCCAACGTATTTCGTTGAGAAATGACAGTTTGTCTATCTGCTTGGACTTTACTAATCCCATCAATAATTGTATTGAAGGCAATACGACTATTAACAACGACATCGCGATAAGCGCGTTCCAGACGCTCGCTTGCTGATTGAAAATTAAATTGTGCCTGTCTTGTTTGTGCAACGACTAATCCACCTTGAAATACTGGAAAGTTTAATGCAAGAGCAATATTAGCATTAGTTTGTTTTGAAGGTGCAAAAAAATTCCCACCACTACTACCACCAATGCCATTAACATCACTATTAACTTGATTACCATTCGCTTGGATAGCCAATGTTGGCCAGCCGGCGGCAGCCTGGACACGTATGTTTTCTCTAGCAGCTTGTAAGCTGTATTTAGCTGAATATAAATTATAATTTTGTTTAAGGCCTGTATCGACCCATTCATTGACATCATTAGGTTCAGGCCGGATAAGGGGAATTCTACTATCTCTTAAAGGTGCAAGGTATTCGTAAACATGATTGGTTAGTTTACGTAGATTTTCACTTTGATTAATTAAATCATTACGAGCTGTTATAACTTGTGCTACGGATTGATCATAAGCTGAGCGAGCTTCATAAACAGAAGTAATAGCATCCAATCCGACTCGAAAACGCTCTTCAGCTTGTTCAAGTTGCCGCCTATTAGCGCGTCTTTTAGCTTCAGCGAAAGTTAAAGTATCTCTAGCAAGTAAGATATTAAAATAAGCTCTTGCGGTGCGTAACATTAAATCTTGCGCTGCATTATTAAAAGTTGCCTGAGCTGCTTTAACAGTAGCTTTGGCCTGTTGTACCTGTGACCATGCTCGGTAATTAAAGACAGCTTGAGAGGCGGTAATTTGCCATTTATTGCTATTATAAGTTGTTTCAAAATTAACATTGGCTGTTTTTGTTTGTATAATATTTCTGCTAACTTGAGCATTGACATTTAGCTGAGGATAAAGTGCTGAGCGTGCAATTGGTATAGACTCACTAGTAGCCATGTAGGTGCTATAAGCTTCTTTAAAAGTTGGGTCATTTTCTAATGCTTGTTGGTAAATATCCATTAAATCTGTCGCATGCAATTGACCAGCAAAGCAAATAGCAAATAACAGAAACAGCATTTTTTTCATGCGAACGCGTCCTAGAAAATAAATTCTTTAGGCTTAAATTTATTAATTAACGGCGAAACACTAGTTTCAAAAAGTAATTCTTGAGTCCAAGTGCCATCTAAGCTTAAAGTAAAAAGCATTGCCTGCATGACAGGCTCTTTACCAATAATTGCAAAAATTCTACCACCGGGTAAAATTTGTAAGCGCAAAGCATCTGTTACCGAATCAATTGCTCCTGTCATAATAATAACGTTATAAGGTGCATTATCAATCCAACCATTATAGCCATCGCCGGTGATTAATTCGATATTATTACACTGATGACGTTTTAAATTAACAGCAGCCATATCTGTAAATTCTTTAAAGTAATCAATACTAATTACTTTTTTACACAAGCCACTTAACAAAGCCGTAAGATAACCTGTTCCTGTACCAACTTCTAAAACAGTTTCGTCTTTTTTAAGTTGTATAGCTTGTAAAATTTTTCCTTCTTCTAAAGGATTTAACATCCGTTGTTCGTGAGCTAAAGGTATTTGCATATCAGAATAAGCAAATTGCTGCATAGCTCTAGGAACAAATTCATCCCGAGGAAATTTATCATACAGCGCTAAGATATTCTCATCAAGGACATCACCAGTTCTTAACTGCTGCTTAATCATATTAATACGTGCATTTTGACTAATCATTTGCGAAATACCATTACACGAGTCATATATATACTAATTACTTCAAAGGTAAGAAGTATAGGTTAAAAGGTTGTGGCCATTTTAGCAAGATTTGATGAAAGGTGCGATTGATTCAGAAAAAGATTTGTTAAGCATTTATCATTTAATAGTGCAACTGTGTAAAATTTGTTATTATTATGCCAATTTCCGATTTTAAGTTTAGGAGTGCATAATGCAAGAGCGATTTCTTGACCACTTACATAGTGAGTTAGAAACACTAAAAAGTGAAGGCTTATATAAATCAGAACGAGTTATTAAAAGCCAACAACAAGCAAGTGTGCAAGTACAGGATAAAACCGTTATTAATTTATGTGCTAATAATTATTTAGGCCTAGCTAACAATCCAGCTTTAATTCACAAAGGCCAAGAAGCACTACAAAAATACGGTTATGGTATGGCGTCTGTACGCTTTATTTGCGGCACTCAAACACCACATAAAACTTTAGAAAGTAAAATTAGTCAATTTTTGAGTAAGGAAGATACCATTCTTTATTCTTCTTGCTTTGATGCCAATACTGGTTTGTTTGAAACGTTATTGGGTCCTGAGGATGCTATCATTAGTGATGCTTTAAATCATGCTAGTATTATCGATGGTGTTCGTTTATGCAAAGCAGCGCGTTTTCGTTATGCTAATAATGATATGCGTGATCTTGAAGCACAATTAATTGCTGCTAAAGATGCGCGTTTTCGCCTAATCGCTACGGATGGTGTTTTTTCAATGGATGGTGTTATCGCTAATTTACCGGCTATTTGTGAATTAGCTGATAAATATGATGCTATGGTTATGGTAGATGATTCGCACGCAGTAGGATTTATGGGTGAAACAGGTAGAGGTACGCCGCAATACTGTGGTGTTACAGATAGAGTTGATATTATTACAGGTACTTTAGGCAAAGCATTAGGTGGTGCTTCAGGTGGTTATACAGCTAGCCACTCACTTATTATTGATTGGCTTCGTCAGCGCTCACGACCTTATTTATTTTCTAATACATTAGCACCGGTCATTGCAGAAACCTCTATTGCTGTTCTTAACTTATTGGAAGAATCTAATGAATTATTAGTAAAGCTAAGACGCAATAGTAATTATTTTCGCCAAGGTATGACTGAGCTTGGATTCGATTTAATTCCAGGTGAACATCCAATTATTCCAGTTATGCTGGGTGATGCAAGTTTAGCTGCAAAAATGGCAGATCTATTATTAAAAGAAGGTATTTATGTTGTAGGCTTCTCTTACCCAGTCGTTCCTAAAGGAAAAGCTCGTATTCGCACGCAAATGTCAGCAGCTCATGAACTGGAGCATTTAGATCAAGCGTTAAAAGCATTCTCTAAGGTAGGAAAATTACTTAATATAATATAGGTATAAGCTTATCTGGTTTAGTTAGTGAGATTTATAAATTTTTCTATATAAGGTTAACAATACTTAGGAGGCTCATGAAATCATTAGTAAAAGCTAAACGTGAACCTGGAATTTGGATGCAGGATGTGCCGATTCCTGAGTATGGCGTAAATGATGTTTTAATTAAAATAAAGAAAACTGCTATTTGTGGTACAGATATTCATATTTATACTTGGGATGATTGGGCAGAGGCGACAATTCCTGTGCCTATGACGGTAGGACATGAATTTTATGGAGAAATCGTTGCTTTAGGTCGCGAAGTTACAGGGTTAGAAATAGGACAGCGCGTTTCAGGCGAAGGTCATATTACTTGCGGTATGTGTAGAAATTGCCGTGCTGGTAAACGCCACCTTTGTCGTAATACATTTGGCGTTGGTGTTAATCGACCAGGCTGCTTTGGTGAGTATTTAGCATTACCGGCAACGAATGTTTTAGCTTTACCCGACAATATTACTGATGAACAAGCTTCCATTCTCGACCCGTTTGGTAATGCTACCCATTGCGCGTTAGCGTTTGATGTGGTGGGTGAAGATGTTTTAATTACCGGAGCAGGTCCAATTGGTATTATGGCTGTTGCTATAGTAAAGCATATAGGCGCACGTCATGTGGTTATTACCGATGTTAATGATCACCGTTTAGAATTAGCTCGCAAAATGGGCGCCACGCGTGCTGTTAACATAAAGTATCAAACGATTGATGATGTGGCTAAAGAACTAGGAATGTTAGAGGGATTTGATGTAGGCCTCGAGATGTCAGGTAACCCCATAGCGTTAAATGATATGATAAAAGCTATGAATAATGGTGGTCATATTGCTATGTTAGGGATTCCACCACAAGAAACGGCAGTTGATTGGAATCAAGTTATTTTTAAAGGACTAACTATTAAAGGTATTTACGGGCGAGAAATGTTTGAAACGTGGTATAAAATGATTGCGATGCTACAAAGTGGCTTAGATATATCGCCAGTTATTACCCATCAATTTCATGTTGATAAGTATCAAGATGCTTTCCAAATTATGGCATCTGGTCAATCTGGTAAAGTAATACTTGATTGGACTTAACCAGTTATTAACTGCTAAGTAATTCAGAAGATTTATCTAGAGTATAGGTTGGGCCACTCGGCCCACCTCTATTTATTTATCTGCTGAGTTAGGGTCTGTGTGATAGACACCATCAAGAATAAATTTGCTTTCAGATAAATAGGCCATTCAATCTAAAGAGGGTTGAGCTTTCAAGTTAGCAATAAACCATAGGCTTTTTCCGAAAAAGTCTCTTGTATAGCATTCAGCTTTAGTTTATTTTCTGCACCAATTTCGTTAAAGAATGGAGTATTCATGTCGCAATATATTTTCACAATGAATAGAGTAAGTAAAATAGTTGATAATCAACGAGTAATCCTTAAAGACATTTCTTTAAGTTTTTATCCAGGCGCAAAAATTGGAGTTTTAGGGCTAAATGGTTCAGGTAAATCAACTTTGCTAAAAATCATGGCTGGAATTGATCAGCAATTTAATGGTGAGGCAAGACCTCAGCCAGGTATTAAAATAGGTTACTTAGCTCAGGAACCTAAATTAGATTCAACTAAAACAGTTCGCGAAGTAGTTGAGGAAGGTGTTGCTGATATTAAACATAAATTAAAAGAATTTGATGAGATTAGTATGCGTTTTGCTGAACCTATGAGTGATGACGAAATGACGGCATTACTTGATAAGCAAGGACAACTACAAACAGAGATTGAAGCGTGTAACGGTTGGGATTTAGATCGCCAACTAAATATTGCAGCTGATGCCCTAAGGCTACCTGATTGGGATGCAAAAATTAGTCAGTTATCAGGCGGTGAATTACGCCGAGTAGCGCTTTGTCGATTGCTCTTATCTAATCCAGACATGCTTTTATTAGATGAACCTACAAACCATCTAGATGCGGAAAGTGTTGCTTGGCTTGAGCGTTACCTTGAAGAATTTCCTGGTACAGTCGTTGCTGTAACGCACGATCGCTATTTTCTTGATAATGCAGCAGAATGGATCTTAGAATTAGATCGAGGCGAAGGAATTCCTTATAAAGGTAATTATACCTCTTGGCTTGAGCAGAAAGAAGCGCGTCTTGCTATGGAGGAAAAACAGCAAGCTGCACATCAACGTGCGATTAAAGCAGAATTAGAGTGGGTTCGTACTTCACCTAAAGGACGACATGCTAAAAATAAAGCGCGCCTTGCCCGTTTTGAAGAAATGAACTCTAAAGAATTTCAAAAAAGAAATGAAACTAATGAGCTTTATATTCCCCCTGGTGAACGTTTAGGTGATTTGGTCATCGAATCTAACCATCTTCGTAAATCATTTGGAACACGCTTATTAATTGAAGATTTAAGTTTTAAATTACCTAAAGGCGGCGTATTAGGGATTATTGGGCCTAATGGTGCAGGAAAATCAACGTTTCTTAAAATGTTAACTAATCAAGAACAGCCTGATGATGGCGAAATTCGTATTGGTGAAACGGTTGACCTAGCTTATGTCAATCAAACTCGTGATCACTTAGATGATGATAAAACTGTCTGGCAAGAAATATCAGATGGGCAAGATATAATTCAAGTAGGCTCATTTCAAATGCCTTCTCGTGCTTATGTTAGTCGGTTTAATTTTAAAGGCGCAGATCAACAAAAGAAAATGGCGCAACTTTCTGGAGGTGAGCGTAACCGAGTGCATTTAGCAAAGCTATTAAGACGTGGCGCTAATGTCATATTATTGGATGAGCCGAGTAATGATTTAGACGTAGAAACGTTACGATCACTGGAAGAGGCTATATTAAATTTTCCAGGTTGTGTTATTGTTGTTTCTCATGATAGATGGTTTTTAGATAGAATTTGCACCCACCTTATGGCCTTTGAAGGCGATTCACAGGTAGCCTTTATTGAGGGGAATTATAGTGATTATGAAGCAGATAGAAAAAGACGATTAGGTGATGAGGCAAATCGGCCGTCACGAATTAAGTATCGTCGATTAAATACTTAATTAAATAAAGCAATATTTATTAAAGCTTTTAGCTGATTAATATAGTTTGATATTTAAAAGTGCTTTATTTTTTGTTATGGAGCTAGTTTATTTTAAATCGATCTCGTATAAATGTGCTGCATTGATGGGATAACGTTCATTTACTAAAGCTAAAAAATTTAGGTTTGATGAAGTTAAATTCACGTTAATTAAGATGTCTTAATAATTTGTCCGATAGCGGAGATTATCATGAATAAGTTGTTCTGGGTTGGTCTAGCTGTTAGTGCTGGGCTTTCAAGTTGCGTTGAGTATGATGAATCAACGTTAATTACGGATGATAATGGTTATGTGCATAGGACGACACATTATTTACGTGATAAACGAGGACGTGATTATTTTCCATTGCAAGTACCTGCTGTTGGCAGAAAACAGTTTATCTTTGACCCAACAGCGTATGCTTGGGCAGCTTATGATGCTGAAGGCCATCGTGTAATGACTGGGAGTGCTTCAGGTGGCAAAGACTTTTGTGAGGATGTTGGGCAGCGCTGTCGTACAGTTACAGGTACTTTTCGTGTCTATAATAAACGTGGCGTTGATTGTCTTTCCGGTGAATATCCTGTAGAAACGACTGGTGGTGCTAAAATGCCTTATTGTATGTATTTTCATCAAGGCTATACCATTCATGCGGCCTATGAAGTACCTTATGCTAACTCAAGTCATGGCTGTGTTCGGGTCTTACCTAGTGCAGCAAAATGGTTAAATGAAGAATTTATGACAATTGGTACGCAAGTAACGGTGCTACCCTATGCTGATGCAGCCCGATAAATGTGAGATTATCTCCTTACCGAAAAGCTGTATTTTGCGCAGTTTGAACTAAAATAACGCATTCAAAATGCGCATGTATTTCATATACACTGCGCTTTTTCAGCCTGATTTTAGTCCAAACTGCACTCAAATCCATCCTTTCACCGAATTTCAGGATATTCACCTGAGCTAATACTTAACTAATGGTGTCAACTGAAAAAATCTGTCATTTCCGCATAAGCGGAAATCTATTCTAATAATGGTATTGGACTAGATAGAAATAGATTCTCACCGGCTGGTTAAACAAGTAGCCTGGGTGAAACGAAGTGAAACCCGGGTTTCGGCCCGCAGGCCTACACCCAGGCTACATCTACTGAAGTTATACCCTTTAGGTTCGTAACGCCACCTTTTTTTATCTATTCTTTGTTTTAACTTAACCTCATATACATGCAACAAAGCCGGCCTGACCGAGGTGACAGAAATAAAATGTTATTAGACTTGCACCAGCAATCTTAAGTCAACGACATCAGCATTAATTTGTACTCTACCTGTTGTAAAGGGAATGCTGTTTCCACGAAAATTTGTTCGGTTTCCAATAATAGTGTTAGAAATAACATGGGCATATAAAAGTTGCAGTGACGTTGTTGCGGTAGCTTTATAGTCAGCTACGAACCCAAGTAAATATTGTTTATCTGAGGGAAAGTTCAGCGGGCGATATTGCGGTTGCTCAGGACCATCATCATAAGCACTTATAAGCGCTAAGCCAGTTTTTTCACTAATTTGATGCCGTACTAATCCTACAAAGGCCCAAGAAACATCATATTTCATGTTGAAAGCGAAATCCTTAGGCGTAGGTGGCGGTGCTGCAGTATCACGTACACGAGCTATTTGATTGGCATTCCACTCACTACGATAAGCTAGCAAGTTAATTAGCCAATCTTTAGAAAATAAATGGGTATAGCTAAGAATAGTGGTTGCGGGCATGCGAAAGTAAAATTTATGATTAGTGTTAATATTAAGACCAAATAAACTTTCCCCGCGTGCTTTTTGCTTAATAGAAGAATAGTAGGCTGCGCCAAAAAAATTAGTTTTATTAAACATATAATAAAGACCTATATCAGCGCCTAAACCAAATCCATAAGACCGATTAATTAACGTATTATAAGTGGTCTCGCCAGAAGGTAGGGCCCAATTAGCTTCATTATTTTTTAAAAAATTAAAATTTAAACCACCGCCAATATAAACGCTTTGACTTAAACTAACTGACGCTCGCGGACTTACATCTATATCTGTCATTAGTGTTTCAGTTGACGCATAACGCGTAACGGCATTAGGGCCCCACTTCAAATTTGAATGAAAGGGTTCAGTCACATCGACACCAAAAACCAATTTATCATTAAGTCGATTAGCTATACGGCCATAAGGTAACAAACTAGTTTGTTTACTATCACTAGAACCTACGTCATAGTCTGAAGTATTAAAGTTAAACTGACGTCCTTTAAAATCTATGTCGGCATACATTACTGTGCCGCCAATAATAAAATCATTCTTCTTAACTTTGAATAGCTCAGCAGGGTTGCTATAGCTTAGCCCGGTAAAATACTGCAGTACATTGGCATGAACATTAATACTAGCTACACATAAAAAAGTTGCAATTGAATAACGCATAATCATCCTGAAAATTAAATAACCGCAGTTTTACCTGCGGTAAAAATAAAACATTTACTAAAGCCAACAGTTTGTTATTTATGGTGCTTGCTTTATTATAACTGTGGTTGGCTTGGTAGTTGTCGTAGTGGGAACAGTAGTGGTAACTGCTTGTCTAGGTGATGCAATCATTTGCATGATTCCCAAATCACCTGAAATCTTACGGCCTATAACTAAGTCTACAGTAAGTAGCTGGGTTAATTTCTGTTTTTCATTTTGATAAATAACTTGTAAGGGAACACTTACTCGCCATTGATTTTCTTTGATATCTGTTACAGCAATATTCCCATCAATAGTGCTTGTCACCATAAGTCTTTGTGTTTTAATAGCACTTAAGTTTCCAGATTTATTAAGAGCATCATTAAAGCTTTGCCAGCCCTGGTCAGTATAACAAGGTCTTAGAGTAGTTAATTGTTGGGCAATATTAACATGATCAAAATCAAATGATTGCCGAGTAGCATTATTTGCCCATTCGGTAATGATTGAGTGATCAACGTGGGTATTTTCAGCTGGAATATGATAATTACAATTTATGGGCTGCGCTACTGAGGTTGTTCCATTTGTTGTAGGTACAGTAGCTGTAGTGGTAGTTGTAGTTGGCTGAGGCTGCGTGACAACAGTAGTTGTAGTTGGCGCCGTGGTTGTAGTGGGCACGGTTGTAGTGGTTGGCACAGTTGTAGTGGTTGTAGTTGGTACGGTGGTGGTAGTTGGTACAGTTGTAGTAGTTGGTGCAGTTGTGGTAGTAGTTGGTGCCGTAGTAGTAACGGTATTGGAGGTAGTTGTTGCAGCAGAGGCATATACTATTGCCGTATCATTTTGAGCAAGATTAATTTGTTTAGCAAGAGAATTAGCTGCAGATTTTGCATAATTATCTAAATTTGCATTAACTAGAGAATCAATAGTTTCAGCGTAAATAAAACCGTTTAGTAGAGTTAGTAATCCACTAAACAACATAATTTTTTTCATTCGTGGTGCTCCTTGCATGAATTCTTCAAAATACTATAAGCTTCATTGTTATATTAATAAATAGTTTATTTATTCATTCTCAATAATAGACTGATCGCAAGTTTAATATATTAAGCATATTAATAAAACTCTAGTAATTCTGCTATTAACATTGCTGCTAAGCGTGCTGTTTTTTGATCCTCATCTAGAGGAGGTGAGAGCTCAGCAATATCTACACTAACTACTTTGCCAGTTTGAATAATGTATTTCAACAGGGGAAGTGCTTGCCAAGGTAATAAACCAAGTGCTTGCGGTGCACTTACACCGGGTGCATAAGCTTGTGCAAAAACATCAAGGCAAATACTTAAGTAAATATAATCTTGTTTCTTGATAAAATGATCGATAAATTTAAGCTGCTGTTTAAATGACTGTTCATACATTTGCTGCGCAGTGAGAAAATAAACATGAGAATCATCTGCGATTTTAAAAAGACTTTCGGTATTGGCATGTGGCTGAATACCTAAACAACAATAGTTGAAAGGAAGTTCTTTAGACTGGCAATATTCTTTTATTTGATAAAATGGGGTACCTGAGGTGCTTTGCTTTTGTTGATTAACGGGACGTAAATCAAAATGAGCATCAAAATTAATAATACCGAGTTTATTATATTTTTCACTTAAGCCTAAAAAATGTCCCCAGGCAATTTCATGTCCGCCCCCAAAGACGATAGTTTTACATTCGTGTTGATGACAACAATTAATTATTTTTGTTAGCTCCTGTTGAGATTCTTCCAACTTTTGTTCTTCACAACTAATATTACCTAGATCATAAAGTGGCTGTTTAGCATGCCAAGGTAATTTACCTAAATGTTCGCGCAAAACATTAGGACCTGTTTTAGCACCTAATCGGCCTTCATTTCGTCTGATTCCTTCATCACTATTAAAACCTAAAAAAACAATTTTTGTGCGAATATTATCAAGTGAGTGGATACGTATATCATAAGGTTTAATAGCTTGAAAAAAGCGCTCGTTAGGTAAAGTGTCTTTACGTCCTTGCCAAATAGTTGCTATAGGTGGTTCATAATAATTAATCTCTGGCAACATATCATTCTCCTTGAAAGCAATATTGACATAAAGAAGTCTTTTTAAGAATAAAAAATTACTGATGATAATCAAAATTTCATTTTAAATATAATTTCTAATTATACGTTATTTATAATTTCCTATCTCCTGTAAGATCCAGTAAGAATTCTGCTTAATTCCGACCCGTTGTTCAGTGACAAGCATTCATTAGCAAAAAATAAAAGGCAAAAAAGAAATTATCAAGCTGTTGTTGTACTTAAGAATTAGTAATATACAAATAAAATAGGGTAGCCGTTCATATAAATATAAATAAGTCAGTTTAAAAAGAACAAGAGTCAGAACAAACATTATGCTAGCTATCAAACAAAATTAATCTTTTGTATAAGGGAAATATGTAATGCTGAAAAACAATCTAAGTAAAAATGATAAGACAAATGATACATTGCATAAAATTTTTATTCAGGCTGAACACACTTTTGATGTTCTTAGGCCTAGTAAAAGTGGACAACCTTATTCTGTTGCTGAAGTCAATAAAGCCGTTAAAACAAATAAATATGATATCAATCAACAAGATGATGAGGGCAATACTTTACTGCATTTAGCTGCATCAATTCATATGTCAAACCGCTGCAGTCCAGCCCTAGCTAGCGCGAATATCAGGCCTTACAAAAATCATTAACTTATATCAAGGTTACCAACATGGAACCCTTGACTGTTCGTGAACAGGGGCTGGCTTATTCCATTTATAGCGCTGATTTTTTACAACCTTATTTAGATGCAAAAAACCATTTTGAAAAACGAAATCCAGCGATAGCTTCTAAAGAATTATGTGATCGATATGCTCAGTATTTAGAAACAGACAAAACAAAAAGAGTAAGTGTATTTAATGAAATTAACCAGCTAGAAAGTGTTATTGCATGTGGTGAATACTTAGGTAATAACGGTTTTTTTGCATCACAATCTCGTAGAAATAAATGTTCACAAGCGGCAGAAGCACGTCAATTAATTATGTAATGCCATGTAAACGTTTAAAGATCTAATTGCAATATTTCTACTTTTTGCTCTGGTGGAGAATTTGGTAAATTCCATTTCTCACAGAAAGCTGTGATTGCAAGAGTAGCTTGCACTTGGGTAGAATTTTTTAGAGAAGTAAGTAACGTATAAAATTCACTCGTTATGTTTGATCTTATACCGGTATTTTCAAGAAACGAAAACTTAATACTTTTTTCTCGTTCCTCTGCGATTTCTATTAATTTATTAAGGCCAAAATGACTCAATTCACGCATTTGTCCTATACCTTCTGGTAAGGATTTCCAAAATACGCCGCTTTCTTTATTCCATCTTTTATTATTGATTAAGTTAATAACTAGCTTTTCTAGCTCTACCGAAGTATATAAAGGAATATTGTCTTCTTTGTTAGTGCTTAACACTTCCAGAAAGTCAGCTATTGGTAGTTTACCTTGCTGGTATAATTTTTTACTGTACTCAAAAATGCTACCACTTTTTGTGACACATTCACTAAATTTTTCTCTACGTTGTGCATCAATTGTATCTGAATAAAAGGGATCTATATCCCGATGTACTATCTCATATAATAATGATTCCGCATCTTGATTAATTGATGGCTTAATAAATTCAAAGGGTTTAAAGTCAGGACGGCGCTCTGTATTTAATACAAAATCAATAAATAATAATCTTTGGTTTAGGCTTCCTCGAGGATAACCAGCTTGGCCATTTTTTATATGATAGTTAACAATTTCTTGTCGCAGGCCAGTCACTAAATCATTTACATTCTTTTGTTCCGAATCAAATGAGTCAAGAAAATTTTGAACGACTTCGCGATAGGTCCGCCCTGGATGAGCGAGCGAGCTCCCGTTTTGATAATCACGCAGTAAATAAATTGCTTTTTTTAGTCTAATTTTCTCATCTGAATCGTTATCTTCTATATCAGGAGTTTTCTCAATAAGTTTAAAATAAGAGGTATTAAGTTTATATTTTATTTTATCAATAATGGTTATATTTTCAGGCCATACCCATGTATTTAATTCATTACTAGATGAGCTCTTGTTAGCGGTTTTTTTATCTTTACCATAGAAAGCATAAGTAGAGAAATTTTCATCTTGTAACAACTGTCCTGGTACTTGCTTTCGCTCTAATATAGTACGCGTACTACTATCTCGTGGTGGTAGAATACAATTGATTAAATCCTCATCATGTATTCCAAGAAAAGATAATGTTGCAATAACGAAATTATGACAATTACGCGAAAACTCACTAAAAGAATAGATGTCTCCTCGTTGCTTCTTAATAAAATTTAGTAAACCTTTGGCTTGTGCATTCGTAACTTTATAATGTTTCGCATATGCAGAAGCAGCATCGCGCCCTGGATTAATTAGTTCATGGATAGCTCGAACCTCACGTGCAGCATAATCACGATTACTTATATTTTGATTAACCTGCATTAAACCAATACTATTTACTAAAACATACTGATTTCCAACTTTTTTGCTTATTGCAAGCAATGCGTGCATAGTGTGTTCTAAGCTAATATAGGAAACGATATATTCATCTTCTGAAGGTAATAAAAATTTTTCTAACATAAAAATCTAAAAATAATAGTCACTTATCCTATTATAGTAGATTGATCTTAAGATTTTATTAGCCCTATAAAGGCATATAAGATTTTAATGATATATAAGAGAAAGGGTTTTTTTATATATAGTATTATTGATTTGATAGAGTCCGGTATATAATTCTTTATAGTCTAGATTAATGATAGTAAATCCATTAGCTTTTAATACAGTCAAAAAACGGCCCTGTTTTGAGATTTGCTCATTCTAACTAAAATTAACCAAAATTCTTACTGTATGACATACTGACCTGTAAAGTAACCTTATATGTTTAAACAGTCTTGGCAAAACCTAATATACAGATTTAAATAAGTAGCGGAATGTGGAAGGTAAAGTATTTACTCCAATATCCTATAGCTAATTTTAAATGACTATTAGCATTGTTAATTGATTCCGGTAGAATAAGCTATTTTATTTGGACCTTTATACTGAGTTAAGGAGTAGCCGTGTTTATTATTACTGGTGGCGGCACTGGTATTGGTCGTGCATTAGCGCATTCATTGGCTGAACAAGGACAAGATGTATTAATCGTAGGTCGTCGCGAATTTGCATTACAAGAAACAGCCTCTTATTCTCCATTAATTTCTTTTCTTAGTACCGATGTTTCCACACTAACAGGGCAACAAGCTATTTTAACTTTCTTAAAAGATAAATCTACTATTAAAGGTTTAATTCATAACGCCGGTATTATTGAGCCTATTGCACCGATTAGTGAGATTACAGAGCAAGCTTGGCAGCAAACGCTCGCAACAAATTTAAATACACCTTTATTTCTTACTCAATTATTACTAGATAAGCTTCAAGGTGGGCGAGTATTAACTATTAGCTCTGGAGCTGCTTATTTTCCTATTGCAGGTTGGGCAGCCTATTGTGTTTCTAAAGCAGCTCTAGCCATGCTTACACGTTGCTGGCAATTAGAATGCCCAACGGTCGCTTTTGCAAGCGTAAAACCTGGTATTATTGATACTGATATGCAAACTCTAATTCGTCAAAGTCAGTTTATGCATGATGAAAAACTACAATTTTTTAAAACGCTTAAATCGGAAAATCGCTTATTAACAACGCAAACAGTTGCGCTTTTTTTAAGTTGGCTATTACTTAAAGTAAAAGCGGAGCATTATAACGCCGAAGAATGGGATATTTATGATAACCGTCATCATTCTTCATGGTTAAAAAGCCCTCATGTGGTGCCAAATTTGGAATAGTATATGTTGACATGCGATAGACTTCTTACTAATGCTAGAATCCTTAACGTTGATGGTAATATAACTACTCAGCAAGCCATTGCAATTTACAAAAAAAAAATTATTTGGTGCGGTGATGAAACTAAATTACCTGCTATTACAGCGACTGTTAAAGAAAATTGTAATGATGAGCTCATTACGCCAGGATTCATTGATTGCCATACTCATTTAATTTATGCTGGTAATCGTGCGAATGAATTTAAACAGCGCCTAGAAGGAGCTACTTATAGTGATATTGCTCGTGCAGGCGGAGGTATTTTATCTACAGTTAGACAAGTTCGTGCTGCAACTGAAGATGAACTAATTGTTCAGTCACTCTCTCGCTTATTAGCTATGCGTGCTGAAGGCGTTACTACGGTTGAAATTAAGTCAGGCTACGGTTTAGACTTAGCTAGTGAAATTAAAATGCTTACTGTTGCACGCCGACTTGAATCCTTAAGTGGCATGCGTATTAAAACTACCTTTTTAGGTGCGCATGCAATTCCTCCTGAATTTATTAATAATTCCCAAGGATATGTAGATTACCTTTGTCAAGAAATGTTACCTGCTATTGCTGAATTAGGTTTAGCTGACGCTGTAGATGTATTTTGTGAAACTATCGCTTTTTCTTATAAACAAACTGAACAACTGTTTTTAACAGCAAAAGAATTAAAGCTACCTATTAAATGTCATGCCGAACAGTTATCAAATTTAGGTGCCAGTAAACTAGCTGCAGCAATGGGGGCTTTATCCTGTGATCATTTAGAATATTTAGATGAAGCGGGTGCTAAAACCATGGCTACTATGGGAACTATCGCAGTATTACTTCCTGGCGCTTTTTATTTTTTACGTGCCCTAAAAAAACCTCCTATTGCTTTACTGCGTCAATTAAAAGTTAAGATAGCTATTGCAACTGATTGCAATCCTGGCTCATCTCCAACCACGTCTTTATTACTTATGATGAATATGGCTTGCCAATTTTTTGATCTAACAGTAGAAGAAGTTTTACAAAGTGTTACCACCAATGCAGCACAAGCATTAGGTATTGCTGAGGAAACAGGTAAAATTCAGCCAGGATTAGCTGCTGATTTGATACGCTGGCCGCTCAAAGATGCTGCAATATTATGTTATCATTTCGGTTATCCGTTACCGCATGCGACGATGATTGCAGGACAATGGATTGATTAAAACATTGGAGAAAGAAATATGTATCTATTGCGCATGTTTATTTTGGGTTTAAGTATTGTTACGAATCCTCTTTGGGCGCAACCTAAAACGGTAACCGTTAAGAAAGAAACTAAAACATTTATTCTTGAGCTTAAATATCCTCAAGGCTTTAACCAAGGGCAAATTGATCAAGTTATACAAACCTTTATAACAACCACCAAGAATGCCCAAAATATGTCAGATAGTGATTCATTTACAGAAACGCTTCCAGGTAAAAATAGCTTATATATTGACTATAGAATAGCTTTTCAAAACAAACATGTAGTTAGCCTAGAATTTGATGTTTCGACTTATTCAAGTGGGGCTGCGCATCCAAATAATACTATAAGAACGTTTAACTTCATTGATGGTAAACAAATTAATTTAAAAGATATTTTTAAACCCAATGTTAATTATTTAACAACAATTGCTAATTATTGTCGCGCTGAATTACTTAAGAAAAAAGATTTTGATAAAAAGTGGATTAATGATGGTACAGAAGCGGAGATTGAAAATTATAGCGATTGGACCTTTGACAAAAAAGGATTAGCTATTATTTTTGATACTTATCAAGTGGCTGCTTATGTTTATGGTCCGCAAACCATTATTATTCCACAGTCCTTACTAGAGACGGCATTGCGTCCTGAAGTTAAAAAGATAATTTGGGGCAATGCATGACTAAGTCTGTAGCAAAAGTAAATGAAGAAAAAAAAGTAGCTGAGTTAACAGCACGTAGTATTATATTAGCAATTATACTGACTGTATTGCTGGCAATGTCGAATTCTTATTTAGCTTTAAAGTTAGGAATTTTGACATCAGCCTCTATTCCAGCAGCAATTATTTCGATGGGAATTTTACGCTTATTTAAAAATTCTACTATTTTGGAAAACAATGCGGTCCAGACTGCAGCTTCTGCTGGAGAAGCTGTTGCAGGCGGTATCGTTTATACAATCCCTGCTCTAATTATTATTCATTATTGGCAAAGCTTTGATTATTTAACAAATTTTTTTATTGCTGTATCTGGCGGTATTCTTGGGGTTTTATTTTCTATTCCATTGCGTCGTATTTTAGTTCACGAGCCAGCATTATGTTTTCCTGAAGGCAAAGTGATTGCAGAGGTTTTAAAATCTTCAGATGAGCGAGTAGGAGTTAAAGAGATTTTTTTAGGTGGCGCTGTTGGTGGATTAATTGAACTTTTGCAAATGGGTTTTAAGATTATTGCAAGTAATTTTAATTTTTGGTTCGTAGTTAAACGTTCTATTTTTGGTTTTGGGGCAGGCTTTTCGGCCACTATGATTGGTGCCGGCTATTTAATAGGTCATGAAATGGCAGTCAGTATTTTTATAGGGGCTGTTATTTCTTGGCTGGTTGCATTGCCTATTGTTAGCCAATTTTATCCAGATTTTTTAGCTCATTATCCATTAAATCAAGCTGCCTCTTTGCTTTGGGACAGTGAGCTACGCTACTTGGGTATAGGTGCTATGTTATTTGCAGGCACTTGGACGTTTTTACTTCTTGTTAGGCCACTAATTAAAAGTATTACGCAGTCTTTTAGTGCTTTTACTACTAAGCGTAATTGGGCAGCGCAAGTACCAAGAACAGATAGGGATATTCCAATTCCATTTATTGTAAGCGGTATTGTGATTATAGCCACATTATTATTTTTATTTTTTCAATATATTTTTCCCATTGAAGCAACAGGGTTAGATGGAGATTTTGCACCAACTTTGGTTTTTGCGGCTGTTATTTATGTGCTGGTTATTGGCTTTTTATTTTCGGTTATTACGGGCTATCTATCTGGGATGGTCGGTGTGACAGCAAGTCCTGGGAGCTCTGTGGTTATTGCAGGTATGTTATTTGCTGCTTGGATGCTGTTGACTATTATTAACCAATTTCTACCATTGCCATTAACTCCTAATCAAATTAAAGCGGCAGAAGCCATTACTATTATTATTGGTTCTGTCGTAACAGGTATTGCAGCTATTGCTAATGATAATACGCAGGATCTTAAGGTAGGCCAATTAGTAGGTGCTACACCTTGGCGGCAGCAAGTAATGCTTTTAGTTGGCGTTGTGGTTTCATCTTTGGTTATTCCACCGGTTATGCAGCTGCTTTTTAATGTATACGGCATTGCGGGTGTTATGCCGCATGAAGGTATGGATATTAGTCAATCTCTTCCAGCTCCTACTGCTGCATTAATGGCTGCCATTACGGAAGCTGTTTTCCGTAATACGCTACCTTGGACTATGATGTTATTTGGTGCAGGCATCATCATTGTACTGTTAATTAGTATTAAACTATTTAAGCTAACTCGTTATATGAGGTTGTCTATATTAGGAATAGCAATCGGCATGTATTTGCCAATTTCTTCTTCTTTTCCCTTATTTTTAGGGGGCATGATAGCGATGTATGTGCGAAACCGTCTCGAGAAAAAAACATCCTTTACTAACGAACAAAAAACTGAGCGTAGACAAAAAGGAACTTTAATTGCTTGCGGATTAGTCGCAGGTTCAGCCATTGTTGACGTTTTACTAGCTATTCCTTTTTCTATTTTACATACGCCAGACGCTTTAAAAATAGTAGGTGAAAGTTGGCATACATATGGCATTTTACTGGGTATTTTATCTACTATTATGTTAACGCTTTGGATAGAAAAACGAGTTTGTAAATTAGAAAAATTCTAATAGGTTAGGGCTAAACAAATTTAGCCCTAACCTAACTTTTATTTAGGCTGAATTAAATTAATTAAATTAGCATATTCTTCTGTTTTTATTTTATTTAATAAGCAACGAGGCTTAAACAGTTTAGGCGTATAATGAATTTTCAGCGTGGGTACTGTTGCTTTAGCATTAGTATTTTTTGGTCTAGATAGGGATTCCTCGCCGCTTAAAGTTACTTCAAGATCTTCTACGGCTTTATCAATAGTTTGATTGATTATAGTTGACTCTTTCTCAAAGGCTGCTTTTAATGCTTTATATTCTTTATTACTTTCAGCTTTTAATCGCGTTAATATAATAGATGAAACGACCGTATAGCTTAATTCTCTATTACTGTGAATATCATACCATTCTAAATATAATAGGTTTAATTTGGTTGTATTGTCTTTTTGCGCTTGTATCTCTTCAGAAGTTAAAAGTCCTTTTTCTTTTTTGGCTTGATAAAACTTATCTATTTCAATACACGCTTGAATGGTTTTGATATAGTAATTTTTTACTATGTAAGCCGTACTAGCTTTACCAAAGGCAGCTAGCATACGTTCATTAATTTGAAACTCAGGTATTTCATAAGAGCCCTCATAATACATTTCACGCAGTGCATTATAGAGCTTATCTTTTACCTGAACGTATTTTGTTGCAAGAGCTACCCCAATAAATAACGTCGGTAGAAAGACAGCAGCAAATGCTAATTCAGGTAACCCTAAAGGAGATAATAAAGCGGCAATAAGTACAATAAAACTTACTGCAATGATTACAGGCATTACAGTGCGATAGAGTTTCCAAAAAAAACTTTTTTCGTATAAAGCTACCTCTTTATATTCTGAGTAAAGTGGAAGAAACGGGTTAAATAAACTACTCAATATTGATTTTGCTTCCGCAACCTGCCCTGCAAAACGATTATAATTATAGAAATCAAAAATTGCTAAAAATGAACTTTCATTTTGAGTGGCAAATCCTGTTGCTTGAATAAAAGCATGAGCGTCAGATAAACGGCGCAGAAATTCATTTGTCTGATTTAAAAGAGGATTACTTAATAAATAGGAAAGCGAATTTAATAAATTTGGTGGTTGAGGCAAAGTATCTCGCTCTAAATTCTTACCATTAATTAGTAATAATTGCTTATTAATATACTGTTTTAAGCTTAAATGATAATGGTTTAATAATTCGTGAAGATTAAGTGCTAAGTCATTAGCAAATGCTTCTAAAATAGCTGTGGTAAGTAAGTTCGCTTGTTCTTTATTAAACTGTTGCAAATCAATAAATTGGATATCGAGCATGCTAACTTTATCCATGCAGTAATATATTATATTGCTTAAATGCTCGTATTTTAATTTTGCAATTGTTTCAGGCATTTTATTGGAGAGGTTAACTGCTGCAATTAAATTATCAAGCTCGATTTTAATACTAGTTGGCTTAAGCCGATAATTAAATAAGTTAAAATAATGAGCTAAACGACTTAGATTTTCTCTAATTTCTTCTTGGGCTATATTATTTCTTAACTCTGTTAATTCAGCATCATTATGAAAATGTTCAAGCCAACTAGTTTTGGCATTTAGGCATTGCTGATTTAATTTAGTAATTCTAGCTTCATTTGGCCAAGTTCGGGTTGTAGCAAATTCATTTCTAGCGGCAGTGAGTGCTTTTTCTAATAGGGTTTTTTGTTGAATATAAGCCTTAGAATAATCTTTAGTGGTAATAAGTTTTCGGTTTTCTTCTTGGACAAAATGCAATTTATAACAATCTTCTGCTAACAAAAGAAAATCACATTTTTCTTTTACGAGTTTATATGTCTCATGTTCTTTAAATGTTTCTGTAAATTCATAAACGAGTTTTTCAATCTCTTGTAATAACTTTTCTTTCTGTATTTCCAGTGATGAAAAAAGCATATTTAAAAGCGTGATTGAACTTTGAAAAGTAGCAGCTTTATGGTTAATTTTTGCTATAAGATTAACAAAATTCTGCCCAACAGTAGTGGCATGAAAAGCATGTTGGTCATCAAGAGATAATAGAGAATAGCCAGGAATAATTTTATCTGCAGTATCTAAAAATTCCATTACTTTTTATTATTTTTAAGCTGACCTACTTTTAACATAAAAAACTTAAGGGAATCTTAAGTGAAAAACATTTTCTTAACTACGGTCTACTACGTCCTGCGACTTGTTCGCAGGATCAAGTTCGCTAGTTAAATTGCTGGATCCAGCGCGCTATTTAGATTGCTGGGTCCTGTGGACAAGCCACAGGACGTAGATTGAGTGGAGAGTCTTTGCAAGCATAAAAGTGAAAAGCATTTTTTGACCACCCCACCGCCTACGTCCTGCGACTTGTTCGCAGGATCCAGTTTGCTAGGCAAATCGCTAGATCCTGTAGACACGCCACCGGACGTAGGTTGAGTGGGGGAGTCTTTGCAAGCATAAAAGTGAAAAGCATTTTTTGACCACCCCACCGCCTACGTCCTGTGACTTGTTCGCAGGATCCAGTTTGCTAGGCAAATCGCTAGATCCTGTAGACACGCCACCGGACGTAGATTGAGTGGAGAGTCTTTGCAAGCATAAAAATGAAAAACACTTTTAACCACCGCCTACGTCCTGCGACTCGTTCGCAGGATCCAGCACGCTAGTTAGATTACTGGGTCCTGTGGACAAGCCACAGGACGTAGGTTGAGTTGAGAGCGTCTTTGCATGGGACGTAGGCTTGGTGAAAAGCGTTTTTAATAGGCTTTCATTTCTTTCTGTACAAAGGCTATTAATTATAAGCTTGAATTTTATTCAAGCTTTTCAATATTAGCTTTATGGTTTAACAATTTATTTTTAATAAGTTCTGCTTGCGCTAATTTTTCTTGTTCCTTAGCAATGATTTCTGCCGGCGCTTTATCTGTAAATTTAGGATTATTAAGTTTGCCTTGAGCTAGCATTATATCTTTATCAAGTTTTGCAAGTTCCTTATTTAAGCGATTTAATTCAGCTTCTTTATTAATAAGGCCTGCCATAGGAATTAATAATTCAAGTTCTCCTACTACAGCTGAAGCTGATACTGGCGCTTCTTCATCTTTTTCTAAAAAATGAATATTAGCTAACTTACCTAAAGCCATCAGAATAACTTGGTAATTTTTAAAACGTTCTATTTCTAATGCTGACGCATTTTTAACTTGTAAGACAATTAATTTAGCAGGAGAAATACTTATCTCACTGCGAATAGTGCGAACTGATTGAATAACTTCTTTAACCCAAGAAATTTCATTTTCCAAATTTTTATTAATAAACTGTTGATCAGCCTTAGGATAAGGACTAAGCATAATACTTTCACCATTTTGGCTAGTAAGTTTACTTAGGCGCTGCCATATCTCTTCTGTTATAAACGGCATGATAGGGTGGAGCAATTTCAATATTTGATCTAATACATGAACAAGGGTGCGACGTGTCCCTCTCTTCATAGCTCCTAATGCCTGTGGGTCATAAAGAATGGGCTTAGATAGCTCTAAATACCAATCACAATATTCATGCCAAACAAATTCATAAAGTGTATGGGCTAATAAGTCAAAACGATAAGTAGTCAAATAATGATGACAACTAGCTATAGTGTGTTGTAAACAGGATAAGATCCATTGATCAGCAGGACTATATTGAAACGCACCATCTTCCAAATCAATTTGTTCTTCTGTATTAAGTAGAACATAGCGCGCAGCATTCCATAATTTATTACAGAAATTACGATAGCCCTCAACACGATTTAAATCAAAGCGGACATTGCGGCCAAATGATGCAAGAGAACAAAAAGTAAAACGTAATGCATCAGTACCAAAAGCAGGAATACCATCAGGAAATTCTTTACGTGTTGCTTTGGCAATCTTGTCTTTTAAAGAAGGCAACATCATATTTGAAGTACGTTTAGTGATTAGGCTATCGAGATCAATGCCATCAATAATATCTAAAGGGTCTAAAACATTGCCTTTAGATTTAGACATTTTTTGGCCTTCACTATCACGAATTAAACCAGTAATTAAAACTTCCTTGAAAGGGACTTTGCCGGTGAATTTTAAGCCCATCATAATCATACGAGCTACCCAGAAGAAAATAATATCAAAGCCAGTTATTAAGACAGAGGTAGGATAAAATTGTTCAAATTCTGGTGTACGTGCCGGCCAGCCTAAGGTAGAAAAGGGCCAAAGTGCAGATGAAAACCAAGTATCTAGTACGTCTTCATCTTGTTTTAAATGCAACGAGTCATCTAATTTATATTTAAAGCGTACATCTTTTTCACTATAGCCTACATAAATATGGCCATGGCTATCATACCAAGCAGGAATACGGTGTCCCCACCAAAGTTGGCGACTAATACACCAATCCTCTATATTTTCCATCCATTGAAAGTAAGTTTTAGTCCAATTTTCAGGAATAAAGCGAATTTCACCTTTTTTAACTGCTTCAATGGCAGGCGTAGCTAACGGTTTTATTTTCACATACCACTGATCAGTTAATAAGGGTTCAATAATTACATTAGATTTTTCCCCACGTGGAACTTTTAATTTATGGGGTTCAGTTTTAACAAGCAATTGAGCTACCGTTAAGTCCTTAATGATTTGCTCACGTGCAATAAACCTATCCATGCCTTGATAGTTTAAAGGTGCATTTTTATTAATTGCCCCTTTTTTAGTAAGGATATTAATAGAAGGGAGATTGTGGCGTCTACCAATTTCATGATCGTTAAAATCATGAGCCGGTGTGATTTTAACACAACCTGTCCCAAACTCTTTATCAACGTAATCATCAGCAATAATAGGTATTTGGCGATCACAAAGAGGAAGATTAACCTGTTTGCCAATTAAATGTTGGTAACGTTCATCATCTGGATGGACAGCAATAGCTACGTCACCTAACATCGTCTCAGGTCTTGTAGTAGCAACAATTAAAGAATCGTTTGAGTCTGTAAGAGGATAACGAATATGCCATAAAAATCCGTCTTCTTCCTGAGAGATAACTTCTAAATCTGATACGGCTGTACCTAATTTAGGATCCCAATTAACTAGGCGAGTTCCTCTATAAATTAAACCTTCATCATAAAGTTGGACAAAAACTTTTTGCACTGCTTGAGAAAGGCCTTCATCCATAGTAAACCGTTCACGCTCCCAATCTACTGAGGAACCAATGCGTCGCATCTGTGAGGTAATTTGATTACCAGACTCTTCTTTCCATTGCCAAACATACTCAAGAAATTTTTCACGCGTCATATCTTTACGAAATACGCCCCTACCTTCTAGTTGACGTTCTACTACAAGCTGAGTAGAAATACCGGCATGGTCTGTGCCTGGTTGCCATAAGGTTTTATCCCCTTGCATGCGGTGGTAACGTATCAGTACATCCATTAAAGTATGCTGAAAGCCATGACCCATGTGTAAACTACCCGTGACGTTAGGCGGCGGCAACATAATACAATAAGCTGAGCCTTCACCTTGTGGTTGGAAGAAATGGTGATTTTCCCATTTTTGGTAACGTGATTTCTCGATAGTTTGGGGAGAATAAGTCTTATCCATGGTATAGCCTGTAATCATTAGTAATGCATAAAGTAGATGATTTTAACATGTACAGAACTGATAAAAAACCTTAAGGTTTAAGCAAAAAAAGTTTTTAGAGAAAACTTAACTAAGGCTAAATAATTAAATTATAGTCTTGTTAATATTCTTATTATTTAATATTTAAATAAACTTTAAGAGGCATTTATTGAGTTTTCTAAAGGTTCTGCTGAGTCTGCTTCTCTAGGCCTATGATCAGCTGCAAGATAGGTATACATAGTCGGTACAACAAATAAAGTAAATAAAGTTCCAACTAATAAACCTGCTGAGATAACAAGACCAATATTAAATCGACTTACAGCGCCCGCACCATTAGCCATTAGAAGCGGGATGACCCCAAAAACCATAGCAGCTGTAGTCATTAAAATTGGCCGCAGGCGAATAGCAGCAGCTTCTTCAACGGCGGTACGCTTATCTAATTTTCTTTCTCGTTGTAATTGATTTGCAAAATCAACAATTAAAATACCATGTTTACTAATTAAGCCAATTAATGTAATAAGCCCGACTTGAGTATAAATATTGATAGAAGCAGCACCTAAGTTAAGTGGAATTAAAGCACCACAAATCGACATTGGCACACTAATTAATATGATTAATGGATCACGAAAGCTTTCATATTGAGCGGCTAAAACAAGGAAGATAACAATGATTGATAAGAAAAAAGCAAAAATTAAAGCACTACCTTCCTGCATAAACTGCCTAGATTGGCCACCAAAATCGTAAGTATAACCTCGTGGTAAAATCGAAGCTGCTTCTTTTTCTAAAAATGCTAAGCCTTGGCCTAAGGTTACGCCAGGCAAAGTAACACCTTGAATAGTTGCTGAATTTAATTGTTGAAAATGAGTAACTGCATTGGGTCGTATTTTTTCTAGTGGAGTAACTACGGTTGATAGAGGAATCATAACACCAGTTTTAGAGCGAACATAAATTTTTTCTAATTGTTCTGGTGTTAATCGATAGCGTCTATCTAACTGGGGGATAACTTGATAACTGCGGCCTTGTAAGTTGAAATAATTAACATAGTTTCCAGATAAGGCACTAGTTAAACTACTACCAATATCTTGCATATCTAAACCTAAATCAGCCGCTTTAGAGCGATTAATTTGTAATTCAATTTCAGGTTGGTTAAATTTAAGGCTATTGTCTAAGAAAATAAAATAACCACTTTTTTGTGCTTTATCCATTAACTGATTTGAAAGTTCAAATAAAGTTTGAAAATCATTAGTAGTTTTAATTACAAATTGAATAGGAGCGCCACTGCCACCACCAGGTAGAGGAGGGGGAATAATAGCAAATGTTTTCAAACCGGCTACTTGATCTAATTTATCTTGTAGTGGCTTTTTCATGGCAAATTGAGATCGTGTGCGTTGATCCCACGGTTTTAAAACCATTCCGGAGACAGGATCACTCGAATTAATATTGAAGTAGTGTGCCGCTTCAGGAAAACTTTCATAAATTTTATTAAATAAATTTGTAAAGGCGGCAATGTAATTAACCGTTGCATATTGGGGTGGGGTAGCAATAACAAAAAAGAAACCTTGATCTTCTTCAGGTGCAGTTTCTTTTGGGGTGGTACTATATAAATAAGGTAGCATTAATAAAATAACTACTGCAAGCACAAGCATAATGGCTCGAGTTTCTAGTAGACTATGTAGCTTACGCTGATAATAAACTTTAAAAGAGTTAAATTTTTTATCAAGAAATTGTACAAACCAACCGGCATTCGCTTCGCTAGAAAATAATTTAGAGCACATCATTGGTGTTAAAGTAAGTGCAATAATACCTGAAATAATGACGGCACTTGCCAAAGTAAAGGCAAATTCTTTAAAAAGGGCCCCAGTTAAGCCACCCATAAAGCCAATAGGGGCATAAACAGCTGCTAAAGTAATTGTCATTGCAATAACAGGTATAGCAATTTCTCGTGCCCCAATTAGAGCTGCCTCCCAAGGTGTTTTTCCTTCTTCTAAATGGCGGTGTACATTTTCCACAACTACAATAGCATCATCGACCACTAAGCCGATAGCTAAAACAAAGGCGAGTAAAGTAAGCAAATTAATCGAGTAGCCAAGAAACAACATAAAAGTACATACCCCAATTAATGATAGAGGAATGGTGACTACAGGAATAATGACAGAGCGAATTGATCCTAAAAAAAGAAAAATAACTACAATAACAATCAAAGCAGCTTCAATAATAGTTAAAATAACCTCTTTAATAGAAGCTCGAATAAAATCGGTAGCATCATAAACGATAGTACCAGTTAGTGAGGGTGGAAATTCATGAGTAATTGAAGGAAAGATTTTTCGTACCTGGCTAATTACAGTTAAGGGATTAGCAGTAGGAGTAGGGGTTATTGCAATAAATACAGCTTGTTTGCCATTGAAAGTCACATTGGTATTATAATCTTGTGAGCCTAATTCTACTTCGCCGATATCGCTTAAGCGAATAATAGCTGTTTTATTACTTCTTACAATTAGTTTACTAAATTCTTTCGCATTGTTTAAATCCGTTTTAGCGGTGACATTTATAGCAACATATTCACCTTTTGTATTTCCGGCAGCTGTTAAAAAATTATTGCGAGTGAGAACATTTGTGACGTCAGCGGGTGTAACATTTAAAGCTGCCATTTTAATAGGATTAAGAAAAATACGCATAGAGTAAGTTGCCCCGCCTAAAAGTTGGGCCTGAGCTACGCCATCAACGGTTTGTAACTGAGGTTGTACTACTCGCACCGCATAATCGGTAATCTGCTGCGGGGTCATCTCAGTACTATCTAAGCTAATATACATTAATGGTGTTGAAGTATCAGAGCTTTTAATAATGATAGGCTGCTGAGCTTGAGGCGGTAATTGATTTAAAGTCTGCTGCACTTTACTCATAACATCGGTAAAGGCAACTTGAGGATTAAAATTCAATTTAATAGTTAAAGTAATAGTACTTAACCCCTGAACACTTGAAGAGGTCATATAATCAATGCCCTCTGCACTTGCAACAGCTGCTTCTAAAGGTGTAGTAATAAAACCAGCAATTAAATTAGCATCGGCACCTGGATAACTTGTTGTGACCGTAATAACAGTATTATCCATACGAGGAAACTGGCGAATTTGCATAGTAGTTAATGAATTTAAACCGAATAAAAAAATCAACAAACTAACCACTGTAGCAAGTACAGGACGTTTAATAAAAATATCGGTAAAATTCATCCAATTTCCTAAATAGCGCTTCAATTAGTTTAAACTAAACTACAATTTTGTTTACCACTGCAGCCACTGTAATTTGTTTACTATTAACAGGGTCTATGAGGTTAAATAATTTTCTCTTAGTTACAGTGAATTAATAACTTCATTAAATTAATTAATTTATCTATCACTGTCCTAAAGTATCTGGGTTACTAATAGCGTTGAGCTTAACATCATTGTTGATAATAACTCGAGTACCATTTTGTAATTTAAGTTCACCAGAACCGACTACTGTTTGGCCAGGTTTTAGACCATCAGTAATAATAATGTAATTGCCTTCTTGCTCGCCAGTGTGAACAAAGACTCGCCTTACTTGAAGAATATCTTCACCTTTATCATCTTTTTGACCATTTTTTTCAATAAGAAAGACCGAGTTTCCATATAAGCTATAAGAAATAGCGGTTGTAGGTAGAACTACTAAGTTAGATATAGTTGGCTGTTCAACTGAAATAGCTGTAAACATGCCAGGAATAAAAGTAAAGTCTTGAATGTGATTTCTAGTATTTAAAGCCGTATTACACCTTACAATAGTTTTATTTCTATCTGGATCTTTAATAAGGCTAATTAATTTTGATTGTGTTGGGTTTTGCACAGCTTGAATGGGACAATTAGGAACAGTGGCTTGAACTAAAATATTATGGGTATTTGGATCTACTTTAGCATTAATTGCCGTAATTTCACCTTCAAAGAGCACATTTGGAAATCCTTCTACACTAAATTGTATTCTTTGTTTTAAATGTAATTTTTTTAAAAGCTGTTCGGGTAAATTAAATTCAAGATAAAGCGGATCTAATGATTGTAAAGTGACAATAGCGGTTTGGCCTGGTGTAATATATTGGCCTAAATTAACTTGTCTAATACCTAATTTTCCAGAAAAGGGCGCGGTAATGTGTTTTTGTCTAATTTGTGCTTCGATTTTGTCTACATTTGCTTGCGCTTGTGCTAAATTTGCTTTTGCTTCATCTACACTTGAGCTGGGCGTAGCTCCTCGCCTTGATAATTCAGCTTGTCTTTTATAACTAAGCTCTTTTAAATCCCTATCAGATTGGTTAAATCTTAATTGCGCCTGATCCACGCTGTCATCTATATCAATTAATGGTTTTCCTTGCTCTATGTATTGTCCAGAATCAAAATGAATAGATACAACATTACCTGAAGCTTCTGAATTTACCTCCACGCCATTAGTGGCAAGGAAGTTACCCACAGCCGTAATACGTGGCTCCCAGTTTTTTTGCATAACTTTAGTAGAAGATACAGTGACTGGCGCAGTTTGAAACTGGCTAACAAAGCGTTTAATCATTATACCCTTAATAAAATTAAAGGTGATAATACCTCCAAAAACAATTATCAACGCGATTATCATAATGGTCATGCGTTTTTTCACTGTTGTTCCTTAAAATAGTCATATAGCGAATATGGGAGGTTAAAATTAATTCGCTATTTTGTTATTAGAATAATAAAGCCAAGCTAATTAGAACTATAAGTGCGCTAATATACCACAAACAGTTAAGAGTTGAAGTAGAGAAAAATAGTTATGATTACAAAAAAAACCTATTGACTAAATGGTATCCTTTGCTACCATGCCCTTTGTTTTTAACATAAAAGGGGTAATTATGAAAGTGAAATCTGTATTGCTTGCCTGTTGTTTAGGGTTATTATCGACTGCTTATGCAGAGAATCGTCATGTTCATCCAAAAGCAGAAGCTGTTAAAAATGAAGCTGTAGCAGCAGCGAAAAAGGCAATGGCGCCTGGCTATTGTGAAATTGAAGTTATTAACAATAGTTACGACAATGTTACCGTATATGGCCGTTTTGATGATGGTAGTGCTTTAGTACCTTTTAATGTTTATAGTTTTGAAACACCACACTATATTGATTTATATTACTATGGTTATTGCCACCGTGATATGTATTTAGATATCGTAACCTTTAGCGGTTATCATATTTACTCTGGTTACACCCGTGCAGAAACAACTGTAAGAATAGTTCCCTATCTTCAAAATCAGGTAAAAGCTGAAGTGCGTGCTAAGGCATAACCTTAGGACCTATCTTCAGAGTTGTTAGAGTGAGGCAAAAGGTTTTGACATTTGAAGGTCTTAGCAGGTGTTTAAATAGAAGTATCTATGTAGCAGACCAAAAGAAGTTAACGCTTTTTACCACTTTAGCAGAGCCTTAAGCCAGGTTTTTAAATTAAAATAGGCACAATATTGCTATTGTGCCTTTACTTCTTTACTGTGGAGGTATTATGAAACGTTTTTTTCTAACTCTGCTGCTATTACCTTCTATTGGAATTTGTGCAAATAGTCATTATCATGACTATCCTTTTCCTGAAATTGCCCAAGCAGCTACTTCCCGTATCCATAGCCATGAAAGGCTAAATAATCCGCAAGTAATAACTCGTAGTAGGCAACACCGGACACATATCGTACATGCGCCTTCTTATCGACGCTATTATTATAGACACTATAGGCATTACCCACGTTATTTGCCTCCAGTGCCATACTTTAATCATTACCATGAACATATGGGCTATCCTATTTACAATAACCATGTGCATGGGCATGAATAATTTTTAACAGACAATGAGTTATATTTGAATTTTAAATTATTTGTAAACGCAACTTCTGGATAAGAGTTAGTTAAACTTGACAAAAATTAAAGCCATAATGAAAAGAGCCTTAATTTAGCGAACGCTTTGGGCGTTACTTGTCTAGAATTTGCGTTGTAAAATAACTTAATTTAAGACATGGCATGATAGGGGTAAAATACCTTGTCGACAAAGACTCTACTATAGGATAAGTCAAAAAAATGTCTTAAAATTTGTAAGCGTCTTATTCATAAAGATTATTCGTTAAAGCTTTTGCTATTTTCAACGCTAAAAGAAATTTTATTATTTTTTTGGCAAATTAATCTGTAAAAAGTGGCAAGAACCATTGAAAGTTGCTTTTTATCCTTAAATTTAAGTAAGATTTTAATTTTAACTATTCAAGCTTACCTGTTTTATCTACACACTAACTAAAAATAAATCTATAATTACTTCATTTCTGATGATAAAGAGGACTGCAAATGTTTGATAAAGACTGCACCATTGCTAATTTTGATAACGAACTTTGGCAAGCGATACAAGCGGAAAAGAAACGACAAGAAGAACATATTGAACTCATTGCTTCAGAAAACTATGCTAGTCCTTGCGTTTTAGAAGCGCAGGGTTCTGTTTTAACTAACAAGTATGCAGAAGGCTATCCTGGTAAGCGTTACTATGGTGGTTGTGACTATGTTGATATTGCTGAACAGTTAGCTATAGAACGTGCTAAACAATTATTTAAAGCAGATTATGTCAATGTTCAGCCACATTCTGGTTCTCAAGCTAATGCGGCAGTAATGATGGCGCTTTTAAACCCAGGTGATTTAATTATGGGAATGGCTCTACCACACGGAGGTCATTTAACTCATGGTTCAAAAGTTAATTTTTCAGGAAAACTTTATCAAGCTATAGAATACGGTCTTGATGTAAAAACAGGCCTAATTGATTATGACGCTTTAGAGAAAGCTGCAAAACTTCATAAACCTAAATTAATTGTGGCTGGTTTCTCAGCTTACTCGCAATATTTAGATTGGGAGCGTTTTCGGGCTATCGCAGATGAGGTTGGTGCATATCTCCTAGCAGATATAGCTCATGTGGCAGGATTAATTGCAGCAGATTTATATCCTTCACCAATTCCTTATGCAGATGTTGTAACAACAACTACTCATAAAACATTACGGGGTCCACGCGGTGGTTTAATTCTAGCAAAAGCTAATGAAGAAATTGCAAAAAAATTAAATTCTTCTGTATTTCCTGGCATGCAAGGTGGGCCACTGATGCATGTTATTGCGGCGAAAGCAGTTGCATTTGCCGAGGCTTTGCAACCTGAATTTAAAGTTTATCAACAGCAAGTGATAGATAACGCTCGCGAAATGGCAAAAGTTTTACTAGAAAGAGGTTATTCTATTGTTTCTGGTGGCACAAAAAATCATTTATTGTTAGTCGACTTAATTGCAAAAAATATAACTGGTAAAGAAGCTGATGCTGCGCTAGGTAGAGCTAATATTACCGTAAATAAAAATTCCGTTCCCAATGATCCACGCTCTCCTTTTGTTACAAGTGGCCTACGTTTAGGAACGCCAGCAGTGACTACGCGTGGTTTTAAAGAAAAAGAAATAGGCATGATTAGTCATTGGATTTGTGATATTCTTGACGACCTTAATAATGAAGAGGTGCTCAAGCGAGTTAAGAATCACGTTTTACAATTGTGTCATGACTTTCCTGTTTACTCTAACTAATTAATTATTATGTACTGTCCCTTTTGCCATGCCCAAGAAACTAAGGTTATTGATTCTCGTCTAGTTGCTGAGGGTGCACAAATTCGACGACGTAGGCAATGTTTATTTTGTCATGAACGTTTTACAACCTTTGAAACTGCTGAGCTTATTATGCCAGTGATTATTAAGCGTGATGGACGTAGAGAGCCTTTCAATATAGATAATTTGCGCTCGGGTATGCAAAGAGCACTTGAGAAAAGACCTGTGAGTGTTGATTCAGTAGAAGCCGCTATTGCTAATATTTTGCAAGATATTCGTCGTCGAGGAGAGAGAGAAATAGAAGCTAATTTAGTTGGCGAGCTGGTTATGAAACAATTATATAATCTTGATCATGTTGCTTATGTACGCTTTGCATCAGTTTATAAACGATTTAAAGATATAAGTGACTTTAGACAAGCAATTGATGAAATGAAAGATGACTAAGAGGTAATGGTGGAAAAAAATGCTATTCGGGGCAAACGTCGTGCACGCAGGCTTTTATTGCAAGCCTTATATCAATGGTTAATGTCAGGACACGAAATCTCAGAAATCGAAACCCAATTTCGAGTTAATCATGATATGGATAAAGTAGACGCAGACTACTTTTGTAAGCTTTTATATGGTATTCCTAAATCACTACAAGTAATTGAAGAAAATTTTTCACCTTTCTTAGATATTCCAATTAATAGTTTAAATCCTATTGAACTAACGATTTTACGCTTAAGCACTTATGAGCTACTGTTTTGTTTAGAAATACCTTATCGTGTTGTACTTGATGAAGCGGTTTCATTAGCTAAAGAATATGGTGCTCAAGATGGACACCGGTTTGTCAACGGTGTACTTAATAAGCTAGCTAAACAAGTACGTTCTGCTGAAATTAATTTAAATTATGAATGAATTTAAATTAATTGATGTGTTTTTCAAAAAAGATGTCTTAGCAAGGAAAGATGTCATTTTTGGCATAGGTGATGATGCTGCTTGTATAGAAGTTCCTGCAGGTCATCAAGTGCTCATTAGCACTGATACCTTGGTTGCAGATGTTCATTTTTTAAGTAGTTGGGATCCTTATATAATTGCTTGGAAAGCGGTGATGGTTAATGTAAGTGATATCGCTGCTATGGCTGCAGAACCATGTTGGGTTTCTTTAGCGCTAACTCTTCCGACATTAGATCTTAAATGGTTAGAACGATTTTCCTTAGGGTTTCATGCTGCTTTAAAGCAGTATAATATTGCTTTAATTGGAGGAGATACTACAAAAGGGCCATTAAGTATCACCCTAACGATTCATGGCCTTGTGCCAAGTGGTAAATTTGTAAGACGATCTGGTGCAAAAATAGGTGATGAAATCTGGGTCACTGGTCAATTAGGCGCTGCTGCGCAAGCAGTTAAATGTTTAGAAGGATATTATCAAGTAGCAGCAAACGATTTTGCACAATTATTGTATAAACTACAATATCCCAAACCAAGAGTTGATTTTATAAGTTTACTGCAAACATTTGCTACAGCAGCTATTGATATTTCAGATGGTTTAAGTGGCGATCTTAATCATATTTGTGAAGAGAGCAATACTGGCGCATGCTTAGATTTAGTCGCTATCCCTAGCCATCCTTTAGTCAAAAAATATCAAAAGGAAAAAACAATTGATTTTGTACTTCAAGGCGGAGATGATTATGAGTTATGTTTTACTATACGACCTGATAATCATGATTCTTTTTCTCAGGCCTTAAAAGAATGTCAGTTAACTTGCTATCAAATTGGTGTAATAGAAAAGGAAAAAGGACTTCGCGGTTCTTACAATGGCCAGATAAAGGCTATATCAGTGCAGAGTTATAGTCACTTCTAGGAAAAATTATGCAAACAATCAAACCTTCAGTACAAGTATGGCAAGACCCAGTTTATTTTGTTGCATTTGGATTTGGTACTGGCTTGCTACCTATAGCGCCTGGCACTTGGGGAACGCTTGCTGCTATTCCGCTTTATTTATTAATTAGTACTTATTCTCTTCCTATTTATTTATTATTTACTTTTTTGTTTTTTTTACTTGGCGTTTATGTCAGCGATAAAGTTGGTAAAGATTTGGGCATTCATGATTACAGTGGTATTGTCTGGGATGAAGTTGTAGGTTATCTTTTAACCATGGCAGGTTTACCGCTAGGAATATTTTGGATGTTAGGTGGCTTTATTTTATTTCGCTTATTTGACATCTTAAAACCGTTTCCTATTTCATTTATTGATAAAAAAATAAAAGGTGGTTTAGGCGTAATGCTTGATGATGTACTTGCTGCAATTCCTGCCTGGCTAATTTTAAAGAGCTTAGCTTGGGTTTTTAGTCTATGAATGAAAATCATAAAGAATTAATTAATATTGTTCTAACACTAAGTATCATTGGTTTAAGTATATTTATTATTCATCGTTTTATTCCCTCAATAGTTTGGGCTGGGATGATTGTAATAGCCACCTATCCCTTATATCAACGTTGGCGAAGATTTTTTGGTAATCATGATAATTTATCAGCTTTATTGTTTACGACTATCTTAAGTTTATTGTTTTTACTACCCTTAAGCTGGTTAATAGGCATACTAGTTAAAGAATTGCAATTGTTTATTAATTATTTGCAAGTTATTAATCGTGATGGGGGCGAGGCGCCTAACTTTATTAAACAATTTCCATTTATGAGTAATGATTTAATTAATTACTGGAATACTCATATAGGACAACCCGGCAACGTACGAAGTTTTTTATCTAACTTGCATTTATCATTAACACCAGCAAGTTATTACATTAAACAAATAGGTTTAAATTTAGCGCACCGTGGTTTTCAAGTAGGTTTCACTATGCTTACTTTGTTTTTCTTTTATCGAGATGGCGAAAAATTACATGCACAAATTAATGAAGTGGGTAAATTTTGTTTAGGTAATCGCTGGTATCGATATGCAGATAGGCTTCCCTCTGCTTTGCGCTCTGTTGTAAATGGAACTGTAGTAGTTGGTTTAGGTGTTGGTGTGTTAATGGGTTTTTGCTATATGCTTGTTGGTTTACCGGCTCCTACTCTAATAGGTTTTATTACGGCATTTGCTGCTATGATCCCTTTTGTAGTACCTATTGTGTTTATTATCGTCGCGCTCGTTTTACTTTCATCCGGTGGCTTAATCGCTGCTATTGTCGTAGTAGTCTGGGGTACAATAGTTATGTTTGCTGCTGACCATTTTATAAAGCCAGTTTTAATTGGTGGCGCAATTAGACTTCCATTTTTAGCGGTATTATTTGGAATTTTAGGTGGAGTAGAAACTCTAGGCTTATTAGGTTTATTTTTAGGCCCAATTATCATGGTGTTATTTGTAACTCTTTGGCAAGAGCCAGTATTAAATAAACCTAAATATGAATTAAGAGTAAAACGTCCAATATAATACTTTTATACTAAAATTTCGCTCGTAAATTTATTAATACTTGTATTTTAGCTATTTGCCCCAATCTATACCCAGTCACCGACAGCCACCCGTTTTTTCATGATAGCGAAAACTCCGTAGCTGCCGATTGAATGGGCATACAATTACCGTTTAGAATAGAATGGCCCACAGTATAAAAAAGGGGGGTTTATGAATAAAAATTGGCCTACTAAGGAAAAAGATATTTATGTAGCCGAGCAAATTATGGAAGAATATGCTAACCAAAGTAATAGTGAGTCGTTAGGATTATTTGAGCTGTTTGTTAACCCTAAAGAAAAGCGAATGAATTTTAGATTGTCTAATTGGGTAGTTACATTAGCGGAGCACTTTAAATCAGTTTACGGTGAGACGCAGGGTGATTTTGTCACCAGAAAAGTTATTACTCGTTGTTTAGTAAATGGACAAACACTACATTAATTTAAATTATAATCTCAATTAATTTTTAAGTTTTTAGTGCTGTGAATTCTTTAACAAGGAAGTTAATGATAATTTCAGCACTAAGAAACAGGGTCTATTTAAAAATAAACTTCTAATTCAAAGCATATACTTCTACATAGTGTTAAGATAGCCTAAAAACTTATCATAATCTCCCTTAAAATCTGCTCCTTGTAAGTATTGCTCTAAGGCGTTATTGACTTCCTTTAATAAATCGTTTTCATTGCGGTTAATAGCAATGCCTATTCCGTAACCATATTTAAAGGCTTTACCTAGCGCTATTAATCGACCTGAAGACTGTTGCTGCCAATAAAGTGCATTAGCATTGTCCATAATTGCTATATCTATTTCACCATCATTTAAGGCATCAATCATAAAATCTAGTCGTTCAAATGAAGTTATTTTGGGATTTTGAATACCTAATGACTCTAATACTTGCGGAAAAATGGTTCCTGCAACAACACCAATATTGTAATTTTTTAACAAATTTAGATTAAACTCAGTCGGCTTAATACTATTATTGCCTAAGAAGCGAGCTTGGCTATCTAAATAAGGTTTAGAAAAAGCGACACGGGCTGCTCTATCTGGAGTAATTGTAATAGCTCCAAGAGCGACATCAATATCTCCCTTTTCTAACATGTTTAGCAATTTTGCAAAGGGCATAGGGTAAAAGACACATTGTCTATTAATGAGTTTGCAAATCCGCTCCATTAAAGTAATGTCAAAGCCAAATACCTGATTATTTCCAGCACGCATCACATTTGGTGGATAAAAATTATCTACACCTACACGGATAGGATTATTTTGAGCAAAAACCCAAATATTAATGAATAATAATAAGATAAATAGCAAAGTCCTTTTCATAATAATCACCTTAGTTTTTTTACATTATAGCTATAATTAGCAGGGTGTCGTAAAGTAATAGACTTAAATCGTGGTGGGGTATTAAATTTTAGCGCAAAATGTGCCGGGTATAGACTTTTGGAGAGAAGTGAGCTTTAACTAAGCCCAATGCAAGTATGAAGATGGATTTCCGCCTACGCGGAAATGACAGGTGTCTTAGAAATGACAAGATGTTTGAAAATGACAGAGCTCTTGGAAATGACGGACTCTTACAGTTTACAACTATTAAGCTAAATTTTTATCTTGTCATTCCCGCGCAGGCGGGAAGCTATTGTTATCTGGGGACAGTGCGAGTATTAAGATGGATTTCTGCCTAGGCGGAAATGACAGAATTTTTAAGTTAATGTTATTTGGTGTTCTTTTACTCGTAAACTGTATTAGACTTCTTATATAAGCCTGCCTATGATTACTGCAATCTAATTTATTTAAATTTATGAGCCTTTAGTGTTAATAATTCCTGAAATTTTACAATCTAATTCTTTATTTGATAAATATTTTGCTAATTTAGATCATCCATTGCAAGAGGCTGTCCGAAAGTTACTCTTAGTTAGTGATTATGCTTGTCGGCATATTGTAATTTTACGTCTAATATTAAGTCAGGATGATTGGCAGCGCCAATTTGATTTTAAAGATTATTTAAATTCTTTGCAGGAAATAACTAATAAATCAAGTCAACAATTTGCTCAAGCTATTCGTAAATTCAGACACTATCATTTTTTAAGACTTTTGTTACGTGAGCAAGGTGAGCTTGCAGATACTTCAGAAACGATGACATCTTGGTCTGCTTGTGCTGATGCATTAATTATCTATACATTAAATTATTGTCAACAATCATTAATCTATCGTTATGGTCAACCAATGGATGAAGCAGGCAAGCCTGCTGAACTTTATGCCATAGCAATGGGGAAACTAGGCGGCAGAGAGTTAAATTATTCATCTGATATTGATTTAATTATGGCGTATTCGGCAGCTGGGTATACTATAGGCGATGAACCAGTTACCAATCAGTATTTTTTTACCAAAGTAGTGCAGTTATTTATGCAATTAATGCAAAACATTACTGAAGATGGCTTTGTTTTCCGCGTTGATTTAAGGTTAAGGCCTAATGGAGAGAGTGGTGCTTTAGTATCTTCTTTGCAAGCTTTAGAAACTTATTATCAAGAGCAAGGTAGAGACTGGGAGCGTTACGCTATGGTAAAAGCTCGTGTAATTGGCCAAGCTACAACCAATTTAAATTGGCTGCAAAAACTGATTACACCATTTGTTTACAGACGTTATATTGATTTTAGTATTATAGAATCATTACGAAGTATGAAGGCAATGATTGAGCGCGAAGTCCAATTAAATCCAGCAAGAGATGATATAAAAAGAGGTTTTGGAGGCATTAGGGAGATTGAGTTTATTGTACAAAGTCTGCAATTAATTCGCGGTGGACGGTTACCCAGATTGCAACAAACAAACCTTCTAAAAGCACTTACTATTTTAAAGGAAGAAAAGTTATTTTCTCGTGTTGCTATTTTAAAACAGGCTTATCTCTTTTTAAGAAAATTAGAAAATTGCTTACAAAGTGAAAATGATCAACAGGTGCATGCTCTACCTACAGACTCTATAAAGCAAGCTAAAATAGCATTAGCTATGGGGTTTTCAAGCTGGGAGCCTTTACTGAAAGTATTACAACGTTTTCGCAAAATTATTCGTCATTTATTTCTTTCAATACTAAGAGAAGCAGTTGATTATGAGGACAATAATAAGCTACTTGATTACCAGTTAAGCAACCTTTGGCAAGGCCATGCTGAAAGCTCCATGGCGATTAATTTATTAGCAAGTCTAGGTTATGAAGATGCCACACGTTGTTATCAGTTGATATCTAATTTTAGACATAGCCCTCGCTGCCGCCGCCTCAATCAAGCAGCAAGGTTACGACTAGATCGTTTTATGGTACTACTCTTAAGGGAGCTTGCTAACGTTAAAAATACTAACGAGGTATTACTTAATGTTATTCATTTATTAGAAAATATTGTCAATCGAAGTGCTTATATAACGTTATTTACTGAAAATCCACAAGCCTTAAGAGAATTATTTATTTGGTTTAATAATAGCTCGTTTATTACTTCATTATTAGTAAATTTTCCATTTTTATTAGAAGTATTAATTGATCAACCACAGTCCTGGCAGCCTTTATCACAGAATCAATTAAAAACTCAGTTACAACAATTGTTAGAAAGTAACGATTTAGAAGTACAGGAAGAAATCTTGCGGCAATTTAAGCTTACGAATTGGATGCTTGCTGCTCGTGCTGAACAACATGGTTACCTCAATGCAGTGCAAAGCGCGCGATTTTTATCAATACTTGCAGAAGTTATTGTAGAGCAGGTAGTTAATTTAGCTTTTAAAGAGTTATCTAAACGCTATCCACAAATTCAAGCTATTAAAAATCATTTTGCTGTCGTTGCTTATGGAAAACTAGGTAGTCAGGAGATGAATTATAATTCTGATTTAGATTTAGTATTTATCTATGATAATCAAGTACAGGAAGAAAGTTTAGTAATTCGACTAACCCAAAAGATCTTACATATGTTAACAACACGTTCACAGGCAGGCGTGCTTTATAAGGTGGATACACGTTTAAGGCCTTCAGGTGAAGCAGGTCTTTTAGTAAGTGCTGTAAAATCGTTTATTGATTATCAAGAAAATCATGCGTGGCTTTGGGAACATCAAGCCTTAGTTAGAGCCCGTATTATTATAGGTGAGGCTAAAATTTATAAGTTGTTTAAACAATTAAAGCAAACGATATTGTCAATAGAGCGCTCAAAAGAGTGGGTTTTTGCAGAGATAAAAACCATGCGTCAAAAGATAAGTCGTCATATCAAGGAAGATAAAATTAAATATATTCCTGGAGGCTTAATTGACTTGGAATTTTACGTGCAATTTTTAGTTCTAACAAATCCAACAATATGTTTAAGTAGTACTACTCATACTTTAAAGTTAATTAGCCAGCTAGCTAAACATAAAGTTATTAATACAGAAGAATTTAAAACCTTAAGTAGTGCTTACAAAATTTATCATAAAGTATTGCATCAGGCCATTTTAGACGCAACTAGAGTCATTAATTATGAAAAAATATGCAGTAAAGTACAATTGATTAGCCAATTTCATGAGGCTAGTCATTCATCTTTGCATAACACAAAAAATTAAAAAATTCTGGCTTAGCACCAGCTTGTCGTATGATCTGCATGCTGTATTACCTAGTTTTTCAATACTTCAGGCCAAAGCACCATACACTGCCTACGTCCCGCGACTTGTTCGGCGTTGTTGCATATATTATAAGATTTAATTAAAACAAAGAATAGGTAAAAAAGGTGGCGTTACGAACCTAAAGGGTATAACTTCAGTAGCTAGCCTGGGGTAGGCCTGCGGGCCGAAACCCGGGTTTCACTTCGTTTCACCCAGGCTACTTGCTGGATCCTGCGGACAAGCCGCAGGACGTAGGCACAACCAGAGAGTGGCAGGTATAACAAAAGAGTGGCAGATATCAAAAAGAGCTACTTATCATGTTGTAGGTTTTTCAATACTAAAATCGAGCGCCTTTAAGCAGGAAAAAATGTTTAATCTATCTTCTTTTGCTTAAGCCAGTACTTCATACACTGCCTACGTCCCGCGACTTGTTCGCGGGATCCAGTATTTTGAGTAAGTTTATTTTAATCTCATATACTCAATAAAAACTTTAGTAAAATAAAGTGCAAATTTATATATAATGAATAATTCAATCGGTTACTTCAGCATATAAATCATAATCGTCGCTATCGGTAATTTGCACATCAACAAAGTCCCCAACTTCTAATTCTTGATAAAAAGGTAAATAAACTAAACCATCTATCTCAGGAGCGTCACTTTTACTACGTGCAATAATTTGCTCGGGTGTAATCTCATCAATGAGAACAGTTTGTTTAGTACCAATTTTATCTCTAAGTTTCTCGTGACTAATTTCAGCTTGAACTTGCATAAAGCGGTGATAACGTTCCTCTTTTACTTCTTCTGGAATAGGAGAAGCTAGCTCATTAGCTTTAGCACCTTCAACTGGGGAATATTTAAAGCAGCCTACGCGATCAAGTCTAGCGATTTTGAGAAAATCAAGTAATTCTTCAAATTCTGTCTCTGTTTCGCCTGGGAAACCAACAATAAAAGTAGAACGTAAGGTAATGTCAGGACAGACTGCACGCCATTTAGCAATACGTGCTAAAGTATTTTCACTATTTGCCGGACGCTTCATGGCTTTTAAGACACGTGAATTGGCATGCTGCAAAGGGATATCTAAATAGGGTAAAATGAAACCATCACGCATAAGAGGAATAATGTCATCTACATGAGGGTAAGGATAGACATAGTGGAGGCGAATCCAAATACCTAATTCACCTAACTGCTCGCATAAATCATAAAAACGGGTAGTTAATTGCTTATCTTGCCATTCAACAGGCTGGTAACGTGTATCGACTCCATAGGCACTAGTATCTTGCGAGATAACTAATATTTCTTTGACGCCTGCCTCTTTTAGCCGCTTAGCTTCAGTCAGTACTTGCGCTAAAGGGTAGCTTTGTAATTTGCCACGCATTGTTGGAATAATACAAAAAGTACATTTTTGATTACAGCCTTCTGAAATTTTTAAATAAGCGTAATGCCTTGGTGTAAGCTTAATACCTTGTGGGGGAATAAGCTGGATAAAAGGATTTTTAGGCGGTGGTAAATGTTGGTGTACAGCATTAATAACTTCTTCATAAGCATGTGCACCACTAATATGTAGCACATCTGGACAATTTTGACGAATTATATCAGCTTTAGCGCCTAAACAACCGGTTACTATAACACGGCCATTTTCAGCCATTGCTTCCTTAATGGTATCTAACGATTCAGTAACTGCGCTATCAATAAAACCACAAGTGTTAATAACAACTACACCTGCATCTTGATAAGTGGAGACAAGTTCATAACCTTGTGCTCGTAACTGTGTAATGATCCTTTCGGAATCAACTAAGGCTTTAGGACAGCCTAAACTAACAAAACCTACTTTATGATTCATCAATTGTTGTAACTCTTAATTTACCCTCATAGCGTTATCTACTAAGTATTAATGCATTGCATTCATTCAGTGCCGGTCATGTATAAGCTACATTCCTTAGTTTCACTTGCTCCTAATCTGTCTATAAACTTAGTGAATAATTCCGTATTAAATGGGCGTCTTGTAAAAAAAGTGAATAATTATATCTTTTTTAGCTTAGAAATGTCTATTTGCTCGCCTCTATTTTAAATAATAGATAAGAGGTAATAAAACTAGTTATATCCGTTTCAACCTTATGCAACCAGTCTATTATACAAGCATAATTTTTTTGTGTTTAATAATTCCTTAATGTAAATATTTTATTATATCGGCTTATTTTTTAATCAAATTTGATTATTTTTAAGTCAATTTAGTGAGCTAGATGCATATAAAATAATCAACAAAAGAAGATTGATTATTTGTTAAATTTAAGAGGAATATTAAAATGCCAAGTCCCCAGACCATCGCGATTCTAAACATTTTGTCAAAACATCGAAGGATTCCTGAAGCCGAGGAGAAGCTTGGCGCTAATACCTTTTCAGATAAACTTTGTGAAAAGTTAGATACTATGGTCAAACAGGGGAAAAAAATAAGAATTGTTTTACCAGCTTTCCCAGAAAAGTCTCCTGTTAGAGACAAAACGCTTAGTGATTCTCCTGACATGGCAGAATTAATTTCTTTAAAGTTTTTAAATGAACTTTGCCAAGAAATAGCCGCTGTTTATAATTTTGGTGCTGAAATTGTTATTTATACGGATGGATTTGCTTTTGCAGAAGTATTTCCTGATATTCATACCAAAGCAAAACGCGAAAACTATTTGATTCAGTTAAATAATATGATAGACAACAATAACTTTAAAAATATCAAAATTGTTAATTTAGATGGTAAAGTTAATTTAAATAATTATGCAGAAACTGATAAACACTTTGAAGAACGTGTTAAAAAGCCTAAAGATGATAATGATATAAATAGCCTTAATTTATATCGTGGGCAAATTAAATTTTTTATGACCGAATTGAGTATGGGCTATCCAGGTAAGTCAAATTCAGCAATAAAAAGAGAAGCTGCTATTGTTTCACGAGGCGTGGCTCGAATGAGCGAAGCACTTAGTGAATATCTATCTATAATTGAACCAGAAGCACTTCGATTATCCTGTCATCCTAAAACAGTATCTTCTGATAAGATTGGCTTATGGTTCACTGAAGACCATTCCCTTGGTGGTACTCCCTGGCACAATGCTGCTGTTTATAAAATTCAAGGAGAAACTAATAAATGTACTGTAGAGTTTATGAAATCTTCGGAAGCTAGGCGTAATGGGTTTATATTAAAGTCCGACAAAAATGGAAATCCTAGCCACTTTGTATCACAAGATGTATATCGTTATGCTTGTAGCTTACAATCTTTTTTTCGCTCTATTTGTGCTAAAGCGAATGATACTAGTTCTGGAGCAGAGAAGCTGCCAAGTAAGAATCAAATTTAAATAAGTAGTTTAATAGTATTGGGATATATTATTTTAAATAATGTATCTCAATACTAAATTGGTAAGTAAGCAATAACTTAAGTAAAATTTACTGACTCGTTTGCTCTTGTATGCTTTGTAAGCGGCTAATGAATTCTCGCAGCGTAACCTCACCCACTAAACGAAATTTCTTCATCTCATCGCCTTCTTGATTAAAAAATAGAAAAGTAGGTGGAGCAACAACGTTGTATTGATGCAATAAGGCCTGATTGGCAGCATTATTAGCTGTAATATCTGCTCTTAAAAAAACAAAGTTTTTCAAAAGCCCTTTGACCTCTGCATTTTGTAAAACATTAGATTCTATAGATTGACAAGTAACACACCAATCGGCGTAAAAATCTAACATGACCGGCTTGCCTTGTGCATTAGCAATAGCTTGTTCTACTTCAGCAACTGATTTAACAGGTTGATAAGCTATCTCGTCTTTCGCTTTAGCAGTTGACCAGTGTGCTAAGGGTTGTAGGGGATTAGTTTCACCCATGCTAGCACCAATTAAAATTAACAATCCATAAACAAGAATAATTAGACCTAAGCCTTGGCAAAATTTTGCATAATTTGTGGTAGCTCGAACTAAAGCTCCTAAATAAATACCAGAAAAAATAAGCAAGGCTGCCCATAACACCATAATTAAAGTTCCAGGAAGAATCCGACTTAAAAGGTAGATAGCAATTCCTAATAATAAAACGCCAAAAAAGGATTTTACGGTATTCATCCAGTGTCCCGCTTTTGGCAGCCAGCGTCCAGCTGAGGTGCCAATTAAAATCAAAGGGGTGCCCATTCCTAAACTTAGAAAAAATAGACTTAAACTACCTAAGATAACATTACCACTATTAGCAATATAACCGAGTACGCCAATAAGCGGTGCTGTAACACAAGGTGATAGGATTAAAGTAGATAAGCAACCCATAACTGCGGCGCTTAGGTAATGACCACTCGCTTGACGACGATTTATTTGAGCTAATTTAGTTTGCCATGAAACGGGTAATTTAAGCTCAAAAAATCCAAACATAGATAGAGACAATAGTATAAAAAGAATACTAAATAAGCTAATTGCCCAGGGAGCTTGCATAATAATTTGCAAATTACTTCCTAATAATGACACTAAAGCGCCAACGATGGCATAAGTTATTGACATACTCAAAACGTAACTTAACGATAAGCGAAAGGCTTTACCAGTAGTCATCGTTTGACTATGGCCAACTATAATGCCTGACAAAACCGGAATCATAGGTAAAATACAGGGTGTAAAGGATAATAATAATCCAAAGCCAAAAAACATCAGGAAAATCATAAATAAATTATGATTAGCAAAAATGGAGTCTAAGTTAGTATCACTTTTTTCATCTAATCCCTTATCATCTTGAGTTAACGTAGCGTCTTGAGATAACTCAGCTTTACTTAAAGATAGATCAGGAGCAATGGTTAATTTAATTTGCTTTGTTTGTGGCGGGTAACAAAAACCATCATCGGCACAGCCTTGATAATATAACTTAATAAGCGTTTCTCCAGGCTCTTTACCTAAAACGCCAATCGCAAGATTTAATTGATTGCGATAAATAGTATAAGTCCTGCCTTGTGAATCGGTTTTGGTTAGCGTGGGCGGGAAAGGAATATCCCCTAACTGGATAGTATTATTGTCTGTTGCATTAAGACGAATGCGATCACTATAGAGAAAGTAGCCTTTTTTAATATTCCACTGAATTAGAAATTGATTTGGGTTAAGACGGTTGACATGAACTTGAAAGACGTCACTTACTGGCAGAGGATCTGCTTTGACAGGTGAATCTTCTGCAAAGCATAGTACAGAAAATAGGCAGATTAATAAAAATAAAAGCCGTTTTTTCATGAATATCTCTGAATGCTTAATATACAATTTCCTATTGTAGTGCGGGAACTAAAAAAACCAAAATTTTTTTAGTTATTCCCCTTGAAATAATTATTATTGTCCCCATATGGCTGACATCGGTAATCTATCGTTAACTGGATTACCACAAGGTCAGAGTAATCTGAAAATTATAGGTGATTAACCAATCAGGAGAAAGAGAAGTATGAATATTCGTCCTTTGTACGATCGAGTAGTTGTTCGTCGTCTGGAAGAAGAACGTACCACAGCTGGTGGTATTGTTATTCCCGATAGCGCTACTGAAAAACCCATGCGGGGAAAAGTTGTTGCAGTTGGCGCCGGCAAAAATTTAGATAGTGGTGATGTTCGAGCATTGGCTGTTAAAGTTGATGATATTGTTCTGTTTGGTAAGTACTCTGGTACTGAAGTAAAAGTTAATGGCGAAGAACTAGTGATTATGCGCGAAGAAGATATTTTAGGCGTAATCGAGAAGTAAGCAAACGAATTAAAGGAGACTTAAATGGCTAAAGAATTACGTTTTGGTGACTCAGCGCGTCAGAAAATACTTGCTGGTGCGAATGGGTTAGCTGATGCTGTCCGTGTTACGATGGGTCCACGTGGACGCAATGTTGTTATTGAACGATCTTTTGGTGCACCTACTATTACTAAAGATGGTGTTTCTGTTGCAAAGGAAATTGAATTTGAAGAGCGCTTTGAAAATATGGGCGCCCAAATGTTAAAAGAAGTTGCTTCTAAAACTTCTGATACAGCAGGTGATGGTACAACAACTGCTACAGTTCTTGCTTGTTCAATTATGGTAGAAGGCCATAAAGCAGTTGCTGCTGGTATGAATCCAATGGATTTAAAACGCGGTATTGATAAAGCGGTTATTGCAATTACCAAGCAATTACAATCTATGTCTAAGCCTTGCAAAGATAGCAAAGCTATCGCACAAGTTGGTACTATCTCTGCAAATTCTGATGAAGCAGTTGGTGCTATTATTGCTGAAGCAATGGAAAAAGTAGGTAAAGAAGGGGTCATCACTGTTGAAGATGGTAACGGTCTTGAAAATGAATTATCTGTTGTTGAAGGTATGCAGTTTGATCGTGGCTATATCTCTCCATACTTTATTAATAACCAACAAAATATGAGTGCTGAGCTTGAGCATCCATTTATTTTATTAGTTGATAAGAAAATTTCTACTATTCGGGACATGTTGTCTGTTTTAGAAAGTGTTGCGAAATCTGGTCGTCCTTTATTGATTATTGCTGAAGATGTTGAAGGTGAAGCCTTAGCAACTTTAGTAGTTAACAATATGCGTGGTATTGTTAAAGTTTGTGCCGTTAAAGCACCAGGCTTTGGTGATCGCCGTAAAGCAATGCTACAAGATATTGCTATTTTAACTAATGCTCAAGTTATTTCTGAAGAGATTGGTAAGAGCCTTGAAGGTGCTTCTTTAGAAGATTTAGGTACTGCAAAACGCGTAGTTGTGACTAAAGAAAACACTACTATTATTGACGGTGAAGGTCGAGCTGAAGATATTAATGACCGCATTGTTCAAATTCGTGCACAAATGGAAGAAACTACTTCTGATTATGATCGCGAAAAATTACAAGAGCGTGTTGCAAAACTCGCTGGTGGTGTTGCTGTAATTAAAGTTGGTGCAGCCACTGAAGTTGAAATGAAAGAGAAAAAAGCACGTGTAGAAGATGCTCTCCATGCAACTCGCGCTGCAGTTGAAGAAGGTATCGTTGCTGGTGGTGGCGTTGCTTTAATTCGTGCTCAAAAAGCGTTAGAAGGTATAAAAGGCGATAACTCAGACCAAGATATGGGTATTAATATCCTTCGTCGTGCTATTGAATCACCTCTACGTCAAATCGTAAGCAATGCTGGTTATGAATCGTCTGTAGTTGTTAACAAAGTTGCTGAAAGCAAAGATAACTTTGGTTTTAATGCTGCAACTGGTGAATATGGCGATATGATTGAGTTTGGTATCTTAGATCCAACTAAAGTAACTCGTACTGCTTTACAAAACGCTGCATCTATTGCTAGCTTAATGCTTACTACAGAGTGCATGATTGCTGACTTACCTAAGAAAGGTGATGCTGGCGCTATGGACGCTGGTGCAATGGGTGGCATGGGCGGCATGGGTGGAATGGGCGGCATGATGTAAGCCTTTTCCCTAGCTATAAAAAACCCGCTGCGGCGGGTTTTTTATTAAGGTTCATTTCTAAGCGCCATTTCCCGCACTCAAATTTAACTTTTCACCAAGATTTTAATTCGTAGCTAAGAGTCCGTTTCTAATTCTATTGCAGGTTTGTAATAAAATTAACTTCCTCTTCATAACTGCAAGAGGTCTAATGTTAAAGCGGCTTTTTTTCTAAGATAGAATGGAAAGGATGTAGTGGATTTACACATAATAAAATATAAATCAATGGTGCTTTATTAGGCGCAATTGGTAGCGTTAAATCAATCCCCTAATAAGTTCAACTAAACAATCGGCCATATTTCTTTAATTCTTTTGTTTTACTTAAGGATAATTGCCAATCATTTAAAGCACGTAACTGAATTTTTTCATTAATATAGTAATTAATTTTATTTTACTCTTTTTACATTGAGGTAGAAGTCCTTTAGCAATAATTATTTCGGCGAGTAATTCCTATGCGACGTTAGATCTAGTCGTTTTTTAGTTTTTGTTAGAGCAGGAAATAAACTAAATTGAGTAAGTGCTGACCTATTAGGTTGTTTTTCCTGTATTGATGATGAGATATTAGTTAGGTCTTTTGACGAATCTATAGTTAATTGATTAAATGTTTGTAAAAGATGAGTATAATAATTGGTTAATTTAGACCATTTAACTCGTCCAGAAACTTGTTTTAAATTGGAAAGAACACTGTTTATTTCTTGAAGTTTATTTAGATAAGAAGCTTTATTACTAAAATTTTTTAGCTGATCTAATTCTTTTGCTAATTTTTGATATTTTAATTCTAATGATTTTTCTGTTAAAACTTGTCGTTGCCGCAATTGTTGCAAATACGGACGGCCAATTTGTAGGACTACTTGAATAAGGCTTTCTAATTCAGTTGGTAATTTAGCCTTGCTAAATTGGCCTGGGCCTTTAACTTCATTCCAACTAGGTTGACACGCTAACCTATCCTTAGCATTTAAAAAGAGATGTAAGCGAAAAGATTTGCCAGCAGCATTAGCCCATATTGTTGTAAAATGGCTAGGTCCTAAAGTCGGATTCCTTTCATCTATTTCTTCATAAATACTGAGATGAGTCTCTTTAAGCTGCCATTTTTCAATTATTTTTATATTCTGAGAGGGAAGATGAATATAGTAATAGTTTTTATTATCACGAGTTATTTTTTTAACAGGTTTTATTTTATTTAATTTAAAGTGAGGTGAGATTCTTATTTTATAGTCAAGTGTGTTATATAAATTATTTATATGCATTATTATTTCAAAATAAAGTCATAGTGAGCGATTATTATAAATAAAGATTGAATTTTGGCAATATAGAAGCTTAATATTTGAAAATATAGCGATAGTTAATTAAGTTTTTTGACTTTTATATTTAGTTTAAAGCAGTTCCTAGCGCGTAGAGGAGCCGTTTCTGATTGAAAAAAATTTAATTTTAATTTTTTTAATGAAAAGTTATATAAAAAATTTTATTAAAATTAGTAAATTTTTTTATATTTTTGTATCTAATGCTTATAATTAAATATAGGTTGGACTAATTTATATATAGGTTATGGCAGAAAATTTAATTAAAGAAAGTATTGAGGAAGACCAGGTAAGTTTAGATCGTTTAAAATCAATTGAGGAGTTAATTAAAGTTACACCTTTTAAAGTTGAGAATTATAGTTTTTTACGCGAAGGCGGTGGAGCTAATATCTGCTTTGAAGATGGAACTAGCAAGCGTGTCCCCAAGGGAGTAGCTATCATTTATAATCTATTGAAAAGTAAAGATAAATCGGCACAGGAACAGCTAAGTCTGATAAAGACAGTAGCAGAAAATGTTCATACAGCTGCCCCTGGTAATCAGCAGTTTTATCAAACTATTATTGAGCATAAAGAATCATAGGTCAGCAAAGATAATACTTTAGTCAGTATTACAATGCGGTTACCAAGCTAGTTGATTTTTCTTGCTCCCAATATTTAAGTGGTGATAAATTTGGCTTAGCCATTGCTTGAATAGGTAAGTAAAATGTTTGTTCTAAGAGAAATTGACCACTTAAAGCAGCATGAGAAACTTGATCGGTAAATACTAACCAAGTACTTTGCGCCGCAAAATTAATCTGCTTTTTTTCCACTGTTTGTTGATAATTGTCATCTAACTTCATACGATCGTGAAGTTGTAGTTGATAATGATCATAGGCTGAACGTAAAGTTTTCGTTACTTTAATAAGTCTTAATAACTTTGCCAAAGATCTTCTATAATCAGGAATCTGAGCAGAAAAGCGTTGGATAACCTTATCAAAGGGCTCACCTAAATGCCAAATACGCGGTTCACCAAAGGGATTTATGTTACAAAAAACTCGTAAAATCCGCAGGCCATTTACCGGCGTTGCCGCAAAGGAATCAACGTGTAATCTCGTATCGTCTTTACGCTTTGAGCTTGAACGACCTTGTATTTGAGCGGGTCTATAGCTGGTTCTTCCCCACTGTAGGTGTTGTTGATATTGTGGTAAAAGGGTGTTGACTAAAACCCTTGCAAAACTAGCATACTGTTGCATAAATTCTTTCAATTCTTGTTGTAGCTTAATTGCTTGTATGCCTTCTTTCTTGACGCCTCCTAGATGCTTTGTTCGGTAATCAAAGCTAATATTTTTTCGTCTCCCATCTAAGATGGTTTCGGTTAAAAAATTATTTATTTGTGGGAAATCAAAAAAATAATTAGGGAAATAAAGAACTTGCCCAGATTCAATGGCATTTAAGCTTGTATACTTAATATCATTACTAAGCTGATTTAAATCTGTAATAGGAACATTAAAAAGTTGTTCATCCATTAAATATCTCATTAATTTAGAGGCATAGGCAAACTATTATACTTAAATATTAATAGCTTTGGGATGATCAATTAGTATTGTTTCTTATATAACGATATATAAATTTTTGTAGTGCTTCTAAGGAATTGGATTAATAGATAGCTATTTTAAGATTAACCACATAGAAACATAATTAATAATTATACTTTCCACCTTCTCACATTATATTTAAGCCGCTGCCCTCATTAAATAAATTATTTTATAGTATATATTAAACAATTAAATTAACTATGATACAATATTAAAAAATATTATTCATATTGATTAAAATATGTTATCAATGCTTGATTTTAATATATACGATATACAAGATGATGGTTCTTATACTACTCCTGATCATATCGTTTGTATTGGGGATTTTGCATTCACTAGATGCAATAAGTTAGTAAATATAACTATTTCTCGTAAGGTTCTTTGGATTGGTTGTTTTGCATTCTCTGGATGCAATAATTTAGAAAGTTTAGTTATCCTTGACGGGCTTGGTACGATTAGCGGATATGCATTTAGCAAATGCAGTAAATTAAAAACTATAATACTTCCTATTAGCCTTATTTCAATCGGTGAGTTTGCTTTTTATGATTGCGAAAGCTTAGAGAATTTAACTCTCTCTTCTGGCCTCACTTCAATCGGTCAGGAAGCATTTAACAAATGTCCTAATTTAAAAAAAATAACATTACCTACTAGTATTACCTCGATTGGTAATAGAGCATTTGATCCCGCTATTGAGTTCATTATTGTCGATAGTGATAATAAAGATGAAGTAGAGCGCATCACGCAGTTATTACCTAAGGATTGTCAAAATAAAGTAATAACTAGAGGTTTTGCTAATACCATTATGGAGATTCAAAAAAAGCATTTAGCTCAGTTCGATTACCAAACACCTCAATTTAATCCGTTCTACCAAGGTTTTTTTAATTCAACGCCAGATTCAAGGACAGCGTCATGTTGGACGAAACTACCTACTGACCTACTTAGATATATGAATAGATTCTTGCATGATAAAAGTGACTATTATAAAGAGGCCGAAAAATTAATTGAAAATCAACCGTGGCCTAGAACAAATAAGGAGCTTAAAGACTATGAGGTGTGTCTTAAAAAAATAATAGATGAACAGGTTGATAAAGCAATTAAATTTATTAAAGCCAACTTAAACGATATAGAGAAAAAAGACTCTAATATTAATTTTTCTTCTCTTAGATAGATTAGGGGCTAATAACCACCCTTTAATTTACCTAAGCGCTAAAATTAGCTCAGTTCTAATTAATAAGATTATTATCCTTATAAAAAATATTAATAGTTACGATATAATTAATTGATTTTAAATTATCATTTATTTGCTTTATGCTTAAATAACCTTCTTGCAAAACTGCCATTGCGGGTCAATTACAAATCAAGAGGTGATAAAAATAGTTAATAATTTTTATCCATATTCGCTTATTTAAGCTTTTTAGTTATACCAGGCTTAGTATGGGCAGGTTTGCAAGATATCTACTTATTGCTTTTTATTATTAAGGAGATTTGCGATGAACGAAGTTAAAAATCAACTCTCTATACTGTTGGCCGATACCTATGCGCTGTATTTAAAAACTCAAAATTATCATTGGCATGTTAAAGGAGCACAATTTAAAGCATTACATGAATTATTTGAAACTCAATATCAAGAGCTTGCAGAAGCGGTAGATGAAGTGGCAGAACGCCTTTTGATTTTAGGTCACAAAGCGCCCGCAACTTTTAATGAATTTAATAAGTTAAAACGCATCCAAGATGGGAATTCGAGCCTTTCTGCTAATGACATGGTAAAAGAATTAGCTAATGACCATAGCACCTTAATTAAAGATTTAAATAAATCCATTAAATTAGCTCAAGATGAAGCTGATGAGGGAACTATCACTTTATTAAGTGATCGAATTGCTGCACATGAAAAAGCACGGTGGATGCTAAGTGCATCTAGTGATGTTTAATTTTTGATCACGCCTTGCGTTTAATATAGGTTGGCCCGTGGCTTAACAAAGGCTATGTGAATGTTGGGTCAAGGCCCAATGGCGCTGCCCTAAGATTCTAGCCTACGTCCACGCGATTCAGAGTTTTAGTCTTCGATTGAAACGCCTGGATCCCTCGGACGAGCCGAGGGACGTAGATTGAGGCAAAAAGCCTTAAGAAGGACCAATGGCGCTGCCTTAAGGTTCTAGCCTACGTCCCGTGGCTTGTCCACGGGATCCAGAGTTCTAGCCCTCGACTGAGACGCCTGGATCCCTCGGACGAGCCGAGGGACGTAGATTGGGGCAAAAAGCCTTAAGAAGGACCAATGGCGCTGCCTTAAAATTTTAGCCTACGTCCCGTGGCTTGTCCACGAGACCCAGAGTTCTAGTCTTCGATTGAGATGCTTGGATCCCTCGGACGAGCCGAGGGACGTAGATTAGAGGTCTATTGAGGCAAAAAGCTTTTAGGCAGTGCCATTAGGTCTCGGCCCAACTTATATTTTAATTTTAGTTAAAAGAAGCTTTAATGAAAAGGCTTTATAAGGCCGGGTCCGCTAAATTGCCTTTATTCTCCAACCAAACTTTACGATCACTTGCGCGCTTTTTAGCAAGCATCATATCCATAATAGACATGGTGTTGTCTTCATCTTCAAGCGTTAACTGCACTAAACGACGGGTATTTGGATCCATCGTTGTTTCGCGCAATTGCATTGGGTTCATCTCACCTAATCCTTTAAACCGTTGCACATTAATCTTGCCTGCATTTGTTTTAGTGAGTTTGTTAATAATTTTTTGTTTTTCTTCATCATCAAGAGCATAATGAATTTGCTTACCAGCATCAATTCGATAAAGTGGTGGCATTGCTACAAATACATGGCCTGCTTTTACAAGTGGTTTAAAATGGCGAAGAAAAAGAGCACAAATTAAAGTAGCAATGTGAGCACCATCAGAATCGGCATCAGCGAGGATACAAACTTTTCCATAGCGTAGACCAGACATATCTTCAGAGCCAGGGTCAACACCAATAGCAACTGATATATCATGAATTTCTTGCGATGCTAGAACATGAGAAGAATCAATCTCCCAAGTATTAAGGATTTTACCGCGTAAAGGTAATATAGCTTGAAAATCTTTATTCCGTGCTTGTTTAGCTGAGCCGCCAGCTGAATCACCTTCAACTAAAAATAATTCAGCTTGCTTTAAATCAAGTTGAAGGCAATCAGCAAGTTTCCCTGGCAGAGCAGGGCCTTGGCTTACTCGTTTACGAGCCACCTGTTTGGATTGCTTAAGCCGTTTTTGGGCGCGTTCAATAGCAAATGCTGCAATTGCCTCACCAAAGCTTCGATGATGATTAAGCCATACAGCAAAAGCATCTTTAACGACATTATTGACGAAAGCTGCAGTTTGCCTTGAACTTAAGCGTTCTTTTGTTTGACCTGCAAATTGAGGCTCTTTCATTTTAACAGACAGAATATAGTGGCAAGGTTCCCATAAATCATCTGCTGCTAATTTTACACCACGTGGCAGTAAATTTCTTAAGTCACAAAAGGCATTTAGCGCATCGAATAACCCAGCCCGTAAACCATTAACATGGGTTCCACCTTGAATAGTTGGAATTAAATTAACATAACTTTCATTTAAACTACTTGAAGAATGGCTAGCAGACCAAGCAACAGCCCAATCAACCGTAGCCTCGTCGTTAGCAAATTCGCCAGTAAAGGGTTCCTCAGGAAAATAATCTGGCGGTAAAGATTGTTTTAAATAGTCGACTAACCCTTTTTCAAAACACCAAAAGGTTTTTTCATCTGTTATTTTATTAATAAATGTCATTGCCAGGCCTGGGCAAAGCACAGCTTTAGCACGCAATACATGCATTAATTGTTTAGTTGCAAATTTTGGTGAATCAAAATATTTAGGATTAGGCCAAAAACGAATAGTAGTACCCGTATCACGTTTTTTAACAATACCTGTTTCATGTAATTCTTGTGTTTTATCGCCATTAGCAAAAGACATTTGGTAGAGAACGCCATTACGTTTAATGCATACTTCTACGCGTTCAGATAAAGCATTAACAACTGAAACACCTACACCATGTAATCCACCTGAAAAAGTATAATTTTTATCAGAGAATTTACCGCCTGCGTGTAGGCGCGTCATAATTACTTCTACACCACTTAAACCAAGCTGCGGATGAAGATCAACCGGCATACCACGGCCATTGTCTTCAACCTCAATAGAATTATCTTGGTGAAGTGTTACGGTAATATTATTAGCAAAGCCTGCAATAACTTCATCAACACTATTATCAATGACTTCTTGGGCTAGATGATTAGGCCGGGTAGTATCGGTATACATTCCGGGCCGGCGCTGTACTGGTTCAAGGCCGCTTAATACCTCAATTGCTTGAGCGGTATAATTATCAGACATGACTTAATCACTTCTTCTTAAAGAGAGCTATTTTAGCATAAAAAGCATGCAAAATAGGAATGAAACTGCAATTTACCTACTAATTTAGCTTATAAAAAATTAAGCCTATTTAAACTACACAATTAATAAATTTAAGTATAGATGAAATTAATTTATTTTATATTGAGAACAGATTAGTATTAGCTTTCGTGTTATAGGCAAACTAATTAAAATTAAGGCATTATATGGCTACTAAAGAAGAAGAAGTATTTAAAAAAGAAGAAGAATTATCGCAAACTAAAGCTGCAAAGGACTTTTGCTCTCGTAAAGAAGGTAGTCTGGTAGAAGATGGACGCAACTTTAATACTTGGTATCATATTGACGATGCACAGCGACTTATCTGGAAGTATTTTAATGATTTAAAGGAAAAGCCTGTTCAAGGTACAAGCCAATTAGTTAAGGATTTAACCTTACCTCCTTATGTCTCTTTTGATGCTTATGAACTTAATGTTATTAATTTCTTCACGATTCTTATTAATTATTTTCAGCAACCGGAACATCAGCAAAAACGCTATCTTCCTTTTATGGGTAAACTAGAAATAGGAGGCGCGCATTATATAGCTGGTATGTTAAGGAGAAATGCTGAAGGTGAGCTAGATTTAATTATCTTTAACCCTGTCGGCATATCTAAAGCTAATAGAATTGGTAATGAGTTAGCTAAGCTTGATCAAACCAGCCTTAAAATTGCTAATATTATTTCATCCCCGCATCCAATCCAAAGTACAGCAGAAGACAAAGATAATGGAGCTTTAGTTTCATGTGGTCCTATTTGCGTAGAATTTTTACACATGGCTCTAGCGAATTTAGATTGGTTAGCTAAGCTAGATTTAAATTTTGACTTACCTGCAGAATTTATTAAACCTTTACAACAAAATTATCAAGAAACGATTAAACAGTATCGACTTAAACATGCTCAATTGTTAGAGCAGGTAACTGATAATGACCTAGTATCTTTAGATAATGATTATACAAGCATTAATAATTATATGTGGAATGGCTTATCAGAGTGGTTACAAAAGAATAAACCAGCTGCCTTAGAAAATTCTAGTGAAGATGAAGCAGATGGTATTCATAATGACTTCTTCGATGAACTTGATTATGAGCCAAGTGAAGAAGATTTTAGTAGTAGTGATGAGGAGCAAGCTGATGATTCTGAGGAAGATTTAGTTAGTGAATCGGAAAAAATTGATGAGCCTAAAGAAGAAAAAAAAGAAACAGCAGCAGTTTCTCCACCTATATCACCCAGGGTTTCGCCTACCCCTAGCTCTAAGGTTGAGCATAAGCAGGTTATTATTGATGTGCCTAGAACAGATAATAGAAGGGAAGAAGTTAAAGAAGCTAATTTACCTTTAAATAAAAGAGATGCCTTTGCACCTGATATAGCCTGCGTTCAAAAAGAAATTGATCGTTTGCGAAAAGCATCAAAAAGTTTCTTCTCTATTAAATGTGCAAAAAAAGCTTTACTAATAGAGACGGCGTTACAGGAAGCTGCTAAGAAAGATCAAGATGTTAGATATGATCCAGGTGTGAGAGAAGCGCTAGGCTATCATCGTATTTTTGGTTTTTTTGGCCGAAAAAAAGCGACAGCATTACAACATGTCGAGCAAACATTAACACCTTCACCAAAACCTTAATACTAAAGGCTAATTTAGCTAAAAGCTAAATTAGCCTTTACAAGCGTTCAATCTTTTTTTTGCTTAAATTTGTCCCAATCATGACATTTTCTAGAGTCATTTCACTTTAACATACTTAAATTTCTTATAAATTTTAATTCAAGTTAATTAGTGTATACTAAAAAATAACTGCGAGGATTGTTAGTTTTTTGCAAATCCTTGTTTTTAAATTTTAAATTATTTTAATGTAAATTGTTGTATAAGGAGAGCAAAATGACCATTTTTACTTATTTGAAAAAGGATCATCGTGTAGCTAAGGATTTGATTAATAAAATATTAAATTTAAAATCAGATGCTACTGAAGAACGAGACGACTTATTTAATCAATTAAAAAAAGAAATTATCATTCATAGTAAAGCTGAGGAAAAAGTTTTTTATAAGCCTTTGGAAAAGGAAGCAGCTACTAAAGGTGAGATTCCCCATGCTGAAGAAGAGCATGCTGAAGTAGAAGAAATGTTAGAGCGCTTATCAGATAAGTCTTTAAATGGAGCTGCGTGGTCCCAATTATTTAAAAAAATGGCCCATTCCTTACTGCATCATATTGAGGAAGAAGAGAATGAAATTTTTGCTGATGCTAAGAAGGAATTAACTTCTGAAGAAGCCCAAAAAATGGAATTAGCTATGCAAAGAGAAAAAAAGGCTGTTGAGAAGAAAATAGATATTTCACGTCGTGAAGAAGGTTAATTTTAAATCTAATAACTCTTAGAGTATAAAAAAGAGTTTAAGCATAAAATTAATTATTAATTTCATGCTTAAACTTGACTAATGAGTAGCACTTGCTAATTATTAAATTTGTAATATTATGTTAAAAGACCTTATCTCTAGGTAAAGGATTTATTGAGATATTGTGTAATGTAGTGGATGTCTAGCAATTAACAAAGGAATGAACAATGACAACACTAGTAGGAACGCAAGAGCATTTTCAAGATGCTTTATATGCGCTATGTGAACTTGATTATGATGCTATAGAGGCTTATGAAGCGGCTATTAATCGAGTTGACAGTGCAGAATATCGAAGTAGATTAAACGAATTTAAAAACGACCATCAAAGACATGTTCAAGAAATAACTGCTCTCCTAGAAAGTCATCAAGTTGAAGCTCCTAATGGGCCTAGCGCTAAAAGATTACTTACGCAGGGTAAAGTAGTATTAGCAAATCTATTGGGTGATGAGGCTATTTTAAAAGCGATGATTAGTAATGAAATAGATACTAATACGGCTTATGAGCGTATTAATTCGCATAAAAATATCTGGCCTGATGCCGTTGAAATAGTAAGTCGAGGTTGGGCTGACGAAAGACGACATAAACAATGGTTGGAGTCTGTAACTAACGGAAAATAATAACAATAAAATTCTAGTAAAAAGAAAGTTTAAACTAAAACTCAGTATTCTTAGAACCTTACTATTATGTAGATAAGCAACCAAGTTAACAATTAAGGAGCGAATGTTATGAAACGGATACTTTCAGTAATGCTTACCACTATGGTTTTTACCTCAGTTCAGGCTTCTATGTCTAATTCATCAGGAACTAATACTAACTCAGGTAATGGTTATTCCACAACGACTGGAACTTCAGGCGCAGGTGCAACCGGTACGGGTACTGATATGAACGGTACAGGTACTACCACAGGTACTGATATGAATGGTACAGGTGATAATGGTACAGATATGAATGGCGCAGATAATAGCGGCATGGGCGCAGATGATACAGATACATCCATGAGCGACGATGTTACAACAGGTACTGGAACGACTACGGGTAGTGATATGAATTCTACAGGTACTGGCACAGATATGAATTCTACTACTGGCACAGGAACTACAGGTACTGGTACAGATATGAACTCTACTGGAACAGGAACTACAGGTACTGGCACAGATATGAATTCTACTACTGGCACAGGAACTACAGGTACTGGCACAGATATGAACTCTACTGGTACAGGAACTGGTGGTAATGGCATGGGTACGGGCTCAATGGGCGGCACTACCGGTGGTACTGGAAATGGTGCAGGTGGTGCAGGTGCGGGTGCAGGAGGCGGTACTGGCGGTGCTGGACAGTAAATAATCTGCTATTAGAGGTTATCCTCTATTTGAATAACTGTAGTTTAAGGAGAATAACATGGTTAATAATAATAATGAACGGACTGGAATTTTAACGATAATTGGCATAATCATTATTGCGGCTCTCGTTTTATATTTCCTATTTGGTCGTGGTACTAATAATACAACCAATACAACCGGTACTACTGGAACTACCACAACAACCACTACGGGTACAGGCACTACAGGCGGTACTACTGGAGGTACTACAGGCACTACTGGTGGCGGCGCAGGTGCTGGTACTAGTGGTACAGGTGCAGGTGGTGCTGGCGCTGGTACTGGTGGTACAGGCGCAGGCGGTGCTAGTACAGGTACTGGTGGAGCTGGCGGTGCAGGTGCCGGCGGTACAGGTGGTACTGGTGCTGGCGGTGGTACAGGTGGCGGTGCTTAAGTTATATTTTTAATTACAATTTAAAGGCTACCCAGTAAATTTAGCTGGGTCTCCTTTATCGAATGATTTTTAAAGCTATTTATCAAAAGGTTTCAATCAATAGATAGGTGGAATATCTTGAATTTTAGTGAAAGGTTTTATTTAAGTGCAGCATAATTTTATTTTAGAATGCGCCAAATACAGCCTTTCAATAAAGTTAAAGTGATCTATTATTCTCTCTTAAAGTATTATTTAGTCTAATATTTAATCATTTATTCAAATAAAAATAGCCTTGCTCAACGAATACGAGTAGGACTAATTTTTATTCTATAATCAAATAAGAGTTTATTTGATATTAGAACACAGGGATAATTATGACAAAACCAGTTTGGAAAGGATATATCTCATTTGGCTTAGTAGCAATTCCTGTAAATTTATATCCAGTTGAGAAAAAAAATGAATTACGCTTTCATTTATTAGACTCACGTGATAAAGCGCGTGTTCATTATGAGCGTATTAATTCTGAAACGGGTAAAGAAGTTCCTTGGGATGAAGTCGTTAAGGCCTATGAGTTTCAAAAAGGTAATTATGTTGTATTAGAAGAGGAGGATTTTAAGCGTGCGGCTCCTGCAGCATTTAAATCAATTGATATTGAAGAATTTGTAGATTTAAGTGAAATTAGTTGCCTCTATTTTGATAGACCTTATTATCTGGTTCCAGATAGCTCTAATAAAAAAGCTTATATTTTATTACGTGAAGCGCTTAAAAAAACTGAAAAAGTCGGCGTGGCGAAAGTTGTTATTCGTAATAGAGAATACTTAACTTTAATTTTGCCTTATAAAGACGCGTTAGTCTTATATGTAATTCGTTACGAGCAGGAGATTCGGCGTGAAAATGAATTTGAGTTTCCTGAAGAAAACTTAAAAGCTTATCATATAAATGATCGTGAAATTAAAATAGCTGTGGATTTAATTCATGAAATGAGTGCTAAATGGGCTCCTGAAAAGTATCATGATGAATATCGTGAAGCATTGATGAAATGGATTGAAGAGAAGAAATCTACTAAACCGGCTAAACCCAAGGCTAAGGAGCCTACAGAGAAAAGTGATGATTTAATAGATTTTATGAGTTTACTCAAAAAAAGCTTTAAAAATACTCACCGGCGAGCAGCTAGTAATAGAAATGAGCATAAAGGTAGATAACCTTAAATAAGATAGCAATTGATGCCATTATTTAAGAACAGCGCTGTTATCACTCTCGCGCCTGGCGAGAATCTATTGCTAGCTAGGCATAGTGCGAGTGGTTAAGATAGATTTCCGCCTACGCGGAAATGACAATGTTTTAAGTGAGCACTATTTAGAAAAATAACTCTGTCATTCCCGCGCAGGCGGGAATCTATTTTAGGTAGGTACAGTGCCAGTATTGGGATGGATTTCCGCCTACGCGGAAATGACAGGGTTCTTAAGAGTATAAATATTAAATAAATTTCTATTCTGTCATTCCCGCGCAGGCGGGAATCTATTTCTAGGTAGGTACAGTGCCAGTATTAGGATAGATTTCCGCCTACACAAAAATGACAATGTTTTAAGTGAGCACTATTTAAAAAAATAACCCTGTCATTCCCGCGCAGGCGGGAATCTATTTTAGGTAGGTACAATGCCAGTATTGGGATAAATTTCCGCCTACGCGGAAATGACAATGTTTTAAGTGAGCACTATTTAAAAAAATAACCCTGTCATTCCCGCGCAGGCGGGAATCTATTTCTAGGTAGTACAGTGCCAGTATTTGGATGGATTTCCGCCTACGCGGAAATGACAGAATTTTCAAGTTAGCGCTATTATATTTAATAGATTAACTTCGCCTCTGAGCTATTGTAAATTTAATAAGTAGCCTATGAAGTTAAAAATAAATCTAGGTCCTTTATTTCTTTAAGAGTTAGTTGATAGCTTCTAATTATAAATGAACAAATAGATTAACAACTTCTTATTACTCCACGACAATAGGTGGGAAACGATCAGCATAATTTAGAGGTTTTTTTGCTATATTAATGGCTAAATTTAAGGCCGTTTTAGCAAAAATATTTGCTAATTCATCATTAGCTTGAGTAGCGGTAGGTTGTCCTAGGTCACAATGACTACGAATTTCAGGAGCTAAAGGTAGTTGACCTAACAAAGGAAGGTTAAAATCAGAGGCTAATTTTGGCCCACCGCCAGTACCAAATAAATGGTCTTGATGGCCACATTGGCTGCAAGTATGATAAGACATATTTTCTACAATACCTAATACATCAATATTTGTCTTTGCAAACATTTGAATTGCTTTTTGTGCATCTAGCGTTGCTACTGGTTGTGGTGTCGTAACGACAACAGCGCCCGTTAAAGGGATTTTCTGCACTAAACTGAGCTGTATATCGCCTGTACCGGGTGGTAAATCAATAAATAAATAATCTAATTCATCCCAGAGCGTTAGATCAAGCATTTGAATTAAAGATTTAGCAAGCATAGGTCCACGCCAGATTAAGGCTTGCTCATCACTTGGCATAAGGTAGCCAATTGACATGGCATAAATACCATGGACTTTTACGGGTAAATAATGTTCGCCACTGATTTCGACAGGCTTATGTTGGCCAAGCATTAAAGGAATACTAGGTCCATAAATATCTGCATCTAAAATTCCAACTCGCGCACCTGCACGTGCTAATGCTGTTGCTAAGTTAACAGTAACGGTAGATTTTCCAACTCCGCCCTTACCTGAAGCAATAGCAATTGTATTTTTAACACCTCGTAAGCCTTTGCCAACTAGCTGAGTACGATGTGCTTTAATAAAAAAATCTAAGTGCACATCTACTTGTAAAGAAGGATAAGTATGTTCTAGCTTTGCTTTAAGTTCAGGTAAGTACTTTTGTTGTAAAAAATTACTGGGAAAGCCTGCTTGCAAATAGACAGTAAGATGGTTTCCTTCTTTTTCTTCACTAGATTTAAGCCCCATCTCTTCTGCCGTTAAATCGAGTAATTCATCGTTTAGTAACTGTAAAATTTCATTAGAGTAAGAAGAGATAGTCATAATAGTAATAGGATAATTCTTTTTAGAGTATGATAACCGAATTAAAGTAATTGTAAATTAATTAAACGTTTGCAGCTGAAAGACTGGATCCAGCTAACAAGTTTCGGGATTTGAGCCGGTGATTGTAAATGAAAGAGCTTTTTTCCCTAAATCTACGTCTTGTAACTTGCTCGCCAGGTTTAGTATAAGGGACTAGGCCTGCACACAGTAGGGATGAATCGTAAACTGGATGATTAAATATGGTTGAAAAATGAAAGTGTTTTTCCCCAAAAATCTACTTCCTGCCGCTTGTCCGCAGGATCCACGGCTTACTGAAATATCTTTTATACTTGCACTAGGAGTGAGTCTAGCCATTTCCTCTTCAAAGGAGTGTAATTTTGTTGGCACATTTAGCATGAAAGTAGCTAGGAGTACCAACTAAAATGTTGTCATTTCCGCGCAGGCGGAAATCTATTTTAATCCTTGCAATATATTTAGATTTCTGCCTGCGCAAGGGTAATAATGCTGTGCTTAAATTAGGCTTGTACTTGCAAGGTTATAAATAATTTGCAAAATTTGTCGACAAGTAGTTAAGTTTGTCCTAGATTTATTCTATGTTATTAGTTTTAGTCACTATTTGTATGAGAAATTTGATGAAGATAAGGTTTTAACCTAATTAGAATGTATTTAAAGGATGAAATATGAAATTAGCAAAAATAATTTTAACTTTTTGTTTTTTTTCTTTACCTACCTTTGCAGCGCCTGAAAAAGCAAATTGTCCTGATTTAAAACAGACTACGCTTATTGGACAAGATTTAAAAAATGATTTTGAACAAAAAATATGTCAAAAAACACTGTCACCTTTGCAGGCTAAATGGTTAATAAAAAATAGCTTACCTAAAGTTATGAATAAAGAATTTTTAGGTGTAGAGCCTCCAGCCAATTGGGATTTATTAGCTAATAACCTGATTGATACTTGCTATAAACAAGGTGATTTATGTAAAAAAGAAATACGCAGAGAGTTTAATAACTGCTTAAAAACAACTGTTCCTCTACTCTTAGTACAATTAGGACCTTGGTTTGGTGATAATTGTCAGCTGTTAAATCAAGGTATTATTAAAAATTGGACTACAAGAAAAGAGACAATTGATAAGTTAATTCAAGAATATCTAAATACAACTATCAAAGACTAGATTAATTATTAGATATTAGTTTTACTCAAGTTGGAGTCGCCTAGAATTAAGAATAATAGACACTTTAAAGTAAACTAGGAATACTTACTTCCGCTTTATTCTCTACTTGCCAATTTAGCCATAATTGGTCTTGGAGATAATAAATTCCTAAATGTAGTGGTATTTTAATAAGCTCTTTTAAGGATTGTGCACACTTATTTAATTCCTCTTTATCTAGCCGTTGCTGCTCTTTACTTGCTGTTGTTTTAAAGTTAATTAACCAAAAAGCACCTTTATCATAAAAAGTGCGATCAATTAGTTTTGTTTTGACATGATTATCTTCATATATAAGTAGTTCATATGGATTACGCGAATCGGTATGCGGTTGACAAAGCCATTGGCCTAATTCGCTAGCTAGCATTGTTTTAATCTGTTTTTTTATAGCGTCAATAATTTGTAGTTGTTCAGCATGACTAAAACCTAATATTTTTAATTGATTATGGGCCAGGCCCCACGGAAGCTCATCAATCTTTTTGGCATGATTATTAAAAACCCAATAAAGCAGCGCATGAATAACTGTATCGATATGTTTAACTTGTGAGTCTAGCGCAATTTTCACTTTTGATTTTGTTAATGGCTTTATTTTATTAGGTAATTGTTTGTAACGTTCTACAGGTAGACGTTTTAATATCGGTAAAGTTGATTGTAGAGGTGTCTGGGTTTGCCAATCTACAGTCATAAATGGCTGCTTAATTAAAAATTCACGTAAAGTATTGTTAGTATTTTTTTGCTGATTATCAAACAGATAAAGACGTTTTTTTGCTCGTGTTACTGCTACGTAAAGTAATCGTTGTTGTTCATAATTATCTTTTTCAGCATCAATATCAGCTAGATAATTATATAAAAGACATTCTTCTTGTTGTGCTGCACGAATAGGTGACATAAGCAGTAAATCTTCATTAGTTCGTCTAGGCAGTTTTAACCAACGAATAAGAGGTCGGTCTTGCTGCTGTGATTTATTACCTAAGCCTGGTAAAATAACAGAATCAAATTCTAGACCTTTTGATTTATGAATGGTCATGATTTGTAAACGTGAAGAAGCAGCTCTTTGCGAGTAGAGTCGCTTAAACTCTACTTCAAGTTGTTTAATATCATAAATTTGGCCATCTCTAGTAAACCGAGTTAATAGAGTCCAAAATTGCTCAATATCTAATTGTTGTGTGTCACTTAGTAATAAATCACCATGTAGCTGTTTTATAATTTCAAGTAAGGACTCAATTAATGGTTTTTGCTGACGATTATGTAAGGCTTCATTCATCACTGTATAAAAATAGCGGGCTCGAATTAAACCTTCTTCACTTAATTGTGGTAATTTATCAAGATGAGCAAGCGCATAATAGATAGAGCGATGTTTATTGAAATTAGCCAGATAATATAAATCTTTTAAACCAAGTCCGCACCACGGACTTCTTAAAACTGCTAGCCAAGCGAGGCGATTAGCAGGCATTAGTAATGCTTTAGTCAGCGACCAGATATCAACTAAATGGGCGAGACTCGATAATTTTTCTACTTCCACGCCTTGAAAAGGAATATTTTTTCGCCGCAATAGTGGAATAATTTCTGCTAGGTGCGTGCGTGAGCGTACTAAAATAGCAATAGTATCATGTGGATATTTAACTAATTCCTGCGCAACTAGCTCAACAATAGCTTCTGCTTCTTGCAATTTGTCATGAAACTGTTGGGCCAAAATCCAGCTATCTGGTGTAGGTTTTAATACAGCAGTAGAGGCATGAAAAGAAATAGCTCCAGTTTCCACATCTTCTTGTCTAGGGAAAATACTGTTAAAACGCTCATTAACCCAATCAACAATCATCGGCGTTGAGCGGAAATTAGAACAAAGTTCAAGTGGAATAAGTTTAACATGACCTAACCCTTCCTGTTTTGCTTTAATAAACAGACCTACTTCAGCTTGCCTGAATCGATAAATCGACTGCATGGGATCACCTACTATAAATAAGGTCTTACTATCCTCAGGGCTCCACCCTTGAACTAACTGCTTAAGTAACTGAAACTGCTGTAAAGAAGTATCTTGAAATTCGTCAATAAGAATGTGGCAAATGGTGTGATCTAAGTATAAAGCCAAATCAGTTGGATATAAGTCATCTCCAAGAGCCAGTAGTGCTTGCTGCGAAATAGCTGTAAAATCTACTTGATTTTTAGTACAAAAAGTTAATTGTAAATGCGCAGCTAATAAAGGCAAAAGTGCTAAAAGTGATTGAAGAACTTCCCATTGTTCATCATTGTAATAAGGTGGGGGTAAATTTTTTATGCGAACGAGCGATTTTATAAAATGAGGTATGGCAGAAAGTTTATATAAAATAGATTTACTTCTTGCTTTTAAATCTTCATACACTTCTTTTTCACAACAATCTCGTTTTAAACCAATATGATGATCAAAATTTTTACGTAATTTATTATCTTTAGTTAATAATACTGAGGCTAAGCTGGTTGCTATTGCTCTATTAAATGGCGCTGTAGGTGTCCAATTGCACAAAGGTTCTATATTTAGATTTGATTCTAAATTAAGTGATGCAAATTCTAAGCATACCTTACGTAACTCTTCGTACTCTGTCACAGGGATATTAGTAATAAAGCGTTCTAATACATGTTTTTCAATTATAGAAAGAGCTTGCTCAAATTTTTCCTTAGTTTGTTCATGAGCCACATAAATCGCAGGTAACCATTGCTCACGCGTTTTGAGTAAATCACTTAATAATTGAATTAATTTTTCTTGGCGATTATCAAGGTGATGAAGCAATGTTTTTAATGGTTGATGTAAAACTTCCCTACTCAATACATCGCTTAGCCATTCTTTTATCGCTTGCTGATAAAGATTTTGTGGATCATCACTTACTTTAGCGTAGGGAATTTGTTCTTCGTTTAAAAAAATAGTTTGACTAATGGTTTGGCACAGCGCGTCAATAGTCATAATTTTTAAACAACCTGGCTGCTTAAGAAGTTGCCAGTCGTATTTTTGACTATGTTTAAGTGCTTCATAGGCATAAAGCTGGGTTAATTGTTGGTGAGAAGAGGTCGCTTCAATACCTTCAGCAGCATGTTGTAACGCCTTTATAATTCGCTCACGCATCTCACTTGCTGCTTTGCGTGTGAAAGTTAAAGCTACAATTTGCTCAGGAGAGGTAACAGTACTTAATAACCTTAAATAGCGCTGGGTTAATAGTTCTGTTTTACCTGATCCTGCTGGTGCTTGAACGATAAACGAATACCTAGGATCAGTTGCTTTTTCGCGTTGTTTACTATCCTTAAGCATATTAATCAATGACTATTTCTTGTGCCGGAGGTCTTAAATTGTAATTTGAGCTCATGCAATAGCCGTACGCTCCAGTATTAGCAATTAAAATAATGTCATTTTCATAAGTTTTCGGGAAGAGGCGATCATAACCTAAGGTATCTGAGGATTCACAAATGGGGCCAACCACATGCGCGAAATCAGTTTTTTCTTCATTTAATCGAGTTAAATTAACTATTTCATGATATGCACCATATAGGGCTGGACGTATTAGCGAATTCATACCAGTTTCAATACCAATAAAGCGTACTTTACCTTTTTCTTTACACTGAGTGACTTTAGCAAGAATAACACCACTGTCTGAAACAAAATATCGGCCTGGCTCAAGCCAAAATGATAAGTGATTAAAGCGAGTTTTAACAGCCAGTAAAGCAGCATCAAGCGCATCTAGATCAAGTGGGATTTGTCCTGGTTTTTCAACAACGCCTAAGCCACCACCTAAATTTACAATTTTAACTTCAGGAAATAACGACAACAACATAGTTAACATCTGTGCTGTATTTTGCCAGAGTTCAGTTGTTAATATGCCACTTCCAGAATGTGCATGCAGTCCTACTACAGAAACTTTATGTTTAGCAAGAAGCTTACTTGCTAAATTTAAATCACTTTGCGGTATTCCAAATTTTGATTCATTGCCAGCGGTGCAGACAAATTTATGGTGGCCTGCACCACTACCAGGATCGACTCTTAAAAAGATGGCTTTATTTTTAAATAATTCAGGCCAATTTTCTAAAGGATATAAACTATCAATCGTTAGGAAACAATCAGTAGATAGAGCAAACTCATATTCTTGCCTTGCTGCAAAATTAGGTGTGAAAAAAATACGCTTTGGATCAATATTAGGAAATAATTTTAATATTTTTTCTAATTCATTCATTGAAACACATTCAAACCCTAAGCCTTTATCATAAAAAGTTTTTAATACCTCGCTATTAGAATTTGCTTTAATAGAATAGAAAAGTCCGTCGATGGCTTTTAATTTTAATAAATCATCGGCACGGCGTGTAAGTGTTTCCTGATCATAAACATAACAAGGAGAATGTGTATAAGCTAAATCAAGTAATTTATCGCGTTTACTTTCCCACCATGGAATAGCGCGTTGTCCTGGGTTTCCAAATTCTTCATGCCAACTTTTAGAGTAATAAAAACTTTGTGGATTACTTTCTATGAGTAGATTATGTAGTTTTTGACATAATTTTTCGGCATGAGATTCATCAACTACAAAGGTTAAATTTAAATCATTTGATGCTAACGACATTAAATAAATTTGCTTTGCTTCGAAAACTTCTAAAGTAGGGCCTAATTGCGGAAGTATAGTGCGAATATGATGTCCAACTAAACTAATAGCACTACAGGGTTCAATAATTTTTGCTCTGCCAAATTGATTTAAATCCGTAATAAGTGCATCAAGATGACGTCTTTCATGTAATTTAGCATTACTATCTAATGATAATGTCACATTAAATTCTGATGAAGATAATAAATCTACTGAAAAATTGTGACGTTTGAATGCAGCAAAAACATCAGCTAAAAAACCAACTTGTTGCCACATATTTAATGTGTCAATAGAAATTAAAATAATACTATGTTTAATTTGAATGGATTTTATTGGTGGTGCTAACTCATCGCTATCTTTAGTAATATGGGTACCAGAATGTTCAGGCATACAAGTATATTTTACAACCATTGGTATATTAGCTTTGCGTACTGGAGGTAAACAGTTAGGATGTAAGACCTTAGCGCCCATAGAAGCAATTTCTTGTGCTTCATCATAGTTAAGTTGCTTAAGTAAACGAGCATGAGGAAATTGGTGCGGATTAGCAGTATAAATACCTGGAACGTCTGTCCAGATTTCACAGCTCTTAGCACCAACGATAGCAGCTAGTAAGCCTGCAGAAGTATCGGAACCGCCGCGTCCCAATAAAACAGTATCCCCTTGAGGATTAGCTGCAAAGAAACCCTGAGTAATAATTGCCTGAGTACCTGAGTTAAGTAATCTATGTTGCAATTGTGAATTTGGTTCGCAAGCACAACGAGCGGCTAAAAAATTTAGCTTTTCATTATCGGGGATAGGAGTTGAAACAAGTGCTTCGCGAACATCAAACCATAAACAAGTAATACCATTTTTTTGAAGAAAAGCATGTCCAAGGCGAGTCATCATCAACTCACCTAAACTTAAAATTTGAGCACGTGTTTTAGCAGGTGCTTCTTTAAGTAGCGCAATACCAGTTAACCAATGATTTAATTGCTTAACTTCAATACTAATTAAGTCAGTTGAAACATCAAGTGATTTGGCAAGAGAAAAGTAACTTTCTATAATATCTTTTTCAATCGCCGTATGCTGATCGACGATAGCTGCTTCTGTTGCTTTCTCGAGCTTATTAGAAATTTGTGCCATAGCTGAGCAGACAATAATGGGTTGCACCCCATTTTTAATATGCTGTTTCGTAATTTGCGCAATATTTTCCCAAGTTTGGAGAGAAGAGACACTAGTACCGCCAAATTTAGTTACGATTTGTTGCATAAAATTGTCCGCACAAAGAAAAACCACATTATCATGTACTTCTACGTCTTACAAGCTAGTTAAGTAAGCTATTTATAAGAAAGTTGCTTATTATAAAAAAACCATTTTGAATCATTGGAGCCCACTTTGATTTTATTATGTATAATTAATTGATTTAATTGGTTTTTTTTTAATAGAACCATTTGAAAATGCTTTTAATTAATTTATTATGTTTTGCTCTGCGGATTTAGGTTGCATTTTATAATTTAAGGAGTTAGGTGTGTCGAGCATGCAAAGACCTATTAGAACAATCTTGAGTGCTACAATCGCTACAATATTAATGAGTAATGCCTATGCTGGAAGTTTTTCTCTCTACACAGAGTCAAGTGCTGTGGCAGTTGGAAATTTTGGTGCAGGTATTGCTGCCGAAGCTGCTGATGCAGCAACTGGTTGGTATAATCCAGCTGGGTTATCGTTAATTCATGATCAACAGGTTGTATTCGGAGGATCAGGCGTTTTTCCATCTTCTAAGATTACTGGAACAAGTACATTTTTTACTTCCTCAATTCCTATTCCAGCTTTAAGAACGTACTCGCAATCGTTTAAAGATTTAGACGGAGCGGATGATGGTTTTGTTCCATTTCTTCACTATGCACTGCCTTTAGGGCCAAATGTAACTGCTGGTTTAACAATTAATGCTCCTTTTGGCTTAGCAACAGATTGGGATAGAAAAGGCCCTGTCCGTTATGAAGCAACTTCTAGTGAAGTGATCACTACCAATGTTGCTCCTGAAATTGGTGGTCGAGTGTCTGAGAATCTAGCTTTAGGGCTTGGAATTGATTTAGAGTATGCAAGAGTAAAATTTAATCGTGTACTTGGTTCACCAGCTTTTGGCCAACTACCTGTACCAGGTTTAAACCCATTTACACTTGATTCCTATTCTTATAATAAAGGGGATTCATTTGGAGTCGGTTTTCATGCTGGCTTAATGTTCATGTTTAATGATGGTCATTCCCGACTTGGTTTAAACTATCAATCCCAGGTAAATCATAAGTTTCATGGTTGGAGTCGTTTAACAGGTCCTTTAGCAACTCCAGGCTTCACTAATGTGACGCCAGTAACGGCACTTAGAGCAAACTTAAATGGTAGAAATGCGGTATTCTGGAGTAATAACCTTTCTAGTAATGACGTTAAACTTCCAGATATTATTACTTTAAGTGGTTATCATGATATTAATGAAAATTTAGCGCTATTGGGCTCAGTAGTTTATACAAATTGGCATACATTACGTAGTATTCAGCTATTTAAAGTGGCTGGTTTTGCACCTTCAATAGGCCAAGCAAGGTTATTTTCAGAATCTGTCACAGATTATCGAAGTACTTGGCGTGCATCAATAGGTGCTAATTATCGCGTTAACCCTCAATGGCTTATTCGTGTTGGTGGCGGATATGATCAAACACCTACAGTCGATGAATTTCGGGATATACGTATAGCTGATAATGATCGTTGGGCACTAGCAGCAGGAACTCATTATCAATATAATCCAAACTTAGGTTTCGATCTTGGCTATTATCATTTATTTAGTGCTGGTAAAGCTCCAATCAATAGAACAGATGTTGTAGGTTCTGGAAGTACTTATACTGTTAATGCTAAAGCAACAGGTCGTGCTGATATCGTTGCCCTGCAAGCTGTATGGACAGTTGATAGTGTTCCACCGCCAGTAATGACTAAATAACTCGATTAAATTGTTAGTTGAAAGTGGGCTTTGTAAAGCCCACTTTTTTTAGATTAATCTCTCAACCTCTATCAAGATTTAAGATAACTATCTAGTTATAAAAGCATATCAATTAAATCAACTGCAAAGCATATTTAAGCTTCTTCTTTTAGCAAACGAGCTATGTCTTTAGCAAAATAAGAAATAATTAAATCAGCCCCAGCACGTTTAATGGCCAGTAGACTTTCAGTTATAGCTCTTTTCTCATCAATTAAACCTTGTTGGGCTGCATATTTTAACATGGCATATTCACCACTGACCTGATAGGCACCTAAAGGCACTTCAGGAAAATGATTTTTAACCTTATAAATAATATCTAGATAATTCATAGCGGGCTTAACCATAAGCATGTCAGCGCCTTCTTTAAGATCTAAGGCTGCCTCCCTTATTGCTTCATTACTGTTAGCAGGATCCATCTGATAAGTTTTCCGATCACCAAATTGAGGAGCACCGTCGGCGGCTTTACCAAAAGGTCCATAAAAGCAAGAACAATATTTAACCGCATAGCTTAGAATGGCTGTCTGTTGAAAACCTGATTTATCTAAGGCCTGGCGGATTGCGCCAACCATGCCGTCTGTCATACTGCTAGGAGCAACCCAATCGGCACCAGCTTGTGCATGACTAACAGCTTGTTCAGCCAACAAGGCTAAGGTCGCATCATTATCAATTAATTCTCCTGCTAAGGCGCCACAATGACCATGGCTCGTATATTCACAAAAGCAAACATCAGTAATAACGACTAGATTAGGATTAGTCTCTTTAATATTTTGAATTGCACGTTGAATAATGCCCGTAGATTGTATTGATGCACTACCTGTGGGATCTTTATGCTTAGGAATACCAAATAATAAAACAGCAGGTATATTGAGTTTAGAAATCTCTTCAATTTCTTGTGGGAGCGAAGAAAGTGGTAAACGAAACTGACCTGGCATAGTAGTAATTTCTTGCTTAACATCAGTTGTTTCATCAATAAAAATAGGTGCTATGAATTGTTGTGGATGTAGGCGAGTTTCTTGAACTAAAGCCCGAACAGAGGAGGTAGCGCGTAACCTTTTCAAGCGTAATGGTAATGTATAATTCATACAACTTATTCCTTCTGATGAGTATAGAGTAAGTCAATGCCACTACCTGCTGAGCTAGCATTAACTTGGACACTAAAAAATTTATTAAGTAGGTATTTTAAAGTCAAAACATTGGTATCTGCTTTTGCTAAGCCTACGTTATAACTTAAATAAAGTCTCTTTGATAAAGATTTACCGATAACTAAGGAAGTACTATCGGTGCTTTGATTTGTTTTTTGGTCATATTGAATATTATTTTCTATATTAAAATCTACACCTAAACCTCGTTTAAGCTGCGAAAGTAATTGCGTACCACCACTGCCAGAGTCAAGATTAAGTGCAGATACAGCTGCTAATATTAATTGAGCTCCTGATTTGTCAGCCTGATTAGCAGGTCTACCAGTAAGTAACAAAGATAAAATGTCAGCTTGAGATATAGTAGAGGGAACCGAGAATAATTCTACTTTGGGGCTACTTAAACGACCATTGACTTCAATACCTACGGTTGTTTGCTTACCAAAATCCAGAGTTTGAACATTAGATGATTTAAAATCAAATAAACGATTTGAACCAGCTAACGTGTTTGAATTTGTATTGTTAAATTTCCTTACCGCTCGCACCGAAATAACCGGATTATCAATTAAACCACCAAATAAAAGCTGTCCCTTTTCAATTGTCAAATCTTGCCCATAAGCTTGATATTTACCATCTTTTACATCTAGTTCACCTGTTGCCGTTAAAGGCCCTTTAGGAAACTGACGTAGATTAATACCCCCTGTTAAATGGCCCTGTAAGCCTTTTACAGAAAGCATAACGTTATCGCCCATGTCAATCCGAACATCAGTATCAAGGTTGAAAGGATTAGTTGATTGTTTTTTATCTACAAATACAACATCATCAGTTAAGCTCACCGAACTTGAAAAAGTTTGTGGTTTAATAGTTGCTTTTGGAACAAGAACCTGTCCTCGTAATTTTAATTCCGTAGGTGTAAATTCCAGTGCTATATTAGGTGAAACATTAATTAGATACTCTTTACTTTGAATTAAAGGAACTTGTTCTCCTTGAAGGGTTAACATGCCTTTAATAAGCGGCGCAAATTCCCCATTACCTTTAATAGATAAAGGAACGTTTTGTGAATAAACTTCACCTTGTGCTTGCCACTTTTTGTTACTACTCGATAAAGTTAATTGAATAGGGTTGAGATTAATTCCTAGGCTAGGCATTGCAATACTTGCTTTAGCTAATTGTACCTCACCATCTACACTAGGCTTGCCAATTGTACCTGCAATTTTTAGATTAGCTTCTAATTGACCCTGTAAGTTATTAATTTCAGGACTTAAATTATTTAAAAAAGCTAATGAATTAACTATAAGTTTTAAATTAGCATTAACATCCTGTTCTTTTAAGTTACCTTTAAAATAATTAAAATGAGGTAGATTAAGATCTAAAAATAATTTTTTAGCCTCATCAAGACTTAAATTACCGCTTGCTTGCAATTGTTTTTTATTAAGAGTTGCAATGATATTACCGCCAGCAAATTTAAGTTCGGATAAATCCGGGGATTTAAACTCTCCCTTGCTTATATTAAGTTGAAGATTACCGCTTTGTTCTCCTGCAAGAGTTGCTTGCGCCGTAATTGAGGTGTTAAGACCAGCTAAAGAAGAGTGTAATACTGCTGGTTGCGGTATAGAGGCTTGTAAGCGCCAAGGAAATGGTAAAGCACCATCTATTTGTAAATGATTAGGCCCTAAATCAACTAAAGCATTTAACTTCTGTTTGTTATAGTTAAGCGTCATGGTAATTGGACTTTCATTATAGCGGCCGCTAAACTGGCTATACAAAGAAAGTGTGGGTAGTGACTCGCCTGAGAAAGAACTTTCAGTTTTTATTTGCTTAATAGGTAAAGCCAATTTTTCAGCCTTATCGGTAAGCTCTGCTTTTAAATTTCCTTTCAAGTGGGGGAAGTGATCAGTATCATAAGATAAATTTAAATCAACTTTGCCTTCCTGAGCTGAAAGTCCTGCATTTATTTCGCCACCTGTAGCATGGGTAGTTCCTTGTACTTGTAGCGTAGAAGAAAGTGGTTTATCAATGTCTCCTTTAAGTGATATGGTTAAATTAGGTAATATACCATCTACTCGTAGTTGACCTTGTTTACTTAGCAACTGATAATCTTTATCAATAGGCCAACTTAGATTTTCCCAATTTCCAACTAACTTAAGTTCAGAACCATTAATAATATCGCCTTGAACTGTCAAAGGTGTTGGATTAGTTAATTGCCCCATTAAAGAATAATGAAGGAAATTACCCTTTAATTGAATTTCGCCATTTAAGCCCAATTCTGTTAAATGTTCAGGTTGTATCTGAGCTGAAACGGTAAGTGGGAAAGGCATTTTTGCACCTATAACAGCATTGCTTTGTAGCTTATGTCCTTTAGCTGCTAAGGTAAGATGCGTAAGTTGCCATTGTTGGTTAGTTAAGTTAGCTTGTAGGTAAATATCTTTTATTTCATTTAGAGAGCCATCTTGTTTAATTTTTACTTCTGCAATAGTTGCATTATGAATGACAATTTTCAGTGGTAATTGTGGCACACTAAATTGCGGCATGCTAAATTCATTGGCTGCTGTAGCCTTTTCTGATTGAGTAGAGGAGTTTGTAATCAGCGTAACATCAGCGACTTGCAATTTATTAATAGTTAATTGACGATGAAGTAGATCAGTTAAAGTAAAGTTTAAATCGATACCGTGAATGTTGAGTACTAAATCTTGATTTTTATAAGTAACTTCATTAAATATGATATGGTTAAAAAGACGGCCATGAACGGAATTAATAGTTAATTGCCCTGGTGTAAAATATTCTATAAGTTTTATGGAAGTCCATAAACCAGGTGTAGTTCCTAATAAAAAGATAACAATACTTACTAACGTAGTAAGTGTAATTAGTAAACTATAAAAGAAAATTTTAAGTGCTTTATAGATGACACGCATTATAAATCAGGTCCTATATTAATGACTAACTTAGGCGTTTTACCCTTAGCTCGTTTAAAATCCGACTCGATTGCTTGCGCTACACCAATTTTAATTGGTCCAACTGGCGATACCCACATCAAGCCAACACCAATATCTTGTTTTAAATCTCGAGAATTAAACTTATTATAAACGTTACCTACATCATAAAAGCCAACGGCATACCAGTTTTCTACTGTTTCTTTTTGCAGTTCAAGTCCACCATAGGTTAAAGTTTTACCAGGGCCTAGAGCATTATAATTATAGCCTTTTAAATTATCGGAGCCGCCTAGTAGAAAAGCCAATGATAGAGGTAACTTATCAACATTGTTAATAGCAGTAATTCCCTGAATAGTATGGAAAAAGAGGCGAGTTTTTATGGGCTCTAAAGTATAGGCTACTCTCGCATCAAGAACTGCTTGAGCAAAATTGATTTCTGAAAGTAAAGCTTTACTTGCACCTAAACCAGTTAATGAGACTTTATAGCCGTTTGGTGAGAATAACTGATTAGATCTATTAAGCCAGGTAAACGAGGCTTTAGGAAAAAATGTAGAAATCTCGTCACGTCGTAATGGATCATTATAATTAAAGCGTTCATAAAGACCATTTAAAGAGAGTAAACGCTGATAACTAGGTAAATTATGGCGCTGCGCCAAAGTAAGCAATAAAGAATTACCATAGCCAGCATTATAATTTAAATTGGAAAAACTACCTACGGCTTCATATTGATCGGTAATAGGGTTTGTACCGGGAATAATATATTGAGCTTGTACTCTATTTTCATTAAATGATCCTAACGCAACAGCATTAAATTTATGTCCCGCGCGATTAAGAGGTACAATATAAACACCAGCTTTACCCCGAATACCGGTATCTGTTCCGAAACCTAAGCCTAGAGAGTAGTTAATTCTTGAAGCGCGTTGTAAGTGAACATCAATAGGGATAACTTGTGACTCTTCTTTTTGTAAAGGTTGTACAGAGACCGCTCTAAAATAGCCGCTCCCACTTAAATAATTATTAAATTCTAAAAGCTTGTCAGCCGAATAAGGTTGGCCAGGTTTAAAAGGAATAAAACGATACAATAAATCAGGTGAAATATAGGTTGGATCAAAACGTACCTGACCAAAATAATACTGTGGCCCGGTATTAAAAATAAGATTAATACTAGCGGTATAATGTTGTCTATCAATTAAAACTTCTGATTTTTCAAAAGAAGCATGTAAATAACCTTCAGATTCAGCAGCAGCCATTAAATTTTGTTTTGCTTTCTCGTAATTTGCGCTATTAAAAGGTTTACCCTTCTGAATAGGTAATTCTTTTAACGCTTGCCTAATTCGGTAATTATCACGACCTTCGCCAATCACGCTTACCGCTAAGTTAGTAATTGCTAATCTAGGCCCAGGATTAATATTAAAGATCATTTTGTTAGAGCGATAAGAAATACGAATGATTGGTTTAAAAAAACCATAAGGAGCCATAGCTTTTTCAACTTGAGATTTTAGCTCTTGTTCTGATTCTTCACCTAATGATTTATTTTGTGCAAGTTCAGTTAATCTGGTTTTAATATTATCAAGTAGTTTTCCTTGTACACCATTAACTTGAATGCTTTTAATTTCTTCAGCGGCAATAAATAGTGGTAAGCATAAAATAATGAGTAGCACACGGGCTTTTTTATTCATACCTAATTCTCAACTATACATTTGTGGTTAACCGCTTGATAGACTTCTGAAGAAACACTAGTGCAATTATCAATAATTGAATTTTGGAAGAAACTTAACCTTAAATATATTTGCATAAGCTTTTAGCATTAGAGCTCTGTTATCTTCTAAATAAAGAAGTCTAATGAGTGCTATGCCCTTAGCGCTCATTTTTAGTTAAACACTTGGTTATAAAATAGTTAACACAGTACGCAGTCTGCTTCCGACTTTAATTTACAAATTAAATCAAATGCCATACGAGGCGTTAAATTATCAATATCAAGTGCAGCTAGCACTTGCATAATAGTAGTTTCCTGCTTACCTATTTTCTTATTATGATTTGTAGCTTTCGGGCTTAATTCTTTAACTGAAGGTACATTTTGTAGGTATTGATTAGCAAGTTCAAGAACTTCGGTTGGAATACCAGCAAGTTGTGCAACTTCTAAACCATAACTACGGTTTGCATGGCCTTCTTCTAAGCGATATAAAAAAACTATCTTATCTTGTGTTAGTTCGGCTTGCAAATGAACATTTCTAATACAACTAAATTGCTCTGGTAATTGCGTTAATTCAAAATAATGCGTAGAAAATAAAGTATAAGCTTTTACAGTACTTGCAAGATAAGCACAGGTAGCGTAGGCAAGGGCCATTCCATCATAAGTGCTAGTACCTCGACCGATTTCATCGATCAATACTAAGCTTTTTGCCGTTGCTTGGCGCAAAATATGTGCAGTTTCAGTCATCTCAACCATAAAAGTTGAGCGACCAGAGGCTAAATCATCACTTGCTCCAATACGTGTAAAAATTTTATCTATAGGTCCTATACGTGCAGCTTTTGCAGGCACATAACTACCTAAATGTGCTAATAGTATGATTAAGGCATTTTGCCGCATAAAAGTTGACTTACCACCCATATTAGGGCCTGTGATAAGTAATATATTTTGCTCTGGATTAAGTGCAAGCGAATTAGCAATAAATTCTTCTTTTAGTAATGGCTCAATAACAGGATGGCGACCTTGCTCAATAGCAATAATATCTTCAGTTACAATAGTGGGTTGGCACCAATTAAGACTATGAGCACGTTCGGCAAAATTGGCTAATACATCAATTATTGCGCAAGCGTCAGCCATGTCTTTTAAAGTAGGAATATAGTCAATAAGAGCGGTCAGTAAATTTTCATAAAGCCATTTTTCACGGGCAAGAGCTTTAGCTTGCGCAGATAAAACTTTTTCTTCAAACGATTTTAATTCAGGCGTGATATAGCGTTCGACATTTTTAAGCGTTTGCTTGCGTTGATAGTTATCTGGTGCTTTATCAGCTTGTCCCCGGGCTAATTCAATATAGTATCCTTGAACACGATTAAAGCCTACTTTTAAAGAAGATAAGCCAGTACGTTGTTTTTCTTGACACTCTAATGCTAAAACTTTTTCGTTAGCATTGGTGCTTAAAGCTCGTAATTCATCTAATTCTTCATCAAATCCCGAAGCGATAACACCACCATCACGAATAAGAGCAGGTGGATTCTCAACAAGGGCTTTAGTTAAAAGCTCAACTAATTCTGGTTGTGGGACTAAATAGTTACTTTGTTTTTTAATTAAAATAGTTTGGTTAGTTTTTATTGTTTCTAACAAAGATGGTAATAAAGATAAGGTTTGTTTTAAACTAACTAAGTCACGTGGTCTTGCTGAGCGCAGCGCAATACGTGATAAAATTCGCTCAACATCACATAATTCACTTAACAAGGTTTGTAAGGCAATATCCTGCCGATTTTTAAGTAATTCATTAACTGCAGCTAAGCGTTGCTCAATAAGTATATGTTGTCGCAGAGGTCTACCTAACCAGCGTTTTAGTAAACGGCTTCCCATCGGGTTAACGGTATGATCAAGCACTGAAAGAAGTGAATTAGTACGTTCACCTTGATAAGTTTCGAAAATTTCTAAATGTTTCTGGGTAGAGGCGTCTAATTGTAGAAAATCATCATCTTTTTCAAGTGTTAAGTGCTTTAAATGAGGCAAACTTTGTCGCTGTGTTGATTGTAAATAAAATAATAAACAACCTGCAGCTGGAAAAGCATGCGTATAGTCTGGCTCCCCAAGTCCTTTAAGATTGGCTACGGCAAATTGCTCACACAATAATTGACGAGCACGCTGTAAATCAAATTCCCATGCTGGCCGAGCTTTTATAACTGATTGGTTTAATTGCAAACTAGAGCAGGAGAACGTTTCTGCAATAAGAATTTCAGCAGGTTTTAAGCGATTAATAGTAGCTTTTAATTGGCTTTCATCTTTAGCTTCAGATAAGTAGAAGCGTCCCCCACTTAAATCGACCCAGGCTAAGCCAAATTGTTTGCGGTGAAAATGAATAGCTAGCAATAAATTGTCATGACGTGCATCAAGCAGTGCTTCATCGGTCACGGTGCCTGGTGTAATAATACGAGTTATTTGGCGTTCAACTGGTCCTTTGCTAGTGCTAGGATCACCTGTTTGTTCGCAAATAGCGACGGATTCACCTTTTTTAATAAGCCTTGCTAAATAATTTTCTACAGCATGGTAGGGCACACCCGCCATTGGAATAGGTTTACCCGCTGATTGGCCACGATGAGTTAAGGTTAAATCTAATAAACGAGCTCCTTTTTTTGCATCTTCAAAAAATAATTCATAAAAATCACCCATACGATAAAACAAGAGCATATCAGGGTAATCGGCTTTGATGCGTAAGTATTGTTGCATCATAGGTGTATGATTAGCAGACATAACAACTCAGTGGTATAAAATTGCTCATTTTAACAAACTCTGCAAAAGAGAGTAAGTATGACTATAATAATAAGGATGTTTTTAACTTAAGTCCTTCACTTAAGACAAATTTTTGTTAGACTATTAAATGGCATTAATTATAATTTTAACTATGGAGAGAATATTATGAAACGTTTAGCCCTAGTCGGAGCTTCTGTTTGTATGGCTTTATTATTAACTGCTTGTGGTGATAACAACAAAAATAAAGGAACAAATGGTACTACTACAACTCATAGTACAACCCAATCACAAAGCGATTTAAATAATGCTAATAAAGATGTTAATGCTGAGCTTTCAAGCGATGCTAATGCAAATAAGACAACTAATCAAACCACTACTACTACAACTAATCCCTAAGCGTTAAAAGATTAATTTTGTAATTATGGGAAGGTTAAACTTATTAGAGCTGCCCAATAGTAAAAGGGCAGCTTTAATAGGCTATGTAGATATAAAAACTATCTCGGCTAATGGGTTAAATTAAGCGTATAGACTTCTTGCTTTTAAAAAGTTAATTTTCTTTTCTTAGAAGATTTTTATTTACTAGGGCTAACCTCTTTACTAAATTTATCCTTTTAGCTTATTTTTTAAAACAACTTCATTACTAACTATGCAAGACTTAAAAACATTATTACCAAATGTCACTAAGTTGTTACAAACACAGCATAAAACTATTACTACAGCCGAATCGTGTACAGGTGGATTACTAGCAAGCTTATTAACAGAACTTCCAGGAAGCTCAAGCTGGTTTGAGCGTGGTTTTGTCACCTATAGTAATTTATCTAAGCATGAAATGCTTGGTGTTGATTTAACCCTTATCGAGAAATATGGTGCTGTAAGTAGCCCGGTAGCCCAAGCCATGGTGCAAGGGGCATTAGTACAAAGTAATGCCGATGTTGCATTGGCCGTAACTGGAATTGCTGGTCCTACAGGTGGTAGTTTAGAAAAGCCTGTGGGAACGGTTTATCTTGCTTTCGCTTTAAAGGATAAACCTCCTAAAATTGAACATTATCTTTTCGCTAATAAAAAGCGGCAAGAGATACGCATACTTACCTGCCGCCAGGCCTTTTTAGGAATACTCAATTTATTAACTTCAGTGTGATTTATTTCTGTACGGTTTATTTATAAATTTATACTTTCCTTATAAAATCAATAACTTCAGGACATATGTTATTTTAAGTCCAAAACGCCTATTTAATTGTCTTAATAATTTATCAAATGGTTAATAATTGTTTGATGCAGACAGCTATATATGGGATAATTTAGTCTTTGTAGACTAACGTGGATAACATCATGGAAACTAATAAACAGAAAGCTCTAGGTGCTGCCCTCGCACAAATTGAACGACAATTTGGTAAAGGCTCAGTCATGCGTTTAGGTGATGATAATTTATCAAGTCGGGATATTGAAGCTATTTCAACAGGTTCACTCGGACTGGATATTGCTTTAGGCATTGGTGGTTTACCTAAAGGACGAATTGTTGAAATTTATGGTCCGGAATCATCAGGTAAAACTACTTTAACTTTACAAGTTATTGCTGAATGCCAGAAAGCTGGAGGAACTGCTGCTTTTATTGATGCAGAGCATGCACTTGATCCAAGCTATGCAGCAAAATTAGGTGTTAACGTTGATGACTTATTAATTTCTCAACCTGATACCGGTGAGCAAGCTTTAGAAATTACGGATATGCTAGTTCGTTCAGCAGCTGTAGACGTTATCATTATTGACTCAGTTGCGGCTTTAACACCTAAAGCAGAAATTGAAGGCGAAATGGGAGATGCGCATGTAGGTTTACAAGCTCGTTTAATGTCTCAAGCTTTAAGGAAATTAACTGCAAATATTAAACGTTCTAATACCTTAGTAATTTTCATTAACCAAATTCGAATGAAAATTGGGGTAATGTTTGGCAACCCTGAAACAACCACAGGCGGTAATGCTTTAAAATTCTATGCTTCTGTACGCTTAGATATTCGTCGTGTTGGCTCTATTAAAAAAGGCGAGGAAATACTAGGTAACGAAACACGAGTAAAAGTAGTGAAGAATAAAGTAGCGCCACCCTTTAAAACCGTTGATTTCGATATTCTTTATAATGAAGGTATTTCAAGAGAAAGTGAGGTCATTAATTTAGGTACGCAATTAGGGCTTATCGAAAAATCTGGTGCTTGGTATAGTTATAAACAAGAAAAGATTGGTCAGGGTAAAGAAAACGTACGCGTTTATCTTAAAGAGAAAGCAGAGATTGCTGCAGAATTGGAAAAGCAAATTAGGGCAGAATTGCTAAATAAAAAATTAGCAGGTCAACCTGAAGTTGCTACTGCTGAAGAGCTAGAGCCCATAGATGACTAAGGCATATGATTGCGCCGTGCGTTTACTTGCAAGGCGCGAACATGGAATGATTGAGTTAACTAAAAAACTAATTAGCAAGGGCTACACTGCACAGGAAAGTAAAGAGGCAATTTTAAAATGTCAAATGCTTGATTTACAAAGTGATAAGCGATTTGCAGAATCAATTTGTTATACCAGGGTTCAGCAAGGATATGGGCCAGTCAGAATCATGCAAGAATTACAAGCTAAATCTATTAATAAAGAGCTAATAACACAAGCATTGGCTCTTTATGAAGAGCAATGGGAACAGCAAGCTTTGCTGGTATGGCAAAAAAAATTTAAAGATTTAGACTTCCACTTAACTAGTGAATTACAAAAGCAAATACGCTTTCTATTGTACCGGGGATTTCCAAGTGAAATTGCTGCAAAAGTTGTACATAAACGTAATAAATAATAACTTATTATTCTTTTCTTAAATAATCTTCTCGCTACCTAATCTATATTTTCATATAATTTATAATTGGGTGTTTAATACAACCTCTATAGAGAATGTTTTTAACCAACAAATAGTTTACTACCGAACGTTTGAAGATTGAGTGACGTAATTAAATTTTGAAAACAATACCTATTTCTAGTTGAATTAAATACTAACTAAATAGCAACTAACCATGAATCTGTAATTATGAAAAGTTCTGAAATTCGACAAGCCTTTTTAGATTTTTTTCAAACAAAAAATCACCATATAGTAGAGTCAAGCTCCCTTATTCCTGGTAATGATCCTACCTTGTTATTTACTAATGCCGGAATGGTGCAATTTAAAGAAGTTTTTTTAGGCCTTGAAACGAAGCCATACAAATGTGCTGTTAGTGCTCAGCGCTGTCTGCGAGCTGGTGGTAAACACAATGATTTAGAAAATGTTGGTTATACAGCTAGACATCACACTTTTTTTGAAATGCTTGGTAATTTTAGTTTTGGTGATTATTTTAAACGGGAAGCAATCCAATATGCTTGGGAATTTTTAACTAAAGTTTTAAAGCTACCGGTGGAAAAATTATGGGTTACCGTTTATTTAAATGATGATGAAGCGGCTAATATATGGCTAAATGAAATAGGCATTTCACCTAATCAATTTTCACGTTGTGGTGAAAAAGATAATTTCTGGTCTATGGGCGATACAGGTCCCTGTGGCCCTTGTACAGAAATTTTTTATGATCATGGGCCTGAAATTCCTGGTGGGCCGCCGGGTAGTTTAGACGCTGATGGAGATCGCTATATTGAAATTTGGAACTTAGTGTTCATGCAATTTAATCGCGATAAAGCAGGCGATTTACATCCGCTACCAAAGCCTTCAGTCGATACTGGTATGGGGCTTGAGCGCATTGCAGCAGTTGTACAAGGTGTACATAATAATTATGACATTGACAGTTTTCAACATATCATCCGAGCAATTATAGCTCTATCACCTAATATTAATCCTAATCATTCTTCGTTAAAAGTTATTGCTGATCATATTCGTGCTTGTGCTTTCTTAATTGCTGATGGCGTATTACCAAGCAATGAAGGTCGCGGTTATGTGTTACGACGTATTATTCGTCGCGCTGTGCGCCATGGAAATAAATTACATCTGGCTTCCCCTTTCTTTTATAAGTTAATAGATCCGTTAATTGATGTTATGGGTGAAGCTTATCCAGAATTGGCAGCTAGTAAAGAGCAAATCGAACGAGTAATAGTGCAAGAAGAAAATCAATTTGCAAAGACACTAGAGCAGGGATTACGATTATTACAAGAGCAAATTAAAAAGTTAAGCAGCAAGGAAATTCCAGGTGAAGTTGTATTTAAACTTTATGATACTTATGGTTTTCCTCTTGATTTAACGCAAGATATTGCACGTGAGCAAGATTTAGTAGTAGATATGGATGGTTTTAATACTTTCATGCAGCAACAACGTCAATTATCGCAATCAGCTAGCCAATTTACCGCTGATTATTCACTAGCAACGATTCAACATGAAGCATCAACTTTCCATGGTTATGATAACGAACAAATGGATAGCCAAATTGTAGCTATTTTGCATGAAGATCAAAAAACTAATCAGTTAACAACAGGGCAGAAAGGGGCAATTATTCTTAATAATACGCCTTTTTACGCTGAAAGCGGTGGTCAGGTTGGGGATAAAGGATGCTTAATTAGCTCAACGGGACGTTTCCAAGTTACTGATACACAGCGAATAGGTCAGGCAATTGTCCATTATGGTGAGGTCTTACAGGGACAGTTAACAGTTGAGGAAACTATAAGAGCTGAAGTCGATGTAGAGTACCGTAATGCTATTCGTTTAAATCATACTGCTACTCACCTTTTACATGCAGCACTTAAAGAAGTTATTGGCGACCATGTACAACAAAAAGGCTCTCTAGTAGATGCAAATCGAGCTCGTTTTGATTTTTCTCATTATGAGCCCTTAACTCAAAATCAGCTATTGCAATTAGAAACGTTAGTTAACGATAAAATACGAGAAAATATTGATGTTACAACGGATCATATGTCGCTAGAAGATGCTAGAGCAAGTGGAGCTGTCGCTTTATTTGGTGAAAAGTACAGTGATAAAGTCAGAGTGTTGTCAGTGGGAGATTTTTCAAAAGAGCTATGTGGTGGAACCCATGTTAAGCGTACAGGTGATATTGGTTTTTTCAAAATTATAGCAGAATATGGAATTGCTAGTGGCGTCAGACGAATTGAATTGATGACAGGCGCTTATGCACTAGATTGGGTTAATCAGCAGCTTTATCAACTTAACGAAATAGCACAACGTTTTAAAGTAAATTCCGATAAGGTAATAGATAAAATTGACCAATTTTTTACTGACTATAAGCAGCAAGAAAAAGAGATAATTAAGTTACAAGCTAAACTTGCAGCCAACCAAGGCAGTCAATTAGTTAAAGAAGTAGAAAAAATTGGTGAGATTAATTTATTAATTAAGCAACTTGATATGGATAATCAAGGTTTACGTACAACGCTTGATCAACTGAAAGGTAGCATTAATAATGCGGTGATTATTTTATATGCTATCGAGGGACAACGGATTAACGTTGTAGCTGGGCTAAGTAAAAACTTAATTAATCGGGTACCTGCAGCGACAACATTTGTAAAACTCTTATGTGGAAAAGGTGGTGGCCGCGATGATATGGCCCAAGGCGGCGGTCAAGTACCAGATGATCTTGCAGCTAAAATTAAAGAAATTAGAGCAACTATTAATACACAAATAAGTTAACTAATAAATTAGAGGGATGCTAAATGAGCTTTCTTAGCGAATTTAAACAATTTGCCATGCGTGGCAATGTAGTTGATTTAGCTGTGGCAGTCGTCATTGGTAGTGCGTTTAGTAAAATAGTGGCATCCCTAGTTGATGGTATTATTATGCCTTCTATCGGTTTATTATTAGGTGGTATTAATATTACAGATAAAGTACTTAAAGTAGGAAGCGCTGTTATTAAATGGGGCGCCTTCCTACAAGCTATTTTCGACTTTACCCTAATTGCACTTGCTATTTTTATTGTTATTAAATTTATTAATCTTTTACAAAAAACAAAAGATGAAGAGCCACCAAATTTGACTAATCAAGAAAAAATTTTATTAGAAATTAAAGCCTTATTAGTTGAAAGTCTTAATAAGAAGAATACCTAAGCTATGTTTAATAAATTATTTAAATGATGCCTATATTAGGAGTCAAAGTGAGCTATATAGCAGAGCTTTCCCTCATAAATAGTTGAATTGTCAGGTAGTATATATTTTTGCATGTATTGTCGTGTCGTGTGTCTCTGTCTTTTGAATCTTACCGCTTTAGCCTCAGCAAGTTAAGTCCAGTTAGAAACGAATCTACTTTTAAAGATTTTCCTTTTTTCTTACAGTCTGTATATTATCGTAGTTAACACACGTCGAATTTTTAGAGTTATTAATTTTAAAAGATTAAGCTTATAGAAGTTTGTTTTCTAAGGCGATAACCTTATAACGTTAAATTCAAGTAATTTGCTTGCTATTGGTGCCTGGACAATTTGCAAAGCAAAGGGATTTACAAGGAGAAAAATGATGGGAGACTTAGAGCGTTATCAGCAAGAGTTCGATACAGCCATAAGGCCTATTACAGCGCGTCTTATGAATTATGAAAAGTTAGTCTATGAGATAAGAAAAATATTGAAAGATTATTTTTTTGATATAAAACGTGTGCAAAAATTAAGTGAATTAGCTCAAGAAAATCAAGTGGTTTTTGACTTCAATCAAATTAAATATAGTATGGAAGCTTGTTTATTAGATGAGCAGTGTATAGAAGTTTTAAATTCGGCTGGGTATACAAGTTTAGTGGCGGCTTTCGATTCGCATATTGTTAATAGTGGTTTACCTATAGAAATTGAGAAAGAAAATAATCAATATATATTCAAACCTAAGAAAGCTTATACGCCTCTAGCACAAACTTTTATGCAGCAATTTGCATATGCTTTAGGTATATATCGCTTAAGTTTAGGTATTTATGAAAACTATTGTAATATCTTAAATCATCCAGAAATTCAGCAAGTACAAATTTTAAAAAATTATATTGATTCTGCACTAAAAGCAAAAGAAATGCTTACTAAAGAAGAAACAGATTTAATTATTCTACAGCGCGAGGTAAGGGCAGTTAAGCACGAGATTTTAAGTCAACTTAAAGCCAGTAAGATCAATAATGGCACTTATACTTTTAGAGTAGATCTTAACAGAAACATTTCAGAATTAGCTGAATTATTAAAATTTGGCGCAAGTTATTTACAAACCTGTTATAAAGTATTCCCTAATGATCCTATATTATGGATGCTTCATGATCGAAGTTGGCATGGTCTTTTAAAAAGTATTTCTAGTCTTTTATATGCTAATTATTATACTTATTCTACCTTTTCTAGTTCCTTAGAGATAAAGCAAGAGTTTATTGGGCTTATAAAGAAAGAACTTGAAAATTTGGATATTACTGCATCGGATAAATTAAGCTTGTTAAAAACTGAACTATTAAGAAAAGCCGCAAAGCTTGTTTATGAATTAAAAATTGACATACTAGCTAAGCTTGCTGTGCAAGGTGTTGAGCTTGCTGAAGCGCCTAAAGTGGGTCTGTTTTCTAATGCTTCTAACTTTAGTATTTATCATTTGATGGCGGAGCTCTATCGTCAGCCAAGGCAAGTGACTGCTGATGAAAGTACCCAAAAGCATGTAGCAAGCCTGGGTTTTTAATCCAGATAAGCTCCGTAGGAAATATTTATGGTACGGCATAATAAGTAAGGAACAATAAAGAAGATTATTATGCTGGCCTTTCATTAAAATTTAAGTATTATTAAAAGTTAACGTTGTAGTAGGTGTTAAACTTTCTCTAGTATTATCTACTTCCTGAGTAACTGCAAAAAGACGATTAGCGGCGTAATTTAGCTCAGATGAAGAGGTCGTGGTTTGCGTTGTTGGGCTAGTTGAAGTTATTGGGCTAGTATATTGTGATACGGCTGTCAGCTGCCCTTGCGATGGTTTATCTGCCGACTCTACATTCTTTCTTTTTTGATCATTTGCCCAAACAAAGTTAATATTTTTATCATGTTCTTTATGAGACTCATGAGTAGAGAGTAGGGTTTCTGGAAAATAACTAATTAATGGTATATCACCTTTTCTATATATATCTGTGCGGGTAGCACGTAGATTGAGGGTAATGTCTTTTAAAGGTTCCCCTAATAAATTTTTTACCTGTGAGCCAGTTAAGGATGTATGGCATTCACCACTGTAAGAGTAATCCGGATCGAGAGTAATACCTTTCGATTTAAGTAAAGGTATTACAGGAAATTTGTCCTGCATACGCGTAATCCACCTGAAGTTATCATTATGCATGGTTATAGCGCCAGCACTCAAGGGCCAAGTAATGATAATTTGTAGTGGCTGTTGATTAGAAGGAGTGCCATAATGACCATTAAAAACTAGGTAACCATGTGTTGAGCCATCATTGCTTACATTATCTTTAATTGCTCTCTTCTGACTTAAAAATGATTGTCGTTCTGACTGTGGTGTACATGCACCTACGACATTTCCTTGATCATTTAATACAAAAACACTGTATTGACAGAGCTTAAGATCTTGTTCATAAAAAGGAATCAGGGGCTGCTCATTATCATTATTTGATTCTTCTTTTGCTGCTTCTATGCTGGCTGTATTAAAATTAATATTCTTGTTTTTAAAAGCTGCTTTCTCCGTCTGTATTACAGGTGGTGCTTCGTTTACTTGCGTGCAGAGGGTTTCGCTGAGCTGTGTGTCCAGTGTATTGCTTGGCTTTGGATCAGGTGTTTTGCCTGGCTGTGTACTAGTATTATCTGACGTAAGTGAAGCGGGCGTATTAGTACTAGAGTCTACTGATTCGAACAACTTTTTCATTATAAAATTAACTAATAATCGCTTTTAATTCATCTTAACAGTTTAAAATTAAGGAAAAATTAACTCCAATAGTTGGTGAATAAAAAAAAATTAGTTAGTATATTTTTTGGTTAAAAATTATAGTTTTAAAGATTGAATTTATAAGATATACATAGCTTTTAATTTATAGTTGTTTATATAATTCAACAGATTAATTAAATTGAAGTGATTGAAATGGCTTTTTTAGAAAATAAGTATCCTATTGGGAAGCTTAATGCGTCGGGATTAATTGAAGTTGCTAAAGATACATTTATTTATTATGAGCAACGAGGTAACCCTAAGGGCCCGGCTGTCGTTTATAATCATGGTGGGCCAGGTGGCGCCTCTAGACCACAATGTAGTCAATGGTTTGATCCTGATTATTATAATATCATCCTTTATGATCAACGAGGAACAGGGCAGTCCCAACCGTCGGTAGGTAAGCAAACAGCCGAACCAAAACAATTTGGCGAGTTAACTATTGCTGATATGGCCCAAGACTTAGATACCTTAAGAAGGGCTTTGAATATTAAACAATGGTTAGTTTTTGGCGGCTCGTGGGGTTCGACTCTTTCTTTATATTATGCTACCCAGTATCCGCAGTATGTTACCGGCCTTATTATTTATGGTATTTTTTTAAATACGATGGCGGAAATGGATGTTTATTATAACGAAACGCTTTTTAAAGAACGTTTTCCAGGGCTTGGTGAAGAAGCTTTTTCTCTTTTACTTTCTTATGCTAACATTAAAGGTCAAAAAATTGATCCCAATTCTTCCCAAAGTTTTGTAGAAGCTTATTATCAATTATGTGTTAATGAGAATGACTCTAAGGCACAATATTTATGGACTATGTTTGAGGGTTTTAATGATAATCCTACAGAAGAATCATTAAAGAATTTAAAAAATATTCCAGAAGAAATTGAACCTATTACGCGAACACTGGCAGTTTTTGAAAGTACCCTTTTTAGACTCGCTTACAGTGATTTAAATCTTTTAAGCGCAGAGCTATTAATAAATCTGCAGAATATTGATATTCGTATTGTACAAGGGATGGATGATACTGAAGCGCCGCCTATTTTTGCGCAGAAGTTAGTAGATGCTTTATTAAAAATAAAGCCTGATTTATGGTATCGGTTTGTTGATGGCAAGCATGATCCCAACTCCTCTGACAAGTTAGTGCAAACATTGCTTGAATGTACAAATGATTTTAAGAGCAAAACTAATTTAGCTAACGCTCGGCAATTTCTAAACTCAGTTACTCATTTACTTCCCCAAAGCTTATTTAGTTTGCGTAATAAGGATAAAAAGGAAGTTATTGAACAAGAAAAAGCAAAGTTTTCTATACAGTAGAGAACTTAAACTTAAAATACACAAGTAAATTAGGCAGGATAATAAAAAACAAGAATGTTGCAATCATTAATTCATTTAAAACAATTTATTAATCGGCCTATTCCCTTTCTACATCAACAATGGTTAATGCAAGGTGACTTAGCTTCTATACAGCTTGGCTATAAAAAGCTTTTTGTTATTACTGAGCCTAACTTAACTAAAGCAATTCTTACTGATGACAATTATCAAAAATGTCGTTTAATCTTTGATAAAATTATCCCAGTTACTGGAAGAAAGGGTATTGTACAGTTGGAAGGAGAGGCTTGGGAAGCAGTTCGCAAGTTGACTCAGCCTAATTTTCATCGGGTTGCTTTAGAGAATTACTTACAAATTTTTGAAAAAAATATTACAAATTTACACCTGTCTAAACACCAAGGCAGCGAAGTTGATTGTTTTGGGATAATGGCTAATTATGCTTTAGGTAGCATAATAAATATTGTTTTAGGAATTGATTATGATACCTCTGCACACAATATAGCCAGGTCTTTTATTTTGTTAAATCAACAATGCGGTAAGAAATTACGCACACTTTTCGATTGGCCAACTTGGATACCCACACCAACTAATCGATTTATAAATAAAACGAGAGGAGAGTTAATTTCTGCTATAAAAAATCTAAGCTATACAGCTAATCCTAATCATTGCCCCTTCTATACGTCTTTAACTAAATTAAATTCAAAGAGCTTATTGCTTGATCAATTAACTACCTTTTTATTTGCTGGTTTTGAAACAACAGCAGCTTCTTTAGCTTTTACGTTTTATCTTTTAAGTAAACATCAAGAGGTACAAGCTAAAGTTTATCAAGAAGTAAAACAAGTTTTAACTGGGAATCCTTTAATTACATTAGGATCATTAAAATCCTTAAAATATACCCAAGCTGTTTATCAAGAAAGTTTAAGGCTTTATCCACCGGCTTGGATCTTAGCTCGTGAAGTTAAAAAATCTACTCGTTTAAATGGGCACAACTTGAAACCGGGTAATATCATCTTAATTAATATTAGAGATTTACATCGACATCCAGATTATTGGTCACGCCCTAATATGTTTTACCCAGAGCGCTTTATCACGCACTCAATTGATCATAAGTATGTTTATATTCCTTTTGGTATGGGAAAACGAATTTGTAGCGGCTATCAATTAACAATGATTGAAGCAGTGTATTTAATAGCAAAACTTATTTTTGATTTCCAATTTGAATTAACTGAATGTGATTCTTTAAAAACACAAGCTATGATAACGCAACATCCTAAATCGACAATTAAACTGGTAATTAACAAACGATGAAAGCAACTTGGAAAATTGTAGAGTCTGTAATTAATCAATACTATAGTTTAGGATTTAAACGAAACAAGGTTTTATTTACGGAGTTTTTACCTAAAGGATATACTAAGGTCACTTTAGATACCGTTTTGCCAGCCTATTGGCAGGATTTAATTAATATTAAAATTTTGCTAGGTATTTTTATTACTCTTTATGATGATTTTGTCGATAATCCAAATTATGTCAATCCAAAGTTAATAAACGAACTAGTAAAACTTCCTTTAACTAGTCCCACTATAGATAAGAGCAATTTAACTGAATTTGAACTAACAGTACTTGCTTTTGCTGAAAATATATTTACCCAGATTATCGCTTTTTTGCGCTCTTTACCTAATTTTATTCTTCTTAAGCCATTATTCTATTTTGATGTTGAGCAATTTTTTAATGGACTTAAATACGCTCAATTAATAAGGCATGTTCCTTTAATGGCGAATGAAGTGGAATATCTATGTTATCTGCCACATAACATGGGCATTATTATTGCCGGGATGATGGACTTAATGGCTGTAGCTTATTTAGATATGAAAGAACTTGGCTTAATGCGAGAATTTTTCTAGTTTGCGCAGCGGTTTAGTAATATTTGTAACACCTTAACCACGCTTGAAAGAGAGCTAGCAGAAAACGATTACAGTAATGAAGTAATACTTATTGCTTCCAAGCAAAGCAATAACTCCTCCCTTATCGAAAGTTACGCCTATGCTAAAGAGAAATTAACTAATGAGCGCGCAAACATTCTTAAGCAGCTTGTTTTTTTTAAAGCAAACACTTTTTCTACTTTAGAATATATTAAAGGCTTAGAATATTTACAATCACTTCATCACGCTATGCAAGGACTAATCTAATGAGGCGCGTAGCTATTTTAGGCGGTGGTTTTGCTGGTCTTTGTGTAGCACAAAGATTGGCTAATAGTAAAGCACAAATTTTTATTATTGATCAATATTGGTTAGACAATAATAAAAGACGCGGTATTCCTCAAGCTAATCATTTGCATGTGCTACTACTAGAAGGGCAGAGGCTATTAGAAAGCTTATTTCCAGGTATTTTAAAAGAATTACTTACTGCAGGCGCAACTCTTGTTGATTGGGCAAATGATACGTATTGGCAAGGACCTTATGGTTTATATCCTCGTTATTCATCACCAATTAAAACTTTGCTGTTTAGCCGCCGCTTGCTTGATGAAATTATTTATTATCGAATAATCCATTCAAACAGAAAAGTTGTATTTATTAAAGGTAAAGTGACCCGTCTTATTTGTGCTAAAAAAAAAATTGTAGCTGTTAAATATCTGGCAAAGCAAAAAATTTATCAATTAGATGCAGATTTATTTATTGAATGCCGAGGACGTGGGTCAAACTTAGCAACCTTACTAAGCGAGAGTTTATTCCAAGTCAAAAAGAAAAAGGTGGAAAATACGATGCAGTACTTATCTATTAAACTACCTAAATCATATATTAATTTACCTAATTGTAAGCAGTTTTATCTGCAAGCTGATAAAAAGAAGCAACCGTTAGGGATTGTTATTTCACCTATTGAAAATGATCATTATATTTTGACTTTTATTGCAACGGTTAAAGATACCTTTAACCATATCAAAACGATAGACAACTTATTAGCTTTAATAAAAAGCATGTCATTATCCAATGTAATTAGCCAAAAGGTAGATGTAACGAAATTTTATATTTTTAGAAAATTAAGTAATGAAAAAAAATATTTTAGCCAGTTGAAATTAGCTAATCTTTTAGTCATTGGCGATGCCGTCTGTTACTTAAATCCAGTTTATGGGCAAGGTATGACAATAGCATTAAAGCAAATTTTTACTATCGATAAGAGCTTAAATAAACCTTATTTAAGACAGCAAAAGCAAATTGAGCACAAAAGTAGATTGGCTTGGTGGTTAGCCATTAGCGAAGATCTGCGTTGGCAGAGAAATAAAATGCCTATTATTTATTGTATTAATAAATTGCTCACGTTAGGGTTAAGCATGGCAACTAGAAGTATGACTATACATTCTTTATTTTTAAGAATCTTGCACATGAATTTATGGCCACGAAACTTTAAAATCCACTCTAGTTTAAACAGGGAAGAGGAATGTTAATCTTACATCAGTATCCAAGTATTTGGGGTTTATCAAGTTTATCCCCTTTTTGTATTAAAGTTGAAACTTATCTACAAATGGCTTCTCTACCATATAAAATTGTTATTCAAAATAATCCGGGACGTGGCCCAAAAGGTAAATTTCCAGTATTAGAAGATAAAGGCCAACTTATTGCAGATTCTTCTTTTATTGTTGATTATCTTAACAAGCATTACAGTCTTTCAATGGCAACTTCTGAACCAACTGCGCTGGCAATGCAGCGTATGATTGAAGAGCATCTATATTTTATAATTCTTTATTCAAGATGGGTTGATAAAGCTGGAGTTAAAAAAATTAATACAGATTTTGCCCAATTTTTTCCTAAACCTTTAGCTTCCTTAGCATTATCCTGGATAAGAAAACAATTAACTAAACAGGCTTTTATGCAAGGCATTGCTAGACATAGTAAAGAAGAAGTTTACGCGTTAGGTATTAAAGATATTGAAGCAATAGCTGCTTGGTTAGGAAATAAGGATTATTGTTTAGGTCATGCATTTAAAGCAATCAATGCTACAGTATACGCATTTATGCAAACCATCCTATTAACGCCATTAGAAAATCCTTTAAAAAGAGCGTTAGAAACGCAAGATAATTTAGTTCATTATTGTCAACGTATTCAACATTATTTAATGATGAATAGAGTTTAGGTATGGAGAAAGTACTTTCTCATAAAAAAAAATTGATAGCTGAATTGGGTAATATTTCTGATACAAAAATTCTTGATTATGGATGTGGTAGGGGAGATTTTATAGAATTATTACTTTTAGAATCCAATCGACCCAAAAAAATTTTTGCCGTCGATTCAAACAAAGAGACTATTAAAAAAATTCAAACTGACTTTTCTAAGTATGTTGCTGATGGCATTTTAGTTACCGAAGTTTGTACAAGCCCTGCAGAGCTGCAGGGAAATAGTTTTGATAAAATAATTTGTCATAATGTTTTAGAATGCGTAAGCGATAAATTAGAATTTATTAATAATTGTTTTACGCTTTTAAAACCTCATGGCATTCTTCTTCTTTCTCATCATGATTTTGATTCAGCAATTTATAATAGCCAATATAAAGAATTAACACGTGACCTGATCCATTATTTCGCCGATACACAACAATCATGGCAAGAAAACTGTGATGGGCAGATGGGCCGGAAAATTCCTGGGCTTATGGCAGCAAGCTTTTTTAATAAGCAATTCAATTGTAAAACATGGCGCATTGTAGAGCGTAGTTTTCAGGCAGATTGTTATGGATTTTTGATGGCTAATATGTTAATTGATATTGGCAAAGGTGTTTTTGACCCGCAGCTCTTACACGCCTGGATTAATGATTTAGAGTTAAAAAGTCAAGCTCGCGATTATTATTTTGCTATTGACTTGGTTTTGGCGATTTGTGAGAGAAAAATTTAAATATATTTGATGAATCGCCAGAAATTTTGTTTGATTTAATTTAAAGGCTGTAGCTATGCTGACTGCTATTATCATTTGATTTAAGCGTTCCTTAATAGTGTTAGCTTAAAGATTCTGTCATTTCCTCGCAGGCGGAAATCTATCTTAATACTCGCACAGGACTACTTAAAACTAGCTTCTAGGCTACGCGAAAATGATAGAGCTGTACTTAAGTTGACGCTGTGAACTTTTACCGTTTAATAACGACCGCTTGGCCATTGAGGTTTCTGATAATTATTAGATCTGTTCTGCCTTGTAATTCATCAACATATTCACGTATTCCGTTAGTTGAGAAAAAACCATAATCATCAAATACAACAATAGCGCCCTGAGTCAATCTAGGAAAAAGCCACTCAAAGGCATCACGTGCACTTTGGTAAACGTCAACATCAATATGGGCAAATTTAAATAAATACTTTTCAAGTTCAGCGCCTGTTTCTTCTGGAAAAATTCCCGGAAGAATAGTCACATTTTGTAATTGCATGCGTTTCACTAACTCTGCAACTACCTGCTCATTGCTTGCCAATTCCCCGCCACGATAAAAAAGATCACGCGAACTTGCTTTAACGACGCCACTAAAAGTATCACATAGAAATACCTTTGTTTCTTTATTATTTTGCGCCAAACTAGAAGCAATTAAGCATCCTGATCCACCCTGCCAAGAGCCGACTTCGATAGCATGTCCCGGAAGATTAGTCACTTGATTGGCAAGCTGCCAAATTTCGTATAATCGCATATTATCTAATAAGGTGTAGGATTTCACAGCTTGCATGACTTTAAGAAATTGCTTATCAATATGCCAGGGGCTGTAAGTAGCATTGGAAATTAAAGTTGAATGTTCAGGATAATACCGAAGCTTAGGTACCAAAAGCTTAAGAAAAAAGTGAAGCACTTTTGCAATGAGCTGTCTTAAATTACTGCTAGCTCTTGCTTTCCAAGGAGTACTATTTTGCAATATCTTTGCCATAATAAGTTAACTTATCTATTATTGTTTTAAACTAAGCGCTTCCATCTCCATAGTATTCATTAAAGTCAGCTATTTATCAAACTTAAGTGAATTTGAATCTATAAAGCAGTAATACCTTGGCTAAAAGACAATTATTTAAGATTTGTTTTAAGAGAAATCTAAAATGAATTATTATTGATAACAATTATTTTTGTTATGTTAAATACCCTATGTTAAATCAAATGCAGAGAGCTCTTATAAAGAATATCGTTGAGATTGAATTTGAATCAAATTTAGGCGAAGGAAAAGAACAAGTAGTATTTAATACTGCCCTAAAAAAATTACTTGATGACCAGGAATTAAGTTCAGATGAACTTAGAAGCCTTGGAAATATAATTTATCGACAACATTGTAACCCTGCAGTCTGCTTAAGAGGAATTAGATTAACAGCAATTGAAAAAAAAGAGGCTTCACTTTTATTTCGCGTACATTTATTAATGTGTCTCTTAGAGCAATTTAATAAAGAAGATAATGTTATACATCAGCTATTTGATTTAGATTGGTTTAAACAACAACGAGATAAGCTTGTTAATGAGGCAAAAACACAATTACCCTTTAGTTTTGATTTAGAAAAAGCAATTGAGCAAACGTCAATTATTTATATCTTTGCAATTCTAGTTTCCGGAGTCATTGCCTATTCTCCTCTACTATATTATAGCAATGATGAAAACTTTCTTAATGAAGTAGGGTTACCTAGTGATGCACTAATCAATTGCTTGAATATTGCTTTTGTATTATTTGCAGCTAGCGGGATTAATCTAGCCCATGTGCCTAGTTATTATCGCCAATCAAATACTTTTTTTAAGGAGCAGAAATCAATTGAAACAAATTTTAATTTTGTCATTAAAAAATTAACTAGCTTAATTGAAAATGATAATGAGAGTAGTGCCAATGTAAGATATACATGAATGATATAGCTCGCATAGATCTCAGTTTAAAGCAAGCAAATTTTTGTTAGATGATAATCTCACATTTTTAATAAAAAATGGGATGGTACTGTTGTTTATTTTTCAGCTGGATACAGCAAAAAGATGGAAAATATAAATGAACAGCGAGGTCATTTTATCCCTAAAACTGAAGTTTAACTAGCCTAGCTAGAATATTAAGACGATTGTTTATCGCCAGAGCTTTTTTTATTAATTAACTTTTTAAAGGTTTCTGTGCAGACTGGCTTTTCGCCTCGTGTAGCAAAATAGTTAAGTGGTGTAAGAATAGCAATATCAATGTTTAAAGCGGGGCATAAAGTTACCCATTGGGCAAAACACTGTTGATCCATTTCATGAAGACCATAGCCTCTACTTGAATTTCCCAGCTTACAATAGGCAATAGAAGAAACAGCATCTTTCAATAAACCTTTTTTTAATTGACTCTCTAGAAACATAAAGCGCGTACCACAATATATAACCGCCTTTTCTAAACCTTTCTCATATTGAAAGAAAAATTCAGGACTATTAATTTCACTTTGATGAAGTCGCCTATCTATTTGGGAAATTCTACCCTGAGCAAAATCTTGGTAGAACCAAATTAACCTACGGATTGCAATAGCAGTGTTTAATTTTACCTTCCTTGGAGTTGCGGCACCTTCTTTACCCTCTAGTAAAGCAGTATCATAGAATTCATTTTGGGCTAAGCGAAATGCATTAAATAATCTGTCTGCCGAAGTTTGAGCCAAACCAAAGTTAGTTTGGTAGGTAAAATGAATATACTTTTGTTTCGTAAGGGTTAAGATTTTTCGCCAGTGCTCTAAATTAGTTTCAGAATTATAAGTGGAAAGTGAGTGACCTTTCATATCAGTAATACTCGTTGAATCACCACTACTTTCTTTAACAATCATTGCCAATACATGTGCCCATTGTTGCGCAATGTGTTCATCAAAATAAATATTTTGTGCATTGGCTATGTATTGCTGAATAATAAAATGCTGAAAAATTAATAACCTAAGGTTAGAATCTATGGCTGAGCATTGTTTATCTTGTTCTTCTCTTACTACATCATTCGCCTGCTTAATTGATGTGGCAAGTTGTTCATCATTTGGCAAACCTAGCAAATCAGGAAGCCAGCCCCCATCTATTGGATCCTTAGAGAGAGACAAATGTACATGATCTGCCAGTGATGGCGGAGCATATTCTTCAAGTTTTGGAGCAGTAGAGGTTGTTACTTTAGATAAAAAAATAAGAATTACTGCTAGGATATAACGTCTTATCATAACGTTTATTATAATGCAGTTTTAAACATTATGTTTATTTTTTATACTTTTGTAAGTAATGGAACATAAATTTTTATTTTATTTTTAATAACTTAACTTAATAAACTTAAAATTTTTAGAACTAACTATTTTGTCTGTAATTCTACTCTTTAAAATTTGATAAATATTGCTCTGCTTTTATATTGCTGCAGGGCTAGATTGATTTATGAAGTGCTTAGCTTGTAGACAAAATGGTTTTGAGCAAATAGCAAACTATTAGCAAATCCATTTGCATTAATTATGGATTATACCGCTAGGTCTTTAACCTACCTTATTAGCGGATTTAAATCACAACTTACTGGAAAGTAGCAGTGGGCATAGAAGTTTGGTTGTCTTTTTTACTAGAGTCTTCTGGTAACGCGAATACACCAAGCTGACTTGCTGCTTTTGCGCTACCAGGTGATAAAGAGCTTATTATTTTATTTTCTGCAAAAGATTTTTTATCATCAAGCAACGTATTGCCTTTACTATCGGTAATAGTTAAATGCAGGGTTTCATTATTTTTATATTGACCTGGCTTTAATGCAACAAATTGTCCCGACATATCGTAAGAACGAAGATACTCTTCTGAACTAGGAGCCAGATTAGAGCTATATAGAACTTCAAGACGGCAGGTAAATAAATCGCGCGCTGCTGCCCATTCCTGCAATTTACCTTTCTGAGATAATGCTTCTGTAAAGTCGATTGTATCTGTATAGAGGATAGCAGAGGCAAATTTTTCAGCGACTTTATGCAAAATATCTGGCTGCGTTGTACCATAGCTTAAAATGAAAAATTTATTGCGCACAGGAATTAAAGAGGAGCTTTTTTCTATAGCTGACAGTGTTTTTTCCAGCGCTTTTACTTCATCATTCTCAGTTCCTACCGTATTTTCACCATCAGTAAATAATAAGACATTATTATGTTGTGTTGATTGAGACAAGGCAATTAACTGATCGGCGACTGTTCCAAACAATCTAGTTGTGCCAGTAGCAATTAAATTATTAATATCTTCAGAGAGTTGGGAAAAATCTGCCTTCTTATAACTACCCATTCCTATTTTTTTTGTCTCGTTGTTAAACTCAGTAATGTTAATGGCTGCATCGGGTTGAAATTGAAATAAAGCATCGGCAAATTCAATCACACTCTTTTTTAACTTAGCCAAACGTTCTCTATTCATACTCGAGCTTGTATCTAAAACAAAATGATAAGTAGGTGGGGTGAGTGCATTAGGAACAAAAAAGTAAGGTGTCACTTTAAGTTTATCTTCACTTATTTTTTTCTGTGCATAAAAGACTTTTTTATTTTCAAAAGAGTCTGAGTGAGCAAAGAGTAACGGTGTTTTCCCATCAATTAAAATAAGTTCTTGTTTATAGTCTTTTAGAAATTCCTTTATGTTGAATTTTAACTTTTCACCTTCAATACTCATATACTTATAATTTAAAGAATTAAATAGTGGCGCATAAGCAGCAGATGGAAGTGGGATATTTAAGGCTTCCTGTTCTTCGTCAAGTGTGTATTCAAGGCCAGATATTTGTAAAACACTTAAAACAGCTAAGCAGGATTTTTTGTGTGTTTCGACCATGGCATCGTCAGAGCAGGTTGCCTGAGAAATCTCATTAGCGATTAGCTCAGCAATACTTGCTCGCTTGATAGCAGGTTTTATAGAATTTTTGTGTAAGAGAGCTTGCAAATTCGCCGCAAGCTTTTCACTTTCTTGGATGTTTTTTGAAGCAAAAATGATACGCTCATCTTTGCAAACAACTTCATTATTAGTTAAATCAAGACTCATAGCTTGCAATAACTCTACCATATTTTTAGTGCGTAATGCATTATTTACAAGATGTCCCATAAACCTACCTTATTGTTAAAAAAAATACATAATGATTGGCATAATACACATAATAAAAAAAAGGTAAATAAGTTTTAAAACACCTCGTAAGGAATATTAAGCAAGAAATTGAGCCTAATTTTTTTATAAATTTAACCCCTCTTTTGGAATTTAGAGATACCTTTTTCAACTTGTACTTAGAAAGTAGGGTATTTATAGTAAAGAGCAATGATTTAAACAGAGTAAAACTTAAATCAGTTAATAATTATGGAAATTAAACCTAAGTGGTACTTTTTTAGACCTCATGATAGGATTTTATCTCCATAGTAAAAGGTAGATAAACCCTTTGCTTATGCGATGCTTTATCAAAGATAAGTGAATTACTTTGTTTTATTGCAGTAGGTTCAGGTCACCTGAATATTATTTACAAATTTTTATCACCTGTTAATATAATGGACCTAATGATTTAATTTGAACCTTATGATTAACTTAACAGATGAAATTAAAAAATATCCTTTAGTTGAATCCTTTCTAGCTAATAATCGCGTAAGTAAGATGGAATTATTAACTTTATTGTATAGGATAAATTATATAACCTTTTTCAGCTTACAAGTTACGGAAAAATATTCCTTAAATACATGTAACCTAGTACAGTTTCTAAGCCTTATCAATCATAAAGACGGATTAAACTATTTAAGCGCAACGATATCTAAGCAATATTTTCAAAGCATGTTGGAAGCAGCGAACTGTTTTGCGTTTCGAGTAGCCGCTAGCCAAGGGTATTTAGAAGTAATCCAATGCTTAGCTACCCAAGCACCTAAACTTTTGCCTGAGATGATAAAAGCATTAAGCTATGAGGCTTTTCGCGCAGCAGCTAGTCAGGGTCATCTAGATATAGTCCAATATTTAGCTTCACAGGCTCCTGAACTATTATCGGAGATGATAAAAGCAGAAAACTACTTTGCCTTCCGGGAAGCAATCGCCAACAATCATTATCATGTAGCTAATTATTTGCTATGTGCAGATAAAACACATGCCACTGATCTCTACGCATTATTATCAGCAGAGCAAAAGAAAGCGCTAACTGCTGAACGTTTTACTACCAGTGTTGCCGATCATTGGTTAAACCAAAACTTGCCCAAAGACCTCACTAACATAATATTAAGTCAGGCAGGTCATGGCCATACCTTTTTTAAACCGGTGACAACAGTATACCCTGATAAACAAAAATTAGAGTTTGCTTATCAATTAACGCATGATGTTATGAGATAGTGAACAAAACTTGATTGTGCGCTGATTCATCAAAACCTACTTAATTATAATTCTTTTGTATACTTAAATTATTAAAAATTACAAAGCAATTTAGCTTCGCTATATGGAAATACAAAAGCGTTTAAATTAATGAGTAATTAAATTGACAAATAAGCTAAAAAACTTAATTCTTGAAAACAATTTAAACAAGTTTTTTCTCGAATCCATAGGAAGTATAATATCTTTGGTATTTAGCTTAGTTGTTTTAACATCTATTTTATACATGGCAGGCTTTCTTAAAGCTACAGGCATTTCGCTTGATATATTGCCTACTTCCTTTTTAGATATAATAGGGGCCTTGATGAAATTCTCTCCGGATATAATTGGAGAGTTTATGCCCGTAATAATAGGCTATTTCTTTTTTGAGGTAATTTATTTTTGGAATACTGGAACTAATAGTACGCAAGAAAAAAAACAGTATTCAAATTTTAGTAAAGAACTTGGGTTTTTTATCCTATCTTCTTTATTAGTAATCATTGGATTTGTAATATATTACTTTACTTCTAATCGTTCATTATTATTAATTTTTCTCTACTATGCATTAATTGGCCTTATTATATTTTTATGGGCATTGCTTGCGAATAATAAAAAATTTATAGATAAATATGGCAGTATTATGTTACATATCCTTTTTTTATTTATCTTTTCCTTAATTTATTTTGTAAAAGGATTTACAGACGGCCTTGATGCCAATTTTTATGAGAAAAGGCCTATATCTATATATATGAATAAAGTATGGCAACCGGCGTATTTTATCTATTTATTAGATAGAGGTATTATTTTAAGGATAAATAATAAAGTTGAGTTTATTGATAATAAGTTAATAGAAAAAATTAGATATAATTAATACGCTATAAAGTAAATAAAAAATAAATATCATTGCAGTGAATACTTAATTCCACATTAGATTTTTGGAAATCGTTAATGCCGAGAACGATCAATTAAAAAAAGCGCTAAGAAAGTGCAGTTTACAATAGAGTAAATGAGTATTTTCAAAGTGCTTTTTTCTTTTGAGTTTGGCTAACAAAGGCAGTTTTTAAGAAAGTCGATAGCTTATCAACGTTACGATGGCTTTTAAGTCGGCTAAACATTGTTAATAAAAATAAGGCGATAAATGAGTTTATTAAATCGCTAGTAACAAGGAAAAAAAATAATGCTTTTAAGTAAAGATGGGAAGGTTCTTATCAGGTTTTTTAATAGTGATATTAAGCCAAACGGTACTTTTGATATTCCAGCAAATATTGATACCATTGGTAATGGTATGTATGTCGGTTGCACTCATTTAGAAACACTGATCATTCCTCATGGTGTGACCAAAATTGGTCTTTGGGGCTTTAGTGGTTGCCGCAACTTACGAACGCTAACTCTTCCGACTAGTATTACCAAGATTAGTGATAATGCTTTTACAAATTGTAAAAGCTTAGAAGTTATCATTATTAATAGTAGAGAGCAGGATCAAATAGCACGAATTACCGCTTTACTACCTAAAGATTTACGAAATAAAGCGCTTGGCATTGAGCTAGCCCAAGAGGTTTTTCATCTGCGTAAAGTGCAACTAAATGATATTATTAATGCTCCATCTAGAAATCCACTCTTTCGATTTTTTCACTGTAATCTCAGTCAAATTGCTAAGGTTAGTGTAGAAAATGATGCCGATCCAAGTTTAGAAAAAGATTGTCCTAAACTTAAGGATAAGGTTTTTAAACGTATGAACCGCTTTCTACTTAATAAAAATCCCAATTATCAAAACGCAAAGAACACTATTCTCCACGAACCATTACCTCATAATGAAAACGAACTTGCAACTTATGAAGTAAATTTAAAAAAGATAATTGCAAGCTCTAACACCAGCGTTCAAAAAAGGTCAAAATCTATTGAATATCCTGAAAAAGAGAACAGTAATCACTATACATTTAGTTAAGAATATAAAAAGGCTTAATTTACAAAAATTAGCTAGCCTTAATGTAATGCTTTATTAAGGCTAACTTTATATTTTAAGTCTCTAATTGTCCTAGATTCGCGTGGATAACTGAACCATTAATCATAGGATTTATGGCAGAAAAATAGATTAGTTCGGCAATTTCATTGGGTTCAATAAACCGCTCAAAACTGACCTTTTGTTTTGCTAAGTTAATTAGATTTAAGTCATGGCCTAAATGTTGTTGTAACATAGCAGTGTTTGTAAACCCAGGGCAGATACATGCTGTATGAATTTTTTTCTTAGCTAAGTCTTGACAAGTAGCACGCATTAAACCAACGGTTGCATGCTTAATAGTGGTATAGCTTGCAGCATTAGGTACGGCTTTTTCTGAGAGCGTTGAACCAATATAAATAATGCTTGATCCCTCTTGCATAAAGGGAATCAAAATTTGGTTAATGATTGACGGTGATACAATAGAAACATTAAGTGCTTTTAGCAACTGCGAAGGTTTTTGATTCATGACTGTATCATTAAGATGATAGGCTGCATTATGAACTAAGCAAATAGTAGTTTTTTGCTGCAAAATTGGTTTTAATTTTTCTCTTAACTGATGCTCAAAATTAGACTCTGCTAAATCTAGATTAATATTAATGCTATTTTCTAATGAAGCTGAATTTCGCGAAATATTAATAACCTGCCAATTTTTATGCGCAAAATGAAGCCCCGTTGCATAACCAATACCTTTACTTCCACCTGTAATAATTAAGACCTGATTCATTGCTTTAAATTTCTATATTTAAAAACGACTTACTATTTTAACTTTAATTAATAGTTAATGCTTGTTAATTAAGCGTATTAGCTGAAAATAAAAGTTATTTGCTGTCATTTGTCTTTCTGTTTTCAATTTATTAAGGTTATGGATTTTTGATAGTTTTTATATAGTAGTATGGTGGAAGCTAAGCTAGCTTCCACCACGTATCAATTATTTTTTCAGTGCAGAAAAAATATTGTGCTTTAAGGCAGTGTAATTTCATTATTTTGCTTGTCTAACGAGTTTGCCGATTCTTTATTAGATTCATGAGGAATGGCAGAGTTTTTATTGTCATTAAAAAAGCTTAAAAAGCCTGGCTCTGAATTGAGCTTCGGTGTCTGTACTGTTTTAGTTAATTGTGATTCATAAAGAGCGCGAAAAGTTTTATCTGCCTGCGCTATTGAAACTACTTTGAACGCTAATTTAATAGGTAGTAATTTTTTAACTTGTGCTAGTGCTTTATCATTGTCATCTGTAAAAATAGCTTTTAACTTTGGACAATCTTCAAAAGCCCAATGACCGATGGCAATAATAGTTTGGGGAATATAGATAGCTTCTAAGTCTTTACAGGTATCAAATGCAGATTTACCAAGATGGGTAAGTTCTTTAGGGAGAATTATGCTTTTAAGCTTAGTGCAATTATAAAAAGCGCCCTCATTAATAGCCTTGACTGGTCCAAGTATAATGAGATTTTCTAAGCTAATACAGCTATGAAAGGTACAATTATTAATAGAGGTAATTCCCTCATGGAGAACGAGATTTTGTAAGTTTGTACAATTCCAAAATGCCCACGCATCAATAGATGTAACTCGTCGAGGGATAATAAGTGTGCGCAAATCAGTACATTCTTCAAATGCAGCATAGCCAATAGCTATAACGCTTTCAGGAAAGGTAAAACTGCCATCTGAATTAATATCTTCGTTAGAAACTGCTAGCAGTATTTTCCCATCTTCTGATAATTTCATAATTTTTTCTTCTCAGAGTTAATTTAAGAGCCACGCGTGTGATAGCTTCCTTTTCTATTAAGCTTGGCAAGAGTAAATTCAGTTTAATTATCATAATCAAAGTTACAAAAATTTAAACTTTATTTTTAAATAAAATACAGAGTGGCGGATTTTAAGGTTTTTAATGGGCATGTCAAGAGCATTTGTTGTAGATTTTTTCATGCTTAAATTGGCCTATTTTATGAGCTAATGATCTTGTTAGATAGCAAAAAAGTTGATTATTTGATCTAATTGATAGAATTTATTCTGTTTTTAATAAGCAAAATAATAGTGTTTGAATGATAAAAATTTAATCAAGTAGTTAATTTTAAAGAAAAAAAATTAAAAATAATTAATATTTAATGTTGCCTATTTTGTATGATTTTTAGTTTTGCTTAAAATAAGCTTAATTATATAATTATTATGCATATTGATTTAAATATGATAAAATAAGCTGTTCGAAAATAGTTATCTAAAGGTGTGTCATGCCCTCATTACAAGTTGTCATTCAGAATTTATTTAGGTCTAAGCTGCGCAAAGAGGCTATGGAGCACCTTGCCAAAAGCCCGGAAATTGTAGCCAGTAGCTTTCGCGGGGAGTATCAGGCTATAGGGGCTGGCAGTTATAAGTGGTTTCTAGAAAAACAAGAAAAAAATGCTGCTTGGGGAACTTATATAGAAGCAGTAGCTTTGGCCGAAAAGTATAAGGTTCACTTAGTTGTTACACCGGTAAAACGAGGCGTACCTCAAAATCCTATTTGTCTATACCGTTCAGATGCTGCTCAGGCTAAAACGGCACATCTATACAATAGCGACAATACACACTGGTATTTTGATTCGGAGACAAAAGGAGACGGAAATTGTTTATATAATGCCTATGCACAAGCGCTTTTTAATTTAGATATTATTAATGCAGATAAAGCCCCTGTTATGGAGACAGTGGAGAGCTCACTAGTAGACTTAAGTATTTTTAGCAATAATTATCAAGCCGATATTAGAGCACGGCAAGAAGCAATTGAGGCAGCAATTAATGAAGCGCCTACTGTAGCAGAAAGACAACAGGACTTTGAACGAGAGAAGGAACGTATTAGCAAGCTTCCACCTAACGAGCAAAAACAGATTGCAGATGATCATGCCTATGCCTTGCGTTTAGCACAAGAAGAATGTTTTCAACCACCTGTTATGCACGCACACCCTAGCTTAAAGCTTACGCCTTAATCTATTTTATATAAGTTAAAAAAAGCAGCTGTAAGAAGTATTAATAGGTCTATAGTGCATAGTATTTAGTGGCTTCTATGATAAAAAATTATTTTTTGATCATCAAATATTAAGTCAACGCAGTAAGCCTATTGTTTAATCTTCCTGCTTTAATCTCTTAATTTAATTAGTTTTTAAAGATATTTTTTGTAATAAATATGTACTCTTTATTCTAAATTAAACCTTATTGTGCTAAAATAGAACAAATATTCTACAAGCTTTATTTAAGTTTTAAGGTTTATATGCAAGAAATCAAAATATTAGCTGATAGTATACCTTCTTTAAGGCAATTGAATAAGTTAATAGCAGAATATAATAATGCTGCTAACGAGACAAATGAGAAAACCAAAGATCGTAAAAAAATTAATGGCCCAATTTATCTTCTAACGTTATTAAAACGAATAGAAAGACAAGCAAAAGAAATTACTAATGATTATGAAAAAAATCCTGTAGTTGACAATGAAGACTGTCGAAATTTTTATATATGGTGGGGACAAAACCGAGATTTATTAACTAAGGAAATTAAAGAAATAACAGCAATTATTGAATCAAAAAATTTATTTAATGAAATTTCATCTCCTCCTATGGTTAGAAATTGGAAACAAAAAACTACATCTATGTTATTTCGTGATCGTTCCGCACAATATGAGCAAGTTGACGACTCACTTAAAAAAGTTAATCAAGCTAAAGCAAATGCTGCTAAAGAAAGCTACTTAAATAGTGAATTAAATTTCAACTTAAGGCAGCTACTCTTGCAATTAGAAGATCAGGTTCTTGTTACTTTAAATAATGAGGCTTTAGCTCATAAAGATAAGATGACTAAACGATTTTATAAACTTCTTTGTCAAATAGATGCTTCATTAAGTAGACTAAATTCTAAAATGAGTATTGATGATTTAGATTTAATTAGTGAGAAAATTCCAGAACCATTTATCTCCCCGTCTAGAGATAAGCCAGAAGAGTTTAATGAAGTATTAAAACATCTATATTTACCTCCTGATACTCCCCATCCAGACTACAATCATAATGGATTTAATCTTCATTTTCTGGGTGGGAATAATAATCAAAATTGGTCTGCGTCAAATATGGAGGGAGAACGCTATGTAGTGCGAATAGAAAAAGCTGATGCCCCTAACACAGAGTATTTACTAGTAGATATAGTTAAAAACAATGATCTTGCCAAACAATTTATTGCAGAAGACAGTCTTTATTATCCACACTGGATATATCGTCCCGATGATAATCCTGAGAATGCTAGGCCTATAAATTTCGCATTATCAGAATTTTTCCCTTGCGGAAATATTATGCAATATCGTAAGGATATTGATAAAGAAAGTTTAGAATTTGTTTCTTATGAAATTCTTGTAATAACTAAACAAATAGCGTCAATGGCTTTAGCTTTCACCCAAAGTAAAATTGCTTACATGGATATTAAAGCTGAGAATTTTCTAATTCGCGAAGACGGTAGTGTAGTTACAGCTGATTTAAAATCGTTGGCTTTAATAGAAGAGGGTATGGTACCTAATTACTTAATTACAGTTAGTCCTTATATTTCAGCGCCTGAACAAAGAATTCAAAAGTCAGCATTAATTGAGCCTAAGAAATTTATGGTTTATCAAATTGGGCTTTTATTGTATGACTTAGCAGCTAATCTTAATCCGGAAGATAAAAATAAATTAGTTGATGTCTTACTTGCGGATGAGGACAAAGCGGAAACAGTAAAACTTAATTTTTCAGCCCCTATTTTTCAAACTGATATCGGACAAGAAATAAAGCAATTAATTAACGATATGATTAATAAAGATCCTGAAGCGAGGTTAACCTTAGAAAATGTAATAGAAAGATGTAAAAATCTTAATTTAAATGTTGAAGAAGAAAAAGAGCGTTCTGAAACATCAGCCACTTCTAAGGCAACAGTTAAAGAGAATTTAGAAGGATCAAAGCAGGAAATCTCTTCCGGGCCTGGAGTACCTCTTAATTTTTAATGTTAAACTATAGGATAAGAATTGCCATGAATAAAACTTTACCTGTTAAATCCTGGGCCTCTTTATTAGAGCAACTAAACATTGATGAAGCTGAAAAAATTACTCAAGAACAACAAGAGGCTATAGCCGGGTGGTGTAGACAGTATATTAAAAGTGATTTTGAATTTGATTCATTGGCAGCTACAAAAGCTTTAGTGGAAGGGTGTATTAAGTTAGATAATGATTATTCCTCTTTATCTGCTGTGGTTGATAGCATTACAAACTGTACAGTGCTTCATAAAGCGGCTATGTTAGGATTAGATCAATTTTTAAAGGTTGCTTTAGAAGCTAATTCTTGTAATATAAATCTAATTAATAACAATTTAAATACAGCGCTTCACTATGCTGTGTACGGTGCACATTTTAAAACTGTAGAATTTTTATTTGAATATGGTGCTAATGCTAATGCTATTAATAAAGATAACAAATTACCCCTTAATTTGGTGACTAGAAATTACCTTTCCGAACCGCTGACTCAAAGAAAAAAAATTTTTTTGTATTTATTAGAACGTACCGATAAGAAATTATTGAACTTATCCGACACAGAATTAAAAAGGACTCTAATTTTAGACTTAGTCGCTTTAAATGATTTTGATTTTATTGACCCCGTTCTAAAAATAAACTCCAATCTTCGCTATGCGTTAGATAAGCGCGACCAAAATATTTTACATCTGGCCATTATAGAAGGCTCAAATAATATTGTTGAAAAATTTATGACCGATAAAAAACTATTAGGACAAAAAACTGACAATAATTCAACTGTCTTGCATTTAGCTGCTCGTTATAATCGAGTAATACTTCCAGCTCTTTTAAAGGAATTAGGTTCGATGACTACTAAATTAATAAATGTACAAGATGAGCGAGGCAATACAGCATTACACTACTTAACTGAAAATGATACAGCAATTGATGACAATCTTATTAAGCAGTTAATTGATGCGGGTGCTAAAGAAGATATTCCTAACCACGACGGTAGGTTGCCAATACAAAGTCAACATTCTTTTTTTATTTAGAGCAAGGTTGCTCGATATAAACAATTAAGATAGGCGTCTTTGAAATTTAAATAAAGCAATCTAGCTTTATCTAGAATGTCACAGCGTTATTATCTAAAGTAATTCATAATCTCTACTAAATAATAAGTTAGTGTAGGTTCAACTTGACAGTTTTGCTAAAATCATAGACTTTTCACCTCACATCAGTGCTGGTAGGAGTATTTGATTATGTCTAAACTCAATTTATCTAAATTAATTAGTTATGCTGAAAGCCAAAAAAATGCTAATAAGACAAAATTTAATTTAAGTAATAAGTTATTAAACTTTTTACAAGAACAAGATTGGTCTATTTCTATTTTGAAAGCCTCTTTACTAAAGGCCTATCATGAAAATAGCTTTATTGAAGAAAAAGCAGAGCAATTAACTTTGCAAGAGAAAAGATATTGGAGTTTAGGAAAGCTATGGCACTCTTCAATTGATAAGAATTTTTCTTTCACCATTGATACCATTAATGCATTTATAAGTGATGCTAACTATAAGAATCTTCTAGCCGATGGTATCCCCTCTTCATTGCTAAAAAAATCTTGGTATCAATCACAAACATTACACAATATTATTTACGATCTTTATCAACAAGCACTTGATTATGAAGAAAAGCTAAAAGTGGAAAATGATATATTTACTTCTTGGACATTAAGTCATACTAATTAGAGGCCTATTGAAAAATAGTTTTACAAAAAGTGTAGAATTGATTAATTATATTAAGCTGAAAATGTAGAAAACATTTAGTAAATCTAAAATTAAAGAGTAGGGTTTAAATCTTGTTTAACTATTATTGTTCTAAATTATGACAAACAAGGTGACTTATATTATAATTACTTTCTTTTAAAAATGATCCGTTGTATTTATGATTATTGCAGTTTTCTCCTTAGGACAATTTGTCTCTTCAAAACTTGATGTTTTAAAACTTGGTTTCCAAAACTGGTTTGCAGGGCAAAAGAAAGAAGTTTCAGGGGAAGATGTTTGGCAATGGATGGCGAGTAATCTTACTCCATTACGATTGGGTGATATAACAGTCAAACAATTTTGTGACCAATTTAATAAGCATTTTCAGGTAGAAATGTCTTTTATTGAATTTAACAAAATTTTTAACTCTATGTGTGAGCTTGATACAAACTCTTTAGAGCGGATAACTAAATTTAAACAATTTTTAGATACCCATGAAAATGTGCAATTTCTGCTCGTTTCCCATACAAATTTTTCGCATTTAAACTATATTTTATCGCAACTGCAAAATATCATGCCGGAATCTCAATCATTATTTATTAGTGATGAGGTAGAATGGTTAAAAGATGGAAAAATCTTATTTGCGCCTTCCATGACTTCAAAATGCACTGATCATATCGATACATTTAAATATGCAGCAAATAAACTTAACTTAAATGATAATGACTCTATTGTTTCTTTTTTAAATACTATCAAAAAGTTTGATCACCCTAATTTTAGTTATGTTGATCCTGGTAAAGATCTAGAAAAAGTACTAGAAACTATAGAGAGCTTAGCTGCTAAAAAAGAATTAACCTATTCAATCTAGGACATAGGCTAAATAACCGCATTCTCTTTTGCTGGCTGTTTTAAATTCGCTGCGCCAATATGTAAAGCTATTGCATCATTTGGCTGTATATCAGCTGTAAAACGGCCATTATTGTCTATGGTATATTGAAAATCAGGACAAATATTATCTTTTGTAACGGTTGTATGTAAAATATCACAATAAATTCCAGGAGGTAGCGCTGTTTGGAAGGTCATCTTTAAGCTTGTTGCTTCATGATTAATAACTATATAACCCTTACTGCCTCGCCCAAAAGCTATTGCTTGATAATCATTTGACCACCAGTAGGTTAAAGGTGTGCCAGCGACAAGATTATGAAAGGCGACCATATTGGCAATTTGGCGTCTTTTATGCAAGCAAGTCCAACCATCTTGAAAGCATTCAATAACCTTTCCATTATTAGGTGGACCACTATTAAAATCAGAAAATTCATAACCTGAGAAAATATTAGGAGAGCCGTAGGGATGCGCTAACATAAATATATTAGCGAGGATATAATTAGTGCTACTTTTATAATTTAATGTTGAGCCATTACGTTCAGTGTCCCAATTATCAGTAAATGTACGAGCTTTATCACTTGGCAAGTAACCCCACGCTTCACCAAAGTTACTGAGATAACTTAATCTTTCTTGCTCAAACATTCTTTTTAAATCGCGACCATAACGAAATTCATCTACTTGACCAAGGTGAATATATTCAATAGGGCTAATCGCTTCTCCATCACCATAAATAACTTCTTGAATCCAATGCTTGTCGGGATGGGTAAGTTTTAATTTAATTTGCTCTAAATCTTCTGCCGCAATGTGCTTGGCTGCATCAATACGAAAACCATCAGCACCATATGCAATTAATTTGTTTAGATACTCAGCAATTTTGGTTTGTACATACGGGTTTGCGGTATCTAAATCAGCAAGGCCACCTAGCTCACAGTTTTGAACATCATAGCGGTTAGTGTAATCCTTAATATCAGCATGACAGCTATGAAAATCTTGTATTTGATAATAGCCAGGATAATTATATTTATTAAATTTTGTACCACCGGTCCCCACACCTTCATTTAACATTGACATGTGATTGATAACAGTATCGACAATCACTTTAACGCCAGCCGCATGACACTGTTTAATCATTGCTTTAAATGAGGCTTCATTGCCTAGTCGACTGCTTAATTGATAGCTAACAGGCTGATAAGATGTCCACCACTGAGAACCTTGAATATGCTCTTGTGGCGGTGAAATTTCAACATAACCATAGCCTAGCGAACCTAAAGATTGACATTCTTTAGCAATAGAATCAAATGACCACTGAAAAAGTGTCACTGTTACTTCTTTCTCTTTAGTTATTGCTGCAGCAGGTGTTGCTAAAAGAATAATTATTAAGCATAAAAAGTGATTGAATTTTTTGCAAAGAATTGTAAATCCGTTTAAAGCATACTGCATGCAATCCACCAATTATATTGAGCTATTTATCAAGGGCTTAAGTTAAGTTAATAAATAATAAATAGAATTTATAAATGAACATACTATACTAATTTAAGACATATAAGGCTAATATTAATTTATACTTTAATTAAAAGTACCCAGTCTTACTCAGCCAGTTTTTTAATATCTTATAAGAAAAATACTCATATTGTCATATTTAACTTAAACCTATGGAAGAGTCCAGCTTAAAAGGAGCTTTTTATGGACATTAACTTAATAGATTTATTGCAGGAAAAGTCTTCTCCTCTTAATAAACAGTATTTTACTTGGCGTGAATTAGGCGGTATTCCTATCAGTAAACTTGATGATGATGCTTTTACCAGAATAAGAATCATTTTAATGAATGGAATAGAATTAGATGCATTACGCCTTAAACATTTTGGCGCCCGCTTTCATAAGGAACTACAATTACCACTTGCAGAAATACGTCGTGTTGAACAGCATCAAGCTACTATGATTAACTGGTTACTTTCTGCTGATCATTCGCCGCTTGAAACCACTATAGCTTATGAGCAGGTTGCTATTGAGGTGACTGCAGCTGTTGCACGCACCGAGCCTGACCCTTATCAAGCCCAGACTTATCGTTTTGGTTTATTGGAAGATTTTGACCATCTTTATCGTTATTCAGCGCTTCTAGATAGATTAGAAGGTAAGGATTCTAACAATATTTTACAAGGCTATACGGATATTGTACCTGGACGTCCAACCACCGAGCATCACCGTTCACCCAATAATGACTTACGTACATCATATGATAAGGATAAAGCGGCTTTAATCACTAAGCTTCATGCTACAATGATTACTGCTGCTGAGTATCAAACACATGATTATTATATGAACATAGGTCCAACGTTTGCTGATCCTATTGCTCGCCAGCTTTACGCCGAAATAGCTTCGGTAGAAGAGCAACATGTAACTCAGTATGGGTCTCTCATGGATACGCGTGAATCTTTTATAGAAAAATGGATTCTTCATGAAGCAGCTGAAATTTACAATTACATTTCTTGCGCTGAACAAGAAACAAATAGTCGCATAAAAAAAATATGGGAACGCTTCTTAGACTATGAAACCACTCATCTACAAATTGCATGTGATTTATTAAAAAAATATGAAAAGCGTGATCCGGCTGAAATCTTAAAAGATAAATTACCCAAAATGATTGAATTTAAAAGTCAGCGAGAATTTGTTCGTAAAGTTTTAGCTGAAGAAGTGAATTTACGTACAGATGGTGTCAATTATGTTAAACGAGATAAAGAGAATACAGATTCTTTAATCTATAGGAAACATTATAACGCAGACGGTGTTCCTGCTGAGATAGTATCGGCTGGTTATAATTGGCAGCCTGGAACTGAATTAAACCGTCAACATATCTAAGGAGTTCTTATGGCTAAAACAGTAAATATGGGTATGAATCATACCGGTACGCAGATGTCACCAATTGATACCAAAAGTTTATTAGATTATGTCAAAAAGCATCCGGCTGATATTAGAGGAGATGATGGACAATTAGCCAAAGCACGAGCCAATCTGACTGAAACAGATAATGCTTTAGGTACTATTCCACTGCCAGGAACGGCAAAAGGCGCTTTAAAAACTGGATTAGATAAATTATTAGGAAATCAACCTGAATTATTAATTGATAAACTAGGTGAGCGACTTGCCTATGAGCGTGGTGGAGTAAGACTATATGAGGCTGCAATTGCCAAAGCATCAGCCTTTAAAAAAACTAATTTAATCAAGCAATTAAAACATATTCGAGATGAAGAAGCAGAGCATATGTTTATGCTTATTGATGTTTTAAAACAGTTAGGCGCTGACCCAACTGTCATGACCCCTAGTGCAGATGTTGTTGGTGTGGTTGCGCAAGGAGCCATGCAAGTATTAACAGATCCCAGAACAAATATGGCGCACTGTTTAAATGCGTTACTAACTATTGAACTTGGCGATAATGTCGGCTGGGAGTTTCTAATAGACTTACTTAAAACTAGTAATAAAACAGATTTTGCTAAGAAATTTCAAAAAGCACTAACGCAAGAACAAGAGCATGTAAGAATTATAAAAAAATTCTATCAAGAGTTGCTTAGTTAATTAAAGTATTTATAAGCTCTTTTGCCTTATATCATTTTCAACCGCCTACATTCTGCGGTTTATCCGCCGAATTCAGAGTAAGTAGAGCGCTGGATCCCGCGAACAAGTCGCGGGACGTAGGGTATATGAGTTTTTATGTACTTAAGAGCAAACGTAGCCTGAGTGTAGGCCTACCGGGCCGAAACCCAGGTTTCACTCAGGCTACTTGCTTAGGTTGAGATGAACGGATAAGTAGAATAGGGGAGTCGCGAGAAGTAGAGTAGGTGAGTCGCGGGACGTAGAGCATATCCATCAGGCTAAGCAATTTTTGTAGCTGCATTTCAGTTTAACCTTTTTATGCTCAAAGCAGAGATACGTTTGAGCCCATTTTGGAACGTTGAAGGACTAAGGATGTCCAACATCGAGCCGCAAGGATGGTTTTGGCGTTTCCAAAAAGGGCTCAAATGTAACTCTGCCTGCCTCGATCTTATGGCTTGGTCCCTTAATCTTACGGCTATAGGGCATAGTTTAAAGGAGGCGTGAGATGAGCCTCTGCATATAGAACAAATGAATTTTGGAAGGTAGGATGGGAGTTGAGATGTTGGCGTTTTGCAGAAAGTCTTTAACACTTTTTTGATTTTGTCTGGCGACGAGAAGTATAACTCGCCTTCGCTAAAATTTAAGCCTACGATAAATAAAGAAAGGTAGGCGCATAATAACAAACATAATATAGCGCCAGAAACTTGGATGATAAATTAAAGACTTATCAGTATAAGTCGCTTGCCAACAGGCTTTTGCACATTTTTTCGGTGATGAAGCATAAAAAATACCTGGCTTGCCAAAGGTTTGAGCTGTATCAATAAAACCAAGACGCGCGATAGTAATATGGCGATTGTTATCAGTTGTTTGTTGTAATCCTTGTAGATAAACTTCGATAGCTGCTTTGGTTGCACCATAAAAACTATTTTTTGCTCTACCGCGACAGGCGGCGACAGAGCTTAAAAAAACTATTCGATGTTCTGATTGCTCTTTTTGTAAGTAGCTATAAATTAATTGCATCATACTGATAATATTAATAGATACTACTTTTTTTATCGCAGGAAATGTAAGTGATTGATTATCAGTCATATCACTGTAAGCGATAAATAAAGCTAAATCTTCTTTCTTTTGTAAAAGCTGTATAAGCGCTTCTATATCTTGGCTAAAGTCGAAAATAGTACAAGTACACTCAATGTGATAGCGAAGCGTTAAGTCAGCTGAAATAATTTCCAATTGTGCTTTATTTCTTCCTACAAGCCATAATGCATGATTATGTTGTGCTGCAATACGAGCAAACTCCTCAGCAATAATTGAAGTAGCGCCTAAAATAACCCAGGTTACCGGTTTCATAAGTTAAGTCCTAATCGATGCGATAAATTAGAGCTCATGTGTGGATTAAATTGACGTAAGATAGCTTGAAATGATTGATAATTAGGATATTGTAATTGAAACTGTTCTTGAGTAAGAAATAAGTCCTTTGCAAGATACACTCTACCTTCAACATCTGTTATTAATTGATTCATTTTTTTTATAGCACACTTTGCCTTATCGCTATTAATAAAATCAATAGCTATCGTAAATCCAGGTTTTGCAAAAGATAATAAGCCATTGCCTGGTTTTTTAAAATATTTTAATACAGCTAAGGTAGGTACAGCATGAGTAGCATTAATGATTTCTTGGAATTTCAGCAATAATTCGGGGGCTTCATCTGAACTAAAGACACTTTGAAATTGCAAAAGACCATTTTTGCCATAGAGCCGGTTCCAATGTTTAATAGAATCCAGAGGATTATTAAATTGAGCAAGCGATTGGGTAGTTATCTCTTCTCTAGCTTGATGAAAGTAATACTGATTATAAACTTTCATTCCTAAATGAGTTATCAAGCGCAAAGGTAAGGATGGAATTGTAAAATTTATAGATTTTTTCTTAAGAGTTTTTGCTTCAAGATGATGATTACCCAATATCAGTAGCGCCCGCTTATTATTATTTAGTAAATCTAACCAAGCAACCATATAATTATTCTGTTCGGCTTCTTGCTCCATAGCAATCAATAAGTTATCCCATTGATAATATTTTTTTTTCTCTACTTTAATAGCTTGATTAGCTTTAAGCATTTTAATAGCTACGCGTTTAATTATTCCTGTTAATCCTAATCCGCCAATTGTCGCTTGAAAAAGTAAAGGGTTTTCTTTAAGACTACAACAAATAGTTTGTGTGCCTATTTGTAATTCAAGCCATTGAATATGGTGACCTAATGTTCCTAAGTGAATATTGTTTTTACCATGTACATCATTAGCAATGCTACCCCCTAAGGTTGCATGTAATGTTCCTGGGATAACGGGTGGTATGTAATCGGGGTGGAAAGATAAAAGTTCTGCAAAGGTTATGGCTGGCTGGCAAACAAGGATGCCTGTTGCTTCATCAAAAGCTAGAAAATGATTAAAGCGTGATGTATCGACAATAATACCACCTTGATTAAGGCAGCAGTCACTATAGCTTAAGCCATTGCCTCTAGCAAGCAAGGTTTTATTTTTGTTTTGCATAGATTGAAAGAGAGCTAAGAGTTGATTTTCTTGCTCAGGCCGATAACATTCTGAACTTGCTTCTACTGCTTGACTAAAATTTGAAAAACGCATCTTCTTACTACGCATTATTCATCCTAGTAAAGGCTATAGCGTCTCTAACCGAATCATCTAAGCTTACAATGACGTTAAAGCTTTGGGTAGCGCTATAAATTATTTAACTTTTGCAGGTTAAACGATTCATCCTATGAAAGTAAAACGTTTATCCAATAAATTATCTATAATTAGAAAATAAAAGCTTGGAGGTATTTATGAAAGGATTAAATACAATAGTTTTTTCTCTTATAGTTTTTTCGCCGTTAGCCACCTTTGCTGCAAATATACCAACTATTGTACAAGGCACTCAACGGTTTAACATGGATATGTGTATTCAAAATAATAAAAATGACTGTGTAAATGCAAATTGTCTAACTTCAACTGATACAGATTGCATTCCTAAATGTGCAAATCAGGCCGTAGATAAATGTAAACTACAAGCATTACAAGAACAATAAACTGTTTTAAAAAAGGTTAGGTAGGCTATAAGGAGGTATATGGCTAGAAAAGGAATCTTATCGCAAGAAGAGATTGATGCATTATTAGGTATTGCAAAAATTAGTAATAGAGAGGCTGACTTAGGTAAAAAAAAGTCTTTGTTAAAAAGAGAGCAATCAACTTCTTTCACAGAGCCAGCCCTATCAACTACCTCTTTAATAGTTAGTGCGACATTAGTTAGAAAAACTATAACACTTGAAGAATATCTTAATTTACAAATTGGTGATTTTTTGCCGTTAAATTTAAATTCTACTATAGCTGTTGATATAGCAAATACACCTATTTTTACAGCAGTTATAGAACGATTTATTGATAAGCGTGCTTTACGATTGATAGATCAGCTAGATTATGAAAAAACGTAAACAGAAAGTTAATTGTTCTTCTGGAAAGAATAACTATAAAAAAGAAGAGCTTACACAGATGGCTAATTTGCCCATTACGATAAATGTTTTATATGGGAGTACTCAAATCAGCCTAGTCGATTTTATTAAACTTAAAAGTGGTAGCATTATTGAATTAGAACAATTTTTTGATGAACCTTTCGAATTATCTGTTAATGGAAAAACGATTGCTCAAGGAGAGTTAGAGAAATCTGAAAAAGGATGGAAGATTCGTATCACAGCTATTGACAGTAAATTAAAGCGCTTAAATTGCTTAAGTCATTAAACTTCTTCCAAACTATACTTGATGTTAATAACGATTTTGCAAGAAATCTATTAAGCTTACATAGGTTTTAGTTTCTGTATAAATAACTATTTATTTGTCAGCGCTAACGATTTTCAAAGAAATTAAATAAAGCGTTGCTATCTTTAAATTGACTTATTTTTATTGGCATGAATAGTGCATAAATTTCTTTATAGATTTAGGGATATTTAGCGTTACAGTTTTAAAGGGAGATAACATGAAAAGAAAGCAAGAAGTTGAAAATGATATCAGCTTTCATCACCTATCTAATTTTAAACCTGTAAAAGTTATCGCTGTTTCTGCTGGTAAAGGTGGCGTTGGTAAAAGTAGCGTATCTGTTAATTTAGCAGTAGCGTTAGCGCAAAAAAAGAAAAAGATTCTTCTTTTTGACGCTGATTTAGGTTTGGCAAATATCGATATTATGTTGGGACTTTCCGTAAAATATAATTTATCTCATGTAATACAAGGTAGCTGTCGTTTAAAAGATATTATCTTAACGGGTCCAGAAGATATTTCAGTTATCCCTGCTGCATCAGGTACAGAATATATGACACAACTAACTGCCGTACAGCATGCAGGCATCATTGATGCCTTTAATGAACTAACCGATGATTTCGATTATATGATTATTGATACAGCTGCAGGAATTTCAGATACAGTATTAAGTTTTGCTCGTTCTTCGCAAGAAGTTATCGTTATTGTTTGTGATGAACCAACAGCTTTAACAGATGCCTATGCCTTTATTAAAGTTATGAATAAACGCTTTAATTGGAGCCATTTTCGGATAGCCTCTAATATGGTACGTAATTTGCGAGAAGGACGAGAACTTTTTAATCGCTTATATCAAGTAGCTGAACAATTTTTAGATGTACGACTTGATTATTTAGGTGCTATTCCATTTGATGAAAAAATGCATGATGCTGTGAAAAAACAACAAGCATTGTTAATTGCATACCCTAATTCCAATGCTTCTAAAGCTTTTTATCAAATGGCAGTTACTATTGAAAGTTGGCCTTTTAAACAAGTCTTAGGAGGTAATACAAGCTTCTTTTTAGAACGCTTGGTGTCTAGAGAACATTAAAATTTATTATTTAAGTTTATGTAAAGGTAGGATGTTAATAAAAATAAAATAATAAGGAGACAGTCGTGGATGCGTTAGCAGCATACGGCAAGGCTACTCAATTAAACCAAGAAACTTTCGTTAAGGCTTATGCCTTATTAGTAAAACGTATTGCCCATCACCTTCAGGCTAAATTGCCACATTCTATTCAATTAGATGATTTAATCCAAGCTGGTATGATGGGTCTTTTAGAGGCAGCCAGGCACTACGATATTACAAAAGGCGCCTCTTTTGAAACTTATGCAGGGATTCGTATTCGCGGTCATATGTTAGATGAAGTACGGCGTAATGATTGGGTTCCACGATCAGTTTATCGTAATGCAAGGCTTATTGCCTTAGCTGTTAAAACGGTAGAAAATCGTTTAGGGCGAGAGGCAAAAGATAATGAAGTAGCTATAGAGTTAAATATTAGCTTAGATGAATATTACGACATGTTAAAAGATGCAGCTGGCAGTCAGTTATATGGCTTTGAGGATTTAGGAGTAACTGATGACATGCTTAAAGCCGATTACAGTTTAGCTGAGCCACATACTCATGTTATGCAAAGTGATTTAAAGCATCATTTAACCGAAATTATTAAAGGCCTACCTGAAAAGGAACGCTTAGTACTGTCTTTATATTATGAGCAAGATTTAAATTTAAAAGAGATTGGTGAGGTACTTGAAGTTAGCGAATCTCGAGTTTGCCAAATTCATACGCAAGCGATGTTGCGTATTCGAGCTCGGTTATCTAAGTAGTAAATCTTTAGTTATTTACTATCTCAAATCTACATCCCATAAATACGGGATGTAGGACTTCTTTTGAAACTGTTATTCAAGCGTTAATAGTTTTGAAAGAAGTCTATTGTTTTAATAGCGAAAGTTTAGGCTTCTAAATTATCTTTTGCCTCAGTAAATCCTGCTTTTCTAGCACAGTGTGCACAACAATAATAATCATTGTCTGCTGCAATACCATGCCCAATAATTTGACATTGGCAATGTTTGCAGTGTGGTGCAAGTTTATGGATGGCACACTCAAAACAATCAAAAGTATAGATTTTTCCATTCAGATGAATTTCAAAGGCATGCTGATAGGTATTACCACAAACGTCACAAGCATTCATAATAATTTCCTTATAAAATTTTGAATTATAATTATACTTTTATGCAGAAAGCGTTAACGTTTAACGATTTTCTCTACCCAAGCAGCAAAAGCATCCATAAAGTTCTTTAAAAATTTTTCTGTACTTTCTGCAGTTAAATTACTTTTCTCATCAAATAACTCGGTAACTTTGCCAATGTAGGCTTCGGGTTGCTGCATACAAAAAATATTTAAAAAAACAAAAGTTTGTCTTAAATGATGATTTGCACCAAAGGCGCCAGGGCCACCGGGGGAGACGCTAACTACAGCACCGGGTTTTCCATCCCAAGCATTTTGCCCGAAAGGTCGCGATGCAACATCGATGGCATTTTTTAAAACACCAGGAATCGATCGATTATATTCAGGAGTAACAAATAATACGCCATCAATTTCTTTAATTTTATTTTTAAATTCAACCGATGTTTTGGGTGGATCAAATTCTTCATCTTGATTAAACAATGATAACTGGCCTATTTCAATAAAATGTAAGCTGAGTGTGTCGGGTGCGAGTGATATAAGGACATTAGCAATTTTACGGCTCCAAGATTCTTTGCGTAAACTACCAACGATTACTCCAATTTTATAGGTTGTCATAACTATCCTTGTTTTAAGTTAAATTCTTCCTTCCAAACTGCCATTATAATTAGGCTCAAGCAAGAAAATGTTTTAAAATATAAATATAATTCAAACGCTTAGTTCTTTTTTATTCTGATCTTGACTAACCAGTTTTAAAAGAAGTTTCTTAAGATTAAATATCAATGATTTAAAGTGTAAGTTACCTATCTAATTTTAGCCACTTTCTGACCTAATTTTACCTGCAAATAACTTTTTATGTACTAAAATTAATATGACATTTATTAAACTTAAGTTACTAGAAATTATGGGAAAAAATAAAGTTTATCATCACGTTTTACCTAATAGTAAATTAGGATGGGATATTATTAAAGATGACGCTATTCGAGCTACTAGAAGACAGATTAAAACACAGGAATTAGCTGCTAAGATTGCTAAAAAAATTAGTAAAAATCAGGGAACTTCGCTGATTATTCATGGTAAAGATGGAAAAATTCGTACTAGAGATCATCACAATACACCCTAGATAGTTTTTCTCTTTGGTTTATGTAAATTCTGGTTAAAATTAATCTTTTTGCCTATATTTTATACTATACCATCGTAATTTATGAGGTATATTATGAATGTTAAGCCCTATCTTTTATCCTTATCATTAATTACCTTAGTTAATCCGGTTTTTGCTACTACGGATGAAGGTGAAGCAGCTTATAATCAACAACATTATGAAAAAGCTTACCTCCTTTTATCAGATGAGGCAGCAAAGGGTGACCCAAAAGCTCAGTACTTATTGGGTAAGATGTATTATAACGCCCAAGGGGTTTCTTATGACCCGCAAAAAACTGAGCAATGGTTACTTGCTTCTGCTAAGCAAGGGAACGTTGACGCACAATCATTATTAGCTAGTTTTTATTGGTATCAAAAGACACCAGAAGGTTATCAAAAAGCCCTTGATTGGTACAAAAAAGCCGCTGAAAAGAATGAACCACAGGCATTATACAGTTTAGGATATATGTATGAGCATGGAAATGGGGTACCCAAAGATTACAATACGGCAATTTCTTGGTATAAGAAAGCAGCCGAAGCAGGTAATCCGGAGGGCGCTTTAGCAATTGGGTATCTGTATGATATGGGTTTAGGTGTTAACAAGGATCCTACCCAAGCTATGCAATGGTATACTAAGGCTGCTGATAAAGGTAATGCTAATGCACAGTATAACCTCGGGCTATTGTATCAATATGGGGATGGTACACCTAAAGATGAGGCAAAAGCGTTTGATTTTTATCAAAAGGCAGCAGACCAAGGCCATGCAAAAGCACAATTACAATTAGGTTACTTTTATGACACAGGCAAAGTTGTGCCTACTAATTTAGAAAAGGCCTTCTTTTGGTATAAAAAAAGTGCCGATCAAGGTGACCCTAATGCTCAATTTAATGTAGCTGATATGTATTTATATGGAGATGGTGTCGGCAAGGATACTCAATTAGCTCTAACTTGGCTACGTAAATCGGCAGAGCAAGGTTATAATAAAGCGCAAAATAAATTAGGTATTTTTTATCGTGACGGTATTGGCATTTCGCCAGATCCTGTCGAGGCTTATGCTTGGTTTGCTACAGCTGCAACAAATAATTATGATGATGCTATTAAAAACAGGGATGACCAAGAAAAAAAATTAACACCTGAGCAATTACAGAAGGCAAAAGACCTAGCTAACAATTATATTGAACATTATAAAAAGGCAACTGAGTAAATAATTTAGACAAATTAATTTTAATACTCAAAATATTGTATTTAAATATTTATTTGCATTTATCTGTTCTGATTGTTTTGAAAGACGTCTGATAACATGCTAAATTGCATACAAAGGTAATAAGTTTTTCATGTTATAAAAAATTACTATTAAATTTTGTTATGTCTTGAGCTTGGCTTTTTTATTGAGTTACTTGTATAGTTAAAAGGTTATTTAAAAAATTATTAGACTTCTTAAACTCGCTGGAGCGCACCAAGTAAGATTGCGCCAGCGCCAATTGCAGTGTTAGTAAATAAAGATTTAAGTACTACTGCAACTTACCAACTGACTATTGCAGGAAAGTCTGGAAAGAAGTCTATTATAGAATATCAACAAGTCTTCATTAACTACATTAAGGATCGATGATGTTAAAAAAAATAACAACCTTGGCTTTTTTTTTAATTGCTTTGACTAGTTCTGCAAATGCACTTGCTGCATGTCCTGGAGCTACTTTACCTTCAAATCCGGGATTTTGCCCTTCTTTTAAAACTTCTGCTGAGTGTCACTGTACTAGTTCAGGATTACCAAGAGCTATTTGCAGTAATATGCAACAGCTATATCAGCGTATGCTTGCTTTATTTGGTACTTTAGAACGTGCTTGTGCTTATCAACATGAAACTTCTGTTCAAGTTTGTATTGACTCTTGGAACTGTTACCGATTAGGTGGTAAAGATTCAAAAGGCAAATTATGTAGTGGTACAGGAAGAGCCTGTAAATAGTTTACCTAATATGTTTAGTTTTATAGTGAATACAAATGTATAAAATCATTAATCTTTTTTTAGGGTGCTGTTTTTTTCTAACTTTGTCGCCATGTGTCGTAAAAGCGGAGATAGCTCCGCTCTCAAATATGTTATATTTTGGGTTAACAGCAGGCTATGGAGCAACAACTTGGGAGGGACTTGTTCCTGCTGAGGAAAATCAAAACAGCGCCCTTGCTATTTCCGCGCCTATTCGAGTGCATGAAGGCGGTTTCATGTGGGGTTTCTTTTCAGGATATGAATTTAGTCCATATTTTGCTGTGGAGTCTTATTATCGTCGTTACCCAACAGCTAATATAAAATTTGACAAAGATAGTTTATTTTCTTTTGATCATCGTAAAACTAGTTTTAGTAGTCATACAAAAACCATCGGTATTATAGGTAAAATTATGTTAATTATACCTAATACCACTATTAGAGTTTATTCAGGGGCAGGCCCTGCAGTAATTAGTCGTCAAGACCAAGTTAATACGGAGTGGCGAGTAACACCAAGTTTCGATATAGGGTTTAATGTAGAATTAAGCCGCCATTTTATGTTGGGTTTAAATGGTAATTATACAGCCGGATATGGTGAATCAGAAATTGATCCAGCTAAAGATTATTTTCCCTTTCTTTATTCAGTTTTTATGAGTTTAACTTATCGACTTTGAGTTAAAGAGGTTTTATAACCGTTTAGTTAAAGCCTTAAAAGAATAGGCTAACAGCACATTCATTTGTAATAATAAGCTTTCTTAAAAGAATTAGAATTACTTACCAGCCTTTACTAGTACATATTTGCTCATAGGCTTTAGTAATCTTTTGTGTTTTATCATTAGCTATTTTAATCATTTCTTCAGGTAAACCTTGAGCAATTAGCTTATCAGGATGATTTTTACTAATAAGACGACGATAAGCTCTTTTAACTTCTTGTTTAGTAGCTGATTGATTAATTTCAAGAAGTGCATAAGCTTGCGCGAGAGAATTTGGTGATGAGGAACTTTGATAATTATAATTACGCCGACCCTGATAAGATTGGCGCTGATTTGAAGAAGAGTAACCAGATGAAGAAGAGGACGACTGTGACTGAGTGCGTCGGAAATGGAAATCTTCATAAAATCGGTATTGTTGACGCAGAGGTGCAAATCCTAAAGATACAAAGATAGAATCGAGTACTTCAATTTTTCGGTCAGTTAATCCGTCTACTTGAGCTGAGCGATACTGAATATCCATAAATAATTTTAATAATTCTAAATTATCTCGACAGACATTTCTTAAAGTAGATAATATAGTAGTTAGATTAAAATTCTTTTCTTTGCCTTGTTGAAAATAACGTTTGGCTAATATTTGTTGCTCTTTCCCCAAACGCATTTCATCCATTAATTGTCTAGCCATCTGAATTTCATTTTCTGAAACACGGCCATCCGCTTTAGCAACATACCCCATAACGGTAAATGTTGCCTGAAAAAAGACTTTTTGCACGGATTTACGCTTTTCATCATGGTAAGACCAATGAGGTCTAGCAAAATGAGCAACTAAACCACGGTCAAAAAAATTACCAATTAGTATCCCAAATAAAGCACCAGCAGGGCCTGCTATTAAATAGCCAAAAAAACCCCCTAAAATTTTTCCCCACCAAGCATGGGTGGTAAAGAAATGACGAAAATTCACTATCATAGTTCCGCTATTGTTATACCTAAGTATAATTAACTAAGTCTTAAATTACTATTTACTCCAACTCTTTCTAAATGTCATAGATGGACTAATCTCTTTAGAAAAAAAAATTTCAAATGTTCAATTTCCTATATACAGTACCTTTTAAGCCCTTTTTCTAAAGCTTTTAATAGCTTAGAAAGAGGTCTATTGAATAAAATAGAAGGGCCCTAGTTAATTCTAGCCTTAATTTTGCCAGGTGTTTCGAAAAATTACGAGTTTTATTGAGTTTTAACAATTTTAAAGGTTGGTCTTAATGATTTTTGCTGGTATTTAAGCATTTATAACAGTTATACTGACTCATTTTATAATATTATTTTTATGCAGCGACTTTATTCCTTTCTTTTATACTGTTTAAGCCCTTATTTATTAGTTCGTTTGTGGTGGAAAGGGCGAAAATTGCCTGCTTATCGGCAACGTATTGCTGAGCGGTTCGGCTATGGTAGTCAAACAAAAGCTATTTATGATGTATGGCTACATGCTGTTTCGTTAGGTGAGGTAATTGCTGCAATCCCATTGATAGAAGGCCTGTTACAAACAAATAAGCAACTTTTAATCACAACCATGACCCCTACAGGTGCTGAAAAAGTAAAAGCTCACTTTAAAGATCGCGTTATTCATCGCTATCTTCCTTATGATTTACCCTCTGCTATGCGCCGTTTTTTTAAATTTAATAAACCTAAGCTTGGCATTATTATGGAAACGGAATTATGGCCAAATTTAATTACCAGCGCAGATGAGGTATCTATTCCTTTATTATTATTAAATGCTCGCCTATCTCAACGCTCTTATAAGGGCTATAGAAAAGTTAAGTGGTTATTCAAACCAATATTAAATAAATTTAGTTGTATTTTTGCACAGAGTATTGAAGACGCATTTTATTTTAAGCAATTAGGCGCAAAGGAAAATAAAGTGAAAGTAGGTGGTAATATAAAGTTTGATTTAGCAATACCACCATCAAACGCACAACTATTAAAATTTGATGATTATTTAGGACAGAAAACAGTAAGAGTAATCGTTGCTAGTACGCATGAGGGCGAGGAGCAACTTATTTTGACTCGTTTAAATAAATTAAAAGCTCATATACCTAACCTTCTATTATTAATTGCGCCTCGCCACCCCGAGCGCTTTCAAAAAGTTTATCAACTATCTTCTAAAATGGGGTTTAAAACTGGTTTACGTAGTCAGATAAATCAAGAAATAAGTAATAAAGATGTTATCATTTTAGATTCTATAGGTGAGCTATTAACTTTTTTTAAGCTTAGTCATTATGCGTTTATAGGAGGTAGTTTAATTCCTATTGGTGGTCATAATATACTGGAACCTATAGCTATGCAAACACCGGTTATCAGTGGTAAATATGTTCATAATTTTAAAGCAATTTGTAAGAGTTTAGAAAGTGCTCATGCAATGATATTAGTTGATAACGCTGATGAATTAATTGATAAAATTATTGAACTTTACGAAAACCAAGATAAACGGCAAGCTTTAATTGATAACGCAACCCAAATTTTAAATGAAAATAAAGGTACCGTAACACATTATCTGCAGCAAATTGATAAGCTATTAAAGCCGGTATCCAATTAAGATTGGGAGAGTTTTTATGTAGGTTGGGCCTTGGCCCAACATTGATATGGATATTGTTGGGCCAAGGCCCAACCTACAGTTTGTAAGTTTAACCGCCCTGATTCTGTCTTTCTTTTATTTCAGACAAGGTCTTACAATCAATACAAAGAGTAGCTGTAGGTCTAGCTTCTAAACGTCGCAAACCAATTTCAATGCCGCAAGCCTCACAGTAACCGAAGTCATCGTCACGTAAGCGTTCTAAGGCGTCTTCTATTTTTTTAATAAGCTTACGTTCACGATCACGAGTACGTAATTCTAAGCTAAATTCTTCTTCTTGGCTTGCTCGGTCAGATGGATCGGGAAAGTTAGCTGCTTCATCTTTCATATGGGATACAGTTCTATCCACCTCTTCCATAAGGGATTGACGCCAAGCTAACAATATTTTTTCAATATGTGCTAGCTGCTTTTCATTCATGTACTCTTCACCCTCTGCTTCTTCATAGAAGGGAATTCCCATGTTACCTGTAGCGTCACTTTTAAATTTCGTCTTAACTGATTGCGCTGGCATAATTGCCTCCCACGTTGGTACTTATCCACATACACGCCCTATTGTAGATCATAAATTCAATAAAGCCTGTTAGGCGCATATTGGTGAAAATAATTCTAAAATAATTACTATAGCTCATCTATAATAGATTATTTTGAATTAATTGCACTTAATTGCACTTAAATCTGACTTTTCTCAAGGTTTGCTACTTGCGATTAAGAATCAGATACAAACTTAAGGGCATGACAATTAAAGGCGCTTAGGTATACCAAAAATTAGCGTTGCCATCAACTATAATAGATCATCTCTCGCCTTTCATTAAGATTTAATCTAACTTACTTAAGCTATTACCCCTTAAATTATACGTCTTCCTACACTAACTCGGTCGTGTCCTTGTAAATCTTGCCAACATTGTACATCTTGATAGCCATACTTATTAAGCATAGACGCAACTGAGGATTTTTGATCAAAACCGTGCTCTATTAATAATAAACCTTCGTGTTTAAGCCTCGCAAAACTATGCTTGATAATGTGTTCTAAAGCTGCTAAACCATCCTGCCCACCAACTAAGGCAAGTTGTGGTTCAAAACGTAAGTCACCAGAAATTAAATGGGGATCATTAGCGGCAACATAGGGCGGATTTGATACAATAGCATGAAAAGTTTGCTGTTTATCTATTTGTGAAAACCAATCAGAATAGCAAAAATGAATGTTAGATAAATTTAAAAGATGAGCATTATTTTTAGCCGTTGCTAGTGCCCCTTGGCTACAATCACAAGCTGTGATCATCCAATCCGATCGTTCTTTTGCTAAAGCAAGTGCTATAGCACCGCTGCCAGTACCTAAGTCTAAAATATAGGCATTAGGACAGGCTTTTAATAATGTTAAAGCAATTTCTACTAATAACTCAGTTTCAGGGCGAGGAATGAGTGTTTCTTCATTAACTTTTAAAGGTAAAGACCAAAATTCTCGAGTTCCAATAATATAAGCAACCGGTACCCCTAAGGAACGACGAGCGACTAAACGTTGGAAACGGTTGAATTCTTCTTTAGTTAGTTCTTTTTCCGGATGAGTATAAATATATGTTCGCGTTTTACCCATCACATAAGCTAATAAAATTTCAGCATCATTACGTGCATCTTCTTGAATATATTCAGTCAGTTGCCTTGTTGCAAGCTCAAGTGAATATTTGATGTTATTCATGGCGTCCAAGCTCTGCAAGCAATTCAGCATGATGTTCACGCTTGAGCGCTTCAAGCACAGGTGAAATATCCCCCTCGATAATATCATTGAGTTGATAAAGAGTAAGGTTGATGCGGTGATCGGTTAAACGGCCTTGCGGAAAATTATAAGTTCGAATTCGTTCTGAGCGATCGCCAGAGCCGACTAAGAGTTTTCTTGTTTGAGCCTGTTCTTGTCGCTGTTTACTTTGTTCTGCATCAAGCAGACGAGTTTTTAATAAGGCCATGGCTTTAGAGCGATTTTTATGTTGAGACCGCTCATCTTGGCACTCTACTACAACCCCAGTAGGTAAATGGGTAATGCGAATAGCTGAGTCTGTTTTATTAACATGCTGTCCGCCTGCGCCAGAAGAACGATAAGTGTCGATACGTAATTCATCTGGATTAATGTCAATATCATCAATTTCTTCAACTTCAGGCAAAATGGCAACTGTACAAGTTGAAGTATGGACACGGCCTTGAGATTCGGTTGTTGGCACCCGTTGCACACGATGTGCGCCTGATTCAAATTTTAATTGTGAATAAACAGCATTACCTGAAATACGCGCAATAATTTCTTTATAGCCACCATGCTCGCCCGCATTAGCACTAACAACTTCAACATGCCAGCCTTGATTCTCAGCATAGCGGCTATACATACGAAATAAATCACCTGCAAAGATAGACGCTTCATCACCACCAGCACCTGCACGTACTTCTAAGTAAACATTACGTGAATCATCGGGGTCTTTAGGGACTAAATGCCATTGTAATTCATCTTCAAGTTTTTCCACTTCGCCTTTTGCTGTATCAATTTCTTCTGCAGCCATACTAGCTAAGTCTTCGTCAGCACCTGTAACAAGCTCTTCTAGGGATTTAAGATTAGTTTCAGCTTTTAAATAGTTATTATAGCAATTAGCTAGAGGCTCTAAGTGAGCATATTCTTTAGATAAATTTTTAAACTGATTTTGATCCGCAATGATAGAAGGCTCAGACAGCAACCGGCTTACTTCTTGAAAACGTTCTAATAATTGTTGTAATTTTAGCTCAAGCGATTTTTTCATATATTTACGGGATCATCTACGGTATTAAATAAATAGTGAGTTAAATCAAGTAGTTCTTGTCTACCATCCCAAGCAGCTTGTTTTAAGCCTGTCGTAGGATGATGAGTTAATTTATTAACGAGCCTGTCACAAAACTCACGTAGAACTAAATCTTGATTAAAGCCATTGGATAATTTAGTTTTGGCACGACGCAATTCTTCTTCAGCCAGCAATTGCATACGATGGCGATAATCACAAATGACCTCTTTGGCGCGCAATGAGCGATGCCAACGAATATAATTATCTAGCTCGCAATCTATCAATTGTTCTGCTTGCAAGGCTGCTGTTCGTCTTTCATTCATGCCTTGTTCAATCATGGTTTGTAAATCATCTATATTATATAGACTTACATTTTGTAGCTTGCCGACATCAGGTTCAATATCTCTTGGTACAGCTAAGTCTAAGAAAAACATAGGCGCATAGTTACGCTTTATAAGAGAATTTGCAACTAAGCTTTTATTAATAAAGGGCAGTGGACAAGCCGTAGCAGAAATAACCACATCAGCTTGTGCTAAGTATTCAGGGATATCGCCAATAGCAAGTGCCTCACCATTGAAATTAGCTGCTAATAATTCGGCATTTTCTCGAGTGCGACTTGCTACTTTAAAACGATGCAAGCCTTGTTTATGTAAATATTTTGCAACTAAAGTTGCTGTCTCACCTGAACCAATTAAAAAGACATCTAAATCTTTAGAACTAGAAAATAGTTTGCTAATCAATTGTACTGCAGCGTAAGCAACTGAAATTGGGTTTGTACCTATGCCGCTACGGTTTCTTACCCGTTTACTGGCTTTGAATACATACTCAAAAATAAAACGTAAATTAGTTTTAATTGTGCCTGCTTGGCAAGCTTGTTTATAAGCCTGCTTCATTTGGCCTAGAATCTGCGGTTCACCTAACATCATTGAGTCTAGCCCGCTAGCAACACGTAAGGTATGTCTTATACCTTCTTCGCCTGGATAGAGGTAAAAAAATGGTAATAATTCTTTCTTAATGAGGTGATGCTCTTCTGCTATCCAAGGAAGTAATTCTTTGGGATTATCAGTTTCGCAATAGATTTCTGTACGATTGCAGGTTGATAGTATAGCTGCTTCATTGACCGCAGGCTGAGCAATTAAATTTTGCAAAAAGCTATCTTGCCTCGCTGGAGGCAAAGCAATTTTCTCACGAACTTCTAGAGGAGCTGTTTTATAATTGAGCCCACAGGCAACAAACACCATATATCTACACGGTTACGCTATAATTATGAATTGTAAACCAAAACTATTTTCTTTTATAGACGTCATTAAAATTTAAAGCTTATTTTTATGTTTAAAGCTATTTTTTAAAGTAAATAATGCTAAGCCAGATAGGAGCCAGACTCAAGACATTCTAATTTATGCCGCTAATTAAATTGATTCCTTTTATAAGGAGTAGGAAATGGAAATTATCTTGCAGGGAAAACATACTAATGAAGAAGCTGCAGAAAGTTTATTAAGTGTACTACGTTTATTTAAAGAGCATTATCAAATTACCCAATTTCGTGAAATTCGTTTAACTGTAACCTTACTTGACGATCAAGGCGATGATGTCGAATTGGTAGATAGCGAAACAAATCAAGTTTACCGAACTTTTGAAGTCTACCGTAAGGGCTGTGAGTTAGAATCCGAACGCACGCGCCGCCCTGTACTGCAATTAGTTGTTGATAATACGCGTTAATTTAAATTTTTACCTCTGCCATTAAAGTGGCTGGTTTTTTTGTAACTTGATTTTGTGGCTAGGAAATTTTAAAAAGCAAAGAATAGGTAATTTATTACAAGTTTTTTAAAATTTTCTAGCAGCACGAAACTCTAAAAACCAGTCCTTTAAAGGTAGAGGTATACTTATGTTTATTGCGTTACTTGCTATTGTATTAACCCTTTTATTAGTTGTGGGTTTACATGAAGCAGGACATGCCTTAGCGGCAAAATTTTTTGGTGTAAAAATACAGCGTATTTCAATTGGCTTTGGTAAACCTATTTTTTGCTGGAAAGATAGAAAGGGACAGGAATGGGTATGGGCCATGTGGCCCCTAGGCGGTTATGTTAAGCTTCTAAATTCGCGTATTCAACAGGTTAAACCAGAGCAATATTCTGTCTGCTTTGATAAACGGCCAGCCTGGCAACGAATTATTATCCTGTTAGCAGGGGGAGTGGCAAATTTTTTTGTTGCTTTATTAGCGCTTACTATTTTCTATTTAGTAGGGCATCAACAGTTAACACCAGTAATTAAAGATGTCGTTCCTAATAGTATTGCGGCAAATGCAGGTTTAAAGCCTGCTGATCATTTTATAAGTATCGAAAACTGGCCGACTAATTCATGGCAGGAAGTAGGGAATATCTTAATCGTTAATTTAGGAAAGTCTGCGGTAACTGCTACTGTTACTGATGCTCAACAAATAGAGAGAAAAATTAATTTAAATTTAAATGCTAATTTTACCAAAAATACGAAAGGTTTAGCGGGTTTTTTAGGACTATCCATTGATAAATCTCCTCAATTTAAGCAACAGGTTGTTCCTAAATCGTTTCTAGCAGCTATTGTAGAATCCTTACGCACAATCTGGCGGATGTTCTTCTTTTTACTCTTAGCATTAAAGCAAGTTTTAATTGGCGCCATTCCTTTTTCGTTGCTACTTGGCCCTATTGGAATAATTTCAGTTTCAGTAAGCTCACTACACGAGGGTTTAATTACTTTTTTATATTTTATAGCTAATTTTAGTTTAGCAGTTGGGCTCGTTAATTTATTTCCTATTCCTGGCTTAGATGGTGGTTCAATTCTATTAACTATACTTGAAAAAATTCGTGGCAAACCTGTCTCAATTGCCTTAGAAGTATTACTTTACCAATTAGCTTTTATTGCATTTGTGGTATTTTTAGTTCAATTAATATCAAATGATCTGCAACGTTTAGTACATTAGGTTTAATGATTAAGTTATTAGACCTCTTTCCAAACTAATAGTAATGAGACAAAGTCAGTCGAAAAAAGGTTGAAAAAGTGCAGTGTATATGAAGTATGTACATAAGCATTTTGAAGACTTTTTCGGTTGAGATTGGCCATTACTACTAGTTTGGAAAGAGGTCTATTGTAGCTCTTGCTAAACACCATATATCAACACGTTGAATATTTTTATCTTTTAACGCCTTGGCAACTTCATTAGCAGTACTTCCTGTTGTTAATAAATCATCAATAATTGTTACATGCTGATAATGATTTGTGTGAACGGTAAAAGAGGAGTTTAAGTTACTATGTCGTTGTTTTCTTGATAAAGTAGCTTGTGGTTGCGTATTTCTTGTTTTGTGTAGCACTCTTAAATCAACTGGAATAGCAAGTTTTTTACCTAATGCTTGTGCTAAGATAACAGACTGATTAAAACCACGATTATAGAGCCGCTTAGGATGTAATGGGATAGGGATAAGGCAGTCTGAATAATAGGATTGATTGGGTAGAGCATCTAGCATGAGTTTAGTTAATAATGAATTTAGGTAAAGTGCTTGTTGGTATTTAAACTGATGAATTAACGTTCGTAATGGCTCTTCAAAAATATAAGCTGTTAATACTTGATCATAAATCGGTTTCTGTTTAATACAATATCCACATTGTAATATAGAGTCATCTGCTAATGGTAATTGGCAAATAACACAAGCATGCTCTAAGCGCCTTAGCAAGGCTAAGCAAGAATTACAAATAGCAAAATGCTCGCGATGGTATTGATTACATAAAGCGCATACTGCAGTCAAGCGCAGTAGTTGTGCTATACTGGCCAATTTTTTAAGCATAGTTGTTGGACTTCCTATTATTAAGCGCCTCATGATGAATCCTAAAACAGAAATTTGCAATGCCTTTAATCAACATGCTGTCCATTATCAACAGGCAGCAAAAGTTCAAACTGAAATAGGAAATCGCCTATTTGAACGATTGGATTATTTAAAAATTCAACCTCGTTTTATCCTTGATTTAGGTTGTGGACCGGCTATTTTTAGTCTTTTACTTAAAAAAAAGTATCCAAAGGCAGTGATTATTGGACTTGATATTGCTTATGAGATGTTATTGCAAGCTAGACAAAAACAAACTTTTTGGCGTAAATGGCTCCTGATAAATGCCGACATGATGACTCTACCTTTTGTTGACGGCGTATTTGATCTAATTTTTGCCAACCAAGTTATTCATTGGAATGCAACGTTAGCGCCACTATTTCGTGAATTAAATCGCGTGATGGCGCCAAATGGTTGTTTTATGTTTTCTACATTAGGCCCAGATACTTTTAAAGAATTAAAGCAGGCCTGGGCTTTAGTTAATAACTATGCGCATACCAATAATTTTATAGATATGCATGATATTGGTGATTGTTTATTAAATGAACGCTTTTTAGATCCCGTTGTTGATATGGAATATTTAACGGTTCATTATAATGATTTAGGAGAACTTACATCTAGCTTAAAAGCACAAGGTGTACGTAATATAAATCTTCATCGTAATCAAGGTTTAACGGCCAAAGGTCATTGGCAGGCTTTTGAGAAAAATTATCAAAAACTTCTTACCATAGACGGCAAATATCCGCTCACTTATGAAGTTATTTATGGTCATGCTTGGAAAGGTGAGCAACGTCGATTAGAGACAGGTATTGAAACCTTTATACCTATTTCTAAAATCGGTAAACGCACTTCTTGATTTCTGTTATAAATAGCTATAATTTAAGTCATATCGCCCTATAGATGACTTATTGTTTTTTATGTTGGCATTAGTGAAGTAATTTATTTAAAAAATGATGGTTAGGCTTTACAAAAACCTTAAATTAACATTAATTAGCTTAAGATTTGTATAAGCTTTAAGTCTTCCAAACAGATATGTGCTTTCTCATAGAGGTATAAATTATTTTATATAATCTAAATAACTATGAGTGCCAGGAGCTATTATGAAATTTGTTAGTCGATACGTCTCACATCAACCTAATGCACAAGGGCTTATTGAGTATTCAGAAGAAGAAGATCATATTTGGCAGCAACTTTATCAAAGACAAAAAGCTATTTTACCTAATCGTGCCTGTGATGAATTTTTAAAAGGGCTAGATATACTTAATTTATCACCTAATCATATTCCGCAGCTCCCTGAAATTAATGCGAGACTTATGTCACTAACGGGCTGGCAAGTTAAACCAGTTGCAGCTTTAATTTCAGCTCGAGAGTTTTTTGAATTATTAGCTGAACGTCATTTTCCAGCTGCCACCTTTATTCGTTGCCAAGAAGAGTTAAATTATGTAAAAGAGCCGGATATCTTTCACGAAATATTTGGCCATTGTCCCATGTTAACTGATCACATTTATGCTGATTTCTTGTGTAATTATGCACGTAAAGTACTAACTTTTCCGGAAAATAAATGGCCTTTATTGCAGCGCTTATTTTGGTTTACGGTTGAATTTGGGTTAATAAAAACTGCTAATGGTTTACGCGCCTACGGTGGTGGAATTTTATCATCTATTAGTGAAACTGCTTATAGTGTAGAAAGTGATGTGCCAATACGCGTCTTATTTGACCCCGTTGTTGTTTTTCGAACACCTTATCGTATTGACAGATTACAGCAAATTTACTTTGTTATTGACAATTATCAAGTTTTATATGATTTTGTTGGACAGGATTTAGAAAAATATATGCAAAGAGCTTGTGAATTGGGAGAATTTCCGCCTTTATTTGAGGTGGATAAGAACAATCCTAGTATACATATTCATGTTTGTTAAAGGCTTTGCTGTAAATTATGCCTAATAGAGTTTTACAAGGAGAAGCAAGATAAGATCAATATTCTATAATTAATAGAGGATCTTATAATTAATTCGACAAGTTAGCGAGATAGTAACTAATAAGATTTTAATTTTGTATAAGGTAAAAATTGAAAAATTATTTAAGTCTTTTTATGAAAGACCTATGTCCTGTGGATCAAGTTGCAGGACAGCGAAAAAATGTTAACGATGTTTTTCATTTTTGTCCTGTACAACTCGAGTTTATGCAAATTAAAGTATCTTTAATTGTAATGCCTAGTTAGTCTTGTTAATATCGTCGTAATTTTTGTATTGTGAGACCTCTTGCACATATGTAATTTTGCTTAGCACAATATTACAAGCGTTACTGCATTGTTTTATGAATCAGCATATTTTTATCCTGCTATCAGCAAATTACTTCAATTGTGTAAGAAGTTTATTGACTGACAGACTGTCAAGGAGCATCACTTGATCAAAATACTCATTGTCGATGACCATGCATTGGTTAGAATGGGTATTCGCCGACTTTTAGAAGATTTGCCTGATATGGATGTAGTTGCTGAGGCTGCAAGCGGCGAGGAAGCCCTATTGTTGGTGAAATCTCACAAACCTGATGTTCTTCTATTGGATATGAAAATGCCAGGTATTGATGGATGGGAAGTCACGCGGCGACTTAAAAAATCTAATCCTCATATCAGGATTATTGCTGTTACAGCAATTTGTGCTGATCCCTTACCCACTCGTGTTTTACAGTTAGGCGCTATGGGTTATCTCACTAAAGAATCTGGCGTGCAAGAAATGGCTGCAGCTATTCGCAAAGTAGCAAAGGGTGAGAAGTATTTAAGTGCTGAAATTGCTCAGAAGATGGCTATTAATAGTTTAATGGCTGTTCAAGGCTCACCATTTAATGCTTTATCAGAGCGAGAAATGCAGGTTATGTTAATGATTACTAGTGGGATGACAGTACAAGATATCGCTGATCGTCTATTTTTAAGCACTAAGACTATTAATGGTTATCGTTATCGAATTTTTGAGAAGTTAGGTATTAAAAATGATGTTGAATTAACCTATCTTGCTATGAAGCATGGTGTGATTGAAAAGCCATCTGACGCACTCCTAGATGATTAGGCTTAAATTAATAGGTTTCTTCGAAAACTCTAAGCGCTAAGCAATAGTAGTTTCTGCAGAAGTCAAATCTAATTTATGCTACAGTTAATGCAGCACTTAATGTTATTAATCTTAATTAGTTGTTATCAATATTAGCGTTTACCTTGAATTTATGAGTAAGCAACCACTATCAAATGAATTAAGTAATTTTCTTAACAATCTTACTATGGAGCCAGGCGTTTATCGTATGTTAGATGCCAAAGGTGATATTCTTTATATTGGCAAAGCTAGTAATTTAAAAAAGCGGGTGAGTAGTTATTTTTCTAAGCAAGCAACAGGTGCCAAAACTCGGTCATTGGTTAGTCAAATTACGGCCATTGAAGTAACTGTTACTAAAACTGAAACTGAAGCTTTACTTTTGGAAAGTAATTTAATTAAGGCATTGCGGCCTAAATATAATGTATTAATGCGTGATGATAAATCATATCCTTACATTCATTTAACAGAGCATGATTATCCCCGCTTAGAAATGTACAGAAGTAAAAGAAAGCCACAAAAAGGGACTTATTTTGGACCGTATCCTAGTGCTGGCATAGTCCGAGAAACCTTAGGCACAATTCAAAAAGTATTTAAAATACGTAATTGTAAAGATAGCTATTTTAATGCTCGTTCAAGGCCCTGTTTACAATATCAAATTAAGCGATGCACGGCTCCTTGTACACGCTATATTTCTCAAGAAGATTATCAACGCTCAGTTAATGATGCCACTCGATTTTTACAAGGTAGGTGTCAAGATGTTCTAAAAGAGCTAGAAGCGCGTATGGAATTGGCAGTACAACAGCTTGCTTATGAAGAAGCAGCTATTTTACGCGATCAGATTAAAAGTTTACGGCTGGTTCAAGAACAGCAAGGTGTGGTACAACTACGTGGTGATGCTGATGTTATTGCTATCCAAGCACGTCCTGGCTTTGCTTGTGTTCAATGTATCTCTATACGTGACGGACATGTTATCGCAAGCCAAAGTTTCTTTCCGCAAGTACCCTCCTTATCCATGCAAGAAAATGACTTACATAAGCAAGTATTTGAAGCCTTTTTATCTTTTTATTACGTTGAAGTTCCAGAAAGAATTCCGAAGCTATTAATTCTTGATGAACCCATTAAAGAGTTAGATCTTATGGCAGATATGCTTACAGAGTTACGTGGAAAAGAGTGCCGTATTCAAGTACGTCCACGAGGTATAAAAGCGCGTTGGTTGGAGTTTGCGCAAAATAACCTCCGTTTAGCAGTCGATGAACATGAAGCCTCGGCAGCAACCATGTCTAAGCGTTATACAGCGCTTGCTGATCTTCTTGAGCTTAAAAAAACTATTACTCGTATGGAATGTTTTGATATTAGTCATACCCAAGGTGAATTAACTGTGGCCTCTTGCGTTGTATTTGATTCAGAAGGCCCGCGCAAAAGCGATTATCGCCGATTTAATATTACAGGCATTACACCATCAGATGATTATGCAGCTATGTATCAGGTTTTATCTCGTCGCTATAAGCGCTTACTACAAGAGCAAAATTTACCTGATTTATTAATTATTGATGGGGGTAAAGGCCAAGTTGGTGTGGCAAAAAGAGTATTACAAGAGTTAGATATTCAAGGCATTACTTTACTGGGGATTGCTAAAGGTGTTGATCGCAAGGCCGGTTGGGAACGATTAATCCTTGTTGCACAAGACAAGGAAATAACGCTACCCAGTGATTCGCCAGCACTACATTTATTGCAACAAATACGCGATGAAGCTCATCGTTTTGCAATTATGGCTCATCGGAAAAAGCGTAATACGGCTGGTTTTGAGTCAACTCTAGAGACAATAGAGGGAGTAGGGCCGAAAAGAAGGCATGCTTTACTACAACGCTTTGGTGGGTTGCGTGAATTGGCTAAAGCACCTATTAATGAGATCGTAAAAGTAGAGGGAATCAATGCCGAACTGGCTACTCGTATTTATCAGCATTTTCATCCTTAAATCGTTTTAATTTTTAAAACTCATCTTTTCATTATTACTAGATAAGATTTCCTTAAATTTGGCCTACTTTTTGCACTAATAAATCGTCAGCTAACGTGTTTTTACAGGTGTTAGGATAATTTATGCATTAGCGTAATAAACGAACTAATTGAATTCTGTAAAACAGATAGTTGTAAGTAAATTAGGCAATGAAAATTAAATAAACGTACTAAACTTTTTAACTTATTAACCGACACAGAGTAAAGAAGGATTAAAAGCGCAATCCTTGAATAAAAGTGATAAGGGGATCACGTCATGAAAAGATTATTGGTGATGATTACTCTCTTGATGCCTGCTCTTGTGGTCAATGCTGCTGCCTATTATGGAACAGGGCTTTGTGCTTATCCTCAATATGAATGCATTAAAGTTGGTCGTGGGCAGACTTGGGAAAAGCTTTTTCCCAACGAACAGCAGCGTGATATTGTTCAACGTGTCAACCGTAGCTATAACTATTTATGGTATGGCAAGGAGATAGCAGTTCCACGCAATTTAGCAAACAAAACCATCCTTGATTTTTCACCTTTTCCTTTAGAAATAAAACCAGAAGGTGAGAAACAGGTGGTTGTAGATCAGGATAAGCTTGCCTGGGGTGCTTATGATGCTAACGGCAAATTAGTTAAATGGGGACCAATTTCTTCCGGTATTGATAAATGTCCTGACAGTAGCCATTCCTGCCGCACAATGACAGGTGTCTTTTATTTCTTCAGTAAAGAAAATGAAAAATGTCGCTCTAATGTTTATCCCATTGGTAAAGGTGGCGCAAAAATGCCTTATTGTATGTATTTTCATAAAGGCTTTGCTCTACATGGCTCAGATGATATTCCAGGTTATCGTGCCAGCCACGGATGTGTTAGATTGTTTACGCAAGATGCGCTTTGGTTAAACCACGAATTTGTAGCAACAAATAATGGAGATAATTTAGGTACAAAGGTTACTATTCGGCCTATTTTAACAACTACAAGTGGAAAAAGACAATGAACAAACGTAGCCAGAAATATTTAAAAATTTTATTTTCTTCGCTCTTATTAGTTTGTTGTACTAGCCTTTTTGCTGCAAAAAAAGAAAATATTAACAATCCAAAAGAAAGTATTAATAATCCGAAAGAAAATACTAATAATCCTATAGGTTGTTATAATGAAGGATACGCTTTTGATTTAAAAACACTTAAATTAGCTCCACGTGAATTTGGTGGTAGTCAATCTCTCTACATTATCTTTAATAAATCTAATCAAGCTATTAATTTATTTCAGATGCTACAAGAAGATAGCTCATACAGCATGTACTTAAATCATTCAATTGCAGGCAGGCAATGGTCTGTTTTAGCGACTAATGAACCGGTAGTAAAGTATATTTGCTCTGTGGCAGAAGGCAAGTCTCCCTATGGACGCGTTGTTGATTGCCAAGATCATTTACAAGTTTGTGAATATACGAATGTTAAATATGGTTTAAATAATCAAGGTAACTTTTGGCTTGTAAATAGTAATTCTAAAAATGAAGCAGTTAACGCTATAGTGCGATACGGTATTATTCCTTCAATTTAAAAATTGAATTTAAATATAGTTAAGGGTAATGGAATTAATTAATTAAAAGGAAACTTGCCATGAAATCATTGCTACCATGGTTTTGCTTAGTTGCTGGAGCTTCAAGCCAATTGGTCAATGCTGCTGATGGTTTAGAGGCTTATCGGCAAGGGGATTATACCCTTGCGGCAAAAACATTACCAAGCCTAGTTTCTAAAGATCCAGTGGCTAATTATTATCTTGGTTTAATGCGTCTTTATGGTTACGGGCAATTAAAAAACGATACCTTATCGTTACGTTATTTTACTGAGGCGGCTGATAGAGGTTATTTGCCTGCAGAGCGCTTACTAGCTAATTATGCGCTAAGTAAGGATGAACCTGAAGAAGCGTTTAAATGGTTTAAAAAAGCAGCTGACGCCAATGACAACGCTGCAAATATGTATTGTGCAGCAGCTTATTTGTATGGTTATGGGGTAAAAAGAAATTCAGAGACAGCTAAACATTACTACATTCAAGCAGCTAAACAAGGAAACGCAATTGCCCAATATACTTTGGCTGAAAGTTTTCTAGATAGTCGCCAAGCACAAAATAAAAAAATGGGAGTTATTTGGCTTATAAAAGCAGCAAGCCAAGGAAATCTCAAAGCACAAGTAAAATTAGCGGATTTGTATGTCAATGGTCAGGGCGTAAATCGAGATTTACTCAGAGCAAAAGCATTAGTTGAAAAACCTGCCGCGCAAAATTACCCTCCTGCTATGTATGTTTATGGTCAAATAGCTTATAAAGAAGGTAATGTGCCTAAGGCGCAAGAATGGCTCACTAAAGCAGCACAAGCACAAGATGTTAAAGCCCAAGTGACTCTGGCTGAACTTTATATGGATAAAAAAAGCCCAATTTATGATGAAAAAGCTGGCTTTAACTTTATGCTTAAAGCGGCACAGAATGGTTCAAAAGAGGCTCAAAAAGCAGTTGCTAAATTATATAAAGATGGCAAAGGTACAGAAGCTAATTTAGACTTAGCTCGCCAATGGGAACAAGAAGCGCAAAAGAAAGTAAAAGATACAAAACCTACCTTGGCCGCGAATATTGCTGCTGCTCAGTGGTTAAGTGATGATAAAAGTAAATCTTTTGGTAAAGAGTACCAACTAAGTGGTATTTATAATGCTTGGAGAAATCCATCTGCTTTAAAAGAAAATAATTATAATCCCGCCCCGCATATGAATAAATTAACTCGCCAAGAGTTATATCAACCTGAATTTAATATGGTAAACCCGCAAGATATTTCCATTAGTGATTATTTTGACATTATTGTACCCGATTTAACTTCTATTGGAGCTGTTAAATCATCGGCTTACCCTCGCTATCCATACTCATCTACCATAGAAAAAATCCTACGCGACCAATCATTAGTTTTACGACATGACTCTGATTCAGTTGTTAAGCTAAGTACAACTTATCCAGCCAGAAGCGAAATTAAACCATTTAATTATTTAGAAGAACAACTTGAAGGATGGCAGCAAAAAGCCAATTTACAAATGGCATTAAACGAATTGTATGGGCAAGCGATACTAGGAGACCCTTCAGCCCAATTTGAATTAGGGCAGCTTTATCAATATGGGATAGGTGTTGCTAAAAATATTCCGCAAGCTATTACCTATTTTCAGCTAGCTGCGGTGCAACAGGATTTGAGAGCTGAGTATAACTTAGGAATTATATACCTTGAAGGGCAAACAGAGCCTGTTAACTATCAAAAAGGGGTTCAGTGGATAACAGATGCCGCGTTTAAAGGCAATCCCTATGCACAGTATGTATTAGCTAATATTTTTGAACAGGGATTAGTTGCTCCTGATGGCACTTTAATTGTTAAACCTGATCATGAGCAAACATTAGCTATGCTTTCTATTGCGTCATCTAATAACTTTGGTCCTGCCGAGTACCAATTAGCTTCTTTTTTGAGTAAAGAAACCCACTCAGCGTTTACCATGAATGCAAAACGAGCTAGAACTGCGCTTATTAAACGTCTCTATCAGGGGGCAGCTGATGAGGGTATTGCTGATGCTAAACTGCCACTTGCCTTCTATAATGCCATGGATTCTAATCCGCTTAAGCAAAAGAAAGCACTCGATGTGGCAGAAGAGGAAGCACAAAGTGGTAATCCATTTGCTGCAATCTTACTTGGCCTTATGTATGAAAGAGGTATTGCGGTAAAAGCTGATCCTATTGAAGCAATGTATTGGTATAAACAAGCACCTGAAAATCCAGTTAATAATTTTATTTTAGGTACCTATTATAGTGAAGGTAATGGCCTTAGCAAGAACGTAGCTCAAGCAAAAGAATTATTACAAAAATCAGCAGCATCTGGCTTTTCTTACGCTAACTTTAATTTAGCAGTATTACGTTATCATTTAGGTGAAGACTTTTTACCTGAACTGGATAAGGCTAGACAATTAGGTAATAGTAGAGCCGGTTTACTAATAGCTGATTATTACATGTCGGTAGCTAATAATCCTGATAATATGAAACAGGCACAAAGTATTTATCAAGATTTTGCTAATAAGGGTGATAAAGATGCAGCACTTAAATTAGCCTTTCTTTATGATAAAGGGCTAACAGGTAAAGAAAATAAAGAGTTAGCTATTAATTGGTATCAATTAGCAGCTGAACAAAATCAACCTATGGCGCAATATCTGTTAGCGCAACTTTATCAGTTAGGTGAGGTAGATAAACAGCCTAATTATGACATGGCTAAGAAATGGTATAGTAAAGCGCAAAATGATTATACGCCAGCTGCAGTCGCTTTAGGATTTATCTATGAAACTGTAGATAATGATTATAATAATGCTTTTAATAGTTACTCTTTTGCTGCGAACAAACAAGATAAAATTGGAGAGTATAATTTAGGCTTAATGTATGAAATGGGTAAAGATAGAAATGTTAATTATCAAAAGGCTCTAGAAGCCTATTCTCAAGCTGCTGAGCGAGGTTATGCGAAAGCGATGACTCAGTTAGCAGGTATCTATTTTCGTGGTGATTTAGGGGCACGTGATGATCAGCAGGCCCTAAGTTGGTATAAAAAAGCTGCAAAATTAGGTGATAATAGTGCACTTTATGAGCTTGGACTATTATCAGAAACGGGTGTAGCTACTAAAATTGATTTTAAACAAGCCTTAGATTATTACCAACAAGCAGCTAATTTAGGTAATGAAAAAGCTAAACTAGCTTTAGCAAGGATGTATCAGTATGGCCTAGGGGTAAATAAAGACGCGCAACATGCAGCCTCCCTTTATAAAGAATTAGCTGATAACAATAATGCTTATGCTCAATATCAATTAGCGATGCTTTATTTAGATGGCTCTTTAGGTGAGCGGCAGCCAGCGCAAGGTCAGGCCTTATTAAAACTAGCTAGCGACAATGGCAATGCACAGGCTCGTAAAATGATTCATTGGATGGGCGCTCTAAAAGAGCAACGTTTTAGCTACATTGAGCCAGTTAACCTAAGTCAAGAGCCAGTACTTGCTGGTCAAGCGGCAGATTTAATGTATATGGATGCTATTAATGAATGGAATCGTGGAGATGAAATCTCATCAAGAATGATTCTTAATCAATTAATCAAACAATTTCCACAATATACGCCAGCAAAACGAATTTATGAGCAACTTAATCAACAAGCAAGTGCAGAAAATATTTTTGGGTAATCAGTAATAGCTGTCTTTTACGAGTAAATTACAAAGTAATAGATTAGTCATTCCCGCTCAGGCGGGAATCTATTTTTAGACAGGCACCGTGCCAGTATGAAGATAGATTTCCGCCTACGCGGAAATGACAGGATTCTTCGAAAATGATAGGATTCTTTGGAAATGACAGAGTTTTTAAAGCGTACCCATATTAAGGCATTTTTTCATGCTGTCATTCCCGCGCAGGCGGGAATCTATGGCTATTTAGGCACTATGCAAGTATGAAGATAGATTTCCGCCTACGCGGAAATGACAAGATTCTTCGGAAATGACAGGATTCTTTGGAAATGATAGGATTCTTTGGAAATGACAGGATTCTTTGGAAATGACAGAGTTCTTAAAGCGTACCCATATTAAGGCAGTTTTTCATGCTGTCATTCCCGCGCAGGCGGGAATCTATGGCTATTTAGGCACTATGCAAGTATGAAGATAGATTTCCGCCTACGCGGAAATGACAAGGTTCTTCGAAAATGATAGGATTCTTTGGAAGGGACGGAGTTTTTAAAGCGTACCCATATTAAGGCATTTTTCTATGCTGTCATTCCCGCGCAGGCGGGAATCTATGGCTATTTAGGCACCATGCAAGTATGAAGCTAGATTTCCGCCTCCGCGGAAATGACAAGGTTCTTCGAAAATGACAAGGTTCTTCGAAAATGATAGGATTCTTTGGAAGGGACGGAGTTTTTAAAGCGTACCCATATTAAGGCATTTTTCCATGTTGTCATTCCCGCGCAGGCGGGAATCTATGGCCATTTAGGCACCATGCAAGTATGAAGCTAGATTTCCGCCTAAGCGGAAATGACAAGGTTCTTAAGCAGAAATGGTAGCATTTTTAGGTTGACACTATTTGCTGATGTATTAGGCAAAAAAACCCGAACGAAGGTTCGGGTATTCTTATAGAGCGATGGAATAAATCGTTTAAATTAAGATAGTTAATAAGCAGTAAATTAAGCAGCCATTGCTTTAACACGTGCATTTAAGCGACTTTTAATTCTTGCCGCTTTATTTTTATGAATCAATCCTTTACCGGCAGCTTTGTCGATAATAGGTTGAGCTTTAGCATAAGCTGCTCGTGCTGCTTCTTGATCACCAGCTTCAACGGCTTTAAGAACGTTTTTTACATAAGTACGATACATAGAACGTGCACTAGCATTATGCTTGCGAAGTTTCACATTCTGACGAGCACGTTTGATTGCTGACTTAATATTTGCCACTTAAAAATCTCCACTCATTTGCGTGTCACAAAAATGCCAATCATGCCCAATCATGCGTTTTTTGTCAATATCTATACACTAAAATAGCAGGATTTACCTAGGAAAAGTGCCGGCTCACTACTATAAATTAGTACAATGGTGTCTCGAATTGATAGCGACAGATGCTCAGATAATTGGTTGCGTCTCAGTACAACTTATTTCGTTACATTATAGAGTTTCTCAGAGCTTAAAACTTAGTGACTTACTTATTGCTATTCCTATCTATAGAAAATCACATTAACATTATAAGCTATTTATTTTATAATTACTGAAATTATGTCCACTATTGAAACAATAATTCCTAAAAGGCAGAGTCTACTTCGTTCAAGCACGCTTGTTTCTTTAATGACTTTTCTATCTCGCATGACAGGTTTTGTGCGTGACATGGTACTTGCTCATTTGTTTGGTGCAGAAGCAGGTATGGATGCGTTTTTAGTTGCCTTTCGAATTCCTAATTTTATGCGTCGTTTATTTGCTGAAGGCGCTTTCTCACAGGCATTTGTACCTGTATTAGCTGAATATCAGCAGACTCAATCACATGAAGATGTAAGAACATTTATTGCACGTGTTGCTGGCCGATTAAGTACGGTATTATCTTTATTTACTTTAATAGGAATCCTTGCAACACCGGTAATTATTTTTATTTTTGCTCCGGGTTTTGGAGAACATAGTAGCCGGACAATATTAGCAACTGAAATGCTAAGGATAACATTCCCTTATCTAATGTTAGTTTCTCTAACTGCTATGGCTGGCGCTGTTTTAAATACTTACGGCCATTTTGTTGTACCAGCTATTACCCCAGTTTTATTAAATTTATCGCTAATTTTAGCAGCCTTTTTTCTAGTATCTTACTGTAACCCGCCGATTGTCGCCTTAGCGTGGGGTGTTTTATTTGCCGGGATTGCTCAGTTTCTATTTCAATTACCTTTCCTGCGCCAAAAACAACTATTAATTAAGCCAAGAAGTGCAAAAGGTGATGAAGGGGTTAGGCGTGTTATGAAGCTAATGGTCCCGGCCTTATTTGGCGTTTCTATTGCGCAGTTAAATTTAGTCGTTGACTCTATATTTGCTTCATTTTTAAAAGTAGGTAGTGTTTCCTGGTTATATTACACTGATCGTTTAACCGATTTCCCCCTAGGTGTTTTTGGGGTGGCGATTGCTACCGTTATTTTACCGCATTTATCACGTCGCCATGCTTCTCAAGATAACAGTCATTTTTCTTTTGCCCTTGATTGGGGGCTAAGAACAATTCTGCTTCTTGGTATCCCTGCAAGTGTAGGCCTTATCTTTTTTTCAATGCCACTTATTGCTTGTTGTTTTGCTTATGGAAAATTTAGTACTTTTGATTTAATTCAAACGCAAAAAAGTTTAATTGCTTTGTCGGCTGGAATCCCAGCTTTTATGATGGTTAAGGTGCTAGCTTCAGGCTTTTATGCTACCCAAAATATAAAAACGCCAGTTAAAATAGGTGCTATTGCTATGATTGTTAATAGTATTTTGTGTGCTGTATTAATTTGGCCGCTGGCTCATGCGGGTTTAGCTTTAGCATCGGCATTAGCTGGTTATGTTAATAGTGGCATTTTATTATTTTTGTTACGGCGACGAAAAATATATCAGCCTAGAAAAGGTTGGCTATTTTTTATTTTACAATTAGTAATTGCCAACAGCATAATTGCTTTATATTTATATTTTATGGCAGGTACAATACCTGATTGGTTGAGCTTGTCACCTGTAGCCAGAATGGGCAAACTTTTTTTTCATGTCAGCGTCAGTATAGTTATTTATTTAATGGTTTTATATTTTTCTGGTATGCGAGTGGCACATTTTCGTGGGTTTAATAAGGAGTAGTAATGAATATTGAATTATTTTACCAAACGGTTGCCAAACAAAATTATCCTTTAATTTTAATTTCGCAGGATAAATGGAAGAAAGGTTTAATTGATTTAACTGACTATGAACAAAATGTTTTAAATTTACAACAATTTACTGGTAAATTAGGCGATATATGTTTAATAAATAATCAAGACGGCACTCTAGCCAAAATATATATAGGCTCAGGTACAGAAAGTGATGCTTTAGCAATAGCTTATGCGGTAACGCGCTTACCGCCTGGATCTTATTATTCAGAAGAAGCACTCTCGCAAACTGCTTTAATCAACTGGGCTTTAGCTCAATATCAGTTTGTTAATTATAGGCAGACTACCGATTTATCCGCTAGGAGCTTGCTGGTTTCGGAAAAAATTTTAGATCAAATTAAAAATCAGGTACAAGCTATTTTTTTAGTTCGTGACCTGATTAATAAACCAACCAATGATTTAGGTCCGAAAGAACTGGCAATTGTTGTGCAAGAAATTGCCGAACAGTATCAAGCTGTTTTCACACAATGGGTTGATAATGAATTAATAGAGAGTAACTTTCCAGCAATTTATACAGTAGGTAAAGCTTCTGCCAATAGGCCGAGATTATTATCTTTAACATGGGGTTCCCCTAGTCATCCTGCTATCTGTATTGTGGGCAAAGGGGTTTGTTTTGATAGTGGTGGGCTTGATATTAAACCATCTTCAGGTATGCGTTTAATGAAAAAAGATATGGGCGGCGCGGCTCACGCTTTAGGTTTGGCACAGTGGATTATGGCATGCCAATTACCAGTCTATCTACAAGTGTTAATTCCTGCTGTCGAAAATTCAATTGGGCCTGAAGCATTTAGGCCGGGTGACATTATCACTATGCGCAATGGTTTAACTGTAGAAGTAGATAACACGGATGCTGAAGGACGATTAATTCTTGCAGATGCTTTAGTAAAGTCAAGTGAGTTTAATCCAGAGCTTATTATTGATTTTGCTACGTTAACAGGCGCAGCTAGGGTCGCAGTAGGTACGGAAATTGCAGCGATGTTTGCTAATGATGATAAATTAGCACAGGAATTAATTTCCTCTGCCAAAGAAGTTAGTGATCCAATTTGGCAGTTACCTTTATTTGAGAGCTATACTTCATTACTGGATTCAAGTATTGCGGATTTAGCTAATTGTGGAAGCACTCCCTATGCTGGAGCAATTACTGCTGCTTTATTTTTGAAACATTTTGTCCCAAAAAACACTAATTGGGTGCATTTTGATATTATGGCTTGGAACCTAAGTAGTAAACCTGGAAAACCCGAAGGGGGAGAAGCGATGGCTATACGGGCTGTGGCTCATTATTTACAAAAAAAATATGGTTCAACACTAGGTTAATCATTATTATCGGCGCGAAGGAAATCAAATGGATCAAAAAGTTTTTGTAAATCGTATTTTAAATATGAAAAGAATTAAGCTTATTGGCTTAGATATGGACCACACCCTAATTCGTTATAATACTAAAAACTTTGAAACCTTAGTTTATCAAATCGTTACTGAAAAACTTATTGCCGATAAGCATTATCCAGCAAGTATTCGTGAATTTAAATTTAATTTTGATGATGCAATTCGTGGTTTAATTGTCGATAGTCGTAATGGTAACATTTTAAAATTAAGCCGCTATGGGGCCATTCGCCTAAGTTATCACGGCACTAAACTGATTAGTTACCGTGAACAAAAAAAAATCTATCGGAGTATTTACGTTGATTTAAAAGATCCTAACTACATGGCAATTGATACTTCATTTTCGATTGCCTTTTGTGTTTTATACAGTCAGTTGATTGATTATAAAGATCAATACCCGCAAGAACTTCCAAATTATAATGAAATAGCCTTAGATGTATTAAGTAGTGTTGATAAAGCACATGCTGATGGCAGTATAAAGAATTTTATTAGCGAACATCTTGATGATTATGTTCATAAAGAAAAAGCAGTGGTTGAAGGTTTAAAGCGCTTAAAGCGTTATGGTAAAAAGATATTTATTCTTACTAATTCTGAATATTATTATACTAAACTGCTTTTAGAATATGCTATTAATCCTTTTTTAGAGCCAGGAGAAGAGTGGCATAATTTATTTGAATATGTAATTACCCTAGCAGGTAAGCCTCGTTTCTTTTATGATAATCCGCGTTTTTTAGCTGTAAATCCAATAGATGGTACTATGACTAATTTTCATGGCGCAATTAAACCAGGCATTTATCAAGGTGGATGCGCTCGTAAGTTTACGGAGGATTTACGTGTAAGAGGCGATGAAATTTTATATATTGGTGATCATATTTATGGCGATATTTTACGCTTAAAGAAAGATTGTAATTGGCGGACCGCACTAGTAGTTGAAGAGTTAAGTGAAGAGATAGCTTCGCAGAGGCGAGCTTTGCCAGTTGAAAAACAAATAATTGCCGCTATGGAAACTAAAAAAGAGTTAGAGCAAAACTATATTGATTTATACACAAAAAGTATTGATGAAAATACGCAAGCTTATCAAGAAGAAATTAATAGTTGGCAACAACAAATTAGTGAAATTGATGCGCATATAACAAACCTCCTTCAAGAACAGCAAAAATTTTATAATTTGCGTTGGGGTCGGGTTTTTAGGGCAGGTGCTGAAGAAAGTTATTTTGCTTATCAAGTTGACCGGTTTGCCTGTATTTATATGGAAAAACTATCCGACTTGTTAGCACATTCACCCCTAACTTACTTTAGAGCAAACCGGCGAAGGCTTGCTCATGATGTAGAAATTTAGCTTCTTATGATTAAAAATTTTTAAAAATTAATGAAGTTGAGTGATTTCTAACTAGTTATTTTTATAAAGATTAAATTACTGTTTAAAATTTAAACAAAATGATTTATTTGCTATCACCTATAAATTAAGCTATTTTTAATATTAAAGATGGTATTTTCTGCTCAGCTAACACCATTGTAGTAGGAAGTCGGATTGTAAACGGGGTGTGAAACCTTACTAAAAGTAAGTTTCCTAAAACGTTTCTGAAGACATCCAATAGTAACTAAAGAACTGTAGCCAGAAATGCCATCTAACTTTAAAATCTTCTTTGAAATAATTAAATTTTTCTTATCTATTTTTAGTCTTTTCCAAGCTTATTTAGTCATAGTAATTAATTCTACTAATTTTTTCTCTGATACTAATTAAATACTAAAAATAAAATTTCAGCTATACTTAAACCAATGTTCTACCTCATAACTTTAAATATAATTTGTAGAACGTTACCTGGTAGGATTCTTATAGGTTCATTTCATGGAGCGAATTATGATGAAAAAATTAAAAAATATTATATCATTAATTATTTTAGGCATTAGTTTTTCTGCTTTTGCTGCTGATAGAATAGTTATCACAGGTGAGCCTGTGGTGCTACAGCAATCTGGTTCAGGAAATGCTGTTGTATATACTTTACCAGCTGATACGGCAAGCACTGCGACAACCACCACAGCAACTAATTATCACTATGTGACTGTTAATGGTACCAATCGTGTTTGTTATGCTAGTACACAACCAAACTTAGCAAATGTTGATATGGTAACAATTAATGTAACAACTAATGGCACTACCTCACCTTGGTATTGCTATGCTGCTGATACTACTGTTTTTGACGTTCAACCAGTAGCTACTACTAGTAGCACAACTACTACCACTACTGCTCCATAGATCTTAAAGGTGCTCAATTAATCTAAATTAGTTGAGCACTGCATTAAACACTTTGCCTAATAACTTACATACTTTATTTAGCATTATAACTGCCTCTATGGTGCTTATTTATCTATAAGCTTCGCTTCTTGCAATACTTAATCTTTTTCACTCAAACAAAAGTCACAAGATAGGCTAGATCTTGATTAATAGGATAAATAGTTATCGATAGCTAATTTTGTTTCTTTAATAACCTCAAATAATTGTATACACAGTTTATTAGTGAGTTTTGAGTTATCGGATTTTAAATAATTCTCAATATATTTACAGGCAACGTGTAATTTAATTGCACCACAATAAATTGCGCTACTTCGCATTTTATGCGCTAAAGCGGTGACTTGTGACCAATTATTATTTTCATAAGCTTTCTGGATAAGTGTTTCTTCCTCTGGCAACTCTTCTTCAAGAAACATGGTAAGTAAATCTCTAAAAAGTACCTCACTTCCAGTATTATTAATTCCAGCTAAGGGATCTAAGATAGAAAAGGCTGTTAAGTCAAATAAATGATGCTCTTGTTGAGATAGTTCTTGATAGGATAAAGGTGATAAACCTTGTGTTATATCATTTGTTGTTGGTAAAAATTTGGTAAGGATAGATTGAATAGTTTTTAAGCTAAGAGGCTTAAGTAAGACTTCATTTATACCTGCCTGAAAACAAGTTTCTTGCTCTTTAGCAGATTCATGACTTGTTAGGCCAATAATAGGAATGTTTTTACTTTGCTGGCTATATTGTAAGTTGCGGATTTGCTTAGATATTTTTGTACCTGCAAGATCAGGTGAAGTAATATCAATAAAAATTAAATCGAATTTAATAGTATTAATTAATTCTAAGGCCTGTTTTTTATTAGTAGCAGAAGTTAATTGACAGCCAGTTTTATTAATTATGATTTCTGCTAAGCGCAATGCTATATGATTATCTTCAATTAATAAGAGGTGAGGGGGCTTTAATATGACTTTTTCATTAAAGTTATCAATATTATTGGCAGTTGATTTAGAGCTAGAATTTTTAATGCTATGATTGATAGGTTTTTTTTCTGATAAATAGATTTTATTGTTATAAATAGTTTTGGAAAATGAGTAGGTTGACCTATAATTTTTTGTCATAAAGCCTAGACGTTGATTCATAAATTATCATTCCTTGTTCAATAAACAACAGGCTTTGCAATTTTTGTTTTATAGAGAATAATAAATAGATTTAAATCGTATGTATTTAATGTTATAGCGTTATGCTTTAAGCATTACAAGGATTTTGCTTAATAAAAGCTTTTAAATGCAAATGCCAAGTAAAGGTCGCCTAAAAGCTTCATTCAGGCAAATTTATTTAAGTAGTGCGAATAAACAGTTGCGTATAATAAATCTTTCCTTCCTTATCATAAGCAATACCTATACCGGTAAGATTATAATTGCCCATAATATTTTTTCTATGTCCAGGGCTTTTTATCCATCCATCAGTTACAATTTTGGCTGTTTTGTAATTATAAGCGACATTCTCAGCCCCAGCGCGTGCGCCTTTAATTACGCTATATAGATGTTTTATACGGGTAGAAAATCCTTGATGGCCAAAAGGCACACGATGAGCTGCCATATTTTGACTATGAAGAGTTGCTTCTTTTGAAATAGATTCATCTAGCTGAAGTGGCGATAGACTATGCTTACTACGATATTGATTAATATAGCGAAGAATATCTTTTTGCATTTGCGTATTTGAAGCTATAGGAGAGATAGTCTGTGCATGTGCTTGTGCCTGGCAGCAGGAAACTAGAATTAGAAAAATTAAACTATGGATGAATATGAGACGCTCTTTCATGACTTTGATACCCAACAGCTACTAGATTTCTTGCTAAACTCTAGCGCAAGGCTCATTATCACTTAAGCTCTCTACAGCGAGTTTGCAAGAAACCTATTACAAAAGACTATATTATACAAATTTATTTTCTTTTTGAGAAATTAATTTTTAATTTGGTTTTTATATATACAATTTATAAAAAATCATTAAGAAAATAGGCAGACTCTTTAAGTCTTTGAAAAAACTAGTTTAATCTTTTATAAAAATCATGGCCAATAAAGCGGGCACCAGGACCCTCATGCGTAATATCAGTTGCTTGCTTATTTAATATAGAAATAGTATCTAAGGTTTGTTCACTTTTATTAAAGTTACCACTAATACTAAGTACGGACTCACACATCGGGTAGACAACACTAAATGTTATTGTATTACCAACATAATAACCTGTAATAGGTCTTTTTACATTAATTGCTTGCGGACAGCTTTTAGAAGCAACTGCTGTTGTAAAGTAACCTTTAATTCTATTATCTGCTAATTTAATTACTTTTAACACTGAACCACGTTCATTTTTGAGAGAAATAACTTGTTGTGCTAATGCTGATTGACAACCTAAGGAAAAAAGAATTGCTAATAAGCCGAAAGCGCTTAATTTCATGGTGAATACTACTTATTACTAATTAAGGAGGCTTATTTTAACAGTTAAAGGAAGTTCTTCAATAATTTAATGAAGTTAATCAATTGTATAAATTAAGTATTATAAGAAAAATATACTTGTACCAAAATAGTTTTGATCTTGTTTTTAAGCATATATCGGCCTGTTTATATTCTTTAATTTATGCTATAAGAAAATTAACTTTAATTAATAAATTCAATTATGAATGAACTTGATATTTTAAGATTATTTTATGAAGAAATGAAAGTTCGCGGCGAAACCCGAGATAATGTTTTTTTAAGTATAAATCAAACTGCAGCTGATATACTTTCAGATAAATTAGGTTATTCTGTCTCTTTAGAGGAAGCTCAACGCTTTACAGATATTTGTATTGCTAATGAATGGTTAGAAAGAACTACGATTGATCCGGGCTATAATTTTTTGTCCTTAACAGCTGCAGGACTACAGATTGTGTTAGCTAATCAATACATTTAAATTTTTGCTAACCTTATCCATCATCGATAGGACATTACCGAAAAAAGCTAGTTCTGGTATACCTTTTCAATTTAATTATTTTTCAATAGCTTTAGTAGAGCAGCTTGATTTTATCATCATTATCTAAATGCCGCGAACAAGTTGCAGCTTAAGTTGAACAAAAATACGGCATTTGCGCACTATAACTACTAGTATAAATGTTATTCAATAGTGTGCGTTTGCAAGTTATACTGCTTGCTGCGATATAGACGATAATGATCTCTACTAAGTTCTTTCGCTTGTTCACTATTTAATACGATTTCAATAATTCTAGAGAAGCGTAAATGAAAAGGTGGTACATCATCTGAAAGATTAAGTAAAATATCATTAAAACCTTTAGGCTCTTCATACCCAATTTGAATAGGTGGTGGAGGTTTAAGACCTTCACCCTGTAAATGATGCGGAATAAAGCTATCGTCTTTAAATGTCCAAAGTAGCTCATCTATATGTTCAGCATCTTCTTTATTTTTGCAATAAACAAAGACATTATGCTGACGTAAATAAGCTTTCTCTACTAATCGACAAGCTAGTAGCCAGTGTGCTTTTATATCAGCACTGGTCATTAAATAAAAATCAACGCGTATTTGCTGCATGGCGTAATAACTGTACTAATAAAGGAACGGGACGACCGGTGGCTTGCCGTTTTTTACCTGATATCCAAGCTGTTCCAGCAATATCCAAATGTGCCCAACGATATTTTTTAGTAAAACGTGATAAAAAACAAGCTGCTGTAATAGCCCCAGCTGTTCTGTCAAAGCCTGCATTGATCATATCAGCAAGTGGACTATCAAGTGCTTCTTGGTAATCGTCTTCAAGGGGCATCCGCCAGCATCTATCACCACTTTCAAGTCCTGCTGATAAAAGTTGGTCTGCAAGCTCGTCATCTTGAGTCATAAAGCCAGTATTAACGGCGCCTAATGCTACTACCATAGCCCCTGTTAAAGTAGCTATATCAATAACAAATTCAGGCTCAAACCGTTCAGCATAGGTTAACGCATCAGCAAGGGCAAGTCGTCCTTCGGCATCAGTATTTAAAATTTCAATAGTTTGTCCTGAAAGACTTGTGACAATATCGCCTGGCTTTACGGCCGAGCCACTGGGTAAATTTTCAGCACTAGCAATAAGTCCTATTACATTGATAGGTAGTTTAAGTAGGGCGCAAGCTTTTAGTACACCTAAAACACTGGCGGCACCTGTCATATCATATTTCATTTCATCCATAGCATTAGCAGGCTTAATAGATAAGCCACCAGAATCAAAAGTAATTCCTTTGCCTACTAGAACAATTGGTTTGCTATTATTTCCACAATTATATTTTATTTCTATAAAGCATGGTGGTTCAATTGAGCCCTGACTAACCGCTAATAAAGCATTCATGCCTAGAGTAGTAATCTCTTGCTTTGTAAAGGCTTTAGCTTCTATACACTCGTGAACCTTCGCAAGCTCTAAAGCCTGTTGACCTAAAAGACTTGGAGTACAATGATTTGCCGGTAAATCAGCTAAAGTTTTACTAAGTTTTATACCTTCAGCTACTGCTATACCTGTGTTAATTGCGGCTTCATCACTATTTTCATTATAAAATTGAACAAAATTAAGACTATTTTCTTTCTTATTTACTGTTTTAAAAGTATTTAGTTGATAATTTTGCCCGTCAACTTGTAAAATCATTTGTATAATTTGCCAATTGGCATCATATTTATTAACTTGTGGTAGAGAGATTGTTGCAGATTGTATACGCTGCTTTAACAATATGGACGTAATCTCATTAAGGCGCTTGCGTAAATTAGCTGCATTAAATGTCTCTTGTTTTCCACAATGAATTAACAGTATGCTAGGGTTATTTACATTTGTATGCCATACCCAGTCGCCGCTTTCTTGAAGTTTTTGTGCTAATTGGGGCAATAAATCTGAATAAGGTTGGGATTGTTTAGGGAGTGCCAGTTGGTCATTATTCTCACATAAACCAATAACAAGGCATTCTGTGGTAATTGCATCTAACGATTTGATTAAACCATATCGCATGATTATGCTTCCTATCATCCATAAAACTTGCTAGTTTACAGAAAGTTAATGGCTATGCAAGAGGTTGTCGTTCTTAATTAATTTAAGAATTAAATTTATAATAAGTTTAAATATTGATAATTTTGAGAGCTAAGCAGTGCTAATTTTTCGTTATTTAGCAAAAGAAGTATTTATAACGTTAACTTCGCTTACTACCATATTGGTACTTATTTTTATGAGTAACCAATTCGTACGTTATTTAAATAGAGCTGCCAGTGGTCAAATTCCATTAGCAATCATTATGAAATTAATGATGCTTGAGTTGCCTAATTTAATGGGCTTACTACTACCATTAGGTTTTTATGTGGCTTTATTAATTGCGTATGGCCGACTATATGCTGAAAGTGAGATGACAGTTCTACAAGCTTGCGGCTATGGGCCTTCTCAGCTACTTAAACATAGTTATGTCTTAGCTATCATTGTAAGCGTGCTTGTTATGATTATCATGCTTTGGGCAAGTCCTCTTATTGCTGTAGAGCGGACTAAGTTATTACGCACCACCGGTATTCAAACCGTTATTCAGACAATTATTCCCGGACGTTTTCGAGCTGTATCACAAGGAAAAGAAATATTTTATATTGAATCTACAAGTCGAAATCATCAAAAAGCTAAAAATATTTTTTTAGCAAGGCTAGCTCTTAAAGATAAACAACCTTATTGGAATATTTTATGGGCTAATCAAGCTTTTGCAGAAACAGATGAAAAGTCTAAAGAGGAATACTTGATTTTAAATAAGGGCCATGAATATGAAGGTTTGCCAGGTCAAGCTGATTATCGTGTAGTTAGCTTTGACCAATATAAAGCCCGCTTGCCACATCCAACGCTAGAAACAAAGAGCGATGTTCGTACCATAAAAACAAGAGATTTATGGCCATTATTTAATCCTGATAAGCATAAGGCAGCTGAATTACAGTGGCGTTTTTCTATTCCCTTAATGGTGCTTACCTTAACATTAGTTGCGGTGCCATTAAGTCGAGTTAACCCACGTTCAGGAAAGTTTGCTAAGCTTTTGCCTGCCATTATTTTATATATTATTTATGCTAATTTTATGTTTGTCGCTCGTGATTGGATGATAGATGGTAAAATTTCTACTGTAGTAGGGATGTGGTGGATTCATGCTGTTGTTTTGAGTATTGGCTTGTTTCTTATTTGGCGTAACTGGTCAAAATTGGGATAACTATAGTATGAAGTTAATTGATCGCTACATAGCTAAAAATATTTTAGCGTCCACCGGTTTGGTAACGCTAATGTTGGCAGGTTTGCAACTCTTTATTCTTTTTGTTAATCAATTAGATGATCTAGGCCGTGCTGATTTTGGTTTTATGCAGGTAGCATTGTTTGTACTCTTACAAATGCCATATCAGGTCTATCTATTTTTTCCTATGGCAAGTTTACTAGGCTGTTTAATTGGCCTGGGGATTATGGCAAATAACCGTGAACTTATTGTTATGCGAGCGGCCGGGCTTTCCATTGGTCAAATTACTATCTCTGTGCTTAAAGTTGCTTTAATTTTAATTGCTATCGTTACTTTAGCGGGTGAGTTATTAATCCCACGTTTAGCTCACTTTGCTAGTGGACAAAAATTACAAGCTATAAGTGGTGGTCAAACATTAAATACGGCTCAAGGTGCGTGGTTGCGTAGTCATAATGATTTTATTACCATTAGTGGTGTTTTACCAAATCATACCTTATTAAATGTTTATCAATTTCGCTTTAACGAAAATCACCAATTAGTCTTAGCGCGCCAAATGGCCTATGTTACGTTAGTTAACAATCAATGGCAGGCGTTTAATATTAAAGAAACGACAATTAATGACAATCAAACACAAACCCATGAAATTAATAATATGGTGTGGGATGTTTCAGTCAAACCTATGGTATTAAATTTACTTAAAAGTGAGCCAGATGAAATGACGTTACATGAAATTAGGCAATTTTTAGCCATTCAAAAACGTAGTCATCAAACAGCTCTTAATTATCAGTTAGTCTATTGGCAACGAATTATACAACCATTAACTACAGTTGTAATGATGATACTCGCCATTCCATTTATTTTTGGTCCATTACGTTCTTCACCCATCGGTTCAAAATTACTTGCAGGGGCTATTGTAGGGTTTGGTTTTCATATTTTAAATCGCTTTTTTGGTCCAATCAGCCAAGTTTTACAGTGGCCGGCAGTAATAGCGGCGCTTGGACCTACATTTTTATTTGCTCTTTTAGGTATTTATCTAATGCGACGAGTTAGATAATGTTTGCAGTTAGGCATTTACTTGAAACAATGCTAAACCCACTTTTTATTGTTTTATTTCTACTTGCTTTTACTTTGGTTGTTTTTTATAGAAAAAAAACCGAACGTCCTATTTTCTTTAGTTTTTTAATCATCTTTATTTTGTTACTTTTAATGAGTACAGGTTGGCTGCCAAGGCTAGTTACTTCAGCTTTAGAAAGCCAATATGATATTGTTTATCAGCCAGATCCAAAGGTTAAATGGATTGTCGTCTTAAGTGGCGGACAATCGCCTTACTTAGATAAGCCACCTAATATGTTGCTTTATAGTGCCAGCTTAAAACGTTTAATTGAAGGAGTTCGTTTATATCATGCTCTACCTCAGGCGAAAATAGTATTATCGGGAGGTGGTTTTAATATGGATATTGCTGAAGCGCAACGTATGGCAAGTGTTATGAGGCTTTTAGGTATACCTGCTGATAAAATCATTTTAGAAACACAATCTATTAATACAGCAGCACAGGCAAAGTTATTAAAGGAATATGTCAATGAGGCTCCCTTTTATTTAGTAACTTCTGCAGCACATATGCCCCGAGCTTTTTATTTATGTCTGCAGGAGGGATTAAAACCTATAGCAGCACCTACTGATTTTACTATCTATTGGGATAATGAATATTTACGCAAAGTTTATTTACCTAGCGCTCAAAATTTATTTTATCTCACAGTAGCTTGGCATGAAATTTTAGGATTAGCATGGGCAAAAGCTACGTAGGGTGGGCCAAGGCACAACATTCACAGAGCTATTGTTGGGCCAAGGCCCAACCTACATATAATTAGGTTTAATCATATCAACAATTTATTCTAATTAAACAATAATTATTTAACAATTAAAATCATGGGGAAAGACTACTGAAATGGTACTGTTTTCAGAACCAAGAACAACAGGTCCTGCTTTTAAAGTACATTCGCCAATAGGAGTATTGTTGAATAATTGATTAGAGCCTGAGGTGTAAAGTGTAGCGCTAATAGTATATGGTACGTCTGAGCAAGGTAGTTCTGTAATTAGGTAAGGTGCACTACCACCTTTTAGCGTGATTGATTTAATTATACCTTGATAGTTAGTGGCATTAAAAGCAACTCGCTGATCCATGGCAACAGGTGGGGTAGCTACAGCAACTTCAATTTGACAGGAATTTATGTTTTCAGCATAGCTAGATAAGCTAAATAATAAAGCTGTTCCGGTAAAGATTAATTTAGATAACATATTTTGCATCCTTAATAAAAGAATTAACAAATCTCAGTTAAACTAACTTAAGGCAATAAAAATTAAAAAATTTTAAGTTTTAGCCAATTTTGCTTATAATTTAGTAAGTTTAACATCGTCATAGCCAGAGTATCTTAAAGATGATCTATTTTTCAATAAAAAGGGTATAAATTTTGCTCTAAAGTTTGTAAAATAGCGTAATTTGTTTTTTTAGTAGTAATCATGCCAAAACGTACTGATATAAAATCTATCTTAATCCTTGGGGCAGGACCTATTGTAATTGGTCAAGCATGTGAATTCGATTATTCAGGCACGCAAGCAATTCGTGCTTTAAAAGAAGAAGGGTATCGAATTATTCTAGTTAATTCTAATCCTGCGACTATCATGACTGACCCTGAACTTGCTGATGCTACATATGTAGAGCCTGTTCAGTGGGTAGAAGTGGCTAAAATCATTGAAAAAGAGCGCCCAGATGCGCTATTGCCTACTATGGGTGGCCAAACAGCGCTTAATTGCGCCCTCGATTTAGTGCGAGAAGGCGTGCTAACTAAATATAATGTCGAAATGATTGGTGCAACTCAAGAGGCAATTGATAGGGCTGAAGACCGTGATCGTTTTCGCAAATTAATGAAAAAAATTGGCCTAGAAATGCCGCGCTCAGCTATTGCTCACAGTTTGGAAGAAGCCTTTCAAGTACAAGCGCAACTTGGTTTTCCAGCGATCATTAGACCCTCTTTTACAATGGGCGGTAGTGGAGGTGGAATAGCCTATAATCGTGAAGAATTTGAAGAAATTTGTACCCGCGGTTTAGATTTATCACCTACTCGTGAATTATTAATTGATGAGTCTGTTTTAGGCTGGAAAGAATATGAAATGGAAGTAGTACGTGATAAAAATGATAATTGTATTATCGTTTGTACTATTGAAAATTTCGATCCTATGGGTGTACATACTGGCGATTCTATTACCGTGGCTCCGGCGCAAACATTAACTGATAAAGAATATCAGCGTATGCGCGATGCAGCGATTAAAGTTTTACGAGCTGTTGGCGTGGATACAGGTGGATCAAATGTCCAGTTTGCAGTAGACCCGAATTCTGGTCGATTACTAGTAGTAGAAATGAATCCTAGAGTGTCACGTAGTTCAGCTCTTGCTTCAAAAGCAACAGGCTTTCCAATTGCAAAAGTTGCAGCCAAACTTGCGGTTGGTTATACCTTAGATGAGTTAAAAAATGAAATCACAGGCGGTAAAACACCTGCTTCTTTTGAACCTAGTATTGACTATGTAGTTACTAAGATACCTCGTTTTAATTTTGATAAGTTTCCAGAGACTTCTACAACCTTGACTACACAAATGAAGTCAGTAGGTGAGGTTATGGCAATTGGCGCTAACTTCCAAGAATCGTTACAAAAAGCCATTCGTGGTTTAGAGATTGGACGTAGTGGCTTACACCCTTTATTAGCAGAGGAAGAGGATTTAGCTCGATTACGTGGCTATTTACGTGAACCAACCCCAAATAGATTATGGTATATAGCTGATGCTTTTAGACAAGATTTACCTTTAGAAGAAATTTATAATGAAAGTAAAGTGGATCCCTGGTTCTTAATGCAAATTCAGGAATTAATAATGATGGAACGCACTATTGTCGGTAAGACAGTAGAAGAACTTGATAAGTTTACCTTAAGACAATTGAAGAAACGGGGCTTTTCAGATGCTTATCTGGCACGTTTACTTTATTGTAGTGAGGATATTGTACGGGCTCATCGTTTAAAGTTAGGAGTAACGCCTGTCTATAAGCGTATTGATTCATGTGCTGGTGAATTTCCTAGTGATACAGCTTATATGTACTCTTGTTATGAGAGCACTTGCGAAGCAAGGCCTGAGGAAAATAAGCAAAAGATTATGATTTTAGGTGGCGGGCCAAATCGAATTGGTCAGGGAATTGAATTTGATTATTGCTGTGTGCATGCTGCAATGGCGCTACGAGAAGCAGGTTATCAAACCATTATGGTTAATTGCAATCCTGAAACAGTCTCAACCGATTTTGATATTTCCGATAGGCTCTATTTTGAACCGGTAACCTTAGAAGATGTTTTATCTATTGCCGCTATTGAAAAGCCTATGGGGGTTATTGTTCAATATGGTGGGCAAACCCCATTAAAACTTGCCCGCGCTTTAGAAGAAAATGGTGTTCCTATTTTAGGTACTTCTCCTGACGCAATTGATATGGCCGAAGATAGGGAACGTTTTCAGCAGCTGGTTAGTGAATTAAAATTACATCAACCGCCAAATGGAACAGTTAGAAGCTTAGATGAGGCAATTAAAGTGGCCAAGCGTATTGGCTATCCATTAGTGGTTAGACCGTCTTATGTATTGGGCGGTCGAGGTATGGAAATTGTTTATCATGAAGAGAACTTACGTCATTATCTAGAACATGCCGTTGCTGTCTCTAATGACTCACCAGTATTACTTGATAAATTTTTAAATGACGCTATTGAAGTGGATATTGATGCGGTTTGTGATGGTAAAGATGTATTAGTCGGTGCTATCATGGAGCACATTGAGCAGGCTGGTGTACATTCAGGTGATTCTGCTTGTACCTTGCCACCTTTTAGCTTAAGTGTGGTTGTGCAGCAAGATTTAATCGAGCAGTTACGACAAATGGCGTTAAAATTAGGTGTAGTTGGCTTAATTAACGCACAGTTTGCGATTCAAGCTGATGATATTTATGTCCTTGAGGTTAATCCGCGTGCATCAAGAACAGTTCCTTTTGTTTCTAAAGCGACTGGATTATTAATGGCAAAAATTGCTGCTCGTTGTAAAATTGGGCAAACTTTAAAGCAACAGGGTTTAAGTCAACATTACCCTATGCCGCCATTTTACTCGATTAAAATGCCCGTTTTTCCTTTTATTAAATTTCCTGATGTTGACTCTATCTTAGGGCCTGAAATGAAATCAACAGGTGAGGTAATGGGCATTGCCAGACGCTTTGGACAAGCTTATGCTAAGGCTCAATTAGGCGCAGGCTCAAATATTGTTAAAAGACGTCGAGCTTTTGTTTCTGTTCGAGATGCAGATAAAGCACGAGTTGGTGAAATTGCTAAGCGTTTAATTCAACTAGGATTTGAAATTATTGCCACCCGTGGGACGGCATTAGTATTGCAGGCAGCTGGTATTGATTGTCGACGGGTGTTTAAAGTAGCTGAAGGGCGACCACACGTAGTTGATCTTATTAAAAACCATGAAATAGACTTTATTGTTAATACAACAGATGGTAAACAGGCAATTGCTGATTCATTTGCAATTCGTCGTAATGCTTTGCAGCATAAAGTAAGTTATACAACGACATTATCTGGCGCTGAAGCTGCGTGTTTAGCTATGAAATATGAAGATCGAGAGACGGTAACTCGATTACAGGATTTACATTAGAGGTAGTTATGCAAAAACATCCCATGACAGTTCAAGGAGCAGAAGCTCTTCAAAAGGAATTACACCGTTTAAAGTTTGTAGAGCGTCCGCGAATTGTGGATGCAATCGCAACAGCACGTGCGCATGGTGATTTAAAAGAGAATGCTGAATATCATGCAGCTAGAGAACAACAAAGCTTTAATGAAGGGCGGGTTTTAGAGCTGGAAGCTAAGCTCGCTAATGCTCAGATTGTAGATATTACCAAGCTTCCTAACAATGGTAGAGTTGTTTTTGGCGCAACGGTAAAGGTTTATCACGTTCAAAATGATGCAGAGATGACTTTTCAAATTGTTGGTGAAGATGAAGCTGATATTAAAGTAAATAAAATTTCCTACAGCTCACCCATTGCTAGAGCGTTGATTGCTAAGCAGGAAGGTGATTCAGTTACTGTCGAAACACCTGGTGGTTTAGTAGAGTACGAAATTATTGAAGTAGAATATATTTAGCAAAGATTGAATGGTAGGTTGGGCTAAACAACGTGCAGCCCAACAATTTCATGTCATCCTAAGCGCCGCAAAGGATCTTTTAAGGTAGATAATAAAAAGGATTAGGTAGTTTAAATTCTTTTTTAGCATATCCACCTAATAAATCACTATACTGATCGCCAATGGTTGCAACAACAGTATAGCCTTGCTCGGTAATGAGTTTGCGTGTTTTTGCTTTAAAATTAACAATTGATGGTAAGGCATAGTTATCTGGTTTACAGTAAAGGCCTGCCCAATCTTTGTAACCTGCTATTAACAGGTTTTTTTCCGTCGCTCTACATTCAGATTGGCTTCTCCCGGTTACAAAGAAGACTTTTACACCATATTTTAAAGCGTCATTATAAAGCGAGAGCATAGGTTTAATTGGTGCTGAATCTGCAGCAAGTATTTCTTTATGAATAACATCCTGAGAACCAATAAAACCACGACGTACAAGCTTCTCATAATTGCTTAGACTGGTTTCATCAATATCTAAAACTAATGCCAGTTGTTGCTTGATTTGGTTTTGTTTATTGATTTCTACTTGCTTAAGCAAATATTGATGTGCTGTATTAATAGCATTAGTTAATTCTTTTTCATAATTTCCAGAATCATAGTAATGCTCAATTTCTTTCTTTACTAAGGTAAGATTAGGTGGCTCTGCTATTACAGCAAAAGATAAAAAACTAAAAAAAACTAAAAAAAGTTTGCTAAAAGGCATAAGTATAATCCAAACGTTTTTTGGCATTATATTCAGTAAAAACTGTTTGTCAATTGTTCATTCTGCTCATGGTGCTTGCACTAAATATCAATTAGTATAAATAAAGATTGAGCTGCCTATATTTTAAGCTATTAAAAGTTATGATTTTACCCTATGATATCCTTTTATTTTTAGGAGAAACCGTGTTTATTGTCTTTATTGGTGGGCCGTCTGGTGGTGGTAAAACTACCTTAGCAAATCAACTTAAGTCAGGATTTAAAAGCATTAATTTAGATGCAGAAATTTTAAAAATGGATAATTATTATAAAATACGCGATAACACTAAACCACGACAAAACTATGATACACCAGAGGCAGTTGACCTTGATCTTTTGGTTGAAAATTTAGAAAAATTACAAGCAGGACAAGCTATAGAAAGTCCATTATATTGCTTTAAAACAAGTGATAGACTTTCAGAAACCGAGCAAGTTAAACCAACTGATATTCTAATTGTTGAAGGTATTTTCGCGCTACTAATTGCTAATTGTTTAGAAACCTCAGATAAAATAGGCGCTTATATTCAACCTGATTCTTATTTGGCTAATATAGAAAGACGAGCAAGTCGTGATGAGGAAGAAAGAAATACTTCCATTGAAGAAACTAAGCGACGCGAATTAAAATCGTTTGTAAGAGATGGCTTTTTTAATTATATAGCGCGTACCAGATATCAAGCTGATATTGTTATAGCTAATAATGCGCCTGAAGATATTAATAGTGGTATTCATGAAATAATCACCCTTTGTAAAGGGCGACTTCAACAAGCTGGTCAAAATCCTGAATCTATAAGGCAAGGAATGCACTAATTATAAAAAGTGAAGGCTATTAATTTATTTAATTTGTCACCTTAATAGGCTTCACTTCATTTAAAGTTTTATTTATCAAAGGTGGGCATAAATTTTTTTAAAGTGCTTCCTTCATGCGCTTTAGCCGGATCGATTGTTAAAATGGGTGCACCGAAGGCAAAATTAATTTTGTTTAAATCAAGCCAAATTACGTTAGGGGTTGATGTAGAGTGAAAATAATAAGTTTTATTAGTTAAATCAGCTATGGTAATCCAGCGCGTTGGCCATGCTGATTCTTTACTACCTGAAAATTCCTCGGCACCAAAGGGTACCATGGCTGTTCTTATAACAGATAAAAGGTCGTTTACGGATTGAGTAAAATGAATTTCTTTTGGTAGAGTTTTTAAAAAAAATGCTACACGAACAAAGCGACTAATAGGGTCAACATCACCAGGAAGTGGTAGATTGCCGCCAAAGCCTTTATAATTTTTCAAGTTAGTAAGTTGAATATTATATGCTGGTTCATTAGTCATTATTTGGTATTGGTGACCATGATAAACATTCATTTTCCCGTTAATAAATTCAATAACTGCCGAATCTCCTGTTGCATCTTCCATCGTTAAATGAAGTGGCCAGACTTGTCCATCTAACTTTGTTGCTACAATTTCTAAATTTTTGGTACCTGCTAATGCTTCGTTGACAGTAGAGAAGTTATCTAAGATATATTTAGCCCACATTAGGTTAGAGATTTTAGGTCGATTATCATTATAATGTGGATACTGAGTATTCTTTAAATAAAGTAAATGAACAGCTAACCCTTTTTCATTTATCCCATCGGTAACAGTATTTCCATGAAGTGCTGTTACCGATGTGGTACCATATTTAGAGCGCCACTGTAATGAATTTTTATCTGTTTGGCCATTGTGTTCGGTACCACGAGGTTCGGCAATAATTAAAGGTAAATCAGAAATATATAGATCCATTGTGCGGGCTACTACTAAGGACTTAGATGTAGCATTGGAAAAAACGGTAGTACAGGCATAAACACTAAAAACATTTATTAATAAACACATTAAGATAATCGTACGCAAACTTGTTACATTCATTAACATAAGGTAGCCCTTTCGTTACTAATTTATTATTAAGCATAAATCAATATAAAAAATTATGTTGCTAAAGTAGGCTTACTGTAAAAAATAGTTTACAATATCGGCTGTTTTTACTGTAAATAGAACTAAATTGGTACTATATTATTAGTTATGAGGCACATTCATAATTAATGGATGATTTCTTGATACTTAATATTAATTTTCAGTAGATTTATAGTCTTGTTTTTAATTAAGGACCAATTTGGTACTAGATTATTTAAGGTGGTAGTGATATGCTGCGTATCAGCAAATTGGCCGATTATGGAACAGTGGTCATGGTGTATTTAGCGAGGCGTCACAATAAACTTTGTAATGCTCGTGATATTGCTTTACATACTCATCTTTCAGTACCAACAGTAAGCAAATTACTAAAACAGTTAACTGCTGCAAAATTATTAACTTCCGTGCGAGGTGTATCAGGTGGATACCGCCTCCAAAGAGTAGCAGCAGAGATTTCTGTTGCTGAGATTATTTATGCATTAGAAGAGCAAGAATTGGGTTTAACTGAATGCAGCATTCACCCCAATGAATGTTCTCTACAAGGCGTTTGTCATATCCAAGGAAATTGGCAATTGATAAGCCGAGCAATAAAGACAGCTTTAGATAGCGTAAGTTTAGAAATGCTAGCAAAACCTTCTTTACAGCCTATTGAAATTGAAAAAATTAAAGAGCTAGCAAGTGGAGTACATCGTGGCTAAAAGTAATGAGCAAATAAATACCCTTCTGGAAAGAGACTACCAGCATGGTTTTGTAACTGAGATTGAAGCTGAGACCTTTGCACCAGGCTTAAATGAAGAGGTGGTTCGACGATTATCTGCTATTAAAGGCGAGCCTGAGTTTATTTTAAATTGGCGCCTTAAAGCGTTAGAATACTGGCGAACTATGCCGCAGCCTACCTGGGCAAGTGTACATTATCCGCCTATTGATTATCAGGCTCTTTCTTATTATTCAGCGCCTAAACAAGTCAAAAATGCGCCTAAGAGTCTAGACGAAGTTGATCCAGAATTATTACGTACGTATGAAAAATTAGGTATTCCATTACGAGAACAAGAACTATTGGCAGGTGTTGCGGTAGATGCTGTATTTGATAGTGTCTCGGTGGCAACAACCTTTAAGGCGAAGTTAGCAGAAGTAGGCGTTATCTTTTGTTCTTTCTCAGAAGCTGTTCATAATCATCCTGATTTAATAGAACAATATTTAGGGTCAGTGGTGCCTTATCGTGATAATTTTTATGCAGCACTAAACTCAGCTGTATTTAGTGATGGATCATTTGTCTATATTCCTAAAGGTGTGCGTTGCCCCATGGAGTTATCAACTTACTTTCGAATTAATGCAGCTTCCACGGGACAATTTGAGCGAACCTTAATTATTGCTGACTGCAATAGTTATGTATCTTATTTAGAAGGTTGTACAGCACCTATGCGTGATGAAAATCAATTGCATGCGGCAGTAGTGGAATTAGTTGCACTTGAAGGTGCACAAATTAAATATTCTACAGTACAAAATTGGTATCCAGGGGATAAAGAGGGGAAGGGAGGAATCTATAATTTTGTAACCAAACGTGGCGCTTGTCGTGGTAAGCGTTCTAAAATTTCTTGGACGCAAATTGAAACAGGCTCGGCAATCACTTGGAAATATCCAAGTGTTATTTTGCAAGGTGATGATTCAGTAGGTGAATTTTACTCTGTAGCACTTACTAATAATTTTCAGCAAGCTGATACTGGTACTAAAATGATTCATTTAGGCAAAAATACTCGTTCTACCATTATCTCAAAAGGAATTAGTGCCGGAAAATCACATAATGCATATCGAGGGCTGGTTAGAATTGCGCCAACGGCAACTAACGCGCGTAATTTTACTCAATGTGATTCTTTATTAATGGGTGATGAATGTGCAGCGCATACGTTTCCCTATATCGAAGTCAAAAATCCCACAGCACAGCTTGAACATGAAGCGACAACATCAAAAATTAGTGAAGAGCAGTTGTTTTATTGTCAGCAACGCGGTATCGATACGGAAGATGCTGTATCAATGATTGTAAATGGTTTTTGCAAACAAGTCTTAAAAGAACTCCCAATGGAATTCGCGGTAGAAGCGACAAAATTGCTAGGTATTAGTTTGGAAGGGGCAGTAGGTTAATATGTTAAAAATTAAACAATTAAATGTAGCTATCAATGGACAGCCAATTTTAAAAGGAATTGATCTTAACGTTAATGCTGGTGAAGTTCACGCTATTATGGGCCCTAACGGCTCAGGAAAAAGTACCTTGTCTAAAGTGTTAGCTGGCCATCCTGCTTATACAGTGACAAGTGGCGAAATTAATTATCTAGGCCAAGATTTGCTACCTTTTTCGCCTGAAGAACGTGCAAGAGCTGGTGTCTTTATGTCTTTTCAATATCCTGTAGAAATTCCTGGTGTAACCAATATTAATTTTCTTAAAGCATCAGTCAATGCAGTGCGTAAAGGACAGGGCAAAGAGCCATTAGATGCTATCGAATTCTTAAATTTTATTCGTAAACTATGTCAGTTATTAGATATGGATGAAAGTTTTTTATATCGCAGTATTAACGAGGGTTTTTCAGGTGGGGAGAAGAAGCGTAACGAGATTTTACAGCTACTGGCCCTTGAACCTAAATTGGCAATTTTAGATGAAACTGATTCAGGCTTAGATATCGATGCACTGCGTATTATTTCCCAAGGTGTAAATGCGATGCGCTCACCAAGTCGCGCTATTATTTTGGTAACGCATTACCAGCGACTATTAGATTATATTGAACCTGATTTTATTCATGTTTTAGCAAATGGCCGAATTATTAAGTCTGGGGATAAGTCCTTAGCATTAGAATTAGAGAAGAAAGGCTATAGCTGGCTTGAGGAGAAAGAGCAAGTATGAGTGACATTCTTGAATTCTACCAAGGTCAAGCGAAAGCGAACTATTTAGCTGAACCATGGTTGGCATCTTTACAAAAACAGGCCTTAGAAGATTTTAATTATTTTGGCTTTCCAACGCGCAAACAAGAGGAATGGAAATATACAGCCCTAGATAGCTTTCTACAGCAACGTTTTCATAATCGCTTGCCATTAGATAGTTTTTGTCAAGATAAATTAGTTCACAATTTGCCCCCAGCAGGCTTAGGTATAACCATTTGTAATGGACAAATTGTTAAGCTCGATGAGCTTTCTTTACAATTACCCAAAGGGGTAATTATATTGCCTTTACTAGAAGCAGTTAAAGCCTATCCAGAGAAGGTAAAACCGTATCTTGCGCAATTATTAAAGCATGAACATGGTTTTCAAGCTTTAAATACAGCGTTTTTACAAACTGGTTTATTTATCTATTTGCCAGAAAATGTCCATTTAACTCAGCCTTTGTTGCTAACGCATTGGCAAGATGAACAAGAACAAGGTATTTACCCACGTCATTTAGTTATTGCAGAGGCAAATAGTCAAGCCACTATTATAGAAACTTTTAATGGGCAGGCAGATAGTAGCTATTTAACTAATACTGTAACTGAAATCTATTTAGCTAAACAGGCTAAATTGGTTCACTATAAAATTCAAAATGAAAGTAAGTCTGCATTTCATATTGGTCATTTAGCAGTAAAACAGGCGCTTGAAAGCCAGTTTGAAAGTCATTCTATTAGTTTAGGTGGCCGCTTAGTACGTAGCGATGTTTCAATCTATTTAGTAGAAGAAGAAGCAAAAAGTGTAATGAATGGACTTTATTTGCCTAATGATAATCAACATATCGATCATCACACTACGGTCTATCATCAAGTGCCTAATTGTCAAAGTGATCAAGATTATAAAGGTATTTTAGCAGGACGCTCACGTGCTGTTTTTAATGGAAAAGTAATTGTTGCTAAGCATGCACAACATACGCAAGCAAGGCAACAGAATAAAAATCTATTGTTATCAGCGCAAGCTGAAGTGGATACTAAACCACAATTAGAAATTTTTGCAAATGATGTTGTTTGTTCTCATGGTGCCACAGTGGGGCAGCTAGATGAAGAGGCACTATTTTATTTAGCTACACGTGGAATTTCACGTATGCAAGCTAAACTTTATCTAGTTCATGCCTTTGCTGCAGAAAATTTAAGTCAGATACCGCATACTGAAATAAGAGAATGGATAGCTACTTTAATCAACAATCAGTTGAGGTGATTATGAATACAGCTATTTTAAATACCAATTTTGATGTTGATGTTATCCGTAATGATTTTCCGGTTTTACAACAAAAAGTTAATAACTACCCGTTAATTTATTTTGATAATGCAGCCACAACACAAAAGCCTAAAGCAGTTATTGAAGCGATAAAACACTATTATACCTATGATAATGCGAATGTGCATCGTGGTGTCCATGCTTTAAGTGCTCGCGCTACATTACAATTTGAACGTGTTCGTAATAAAGTACAGCGATTTATTAATGCACCATCCGTTAATGAATGTATATTTGTACGTGGTACCACCGAGGCTATTAACTTAGTAGCCCAGAGTTTTGTAGCGCCTCGCATCAAACCTGATGAAGAAATTCTAATAACCCATATGGAACATCACTCCAATATTGTGCCATGGCAAATGGTTTGTAAGAAAACAGGGGCAAAATTGCAAGTAGCGCCTATTTCTTATAGTGGTGAGATATTGCTTGACGAATTTGAAAAAAAATTAAATGAGAATACGAAATTTGTAGCTATTACTTATGCGTCTAATGCATTGGGTACAGTAAATCCCATCAAGCAAATGATTGAAATGGCGCACGCTTATGGTGCGGTTGTGTTAGTCGATGGGGCTCAGGCAACAGCGCATTATCCTGTTGATGTAGTTGATTTAGGTTGTGATTTTTATGCCTTTTCTGGTCATAAAATGTATGGTCCAACTGGTATTGGCGTTTTATGGGGGAAAACGCATTTATTAGAAGATATGTCTCCCTATCAAGGTGGTGGCGAAATGATTAATTTTGTTACCTTTGATGCCACGGAATATGCGCCTATTCCTTATAAATTTGAAGCAGGTACACCAAACATTGCTGGTGTTATGGGATTAGGTGCGACACTAGATTATTTAGCTACCTTAGATATGGAAGCGGTTTCTGCTTATGAAGATTATTTGCTGCAGTATGCGACAGACGCTCTATTAAATGTAAAAGGTTATCATATTATTGGTACAGCAAGGCAGAAAGTTCCCATTATTTCATTTGTGCATGGTAAAATACACGCTCATGATATTGGTACAATTTTAGATAATGAAGGTATTGCTATTCGCAGTGGCCATCATTGTGCTATGCCTGTAATGAGCTTTTATGATGTCGCTGCCACAACTCGAATTTCTTTATCTTTCTACAATACAACAGCAGAGGTTGATCGTTGTATGAATGTACTAGAAAAAGTGAAAGAGGTATTTGCATGAACACGGAATTACGAGAATTATATCAAGAAATTATAATCGATCATAATCGTAATCCACGTAATCATTACCAAATGGAAGAACCTACGGCAACTGCTAATGGTTATAATCCTTTGTGTGGTGATAAATTAACTGTTTATCTAAAAGTAAGAGATAATATTGTTGAGAGTTTAAGCTTTGTTGGATGTGGTTGTGCTATCTCCCAAGCGTCGGCATCTTTAATGACAGAAGCTTTAAAAGGAAAAACTGTCGAAGAAGTAAAACATATTTTTGAAGGGTTTCATCATATGCTAACTAGTGATGAAGAAAGTCAATGGATAATAGTTGACAAATTATCAGTACTAGCAGGTGTTAAGGCATTTCCTGCTCGGGTTAAATGTGCGACACTCGCCTGGCATACCCTAAATGCCGCTTTAAACCATTGCCAAGACCCAGTTAGTACGGAGTAGTATTATGTTTGGCTTGAAGAAAAAATCTAATGATGAGGCATTAAAAGAGCAAGTGATTGCCGCATTAAAAACAGTCTATGATCCAGAGATCCCAGTTAATATTTATGATCTAGGCTTAATTTATGACGTTAGTATTAATGAAAAGCATCATGTTCATATTCAAATGACTCTGACAAGCCCTGGTTGTCCAGTCGCGCAAACTTTTCCTGCTACAGTAGAACAAGCGATTAATCAAGTTGAAGGTGTAAGTGATTGCACCGTAGAATTAGTCTGGGAGCCAATGTGGACGCAAGAGCGCATGTCTGAAGTGGCAAAACTTGAATTAGGAATTTTTTATTAATGACTTGGCAGCCCTCCGCAACTTTATCAACATTACGCCAACGTGCACTTTTAATTAATAATATTAGAGATTTCTTCAATAAACGGGGTTATCTTGAAGTAGAAACACCTTATATGGCGCAATTTGGTATTACCGATGTTTATTTAAGTAATATTAAAGCCTCGTTTCGTGGACAAACCTACTACTTACAAACTTCACCCGAATATCATATGAAAAGGCTACTTGCAGCAGGTAGCGGCCCTATTTTTCAATTAGCGCGAGCGTTTCGAGATGATGAGTTGGGCCGTTGGCATAATCCTGAATTTACTATGTTGGAATGGTATCAATTAGATATTGATCATCATGGTTTAATGACAGAAATGGATGAATTACTCCAATTAATATTATCGTCAGCCCCGCTAATTAAAAAAACCTATCAGCAAGTTTTTGCAGAAATTTGTGATTTTGACCCGCTAACTATCACAATTGAAGAATTAAAAATAAAGTTAAAAAATTATAATTTAGACAATGTTTTAGCTGCAGACGAGGAAGATAGAGATCAATATTTATTTTTATTAATGAGTCATATAATAGAGCCTGCATTAGCGAGTCTACCGGCACCGGTAGCTATTTATAATTTTCCTATATCACAAGCTGCCTTAGCCCAAGTAAATGATGGCGTTGCTGAACGTTTCGAAATTTATTTTAAAGGAATTGAACTTGCTAATGGATTTCATGAGTTAAGAGATGCAAATAATCAGAAAAAACGCTTTGAAACAGATATTTTTTTGCGTCAAGCGAAAGGGCTGGAAAGTGCAAAGATAGATAAAAATTTATTAGCTGCGCTAGAAGCAGGTTTGCCTGCTTGTAGCGGCGTAGCTTTAGGTGTAGATCGTTTAATTACTTTAGCATTACATCATGAAGATATAAGCTCGGTATTAGCATTTGATTTTGCACGCGCCTAATTAGTACTTACATAGATATGTGGAAAGTTTAATTAAGTTTACTTTTAATTTAAGTAACCACTTAGCTACTGTCTTAATGACTACTTGAAATTTACTATGACTAAAAACCGTGTTTTTTTAATGACCACCTTTACCGTAATTAATACGGTAAAATGTATGCTATGGCTCATGTATACTGCGCATTTTACAAAGTAGACATTTTTTGTACCTAAGGATAAGTTGTGACCCTATTTGTAGCAGAAAAAACCTCTTTAGTTAGAAATGCAACTCTCAATGATATAGAGCAATTAATTGAATTAAGAAAGCTATTACTTAGCCAAGGAACAGGACATTATGTAGCTCAAACGCCGGAAGATGAGCTAGCCTGGCAAAACAGTTATGATACTTGGTTAAAAACTAACCTCAATCAAAGTGCCAATATCAAAGTAATTGTTACGTACTCTGCTTCTGATGAGAATATTATTACGGGTTGTGCAATTGGAATTATTGATGCGCGTGTACCTTTTAAAGGATGCTTAAATGGGAAAATGGGTTGGGTGCAGACTGTGGTCGTGCGACCTAACTATCGAAGGCAAGGGCTGGCAGAACAGCTGATGAATCATCTTTTTAAATGGTTTCATAACAATGAAGTTGGTAAAGTGACCTTACAAACAACCTCAGTGGCTAAATCACTATATGACAAGCTAGGTTTTATAGATTCTGGCGAAGCCTTTTTAATTAAAACCTTATCTTAAGGAATTATAATGAATATTCTAATTGTTGGATTAGGCTATGCTGGTAATCGTTTCTTACGTGCTTTGCAATACGTAGCTTCGCAACATCAACTAACTAGTTCATTATCGATAGCTTATGTTGATAAGCAGCAAAAAAAGCCTGATCTTCCCTATTTTAATACTGTCTCTACAGCGCTAAGTTCTTTTCAACCCGATCTGATCATTGTTACAGTTAATGATGAGTTTCATGCAGAAATTTTAAATCAGTTAACTAATTTCAGCGGTTTTGTTATTTGCGAAAAACCTTTAGCCAATAACAAAGATGATTTGAATCACTTAGCTGAAAATTTAAGCAAAATTTCTGGCTTTTGTTTTGATTTAATTGAGCGCTATGCTGAGACTACAGTTTGCTTAAAAAATTACATTAAAGAACATAAGCTTAAATTACTTCGTGCCCATTTTTACTGGGGTAAAGATCGGATTAATGATTATCGGCCTACTTGTGGAGTAACTAGTGAAGTCATTCATGCTTTAGATTTAATTCAGTATTTAACTGAATGTAGGCAAGATTATAAATTAAGTAATGCATTAGGTACTTGCTCTGATTTTTCTATTTCTGGCAGCCAGGTTTTAGATAGCGTGATGCTTTCTGCTTATCTTAACGAGGCAGTGATTACGGGATATAGCAGCTTTGTCAATATTACACGTAAACGAGAAATTGATTTAACTTTTACTACATCTCAGCATCAACTAGTCTATGCCCACATGGTTTTTGATACACCTGAATGGGATATTGATTACTTACGAGTTTGGCAAAAAACCCGTCAAGGAGATGACGTTTTACTTGAATTGCACACTGAAAAAGTGACTCGTAATAAGCAATTACAAACTATTGAAAAATTATGTAAGCTTGTAAACGATGTGATGCTCTTTATTAAATACAAGGCAATACCAGAGCAGGATTTTCCAGACCTTGCAGCTGCATTAAGCTTACAAAAATTACTAAATTCTATTGAATCTAGAGTTCAGACTATAGGCCCTATAACTTATACAGGACCGGTACGAGAGTTTTTAGTTGATGAGAGTGATTTAGAACGGCTTGGTTAAACAAGCGCTCACACGTATGTAACGAAAGGCTTTAAACTAAAATAAAGCCTTTCATCAAAATTTAAGATCACTTAATCTATTAAGCTGCAGAAAGCTTGGAAGCTTGTGATTTTTGCATAACAATAAGCAGCTGGCATATAGCTGCAACTAAAGCAACAATTCCAGCAGCATAAGGCAAATTAGTTGGCAACAATCCAAACCCTATGGCCAGACCACCAAGCGCTGAACCAATAGCGCTACCTAAATAATTAGCGGAACTATTTAATGCAACTGCTGCAGCGCCATGTTCTGGCTGGATTGATAATAGGGTATGTTGTTGTGGTGCTAGCGAAGACCATCCAGACGCTCCCCATAAAAAAATAGGCAAAAAGCATAAAATGGAATAAGGTAGTAGAGAAGGCAAAAATAGCATAGATGACGCCATAACTAATAATATTCCTGCCATTAATGCTTTAGGATGTCCGGTATAATCAATTAAAAAACCTATTGAAAAACTGCCTACGATACCTCCTAATCCCCATGCCCATAAATAGGGGGTTATAAAATTAACACCAATACTGTCAAATACAACAGGTGATAAATAAGTATAAAGGCCCAAACTAGAAATACTTGCGAGTATGGAAATTCCTACTGTTCGCGCAATTTTATAGTTTGTAAGCATTTTAATACGCTCGTTAAGCGTAGGCGGGGTTTTAGCAGCAAATGTAGGAAATTGCCAATAGATGCCAATTAAAGCTAAGATACCTAGCAGAGTAACAAACCAAAATGTATATTGCCAGTTAGAGTGTTGAGCAATTAACAATCCTAAGGGTACTCCGATTACAGTGCCTGTGCTCATTCCTCCTAATATAAAGCCAATTGCCCGCCCTTTCTTTTCATTAGACACTAATGAAACAGCAGCTGCTGCAGCCATGGGTGAAAATAATCCTGCTCCAATACCAGCAAAAGCACGAGCAATTAATAAGCCCATGAAGCTATGGGTAAGTCCACTTGCAGCATTAGCAAGTGTAAATATAGCCATGGCAATAAGAAGAATTTGGCGTATTGGCCGCCCAGATAATAGAGTAGAGAAAATTGGGGCAGATAAAGCATAACATAAAGTAAATACTGTAACAGTTTGGCCAATCTTAGATATACCTACCTGAAAAGAGGTATCAAGTGCCGGTATTAATCCGGCAATTACATAAGCATCTAATCCAAGAGCAAACATTCCTAGGACAAGAATGGTAATTTTTTTCATATTTTATAACCTTAATTCTGTAGCAGAGCCTTTTGATGGCATATTTAGGTTTTTGTAAACAAATTTCTTTTTAGCATTAGCTTGTTTATATGGAATACTAAAGTATTCAAAAACTTCGATTAAGGCATCTACTAACTGATTTATTTGTGTCTCGGTATGATTTGGCGTCACATTAACTCTAAAGCGTTCTGTCCCTACTGGAACTGTAGGTGAATTAATCGGTTGTAAATAGACTTGATGTAATTCAAGTAATCGGCGCCCAGCTGCTTTACATTTTTCTGCATTGCCAACTAATACAGGTAAGATATGCGTTTGACTTTGCTCAAGTATAGGAATACCTGCCGTATTTAATGCAGAACGAAGTAGTTGAGTTTTTTTATGTAACAGCTTCCGTTCATAGTCTGATTTTTTCAAATGCTCGATGCTAGTATAACACGCTGCTACGACTGCAGGTGGTAAAGAGGTCGTAAAAATAAATCCTGAAGCAAATGATCTAATTGCATCAATCATCAGTGAAGAGGCCGCAATATAACCTCCTATAACTCCTATGGCTTTTGCCATGGTGCCCTGAATAATATCAATTTGATCGGCTATGCCTAATTTGGCAGCAATTCCAGCGCCGCGAGGGCCATACATTCCTATAGCATGTACTTCATCAAGAAAAGTTATGGCATTATACTTTTTCGCAAGTTCTACTATTTTTTCAATTGGAGCAATATCGCCATCCATTGAATAAACGGATTCAAAAACAATAATTTTCGGGCGGTCATAAGGTACAGCTTCTAGCAAAGATTTTAAATGCTCAATATTATTATGCTTAAATATTATACGCTCTACAGGTGCATTGCGTATACCATTAATAATAGAGGCATGATTTAAGGCATCAGAAAATACTACACAATCAGGAAAGATGCGCAGTAAACACTGCAAGGTAGCATCATTGGAACTATAGCCAGTCGGAAAAACAAGCGCATTTTCTTTCTTATGCCAATCGGCTATAGCTGTTTCAAGTAAACTGTAATAAGCATGTGTACCACCAATATTCCTTGATCCGCCGGACCCAGCACCATAAAGTTGAATCGCATTTTGCATTGCTTCAATAACTTTTTGGTTCTGCGACATACCTAAATAATCGTTACTGCACCAAACAACAGTCTGTTCTTTAAAACCATCAACCCAGGCCATAGGATAACTACCTCTTATCCGATTAATAGTAATAAATTCACGATATTGTCCACTATTTTTTAGTTTTTGCAGCTTCTCTTCAAGAATACTGTTATACATATTTTACCTCCAATTTTAATACAATGCTTCCTGGCCCGTATGCTCCTAATTAAATTATTAATGTGTATAGATATGAAATTTTGCTGTTTGATAGCAGTATTGGCTGCAAATCTATTGATACCCCAGCTGCTTTGGTAATAAATATTTTTGTTCCTCTTTCGGTGTTTGATGATAAAAAAAGGTACTTCCATTAGTTCCATAGTTCTTGTTTTTAGGCGTAGGCTCAGTATGAGCAGGAGCGGTGGGCTCATTAGGTTCATCAGGTAATTCTTCTATTGTTACCGTTGACTTTTCTTTAAGCTCAGGCTCATGATTTTTCATAAGCCATCTAATACTTACCGCAAAAGCTGCAGCTAAAATTCCAACATCTCTAGTAATAAATAGCCAATTGGCATCTAAATCGAAATGCTCTGTTAACAGCGCACCAACGCCTAATGCCATCATTGACATAGTTAACAAACTAATAAGGGGAGCAAACATAACATCTTTGGAGCCACTTAATGCAGAAGCTGACATATTACGTACGGTGTCAAAAATTAACCCCACCGCATTAGTGATTAACATCGCTTGTGCCATAATCATAATTTCTTGATATTCAGGATCATCATGACTGACAAAAACTGATTGAATTTGTTTGGGCATACTTACTAAAAATGCCATAAGTCCCGTAGTAGCGAGCGCACCTGTTACAATTCCAGCATTACCAATACGCTTAAGATTTTTATTGATAACTTTTAGCTCATTAAATTTCCCTAATTGCTCAGCAATTTTCATTTTTCCTAATTGCTCTGAAATTTTAATACTAATACCTTGGCCAAGCGCTGCAGTAATTAATGTCGCTGCGGTAATAATTTGAAAAGAGCCATTAGCAGCCATAGAAGCGTTGCCGCCTTTACGAGCAATTAAAGCTGATAGGAAAAACATATTTCCCCATTCAGTAAGTGCTTGAAAACCTAAAGGTAAGCCCAATTTAAGCAAATCAGAAAATTGATTGAATAAGCCACGAAATTGAACTTTGTAGATTCTATAAGGTTCAAATTCAGGTTTTAAGAAATAAAGCCTTAAGGCTGCAAAACTTAACCAAGCAGCAGCAGACATGCCATAACCCAAACCAGCAGTTCCTAATTTAGGCAACCCAAACGAACCTAAGGCAAATGGATAGCCAAAACCCATAGATAAGAGTGGAAATAACGTACCAAAAATCATAGGGATGTATTTATGGCCTATAGCCATAGCAAATTGTTGATCACTAGTAGACCAATATATGGGTAGAAGTCCAGTTGCTGTACTATTTAAAAAACCTTCAATTTCTGTGACGAGCGCTGGAGCGATACCTGCAGCTCTTAATATAGGGCCCATACCAACCATAAAGGCAATTGAAGGAATTGCCAACATAGTGCCAAACGTCGTACTTTGTCTTAATTGATCACCTATAGCTTCTTGTATTTCTTTCGCTTCTAGAGTTTTTCCTGATTTAAGCAGTTCTTGCAGTTCACCATATTTTTTACCTACTAAAATGCCAGTGGCTAATAAAATTGATCTGCCTGGGCCAAGTACTGCATAAACTATACTAATCATTTGCGGGCCTGCAGCTGCAGCATTAGGTCCTATTTTAGGAGTAATAGAACCGTTCGTGAGTACATTGACTGCAACTGCTAGCCTTGAAATAGTAAAGGGTAGAGAAAAACTTGTTACATTCCATGCTGCTTGTGGATAGCTAACTGGGGATGGGCTTATTTGATTAGCTTCTAGATCCTGAGATTGCTCATTATTCTGTTCATCATTTTTTTTAGGATTTAATGGGCTTGATTCAGAAATTTTTTTGGGTTTCATGTAACAACTCGCCAATATTTTAAAGAAAAAAATTTGCGCGATATTAACTAATTATGATCATTTTTAACACCGTAGTATTTACGGTAATATTGCAATTTTTAAGGCATGTTGGGAATTTAAAAGTCAATTAGAAAGGGAAGCAAAATGAATTTTGTTGTAATTTAGTAATTTTTATTCATAAAAAGTACATTCTGGGTTTATTTGTGCATAGTTTAAGTATAATGCTAAATTAATTCTGGGTATAAATTGAAAGCTCTGGGTAATAGCTCAGAACGTTTTTTTACACCAAATTTAGATTTAATATTTTCAAGATAATATTCTATAGTTCGATGAGATAAGTTTAGAATATTCGCAATATATTTTAGAGAGTAACCTTTCATATAGAGTTGTAAGCATTGTACTTCTCTAGGAGTTAACTTTATTTTTACAGTTTTTGTAGAGTTTAACTGAGCAAGTTTAGTCTCACTTTCCAAGTCATTTTCTAAAATATTACCAATATTAGAAATAAGATCATTAAACTCTGAAAGGTTGTAGTTATCTACAATTATAGAAATACCACATAAGCCAATTATTTCGTTTTCTCTATATAAAGGGGCTTTTATCGACAAAAATTGGGCTTGTTTTTTTTCAGTAATAGCAAGTTCCATAAACACTTGCACAGACTTTTTTTCTAAAATTAATCTATCGTTAGCTAATACACTTTCGAGTGAAATAGCATTTTTTATAATATCGCTATCTTTAAAACGCCCTGATACCTCTTCAGGAGATAAATCTAAAAAAGATAACATTTGATTATTACTGGCCAGGTATATTCCCTCAATACTCTTAAAATAGATATGATGATAAACTTGTGCGAGCTCCGGAATGCAGCGATTATTTAATAAAAATTTTTCTAAAAAAGTATAACTGGCCATATTAAATACATCTATATAAAAACAAGAATCCTTATTTAATCTAACTTAAAGGACTTTAAATAATTAAAGAAAAAGATATTATAAGGAAGTTGACATTTTTTTCTATAAAATAAATAGAATCATATTGAAAAAATTAGGAACAAGCCGTAAAAATTTTTTCTATACACTTTTAAAGAAAAAATTTTGCTGGAATTAGTAGCTAAATAGTAAATTATAACTTTTAAACCGATTAGTTTGATACTTTATTTGTGAATGATTAATATCGCTTAGCGAGAGGAAATTATAATTAATAAATAATTTTCATTTAGCTATCTTCAATACAGTAAGGTAGTTAATTCTATACTAAGAGCCCTAACAGATTATTCATTAAGATTTATTAGAAAATTTAGTAATAAAATTAATTAATTACTAAACACTTTATTGAGTATAAGAATAAGAAAGCTTATAGTGACTACTTAAAATTAATTTATCAGTTGTTCTAATTAAGTTTACTTTCAGGGATTTTCATGTTTAAGCAATTAAAAATATCTGCTCAAACCACTACATCTATGCAATCAGCTCGGAAAAAAATATTATTCTTGCTCAGTAGTGTTTTTTTATTGATTGGCTTACTTTATTTTATTTATTGGGTAGTTTATGCACGTTATTTTCAAACTACAGATAATGCTTATGTTGCCGGCAATGTTATTCCAGTTTCAGCACAGATTACAGGCAATGTTATAGAATTGAATGTTGATGATACCCAACTTGTGCAAGCAGGACAAAGTTTAATTAAATTAGACCCCACAGATAGCGCAGTAGCTTTAGATCAGGCGAAAGCTAATTTAGCGCTTGCATTAAGGCAAACTCAGCAATATTTTATTAATAATAGAGAATTACAAGCAATTATTCAGTCTCGACAATCTGATTTACAAAAAGCTAAAGTGGACTTACAGCGCCGACAAACGGCTATCAAGCGGGGTGCCATTTCTCAGGAAGAATTAACCCATGCTGAGGATAGTTTTAATGTAGCTAATGCAGCATTGTTGCAATCCCAAGCCCATTGGGAGGCAAACCTTGCACTGACGCATCGAACCAATAGTATTAATCATCCCCATGTCCGACAAGCTATGGCTGCTTTAAGACAAGCTTACCTTAATTATATTCGTAGTACGATTCGTGCTCCTTTATCTGGCTATGTAGCAAAGCGAGCTGTTCAAATAGGCCAGCGGATCATTCCAGGCCAAATATTATTAGCTATTATCCCCTTAAATCAGATTTGGGTTGATGCCAATTTTAAAGAAAAACAGCTTGGTAAAATACAAATTGGTCAGCAGGTAACATTAACATCAGATCTCTATGGCGCTAAAGTAAAATATCATGGACGTATTACCGGTTTTTCAGCAGGAACGGGTAGTGCTTTTGCTTTGCTGCCGCCGCAAAATGCGACGGGTAACTGGATTAAAGTAGTGCAGCGTTTACCAGTTCGGATAAGCCTTGATGAACAAGAATTAAATGCACATCCCTTGCGCATTGGTTTGTCTATGAAAGTCACGGTAGATACACGCAATAAAAATGACAACCAGGTGACTCAATTGGCTAACTCTCGCTATCAAACTACTATTTTTAATAATTTAATGAAACAAGCAGACAATATTATTAATGATATTGTGCAAGAAAATATTTTAAGATCTAGTGACTTAAAAATTGCAGATAAAGAGTCTTTTATTAATATTAAATTAAATAATACCAATGCAAACATCTAATCTTGTAAATTACCCGCCTCTTGCGGGTAGTAAATTAGTTATAGCGACGATTGCTGTTGCCTTAGCTACTTTTATGATAGTGCTTGATTCGTCGATTGCTAACGTTGCTATTCCAACCATTGCAGGTTCTTTAGGAGTATCTGTAGATGAAGGGACTTGGGTAATCACACTTTTTTCTGCTGCAAATGCTATTTCTATACCTTTAACTGGTTGGCTTACGCAGCGGTTAGGACAAGTAAAACTTTTTATCAGTGCTATTTTCCTATTTGTTTTTGCTTCATTTTGCTGTGGAGTTGCAACTAATTTAACAATGTTATTAGCTGCACGTATTTTACAAGGTTTAGTTGCAGGCCCACTTATTCCTCTTTCTCAAGCTATTTTACTAGGCTCCTATCCTAAAGAAAAAAGCGCTATTGCGTTAGCTTTATGGGGAATGACTGCTACTGTCGGGCCTATCGCAGGGCCTACTTTAGGCGGCTGGATTACTGATAGTTATAGTTGGTCTTGGATTTTTTATATTAATTTACCAATTGGAATATTTGCAGGAATTGTAACTTGGATGATCTATCGTGATCGCGAAACCCCAATACTTAAGCTACCGATTGATAAATTAGGCTTATTTTTGCTTATCCTTTGGGTAGGGGCTTTTCAAATTATGCTTGATAAAGGTAAAGACTTAGATTGGTTTAACTCTTCTACAATTATTATCTTAGCGATCCTTGCTTTTATTAGTTTTTGTTATTTTTTAGTTTGGGAATTAACCACAGAAAATCCCGTTATCGATTTAAGGCTTTTTAAAGGCCGCAACTTTGCCGGTGGAACTATTGCTATCTCAGTAGCTTATGGCGTTTTTTTTGGCACTTTTGTCTTATTACCACAGTGGATACAGCAGGACTTAGGTTATCCCTCCTTACATGCTGGCCTAGTTATGGCTCCATTAGGGATTTTTGCAGTAATTTTATCGCCTATATTAGGTAAAATTTTGCCAAAAACTGATGCGCGTATTATTGTAACTTGTGCATTTATTTTATTTGGTGCGGTTTTTTACATGCGGTCCTTGTATACAACGACAATTGACATTAATCATCTGATAATACCAACCTTATTACAAGGTATTCCAATGGCTATGTTTTTTATACCTTTAACTACAATTATCCTTTCTGGACTTAGCCCGGAAAAAGTACCGGCTGCAGCTGGCTTATCGAATTTTGTGCGAATTTTTTCAGGTGCTATCGGTACATCCATTACAAATACTTTATGGAGTCATCGCGCGATTGTGCATCATGCGCAACTAACCGAGCAGGCCACTTTATTTACTTCTACTTTTACCGATTATTTGTCAAATTTGCATAATTTGTTAGGTCTTAATCAGGAGCAACAATACGCAATTTTTAATTACATGGTAAATATTCAAGCTAATATGCTAGGCCTTAATGATATCTTTAGAGTGTCTGCCTTTATTTTTATTACTTTAATTCCTTTAATTTGGATTACTAAACCTAAAAAAGTGAAGCTTGATGATCTAAGTTCTGTTGCTCATTAACTTAATAGATTTCATCCCAAACTCTATCACAGAAGCCAGTCGGCAAGTTGCGGCAGTGCTTAAATTCTTATGTATTCTTGTACACTTCGCTCTGTGCTGGCGCAACTTATCACTTAGTGCGCTCTAACAAGTTTGGAAAGAATTCTAATACCAATTAAAAATTAAATATAATCTTTAATTTAGCACATTACTTATAAAATAATAATAACAATATTAAAAGCTTAAATAACGAGCTTTCGATATTATTAAGGCGCCTTTAATAAGTTTGCACATGAGTTAAGAGAAGGTTTTTGGGGTTGTAAAGTATATGACGCTAAGCCTATTAATAAATGATCGAGGGCATTAACTCTATACAAAACGATTATAACTGACTAGCCTTGAAAATTCACAGTTCAAATGTTTTTGAATATGTTGTGTGTAATACTTCTTAAATCATGAAATCTAAATTGATGGAAGTAAATCATAATCGTCATGATTTGCTTGGTGGATTGAGGGAGCCGGTTTTTTCAGAATGTTTTACACCACATACAAGCATCTGTATTCTAAAACAAGTATTTTTAAGCTATTTAACTAATATATAGCAACCCAAGGGATTTTATTTTGAGCTTTGCTTCTTAGGACGGTTAATAGCTTTCTTGAGCTTGCTATGATGGCTACTTTTCCAAGTTTACCCTTGCTTTTCAGCTTATTATAAAACGATTTAATCAGTGGGTTGCATTTTATTGCTGAGATAGTCGCTAAGTACAATAGACGCCTAATTTTAGCTCTACCTGCTATTATCCGCCGATAACCACGCATCTTACCACTATCGTTATTCATTGGTGCAACACCTATCAATGCTGCTAATTGTTTATCGGTGTGAGTAAGCAGTTCAGGTAAATCAGCTATTAGCCGAACCGCTGTGATTAGCCCAATACCTGGAATAGAGGTATATAGCTCAAATAAAAATTTAACTGAATCGTTGCTGTTTACACACTTAACTAATTGCGCCTCAATGTTTTCTATTTGTTTTTCAATCCATTTAATATGTGCTCTAAATGATTTAATAAGAACTTTATTAGTCATGGTTTCTAATCGATTTGACTCTTCAATGCGCATAGCAATAAGTTGCTCTCGACGATTTAATAGATCCCTAATATCTTGGTTTTCATTTTTTGAGCTTGCTGCATCTAAGGAAACTGCCATGACATAATCATGAATTACTTTTGCATCAAGTTTATCTGTTTTAGCGAGAATACCTAATGCTTTAGCATAAGCTCTAATATGATTTGCATGCAGCATCCGATAAGGTAAATAAAGCGCTTCAAAACAATTAATTAATTTTTCTCATAGCCTCCTGTTGCCTCAAAAGCACATAAGGTTATTTGTTTATGCTTATAGGGAACAAAAATAGGATGGAGTACTACGACTACATTACGAGGCATTATCCTCAAATGAACCCTTAGTACCTCCATCCGGCCCAATACAATGATCAATTCTAATGGACCTCTCTTCTCTTTACGAAAAGATATATTCAATATACAAATGAACCATCCTGCATACTGAGTTGGTGATTTATTGTTACCAACTTAGTATGCAAATTGAGTGTTTGATATAGATGAGAGATTCATTAATAAATATTAACGTATTGGGTATTAATATATTAACCCGGTACTAAATTATAACAAGGCTGTTACCCCTTTATAATGCAAGAAATTTTGGTTTTAAAGTGTAAGAATGGACGATAGAAAACTAATGATATTCGAATTACAGTAATCAAGAAGAAAAGCGGTGATAAAAGAAGGTCTAACGCAATCCAAAGCTGTAGCCTTATTTGGATTTACAACTGAGACGTAAAAGGTGCAGTTCATTAAATCCCAAATGGTTACTTTGAATAATGGGCAAACCTAAATTATTTATTTTAGACAAAATCATAGCCACGTAAATTTTTTGATGGTTTGCAACTAATTAGACAAGGCCATTTTTTGAGAGCCATATTTTTCTAGTAGAGTTAGTATGCTATTATCTTGGCGTTTAAAAGTTAATGATAAGCTTTGTTACCTTATTTTTACCATTGTTTATGCTATTAAATTAAATGCCAATGGCTTGCATAGTGTTTTTTATACCAGCCGAATCGTTTTTTTAATTCAGTCACATAGTATTGTATCCAAAAATAAATACTAGTGTGATCAATTAAAAGACCTCGCTCAGCCATCATTTTTTAAGAAATGGTAACTGATGCCATATTTACACTGCCAACGCACACATTGCCAGAATTACTTCGCCATGAAAATGATGCCATTTAAAATCAATTAGACTTTTAAGCTCATAATTGCTCTAAATAAAAACAATTATAACGTTACTTTATTTTTTGCAACAGGACCCTAAATAGTAAACATTGCTCCTACATTTAAGGTAATTAATTTAAATTTTTCTAATCTATAATTTAAAAATATATAAATTTTTGAACAAAACGAGCAATAAATGAATAAAATTACTTTGATTTCTCAAAAAACTATGCGCCAAATCCATGCAGCTATTTTAGAAAGTTCCTCCCTACATAATGCAGCAGGTCGGTTAGGTGTGGCAGATGCCACACTGCAGAGTCATCTCGGCAAAGTTACCTATTTAGATGCCCAAGGAATAGCGCAGCCCTTAACTTATGAAGCCATGAAAACTGTCTGGCCTAGCGAGGAGGTAGGCAAAGCAGCTTGGGGGGAGGCGTATGAGGGTCCCATGAACGCCATAAAAATTGATCTTACTCAAAAAACCATGCGCCAAATCCATGCAGCTATTTTACAAAGCAATTCTCTACAAGAGGCAGCAGGTCGGCTAGGTGTAGCACAGTCCACACTGCAGAGACATCTTGGCAAAGTTACCTATTTAGATGCCCAAGGAATAGCGCAGCCCTTAACTTATGAAGCCATGAAAACTGTCTGGCCTAGCGAGGAGGTAGGCAAAGCAGCTTGGGGGGAGGCGTATGAGGGCCCCATGAACGCCATAAAAATTGATCTTACTCAAAAAACCATGCGCCAAATCCATGCAGTTATTTTAGAAAGTTCCTCCCTAAATAAGGCAGCAGGTCAGTTAGGTGTAAGAAATGCCACACTGCAGAGACATCTTGGCAAGGTTACCTATTTAGATGCCCAAGGGATAGCGCAGCCCTTAACTTATGAAGCCATGAAAACTGTCTGGCCTAGCGAGGAGGTAGGTAAAGCAGCTTGGGGGGAGGCGTATGAGGGCCCCATGAATGCCATAAAAATTGACCTTACTCAAAAAACCATGCGCCAAATCCATGAAGCTATTTTACAAAACAGTTCTTTACAAGGGGCAGCGGGTCGGTTAGGTGTGTCAGAACGCACACTGCGAAGTCATCTCGGCAAAGTTACCTATTTAGATGCCCAAGGAATAGCGCAGCCCTTAACTTATGAAGCCATGAAAACTGTCTGGCCTAGCGAGGAGGTAGGCAAAGCGGCTTGGGGAGAGGCGTATGAGGAACCTATGAATGCCACAGAAAGAATTGACCTTACTCAAAAAACCATGCGCCAAATCCATGCAGTTATTTTACAAAGCAATTCTCTACAAGAGGCAGCAGGTCGGTTAGGTATAATAGATGCCACACTACAGAGACATCTTGGCAAAGTTACCTATTTAGACGCCCAAGGAATAGCGCAGTCCTTAACTTATGAAGTCATGAAAACTGTCTGGCCTAGCGAGGGGTTAGGCAAAGCAGCTTGGGGAGAGGTGTATGAGGAACCCATGAATGCCATAAAAATTGACCTTACTCAAAAAACCATGCGCCAAATCCATGCAGTTATTTTACAAAGCAATTCTCTACAAGAGGCAGCAGGTCGGTTAGGTGTAATAGATGCCACACTGCAGAGACATCTTGGCAAAGTTACCTATTTAGACGCCCAAGGAATAGCGCAGCCCTTAACTTATGAAGCCATGAAAACTGTCTGGCCTAGCGAGGAGGTAGGCAAAGCAGCTTGGGGGGAGGCGTATGAGGGCCCCATGAACGCCATAAAAATTGATCTTACTCAAAAAACCATGCGCCAAATCCATGCAGCTATCTTAGAAAGCTCCTCTCTACATAATGCGGTAGGTCGGTTAGGTGTGGCAGATGCCACACTGCAGAGTCATCTCGGCAAATTTACCTATTTAGATGCCCAAGGGATAGCGCAGTCCTTAACTTATGAAGCCATGAAAACTGTCTGGCCTAGCGAGGAGGTAGGCAAAGCAGCTTGGGGGAAGGCGTATGAAGAGCCTATGAACACCACAAAAAGAATTGATCTTACTCAAAAAACCATGCGCCAAATCCATGCAGCTATTTTAGAAAGTTCCTCCCTAAATAAGGCAGCAGGTCAGTTAGGTGTAAGAAATGCCACACTGCAGAGTCATCTCGGCAAAGTTACCTATTTAGATGCCCAAGGAATAGCGCAGCCCTTAACTTATGAAGCTATGAAAACTGTCTGGCCTAGCGAGGAGGTAGGCAAAGCAGCTTGGGGGGAGGCGTATGAGGGCCCCATGAATGCCACAAAAAGAATTGACCTTACTCAAAAAACCATGCGCCAAATTCATGCAGCTATTTTACAAAGCAATTCTCTACAAGAGGCAGCAGGTCGGTTAGGTGTAACAGATGCCACATTGCGAAGTCATCTTGGGAAAGTTACCTATTTAGATGCCCAAGGAATAGCGCAGCCCTTAACTTATGAAGCCATGAAAACTGTCTGGCCTAGCGAGGAGGTAGGCAAAGCAGCTTGGGGGGAGGCATATGAGGGACCCATGAAGGCCACAAAAAGAATTGATCTTTCTCAAAAAACCATGCGCCAAATCCATGCAGTTATTTTACAAAACAGTTCTTTACAAGGGGCAGCGGGTCGGTTAGGTGTGGCACATGCGACACTGCGAAGTCATCTCGGCAAATTTACCTATTTAGACGCCCAAGGGATAGCGCAGCCCTTAACTTATGAAGTTATGAAAACTGTCTGGCCTAGCGAGGAGGTAGGTAAAGCGGCTTGGGGGGAGGTGTATGAGGAACCCATGAAGGCCACAAAAAGAATTGGCCTTACTCAAAAAACCATGCGCCAAATCCATGCAGCTATTTTACAAAGCAATTCTCTACAAGAGGCAGCAGGTCGGTTAGGTGTAAGAGATACCACACTGCAGAGACATCTTGGCAAAGTTACCTATTTAGATGCCCAAGAGAGATAGCGCAGTCCTTAACTTATGAAGTCATGAAAACTGTCTGGCCTAGCGAGGGGTTAGGCAAAGCAGCTTGGGGGGAGGCGTATGAGGGACCCATGAACGCCATAAAAATTGACCTTACTCAAAAAACCATGCGCCAAATCCATGCAGTTATTTTACAAAGCAATTCTCTACAAGAGGCAGCAGGTCGGTTAGGTGTAACAGATGCCACATTGCGAAATCATCTCGGCAAAGTTACCTATTTAGATGCCCAAGGGATGGCACAGTCCTTAACTTATGAAGTTATGAAAACTGTCTGGCCTAGCGAGGAGGTAGGCAAAGCAGCTTGGAATGAGGCGTATGAGGAGGCCATGAAGGCCACAAAAAGAATTGACCTTACTCAAAAAACCATGCGCCAAATTCATGCAGTTATTTTACAAAGCAATTCTCTACAAGAGGCAGCAGGCCGGTTAGGTGTAGGACAGGCCACACTGCAGAGACATCTTGGCAAAGTTACCTATTTAGATGCCCAAGGGATGGCGCAGCCCTTAACTTATGAAGCCATGAAAACTGTCTGGCCTAGCGAGGAGGTAGGTAAAGCGGCTTGGGGAGAGGCGTATGAGGAACCTATGAAGGCCACAAAAAGAATTGATCTTACTCAAAAAACCATACGCCAAATCCATGCAGCTATTTTACAAAGCAATTCTTTACAAGAGGCAGCAGGTCGGTTAGGTGTAACAGATGCCACATTGCGAAGTCATCTTGGCAAAGTTACCTATTTAGATGCCCAAGGAATAGCGCAGCCCTTAACTTATGAAGCCATGAAAACTGTCTGGCCTAGCGAGGAGGTAGGCAAAGCAGCTTGGGGGGAGGCATATGAGGGACCCATGAAGGCCACAAAAAGAATTGATCTTTCTCAAAAAACCATGCGCCAAATCCATGCAGTTATTTTACAAAGCAATTCTCTACAAGAGGCAGCAGGTCGGTTAGGTGTAAGAGATACCACACTGCAGAGACATCTTGGCAAAGTTACCTATTTAGACGCCCAAGGGATGGCGCAGCCCTTAACTTATGAAGCCATGAGAACTGTCTGGCCTAGCGAGGAGGTAGGTAAAGCGGCTTGGGGAGAGGCGTATGAGGAGCTCATGAAGGCCACAAAAAGAATTGACCTTACTCAAAAAACCATGCGCCAAATTCATGCAGTTATTTTACAAAGCAATTCTCTACAAGAGGCAGCAGGTCGGTTAGGTGTGGCACATGCGACACTGCGAAGTCATCTCGGCAAAGTTACTTATTTAGATGCCCACGGGACGGCGCAGCCCTTAACCTATGAAGCCATGAAAACTGTCTGGCCTAACGAGGAGGTAGGTAAAGCAGCTTGGAATGAGGCGTATGAGGAGCCCATGAACGCCATAAAAATTGACCTTACTCAAAAAACCATGCGCCAAATCCATGCAGCTATTTTACAAAGCAATTCTCTACAAGAGGCAGCAGGTCGGTTAGGTGTAAGAGATACCACACTGCAGAGACATCTTGGCAAAGTTACCTATTTAGACGCCCAAGGGATGGCGCAGCCCTTAACTTATGAAGTCATGAAAACTGTCTGGCCTAGCGAGGAGGTAGGTAAAGCAGCTTGGGGAGAGGCGTATGAGGAGCCCATGAATGTCATAAAAATTGACCTTACTCAAAAAACCATGCGCCAAATCCATGCAGTTATTTTACAAAGCAATTCTCTACAAGAGGCAGCAGGTCGGTTAGGTGTAGGACAGGCCACACTGCAGAGACATCTTGGCAAAGTTACCTATTTAGATGCCCATGGGGTGGCAAAGCCCTTAACTTATGAAGTTATGAAAACTGTCTGGCCTAGCGAGGAGGTAGGTAAAGCGGCTTGGAGGGAGGCGTATGACGGGCTCATGGACGTTGCAAAAATTAATAGAACAGATCTTGACACTATCGTAGCAGATGATCTAGACATAAGTGCTAGCTCAGAAATTACAGATACTATAGAAAGTAATTTTTCCCAAGACAGTTTAGAAGGGGCACAAAGAGAGGTAGAGGCTTGGGAGGAGGCGTATGACGAGCTCATAGAGGTTGCAAAAATTAATAGAGTAAATCTTGACACTATCGTAGCAGATGATCTAGACATAAGTGCTAGGTCAGAAATTACAGATAATATAGAAAGTAATTTTTCTCAAGACAGCTTGGAAGGGGACCAAATAATAGAAGCTGGGCAAGGATTAACACCAGAGCCTTCTGTTTCTTCTGCAGCTTCCATATCAGTGACAACTTACGCTTTCTTTAAAGAAACTCACAATTTAAAAAGAAAACTACCTCCTAAAGAAATCAAAGCAATGCCTCTTAATGACGTAGCTACCATAATATTTTCTACAAACTCAGTAAGCGAAGCTGCTGAAGAATTAGAAACAACACCTGATTTGTTGATAACCTCATTATTAGAAGCCGCTAACATCGATTATGAGGATATAAAAAGTCAAACTGAAAAATATAAAGCACTATCTTTCGTAGATAATGTTTTAACAGTAAATATAATGACCTCAAGTGCAACTGCTAAATCCCAACGTATAAAATAATAATAAAGTTAACAAACCATTTTAAGTAAATGGTAATTGCCATTAACCCGGTTCCTTTTTTGAGACTTACGCCTTATTATTCTGCCATAATATTTATTGCTTTAATTTCTTTAATTTGGATTACTAAACCTAAAAAAGTGAAGCTCGATAACTTAAGTTCCGTTGCATATTAGAGTTAACAATGGAAAGTCAACTAAATCCTGCAGGCAATTTTAATTTAGCACATTACCAAAAGATAGGTATATTAGGTTCAAGTTATAAATCGAATTCTCGTTTAAAATTTTTAGTATATTAAAGTTAATCTATAGCAATCCCAAACCGACAAAGGCTTTGATAGTCACATTGTTGGCATATTGAAGAATGAATAGGTTTAGGTGGGCAGTGTCCGTCGCTGTATTCTTTTATTAACTGATAAAGTTGCTCTTTCCATAACGTTAATCGGCTAGACCAAGCTTCGTCTTCTCCGAGATAGGTCAAGCCCTCAATGGGCCAGTGTTCCTCACTTAAACCTTTTAAGCTAATTTCTCCTTCTTTAAGGCCTATAAAAAGTAAAGTATTAATAGTTTCATCAAGTAAGGCATATAACAGTAATTGTGGTTCACGTGGGCGTTCTTCTCGCCATGGTAAATACGTAGGAATACTGGTTTTATAATCAATTACCCATTTTTTGCCATGAGTAAGCTTATCGAGCCTATCAATACGTAGATTAAACTCAATATCTGCTAGTTTTACCATAAAGGCATGTTCCAGTGCTTCCACTTCAAAAGGAGGGCGTTGCTTTTCCCATTCAAGACAACAGGTTACTAGCAGCTTAATTCGCGCTACTTCAATTTCTTGAATGACAGAAGGAAAAGAATATTGTCGTAATTCCTTATAAGGGGTTAAGGCTTTTTCTATTGCCTGTTCAATTAAAAGATTTAATTCCTGCTGCTGAGATAAGGACAGTAATGTTTGTTGATCTTTAAGTGTTTCCCAAATAAGTTCCATGGCACGATGAATAATTTGACCGCGTTCTAAAGCATTAGGTCCATTAGAGGTCTCTATTGCTTTTTTAACCTGTAAACGGTGGGCAGCGAAGGCACGAAACGGACATTTTGCTTGATTAGCTAAAAGAGCCGTTCCGCCGCTTACAGCTTCATTATCATCTAAAGGTATTTGATAAGTTTCTATATAACTTTCCCAATAAGATGTAGGTATTGTTTTCTGTGGTTGAAGATAATTAGCAGTTAAATTAACTAATAACGGACTTGGCAAATTAGCTTTATCTTTTGATAAACGTGAATAGCTAATTACACAATGCCTACTGCTGCATTTTAAGCGTTCAAACAATTTTTGCGCTAACTCAAGTTGGTAACTAGGATTAAATAGGGGAATATTTTTTTCTTTTAGTAATTTTATTGGAATAAAAGCCGGTAAGTTAAATTTTGTTGGGCATATTCTCGTCAGTCATATGCATAATCCACAAGGCATCAAATAATGAGCCATTGGCTTCTATCGTGTTATAGATTTGCACTGGTGCAGGGTTTTTCTCAGGCTGAAAAATAGTTGTAGCAGCTAATGCTTCAAGCGAATTAAGCGCTTCACTTAGTAACATGCTATCTATTAATAAACTCAGTTGTTTAAATTCTTCAAAAAGTGCGAGGAGCCGTTGATAACATTGATAGTTAACAGAGTCTAGAGAGTAATCGCCAGGAAAGCCTAACAAGGATAAGCGTTTAATAAATAAGTTAATCCATTCTTGTGGTGAAGCTGAATGAGGATAGGCTGGTAAGGATTTTAATAGATTCACTAAATAAGGCGCGCTGTTTTGCACCTCTTTTAGCCAAACTGCTTGATCGAAGGTTTCCTCTTGCAAAAAACGTGAGTCTTGCATAACTTGGCTGCGGTTAAATAATTCCTGATAAGAGCCACTCAGGTAAGGCGAGTAAAGAAGTAAATTTGCTTGGTGGTTGGTTAAGGTTTTGCCATTTAAATTTAACCAACATAGCGCATGAGCAACTAGCTCATAGCTATTTAACGCTTGGCCTAAGGATATATTAAATAACTCAGGTTCAAAATGTTGGTAGAGCAGTCTTTTTAACGGTTGGATTTGAATTTCTAAATCAGGAACAATAATGCCAATTTTACGTTTACCTTCACTTAACTGTTTCCTAAGCCAATAAATAAGTTGCAGGTCTTCTGCAAAATCATCTTCGGCAATGTATAAATAGGATAAGGATTCACTTATTGGTAAATCTAAATAATAAAGCTCACAACCCTGCTTACTGATGTAGCTTTGTAGTGTTTCTTGCTCAGGTGTGTAGTAATCAAAACAGTACCATACAAGGCTATTTAAATTTATTTCAATTTGTTGCTGTAAAAAAAAGGAAACTAATTGCTCCTCGGAGATAGCAGATAAGGCTGCCAGCGCTGTTTGTAGTTGCTCTACCAGTGTTGAAATTTTTGACTCTGTTGAGTATAGGTAAAGGTAGGATGCTTAATATCAAGTTGCCAATGTTGACAATAAGTCCAGGCACTCTGCACCTCATCTATAAGCGCTGAATTATATACATTTTGATTAATAATTTTTTTAAGTAAATGACGTAACTGCTGGTTATTAAGAAGCCATGGATTGTTATCAGCAAAAGGTTCTGAATAAATATATTTCTTAAATAAATCAAATAAAAATTCATTATAGGAAAAGCAATGAGGCTTAGTATGTCTAAGCTCTGGATAAGCATGGTAGAAATCAGCAAGTAAAGTTTGGGCAAGACGCTGATTTGGAGTAATAATTGTCGCGCCTTGCTGCATAAAAGCAAATACATTGGCTCTTTGATTCATTATGAGCCTTATTAAGGAGTGTTGGATTTGGAATTTTTATCAATAGCTAATAGGGTAGGCCAAAAACGTTTATTAAAATAAACGCAAGCAAGGCCGGTAAATAAAGCTAGCCAAAAACCTAGAATTAAAGTTAATGATAAGAAAATAGTGCCATAGAAGATAAAGTAGTCTTGCCAATGGTGAATTCGATTGATAAGAGTGAGATCATAAAAATAAAGATGAAGAATGATAGCGAGGCTAACAAGAATTAAAGCAATTATGGCGATGATAAAACCTATTAAGAAAATAGAAAGCCAATGCTTTGGATAAATAAGAAAGGGTCCAAAAATGTAACCTAACAAACCACCCGTAATTAATGCCACCAACAAGGAAGGCAAGAAAGGCATAACTGCACTTTGTTGTAAGGAAAGTAAAATATATTTTGTTAAAAGCAAGAAACAAAATCCAAAAACAGCAAAGAAAATTGTTCCTACCCACCTTGGATCTAAAGGGTGATTATTATTTTTATTATTCATTAACTTACCCATTATAGGCCTTTCCAACTACGCATTATTTCACATTACAGCGCTTGTCTGTTGGTAACTGAATTTTTAGTTATTAGCGGCTTATGATGAAAAGACTATTATTATTTGTTATTAATTTTTAAATTTAGCGAACTAATTAATTTACCTTATATTTTCAGCTGAGATTGACGTTAAGGGCCGTTTCCGAAAAGTCTATTAGGTAAAGTCCAATTAGACGCTTTATAATGTTAAACTGAATAAAGGGACAAAAAAATAGTTTTAATTAATTTTTATTTACTCAGCTTCAGGATAGCTAATAGAAGGTAAACACTCAAAGCCAGGTCTTGCTAATAGATAGCCTTGAAATAAACTAATCCCTTGCTTTTTTAACCAATTATATTCAGCTAATGTTTCTACTCCTTCCGCAATAACATCAATACCAAGTGCTGTACAAACTTCTAGAATTGCTCTAACAACAGCCTGCCTAGGGCCGTGAGTATCAATTTTGCGAATAAGTTGCATATCTAACTTAATAAATTCGGGTTGGAAATTTACTAAGAGATTTAAGCCCGAGTAACCTGCTCCAAAATCATCTACAGCAATTCTTATACCTTTACGTCTACACTGATTGACCCCATAGAAAAAATCACTGTGGTAATGAATAAATTCAGACTCAGTAATTTCGATAATAAGTTGCTCAGGTTTAAAATGATTTTCTATTAAAGTAGCTATAGTTTTATCGATATATTTATTTTCAGCTAAGCTATTTGGTAAAAAATTAAGGTTAAGATTACAATTAAGACCTAATCTGGCAGCTAAGCCGATAGCGAATTCACGGGCTTCTTGATCAAAATCGGGAAAACTTATTCTGCTTACGTGCGCGAATACATTGGTAGGAGGTTCATTATTAATCCCTCTAATTAACGCTTCATAAGAAAAAGGTATTTTGTTGACTACATCAACAATAGGCTGAAAAGCATAAGAAAATTTAACTTTTGAAGCCATCGTATAACCTTATGTAATATTCTGCCGCCAGTATCCTTGAGAAAAGGCCCATAAAACTTTTTTTGCTCGCCCTGAATTTATATCAGTAAGGCAGATATGATTGCTAAAAAAATCATTAAAACCGACTATCTCATTGAATTTATCCTTTTCTAATTTAACAAAACCCATACTCCATTCAGAAAAAGTTCTTTTAAGAATATTTTCATAAATAATTTGCGTTATATTAATATGTCTTGAATCCTTATTAAGCTTTTCTATTAATAGTTTGACTGCTGTTTCCCATCCTTCAATAATTTGAAAAAAACTATCTTCCGTATAAAGTAATATACCCGTTATTTGCGCTTTATAATTATTGGCTCGACTTTGATTTAATAAGTTAATGAGCATGGTATTGCTAAACTTTTCTGTTGCTCTACTTGTATAAATTAAATGTACCAAATTATCCATGCCAATCTCTTTATTATTAACCAAATGGGTTTCACCTCTTATCACAAATTTAGCTTAATTTTGTAAATTTATCCAAAAAATATACTTTTTGATAAAAAAATAACAGTATATTGCGCTTTTAATTATTTTATCTAAACTTTTAAAGAGAAAGGAATCATAGGTGATAATGTGGATATTACGCCATTTTTTAAATTAATGGTTGATAAAAGTGCTTCTGATTTATTTTTTAGTGTGGGTGCGCCGCCCTATATTAAAATACAAGGTATAGCCACGCCTGTAGGACAAACCCCTTTAAAATCAATGCAGATGGCTGAAATTGCAGCGTCAGTCATGAACGATAGCCAGCGTAAAGAATTTGAAGCCAATATGGAATTAAATATGGCTATTTCTTTAGCTAATATTGGCCGTTTTCGGGTTAATGTCTTTAGGCAACGCGGCGAGATTGCCATGGTTGTTCGCTATATTAAAGGCACTATTCCTAGTATGGAGGAATTAGACTTGCCACCGATACTAAAGCAGCTCATCATGGAGCTACGAGGTTTACTGTTAGTTGTAGGTGCGACTGGCTCCGGTAAATCTACCACACTTGCTTCCATGATTGATTACCGTAATGAAAATCATCGGGGGCACATTTTAACTATTGAGGATCCTATCAATACCTTTATAAGCATAAAAAAAGTATTGTTGATCAACGTGAAGTAGGTATTGATACTTTAAGCTATGAAAATGCACTAAAAAATGCCATGCGAGAAGCACCAGATGTTATTTTAATCGGGGAAATCCTAGAAAGAAATACAATGAAGCATGCTATTTCCTATGCGCAAACGGGTCATCTTTGCCTAGCCACCTTACATTCCAATAATTCAAACCAAGCGTTAGAACGGATTGTTAATTTCTTTCCCGATGAGGCTAGACAACAATTATTACAAGACCTGGCCCAGAATTTACGTGCTATTATTTCATTACGACTAATTCCTGGTTTATCGGCAAAACGTGTTCCTGCAGTAGAAATTCTGATTAACACACCTTATATCGCTGATTTAATCGAAAAAGGTAAAATAGAAGAAGTCAAAGAAGCTATGGTTAAAAGCCGCCAAGTTGGTATGCAAACTTTTGATCAAGCTTTATTTGACTTATATAAAGCCGGAAAAATCAGTGAAGAAAATGCTATAGGTTATGCTGATTCTAAGAATAACGTAGGCTTACAAATTCGCTTAACACAAGAAAAAGGATTAGATGAATTAGACTCACATGATTTGACTATTGATGAAGGTGAAGGCTAAGGCTCTTTTCTACTGGCCTACTAAGCCAGTAGAAAAGAGTTAATTAATAACTCCAGTCACTAACATAAGCGCTAGGGCCATAATAACCGCCGTACCAAGTATTATACGCATGACCAGCATAATACCCATTTCCCCAATAAGGACTTGTCCCATAATAACCAATATCAGATACGTAATTGGTTGTTGAGACGGCAGGAACATAATTTGATTCTATAATGGTGCAGCTACTTAAAAGTACAACAGGTATAAGCATACATAATGAAGACCCTATTTTTATCATAATGTTTCCCTCCAATATGCTTGTAATTAAATTATACATAGTAGTTTTTAAATAAACAAGGAAGGCAAAGAAAGCAATATAAGATAAAATGATTAATCTATGTGCTTATAATGCATAATGTCTAAATGGAAATCAGATTAATTCTACTAGGTTATTTAAGTGTAAAAAATAATAGTTATTGTTGTTTGGTACGCTTTGAATTGGGTTTATTTTCATAACTTGTTATTAATAGCTGCCTGATTTCATGCGGCCTTAGGTTGTCGCTTAGGATTTTCTAGAAAACCACTAACAAGTGCATTTTCTTAATAATTTCTACCCTAACTTCGTACATAACTAATCTCTCTTTTGTGTATAAAATTATTATGCAATTTTTTTCAATTTTATGATGAAAATTTAACACGTTGTATCTGCCTTAATCTTGCTCTAAAATTAAACTAAGTTAATTATTGAGAATGCTTATGAAAAAACAAGATAAAAACCCTGCTCATCCCGAAGTAGAAGGCTTAGAAAATATTTGTCATGTCACACCTAAGTCAGACTCAGCCAAAGAGGTTTGTGATACTATAAAAAAAGATAAGAAGAATTCTGAAAAGACATCTAATAAAAAATCATCTTAAATTAAAATTCTATTTACTTTTTTGCAAAATAAGTCAAAAGTCATTAGTTTTTGCCTACATCCTAGGGATTATTCGCAAAGCATAACACCTCGATAACTTTTTTTTCCTACGTCCTGCGACTTGTTCGCAGGATCCAGGAAGTTAGTTAAATCACTGGATCCTGTGGCTAAACCACAGGACGTAGGCCTGGTAGAGTAACCTAGTTAAGTCTTTGCATTAGTAGATAAGTCGCAGAATATCAGCCTGAAAAAATTCTTATTTGTTCTTCCCCCGTAACTTTCTGCCTACGCCCTAGGGATTATTCGCAAGTCATAACACCTCGATAACTTTTTTGCCTACGTCCTAGGACTTATTTGCAAGGCATAACAACTCGGTAACTTTTTTGCCTACGTCCTGCGACTTATTTGCAAGACATAACACCTCGGTAACTTTCTGCCTACGTCCTGCGACTTGTTCGCAGGATCCAGTGATCTAGCTCTCTGAATTGCACTATCAGAGTTGAATAGGTAAAAGGACTTAATTATGCTTTGTAATTCTTGTCTTTAGTCAATGCGTCATCAAGGCTAACTACTATAAGAACTAAGTAAAGACTTAATCCTCTTCTATACTAAGTAATATTACTGCTGTCATCACAAAGGAGCGCTGATGTGCCGCTTAGTTGCTTATCTTGGAACAGATGTTTTACTGGAAGAAATTCTAGTAAAGCCTAGCAATTCTATTATTATGCAAAGTTTAAAGGCTCGTGAATCAACAGTACCTACCAATGGTGATGGGTTTGGTTTAGGGTGGTATGCGCCTACAATAAGTTTAGAGCCTGCATTATTTGTTTCAATTTTTCCAGCATGGAGTGATCGAAATTTATTATATTTAACTGCAAAAATTAAGTCGGGGAGCTTTTTTGCTCATGTTCGAGCGGCCAGTGTAGGTGGTACTAATAATTATAACTGTCATCCTTTCGTTTATAAACAATGGATGTTAATGCACAATGGTGGAATTAGTGATTTTATGTCTGTTAAACGCCATTTACGTCACTTACTAGATGATGATATTTATAATTGGATTCAAGGTGAAACCGATTCAGAACATTTATTTGCTTTGTTTTTACAGTTTGCTAAGGGTAAAGATTTAACACAACTTTCTGTTGTAGCAGAGACATTAGAACAAACTTTTAAACAAATCAATCAGCTGGTAGCTGAATATGGTACAACAGACGATCCCTCCTTATTTAATGTCTGTCTAACTGACGGGCAACGTATCATTGCCAGTCGTTATTCATCTAATAAAAAAACGAAGCCTGAATCACTACATTATTCAGCAGGATCAATTTGGTTAACACCAAAAGATAGATATTACAGGCCAAAGCGCGCTGAAGTGCATGATTGTGTTTTAATTACTTCTGAGAGATTAAATGATTTCAGTGCCGCCTGGCAGTCAGTGCCTCCTAACCATCTTTTATTAGTTGATACAGAGCGTCGTCGTATTCATTTTCATAAACTAAAAATATAATATAAGTAATTGAAATAGTGCATTAATTTAAGAATTTCGTTAAAGTATCATCCAAATTAATTTAATCTAGTTTGGGCCTTGGTCCAACAATAGAAACTAGTAACCGTTATTTAATGGCATCAAATTAAGAATTCTGTCATTCCCGCGTAGGCGGGAATCTATTTTAATAGTTGCAATATGCCTGTATAGAAATAGAGATTCTTGCCTATACGGGAATGCAGAGGTTTTTTAAGCTGACGCTATTATATAAACAATTAAAAAAAATTAGGAGTAAGGATATTGGCAACAATTATTAGTTTATTAGTGATCGTAATAATTTGGAATCTTATTTACCATGTCATTAGAGGGCGAACACCTTTTAGAAAAAAACTTAAAACGACTATTGTAGTGTTATTATTTTCTGCGCTAATTATAAGATTTAGCCATGATATTTATGCTAGCTTTTCGCGCATGGCTTTTTCTTATAACAAACAAGGTGAAGTTGAACTAGTTAATTCACCGCTTAAAATTCCACCTAACCAGAACGCAGCTTATTGTCACGAATTTACTGATCAAAACGGCCGTATGATTGAAAAAGTTTCTGTTCGCAATGACGGCAAATATTGTGGTGAGTTTTGGCATTTTAACGATAAGGGAACCCTATTTATTCCTTATAAAAATTTAAATAACAATCAAACGATTTATTGGGCATCACCGTCTTTGCAGATTATTGGCCCTAAATTTCAATAATTAATTTGAATACTTAGGCGGTTTAAAGATAATAATTAATTCAATTTATTTATATGTCTTTTAAATTAATAGTTATTTGCTCTGATTCAAGGGTAGCTGATAGAGCTTGCAAGGAAATATGGCGGCAGGAATTAAGAGATTTACCTAACTGTGAGATAATGCAAATTGATCAAAAAAAACAGTGGGTACCATTACTAGATAAAACTGATGCACAAGATACACAAGTTCTCTTAATTACCGGTGAGCATGGCAGCCTAAATACAAGGATGTTTAATGAGGTTTCGTTATATACCTGGCAAAACTGGGTTAGAATAAATAAAAAAAATGTTCAGTTTGATTTAATCATAACAGATCTATGTGATTCAACGACTTTATTAGCAATAGGCATGGCATCCTTATTGAAAACTAGTGGTATGTTTATTAGCGCTATTTCTACTTGTCATGGAATGCGAAGCGCCATTATAGCGGCAAAGCCTCGTTGCTTGTCTGATATACAAAATGCGTTAAAAAATTATATTGATAATACTAGTATACTAGGGGGCACCAACATTTCTTTTGCGAAAAGAAAAATAGCCCCTTTTCCCCGTTCCTTATTTTTTTCTGAATATATTAAGGAAATTCATGATAAAAGAGTGCCTATGGCACTTAATATTAATATTTCTGAAGAAGAACAAAGGCAAAAAGTAATCAAACTTATTAAATCCAAAGGAATTTCTTCAAAGGAAAGTGAATGCTTGGAGCGATACATTAATTCCGAAAAAGTTTTAAAGGAACTATATTCTAATCAACTAAATTGGTTAAAAGTAGGCGTCTGGGGAAGTAGCTTTCTCATTTTTGCAGGATTAGTTAAATTGTATGCCATGTTATATGCAATGGCTGACAGCCTTGAAATTAGCTATATTAATGATTTTACATTTAAATAGAAACAAGTAAATTACCGCGGTTAAACCGCGGTATCGACTGTTTATTTTAAATAATCATGGACAACCTTACCATAAGGTAGAGTTAAGTCAGATAAGATATGAATAGCTGAAACAATCCGCTTAACTGGCAGTGAAGCAATAGGCGCCATGGCATGATGAAATAATTCAAGTTGAGCTGGGCCTGTCCAAGCGCCTTTAATAACGACGTCGGTCAGTTCATACTCCACTAATTCACAAATTCGTGTCGTACCATCTACATGAGGAATGATTTTTAAAAGATAAGAAGGGCCTGTAAGCGCTGTACGAACTTTTTCTTCTTCTACTGATTTGTATTTATAACCCATAGTAGCTGCCGCTATTCGTGTACAGCCATAATCCAGTGTACCAATTAAGGTTTCTTGTTCAACAAAAAGTTTAGGATTGGCCAATTTTTTGGGAAATCCCCATATTTCTCGACCACCAGCAATAGGCGATAAATCATCTAAATACATAGCATGAGAGTAACTTCCTTGAGTACCATTAAAATAAACAGGAATAACTTGTCCGGATTCGGTATAGCTACCAAATCCAGTGCTATCTGGCATATGAATAACCTCAAACTTAACTATCGGTTCGGTAACTTCTAAAGGAGCAGGCACCACCTCACGCAGTAAGTCCATATCGGTTTCATAGGTAATAATAAAATATTCTCGATTAATAAATCGATAAGGGCCTCTTGGGTAAGAAGGGCAATTTAAAGGCATCGCAAAAGCATTTTCTCTAATTTGAGCTTCATTCATAATGGACTCCACTTACATGTTTGATGTCAAAAGCAGTTTTTATTCCATAAACCAGCCATGGGAAACGATCAGTGATTGCCCAGTTAACGCATTAGATTCAAAGGCTGCAAAAAAGAGTGCTGTTTGGGCTACATCATCTGTAGTTGTAAATTCGCCATCGACTGTCTCTTTTAACATAACATTTTTAATAACTTGTTCTTCCGTTATTCCAAGTTCTTTGGCTTGTTCAGGTATTTGTTTATCAACTAAAGGTGTTCGCACAAAACCTGGGCAAATTACATTAGAGCGTACACCATGTTCAGCCCCTTCTTTAGCCACCACTTTACACAGCCCAATTAAGCCATGTTTGGCAGTGACATAAGGCGCTTTAAGTTTTGAAGCTTCTTTTGAATGTACAGAACCCATGTAAATAATAGAGCCGCCTCGTTTGCCTGCATACATATGTTTAAGGCAAGCGCGGGTGGTGAGAAAAGCACCGTCTAGATGAATCGAAAGTAATTTTTTCCAATTTGCATAAGAAAGCTTATCAATTGCATCAATAATTTGAATACCTGCATTACTAACTAAAACATCTATACCACCTAACTGATCAGCAACGGAATCGATACCATTATTAACTTGCTCTTCATTAGTTACATCCATTGCTACAGCAATAGCACTATGACCTTTACCTTTGATTTCTTCAGCAACTTCCTCTGCTTGATTAAGGTTTAAGTCAGCAATAGCAACTTTAGCTCCTTCACTGGCATAAACTTCTGCAATTCTTTTTCCAATCCCACTTGCAGCACCAGTCACAATCGCTACTTTATCTTGCAAACGCATAGTTAAATATCCTTATTTAAAGTAGTATTGTTACCAGTATAGCAATGATTTTAAAATTTGCTTTAAGTACAAACGGGATTAAAAAAAGACTTTTAGTAATCTTAGAAGATTAATCACTAAAAGCCTTAAATTAAGAAATAAAAATCACATAGGATATTAAATTAGTAATAATAAGGATAATAACTATTATAATAGCCATAATTACTGTAAGGATAGTAACCACTATAATAGTAACGGTTATAGTAATAACGGTCTTGAGATTGACCAACTGCATTACCAATTAAAGCACCAGCGCCAGCACCTACGGCAGTACCCCAAGCTCGGCCACCAGAAGCAGCATAGCCAATACCAGCACCTGCAAGGCCACCACCTACTGTACCTACTTCAGTGTTTGTGCAGCCTTCAAGTAAAGGCATTGATAATCCTACTACAAGCATAAAAGGTAATGTTTTTTTCATAGTTTTCTTCCTATTGTTAGTTCCCTCAATACACATATTAGTACAAATTTGAATAAAATGTATAAAATAAAATCATACACATATGAAATATCCTTGTGAAAATGTGGGAGCATGAGTAGTATTAAAGAATGGACTTTTAGGAGAAGATATTATGTTTCGCGGTAGCATGGTTGCTTTGGTTACACCACTAGAAAATGATACAGTAGATGTAGGGCGTTTGCGGGAGTTAGTGGAGTTTCATATTGAAGCAGGCACGCATGCAATTGTTGCTGCCGGTACAACAGGTGAGGCTGCAACATTAAACAGTGAAGAAAAACGTTTAGTTATTCGAACTGTTATCGAGCAAGCGCGCGAACGAATTCCTGTAATAGCTGGAACGGCTGCTAATGCTACTAAAGAATGTATTCAATTAACCAAAATGGCAATGGAATGTGGTGCCCATGCAGCTTTAATTATGACTCCAGCTTATATTAAACCAACGCAAGAAGGGCTTTATCAGCATTACAGTCATATTGCTGCAGCAGTTCCTATACCATTAATTCTATATAATGTACCAAGCCGTACTGCCTGTGACTTATTGCCTGAAACGGTAGCAAGGCTTGCTCAAATATCTAATATAGTTGGTATTAAGGAGGCAACGGGTAAGCTTGAGCGTTTAAAAGATATTGAGCGCTTATGTAATTGCAGTCTTGATATCTATAGTGGTGATGATGACACGGCAGCAGAGTGGCTCCTAGCGGGCGCTCGAGGAGTTATTTCTGTGACTGCAAACGTTGTACCTAAAGAGATGGCTGCTTTATGTGAAGCAGGGCTTGCCGGCGAGCGTGACCAAGTAAGCAGTATAAATCGGCAATTACAGCCATTACATCGATTACTTTTTAGTGAGGCAAACCCAATTCCCACTAAATGGGCTTTAAGCAAAATGGGATTAATAGCAAATGAATTGCGTTTACCGTTAACGCCTTTATCTAAAGAATATCAAGTACCTTTAGAGCAGGCATTAAATCAACTACAATTAATTTAATGAGGTTCGTTGTGAAAAAATTGGTTTTACTCTCGTTGACAACATTACTTGTATCTTGTTCGAAATATACTACTAATGCTGAAAAAATGTATTTGCACAGTAGAAATGGCGCAACCATTAACGTGCCTTCACCCTTAACTACAGCAAACATTAGCCATTTTTATGATTTGCCTTCACCAGGTCAAAATGTAGACGTAGACATTACATCACCGCCAACAAAAATTACAGCTTAAATGCTATAAGCTAAGGTAAGATTATGGAATCAACTGAATTAGCTGTTATTCAAGAATTATCAAATCGACTTATTGACGCACAGAGTCAAATTCGCATTTTAGACAGCATTAAATGGGATGATTCCATTCGCCAGCAATTTTTTAATGATAAGGCTACAAAACTTCCGGCAGTGGATAAAGCCTATTATGATAATAGGCCACTTCCTTTTGACGCGCAGGAAAAGCAAGAAGAATTTCGATCAATTCTGCGGGATGCTCAAAACCAATTAGGACAATACTCGCCCGTAACGCGCCTACTTAAACGCCAATGTGAAGAATATATCAAAGCTGTAGATATGTTAGCGGCTCGCGGTACACCGGCGTTTAGTCAACTGGCTACTGAACTTTATGGTAGCCCGGATGATGTTTTCTACTTGGGTGGTCCTCGCTTATGCGATCTAGGAACACTTCTTTTTGATGTTTTGACAGTTCTCGATGTGCAATTGCAATCTGATGCTGATTTAAAAAGATATACACCTGAAGAAGCACAGCAAAGTTTACAGACTCGTTTGAGTTCTTTTTTTAATTTACATCCTGGTAAAATTACCGTCATGGTAAGTGATGATATGATCGCAGATGCCTCAGCAGGGGCGGATAATATTAAATTAAGTCAACATGCTAAATTCAGTGACAGAGATGTTAAATACTTAGAGGTTCATGAGGGTTGGGTTCATGTAGGAACCACTTTAAATGGTAGCATGCAACCTTATTGTACGTTTCTATCCAAAGGCTCTCCTTCCTGCAGTGTTATTCAAGAGGGCCTCGCTGTGATCACTGAAGTAGTAACTTTTTCTTCTTATCCAGGACGAATACGAAAAATTACCAATCGTGTTATTGCACTTGATAAAGTAAGGCAGGGTGCTGACTTTTTAGATATTTACCATTATTTTCTGGAGTGTGGTTTAAGTCCTAGAGACAGTTATAATCATACCGTACGCGTTTTTCGCGGAAGTACACCTACGGGTGGACCTTTTACTAAAGATTTATCTTATACTAAAGGTTTTTTATTAATTTATAATTTTATTCGTTTTGCCATCAGCCAGCATCGCGTAGAAACAATTCCACTTTTGTTTGTCGGTAAATTAGTTCTTGACGATTTACCTTTATTACTTGAGCTTTTAGAAAGAGAGCTTATTGCACCACCTGTATATCTTCCACCACCTTTTAAAGATTTAGCCGCTTTAAGTGCTTGGATGAGTTTTTCTTTATTTCTTAATAAATTTGATTTAAACGAAATTCAAAAGAATTTTCGTTTTTTATTAGCTTAAAAAGCGACAATAGAAGGATTGGTTAAAATCGAAAAAAGCCAATGCTATTATTTTATTATAAAGAGCTTTAATTTAGCGCTGATTTAGGCAATCCTTATCGAGAGTGTGCGTTTAAAATAAGAGGAAAAAATATGGGGCTTTTGGTTGATGGGCAGTGGCAAGATAAATGGTATGACACTACAAAAACACATGGGTCATTTAAGCGTGAACCTGCAAAATTTCATCAGGCAATAAGTGCTGAGCCTGATGCAATGTTTCCAGCAGAGCCTAATCGCTATCACCTGTATGTCTCTCTAGCTTGCCCTTGGGCTCATCGTACGTTAATTTTTCGAATGCTTAAAAAGTTAACAGATTTTATTGATATCTCTATTGTTCATCCACATATGCTAGAACATGGATGGGAATTTAAAACCGGTATGGGTGCTACGGGTGATAAACTTTATGGTCTTCGTTACTTATATGAGATTTATTGTAAGGCTGACCCCAATTATACTGGTCGCGTCACTGTACCGGTGTTATGGGATAAAAAGAAAGAGACTATTGTGAGTAATGAGTCTGCTGAAATCATTCGCCAATTTAATCAAGCTTTTAATCATTTAACAGGCGACATGCAGGATTTTTATCCACCCTCATTATGCGCTGAAATTGATACTATTAATGAAAAGATTTATCAAACAGTAAATAATGGTGTTTATCGCTGTGGTTTTGCAACAACACAAGAAGCTTATGAAGAAGCATTTGAACAATTGTTTGCAACATTAGATGAGCTAGAAGAGCATTTGAAGCAACATAGTTATCTGGTTGGAGGACAAATTACAGAAGCTGATTGGCGCTTGTTTACGACCTTAATTCGTTTCGATGCGGTTTATTATGGGCATTTTAAAACTAATAAACGACGAATTATGGATTACCCGGCTTTGCAAGATTATCTTAAGCGACTCTATCATTATCCAGGTATCCGAGAAACAGTTAATTTTACCCATATTAAGCAACATTACTACTATAGCCATCAAACCATTAATCCAACTCGTATTGTACCTGTTGGACCAGTCTTGGCTTTGGATGATTAAATAGAGTGGCGCATCTATTTTTCTGAAGCGCCTCGTCACAATTTCTATTTTCCTAAGTCGCATGATCTACCTATTCCCTACATCCCGCAACTGGCAACTTTATGTCCTGCAACTTGCTAACCCTACATTTCGCGACTTGCCAACTCTTCGTCCTGCGATTTACCAATCCTATTATATCCAACGACTTGCTAACCCTACGTCCCGCGACTCGTTCGCGGGATCCAGGCTTTACCATCTTTCTAAATTACGCAATTTAATAAAAAGAATAAACTAGCCGAGATAAGGTAAATTATGTTTTAATTACTATTATTTGAAACTTTGGCGATTTTAAAATGACTTTTGTTGTGACTGAAAGTTGTATTAAATGTAAATACACAGACTGTGTTGAAGTATGCCCCGTGGATTGCTTTTATGAAGGGCCTAATTTTTTAGTCATTCATCCCGATGAATGCATTGATTGTGCACTTTGTGAGCCTGAGTGTCCAGTGCAAGCGATTATGTCTGAAGATGATTTAACACCTGAGCAAAAGCAATTTCAGGAATTAAATGCAAACCTTGCACAGCAGTGGCCCAACATTACTGCTAAAAAAGAAGCACCAGCTGACGCTAAAGAATGGGAAGAGGTTAAAGATAAACTGCAGTTTCTTGAAAAAGAGTGGAAATAAAGCAACTAACTGATGATGTATCATTACATTGTCAGCAGGTGTTAAGCGAGAAAGGGCGCCTATCTACGGCAATTCCAGGCTTTGTTGCGCGTGAATCACAAATTACATTAGCATTATCTGTTGCCAATACTATTGCGCAAAAAAAAATTCTTGTCGCAGAAGCAGGCACAGGTACTGGGAAAACATTTGCCTATCTTATTCCTTCATTATTAAGTGGTAAGAAAACGGTTATTTCAACTGCTACAAAGACGCTACAAGATCAATTATTTCAAAAAGATTTACCTTTGCTTGCCCGTGCGCTAGGACGGGCGGTCAGCGTACAAAATTTAAAGGGTAGAGCTAATTATTTGTGTCGCTATCGCATTGAACAACATGCGGAAGAAGATTTCTTTGTGGCCCCGCATTTGATTCACGATATTTTAAAAGTTAAAGAGAAAATACCGCAGTTAATTTATGGCGAGCGTAGTGAATTACTTGAGCTTAAAGAAGATTCACCCATTTGGCCCTATATTACTTCAACTATTGATAATTGTTTGGGTAGTGAATGTAATTACTATAACGATTGTTTTTTAGTTAAAGCAAGGAAACGGGCACTAGAAGCTGATTTAATTATTATCAATCATCATTTATTTTTTGCCGATTCACGCTTAAAAGAAGAAGGCTTTGGTGAGTTATTGCCGGGTGTTGAAGTTATTATTTTTGATGAAGCACATCAGTTAGCTGAAATTGCTGCTCACTTTAACGAAGAACGTCTAGGCACCAGGCAATTCCGTGACTTAGTTGATGACATCCTTCATGAGTGGCCTGTACTTGACTTAGCTAATCAACCCTTAAAAAAACTAAGTTTAGAAACTGATCAAATTATCGAGCAGTTAATAAGTAGTTTAACGGGTAGGGAGGATAAGATAAGTTGGGATGTGGTTGAGCGTAACCAATCTTTTCAAAAAGCTTGGCAACAATTAATTGAATTAATGGATGCATTGCTCAATTGTATTAAAGAAATGGAGCAGGAAGAAAGTGCAGGTCTTAAGCGATGTCTTAAACGCCTTGAAGCATTTAAAGTTACCGCTCTCGCTTTTCAACAAGCGGATAAAACTCTTATTCGTTGGCTTGAGCGTTATAAACAATCTTTAGTACTACACGCAACGCCTTACGATATTGCTGATTCCTTTAGAGAGCTATTAAAGCAACAGGTCTCTTGTGCTTATGTTTTTACGTCAGCAACCCTGACTATGGGCGCTTCTTTTAATTGCTTTACTAAACCGCTTGGATTAGAAAAAGCAGAAACACTACTTCTACCTAGCCCCTTTAATTATGCTAAACAAGCACTATTGTACTTACCGCGATTCTTACCTGACCCTAATGACCCTTCTTATTATCAAGAGTTGGTTAAAAAAGCATTACCTATTATTAATGCTTGTCAGGGGCGCTGTTTTTTTCTTTTTACTAGCCACCGAGCTTTGAAATTGGTTGCTGAGCTTTTAATTGATAATTTAGACTATCCCTTATTAATTCAAGGCGAAGAAGCTAAGCCCATTTTGTTAGCTCGTTTTCGACAATTAGGAAATGCGGTGTTATTAGGGACTTCTACCTTTTGGGAAGGAGTAGATGTTAAGGGTGAAGCCTTATCTTGTGTTATTATTGATAAATTACCCTTTGCCAGTCCCGTTGACCCTGTTATGCAAGGTAAAATGAGTTATTTAAAAGCCCGTGGTTTATCGAGCTTTGATGAATTATCGCTACCTAATGCGGTATTGGCTTTAAAGCAGGGTGTGGGTCGTTTGATTCGCGATGTTACGGATAAAGGAGTATTGATGATTGCTGATCCTAGGCTTACTGGTAGAACGTATGGACAGCAAATTTTTGCAAGTCTACCACCTATACAAAAAACCCGTGATGAGCGATGTGTATTAGAATTTATTAATCAGTTGGTATTTAATCATGAAGTTGTTAGCACTTGATACCTCGACCCAGATAGCCTCTATTGCCTTAATTAGTCAAGATGAAATTATAGAACGCCAGCAAGTTGGGCCTGGACAACATGCGCAAGTTATTTTAACAATTATTGATCAACTGTTGGCGCAAGCATCTTTATCTATAGGGCAATTAGATGGTATAGTGCTTGGACGCGGGCCGGGCAGTTTTACCGGTTTGCGAATTGCTTGTAGTATTGCTCAAGGATTAGCTTATCCCTATGATTTACCTATTTTTCCGGTAAGTAGTTTGGCAACGCTTGCTTATGAATTAAAATTAAAGCAGCCAGGAGAGGATTTTTCTATTTTAGCACTCATTGATGCGCGCATGCAGCAAGTCTATTGGGCTTATTATGATAGCTTCTCTTTAGTTGGTGTATCTGAACACGTTTCAGCAGCTAAAGATATTGATATCAGCCCTAATTTGCCTTTGCAATTAGTAGGTATCAATTATCAGCCGTACTTTGCCGAGTTACCCTCATTAATCCAGACACAAATCAGCAGTCAACAAGAAATTTCTGTAAGCGCAAGCACCATGCTTCGTTTAGTTAAAGCACAAAAAATCACCCCAATTACCGCAGCCCAAGCGCTACCAACTTATATTCGTAATCAAGTGGCTCACCTACCAAGTAGCCTGGGTGAAACGAAGTGAAACCCGGGTTTCGGCCCGGTAGGCCTACACCCAGGTTTGCTCCTAAGTACATAAAAACTTATATACCCTACGTCCCGCGACCTGTTCGCGGGATCCAGCGCTCTACCAACTTTGTTGGATTCTGCGGATAAATCACCAAGCGTAGGTCGTAACAAAATTTTACCTAACTTGACCAATATGGTAAGACCACTTATCATCCTTTTCAGTTTAGGTTATGCACTAAATAATAAAACTTAAAAGCAAGTAGCCTGGGTGAAACGACGTGAAACCCGGGTTTCGGCCCGGTAGGCCTACACCCAGGCTACGTTTGCAAAATATTAAAATTTAAAGGAGCTCTTTTGGATAAGCGTCTATTAGAACTATTAGTATGTCCTTTATGTAAAGGAAAATTATTGCTAAAAAATGAAGAGCTTATTTGTCGTTTTGACCGATTAGCTTACCCTATAAGAGATGGTATTCCAGTCATGCTTGAGCAAGAAGCCCGTTTAATCCCCTTAGAGGAAAAGGAATCCTTATGAGCTCTACTTTTCACGTTGTTATTCCTGCACGCTATCAATCTTCACGCCTGCCAGGCAAATTAATGATGGAAATTGGGGGTAAAACAGTTATTCAACGCGTCTATGAGCAAGCGCTACAGGCGTCACCAAAAACAATTACCATTGCAACTGATAATGAGCAAATTGCAACGCATGCTAAAGATTTTGGCGCCCAAGTAGAAATGACTGCAACTTCTCATGCAACAGGAACTGACCGCATTGCCGAAGTGATTAGCCGCGGTTTTTACACCCAAGATGATATTATCGTTAATGTGCAGGGTGATGAGCCTTTTATTGAGCCGGCTTTAATTAGCCAAGTCGCGCGTATCTTAACTAATCCAGAAATAAACATGGCAACCCTATGTTGGCCTATTGAAAAGCAAGAGCAATTGGTAAACCCCAATATTGTTAAAGTCGTTCGCGATCGTTTCAATAATGCCCTTTATTTTTCACGAGCGCCAATACCTATGCATCGCGATGAACCTGATAGTATTAGCCATGTTTACCGACATATTGGTTTATATGCCTATAGAGCACAATTTTTGGTTGATTTTGTGAGTTGGCCTGAGTGTAAGCTAGAGCAATGTGAAGCATTAGAACAATTACGAGCTTTATGGGCAGGTCATAAAATAAGAGTTGACGTCGCGTGCGCTATTCCCCAGCAAGATATTAATACCGCAGATGATCTCGCCAGAGCGCGGGATGCCGCGTTGACGAAATCAGTAGGGTAGTAAAGTTAATTTTTATTTAACATTAGGTCCTGGCACTATAATTTCAACTAAGTTATTAGCTGCATCTGCTATTACTTTTTCCGTACGGCAGGCACGTACTTCAGGTTTAAAAAACAGATTGTTTCTATTAATAACAGCTGGGACAGCATCAGGGTTCTCATTATCAGCTGGGACAGTATCAGGGTTCTCATTAACAGCTTGGAGAAGAGGTGCTACTTGTTTTTTATCACTTGTAAATAGTCGAGCTATAGCTCGTATAATGCTTGCAAACCAAGCTCTATTTTCACTAGCTATACCTTTCATGCCATTGGTATGTAGCTCTTTGACTTTATTAACTAGAGCGTCTTTGTAGTCTGATGCAGCTGTACCTTTATTATTTTCAAGATAAGCTTGATTAATTTTACTAAAATCTTGATATAAGGAAGCTAATTTACTGAGCCTTGAATCAATTGAGTCTCGGGCTCTTGTAAATATTTTGCCACCTACAATACTATTATGATCTAGTAGATGGGCTTCACGACCGCGAATCTCATTTTCTTTAAAATGGTCATCATATGACTCTCCCAATACTCTTAAGTCTAGTCTTAATTGAAGATCATTATTATATTCAGCATCAAATTTAGCTTCAGGATAATATTGTCTTATAATTCGCACATATTCTAATTCAATGGTCCTTAAAACCATAAGCGTAGCTTGGTATTCGGGGGTATTTGTTTTTTCAATAAAATTTTTATATTTCGTTGCTGCTTCTTTTAATTCATTTGTGGCCTCATTGACCTTATCGACCTGCTCTTCAACTTCCTCTGTTGAGGCGAATGCTATACTATCTACATTGTCTGGTATACCACTATTCAATTTCTCTATACTATTATCTAATTTCTCATTAGCAACTTTAATTTTGACTAATAAATTAGATTCTTGTATAAGTAATCTATTTCTTAAAGTTGCATTTTTAATTCCTGGCAATTGGAGGTTAGAATTTTTACTTAATTTTTCCCTTAAACTACTTCTATCTTCATCTTTAATCTTCGATATAAGTTCGTTTTCTCCTTGGTTTGCTTGTTGTATTACTTCCCTGTGTGTCTGGTGTATCATTGTCTTTTGTTCTATTTTATTAGCTTTTATCTTTTGTTTAGATTGTTTTAATCTTAGTTCTAAGTCGCCTTTCAAGAGTTCTAATTGTTGATTGAAATCTGTTAAATTAGCTTGTTGCTCAGTATTTTTATAGGGTTCCTCTTTCAATAGTGCCTCAAAGTAGCGCTCCCGTTGCTCTAAAAAACCAAGCGCCGCAGTTTTATACTCTATGTCTTCCCAAGAATTTAGTGTTAAAATGGCTCTTAACTTTGCAAAAATTTCAGTGACTTTCTTTTTTTCATAAGCATCGGCTTTTAAGTGGTTAAATTCTTCTTTAAGAGCATCTATTGCGTCAGGAATAGTAGCCTCTATTATAAGTAAATCTTTTTCAAAATCTTTTAATTGCTTGAGAGATTTTTCTGCGGCTTCCAAGACTAGTTCTGCTTTACTCATCTCGCTAGATTTGTTCAGCGAAAATTGCGGTAGCTCTTTAGGTATAGAAATGCTGTTTACTTGTTTTAATAATTCCGTAATTAATTTTTGTTCATTAACTATAGTAGCCTGAACAATCTTGTTTTCTGTGTCTTTAGGAAATAGATTTATAAATTTTTCTAAATTAACCTGATGTTCTTTAAGCCTTTCTGAAAGAGTTGACGATAGTTGTTGAGCTTCTTTAATAATTTTTTTAAATTTTATATTCAATATATCTTTTTTTAGAGATTTAAGAGTTTTTTGAAATTCTTGAGTGACTTCTGTTAAATTTGGTTGAGGTTCTTTATGATACTGCTCTAATTGAGCTCTTGGCTTCTTCAATAATTCTGTAACATCTAATTGACCGTCAGTATTCAAGGCTTGAAGTTGTTTTTCTATATCTTCAAGTTCTACTCTATGCTTTTCAATTAATTCTACTTTTGCGTCAGCAAAATTTTTCATAGCATTTTCGACGACGTTACCACTTCTTTTAATAGATATATTATCCTCTATAGATTTGAATTCTTCTAATAATTTTTGTTGTAAGGATAATTTATCTGTCGTAGTTAGAGAAGCTGTTTGGTACTCTTTATATTTTTCTACTATAGATTGATGAGTTAACTGTAGAAAACTTTTATAATCACTTTCCTCTAACTTAGATGTTCTTTCAGTAGTAAAAGAGTCAAGGACACCAGTTAATTTGTCAAGATCATCTTTAAGAATAAATTGCATATTCATAAATAACTGACTAATTAAATTTTCTTGGAGGATTTTAAATTTTTCATCTAACTCGTTTTGCAGTTGATTTAAGTTTAATTTTTCTTTCGAATCACTTAATTCTTTAAGCATATCCTGAAAGGAAGTTAATAAGTTATTTGGTTCTAGGTGTGAAGCATGGTCTTCTAATAATTTTTTAATATTCCCTTCGTATTTCTGAATTAAAGTTTCTTTTTGTAGTGAATATAAATCCTCAAAAGATTTAATTATAGAATCAAGATGGAGATCTTGTAATGATTTTTCTTTACTTTTTAGTAAATTAAGCTTTTCTATTGCAACTGTTTGTAAATTTGTAACTTTGGTATAGTACGCGTTATTAGGCTCATGTTTTTTTTCCATGAGTTTTTTTAAATTTAGGTAATATTCCTCATAGATTAACTGCATTTCTGCTTGAAAAGCGGTTATCTCGTCTAAAGTTTTTTTAGAAATAAGCTCTTTATCATCAGAAAGAAGTAATCTAAATAATTTTTGCGCGCTCTCAATCTCCGGTTGTAAAAAATTCTTGTTAAATGAATCAGAAATATCCTGATATGATTTTTCTATTGCTTTTGTATTATTTTCTGCTGTTTGCTTAAGCGTTTCAAGCTCAGAGTAATTTTCAATTGAAAAGTCATTTAATTCATTTAGTAAGCTATGTAACGAATTAATTCGTTTTTTTATCTTTAGTTGTTCTCCTTCTTTAAGAAATTGATACATATAAAGAATTGTTTCTTGATCTTCTTGTAATTTACCCTTATTGAGTTGGGCTAAAAGCGATGCCTCTATTGACTTAATTGTCGTTTGATCAAAGCCAAGATCTTTCGTAAACTTTTTGCAAAAGACTTTAATAAATTCTTCAACGTCTTTTTTAAATGTGGAAAAATTATTTTGAGTAGCAAGGGATTGAAGCTGTTTAGAAAATTCAGTTAGTTGTTTCTGTAAACTATTTAAAGCATCAGATTCACATAAAGTGTTAGCTAATTCTTTGGAAGATGAGTTACCTGTCTTCAGCTCTTCATAAGCCCCTTCAATATCAATAGCTAATAAATTTCCCAGATCAATGTATAAATTAGTTAATTCATTATTAATTACTTTAAAAATATTTAGAGTAAACTCGTTAGTTTTTGTAGAAAATGAGGCTGTGTATTCCTTATAAAATGCAATTTTTTTTGCTATTACTGCCTTTTTTTGCTCAAATAAATTAAGCTTGACTTTAAATTCCCAATTAAATTTCGCTTCATCAGATGAAAATATCTCCTCTTTATCTTGCCCCAAGGATTCATGTTTTTGAATTAATTTATCAAAAGTTTGTTTAAGAATTTTGAATTCTGCTGCTAAAGCGGTTTGATTTTCAGTATTAATAGAAACTTGAGCTACTTGGGTAAATGTATTATCAGGAATAATTACTGGAACAACTGAAGAATGTATTGTAATAGGTGACGCATTCCCTTTTTTAACCTTTTTATTACTTATAATATCCTTTAATATAATTTGTAAGTTTTGTATATGATCTTTTAGAGATGCAGGTTCGCCGGGACCTATATAGGTTTTCTTTCTGTTACTTGCTAGGCTTTCAAGGGTAGCTAGTATTTCTTTAAATACTGGTTTAAGTTCGTCAAGTATAGTGTCATCTGTTACTATCTCGGTATTGTCGTCTTTATTTTGGGTTTCATTTTGATATTTTTTGAAAATATCGTCAAACGCAGTCGAAATAGGAGTTTCTTTAGATAGACTTTCATTAATTTGCTTAATCAAATCTTGTAATTGTTTCAGATGTGATAATAAAACAACTTTTGTTAACATAACTACATCACTTCAAGTTAGTATGTATAAAAATATAGCATTTTAACCTTAAGGGATTGTTAATTTTTTGGCTTTATATTAAAAAATAGTTACAAGTAGGGTATTATTTTAACAAAAAGGATTTGCAGCAAGTCGAATGCTTGCTGATAGATAGACAAATCTCTTTAAAAAGTAATTAAAAAATTGATTTACGCTGGGCTGTTTTCTTCTATTTTAACAAAGGTATTAAGCTTTTTTTTACGAAAATAAAGTAAAAAAGCCGGGAGCAGCATAATCATAATGCCTAAGCTAAATACGAAGCGAAAACGGCTTGCACCGCCAATATCCATACTAGTTTCAGGGGGAATAAAACCTACGAGCAGAGTAATAAAACAGCCTATTAGGCCTAAAATACAGGTTAAATAATAGCCTAATTTACCACCCGGAATAGCAAAAGGGCGCGTAAAATGGGCAAATTTGGTTTTAAGCCGCCACGCAGCAATGAACATGAGTACATACATCATCATGTAGAGCTCGGTACTTAAATCAGTAAATAGCCAATAAATAGCATTAACACTTGGAAAAAGTAAAAAGCCACTACAAAGAAGGGTAACCAATACGGCTTGTAAAATGAGAATGCGCGAAGCAATCCCATGCTTGTTTAAGCGATAGAGCCAGTGCGGTAAAAAGCCGTGATCAGCAGCTAATAAAAGCCCTTTAGCAGGCGAGATTATCCAGTTAACCATACTGCCAAGGCTACCTAATAAAAGGAGTATAATGAGTACAGGGGTTAAAAAGGTTAAATGATAGGCTTGAAAAAAATTATCAAAAGCCTGCATCACCCCACCAACCAAGCTAATTTTTTCAGCAGGCAGTACAAAAGCAATAGCAAGGGAGCCAAAAATCATCGTAATTAAAATTAGAATGACTGATAAAAACATAGCCCGTGGAAAGTTACGTTGTGGTTCATGAACATTACGGACATGCACTGCGGCAAGTTCCATTCCAAGAAAAGATGTCATAATAGCCGTTAACGATACCCATGATTGGCTATCACTCCAATGCGGAAGGAGGTGACTTATACTTAAATTAATAGCAAGTGGCTCACCTTTAATAAGCCAAATAAAGGCTAAAATAATAATAAAGGCCATAGGTAAAATCATGCCAACTACCGCACAAAAACTAGCAAAGATGGCAGAAGCACGAAGACCTGTTAAACCTAAGAGGGTTAGTGACCAAAAAACAATTAAAATAATCGAAATTAAATAGTATTTATTTTGAATAAGTTCAGGATTAATTAAATAGGCGAGTGTACCGGCAATAAAGGATATAATAGTTGGATACCAAACCATGGTATTTATCCATTGTAACCAGATAGTAAAAAAAGCCGCATTCTCACCAAAAGCAGATTTGACCCAACTATAAACACCGCCTTCTTCTTCAGGCCAAGTTGATGACAACTCGGCAGAAACTAAAGCAACAGGAATTAAAAAGACAATAGCTGAGAAAATGAAAAAGAAAATAAGTGAGGACCCAAATAAAGCAGTGCCGGGTAAATTACGAATACTGTCAATAGCCCCGGTAATTAATAAAACTAGAGCTAACACGGATATTTTTTCAGAAGACCATGCTTTCATTAAAGGCTGTACCTGGCAAATAAGTCCATAAAGGATAGCTATTATAGGACAAATAATGACTAGTATAAAATAATTTTATTAACAAAAAATGATTTATACCTTACAGGTTACATACCCAGGGTGTCAGTAGATAATTAGAAATTCAAAAACCAATCTCACCGCCTACGTTCTACGTTTATCCTTAGAATCCAGCAGAGGGATAGAAGCTGGATCCCGTGAACAAAGTCGCGGGACATAGATAGATGAGTTTTTGTGTACTTAGTAGTAGATGTAGGGGTTTAGGCCTATTGGACCAAAGCCCGGGGTTCACGTCGTTTCACTCAGGCTACTTGCTGTCGCTAATTATTAATCCCCCCTCACCCTAACCCTCTCCCCTCAGGGGCGAGGGGATTGTCAGTACTCTATTTAAATACTTAAGCTTAAATTCATCCCATAAGTTCTTTATCTAGGAGGCGAAGGAATTTCAAGTTCAATTTTTAAGCACTTAAACTTAAATTTAACTCATAAGTCCCCTCGCCCCTTAGGGGGAGAGGGTTAGGGTGAGGGGGGAGGAATTAATTATGCAACAGCAACTATCTTATCCCTTGCAGCGTAATAATAATGTGACGTGCCGTAGCATGATTGCGATGCTCACATAAAAAGATACCTTGCCATTGGCCTAAGGCCATTTTTCCTTGGGTAATTGGAATAATTAAGCTACTACCTAGATGAGCATTTTTGATATGAGCTGGCATATCATCAGCGCCTTCTATAGTGTGTCGATATAATTGTTTATTGTCTGGGGCTAATTGGTTTAGATGAGTTTCTAAATCAAGCCATACATCCTCCGATGCATTCTCATTAATCAGCAAGGATGCTGAGGTATGCTGTAAAAATAAATGTACTAAACCGATTTTGAGGCTAGGTAATTGCGCTAGGGCTTCTTCTATTTGAGCGGTAATTAGATGCACGCCGCGCGCTTTAGGGCTTAAACTACATTTAATCTGCCCATAATAAGGTAAATTAGCTTCAGTCATGATCATACCCACCACGACATGCCGGCGATAGAGGAATTTGCCCGTGTTTATTTTTCCATTCGATAGGTGAATATAGATGCAAGCTTAGGGCATGTAAGCCGTTTTTAAGCTCTTCTGTTAAAAGGTTATTGACTTTACGATGTCTATCTAACCGATCTAATTGTTGGAATAATTCTGCAACTACCGTTAATTTAAAATGAGTTTCGCTGTTGGCTGGCACATGATGATTATGAGATTCATTTTCAACGTTAAGAAACACAGGATTTAAGGCTTCAACCAGCTTATTTTCAATTCGTTCTTTTCGCATGCTAAGACTAATAATGAATAATGTTATTAAATTATAGGTCTTATTTTAAAGGATAATATTTTCTTTAGGTACTAAAAAGCTCTAAATTGGCTTAATTTTATTAAGCCATAAGTGATAAGGTTAATAGTAACTTTCTTTACAAAGACTAATCTGGTCAAAAAGTGACATTTTTTGTCACTTAATTAATCTTCTTTCCCCCTATAGTAAATTGGATGAATTAAATAAATTTTAATAACCTTCAGGATAGCAGCAATTTTTTGTTATAAATGATATTGTTACCGCCCTAAAAGGGGATTTTAAATTAATGCAACTAAATTAGCCAAGGTCTGGCCTATAAGTTGCATTATTTTAAACTAAGGATAATTTTTAATGCTCAAAGGAGTACGGATAATGAAACAGCGCGGTTTTACTTTAATTGAATTAATGATTGTAGTGGCAATTGTCGGCATTTTAGCAGCTATTGCTATTCCTGCTTACCAAGACTATACCATCAGAGCCCGAGTCACTGAAGGTTTAAGTCTGGCAACAGCTGCAAAAACTGCTGTATCTGAGACGACGCAGTCAACAGGCACTTTACCTGCTGATGCGGCAGCAGCAGGCTATACGCCACCAACTGCCACAGCCAATGTTCAGTCAATTGATATAGCTAATGGCGTTATAACTATTACCTATACTGCAACTGCTGGCGGTGGTACTTTATTACTAACACCTACCTTAGACCCTGCAACTAAACAAATTACATGGTCTTGCAGTACTGGCGGAACACTTGCTGCTAAATATCGTCCAGCAAATTGTCGATAAAGGGTATGATATAGATAATTAATAGAGTTTAGACAGTATCGCCATAAAGAAGTAACCTTCTTTATGGCGAATTTAAATAAATTTCGTAGTTAAGTTAAAGTTAAAAGCACCAGGCAGACTAATAGAACGTTTATTTCATAATAAACCAGATAATCCTATTTTATTAATATACAAGACAGTCCAGAATTTGCGATGTTGCCTTTGTTTGAGAAATTGCTAGCGCTTGAGGATAGTTTAACTTTAATAAATGATCTAATTTATACGATAGTAACGATGGCCATAGTAGGAATGGCCATTGCTAAACAGTTAAGAGATTAAAATTTATAGTTTTTTTTCAACTAATTTATTTTGCAGACGAACATACATAGGCAATCCATTTTCATAAGGTGGATAGGCTTCTCCACCAATTAAAGGTGCTAAATAGCGCTTGCAAGCATCCGTAATACCCATACCATCTTCGGCAATATAATCTGGTGGCATTTTCTTTTCTTGATTGGCAACATCTTTAAGGTCAACATGGCTAATAGACCAACGATATGGTGTATCTTGCTCACGTTTGACAATGGGCATAATTGCATTTTTTCCTGCAATAGCTAATTCAACTGCTGCTTTACCAAGAGCATAAGCTTGCTCTAAATCAACTTGGGAGGCGATATGCCTTGCCGCACGTTGTAAGTAATCTGCTACAGCCCAATGATATTTATACCCTAACTTGCTTTTAATTAATTGCGCGATTATGGGCGCTACACCGCCTAATTGAGCGTGTCCGAAGGCATCTTGAATACCTGCTTCGCTTAAAAATTTTCCTTGCTCATTACGAATACCTTCTGAAACAACGATAACACAATAGCCAAAATTCTTGACTGATTCAGCAACCTTATTTAAAAATCGTTGTTCATCAAAAGTAACTTCCGGTAAAAGGATAATATGTGGAGGCTCATTTTTATCTTGTTTAATTAATCCACTGGCTGCAGCTATCCAACCGGCATGACGGCCCATTACTTCAAGAATAAATACTTTAGTTGAGGATTGGGCCATAGAAGCCACATCAAAGCTTGCTTCAAGCGTAGAAATGGCAACATATTTCGCGACTGAACCAAAACCTGGACAGTTATCTGTAAAAGGGAGATCATTGTCGACTGTTTTAGGAATGCCAACACAAGTAATAGGGTAGCCTAAATTTTTACCTATCTGTGAAATTTTATAAGCTGTATCTTGTGAGTCGCCACCCCCATTATAAAAGAAATAACCGATATTATGCGCTTGAAAAACAGCAATTAAGCGCTCGTATTCAGCGCCATTATCCTTTAGTTTATAACGGCAAGAACCAAACGCACCAGCAGGAGTATGCATAAGCCCTGCAATAGCTGCTTCTGTTTCTAAGGAGGTGTCAATTAATTGCTCTTCCAGCGCACCTATTATTCCGTTTTGTGCTGCATAAACTTTACCAATTTGAGTTGGATATTGACGAGCTGTTTGAATAACTCCGCAGGCTGAAGCGTTAATGACTGCTGTTACGCCACCCGATTGTGCGTAAATTGCATTTTTCACTGACATAATAACTCCAAATTAAATTATTGAGTAAATGCTAACAGGAGCTTAGACACTTTACTAGCTTACTATAGCGTCACCCACTAAGTTTTAGACAAGGCGCAAGTGAAGGCGGTGAAGGAGTGTAAAAAGTATATGACTTAAGCCGTGCGAGCTTGCAACGAACTATAAAGCTTAGTGGGTGATGCTATAAATAGAGCTTTTCGGAAACCATGCCCTAGGTTTTAAAAATACCTGTTTATAATTTATGATTTCCAACTAATTTTTAAAAAACTATTTTGTATTCCTAGGGTCAATGTTTCGAAAATTATATATCTGCTAGATGTTAAGATGGTACATAAGTGCTACTAGAATTGACCGTCTCTACACGATTAAGTTTTTCTGTAGCTTGATTAGAAAAAAAACCATTATTAGCAACGCAGAGTGGAATAATATTATTTTGTTTCTCTGCCGTAATAGTTGATAGCGTCGTCTGATTTGCAGGTTCTTTAAGTAAAAAATCTATTATGGCGCGATGTCCATTGCGTAAGGCTACATTGAGTAATTTTTTGTTCTCTTTAGGTGTTATATTTATCGCAATTTCAGCTTGGTAGAGTAATTTAAAAGCGGCTAACGAACCACTTTCTGCAGCATAGAATAAAGCGTTATTTCCTTTTTTATCACAAAGCGTAATGTCGGCACCTTGCGTTAATAATAATTTTATATTAGGTACAATAGCGGCCTTTGCAGCTAACATTAGGGGCGTACGCTCCTTGTCATCGCTTAAGTTAAGTAATCTGCCAAACCCTTGTGTAAATAAAAAATTAAGCATGTCATTAGGTTGGCTTGCTGCTAATGTTAAACCTGTCTCTTTTTCATTCGCCAAAATTAAATTAGTTTTTGTCTTTAGAATAAGTTCCACTACTTCGATATTTCCGGTTTCGATTGCCGCTAAAGCGTGCTGCTCATTTAAAGAAGCGCCATAACTTAAAATAAGCTCTATTAATTTAATATTCCCTGTTTTGACTGCTAATAAAGTAGCTTGATTTTTTAACAAAACACCATGGCTTAAAATAAGCTTGGTAATTTCCAAAGCTTCATTATTAATAGCCAACTTTAGCGCCTTATATTTATTTTCTTCATTTTCTAAAGGTAGAAGATACTCTATGATTGGTAGTTGGTAATATTGAACTGCTGTTAGTAAAAGGGGCGTGCTTATATAAATATGACTACCGTATATATCCTCAGTTTCTCTTACAAAAGTCTCTTTATGACCGCCTTTTTCAATATGGTTTTTAATAAGCGACAAATTGCCTTGTTCGATAGCATCAGTAAGAGTTTTACGATTGTGAGAAGTTCTGAGATGTTTTTCTATATATTTTTTAAATTTTTGCTTCATTGCTTTTTCCTTAAGAGCTCAATGTCTAGATAAAGTACTAATATTTTTTAACCTAATTTCACATACTATGCTTACATTTTTATGAAAAATACAATCATTGGTTTGAAGAAGCACGCTCTAATTTAAAGACTTTGCTTGATAGAAATTTTCGAATTCTTTAATAACTTCATCAGCACTTTGCATAAACTCAGCAAAAACTTCTTTTATTGCGGCAATATCTTTAGCTTCTTTGGCTTTTTTCTCAAGACGAATGACCTGACTTTGTAGTCTAGGTACGCCACAAAAACAACAGGCGCCATTGAGCTTATGGGCTGCACTTTCAAGTCCTTTAATATCCTTTTGCTCAAATAAAGTGACAAACTCAGGCTGACTTTTAGTAAGTTCTTCTACAAAGCGCGTTAAAAATTCTTCTGCCAAAATTTGATTACCAGAAACTTTTTGCACACAAAGCGACCAATCAATGGCAAGCGCTTTAGTTTTATTAAGGATGCGTAAGAGGTGAGTTAATAATTGTTTTTCATCAATAGGTTTTTCTAAGCAAAGATCAATTCCTGATTTTGTTAATTGCTCTTGTTTGACATCATTGGTGTTAGCACTAATAACAACAATTGGCGTTCTTCGATTTAAAATAGATTCTTTGCGAACTAATTTTGCGGCCTCTAGTCCATTTAATTTAGGCATCTGTACGTCTAAGAGAAGTAAATTATAGCGTTTTTCTTGACAAGCTCTAAGCGTTTCCTCGCCATTTTCTACTAGTTCAATAGCGGCATGTTCTTGTAAGAGGGAACTTAAAAGCATTCGATTGACTGGGTTATCTTCAGCAATAAGAATTTCAGGATGAATCGCTCTTAATTGTTTCCTTAAATTGTCTAACTCATGATTATTAGTTACCGTTTGTGACGCCTCATTAAGAATGAATTCAATCGTATCGTATAATTTTTGAATACTTAATGGTTTATATAAAAAGGCGCGCGCGCCTAAAGCTTGGGGGTCATGAATAAGCCATTTGGACACTAAAACACAAGGAATAGTTTGTTTCCGTAATAATTGAGCAACTTGCTTTTCGCAGCCTTCATTAACATTAATAAAGGCAATCTCGCATTCTTTATGGTTTTTAAAGGCATCCTCTAACTGGTTAAACGCATTAACTGCAACGCATTGTATGCCCCAAAAGCCTATCCCGTTACACATGGCCTCAAGTTGCAGTGGATTATCGTCAAAGCAAATAGCTTTTAATAGACCGAATCGATGCGTTTGATTTTTTTCAACTTCGTAAGCTGCTAATTTCTCTAATCTAATTTTAACTGTAAAGGTAGACCCTTTATGTAGCTCACTGGTTAATTGGATGCGTCCATGCATTTCTTCTGCTAATTTTTTACAAATCACAAGCCCAAGTCCAGTACCGCCAAAACGTCTGGTGATGGATGTATCTGCTTGATTAAAAGCATTAAATAACTTCGTTTGGTCGTCTTTTGATATGCCGATACCTGTATCTGTAATAGCAATAGAAACTACATAGTCCTTTTCGGATTCTTGTTCGATTAAGGTGCGAATTAAAACATAACCATGATCGGTAAACTTAATAGCATTACTAATTAAATTGGTCAAAATTTGTTTTATACGTAATGGGTCGCCTAAAACAGTTTTAGGAACCCTAGTTCCTGTAGAAGGAATTAAATCAATTCCTTTTTTATGAGCATTCGGACCAGCTAAAGTCAATACTTCATCAATGCAGGCTCTTAAATCAAGTGGAATACAATCAAGATGCAATTTGCCAGCATCCATTTTCGAGTAATCTAAAATATCATTAATAATATTTAATAGATCTTGAGAAGAAGATTTAATCGTTTTTACATAATCTAGCTGTAGGGGATCAAGTTTGCTTTCTAACAAAACATTAGTAAAACCAATAACACCATTCATGGGAGTTCGAATCTCATGAGTCATGTTGGCAATAAAATCGCTTTGCTGTTTAATTTTTTCTTCAGTCTTTTTCTTTTCTAGCGATAATTGAATATTTTTTTCTTCTAAAAGCTCAAGACTATTTTGTAAGTCTTCTGTGGCAACCTCAATATGATGATTAAGGTCATGGATTGTATTTAAATATTGACGCTGTAGGTGCGCACATCCTTTTTCAATTTCTCCTAATTCGCTATCACTAGAGACAGCAATATGTGTTTCAAATTCATTTTGTAAAATTTGTTTCATACTACGCCGTAAACGGGCAATAGGTAGGTAAATGCGTTTAGATAATAAGTAGTGAATGGTAAGGCTAATTAATAAACCAAAGAGAGTAATAAAAATAGTGATGATATACATTTGATAACGTTTAATTAGCATTGACTTGGTATCAATGTCAATGGATAGCCATCCTAAAATATCATCCGCTTGCAGTGGTATATAGTCTGCCGTTTTTTTAAAAGTGGTATTTGAGTAGAGGTTAAACTTAGGAATCGTAATAGGTGCGACAAAATTAATTACGTAAGGTTCAATTTGTTTGCTTTCAATGTAATCACCGGTAAATTCAGGAGGTTTAAATGGTGTATGAATAGAGTGCTTTCCACCTCGATAAGCCATTAAATGCCCATCACCATCATAAAAGGCAAGTGCGATAACCTCAGGATTAATAGTTGAGGCGTTAATAAGCCCTTGCAGCGTTCGTCTATCATTACGCATCATAGCTAGTTGGGCTGCAGGTAATAATTGACGGATATAAGCTTCTCCTAAACGAAACATATGCTGATTTAAGTCTTTATTAAATTGACCGTTATAAAAAACAGCAAATAATAGGGCAACTACAAAAACCGGGATTAATGTCGTCAGGCGAAGCTGATATTTAATACTTAAGCCTTTCATAGAGAATAACGTAATCCATTTGCTGAGCGGTTAAATTTAGCATAACTTGCACAAAAATAATGGCTAGAAAACCTCCTGTACTGAGATATACTGTGGTTTTTCACTAGTTTTTTCGCCCAACCTGTGCTCAAATTAATCTGTTCACCAAGATTCAAGCCTACCCTTCGAACGGTTAAAGAATAACCGCCGTTAAATAAAAAAAGTGCTTCTTGCATAGTTTTTATAAAATTGGCAATACATTTGTTGGCTTTTCGTTATATATAAAGTCAGCTATTATAGCCCGAATATTTTCCTGCTTACAACGGAGCAATTTTAATGGTTGTTAGAACGCGTTTTGCCCCAAGCCCCACAGGGTTTTTACATGTTGGTGGAGTAAGAACGGCCTTATTTTCTTGGTTATATGCTAAAAGGCATCAAGGACAATTTGTTTTGCGTATTGAAGATACTGACAGAGAGCGCTCTACCCAAGAATCAGTGCAAGCTATACTCGATGGCTTAGCTTGGTTAGGTATGGATTATGATTTAGGCCCTATCTATCAAACCAATCGCTACGAAAGATATCAAGAGATAGCTATACGTCTTTTATCTTTAGGTCATGCTTATCGCTGTGTTTGTTCTAAAGAACGTCTAGAAGCACTACGAGAAGCGCAATTAAATGCAAAAGAAAAACCTAGATATGATGGCCATTGCCGTAACTTAAACTTAGCACCTACTAATGAGCCTTATGTCATTCGCTTTAAAAATCCAACTACAGGGGCGGTTGTTTTTAAAGATGAAGTCTATGGCGAAATTGAAGTAGAAAATAGCGAATTAGATGATCTGATTTTAATTCGTTCAGACGGTCATCCAACTTATAATTTTGCGGTAGTTATTGATGATTGGGATATGGAAATCACGCATGTTATTCGTGGTGATGATCATATCAACAATACGCCAAGGCAAATTAATTTATTTAAAGCGCTTAATGCTCCTATTCCTATTTTTGCACACCTACCAATGATTTTAGGTGATGATGGTAAGCGCCTATCTAAGCGGCATGGTGCGGTCAGTGTATTACAATTTAAAGAACAAGGCATATTGCCGCATGCACTGCTTAATTACTTAGTAAGATTAGGATGGTCTTATGGCGATCAAGAAATATTTAGTGTTGATGAAATGATTAAATACTTTGATTTGGTTAATGTTAGCCGTGGAGTAGCAAGCTTTAACTATGAAAAATTAATGTGGTTAAATCAACATTACTTAAAAGCTGATAAGCCTGCAGAAGTTGCAAACGCTTTATTATGGCAGTTTGAACGTTTAGGTATTAATCCCACTGATGGGCCAGAACTTGATAAAGTTATTATGATTCAAGCTGATCGATGTAAAAATCTAGTCGAAATGGCAGAAAAAAGTCGCTATTTCTATCAAGATGTTATCGAATATGATGAAGATGCGGTTAAAAAACATCTACGTCCTGTGGTTCTTGAACCACTTACTCGTTTATATGAACAATTTCAACAAGAAGCAGACTGGAGTGCGGAAACTATTCAACATATTATCAATAATGTTAGTGCTGAATTTAATATTAATATGAGTAAAATAGGTCAGCCATTACGCGTGGCTGTAACCGGAACTAGTATGTCACCTGCTATTGATGCAACCTTGGCGTTAATTGGAAAAACTCGCACAATATTTCGTTTACATGAAGCGTTGGAACGAATAAAAAAACGAGCAGCTAATACGGCAAATTGATTGTTTTACTTTTTATTTACTAAAGCTTGAACAATTAGCTAAGCTCTTTAACCATAAGGATTTTATTACTCTATACACAAGCTTATCCACAAATTTTGTGGATAAGCCTTTTATTTGATTTTGGTAAATAATTTAATTAATTCATTAAAAAACAACAAGTTATCCTAGCTAGACAGAAAAATGAACTAATAATTAGCTAATTGTGAAACGTTGCAGGAAAAAATATCCACAGTTTATTAAATTAATTTATTATTATGATTTTAATTAATTTTCTTTTGGACAATGATTGCATCACTAACATTAGAAAACCCATGGACATTTAAATGAAAATTATTAATTGCCGCATGCAACTGACTTGAGCTTCCACCATCTAAATTCAGTGCATGAATGCAATTGAGTGGTGGCGCTTGCATTAACTGAGCTAATTCAGTAGTTGATAAGGGTGAATTTTCTGTTACTAACATAACCACTTGGCCTTCAGGAGTGATGCCTAAAGCGGAGCGTTCAGCACGTCCTGGCTTTAGAGGTGGAATTTGACCATGGATTATAAGACGCGGCCCACTTTGAACAGCAAAATCAATTTGTTTACTACGTTTAAATTGATTAACACTTGTTAAATAAGCATGATCATGTTTAATGTAAAAAACTCCCCACCAACTGATTTGCTTTAGGGGACTTTGTTGTTTTTTGTCATTTATTCTAAGTCCTAAAGGATGGAAATTATGGTCAAAAAAACCACCATTAATAGTAATTAAAGATTTACTATGCTCAGCATATTCTTCCGCTGAGGCATTTTTCAATGCTAAATCCTTTGCCATAATAGAAGAAAGTTTGTTTGATTTTAAATCAATCAGAAAAACATGAATATGCGACCATGGCGAAAGATAGCTAAAGTTTAAATCTTGATAAAGTAAACCTGGGCCTAATCTTTGCCAGTTAGCTGCTGCAATTGCGTAATTAAGCAAGATTGTAATAAATAAAACAGTAAATATTGCTTTTAAACCTTGCCTCAACCATTTTGTGAGTTCAATGGTTTTACTGGGCATCGTATTCTTGTATCCTTATTATTTTTATAGTGGATTAACTATGCAAAATTCGTCAGAAAATCTTACCAGAGTGCAACAAAAATCGACAAGCGATTTATCTAAGTTAATGCAGGATATCTTAGATCGGGCTCGTTCTCAAGGTGCTACTGATGCTGCTGTTTCAGTCAATCATGATAGTGGCTTTTCTGTAGATGTTCGTATGAATGATGTTGAGACGATTTCCTTTAACGAGGATAAAGGGGTAAGTTTAGTTATCTTTATTGGCCAACGTATGGGTAATGCTAGCAGTACTGATACATCGCCTAAAGCTTTAGATGCATTAGTTAAAGCAGCTTATGATATTGCTCAAGTAAGTTCTGAAGATGCATGCTTTGGTTTAGCTGATCGTGAGTTGCTAACTAATCAATTTCAAGAGCTTGATTTATACCATCCCTGGGATATTAATCCTTCCCAAGCAATCGAAATGGCTTTAAGTTGTGAAGCGCACGCTTTAGCGCTTGATAAACGGATAAAGAATTCAGATGGTGTTAATCTGTCTACTTACAGTTTTATGCATGGCTATGCAAATAGTTATGGTGCTTTAGGTATTATAAACGGAACAAGACATAGCATAAGCTGCTCTTTAATTGCGCAAGAAGGGGAGTCTATGCAGCGTGATTACGATTATACTACGGCTCGTCATGCTCATGATTTAACCTCTCTTAAGCACTTAGCTGAAACCACTGTAGAACGAACTGTGAGTCGTTTGAAGGCTAAACAGGTTAAAACACAGAAAGTACCTGTTTTATTTTCTTCACGCATCTCAAGTAGCCTCTTATCAAGTTTAATTAACGCAATTAGTGGCTCTAATTTATATCGTAAAAATTCATTTTTACTAGATGCTCTCGATAAACAAATTTTTCCAACAATGATTAAAATTTATGAACAACCACATTTGCTAAAAGCTTTAGGTAGTGCGCCTTTTGATGGCGAGGGAGTACCCACTCGAAATAATATCTTTGTTGAAGACGGTCGTCTTTGTCAGTACGTATTAAGTAGTTATTCAGCAAGACGATTGGGTTTAAAAACGACAGCTAATAGTAGCGGAGTTCATAATTTAACTATCAATCCAACAACTGGTGGTTTAGATGAGTTAATAAAACAAATGGATAAAGGCTTAATCGTAACAGAATTAATGGGGCAAGGTGTTAATGTATTAACCGGTGATTATTCACGGGGCGCTTCTGGTTTTTGGGTAGAAAATGGCGCTATTCAATTTCCAGTAGAGGAAGTAACCATTGCGGGTAATTTAAAAGATATGTTTTTAGCAATTCAAGCAGTAGGAAATGATATAAATCCTAATATTGCAACTCGATGTGGTTCAATTTTAATTGATGGGATGACAGTTGCTGGACATTAAAATAATTACAGTTAAGTTGTTGATAGAAAAAGTTTTAATTAGTTTCTAAGCTCTATCATTGCCAGAATATTGCCGTAGGATAAGGAACAAAAATTAAGTGTTGTAAGTTGCTTCATGCGTAAGAAGTGTTGGGTCGATTGGCTCAACACCATCTATATTGTATTATTATCTATCAAATGTTTTAATTTACTTAATGACGTAATACTTAAGGATTTTATAGAAAAAACATATATGTAATTAAAATTTTAATTCTAAGAAATATATTTATTATAGGATTCTACCTTATTTACACAGGTATTTTCTTTAATAACTTGTTAAGCTTGGCTTAAACTATCTTTCAAATTCATCTTTGAAATACTGCTGAATAATCCTTTTAGGAACTTTTGTATAAGGTTGAGAGCCCGTTTTATTACAAAGATATAACATAATAATAATAGTTATGAGTTTATTTAAGTTTAGTCGATAAAGAGTAAATATTATTATTTAGGGCGCCTTGTAATAAAAAATTCCTGGCTATTTTTGTACTCATCTTATTTTGTTCTTTTAATATCTTAAGACGTATAATTTTTTTAAAAGAAATTGCAAAACTTTCTAAACCTTAACGTTGCAAAGAAGCTATTTAGAGAAAATAAACTATTCTCATAATTTGCTATAATAAAATAAAAATTTACGTAAATGAGTTTATGGATAATCTTAATTATGATTTTCGTATTATTATTATTGATGATAATGTGGAAATTCATAAAGACTTTATAAAAATACTTACCAAACCTCTGCGAAATGAGCTTGAAGAGTTTGAAGAGAAGTTATTTGAGAGTTCTACTAAAAATTCAAATAATTTAGTTTTACCACGCTTTAAAATTGACACAGCAACTCAAGGACAAGAAGGCGTGGCCCTTATTAAAAGGGCATTTGAGGACAAAGAGCCTTATGCGCTTGCCTTTGTAGATATTCGTATGCCACCTGGTTGGGATGGCATTGAGACAATTAAAAATATATGGAAAGTTGATTCTGATCTTCATGTGGTGATATGTACCGCTTATTCTGATTATAGTTGGGAAGAAACTATTGAAGAGTTAGGTCATAGCGATAATTTCCTTATTTTAACAAAACCCTTTGATCACATTGCAGTACGCCAATTAGCTTATGCTTTAACAAGAAAATGGAAGTTATTACGTGAATCGCGTGCTTATACATTATCGCTTGAACAAGAAGTAGAAAAAAGAACAGAAGAATTAAAATTTCATGCTACACATGATGCGCTGACAGGGTTAGCTAATCGAGTGCTTCTGCAGGATAGAATACAGCAAGCAATAGCCATTTATAAACGTTATCAAACCAAGTTTGCTATTTTATTTTTTGATTTAGATCGATTTAAGTTAATTAACGATAGTTTAGGACATTCCGCAGGTGATGAATTATTAAACTTGATTGCTCAACGCTTATTAACTGCGGTTCGTTCTTTTGATACGTTAGCAAGACTTGGGGGGGATGAGTTTGTTTTATTGATAACAGAATTAAATAATTTAGACGATATTGTAAAAATTGCTAATAAAGTGCTACAGATGATTAAAGAACCTTTGCAAATTATGGGTCGTAATTTAGGCGTTACTAGTAGTATGGGAGTATCCATATGTCCTCAAGATGGCCAAGAAATTGATAATCTTTTACGTAATGCTGATACTGCAATGTACCATGCTAAAAAGTTAGGTGGCGATCAGTTTCAATTTTATTCTTATGAAATGAATGAGAACGTATTAGAGCAGTTAGAACTTGAAGCACAATTGTATCAAGCATTAGCACAACAAGAGTTAGTATTATGGTATCAACCCCAATTTCATATCCGAGAGCATAAATTAGAAGCTGTTGAGGCATTGATACGTTGGTATCATCCCTCTGAAGGCTTACTTTTGCCCCTAGATTTTATTCCTATTGCAGAGCGCACAGGCTTAATCATACCTATAGGTGATTGGGTGATAAAAGAAGCTTGTACTCAGAATAAGGCTTGGCAAGAAGAGGGTTTGCCACCAATACGCATGGCCGTTAATATTAGTTCCCAACAGTTAAGTCAAATTGATTTTGTAGAAAAAATAAAGTCTATATTACTTGAAGTAAATCTAGAGCCTCGATACCTTGAGCTAGAATTAAGCGAGAGTGCCATTATTAATCCTTCAATTATTGATAAGATTAATGAATTAAAAAACTTTGGCGTTCAAATAGCGTTAGATGATTTCGGGACAGGTTATTCTAATTTACATCATTTGCGCACGATGTCTCTAAATCGATTAAAGATTGACCGCTCTTTTATCAATAATATTCAGTATAATGGTAATGATGACCTAATTATTCGAGCCATTATTTCTATGGCTAAAAGCTTAAATCTTGATGTTCTAGCCGAAGGAGTAGAAACACAAAAACAACTTGATTTTCTAAAAGGGTATCGATGCGATCAAATTCAAGGCTTTTATTTTAGTAAACCCTTACCTGTAGACAAACTTACTCGACTGTTAAAAAATCCTAATGCAATTAGCGATTTATTAAAGCAAGTTCGAAAGGAATAAATATGAAAAAGAGTTGGTTAAGCTTAAGTATATTACTCATTCTTATATTAGCTAGCCTCTATTTTTATTTATTTCACAATAGTGTTAATCAATTACCGACTTATTTTAAATATACGCCAGAGGAACAAGCATCTTTATCTCACTTAGAGTCTAGTAAATTAATGACTATGGATTCTCTAAAAAAATGGGATAATGTAATGTTTGACTTAGTTAAATCCCATAAATTAGCAGATGCCCCTGCCTCACGACTTTATGCGTATGTTTATACAGCACAACGTGATGCAGCTTTTTTGGCATTTAATGTAAAGCATCAATTTGTAGGTAATCTTGATGTAATTTCTAGTGAAGTGCTTTGCTTATTTTTTCCTGATAGTTGTTTAAATATTAAACTTGGTGTTCGTGATGATGGCTTTTCACACCGATTAAGTGACTTGGTTTTAAATAAAATAAAACCGCGGATGGCTAAAGACAGCCAAAATGAACATTTATCACCTCAACTTTTCGGAGAAGGGTATTGGGCTGGCGTTAAACCGTTTTTTGGTCAAGATGTTGGATTTTGGACACCATGGCTTATTAGCTCTTTAAAACAATATTTACCGCCAAAGCCATCTAACCCTAATGATCCATTTTGGCAGAGTCAACTTAAACAAACAGAAAACGCATTAAATCATATTACGCCTGAACAGACTAAGGCTGTAGTATTTTGGGCAGGAAATCCTTCTACGGTTACACCACCTGGAATTTGGTTAAAATTTGCTAATGAATATATGGAAAAAGAACAAGTTTCCCTGTCTAAAGTATTTTTAGTTCGTTCAGTGCTAGCTATGGGAATAGCGGATGCGGTAATAACCGTGTTTAAAGCTAAATATACTTATTGGGTAAAACGGCCATTTATGTTGAATCCAGCTATACATACAGTCATGCCTACGCCTAATCATCCTAGTTACCCTGCAGCACACTCAGTTGTTTCTGCTGCAGCAGCAGTCATCTTAACTTATTATTTTCCTGAAAATAAATCAGTTTGGTGGAAAGAGGCTCACCAAGCAAGCTCAAGTCGCGTTTGGGGCGGAATCCATTTTCCCGTTGATACTAACGCCGGATTGCAATTGGGCGAGGAAGTAGCTCATGCTGTTTTGCAGGCTCAGCCGCCAAAATAGAGGTAGTCCATGAGTATTCGACATAAAATTCTATTAAGTATGTTCTTAGTAGTAATACTTTTTGTACCTGTTAACCTTTATTTATTAACACGATATCTGGATGTTAAACAAAAATTTTTAGTTTTCGTGGATAATACAGCTCCTCGACTTGAATCATTATTAAAAATGAAAAATTTAAATAACCGCATCAATTTATTTATTGAAAATTTAAGCGTTAAATTCCAAGTAACACCGGCAAATACTAACACGCCTGATAAGGTGGGAGCTGTTAAGGATGAGTTCTTAGCTTTGCTAGAAGAATTAGGAGAGCAAGAGAAGAATTACAGTGATTATCAACAAACTGGAGTAGCTACGTCTGTAAAACGACTTATTACCCTGCGAGATGAGGTCATGCTAGCTGCTTTAAATGTTTTTTCTGCTAAAGAACAACAGCAAGACATGCATCATATCGACGCTCAAGAAAAAGTACTGCAAGATAAAGGAAGGCAACTTAACTATTACATTGATACCTTACTGTTACAAGAGTCAGCCAACATAGATGATGAGCGCGAAAGAATTAATCAAGCAGCTCACGATCTAACAAACTTAATTTTACTTTTAAATCTTATAATTATATTAACTAGTTTTATTATTAGTGTTTTTCTAGCAAAAATAATATCAAATCCTCTTATTCGTCTTAGTCAGTTTGCTAAGAATATTGATTATGAAAATTTAAAACCTCTACTTCCTATCCTTAGCCAAGATGAGATAGGTGAGTTACAAGAACATCTAAATCGCATGCTACTTAAATTAGATAAAGCTAAAACTATCTTAGTTGAAACATCTCGATCTGCAGGGGTAGCGGAAATGGCTACAAGTATTTTGCACAATGTCGGTAATGTTTTAAATAGTATCAATACTTCTGTAGCTTTGCTTATAGAAACCAATCAACAATCATCGATAGATAAACTACCTAACTTATTGGACTTGCTAGAAAAAAATATAAATAATTTGAATTATTTCTTGGCTTATGATGAGCGCGGTAAAGTAGCTATACCTTATTTTAAAAAGTTAATTGAAAAATTAGAAAATGAAAAAATTAAAAGGCAAGAAGAGTTAAAGAATTTAGATCAAAACCTTAATCATGTAACTCAACTTATTATGACGCAACAAGAATCTAATCGTCCTGGCGTAAGTCTGCGTGAGAAGGTTGAGGTTATTGAATTAATTGAAGATATTTTGCCTTTATTTGCTAATCAACTTAGAAGAAATAAAATTGATATAGAAAGGCAATTTACTCGTCTTCCTACTTTTTTATCAGTTAAAAATAAAATACAACAAATTCTTATTAATTTAGTCAAAAATGCTATCGATTCTTTAGCCATCAGTCATCAAAAAGAGAAAAGACTAGTAATAAGATTAGAGCTAGATAAAGAAAAAAATTGGCTTGAAGTGATTATAAAAGACAACGGTGTGGGTATAGCCAAGGAAGATTTACAAAAAATTTTTACATTTGGTTTTACCACCAAGCCACATGGGCATGGTTATGGTTTACATAATTGTGCTTTGTTAGCAATTGAGCTAGATGGAGAGCTACAAGTCGAGTCAAAAGGCATCAATCAAGGCGCTACTTTTAAGCTAATATTACCTTTAAAAACAGAATAAATTTTTATCTTTTAGGGCATATATCCACCGAAGACGGATTATGTCATGGTTTTTCCTATATATAGATGCAGGCCGCCTTAGCTGGTATCAACTCTGTTTGCTCCATTTAAAATGGGTAAAACCAATGAACTCATTTTACCTTCTAAGCAGAGCAATGTCTTATGAGGGGTAGGTTAAATTGTAGTTAATTATAAAGTCTAAGTAAGTAGTGCTAACCACCTAGTTCGGTGAGAAAGAGACGGTCACCTAAAGTAAATAATTTAAGCGGCAAGTTATTCCACTTGATCTATTATTTTTTTAAAATTTATATTGCCTATTTACCATAGATTATTACGATTTAATTTTTGTCGCGGAAAATGATACGTCCTTTAGTTAAATCATAAGGGGTTAGTTCAACTTTAACTTTGTCTCCTGTTAAAATACGAATATAATTTTTGCGCATACGGCCTGATATATGTGCTGTAACAACGTGACCATTTTCTAGCTCAACACGAAACATTGTATTAGGTAGTGTATCAATTACCGTACCAAGCATTTCAATATGATCTTCTTTTGCCATGAGGTCTCTCAAATTAATTAAATTACATAAAAAGGTAAATAGTGCCTTAAAATGGAAGAAATGGCAATTAGGTATTAAATTTCTTTCATAGCTTAAGGTAGATAGAATTGTTTTGCTTTAATATTTTGGTGCCTGTGGCAGGGTATTTTCTCTAAATAGATATTAGATAAGTGTGACTTGTAAATAGCCTAGTTACAATTTTGTAGCTAAGTCAAAATTACTATCAAGTCAGTTATGAAAGTTAATTATTCATTATTGCCATATACCTTGCTTAGTAGGATAGCCTAAAGTTTTCTCTAAGCGTTTTAAAAAATCTTGTCGATTTATACTAATTGCGCCTAAGCTTTGTAAGTGTGGCGTAGGTAGCTGGCAGTCAATAAAATCAAATTGCCATCGTCTAAGTTGCTGACATAAATAAAACAGTGCCATTTTAGAGGCATCTTGTTTCTGATGAAACATAGATTCACCGAAGAATGCCCTGCCTAAACTGATACCATATAGGCCACCAATCAATTCATTATTATCCCAAATTTCTACAGAATGAGCATAACCTAAATGATGCAAGGCTAAATAAGCTTGTTGCATCTCATCGGTAATCCAGGTATGGTTTTTACGATTATTAACTGTTGCACAATTATAAATAACTTCTGCAAAGGCTTGGTCAAAAGTAACACGATAAGATTTATTTAGTGATTTTTTTAAACTTCGTGACAGCTTAAATTCCTCAGGCAACAAAATTAAACGTGGATTAGGCGACCACCAAAGTATGGGGTAATTATTATCAAACCATGGAAAAATACCTTGGCTATAAGCTGCTAATAAACGCTCCGGTGATAAATCGCCGCCTATAGCTAGTAAACCCTGATCATCTGCACTTTCAGGATCAGGAAAAGTATAAAGTAAATGCAAAGATGTAGTCATTAATAAATTTTAAACAGTTAGCTTATTATAAGTTTATACCGATAAATTAAGGACCTCTCTTTAAAGCAGCTTTGCAGAAAAATTTTAATTTAATAACTAACTAATAAAGCTATCTATTTAGCTAAGTCATCTAAATACTTTTCTGCATCTAAGGCTGCCATACAGCCAAAGCCTGCTGAGGTAATAGCTTGGCGATAAACATGGTCAGCTACATCCCCACAAGCAAATACACCAGGAATTGAAGTCGCTGTTGCCATACCTTCTAAGCCGGAACGTATAATTAAATAGCCATCATTAGTCATGGTTAATTGATTCTTAAATAAGCTGGTATTAGGATCATGCCCAATTGCAATAAATACCCCATCAACTTTAAGATAATTGATATTATCATCAGGAAGATGGCGTAAATTCACTCCAGTGACTTTAAGACCATCACCTAAAACCTCTTCTAAAGTGTGATGCCAAAGTAATTTGATATTGCCGGTACGTGCTTTTTCAAATAACCTATCTTGCAAAATTTTCTCAGCTCTTAAGCTATCACGCCGATGAATTAAGGTCACAGAAGCAGCTATATTAGAAAGATAAAGCGCCTCTTCAACAGCAGTATTACCGCCACCGATAACACATACATCTTTATTGCGATAGAAAAAGCCATCACAAGTTGCGCAGGCCGAAACGCCACGACCTTGATAAGCTTTTTCAGTTTCTAGACCTAAATAACGGGCTGAAGCGCCGGTGGCAATAATTAAGGCATCACACGTATAAGTTTCACTATCGCCTTGTAAAGTAAAGGGACGTTTATTTAAATCAGCCTCAATGATGTGATCAAAAATAATTTGAGTTTCAAAACGTTCTGCATGTTTTTGCATACGCTCCATTAACGCAGGTCCTTGTAAGCCTTCTGCATCACCAGGCCAATTATCTACCTCCGTTGTCGTTGTTAATTGACCACCTGGTTGCATACCAGTAATCATTACCGGACGAAGATTGGCACGTGCTGCATAAACTGCTGCAGTGTAACCAGCTGGGCCTGAGCCTAGGATAATAAGCTTATGATGATTGTTACGGCTTGTCATTTCTTTCTTCTATATAAGTTATGTTACTATGTCAAATAGTATGATAGAAAAACAAATTTTAAAATAGCTATGGCGAAAAGAGACGCAAGTAATAAACCTAAAAACAATAAAGCGTTACCCGCTTTTTTAGTAAAACGTATTAGTGAGGGGAGTTTTATCCTACTTTTAACTGGCGTTTTATTTATTCTCCTTTCTTTACTTACCTACCATGTCACCGATCCTGGCTGGACACATTTAAATCCCAATCGGCATACAGAAATAGCTAATGCAGGTGGGCATGTAGGTGCTTATATTGCTGATGTATTGTATTTTTCTCTCGGCTATTGTTGCTTTTTTCTTTCATTAGGCATTCTTTATATTGCTTGGTTGGTTTTAAAAGAACATCGTATTATGCAAGCAGTTAATAAGCCGGTCCTTTTACTGCGCATTATTGGTTTTATATTAGCAATTGTTGGAGGCTGTGGTTTATTAAGTCTAGATTCAGTCATTGTTAACGCTACGTCAATTAATAGCGCAGGTGGTTTAATAGGTAATTGGATAGCTAAAGGATTTTATTATGCTTTAAACTTACATGGTGCTTCTTTACTACTTTTAGCAATAGTGCTAGTTGGCGTGACTTGGCTAACTGGCTTTTCTTGGGTAAGGCTTTCAGAATCTATTGGTATTTATACGGTATTGGCTTGTAATTGGTTTACCAGTAAATTTAAAAGTATACTGAGCAATTTATATAATCACGCGAAAGCGTTAATTCAAAGGGATAAATCAGATAAGCCGCTAATTAGACCAACTAGAGCACCATTATTGTCTATAAAAAGGCAACCAGATAGAAAGGAAAGAGCAGAAAAAACTGTTCCTATTTTAATTTCTCAAGCCAACATTCCTAATCCAACAACTAATATTGTTGAAAATCTACCGCAAACGGATAATAAGCCCGTCAAAGAAAAAAAAGCTAAGCCACCCATTGCTAGTGGTTTACCTTCGTTAAGCTTACTCGATAAAGGGCAAGTAGGTAAGCCTTTAGGAGGTTATACCCATCAAGAATTAGAGAGTTTATCGCGTGAAGTAGAACAGCATTTGTTAGATTTTGGTATTCAGGCGGATGTTGTTGCAGTCCATCCTGGCCCCGTCATTACTCGTTTTGAACTCCAATTGGCTGCAGGAATTAAAGTCAGTAAATTAACAGCATTAGCGAAAGATTTAGCGCGCTCCTTATCAGTTCTTAGTGTACGTGTGGTAGAAGTAATACCAGGTAAAACAGTAGTAGGTCTTGAATTACCAAATCAGCATCGAGAAATTGTTCGGCTCTCATCGGTATTATCAGCTGAAGTGTATCAACATGCTATGTCGCCTTTAACACTTGCCTTAGGTGTTGATATTGCTGGCCATCCTATGATAGTTGATTTAGCTAAAATGCCTCATTTATTAGTAGCAGGTACAACTGGCTCAGGTAAATCCGTAGGGATCAATGCCATGATTTTAAGCTTATTGTTTAAGTCAACACCTGATCAAGTTCGCTTAATTATGATTGATCCTAAGATGTTAGAATTATCAGTCTATGATGGTATTCCCCATTTATTAACACCTGTAGTGACTGATATGAAAGAGGCAGCTAGCGCATTGCGTTGGTGTGTAGCTGAGATGGAACGTCGTTACCGCTTAATGGCCTCCCTTGGTGTGCGCAATTTAACTGGGTTTAACAATAAAATAAATGAAGCTTTAGAACGAGGTGAGCCATTAACCGATCCATTATGGAAACCAAATGACGGTATGGATACTAGTGCGCCATTATTACAACCACTGCCTTATATCGTAGTTGTTGTGGATGAATTAGCTGACATGATGATGGTTGTAGGTAAAAAAGTAGAGCAGTTAATTGCCCGTATTGCTCAGAAAGCACGTGCTGCAGGTATTCACCTAATTTTAGCTACGCAACGACCCTCGGTTGATGTCTTAACAGGATTAATTAAATCAAATATTCCTACACGAATGTCATTTCAAGTGTCTTCTAAAATTGATTCAAGAACTATTCTTGATCAACAAGGGGCAGAGCAGTTATTAGGCCATGGAGACATGCTATACTTAGCTCCAGGTACTGGTGCTCCCCTGCGGGTACATGGTGCTTTTGTTGATGATAAAGAAGTTCATCGCATTGCAGATGATTGGCGCGCCCGTGGCGAGCCTGACTATATTGAAGAAATCACTCAAACTTTAGATAGTTCGGAAGGGGGAGGCGATGATGGGCAAGAGACAGAGGATATTGATCCTTTATATGATCAAGCAGTTGAATTTATTATTCAAACTCGTAAGGCTAGTATTTCATCCGTGCAACGCCGTTTTAAAATAGGTTATAACCGTGCAGCGCGTTTAGTTGAGGAGATGGAAAGGACAGGAATTGTTGGCCCCTTAGATGGCGGCTATAGAGATGTACTTGTATCAGCTGTACCGGACGAATAAAAGAGGAAAATATGAGAAAAATAATTAGTTTATTGTTATTAAGTTGGCTACCAATTAGTTGGGCTCAAACACCGGCTGATGAAGTACAAGCTAAATTAAATGCGATTCGCAGTATGAGCGCGGGCTTTGATCAAATTGTAACTGCTGGTCGGCGTGAAGTATCGCAGTCTTCAGGTAAGATGGCATTAGTTAGGCCAGGCCATTTTCGCTGGGAAACGAAAAGTCCTCTAGAACAATTAGTTGTTGCAGATAGTAAGCGTTTATGGGTTTATGATGTTGATTTAGAGCAAGTAACTGTCAAAAAACAAGAGTCTGGTTTAGGTGGCACCCCTGGGCTTTTTTTAAGTGGTTATGATAATAGTGTGACACGCGATTTTGATGTCTCAACTCAAGATAAAAATGGTGTGCGCACTTATATTTTAAAAGCAAAATCGCCTAAAGAAAATTTTCAAACAGTCAATTTAACCTTTAATGGGGATGCTTTAAATATTATTGAGTTTTTTGACCAGCTTGGCCAACATACTATTGTGAAATTGAAAAATGTAAAAACTAATCCCGCTTTAGGCGATAAATTATTTCAATTTAAACCACCTAAAGGGGTGGATGTTGTTGAGCAGTAGTAATCAGTAGTGGAACCTGTGGCGCCACTAGCCGAAAAGCTAAGGCCTAAGCATTGGGATGAAGTGATTGGGCAATCACATTTACTTGGGCCAGGTAAACCGCTGCGTTTAGCGTTTGCCTCGGGTAAGCCTTATTCTATGATTTTTTGGGGCCCTCCTGGCGTTGGTAAAACAACTTTAGCGCGTTTAAGTGCAGCGGCGTTTGATTGTGAGTGGATAGCAATTTCTGCGGTGTTGGCGGGAGTTAAAGATATTCGCGCAGCTGTTGAACAAGCGCAAGTCAATTTAACTTTGCATAGACAAACACTACTTTTTATTGATGAAATTCATCGTTTTAACAAATCCCAACAAGATGCTTTATTACCTTATACTGAATCTGGCCTAATAACTTTTATTGGTGCAACTACAGAAAATCCTTCTTTTGAAGTTAATTCAGCTTTACTTTCAAGAGCACAAGTTTATGTACTTAAACCATTAACTAATGAAGAGCTGGGTTTATTAGTAGCGAGAGCACAAAAACAAGTTTTGCCTCATTTACAATTTAGCGCAGAAGCGCTAGAACATGTTATTCATTATGCTGATGGTGATGCTCGTCGACTACTTAATTTATTAGAACAAATTGATACAGCAGCTAAAGTAGAAGGGATAAGTGAAATTACATTGACCTTTTTACAGCAGGTTTTAGCACCTAGCGGCCGACGTTTTGATAAAGGTGGTGAAAATTTTTATGATCAAATTTCAGCCCTACATAAATCGGTGCGCGGATCACATCCTGATGCGGCACTATATTGGTTAACTCGAATGCTAGATGGTGGAGTTGACGCCCGTTATCTTGCACGAAGAATAATTAGAATGGCGTGGGAAGATATTGGACTTGCTGACCCACGAGCCATGCAATTAGCTAACGATGCTGCATTAACTTATGAAAGGCTTGGTTCGCCTGAAGGAGAACTAGCTTTAGCACAAGCGGTAATTTATCTTGCGCTCGCTCCTAAAAGTAATGCTGGCTATACGGCATTTAATGAAGCATTTAAATTTGTTAAAAATGATAAATCCCGTGAAGTACCTTATCATTTGCGTAATGCTCCTACAGCTTTAATGGATAAGCTTGGATATGGCCACCAGTATCGCTATGCTCATAATGAACCCTTTGGGTATGCTGCTGGCGAAACTTATTTACCTGAAGGGTTAAATAAACTTAATTGGTATAGACCTGTTGATAGAGGTTTAGAAGTAAAGCTAAAAGAAAAAATGGATTTTTTGAAATCATTAGATACTGAATATAAACAGAAACATAATAAATCAAAAAAATAAAATCTTCTGCCTAGCGTTTAGCGCAAATATCTTATAACTTATTCTAGATACTAATAATTTCTGAGCAGAGCAAAAATCAAAAATTCGTTAAAGCTCTTATAAAGAAAAAAGGGGTTAATTTTCAAGTCCCATAGCGGAAATAAACAAAATTATGTAAGTAATGGACTTTAGAAAAACAATTTCCCTTTAGCTCCCTTAGTCGTTTGAAGACAGGTCTTAATAATTGCAATTACAAGGATGTCAATGTAAGCATGAACAGTCTACATTATGAAATATGCCAGCGTTTGCCTTGTGGTTTAGTGGTGATTAATGCTCAGGGTATAATTGTCTGGTTTAATTATGTTGCTGAGGATTTATTAGGAAAAAATTTAGAGGGCGCATTATGGCTTGATGTCATTAAACGTTCTTTTGCGCCTAAAGAAGATGATGGCTATGAAGTCTCTTTAGTGGACGGCCGGCGTATTAGTGTGGCTATCTCATCTTTAAATCATTTGCCTGGTGAATTGGTTACTTTAACTGACTTAACAACAACAAGGCAATACGAGCAAGAAAAAGCAGAGTATGGAAGGTTTTTAGCATTAGGTAGAATGACAGCACAGCTTGCACATCAAGTTCGTACACCACTAGCTTCAGCAATGCTTTATACAGAGCATTTATTAAATGCTGTGGTAACTCCAGATCGGATGTCTAAGTGGGTGATGCGTATTCAAGCTTGTCATGCTAGTATTGAGAAACAAATCCAAGATCTATTACTTTTTGCGCGTGGCGATACGATTGAGCTTGCCAATGTTAGTGTTGCTCAATGGGGAAAAGAATTAGAAAAGAGAATTTATTCACTAGCTTTACCAACAGCATTACAATTGATAATTGATAATCAGCTGTTAACAGGTTCTTATTATCTTCATACTGAATCGTTAATAGGAGCGATTTTAAACCTGATTACTAATGCCATACAGGCGCAAGCGAGTTATATTGAACTTACGCTTAAGATGGTCAAAAATAATTTAATGATCTCTGTTAAAGACAATGGCTGTGGAATGACAGAAGCGGTGAAAGCACAGGCCTTTTCTCCTTTTTTTACAACTAAAGCAGAAGGTACTGGCTTAGGGTTAGCTGTAGTTAAGGCTGTAGTAAAAGCTCATCGTGGAGAAATTAATCTTAGTTCCTCTCCAGGCGAAGGATGTTGTGTAGAAATAAACTTATTTCAATAGGCTTCTTTCGAAGTGGTTAGTGACAAGTCTCAGGGCCAAGCGAAAAAGTATTGAAAAAGTGCGACGTATATGAAGTACATAAGCATTTTAAATGCGCTTTTTTGTCTGCGAATAGCTGTCAAAGGCTGTTTCGAAAGAAGTCTAATAATTTGTAATAGCTCAGTATAGTATATAAAGTCTTGGTGAAAGGTTTGATTGGATTGCAATTTGGATGAAAATGATACTGAAAAAGGAATATGATATTTTACTTCAGTATTTTGAAGCGTGATGTTCATTTAAAATGCGCCAAATATAGCCTTTCGGTAGATAAGGGTAATCTATTACAATAATTTTTGGTATGCAGTTTATTGCCCACATTAATAAAAGGAATTCAATGATGAGTGGCGTATTAATTGTAGAAGATGATCCTGTGTTAAGAGAGGCGCTGGCTGAAACAATGAATTTGGCAGGGCATTCTTATTTAGCTGCTAAGGATGGAAAAGAGGCCTTAGCTATGCTAGATAAATATAGTCCAACTGTTGTGCTTAGTGATATACGTATGGATGAACTTGATGGGCAACAGCTGCTTAACGAAATCCAGCGCCGTCTGCCAGGTACACCTGTTATTTTAATGACTGCTTATGGTTCCGTTGAAGATGCTTTAAAAGCCATGCGTCATGGCGCGGTGGATTACTTAGAAAAACCTTTTAGTGCACATAAACTAACTGAAAAAATTAATTTATATATGCATTCTACTTATGTAGATAATGATGAAGTACCTATTGCTAAAGATCCTAAAAGTCAGGCCTTACTCTCAATGGCAAGGCGGGTTGCAGAATCGGATGTTGGCGTTATGATTACAGGCGAAAGTGGAACAGGTAAAGAGGTGCTTGCCCATTTTATTCATCAACATTCTGCGCGAAGACAACAGCCTTTTGTTGCTATTAATTGTGCTGCTATACCTGAGCAAATGCTTGAAGCAACCTTATTTGGTTATGAAAAAGGCGCTTTTACTGGGGCTTACAAATCAGCACCAGGAAAGTTTGAGCAAGCACAAGGTGGAACAATTTTATTAGATGAAGTCAGCGAAATGAGTTTAAGCTTGCAAGCTAAACTCCTTCGAGTTATTCAAGAAAAAGAAGTAGAACGTATTGGGTCAAATAAATTGATCCATTTAAATGTACGCGTGCTTGCTACCAGTAATAGGCAATTACTAGAAGAAGTTAAATTAGGGCGTTTTCGTGAAGATTTATATTATCGTCTAAATATTTTCCCATTGCACTGGTTGCCCCTAAGAGAGCGAATTTGTGATATAATCCCGCTGGCTAACTACCTTATTCGGCGCTATTGTAAGAAAACGACTTTAAAAGCACCTTTATTAAGTGAAGATGCTATACAAGCCCTTTTAAGTTACCCTTGGCCAGGAAATGCACGTGAATTAGACAATGTTATCCAGCGTGCTTTAGTGTTACAGACCAATGGTATAATTGAGACTATTCACTTACAGTTGCCTATTTTACAAGCAATTGAGCAGACGTTATCAATTAGTAGTGAAATGAAAAAATTACAAGAGCATGAGTTTGATATTATTGCTCAAACTTTAAAAGCACATGGCGGTAATCGCCAACAAGCGGCTGCAATTTTAGGAGTAAGTGAGCGAACCTTGCGCTATAAGTTAGCAAAAATGCGCGAGGGGGGATATGTTATCTAGGTAACTAGAAGAGCTCCGCTCATAGGTATAAATGCTTAATGGCATCAATTTAAGAATAGTTTTGTCATATTTGTGCTGGCGGGTATCTATTTCTATATAGACTTAGTGCCAGTGTGAAGATAGATTTCCGCCTGCGCGGAAATGACAGGGTTTTAAGTTGCTGAGGCGAAAATAATAGAATTTTTAAGCTGTATCATATGAGTTTAGGTAAGCGCTTAATGGTGTCAATTTAAAAACAGCACTGTCATACCCGCGCAGGCGGGTATCTATTTCTATATAGGCTTAGTGCCAGTATGAAGATAGATTTCCGCCTGCGCGGAAATGACAAGATTTTTAAGTTGCCTATGCGGAAATGACAGAATCCTTAAGTTGACACGATTAGGTGAACACTTACAATAATATGTCATTATTAATAAAGGCATGCACTTCTAAGTTGAGGTGTATACAGAGTAGATAACTCAAGATAGCCGAATAAACAGCATAGGATAAATTTTAGTGGAATGTGCTCTAAGGTTAGAGCTATCAATTGATTTATAAATTATGTTTTTACGCCTACGATTATTTTTATTTAAAACATTTAAACGTTGCTGGTTAATTTTTGCAATTTTTATTATTGCTTTAGCAGTAATATCTAGCTTTTTTCGTGCCCTAACGCCCTGGGCTAAACAATATAAGCCACAGCTTGAGCAACGCTTAACAACTCTTTTAGGCGAGCCTGTCACGATCGAAAAAATGGAGACAGGATGGTTTTGGTTTGAACCTGTTATTAAATTAAAGAATATTAATGTGCAAAGTGCACATGAAGTGATTAATTTAAAGAAACTACTAGTTGGTATTAATCTCTTTGAATCCATTTGGCATTGGCAATTACAGCCTGGTATTTTGTATGTTGAAGATCTTAATTTAACATTACGTCAATTAAGTGATAAATGGCAAATAGAAGGTCTAACTAATATCAACAAAAATAGTACAATGCTTCGTAAAGTGGCTTATACACCTATTTTAGCTTGGGTGCTAGAACAGAAAAAAATTATTATTAAAAATTTTAACCTACAAATTTATTTAAAGGATAAAACGCTACTGCCTTTAAGGCACTTTAATTTAATAATCACTAATCGTTCGGGTCAATATGCTATCAAGGGAAATGCTTACTTAGCTCAAAAGCCCCTGACTTCATTTGAAATATTAGCAAAAATGGAGTTAGACCCCTACAAACTAGCTCAAGCAAAAGGGCAGGCATTTCTTGCGATAAATCATTTACAACTGACACAATGGGATACTTTTTTACCGCACTCACGAATGCAACTTCAGCAAGGAAAGGTAAATCTTTTATTATGGCTCGATTGGCAAAAAGGTCATCTTGAAAAAATTCAAAGTAAGTTGGAGTTAAAGAAGCTAACCTGGCAAGATAAAGAAACTAAAATAGAGCAAAATGTACCTTATTTGCACGCTAATTTAGTTTTAAAACCTACAAATGTAGGCTGGCAATTAGCTGGAAATAATATCGCAATGCAATTAGGTGCTGTTAAGTGGCCAAACAATGAATTCTTAATTAATTATGATAAGAATACTAGTGTATTTGATGTTTATGTTAAAAATCTCATTTTAGAATCCTTCTTACCTATTGTCCCTTACTGGCCTAATCAGTTTAATTCTATTCTAGCGGTTATGCCTAAAGGTTTGTTACAAAATACGCGGTTAACTTTAAAAAATCGTGAGCCTATATTTTTATTAACCAAATTTAATCAACTAAGTTGGTTAGCACAAAAAGCTATGCCGGGGATTGAGAATTTATCTGGATTACTATCCTGGTCACCTAAGGGCGGTAATTTAGCGGTTGATAGCGAACATTTTACCTTAAATTTTTTAAATAAACCTGCTGTTAGTTTTGATAAGCTAGCAGGTATTTTTAGTTGGCAGGCATTAGCAGATGGTTTACGTATTAGTATGCCAAACTTTATGCTTATAAGGCCTGATTTAAAAGTTAATGCAAAAGGCAGTATTAGTGGTATAAACGCGCAGTCAACTGGGCAAATTGACTTAGATGGTAAGCTAGCTGCTGATAATGCTGAGCAGTGGCTAAACTACCTGCCAGCAAAATACATGCGGCATAAACTTGATTTATGGCTAAAAAAAGATGTTAAGCAAATTAAGCAAGCTATAGCGCAAATTTCAATTCATGGTTTAGCAGCAGATTTTCCTTTTACCGATAAACCTGGTGAATTTAAAGTTAACAGCTACCTACAAGGTGTTAATTTACGTTTTGCTCCCCATTGGCCGTTGCTAAAGGATATGCAAGGCTATTTAACTATTGATAGACGCTTACTTGATATTAACATTGATCACGCTTTAACCAAAAATATAGTTATTAATAATGCAAATATAAGAGTACCTGATATTGGCTTAGATAAAGAAGCTTTATTAATACGCACTGAAATTACGGCGCCTGCTGATAAAGCATTAAATTATGTTCGTACATCACCTTTAAAGGAAAAATTATCTGCTTTAAAAATACTGCAAATGACAGGTAATCTAAATCTTGATTTACAATTAGAAATTCCTTTCTACTTTGTACCTGAACATGAACAAATTTTAGCCTTAGGTAATATAACGTTTAATAAAAATCATGTGGCGGTAAACCATATTGTTAATGATATTCAATTAGATAATTTAGTTGGCTCTTTACAGTTTGATGAAAAAGGTATTTTAGATAGTAGTCTTAAAGCAGCTTTTATGAATTATCCTGTTGACTTAGTCATTCAATCTGTTCGTTATCCTAATCCTTATACAGAAGTAAAAATTGTCGCTACAACCACTAGTGAAGTTTTACAAAAGAAATTTAAGTTGCCTTGGCTTAATTTGCTAGCAGGAAAGGTCGAATTAGAAGGTATCTTAACTTTAACTAATGACCCTAATGATCTTGATCATTTACAAATTAAAACCTCTCTTCAAGGTATGGCAATTAATCTTCCACCACCTTTAGGAAAGGTAGCCCAAGCTGTGGTACCTTTAACAGTGGATATTAATTTTAATCCACAAAAAGCATTACGTTTACGTATGGCTTATAATAATCAGCTCAATAGTGATTTGTGGTTTTCACTACTAAATAATAAATTTCTCCTTGAAAAAGGTGAAATCCGTCTTGGTGAAGGCCAAGCACTTTGGCGAGAACAATCAGGTGTACAAATTATAGGTACTTTAAGTAAATTTGATTTACAAAAGTGGCAAAATACTTTCTCAAAACTAGCATTTAATACTATAGGCTCGGACAATGTTCCTATACATTCTGTTAATCTTTTATTAAAAAAAGCAGTCTTAGGCAGCCAAATTTATCCTAATCTAAAAATAAAAGCTGCTAAAGTAAATAGTCATGAATGGACTATTGCATTAAATCAAAAACAAATAGAAGCTAACTTAAGTTATCATTTAAATAGCAACTACTTAAGCGGTACCATAGCCAAATTGAATATAGATAAAATGCCTGCGGCTCAAACTGAAAAACTACCTGCATTAAAAATAAAGAATCTTCCTAATCTAGATTTAATTATTGAACAATTACAATTTAATCATTTAAATCTGGGTACAATTGCGATTAAAGCAGTAGTAAAGGAAGATGCTTTAAAGCTTGAATCTTTTAATTTAAAAACACCCGAGTATGACTTACAAGCACAAGGCGAATGGCAGCAAAAAGAAAAAAGCGAGATGTCTTCGTTGACAGGTGCTGTGCAAATTAAAAATTTAGCTCAAGCGTTACGACGCTTAAAATGGAGTCCTGCGGTAGAAGCACGGCAAGGCCAGTTAAATTTTAAAGGGTACTGGCCTGGCGGTTTCCAAAACTTTTCCTTACAACGTCTTAAAGGAAACTTGTATATTCTTTTAAAAAATGGTCGCATTACCAACCTTAGTCCAGAAACAGAAGAAAAATTAGGTGTAGGTAAGTTACTGAGTATTTTAAGCTTACAAACCATTCCTAGACGTTTAAAATTAGATTTCAGTGATCTCGCACAAGATGGTTATAGTTTTGACGAATATAAGGGTATATTTGAGATTAAAAATGGTATTATGACCACTAATAATAGTTATATTGATGGTCCAGTAGCCTATGGTAGCATGCAAGGTAGCTTAGATATCGTTAATCAGTACTATAATTTAAATTTAGAGATTGTGCCGCATATAACTGCAAGTTTACCGGTTGTTGCAACCATTGCAGGTGGACCTGTTATAGGTCTTGCGACCTGGGTTGCAAGTAAAATTATTAATCATGGCATGCAGAAGATAAGTGGTTATACTTATAAGATCTCAGGTTCCTGGAAAACGCCTACTGTAAAACAAATGAGTATTGTTAAAAAAGAACCTCTGGCCAAAGGTAGTGCCAAGAAAGACGTCTAAAATGAAATGAACAAGCTATTTAGTTTAGCAATCTAGTTAATGTAGAGTTAGTAAATTAAGTGTCCGTATTAATTAATATACTTTGAGTATTATTTATAAATTCATGCTTTAATGAAATAGGATAATATTATGTGGGGCACACTTTTAAAGCGCTATTGGCAAGTGGCCATTTTGCAAGAGACGCCAGCAAATACACCGTATTCGTTCTTTTTATTAGGTTTGATTATATTAATTTATTTTCTTGTGTTAATTATTCAGTGGACCATAGCCGATGTTAAGAGTAATTATAGTTTAATAAATACTATTTTAACTGGTCTAGCACTTTTGCTGTCTTATTTTATCTATACCAAAGTAATTTTTTCATTATACAAAAAAGATAATCGATTTGTGCAAGCAATTACCTCTTTGTTGATGAGTAACTTAATTATTCATTGCCTGGCTTTTCCATTGTTGCTTTTTACTTCATATTTTTTACAAGCTGATATGTTGCAGGTCAATATGTTATTATTCACAATTATTTATATATTAAGCACATTAATATTAAGTATTTGGCAATTCTTAGCTATAGCACATATCTATCGATGTGCTTTAGAATCAAGTTTTTTTGTTGCCATGTTAGTTAGTTTTGGTTTATTGGCAACTAACATTTTAACAGTTTCACTTTGGCGATGAGAAGAAAAATGCATTTACATATTTTAGGAATTAGTGGCACCTTTATGAGCGCGTTAGCATTACTAGCGCGTGAAGCAGGCTATAAGGTAACAGGCTGTGATGCTAATTGTTATCCACCTGTAAGTGATTTATTACAAGCAAAAGGTATTGAGTGGACTGAAGGGTATGACGACACAACTCAAGCACTAAAAGCAGATATAGTAATTATTGGCAACGCTATTAAAAGAGGGATGCCAGTATTAGAAGCTGTTTTAAATGCTGGTAAAAATTATATATCAGGACCGCAATGGCTTGCTGAAAATATTTTACCTCGTTTTCGTGTTCTAGCTGTAGCAGGCACGCATGGTAAAACAACTACTACGTCTATGTTAGCTCATATCCTAGACCAGGCTGGCCTTAAACCTAGCTTTTTGATTGGTGGTGTAGCACCTAATTTTAATACTAGTGCTAACTTAAACCAAGGAGAATGGTTTGTTATTGAGGCAGATGAGTATGATAGTGCTTACTTTGATAAACGGCCAAAACTTATGCATTATCGACCTGAAATTACTATCCTTAATAATTTAGAATTTGATCATGCTGATATCTATGCAAACTTAGAAGCTATTCAACAACAATTTCATTTCTATTTAAAAACAATTCCTAGTAAAGGAGTTGTCATTAAACCACGTGATGATGCAGCTTTAAATGCAGTTATTGCACGCGGTATTTATTCTAATTTAGAAGATTTCACCTTAGATGGGAAAGCAAATTGGTGTGCTGAAGTATTAGATGATAGTGGTTCTCACTTTCGTGTTTTATATAATCATAAAGAGGTAGCAGAAGTAGCTTGGTCTTTAATTGGACGATTTAATATTGAAAACGGCTTAGCTGCGATTGCTGCAAGTTATCATGCCGGTGTTAAACCAAAGGTAGCAGCTAAAGCGTTAGCTACCTTTAAGCCTGTAAAAAGAAGGCTTGAAGTCAGAGCAAATCAACATGATATCACTGTTTATGATGATTTTGCGCATCATCCAACAGCGATTGCTAAAACTATTCAAGCCTTACGCCAAAGCAAGCGTCATAAACGTATTTTTGTAGTCTTAGAATTTGCATCTTATACTATGCGTTCAGGCGTCCATGCTGAAAGTATGGCTAAAGCATTAGCGCAAGTTGATAATGCATTTATTTTAAGTCCGGAACAATTTGACTTATCAGGCTTAGCGAAAGATTGGACTTGTGCTTTTAAAATATTATCTAATACACAGGCCATTATTGATAGCGTAATACAAACGGTCAGACCTGGCGATGCAGTAGTTGTGATGAGTAATCGAGGCTTTGATAATATCCATCAACAATTAATCAGTAGCATTAATAGCCGTTTTACTCCGGTAGAAGATATTCCAATTTAAAGAGAGATTAAAAGCTTCTGTCGTTTCGGCGCAAGCGGAAATCTAACTTCATACTACTACTGAGCCTATATAAAAATGGATACCCGCCTGCGCGGGTATGACAGCGCTCCTTTAAATTGATGCCATTTTAAGCGCTTACCTTAACTCATCGATACAGCTTAAAAGTTCTATTATTTCCGCTCCAACACCTTAAAACCCTGTCATTTCCGCATAGGCGGAAATCTATTTTCATATTGGCACTAAGCCTATATAGAACATAGATACCCGCCTGCGCAAGGTATGACAGCGCTGTTTTTAAGTTGGTGCAGCTGATGTGTTTAAACGTTTTTTGCATAAGCCATACCACTCTTGCTTAAAGATTCTGTCATTTCCGCGCAGGCGGAAATCTATCTTCATACTGGCACTAAACCTATATAGAACATAGATGCCACCTACAGGGGTATGACGGCGCTGTTTTTAAATTGATGCCATTAAGCGCTTACCTAAACTCATACGATACAGCTTAAAAGTTCTATTATTTCTGCCCCAACACCTTAAATCCCTGTCATTTCCGCGCAGGCGGAAATCTATCTTCATACTGGCACTAAGCCTATATAGAACATAGATGCCCACCTACGCGGGTATGACAGGGCTGTTTTTAAGTTGGTGCAGCTGATGTGTTTAAACGTTTTTTGCATAAGCCATACCACTCTTGCTTAAAGATTCTGTCATTTCCGCGTAGGCGGAAATCTATCTTCATACTGGCACTAAGCCTATATAGAACATAGATACCCGCCTGCGCGGGTATGACAGGGCTGTTTTTAAGTTGGTGCAGCTGATGTGTTTAAACGTTTTTTGCATAAGCCATACCACTCTTGCTTAAAGATTCTGTCATTTCCGCGCAGGCGGAAATCTATTTTCACTCTAGTACTGTATCGAATTTAAACCAGCTTCTTGCCTATGCGTAAATGACAGTATGCTCTTAAAAACTACCTTAATTGAGCTTTAATGTAGCATAAAGTTTAGTGGGCGCTATATTTTTAAGAATGAATTACTTGGCCTAATCATTCATGAACTATTTAATTCTATTACATTTATATTTTTAACAACTATAATTCAGAAATTAGATTTTCAATTAATTCTTGAATTTAATAAAAATGTTAGCTTTCTAAACAGTTAGATTCTCACTTGCAAATTGGTTTATACGTTGTTATAAAGAAATAGACAGGTAGGTCTAGTAAAGATCTGTAAACTTTCTTGAATAGATCTGATATTCCGCATTTTGTAGCTGCACATAGATTCAAGAAAGTTGATTAATACATCTATATTTAAGATTTAACCTTAGGCTACATACTTGCATGATCTAAGCATGTAAGTGATGATTTGCGGAGGAAATCTATTATGCCGACCTTTACACAGTTGCAGCAAAAAGCGGAATTTTTACCTATGAAGCTGTGCAACTCGTATACTAAATTATATACAATGGGTGGTCTTTTCTGTTCTTGTCTTCCTTTTACACCTTCTCAATTGCTGCAAGACGCTTACCTAATTCAGAAAGTAGCTAAAAATCTTAACTATTATGCCGTAGTTGAAGAAAACAAATTATTGGTATTGCAAGGTGTTTATCTATACATTTGGGAACGTTATGATAGCTCGTTTCAAAAGGTATTTAATAAACCTTTTTTAGATACTTTAAGTGCCCATTTAGAGGTTAATTCACTTGAAGAGTTAAATAAGGATACTTATGAGGATAGTTATCAAGCGTTAGATGAGTTTTGTAATTGGGTATATCATAATCGCTTTCATCGAGAGCTGGGTGAATTATATAGAGCTTTTCCAAACGATATGCAAGCAAATATTCACACACGCTCCTATCGAGTGCCAGAAAGTGATCTTTCATCCTGGGGAGGTACTATAACTAGTTTGTTAAAAGGTATAGGAATTAATAAGTTATTTTAAGGAGATCATATGGCATATGACGTCCCAGACTATGTTTTTTTAAAAAATGCAACTGATAGATTACAACAGTCTTTTGCCCAATTAACTAAGCGCTACACTGCTCCTTCTTACAAAGTCTTGAGAGAGAGATTACTAAAGCTTGATGACTTATATAAACAAAAGTTAAAAGAAAAAGATAAAAGAAGCTGGATAAAATGTTTACCTGATAAAACTAGACTTGAGCAAATTGGCTGTATTATGCAGTTAGCTGGTAATATGCCTAGTGAGCAAACAACTCTTAAAGAAGATATCATTGAGAGAGCAAAATCTATTTTAATAGGTGCTAGTTTATATCGATATACCCGTATTGATAATTCTTATAAAGTCCTATTTGGTTTTTTTGGCAAGGCCCAAGATAATAGTGCTTTGAATATGGCATTATATGACATTCTTGAGATTTCAGAAGCTAATAACATAGACTCCTTAACCTGGGCAAGTTGTTGCAGTGATTATCGCGATTATTTATTAAAAGATAAAAATTATACTAGCTATAGTTATATTGACCATGATCCAGACTTTTTTGATAATTTAAATACGATGATAACTAGTGAACAAGCGAAAGCATTACCGATGACTAAGCAGTTACAATATATTTTATTTATTCAATCAGTTCATAAAATGCTGGATTCTTATCCCACAAAAATAATGCAAATAGCTGATAAATTAAAAGCATTACTTGGCCCTAAATCTAAAATTAATTATCCTATAGACAAAGAAGAAGTTTTAAAATTGTTAAAAAAACTTTCAGTTGAAGATGATGTATATACCCTATTAAAGCGAATAATCCCAGAAGACTATGCTATTGATTATGTAGAGACAAGATTAGTTGCAACTGATGATAAGAGAGGAGAAATTGAATTTACAACAGATATTCGTGACAGAATCAATGTTTACTGTCAATATGCTTTACTCGGCAGCTATGTATTAGTACTAACAAAAATAAATGAACTGCAAAGATTAAATTCATCTGCAAATTTAATGGATTATAATGAAAGGCAATTGCTCGATACCTTAAAAAAAGCGGTAAAATTTGCTATTGCTGAGCAAGAAGGTAATTTACTTGATGATGAAACTCGTAATTTTGCTCTAACTTCATTACAGAATTTTATCGACTTAAAAGATAATATTCTTATGAATAATGAAGTATGGGGTGGAACTGATTTATTTAAAGGTGAATTTCATCGTCAACTTGTTGATGTAAGAGCTCGTTTAAGTGAGCCGGCCGAAATAGAGAACTCTTTTACTATGTAAATAGTTTATTTTGTTAGCCGTAAGCTAAATTTAAGCTTATTTTTATAAATTTAGGTTATCCACAAAATCTGTGGATAACTGTGTGCGCAAGGTGTTTAAGGGCAATCTTATTTAATAGACTGCTAATATACTATTTGGATAAGCGAGTAGTTATTAATAGTATTAATTTAAAAACCATTCTGCCACTCAAGTATAAACAAGCTTGGTTAATTTCCGCACGAAGCTCTTGCTATTATACGCAGAGCATTTGTTGTTCATGCGCGTTCTTGTTATTCACGTACAAAGCTTTTGCCATTCCTACTCATAGTTCTTGTCATTCCCGCACAGAGTTTTCATTATTCTTACATAGAATGTTTGTCATTCACACACAAAGTTCTTGTCACCCTCCGTACAGAATGTTTGTCATTCACGCACAAAGTTCTTGCCAGCCTCCGTACAGAAGGTTTGTCATTCACGCACAAAGTTCTTGTCACCCCCCGTACAGAATACTTGTCATTCCCGCGCAGGCGGGAATCCATCGCTTCATAGGCACATTGCCAATGTTAAAATAGATTTCCGCCTACGCGGAAATGACAAGATTTTTAGATAATGCTAATTAAGCTAGATTTCCGCCTACGTAGAAGTGACCAAACCTTAGATAGTACTAAAACTAAACTAGATTTCTACCTGCGCAGAAATGTCTAACTTTTCTAGTTGATAGCATTAAGTCATTTACTACTTAACATTAATAATATCTTTTTAATCAATAAGCTATAAAGGCTAGCCCATTTTTTTTGTTAAAAATTTATACATTTTTTATTAAAAATGTGCTCTAAGCGCTATACTAATAATAAAAAGCAAGGAATACCTCTATGGATAAATATCAAGATCGTCAAGCTGCCGGTAAAGTACTTGCTAAGCACCTAAAGGAATATACTAATAAAGCTAATACTATAGTATTAGCACTTCCCCGAGGGGGCGTTCCAGTTGCCTATGAAATAGCAAGCGCTTTAAATTTACCGTTAGATATTTTTTTAGTTAGGAAGCTAGGAGTACCTTGGCATAAAGAATTAGCTATGGGCGCGCTTGCCTCAGGCGGCTGTAAATTTTTTAATCAGGAAGTTATCGAATCATTAGAAATATCACAAGATGAAATAGATAAAACTATTTTAAAAGAGGAAAAGGAATTAAAACGGCGAGAAATACTTTATCGTGATAATCGACCGTTACCTACTTTTTATAATAAAAATATTATCTTAGTCGATGATGGTATTGCTACAGGCTCTACAATACGTGCAGCGGTTAAAGCTTTAAAGAATAGAAAACCTGCCAGTATTATTGTAGCAGTACCCGTAGCTGCCTTATCAACTTTTAAAGAAATGACCAATTTGGTAGAACGTGTCATTTGCCCTTTAAAGCCTATTTATTTTTATGCTGTAGGGATTTGGTATGCTCATTTCCCTCAAATTAACGATGATGAAGTAACGATGTTACTTAAAAAAGCAAACGAAAACTATTTAGCAAATGCTTCGTGAGGATAACTTATGGGTTTTTACTCGCTGGATAAAGCAAAGCAAATTACCATATTAACTGCTAATGCAACCTTATCAGGTTTTTTGTTTGTTCCTAAAGAAGCAGAGGGGCTGGTATTATTTGTTCATGGTAGTGGCAGTAGTGCCCAGAGTACACGTAATCAATATATAGCAAATTTTCTAAATCAAGCCAATTTAGGGACTTTATTATTTGATTTATTAACACCTTATGAGGAAAAAATAGATAATATTACCCGCGAATTACGCTTTAATATTTCTTTCTTAGTAAAACGATTAATTGAAGTAACCCACTGGAGCGCAAAACAGTTTCCTTCTTTAAATTTAGGTTATTTTGGGGCTAGCACTGGTGGTGCTGCAGCCCTAGTTGCGGCTGCTAAAGAGCCTCCTTTAATTAAAGCAGTTGTTTCTCGCGGTGGCAGACCTGATTTAGCAGGTGAATTTTTACCTAAAGTTGCAGCACCTACACTACTTATAGTTGGGGGCAAGGATAAAGGCATAATTGAATTAAATCAATCAGCAATGAGGCAATTAACTTGCGTTAATCAACTAGAAATTATACTTGGCGCAACCCATTTATTTGAAGAAAAAGGGGCTTTACCACAGGTAGCTGAGTTAGCTAAAAATTGGTTTACCACTTATCTCTAAGCTATCTAAAATTAAGGAATCGCCATGGATGCTCACGAAAAAATGGTTCAAACATTAAATATGGCGATCAAACCGTTACTTGGAAGAGCTGAAGATTATGACGAGCTTATTAACAACATTGGTGAGCGACAATTTGTTCTAATGGGAGAGGCAACTCATGGGACAGAAGAGTTTTATCAGACTCGCATGCAAATTACTAAACGTTTAATTGAAGAAAAAGGTTTTATGGCAGTAGCTATTGAGGGTGATTGGCCTGATGTTTATGGTATTCACCGCTATATTCAAGGTGAAGGTAGTAGTCATGATAATGAACAATCTCTAAATCTTTTTCAACGGTTTCCAACATGGATGTGGCGTAATACAGCTATGGCTAGCTTTGTGAAATGGTTAAGAAATTATAACGATAAGTTAGCTGCAACTGAGAAAATTGGTTTTTATGGCCTAGATTTATATAGTTTAAATACTTCAATAACTGCAGTAATTGAATATCTGAAAAAAGTCGATCCCAAAGCAGCTAAGCAGGCAATAGAGCGCTATGCTTGCTTTGATCCGCATAAACTTGATGCTCAATCCTACGGGTATTTAGCTAATGTGGGTATTAAAAAAAAATGTATCGAGGAGGCTATAACTGTTTTACTTGATTTGCAACGTAATGCTTTTGAATATTTACATCAAGATGGCCTTTTGGCTAAAGAGGCTTATTTCTTTGCCACACAAAACGCAAGGATTGTAAAGGATGCTGAAAATTACTATCGGTCTATGTTTGAAGGTGAGACCTCATCATGGAATATCCGTGATCAGCATATGGCAGAAACAGTCACTGTTTTAGCTAATCACCTTGAACAACAATTTCATCGGCCGGCGAAAATAATTATATGGGCTCATAATTCTCATGTAGGCGATGCACGCGCTACAGAGCGTAAGGATCATAAGGAAATTAATATCGGTCAATTAATCAGAGAACAATATGAGTTAAATACTTATTTAATAGGTTTTTCTACCTATGTAGGATTTGTCACGGCAGCTTCGGGTTGGGATAAGCGCCCTGAATGTAAAAAAATAATACCTGGCCTTGCTGGCAGTTATGAGGCTTTATTTCATCAGTTAAAGTATAAGGATTTCATTCTCTATTTAGAAAATAATGAGCAGCTTGAGTATTTTTCACATTTCCCCCGTTTACAACGGGCTATTGGGGTAATTTATAAACCGGAAACAGAGCGTTTTAGTCACTATTTTTTTTCCCGTCTTCCTGCACAATTTGATTGTTTAATTCATATTGACCAAACTCAGGCTGTACAGGAACTTAAAATTACTTAACGATTAAATTAAGTTAATTTAACCTTACTTAAATGAGTATTTAAGTATTTGATAAATTTAATAATTAAAAAATATGGTTGCTAGTTTACTTGTTAATGATATCCAGGCCCGCGCTTTGTTTCCTAGATTCCGCGAACAAGTCGCGGAACGTAGTCGGTATGGGCTTCAAATACCATGTCTTTTTATTTCAACCAATACTAACGCCTATATCCTCCTAAATATTAACGCTTACACCTCAAATATTAACGTTTACACCTAAGAAGTGTTAACGCTTACACCTAACAAATACTGATGCTTACGCTTAACAAATATTAAGCCTATATTCCGTTTTATATTACCGCCTACGTCCCGCGACTTGTTCGCGGGATCCAGTCCTTTATATTTCTTTAGAATTCCTATCTAAGGATTGGAACTTAAGTCTAATTGACTTTATTCAGCCCAAGTTGAAAAAGAAAGTGGTAAAAAAAATACAATTTTAATATTGCCTTAATGATACTTCACTATAATAGAATTATTTAAAAATATTATGAGACATAGTATGTCCGCCTCACTTAAAAGAAAAGTTAGCGAGTTACCATATCGCTCAGAAGAAAATACCTCAAATACCTCAATAATCTCGGTAGTAAATTCAACTCCTAAGTGTATTACTCACGAAAGACCTTTAAGCTTACAATTGTTAAATAAGGCTGAAATGGCTCTAGCAGCAGGTGCTTTTTTTGGCATGCTTGCTGTTATCTGTATTGTATTTTTGTCTTCTTCTATTTTACTATCTCCCTTAGTTATCATCTCTACGATTTTAGCTATCGTATCAGCAGTCACTGCTGTAATTCTTTTAATTATTTCATCAGCGGTTATCAGTTTTAAAGATCAAAAAATTGTAGTAAAGCCTGAATCTGTAGTCTTATATCCATTAACTAGTAATGAGATAAATTCCATCAATAAAGAAGTAGCGTAACTATTAAACTTTTCTCAAGATAACCATTAAAGACTAATTTCAAATGACGAAAACCCTTATGTATTTTATCTATTTACACTTGGTCAATATTTTCTTAGCTTAGCCTTAACTTCTTAATAATAATTATAAAATAGCCCAAATAATAGATTAAATTATCGTCAAAAATTTATATATAGTAGCTAAATAATTAATACTTATTCTTCTTTTTAAGGTCATTGTCTGTTTAAATAGACATAATAACCTGAAAGACTAACAGGAGTGGTATTAATTGGGAAAGTTAAAAAATAAAGTTGCTTTAATTACAGGCAGCACAAAATCTATTGGTCTTGAGATTGCAAAACTATTTCATATGAAAGGTGCTACTGTAATTATGACGGGTAGAGCGCCTAAAGAAAAAGGTCTAGAAATAGCTAAAGCGATAGGAATTACAGATTATATAAGTCTAGATGTTAGCTCAGAAGCTAATTGGCATGATGTTGCTCAGTATGTTGCGGTTAAATATAAACGACTTGATATTTTAGTAAATAATGCAGGTATTGATAAAGTTGCTAATACAGATAGATTGCAAGATTTAGAACATTGTACGTTAGAGGATTGGCAAGCTGTTCATGCTGTTAATCTAGATGGCACCTTTCTTGGCTGTAAGACAATGATGCCACTTTTAATCAAAAGTGAGCATGCTTCAATTATTAATATGGGTTCTCGTTCAGGCTTAGTGGGTGTTCCTTCCTATCCTGCCTATTCCTCAAGTAAGGCAGCTCTTTTAAATTTTACCAAAACAGTAGCGATGCATTGTACGTCTCATAATTACCCAGTACGTTGTAATATTATTGTACCTGCAGCCATATTAACTGATATATGGGATTTAGAGTTTGGTAGAGGCGAATTACGGCAGCAGCGTATTGAAGAGTATGCGCGCAATATCCCTCTAAAAAGAATGGGGCAAGCTGATGAAGTAGCCAAACTGGCTGTTTTTCTAGCCTGTGATGACTCACTATTTATTACAGGCGCGCAATATATTATTGATGGAGGTACCATGGCAGGTACGGGTTCCTACAATACCAATAATGAGAATAAGGCGTTAAACAATACAAACTCAAAAGATGATGATAGTTTAATTAAACAAGAGCAACAAGATTTTAGAAGTCAGCAAGTTAAAAATTATAATTTAAAACAGAATTTCTTTGCGTCAACATCTGCTTTAAATAATCAATTAAAGGAAGACATTCGATTTAATATTGCTCCGTAGCTTATTACTAAATAAGTTAAACTTTAAGTAGTAGGTATGAATTAAATGAGTATTTTGCGGCACTTTTTCTACAGTGATTGGCCGTCAATGGCAGTTTGGAAAAGAGCTAATAAAGAAAATAAGGTAAAAGAAAGCTATTGACTTCTAGGTAGACATAAATTTAACTGGTTAGAGGTATGGTGTTACTTCTAATGCGACAGCTATTCAAGCATTTATTTTTTAAGCCGAAATAATACATTAGACGTCTTTATTAAGCAGTATGATTAAGACAGGTTTATTAAAATTCTTTGCTGTATTACGAGATAAAGTAGCCAATATGATAGATACGGTTAAGAAAAACGATGTTACTCTAGGTTCAACCCTTGCAGCATTAGGCGTTGTCTATGGTGATATAGGTACGAGTCCCTTATACGCTTTGCGTGAATCTATAGGCGGGCTACCTGTTGATATGGTCGACATATTAGGGATATTGTCCTTAATTTTTTGGTCGCTTGTTATTATTATTTCCATCAAATATTTAACGATTGTTTTTAAAGCTGACAATAATGGTGAGGGCGGTATACTTGCTTTACTTGCTCTCTTAAAACAAAAAAATACTAAATACGAAAAATTTTTTTACTTGCTAGCAATTTTTGGAGCGGGTTTACTCCTAGGGGATGGCATGCTAACGCCTGCTATTTCTGTGACTTCTGCTGTTGAAGGTTTAAAAACATTCGCGCCCGAGCTAGATAACTATATATTACCTATCTCGCTTTCTATTCTTCTATTGCTGTTTTTAGTTCAAGAAAAAGGTACAGGAAAGATAGGCGCTGTATTTGGCCCAATTATTTTGATTTGGTTTTTTACCATTGCTATTTTGGGCACAGTTCAAATAGTTAAAAATCCAGCTATTTTAAATGCTATCAATCCTTATTATGCTGTTCATTTTTTAGTTAATTCAGGCTGGAAAGGTTATTTTTTATTAGGTGGTGTATTTTTAGTCGTAACTGGTGGTGAGGCGCTTTACGCTGATATTGGACATTTTGGTAAAAACTCTATACGCATAAGCTGGTTTAGTATTGTTTTTCCTAGTTTAATTCTAAATTATTTTGGTCAGGGAGCTTATCTATTAACCAACCCTGCTGCTATCTCTAATCCCTTTTTTATGATTGCTCCTAGTTGGTTTGGTATCCCCTTACTTATAATTGCTACGCTAGCTACCATTATTGCTTCACAAGCAGTGATTACTGCCACTTTTTCGCTTGCTAAACAAGCGGTCTTACTCGGTTTTTGCCCTCGTATTCAAATTGTTCATACGTCTAAAGAATATCAAGGACAAATTTATGTTCCACAAATTAACTTTATTTTAGCCATAGGGACAGTTTTTCTTTTATTAACTTTTAGAAGCTCAAGTCATTTAGCTCATGCTTATGGTATTGCTGTTAACTTAGATATGCTACTAATAACGTCCATGATAGCTTATACAGCCTTCCATCTTTGGAATTGGCCAATTATAAAAATTATCTCTATTTTAAGCCTCTTTTTCTTGATTGACTTATCTTACTTAGGTGCCAACTTATATAAATTTGCTACTGGTGGCTGGGTTCCCGTTTCCTTTGCCTTAATTATTGGCTTTATTATGTATACATGGAGCCGAGGCTTAGAATATTTAAGGGAAAATTTTTATCATAAAAAAGAGGATTTACCTAAGATACTCAAGCAATTAAATTATAAGTCACTCTATCAATTAACTGGCGTAACCGCTATTTTTATAACCGACGTTTACGATAAAAGTGGAGGAAGCTTCCTCCACTTCTTAAAGCTTAGTCGATCAATGCCAGAACACGTATTAATTGTAAGCTATGTTGTAGAAAATATTCCTTATGTTCACTATAGTAGGCGTTATGAACTTAATTGTCTTAGTGATAGAGTATGCAAGTTAGTTCTACATTATGGTTTTATGGACACTATTTCCATTCCAGCAGCACTGAAGCATGCTACTGCAAGGCATGTATTACCTTTTTCAATGAATGTTGATGCAGCAACGTTTATTGTTGAAGTGCCCAATATTTTTGCTTCTAAAAAGAAGCGTACCTTAATGTTTCATTTTCAAGAGAAAATTTTTGCCTTTCTAATGCGTAATTATTCAGCTAATCTAAATATCGATTTTTATGATGTTCCGCCTAATAGGACTATGGCTATTGGTGCATACTACGTTCTGTAGGTTAGTTCCTCCCTCACTGAAAGGTTGTCTTTGGCGCAGTTTGAACGAAAAGGCTGCTTCAAAATGCTCATGTAGAAAGCTACACTGCGCTTTTTCAGCAGTCTTTTCGTTCAAACTGCACTCAAATCCAATCCTTTCACCAAGCGTTAAGCTCCTGTTGTTCTATTATTCTATCTTTCTATTTATTAAAAGATTGTCTTTGGCGCAGTTTGAACGAAAAGGTTGCTTCAAAATGCTCATGTAGAAGGCTACACTGCGCTTTTTCAGCAATATGTTCGTTCAAACTGCACTCAAATTTAAATTTTAGACGTTAAGTCCCTTATCTCGGCATAGCCGAGATAAGCTTTTTAATTAATCCCAACAGTTACTTTACCAGCAGTGTAGGAGTGTGCCCCAATACCAGCAAGCTTACCTGCACTTACTACTAAATATTCATTGCGAATAGGACGATTAGCAAACCAACATTCTAATATTTCACGAGTGCCTGCAGCATAGCGTGCTTGTGCTGATAGCGAAGACCCGGAGATATGAGGTGTCATCCCATGATTAGGCATAGAGCGCCATGGGTGGTCTGCCGGGGCAGGTTGAGGGAACCACACATCACCTGCATAACCTGCAATGTGGCCAGATTTAACAGCTTGTTCTATAGCTTTAGCATCACATATTTTAGCGCGTGCTGTATTAATTAAATATACGCCGCGTTTCATTTTTTGAATCAGGTCTTCATTAAATAAATGTTCCGTTTCAGCATGAAGTGGAATATTTATCGATACAACATCGCAAAGAGGAAGCATGGTATGCAGATTTTGATGATAAATAAGTCCTAACTCTTCTTCTGTTTTAAGTGGTAAACGATGTTTATCCGTATAATGCATCTTTACATCAAACCCCTTAAGACGCTTCATAACAGCTAAACCAATTCGGCCTGCGCCAACTGAGCCAACAACCATGCCTTCAAGATCATAAGAGCGCATTACACAGTCAGCAATATTCCAGCCGCCATTGATTGCCCATTGATAAGAAGGGAGATAGTTGCGCACCAAAGCTAAAATAGCCATGACTACATGTTCTGCAACACTAATACTATTAGAATAGGTAACTTCTGTAACGGTAATACCTTTGGCAATGGCAGCTTGTAAGTCAATATGATCAGAGCCAATACCAGCAGTGATTACTAATTTAAGTTTCTTCGCTTGCTCTAAGCGCTCAGCAGTTAAGTAAGCAGGCCAAAAAGGCTGGGAAATCACAATATCTGCATCAGATAATTCTTTGGCAAAAATAGAGTTCTCTCCTTCTTTGTCACTGGTGACAATTAAAGTGTGCCCTTGTTCTTCAAGAAATTTACGCAGTCCTAGTTCACCTGAAACACTACCTAAAAGAGCGCCTGGTTGAAAATCAACATGACTAGGATTAGGTACCGAGCTACCGTCAGGGTAGTGAGTTATAAAGGGTATATCATCGCGTGGGTAGGTTTTAGGATAACCACTAATGGGATCATCATAAAGAACGCAAAGTACTTTTGCCATACATTTCTCCATAGTTAAAACACTTTTCAGACTGTCTACATAAATCGTTAAACAACTTTGAGATTATACTGCGACCTGCATGCAATTATGTAGTTATTCTTTAAGCGTTGTATTAGGACTCTTTCCAAACTAGCATTAATAGCCAATCTCCGCCGAAAAAATTCTTCAAAATGCTCATGTACTTCATGTACACTGCGCTTTTTCAACCTTTTTTCGCTGACCTTGTCTCACTGTCAGTTTGGAAAGAGGCCTATTATATCAATTTATTTATTTTGGCTCTGGCAAATGCGAAGTATTCTAGTCAAATAATTCTAAAACTTTTTCAGGAGGACGCCCAATAATAGCTTTATTTTTAAAGGTGACGATTGGGCGCTGCATGAGTATAGGTTCTTTTACCATGGTCTGCAGAATTTGGGATTCATTATGCAGTGATAAATTTAACTCTTTAAAACGACTTTCAGTGGTCCGAACAAAATCTTCAAGCTTAAAATGAGCACGAAGTGTATTTAATTGTTCGATAGTAAGTGGCGTTTTGAGATACTCTATAATTTTAAGTTGAAAACCTTTGTTTTGTAAGAGTTCTAATGCCTGCCTTGATTTTGAACAACGGGGATTATGGTAAATCGTAACTTGTGACATAGTAGTTTATTAAAATTAAATAATTAAAGTATTTAATATTAAGCTACTACTAAGTAGTAGCTTAATTGAATTTTAGAATTAATCTTCATCATCCCAGCTTAAGGTTCCACCCGCTTGATACTCAATAACGCGTGTTTCAAAGAAATTTTTCTCTTTCTTAAGATCCATAATTTCACTCATCCACGGGAATGGATTCTCAGCACCCGGATATTGCTCAGGTAAACCAATCTGACTTAAGCGACGGTTAGCGATAAAATGAAGATATTCTTCAAACATATCAGCATTCATACCTAAAATACCATGAGGCATAGTATCTTTCGCATAAGTATATTCAAGTTCAACGCCTTCTTTAATCAGTCGAATAATTTCTTCCTTAAAATCGGCTGTCCATAAATCTGGGTTTTCAATCTTAATCTGATTGATAACATCAATACCAAAATTCATATGCATGGACTCATCACGCAGAATATATTGGAACTGCTCTGAAGTACCTACCATCTTATTACGTCGTCCCATAGACAAAATTTGCGTAAAGCCAACGTAGAAGAAAATCCCTTCAAAAACGACATAGAAAGCAATTAAATCACGCAATAGTCGTTGATTAGCTTCTGGTGTACCCGTATGGAAATTAGGATCGCTTAAGCTTTGGGTAAAAGGCAATGCCCAAGCTGCTTTTTTAGCTACAGATGGAATTTCACGATACATATTAAATACGGCTGCTTCATTTAAGCCTAAGCTCTCAATAATATATTGATAAGCATGCGTATGCAGCGCCTCTTCAAAGGCCTGCCTTAATAAATATTGTCGGCACTCTGGATTGGTAATATGGCGATAGACTGCTAAGACTAAATTATTGGCAACCAATGAGTCAGCAGTTGAGAAGAATCCTAGGTTGCGTAAAATGATCAATCGTTCATCTTCTGTTAAACCATTTGGATCTTTCCATAAGGCAACGTCTGCACTCATATTGATTTCATTAGGCATCCAATGATTGGCGCAAGCAGTTAAATACTTATCCCAGGCCCATTTATATTTAAACGGGACAAGCTGATTTAGATCAGCCCGACAGTTGATGATTTGCTTATCATCAACTTGAATACGGCCTGCTCCCATTTCTAATGGCTCAAGTCCAGTAGCATGTAAGGTATTAGCTGTAGTAGCTAGTGGTTGGCTTTGTAGTTCCGCCATTTATTTTCCTCCTATTGGCATGCTTCGCAGTCTGGATCGAGTATTGAGCAAACTTTAGGTTCCTCGATCTTCACCGCGTTTAAAGCGCCATCATGAATAGTTGATTTTTCAGCATTACTAGCACCTAAACTACGTAGATAGTAAGTTGTTTTTAAGCCGCGTAGCCAAGCTTGTTTATAGAGTTGATCAAGTTTTTTACCCGAAGGTTTAGCCATATAAATATTTAACGATTGCGCTTGATCAATCCATTTTTGTCGTCTTGATGCTGCCTCAATTAACCACATCGGGTCGACTTCAAATGCAGTAGCATAGCGAGCTTTAAGTTCATCAGGGATACGGTTAATAGGTTGTACACTGCCATTGAAGTATTTTAAGTCATTAACCATTACTTCATCCCATAAATTTAGTTCTTTTAATTCAGCAACTAAATAAGGGTTAATCACGGTAAATTCACCAGAAAGATTAGATTTTACATACAGGTTTTGATAGGTAGGCTCAATAGATTGTGAAACACCACAAATGTTAGAAATCGTTGCTGTTGGTGCAATGGCCATAACATTTGAGTTTCGCATACCTTGAGTACGTACTTTAATACGTAAGCTTTCCCAATCTAGACGCTGCGATCTATCTTGATCTAGATATTTATTACGTGATTGTTGTAATAAATTAATAGAGTCAATCGGTAGAATACCTTTACTCCATAAAGAGCCTTCATAACTTGAGTAGCTACCACGTTCCTTAGCAAGCTCACAAGACGCTTCAATCGCATAATAACTAATCATTTCCATAGAAATATCAGCAAACTCTACTGCTTCTTCGGAAGTATAATTAAGTTTTAATTCATATAATGCGTCTTGAAAACCCATTAAGCCTAAACCGATAGGGCGATGTTTTAAGTTAGAGTTACGAGCTTGGGGAACTGAATAAAAATTAATATCAATTACGTTATCTAACATGCGAATAGCTGTTTTGATAGTACGTTTTATTTTCTCTTCATCTAATTTACCATTCGTTAAATGCGCTGGTAAATTCAAGCTGCCCAAGTTACATACAGCAATTTCATCTACTGATGTGTTAAGTGTAATTTCTGTACAAAGATTCGAACTGTGAACGACGCCTGCGTGTTGCTGTGGTGAGCGTAAGTTACAAGGGTCTTTGAAAGTAAGCCATGGGTGGCCAGTTTCAAATAACATAGACAACATTTTTCGCCACAAGGTAAGAGCAGCAATTGTTTTAGAGTTTTTAATCTCACCTCGCTGTGCTTTTGCTTCAGCACGTACATAAATGGCCTCAAACTCTTGACCATACGATTCGTGTAGCTCAGGAACATCATCCGGTGAAAAGAGGGTCCATTGGCCTTCTTCGTGAACACGCTTCATAAATAGATCTGGAATCCAGACAGCTGTATTCATATCATGAGTACGGCGTCTATCATCACCTGTGTTTTTCCGTAGCTCCAAGAACTCTTCAATATCGCGGTGCCAGCATTCAAGATAAGCACATACAGCACCTTTGCGTTTGCCCCCTTGGTTAACGGCAACTGCTGTAGCATTGACAACATTTAAGAAAGGTACGACACCTTGTGACTTACCATTTGTTCCTTTAATGTGTGAGCCCATAGCACGTACAGGCGTCCAATCATTACCTAAGCCACCTGCAAATTTAGATAATAATGCGTTATCTTTAATTGCACTGTAAATACCATCCAAATGATCAGGTACCGTAGTTAAATAGCAACTGGATAATTGTGGTCTCACAGTACCTGCATTAAAAAGTGTAGGGGTAGAAGACATATAATCAAAAGATGATAAAAGCAGATAAAATTCAATCGCTTTTTCTTCTTTGTCTTGTTCACGAATCGCAAGCCCCATTGCAACGCGCATGAAAAACGCTTGTGGCAGTTCATAACGTATACCGTTTTCATGAATAAAATAGCGATCGTAGAGTGTTTGTAAACTTAGATAAGTAAACTTCATGTCACGCTGTGGCAGTAAAGCCTGAGCCAATTTATCTAAATTAAATTCACCTAATTTACTATCCAATAGACCTTGAGCAATTCCTTGTTGAATAAATGCTTTAAAATAAGTAGGGTAAAGATTTACCATTTCATCAAAGGTGGCTTCAGTTTGGATATTAAGCTTATTTAGTGCTTCACTGCGTAGGCTATCTAGCAAGAGACGAGCCGTGACGTAAGTATAGTTTGGCTCTTTTTCTACTAGGGTACGGGCAGCCATAATCAAGGCGCGGTGTACATCGTCTAATTTCGCTTGATTATAGAGGTTTCTTAAAGCGTCCTTAATAACAGGTTCAGAGGTTACATTTTCTAAGTCACGACAAGCTTCTTGAACGATAGTTTCTACTCTAGCCATATCTAATGGTCTAGCTTCACCATCAGGCATAATAATTAAGGGAACTTTACTATCTTTAGCTTGCTGTTGTTTTGCTGCTTCGCGAGCCTTACGGTGTTCCTCACGATAAAGTACATACGCACGAGCTACTTTATAGTGATGATTGCGCATTAAAGCTAATTCAACTTGATCTTGAATATCCTCAATATGAATTGTACCACCTGCAGGATGGCGGCGTTTAAGTGCTACCGTAATTTGCTTACCAATTTCATCGATTTGCTGATGAATGCGATTAGATGCCACCGCATTATTACCTTCTTCAGCGATAAATGCTTTAGTAATAGCAACTTTAATTTTATTCTCATCATAACTAACTACTTTGCCATTGCGTTTAATGACTTTAAGTACGCCAGGCGCATTTGTAGTTAGCTCGAGTTGGTTAATAAAAGGCATAGTTTCTACCGTCTGTTCTGACATAGTTTCTCCATTCTAGTCACTGTCGCGTAATTAATTTTACTCCCCAAACCCCTCAAGAGACGAAGGAATTGTCAAAGTTATCTTAAGCTCTAACACTTAAATTTATCCCATAAACCCCCTCGCCCCTTACGGGGAGAGTTAGGGAGAGGGGCAAAAAACAATTATTCAGCAGCAACATTCTATTTAATGAAGAAATCATAACTTAAGTATAGCATAAACACAACATATAGCGTTATGCTCAACTTTTATAAACTATATATTGTGTTTTTCCTGTAAAAAACTTGTGGATAACTTGTAGATAGTCGAAAAATAATATTATTTAATAGTACTTGCCTTAAGGTTGTTTAACCACATTTGGCGATTATTCTCCCCCATATCAGATTTTTTTATAACATAATGAAGAATGTAGAGGCCTTTTGGCGTTTGGGTAATTTTTTGTAGCTCATCTTGGACTAAATTAGCCGGGCTGCTTAGCTGAAATTCAAAAATAATCTCCTGTGGAGTTTGCTCATGTATTATAATTTTAGGGTTTAATTCTTCACGTTTAAACGAATTTAAAGTAATGTCTAAATACTCTTTAGGTGTTATTTCCTTAATCGATTTAGGTATGTACTGTGTAGTAATTAATTCATGCCAATTATTAATATTCTCATCGCTAGGTATATATTCAATCGTGGTTATATTATCTTGCTTCCCCCAAGCTGCTTGCCAGAGCCTATGATCAAAAATAATATGTTGTTGCTCGCTATTTTTAACAGTTTCTGAAATATAACTATCACTAGTTGGCAATTTTACCGTACTACAGTACACCTCACCTTGGTAATGGTAATAGGTAACACATTGGGGATTATTTGTATTATTAACTTTAATTAAATTGTTAGGCGCAATAGTGCTATTAGCCATGGATAGTATGCACAGCAAATTTAAACCTATAATAATTTTTTGCATAATAAATGAAGGTGAAATAAATATAAGTTTAGCAAATATGCTCTTTTATATGAGTAAGTTAATTTCTTTTAAACTTTCTAAAATTGACTATAGTTAAAGAAAAATAGGCAGATATTACTGTGTTCATATGATAAGAAAATTACTCTATTACATAGTTTTTTCTGTATTTTCCTTTGCTTCTACTGCTTACGCAGTAGTTAAAATAGGGACATTACAATTTGACCCACCTTTTGTTACCACTGACAATCATTTTGTTTCTAATGGGTTTGACATTGACTTAATGAAAAATATTTGCACAGAATTAAGTTGGCAGTGTGAATTCGTTACTTATAATGAATATGATAAATTAGTAGATGCACTGATTGATCATCATATTGATTACGCTATTAGTGGAATTGTTATTATTCCTTTAAAAGATAATCGTTTATTATTTAGTCTGCCCTATTTATTAAGTGCAGGTACTTTTCTAACATTAAAGAAGAATACCGATATAAATGATTTAGCATCATTAAAAGATAAAAAAATTGGCGTATTAGATGGACGCGGTTATGGTGAGTATTTAAAGCAAAATGCTGATCTTTTAAAGATAAATGTTGTGGATTACCATAATTATATGGACCTTTTTAATGACTTATATGATGGTAAAGTTGATGCTATTTTTATGAATAATTATACTGGGCTCTATTTACTACATCGTTACCCAAATTATGTCAAGTTAGTTAATACTTCTATTAGATTTGCAGATGGTATCGGTATTTTAAGCCGAGCGGATAATAAAGAGAATATAGATAAAATTAATGCACTATTAAATAAATTTGAATCGGATGGCACTTTTATAAAGTTATATAATTATAATTTTGCCTTTTTTATTAAACAATAACTACTTAAGCGGTACGCCCATGGCAATTTTTATATTTTTTATTGCTACCACAAGGGCAGGGTTTATTGCGGGCATTCGTTGTTTTTTTAAACTTACTTGGGGTGAGGGAATCTGTATAAAACCATTGACCTTGATTATTACGAAACTCACTTTTTTCATGAATAGTTTGTATTTTCCCATTTAATTCATAAGAGGCAATAAACTCTACAAACTTACAGTCTTCTTGTTTACTTTCAGGATACGTATTAATAATTTCTAACCTCAGCCATTTAACATTTTTAGCCCAATTTTCTGCTTCTATCTCGTTAAATTGTAATAAAGGTTTTCCATACATAGTCTTTTTAATATAAGCAATATTTGCTCTAGTATAAGCTGTATAGCGAGACCGCATAAGTTTTTCAGGCGTAGGGGCTGGCTCTGATTTCTCAATATAAAGGCCACAGCAGGCTAAATAAGGTTGTTGTGAGCCACAGGGGCAGGAAGGTTCAGTAGTTTGCATTTAGACACAAAGATACGAAATAATGGGTAATTCACTATTTTAGTAGAAACTAGCGTGTTTGAATAGACGATTTTCTAAGCACTAAGAAAAACTTCTGGATCCTGCGAACAAGTCGCAGGACGTAGGTGAGGGGGAAGCTAGTGTTTAGTCTATCTTTATGTACTAAGAAACACCTTCGTACAGCAATTAATCCTCTAAGTCTGGGTCTTGTTCAGCGTTGTTGCATATATCTGAAGCTTCGCTAGCTTTAAAGCAGAACTGGTTAAGAAATAACCGCACTTCTAGTGCAAGTTAAGGTTAATAATGTATTTTTTCCAAAATGGACATTTTAAATTTCCAAATTGCTATCTTCTCTAATCTCTATATTTTGTTTAATATATATACTAAATTAATAATTTATGAGCAAAAATATGAAAAATTTAGCTGAATTTAAGTCCGATTTTAGAGCATTATCTTGGGAATTACATACGCAAGCACTATATATTCAAAATCAGCGCTCTATAACGCCTTGTGAATCTATCAATCCTTCTCACATTCTAACTGCATTTTATTCAGAATCATTAAAAATAGGAAATGAAGAAGACATAGTAGCTTATTTAACGGCATTAGAAACTAAAATTAATATTATTTTAGAAGCTCACCCTCAAAGTGCCTTAGCCAACGATAGAGAAAATGATAGAGAATTTGTAGGTTTTTTACTAAAAGGTGAAAAGACAGTAGATATTTTACTTTATACATCAGGATTCGGATGGAAGTACTATGATATTACAAACCGAAAAAAGACTTTAGCTGACTTAGAAAACCCTACTGAGAAAAGAACAATTGCAAAGACTATAAGACAGAATTTGTTTAATAAGGGTACTTGGCCTGATTTGAGCTTGACCATTCAACTTTGCCTATTTGAAGATGACCCGCGCGGCCCTAAATTAGAAGCACTTGGAAATATAGTATCAGAGGCCGAGCTTATATCTAGTAGTGCCTCATTTATAGTTGATTATCCTGATAATGAAGAGACTTACTATCTAAATGAGGAAGGACTTGCACTGCTTCAAGTGGCAGTAAAAGAAAGTCATGAGGATGATCCTGTATCTGCGCTTTCTTCACCTACAGTCTATCAATTCGATGCAGAGACTGACTCAGAGGTTCTAAATGAGGAAGAACTTGCACCGCTTCAAGTGGCAGCAAAAAAAGGTCATTTAAATATTGTTAATTGTTTGATTGAGGTCGGGGAAGAAGTAGACTTAAAAGACCAAAACGGGCTTACCCCACTTTTTTGGGCAGTGCGAAATAGGAAGTTAAGTGTGGTTGAAGCTTTAATGAAGGCTGGCGCTGATTGTAATTACCGAGTTCCAATGTCTATCAATGAATTACAGGACTTAGTAGCGACTGAATCAGACCAAGTTCAAAAACGTATGACTAATTTTATTATGCAAAAATCGTCTTTAACTAGGACAGCACCTATTTTTATATCATCGGGTGAGTTGGCATTGATTTTAGCACATCTTCATATTGCAGCAAAAAAAGGTCATTTAAATATTGTTAATTGTTTGATTGAGGTCGGGGAAGAAGTAGACTTAAAAGACCAAAACGGGCTTACCCCACTTTTTTGGGCAGTGCGAAATAGGAAGTTAAGTGTGGTTGAAGCTTTAATGAAAGCTAACGCCGATTGTAATTACCGAGTTCCAATGTCTATCGATAAATTACTGGACTTAGTAGCAACTGAATCAGACCAAGTTAAAGAGCGTATGGCTAACTTTATTAAGAAAAAATCGTCTTTAACTGGGGCATCACCTATTTTTATATCATCATGTGATTTGGCATCTATTTTAGCAGATCGCGAAATTATGAAGGCAGTTATATCGTTAAATTCAACTTCACGAAAGCAATTGCATAAATTACTAGCACCAGCACCAAGTCAATCGCCTGAATTACATGCACCATTATCAATCATAGAATCATATTCTTTTTTATATCAACTATGGGCGCTGCCAATGGCAGGTAATAAAAGGAAAAGGCCTGAAGCTAAGGAAGTACCAACAGAAGAGCAAACGCGACATGTAATGTCTTATAGAGGGTAGTAGAAATGGGACTTTTACAACTATTAGAAGTATTTATAGTTTTGCTGTTAGATAATCGAAATGGCGGTTAATAATTATGGGCGTGTTGTAAATATGGTTTTATATATAGGTCCATCAATTCAATAAGACCGGGTAAATAATTGCCATCCAGGCAAACGTTATTTATTACACGAACAGGAGTTTCCCCTTTAGGTTCGTAACGCTCCCTTTTTTAGCTATTCTTAGCATGACCTCAGTTTCTGCTAAAATATGCAACAATGCCGGTTTGTCCGCGGGATTTAGTAAGATAGAGTGTAGGTTAAGTGGTAACTATCATCAGCCAGTTGTAAGCTGTAGAGCTAAATAGCCTAATCCCATTATTAAGATTTTGTAAAAATTTCTTGACAGTCTGGTAGAGCCTCATTAAACTGCCAATCTCTTTCGGGGCTATAGCTCAGCTGGGAGAGCGCTTGCATGGCATGCAAGAGGTCGGCGGTTCGATCCCGCCTAGCTCCACCACCATTAACGTTAGTTTTTGGTGGAAAATTTAGGTCCCCATCGTCTAGAGGCCTAGGACATCGCCCTTTCACGGCGGTAACAGGGGTTCGAATCCCCTTGGGGACGCCATTTTGGCGTTGATAAGTTTTTTACAATTAATAGTTTTAGGTCCCCATCGTCTAGAGGCCTAGGACATCGCCCTTTCACGGCGGTAACAGGGGTTCGAATCCCCTTGGGGACGCCATTTTTATTGTTGGCTTATAAGTAAATTTTAGAATTTCCTACTATTTCAAAGTGATTATTTTGCATTGTCATTTAATATATGCAATTGAAAACTTCCTCTTTCGTCTAGTTGTTTCTGCTATAGCGCTCCTCAAAATAATTTAAGCTTAGTTTAAAGTTATGTTTTCTGTAACTTTAATAAATGAGATAGGTATAAGTTGCCTATACTGATTATTGTTAAGTAATTACCTAAGGTGGGGTCTATAGGGGCAATAAAAGACAATTACAGCTTAAATAAATAGAATGCAAGGAAACCGCAATGGAAATGTATTCAGGAAAAGTAGCGCTTATTACGGGAGCGACTTCAGGTATAGGTCGAGCTACTGCCCTTGCTTTTGCAAGGCAGGGCGCAAAAGTGGTGCTAGCTGGTAGAAGAAAAGAGCAGGGTGAGGCGGTATTGAAGGAAATTCAAGCACTAAATGGCGAGGCAATTTTTATTCAAACAGATGTAACTGTTTACGTGCAAATAGAAGCATTATTTAAGAAGGCCATTGCACATTATGGCCGATTAGATTTCGCATTTAATAATGCCGGTATTCTCAAATTATCGCCCATGACTGAATTTACAGAAGCAGATTGCATTACGCTATTTAATACCAATTTATTAGCTGTTTTTTATTGCATGCAATTTGAAATCCGTCAAATGCAAAAAAATGGTGGTGGTGTGATTGTCAATTACTCATCATTAGCAGGCATTCGTGGGATTGCCGAAAATACCTTATATACTGCTAGCAAACATGGCGTCATTGGTTTAACCCGTGCGGCAGCAATAGAATATGCTCGAGATAATATTAGAATCAATACTATCTGTCCTGCTTATGTTCATACAGCTCTAGATGATTATTTTATCGACTATTACAATATCACCTCGGCGCAATTAGCCGCTGCTTCGCCATTGGGAAGACAAAATTCAGCAGAAAATATTGCTGAATTTGTTTTATTTCTTTGTTCCACACAAGCTTCTTATATTCAAGGTGCCGTATTATCCATTGATGGTGGCGCAAGTGCAGCTACTTCAGTTCCTCGCAAACCTAAAAAGTAAATATATTCTATTAAGGTTTTACAGCTGTAAAATTCTTATTTCTGTTGAATTAGTGTCAATAAAATGATAAAATTGCTTGAATTTTATTCAATTTTATTGGAGTATCTTATGGGAAAGCGAAAACACGTTGGAATAAAACCGTCAACCGAGCAGAAGAAACAGAAATTATATAAAAATGAAGAAACATTTGCTTTTGGTATTCCTATTGAAGACATTCCTGAAAATCAACGTTTAGTATTAGATAATTACGTATTTGATATTAGTGAGTTAGCCCAATTACAAGACAAGGACTTATTTACAAATATGCATACACAAAGTGAATTTAGTAATGAAGCAAAAAATAAGTTGCTATCATGTCATCTCTTAAAAGATAGAGTGCAGAAACTATTAAATTCTAAAATACAAATTTCTGAAGTAGTCATGAACAAAGTTTATAATTTAGGTATGACGCTACTTGAAAAGCGAGATGGAAAGGAAAGTATAGAAGCTCTAGCTGAGTTTCAACAATTTCTTGATTCTTTACCACCGAACGAAAGGAATACGCTTTTAAATTTTAACATTCAAATGAGAGAATATAATAATAGAGCTAAAACCTATATTTTATCAAAGCATACTATAGGTGAAATTTATTCATTAGTAAGTCGAGGTGAGCTCTGTGTAAGAGCTGCAGGCAATTGGTTTATACAAGCTGTTAGAATGACTTACCCAGACATGGTAAATGAAGCATTATTTAAAAAGTTTAATAGACAAGTCACTCCAATAGTAATTCAAAATTTTACAATTTTTGCTAATCGCCAAACGCAAGTACCAAGAACTCATGTTGCATTTCAAGAAGAAGGTAGAATGCAAAGAGAGCTAAATAAAATGATGGAAGATAATAAGAAAAATCAAGAAGCCTTGTTAAGCATTGTTAATACCTTATAACTATAAACAATAGCGATAACTAGGACATTATTAAGTAATAGAGGGATAAATTATCCCTCTATTTAATAAACCTAATCTTTTAACAAAATCGCCACATTAGACGCGCTGCAACTCCATTATCTTTTACCCTAGAAGAATACTGGCCGAAGTATGAGACAGTTAAACTTACATTATTAGTTAAACGCATCGCCTCTAATCCTGCATCAATTAATAACGCATCTCTAGCAATTGGTGTCCCGGCAATAGAAAAAGGCGAACTGCTAGGAAGGAAATTAAAGACAGTATAAGGCGTTAAATGATTATAGGCATGTTGCCAGCCCAAAAAGAGATGCTGATTAAAGGAATAAGCGCCAGTAATAGCAAGCGGACTTTTTTCGCGTATACCTAGCGTTGAAAAGAAGACATCTTGAGTAGCACTATGGGCTCTTAAACTTGCATCGCCACCTACTTCTGTAAAATCATTGGCATGTACATTAACATAAGCAAGATTTACTAAAGGTTTTACTAAAAAGCGATTAACTAGCCAATTGTAACCTAGCTCGCCAAAGACTTGCGCTGTATGAGCATTATAGTGCCCATTAGGCTGGTCGAAGAAATTAGAAAAGCGAATTAAGCGTTGAGCATCTGCTTCACTAAAGCTATAAGCAGCACCACCAGTGAGAACAAATTGGTTATAGAAACTACTGCCATAAATACCTATATGTCCATTACTAACTTTATTCGTGTTAGAACGACGGCTAGATACTTCATGATGAGATTCACTGAACCCACCCACAAGACCTAATCGGCTAGCCATACCGAAGCTTTGATCAGCACCGACAAAGAAACCTTGCGTTGAGCGCTTAAGTTCAGCGGCGTTACCGTCACCTTCTAATTCACCCCAAGCACCAAAGCCATGAGCCCAAAATGTTGTTCCTGTGGCTGTTGTAACTTGTGGTAGTGACTCGCTATTATCTAAACGATTTAAAATTGCGTCTCGAATATAGCGACTTTCTTCAACGAGTGCCGCTAAAGTTGATGGGTAAATTTCGCCAGTTAGGTCACTTAAAACACTTCGTATCTTAGCTGGATCAGCTAAGTTTAAAAAAGCATTATATAAACCATCACCCGGTGTTAAGCTTTCTAGTGCTGTAGCTAAATTTAATTCGTTAGCTGTTAGCGCATAGTAGCTAAACGGAACTAAACTACGGGTCACACTTAAAATGACATCTTGTGGCGTATAATTTAAATTAAAATTCAAAAAAGGTAGAAAAGTTGGCAGTATTAGATTACTGTAAATACCCTCGAGGCCCGCGTTGGCATGTAGAATAACATAATTATTTATAGTGTAAGTAGCAGTTGGTAACAATGCGACACTCGAGTTAGGAAGTAAGGTAGCAGTTCCAGCGACAGAAATTAAATCTGATTGATTGCCAGCAATTTCTAATGCATAAGTAGAGAATGGTTGTTGCGTATAATCGCCAGCAACAATGATATTACCTACAGCAGAATTGCCAGGTGCAATAATTCCATAGATATTGGCTGTTCCAACAGTACCTGTGCCCCCCAAATAAGCGCCAGAATCTACTTGAAAGTAACCTGGTATACTGCCCCCATCGAGGACTAATCCACCCTGCATGACATTGGTTGGTCCTGTATAAGTATTAAAGCCTCTTAGGGTAAATAGACCAGTACCTATTTTTGTAAGGCCGCCAGTACCAGACAAAACGTTATTTGTCCCTATATTAAAGCCATTACTATCTATAATTAACCCTGCACCTTCAAGGTTAAGTTCTCCAGGATTAAAACCGAATATGAAATTAGGTTGGTTAGCGCTAGCTTGAAGAATTCCGCCATTAAAGTTAATTTGTTTGGTTCCAAAACCGCCTACAAGTTGGTTTGTTATTAATGTGCCTGGAATATTAGCTATGCCATTTAAATTTAAAATTCCTGTGCTACCTGGATTTAACCCAACAAAAGTTATACCAGAATTATTCATCGTACTATTATTAATAATATAGCCGCCAGAATTAATATTCAAAGTGCCTATGCCTAAGTTACCCACTGTCAAATTACCGCTAGTGTTCCACGTACCGCCTTCTGATACATTAACAACGCCAACTCCACCAACATTGGCAGCAATTATGCCATCGACGCTACTAACTAAACCACTATTAATGTTGAGCGAGCCATTGCCAAAACTGCCTACAGCAATGTATGTTGTAATATAAAATGTTGAGGGTAACCCTAAAGTGTCGGTGCCGCTTACATTAACAGTGCCCACACTATTAACATTATTTCCAATAATTGCATCAGAAGCAGTTACACGCCCGCCATCATCTTGAATGGTAAGCGTTCCAGTTCCTCTATTACCTACCCGGATAAAGGAGCTATTATTCCACTGGGCACCTGAGCCCGATACGGTAACAGCTCCCGTGCTACCTACTTGGTCAGCAATTAACCCGCGATAACCTTGTACTATACCACCATTTAAAATAGTAAGTGTTCCATTACCGTATTCACCTACATTTAGTGCCTGGTTAACAGTTAATTTAGAGCCTGCTCCTGTAATATTTAAACTACCTGCTCCTAATAAGCCTATAAAAATAGAATTAGCGACATTTAATACACTATTATTTTCAACTGTAAGACTTGGCGTACTAGGCAATGAGTTTCCATTAATAAATAATGAATTTATGGTAATGATTCCCCCTCCAGATATAACAGGGTAAATAGTAGAATTGGTAATACTGACATCGTCAGCTGGTGTTGGCACTGTATTGGTACTCCAATTGCTACTATCAAACCAATTAGAGTTAACCGGAAGTGTATCCCAAGTTACCGCAGTAAAAAAATTAGCTTGGAAATTGTTGGGTTTAGTATCTGCGTGGTCAATTAAATTTAAAGAAGAAAGATGAGGTAAAAAAGTATGCTGTTGTAGCATAAACTCGTCTGACAACATAGATACCTCTGAGGCCGCATAAGTAACTGTGGAAAAACTTAACAATAAAGAGGTAATTGTGGAAACATCCCGTATACTTTTTTTAAATAACATTTAAAATCCTTTTTAAATTATTAAAAATCAGGTAGTAAGTTAACGCGCTAAACTTAAAAATTAAAGATAAATTTTACAATTATGTATAAATTATTAAAAATCGTGAGCATTAAGAAATAGTTAACTAAAAAAGCCATCTTAAAACTTTATTTCTGATACTTTAAAAAAGAACTAAAGTTTTATACCCTGCCTAAATAATTGTTAGCAAAATGGATAATTTTAGATCAGGCTCAACAAGTTAGAATAGTTATAAATTGCTCTATAAACGTTCAAATATAGTTCTTGTGTTAAAGCCAAAAAGTCTTTCATGCATGCGATGAGCGTACTCATCCGTCATATTTGCGATATAATCACAAACGACACGCAAGGCAGTATTTTCATCATACGCCTTTTCATATAACTCCCTATTTTTATAATCCAAGAGACTACTAGGATTAGAACCAATCGCTTCAAATAGCCGCAGTACAACAGTTTGGCCACCATATTCAAATGTACGTGCTTCTTGCGAATCAATAACATACTGATAGATACACTGCATTAAATAACTTAATAAATTAGCAGCTTCTGGCTGAAGAACAACATTATATTTTAGTAATATATTTTCAAAATTAGGGTTGGTAATTTGAATAGAGGTTGCAGTAATAAAATAATTAACCATTTCACCGATTGCTTGTTTACGCTTATAAGCTTCTTGAGAAAAAAGATTATTTAACAAACTATTACCTTCAGTATTCAGTGGGGTTTCGGCTATTAACTCACGAAGATTTTGGTTATCTAGTTGGGCGCGGTTGATTAAGCGCAAATAAATGGCGTCTTCTAGGTCATGAACGCCGTAGGCAATGTCATCAGCGATATTCATGATGGAGCAATCAAAAGAACAAAAAGCTGATTTGCCGTGAGTATAGGCTTGGGGCAATTTAGCTAATGATTGAAATAATTCTCTATCGTTAGTTGATAAGATACTTAAAAGCCAATCAACTTCAGCCTGCTCTGTATCAAAATAGCTTTTAGGTGGCAGCCAGTCATTAATACGAATTGTTTTATTTAAACTGGGATAGGTAGGTGGCGAAATAGTCGCTTTTACTACACTGTTGGGCACTGGATACTTTAAAATGCCCAGCAAAGATCGTCTCGTTAAATCTAATCCAAAAGGGCCATAGGAATCTTCAACTTTAGTAAGTAGGCGCAATGTTTGACCATTGCCTTCAAAACCACCATGATTGCGCATCATAAAATTTAAAGCTACTTCACCACCATGGCCAAACGGTGGGTGACCAATATCATGCAGCAAGCAAATGACACTTACCAAGTCATCATTAGGAAATAAATCTGGTAAGCCTAGAGCTTGATGATTTAACACTAAATGACGGACAATGCTTCGGCCAATAGATGCAACTTCCAGCGAATGGGTAAGACGAGTACGATGAAAATCACCTTCATCAGTGCCTAAAATTTGTGTTTTACGTTGTAAGCGACGAAAGGCAGGACAGTGAATAACACGGGTCCTATCTCGCTCATAAGGATCGCGATGATCGTGTATGCCTCGCTGGTTAGTTTGACCGGAGCGTCGATGAGTCCACATAGATAAATTAATATTGATAAATTATTTACTTTATGTGAACTTTTATCGTCTTACAATCCATAAAATTAAAGTTTTTTTAAATTAAACAGATATAGCTAAAAAGGTCTAAAAATAATCCCACATAAATAAGAGGGGGAATAAGCTATGAATTATCGTCTCGCTATTTATATAGGTTGTTGTACATTAGTCTCTTGTGTACATATAACAGACGATGTACCTTATCCACCAACTTATACCTCTTATAGATACGATGATATGAAATATTATTCGCAAATATATTCTCAAGGTGTAAATTATAATGATTATAGTTCCTCACCTTTACCAACAAGCGAAGTAAAAGTCCCTGAATCTTATCATGTAGGTGCTTACCATTCGCCAACGCGTGCTAAAGATCGGGATAAAAGTTGGGTCAGTAGTCAAAATCCACAAGGATATACTATCGAGCTTGCAGATGATGAAAAGCCTGCGCAAGTTGCTAAGAAATTATATTTAGCACCTAAGAATGATCGTATGGCTGAAATTAAGTATCAGCGTGATGGAAAAGCTTATTACAAGGGCGTATACGGTAGTTATCCCAGTAAGGAAGCGGCCGAAAATGCATTAAATAATTTACCTGCTGATTTAAAACAAAACGCTGGTGTAAAAGATTGGGGTTCTATCCAAAGCTCTGTTAGTGATTAGGCAAGAGGCCTATTAAGTATTTTTACTAATAACTTTAAGCTGTTTTACTAGCAATAACTACCGTTAATTTAACTAATCCAGGCGTACTTGTTTTTTCAATTAATATTTGTTTTAAAGAAAAAGCATAGCGGCTATTTAACTGCCACAACCAAGTTAAAAAAAGCTTATAAGGTACAGAATCAAAAGATAACTGGATATCACCTTGGCCTGTTTGTTGCAGTTGATAAGGTAGCTTTTGAAAATTTGGATTATTTAGCTCTGTGGCGATTATAGTTAATAACTTACTACTAGGCAGCGTTTGTAAGTGTTGCTCATTGGGTACTTGCTGTCTGACTTGTTGCATCCAGGCTAATGTTTCTTGCTTTTCTTTAAGTTGTTTTTCTCTCTCCTTAACAGCTGCAGTCAGTGGTGAGTAAACGAGCAAGTAAAATAAGTAGATAATTGTACAACTTACGCCTAATCCTACTAACCATTTTTCTCTATCATTTAAATTATGCCAATAACTTATCATAGACTTAGCTCCAAGACGCCTATAACATGGCCCTCTTTAGAAGAGGCTTGAGTTTGTCGTACAGTAATTTGTTTTTGTTGTAAATTAGTTTGTAGCCGTTCAAGTGCATCAAAGTCGTTGCTTATCACGGTGATTTGCATCATTTGATTCTGAAAACGCAACTGCTCAATAGTTGAGTTATTATCAGTTAAAGCTTGTGTTAAATCATTAAGTAGAAGCCAAAAATTATTATCATTATTATTACGACCTTTTAGTAATTGGCCGATACGAAATCTTGGACTAATAACTTGTTTAGCTTGAGGAAAAAATTGGCGATAAATAGTAGCAGTTTGCATATCTATTGCACTTAGCTGCTTGCTTAATGAATAAATTTTAAGGCTATTGAATGTTAATAAAGTAATTAACCATAATAATGCCATGACCGCCGCGGCATAATACCACCTCTTAACTTTACTTGCCGTTGGATTATGGCTAAAAGGACCTTGACAAAGATTAAGTATATGATGATTTTGTAGACGTTTAGCAATCCATATTAAAGGCTCTTCATCAATTAATTGGGCTTGCGGTAAATTTATTGGTGAATCATCTTGAAAAGTATAAACTGTTAATTCTGGTGATAATTGATTTAAATAAAGTTTTGCTAGTTCTAAAGTTAGTAAGCCATTAAAATGGTAATCATCATGAACTAATAAGGTATCATTCATAATACAGGCCTCTTGATTAGTTAAAGCAAACCAATCAAGAGTAAGAGAGTTAAATTGAATATTGTTATCATTAAGCTGGGTAATTAATTGATCTAAATAGCTCTTTTTGCATACTATGACTAAATAGCGACCTTGCTGATAATAATGTTTATCAAAACTAAAATGTAAATCTTCAACATTTTCTGCAAGTTTTTCTTCTAGAGCATAAGGAATTGCTGCACGTGCCTTTTTTTCTGGCAGCCAAGCTAATTCTACCTGATGAAAACTAAAATGCTCCGAAGGAGCTATAACTATAGTTTTTGTAGTGGCTAATTGCTTAATTTCACTAAAGCTACGTTGAGCCAAGGGCGCATCAAGGTTACCTTGCGTATCAAGACTTAAGCTTAAACATCCTTCATTAGTTAAATATTTTATAAAAAGAAAACAAATAGACACACTTATCCTTGTTTATTACTCTTAAATTTTAAACGTGGATTGATATTTAGAATCTACGTTTTAAGCCAAAATCCTTTTTAACCTGCTTTATTAAAAGCAGTATATCCAAAAATAGTTTATTACACCAAACTAATAAAAAGAGTTAACCATTATGGTTAACTCTTTACTAAATTTAGACATAGGCTGACTTTTTAAGTGTTAATGTGGCCCACTTATGTTGCAATTCTTGTGCAAGTAGGTATACAGCAAGAGCATACTGTGGGCTATTATTATAACGCGTAATAACATAGAAATTAGGATAAGTAAGCCAATATTCTGCGCCTTTAGCGGTATCTAGCGCAATTAAGCCTGCTTTAGGTGGTGGTTCTTTGAGTTTTATTAAAGGCTGAATTCCCGCAGCACGGAGTTGTTTAGGGGCATACACAGCTTGCTTGTAATTAGTATTAATTCCTTTAATTTGGTCATTAGTTAATCGAGCTGGTTGCGCAACAACTTGCTTTAATTTCCACCCATGCTTATGAAAGTAATTAGCCACGCTAGCAATGACAGCATTATCATCGTTCATTAAATCTTTTTTAGGATTATTTGAAAAATCCGCAGCATAATAACGATAACTACTGGGCATAAATTGTGGTTTACCCATAGCACCTGCATAAGAGCCAAAATACTGCGTGGGAACTACATTGTGTTCACGGCAGAGTAATAAATATTCCGTTAGCTCTTTAGTAAAGAAGGCAGAACGCTTAGGATAATTAAAGGCGAGTGTTGCTAGCGCATCTAGAACACGATAATTACCTTGATGTTTACCATATAATGTTTCAACGCCAATTATTGCAACAATAACACTGGCAGGAACTTGGTATTTTTTTTCAGCTTGATTTAAGGCTTGTTGATTTGCTTGCCAAAATTCAATACCTCCATCAATTCTTTGTTGAGTTAAAAAAAGCTGCTTGTAAGTATCCCAAGGCTTTTTTTCATAAGGCTTTTCCATAGAATCGATAATTTGTGGCTGAATTTTTACTTCATTCATAACTTGAGCAACGTATTGTTTATCAAAATGATGCGTTTTAACCATAAAATCAATAAACTTCTGCACTTCTGGGCGTTTCACAAAGGCCTGATCAGCATAACTTATACTCGCGTTAAAAAAAGTAAGCAGGGTAAGGTAAAGTAGCAACCATAAACGCATAACAATCCTTTTTATTTTAAAAAAGTCATTTTATGCAAGAAAGTTAGTAACAACAATAGACTTCTAATGAGTAAACACCACTTTATTTGTCTATTAATACTAGAAAGCTAGTTCTACTTGAGTTAAAGATAGTCGTAATGCTTATTTTTTTGCAGATAGACTTTAGATGCTATAATTTTTATATAATATAGCCCATTAATAGGTACTTTATGCCAAAGAATATAGATTCTGCTCGTATAGCTTTAAATAAGATGCTTACAAAATATCAAGAAGATAAGAAAAAATCTGGATGGTTTTTTAACAAGGGGGAGAATAGTGCTGGTTATAAGCTTGCGCAGCACTTTATTGACAAAATTAATAACAGTCAGGCTACCGAAACTGAAGAGTTGCTTGCGTTAATTTACTTCGATTCTAAGTATACAGAAATTTCAGAATTGCAAAAGAAATTTACAGAGGAAATGGTAAATATTTTAGGTTTTCAGAGATTGGATATCTGTAAGCATGCTATAACAATCAGTAGGCAATATAACTCTAATAAGCCGTCAAGTGATTTTGAGGATGAGGCTAAAGAAGAATTAATTGCGGAAAAACTCGCACGTCTAGAACCATTTAAAGAAAACTCTAAATATGAGGTAGAGCTACAAGAATTAAATTCTAAACCACCTGAAATGCGATAAATTTACAGATAAGTGTATTATTATCACCTAGCGCTAAGCTATCAACTTAAATTTATTACTTACAAATCATCAGCCTCCGGCTCACTTAGCTATTATGACTTGTGTAATTTCCCGAACTCTTGATAAACCTACTTTCTGCGCGCCAATTAATAAGCTAGAATAGAACCATTTTAACAATAGGTTTTTCAATTGAGCGACTTAACGCGGATCCGAAACTTTTCAATTATTGCTCATATTGATCATGGTAAATCTACACTAGCTGATCGCTTTATTCAAATTTGTGGAGGTTTAACTGATCGAGAAATGGCTGAGCAAGTCCTCGACTCAATGGATATTGAGCGTGAACGTGGCATTACTATTAAAGCGCAATGTGTTTCATTAAATTATAAAGCACGCGATGGCAAAACCTATTTACTTAATTTTATTGATACTCCAGGGCATGTTGACTTTAGTTATGAAGTATCTCGCTCGCTTGCTGCTTGTGAGGGAGCTATTTTGGTTGTAGACGCCGCTCAAGGTGTTGAAGCACAAACAGTAGCTGTATGTTACACAGCTATTGAGCAAAATTTAGAAGTATTACCTGTATTGAATAAAATTGATTTAACACAAGCTGAGCCTGAACGCGTTATTAATGAAATCGAAGATATCATTGGTCTTGAGGCACATCATGCAATTCGTGCAAGTGCGAAAAGTGGTTTAGGTGTCGAAGATGTTTTAGAAGCCTTAGTTAAATATATTCCACCGCCAACAGGTGATACAGATACCCCTTTGCAAGCATTAATTATTGATTCATGGTTTGATAGTTATTTAGGTGTGGTTTCTTTAGTGCGTATTGTCAATGGTACCTTAAAGCGAGGTGATAAAATACGAGTGATGTCTACCGGACGTGCTTATGATGCTGATCAAGTAGGAATTTTCACGCCTAAACGAACTAAAATGGAGTGTTTAAAGGCTGGTGAAGTGGGTTATGTAGTTGCCGGAATTAAAGATATTCACGGCGCGCCAGTAGGTGATACTTTAACGCTTGAAAAATTCCAAGCGCAAGAGCCACTTCCAGGTTTTAAAAAAGTTAAGCCTCAGGTTTATGCAGGCCTTTTTCCTATTAGTGCCGATGATTTTGAAGCCTTTCGCGAAGCATTAGCTAAATTGAGTTTAAATGATGCTTCTTTATTCTATGAGCCTGAATCCTCTGAGGCTTTAGGTTTTGGCTTTCGCTGTGGCTTTTTAGGCATGCTCCATATGGAGATTGTGCAGGAGCGCTTAGAGCGAGAATATAATCTTGATTTAATTTCAACGGCTCCTACTGTAGTTTATAAAGTGGTAACTACAAAAGATGAAACGTTAATGATTGATAATCCTTCACAATTACCGCCTCCTCAGCAAATTAAATTAATGTATGAACCCATCGTACGGGCAAATATTTTAGTGCCTAATGATTATTTAGGGCAAATTATAACGCTTTGTGTTGAAAGACGAGGTGTTCAGGTTAATATGACTTACAGTGGGCGACAAGTGTCTGTTACTTATGATTTGCCAATGAGTGAAGTCGTTTCAGATTTTTTTGACCGGTTAAAATCAGTAAGTAGAGGCTATGCTTCCCTAGATTATAATTTTTTACGTTTTGATGAGGCTGACTTAGTCAAATTAGATGTCCTCATTAATGGTGAAAGAGTTGATGCACTAGCTTTGATCGTTCATCGCAGCGCTGCACAAAGTCGAGGTAGGGCGTTAACTGACAAAATGCGTGAATTAATACCTAGACAAATGTTTGATGTGGCTATTCAGGCGGCTTTAGGAAATCATATAATTGCTCGGCAAACTGTTAAGGCGCTACGTAAAAATGTAACAGCAAAATGCTATGGTGGCGATGTAACCCGTAAGCGGAAGTTACTTGAGAAACAAAAGGCTGGGAAGAAACGCATGAAACAAGTTGGACATGTTGAAATTCCTCAGGAAGCATTTATGGCTGTATTACAAACAGGTAAGAAAAAGTAATAGTTGAATTATTACTTAGATAAACTTTAAGTTTCCTAGGTAATTTATTAGGAAAATAAATATGAATTTTGCTTTGTTACTCGTTATCCTCTCACTTATAAGTGGGGTCATTTATCTTTTAGATATTATATTGTGGGAAAAGAAAAGAGCGCCTAATCAGAAGCCTAACAAAATTATTGAATATGCTCGTTCATTTTTTCCAGTTTTTTTTATTGTTCTGTTATTACGCTCGTTTTTGATAGAACCTTTTCGCATACCATCGGGCTCTTTAGAGCCTACTTTGTTAGTAGGTGATTTTTTAGCGGTCAATAAATTTGCTTATGGCTTGCGTCTTCCTGTGCTTGAGAAAAAAGTAATTCCTATTAGTAGCCCTAAACGAGGAGATATTGCTGTTTTTCGTTGGCCACCTGATGTGACTTATGATTACATAAAACGTGTCATTGGCGTTCCGGGTGATAAAATTAGTTATCGTAATAAAGTTTTATTCATAAATGGTCAGGAAATGAAACAAGCCTTTGTTGAGCGAACCATTGATGAAAGCTCAGGTAAAGCAGTAGCTAAGTATCAAGAAAACCTAAATGGAATAGTACATGATATTTATGTGCGTCCTGATGTAGCCGCTTATGATTTTGAGATAGAGGTACCAGAAGGGCAGTATTTTATGATGGGTGATAACCGCGATGATAGCGCTGATAGTCGGTACTGGGGTTTTGTTTCTGACGCATACTTACGTGGCAAGGCAGTTGTAGTTTGGATGAGCTGGAATGGCAAAACTGATAGTATAAGATGGTCTAAGATAGGACGATTAATTCATTAGGCGTATAGCGGTGCGGTTCAGATTTTCCTTCGCCCCTATGGGGGAGAAGGTGGCGCAAAGCGTCGGATGAGGGGTGATCTATTAGATTTAAATTAAAGGAATAAAGATGAGTAGGCAAAAAGGAATGACCTTCATAGGTTTTTTATTTGTAGTAGTAGTTATTGTTGTCATTGGTGTTTTAATTATGCGCATAGTGCCTGTGTATATTCAGAATTATGAAGTTAAAAGTTCTATTAAATCATTAAACAATGTAAAAAGTGATGTGGCTTCAGATGCTGAATCTTTAAAGAAAAAGTTAGTGAATCAACTTTATATAAATAGTATTAATGATATCCCAGAAAATAATATAGCTGTTACGCCTACTGATCAAGAAAATCATTTTTTAGTAACAGTAAAGTATGATGTTATAAGGCCTCTTATTGCAAATATGAGCCTTTTATTTAACTTTAATGAGTCGCAAGAGGTTACTATTGATTCCCATTGATTTATCCCGATTTTGCCGGAAAATAGATTATCAATTCAAAAATATCGCTTATTTAAAGCAAGCTTTAACTCACTGTAGTGCTGGCAATGCTAACAATGAGCGCCTTGAATTTTTAGGTGATTCTATTTTAAGTTTTGTTATCGCTCATGCCCTTTTTGAACGATTTCAGCAAGAAAGTGAAGGTCAATTAAGCCGTTTACGTGCTTTTTTGGTGAAAGGAGAAACGCTTGCTGAGATAGCAATAGAATTGGGTTTAGGTGACTACTTGTTTCTAGGTCAAGGTGAGCTAAAAAGTGGCGGTTTTCGTCGAGCCTCTATTTTAGCTGATGCCTTAGAAGCCGTATTTGCTGCAGTTTATTTGGATGGTGGTATGGAAGCATGCCAAAAACTTATTCTTAAACTCTTTGCTTCTCGCTTAGAGAATAAAGAATTACAAACCAATTTAAAAGATGCTAAAACACAATTACAAGAATTTCTGCAAGCTAAGAAAAAACCTCTACCGGAATACAATCTAATTAAAATTGAAGGTGAAGAACACGAGCAGATTTTTTATATTGCATGTACTGTTAGCGGCATTACAAAAAGTACGGTTGGCTCAGGCTCTAATCGCCGCAAGGCTGAGCAAGAGGCGGCAAAAGAACTATTAAATTTTTTGAAAAAATAATTAATTTAAATTACTAGCTGCTTAATCTTCTTTTTGTAGGTAAAAAGCAAAAACTAAATTTACTAAAAGATTCTTATTACTATATTTACGTTCTGCGGCTTGTCTAAAGGATTTAGTATGTAAGTCCCTAAACAAGACGCAGGGTTAGGCAGCAGGCTTAAAAAGATGCTTGTATTTTTTTGTGCAAACTTAATCTTCCATTCAATTTATAAAAGTGCGTTTTTAATATTTTTAAAATCCAATTTATCTAATAAAGGTTTGATTAAAACGATTCCCTTATGTTCGTTGCTATTACCATGAACTAAAATAATTCCACCAGGCATAACTTCTTGGCGGTTTCGTTTAAGATTAGCTATCCAAGCATCGGTCCCTAAAGGTATTAAGCCGAAAGATTTAAGTTTCTTAATTAAGGCAGGATTAGAAATCAAACCAGGGAATCTAAAAAATATAGAAGGCATCTCTCCTGCCTCTAATAAATATTTCTCTGTTTGTAATATTTCTAAATCGAAATTAGTCTCAGGCCTTAATAAAAAATTATCAGCATAAGGCAAGTCATTATAATAAACATGGCTGAAAGAGTGATTAGCCCATGTAATATCTAATTTATGTTGTTTTTCTTGAGATATTAGCCATTGAAACTCATCAGGGTGGCCTATTATCCACATTCCAGATACAGCAATAACAAGAGGCGTTGGCTTATGTAGCTCATCAGCACGTTTTACTAGGGCTTTAAAAAAATCTGCTTCAAACGGTTTACTAGAAGGACATAAATCTACAGTTAAAATATTACCTTCATCTAAATCCACATGTTTAAGGCCTTGATTTTCCATAACGTATGGCTCGGCAGTATTTTTATTTAAAATTTGATAATAAGGCGTGCTTGCAATGTTCCAAAAGGTAAAATATCCCGGTTTCTTTTTTTGCGGCGTAAGTTGTCTTGGCCTTAAACTAGCAATTGGTAAAATTTCAGTATCTAAAGTTTTTGGATTAACTGTTAAAAAAGAGGGGGTTCCATTTATTTTAAAGACACGAATAGCAATTTTTAAATCACCTACTATTGTATAAACAGGTAAGAAAATACGTTGATAATCTTCAATAGTGTTTTGGGCGAAACTATTAAGGGAAAAAAGGAGTAAGAATAAGTATAAAAATTTTTTCATAAAGATTATAAAAAATGCAATTTGCGCCTTATAATACTTTATGTTTGTTTTTTAGTCAAGAATGGTGTTTTAGCAGGAGTATTCATATAAGTTGTAGCCCGGATGGTGCGTAGTACAATCAACGTAAGTTGCTAAATCAGTAGTAGAATTAAAAATTAAGTTATTTATATTTTTATTAACTATCCTTTTAAGGGCAAAGCTAAATAAATGCCCTATACAATGCCCCTTTATTCTAAGAGTGCAGCTACAGATAACCATTCTTCTTCAGCTAAATTTAAGGAGTTTTTAATTTCTTTTTGCTCCTTTAAAAGAGTCTGTAGTTTTGTTGAATAACTATCAGTATAAAGTGTTTCATCTGCTAATTGTGCTTCTAAAAAATTTAAGCGTTGTTGATAGTTAAGAACTTGCTGTTCAATTTTTTTTAATTTATTTTGTAGACCCTTACGCTCTTTATAATTGTTGGTAGTATCTATTTGATTTCTTGTGGGTGTTTGATCAGCCAACCACGCGTGATAATCATCTAAGTCGCCTTTAAAAGGTTGTACTTGTTTGTTATAGACCAAATAATACTCATCGACGGCGCTACGAAGTAGATGTCTATCATGCGAAATTAAGATTAAAGCACCTTCATAACTTTGTAAGGCAATTTCTATAGCTGAGCGCATACTTAAGTCGAGGTGATTAGTGGGCTCATCAAGTAATAGAAGGTTAGGTTTCTGCCATACCAATTTAGCTAATGCGAGCCTTGCTTTTTCGCCACCTGAAAAATAGGTAATAGCGTTTACTGCCATATCTCCTATAAAATTAAAACCACCTAAATAATCACGAATAGTTTGCTCACTTACAGTAGGAGAAAGTTCTTGAATGGTTTCCAGTGGGCTTAACTTAGGATTTAACTCCTCCAACTGGTGTTGAGCATAATAGCCGATTTTTAAGTGTATTGATGTTTGAATTTCACCAGTAAGCGCTTTGAGGTTACCCATAAGTGTTTTAATTAAGGTTGATTTTCCTTCACCATTAGGTCCTACTAAGCCTATTCTTGCCCCAGGGTTAATAATTAAATTAATTCGCTGTAAAATAGGTGCTGTATCCTCATATCCTGCATTAACTTGCTCACAACGTAAAAGAGACGAACCAGCTTTAGGGCCAGGGAAAAACTCATAGGAAAAAGGTGAGTCCATTTGAGCTTGCGCAACAGTTTCCATTTTCTCAATCATCTTGAGTCGACTTTGTGCTTGTTTTGCTTTAGTCGCTTTAGCACGAAAGCGAGTAACAAAAGACATCAAATGATTAATTTTATCTTGTTGTTTTGCATAAGTTGCTTGTTGTAAGATAAGTTTTTGAGCACGTAACTGTTCAAATGCACTATAGTTTCCAGTGTAAAGAAAGACATTTTGTTGCTCAATATGTAAAATATGAGTAACAAAAGCATCAAGAAATTCGCGATCATGTGAAATAACTATAATACTACTAGGGCTTTGCTTAAGCCATTTTTCAAGCCAGAAAATAGCTTCCATATCCAAGTGATTGGTTGGCTCATCTAATAAAATTAAATCAGCCGGATTCATAAGGCAACGCGCTAAACTTAAACGCATGCGCCAACCGCCTGAAAAACTATTAACAGGCTGCTGTTGCTCAGCAAATTTAAAGCCTAGGCCATCCATAATAGCTGCTGCTTTTGCAGGTTTGCTATAGCCGCCTGTTTGATTGAGCTCCTCATGACAAGCTACTATTTGTGCATCATTTTTAGCTTGTTCTGCTTCCTTTAAACGTTGTTGTAAAAGAGAATAAGCTTCATCACCAGCTAAAACAAAATCAAGGGCAATTTCTTCGCTGTCAGGTAATTGTTGTGAGAGATGACTAATACGCAGTTGAGGATTAAGCTGACACTCTCCTTCATCAGCAGAAATTTGGCCTAAAATTAAACTAAAAAGACTTGACTTACCACATCCATTATTTCCTACAAGACCAATCTTTTGTTTCTCATGTAAGGCTAATGAGGTTTGTTTAAGTAGAACTTTATTTCCCTGAGAAAGGGTAAGTTGGCGCAAAGATAACATAAAATTAATACTAAATAATAATCAAGTTATTATAGCAATACCGCTTAACTATTTATAGTCGCTTTATTGTACTCTTAAGGGGCTATCCCTAGTTTTTGTCTTCTGTCTTTCATAAATTTCTGGCAAGTTAAAGGCCTGTGGCAACTTACTGGGTTCCGCGAACAAGTCACGGGACGTAGAGTTGGAAAGTCGTGGGACGTAGTGTTAGAAAGTCATGGGACGTAGAGTTAGAAAGTCGTGGAACGTAGGGTTGGAAAGTCGTGAGATATGGGGTTGAGATAAAGAGGTAATTAGAAATAAACACAGAATTTTATCCACCGCCTACGTTCCGCGATTTATTCGCGGAATCCAGCATCGATAATTAATGTTAAGTCTAAAGTTGAGATTATTTTATTAATTAGTGAATCCTAAGCTAAACATGAAACGGATGATTCATACAAGCAAATCCAGAGTTTAAAATCTATTTAGCTAAAGAATAGATTTTAAATTATACAAACTTAGCTGTACTTTAAATCATATATAGGATGATAAGTCGTAAAGACCAAGTTATAATACGGCCAATATGATTTACAGGTTGGTTAATGAATAAGCAAGATTTTTATTTCGATTTGCCTGAAGAGCTTATTGCTCAACACCCTTTAGAAAATCGTCGCGATTCGCGTTTACTATATTATAAGCGTCAGGAGGATACTTATCAGCATTCGCAATTTAATCAATTGCCTGACTTATTAGAGCCTGGCGATCTTTTAGTAATGAATGATACAAGAGTAATTCCAGCTCGTTTTTTTGGTGTAAAAGAAACAGGCGGTAGAGTTGAGTTTTTGATTGAGCGCATTCAAGATGATCATCATTTTCTTGCTCATATTAAAGCTAGCAAAGCGCCGCGGGCTGGTATGCTTATTTTTCTTAATGCTGGCTGGCAAGTAAAAATTATTGCTAAAAATGATGACTTATATCAATGCTATGTTGAAAGTGATCTTGACACTATGCTTGCAGAAATTGGTCACATCCCGCTTCCGCCATATATTACTCGACCTGATGAACTTAAAGATAAAGAGCGTTATCAGACTGTTTATGCTAAACATAAAGGTTCTGTAGCAGCTCCTACAGCCGGTCTGCATTTTGATGAATACTTATTAACTCAATTACAGGAAAAAGGAATAAAGATTGGTTATTGTACTTTACATGTAGGAGCTGGAACATTTAGGCCAGTTCGTTGTGATAAAATCATCGAGCATAAAATGCATAAAGAACAATATATTATTAGTGATTTACTATGTGACTTAGTAAAACAAACTAAATTACAAGGTGGACGGGTAATTGCTGTAGGGACAACCTCCATGCGTAGTTTAGAAAGCGCAGCCTGTGAGGGCAGTTTAAAAGCAGGTAGACAAGAAACAGATATTTTTATCTATCCTGGCTATACCTTTAAACTTTGTGATGGTTTAATTACCAATTTTCATCTGCCTGAATCAACTCTATTGATGTTAGTATCAGCCTTTATTGGTTATAACCAAGCTATGGCTTTATATAAAGAGGCTATTACAAAACGTTATCGTTTTTTTAGTTATGGTGATGCCTGTTTATTACTATAGAATGGATTATTAAAATGCAGTATGTTTTTGGCCAATTAATTCCTACACTATCAAGTCATGCGGGTAGCTCGCTTACTTTTGCCAATTGGCAAGAAGCAGGTGTCCAGACTATTTCCTATAATTTAGAAGAGTTATTGATAAAACCAGGTTTGACGATACTTAAAAAGTTGGCTCACTTAACTAATTATATTACGTGGCCTGGTGAAATTGTCTTAGATGCAACGATGTTAACCTCAACGAAGGAAGGTATTTATCACATTCGTTCTGTTTATGATGGTCAGCTTATTGAAATTACTGTACCGGCGGTAGCATTACTAATCAACCAGCTTAAACCTAATAAAGTACTTCTTCCACCAGGGAGTCTTAAATATTTTGATGATTTTTGGCACTCTATATCTGCCGAAATTGAGCTTTACCTTCATCAAGACGAATTAACAGATGACCAAAAAGTTGCTGGTTATTATATTATCTATACTGCACAACCGTTTGATAATTTTTATATCAATTTGCAACGCCTAAAACATAGCGTTTATCTAATTGGCGATTTTGATTTTGGAGCGATGCAAACTCTTTTTAAAAATAATTATAACATCCAGGCAGATAGACCTGCTTCAGATGCAATGGCAGGAATATTTTATGCAAACCAGGAAAAATTAAATATTTTAAGCCAAGAATTTCAGCGGGATTACCAAGCTCTTGCCAAGAATTGTCAGTGCCAAACTTGTCTTAAGCAACTAACGCGCGCTTATCTACACCATTTACTTCAACAAACGCCTCTCTTAGCCCAACGTTATTTAATCCAGCATAATATTCATTATTGTCAAAATTATTTTATTAATCAAAATTAAAGGTAGATGCTCATTTACGAGAGCTTAAAATATCGCTATGATGTCCGCATTCTTGTCCTGCCTTACTATATAGGGTAAAGATACAATAGAGTTCTTTCTAAATTGTTGATAATTAATCTCAGCGAAAAGAACTTCAAAACGCTTAGGTATTTCATGTACACTGCGTTTTTTATTTCTTTATTAGACTGACTGTATTGTCATGAATAATTTGGAAAGGACTCTAATGGCAAATTTGAGGAGATCGGTATGAGTTTTTTTATCAATGATGCGATAGCTGCAGCTGCAACAGGGCCTAGTGCAGGCCAGACAGAAGGAGCATTTCCATTGGTTATGTTGATTGCTATTTTTGTCTTATTTTACTTTATGATAATAAGGCCAAACAATAAAAGAGCAAAAGAACACCGCGATTTAATAAGTAGTTTAAAAAAAGGCGATGAAATTGTAACTTCTGGTGGCATAGTAGCAAAAGTAGTTAACATCGAAGAACAATTTATTAAAATCAGTGTTACTGAGGGTGTGGAAATTAATATTCAACGTAATGCTGTTGTTTCAGTATTACCTAAAGGTACGATTAAAGCCCTTTAAGTTGGTAGGGACTAGACTTATGATGCAAAACAAATATCCGTTTTGGAAAAACATAGCGTTAGTTATTATTGCAGTAGTTGGCCTGCTTTACGCTGTACCTAATCTATATAGTGAAGATCCGGCTATTCAGATATCTTCACAAACAACTATAGACGTTGAGCAGCTCAAAGAACAAGTTGCAACACTGCTTACTGATGCAAAAATAAATTACAATTCACTATCAGTAGGTAACGAGAGTGTCGAAATAAGATTTTCGTCAACCGACACCCAGTTATTAGCTCAAGATGTTCTTAAAAGAGGCCTAGGTCAAGGTTATACGATTGCATTAAATCTAGCGCCTGCTACTCCCAGTTGGTTTAGTCGAATAGGTGCTGAACCTATGAAGCAAGGCCTCGATTTACGGGGTGGTGTGCATTTTCTGCTTGAAGTCGATGTGGATAGTTTAATTAATCGACGCTATGAAGGTTTAATGAAGAATATTGGCCAGGATTTACGAGAAAAAGGAATACGGTATGCAGGTATTCGTTATTTTCCTGATAAAGGGATCAATATTATTTTTCGTACGCCAGAAGCTATTGATGATGCAGCACTTGAAATTAAAACTAATTTGCCTGGCATAGTGCTTAACAAATCTAAAGAAACCAATACGCTTAATCTAGCTTTATCACCAGCTGAACTTAATTCAATAAGGCAAAATACTATTGAACAAACCATGAGTATTTTACGTAATCGAGTAAATGAGCTTGGTGTGGGTGAAGCTGTTGTACAGCAACAAGGAGCTACACGTATTGCGGTTGATTTACCAGGTATTCAAGATGCCGCACGCGCTAAACAAATTTTAGGTGGTACCGCAACATTAGAATTTCATTTAGTAGATCAGGAAAATGATCCGCAAATTGCTAAGCAAACTGGCGCTGTTCCTGTAAATAGTAAACTTTATATGATGGATGGCCGCCCAATTTTGTTAAAAAAACAGGTAGTGCTAAGTGGGGACTCTATTACTAGTGCTGTCTCAAGCTTTGATCAACAGTCTGCCTCACCAGCAGTACAAGTACAGCTTGGCGGTGGCGGTGAGAGTTTATTTACCAAAATAACGCGTGAAAATATTGGTAAAAGGATGGCAATTGTTTTTGTGGAAACAAAAACAAACATGCAAACTGTCAATGGCGTGGAAAAGCGAGTTTCTCATCGTGAAGAGCGCGTTATTAGTGCCCCTGTTATTCAAAATGCGTTAGGAAATAACTTCCAAATCACAGGTCTTGCAGATACTAAAGAAGCTAGTAATTTAGCGTTATTACTTCGTGCCGGTGCATTACCTGCAGTTATCTACCCTGTTGAAGAGCGCACAGTCGGGCCTTCTCTAGGTAAAGAAAATATCCGCCGTGGTATTGTTTCTTTAGAAGTTGGTATGGGTTTAATACTAGTACTAATGTTAATTTATTATCGTTTTTTTGGTTTGGTCGCTAACATTGGTTTATTTTTAAATCTTATTTTATTAAGTGCGCTTTTATCAATTATTGGTACCACACTTACCTTACCAGGTATAGCAGGCTTTGTATTAACAGTAGGTATGGCAGTTGATGCAAACGTTTTGATTTATGAGCGTATCCGCGAAGAGTTGCGTCATGGTATGTCGCCTCAAGCTGCAATTTATGCCGGTTATGATCGCGCTTTTTCAACCATTATCGATGCTAATGTGACAACATTAATTGTCGGTATCGTGTTATTTGCTATTGGAACTGGTCCTGTACGTGGCTTTGCGGTTATTTTATCGCTAGGTTTATTAACTTCTATGTTAACAAGTATTACTTATACGCGGGCTATAGTGAACTGGTATTATGGCAGGCGAAACGTAAAAAAATTATCTATAGGTATTTAAGGCGAGTAATAGATGGAATTTTTTAATCCAAATTCAAAAATAGATTTTATGGGGGCAAGAAAGTGGACAGCTATATTTTCTGCCCTAATTTTTGTTATCTCGATTAGTGCCTTACTAATTAATGGGCTGAAGTGGGGGCTTGATTTTACTGGCGGCACGCAAATTGAAGTTTCTTTTCCTAATGCGGCGGATTTAGCGGTGATTCGCGATAATCTTTATAAAGCTGGGTTTAAAGAAGCGCAAGTAATTAGTTATGGTACTTCTAAGGATGTATTAATTAGTATTGCTCCAAGAATCAATCAAGAGCAAAGTATCTTAGTTGATAAGGTAATGAATGCACTGCCGGCAGGAGCAATTAAGCAGCGAGTAGATTTCGTTGGCCCGCAGGTAGGGGAAGAGTTAGCTACTAAGGGTGCTTTAGCTATTATTGTTTCTTTATTAGCTACAATGATTTATATAGCTATGCGTTTTGAATACCGACTAGCTGTTAGCTCGGCCGTCGCATTAATCCATGATCCAGTATTAATATTAGGTATATTTGCTATGTTTAATATTGAATTCGATCTAAAAGCACTCGCAGGCTTATTAGCAGTCATTGGTTATTCACTTAATGATACGATAGTCGTTTTCGATAGAGTCAGAGAAAATTTTGTTAAAATTCGGCGGGCTGAGCCATTAGAAATTATGAATATTTCTATTAATCAGACTTTATCAAGAACTATCATGACTTCACTGTTGACCTTATTTGTTGTTGTCGCATTGTTTGTTTATGGTGGTGAAACTATTCGTGGTTTTGCGCTAGCATTAATAATAGGTATTATTATTGGAACTTATTCTTCTATTTATGTAGCTGGTGCTTTAGCAGTCGGCATGGGTTTAGATAGAAAGGATTTTCTTCCAGCGCAGCGTCGCGAAATTGATGACAGGCCTTAAAACAGATAAATAAGATAGCTACATTCGGCAGTAGAAACCCTAATAAGGGTTTTGGCTGTCGAACCTAGACTACTCTAAATAAAGTAAAGCTGGGCTAATAACAGTCTATGAGTAAGAACGCGATATATAATAAATCTTAATATTCGTTAGAATCTTAAGTAACTATCGCCTAATTACAAACTAGTTATAATTTAATTTTTAAGCATTAATGACAATATGAATTTGTTGCGCGGTGTAAGCTTACTGCCAGACTTTAAAGCCGGAACAGTAGTAACTATAGGAAATTTTGATGGTGTGCATCTAGGGCATCAAGCTTTGCTAATGCAATTAAAAGCACAGGCCTTAGAATTTAAGCTCCCAACAGTAGTGCTAATTTTTGAACCACAGCCTGGTGAGTTTTTTTATAGGAGTAAGGCTCCAGCACGACTAACTGATTTAAGAGAAAAAATAGAGAACTTAAAAAAATTACAAATTGATTATGTTTGTTGTATAAAATTTAATTATGCATTAGCAAATATGCAGCCAGCTGATTTTGCTTCACACTATTTCTTTTCTGCATTGCAAGCAAAGTATTTACTAGTGGGGGAGGACTTTCGTTTTGGTCAAAATCGACAAGGTGATGTAAATTTACTGGCTGAGCTAGCTAAAGAGGCTAATTGTAAGCTTGATATTTTTTCGAATTATTTATTAAATGACCAGCGCATAAGTTCGACTAAAGTAAGAGGTTTATTAGCTGAGGGACAATTAAATAGTGCGCAAGCTTTATTAGGTAGACCTTATAGTATCTGTGGCCGTGTTGTCGAAGGGCAAAAGAGAGGTCGCCAATGGGGTATTCCTACCGCAAATTTAAAATTGCATCGCTTAACGTTACCTTTAAACGGCGTTTTTTGCGTGCAAGTTGAACATAGTAATGGCTGCATATCTAACGGCGTTGCTAATATAGGATGTAGACCAACTGTAGATGGTAACCGCAATGTGCTCGAAGTACATTTACTTGATTTTAGTGGTAATTTATACGGTGAAATGCTAAAAGTTATTTTTATGCATAAATTGCGCGATGAGGCAAAATTTTCATCTATTGAAAAGCTTATAAATCAAATACGAAAGGATGTGGTTGCAGCAAAAGGTTATTTTAGTGATTTAATTGTATAAATTTGGTAGATCAATAGATATTTTGAATTGTGGTGGAAAACTTACTTAGAATGTAGTTTAAGCTAAAATTATTCTTAGGAAATAGAAGGGTAGTATTCTCCATAAGCATTTTAAAGTATGATTTTCATGCATTGCGCTTAAATAAAAACCTTTTAATAAGTAGAGGTGCTCTATTAAAGGTGCTAACTTAAAAGAATGCTGCTGTTATTCCGTGTGAGAGAACGCTATTTCTAGTTAGACACCGCGCATGGACTAAAATAGATTTTCCTACGCCCAAACAGCAGAATATCTTTTTTTGCGAAGGGAATAAAATTCTTAAGTTTATACCATTAGGCGATCTATTACGTATAAATAATATTCAGTTTTAATTTGTATAGAGTAACAATAGAATGGCAGATTATAAAGATACCTTAAATTTACCTTATACCGCTTTTCCAATGAAAGCCAATCTTGCTCACCGTGAGCCACAAGTTTTAGAAACATGGTACTCAACTGATCTATATCAAAAAATTAGAGAAGCACGCGCTCAAGACAAGCGTTTTATCCTTCATGATGGGCCACCCTATGCCAATGGCCATCTGCATTGCGGCCACGCGTTAAATAAAATTTTAAAGGATATTATTGTTAAAGCAAAAACAATGAGTGGCTTTGATGCACCTTTTGTTCCTGGTTGGGACTGCCATGGTTTACCAATTGAGTTAAATGTTGAGAAAAAAATAGGTAAAGCAGGCGTAAAGGTAGATGCTAAAGAGTTTCGTTTAAAATGTCGTGAATATGCTGCAAGTCAAATTAATATACAACGTGAAGAATTTAAACGATTAGGTGTTTTTGGCGACTGGGAAAATCCTTATGCAACTTACAATTATAACTATGAAGCTGGAATTATTCGCTCGCTTGGTAAAATAATTGAAAATGGTCATTTACAGCAGGGATTTAAGCCCGTCCACTGGTGTATTGATTGTGGATCTGCCCTAGCAGAAGCAGAAGTTGATTATGAAGATAAAACTTCGCCTTCTATAGATGTTGCTTTTTATGCAAAGGAACCTAACGATATTATTAGTTTATTTGCACAAGATTTATCAGTTAAGCCTGTAATTGTTCCTATTTGGACCACCACGCCCTGGACTTTGCCAGCGAACGAAGCAGTTACCTTAAACCCTAAATTAAATTACAATTTAATTGATGCTGGCGAAAATTATTTTTTAATTGTTGAAGATTTAGTTGAGCAAGTTATGAATCGTTATAAGCTTGCTGACTATAAAGTTTGTGGTAAGTTGCCAGGCGAAAGTTTTATTAAAATACTATTAAAACACCCTTTTTATCAACGGCTTGTGCCTATTATTACCGGCGAACATGTAACGACTGATTCAGGTACCGGGTGCGTTCATACAGCGCCGGCTCATGGCGTCGAGGATTACACAGTTGGTCAAATTTTTAATTTACCATTAATTAACCCTGTTTTAGGTAATGGTTGTTATAACGATACAGTGCAATATTTTGCCGGTATGCCAGTATTAAAAGCCAATGAAAAAATAATAGAGTTACTTGCTGAAAATAATGTGTTGCTCCATAAAGAATCAATTTTACATAGTTACCCACACTGCTGGCGCCATAAAACCCCAATGATCTTTTTAGCTACCCCGCAGTGGTTTATCTCTATGGATAAAAATAATTTAAGACAGATGATTGTAAAAGAGATTGATAAGGTTAATTGGGTTCCAGAGTGGGGTAAACCTCGTATTAGTAATATGGTTGAGAACCGCCCTGATTGGTGTATATCTAGGCAAAGAGCTTGGGGTACCCCTATTCCCTTATTTGTACATAAAGTAACCCGACAGCTACATCCAAATACGCTTGAATTAATTGAGCAAGTGGCAAAGCGAGTTGAAGAAGAGGGAATTGAGGCTTGGTTTGCATTACAAGCAGAAGAGCTTATCGGTGAAGATGCAAAAGAATATGATAAGCTAAATGATACGCTAGATGTTTGGTTCGATTCAGGTGTTTCTCATTATAGTGTGCTAATGCAAGATACGACATTAGGCTTTCCAGCTGATGTATACTTTGAAGGCTCTGATCAGCATCGCGGATGGTTTAATTCTTCTTTAACGACAGCGGTTGCTATGTATGATCAAGCGCCCTATAAAACAGTATTGACTCATGGATATACAGTAGACGCGGAAGGTAAAAAGCTTTCCAAATCGAAAGGTAATTATGTTTCTTTAGATAAACTCATTAATCAATATGGTGCTGACGTGCTACGATTATGGGTTTCATCAACTGATTATCGCAATGAAGTGAGCATCTCTGAAGAAATTATTAAAAGAACCAGTGATGCTTATCGACGTATTCGCAATACAGCGCGATTTCTACTAGCAAACTTAGTTGATTTTGAACCTGAAATTCATTTGCTATCAGAAGAGCAATTAGTTGCTTTGGATAGATGGGCAATAAAACGGACACAACTATTACAAGACGAAATTTTAGCAGCTTATCAGCAGTATAATTTTCATGTTATTTATCAAAAAATTCATAACTTTTGTGCGGTTGATATGGGTAGCTTCTATTTAGATGTGATTAAAGATAGGCAATATACAACACCTAAAAATAGTTTTGCGCGTCGTTCTTGCCAAACAGCGATGTATCATATTATTCAGGCTCTTGTTCGTTGGCTTGCACCTATCTTATCATTTACGGCTGAAGAAATATGGCAATTTATTCCGCAAAGTGCTAGTGAATCTGTTTTTTTACAAACTTGGTATACTGCTTGGCCTGAGCTTAAAGATATTGATATGAACTTTTGGCAACTGTTACAAGCTGTGCGCGATGAAGTTAATAAAGCACTTGAAGCTAAGCGTCAACAAGGTGTCATTGGCTCTGCTTTGGCTGCTGAAGTTACTTTATATGCAGGACCGGAGTTAGCGTCAAAATTAGCTAAGTTAGGTGAGGAGTTACGCTTTTTATTAATTACCTCTGCAGCTCAGGTTAAACCACTAGAGAGTAAGCCAACTGAACTTACTCTAAACTCTAATTTTGATTTAGCGATTGAGGTTAAAGCAAGTGCCTATGAAAAATGTGCGCGTTGTTGGCATCGAGTAGATGACATTGGTTTAAATCCAGAGTATCCTGATTTATGTGGTCGTTGTACAAACAATATAACTAACAAAGATGAGGTTAGATATTTCGCATGAGAAAATGGCCCTGGTTATTTTTAAGCTTAATAGTAGTTATTATTGATCAGCTCACTAAGTTTTGGGCTGCTACACAATTAATGCCTTATCAGCCAGAGCCGCTAATGCCAATGCTCAATTTTACCTTAGCTTATAATACGGGTGCTGCTTTCAGTTTTCTAAGTAATGCTGGTGGCTGGCAACGATGGTTATTTGCACTCTTTAGTTTATTAATGAGTGCTATTCTTTTAGTATGGCTTTTACGAACGCCTAAGCACTTAAAGTTACAGTTAGTAGGAATTAGCTTAATTTTAGGCGGTGCAATCGGAAATCTTTACGACCGAGCGATCGTTGGGTATGTTGTTGATTTTATTCAAGTCTACTATAAGAATTTCTACTGGCCAGTATTTAATATTGCAGATAGCGCCATTTGTATTGGCGCGTTCTTCTTATTAATTGATTTAAGCAAAAATAGCTGTAGACAGCGTGCTTAATTGAGTTACTTCTGGATTTAAAATACTCACTGCATCAACTGAGGGTAGAGATAAATAATGCTCAGCTTCATCCCATTCTACTTCAGTGGGAAATAAACGTAGCATAGGTAAGCATTTATTTAATAAAGCGCAAAATGATAAAGTAGAAGGGTAGGGGCGAACTTGATGATACCCTAGCGCCATAACTTGCATAGCCTCAGAAATAGTCGCAACGCCTGGTAAATAATTTATTGAATAAATAGCGGCTGTTTGTGCTATAGCAGGTAAAAAACCAGGACTAGAGGCAAAGTGTACACCAGCTTGATAACAATTTTCCAATTGCTGAGTATCCGTAATATTGGAAGCTCCAATTCGTAACTTTGGGAATTGCTGCAAAATAGATTTAAGTAATGTCTCATCATGTGTATTAATTTCAACAGCTGAAAAGCCGGCTTGGGCTACCTGTTGAAGCCTATTGAAAAGTAAGGCATCTACATCCAATGTGACAATAATTGTTTGTGTGTTAAATAATTTATCAGTCATTATACCCTTCATAAACAAACAGCAATGCACTTATGGTAGAAGACTTAACGCTTCTTAGCAAGTATCTTATGCATAGATTATTGGTAATGGTTTAAACCTTAATTATTTTGTCTTCTTTTAGGTTTTACGGGAAAGAGGCTGTTTAAAAATTAAACTTACTATTATTCAGTATGCTATATTTATATTTTAAGTAGAAGTTATATTTATGAGAAAGTCTGCCCTTCTTCTTGGAGTTTTTTTCTACTGCTTAAATGGGTATGCGCAAGCTTTTGAACATACTAAAGATAAACTAATACAACAACAAATTTTTTTAGATGAAAAAAATTTTAGTCCAGGCAAGATCGATGGAAAAAATGGTAAGTTTTTTCAACAAGCACTGCAATATTATAAATTATCTAACCCCCTAGAAGAAGTAATATCCCCTACACCTTATACTTTTTTGCGGCTTAATCCACTCTTTTTTTCTAATGAATCTAATTTCAGCTTAAAAGATGATAATCAGAATAAATTTAGCCAAAAATCGTCCTACTGTTGTACCTCTAAACTGCTTCAGGCAATAGTGCCATCTTCACCATATACTTTCTATACAATAAAAATTGGTGATAAAAACTATATAGGCTCTGTTCCTGAAAAAATAAGCATGCAGGCCAAACAGAAAAAATTACTTTACGCAAATTTTGCTGAATTTATTGCTGAGCGATTTCATACTGATAGAAATTTTTTAAAGAAGCTAAATCCAAATACTAACCTCAATACTTTAAAAGTAAATGATAAATTAAGAGTTCCCAATGTTACACCTTTTCTTATTGAGAATCTCACCCAAAAAGTACTTTATAAAAGTAATCAATCATTAAAAAATAGAGTTATTAAAATAAATACGCAAGCAAAAATTCTCCTGGTTTTAGATAATAATAAAATTATTGCTTTTTTTCCTATAACGCCAGGATCTAAAGAGTTACCTGCTCCTAAAGGAACATGGAAAATTAAGAGTATTATTTATCTTCCCTGGTTTAGATATGACAAAGAAATGCTGTTAAAAGGTAAGCGTAGTGCCAACTATTATAATCTTCCGCCTGGTGCTAATAATCCTGTGGGCGTAGTATGGATGAGTTTAAACAAAAAAGGTATTGGAATTCATGGTACTAACGAGTCTGAAACTATTGGGCGATCAACTAGTCATGGTTGTATTCGCTTAACCAATTGGGACATAGTAAAACTTAGTCAGTTAATAGCTCCAGGAGTAAATGTAGAGATTAATTAGAGTAAGTAGGTAAATTTTTCAGCAAAACTGCGCTGGCTAATTAGGACAATTTTGAAAAGGAGTGCCTTAATTACAAATACATTAAGGCTACAATTATTAATTGTTTAAAAATTCAAAGCAAGTATGTTTGCTTTTAAGGTTCGGCCTTGGCTTAACAGATAAATGTTACCAGCTAAAATACTTTAGGTGTAGAAATATTTTGTGGGGTAGTAACAGTTTGCGCTCGGGCTTGTTGCGCTTGTTCAGCCCGTAGCTCTCTATCTAGTGCTCTTACCAAAAAGCTTTGTAACTGAAGTGGAGAACCACTAGAGATAGTAGGCCTTGAATTTTCCATTCGTTGTGCTTTACCTAAATCATGATTAGGTTTTTTAAGCTCTGCTTGAATACTAGCTTTAGTCGCTTGTAGGTGTTCGAGTTTGTTCTTTAATTGAGTAATTTCTTGATCAATGCTGTGACTTCTTTCAGTATTATTTTGTAATCTTTTACCATGAAATTCTCTTTCAGCTTTTTGATTACTTTTAACAAGGTTCTTAATAGCTACCGAGTCTTGATACTTTGCATGAGCTTCACGTCTCTCTTTATCAGATAGTTTATTAATATCATTAACGCCGTTATTAACTAAATAAGATTTGCCATCATGCACAATGATTTTTTGATCAGGTTTGTGAACATAAGCTGCATCTTTAAAGGAACTTACTTCCTCATCATTTTCATCATAATATTTCTTTTCACCACTATAAACAGCAAGCATGTCTTTTAATCCGGCTGCTTGCAAATGGAGATTATTATGATGATGTAACAAATCCATTGCCTGTTTATCTTTACCATCAGCTACTAAAGCATCTATCTCTTGAACTTGCGCATCTAATTTTGCCTTAATGTCTTCAATTTGATTATTAATCTCCGTTTTAATTTTTTCTTCATCTTGAAGTTTTGCTAAGTCGGTGTCTACCTTATCAAGTTTATCGACACCGGAATTAAGCGCCGTATAGCGTTTTTCAATAGTTTCTTCATATTCATTAATCTTGATAAATTCTTGCTGGATTTTGTCTTTTTCAGCAAATTTGTCATTTAATTCATCTTGCACTTCTTTTTCAAGTTTTTCAGTTACTTCTAGTAAACCAGTCAATTCTTCTTTTTCTTCAGGTTTAAGAAGTTTCTGTGCATCTTGATGATGTAAAATTTTCTCAATTTGCTCTTGCACATAATCGTTAATTCTTTTTATGTATTCTTCTCTATCTTCTGCACGAGCAAGCTTCATGAGTAGGTAAGCTATTAGGCGATTACGAAAGAACTCTTCTTCCATAATTTCTTGTTTTAATTGCTTTTGTTCCTCAATCTTTTTAATAAATTCTTCTATTATATATTCACGAACTCGTTCGCCCGCGGGAGTCTTTTCTAAAAATTTTTCTACATCTTCTGCAGTTTTTAAGCCAAATTGGCCTAATTCGCGCTCAAACTCTTCAATTAATGCTGCTGCTATAAGCTTTTTGGAACTAGCAGATATATCAGACACATCAGCCGAGGATGATAAATTTAAATCATCCAGATCTATGTGTTGAGAATCTTCTGCTCTACCTTTAAGCCTGTTTATTAAGGAGTTAGCAAGAAGAGGCATTAATTTAATGTTCATAACAAAACTCACTTTTTATCTATTTTAATTATACCTAAATTGCTGTTCTTATAAAAGCCTTATTGAGCACAAATATATCAATTTTGGCTTTGCCTATCTGAATTAGGACTATTAAACTAGGCACTAAACCACTTCTTTCTTCATAATAACATCTTTTTTTATCTAAACTATTTAAAAATTAATCCGGTAATAAATAACATTAGGCTCTTGTTATCCATACTGCAAGTGATAAAAGTAAATTAATTTTAAATTAAATGCTTAATCGATTGTCGTTTAAGGTAAATGTTTGTTTCTGCGACTCTTTTTGTTTCGTAAATAAAGCAGCTTGCTGAGTTCCTTCTAAATTAGAAGATTTAGGCAAGCTTGATTCAGCAGAAATGGTGTTTAGAAGTAGATTAAGAAAGCGGTAACTATTACCGGATGCTGCATGCTCAAGTTGATCTAGACGAATAGGTTTTTCCAGAAAATAATCACTATTTTTAAATAGTTGAAAATTTTTTTCATCTTCTTTATGAAAAGCTTGATGATATAAATATTGGCGACAGACTTGAATTTTGGCTAGTAAAAATTGCTTAAGGTAGCCAAATTGTCTTTCAAGCCAATTACTACTTGATGTAATGGTATTGGCGCCTAACCGACATAGCGGGCCTATTGTATCATCCCAAACTGAGCCAATAGCTAAAAGACTTAATCCTACACAATAAAATAAGCCTCGACTAAGGGGATTAAAAACAGTTAAGGCTAGACGTATAAGAAGAGTTAAACTATCTATTAAAGGTAAACAAATAAAATTCTTTATGGTTTGTATTATAGGTAGTGAAATTATCCAAAAGCTATTTAATAAAAGATTTAAGTACTTATTATTACTGTATGTGGCTAGAGGATTGGTGTAACCATAGAGAGGGGTTATGCGAAAACCTGTCAAATAGTTTGAGCTTGTTTTGCGTTTAGCAAAAGCAATAAAAGTCTGAGCAATAGATTCAATAGAGCCCAACAATCCTAATGTACGGCTTAAAAGATTGGTTATCCCACGGAAGGGAACATGAATTAATAGAGAGCCTATTTCTAACAAAGGAATAGTTGCTATAGACAGCAATAGATCTAATATGGCAACACCCGCTTGTTTTAAAAATAAGACAGCTAAACGGCCACTTTTTTTACTACCAATTAAAAATCCTTGATAACCGTAATAATGAGCTTCTATAAATGGGCTAAAAAGAATTTTACCAATCGTTGCTAGCCCTTTAAAAAACCATTTAATACTACCTAATAGCCAGTCATCGCCTGGATGCATGACGGTATCATAAATAGCGGCGCCACCTTTAGCCCCTAGAGCTAAATAATTAAGCTCAGGATGCGGCCCCATTTCTTTTTGCAAGACAGGAATAGCTTTACACAAACCATAACCTAAGCCCATGGCGAGTGCTAAGATAATTGCAATTTCAGCAGGATTATCACGTAGGGTATGAATGGCTTGAATGAAAAATTGATCTAAATCCCCAGCGGTAATTATGCTTTGCCAATAGATCACTGCTGCTGAAATTGCTTCAGAAAGCGTACCATGATTCATCCAGCGGCCTAGTTTTTGGGTTGGCTCAATACCGGCAATTAAACCTTTTAAATGTAGTTTAACTAGCAGGGCTTTTAAAGCTTCAGGAGCGATTATAGCGCCGCCACCATAAAGGTAGGCAAGCATGGCTAAGGTTCCTATTAAAGGATTTTCCTCACTTTTATTAATAAAGAACATGCCAAAATGACGTGCCACATTTAAGATTTTATGAAAAGGATTGGTATAGAATGTTAAGTTAGGAATATGTTCTTCTTTAACAATGATATAATGGTGTGTGGTAATATGGTGTTGAATAAATTCTTCTAAAGATTGACCATTTTGTAACAAACCATGACCAATCATAATCTCAGTAATTGATTTTAAAAAAATTGGTTTTTCAAGCACCGGCCGTTCTGGCTGTGTAGTAATGTGTTCGTCATGAATATACTTTGTAAAATCCTGATATAAATCTCGCCGCAAAAATAAATATAAGTTCTGAAAAATATATTTAAAAAATTGTGGAACTCGAGAGAGAAAAGCTTTTAATTGCAAATTAATCTTATCGGGTAAAAAGAGATGGCTCTTCGTTAATTGACTTAATTTAAATAAATCTTCCCCACTTGGTTTAGGATAAAATAAGTCTTTTTCTTTAAAATAATGCAAAATGGTATAGCTATTATTAATGCGAATAATAGCTTGCTTTTTTTCAGGTATATTGACCCAACTGCCATTTGATTGGGTAGTTAAAATATCATAAGCGTCTTTTATAGATTGAGTTATATCACCTGGTTTGTCTAGCTTAGTAACTTGCTTAATTAATTCTCCTAACGTGGGGTAGCCTTTTTGATTTATGCCTACAAAACGGTAATTAGGTTTAATGGTTGTCAATGTCAACCCATCACTGCGGGTCCATGTTTGTTTCTCATGAACAGGTTGAGTTTTTTTAGCCAAATGGTTAGTTAAATGTTTACTTTCTTGATAAATTTTATGAAAAAAGGCACTTAAGCGTGCAAATCTATTGGTAGGTAGATTAATAAGAGAAAGAGGTAGTTCAAAATCGTAAAGAGTGCAAATAACACGTAATGTATTATTTAAATCCTCTTCATCTTGCTTAATGTGAATTTCACTATCCCAAACGAAACACGGTGATTGATTAACGTGTGCATTATTACTTATAGCTGTAAAATCTAATTGATCTAATCTTGAGACAGGGAAAACTCGGTTAAACTGATAATATTGTGCACTTTGTTTGGCTTTATAGAGTATATTTCCTAAATAACCTTCCGAAACAAGTGGGTTATTTGCTAACAGTCTATTTTGATCACGACATTGCTCAATAAGAGAAATAATTTTAGTGCGTAACTTTTCTTGTCCCGCCCAGTCATGACTTAATAGTTGGCGTTCCTCTTCAAGTAATGTGGATAAAGCATAAAGACATTGTTTAGCTAAAAAATATTTTTTTTCTTGATGTTGTTGACGAGGTTTAGGATAACAATCTGAACGAATTAAATAATCATTGACGTGCCTTATACAATCAGCGGTCAGGGAGGCAGGACGCTTGCCAGGAAGATTTTTTAATTTTTCAGGGTCATGTGTGAAAAGTAAAATTTGCGGAATTGATTTGTTATGGTTGGCAATAATTCGTAAGTAATCGCCACCAGGTAGGCGATAATCAATATTATAATAACCAAAAATAACAGCGCCTGCTTGTGGGCTATTAATCGAACCTATAAAAGAAGTTCCTACACCGTGGCTCAACGGCTGTACTTGTAACAAGATTTCCCTATAAATATTATTATTTAGAAGGTGTGAATTCGGCATAGTTATCCTTCATTAGCATCCGGCTATAAAGCGAATTATTTCTATATTGGCTAATCAATAGCAAGGAATTTATAAAAGATTGCTTGCAGATTATCTGCAAATCTCTTAACATCCCATTTGTCTGTGCTTAACACATACTTAGCTTTATAAATCTTTAATAGGGATATTTATTTAAGTTGCATTATCTAACATGGACTCAGCTTTTTTTATTTCTGTTCTTACCTAAGCTAATTTTTGCTGAGAGAATTATTAATAAAGATAGTTCTGCATCAATCGAGCAAATTCAACAATATTCCTTTGAACAAGCCAGACAAACAGCGACTTTATCAGCTACTAATCTTTCAACTTTAAGTAATGATAAAAACAATAATTTGGCCGATGACGAAGAAAGTAATATTCATTTAAAGACAACAACTCATATCGGTGATGTTTTAAATCAAAAACTTCCCATTTTTGGCCGCAATTTATTTGGTAAACAGTGTGAACGCGTGCATCAAGCGCGCTTTTTTAATCCCCAATATCGCTTAGCAGTGGGTGATGAGGTTAATGTACAACTTTGGGGAGCTTATCAATTTTCTCAAAAAATATCTGTAGATAGTCAAGGAAATATTTTTATTCCAGAGGTAGGACCAGTTAAAGTTGAGGGAGTAGAAAATCAACATATTAATGCAGTTATCCAGCAGCATGTGAAGAAAAGTTTTAAAAAGGGTGTCAATATTTATGCCGATTTAGTCACAGCTCAGCCGGTACAAGTCTATGTAGCAGGATTTGTTAATTCACCAGGTTTGTATGATGGCTTATCATCTGATTCAGTAATCTATTTTCTGTGTGCAGCCGATGGTATTAATTTAACAGAAGGGAGCTTTCGCGACATTGTGGTCTTACGTCATGGCAAGCAGTTAAAACATATAGATTTATATGATTTTCTCTTACAGGGAAATATTAACTCGTTTCAATTGCATCAAGGGGATACTATTTTTGTTAACGCACAAAAATATATTATTTCTGTTGCAGGCAATGTTAAAAGCCCCTATCAGTATGAACTTTTAGATCAAGATATTCCTTTATCCCAATTAATATCTCTAGCTAACGTTGAACCAACGGCAACTTATGTGCGCATTCAGCGCAATCAAGGGATGCGGCCTACTTTTTTATATGAATCAATTCATTCTTCTAAACCTGCACGAATTAAGGCAGGCGATCGTATTACCTTTATAGCTGATAAAGAAATTCAGCAAACTTTAATTACCGTTAAAGGAGAGGTCAAAGGGCCACATCAGTATGTGGTTCGGCAAGGCACAACCTTAGGGCAGTTTCTAAAAAAACTGCCTCTGGCAGCTAATGCAAACTTAGATAACGTACAATTATTTCGTGAATCGATTGCTAAACAACAAAAAGATGCGCTAGATGCTAATCTTGCACGTTTACAACGACAAACTATGACTGGAGAGACGCTAACTGGTGATGATGCTAAAATGCAAGCTGCACGTTCAGAGCTTATCACTAAATTTGTTCAAGAAGCTAAACAAATTCAAACTAAAGGGCAAGTTGTTTTAGGACCACGCTCGCATTGGGACAGCATTTTATTACAAAATAATGATGTTATTAATATTCCAGTTTATTCATCTGTAGTTATTATCACTGGCGATGTAGTCAACTCTATTTCATTGACAGTTAATCCTAAGTACCGACTGATCGATTACATTCAGGCAGCGGGCGGTTTTCAAAAAACCGCTAATCAATCCGAATTGCTTTTAATACGACAAAATGGGCAACTTCAACTAGTTAAAAATAATTGGCGTTCAGCGCAGGTAGGTTTACAGGGTGGCGATCAACTTGTGGTCTTGCCTAAACAGACTGAAAATGGAATTAAAGTTACCGGAATGATGACTTCTATTCTTTATCAATTAGCCTTAGCAGCCAAGGTAGCTGCCGCGATTTAAGGTAAATTTATACTGAGTAATTTTGAAATATTAAAATAGCTTAAGAGTATTACGTTAACTCATAAAGTAAGTTAGACGTCTATTGTAAAAGGACTGTAATCGATTAGGAGGTACCTTGAATCTTGATGAAAGGTTGAATTTTCGTGCAAAATATACTAAATATAGCCTGTTGTTGAGAGAAGGTGATTTATTACAAAAGACTTTAAAACTTATTGTTTCCTTACCCTTGTTAAAAACATATACTCGATTGATAAAGTATCTTAGTAAACGAATTAGAATTCAATTAATTGGCAGAATAAACTTAATTTACGCTAAGCCTACGAATAATTTTATTAACTTATGTAAGCAGCAACCGTGCTATCTTTATTTGCCTTGGATAGAGGCTTTAACTAATAAACTACTTGAGCAATTAAATCACTCGGCAACTCCTCATTTCAGTATCTTACCATTGCCTATTTTTGCTGATACTAAAACCATAAAAGCCCGGAAAAAAATCATTTTTTTTGCACAATATCATCAGCAAACCTTAGAGAGAATTTTATTAAATTGGTTGCAACCTGTTGCAGCAGATATAGCTGGTGTGGTTTTTACTTTTGATTATGGTTTGTTGCAACGTCAAGTCATTAGAGTGTGTCAACAATTAAATATTCAAACTATTCTTATTCCCCACGAATCAGTTTTTTTTAATCGTGATAAATATTATTTACATCCTGTCACGGGTATTAATACACCTTTATGTGATTATGTGTTGTGTTGGGGACAATTACAAAAGGATATTTTTACTAATCGTGGTTATCCACTAGAACGTGTTCAAATTGTTGGCGCGCCTAAACTAGATCGCTATTACCATTACCAGCCACGATTATCGCGTAATGAATTTTGTAAGCGTGCTAATTTTAATGAAAACAAAGCTATTATTTTATTCGCTGCGCAAACGTTAGATTTTCAAGTTAATCATAGAATAGCGCTACATGCACAACGTTCAATCATTACACAATTAATTGATTATTGCCTACAAAAAAATTGTGAATTTGTATTGCGCTGTCCGCCTACGGGGTATTTAATCGGTGATAAAAAATTCTTTGCACAAATGCAAGAAACTAGCGTCTTGGTTGATGCACCTAGCCCAAACTATTGTTTTGAACCTGAAGAAGCCATTTATCATGCTGATATAATTGTATCGATTAATAGTACCATGTTATTTGAAGCCTTATTAATGGGTAAGCGAGCTTTATCAGTTAAATACTTTGATTTTGTTGAAGATTGGCAACAGGCAGGAATTAAATGTGTTTTTAAGCAAGAAGAGCTTACATCTATCCTTGATACTTGGTTAGAGGATAAAAAATTTACTAAGCCTAAGCCAACTAATTGGGCAATTAAATCCTTTTCTTTAAATGGTTTTGATGGCCAGGCAACTAATCGTATTATTCATTTTCTTGATAAAATTATAGCCTCACCCATAAAGCCCATATCATTAGCAACTAAGCGAATTTTACATGATGAAGGGCCGCCTATTGATTTCGCTTATTTTCCTAAAGAAGAAAATCAATTTTCTTCTATTACTGAGCTGTTAAATATTAAAAATTTAATTACGTTTAATAAACGTCGTTTTATTCCGTGGGCTGAGGTAGTGTGTAGTGTGCAGCAAGAGACTCAATCATTACCAAGTGCTGTAAAACATTTACCAAAAATTTATATTGCGCCTGGCCTAATTAGCTATGGCGAAAAGTGGACATCAATTATTGTTGATGATATTGCATTTTATGATGCAACGAATCAACCAACTCGTTTAAGAGATTTTTTAAATAGCAACCTTAAATTAACGAAATCACAAGAAGAAGAAGCTCAAAATTGTATCAATAAACTTATTGCTAATGGTTTGCTCTCGCTATCAAAATCGGTAGTGAAGCAAGCAATTATTACCCAGAATGGGCGGCCTAAAATATTGCTTATTGATGAATATGTTGAAAATAGTGATGAAATAAAAAAAATAGCCTTCAATAAAGTTATTGAGCAAGCCATACAATTTCACCCTGATTACGATATTTTAATAAAAGCCCCTCACCCTCTTAAAAAAGGCAAAACCTATTTAAATCGAGCTACTTTAAATACTTACTTAAAGCAAAATAATAATATTTATTTTATCAATAGCGATTATGACCTCTATACTTTAATACGCCAAGTAGACAAGCTTTATGTGGTTAACTCAGTAATAGGGTTTTGGGGTTTACTCCTTAATAAAGAGGTATGTTGTTATGGTCTACCATTTTATGCAGGTTGGGGATTAACAAAAGACGATAATTATTTTTCTTTACCCCTAAGAAAACGCACATTTACAGAGCTTTTTTATTTCGTTTGTATTTATTTAAGTCGTTATTATAGTCCTTTATTGCAGCGCAAATGTAGTTTAAGCGAATATATTGAGTATATTTTAGCGGAGCTTGAGAATAGCAAAAAAATAATTGTTAATAATTGAACTTTAATAGACTTCTTACATAACCTGTTTATTTTACGCGATTGCTATGTTGCAAGGTTTTCTCCAATGCTCATTTACTCCTTAATTTAAGCCAGCCTTTCGGTGAGAAGGGAGATGATCAACTTAATAATAACTTTGTCATTCTCGCTTAAGCGGGAATCTATTTCTATTTCTAGATAGGTTCAGTACGAGTATTAAGATAGATTTCCGTCTGCGCTGAAATGACAAGCTCTTTAAGAGGCTATTAGGTAATCTCTTACTCATTTTTATAGTCAACATTTTATTCTTAACCAAGCCTTAAATCCATGTTAAAATGTTTTAAAAATAAACATAGTTGGAAGTAAATGACAAGTTATTGTGGCTATATTGCTTTAGTTGGGAAACCTAATGTAGGGAAGTCAACCTTACTTAATCATATTTTGCAGCATAAGGTAAGTATTACTTCGCGTAAACCGCAAACCACCAGACATAGTATTCTAGGTATTCATACGCTTGGTGATTATCAATTTATCTATGTAGATACACCAGGTATTCATTATGGCCAAAAAAAGGCAATTAATCGCTTTATGAATAAGACTGCAACTAGTGTCTTGCGTGATGTCGATGTTATTGTATTTGTGGTTGATAGTATGCATTGGACAGAGGAAGATGAATCAGTTTTAAATTTAATTAATAAAACGGACATTCCGTGTATCTTAGCTATTAATAAAGTAGATAAAATTGCCGATAAAGATCAACTTCTGCCGTGGATAGAAAAATTAAGCCACTACCACCAATTTGCCGCTATTGTTCCTTTATCTGCTAAAACAGGGACTCAACTTGACGAATTACAACAAACTGTAAAAGACTTTTTACCAGAAGGGCCACATTTATTTGCAGATGATCAATTTACCGATCGCTCAACTCGTTTTTTATGTGCTGAGTTAATCCGCGAAAAAGTATTTCGTCTTTGTGGGCAGGAAATTCCCTACTCAATCACGGTAGAAATTGAATCATTTAAAGAAGAGGAAAAATTAATCCGTATTCATGCTTTAATTATGATTGATAAACCTAATCATAAGCCTATTATTATTGGTGAAAAAGGACAAAAACTTAAAGAAATTGCTACTAAGGCGCGTTTAGATATTGAAAAATTACTTGATAAAAAAGTATTTCTGCAATGCTGGTGCAAAGTAAAGTCTGGCTGGGCTGATAATGAGCGATTTTTAAAACAACTTGGTTATGACAATTAACTCTTTAAATGCTTGGCTGCTTCATAAACAACCTTTAGGCGACACTAGTCTAAAAGTTATCTTTTACTCCTACGAACAAGGTATTATTACTTGTGTTTATAAAGGTGGCCGTTTACCAGTTAAACAAATCTTACTACAGCCTTTTACGCCTCTATGGGTATCTTTTAATCAGAAAGCAAATTCTCAATGGCGTTACATTCGACAACTTGAAAATACGGCGCTTCCTTTACTACTTAAAGGAATTGCTTTATTTGCAGGCCTCTACGTTAATGAATTAATTTATTATTTATTAGATAATGCCGAATCTCAGCCAACCTTTTATGCTGTTTATGAATATACTTTACAGGCATTAGCTAAATCTACTGAACGGGTAGAAATTGAGGCAATACTTCGACATTTTGAGTATCGATTATTGGAAATTTGTGGCTATGCTTTTTCTTATACTCATGAAGCTTATTCATATGAATTAATTAACCTACAAAAACACTATATCTTTATCGCAGGTCAAGGTTTCGCTCCTGCTAAAGAAGGGCTACTAGGCAGCGACATCGTAGCAATAGGTAGGGGCGAATTAAACAATAAAGAGCGGTTAAAGATAGCAAAATATATTATGCGACAAGCGATTAATCATGCTTTAGAGGGCAGAAAATTGATATCGCGTAGCTTATTTAAAGTAGATATAAAATAAAAAGTTTTAATATTAATAAAATGTTTATTATTTAAAGCTCTTTCTCTTTCTGGCCGAAATACTTTTTATAATTATTTCTTTATAAATCTAATTTTTTAATTTAAGAAAAACATAGCTTATTTAACTTAATTAGCTTCATAATATAAGGGTTGTTTTCTTAAGTGGTGAAGAAGTATGAAAGAAATTTTATTAGGCGTTAATATTGATCATATCGCAACAGTTAGACAAGCGCGTGGCACACGTTATCCTGATCCAGTGCAAGCAGCTATTGAAGCTGAGGAGGCTGGCGCTGATGGAATTACTCTACATATGCGTGAAGACTTACGCCATATTCAAGCACGCGATGTACGGCTAATTAAGCAAGTATTACAAACTAGGATGAATTTAGAGCTAGCTGTGACTGATACTATGCTTGCTTTTGCTGAAGAAATATTACCTGAGCATGCGTGTTTTGTGCCTGAAAAGCGAGCTGAATTAACAACTGAAGGCGGATTAGATGTTGTAGGTAATTTTGATATAATTACGCAAGCTGTAAAACGATTAAAACAAATTGGAAGTGAAGTTTCTTTATTTATTGATCCAGAGATTAAGCAGATTGAAGCGGCTGTGGCAACTGGAGCACCGGTTATTGAAATTCATACGGGTGCCTATGCGGATGCTTCAACACCGACACAACAAAGTGAAGAGTTAGAGCGGGTGAAAATTGCTGCAAAACATGCTGCAAAAGCTGGTTTAATTGTTAATGCAGGTCATGGTTTGAATTATCATAATGTAAAGCCCATTGCAGCAATTTCTGAGTTATATGAATTAAATATTGGCCATGCCATTATTGCACGAGCGCTTTTTACTGGTTTAAAGGATGCAGTAAGGCATATGCGCCAGCTTATGGTGGAAGCTAGAAACTATGTCAATGAATGACGCAATTATTATTCGTTTAACAGGTGACTCAGGTGATGGTGTTCAATTATTAGGTGAGCAGCTAACAATTACTGCTGCTTTAACAGGACGTGATGTTCGAACATTACCTGATTTTCCTGCCGAAATCAGAGCGCCTGCAGGAACAGTTTCAGGTGTTTCTGGTTTTCAACTTGCAATGGCAGAGGAAGCTATCTTTACTGCGGGTGAAAGGTTAGACGTTTTGGTCGCCTTAAATCCAGCTGCCTTAAAAAACTCACTGCCTTTTCTTGCAGAAGGCGGATTATTAATTATTAACGAAGACAGCTTTCAAGAAAAAGATTGGCAAAAGGCAGGTTTAACTGCAGAGTTTCTAGAAGATAAAATAGCACTGTATCAAGTTATTCGCTTGCCATTAATTAGTTATACTCTACAGGCCCTTAAAGCACTTGACATAAGTCATGCCCAAGCTAAAAAGACGAAAAACTTTTATATTCTTGGTGTAGTCTTATGGCTATTTGATTTACCAACAGCAAGTTGCCTTAGTTTTATTCATAAAAAATTTCAGAAAAATCCTCTAATAGCTCAAGCAAACGAGCTAACGCTGTTAGCTGGATATAATTATGCCATGACGCTTGAGCTAAGTCGCCAACATTTTATGCTAGGCCATGTTAGTCGTGAAAAAGGCGAATATAGGCAAATTACTGGTGTTGAAGCCATTGGACTTGCGTTAGCAACGCTGGCTGTAAAAACCCAAACCTCTTTACTGGTAGCAGGTTATCCCATTACGCCATCCTCAGCGATTTTACATGAATGTGCTAAGTTAGCTGATTATGGCGTACAGCTATTTCAAGCAGAAGATGAAATCGCAGCAATAGGCGCTTGTCTTGGTGCAGCCTTTGGCGGTTCACTAGCAATGACTTGTACTTCCGGACCAGGGCTTGATTTAAAAAGTGAAAGCCTAGGTTTAGCGGTAGTCACTGAATTGCCTATGGTTCTTATTGATATTCAGCGTGCTGGTGCCTCTACCGGCCTGCCAACTAAAATGGGGCAAAGTGATTTAAGGCAAGCTCTTTACGGTCGTCATGGGGAGGCACCACTACCTGTTATTGCAGCTCAGTCGCCAGCAGATTGTTTTAATACCGTTCTTCAAGCTTTTAACATGGCTATCTCTTATATGACTCCCGTGATCGTATTATTAGATGCCTATTTAGCTAATGCAGCTGAACCATGGCAAATTCCTGCTTTAGATACTATTGATGTGCCAAAAATCGAATTTAACCGATTTGCAAAACCTTATGAACGTGACGAAAACCTTGTGCGTAGTTGGAATATACCCGGTAGTATAGGATTTATTCATCAAATAGGTGGGCTTGAAAAAGAAGGTAGCGAAGGTAAAGTAAGTTATGATCCCGACAACCATCAAACAATGGTTAACTTACGGGCGAAAAAAATAGCTGGTATTAGTCGTGAATATGCTCCTTTAATTATTGAAGGTGATGCAGATGCCAGCACTTTACTAATTGGTTGGGGCAGCACTTATGGCAGTCTTAAGTCAGTAATTAAACAAGCAAAAGAAGAAGGGCTCGCCCTTGCTTTAATTCATTTACGCTATCTAAATCCATTACCTGAAGAATTAGGAACGTTGCTAGCCCAGTATAAAAATGTTTTAGTTGTTGAATTAAACTCAGGACAGCTATGCCAAATTATTCGAGGGCAATATTTAATTAATGCTCGTTCAATTACTCAGTGTAATGGCCAGCCCTTTACGGTTAGTGCATTAATGAAAGCCATTAAAATGGAACTTAATTATGAACAACAGTTACAAGCGTGAGGATTTTGCAAGTAAAGCTGAAGTACGTTGGTGCCCAGGTTGTGGCGATTACGCTATTTTAGCTGCTTTACAAAAATTACTACCTGAATTAGGACTGGCACCAGAGCAGCACGTTTTTGTTTCAGGCATAGGTTGTGCTGGCCGTCTACCTTATTATATGAATACTTATGGTTTTCATACCATTCATGGTCGAGCACCTGCAGTTGCAACAGGCCTTAAAGCGATGCGTGACGATTTAACGGTATGGATTATTACCGGTGATGGAGATGCGCTTAGTATTGGTGGTAATCACTTCATTCATTGCTTGCGAAGAAATGTTAATGTTAATATTTTACTGTTTAATAATCAGGTTTATGGTTTAACTAAAGGGCAATTTTCCCCAACTTCTCAAAAAGGTCAAGTTACTAAAACTTCACCCTATGGTGTAAGTAATGAACCTATTAATCCCATTTTGTTAGCGCTAGCAGCAGGTGCTAGCTTTGTGGCGCGCGCTGTTGATAAAGATCCCAATCATTTAATTTCTATATTAAAAGAAGCTTATGCTCATCAAGGCGCTTCGTTTGTAGAAATTTATCAAGATTGTAATATTTTTAATAATGGAGCTTTCGATAGTTTTGCTGTTAAAACTAATCGGGCTGATAAAACACTACTACTTAAACAAGATGAGCCATTAGTATTCGGTGCCAATCAGCAATGGGCCCTTATTCCTAGTGGCGATACCCTAGAAATTGTTGATAATAAGTCGGAAATAAAAAATAGCTATATACATCAGCCAGCTAGTTTTATGCATGCAATCCGCTTAGCGCAACTCAATTATCCTGACTTTCCTGTGCCTTTAGGTGTTTATTATCAAAAACCACGTGATATTTTTACGCTAAGTCGTCCCATTAGAAAAACTGAATCAGATTTAGAAAAATTATTTAGACAAAAAGCAAATTGGCAGCAGGTTTAATAGGTAGGTAATGGGTAAATGCAATCTGGCGGAGAGACAGGGATTCGAACCCTGGGAAGGTTTCCCTTCAACGGTTTTCAAGACCGCCGCAATCGACCACTCTGCCATCTCTCCACCGCGAATACTATAACAACCAATAAACCTTTGCAAATGATTTTTAATAATTTCTAACTTTACGTTTACCGTGTATTTTTTATGTATAAATTTAAGACACTTCTATTTTTATAATTAATATTGTACCTATAAAATTTTTATCATATATATTAAAAATTAAGCTATTTGAGTTAATTTAATCTTAAGCTTGTGACTCTAAGATTTATTCCCTTTTATTTTATTATTTTGTTACTATGGCAGTTAGAAACTCTATACAAAGTCTCCCTTCAACATTATTTAAATTACCCGGGTCACTTAAAACACTCGATGTATCACCTATTAAAACATTGATTAATGAAACTTCATTTCCAGAAGATAAATCATCAATAATTAATAAAAAACTTTCTCCTGAACACTTAGCACCTATCGGCCCTGACTATACAAATTCTTGGCAAAAAAGACCATTGGTTTTAAGTGAAAAAACCAGACTTAAATATAATATAGCGACCTGTACCGCAATCGATATTACTGAGTCAGGTACAAAGTTATTAACTGATATTTATCATAAAGTCCATGGGTTACCAGGTTTCGTACATCGATTTCTACAAGGTAAACCTTCATTGGCAAGAGCTTTATTTGTATTGGCGCCACAAATATACCCTATTTTTGATACACCTTATGATAATTCTAAAACATTATTGATGCTTAATCCTGATTATCTTGATTCTAAGGAGTTTTTACTAAATTGTCAGAAAGTATCTCCGAGTTATGCGCTACAACAATTAAAAAATTCAAAAAATGGTTTAGCGCTGGTTACGTGGTATATTCATCCTGAAGCATTACCTGTAAAATTTCATTCTAATCTTGCGGCACAAGAAGTCCTTAAAGATTACAGAAAAAGGTTAATACGTGAAGCTAATATAGTTTGTAAGGATAAAAAGAAACGGTTATTTGACTATTATAGATATGGATCAGAAATAGCAGGTTTAGAGCATTGCGGTACTTTCTCTAAATTGCCAAGAACATCAAGCCAGTTGTCAATTTCTGAATTAGAGGCTAGAAGTAAAAGTATTTATTTTGCATCCCTATTTGATTTAGATAAAAATCCCAAGCAGTCTTTAATTTATTTAAAATCCCTAAGACGTAATATTTTATCTACTCTTGAAACAGTTTACGGTGTTACACCAGAAGATAAGATAAAAATATATCTTCATATGCCTTATTTAGACCCAACTACAACACTACATGTACATATCCGTGTAAACCAAGCGGATCATGCGCTTGAAGATGCTAAAAGTTTTGGACTTAATGAAATTATTGATACATTAGAAAAAAAAGGTACGGTAACGAACCTTATTCTTAGTCGTGGAATTATTTATTGCTCAGAGTATCCTATTGGTAAAAATGTAGATGGTGTGTATGTAAAAACTGTACCGAATCTAAAACGGGATTGGAATGATATTTTTCAAATATTAAAAGCAAAAAATGAAGTAGCAACTTATTTATTGCAAGCACTTAACTGTATAGAAGTAAAAAATCGTATGCAATTACTAGATATCAAGGAAATTGAGAAACTATTAAAAGTACTTGAAGCAGATAAACAATTACCCACAATAGATCAATTAGTAGATATACTCAAAACAATGGAGATTAATAAAGAGTTAGGTGAACTTGGTTGGTCATTAGAAACAGGTAATTGTAATGAGGAACAAACGTTTGGGCTATCTATGAGTTAATAATTTATTAGCGTTATAACAATTTTAATAGAATTAGTATTTACTAGAATTTTATGCTAAAAATTTAAACTAATATTCTACTAAACAAGCTTAATTATAATATTGACGAAGTAGTTCTATTGCATTGCTCCAATCCCTTTGCTTTTACATAATCTCTTTAAAGAAATTATGTAAGAGCAATAATTAAATCTTAATCCTAATCATTAGAGTTTTTTAATTAGCAGATGATGCGTATAATAATTTGTTTTAATTGTTGTAGATGAGATTTTTTCTAAAATCTTACTCCAGTAGTTAATTATTAAATTGCATTACAGCTTAAATCAACAACTACTTTGTTGTACACTCCGATTTGTCGCACTGGTAATTTCTAATAATTAACTTGCTTACTGTAAGTTTTGCAAGAAGTTTATTAACTGTTTACAGGTATTTTTTATGAAACGTATTTTAGCATTGACTCTTACTCTGTTGGTTTTGTTACTCACCTCCTGTGCATCATGGTGGGGAAGTGAAGTCGATGATAATGGGCCTTACAAAGGAATGACGGCTAAACAAATTTTTGATCAAGCGCAAGATGCCATGGCTAAAAAAGAATATACTGCTGCTACTAAGCGCTTAGAGGCCTTAGAGTCTATGTATCCTTTTAGTGAGTTTGCTGAAAAGGCACAATTAGACTTAATTTATGCTTATTATCAAAAAGAAGATTACCCGTCAGCTGCAGCAACAGCAGAGCGGTATATTCACCTTTACCCACGTGCTAAAAATGTAGATTACGCCTACTACATGAAGGGGCTGGCTAACTTTCAGCAAAATCGTGGAACCTTTGCCAATGTTCTACCTTTAGACGAATCATGGCGTGAGCCTGGTACTCAGACGCAAGCTTATGCAGATTTTTCTGTTTTGGTACAACGTTTCCCAGAAAGTAAATATAAAAATAATGCGTTGCAACGTATGGTTTATTTACGTAATACGTTTGCACAACGAGAGCTCAATACTGCAAATTATTATTTAGAGCGTAAACGATATGCTGCGGCTATTGAACGAGCGAATTATTTAATTAAAAATTACCCTCAAGCCTCAAGTGTACAACAAGCTTTAATTGTTCTTTATAATGCCAATAAAGCATTAGGGCTAAATGTGGCAGCAGCAGATGCGCTACGTGTATATCAGCAAACTTATCATACTTTACCTGCAGGGGTCACAGCATAATGATTATAAATTGTGAAAAATATTAATAAAGGATTATGGTATTTATTCACTTATTGTTTGGCATTACCACTATTGGCAATGCCAAACGAAGATGGCCAGTTATTGCGTAAAGATTACTTATTGTATCAAGCGTGGTCTGTAAGCCGTAATTATTATTTCGGCACTACGGTTAAACCAGATAAAATTTATGCCCTAGCTTGGCAACTAGTCTATACAACATTATTACCTAAAACTTACCCACAAAAAGAAGAATTGCTTTTCTTTTATAAAAAAGGTCTAAGTAAAGCGCAGCAAACACAAGCAGCGCAACTAGCTGAGCAACTGATAACCAAATATTATCTTCATCCTTCTTTATCGGAAGCTGAATTGGCTCGAGCTTATCTTTTAAGAGATGCAAATAATAATTGGAAAAACTTTGAAGCTTTTTCAGCATCTAAAAAAGTAATTTATAGATTTAAAAATTGGATAACTTGGATAGCTACACATTATGAGCAAAGTCTTGCCGAAAAATTAGATTACTATGCTTATACTTTATCATTGGCCCATCAGTTTCCAATTATTTATGGCCAAATTAATGTAAAAGGGCCTGAATTACCGCAGATGGTGCAAAGTGAGGTAAAAATTTTCCCTTATGGCTTTTTTGTTGGCCACCCTAATAGTCAAACCATTAATTTTGCCTTAGCAGGTTATAAGACAGCTACTATTAAATTAGAAAATAAATCGATACAAGCTATACCTACTATCAATTTAGAGCCGCTACCTCATACTAAAAATACAGGACTTATTGGCAGAGTTGTACCTTGGTCTGGCTTAACAACTGGAAATATTATGTTAGTAGCCTCCCCAACTTTAGCCGTTAATCTCGATGAACCTTGGCTACAGCCAACTATTCCTCTTACCATTACCGAAAGTGGTGAATTTTACGCCACGGGCCTTGCTCCTGGGCGTTATCAGCTTTTTATTAATACAGCAAACCTTAGTACTAAAATTAATATTACTCTTAAAAAAGAAGAAGTTAGAGGCTTATCCTTAATCAAGCTAGGTAAAAAAATATAATTCTTAGGGTTTACCTAAAATAAATACTCCGAATGCATAATTTTCACCTAGGCTAAGCCAGTTAATATAAGGCGTAACTATGTTTGTAGTTAATTAATTTTTTTTTATTTACAACTATTAATATTAAAATAACAATTTAGTATTATAATTTTACATATTGATTATTATTTTAACTAAATTAATTTATGTCATATCCTGGAGTCTTTAATTTTCTTGATAAGCGTGAGGCGATTACCTACAGCCATCAGCCAACAGGGAATTTAGTAGTTAGCCGTTTACTAAAAAATCAACCGGCATGGCAGAAAATAAGTCTGGCACAGGGGCTTAAGCAAAAATCATTATTATTAACAGATTGGACTTTAGGCCATTTAAAAGGAGAAAAGCTTTTAGCGGTTCAGCAAGTATTAATGAAATTACTAAAAGACGGATTTAATCTTTATTTATGGCAAGATGGTGAAGTTAAAAAGTTAACTCAAGAGAATTTATCTTGCTTAGATAATCAAGCTATTCGTAATCGGGTCACCCCCGTCTTTCCAGAGCAAGCTATTGAAGCTGCTGTTAAAGCGCATCGACTAGTTCATGATCAAATTCATATTTTAGATGATTATTGGGTAAATTTATTACTTAATCCTAATCAAACTGATCGTCAATTAAGTACGTCTGATGTTATAGCTTCAACTCATATGGCTTCTAAAATAGTGGATTTAGTTGAACAAACTAAGCCTGGGCTTAAGACGATTATTCATGATCAGTTCTCGGAGTTTAATGCTATTTTTTCCAGCATTTATGCGCAATTTCCACATACTCAACCTTTAATTCAATATAAGCAACTTGTGCTTGATGGCATGGGTATTCAAACATTGCTTACAGAAGGCAAAATTAGTTACAAAGGATTAATTCTCAATATAGGTGAATTATCAGATATAGAAGAATTTACACTAATAGATGAAGATTCTATTAGTGTTGAGAACTTACAAGCGTTATTAGTTAGACTTTCTAAACTTAAAAAAATTAATTTAACTAACGTCACTAAGTTAAACTCTAATTTTACCAAAGGTGTTAATTTTACAAGTTTAGAAACATTACAAGTAGGTGGCAGTAATATTACAGTAGATGACTTTAGCTATATTTTGCAGCAAGCCTTAAATCTTAAATCACTCATTATTTCTGGTTGTAAAAATTTAACACCTCAATTTACTAATAACTTAAATTTTTCTCAACTGGAAAACTTAGAGACAAGTGCATCTATTGCAGGTGAAGATATAGTAGCTATCCTGAAACAGGCAAAGGCTTTAAAAAGTGTAAAGCTGGAGCGTAATAAGTTATTTGAAGGGTTTTCTAAAGGTGTTAATTTTGAAAATTTAGAATCACTAGATATAGTAGAAGATGAGCAAGGAGATATCCTTAATGATGATTTACTAGAGATATTAAGACAAGCTAAAGGTCTTAAAAAACTTTGTTTAACAAATCATGAAGCTTTGCCACTTAATTTTACAAAAGGACTTGATTTTCATGAGCTAGAAAGCCTTGAGCTACCTAGCACATTAATTGAATTCCCAGATTTACGAGCTATATTAGAACAAACTTCTAAACTAAAAAAATTAATTTTAAGTAACTGTGAATTAATACCTTTTTTTTCTATAGGCTTATCTTTTGGACAACTCGATACACTAATATTAAATGGTGAAGCATTTAATATTGACAATGTTGATTTAAATAACATTTTATCTCAGGCTATCACGTTAAAAATTCTTTATTTAAATAATTGTGAGTTATGTTGTGGCTTTACTTTAGTAGGGAATTTTCATTATTTAGAAGAGCTAGAAGTACAAAATAGTAATATCTCAGTACCTGATTTAGAGACTATATTAAGACAAGCGCGAGGCCTTAAAAGAATTAATCTCTCGTACTGTCAGCAGCTAGTAAATAACTTTCCTCTTGTTGAACCTTTAGAAAATCTAGCAGTGCTTGATTTGAGCAGTTTAACTATTACTTCGGCCCAGTTAAAAAACATCTTATCTCTGGCACCAAATCTTAAAAGTCTGTTTATACTTGATTGTAAGGGATTAGTGTTAGATGCTGAGTTAAAAAAATTATTAAAAGACATCGTAGTCATTCCTTCGATTGCTGCCTATGACATAAAGCCGCAAACAGTAAATTTACAGCGTGTAAAGAAAATTGATGCTGATACTAGTTTTGATCCTGAAAAGGAGCACAAACTTAAGAAGATCTTCTTCCCATTAGATTCAAAAACACCCGAACCAACGATCAATTATTATCGTCAAGGCGTTTATCATAATGTTGATGTTAATCCTAATGTTTGTTTACTAGAAGATGCATTTACGTTATCCAATAAGTACACTCCTGAGCCTCTTCCTACCTTTATACCTTGCTTTCAAGGGCAAGCAGAATTAATTGATATTGGTAAAAAGCTACTATCTAGTAGTAACAATGAAACTTATTACCTGGGTGTACAAGAACTTGTTTTATCTAAAGAATGGCAAGCTTTAAATTCCTTATCGTCTATTGATGAAATAACTCATTATTGCATTGACCCTCAGGATACTAAAATAGAAATTGCCTATTCAGCGTATGATAATCTTTACTATGTGCGAGGCTCTGAAGGTAAAGAAGTTAATCTTTCTTTTCTACTTAAAACCCCTAGTCAGTCCTTTGCCCCTACTTTACCTGAGCATATTAAGTCTATTGTTAATTATTTTAAAGAACAGTTTGGTCAAGATGAGCTTGATTTAGATGAGTCAACTTTACATACAGGTAAAGATTACCGCAATGCAATTATTGATCAAAAAAAAGGTGCGTGCCGACACCGAGCTGTAGCTTTTAAATCCTATATGGATGAATATAACCCTAGTTTACCTGTACGTATTGTTGATAATCGTTGCCATGCATTTGTTGAAATTAAAATTGAAAACCAATGGGTAGCCTGTGATTTGGGGGGGTACCCAGTAACGTTAACTATCGATGACTCTAATAATCCATTAGAGGTTAAAAGGCAGAATAAATCGTCTTTTTCGGTAATGGAAACGGAAGAGGATTTAGAGGTAGCTCAATATATTGAATATTTATCTACCTGGAAAAAAGCCAAGCCTTTAGCGATATCTGTGCAAGCGTATTGTCAGCAGATCAATTATTTAAATGAGGAGGCCAAGAAACGCTTAATTGAGCTTGAGAGCACGGATGATGTCATGGCCTTACAATTAAGCTTAGAATATTATTATCAACACACTTCTCGCCCTGTATTCTATGTTAATTCCCCTGATGATTTAATTTGCTCCGCACCGTTTATAAAATCTGCTAAAGACAATAAAGGTATTTTAACGAAAGGACCAGGCGGCCCGTTGTATGATTTCTTACAAGTATATGCAAAAAGTCAACCCCCACCTGTTTTAATTGTTAATTACGACAATTTTGATGCTGACGATATAGTAAGATTTAATGGCTTATTAGATACCGTACGCCATGCAGATGGCACATCTTTGCCAGAAGAAGCGTTAGTCATAGGATTAATCAATCGTAATAAGCCTGATTGTTATCAAGGCTCTGATTTTTATTCTCGTTTTGATACTGTTGATCAATGTACATTATCATCTAATCAATTAGCTTCACATGTAGCTGAAATTGCTTCATTGCCTTGGGTGGACGCTAATCAATATAGTATGGAAGATGAGAAAGTAATTATTGATCTTTATCACACACCTGATTGGAAGGCACATTTATTAGGTCGCTGGGAACTAGAAGGTGATAATCTTTATTTTGTTGCAGGAGAATTAGAAAAAGCCTTAGCGAGTGGAAAGCCTATCGAGTTACGTAATGTACCTATTACTGCTGATTTTAATCATTTTTGGCGTCAGGCTCAATTACGTGGCTATATTAATTATGAGGGTCGTATATTTGGTATTCCAGCGAATTTAGAGTTTAGAATTCGCGAAGGCTATGAGTGGCACTCTTTGCTTGCCAAAGTTGTAGAAGATAATCAGTTAATTTCAGGTGCTGAGGTTTTAAATCCTGGCCGATTGAATGAATTTTTACGGCAGTATCATTGCCAAGATTCTAAATTATACAGTCAACCTGGCATACTCTCGCGTTATGCTAATACTGATTTACATGTTAATTTAACACGAGAGTTAACTCATGATGAATGGGCTCTTTTTCTAAGCGCCTGCCAAGAATACAAAATTAATTTAATAGTACATCGAGCTCCCACTATATTAGGTCCCCTTAGTTATTTGAATGAAGAGACGGCATCGTCAAAAGAGGAGCTATGCGAGACTATAATTCCTCTTTGGCAAAGAAACTTAGATAGCAAGGATATGGCATTAGTTAGCCGCGATTCTAGTACAACCTTACAAAGTATACTTAAAGATAATAAGCCTTATCTAATTATTGATATCTCTGAATGTGAGAGTGACGATTTATTAATTCATACCCGAGGGGAAGTAGATAGTGAACAGCAAAGATTTCTATTTGAACAAACTAAGCGTGCCCTCCTTAATGCTCTAGACCAAGGCCAACAAGTTATTTTAAAAGGAAAGTTTTCAGATACTCTTATAGATGCGTTAGCACCATTAATGCTTGCAAGGCAGCAGGATAAAACGGCGCGAGGTCGACTAATTGTAATAAGTGATACGCCCTGCTTTTCCTATTTAGACATGCAAGAGCATCGAATTACTGCAGATGAGAAACGCACTCTCTTAGCTAAGCATTTTAGTCAGGATGAGCTAAAGAGCATTGAAGGCTTATATGAGACAGAATCTTTTAATCAATTAAAAGCACGATTAAATTATCTACGCCATCATCCTGAGGTAACAACTAGCCAAAAAAACTGGCATGGATTAGAAGGATTGTCTGGAGGCATAAGCTTAGGTGAATTTAATATTAATAACAGTTTTGCTATTGCAAATGCATTTAATCAGAAACGTCTAAATGAAGTTAATCAGGTTTTATCTTATAGCCCCTATGTTTTTTTAGCGGGTTTAACAGGGGTTGGTAAATCTACTTTTGTAGAAAAAAATTTAAATAATAATAACGATACTCTTTATCAAAGTGAGGCAAATATTTTGGCTTGGGCGAAAGATAAAACGCCTAATAAACGAAAAATATTATTTATTGATGAAGCTAATTTAAGCCAAAGACAGTTTAGTGAATTCGAAGGGTTATTCTATGACCCACCAACTATTCTTATTGATGGTGTAGTACATACCTTAACCAAAGATCATAAAGTTGTTTTTGCTGGTAACCCGTTAAATTATGGTGATGAAAGACATCTAGCTTCGCTTTTTACTGAGCATGGTTGTGCTGTTGTCTTTGAACCTTTGCCACAAGAATTTATTTATGAATATATTATAAAGCCAGTTTTTGCAGATTATTTACCAAAAAACCTTGTTCAAGACATTAGTCAAGAGCTATTAGAAGTTTATTCTTTTTTAGCTGAGTGCTCTACAGATGAAGTGCTCATTTCACCTAGAGAAGTGCAAATGATGGCGTTATTAGTCTTATCCTATTTGCAACAACAGAAAAGTCTAAATCCTGTTATAGCCGTTATGGCGACTAGAAATTATGCATATCAAGTGGTTGCTGGTAATGTGCCTGAGCGCCTTAAAGCGGAATTTGATGAGCGCTTTAAACCCTTTGCTCCTATTTTCCAACAAGATAATCTAAGGTTACAGGAAGATTTTTTAATAACCCCTTCACGAGTAAGTATTTTTAATCAAATTAATGACTTATTAGCATTAAGAGAATATCGACAAAATAGCGCTATTAATGATGCACAACGTTATGGTGGGTTAGGTGGATTAATTCTAGAAGGCGAACCAGGTATTGGTAAAAGTGAGCTAGTAATCTTAGGCTTACGTTCCCGAGGTTATGAAGAGGTTCATTTTAATCGCGATTTAAACAAGCCTTTACCAGAAAAGCCTTTCTACAGAATGCCTGTGAGTTTATCGTTAGAGGAGAAAAAATTGCTACTTGATCGAGCCTTTAATGAAGGGGCGGTAGTGGTAATTGATGAAATAAACAGCTCACCAATGATGGAGCGGTTACTCAACGATTTGTTGATGGGATACAATGAAAAGAAAGAGCGTCCTCTACGGCCAGGATTTTTGGTCATTGGTACACAAAATCCGGTAACGATGGCAGGACGCAAAGCGCCTAGTACAGCACTATCTAGACGACTCATTAAAACAGAATTACCTCCCTACGGCAGTGAAGAAATGCAAGATGTATTAGGTAATAAGAGATTAGATGAGAAAACGGCTGCAAAATTAGTAAATGCCTATGAAATAGTCACTACAAAAGCAGCTGAAGAGCATTTAACACCTAAACCAACTTTTCGGGATTTGCTTCGCCTAGGTGATAATATTTTAAAAGCTCGTAAAAAACACAGGTACGATACAATGGAAGATGATTCATTATATGACGACGCATTTGATGAGCCTGCTGAACAAAGAATTAGTAAGCGATCTAAAGTACAGATTGTAGATAGGGAATTTAAAAAGGAGGTTTCTTTAGTTGATGCTAATAATAAGAACTATCAACCCAATTTATTTAAACTACACGAGAAGCAGCCATTTACTAACCAAGCAAATAATGCTGATTTTGATTTTAAGTAATTGAAAGTGATTTGGTTATTTAAGATGAAAAGCTGTTTGATTCGCAACCCATCTAATTACTCAAATGCTTAATATTTTTCCTATTGGCTTCTTAAACTTATATCATTCATAGATATACTATGTAATGAGATTTTCATTTTAAATCATTACTCCTAGAATTCTTAGACCCTATAACCCTATAGTAGAAACATTTTAATTAAGTAAATAACTCATGAATAGCCATTATTGCAATCTCAAGCATTTACCTCTAAATTAAGTTTGTTAATTTTTCATTTAATATTAATGACTTATTTTAAGGAAAAAACTTATGCAGGCGAAAAATGAGGTACAGGATTTTTTAGTTAAAAATTATCATTTTCAAGAAATGAAAAGGATTGCTAGTAATTCTGGCAATACTGGACATAGAAAAATTGTTTCCTTCTTAGAGAAGTGTGATAGTTTTGATAATTACTTAATATATTCTCGTGATCTTGATACAAAAATAACAAATAATCTAGTCGCTTATAATATAGGGCGTGATAATGTAAATCGTTTGCTCTATGTTAGTGGTTTTTTTTCTAATAAGTATAATTTCACTTATCATGAGTTTCACCTGCGCGAAAACATTGTAGCTTATCTAGATAAGAAACAGCTACAAATGGTTTAGTATTCCTTAGTTTGAAGTTGTTAATTTTGTTGATTCTTAACCTAAAAAGAATTTAGTTTATAAAAAAAGCAGTATTTAAGTTTACTGCTTTTAAGTAAATCTATTAATTTTGTAATAATTAAATCTCTAAGTTAATCATCAATACTGTAGATTAAAAATTTCATTCAAATATTAAATTAAAAGCTTACAAAGATTAAACCGTTCTGCTTTCACAATGCTGTTGCCAAAATTGCTTTAAGTTTTGAATGTATAAAGTTTAATTAGAACTAAGTAGGGTTATTTTAAAGCATTTTACTAATAATGTGAGATAAACCAAGAAGAACTCTTTATATTAAAAGTATTTTTTACAAGGAAATACTTCAATAATTTTTCCTTCTTTAAGAATCGTATAAGCATGGGTGATTTTTAACGCTTTTTTAAGTTCGGTTTTCATTATTTCTACAGCAACACCTGTTAGTTGGTAATATATTTCAAGTACTTCAGGTAAAATAAAAATAAGTTCGAAATTACATTCGGATAATTTATAAAGTATAAGTTTTTGATTATGTAAGCTAAATCGTTTATCTTCAGAATTTATCTGTTCTTTTAACCAAATTAAAAAATTAGGTAGTGGATCTTTAGTAAATTTTTTTGATTTTCTTTTAAGTTTATTAATAGAACAATTGATATTCGATAAGCTATATTTATTATTCTGATTCATATGAGTCTTGCTTAAAATTTAGTGATGACGCTATATATTGGACCATATCCAAAAGGAATAAAAAATTAGTATTTTTACTTCGAAAATGTTAATGCAAATTGTAAAGCTGAGTTATTTAAGAACATATTAATAATAAACTGCAAAGATTTAATTTATGTGAAGAGTTTTTAAAATTAATGATTACCGGAATAGATAATAAGTAGGATTTTAAGTTATTAATTTAATAAAGAATAATTTTAATTAAATATATTTTTACTACTTTAGGTAGGTTCAAGCTTAAAGTGAAAATATTTAAGGTTTAAGTTAAAGCAATAGCTTTAAACTCAACATTTTTATTAGGTTTATCAAGAAATTTTTTAATTTTTCTAGATATAAAATAAAGACAAACAGCACCTAATAATGCCCATGATCCTAACTGATTAAAGACAGAGAAATAATCCGAATTCGTGACAAGTGGATCAATAGATGAAGTTTTTACCATGAGATTAGAAAAATAATGTGATAATGATGAAGCTACACCTGAGACCATCATCCATGTACCCATAAGTAAACCTTGTAATTTAATGGGAACAATTTTCCCAATCATAGCGTAACCTATAGGTCCAATAAGCAACTCTGATAGAGCTTGTGTAATGTAGTGTAATATTATCCAATTAATATCAGCGTAACCTTGGTTATTGGCGTATTTTATACTAAATGCAAGAGCAAAAAATGAAAATGATAAAATAATAAATGACCAAATAAATTGATTTGTAACAGATACAGTAAATTTAGCTGAGCGCAACTTCATAAGTAACGATGACATTAGTGGAGCGCCTATTATAATAACAATAGCATTAATATTTAAAATCCATTGGGTCGCTAATTCATAGCCAAATAAGTGTCGGTTAACATTGTTTTTGATAAATAATGTTACACCCATAGGGCCGGTATAATAAATCATCCAAAATAAGATTGATGAAACAGTAAGAATTAAATAAGCATGAATTTTTTGTTTATTCTCCTTAATTTTTTGTTGTTGCCCGAGTATTAAAATAATAATAAGCATAATGATACTTATCACTACTACTAAACTATTACTAAAGTCTGATGAGTTAAAGCATGTAATTAGAAATGGGAGTAAAGTCAAAGTTATTACCATCCCTAAGCTATTTTTTAAATATCTTTGTAGAGGATCTTTTTGTGCAGATAAAAGGGTATTTTTATCAGCAATTTGTGCCCAAGAAAAACCTATAAAGATTAGAGTTAAAACATTAGTAGTAATTGCAATATAAAATAATTGCTGATATTGATTAGAATAGTCATAAAAACCACTGATAATATAGCCGGCAAAAAAACCTATATTCATTGCAGCGTAACTTAAGAAAAAAGCTTTATCTCTTTGATTATCTTCACCCTGAAATCGTTCAGTTAAGATATTATTATAACAAGTGCTATTGAGTCCGCAGCCAATGAGAAATAAACTTAAGCCTATAAAAAAGTAAGCTTGATTTGCACTAGCTAAAAAACTAATACCAATGGTTTGTATAACAGTTGTTATTAAAAATAAGCAGCGGTTACTTAAATAACGACCGCCTATAAATCCCCCTAATAAATGTAAGATGTAATTAAAACCTAAAAATAAACCAACGATGCTATTACAAATTAAATCACTAAAACCAAGCTGTTTAGTAATGTAAAGGGAAAGAGACGAGTAAAGAACTGCATAAGAGAAAGTTGAAAGAGCCTGAATACAATACAATAAGGTCATTCCTTGATGCACACCTTGCAACGCTTTAAACATTTTTATCCTGTACGTCCTTAGAATTGGCTGACTGTGACATTAAATTAGTAAAATGAGCTAATTGTAAACCTAGTACCTTAAAACAATTTTTAAATGAACTAAATTTAGAAATTCTTAGTTTTTAAAAAATTTAGAAATTTAAATACTAAGTTAGTAAGTTTATTAATTTTCACAATGCTGTTGCCAAAATTGCTTTAAGCTTTCGATATCTGCAGAGCATAACCGTTCCATTGCTTGTGCTAATAAATTATCCGGCCAATTCCACCATTGAATTTTTAATAGTATGTCTATTTGCTCTTGAGTAAATCGTTTACGAATTGGCTTAGCAGGGTTACCAACGACAATGGTATAAGGCTCAACATCTTTCGTAACAATAGCGCGGGTTCCGATGACCGCGCCATGGCCAATTTTAACACCAGGCATGATAATAGCTTCGCCACCAATCCATACATCATGACCTATTTCAGTATTGCCAGCTCCTATGAAGCCATCTAATGCTTCTTTAGTATATTCATCATTGGTGTAATAGAAAGGAAAGGAGCTTATCCAATCCATTCTGTGACCTTGATTGCCAGCCATAATGAAAGCAACTCCTGTTCCAATAGAGCAAAAGTTACCGATAATTAATTTATCTACATCATCTCTATCAGGTAATAAATACCTCGCACAATCATCAAAAGAATGGCCATGGTAATAACCTGAATAATAACTATGACGACCTACTATAATGTTAGGATTAGTTACCTGCTCTGATAATGGTATTCCTTTAAAAGGATTTTCAAAATAATTGGCTTGATTCATTTTGCTAATATTTTAATTTCATTAAAATTTATGGTATTTAGATTAAGCTTATTTTACAAAAATTAATCTATTTCACTAACTTCAGTCGCAAGTTTAGTACTTTTAACTAAAGAAAAAGTAGATTTATCATTTAAAGCCTTCATTAAATCATCAACTAATTGGCGTAATTCGCCACTAAGTAATGTTAATGCTGCATCATGTTTTAAATAATCTTCTTCTAATTGATTAATATCATTAAATTCATCAATAAGGTAATCTAAACTTTTTAGCCGCTTAAATGTTAAATCATGCGTTAAAGTAAATTGAATACGTTCATTCCAAATCAATGATACTTCGGCTGCTGCAAGCCCTTGTGCTATTAACGTTACAATTTCTTCTGCAGGCAACTCATAACCTTTGCAATTAATTCGTTTTTTCTCATCATCTAACGCAAATAACAAGCAATCTGAGGCTAATTGAAAAGGAGAGGGTAAGGTTTGAGGCTTAGCAATCCATTCAGCAAAGCGGCTTGCTAAATTATCTGGATGAGTAAGCGGTTCAAGTTGCAATTTTGGTAGTGTTTTACGTAAGAGAGAAGTTAACTGAGAAGCTTGATTTTCACTAGCTGTGTTAATAATTAAACGTTTACAATTGGTGTCTAGCAAAGCTAATAAGCGCTTTTGAATACAGAAAGATTTTGGTAATAATTCAAATTCAACTTCTTCGGCCAATTGTGCTTTTTCAGAACGCTTAATTTTTCGCCCATTTTGAGTTTCTAATTGACCAATACGTTCAGCTACTACTTGATTGATTACACCACGTGGTAAAATTCGTTCTGTTTTACCTAGGCAAAGTAAAGTAGTGCCTGCTACTTCTTGAGTAAGTTCATCTGCAGAAACGGAGAGCCAGCCATAAATAAAGCGAGCATGGGGAGGACAAGGTTTTAATTGTTCTTCAGCCAGTAGGGCTGCGAAATCCACTTCTTCACTAAGGTCATAATGGTAGATAAGCGCATTGTTAAACCACATATGATATTCCAACAAAAGTTGGCATGCTAACATGATTAATTTTGATAAGCTATAGGGCTAGCTATGAAGCTAGCAATTGGATTTTTATTTAACTTATGTGTTTATCGACCTAAACGTTAAATATAGATATTGAGTGCAACAACTACTGATTTAAAATCAGTGGCATCCTTGCCTGTGATAGAAAACCAATAACCACCAATAATACCTACATTCTGATTAAAATTATATTCGATAGCAGGTGCCAAAGATATTTCTGCTAAATTTTGATGACCAAGATTAACAGCTGTTCCATTAGAGTTTGAGCCTGAAAATCCACGAAAACGTGTGCCATCGCGACTAGCATAATAACCTTCCATTACAGCAACCCAATTTTGGGTAAGATTTAACTCCCATGCTAAGTCAACATTAAATAAATTGCCTGGATTAATTTTACCATCAGTATTTGCCACCCCACCATAACTTGTAATGCCATGTATCCTGACATCTGTGCCTGTAAGAAAGCCAATACTTAAACGCGTACGCAGATAATTTAATTCTGTTAACTGTAAAAGATGTTGAAAGTTTAAATTAAACCCAGTTTGATAACTACCAAGCCCCGAGGCGTCAGTACCTTTATAAAAAGGTTTTAAGTCCTCAAATTTGCCACTAGGAAATATTTCTTGTACGGTAACTCGTAAATCAGGTCGCCACTTAGTTTTACCTTGTTCAAGCGCTTGATAACCTAAGATCATACTGATATCACTAATGTGGTCATAATGCCGCCCTTGTTGTTCATTGTAGGTATAGGGAAGGGTATATTGAATATCAAATTTATCAGCAATACCTTGAGTAATAACAGGAAGGCCAACAATACTTTCACTATGAGGTATATGCGTTAGCCGCCAATGACGAGTGTATACGCCATCATTGTCAGTAAAAAAAGCATAAGGCTCAAGGTTTGTATGCCCTTTAGGTATTGTATGTCCTGCTGGAGCAAGCAGTGGGCCTGTATACCAGGGACTTGCAAATGCGCTATTAAAAATTAAAAAATTTAAAAAAAATACAAATGATTTGGCTGTTAACCGTTGCATAGCTATCCTTATCTACAAACTAGTGGCGTTTAAATCCGTTGGTGTTTTTAATAACCATTTCAATCTACAAGACTATAGTGTAGATTAGCCGACTTTTAATATTTGTGAAATACTTATGAGACCTGCAGTTTATCTTAATTCAGAAAAACAGCATACTATACAACGCGGCCATCCCTGGATTTTCCCCAAAGCTATTAGCAAAACTAAAGGTAAACTTAAGACTGGCCAATTAATCGATATTTTAGATTCAAATGATGAGTTGCTAGGAGTAGGTGCTTACAATGAATACTCTCTATATCGAGTACGTGTATTAGCTCAAGCTTGGGAGCTTCCAACGCTTGTGGACTTAACTCATATAATACAACTACGCCTAGCACAAGCTATTGCTGTTAGAAAAGCACTTAACTTACCTAATGAATTAACTAATGCCTTTAGGTTATTTAATAGTGAAGCCGATGGTTTATCAGGTTTAACCATTGATTACTTCAATAAAATAGTAGTAGTCGCGAGTTCAGCCTTCTGGGTGGAGGCACATAAAACTGAAATTAGCGCTATTATTCAAAAAATTATAGATTGTGAACAATTAATCTGGTTTGCACAGCCTAAGCCTTTAAAGCAAGATGGTTGGGAAGTTAGTGAAGATGATTTTAAATTAGATTTAGCTATTGATGTTCTTGAAGCAGGTATAATTTATCATGTCAATTTTGCTCAAGCGCAAAAAACAGGTCTTTTTCTTGATCAACGCGAGAATCATCAACGAATTGCACAATTGGCTCATGCTAAGCGAGTTTTAGATTTATACACTTATACTGGTGGATTTGCTCTCCATGCAGCTCATGCAGGTGCTACAAAAATTGTAGCTGTTGATAGCTCTGCAGCAGCAATTGAGCAAGCAAAACTAAATGCTAGCAAAAATAAGCTTAACAATATTGAATTTATTGAAGGGGATGCAAGAGATTATTTAAGTCATGCAAAGGATTATGATTTAATTGTTCTTGACCCACCTAAATTAGTTCCTTCACAAAAGCATTTACAAAAAGCAAAGAATTATTACCGCTTTTTGCATCGTGAAGTATTTAAAGCCATGCAATCAGGCGCTTTACTGATGACTTGTAATTGTTCTGCGGCACTTTCAACCCAGGAATTTATAAACCTTGTACAGGCGCAGGCTTTGGCGGTGAACAGGCAATTGCGAATATTAGGAACCTTTGGGCCTGCAAGCTGTCATCCTACTTTGCCATCTTTTCCCGAAGGAAATTATTTAACTGCTGTCTTGGTAGCTATCGTGTAATAATTTTACAGGATATTTGTTATAAATAAAAACAAATAGGGTCTATTAATTACACTTTGAGAAAAATGTTCCACCGGAGATAAAGCGGAAAATTGCTAATTTAACAGGTGATCCTCAAGTACATAATGATAAAGAATCAGAGCGTATTACTACTGAAAATTTTGGTAAACCACCAAAACCCTAATCACGTTTTATCTCATTTTTGCGTAGGCGGAAATCTAGTTTAATGCTTATACTGTGCCCACTTAGAACTAGCTTCCTGTCTGCGCATAAGATTCTTTCCCTTCTCCCCTCGGGGAGAAGGGAACTATAACCGAACAATTATGCGCCTACGTAGAGATGTCCAGTGAACTTAAAAAGTGCCGGTAATTTAAAGTTGGACTTTGGCCTAACATTCGTATGGCTATCGTTAGGACAAGACTTAAGCTACATTAAGCTTAGGTTTAAGTTATTAAGTGGGTTCTTACTTATTATGCCGCCTTATTAAACAATCAACGACTTGATAAAAATCTATTTCACATGCTTTCAAAAGCACTAAAAGATGATAAATGAGATCAGCGACTTCATTGACTAATTCCTCCTTATCATTTTTCATCGCTGCAATGACTACTTCAGTCGCTTCTTCTCCTACTTTTTGGGCACAACGTGCTATGCCAGCCTGTAATAATTGAGTTGTATAGCTATTGGGAGTCTGACTAGTTGCTCGCTCATTAATAAGGTCAATAAGATAGTTTAAGAAACTAAGTTTAGTAGTAATAAATGGTTGAAAACATGTTTTAAAACCTAAATGACAAGCAGGCCCTTGCGGTAGTACTTGAATAAGTAAGCTGTCACCATCACAATCTGTACTTATAGCTTGAACCGCCATAGTATGGCCTGAAGTTGCACCTTTGCGCCATAATTCTTGGCGGCTACGACTAAAAAAGGTAAGTTCATGACTTTCTACAGTGATGGTTAGGGCTTCTTGATTCATATAGCCTAACATTAATACGTCTCCGCTTTCAGCATGCTGAATAATGGCTGGCAGCAAACCGTCCATTTTTTCCCAAGCCAGTTTAGTCATATCAATAGAAATCATTGTCTTACCTCAATTTGATGCAGAGATAAATAGGCTTTTAAAGTAGAAATAGTTAATACTTGATCGTGAAAAACACTTGCAGCTAAAGCACCATCCACTTTTGCCTGTTTAAAAACTTCGATAAAATCTTCTTGACTGCCAGCGCCTCCTGAAGCAATTAGAGGTACAGAAGTTTGGGCACGTAGTTGTTGTAATTGGGCAATATCATAACCGCGTTTTATACCATCTGATTGCATACAATTTAAAACAATTTCGCCAGCTCCTCTATCTTGCACTTCTCTAGCCCATTCAAGGGTTTTACGCGCGGCATTACGCATGGTTTCTACGCTGCCGGTATACTGAAAAACATAAAAGTCATCTTCAATCCATTGACTATCAATCCCAACAACAACACATTGACTGCCAAAGGCCTGACTTAATTCATTAATGAGATTAGGATTTTCTAGCGCTGGGCTATTAATTGAAATTTTATCAGCACCAGCATTTAAAATAGATTTAGCTTGATTAACGCTACGAATACCACCGGCCACTGTAAAGGGAATATTAATTGTTGCTGCCACTCGATTAACCCAGCTTGGGCAGACTGGCTGATGACTTGAGCTTGCAGTGATATCATAGAAAACTAATTCATCCGCACCTTCATCAGAATAACGTTTAGCTAACGTTAGAATATCGCCAATAATTCTATGATTGGCAAATTTTACTCCCTTAACAACAAGATTATCACGCACATCAAGGCAAGGAATAATTCGTCTCGCTAACATACAATATCCTCAAATGATAAGGTTGAATTATTTTGATAAAGCATTCGACCTAGAATTGCAGCACTTACTCCTAAGCTAGCTAATGTAGTTAAATCGTCTAGATCACGTATACCGCCAGAAGCTTGCCAATCAAGATTAGGAAACCTAAAAACTGCTTGTTGATAGAGATCAAAATTAGGCCCTTGCAACATGCCATCGCGACTGATATCAGTGCATAAGATGTTTTTAATATTCCATTGTTGATATTGACTCACAATATCCCATAAATTAGCATCTGTTAAAGTCTGCCAACCATGAATAGCGGGTCTTGGTATTTCATTTTCAATGACGACATCTAAAGCTAAAACAATATTAGTGGCACCGACTAGCTGAATAATCTTCTCTGTAGTTTCTAAATCAGTAACAGCAATACTACCTAATACTAGTTGCTCAATACCTGCCTCAACGCATTTTTTTGCTGTAGTTAAGTCACGGATACCACCACCTACTTGTAGGCTACATTCTGCTAAACGTAATGAGCGAATTAATGGTAATTGTTGTAAGCTTCCTGCTTTTGCACCATCTAAATCAACAATATGTAAGTGTTTTGCGCCACGTTTAACATAACTTTCTGCCAAAGTTAGCGGATTATGAGGATAAATAGTTGTTTGATTAAATTTGCCTTGACGTAGACGAACACATTGCCCTTGTTGTAAATCAATCGCAGGAATAAGTTTCATTTAAAACTCCAACATTAGCAGCATCAAATTGCATTGATAAAAAATTTCTTAGTAAGCACAATCCCACTGTGGAGGATTTTTCAGGATGAAATTGCATACCATAAAAATTAGCGCGCTTGACAATGGCACTAAATTTTAGATTGTATTGGCAATAAGCCACGGTATCAGTGGAATCTAATAAGGCAAAACTGTGCACGAAATATACGTAATCATTGTCCTTTAATTCTACTTTAAGTGGAGAATTATTTACCCACTCTAAGGTATTCCAACCCATATGAGGTACAGGATAGCCGAGCTGTTGTGGTAGGCGCTTAGCAATACCGGGAATCAATCCTAGACATTCAACATTACCTTCTTCACTGTAATCAAGTAAGAGCTGCATGCCTAAACAAATGCCTAAGACAGGCTGCTTAAGTGCCTTAATAACGGCAGCTAGATTGTAATCATGTAAAGCTTGCATACCCGCTTTTGCAGCACCAACCCCGGGTATAATGACATGACTTGCTGACTTAATGATTTTTGCATTATGAGTTAATTGATAGTTATAGCCTAATTGCTTTAAAGCATTACCTAGCGAGGTCAAGTTATTTCCACTAACATCAATAACAGCAATCATAAAACCCCCTTGGTTGAAGGTAAGCTGCTATCGATTTGTAAAATGGCCTGCTTTAAAGCGCGCCCAAATCCTTTAAAGCATGCTTCAATCATATGATGATGATTTTCACCTTTAACAGAGATATGTATACTTGCACCAAGGCTATCAGCTAATGAATTAAAAAAATGGGGCACCATTTCTGTAGCCAAACCGCCAACAAACTCGCGAGTAAATTGACCTTCAAACTTACAGAATCGACGACCACTTAAATCAATAGCAACTTCAGCCAATGCTTCATCCATTGGCAACATAAATCCATAGCGACCGATACCCCATTTATCACCTAAAGCAGTTCTTAATGCTTCGCCAAACGCAATCGCTGTATCTTCAATTAAGTGATGATCATCAACTTCCACATCACCACTTGCTTGTAGGGTTAAAGATAATCCCGCATGTTTAGCAATTTGTTCTAACATATGACTAAAAAAACCAATAGGTGTTTCAATATTATTTGGTTTGTTTGAATCCAAAATTAATGTAAGCGTTATAGCTGTTTCGTTTGTTTTGCGCTCAATAGTTGCTTGCCGCTTAGTACTTAAAATCGTTGCGGTAATGTCTTTCCAACCATGCGTGCTTGATACTGGTAAAAAATTAACTTTTAAATTATCAGCAAATTGTTTGTCAGTAGTGCGATCACCAATCATCCAAGAATTAGTACGATTAAAAGTAGTTGTTTGCAGAAACTCAGTTAATAAACCAATTTTAGGTTTACGACAACTACATTCATCAAGCTCTCTATGAGGACAAATAAAAATATCACTGAAATGGATACCTTGAGAGGCAAATAAGTGGATAATAAAATCATGACAACGGTTAAATTGCTCTTTAGGAAAACTTAAAGTACCTAAACCATCTTGATTACTTACCATTATCAAACGATAGCCTGCATGCTTTAGAGCCAATAAAGAAGAAATAACATCTTGGCATAGTCGGATTTTATCTAAAGAATCCACTTGAAAGTCGTAAGGTTCTTCAATTAAGGTACCATCGCGGTCAATAAATACTATTTTTTGCATTATAAAACTCAGGTTAAGACAATTAAATTTTCTTGACTAAATTCTTGTAGTAACTTCATAAGTATCTGGTTATGGGCTTTATCGCCGATACTAATTCGTAAAAAATCTGCCAAAGGCGTATTTAAAAAATGGCGTATAGCAAGTTTATGTTGGTTAAACCAATCTATTAATGCTTTTGCTTGTTTACTTTTTACAAAAATAAAATTTGCTTCACTAGGATAGACCATTTCGATTAGAGGAAGCTGTTGTAAAAAACTACTCACGCGTTCCCGTTCAGTAAGAATTTGCTGTATGCTTTCAATTAACCAAGCAGGTTTTTGTAAAGCTTGTTGCGCTAGCGCAATGACAGGACTTGATAGAAGATAAGGTGCCGTAATTTTCTGTAGTGCTTGAATGACAACTTTATTAGCAATAACACTACCTAAACGTAATCCTGCTAAGCCAAATGCTTTAGATAACGTGCGCAAGACAATTAAATTTTCATAGTCATTAATTAAGGTGGTAGCACTAGACGAGGCTGCAAATTCAATATAAGCCTCATCTACAACCACCATTGCTTTATCACTAAATTGTTTACAAATAGTAGCTATCGTCTCTAAAGGAAGCAAATTACCCGTGGGGTTATTAGGCTGGCAAAGCATAATAATTTTGCAGTTAGGTTGCCAGGCTCCAAAAAGCTCATCTAAGGATAGAGAAAAATTATCTTTTATATTAAGTGGGCAATTAATAACACTGGCATGTTGCAGCTCAGCATAAAAAGTATACATAGGAAAAGTAGGCGGGCACTGAAGTATACTGTCCTGGCCAGGGCGTAAAAACAGGCGCATAAGAAAATCAATACCATCATCACTGCCACGTGTTAAGGCAAGCTGGTCTTCATTAATTTGATAATAAGCGGCAAGTTGTTCTTGAAGGGCTAGTTGTTCATTAATATCTGGATAGTGGTTTAAAGCAACTGCTTCTAACTTTACCGGTGACCAGGGTGATTCATTAGCATGTAGGCGATAAATAGGCGTATCAGAAGAGGGCCTGTATTCTTTCATTTGAGCTAGTTCCGGGCGTATTAAATCCATTACTGACATATTAATTCTCCAAGTATTTTAAACGGATGTTGACCGCATTGGCATGGGCATCCAAGCCTTCTAATTGAGCCAGGGTTATGGCAGATTGACCTATTTTCTTAAGTCCATTAGCATTTACGTCTTGTACAGTCATAGACTTTAAAAAATCTAAAGTACTAAGTCCACTATGATTGCGCGCATAACCATTAGTTGGTAAGACATGATTGCTGCCCGTTACATAATCGCCTAGAGTTTCAGCAGCCCAAGGACCGATAAAAATTGTACCTGCAGATGTAATTTGACTTACCCAATCTAAAGCATCTTGGCGATTGATAATTAAATGTTCTGGTGCATATTGATTAATCAGAGCAACTTGCTCTTCTGGCTTACAAACTATGATTGCACTTTGCGTTAGGGATTGTTTAATAATGGCCTGTCTTTTTAATGAACTAGATTGCTCTATTACCGCTTGTGCAACAAGAGTTGCTAATTCTTTATCCTCACATAATAATAACACTTGCGAGTCTTGCCCATGTTCAGCTTGTGCTAATAAATCAGCAGCAACAAAATTAGGGTTAGCTTTATTGTCTGCGGTAATTAAAACTTCAGAAGGGCCAGCAGGCATATCAATGGCAGCTCCTTCTGCATCAAGGGCAACTTGAGACTTAGCTTCAGTAACAAAGCTATTTCCAGGCCCAAAAATTTTATCAACTTTAATAATAGACTTAGTGCCATAGGCCATAGCTGCAATAGCTTGGGCACCACCAAGAGGATAAATAGTATCAATACCACATAATCGAGCAGCAACTAATAAATGAGGGTTTATTTCACCTTGATTATTAGCCGGTGTACATAAAACTCTTATTGGGCAGCCAGCAATTTTTGCAGGAATAGCCTGCATTAACAGCGAAGAGATTAGTGGAGTATTGTTACCGCCTGGTATGTATAAACCTACTTTTTGAATAGGTCGATAAAATCTTTGAATATTTATTCCTGTAGAGGTCGTAATACTTAATGGTTCAGGAACTAAGCTTTGGTGATAAGTTGTAATATTGGTTATAGCGGTTTGTATAGCTTCTAAGGCTTCTTGTCCAATTTGAGCTTGATTGATTTTATCTTCTGAAATTTGCAAAGTGTTTAGATTGCATTTATCAAATTGAGACGTAAATTCTAAAAGTGCTTCATCACCACGCTTGCGAACCGCAGCAATAATAGCGCTTACTTGATTTTCGATATCTGTTATTTTTTTAGGCCGCGTTAATAACTTAGCTTGTTCTGCTACAGATAGTTGTTGCCAATCTACAATTTTTATCATGAATTACTCCAGCATTTTTTCAATCGGCAAGACTAAAATTGAACTTGCTCCTAATGATTGAATTGTTTCTAGAGTATTCCAAAATATACCTTCACTAGAAACCACGTGAACCGCTACTTTATCAGGATAATCTGATAAGGGCAGAATAGTAGGCGATTCCGCACCGGGCAAAGCTTTGCAAATACGTGCTAAGGCTGACTTTGGGGCATGAAAAACAATATATTTACGTTCACAAGCTTGTTGTACAGCTACAATACGTCGTTTTAGCATATCAAATAATTCATTGATTTCAGCTGAAAAAGGCTGTGAGGATTGAATAAAGACTGCTTGACTATTTAAAACGGTATCTACCTCAATTAATTTATTATCTTCAAGTGTTTGACCACTAGAAACAATATCACAAATAGCATCAGCCATTCCCATTCGCGGCGCTACTTCTACTGAGCCTGATAACGTTAAAATATCAGCACAGATTCGCTTTTCTTGTAAATATTGTTGTAGTAAATGAGGGTAGCTTGTAGCAATGCGCTTGCCATCTAAATTGCCTGGGCTTTGATAGTGAAATGATTCGGGTATAGCAATGGCTAAACGACATCGGCAAATGCCTAGAGAAAGAATAATATTATAACTAGACTTGTTTGTAGTAGTAGCTGCTTCAAGCAACACATTTTCACCAACGATACCTGCATCACAAAGCCCATCAAAAATTAAGGTTGGAATATCGTCATCACGGACAAAAAGCAAATCAATAGGAAAGTTATCAACATGGCATAAAAGCGCATTTTCTCTAAGTCGATAACGTAAACCGCAGCGCTTAAGTAAATTAAGTGATTCTTGCGCCAGGCGACCTTTTTTTTGTAAAGCTAAGCGTAAACGTCTAGTCATGATTGATTTAATCTTTCAGCAATTAAAGAATACCCGCCACACCCCATCATTAAACTACGTGCTACACGTGTAATTGTTGTAACACTAACACCGGTTTGTTCATGAATAGTGCGATAAGAAAGGCCTTGGCGTAATAGAGGCACCACTTGGAAACGATCAGCCATGGCTTCAAGCTCGGCAGGAGTACATAAATCATTAAAGAAGGCACTTGCCTCTTCTATATTATTTAAAAGGGCAACAGCTTGCATTAATAAACGATGTGCATTTTTTTTAGAGGCATGATGTATTTTCATGTTAATGTTTTAATGCGTTAAAACGTTATTGCAATGTAACAAAATCTAAACACTAAGTCAATAGAAAGAACTTTAATGTTAAAAAACTATTACTACAATTTTACTAAAGTTTACCCAAACTTCACTCTCGTTCTGGATTCCGCGGTAGACCGCGGAACGTAGGAAATAAAGTACACTTACCTCTGCCTGCTTCAATCTGTAAGCTTGAATGCTTAGCCTGAGGTTATAGTAGACCTCTTTCCAAACTAGTAATGATTGACAAGGTCGGTCGAAAAAAGATCTTCAAAATACTCATGTACTTCATGTACACTGCGCTTTTTCAGCCTTTTTCCGACTGAGATTGTCAATCAATGACAGTTTGGAAAGAAGTCTGGTCTAAGGCTTAATGGTGCTACTTTTCTAGCCTACGTCTCGTGGCTTGTCCACGGGATCCAGAGCTCTAATTCTTAGCCGAGATTCCTGAATCCCTCGGACAAGCCACGGGACGTAGAGTGAGTCAAAAAGCCTTGAGGCAGCGCCATTTGGTCTAAGGCCTGGATTATAATTACTGCATTTAACCAGCTAAAGGCCGCACAGCATTTATGCATTTTTAAGGTATAAGTTTTTTACCTGCGTAAGACCTAAGCTTATAGGCTTTCAGCGATGAAAAAATATGTTATAAAACTTATTTGATAGTAATCTTTATTTTAATTAAAGATTTAAATAGTAAGGAGAGGGGAGCATGTTACTTAGGAGAAATGATTCTTGTTTATTGTTAATAGATATGCAAGAAAAGCTCATACCACTTATTGCGGAGTCAGAATCATTAATAAATCATTGTGAATGGCTATTGCGCCTAGCCAATGAGCTAACTGTACCCTGCCTTATAAGCGAACAATATCCGCGTGGGTTAGGTCCTACGCTAAAGTCGCTGCTTGATATTACTTCCCAATCTCAGATAGTAGAGAAAGTAGATTTTTCTTGCGCCAAGGAAGCTAATTTTAAGCGTCCCCTAGAAGCACTTAATAAAAAACAGTTAGTACTCATTGGTATTGAAGCTCATGTTTGTGTGTTACAAACGGCACTTGATTTATTGGCTGAAAACTATGAAGTGTTTATTGTAGTTGATGCAGTAAGTAGTCGTAAATTACTTGATAAAAAATATGCTCTTAAGCGTATGCAACAACATGGCGCAACACTTATAACGGCTGAAATGGTTTTTTTTGAATGGGTAGAAAAAGCAGGAACGCCCTTATTTAAAGCTTTAAGCAGTAAATATTTAAAATAACTATTTATGGAAGATAATAAATGAATTTAGATAATCAGATTGCGATTGTAACAGGTGGTGCTTCAGGTATGGGTAGGGCATGTGTTGACGAGCTTGCAGCTCGTGGGGCACAAGTAGTCATTTGGGATAAAGATATTAGTGCAGTCGTTAATAGTGAAAATATCATTGCTATCGAATGCGATGTCAGTTCAGATACCGCTGTAGTAGCTGCTATGGCTAAAACCAAAGAGCAGGTTGGGATACCGCGAATTTGTATTAATTGTGCAGGTATTGCACCTGCAAAACGTATGGTAGGGAAAGAAGGCGCAATGCCTCTGCAAGATTTTAAAAAAGTTATTGATATTAATCTGATTGGTACTTTTAATGTCATGCGTATTGTGGCTGAGGCTATGGTAAGTTTAAATATTAATGCAGCTACTGAAGAAGAGCGTGGAGTAATTATTAATACAGCTTCTGTAGCGGCGTTTGAAGGTCAAATTGGGCAGCTGGCTTATAGCGCTTCTAAGGGCGGTGTTGTAGCAATGACATTGCCTGCTGCAAGAGAATTAGCGCAGCATTTAATAAGAGTGAATACTATTGCTCCTGGACTAATTGCAACGCCTCTACTCCTTAATATGCCTAAAGAGGTACAAGAAAGCCTCGCAGCTACTGTAACTTTTCCTAAGCGCTTAGGTAAGCCAGAAGAATTTGCTGCTTTAGCCATTCATGTTATAGAAAATCAATTAATCAATGGCGAAGTTATTCGACTAGATGGTGCTCTACGCATGCAAGCTAAATAGAGAGCCTAAATTTATGATAAATAAGTTTATAAACCGTTCTATAATAGCTGATTTCTACTTTTTAAGCAGGATAGAAACCTCTAGCTAGGCTCCTTACTTCTTCCTACGGGATTCATTGATATAACGAGATTTTGGATCCCACAAACACGCCTTAGAATATTGGGAAAGAGCTACGTTTTTTTCTAATACATTTTAGAAAATTAACTTAATATTAATTTTTCCTATACTTATAGATAAACTATATATATTTAATATCTCTTAAATAAAAAGTCCTTTACCTAAATTGCTGTTATTCATTATCAACTTATTTTCAATATAGGGGTTTTAATACAGGGAAAGCTATGAGTAGGGAAGAATTGGAAAAAAAGCTAAGTAATATACATTTAAGTAAACCAGCGCTAAATAGTATTTTTGGCATTGCGCTTTTAATATTAGTTAGCCTTAGTTACTTTTCTTATTCACAAGTTAAGGCTTTACTTGAAGCTGATCGATGGGTTTCTCATACCTATCAAGTCATGCAAAAAATTGACTCAGCACTGTATAGAATAATTAACCTCGAATCTGATCAGCGTGCGTATCTCTTAACAGGTAATGAGCGATTTCTAGCGGACATGGATAATATTAAAACTGATTTAACTAGTGATTTGCAGAATGTAAAACAGTTAACCAAAGATAATTCAGCGCAAAATCAACGAGTCACTCGATTTACAGCCCTAATTAGCCGACGGATGACCATAATTCAGAAGATTATTCAATTAAAAGCATTAAATAAATTTAATACACCTGAGGGGATGACATTATTTGGAGAAGGGCAGGATACCTCGTTACGTTTAAGAAGCTTAGGCCAAGAAATTAAAGCAATTGAGCTAGTGCTATTAAACGAACGGCATTTAGCTGCTATTAGTCATATTGATGCAATGAATAAAATTTTAATGATTGGTAATTTAATCAGTATATTATCTATAATTATTGCCCTACTCCTAACTAACCGAGAGTTAACTATTCGAAGAAGTACGGAATATCAAAATATAACTACACAAGCTCGCTTAAGAAAAATTCTTGAAAGTGCTAGTGATATGATTGCCGCTCTTGATAAGGATTGTCGCTTTTTAATCTTTAATGAAGATTATCAACGTGAATTTAAACTTCTTTTTGATAAATCCATCTGTGTTGGTATGCCTTTGAAAGAAGCTTTTTCTAATACTAGAGAAGATAGAAGTGATTTAGTGAACCTTTGGAAAGAGTCGCTTCGTGAGGATAATACAATAAAACAGGTTGAAGTTGATGTTAATAATGAAAAGCAATTTTATGAAATTTCAACAAATCTCATTTACAATGAAAAAAATGAATTTAATGGTGCCGTGCAAAGTATCCGCAATATTACTAAGCGTATTCAGGAGCATACTGAATTACAGGAATCATATAAACAACTTCAAAAAGGCAATCAAGCTTTAGAAGAGAGAAATAAACAAATCACATTATTAGTTGAAATGAGTGATATTATGCTTGCTTCTAACTCACAAGATGAGTTAAGTGATATCATGTCGAAATACTCAGCAAGGCTTTTAAACTTTTCGAGCGGCTATTTATATGTCATGCATCCCTCTAAAAATTATCTGGAAATTATTTCTCGCTGGGGCGAGCCTACTACTCAAGAAGTCACCTTTGTTCCTGATCAATGTTGGGCAATTCGCTTAGGCAGAAAACATCATGTAAGTAGTGGTGATCGTAGTGAATTAGTTTGTCACCATATCCATATAAGTGAGCCTGATAAATATGCCTTTTTGTGTATACCATTAATGGCACAAAATGACATCTATGGCCTATTGTATTTAGAATTAGTGCAAGGCAGCATGAACATTTTAGATGAAAATCAAAAGCTTTTGATAAATGCTTTTGCAGAATTAGCAGCCCTTGCTTTAGCCAATGTACGTTTACGAGAGAACTTACGTTATCAATCTATTCGTGATCCATTAACCGGGCTTTATAATCGTCGTTATTTAGAAGACTTTCTTTTCAAACAAACACATCAAGCAGAGCGAACCAAAGGCAGTTTCTCTGTATTAATGCTTGATTTAGATCACTTTAAAAAGATTAATGATACCTATGGACATGATGCAGGCGATGCAGTATTAAAAGAATTAGGCCACATATTGCAAGATATTATTCGAGTTGGTGATATCGCAGCTCGTTACGGTGGTGAAGAGTTTGTCGTAGCCTTTTATCATATTGATCATAAAGCGACTTTAAATCGCGCTGAGAATATTAGACAAGCGGTAGCTAAAGTACAAATTCGTTATGGCGCCCAGCAAGTAGGACCCATTACTGTTTCAATTGGGCTAGCTATGTATCCTAGTGATGGCCGAGCGCCTACAGAATTAATTGATGCGGCTGATAAAGCGTTATATTTTGCTAAAAACAATGGCCGTAATCAAATTGTGTCTTTTGGGGATATAAATAAACGAAAATAGTAAGCTTTATTTGTCCTTTAAAGGCTTAGAAGCTAGGCTCTTAGTTATTAAGCGCAATCTCAAGGCATTTACAATAACAGAAACGGAGCTTAGTGACATAGCAGCGGCAGCAAGCATAGGGCTTAATAATAAACCGGTAAAGGGATAAAGAATTCCCGCTGCAATTGGTACACCAAGGATATTATAAATAAAGGCAAAAAATAAATTTTGGTGAATATTGTAAATGGTTGCTTTTGATAGATCATAAGCCTTTAAAATAGCCATTAAATCGCCATGAAGAAGGGTAATATCAGCACTTTCTATAGCAACCTCACTACCAGTCCCCATTGCAATACCAATATCTGCTTGAGCAAGTGCAATTGCATCATTAATACCATCACCTGCCATAGCTACTTTTAAACCCTGTGCTTGTAGTTGTTTAACAACGTTGCTTTTTTCTTCAGGCAGTACTTCGGCAAAAACTTTTTCAATCATTAATTGTTCAGCAATATAATTAGCTGTTTGTTTATTGTCACCAGTAAGCATTATTATTTGCAGTCCACGCTGTTGTAAGTTCTTAATTGCCGTAAAACTTGAAGCTTTGATTGGATCTTCAATAAGCAAAATGCCAACTAGTTTTTTATCTACAGCAAGATAAATTTTAGTAGCATGATGCTTAGCTATTTGCTCTAGACTGTTTGCCTTTGCGCAATCAATGTTAAATTCTTCCATTAAACGTGAATTACCCATTAACATAAATTGGTTATCAATAGAGGCAGAAATGCCTTTACCAGTAATACTAGTAAAGGTATCGCTATTTTTTAATTTAATTTTTTTAGCTTGGGCCGCTTGGATAATAGCTTTAGCTAAAGGATGTTCACTACTTTGTTCAAGGCTAGCTGCAAGTGTTAATAATTCGCCAGATGTTAAATCGGCAAGCGGAATAATCTCTGTTAGTTTAGGTTTACCTTCTGTTAAGGTGCCGGTTTTATCTAAAACTAAGGTTTTAGTTTTTGCCATTAGCTCAAGCGCTGCGGCATTTTTAATTAAAATACCAAGTTGTGCGCCTTGACCTATACCTACCATGATTGACATTGGCGTTGCCAAGCCTAAAGCACAAGGGCAAGCAATGATTAATACAGTTACAGCGGTAACTAAGCCATAGTTAAGAGCAGGCGGTGGGCCAAATAGTAACCAAACTATGAATGTAATAACAGCTGCTAATAGAACTGCTGGTACAAACCAGCTGGCGACAATATCTGCTAAACGTTGTATGGGCGCACGGCTTCGTTGGGCTTGACTTACTGACTGTATAATACGCGCTAATAGAGTGCCAGCACCGATATGTAGCGCGCGCATAATAAAACTACCCGATTGATTAATCGTGCCGCTAAACACCTTATCACCTGGCAGTTTGCTGGCTGGTATTGGTTCGCCTGTTATCATTGATTCGTCAACATAACTCTGGCCTTCGATAAGCTCACCATCTACTGGAATTTTCTCACCTGGCTTAACTCGTAATAAGTCTTCTGCACGAATCTCATCTAACGATATCTCTTCTTCTATTTGAAGAGAGTTTATACGGTGGGCAGAACTAGGTTGTAATTTTAATAAGGCTTCAATAGCACTACTGGTTTTTGCGCGAGCTTTAAGTTCTAACAATTGACCTAATAAAACTAAGGTTGTGATAACCGCTGCTGCTTCAAAATATACGCCGACTAAACCATGATTTAAATGAAAGGCAGGTGGAAATAATCCTGGGGCTAATAAGGCAATAATACTATAGCCCCAGGCAATTAGAATACCGATAGAAATTAAGGTAAACATATTCAATTGTCTTGATTTTAGCGATTGCCAACCCCTACTTAAAAATGGCCAGCCAGCCCATAGTACAACGGGGGTAGCTAATAAGGCTTGTAGCCAGAAAGATAAATAATTTGGTATATACTCAATAAAAAAATGTTCACCCATTGCAAGCAGAAAAACAGGAATACTTAGTATTAGGGCAATAAAAAATCGTCTTCGCATATCAAGATATTCTGGATTTTCTGTAGCCTCTGCAGCAGATATAATTTCGGGTTCTAAGGCCATACCACAAATTGGACAATTACCAGGTTCATTTTGCCGAATAGTTAAATGCATAGGGCAGATATAAATAGTATTTTTATTATTGTTTAATTGGAGCTGATTTTTTACTGTTGAAGTATGATGGCAACTTTGTTTATGAGGGTGTTTATCCATTAATTTACCCTGAAAATCAGATTAATTAATAGTATAGCGTCATCTACTAAGTTTCATACAGTAAAGCCAGCCTGCAAGGTTTAAGTTATATATTTTTGTCTACATATTGATTTATGCGCTTTTAATTTGTCTAAAACACATGGATAACGATATATAGTTATTACAAGGTTTTTACCTTAAGTAGCAAAAAAGCATGGTGGAAATTTGGTATTTTATTTAGTTGAATAGGTCTAGTGGGTGCGCTCAAATTAAAAATAGTGCAAAAGACTATTTTTAATTTGATAACGAATGAGAAAAGACAGCGCTACTTAAGCACCTTGTAAATCAGCAATTAGCCTTAGAGCTATTTGCTCGCTATTAATCTGATAACGTCCAGACGCAATTTCTTTTTTAAGGTGCGTAATGCGATTTTGATTAATAGAAATGGCTTGATTTAGTATCTCTTTTAAAGCGGAAAAATGACTTAAAAAAAGATTCCAATCATGGTTACTGTAAGACAAGAATTGATTTTTCGATAACTTAGTGCTTGTTCTGTTATTAACAGATTTTACCATAACTATGTCCTCGATCTCATTCATCATTATCATCGGCTCCTTATGATAAAATCTTTAGAAATTTCAATTCTTAGAATATCTATAACATAACTTTTTAATGATGTCACTGGTTAAAGTTACAATAATAAAAAAATTTTTATTTGCAGAAAAATATTGCTTAATTATTATTGGATTTTGAACTTAAGCGCTTTAATTTGTACAAAGGAAATTTAAAAAATAGTTTTTTAATTTATAACGATATTATGTAATTAATTTTCATCAGTCGCTGCGCTAATACTTAGCTGGATCCCGTGGACAAGCCACCGGACGTTAACGAAAAAAAATTTATTTAATGGTTTTGTAACAAGGTTTTTTAAGTTATATAAGCAAGCATTAAAAGTAAAAATTTAATCACTTATTCCAACGTCTCGCGATTTATCGTGAACGCTAGTAAGTTAATTAGCGCTTTGAACAAATTATGAGAGGTTGATTAAAAAAGAGTTTATTTAATGTTTTACAATTTCTAAGGTGTGTTAATTTATACAGGTAAGCATTATAGGTAAAAATTTAATCACTTATCCCAACGTCCCGCGATTTATTCGCGGGATCCAGTTAGTTATTTCCTTAGTTGGATCATGGGCCAAGGAGAATAAAATTTTTTGTGAGTTTTACAAGTTTGCTGAGGTATTTTTACTTACTTTGAGGAGTCTTTATGCGGTGTTGGCTAAAAATAATTTTACTGAATTTTTTTCTTTTTAAGTTGGCCTTAGCAGCTACACATCAGCCAGAAGAATTCCTTGCTAAAATTCGTGGCCAAAAAGATGAAGGCCAACAAATTGTTCAGCATTTTTGCGCAAATTGTCATGCTGCTAAACCTTTAATTGAATTAGGCGCGCCTAAAATTAATGTATCAGCGGATTGGGAGGGGCGATTAAAACAAGACTTTACTAAGCTTTTTACACATACTGCTGAGGGCTATGGTGCTATGCCAGCTCGTGGTGGCTGTTTTGAATGTAGTGATGAACAATTACAATTAGCTATTTTGGCAATGTTGCCTGTTTCTTTACAAGAAAAGTTTAATAAGGAGCTAAAAGAGAAGAAATAACTCAATAAGTTGAATTTTTTATTTAAAAAGCTAAACCTATTACAAATTCTCCCGATAACAGAGAAAAAAGGGAGGATATACCAATGAAAAAACATTTCATTTTGGGGCCGTTATGCGTATTAACAGCCGCTTGTTCAATGGATAGATCAGTGCCTATTGTTGATGATGGTGGTTTTACACATTACACCATGCATTATAGTTTCGATAACAAAGGCAGTAACTATTTTCCTGAAAAAAGACCTGCAACAGGGCGAAAAGTATTTATTTTTGACCCGAAAGCGACTGCTTGGGCAGCTTACGATGCGAATGGGGTTCGGGTTAAAACAGGTAGCGCTTCTGGCGGTAAAGATTTTTGTGAAGATACTGGCAAGGGTTGTCGTACTATTACCGGTACTTTCCATGTTTACTCTAAAAAAGGAGCTGATTGTACTTCGAGCTTATATCCTATAGAAACTCATGGTGGTGCTAGAATGCCTTACTGTATGCATTTCTCAGGCAGTTATTCGATTCATGGTGCGTATGAAGTGCCTAATTATAACGCAAGCCACGGTTGTATTCGAGTATTGCCTAGTGCTGCTCAATGGTTAAACGAAGACTTTGTTGATATTGGTACAACGGTTATAGTTGCACCTTATAGCTGATTTTTATCTAGGTTAGTTTGAGCCTGCAACATTACTTAACCGTAACCTAGGGGAGAACCACTCCAATAAAAATAATAAAAAAAGATTTAGATTGTTTTCCCCGCGCTTTTAAAATTAATTTAGAGGCTGTTGTAAATAGTGTTTTAAAAGTAAATTAATTTGTTCAGGATTTGCCTTGCCTTTCGTTTGTTTCATCACCTGCCCAACAAAAAAAGCTAATAATTTTTCCTTACCGTTACGATATTCTTCAGCTTGTTCTGGATATTGAGCTATTAGAGCTTGAATTAATTGTTGCAGTTCATCTGCATTAGTCATCTGCCCATAACCTTCATTTTTAATGATTTTTTCTATATTCTTCTCACCAGCTAAAAGTTTATTAAATATTTGTTTAGCAATAGCATTTGAAATAGTTTGATTTTTAAGGTGATTTAATAATTCGGCTAAAAGTTGTGCTGATACTGGCGGGTTATCGAAAGTTGTAGCTGTGTCATTTAAAGCTGCGGTATAAGTTGTCTTTAACCAATTAACGATCAATTTGCCATCAGCCTCACTTTGTTCCCTAACTTTTAAGAAAAATTGATAAATGGCTGGATTTGATAATAAAAATTGAATATCTTCACTAGAAAAAATAGCTTCACTAATTAAGTTTCTTTTTATCTCTTGTGGTAAGGGCGGCAACTGTTTTCTAATAAGTTCAATATCTTCAACTTTAATTTCAATTGGTAATAAATCAGGGTCAGGAAAATAACGGTAATCTAACTCATTCTCTTTACTACGTAAGAGTTGAGTAGTTTCGGTTATTGGACAAAATGAGCGAGTTTCTTGATAAAGTGGTTGGCCTCTTTCAAGTAGGTCTTGTTGTCTTAACTGCTCAAAGGCAATTGCTTTTTCAATAAAACGAAAAGAATTTAAATTTTTTAACTCCGTTCGTGTACCTAATTTATTGGAGCCTGCTGGTTTTAAAGAAATATTGACATCACAACGAAAAGAACCTTCCTGCATGTTACCATCGCAAATATCTAAAAAGCGAACTAACTGGTGTAATGTTTTTAAATAATTAATAGCTTCTTTAGCTGAATAAATACAAGGGTCTGTTACTATCTCAAGTAATGGCGTACCAGCGCGATTTAAATCAATGGCTGTCTGTTGTGAGTCTATCTCGTACAACAATTTTCCTGCATCTTCTTCTAAGTGTGCTCTAGTAATGGTAATCGTTTTATATTCCTCTGGACCAAGCTCTATAGTTAATTGACCGTCACTAACAATAGGTTGTTTAAATTGACTAATTTGATAGCCTTTAGGTAAGTCAGGATAAAAGTAGTTTTTGCGCTCAAAATAAGAATGTTGACTAATAGTTGCTTTAATCGCTAACCCAAATTGAATAGCCATAAGTACGGCTTGTTTATTTAACACTGGGAGCACGCCAGGTAAGCCTGCATCAATTAATGAGGTTTGCGAATTGGGTGGTGCACCAAATTTCGTCGCGCTACCTGAAAATAATTTAGACTTCGTTTTTAATTGAACATGGACCTCAAGGCCAATTACTGTATCCCATGCCATAATTTTATATTCCGGTTGATTTAGCTAAATGCCAGTTGGTGATTTGCTGATATTGATGCGCAACATTAAGTAATAACGCTTCACTAAAATGGTTACCAATAAGCTGCATACCAATAGGTAAATTATCTTGGTTAAAGCCTGCTGGAATAGATAAGGCTGGGAGGCCTGCTAAGTTAGCAGCTACTGTAAAAACATCAGCTAAATAAGTTTGTACAGGATTGGTTATCTGATGACCTAACGGAAAGGCACAAGTAGGTGTTGTCGGACCTAAAATAACGTCAACTTTGGCCAGTGTAGATAATAGTTCCTGCTGAATAAGTTGTCTAATTTTAAGGGCTTGCAAGTAATAAGCATCATAATAACCTGATGAAAGTACATACGTGCCTGTAAGAATTCGCCGCTTAACTTCAGCGCCAAAACCTTCGCTACGGGAATAAGTAATTAATTCTTGTAAGGTTGCAGCTCGCTTACTGCGGTAACCAAAACGAATACCATCATAACGCGATAAATTAGAAGAAGCTTCAGCACAGGCAATAACGTAATAACAAGGAACCCAAAGGGGCTGTAGCGATAATTCTAAGGGTATAATAATGGCGCCTGCTTCTTCTAACTGTTTAACTGCTGTCTTAATAGCACTTTGAATCGCAACATCAACGTCTTTTTGCAAAAAATTACTTGGTAGGCCAATTTTTAAGCCTTTTATTGATTGATTTAAGCTGGCTCGATAATTAACTGTAGGTTTATTAATTGAAGTAGAGTCTTTATGATCAAAGCCTGTCATGATTTCTAAAATTAAAGCTAAATCTTCAGCTGAGCGTGCCATAGGGCCTGCTTGATCTAAACTTGAAGCGAATGCAACCATGCCAAACCTTGAGGCTAAACCATAAGTAGGCTTGATACCAGAAATTCCGCAAAAGGCTGCAGGTTGTCTAATTGAGCCGCCAGTATCTGAACCTGTAGCAAAAGGAATTAAGCCCGCAGCAACGGCGGCTGCAGAGCCACCTGATGAGCCACCAGGAACGCAATTAACATTCCATGGGTTTTTAACAGGGCCAAAATAACTGTTTTCGTTACTAGAGCCCATGGCAAATTCATCCATATTAGTTTTACCAAGCATAATAGCGCCTTCTTCCTGGAGCTGATTGACAATCGTTGCTTGATAGGGCGACTGGAAGTTAGCTAGCATTTTAGAGCCACAGGTCGTTGGCAAGCGATAAGTACAAAAAATATCTTTATGTGCTAGAGGAATCCCAGTTAATGTCTTTGCTTTATTAGTATTAAGTAGTGCATCTGCTTTTCTAGCTTGATTTAACGCATATTCCTCATCTAAGGAAATAAATGCATTTAAGTCTTTATAAGCATGAATACGTTTAATATATGAATTAGTTAATTCCACGCTTGAGATTTGTTTATTTTTTAAAGCGGTGATAATTGAGTGCAGAGAATCTAACATAATTATTGCCCATCAATAATTTTAGGAACAAAATAAAACTCATTTTCAAAATTAGGTGCAATATTGGCTAATTCATTGTTATAATTTTGTTCAGTAATTTCATCTGCACGTAAGCGCTGATTTATACTTAAAGGATGAAATAGAGGTGAGACGTTGTCGGTATCTATACCTTGTAATTGTTGCACGAAATCGATAATGGAATTAACTTCTTCAGCAAGTTGTTCTATTTCTTGAGATTCTGGGTCAAGATAGGCTAGGCGAGCGACATTATTTAACTCATCTATATCAATAGTCATTTGGCCTCCGGGTTACTGTATTTAGGCAAGCTTTTTTATTGTAAGCGTTCACACCCTATGCACCGAAAGGTTTCATTTGGTGAGCTTGGAACGAAAATCATGCATATTAAATGCGTTTGTAGAATGCTACACTACGTTTTTTGCCTGATTTTAGTCCAAAGTGCACTCAAATCCAACCTTACACCAAGATTCAAGCATACCAGTGAACGGTTGCTTTTTATTAATTAAGCTAGTTTGTGCTTAGACTACTAATAAAAAGTAGACCTCTTTCCAAACTGGCAGTAATGAGATAAGGTCAGTCGAAAAAAGGCTGAAAAAGCGTAGTGTACATGAAGTACATGAGCATTTTGAAGACTTTTTTCGGTTGAGATTGGCCATTAATGCTAGTTTGGAAAGAGGTCTAGTGTCTAAGACTAGTTTTTTAAGAGGTATATTATAGTGTTAGTACAAAAGAAAACGCTAGGTGGTGTTCATATTGAGTATGAACAGCAAAATTTAACCTATGATCAAGCTATAGAGCCTTTACTAGAAAAATTAGATTCACAACGCGGCGCATTATTTGCTTCAAGCTTTGAATATCCAGGTCGTTACACCTGCTGGGATATTGGCTTTATTAATCCGCCCTTAGCCCTTATTTTGACAACAGCACAAATATATTTGCAAGCTTTAAATCAGCGAGGTGAAGAGCTATTAGCTATTATTCATGAGAGGTTACAACAATCTGATACTATTATAATTCAATCTTATTCAAAGACATTTTGCTATCTTGAAGTTAAAGCGCAGGCTAAAATTTTTAGTGAAGAAGAGCGCAGCTTACAGCCTTCAGTTTTTACTATAATTCGCGAGTTATTATCTTTTTTTAAGCTTCCAGATGAGCCTTATCTAGGTTTATATGGTGCTTTTGGTTACGATTTAATTTTTCAATTTGAAGCTTTAGAAAAACAAAAAACAAGAGCTGCTGAACAACGAGATATGGTTCTTTATTTGCCTGATGAAATTTATGTTGTTAATCATCGAAAAGAAGAAGCTTTTGTAAGACGTTATGATTTTCAATTTCAAGGCCGAACAACACAATCTTTACCCAGAGAGGGCCAATACAAAAAATATGAACCTAAATATAAACCTACTATCACAGGGGATCATCAGCCAGGCGAGTACACTAATATTGTTAAAATAGCAAAGGAGCATTTCGCGCGTGGTGACTTATTTGAAGTCGTTCCCGGGCAAATTTTTTATGCACCTTGTCATGAGCAACCTTCAGCTATTTTTAGGCGTATGCGCAAAAGCAATCCCTCTCCCTATGGTTTTTTTATTAATTTAGGAAATGATGAATATTTAGTTGGTGCCTCGCCAGAGATGTATGTACGCGTGCAGGGACGACGTATAGAAACTTGCCCTATCTCAGGAACTATAAAACGTGGCGAAGATGCTATTGAAGATGCAAAAAATATCCAGCAACTTTTAGATTCAGAAAAAGAGTGTTCTGAGTTAACCATGTGCACAGATGTCGATCGAAATGATAAATCCAGGATTTGTGAGGCAGGTAGTGTAAAAGTGTTAGGACGGCGACAAATTGAAATGTATTCGCGTGTTATCCACACAGTAGATCATGTAGAAGGAATTTTACGGGAAGGTTTTGACGCAGTTGATGCGTTTCTAACCCATATGTGGGTAGTAACCGTGACTGGAGCCCCTAAATTATGGGCAATGCGATTTATTGAAAAATATGAAAAATCACCTCGCCGTTGGTATGCTGGTGCTGTAGGCTGGTTTGGGTTTGATGGTAATTTAAATACAGGGCTTGTATTAAGAACGCTGCGTATTGAAGAAGGCATTGCTGAGATTCGCGTTGGGGCGACACTCTTATATGATTCCGTGCCAGAGGCAGAGGAAGAAGAAACACGCCTTAAAGCATCTGCCTTTTTAGATTTATTAGCTAAGCTAGAAAAAAACCAAACGTTGATTGATAGTGATAAACCAGGTTTAGGAAAAAAAATACTACTTGTCGATCATCAAGATTCCTTTGTACATACTTTAGGTAATTATTTAAGACAAACCGGCGCTGAGGTGCAAACTATTCGAAGTGAGCATGCCGTTTCTTACTTAAAAGAGCATTCATATGATTTAGTTGTTCTTTCGCCTGGACCAGGAAGACCTGCTGATTTTAATTTAGCGAGTACCATTGCAACTGCTATTGAATATAAGATACCTTTATTTGGTGTTTGTTTAGGTCTACAAGGTATAGTAGAGTATTTTGGTGGCGAACTTGCTATTTTACCTTATCCTATGCATGGTAAACCGTCAGAAATTATGGTTACTGACGATAAAGGATTGCTGACAGGGCTAAGTCCTTCGTTTACTGCAGGTCGTTATCACTCCCTTTACGCGTGTAAAGAGAGTTTGCCTGAAGAACTAAATATTATTGCTCATACTAAAGATGATATTATTATGGGAATAGCTCATAAAAAACTGCCTATTTATGCTGTACAATTTCATCCAGAAACAATTTTGTCATTAAGTAAACAAGCTGGGATGCGTATAATCAATAATCTGATGAAGATGATAAAATGAATAATAAAATTTTAACTATTTATGCTATTTCAATTTTGCTAGGGATTTTAGTTGGTATAATGGGGTCTTTATTTCAAATTGTTATAGAGTATAGTAATAATTTTATTAACTACATCCTTGATTTTGCTAACGGATTTCATATTCCACCGCAACTTACTTCAGCATTAATTTCGATGCTGTTAATCTTATTAGCCTTATTTCTAGTTAAGCGTTTTGCCCCAGAAGCATCGGGTAGTGGTATCCAAGAAATCGAAGGAACTTTACTGCATGAGAGGCCGATTTTTTGGCGACGTCTTTTGCCCGTTAAATTTTTTGGCGGTGTTATGGCTATTAGCTCTAAGTTACTAGTAGGGCGTGAGGGGCCCACAATTCAAATGGGCGGCAATTTAGGTGATATGTTAGGTGAGCTTTTACATATTAGACAAGATAGACGTGACACTCTAATTGCTGCGGGGGCTGCAGCTGGTTTGGCAACAGCCTTTAATGCACCGTTAGCAGGTGTTTTATTCGTTATTGAAGAAATGCGCAGCCAATTTAATTTTAATTTTACTAATTTTAAAATGGTTGCTATATGTTGTGTAGCGGCAACGGTTACCTTACGTTTTATTCTAGGCTCACAACCAGCAATACCGATGAGTATTTTTCCAACGCCTCATTTATCTTCTTTAATACTTTTCTTTATATTAGGAATAGTAGTTGGTTTTGTGGGACTTATATTTAATATAATTTTAATGTTTAATTTAAGTTTAACAGATAAACTTAAACCTTCTACGCAATATATCTATGTAGCTATTATTGGTGCTTTAGTTGGTTTTTTAGCTGTTTATGATCTTCCCTTAGTTGGTGGCGGTTATGAAATTATTGAAAAATCATTGCATCTTTTCCCGCCACTTAGTGTGCTAATTGGCCTAGTGTTTTGGCGTTTTATGGGGACAATGTTTTCTTATGGAACTGGTGTTCCTGGTGGAGTTTTTGCTCCTCTATTAGCATTAGGGACGTTATTGGGGTTTGTTTGTTTTCAATTTTTAGCTAAATACTCTTCTTTGACAGTAGGAATCCACCCCGGAATGTTTGTTGTAGCAGGAATGGGAGCTCTTTTCTCAGCTGCAGTTAGAGCGCCAATCACAGGAATTGTTTTAATCGTAGAAATGACACAAAATTATTTATTAATTTTACCCTTAATGGTTACGTGCCTTACAGCAACGACTATTGTTCAGTTAGCAAATAATCCACCGATTTATACCCAGCTTTTAGATAGAACATTAAAAAAGCAAAATCAAGCTAAGCTTGAAAAAGCCTGAAATTTGCTTTTATAGACTTTTCCCTATAGTAATATGAAAATTTATTTTATAACCTTTAAAATTTAAGTAGTTGGGCAAATTATAATCACGCCTTAATTGCACTAAGGGTGCAGATTCTACTAATAAAACATAATAAGTTTTATAAGCAAATTGAGCACTTACTAGCTGTTGAAGGGTAAAATGATAACTAGCTCCAAGTTCTTTTATCATAAGTAAATTATGTTCTTCAGGATATATTATGCTAATGTGGGCACCAATGCCGTCTTGATTAAAATAGTTAGGTGGTATGACACCTGGAAAATTTAATAAAGGATATAACTGATGAATATAATTATCATTTATATCTAAATAAATAAGATTATTAGTAGATTTGGCAAGTTGGCCATATAGAGGAAGTTTAGCGGTAGCTTGTATAAGATTGGGTAGTGCTAGTGATGTAATAATAGGTGTTTTCATTAATCGGTTTTCATTATTTAACATTTAAAGCCTTGAATAATTTAAACTACATTTTTGATAGAAATAAATCACTTTGATTTATTATTTTATATAAAAATAATTGTTTTTTAAAATCAGTTATTAAGTATCTCGCAAAAGCTGTGTCGTACGGTATATACTTTTCATTCGTCTTAGCAATAGCATGACAGATGGCAAAATATATTCCTTCAAAAAGATTAATAATTCTTTTTATTGCTCCACAAGTCATTTTGACTTTAGTATTTTTTATTTGGCCTGCCTTAAATGCCTTGATACAGGCATTTATGTTTAGTGATGCGTTTGGAATCCATAGTCGTTTTGCAGGTTTAAGTAATTTTATTGACTTAACTGCAGATCCTGCTTTTTTAAAAGCAATAACGGTGACTATAACCTTAGCATTTTTTATTACCTCAATTACTATCTTATTCGGTTTATGGTTAGCAGTACTCGCTCACAAACGTCAGAAGAGCCAAGCATTTTATAAATCACTTTTTATCTGGCCTTATGCTGTAGCGCCAGCAATTGCTGCTATTTTATGGCGTTTTCTTTGCCAACCGACGCTAGGTTGGATTACTACACTACTCCAATATTTTAACTATGATTTTAACTACTTAATTTATCCTAAGCAGGCATTATTGGTTATTATTATCACGGCAAGCTGGCAACAATTTAGTTATAATTTTTTATTCTTTTTTGCAGCCTTACAAGCTATTCCTACGTCGCTTATTGATGCAGCTATCCTTGATGGTGCTGCAAGTTGGCGTCGTTTTTGGCAAATTATTTTTCCCCTGCTTTCGCCTACTACGTTTTTTTTACTAGTTATGGATTTTATTTATGCTTTCTTTGATACCTTTGGAATTATTGATGTATTAACAAAAGGGGGGCCTGAGAACAGTACGCGAACATTAATTTATAAAGTTTATCAAGATGGTTTTGTTGGTATGGATCCTGGAAGTTCAGCTGCTCAATCTATTTTATTAATGATAATTGTAATTAGCTTAACTTATATCCAATTTCGCTATTTGGAAAAAAGGGTACATTACGCATGAAATTAATAAATAAATTTTTTAGTCATCTTTTATTATTAACTTTTGTCGCATTAATGTTTCTGCCTATTTACTTAGCCATAGTAGCTGCAAGTCACCCTGGAGCTGCTATGATGCAGACCCCTATGCCAGTATGGCCAGGCCCATTATTATGGCAAAATTTAAAAATAGTCCTTACCCAAGGCATTACTTCGACAGGCGGGCAGCCTGTATGGTATTTATTGCTAAATAGCCTAATAATGGCTTTGCTTATTGCAATTGGCAAAATTATATTAGCGCTTTGTAGTGCTTATGCTTTAATCTATTTCAACATACCAGGTAAGAAATTATTATTTATACTTATTTTTTCAACCATGATGTTGCCAGTTGAGGTACGAATTGTGCCAACTTTTCAAGTTGTTGCTTCTTTTCAATGGCTAAATACTTTTAGTGGTTTAACATTTCCTTTAATGGTTTCAGCAACAGCAACATTCCTTTTTCGACAATTTTTTAAAACGATTCCTAAAGAACTAGTTGATGCTGCTAAATTAGATGGTGCAGGCCCGTGGCGATTTTTTCGCGATATCTTATTGCCTATTACCAAACCACAGATTGCCGCATTATTTATTATTTTATTTATTTATGGCTGGAACCAATATTTATGGCCTTTAGTTATGACAACAGAGACTAATATGGCAACGGTAGTCATGGGAATTCGCTATTTAGCTGGTGTTGCTGATCAAATTCCGCAATGGCATTACATTATGTGTGTTGCTTTATTAGCTATGTTACCACCATGTATTGTAATGGTAGTTATGCAGCGTTGGTTTGAAAAGGGGTTAATACATTAATGGCCACAGTAGATCTGGTAAATGTGTACAAAAAGTATGGGCAACAAACCGTTCTTGATAAAATCAATCTTACTATTGAAAAAGGGGAGTTCGTAGCAGTTATTGGCCCCTCTGGGTGTGGCAAATCAACATTATTACGCTTAGTAGCAGGCCTTGATGGAGTCACCGAAGGGAGTATTTTAATTAATAACGAATGTGTTAACTCTATACCGCCACATAAGCGGGATATGGCCATGGTATTTCAAAGTTATGCACTTTATCCTCATATGACTGTTTATGACAATATGGCATATGGATTAAAATTAAGAGGTATGAAGAAAGACGCCATTCAAAAGCGTGTCAATGATGTTGCAGGCTTGCTTCACTTAACAGATTATCTGCAGCGTAAACCCCATGCACTATCAGGCGGGCAGCGTCAACGAGTAGCGATGGGCAGAGCAATAGTGCGCTCTCCTGCTGTATTTTTGTTTGATGAGCCTTTATCAAACCTTGATACTAAATTACGTACTGAGATGCGGCATGAAATTAAGAAATTACATCAAGAGTTAAATACAACCTGTCTATATGTTACCCATGATCAAATTGAAGCTATGACAATGGCGGCACGTGTCCTAGTTTTAAATAATGGAAAAATTGAGCAATTTGATTCGCCGCAACGATTATATCAACAGCCGGCTTCAGTATTTGTTGCTGAGTTTGTTGGTCTCTATCCTGTAAATTTTCTACGTGGTACTTTAGATTCTAAACAGAAAAATATTCAAACAGAGCTAGGTATTACTTTTCCTTGGCCAAGTGAAAATATGATTACGACCGATAAGGAAAAAGTGCTGATAGGAATTCGTCCTGAACATCTACATATTTCTGACGATACTAAAGATGATACTATTGAAGTAAGAGTTGCATTTATTGACAATATGGGATCTGATAAATTGATTCATGCTCACAGCATAATTGATAAACAATATATCACTATAAAAACCTCTGCAGAAACTATGATTAATGAAGAGGTCATTAGAATTAAACCTATCGTTCATAAAGCAAATTTATTTCAGCAACAAACTGGGTTACGGATAGGAGGGTGGCATGGCGGATGCGCAAGCGACAACGTTAAGTGACATCGATAAGCCGCATTATAATTATCTTCAAGCTTTATACTTGTCTTTTTTTAGTAATCGTTTATATGCTGATGTTGGCAGGCGATGGCGAGGCTTATCAATTACTTACTTATTATTAGTGTTTTTAATTGTTGGTCTACCCTTTGCTATACGTATTATTTTAAATTTTAATGATTACTTTGAAAATAAATTTATTTTACCTTTAAAAAGTTTACCGCCAATTTATATCCAAAATGGTGAAGTTTCTCTTAATAAACCTATGCCTTATTTTATTAAGGATAAGGCAGGTAAAGTTATAGCTATTGTTGATACTACAGGAACTATTAAACAAATTGATAATAAGTATCCTGATTTATTTATTCTAATTCAACGAGATGGTTTAGTTTACCGTCTTCCTGACTTGCAGCCCGCTATTGAAGGCAATAACAAAAATCTAGCTTTACAGACTAGTAAAGTTGTATTTGATAAAAATATGAACCAATATTTTGATAGTAATCAATGGTTAAAAACCTCCGGTGTAGGAAAACTTAAATTAATTTCGCAGCTAATTATTTATCCAAGCGTAGTATTTGCTTTATTCTTTATGTATCTAGTTTTTTTTCTAATAATCGCTTTACTAGGACAAGTTATTGCTTTAGCAATTTTTAGATTTACCATAACTTATAAACAAGCATTTCGTCTACTTATGGTAGCTGCTACACCGCACCTTACTATTTTAATGCTTGCGCTTGCATTTAATCAGATGGTTGTTGGCTTAGGCTTCTTTTTAGTGATTTTAATCGCTATTTATTTTAGCTACGCTGTTCTTTCTTTAAAACAAGATAGTAAAAAACTGGTGAATGTGTGAAAGATACAATATTTTTTGCACACGGTAATGGCTTTCCTTCAGCTTGTTACCGGCAGTTATTGCTTGCTTTGGAAGAAAGCTATATTTGTAAGTATATTGATAAAATTGGCCATAATCCTAGATTCCCTGTTACCGATAATTGGGAATATTTAGTAGATGAACTCATTGCTGGTATTCAGAAAGAGTGCTCACATCCTGTTATTGGTGTAGGACATTCCTTAGGTGGTGTATTGACATTACTTGCAGCTATTAAAATGCCAAGCTTATTTAAATCAGTTATTATGATAGATTCACCTTTATTAAGTCGTTTTAAATCAACAATTATAGGTTTTGCTAAATTGCTGGGGTTAATAGATAAAATAACGCCTGCTTTTCGTGCAAAAAAACGACAATCTTTCTGGCAGAATAAAGAAGAATTAATCAGTTATTTAAGAAGCCGGCCGCTATTTAAAACATTTAGTGATGCTTGTTTGCAAGACTATATTGATTTCGGTTTCAAAAAGACTGAAAAAGGTTATAGGTTGTACTTCAAACGATTTATTGAATATCTTATTTTTAGAACAATCCCGCATGATTTACCTCGCTACGAAGGTTTACTTACAGTACCTACTGCATTAATTTATGGCAATAAGAGTAATGTAATCGATAGGCTTGATGTACGTTATATGCAGAAAAAATATAATATTCACTGTTATAAAATGAAGGGCACTCATATGCTACCTATGGAACATCCAGACGCGGTGGCAAGACAAATCTTTATTATACTTAAAGAGCTTAATATACAAGCCTCAATACAGCAAAATTAAACCTTATAACTAGTTGTGCTTGCCATATGCATTTAACTTTAAATGCCTTAAGGCTAGGTTTTTATAGGCTAGTTGATTTTAGAAAAATAAATAATAGTAAAAATTAGGGCGTTGCTATATTGCTTAGAAATAGAAGCAAATAGCAGAGAAATCCAATACTTTTATTAGCAAGCGGTATATACTATTACCATAATAAGTAGAAAGTAATAGCGTTCTTATTTTTGAGCTAATAACTTTAAAAAGAGCTCTAATAATTGCTAGATTTTATTAAAAGGAGAGAAATTGTGTTATCTAGTCTACTGTTTATTGCTATTGCTGGCGTAATCCTTTTCTTGTTAAGTAAGCAAGCTTCTATGATGGTTTGGACTATTAGCTATGCGATAATAGCTTTATTAGGTTGGAAGTTTAGTTCTCAAAGTACACTACTCACTATCAGCTTATTGATTCCTTTTTTTATTTTATTATTTTTCTCGATTCCTTTTCTCCGCACCAAATTAGTTTCTCGCTATTTATTTAAAATGATTAGTAAAACCATGCCTAGCATGTCTGCCACTGAGCGTGAAGCATTAGAGGCTGGTACTGTTAGTTGGGAAGCTGATATTTTTAGTGGTGCGCCTGATTTTGATAAATTAAGGAATTTACCCACTGTCGGATTGACGCCAGAAGAGCAAGCTTTTATTGATGGCCCACTTAATGAGTTATGTCGCATGTTAGATGACTGGGATATAACGCATAATCGTACTGATTTACCACCAGAGGTATGGGAGTTTATTAAACAAGAAGGTTTTTTAGGAATGATTATTCCTAAAGAATATGGTGGGCTTGAATTTTCAGCTACTGCACAGGCGTTTATTTTAGCAAAAATTTATGGCCGCTCTATTAGTGCTGCCACAACTATTTCGGTACCCAACTCGCTTGGGCCTGGCGAATTGCTATTAAAATATGGTACAGAAGAACAAAAACAATACTATTTACCTCGTTTAGCGAAAGGTTTAGAAATCCCTTGTTTTGCTTTAACTGGACCCAATGCTGGTTCTGATGCCGCCTCCATTCCTGATACAGGTATAGTCTGTAAGCAAAATATAGAGGGAGAAGAAGTATTAGGCCTTCGATTAACTTGGAATAAACGTTATATCACTTTATGTCCTGTTGCAACTGTTATTGGGCTTGCTTTTAGAATGTTTGATCCTGATAATTTATTAGGTAGAGGTTATGATGTCGGTATCAGCTGTGCTTTAATTCCAGCCAATACTCCTGGTGTCATTAAAGGAAGACGACACTTTCCATTAAATACGGGTTTTTTAAATGGTCCTACACAAGGTAAAGATGTTTTTATTCCTATGGATTATTTAATTGGTGGCGCTGCTATGGCAGGGCATGGTTGGCGTATGTTAATGGAGTGTTTAAGTGCTGGTCGTGCTATTTCATTGCCTTCAAGTGCTAGAGGTGGTTCACAGTTGGCGGCATTAGCAAGTGGGGCTTATGCGAGAGTTCGTAAACAATTTAATCAAGCAATAGGTAATTTTGAAGGAATTGAAGAGCCTTTAGCACGAATAGCTGGCAATACTTATCTCATCGATGCCGGTCTGTCTTTTGCAGCAGCAGCTATTGACCATGGAGAAAAACCTTCAGTAGCTGGTGCGATTCTAAAATACCATACCACGGAAAGAGCACGTCAAGTTGGTCTTGATGCTATGGATATTCATGGTGGAAAGGGTATTTGCCTTGGGCCTAACAATTATATTGGTCGAGGCTATCAAAATGCTCCAATTGGAATTACTGTAGAAGGTGCCAACATTTTAACGCGGAGTTTAATTATTTTTGGCCAAGGCGCGATTCGTTGTCATCCCTATGTTTATGCCGAATTAGAAAGCATACGCGAGAAAAATATAGCAGCGTTTGATAAAGCATTTTGGGGGCACGTTGGTTTTATTTTCGCAAACTTTGTGAAGTCGGTGGTTTTTATTTTTACTGATGGTTATTTAACTTACGCTCCAAAAAGTCATGCTAAACGTTATTATCAACTCATTCATCGTTATAGTGCAAACCTTGCTTTTACAGCAGATTTTTGTATGGCCATTTTAGGTGGAGAACTGAAACGAAAAGAAAAAATTTCGGCACGTTTAGGCGATGTATTAAGTAATTTATACTTAGCTTCTGCTGTTCTAAAACGTTTTCATCATGAAGGTGAGCCTTTAAGTGACTTACCCTTAGTAGAATGGTGTTGCCAACAACTACTGTATGAGTGTGAAGTTGCTTTAAGAGGCGTCATTACCAATTTTCCTAGCTCTTGGGCACGAGTATTTCTAAAGCTTATATTGCAACCATTTGGTAATTTAAGGCAAAAATCTACCGATAAATTGGGCCATCAATTGAGCAAAATAATGATTGAGCCTAGTGAAACACGTTCTAGGCTAGTTAATAATGTCTTTGTTGAAGAATTGCCAAATTGTCCCGTAGGTCGCTTAGAAGCAGCTTTTAAAAAGATATGTGCTGTTGAAGATCTCGAAAGACGAATTTCACGTGCAGTTCGCGAAGGGCGCCTACATTCGTTAACCTTACTTGAACAAATTACCGAAGCAAAACAACTTGAAATTCTAAATGCTAGCGAAGCAGCGCAATTACAGGAAGCAGAATTAGCACGTCAAGAAGTAATTGCGGTAGATGATTTTAGTGATGATGAGCTTCGTCGTAATGCTCTTAATCCAATGATCGTAAAATCAAAAAAGAAGACTTCTCACGACACATCAAGTAATGCGGCGGCTGTATCGTAATAGTTTGTATTAGCGTTTAAAGTGTCAATTTTATAATAGCTTTCCCGCGTAGGCGGGAAGCTGCGTTTACCTTTGCTGCCTAATATCAAATAAGCCTTTTGGTAGGGTAAATACTTACTTTTATTTGAAGTTTACCTCTATAATTTAGGCTTACGTTTATTAAGCTGGCTTTAGCAAGAACGTTATCTAATTTAAAAATTACAGTCAGTTGGCATGATTACTATATCACGAATGCAAATTTTCTGTGGTAATTTAAAGCAAAAGTAAATAATTTCCGCTAATTCACTGGATTCAATAAAAGTTGGATTACCAAGGACCTCACAATAATCTTCAAAACTAATGCCCATATTTTTATGAATATTTGTTTTAACTAATCCAGGCGCAATATTCATAATGCGCACATTATTTTTAGCCTCAGCTAATTGTAAGCTTTCAGAAATACTACGTACGGCATGTTTACTAGCATGATAAATAACGGCTGTTGGATAGGGTTTACGATCGCCTACTGAGCTAATATTAAAAATTGTACCAAATTTACGTGCTGACATGCCCGGTAAGACAATTTTGATGCCATTAATTACTCCTTTTACTAAAACATCAAGTTCATAGTAACAATTTTCTATAGGTAATTTATCTAACTCGCCAACGTTAAGGTGACCTGCATTGTTAATTAAACATTCCGTTTTACCATAAATTTTTTCAGCTTCTCTTACCGCTTGCTCAAAGACTTGGTAATCTGTTACGTCAATATGAGCGTAATGAATATTTTTATTTTCTGCTATTTCTGTAATTGGCTTACCCCGGCGACTTATTAGTAAACAAGCATAATTTTCTTTAGCAAATTTAATAGCTAAGGCTTTTCCTATACCTGCACTAGCACCAGTAATAACTACTAATGGATTTTTGCTCATTATAAATGGCCATAAATAATTAATATATTATATTAATTATATCAACTTGTTTGACTATTTATCTAAAGCAATAATTAAAGAGATAATTTTAAATTCGAATTTAGGCCAATGAAATAATTATAAGTTACTAAAAAGAAACTATTTTAATTTGCAATTTAAAACAAATTATTAAGAAAAAATACAATTAAATAATAATATCAGGCTTATGATTTTATTTAAGTTGATGCCAGTTAAATGCAAAGGAAGGTAAAAGATTTAATAAGGTCGGTTGAATCTTAGGCTTCTTCAAGGGCCTCATCTGGCATAGTAACATTTAATTCTAAAACAGCATTATCTCCCATCCTCTCTAAATTAACACTAACTTTATCACGAGTTATAGGAATATATTTAGCGATAACAGTTAGTATTTCTTCTTGAAGTTTAGGTAAGTAATCAGGCGTACTTCGTTGAGTACGCTCATGGGAAATAATAATTTGTAATCGTTCTTTAGCAACTGATGCGGTGCTAGTACGCTTTTTTAAATAACTAAATATGCTCATGCTGGAACATCCTCCTTGTGCTTACTAAATAGCCGGCGTAGTAATCCTTTACGCTCCGGACTAATAAAACGCATAGGCCTGCTTTCACCTAAAAAGCGAGCAATAGCGTCTTGATAGGCAAGGCCTGCATCACTTACCTCATCTAAAATAACAGGTGTACCAGTATTGGAAGCTTTTAATACGGCTTTAGATTCTGGTATAACACCAATAAGAGGTATGGCAAGAATCTCTTTGACGTCTTCCACCGAAAGCATTTCACCTTTTTCTACCCTTAAGGGATCATAACGCGTTAAAAGTAAATGCTCTTGAACTGGGCTAGAGTTTTCAATGGCTCTCTTAGTTTTACTAGCTAAAATCCCTAGAATTCTATCTGAATCACGAACTGAAGATACTTCTGGATTTGTAACGACAATAGCATGATCTGCATAATACATAGCCATTAACGCGCCAGTTTCAATCCCTGCAGGTGAGTCACAAACGATATATTCAAAGTCTGTTGCTAAATCTTCTAAAATTTTACCCACACCTTCTAAAGTTAAAGCATCTTTATCTCGTGTTTGTGAAGCAGGTAAAATACATAGTTGAGGAATACGCTTATCTTTTATCAAAGCTTGATTAAGGCTTGCTTCGCCATTAATAACATTAATAAAATCAAATACTACACGGCGCTCGCACCCCATAATAATGTCTAAATTTCTAAGTCCAATATCAAAGTCTACAACAACAGTTTTATGGCCTTGCAAAGCTAAGCCTGATGAAATTGCTGCTGATGTTGTGGTTTTCCCTACCCCGCCTTTACCTGAGGTGACAACTATAATCTTAGCCAAAACGATGCCCCTGTAAGTAATTAACAAAATTATTTGGAATCAGTTTACACGCTAATGATCGTTCAATTCAAGCTCAATAATACATTAAGAAAAAATAATATCATTTTTAGCAAAATTAAATTATCAAAGGGATGATAAATAATTCATTGTGAGTTAACATCAGGCATCAAAAAATAAAAAAAATATGGTCAGTAAGAAAAGTTATAAATAGTTGATTTAATAAAACATTATTTTTTTACTGCAATGGTTTAAATTACTCATAATTTATTAATAAAGGAAACTATGTTTTACCGTCGTATGTTAAAGTCAAAAATTCATCGGGCTCGTGTTACGCATGCTGACTTAAATTATGAGGGAAGTATAACTGTTGCGCCGCAGTTATTACAGGCAGCCAATATACTACCTTATGAAGCTGTGCAAGTTTGGAATGTAACTGCCGGAACTCGTTTTGAAACTTATGCCATTGAAGGTCGACAAAATTCTTCTGCAATTTGTGTAAACGGTGCAGCGGCCCATTTAGTTACGCCAGGCGATATAATTATTATTGCTTCTTTTATTCAACTTGCAGAAGAAAATTGTCAGAATTATAAGCCCACAGTGGTTTTTGTAACAGAGCAAAATCAATTCTTAGAAACACGACTTGAAGTGCCAGCTTTATAAAAAAAATAAATTTTTAAAGGAAAAATATGTTTAAGAAAAGTTTAATTTTAACCTGCATATTAATGCAATCAACAGCAGTGTTAGCAGCAAATTGTGAGACTAAACGTGAAGTCTTTATTGAAAATAAAACAACTAAAGTATGGAAAACGATAATTTGTCCTAATCAAAAACTACCTTTTCATACCCATGAATTTGCTCGGGTGGTTATTCCTAAAGAAGATGGTTATATGGAAGTTATTTATCAAACAGGAAAACATGAAGTTATTACACTTAAAAAAGATAAACCTACTTTATTAAGTGTGCAACAGGGTAGAGAGTTACATCAAGACATGAATATAGGTAGAAAACCTATTGAAGTTACCGTTATTGAGTTACGCAAATAGAGCATTAAAATTAAAGTTGTCAGATAACTTATAAATTTTTGGTTTAAGCGAAGAAGCAATTGTTTCTTAAGGCACTTTTGCATTAAGTAACCAATATTAAAGAAACAATTGCAGTCTGGCTATGTAAAAAATGTTTTAAATAAAATTCTAATTAACTTCTTATTTAATAAACACTTACCAATTTGAACTGCAGCATGAAGTTGTTGTATAAGAAACAGCGCTATAATCTGGACAACATCCCATAGCACCAAAGCCACATCCTGCTAATGTTAAAGAAGATGATGCAACAATTAAGGCGAAGAGTAATTTTTTCATGATGCCATCCTTGCTAAAGTTTTAAGTTATAATTACCAATCACATTTAACAGTTTGTATCAAATTAAATCTTGCTGGCTTATTGTTAAATTCTTTCTTATTGTTATTTATGAATTTTATTTGCCTGTATGAAGTATAGATTATGTAGCGGAAAATATTTAGTATAAAAATTAAACACATAGCATCAATGACTAAATTTTAGACCGCATTAAAGATGTGTAAGGCTCAACTAAGTATCCCCACTATACTGCTTCGTCTCGCTACTTATGCCTTGTTATTGAGCTTAATAGTTGAGGTAATAAAATTTACTTAATTTAAATTATATTGTTTATAATTTTATTAAAGAGTGCATTTTTGCTTGGTAAATTGGCTAATTTTTTGCTAAACTATGCGGTTAATTAACTGCAGGAGCTTTAATATGTCGCTTTCCATTTTGCAACAGGCATTGACTTTTGATGATGTCTTGTTAGTTCCTGCCCATTCGCAGGTATTGCCAAAAGAGGTTTTATTAAAAACCCAATTAACACGTGAAATTCAATTAAATATTCCTTTAATTTCTGCTGCCATGGATACGGTTACTGAAGCGCGTTTAGCGATTGCTATGGCGCAAGAGGGAGGGATAGGAATTATTCATAAAAATATGAGTATTGCCGCCCAGGCCGAAGAAGTTCGAAAAGTTAAAAAATTTGAAAGTGGGATGGTTAAAGATCCCATTTATGTTTCACCAGAACTGACTGTTAAAGAATTATTAGAGGTTATGGCTAAACATAGCTTCTCAGGCGTGCCTGTTGTGGATGGCAATTCGCTTGTAGGAATTGTTACTAGTCGTGATATTCGTTTTGAAACAAATCTTACTTTACCCGTTTCTGCGGTAATGACGCCTAAAGAGCGCTTAGTTACGGTAAAAGAAGGAGCCAGCCGTGAAGAAATTCGCAGTCTCTTACATAAACATCGCTTAGAAAAATTATTAGTAGTTAATGATGCTTTTAACCTACGTGGTTTAATTACCGTTAAAGATATTCAAAAGGCAAAAGAAAATCCTTTTGCCTGCAAGGATGCTGCCGAGCAATTACGTGTCGGTGCAGCTGTAGGTGTAGGCGAGGGGACTGATGAGCGGGTAGCAGCCTTAGTTGAGGCAGGCGTAGATGTATTAACCGTTGATACCGCACATGGTCATTCGCAAGGTGTATTAAATCGAATTGCTTGGATTAAAAAGCATTTTCCTAACATACAAGTTATTGGTGGCAATATTGCAACCGCTGCTGCAGCTCGCGCTCTTATGGAAGCTGGCGCTGATGCTGTTAAAGTTGGCATTGGTCCAGGCTCAATTTGTACTACAAGAATTGTCACAGGCGTTGGTGTGCCACAAATTACAGCTATTTCTAATGTAGCTGAGGGACTTAAAGGTACGGGTATTCCTATTATTGCTGATGGTGGTATTCGTTTTTCGGGAGACATGTGTAAAGCACTGGCTGCAGGTGCACATACCGTTATGCTTGGAAATCTTTTTGCCGGAACTGAGGAATCGCCCGGTGAACTTGAGTTTTATCAAGGTCGAACTTATAAAAGCTATCGTGGTATGGGTTCTATTGGAGCAATGGCTCAAGCACAAGGCTCAAGTGATCGTTATTTTCAAGATTTGACACAAGGTAATGATAAACTGGTTCCAGAAGGTATTGAGGGTCGAGTTGCTTATAAAGGACCTGTACAAGGTATTATTCATCAGATGATTGGCGGACTGCGTTCTTGTATGGGATATACAGGCTGCTCCTCAATTAACATACTTCATGATAGCGCTAAATTTGTTCAAGTTACCAATGCAGGTATGCGCGAATCGCATGTGCATGATGTTAATATTATTAAACAAGCTCCTAACTATCAGGTTGATGAATAGTAATGACAATAAGTAGACAACAGCCTTTGCTGATTCTTGATTTTGGCTCTCAATATACCCAACTAATCGCTAGACGTGTTCGTGAAATGGGTGTCTATTGTGAGATTCATGCTTTTAATATTAGTGAAGAGACATTTAAAGTACTATCACCTTGTGGAGTGATTTTATCAGGTGGGCCTGCGACAGTAACTGCTCAAAGTACCCCAAAAGCACCGGACTGGGTATTTAAAGCAAATATTCCAGTTTTAGGTATATGCTATGGTATGCAGACTATGGCTGTTCAGCTTGGTGGTGAAGTACAATCCTCGCTTATCCGCGAATTTGGTTACGCTGAACTTCGTCTGCATGGTCACTCTAAGCTATTGAATAATATTGAAGATCGTACCACGGAAGATGGTATAGCACTGCTTGATGTCTGGATGAGTCATGGTGATAAAGTAACAGAGCTGCCACCAGGCTTTAAAGTGATTTGTGAAACGCGTAATGCGCCAATTGCTGGTATGGCTTGTGAAGAACGAGGTTTTTATGGCTTACAATTTCATCCTGAAGTTACTCATACAACACAAGGATTACGTATTCTTGAACGGTTTGTCGTAGAAATTTGTGGCGCTAAAAAAGATTGGACGCCAACTAATATCATTGAACAATCAATTCAGGAAATTCAAGATAAAGTTGGCTCAGAGCATGTTCTATTAGGTTTGTCTGGTGGAGTTGATTCTTCAGTAGTTGCAGCATTACTACATAAAGCAATCGGCAATCAGCTTACATGTGTATTCGTCAATACGGGCTTATTGCGTTTAAACGAGCCTGAGCAAGTATTAACTATGTTTGGCCAGCATTTAGGTATTCATATTATTGCAGTAGATGCAGAAGAACGCTTTTTGCAGGCTTTAGAAGGCATTACATGCCCTGAGCAAAAACGAAAAATTATTGGTCGCACTTTTATTGAAGTATTTGACGATGAAGCACAACGAATTCCTGAGGTAAAATGGTTAGCTCAAGGGACTATTTATCCAGATGTTATTGAGTCAGCAGCAACGCATACTAAAGACGCATCAGTCGTTATTAAATCTCACCATAATGTAGGTGGTTTACCTGAGACCTTAAATTTAAAATTATTAGAGCCTATTCGGGAGTTATTTAAAGATGAGGTGAGGAAAATTGGTCTAGAACTTGGCCTTCCTTATGATATGGTTTATCGTCATCCTTTCCCCGGGCCTGGATTGGGCGTGCGTATTCTTGGAGAGGTAAGAAGAGAATATGCTGATATTTTGCGGCAAGCTGACGCTATTTTTTTAGAGGAATTATATAAAGAAAATTTATACCATAAAATTAGCCAGGCTTTTGCTGTATTTTTACCTATTAAAAGTGTTGGGGTAATGGGAGATGGTAGACGTTATGACTTTGTAATTTGTCTACGTGCTGTGGAAACAGTTGATTTTATGACGGCTCATTGGGCTCATTTACCATGGGATTTTCTTGGCCGCGTTTCTAATCGAATCATTAATGAGGTTTCTGGTGTTTCACGAGTTACCTATGATATTTCTGGTAAACCGCCAGCAACGATTGAATGGGAATAGATAACGACGAATATTGGATGCTTGAAGCTTATACGCAAGCGCTAAGAGCTTATGACTCACTAGAGATTCCGGTGGGCGCTATTGTAGTTATGAACAAACAAGTCATAGGTAGGGGCTATAATCGTACCATTAGTGATACTGACCCTTGTGCGCATGCTGAAATTTGTGCACTTAGAGAGGCAGCTGGCAGGTTAGGTAATCACCGTCTATTAGATGCAACACTTTATGTGACTTTAGAGCCTTGTGCTATGTGTGCTGGTGCAATGATCCAGGCGCGTATTAAGCGTTTAGTTTTTGCCACTCGGGATTTTAAATCAGGCGCTGCAGGTTCGGTATATAATTTATTACAAGGCTATCCGCTCAATCATTATGTACAAATTGATGAAGGTATTTTAGAAAGAGATTGCGCGACATTACTTAAGGAATTTTTTAAAGCGCGTCGTTAATATAAGTAATAGCTCGGTTAGCTCGTCGAAACGCTCTAGATTAAGAGAGTTGTTATGTAGCTTGGGCAGCAGCACCATTAGACGCCGCCTTAAGACTCTAGCCTACGTCCCGTGGCTTGTCCACGGGATCCAGAGTTCTAATCCTTAGTTGAGATTCCTGGATCCCTCGGACAAGCCGAGGGACGTAGAGTGAATCAAAAAGCCTTAAGGCAGCGCCATTAGGCGCGACCCAACAACCCATGTTAATGTTGGGTTAAGACCCAAACGACATAAAATCGCTTAAGTTGAAGCTATTAGCTAATCTGTTATTCATTAAATAAAATTTATTAATTAAAATTCACTCATGAGTTCTTTAATTAAAAGTTTACGTAATAGCTCTTTTTCTTGTGCACTAAGCAGATCGTCTGCTTTGTTAGAAATATAGAATGTATCTTCAGCCTTCTCACCAGCGGTTACAATTTTAGCATTGTGCAAGTGAATATTTAGTTTAGTAAAGACTCGACCAACATGGGCTAGAAGTCCGGGTCTATCAGCTGCTATAAGAAATAAACGCGTACAAGGACCCTCATCATTAAAAGTAATTTGTGGTTTGAGTTTAAAATGCGCTAAAGTTCGTGAGAGACGATGTTTACCAATCCTTGGCATTTCTTTTGTATTACTTAAGCGCTTAATGAGTTCTTGCTCAAGCCATTTTATTCTTTCAACAGAAAAGGATGCTTGATGACGCTCATTTAAAATAATATAAGTATCTAAATCAAATTGATTTTCACAAGTTAAAATGACGGCTTCCTGAATAGTAGCCTGACAATTACTTAACACGGTAGTTGCAATAGTAAAGCGGTCATCACGATGTGGCATATAGATAAAAACTTCCATCCCCCCTTGACTATAATGGGGCAAAATCACTACAACTGGATAACTTTGGCAAGTGAAAATAGCTTTGGTATGAATAGCGATGACTTCAGAAGACTCATGAAAAAAATATCTGCTTTTAAAGGAAGACCAAAGCTTTTCAATGTCTTTTGTATTAAATCCTTGCTGTTGTAACAAGTTAAGAGCTTTCTGCTTACGTAGAGCAACAAGCTCTTCTTCATTTAGGTAAGTTTCCTGTTGATGAAAGAACTGTATGGCGCCACGGTATAATTCTTTTAATAAGGAATCTTTCCAAGTATTCCATAAACTTGGATTAGTTGCGCAAATATCGGCCACTGTCAGTAAATAAAGATAATCCAGGTAACTGGGTTTAGGAAATATATGGCAAAACTGCTGAATATTTTTAGGGTCATAAATATCTTGTCTTTGTGCAGTATGAGACATTAATAAGTGATTCTTCACAAGCCATAGAAGTAAATTAGTATCCTCTGCAGGTAACTTATGTTCTATAGCAAATGATTGTGCTTCCTTTTCTCCTAATTCTGAGTGATCGCCGCCTCGACCTTTAGCTATATCATGAAACAGGGCTGCTAAATACAAAATCTCTCTTTTGGTTATTTTTGCCATCAATTCAACGGCTAAAGGAAATTGGGCTGCATAATTCTTATCAAGAAAGCGAGCTAAGTTGCGAATGACAAACAAGGTATGCTGATCGACTGTATATACATGAAATAAATCATATTGCATCTGGCCTGTTACTGCCGCGAAACAATCTAAATAATGACTAAGCACCCCATATTTGTTCATGTAATTTAGTGCTACAAACGTATTGACGCCATCTTTAAAAATAGCTAGAAAAGTTTGCTTTGCTCGCGCTGAAACACGCAGAGTAGTACCAATTAAAAAAAGGTGTTGCCTTATTAAACGAATTGTACTGGCACGTACACCTATGATATCTGGGTATTTAGTAATCCATAAAAATAATTCTAATAGGCAAATTGGATTATTAGAAAAAACCTTATTATGTTTGGCCTCAATAAATTGATTAGAAAGCTGAAAATTAGCGTCTAATGATTTAAGATGTTGTCTTTCTTTATGAATAATTGTTTCTAAAAACCATTGCAGAAGAATTTCATTAATTTCTCGACTGCGTTTGATCATTTGAAAATAAGTTTTCATAAACTGTTCGATTGCTAGAGAGTGTGGCTTATCTTGATAACCAAATAAGGCTGCTAATTTAACTTGATAGTCAAAAAGTAGCCGCTCTTCTGCTTTACCTGCCAAAAAATGAAGGGCAAAACGAACACGCCAAAGATAGTGCTGACATTTAATTAATTCTTCATATTCTTTCTCGGTAATAAAATTGTAGTTAATGCCTTCAGCTAACTTTTTAATTTTGAAATGCCGTTTGCTAATACTAAGTAAAATTTGAATATCACGTAAACCACCTGGCCCATATTTAACATTAGGCTCTAAATTGTAAGCTGTTTCACCGTATTTACGATACCGTTGCTCTTGTTCAGCTTGCTTTGCAAAAAAATATTCATCACTTGGCCACATATGCAAGGGATGCGTTTGATATTGCAATGCCTCCATTAATTTACTATCGCCGCATAATAAACGCATATCTAAAATACTAGAAATAACGCTAACATCTTGGCTGGCTAAATCTGCGCAAGCCTTAACTGTCGTAATTTGATGACTAATACCAAACCCATTATCCCAGCAATTTTGAATAAATGCTTGTGCTTGCTGTAGCTCTTTCTCTGTTATAGATGGCTCATGTAAGAGTAAAATATCTATGTCAGAATGCAATTGAAGTTCTTGACGTCCATAACTACCTAAGGCTATTAGACAAAAGCTATTGTTTGTATGAAGATTATTTTTTTGAAAAAGGGCAAGTAGCGCTTGATCAATAAAATTAACCAATTTCTGCGCTACAGCGGTTATATCCTGGTGCGCATTAAATGGTTGAGTCAGCTCTTCCTTAAACTGTTTTAAGGTATACTTAAGATAAAAATTATTTCTCTTCATCACGTAATGTTAAAATTTCAACGCCATCAGAAGTAACTAAAAGCGTATGCTCCCATTGTGCTGACAGACTATGATCACGCGTTACCACTGTCCATTTGTCAGGTAACAAGCGTGTATGATGTTTACCTATATTAATCATAGGCTCAATGGTAAAAGTCATACCTTCTTTTAATACTTCACCGGTATCTGGCGTACCATAATGCAATACCTGTGGCTCTTCATGAAAAATAGCACCTATGCCATGGCCACAATAATCGCGTACCACAGAGCAGCGATTTTTTTCAGCATGTTGCTGAATTGCATGACCTATATCACCAAGTCGTACACCAGGTTTTACCATTTCTATACCAATAAAAAGGCATTCATGAGCAACTTTAACAACATGTTTGCCTTTAATAGTCGGCTCACCAATAAAAAACATTTTACTGGTATCCCCATGATACCCATCTTTAATAACTGTAATATCAATATTTAAAATATCGCCATTTTTTAAGACTTTTTTACCAGGAATACCATGACAAACTACATGATTAATAGAAGTGCAAATGGACTTAGGAAAGCCATTATAATTAAGCGGAGCAGGGACTGCTTTCTGAACATTTACAATATAGTCATGACAAATGGTGTTTAACTCGTCTGTGGTGATACCTTCTTTTACATAAGGCCCAATCATAGTTAATACTTCACCCGCTAGACGACCAGCAACGCGCATTTTCTCAATTTCTTCCGGAGTTTTAATGGTAACTGCCATGGTTTAAATCCACATACAAATAATATTAGTTTACTAAATTTATAGCGGTTTAGCTAAAAATATAAGAGAAATCTAATAAAATTTACTATTAAACTTTTTTGTAAATCTTATTTCTTCATATTAGTTATATTTTTATATTAACTTGAATTTGAGCAGCATAGGCTACGCTAATGGAAGTAAAAACTATCTGCAGTAAGAATTTTTAAAAGTAGAATAATAAAGAAAGTTCATTACGACTTAGCAATCTAAGTTAAAGGTAAATAGTAATTATCAAGCTTTGTTTGTAGTGGTTAAAAGTACTAGAATAACTGCACAAAATAAATTTATTACCACGCCATACTTTGTATATGGCGTGGAACTTAATTACCAATTATGGCACTTATTCATTTCATCTTGCATCATTTGTTGGAATTGTTGCTGTTGTTGGGCATTAAGAACCATATACATTTGGTGCTTAGCTTGCGCTTTAACCCTTATCATATTGCCAAGAATTGTTGTTTTTTGGCTAATTAATGAATCTAACTTAGAATTATCCATAGAGCTTGATGTAATTAAACTATGTATTTGGCTACGAATAGTTTTTAACTGATCTTTGTTAGATTGAAGGCTTGTCTTTGCTTTATCTCTAATTGCTTTCATTTGATCTTTTTGGGCATCAGTTAATTGTAAAGCACTAGCCATTTCCTTAAAGCTATTTTTGTGACAACCACAATGACAACTTGCACCAGCGCTACCATTATCATCCGAACTGGTTGTAGTTGTAGTAGTTGAAGAAGTTGGTGAAGTACTACCAGTAGAACCCGCACTTGAATCTGTAGAAGAGGAGCTTGTTCCAGAGGCGCCTGTTCCAGATGCACCCGCTCCAGTAGATCCGGTAGATGAGGAGTCTGTAGCAGAAGTACTTGTTGTAGTTGCATTGTTATCAGAAGATGTACTAGAGGCATCTGCTGCAAACATAGGTTGAGCTGTGAAAGCAGCAAAGGCGATAATCGGTAGTAATTTCTTGGTAAACATAAATCTCTCCTTAATTAATTGTTTTTAATCAAAATTAAGTATATACCTGGATTATTAATTCTGCACATATAAAATAACTGTCTAATTGCTATTGATTTCTAATGGCTAAACGTCAAGGGTTAACTCAATAAATGGCTAAATAATTTGTTGTTTTAGGTCTAAATTTGTTTGACCTAATGAAGTTAACGTTGCTGGTTTAGGTTAAATATGGTATAAATAGCGCGCTTTTAACGACACACACGTTTCGTCACATAAGATAGGGTCCTATATAAAGAAGTTTTAGATTATGGGTGTCTTATGGGAAGCGTGGAGGCTCAACCCTGGAGAATAGAATGAATGTAAGTATGCGTGAATTGCTCGAAGCAGGCGCTCATTTTGGACATAGAACTCGTTTCTGGAACCCTAAAATGGCTCCTTATATTTTTGGTTCAAGAAATAAAATACATATTATTAATTTAGAAAAAACCTTACCAATGTTAAATGATGTGACTAATTACGTTGGTCGTCTAGCAGCAAATAAAGCTAAAATTTTATTTGTTGGCACAAAGCGAGCTGCGCAAGAAAGTATTCGCACACACGCAACACGTTGTGGTATGCCTTACATTGATCATCGCTGGTTAGGCGGTATGTTGACTAACTTTAAAACAGTTCGTCAATCTATTTTTCGTTTAAAAGAATTAAAAGAAATGCAAGAAAAAGGTGCTTTTGCCGGCATGATTAAGAAAGAAGCACTAATGTTAACTCGCGAGCTTGAAAAGTTAGAGCGAGGCTTAGGCGGTATTGAAAATATGAATGGCCTGCCAGACGCTTTATTTGTTATCGATGTAGGTTTCGAGCATATCGCTGTAGAAGAAGCACGTCGATTAAAGATTCCTGTTATTGGTATTGTTGATACTAATAACAACCCTGATAGTATTGACTACGTTATTCCTGGAAATGACGATTCTATGCGAGCTGTTGATATTTATGTTCGCTGTATTGCTGATGCAATCTTAGATGCTAAAGAAGGTAATACTATTGGTGGTGCTGATTCAAATGCTGAATTCGTTGAAGTAAACGAAAAAGAAGCTAAAAAAGAAAAAAATGACGAAGAGTAAAAAAATTTAGCCTCACGGAAAAGTTATTAAAATTAACTAACTTAAGTGTATTAGTAAAATAATTTACAGCTAAAAATCGGATAATAAATAGCGTTTCCGCTAAATTTTAGATAGATGAGTAAATAAGGCTAAAGAATGTATATAATACATGACAGAAACCTTATAAATCAGTATAAAGCTTAAAGGTATGCTATAGATGATAAGGGATACGTTGATAAGGCGTATTCCCTTTTTGTTATGTGGAGGATTAAATGTCAATTAGTGCATCGCTAGTAATGAAATTACGGGAAAGAACAGGCGCGCCAATGATGGAATGCAAAAAGTTCTTAGTTATGACCAATGGCGATATTGAGCAAGCTATTTCTGAAATGCGTAAAGCAGGCCAAGCAAAAGCAGATAAAAAGGCTGATAGAATAGCAGCAGAAGGGGTAATTTCTATTGCACTTTCTAATGATAGCCACGTTGCTGTTATGGTAGAAATTAATACCGAGACTGACTTTGTTGCTCGCGAAGAAAACTTTATTAAATTCGCTGAACGAGTGCCAGCAACTGTTTTAGACAATGAAAGTATTAAAGATGTAGCTAGTTTAAGTGAGGCTACTTTAATAAGCACAAATAATACAGTTGAACAAGAAAGGCAACAATTAGTTGCTAAGATTGGTGAAAATATTAAAATTCGTCGCTTAGAAAAACTACAATGCGAAGATGGCGTTGTTGGCTCTTATTTACACGGCAATCGCATTGGTGTTCTTGTGGCAGTACGTAATGGTAATGAAACATTAGCAAAAGATATTGCTATGCATATCGCTGCAAGTCGTCCTATGGTAGTTAATCGCGATCAAGTTTCTGCTGAAGTTATTGAAAATGAGCGTGAAATATTTACAGCTCAAGCACGTGAAAGCGGTAAGCCACAAGAAATTATTGATAAGATGATTGAAGGTCGCATCAATAAGTTTGTTGATGAAGTAAGTTTACTTGGCCAGCCCTTTGTTAAAAATCCAGATATCAAAGTTGGTCAATTATTAAAGGAAAAAAATGCTGAAGTTGTTTCCTTTATTCGTTTTGAAGTAGGTGAAGGGATTGCCAAAAAAGAAGATAATTTTGTCGAAGAAGTTATGGCGCAGGTTCGTGATTAATGAGTAGTGAAAATCAACTTTTAAAGTATAGACGTATTTTATTAAAGTATAGTGGTGAAGCACTTATGGGTAATTCTCAGTTTGGAATTGACCCTGGAATTTTAGATAAAATTGCTAAGGAAGTTGCTGAGTTAATTGCAATGGGTGTAGAAGTTGCGTTAGTAATTGGTGGTGGTAATTTATTTCGCGGAAAAGCCTTATCTGAAGCAGGTTTGGGTCGAGTTACCGGTGATCATATGGGTATGTTAGCAACGCTTATGAATGCGCTTGCCATACGTGATGCAATGGAACGGATAGATCTCCCTGCTCGTATTATGTCAGCTATACCAATGCTTGGTGTAGTTGATCCTTATCATCGTCGTAAAGCTATAACCCATTTACGGAACAAGCATGTAGTGATTTTTGCAGCAGGCACTGGTAATCCTTTTTTTACAACAGATACTGCTGCTTGTTTACGTGCTATTGAAGTGGACGCAGATGTTGTATTAAAAGCTACTAAGGTTGATGGAATTTATTCAGATGATCCAGTTAAAAATGCGTCAGCTAAAAGATATGAATTTTTAACTTATAAACAAATTTTAAGTGATGGTTTAAAAGTTATGGATTCTACCGCTATTTGTTTGTGTGAAGAGCATAATATGCCTTTGCAGGTATTTGATATGAGCGCACCCCAGGCATTGCGAAAAATTGTGCTTGGCGAGCATGTAGGTACTATTGTAGGAGCAGATCATGATTAATGAAATTAAGCAGGATGCTGAAAAGCGAATGAAGAAATCAGTAGAAACTTTTAGGCATGATTTAACGAAAATTAGAACAGGCCGTGCTAATGCAAGTTTACTTGATCATGTTCAAGTAGACTACTATGGTAATCCTACACCAATAAATCAAGTTGCCAATATTACAGCAAGTGATTCACGTACAATTTTAGTTACGCCATGGGAAAAATCTATGGTGGCAGCTATTGAAAAAGCGATTTTAAATTCTGATTTAGGTTTAAATCCAGCAACGGCAGGTACTGCTATCCGTGTACCTATGCCGCCGCTTACTGAAGAGCGCCGGAAAGAAATGACACGTATAGTTCGTGCTGAAGGCGAGCAGGGGCGTGTAGCTATCCGTAATATTCGACGGGATGCTAATAATCATCTTAAAGAATTAGTTAAGGAAAAAGAAATTTCTGAAGATGATGAGCGTAAAGCTAATGAAGTCATTCAAAAATTGACGGATAAATATATTGCCGAAGTAGATGCTGCATTAAGTGAAAAAGAAAAAGATTTAATGGAAATTTAATTTGTATTGTATTAAGCAAGGTAAAATAGTTAAAAACTAACCTGATAGTTTTTAACTACTTAATACATATAAAACACAAAGTGAAGAACAGCTTTCTCCTTCCCGCATAGGTGGGAATCAATTTTTATATAGACACCGTGTCAATAAGAAGATGGATTTCTGCTTGTGCAGGAAGGATAGAATCTTAAGTTGTATTAGACCTCTTTCCAAACTAGCATTAATGGCCATTTTCAACCTTTTTCGACTGACCTTGTCTCACTACTGCCAGTTTGGAAAGAGGTCTATTATCGAAATAATTTATGAGTGGCATTTGACCTAGATTATCTATAGACGTTAGCTTTTTTTGTTTTTGGTTCTTCATGGCTTGCAATTAATTTAATAATATCTTCATTGCTATTAAGTTCCGCAACTTCCCTGGGCGTTTTACCTTTAATAGTAATATTTAAATTAGCTCCTAAGTTTAAGAGTTCTTTTACAAGCGCTGTATGATTTTCTTCAATAGCAATGGCTAAAGGTGTTCTACCCTCACGGTCTTGCTCTTCTAAAAGCTGATTATTAAGTTTGTAGAATTTTTCAATAGCTACAAAATTATTTGCTTTTGTTGCAATGTGGATTGGCTGAAAACCTAGGAAATCGTAGGCTTTTAGATCTGTTTTTTTAGTGTTAATAAGAAAATCTAAAATATTACCTTTGTTATCATAACGAGCAGCATAATGAAGCAGAGAATTTGCTTTATCATATTTGTGTGTAAGAAGCGAAGGATCACATTCTATAAATAATCGAACAGTATCTAAGTGACCGTGCTGTATAGCTAGATGAATGGGTGTTTGGCCTAGGTTGTCTATTGCTTTAGTATCGGCGCCATTTTCAATTAAAAGAGGTATAATCGTATGATTACCATATTGAGCAGCTATATGCAAAGGTTGCTGGCTATCTAAATACCTTTCTGTAACTTTACTGCCCTTGTTTAATAATCCTTGAATTACCTCTTCTTTTTGCTGACAGGCAATGGCCCAATATAATATTCTTCGTTGATGCTCTCTTTTGTGAGTATTAATAACACTATCGTCACAATAAAATTGAAAAGCAAGTTGATAAAAATAATCTAAGATTAGTTGTTTTTTTTCTCCTTGATTTGCTAAATCTACAAGTGTCTGGCCTTGCTTATCTTTGTCAACAAGTCTATCTAATGAGGTAACTACGAATTTTACACTCTCTAAATCCCCTGCATTAATTAAAGAAGGTAATTGCTCAGGCTTAACTTTTGCAGATGATTTTTCAATGATATTTCTTGTTGTTGGACTTAACGTTAAATTAGTGGTAAGCACGGCTAAGTAGTCTGGATCTTTTGCATAAATATTTCTTGCAAAAAGTTCTATAAAGTTAGAAATATTTTTAAATTTGTTTGGATTTAATAATTCAGAATTAGCCCATATTAAAAAGTCTTTTAGTAGGGCATCTACACTCCTAATACCAATATAACCCCTGTGGGCAAGTTCCTCTTCAAGCTCAGTATTTATTTCTGTAGTTGATGGTATTTTATTTATTCTATTATAACGTTGTAGTAAAAGATAATTTATAAAATATGAAAATAGATCTGCTTGTTGTTTATGTGCCGCAAGAATAAGAGAAGAGTTATCATTATCCCTATTAAAGAATTTTGGACTAAGCTTAAGTAAGGAGTCAATAACCTCTATTCTGCCATTATTTATAGCTACATCTATTGGTTCATCGTTGTCATTATTGCGCTCAGTAGCATTTTGAATATCTTGTTGAATCAGATAAACGACAGTACTAGCATGCCCCTGCTTACAGGCTAAATGGATAGGTGGCGTACAGGGGAAGTCAGCTAAAGTTATATCATCATATAAATCTAGATTTTCCTCATAATCATCAAAAGCCATATCTACACATATGGGCAAGTAATTCTTAAAGTCGCCAGCCTTTTCATAATCAACAAAGATTGAGTCACCTGTATTAAGTACATTGGGACTAGCCTCTCCTGCTAACAATGTTTGAGTAGCTTCTAAATTACCCACACTTGCAGCAATATGTAGAGGACGATAACCCAGCTCTATATAACGCTCACCTACTTGGCTGCCACTTTGTAATAATTTTTCAATGATTGCTGATTTTTGCTGTAATGCAATCGCCCAATACAAAATAGTTCTTCCTTGTGTATCTGAATTGGCAGAATAGGCGGCATTCTGAGCAACCATTACTAAATTAATAAGCGTTTGATACTCAGGCTCCATTAAACCCTTTTCCATTTGTTGCTGAATAAAATTGATAATTTTGTAAATATCGCTAGCTTTTCTATAATCAAAATCGCTGTTATGAAGATATTTGTTATTAATAAAATTTATTGCGTTAAGAATTTCATCTTTATGTTCTGCGATATATAGCGCAATTGTCTTAGCTACTGCAACTAGTATATTTGTTTCGATACAGATGCGGGTATCACGCTCAATTTCTTTGGGATCTTTAGTAATGTTGTGGTGAGGCGCAATAGCAATATCTTCACTCTTAACTGACTTTTCCTGTAACGCAGGTGCATTGTGGTGTAAGTAATTTATAACACTAGCTTTAATAGTAGCTTTCTGATACGAACCCTCAGTGAATTGAGAAGGATATTTATCAATACTTGTAAATTCTGTGGCTATAGCCTGGCTAATTAAATTATTAGTACAAACGTTATTAGACTTCTCTCTATAACGTTGGTTAACTGTATCATAAAGGCAATCTAATAATGCTTGATTACCACTTTCTTGAGCCCACTCAAGTCCTGTTTTTCCTGTGATATCGCCTCTTACATCAAAGGAATCTATAGTAAAATGCTTATTTCTTAGAAATTTGCTTAAATTTACTAAGTCATTACTTCGTATTAAAAAAACTAATCGCCTTACCTCAGGATCTGGATAATCTTTTATATAAGTTTCCATAAAAACTTCAAACCACGTTTTATTTTCTGGCGAGGTAATAGGCTCAGTTGGAAAATGGTGCTCATAAAGGTTTTGCCAAAATTCAGTAGCATAGATGACAGAGTGATAAAAAGATTTTTGAGTTCGCGCTAAAGCTAGAATGTCAGCTGGCTGAAGATAAGAAAATACTTCCCATAATATTTCATCTGGTATGACATTGGGAGGAGGATTATTATAATTTGGCTGTTTAAAGAAGAACATAAAAAACCATATGATTTATTTTGAGCTATAAATAAAATTTTAGCACTTTATATAAAAAATATACAAAATGATTAGTTTTATTAATTTTAAATAATAGAGTGAAGACTAAGTTAATGTTTTCGATAATTTTTATTACTATTACTCTAACCTTATAATTATTGCTAGCAAGAACAATTTTTACCTGATTGTTAATTAAAATGAGTTAAATATTAGTTTCTAGGGAAACTTAGCTCTTTTGGTAGTATCTTTATTGGCGGCAATTAACTCAATAATTTCCATATTGCCCTGAGACTCAGCAATTTCTGCAAGGTATTTACCATTAAAGGTAACATCTAAATTAGCTCCTGACTCTATAAGGAATTTTGCCAGTGATGTATGATTTTCTTCGATAGCAATCACCAAAGGAGTTCTACCCTCTGTATCTTGGACCTCTAAGAGCTCAGAGTTCTGTCTAAGTAATATTTTTACAGCTTTAAAGTTATCTTCTTTAGTGGCTATGTGAATTGATTGCATGCCAAAAGCATCTGTTGCTTTTAAATTAATTAATGGGTTGTCAATTAATAATTTTAAAATATCACCTTTTTTATCATAACGTGCAGCGCAATGAAGAAGCGGATGGGTTTGATTACTTTTATAGGTCAGTAAAGATGAGTCATGTTTTATAAATTGTTTTACAGCTTCTAAATCATTATTCTCAATAGCATAATGAATTGGCATGCAGCCAAATGCATCTATTACTTTAACATTTGCTTCTTTTGCAATTAAAAAAGCTAGGATTTCATGGCTGCCTTGCTGAGCGGCTATGTGAAGCGGCCCTTGATTGTTGCTATATATTTCATCAACTTTACTATCTTGATTTAGCAAAGCATTGATAACTGTTTCACTTTGGCCACAAACGATTGCCCAATATAAAATAGTTCTATTTTCGCTGTCTCTTTTTATAGTATTAATTTCATTATTTTCTGTATAAAAAACTAATGCTAGTTGGTAGATATAATTTAAAATTTGCTGATTTTTTGCTTGCAGAGCTAATTTAAGGAGTGATTGGCCATCTATATCTTTCTCATCTAGCCTATCTAAAGATAGAAAGGTATTTTTTAATCCTTCTATATCACCTTTTTCTACTAATAAAAATAATTTCTCTTTAGTAAAAGGAGCACGTGATTTTTGAATTAAATTTCTTATGTTTATACTTAAATCTGGGTCATTAGCTAGCATGTCTAAATAATTAGGGTCATATTCATAAATTTTTCTTAAAAAAAGTGCTAAGTGAGAAAAATTGTTAGTATCATCAACCCACTGTAAATAATTTATCAAAACTTCATCCATACTCTCAACATTAACATAACCAGCTTTTCTAAGTTCCTCTTCAAGCTGATCATCATTGGCATCTATAGGAAGATTATTTTTTAATTTATTTTGCAGATCAAATAAGTATTCTATAAGATAAGTTAGTATTTCTGGTTGTTGTTTAGAAGAGGCAATAACTAGTAGTGTACCTTCAATTCCTCTTTGAAAAAATTTTTGGCTAAGCTCCAGTAACACTTTAACGACCTCTTTTTGACCATGACTAATAGCTATGTCTATAATTGCCATACCATTACTATCATAGGTAGTAGCGCAGGCAGGATCATTTTCAACAAAATATTTTACACTAGCTGAATGTCCATTTTTAGCAGCTAAGTGTACAGGAGTTAAGAATTCTTCAGTTTCAAAATCTTGTTCTGCCCTTTGAGCGTGACTTGAATGAGCAGCTCTAGGATCAGTAGTGGAAGTGTCAATAGCCTCAATATTTAGTGCCTCTATTATTTTATTGCCCTCAAAGGCAATTTTTATAACCTTTAATAAATAAGCATCTAAGTTATCTTCTGTAAAATAATCAGTAAAAAGGGAATCTTGAGTATTAAAAGCAATTGAACTTGCATTATTTTGCAAGAGCACTTCAATAACTTCTTGATAACCATGTTGTGCTGCAATATGTAGTGGGTGGTAGCCTAAATCCATATATCGTTCATGTACCTGGCTTCCCATTTTCAATAATGTATCAATAATTTGTGGTTCCTGCCGACAGGCAATAGCCCAATAAAATATAGTTCTGCCTTGCTCATCTATTCTTGCTGTAAAAGCAGCATACTTAGCTATTTTTACTAAAGTAGTAAGTGCTTGATATTCAGAAACCATGTTAGATGGCATTATATGTCCATAAAATAAATTTATAATGAATAAAAGGCCTTCATAGTGAAAATAATCAGAGGAATTTGCGAGCGGAAGAAAAGAGCCAATCTTGTTAATTTCATTAATAACATTCATTGAATTGCGTGCAATAGTTTGCGTAATTCCTTTAATAGCTGCTATATCCATATTTAATTCAATACAATCAAGTGCAGCTTTTTTAAGTTCACTATCGTTTTTATAAATATCATGATGAGCAGCTATAGCAAGCTTGGATGGTTCTATTGGTAATGTTTGTAAAGTAGAATTATTTTCTTGTCGAAGATAATCAACACAATCTTTAACCACTTTTCTTTCTTGAAATTGTTGCGGCTTGGCAATAGAAATAAAATTTAAAGCTATAATACGACTAATAAATTTAAGATTAACCACTTCTTCTGCACTCTGCCAATATTCTTCTTGTATAGTTTGATAGAATGCATCTAATATTTTCTGGTTACCACTGGCTTGAGCATACTCAAGCGGTGTCTTTTGAGTAAGTTTACCTTTAGTATCGAGAAAACTTCTAATATTTTTGCTATTTTCTTTTAAAAATTTATTTAATTTGTCGCAATCTTGAGAATAGATTAGAAAAATTAAACGTCTAACTTTAGGCTGTTCAAAATCTTCTTTAGCAGTATCCATAAACAATTTATAAGGCGATTTATTAAGTGAAATGGCGGTGGGCGGAATATTAGTAAAGTAATGCTTATACATATCCTGCCAAAACTTATTAGCATTAATGACTGCAATATATAAACGCCAGTTAACTTGTGATAAATCTAATGCATCCGAGAGACTAGCATGAGAAAAGATTTGCCATAGTATTTCATTAGGTAATTCATCAATAGGTAATTTATCAGAGTCAAAAGAGTTGTCTTGGGACTTAAAAAACTGCATATAAATTTCCAAAAAAAGATAATTTATTGGCTATATAAATAAAATATTAGCATTTAAATAAGAAAATATGGAAAAATCGGTAGGTTGTTAAACTTAAGGAGTTTAATCGAATAATTATTGATGAAGTAATAGATAATAATAGCTGAATTATTTAATTGCTCTATATTCAGCAAGCGCTTGTTCGCGTGTTACCTGTAAATCAACCATAGGATAAGGATAGTCTTTACCAAGTTTGATAGGTAAATTATGGCCTAGCCAAGGTTTATGTAGCCATTTTTTAGGTAATTTAGCCAATTCAGGTAGCCATTCTTTAATATAATCACCTTCTGGATCAAATTTTTCGCCTTGGGCCACCGGATTAAAAATTCGAAAAGGAGGGCAGGCCTCAAAATTACTTCCTGCAGTCCATTGCCAGTTGAAAGAATTAAGTGCTAGATCAGCATCTAGTAACGTCTCTAGAAACCAATCTGCCCCAATGCGCCAATCAATAAGTAAATTTTTAACTAAGAAGGAAGCCGATATCATTCTTACCCGGTTGTGCATAAAGCCTGTTTGCCATAATTGACGCATACCTGCATCAACCATTGGAAATCCTGTTAATCCCTGCGACCATCGCTTAAAATCTTCTTGGGCGTGGCGCCATTTAAATTGATTAAATTGTGGTTTAATATTTTCAGTAGCTAGTTGTGGTAAATAATAAAGTTGATGATAACAGAAATCTCGCCAGGCAATTTCCGTTAAAAATTTTTCACTAGAGCTCGCATGATATTTATTATTACGGGCTGAATGAATTATTTGCCAAATTTGTTGAGGGCTAATTTCACCAAAGTGAAGATGAGGAGACAACATAGAATTAGCTTGTTCTGCAGGATAGTCTCTAGTAGTTTGATAATGATTTAAATTATTTTCTAGGAAATAAAATAATCTCTGCCAAGCACCATCCTCACCAGGCTGCCAAAATGTTTTAAATTTGCTCGCCCAATTTGGTTTTGTTGGAATAAGCTGCCAACTATCTAAATTTTCTGAGCTAACTTGAGGGCAAGAAGGCCATTTTTTAATAGCTGGTGTAGTAGGTAATGTATCTAATTTGGTTAAATACTGCCGCCAGAAAGGCGGAAATACTTTAAAATAATTTCCTTGTTGATTTTTAGTCTCCCAAGGCTCAAAAAGTAAATTACCATTAAAACTTTTAACAGCAATATTATCCTTAGCCAGTGCTGCTTTTATCTCTTTGTCTTCTTTAAGCGCTTCAGGTTGATAGCGGTGATTCCAATAGATAGTATCAACTTGATATTGAGAAATAATTTCACGAAGCTTTGCAAGTGGTGAGCCGCTGACAAGGTATAAGTTTAGGCCATGACAGTTAAGATTTTTTTGTAAGTTTAATAAACTGTGATGTAACCACCATTTTTGTGCGCTACCAATTAAAGATGATAAGTTTTTTTCAGCGATATAGAGAGGAATAACCGTATCATGAGCATTACAAGCTGCAGTAAGTGCTGGATTATCTTGGCAGCGTAAGTCTTGTCTAAACCAAATAATTGCTGTTGACATGAGTAATTTTTACTTGGAAAAAAAGTTAGTATAATCTAAATCAGCCATGTAACCCCACTGTTTATCCCATATTAAATTTTTAATTTCTTTACTGCTTTTAAAGCAGTTTAGTAAAGTATTAAAATTGTTTTTTCTAGTAGCAATAAAAATTAGATTAACACAGCCTTTAACGGGCAAGGTAATGATGTTACTACCAAATTGCTGTTTTAACTTAGTAAAAATAATTGGATATTCATAAGCATTAGCAATATTAACTGCTACTATGCCCGTGGGTGTAAGTATACGTTCACAGTTGGCAAAAAAAGCTTGATTTTTACAAGAAGTGGGAAAATCATTTGCGTCAGCAATATCAATAATTAAATGAGAAAATGTTTGCTGGCAAGTGGTAATAAAATGATTAGCTTCATCTTGAATAACTGTTAAATTAGCTAGTTGATTGAGCATAAAATAATGTTGAGCTACCTCAATTACTTCAGGGCTCATCTCAACCGCAGTTAGGGTATAGGATTTTAAAAAAGGCGCTAAGACATGGGCAACGCCAGCTCCTCCTAAACCAAGCATACAGCAATTGCCAGGAATATTTCGCGCAACAAAAGTTAACGCCTTAACGTAATTTAATGCGGGTTTATGCGGTGAGAATTTACTAATTAAACTTTGAAAGGCATTACTATTAAATTTAAGCCAGCGAAAAAAATAATTATCATAGACTCTAATATTATCTGAGCGATAAATACAACGTCCCGCTAGACTCTTCCAAAGCATTAGCTAGTTTTCTCTTGTTGAAAAGGATAAATGGAGCCTAACTGAAGTAGCTTCGTTAATTCATCTAATGCTGTATAAATTTCATTAACTAAACTAAAGTCACCTAAATCATTACTATGGAGCTCAGTGCGATAATGACGGTATATCCAAGTTTCTAATTCTTTAAATAATGTTTCGCTAAATAATATTCCTTGATGCATAGCGTTAAGCTCAAGTGTATTGAGTGGTACCCGTAAGCGAAGGCAAGCAGGGCCGCCGCCATTGCGCATACTTTGTTTTAAATCAAGAAAATAAACTTGATTAATAGGATTGGCATTATCGGCAATTAACTCTTCAATAAAAGCGCGTGCTGAAGTATTAATTTCACATTCTAAAGGGGCAATAAGCGCCATAGAATTATTAGGTAAAGAAATCAATTGAGAATTAAATAAGTAAGTTGAAACGGCGTCATTAACACTTAGCTTGTCTTCTTTGACTTCAATCACTTGAACAGGAAAATTAGCTTTTAATTGCAATTCGTCAAGCGTTTCTTGCTGATTTAAAAAGGCTCGCTCATGAATTAATAATACATTTTCATTAGCAACAGCAATAACATCATTGTGGAAGACGCCCTGATCAATAACATCTGGATGTTGGCGAGCAAAAATAACTTGTTTAGGATTTAATTGATGAGAGCGAGCAATAGCTTGTGAGGCTTCTAATGTTTGTCTTGCCGGATAACGGCGTGGTTGATAAGCAATATCAGCGGCTTGCATTGCTTTTTTACCATAAACAAAAAGATTAACACCAGGATGGCTATGCGTCTTACATAGGCGATTATGATTAGCAGCGCCTTCATCACTAGTAGTAGTACAGCGTGGTAAAATTTGATGATGGAAAAAGTAACGTTCATCAGCAAATAATCTTTTTAGTAATTGTTGTGAAAAAGTAGCTTCCTGATGTCTGTGTAAATTACTAATTAAATTAGCTGCAGTAAAATGAACCCGCTTATCAGCGCAATCTTGACTTGCAGAAACGGTCGCAGCATTAGCAGCCCACATACTCGAGGCTGAGTAGCAGGCGCTTAATAGCTCTGGTGCTGTTTGAAAAGCTTTATTAATTTGCTGTTGCGGTGTGCCTGTAAAACCCAATTCCTGTAACAAAGAAAAATTAGGCCGTGCTTGTGGTGGAAATATAGCTTGTTTAACCCCTAAATTATGTAATAGTTGGATTTTTTTTAACCCTTGTAAAGCGGCAGCTTGCGGGTTGGCAATACTTAATGCATTAGTAATGGATGCAACGTTTCCTGCAGCAAGTCCAGCATAGTTATGATTTGGGCCAACTAAACCGTCTATATTTAATTCAAATACATCAGCCATTTCTTATCCTAACGTTATACCGGGTAATAATTGTGTGGGCTTTGTTAGATGTGCTTGCTCTAAACTTGCAATAGGATAGGCGCAGTAATCGGCTGCAAAATAAGCACTAGGCCGATGATTGCCACTTAAACCAACACCACCAAAGGGTAAACTACTACTAGCACCAGTAGTTTGACGATTCCAATTAATTAAACCTGCACGAACAGTTTTATAAAATAATTCATAACGCTCTTGACTATCACTAAGTAAGCCTGCCACTAAACCATAACGAGTCTGGTTGGCTAATGCTAACGCTTCATCAAAGTGTTGGTAGCGATAAATCTGCACTAAAGGTGCAAAAATCTCTTCATCAGGCGGATTATCTACGGCTGTCATATCAATCAAAGCAGGTGACAATAAACCTGAATTCTCTATTAACAAAGTCATTTTTAATAAAGGTTTTCCACCCAAATTAATTAAATTATCCTGAGCCTTTAAATGATTGTAGGCGTATTTAGAGCTGATAACAGGTCCCATAAAAGGTTCTGGGTTTTCGGTAAAGCTACCTATTTTGAGCTTCTTAAAACTAGTCATCAGTTTATTGAGAAAATTATCACCATAAGCGTTATCTTTGATCATAACGCGCCTGGCACAGCTACAGCGTTGGCCGGCCGTAATCACTGTGGATAAAATAGTTTGATAAATAGCTGCATCAACATCACTTACTTCATCAACCACTAAAGGATTATTACCACCCATTTCTAGCGCTAAAATAACTTCGGGCCGTTCACTAAACTGACGGTGTATGATTTTACCTGTAGCATAACTACCGGTGAAATAAACCCCCTGAATATCAGCTTGTAATAAAGCATGTCCCGTACTTGCATCGCCTTGCACACAATTGATAACGCCAGCAGGAATATTAGCTTTATGCCAACATTGCATAATAAATTGTGCAACTCCAGGTGCTAATTCACTCGGCTTATAAACAATAGTATTGCCTGCTAGAAGTGCTGGGATAATATGGCCATTGCTTAAGTGGGCTGGAAAATTAAATGCACCAAAAACAGCTACAACGCCATGCGGTTTGTAACGTAGACATGCAGTTGCTTCTGTGGTTTGGTCGCATTTACCAGCAGTTCTTTCTTTATAAGCTTGAATCGAGAGGCTAACTTTAGCAATAACTGAATTAACTTCTGTCGTTGACTCCCATAAGGGTTTACCTGTTTCTAAAGCAATGAGATGAGTTAATTCTTGTCGGTTTTGTTTTACTTGTTCTGCGAATGCTTGAAGATAAGCAATGCGACTATTTAAATCTAAGAATGCCCACCTACTTAGTGCCTGGCGAGCTACATAAATTCCTTCATTTACTTCTTCTTTTGTTCCCTTCCTACCTTGCCATACAACTTTACCATCTATTGGGTTAAGCGATGTGAAGCTTTCTCCTTGGCCTGGTAACCAAGTACCGTTTAGATAATGTTGGCCAAGTTGATCCTTATTTACAAAAATTGTCATTGAGAGCTCTCCTGCCAGGGTTTTGCTTTGTTGTTTAATGGGTTTTTAGTATGATTGTTAAAATTTTTAGCAAAAGGATCAAGGCGCTCAAATTGTAACGGTGCTAAGCGGATAGTGTCATTTTTTTTTACTTTAAGTAACTCTGCTGTATTTTTACTAATAATACATTTTCTAGTTTCGTTATTAAAAATAGAATGACTGATTGTCGCTCTGAAATCCATTATAGTATTAGACATAATAAAACGTGGGCCAGTGACTTCATCACTAAGGCTTTTAATAGTTAAAATTCGACTAGCAGCAATTGTATTAATGTCATGTGATGGTGCTTCAATAGTAGGACCTGCATCAAAAATATCAATATAATTATTATAGCGAAAGCCTTCATTAAATAGGATTTTCAGTGCAGGACGTGTAGAGGCATGTGGCTGCCCAATAGCTTCTTGAGCTTCCTCTGCTAATAATTTAACGTAAATAGGGTTACGTGGCATTAGATCGGCGATAAACTGTTTATTGGTTAAAATAGTTAACTCATCAGCTTCAGCAAAAGACATATGAAAAAAATGGCGACCAACGTTATTCCAAAAGGGTGAATTTCCTTCTTCATCACAAATGCCGCGCATCTCAGCAATTAGTGTAGGCGCAAAACGTTTTGGGTATTGCGCCATAAATAAAAATCGTGCTTTAGAAAGTAGTAATCCATTACCCCTAACGCGATAGGAAGGTTCTAGAAAAAGGGTGCATAATTCACTGCGTCTTTGATTATCATTAACTAAACTTAAAACTTCATAGTCACTGCGAATATTTAAAGAATGACAAATGCGGGTTCGTAAAGACACTTTATAAGAATAAAAAGGTGTTTCAAAGCCGGTAAATGCTTCAATAGCAGCTGTGCCTACCAATTGTTTATTGCTTGGATCTTCTAAAACAAATAAATAATACTCATTTTGGGGGCGCATGATTTCTTTAGCAAAAGAGCTACAAGATAATGTGATGCGACGATGTAATAACTCTTTATTTTTAGGTAGTGTAGTTAAGCCAAACCCGCTTTGAAGGGCCAGCTCATAAATAGCATCAACATCAGTTATCTGAGAACGGCGAAATAACATCATAATTTAAGCTCCTCAAGTCCTTTTTGAGCTAAATCCATTAAAATAAGAGTACTTAAACTTGCACGTTCAACTAAACTATCAATTTTTATAAATTCATCTTGACTATGTATATTGCCGCCACGTACACCTAAGGTATCTAAAACAGGCAAGCCTTGGGCTGCTAAGTTATTACCATCACAGCAACCACCGCTGTCTCGCCAATCTATATTAAGGCCAAGTGTTTGCCCTATTAACTTCACACGTTGATATAGTTGATTAGTCCCTTGTGATATGCGCTTAACAGGCCGACCAAATTTCCCATGAAGCTCGAGGCTATAATCAGCACGCTTTAAATTTTGCATAATTTGGTTAAGTTCACTTATAACCCAAGCTTCATCTGCCGGATTATCTATGCGTACATCGAGTTTAACGACAGCATTATCTGGAACAATATTTAGCGCTGTGCCACCAGCTACTTTACCAACATTAATGGTAACACCTTCTCGCTTACCATTTAAGGCATGTATGGCTAAAATAGCTTCTGCCAAATAACAAATTGCATTTCTTCCCTCATAAAAAGCGCGGCCAGCATGGGAAGCTTTACCCGTAGCAACTAAGGTAAATTTTCCGCTTCCTTTACGGTTTTTAGCTAGGGTTCCTTGACTATCCATAGCAGGTTCATAAAGCAGGCCGGCTTGGTAATTGGGGGCTAATTCATTAAACAAGGAACCAGAAGCAGGAGAGCCAATTTCCTCATCCGCATTAATAAGTACATCCCAGCCAATTAAGTTAGCATATTCAGTTTGTTCAAAGGCTAAAAGTGCATGCAGCATGACAATTAATCCACCTTTCATGTCAGCAACCCCGGGTCCATTAATGGTATTTTCATTAATCCAGGCTAGTTTTTGAAAAGGATGGTGGCTAGGAAAGACGGTATCCATGTGACCTGCTAAAAGTATACGCCTTTTAAGATTTGGCCTTTTGCGAATGAATAAAGCATTACCACAGGTAAGCGTAGCAATATTGCCATCCATGGTTACTGTATTAACAGCCGGCAGCTCTATTGTTTCTATCTCATCTGCTAAAGGTTGAAAAGCATTAGCTAATACTTGTTGTATTTGTTGTAGGCCAGCTAGGTTATCACTACCAGAATTAATTTCACAAAATTGATGCAATTGCTGCACCATAAGAGGTTGATTTTCATGTAAAGAAAAAATTAAATCCTTTATATAGGAGTCCATGGGTTATCTTATGGCTAAATTATGCAACATTAGCTGAAATTAAATTGATTTGCAACGCTGGTTAAAACTAAGGTTGTGGCCATTTTTCTAGTCTATTTTAATATTTTATTCAAGCCAATCTAACTCCTATGGTATTCATCGGCCAGTGATTCCCTTTCGTTATCTTCTTTATTTTCTTTATTTATTAAACGAAGCTTACTATCAAATTCTTTCATACCTAGCTGTGTTGCTAGAGAAACTTGATCTTTCATTGTTTTAACTTGTGTTTTCCGTTTATCTGCATAATAACCGGCTTTTGCCGTTGCAAAACCTTTAGTTATCCAATTCTTAGTCAGCTCATTTACCTTAATAGGAACTTTAATTACCGAAGAGGTCTTTTCAATGATAAAGCTAGGAATAAACAACATTACGCCAATTAAGGATTTCATCATGCCAGCAATAACTTGAAGTTTAGGACGAGTTATCCTTAATTCATCAGCTAATTTATCATATTGTACTAGGTTTTGACTGTTGGGCTTCATTGTAATAGTCGGAGTTAAAGAGGCTGCTTCTAGAAGTAGACGTTTACCACTTACTTTTTTCTCACTCTGATATTTAATGGTATCAATTATTTTTAAAGCTTGGTCAATTTTAGGAATTAGCTTACTGTGGCCGTCTCTTTGAGCTTTTGCTTTGTTTTCTATTAGATCAGCAGATATTTCTATAATTCGTTGCTGCAAGAGTTTGGTGACTCTACTATGCGGGCAATTAAAATCTCGCCATTGAATGAGCCATTCTAGTTCAGGGTTGTTCTTTATCGTTTGATAGTCTGTTGTAACGTAAGCATTTATTACATTCCAGATAACATTTAAATGATGATTCATCCCTCGTCCTTTTACCGAGGTTGAGGCAGCATGAAGTGCTTGTTCAAATTCTTCACGACTTAAAGGATGACCAGACTCAATAGATTTAAGTAAGTTAAAGTAGGCTGAGGATACACCGCCTCTATCAATTGCATCTTTACAAGAAAAATTAATACTAACAGGCTTAAGGTTATCAATAATATAATTAGTTAATTCAAACTTAATAAAATGAAACCATACTGCTTGGCGCTCTGCCTGGCTTAATGTCATATTAGGCGTAATACCCATGGCTTCAAAGCTTTTTGTTAATAGTTTTTGTAATTTTTCTTCTTCAACCTCTATACTACTTTTCTGGTCATTAGGTGGAAAGATTAGCTCTCTAATATCTTCACTAATATAAAAATCACTAATTTCTTTTTTAAAGCCAGGCTCAGGCTCCCGTTTAGCGATATTAAGAAAAGTAGAGTATACCTGGTCATAGGTAAATTCTTTTTTTGTTTTAAGATGGGATTTTTGATCCATAAGTCCTTTGTCAGCGGGTAAGGTAATGACTGCAATATTTGGATGCCTTGACTCTAAATCTTCAAGTTTTTTAGTAAGAGCAACTTCTCTTTGACCTTCAAAATCAAAAGTGCCTCTATCTCTCGCTAAATTATTAAAGTAAATATGAGTAATCTTTTTTTCACCATCAATGCAATGCTTACGCGCTTGTATTTTTAACCAACGTTCAAATAAGGGGCTTACGCGCTCTTTTCCTTCATATCGTTGCGCTTGCGTACCTATACGAATTTCCGTAACAACTGGATGTTCTTGTTGGCGTAAATAAGCATAAGATCTTATGCTAGGAATATTCGTATAATATTGAGGGGTGAATGTCCTACTTGCAACAGCTGTAAGACGCTTTAGCCTGGCCTCATTATCGGCTGGAGAGGAAATATCTTTATTAATTCTTGGACCTTGATCGGCAATGGTTTTAGCAATAGTATGTTGGATGCTTTTATCAGATTTACTTGGCCGATAATTAAGTGGAATATGTTTAATAGCTTCAAATGTTTGTTCAAGAAGCCGACTATCATTATTATAAATAATATCAATGAAATTATCCAACTCTTGTTTTTTTTGCCTTAAAGTATCTAATGAAACTTTATTAGATTGATTAAAATATTCATGGTGGTGAAATAATGATTGATAATCAAGAATTTTTTCCTTTTGATATTTAATATCTTTATTGAGCCGTTTATAAATAATCTCAATATTATTATCTAAAAAAGCAATTAATTGAGTATACACTTTGGCATATGCGTGATTATTTTGATAGGTTAGATGGTTTTTTATAATTTCTAACTCTTTCTTTAGTGGCGCAAACTCCTCTTGTACTAATAAAAAACTTGGTAGATTATCTAGTAATTCTCTTAAATAGCTATAACAGTTCTTATTATGAATTTTTTCACTAGTAATAACGGTTTGAGCTTGTACCTTTTTAAATGCTTTAGTTGCTTCTTCTAAACTTGCAACAGTAGCCTTACCGTTTAACATATTTTCTAATGAAGAAGAGATTAGCTTTCTAGCCTCTATGGGTAAGTAATCAAATGATTTTAAATCCGCAGCGTTAAAAGAATCTAAGTTGCCATGGTCACTCCAAAGTATGTAGAGAAACTCACCTAATTCTTTTAAAAAAATAGCCTCTTGTTCTTCTCTATCTTGTTTTTTAATTTTAGCTTTTGTGGGTAGAGCATAGCTAATATCAACTTTAATAGGTTGATGTGGCTCAACTAAAACATCCTTCCATTTAAAATCTTTAAGTGGAAATTTTTTAAAATCAATTTTTTTTAAGGCAGCTAGTAACTCTAATGTAATTTGGATATGCTCATCTAAGGTCAATGGTCTTTGGCTATTCCTAGTATCATTTATAATGTTTAAGAATTTTTCTCCTTGAATTTGGCGTACTACAGCGTATTTTCTATTGTTTTCACTATCAACAATAGGTTCACTAACAGCAAAAGTTAATTGCGAATAATAACCATGCTGTTGGCGTAGTTCTTGAAAGTCCTCTTCTAGAGAACTATTCGTAGAAGTTTCCATAATGACCTCATCATGGAAGTTAGGAATATAGTGTATCCTACCATTCTGATTAAAGATGAGACTACCTAACATTGGATATACTGTTATGTCAGAATTTGTGATAGGAATGCCATCGCTACCAAAAATATCATAACGGCGAATACCTTTCTCATTGTTCTCTCTAAGAATAACTTGAAAACGAAATTTCATTGATAAGTTTTCTTTTTCGCCGTAATTATATTCCTCGTTTGCTCGCCAGAATGAATTTGTAGGCTCCGTTAAAGAGGAAAAAAATGCTACTAATTTATCGATATCTTCTGGTAGAAAATTAGGCTGTTTAAAATTTATAAGGTCAGGATTAATCATTAAAGTATAATAAATTTAAAAGTTCTACTTTATTATAGAAAACAATTATGAATTTATGATTAAATAGTGCTCAATAAGTGCAAATTTTTTTAATTCGGATAAAAAACAGTGCTTTTCACCTCTTACCTATGTCTTGCGACTTATTTGCAGGAGCCGGGGGGATGCCAGTTAAATTACTTACGCCGTAAACAAGCTACGAGACTTAGGCCTAGAACAGAGCGTTTTTTAACTCTTTTCGTTTTTTGTCCAGTACAAAGGTAAATTTTAATCACAGCACATTATAAATAGAAAAGATTTAAAGAATTTATTAGCTGAATTAGGAACTGGGAAGACTCCTAGACACTCCATTCCCACTATCTATCTCGTCGTCTTTAATATTTAATCGAGCTATTTGTTTATCAAGCCAATTAGTATCTATTTTTAGAACAGTGCAAATGGCATCTAATTCAGAGCCTTTATGTCTTGTACTATCACTTACAGGAATCGAGCTATTTGTCAGAAGTTCTTTACTTAATTTTCTAGAATTTCGTTTTTCTGAGGTCTCTTCTTTACCTTGAAAATTCCTAGAAACCTCGCTCCCACTATCTATCTCGTCGTCAATATTTAATTGAGCTATTTGTTCATCAAGCCCAAGCCAATTAGTATTTATTTCTTGAACAGTACAAGTGGTATCTGATTTAGAGCTTATTTGACCTGTAGCATCACTTACAGCCATCGAGGTATGTGCCAGATCTTTTTTACTTAATTTTCTGAGATTTTGTTTCTCTGAAGTTTCTTTACCCATGTCGAAAGCAACTCTTAATTTGTCTTTTAAAAAAATAGAATGTTCTTTTTTAACTTGTTCACAAGGCATATCAGAATCAAGCGTTGTTAAGGCCTCTTCTTTTGAAAAAACTCCTTCTATTTGACAATTTTCTGAGATAAAATTTTTCTCATATACCGATTGGTCAGGATTTATTTTTAATGCCCTAAGTAAATCTGGGCTTGGTTCGCCAACTATACTTAAGAATTCTTCATCAAAGCCACGACTTTTTGTTTTAAATACAGTTGCTATTTTCTTAGTAGTGCCTTCATATAAATTAAAAGCTGCAGCTACTACTTCACTCAAAGTGGACTCTAAAATACGAACTATAGGCACATCACCAAACACCTTGGTACTTAAAGTATCATTGATTAAAAAAGATGTTACTGTACCTTTTTTAGAAGCGCATAAGTTCACATCTGCCGCTAAAATTATTCTAGAAATTACTTTATCTTTAAGAGCCTCTTTAATGTTTAAAAGTTCCTCAGTGATAGCCTTTTCAATCTTTTTTTGTTCAAGCTTTTCTCGTTCAATACTGTCTAGTTCAATATTTTCTTCAGGGTCGTTATCGATATTTATTACTTTATATACGAAATTATCTATTTCAAGGCGGGATGAGTAGCTTTTAGATTTTACTCTAGCTGTAATTGGCTCATGATAACAAATGATAACTAAATCATTTTGACTATCTAATCCGTAGTAAATATGTGCTTTCGAACCCATAATCTTTCATTTTGTAAAAAATATAAACTATGCGATAGATTTTAATACAAAAACATTAAGTAAATATTAAGACTTTAAAAAATGGTAATGTTTTATTTTACAAAGAGCAAGTTATTTAACCTTAGTGATTGAATTTTTAATTAAGGTAAATTTCGGTATATCCATAGAAGCTTTTGCAGTTTAATTGGTAGAGTAAAAACAAGTCGCCGGATGTCTATTGAAAGTTAAGGATATTTTTCATTTTTTGTCTTGCGCAAACAAGGTTTAGCCTAAATTATAAGCTTTATTAGTTCACTTTTAATTTAAACTAATCTTATTGGTATATTGTTTAGCAAAATTTTCTTTAAATACATATGCTAAACTTGAACATGAAGCCTGTTTTAGGAGAAAACAATGATTACTAGCCCCTTACAAAGCTATATTATTGAGCAAGTTTTAGGATTATATCTGTTAATAATGGCGATAGTCATGATAGCTCGTGCTGATTACTATCGTAAAATTGTACGCGAAGTTTCAATTGATAAGGACTTAATATTTGTAAGTGCCATGTTTAGCTTAATTTTTGGCCTTATTATGATTGTTGTGCATAATATCTGGGCATGGAGATTTGAGTTAATTGCAACAATAGTAGCTTGGTTAGTTGTTATTAAAGCCGTACTCTGGCTTGCTATTCCTGAGCATATGACTGCCTTAAGTAAAAAAGTCTATAAAGATAATATGTATTACGTTATGGCAGTGATTGCAGGTATAATTGGTATTATTTTATTAATTCATGCTTATCACGCGTTTGGCGGTCAGTCTATTGGAGCTGCATTTTTAAAAGCTGGTAGTGTTAAGCAATAAGTATTAATCTCATTGATTAATGGGTATTCTGTTAGCGGAAAGCCAAATCGTTTGGCATTATAAACTTGCGGTATTAAACAAATATCAGCGAGTGTTACCTCGCTACCGTAACATACTTGGCCCTTATGGGGCATATTTTGCAGGCGGCGCTCGAAAGCGTCAAAACCTTCTTTGAGCCAATGATAATACCAGCTTTTCACATTTTCTTCTTCGGCGTTAAATTGATGGCGTAAGCGGTTAAGTACTCTTAAATTATTTAATGGATGTATATCACAAGCAATAATTAGAGCTAGACTGCGAACCTGAGCACGGCCTAAAGGTGTTTGAGGCAGTAAAGGGGGGGTAGGGTTAATCTCCTCTAGGTATTCGATAATTGCTAGAGATTGATTAAGGATATGACCATTTTCATCTAAAGTAGGTACTAGTCCTTGCGGGTTTAGTTTTGTGTAATTGGGAGCATGCTGCTCTCCGCCATTATTAACTAAATGAACTGAGAATGTTTCATAGCTAATATTTTTTAGATTTAATGCGATACGCACTCTATAACTTGCGCTGGAGCGATAATAATCATAAAGTTTCACGTTATAGACCTTGATATTTAGTTAGCGTTTGTTCTATAACACCGAATATAGATTGTCCTTCGGCATCTAGCATCTCAATACGTATATTATCACCAAAGCGCATAAAAGGCGTTTTGGCTTGACCATATTCTAGTATTTCCAGCATTCTCTTCTCAGCAATGCAAGAGGAGCCGCGGCTTCGATCAACATTGGAAACTGTCCCTGAACCAATAATAGTGCCAGCAGTTAATTTTCTGGTTTTAGCGGCATGAGCAATTAAATCAGCAAAAGAGAAGGTCATGTCGATACCGGCATTAGGTTGACCAAATAGCTCACCATTTAAAAAGCTTAATAAAGGCAAATGAACGCGGTTATCTCGCCAAGCATTACCTAACTCTTCAGGCGTTAAGGCTATAGGCGAGAAACTACTAGAAGGTTTAGATTGAAAAAAGCCAAATCCCTTACTTAATTCATTAGGAATTAAATTACGGAGTGAAACATCATTAACTAACATGATTAGTTTAATATGGTTGGCAGCAGCCTCGCGACTAACTCCCATAGGAACATCATCCGTAATTATGGCTAATTCAGCTTCAAAATCAATTCCATAGTCCTCATTGGCCATTAGAATATCTTCGGTAGGCGCTAAAAAGCTATCTGAACCACCTTGGTAAAGCAGAGGATCAGTCCAGAAATTAGCAGGCATTTCAGCCCCTCGCGCTTTACGAACCAGTTCAACATGATTAACATAAGCACTACCATCAGCCCATTGATAAGCTCTAGGTAGGGGAGAAGCCCATTGCTGGGCTTTATAAGGAAAGATATTAGCCACATCGCCGCCATTAAGGGCTTGATAAATTTCTTCAAGTGGTGCGCTAACAGATGCCCAGTTTTCAAGTGCAAATTGTAAAGTGGGTGCAATGTGCTTAACGTGAACTGCATTAGTTAATGTCTTATTAACAAGGCATAGTTCACCATCACGGCTATGCATGGATTTTAGAGTAGCTAATTTCATTTGGAAACCTTATAAAATCATTGAGCAGGTTGTAATGTGCCTCGTTTTATTTGATCACGTTCTATAGCTTCAAACAGGGCCTTAAAATTACCTTCTCCAAAGCCTTGATTACCTTGTCTTTGAATAATTTCAAAGAATACGGGGCCAAATACATTCTCAGTAAAAATTTGTAATAGCAGGCCTTGTTTAGGATCAATTTCACCATCAATTAAAATTTGTTCTTGTTGTAATTGTGCTACAGGTTCTTGATGCCAAGGAATACGTGCTCCAATCATTTCATAATAGGTGTCAGGTACATCAAGGAAAGGCACGCCTTTTTGTCTTAATGAGTTAACACTACGATAAATGTTATCGGTATTTAAAGCGATATGTTGAATACCTTCACCGCGATAATCATGTAAAAATTCTTCTATTTGTGATTTATCATCTTTAGATTCGTTTAAAGGAATTTTAATTTTTCCGCACGGACTTGCTAAAGCACGACTAATTAAGCCAGTCATTTGTCCTTCAATATTAAAGAAGCGAATTTCTTTAAAATTGAAAATGGATTCATAAAAATTAGCCCATTTATCCATATTACCGCGAAAGACATTATGGGTTAAATGATCAATAGCCGTTAAGCCACAGTCTTCACTAACTTTGTTTTCTATTGAGAGAAAGTCCCATTGTTGCGTAAAAGGTTGATGAGTATCATCAACAAAATAAATAACGCTTCCACCAATAGCTTGAATAGCTAAAAGACCATGATCAGCATGTTGGCAGTCTTGAAAGGGGGTTGCACCATGCGCAATGACATATTCATAAGCTTTATTAACATCTTTAACTTGAAAGCCCATTGCACACGCGCCTGCACCATGATTTGCGGCATGCTCTTTAGCTTGACTATCGGCAGCATTATTAACGATAAATTTAATATTTCCCTGTTCATAGAGAGTAATATCTTGATATTTATGCTTAGCTGCAACATGAAAACCCATCTGGGTAAACTGCTGATGTAGAGATGAGGCGTTTGGAGCGGAAAATTCAAGAAAAGCAAAGCCATCGAGTCCGCAAGGGTTTTCAGCATTAGTCATAGTAGCTCCTTGTAATAACCAACTTTCAAATAGGACGAATTAAAAATAGGCCATCAGCAATAGCTAATAAGCTTACATCAACTCGCTTGTCATGTTTTAATAATTCATTTAATCGTTTAATTTCTTTTGTTTGACCGCCTGTTTCAGTAGGATCAATTACTTTACCGTCCCAAAGCACATTATCAATGGCTATTAAACCGCGAGGATTTATTAATTGTAAGGCGAATTCATAATAGTTTATATAATTCGTTTTATCAGCATCGATAAAGATAAAATCAAATGACTCTTTGTATCCTTCCTGAAGCAGTTCGTTTAAAGTTTGTAACGCTGGTGCTAAACGAAGCTTAATCTTTTTATCTTGATTTGCTTCACGCCAAAATTCATGAACTCGACTTGTCCATTCAGTATTAATATCACAGGTTATAAGCTCACCATCTTCAGGCAAAGCTAAAGCCATAGCTAAGGCGCTATAGCCTGTAAAAGTTCCTAATTCTAAAACTTTACGAGCAGAAATTAATTTTAATAGAAATTGCATAAACTGCGCTTGTTCAGGCGCAACTTGCATATTCGCTAGAGTCATTGTTGAAGTATATTCCCGCAGAGATTTTAAAACTGGATGCTCGCGCAAAGAGATATCTAGCATGTAATCATATAATGGGGGTGTAAGGTTTAAATGCTTCATCGTTATAAGCTACCTTTATGGTTATCTTCAACCTAAAACTAGACGCTTTGCACTGCAATAGACTTTTGCAAAAGCGCTAGTTTACCTTTAAAGTAATTAAATAGTTGTATTATTGAGATTTTTTCACTTTAGATTAAAACTACTTATCTATTTTAGCAATACTAGGCCAATTTTTCTTGCGCCATCATATCAGCAATCTCACTAGTTGCTCTATCTTCAGATGCAGAACGTTTAAATATTTCAGCTAAAGAATTAGGAATGCGTTCAATATATTGATCAACGTCATTTTCATGGATATGTAGATACTTACTCGCTGCTAAAATTAATCCCCCGGCATTAATAACATAATCAGGTGCATAGCATATGTTTTTCGCATGTAGCAATCTACCATGATGGCTGTGAGCTAATTGATTGTTAGCTGCACCAGCTATAATTGAGGTTTGAAACTGCTGAATACTAATATCATTAATGACAGCACCTAAAGCGCAAGGCGAAAAAACATCGCAAGGAATTTTATGAATAAGTTCAGTAGGAACAGCAGAAGCGCCAAATTCGCTAACAGCACGATTTACATTGTCTGGATTAATATCCGTAACGGTGAGTTTAGCGCCCGCTTCATGTAAATATTTTGCTACTAAATAACCAACATGACCTAAGCCTTGAATAGCTACATGTAAACCTCGTAAATTATCTTTACCTAATTTAAAAGCTACAGCGGTTTCAATTCCTCTAAAAACCCCCCTAGCTGTAAAAGGAGAAGGATCACCATTGTGTTGAGATAAGCTAGCAACGTAAGGTGTATGCTCAGCAATGATATCCATATCACTTAGTTGGGTACCACTATCTAGTGCGGTAATATAGCGCCCACCTAATTCGTTTATAAATTTGCCAAAGGCATGAAAGTAAGCGTTGCGGTCAAAAGAAGTTGGTGGTTTAATAATAACAGATTTACCACCTCCTAAAGGAAGATCAACGGATGCCGCTTTAAAGCTCATACCGCGTGCTAAGCGCATAGCATCCTTAATGGCATCTAAGGTGTCTGTATATTCAATAAAACGGCAGCCACCCAGTGCAGGCCCAAGTTTCGTATTATGGATTGCAATAATAGCTTTCATGCCGGTTACAGGGTCTACTTTAAAGTGTAAATCACCGAAACCATGCGCTAAAGCATAATCTAAAAAATCATCCTGATTAAGTGGACTAATATCATTTTTTACCAATGTTTCTATTGACATCATTAGTATGGCTCCAGTGAATTATCTGCCCAATTTATAAATCGATTTACTTGTTAAAGCAATGACTTTAATTAACAAGCTTATCTTAAAAATTAACTTAACTAATAAGTAACTTTAATTAATTAGAGTATAAGACATAAGACGACAATTGTTTATGTCTATGTTAGCATTAAACTAAAATAAGCGTTAGCGTTCATACCGTGTAATAGTTACAAATAAGCATAGCTTAAATTTCTTGGAGATCCAGATGAAAAACCTAATTAAAATAGCTGTGTTATTTTTATTACCTTCTTTAACTTTTTCTGATATCTGTCAAGCTGATTCAGCTTTAGACAAAGTTGCCTTTCAAGTTTCCGCTAGGCAATGGGTCACTACGCAAACCGCTTTATTAACAATAAATATTAATGCAACCTTAACTAATGCTGATTTAGTAAAGGCTCGAGCTGATATTATGACTAATCTAAATAAAGTTGCTTCTGGCGATTGGCATATTACACAATTTGATCGTTCTCAAGATAGCTCAGGTTTAGAGAAATTATTTGTTGAAGCACAAGTACGTATTCCGCAGGCAGCTTTAACAAACGTTTATCAAAATGCTAAATCAGTTAGTCAACCAGGAAGTACTTATACCATTAGTGCGATTGATTTTAAGCCTAGCATAGAAGAGATACAACAAGTAAAAGCACAAGTTAGACAACGACTTTATAAGCTTGTTAATGCTGAATTAACACGCTTAAATAATACCTATAAAACGCAACATTATTCAGTAAGCGATTTGTATATTCTAGACGGTGATAATCCCAATCCTACCCCTCAACAACCTAGGGCCTATCAGGCAAAGCAAATGATAAATACCATGGCGCTTGGGTCAGCCGCCGCACCTACCATAGCAGTAAGCAATGAAATTATTATGAGCGCTATAGTAGAGGTCGCTTCAAATCGTAGTATGGAGTAAATAAATTGGCAAAAAGTTATACCGTAATAGGCCATCGTGGTGCGTCTGCATACGCGCCAGAAAATACATTTGCTGCTTTTAATAAAGCCTTAGCACTTGGCTGTCATTTTATTGAATTTGATGTGATGTTAAGTAGTGATAATGAGCCATTTATCATCCATGATGAAGTTTTAGAGCGTACTACTAATGGTCAAGGAGGGGTAGGTTTAGTGACTGCGGCTTACTTAAAATCACTTGATGCAGGCCTTTGGTTTTCTAAACAGTTTCATCATGAAGGGATCCCACATTTTAGAGATGTTTTAATTTGGCTGTATGAAAATGACGTTCATGCAAATATTGAAATCAAACCTTATCCGGGTACAAGCGAGCAAACAGCTACGGTTATTTTAGATTATTTAAAACGTTTTTGGCCGCAAAATAAATCGCTACCATTAGTCTCTAGTTTTGATTTCAGTGTATTAACAATTTGTTGCAACAAAGCACCTCATATCCCCTTAGGACTACTTTTAGATGCATGGGATGACCAATGGTTGGATAAGGCACAAGCTTTAAACTGCTTTTCTATTCATATTAATGAGCTTTCTCTAACTAAGGAGCGAGTCCAAACCATTAAAGAAAATAGCTACCAATTGTATGTGTATACCGTTAATGGTAAAGAAAGAGCCAAAGAGCTTTTGCATTGGGGTGTAGACGCCGTTTTTAGTGATTATCCAGATTTATTATTATGAGAAAGTTTATTTTATGTTTAGTGCTGTTTCTTTTAAATAAATCTTGGGCTGCTAGAGTAGATATTGTTTTATGGCATTCATTAGCAGGCCATTTAGCGGTTGCATTACAGCAATTAGTTGATGAGTTTAATCACACTCAAAATGAATATTTAATTAAACCTGTTTATAAAGGTGAATATACCGATGCTATTACAAGTTTTGCAGCTGCCTTTAAAGCAAAGCAACCTCCAGCTCTAATTCAAGTTTTTGAAGTAGGAACAGGTATTATGCTAGCTCCTGCAGGAATTATTAAGCCCCTGCACGAATTAATGCTAGAACAAAGACAACCATTAATCACTAAAGATTTTCTACCAGCTTTGCTTTCTTTCTATAGTCAAAATGGCAAACTCCAAGCCTTACCTTTTAATACCTCTATTCCTATCATAATGTATAATGCAGACGCGTTAGCTACAGTGGGTGTAAGTGAGAAAAACTTTCCCACAACTTGGAATGAGTTAGAGAAGGTAGCCGCTCAATTAAAAGCAAAAGGTTATCAGTGTACTTATACGTCTGCTTATCCTGGCTGGATATTAATTGAAGCTTTTTCTGCAATGCATAATCTACCTTTAATTGATAGTTTAGCGTATAAGGCAGTTTACAATAATCAAGCTATTATTCATCATTTAGAGCGTTTAAAGCGATGGCAAGAAAATCATTATTTTACTTATGGCGGCCGAGCCAGTGATGCAACCTCTCTTTTCACTAGTGGCAAATGCGTGATGTATAGTCAATCCTCTGGAAGTTATGCCAGTATAGTAAAACTTGTTAACTTTCATGTAGGTGTTGCAACGCTTCCTCTTGATGACATGGTAAGTAAAGTTAGATATAACAGTGTTAATGGCGGAGCTGCATTATGGGCTGTTGCCGGTCAATCACAGAAAGTTTACCAAGGTATTGCAGAATTTTATACTTATTTATTAAAACCAAAAATTCAACAACAATGGTATCAAAATACAGGTTACATTCCTCTTGGTATTAAGGGAAATTATGCATTCATTGCAAAAGAAAATACTCAACCCATTCTATTTTTAGCGCAGCAAGAATTAGCAAATAATAATCAGGATTCGCTGAATTTAGCAGGTATCCCACAAAATCAGATTCGAATTATTAATGACGAGGCCATAGAGGCAATTTTTGCCGGTATTAAAACGCCAAAGCAAGCTATGGATAATGCAGTTGCTCGCGCCAATTTAACATTGGCTCGTTTTCTACGTAATACAAGACATTAAATTATTAAAATTAATGAGACCTTTACCCTAGAGTTATTACGTATCAGCAATTATCAACTTTTTTATTAAATAAAAATTAGTTATGTTTCTTCTTGTTTGGTATTCGCATTTAGATTAATCCTATCCGCGACATAACGACTAACCAGTTGTGAGATAAAAATAGCAAGATAGGCTTGACCAAAAAAGGCTTCCATCCAAGTTAAACATTGTACTATTGGTTTTGTTGCTACTATATCTCCAAAGCCTACAGTGGTTAAAGTAATGAAGGAATAGTAAATGGCTTGACTTTGTGAGTTTAGACCTAAACCTGATAAAGAATATGGATCTAGGGTATAGATCATTAAATAGAGATAAGCAAAAGATAAACCAATAAAAAGATAAGCAGAAAGTGAACCAAATAAAGTAGCCATATTAATTACTTTATTTCTCAAGGTTAATTGCAAACAAGCGATTGTCATTAAGCCAAAAAAAATAACGGCAAGGAACGATCTAATTGATTCAAAAAATGTATAAGGAAGCAAATGACTAATAAAAGTTTCTATTAATTGCAATATGCCTATGATAGTAAGCCACATAAATAAGCGATGCTCTTTTTCACCTATTACTAAAATACTAGTGACAATTAAAATAACTAAAACTATATCTGTGATATGCCATAAGCCAATTTGGGCCTCAAGTGCTTTTGCGAAGCAAAATAATAAAATAGTAAAAAATAAGAAAAGAAATTGCATCTTCCTTACTAAACTTAACATGCTTCATCCTTTGACAATCTTAATAATTAAATTAGTAATATCTCCATAACAATAGATAAGTATAGTGTTACCTACCACGTTTATTCATGAACAAGCGAATTTTTAAAGAAATCTCAAGCAAACCAGTTAAGTCTTCTTAAAAATAACCGATAACAGCAGTGTAGAAAGCGGCTTTTTGTCTAGCCTTGCTAATTTAAACTACTTAATAGCAGGTGAGGTATTTATGAAGAAATTAGCTGATACCGAACTTATTCTCTCTGGAAACAAGATTTATCACCTTGATATTGGTGCAGACGACATTGCTGATACTATTTTGACAGTCGGTGATCCAAGACGAGTACAGAAGGTCGCACAGTATTTTGATAGTATCGATTTTAAGCATGAGCATAGAGAATTTGTCACACAAACTGGATATTTTAATAAAAAACGCCTCACTGTTCTTTCTACCGGTATGGGTACCCAAAATATCGATATTGTTTTAAACGAATTAGATGCCTTGATAAATATTGATTTTAAAACCAGAACTATCAATAACAAACTTCGCTCTTTAAATATTATTCGGCTTGGTACAACAGGGGCGTTACAATCAACTATACCTTTAAATAGTTTTATTGTTGCGAGTCACGCTATCGATTTAACAGGTATTTTGCTCTATTACAATCCTAAGCAAAATACTGAGGAAGCGGAACTTACACAAAAATTTAGTGCTTATATGAAAGGGAGATTACCTGAAACACCTTTATTAGCTTACGCTGGTGATCGAGAAATAGTAGAATCTTTTTTAACGCACCCTCAGTGTATAGAAGGCATTACGGTAACTTGTCATGGATTTTATACACCCCAAGGTCGGCCATTACGTCTTGGTGAAATGCCATTTAATTTTGCCGAATACTTAGCAAATTTTCAGTTTAATAATATATCTTTAACTAATCTTGAGATGGAAACAGCTGCATTATACGGTTTATCTAAACTTTTAGACCATCGTTGTTGCTCTATTAATGTTGTTATCGCAAATCGTATTACCAAGCAATTTACTTCTTCCCTTGAGTTTGCTGAAAAGCAATTAATTGAATTTTCATTAGAGGCAATAACGGCTACGTCATTATAACTAGAACGATTGCCTGCTTTTATCTTACCAATATTTAATTCAATTCATTCTTAATTTGCTCTTAAAACTATCTTTTCCACAGTATAAATTTCATTAAATCTAACTTTTTAGCTAATTATTTAAACTAATTAATTATTATTTAACAATTACTTAGTGATCAAAATTGGAATAATCTGATCCTCTATTATACACTTAGTTTAGATAAGGAAAGAAGGGGAAACACATGAAAAGAAACATAAAAGGACTTATGTTATTACCATTTATCGGTAGTTTAACGGCTTGCGGATTTGTTACTACCGGTGTTAGTGATTACACTACTATTTATCCTAGCACCGCAGGTTGTTGCGGAAATACTGTAGTTATTAATAAGCCTTGTTGTAAACAGGTCGTTGTAAAACCTGTTGTTAGACGTGTTCATCATTCTTGCTGCACTAAAGTGGTCAGACCTGTTGTAGCAAGCCCATGTTGCTCTTCTGTTGTAACTACGCCTATTTATACTCCTGCTTATAATACAATGACTGTAGTTAACACTGAGCCAGTTGATGTTACTTCAGTAACTTATGATTATTATTAAGCTAGGGTATTTTGCTAATGTAGTTAGACGCGATTAGTTTGTTTAACCTGTATTCATAAGGCAAGTAGTTAAAATAAGCTTAGCTGATGGAAGCAATCTTCAGTTAAGCTTCTTTTTTTTCTGGGTTTAGAAATTGAACTTTTAAGTTTAGATGAATGCTTACCTATTTTAATAGCGGCTTGATTTTCGCTAGTGTAAGTATAATGATCTAAAAAATTAATTAAGCTAAGTAATAATAAATTATTAGTAGCAAACGAAGTAAGCTTATAACGTTGCTGCACATGGTTATGGATATAGTTACATAATTGTTCATATGCATTGCTGTAAGAAGTAAACGCTATTAGTCTTTTCTGGCCACTTTTTGCTAAACGTCTTCCAGAAGAAATAACGATAGTCCAATCATTTAATAAATCCTTTTCCAGACAAAGCGTATAATAGGTGGTTGCTTTTTCAAAACGTAATTGAAACCAACTCTTATCATAATGCAAAGTAATTTGATAAAACCACATAATATTACTAAGCCAAGGTTTCATAATAACTAAATCTTTGTTGCGCTTTGCCATGCTAAACATATTAGCAGATTTACCCCTTATTATTAAGGATTATAGTTAAAGTGTTTTTAACCATTCTTTATAAATAGAGTTCTAATTAATTTTAAGCAATACTAAGCTCTCTTTTCCTTGCTAATCGTTCATCTTGCCAAGTCTGCATTAAGACATAAAAAACAGGTACAAAGATAATTGCTAAGCAGGTTGAAGCTAACATTCCACTACAAACCGTAACGCCAATTGTTTTGCGAGCGTAGGCACCAGCTCCCGTTGCAAACACTAAAGGTAAAACACCAAGGATAAAAGCAAAAGAAGTCATCAAGATTGGCCTAAAGCGTGTTTTTGCGGCAATGACTGCTGCCTCTGTAACGGACTTGTCATGTAGCGTATGTTGTTCATGGGCTACTTCTACTAACAAGATAGCGTTTTTACTTGCTAAAGCAATAAGTAACAACAAACCAATCTGGGTATACATATTATTGTCTAAACCTAACAGTAGTAAGACGGTGACTGTTCCAACTAAAGTAAGTGGAACACTAAATAAAATGACAGCAGGTAATAGCCAGTTCTCATATTGCCCTGCCAAAATTAAATAAACGAGAATAAGTGACATAGCAAAAATATAATAGCTCATATTCCCAGCTAGCTTCTGTTGGTATGAAGTACTAGTCCATTCATAAGAAGTTCCTGGTGGTAAATATTGCTTGGCTAATTGTTCCATTAACAAAATGGCTTGCCCTGAACTGTAGCCTCTATTAGCCATCCCATTAATAGTTGCAGAAGGGTAGAGATTATAAAGTGGAACAAGACTTGGTCCAACAGCATGAGTAAGATCAACTAATGTCCCAAAGGGAACCATAGCACCAGCTGAATTCTTTACATAGAAATTCTGTAAATCGTGTATATCACGACGCGAATTAGCATCAGCTTGCACAAAGACTGGAAAAACCTGCCCAAACTTTGTAAAAAGATTGACGTAGGAGGAGCCTAAATAAGTTTGTAAAGTATTAAAGGCATTACCTACTGTAACGCCTAGGCTTTCTGCTTTAGTGCGATTAATAGGTGCTGCAAGTTGAGGAGCACTTGCTCTGAATGTCGTTACCAATTGTTGTACAGCCGGCTGCTCAGCAGCTATTTTAACTAATAAGTCAGTGGCTTTCTGTAATTTTGCATAATCAAAACTGCCATCTTGCAATTCTATTTGCATTTGAAATCCACCGGACATGCCAAGTCCTTGAATAGGAGGAGGTACTACTACTAACACTTTAGCCTCTAAGGTTTTTTGTGCTAATGCTTTAAATTTAAGAAATAAAGACAGTAAATCCTCACCTTTACCCCGCACGCCCCAATCTTTAAAAACAATATAAATTGCACCTGAATTTGCTAAACTTGCATTATTATCTAAAAGAGAGATGCCACTAATAGCAATGACATTAGCAACAGCATTCATAGAAGAAATTTCTTTACTTAATCTTGCTAATATGGCTTCTGTACGCGATAAGCTAGCACCATCGGGTAACTGAACGCTTAAAACCATATAACCTTGATCTTCAATGGGTATAAATCCAGTGGGCACACGCGTTAGACCAAAGATTGCTAAGACAACTATTATAAAACCAATGAAAGATACGCTTTTACTTTTATTTACTAAGCGGCTTACAAAATTTATATAGCGATTTTCAACAGCATGAAAACCTCTATCAAAAAGCTGAAAGAATTTATTTTTAGGTTTATTGGGATCAATAGGCTTTAACCATACTGCGCACTGTGTTGGTTTTAATGTCATGGCATTAATGGCACTAAGCAATGCAGTGGCTGCAATGACTAAGGCAAATTGGGCATACATCGAACCGGTTAAACCCGGTAAGAAACCAGCAGGAATAAAAACTGCCATTAAGACTAAAGTAATACCAATGATAGGACCTAATAATTCTTTCATTGCTTGAATAGCTGCAGCTTTAGGGGTAAGGCCGCGTTCAATATGTTGAGTAGCACCTTCAACAATAACGATAGCATCGTCTACAACAATCCCAATAGCTAATACTAAGGCAAAAAGAGTTAACAGATTAATGGTGTACCCTAACATTAAAATGCCAAAAAAAGTACCAATGATGGTGACAGGCACAGTTGTAGCAGGCACTAAAGAAGCACGAAAATTTTGTAAAAACACGACAATAACAACTAATACTAAAACGCCTGCTTCAAGAAGTGTTTTATATACTTCGTCAATAGAGGCTTGTACGAAAGTAGTAGTATCAAAAGGAATAGAATACTTTAAGCCTGGAGGAAATTTTTTTGCCATTTTAGCAACTGTTTTTCTTACTTCTTTAGCAACTTGCAACGCGTTAGCGCCTTGTAACTGGAAGATACCTATAGCTGCTGCAGGTTTATTATTAAGCTTTGCATCCTGACTATAACTAGATGACCCTAATTCCACAAGGCCAATATCGCGAATACGAACTATTTGTGCACTACTACTTGCATTTCCTTTCTCATCCGGCTTAGGCACTATTGTTTTAACAATAATATCAGCAAATAGTTTGGGGTCAGCGAGTTGACCTGGTACGTTGACAGTAAACTGATAAGGCGGCTGGCCTACTGTTGGAGGAGAAGCAAGTTGACCTGCGGATACTTCTTTATTTTGATGACTAATAGCATCTAATACATCACTAGGATTTAGCGAAAAAGCAAGCATCTTTTTCGGGTCTAGCCATACACGCATAGCATAACTACCTGAGCCAAAAATCAAGACATTACCAACTCCAGGCAAGCGGGCTAGTTCATCTTGCATATTAATAACAGCATAGCTATCAAGAAATAAACCATCATATTCATTATTTTCAGAAGTGAGCGTTATAAATTGCAAAATTGCGGTTGATTTCTGTTGTACTAAAACGCCTTGCTTTTGCACCGCATCAGGCAGCTGCGCCATTGCTGCTTGAACGCGATTTTGCACTAGCACCTGAGCATAATTAAGATCAGTCCCAACAGAAAAAGTAACAATTAAGTTATAATTGCCACTATTAGTACTGGTAGATTGCATATAAAGCATATTTTCAACCCCATTGACTTGCTGTTCAATAGGTAATGCAACCGTATTAATTAAGGTTTTCGCATCGGCACCGGGATAGTTTGCTGTAACTTGAATGGTTGGCGGAACAATAGAAGGGTATTGTGATATAGGTAAAACACCAATAGCTATGAGTCCTAAAAAAATCATTAAAAGGGCAATTACATTGGCTAAAATTGGCCGTTCAATAAAAAATTTAGAAATCATTTCTCTACTTCCCTCTTAATTATGTATTACCACTAGTTTTAAGCTAGTTATTAGTAAATGTTCACTTAATGATGTCAACTTAAAAATTCTGTCATTTTATGTTGGCAGAAATTTATTTTAATACCAGCAGTGTTTAAGAACCCTATCATGTTCAAACAGCCAGAAAATTATTTTAATCTCACCGGTATTTAAAAATCTTGCCATTTACATGCAGCCAGAAATCTATCCAAATATCGGCACGATTTAAAAATCTTGTCATTTCCGCGCAGCTAAGAATCTATCTAAATATCGGCACGATTTAAAAATTTTGCCATTTCCACGCAGTTAAGAATCTATCTAAATATCGGCACGATTTAAAAATCTTGTCATTTCCGCGCAGCTAAGAATCTATCTAAATATCGGCACGATTTAAAAATCTTGTCATTTCCGCGCAGTTAAGAATCTATCTAAATACCGGCACGATTTAAAAATCTTGTCATTTCCGCGCAGGCGGAAATCCATCTTACTATTTGCACTGTGCTTATCTAAAAATAGATTCCCGTCTACGCTGGAATGACAGAGCTAATTTAAAGTTAATATCATTAAGGGTTTATATCCTTTCATGTGAGTCGACCATGCTCAACGGTTATACATCAAGGCGCAATCTTAGGAGTCACTTGTTGGCCAGGCATGGCATTTTGTAGGCCATTTATAACAATTTGCTCATCGATGTTCAGGCCCTTACTAATGACTTGTTTTCCATCTTCTACAGAACCTAATACCACATGTCTTGCTTCAATATAATTATCTTTTCCAAGTACTAAGATATAGGCCCCTAGTTGATCATATTGCACTGCTGTCTCTGGTACAGTTAACTGCATTACAGGTTCAGATAAAGGAACTTTTACTTGGACAAATAAACCAGGTAAAAGGCTATGATCTTTGTTGGGTAAGATAGCACGAAATTGCATAGTGCCTGTAGAAGCATTTAAACCGGTATTAACGAAGTCGAGTTTGCCTTCATAAGGAAAGTCAGTATCAGTTTGTAAACCAACAAAGACTGGTATGGTGTTAATGTTATTAGCATGAATACCACGAGCATGAGCAGCTTTACGTAATTTAATTAAGGCTAATTCATTAAGGTTTATATATACATAGATAGGATCAATTTGTTCGATGGTAGCTAATTGCGTGGCTTCACCATGACCTACTAAGTTACCTACGTCAACTAAATGGCGGCCAATTCGGCCATCAAAAGGTGCTAACACATGTGTATAGCTGTAATTAATTTCAGCATTATTAAGTTTTGCTTGCGCTCGTGAAATACCTGCCTTCGCTTCGTCTAACTGAGCTGCCCATTTTTCAACATTTTTTAAAGAAGTAGCATTTTCTTTATACATTTGTTGCTGGCGACCATATTCAGCATTTCTGTATGCATAATTTGCTTTTTGTGCTGCCAGGTTTGCTTGTGCCTCTTGTACTTTATCAAGGTAGGGCTGAGGCTCAATCACAAATAAATTTTTTCCTTTCTTAACAAAACTACCGTCAACAAAATCAATTTCTTGTAAATAACCTTCTATCCTAGCCACTAAGTTGACTGAATTAAAAGCAACTGTATTACCCGTTTGAATAATATAGCTTCCCATTTTAGTCATGCTAGGCTTTTTAACAATAACTGTCGGTGGCGTCACAGTAGGCTTTGGTTTAGCGGTATGCTCTATAAACCAGTAAATAAATAATGTTAAAAGAATAAGTAGTATAATGAATTTGATGATTTTGGTACTTTTATTACTATTCATATGGATCACCAATTGGGTAAGTAAAGCTCTTTAATTTGCTGTGCATTATTGGCAGGATATTGATGATTTGGTTGTTCTAATAAATCACCCCAATTAGTACGGACCGCCATAGCTGCTTTGACCTTAAGCGGTATGACATCATTACAGCCTCGTATTTGCCAGCCTCCACCTAAAGAGCGATAAAGTGCTACTAATGATTTAGCGATATCGCCTTGAGTTGTAACTAAATTGGTTTCAATACGTAATTGTTGTCTTTCTGCATCTAATACTATCGAATAATCATTTTCTCCTTGCCTATAGCGAGTTATCGAAAGCTTAGTGGTTCTGATCGCAGAAGTATTTGCTTGCTTTAATAAGTTAGCTGTTTTTCTTGCCTCTATATAGCTTGTGATATTGTCTTGTACTTCCTGTTGCGCTTTTAAAACTAAATTAACGTAATTAAGTAAAGATTGCTGGAAAGCGGCATCTTGTGCTCTTACCGCGTTTGTAATTTGACCATAATTTAAAATAGGCCAAACAAAAGAGGGGCCAGCAACAATATTGCGATTGGACCAATTAAATAGGTCACTTAAAGAGTTATTACCAATAGTATTTGCTGCAAAGACAAAGGTACCTGATAGCGATAATGCGGGATAGAGATTCGCTTCAGTTGCCCCGATTGTTTCAGATTGCGCTATAGCTTCCATACGTGCTTGATAAATATCTGGCCGTCTTGCCATCGCTTCTTTAGGAATACCAATAGCTACCGTAGGTGGTGCTTTAGGTATACCTTTTGATTTTTGTAAAAAACGATCAATATCGGTGGGTACTGTACCTAATAAAACGGCAAGAATATCTTTATTGGTTTGTAATTGAGTAACATATTTTGGCAGCGTTGCTTGAGTTTCAGCAAGTGCAGTTTCTGCTTGCTCTACATCTAAGAGACTAGTTTGGCCACCGCGATAACGGGCCTTAGCGATTCTTAAGCTTTGCGTTTGAACTGCAATATTTTGCTTGGTAACTCTAATTTGTTGTTCAGCGGTACGGATATTTATATAAGTATCAGCAATATCAGCAGTTAAGGTAACAAGCGCTTGATCATAGGCAGCAAGGGAAGAGAAAAATAATGCATCCTTAGCTAAAATAGCACGTCGGTATTTGCCCCAAAAGTCTATTTCCCAACTTGCTGTAATACCTAAGGTAGCTGTCTTAAAAGAAGGTGGTAAGACAGTTTGAAATTCACTACCACCAATTCGATAATAAGTATAGCTACCTGTGAGGGCTTGTTTTTGTGGGTAAAGTTGGCCTACTGCTTGTGCTAATTGCGCTCTAGCTTGCAGCACTTTGACGCCTGTAGCTTGAAGGGACAAATTATCATGATAACCTTTATGAATTAAAAAGGTTAAATTAGGATCATGAAAAACCTTCCACCAATTGGCATTTTGAATAGGAGCAATTTTAACTGCTGGATTATTCTGTAACCAATACCGAGCTACTTTCTTTTTAGGCTCATGATAATTTGGGCCAACCATACATGAGCTAAGCATAAAGCAAATTAAAAGGGGCGAAAATCTTAATCCTAAAGACAATTTCTGTTATTTCCTTATAAACTAAAATAGCTCTAGCTCAAATCAAATTACACGCTAGCCAAGATTTAATCTTAACCATGAATTTAAGCCTAGGCAATAAAGTTTTATTACTAAAGCTTAAATGGATTATTAAATCTAACTTTATCAGCAAAGTGGATGTAATAATTTACTTTTATACTGGAGAAAAATCGACAACAGTTGAAAAATTTTCTTCTTCTAGCTAATGTCTCATGGCTTGCCTATGAGATTGACTAATTTAACTAGCGCGCTGGATCCCGCGAACAAGTCGCGGGACGTTGGCTGGAGGGGAAAGAGATATTTTTTATTTTTTTGTCCGGTACAAAGATAATTTATATTAAAAAGTTAATAAGGAAAGCTATAAATAGCTAGCAGAGAAATTTAGTCAAGTGCTTATTTTTCATTAATACTAGCACTAGCCTTAAATTTAATTAAGGTATCCACTGCATTAACTGCTGAAATATAACCACAAAGACAAGGGTCATTACTATTAACATTAGCTTTTAATTCTTCAACACTTGCGCCTGTGATAATGCCATTGCCAACAATAATCCCTTGTAGGGCAAACTGGGTAAAGCAGGCACTAACATGATTCATTATATACTGATAATGATCTAGATTTTTCTTAAGAATTAAGCCTAAAGCAATATAACCATCAAAAGGATTATTCTGCTGATAATAGTTAATGACAAAAGGAATTTCATAGCTGCCAGCTTTTATAGTTTCAACTTGATATTGATGCGAAGTTTGTTTGACAACGTCCAGGCAGTTTTCTAATTGTTTTATAGATAATTCAGGATGGATATTAGAAGAGACAATTAATATTTTAGTCATAAATATTTATTAACCTAATATTTTTAGCGTACTTTAGCATGGATTTAAAAAAAGTAAATTTAAACTTTAAGCAAAATTTGTGCTGTATGTTTTAATACAGAGGAGGGTAATTAAAGTTTATACATTCAACTTTTTAAATTCTATAAATCAAATCTCTAATAAGGTTAAGCCTAAAGTTCTTTTTAAAAAAACTATTTTTTTCAAAAAGAGATTAATTCAGACAAAAAAATTGATGAAATTATGTCTCCCTTAAATAGAGATACATATCAATCTCTAGTAGATAAATAGTGGGAGAGTGCTGAAACGCCTATTAGAGATGAAGTTAAAAAGCTTAGAATTCTAACGGCTATGGAGCTTTACGAAGCTACTGAAGATCCTGAATTAAAAAAAGTTTTATTTGGAGCTATTGAAGCATATAAGAGAGATTTTAAGACTAACTCTGCAAAATTAAATAAGTGTGTAGTCTGGGCAGCAGAGGAGATACTTTCGAAAACTGATAAAGCTATAGGACAGAATACATTAAAAGCTATAGCTCTGGATTTTAGTATTGAAAAGTTAGCCGGTGAATTTTCAAGGACTAAACATGTAGATTTAATCCATTTTCACAATGAAGCAAGTCTTACTGTAGATTTAAATAAAAACAGTAGTTTTAAACAAAGAGGCGGATTGAGCGAATCACTCGAGCGACTTTATAATTTGTTCCTAGGAATGTTTACTGGAAAAAATAAATTTGAAACACAAGTAAATAATAATCAAGAGCAAATTAATTATAGCTTTAAGATAAAGTAAATCTTTATTTTAAAGATTTTTTGAGGTATCTCTGAGTCAAATCGATTTTGCATAAGCTGTCTTTAAAACACACATTTATATATTACTTTGTCGAATATAGTAACTTAAATCATTCCATTTAGTAGTTCCCTAACTAGTGGCTAAAGCTAAATTCAAAAACCAGTAATAAATGAAAGTGTTAATTGTTTAGGTAGTTTAACTGATTTAGCCAAAATTTTACCGAGTTAGGCTAAAAATTAGCCAGCTGGTTCTTTGAAAGTAGCTGCATAAAATGTCTTAACTCCTTATCAGAACGAATTTCAACAAAATAAGTTTGTGGATAATTTTCCTTTAAATATATTAATAAAGCCTGAACTCGATTTTCAAAACCCCACATATACTTTAGAAGAGACCAGCTGAGTTTCTCTGGGCAGTTTGGCGCACGGTCATCAATTCTTCTATCTTTACAAAAAAAGCGTTTCAAAGCTCGCCAATAACAGCGGTATCTAGGATAATTAAAATATACGCACATGGTTGCGCGTTGATAGCGCATCTCGAAGGATTTAGTCGAGTTGCCATCAATAATCCATTGCTCTTGATTTACTAAAGACTGCTGAATAGAGAGAAACTCTTGGTAATTACGCTCAACCCAATAGTCGGTAAAAAAATATTTATCTAAATGGTAAAGCGGTATTTTAGTGTGCTGATGCAGTTGATAAGCAAAGGTGGATTTACCACTACCACTGCGTCCCATAATCATAATACGATGAGGCATAAACAAAATATTGTTGGTTAAATTAGTAGACCTCTTCCTAACCTGTTTATTTAACGCGATTGCTGTGTTGTAAGGGTTTCTCCAGAGCTCATTTACGCCATGTAAACTCCGCTTCTCAAAACCCTTGCGTCTTGCACTCACCCAAAATAAGCAGGTCATTCAAGAGGTCTATTAAAATAGATTTTTTAAATACTTATTAATTTTAACCAAAAAAAGGGTGATTATAAATTCTTTTTCGATCGTTAGCCTAAATAAGGATTATAATAAAGTATTTATGCTTTATTAAGTTAATCGGGGTTGTCAACGAAATAATTAATTTAAATAAAAATTCTTAAGTTTTATTAACAAGGAGAGTGTTATGATTCAGGCGAAAGGATATGCTGCCACCTCTGCAACAAGCCCACTTGATTTATTTAATTTTGAACGGCGTGAGGTAGGAAAAGAAGATGTACATATTGCTATTTTATACTGTGGTATTTGTCATTCTGACCTTCATGCTGCACGCAATGAGTGGGGTGGTACTGTTTATCCAGTTGTTCCAGGTCATGAGATTGTTGGCCGAGTAATCGCTGTGGGGGAAGATGTCGCAAAATTTAAGCAGGATGATATCGTTGCGGTAGGTTGTTTAGTTGACTCTTGTCGCCATTGTCCTAGTTGCGAAGAAGGCCTAGAACAATATTGTGAGACAGGATTTACCTTAACCTACAATAGTCCTGAAAAAGAAACCGGCAAAATGACCTATGGTGGCTATTCTGATAGTATTGTTGTTAATCAAGATTTTGTATTAAAGGTGCCTGATTCTTTAGATATTAAAGCAGTAGCGCCACTGTTGTGTGCAGGTATTACTACTTACTCGCCGCTTCGACACTGGAATATTAAAGCGGGCGATAAAGTCGGGGTTGTTGGTTTAGGTGGGCTTGGGCATATGGCCGTTAAAATCGCTCATGCAATTGGCGCTGAAGTAACTATGATTACTACCTCACCAGATAAAGAGAAAGATGCAAAGCAGTTAGGGGCCAATAAGGTATTATTATCAAAAAACGAAGAAATGATGGCTCAATTTGCTAATTATTTTGATTTTATTATTAATACTATCCCTAAAAATCATGATATTAATCCTTATTTAAATTTGTTAAAACGTGATGGCACTATGGTTATTGTTGGTGCAGTTGAAATACTGACGTCAGGATTAGATGGACGTGCTTTAATTTTTAGGCGTAGAAATGTTGCAGGTTCGCTTATTGGTGGTATTAAAGAAACGCAAGAAATGCTAGATTTTTGTGCTAAACATAATGTTCTTCCGGATATTGAAATGATTAATATAGAAACAATTAATGAGGCTTATGAGCGAATGTTAAAAGGTGATGTAAAATATCGTTTTGTTATTGATATGAGCTCTTTAAAATAATTATATTGTTGTTTTATAATGTATAGCGTTACCTACTAAATTTTACTATCTGTAGGTAAGAAGAGGTAGGTAACGCCATATCCTCTTATTATTAGACCTCTTTCCAAACTAGCATTAATGGCGAATCTCAGCCGAAAAAAGTCTTCAAAATGCTCATGTACACTGCGTTTTTTTTCAGCTGACCTTGTCTTATTACTGCCAGTTTAGAAAGAGGCCTAATAAGCAAAAAGTTAATTATTGTGGGGAAATAGATAATTGTTGTTCTTGATTTAGGGGTTTAGCTGGTACGCTATGACATTGTTTTATTTCTATCGTTTTCTCAGCAGTAAGTGAGCATATTATTTTAAAGCCTTTAGGATTATATAAATACATTGTTAATTTATGAGGCGAAGTTCCTTCAATATTTACTATATAATTTTCTGGATTAGGTAGATATTGTAATTTTTTAGAAATACATTTTGCTAGTGGTACACTCTCAGTTTTATTGCCTTGGTCATAGCATTGTTTGGTAGCCAAAACTATTGCTTCTACAAAAGGCATTGCAAAAGCACTTTGTAGTGGTAGAAGGATTAACGCTAAAACTAAATTAATTTTATTTAAGATGGCCATAGACAGTTGTTTCCCTTTTTTTATTAAATTATAGCCAAATTTGTTTAAATCACTCGTTATCTAAAATAGTTTAACTCATTTTAACAAAAGTATATTTTTAGTAGTCACTAGGTTATATACGTGTTAAGCTCACACTTGCAAAATTAATAAGCAGTATTTAATGTCAGAACTTTATCATTTAATTTATAAAAGCCAAGCAACAGCCCCTCTTAATGACGACCAATTAACTGAATTAGCAAAGATTGCACGATTTAAAAATTTCATCTACCAACTAAGTGGTTTGCTGGTTTACTCGGAGCAAAATTTCTTTCAAATTTTGGAAGGGAAACTCGCTTCTATAGAAGTTATTTATGACAAAATTGTAAAAGATTCAAGACATGAAAATATTGTCTTACTAACTAAAGAACCTATTACGAAGCGGACATTTTGGCGATGGAATATGGGATTAGCCACGATTGATGATACCAATGATATACGTGAACAGCTTATTCAACATATGCAATTAAATATTAATTTAGCTTTTACTAATAAAAACGATGCTCGTTTTATACTAGAAGCTTTTTCAAGAAAAGTTTTTCAAGAATATATTCAATAGCTTAAGATAAACATAATTTATCTTGTAGGCTTAACCGTAAGTAAAAGCATATTAAACGATAAGGCTTATCTTTCTAACTTGTTAGCATGAGCTATTATATTAGCTAGAATACTGGATCCCGTGGACAAGCCACGGGACGTTGGACCTTTTAATTTTCCTTACTTACTTGCAAATGTTTTACCATTTTCTTAGCATTTCAAATGCTTACTTAGATTTGCCTGACAATTTCACTTGCTTACTTACCAACAGCCTAACTTATTTATCAACGACTTATAACCACCTACCTACATCCCGCGACTTGTTCGCGGGATCCAGTAATCCAATTATTAAATTGGATTTGGGGAAAAATCAGGGCAAGTAGCCCAAGCAAAAGCGCTTGATTTGAATCAAACTATTATTTATGCCAAGAAGATTAATTTTTAGTTATTTTTGCTAATGTTGCAAAGGCTTTTTTGATTTGGGCTGGCTTGTGCTTGGCTGTAATAAAAAATCTTAAGCGTGCCTGATTTTCCGCTACAGCTGGATAAATAATAGGCTTAATATTAAGGCCTTTTTCCATACATTGGCGCGATATGGCTATACATTGTCTTGAATCACCGATGATAATTGGTAAAATTGGTGTGTAATCATTTAAACCAATGTTAAAACCATAGTTTAAAGCAGTTTCTCTAGCTAGTGTGCTTAAACTTCTCAATTGTGCAACACGTTGTGGTTCTTTTTTTAAAATTTGAATAGCCGCAAGCGCTGCTGCTGCACTTGCAGGTGAGATACCTACAGAAAAGACAAAACCTGGGCAGGTGTATTTTAGATATTCGATTAGTTCCTTTTTGCCTGCAATATAACCACCAATACTGGCAAAGGATTTACTTAATGTTCCCATCCAAATTTCTACATCATTTGGGTTAACGTTAAAATGCTCACGGATGCCGGCGCCATGTTTTCCTAATACACCAATAGAATGCGCTTCATCTATCATCAGCCAAGCACTATGAGCCTTTTTAACAGAAATAAAATGAATTAAATCAGGAATATCACCGTCCATGCTATATATTCCCTCGAGAATAATTAATACCCTTTTATAATGATGGCGATTATTTTTTAAAATATTATCAAGAGCTTGCCAGTCGTTATGAGGGAAAGCCATACGCGTAGCATTAGAATAGACGGCACCTAAAATTAAGCTACTATGTGCTAATTCATCATGTAGAATTAAATCTTCTGGGCCATATAAATGTGCAATAGTACTAACATTGGTCGCATGTCCTGTATTGAAAACCAGTGCGTCATCAACACCTAACAAGTCAGCTATTTCTTGTTCTAAGGCATGATGAATAACTTTTTCACCAGAAACTAACCGACTAGCTGATACAGATGTACCATATTTTCTTGTAGCTGCAATAGATGCTTTGACCACAGCAGGATGATTATTTAAACCTAAATAATTATAAGATGTAAAATTAGTGTACTTTTTGCCATTAATTATACAAGTATCACTAGCTATACTTTCTTGTCTATCGAAAAATATATTATTACCTAAATCGTGTTGCATTTTTTTTAGTTGTTGGTAAGGAGGAAATTGGCTGAAATCGGTATAAATAGCGTAGTTAGTTTTTTCTTGGCGCTCTTTAGTCATTAAGTTAGGGGGTTGAAGATTTAACGTTGGTTTTACTTCCTGGCCTTTAACAGAAAAATAGATAGATTGCGAAAGCTCAGCAATATCATCTTGATTTAAAAGAAAGCTCTCATCGACTGTTATTAAGAAGGTATCCTCAATATCAGCAAATAGCGATTGTATATGTAGAGAATCAAATCCAAAGCTAATTAGCGGCTGTTTAATATCTATTTGCTGTGGCTGTTGCTTTAATGAAGCTGCAATTTTATAAGTTAGCCACTGTTGTATATCTTCTAAATTACAATTCTCTTTAGTCATCAGTTATTCCTGGCCTCTAAATCCCACCGATACAGTAATTTTAGTTGATTACTTTCTAAAAGTTGTTTTGTATAGCTTCGCCTTAACTTACCGCTAGTTGTTTTAGGAATGGTTTTGGGTGGTAGTAATGCTATTAAATAGGTCTCTAAACTATGTTCAATACTAATATTAGTCCTTATTTTTTGAATAATGTTAAGGTAATCATTTAAACCTAATGGTTGCTTGACCTCCGCTGCAATAGCTAATCGCTCATGCCCATCAGAAACTAAAGAAAAAGCTGCTGTACAACCCAAGCGAAGCCTAGGTTCATCATGATTTACAATGAGCTCAATATCATGGGGATAATGATTTTTTCCATTGATAATGATAAGGTCTTTAATACGGCCTGTAATATATAAATGACCATCTAATAAAAAGCCAAGATCACCGGTTCTTAAATAAGTTTTTTCTAAATTATGATTTAAAGTTGCCTGATAAGTCTCTTTAGTAGCTTCCTCTTTTTGCCAATAGCCTAAAGTGACGCTATCACCATGTAACCATATTTCGCCAACCTGACCTTCGCGGCAGGGCGTAAGGTCCTCTGAGACAATAATCGCTGGAACTTTTGGTCGCCCACAGCTAACTAAAACACTATTATCTTTTGCTTTTTCATGAGTAGGAGCAATTTGATGCTGTTTTAAGCTGGTTTTTTTTACAACCAAATAATTTAATACCTCGTCTCTATGCTTTCCACTGACAAAAACAGTTGCCTCTGCAAGTCCATAAATTGGATAATAAGCTTGTTTATTAAAACCATATGGCTTAAATTTTTTATAAAAATTATCTAGCGTTTGGTAATTTATATGTTCAGCGCCATTGTAGGCAACTCGCCATGTCTTTAAATTAAAATCAGCATCAATTTTTTCTGTGTCAACTCTTTTTGCACATAATTCAAAAGCAAAATTAGGTCCGCCGCTAATGGTTCCTTTAAAATCTGAGATTGCTTTTAGCCATATATAGGGATGGCGTAAAAAAGTAAAAGGGGCCATCATTAAGATAGGAAATTGTACATAAACAGGAAATAATAAATTACCAATTAAACCCATATCATGATAAGGAGGTAACCAGGAAACCATACGATCGTTTTCTGCTCTACCAATGGTGTTATCGACTAATTCTAAGTTAACCAATAGATTGCGATGGCTAACAATGACCCCCTTAGGCAATGCAGTTGACCCGGAAGTATATTGTAAATAAGCTGGGTTATCAGGTTTAATACTTACTGGTTTATACGGGTTTGTAAAATTTTTTTCAGTTACGCCAATATCAAGCCAATGGAATTTTTCAAAATCCCATTCACATAATTCAGTAGTTTTATGAGAAAATTTAGAAGCTAATTTTTTTAATAATCTATTAGAGGCAAGTGTTTTAAATAAACTTAATTTCTTAATATTATTAATAATTTCATTATTTGATAAAATAAGGCGAGGATTGGCATTATTAATAATAGCTTGTAGTTTTTCTACTGTATTTTTGTCAAAGGGGGGATAAGCAGGTACTGCAAGAACGCCTGCATAAAGACAAGCCCAAAAGCTGACAATATAATCTATTCCTGGAGTAAAAATCATCAAAACTCTATCGCCAGGTTGCGTATAAGCTTGTATTAAAGCAGCTACTGTCAAAATTTTCTTTTCAATTTCACAAAAAGTAAGATTAATACTGTCTTTGACAAGGCCTGTAGGTGAATAGCTATATAAGAGGTTATGAGGAGTATTTTGACAGCGATCATTAAATAAATGAACAGTACTAGTAAACCTTAAGTCTTTGTACATAGAAGTCACCTCTTAAAACTAAGTTTCTTAGGCATTTCTTCTTAATTATTTTCTATTCCATAAGAAAATTTAATATTCAAACTAGATGAAATTATTAATTTCATCTCTCATAACAAGTAAAAAAATTTTGGAAAAAACAAGTCTAATTGAAAAAAATATTAATAAGATTATTAGATTAAAAATAGTTAATATATTGAAAATAAATACTATTATTTGGGGGTTAAATTTATTAAAAAATTTATAAGTTATTTGTTTATAATAACTCCGTAAGTATTTAATTTTTATAACACTATTTATGTCAGAACTTATAGCTATAAAACAATGTTTATTCATAAAATTTTTAATTCATAAGTTTTCAAAAAACATTTTATACTTATCGCAGTTTTTATCCGCATAAAGCAATAAAATATTAAATTATATTAAAGTCTAATTTAAAAGATTATAGCTTAATTAAAAGTAGATAGAGAAATGAGTTAAAAATAATTTTTATTATTAATTTAAATATATTAATTCTTAGCTATTCTAGATATTCATTTTATCATCAAATTTTCGCTAGTTATTTAGTGTGGTTAAGCAAATAATGAAAAAAATAATAGATAATATTTATCATTTTCAAATAAATATTGAATGGATGATAGAGAATTTGAACTAAAATTTAATTAAATTTACTTTACAGCTAAAGGATTTCATATGGCAAGCAGATTTCGCTGTATTGTTACTGCTAAAAAAGCGGATGGTACTTCCTTTGTAAGTGAGGATAGGCAAGTCTCATTAAGCCCCTTAGAGATATATGATTTTTGGGCAACCGATGAAATACCAGCATCAAGCCAAGGTGAGAATACTCTATTAAATAAACCTACTACTCTTGAACCTTCAAAAGCTGGGACTATTTTTAGATTTTTTGAAATACCGCCTATAGATAGAAATAGCTCTCCTGAAAACGCTGAGGTACAAGCACAGGAGGCTTTTGCTGCTGCTAATGCTCTTCATTGCCGTGTTAATACATATCGTCATCCAATGATGCATACGACTAATACCATTGATTATGTCGTGGTATTAAAAGGCGAGGTAACTTTATTGCTTGATCAAGGTGAAATTAAACTTAAGCCTTTTGATGCTGTGGTACAACGGGCAACTAATCATTATTGGCTCAATGAAACTAGTGAACCTGTATTAATGATGGGCGTTTTATTAGCAGCAAAAGATTAATTTCTACACTAAAGGATTTCTTAAGTTTTATGAACTATAAACAAATTAAACGTTTTACGCGTGAAAACCTCGCAAAGAGGCTAAAAAATATAGACATTACACCTATTTGGTTAAGTGAGCGCTATTTTGTCTATCAACGAGAAGGTGAAATAGGTAGCGAATATATTTTTGTTGATTGCGTAGAGAAGAAAAAAGAAAAGCTTAAAAATTATTCTAAAATATTAACCCCTACACCTAATCCTTACAACAGATTAACGCCAAATCATAAATATAACTTGCTGGTTAATAATTATAATTTGTTCCGCCAAGAGTTAAGCACTGGCGAACAATTACAGTTAACTTTTGATGGAAGAGAAGACTTTGCCTACAGTAAAATACCTGGAACCTGTCGTATTCCACTACAAATTGAAAATGGGATAATTCCCTGGTCGATGCCAGGTTTATTTTCTCCTGATGGCGCTTATTTTCTTACCCATCAACTAGATGAACGCCAAGTTAAATTATTTCACATTCAAAACAATGCTAATACAGGGCGTGCAAAGCATTATCAATTCCATCATGCCTATGCTGGCGATAGCCACTTAACGTATCTACAACTTATTTTAATTAATATTGCTAAAGGTAGTGTTAAACGCTTGCACTGTGATCCTTTATTGGTTGAGTTTTTTACGGTTTTTGATTTAAAAAATTGGCTTTGGTGGAGCAAAGATAGTAAAAAAATTTATTATCTACGCAACTATCGGGGCTACAAACGATTAAGTTTATGTGAGTATAACCTAGATACAGAAGCTGAGGTGATTTTATTAGAGGAGTTTTCTAAAACCTATATTGAACCAAATCAAATTTTCTTTTGGGATGCCAATGTTTACCTACTTGAAGACTCTAATGAAATTTTATGGTGGTCGGAGCGGGATGATTGGGGCCATTTATATTTATATGATAAGACAACTGGACAATTAAAAAACCAAGTAACTCGTGGTGAGTGGTTGGTTTTAGATATTTTATTTGTTGATGAAAAGCATCGTCAGGTCTATTTTACGGGTTGTGGCCGTGAAAAGGGCGATCCTTATTATCGTTATCTTTATTGTGTGAAATTAGATGGGAGCAAGTTAACTTGTCTTACAGCCAAGCAGGCAGAACATGCCATTTTTCCTTCGCCACAGTTTAATTTCTTTGTTGATACTTATTCTACTATAACAACAGCACCAATTACGACATTATGTGACAGAGATGGCCAAATAATTATGACTCTTGAAGAGGCTAATATTACTATATTAGAAGCTTATAACTGGCAAAAACCGGAATTATTTTCTTTATTAGCACTGGATGGAATAACTAAATTATATGGTGCAATTTTTAAGCCTAGCTATTTTGATGCTAGTAAAAAATACCCTATTATTGCTGATATTTATCCAGGTCCTATGAATAATCATGTTCCGAAAGCGATGTATTGCAACGGAGATAAAGTTGCTTACCGTTGGCCTGGTATGTGGCAAATGCAAGCACTTGCTGAATGTGGATTTATTGTAGTTTGTTTAGATACACCAGGCAGTGCTATGCGTAGTAAAAGTTTCCGCGATGTTAGCTATGGAAGACTACAAGAAGGTAGTCTTGCAGAGCATATTGCTATATTAAAAGCATTAAGTAAAACATATACTTATATGGATATTGAACGTGTTGGTATTACCGGTCATTCTGCTGGAGGTTATATTGCTGCACGTGCCTTATTACTTTATCCTGATTTTTTTAAAGTAGCTGTTGCAGGTTCTGGCATCCATGATTTAAAGAATTTTATGGCGTATTGGAGTGAAAAGTATCAAGGCTTAGTTGAAACAGGTAATTATGAGAACCAATCTAATAATAAGCTTGCCCATATGCTTAAGGGAAAATTATTATTAATTCATGGTGAAATGGATGATAATGTTCATGTTCAACACAGTATTCATCTTTATCAGTCTTTGTTAAGCGCCGGAAAAAATCATTTAGTTGAGCTATTAATTTTACCGAATACTTATCATGAGTGTAATGAACACCCGGTCTATTTAGAAAATTTATGGAACTTCTTTATAAAAAATTTAAAGTAAAATTATTTTTTAGCTTCATTTTTAATTAAATAAAGAAAGATTAGTAAATTTAACGCTTAATTTGCACTTTTTTTGATGATTTAAAATTTACTTCTTAATCTCGTTAATATTATATTAATAATATTTGTATAAAATATATACAAATTTAAATAATTAACAAGGATTCCCCTAAATGAGAGGCAAGCATTATTATACAAGAAGTAGAAGTAGAAATAATCCAATTAGTTCTCAAGAGCAAGAGAAGCAATCTCAAGGTCTAGACTATGAAACTGAAAGCTCTAGTTCTTCTAAAAGAAAGCTTATTACAGAACGTAAAGAATCAACCACTAAAAAAGTAAAGGTTGGAGGCGATGGCACTAAAAACCAATCTCGCTCTCTTAAAAGCTCTGAAAGCAATGAATCTTCATCTCCGGCAGAAACAGGAAAGAAGCGAGCAAGAAACGGCAAACAGAGTGGCTCTTCTGATTTAAAAAAAGCAAATCAAAGACATTCTTTGGATTTTTTTGCAAAAAGAAAAGCTGCCCAGCCTAATAGTCATACACTTAAGAATGATAAGAAACAGAGTCTATCAAAAGTATCCAGCCAAAGTGAGTCTAGGCAAGATTTAAGCGAAGTAAGTGTAGCGATAAATGCAAGTGCAGAAGATAGTATTGTTAATGATAGATGCAAGCAAAAAGCCTATGTACAAATACCTAGTGAATCAGATTTTGCGGCTTTTGTTGGTATGCCAGCAAGTGCAGAAGAGGAGGATGGATCACAAGATCAGCATCAAAGATTAACTAAAATTATAAATTTTATTAAGGAAAAAAATTTTCTACCCATTAAGCAAACTAGTGATGATATGCTAGAAAATTGGCAGGATCTTTTCAAGAGTATTGCCCAAGGCAATGCTAATGCAAAAAGATTATTTGATAAGATTGATAATAATGATCCTATTAAAAAAGCGCTATTAGCCACTCACACAGTAGCTTATGTCAAAGCAATTATTGGTAAGTGTGTTAATCCGAAACAAAAGGCAGATAAGTTTCTTGATGAAGATATTCACATTAATAACAAAACGTTTGAAGTATTAATTAAAGATATTGCGACGACAATACATAATTTTAAAGACTATAACGCAGTTTTTAATATAGGCCTGCCTACACACCATGCTTATAGTGATAGAGCAGCTGGATATTGTATTTTTAATAAAGTTGCCATCCTTATTCATTATTTTAATTATGCTAACAATATTATATGCGGTTTAGATGTTAATGCCGATGATGGATTGCGAGATACTCTAAGTACAAGTAAACAACTTACATCATCTAAAGTAATACATTTAGATAGCTATGATCCGCGTGTTTATCCTTACTTTAATCCCGCTGTTGACCCTGACTCCGATCTTAAACCTATTGAAGGTAACTATAATTATGTTCCCCTTCATTTAAATGACAAGGACTATATAAGACGAAAAGCAAAGGATATCCATCCGCTCATAGAGGCAATGTTAAAACAAATAGCTACAGCTTGTAGCCAGCCTGATTTACAAAATACAGCTATCTACCTGGTGCTTGGTTGGGATTCGCATATTGAGGAAAAAGCAGGTTGCGCTAATGATCTCTTTTACAAAGTAGATAAGCGTCACGATGATGAAATGATTTATCGGCGACTAAAGCTTACTGAAGCTCTAAAACAGCGATTTAATGATAGAGATTTTGAATATTTTTATCTTAAATTAAGAGAAATTATTAATCAGCATAATATTCCTTTTCTTTATGTAAGCCTTGAAGGCGGCTATACAGAAGCCGTTAATAAAAAACAAACAGAAATGTTTATAGAAAAATTAATACTTAGTCAGGCAAGACCCGCAGAATCTCAAGTGCAGAAAGTTAGTCAACAAGGGATATTTAAGGCTAAAAAAGAAATAACTAAAGCCTCTTTTGAGGTAGAAGCGCCTTTACTTTCTTTAGATTCTTTTAATTAAAGATTTTTAAATAGCTAAGTCAGGTAAAGCATAAATGATTTAAGTATTTCTTTTATGCCTCAAGTGCCTTTTAAGTAAAAATTAAAAAAAATTTATTTATTTAATAAAATGCTCAAAAAAATTAGCTCAAAGGAAATGTATAGCCTGCCGACTATATGGCTAACAAATCTCCCACCTAATACAATAGACCTCTAATATATAATTGTATTGTGTTTTGGTATTGTTAGGTTTTAGCCCTAACATAGCCAAAAATTAATTGCTATCACTTGGAGTATTAATAAATATGTTTGCAGTTATTTATCGGGCGTTTCTTAAACCTGGATTTGAGGCAGAGTATCAAGAGGCTTGGCGCCAAGTTGCTTCCTATTTTGTTCAATATCGAGGTGCCTTAGGTTCTTGCTTACATAAAACTGCAGACGGTATGTGGGTTGCTTATTCTCGTTGGCCAGATAAAGCTACGCGAGACGCAGCTTGGCCCGGAGACGATGCCCCTTCAGAAATTCTACCTTCAGAAATTAGGGACGCTATTATAAAAATTCAAACTTGTATTGATCAAACGCAAAAATTAGCTGACCTTAACATGGAAGTAGTAGATGATTTATTAACTACAACTCAATTGTCGTAACGAATTACATTGGGCAAAAGCCCAATGTAGCTATCATAAACTAGATTGCCAAATCTAGTAAGTAAAGCTCTTGAAAGCCTTTTACCTAGTATAAGCTCGTTTTATTTCCTCAATAATAAACAATTCATTTTATAGAAAAGAAATGATGTTTAGTATAGTAAGTATTAAAATATAAACCTTTTGGTATATAAATAATATAAAAATTAAACATTGGTATCAAAAAAAACTTTAATTTAGTAGATTGTGATTGAATTTAATAACTCATAAGGTGATATCAATGAGAAAGATAAAAACTTTATTAACTTGCTTGTTTTTACCAAGTCTTGCGATGGCCCAAGTCACATCGCCATCCTCTACCTTAAGCATGGAGTTATCAACTACTGGTGTGAGTCAGATTATTCAAGGTAGTAGTAATATTCTTGCAGCTGGAGGCCAGCTCACTATTGTTGCTGTAAGTAGGGTTGGAGAATTTATGGATATTACGATGCGGGCAGCAGCTAATTTATCTACTTTAACCATTCGAGTAGCAAAAGATGCTGTAGGCAACTCACTCATTGCAGCAGGTCAAACAATTAAAGTAATTAGCGTTAGCGGCGGTAATCTTGTTTATGCTGCGGGGCAACTCATTGCTTTTTTACCTAACGAAATAGGTAAAAGTTTAATCTACAGTAAAAAGATATAATCTGGAGTATATTATGAAATTTTTAATGTTACCTAGATTATTTTGGTGCTTGTTACTGTTTATAGTTTGTCCTGCCATGGAGGCAGGGACATCCTGTAAAAAAATAAGCGTTAAACCTGAATTATATATTCAGGCTACTCGCATAGCACTAGAGGCGCAAAATAAGCTAAACAAAAGCCATGCGCAAGTAGCATTAATAGCTAGAGTAGGGACTAATCTAGAAAAATATGGCCTTCATTATAGTCATGTTGGCTTTGTTATCAAAGATTATCCTAATGCAGTCGGTAAATGGACAGTTTTACATTTATTAAATGAATGTGGAACTGCTTATTCTTCTCTTTATGCACAAGGATTAATGAATTTTTTTTTAGATAATCTCTATAGTATGGACTATCAAATTATTATTCCTGATTTCGATACTCAAAAAAAACTTAATAATATTCTTTTAACTAATAAAATTAAAAAGCTACATAGCAAATATTACAGTGTACTTGCTTATCCTTATTCCACAATGTACCAAAATTCTAATCAATGGATTTTAGAAGTTTTGGCAGCAAGTTTGCAAAATAAAGCAGTCGATTCTAGAAGAAATTTACAAAAATATTTATTAAAAACAGGTTATAAACCTACAGTTATTAAGCTAAGTCCGGTTACTAAATTAGGTGCTTCTATGTTTAATACAAGTGTTGCATTTAATGACCATCCTTCCCATGAACTATTAACTAATCAATTTTCAACAGTTACGGTTGAGTCAATTGTAAATTATCTAAAGCAGCATAAGATTATTCAAAAAATAATCAAGTAATGCATTTTATTTTTAAAAAGATTAAAATTAAGCAAATTTCATAAGGTGTTAAAATGAAAATTTTTAAAGTAAAAGGGTTTTGGCCTTACCTTTTATTGGTTTTTTTAAATACGTTTATCGATATAAGTCATAAAATTTTAATACAAGATACCTTATATCAGTCTTCACCTAGCTCTGTTTATACACTGTTATCATCGATTATTAATGCGTTTATTTTACTTCCATATATTTTATTATTTACGCCTGCGGGATTTATTGCTGATCGATTTTCTAAAGTAATCGTTTTAAGAGTCACAGCCGCTTTAGCAATTCCGCTTACAATAATTATTACTTGGTGCTACTTTCAGGGTTATTTTGTTGGTGCTTTTTTTATGACTTTGCTACTTGCGGTGCAAAGTACTTTAAATTCACCTGCTAAATATGGCTATATTAAAGAATTGTTTGGTAAGGAGCATTTAGCACAGGCGAATGCCATAGTCCAGACTTTAACAATTATATCAATTTTAGGGGCGACTTTTATTTTTACTTCCTTATTTACTTACTGCATAAATTTAGCACATTTACAACATTCTCTAGATAAGGAACATATACTAAATGCGTTTGCGCCCATTGGCTTTCTCTTAATTCTTTTTTCAATTTTTGAAACTTGTATGGCCTTTTGCTTAATTAAAAAAGAAGCGGTTGATCCTAACTCATGCTATAAAGTTGTAAATTATTTTAAAGGAAAGTATTTAAGAGCCTACCTATCTCATACCCGAAAACCTCATATTATTTTTATTTGTATTATTGGGTTATCTATATTTTATGCAATTAATCAATTACTTTTGGCAAGCTATGGTGCATTTTTAAAAGAGCATATGGGGCAGGTCAATGTACTTTTTGCGCAAGGTTCTTTAGCCATTGCTGGTATTGGTATACTACTAGGTGCTTTATATTCAGGTCGAAGTTCTAAATTTTTTATTGAATTAGGATTAATTCCCATTAGTACTATTGGCATAACTGTTAGTCTTTATTTTTTACCTTATTTAACAAGTTATTTCGCTATTCTTGCCCTCTTTTTAATTTATGGTTTTTTTGGCGGCATGCTAATTGTGCCGCTAAATGCATTAATCCAGTATTATTCGCCAAAACAGGTAGCTGGAAAAGTTCAATCAGCCAGTAATTTTTTGCAAAATTGTTTTATGTTAGGATTTCTTGGTTTAGGAGTGCTGTCTTACATCTACCAAATAGATAGTTTGCTACTACTTAACCTTTTATGTGTTATTTCATCGCTTGGCGCACTTTATACATTAATAATTTGGCCGCATCTATTAATACGTTATATTTTTTCTTTTATTCTACGAATCATTTATGGATTTTGTATTTATCATGTGCAGAATATACCTACTCAAGGTGGAGTATTATTATTAGGAAATCATGTAAGCTTTATTGATTGGGCTCTATTACAAGCTGCCTGTCCGCGGCCAGTACGGTTCGTTATAGATGAGGCTTTTTATAATAAACCGTATTTAAAATGGCTACTTAAATTTTTTAAAGCTATTCCTATTGCGCCAGGGAAATCTCAAGCAGCTTTAGCGGAGATTAGGCGTGCGCTAAATGCTGGTGAGGTGATTGCTTTATTTCCAGAAGGCCAACTAACTTTAGATGGTGAATTAGGTAAATTTCATAGTGGCTTTGAACGTGCTGCTTTAAATACAAAAGCTTTAATTATTCCATTTTATTTACATGGTTTGTGGGGATCACGCACTTCACGTGCTAAAAAATATATTAAAAGTAAGTGTCGTGGTGAAGTTAGTGTAACTTTTGGTTCTGTTATGGGCATTAATAGTAAAGCTTCTGAAGTAAAACAACAAGTTAATGCTTTATATCTTCATCTACAGGCATGCAACAAGCCGGTAGTTAAGTTTGAATATAGTTAATTAGGACGTTTTAAGTTATTAAAAATTTCTGGAACCCATGGGCGAATAGCAATGATTAATGCTGTCCCATGGCGTTTATCAATAGGAATGTCTACCGTTTCTCGGCAAAGCTTTGCAAATTCATTAGCAGTTTTAACTAAAATTTGTTGAAATAATTGATTATCTTGTTCACTTAACATTCCACTTCGCACTAAATACAACTCAGTAGGTTCTTCAAATTTGCAGTTAAAAAAATCATCTTGAATTGTTTTTTGAAAGAAACGTTGAATCGGTCCATTTGGAATCCAATGGAAATTTTGATCAACAAGTCGTTTAAAGCGATTACCAGGCAAAAACTCAATAATCTTCATTTGATCAAGCCGGGCTGCGTAACGAATTAATTCATGTTCAGAAATGGTGTAGTAATTTAAAATATCGTTAAAATTCCAGTGATTAAGAATACAGATCGCTACTAATAGCAAGCCTAGGTCTTTAACTAGTTCTTCTTCCTGCTTTATAGTTAAACTAGAAATTTTCGTTTTACTTTTTTCTAATAATTCAAACATATCAGCAAGCGTCATATTTAAGCAGGAGGAAATTTCTTCTAAGCGGCTAATATTAGTATCTTCTTGACTAAAAATTCGTTTAATACTGGCTTCTGATAAATGCAATTTATCGGCTAAGGTTTTATAAGTGAAACCATGCAATCGAAGTTGCTTCTTTATAATCGTGAATAATTCACTCAACTGGGTCATTGGATTTACAAATATCTAAATATTAAATGAGAGTATTATATCAGATTTACTTTAAGCAGCTGGTGTCTACCTTAAATAAAAGATTTTAAATAACTCAATTAGTAAAATTTCAAGTCGAAGTTAAAATTTTTGATGGTTATACTAAAGTTGTAGTAGTTTAGAGAGTGATCTCTAATAATATCGCTTTAAGAATTCTGTCATTTCCGCGCAGGCGGAAATCCATCTTCATAGTTGCACGGTGCCAACATAGAGATAGATACCCGCCTGCGCGGGTATGACAGCGCTGTTTTTAAATTGACACCATTAAGCGCTTAACTAAACTCATACGATACAGCTTAAAAATTCTATTATTTCCGCCTCAGCACCTTAAAACTTTGTCATTTCCGCGCAGGCGGAAATCCATTTTCATAGTTGCACGGTGCCAACATAGAGATAGATACCCGCCTGCGCGGGTATGACAGCGCTGTTTTTAAATTGACACCATTAAGCGCTTAACTAAACTCATACGATACAGCTTAAAAATTCTATTATTTCCGCCTCAGCACCTTAAAACTTTGTCATTTCCGCGCAGGCGGAAATCCATTTTCATAGTTGCACGGTGCCAACATAGAGATAGATACCCGCCTGCGCGGGTATGACAGCGCTGTTTTTAAATTGACACCATTAAGCGCTTAACTAAACTCATACGATACAGCTTAAAAATTCTATTATTTCCGCCTCAGCACCTTAAAACTTTGTCATTTCCGCGCAGGCGGAAATCCATTTTCATAGTTGCACGGTGCCAACATAGAGATAGATACCCGCCTGCGCGGGTATGACAGCGCTGTTTTTAAATTGACACCATTAAGCGCTTAACTAAACTCATACGATACAGCTTAAAAATTCTATTATTTCCGCCTCAGCACCTTAAAACTTTGTCATTTCCGCGCAGGCGGAAATCCATCTTCATAGTTGCACAGTGCCAACATAGAGATAGATACCCGTCTGCACGGGTATGACAGGACTGTTTTTAAGTTGTAGCTGATGTGTTTAAACGTTTTTTGCATAAGCCATACCACTCTTGCTCAAAGATGCTGTCATTTCCGCGCAGGCGAAAATCTATCTTCATAGTTGCACGGTGCCAACATAGAGATAGATACCCGCCTGCACCGGTATGACAGGACTATTTTTAAGTTGTAGCTGATGTATTTAAACATTTTTTGCATAAGCCATACCACTCTTGCTTAAAGATTCTGTCATTTCCGCGCAGGCGGAAATCCATTTTCAGATTGGCACTGAAACTACATAGAGATAGATGCCCGCCTGCGCGGGTATGACAGCGCTTTGCTTAAGTCAACCTACTTAATTGTTTACATAAACTAATACGATACAGCTCAAAAACTCTGTCATTTCCGCGCAGGCGGAAATCCATCTTCAGATTGGCACTGAAACTACATAGAGAAAGATACTCGCTTGCATGGGTATGACAGGGCTTTGCTTAAGTCAACCTACTTAATTGTTTACATAAACTAATACGATACAGCTCAAAACTCTGTCATTTCCGCGTAGGCGGAAATCCATTTTCATGGTTACACTGAGTCTATATAAAAATAGATACCTGCCTACACGGGAAGGACAAAGTTATTCTTAAGTTAACACCATGAGGTAATTTCTTATTTAATTTTTACTTCAGCAAACCTTGCGTTTCTGACTCTTCATTAAAAAATTTTACAAAGAAAGATTTACTCAATTTTGGATTTTTCTTATTTATTCTTATAAATTCTCTTTCAAAGCCGCATTTTAGATAAAATTCTGGCGCCTGAAATGCACTGGTTACTAAATTAATATTATTAAAGCCTTTTCCTTTAAAGTTATTTTCAAGAGCTAACAATAATTGTTTGCCATAGCCTTTACCGCGATAAGAATGGTCTATCCAGATATCATCAATATAAATTTCAGCAAATGCAGTATAGGCATTAAGAACGCCAAAAATCTCTTTTCTTTCATTGATAATAATCACTGAAAACCGTCGATAATTGACGTCTATACCATGACTTGTTTCATAAGCAATGAGATCACGGGTCATATGACTCTCAGTTGCTTCATCGATTTTATCTATAATGCTAATTGCATATTTTTCATTGTTTACAAGTGGTTGCGACTGTTGATGTGCATTAGTTGTGAAACGAAAAATAACTCGTTTAGGCTGCTGAAAATCATAATCAACGGATGTCACTTTTTCCTGGTAATCTTCATTAGTAAATTTTGCAATAGTTTTTCGCCAAAATGCTAAGCCACGGTAGTTTTCTGGAATAACTGAAACTTCCCATAATCCTGGGTGCATTTGCCATAGTTGAAAAGCAGAAAGGCAGCCAACGCCTTTTCCTTGAAATTTAGCAAGGATGAAAAACTCTCCCATGTTCCACATAGTATCTGGATAAATACCTACCTGATTTAAAAGAGCAAAGCCTGCCAGTTCATCACCAATTAGGATAAGAAAAGCTTTTCTAGTTGGGTCTGTGAAGTAGTTTTTAAAATTGAAGCTTTCATAAAGACCATCGGCAGGACAGGCCCAATCTACGGATATAAACCCGCATTCACGCGAAAGATCATAGACATAAAATCTCGCCATATTCTGAATAGTGGGATAATCAGCTAAGGTTGCTTGTTTAATCTTTAACTTAGCTTTTAATTCTTCAATATCCACCGCTTGTCCTTAATCATAATCCATTACCTGTTTTATATATGTATGCTTATAAAGGGATTGTGATATTTAAGCAAGAGACTATTGGTGCTCGCTTGGTGCGCAAAAAGCCCTAAAAAATTCTAATCTATAATTAAAACATACATTTGTTTTGATTTAAAAGACTATGCAGAACAAAATAGAGCCTTGGGTAATTGTCGGGGGTGGCCCTGTTGGGGAAATGCAGGCTGTGCTTTTAAGTGCAGTTTTCCCTAATCAACCTATTTATGTTATAGATAAAGTAAGAGCGCAAACAAGACAGCACGGTCTTTTAATTTGGTCTGAGACAATTGAGCGCATCATCAACCAGCTTAATTTTATTAGGACTGATATTTCATTAAAGTTAGATAAGAAGGATACTTTTGGTCAAAAAAGTATTCAATCAATTGATGATACTATTGCTTTTTTAAAAGAAAATTTATTGAAAAATTACAATGGAACGTTTATTCGCACACAAGAATTAATCGAGAAATTACGCAATGCCACGAAAGATAGATCTAATGTTTTCCATGTTTCTGGGGAAGTAACTGCTTTGCGATTAAATTTTGCGGGAGATCAAGACGATAGCGATATATCAAAATTATTAGCTTCTGCAAGTATGGTTTTTGGAGCTGATGGTGCACGTAGCCTAATTAGAGAGGAAGTATTTAATGATACTAAAGGAGATCCCTCTAAGAACGTTGAAGTAGGCCATATCCTTGAAATTAAATTTGAGGTAAAAAATAAAAATTACTCCTTTATTAAAGACCAAATTTTTAAAACTTTCGTACCTTCTCTACTTAAAGGTAATGTGCATATTTGGATGCAAAGTAAAGATAACTCAGCAACGTTACGTATTTTTATTGATGACGAAGTTTATAAAAAGCTAAGGGATAAGCGTGATCATAATGGACAAGCTTATGGCACATTTGCTAATCCTTATCGGCGCTTAATAGATCTACCAAAAGAATTTAGAGCAGCTATTGCTGAGGTTATTAATTCGGTTATTGGTGAAGAAAATATTAAATATGAAACTTTAAAAATTACTACCATACCTTTAGTAACATTTAGTGCAAAACGCTTAGTGACTCTTAAAGATGGTACAGTCTATGTGTTAATTGGTGACTCAGCTGCAGGATTAGTATTAGCGCGTGGTTTAAATAATGGCTTAGAGGGTAGTATGCAATATGTTACCGCTTTGTATTATTCTACTTTAAACGAAGAAGATTTTATTAAATGTTTTTCTCAATATGAAGAATTATTACAGACTCATATTCGTTTAATTGATGGCTATATTAGTAGTCTGCGCTATCAGCAACCAGCTTATCTTGATTTAAATGAAAAAATACAGAGTATTCTAGACAAATATTTATATATCTATAACCAAATCGTTGATCATCCAGCAAAATCAAGTACAAAACACAGTGAAATGGTTATGGGATTAGCTCAACAATTTGAAGAATTTGTAAACTCATTAATTCCAAATGCATTAGATGCGCATTGGAAAAAAGAATTATTTGAAGTGCTAATGAATAATAAATTATTATTAAAAACACCAAAAAGCGAAGTTCATATTGCAGAAGAAAATATTCAGCTAATTACTGAAAGAAATTTAAAGGGTATAAAGCATGAGGCTAGTTATCTTAAGTTTTACAATAGTGCTGTCGGGCATTTGTCACCTTTTAAAGTAAATAACTCTACCAATAACAATTCTATAACTGATATACCTAAGCCAGATGTTATTGAAGAAATTAAAAATGAATTACACAAATTCAAATATAACTTAAAAAATAATCAATCATTTTATACAGATACATTTTCAGCAGAATGGTACTATGCTGCACAAAAAGTATATATTAAAATGGATAAGTTAATTTCAATACTATCTGATTCTTCCAAAGGAAGCGTTTATCAATATTATTTAGAACAATTAAAGATAATTAATAATTTTCTAGCAATAAGCAACCTAAAAAGTGATTTAGGTGGCATGATTCATTTTCTTACTGATGGTATTACAATGCAAAAACAGCCGCAAAATACCCAAATCCCAAGTGATTATTTAAATTTACTTTTCGAATTGATAACTCAAACTGGCAATATTGCCGATAAGTCAGAAAAACGTTTCCTAAATTGAAATTACATTATTGCCTGTAGGTATTTTTTATATACACTCAAAAGTAGATTATTTCATTTTTTAGTTTAGTGGATTTAATAAATTTCTTTCTACGCGGAATGACAGGGTTTTAAGTTGCTAATTGCGAAAATAATAGAATTTTTAAGCTGTATCGTATTAGTTTATGTAAACAATTAAGTAGGTTGACTTAAGCAAAGCGCTGTCATACCCGCGTAGGCGGGTATCCATCTATCAAAATAATCCAATGCTTAAATCAAGCCACTGAGGATTATTTTGTTCTATAAGATTTATTTTCCATTGCCTATTCCATTTTTTGAGGCGCTTCTCTCTAGTAATTGCTTCATAGACGTCTGTGTGAATTTCATAATAAACTAAGTGGTGAACGTTGTATCTTTTAGTAAATCCTTTGACTAAATCTTCTTTATGCTGATTGACTCGTTGCACAAGATTAGAGGTAATTCCGGTATACAGAGTTCCATATACTTTACTAGCTAATATATAAACGTAATATTGTTTTTCTTCCATTATTCATGTTGTTAGTTGCTATAATTTGCTGTAGTAGCATAAATGATTTTGACAGTTTCCATATAATAAATTCATTTCACTTATGAAGCAAAAATAAGCTAAAAAGTTAAGGTAGAATAACCAGCGTTTATAGCAAGTGTAGTGCAAACTTTGTTCTCACCACACTTGTAATTTTCTAGCGTTGATGTTGGAAAAATAATTCTCTATCGCCGTAATAAGAAGCTAATAAAGTACTTTCTAACATTAAGGTACCAATATGGTATTCTTTGCCATGATATTTTCCATATACTTCATACATAGGTCCTACAGGTATTTGTAAAAAGGATAGTCTAAAGTCTTCGCGAGAATTTTCAGGAATTATTCCTATTACTGAGCTGCTTGGTTTGAAATAAATTTGTTCAGGAAAGACTGGAATACCGTCAAATTTTCCTTCACTTGTCCAGGCAGCTAAATGCCATATGGGTAAATCATTAGCTGGATCACGTGTCCATTCAAAGATTTTTTCAATAGCTTTTAATACCCAGCTTGTAGGGTGCGCTATTTTATTTGAAAAATCTTTAGCAAAATAATTCCAATTTGCCTGCTGTCCATCAAGCGAATTCATTACTTGTAAATTTAAGGAAGCATGCTGTGATACTAGAAACTTAATCGCCATACCTGGTATGTAATTATTTTCTGCCGGCGGAATAGCTAATGAAAGACGCGCAAGACCAATAGCACCAGTTTGGTAAATACCTGTAAAAGGATGATTAGGTACTGGAATAAAAGTGATTTTACCAACTGAACCATTAGCATGAATAATTTTGACACGACCTACCGGTAGCTCATCACTTTCATGATCAAATGTTGGGCTTAAATTAAATATTCCTTTTAATTTTTGCAACACTTCTTTAAAGCTATTTCCCGTTAGTTCGGGTAAAGAGTTTATTTTATTACTTTTAGTAATTTCTTCCCATAATAAATCTTGTTTTTGTTGCGCAGATAACTCTTGATAATTATTAGGTAATTGTGCATATACACTTAAATTGACAAAAAAGTAAAATAAACCTGTAAGTATTAAAATCCACAAGCGGCACATCAAAACTCTCCTTAGTCATTAGACCTCTTGCATAACCTGTTTAGTTTACGCGATTGCTGTGTTGCATGGATATCTCCGGTACTCATTTACACCATGTAAACTTCGCTCCTCAAAACCCTTGCGCCTTGCACTCACGCAAAATAAACAGGTTATGCAAGAGGTCTATTATTTTAATAGTCGGCATGAATTACTTCTTCGATTTAAGTTATCAAAACATAAAACTGAAAAATTTTAAGCTGTTAAAGGGTTCTTAGTTGAAATTCATAAGCCTTTATTAAAATAATATTTAAATGAAATAAATACAATAATAATGACTATAGCGCTTTATTAGGGAAACTAAAGCGAATTAAAGACAACATTGCCATCCCCAATGATTTAAAAATGCCTCTTTATCTAATTCATCTTGAGCTCTAGTAGAATTTCTTTTTAAAAGAATTTGCTCTAAATAATAACGAATATCTTCAAAAAATCGCTGCAATTGATAGAACTTACATAACGTTAAATCAATGGTTGAATTAGGATTTAAAGTAGAATAGCTCGTAAGTAGATTAGTATCTTGATAATGCCAGAGATCGCGCTCAATAGGTGCAATTTTGATACCATCCCAATCCACTAACCAAACCTCTTTTTGAGTTTGTAGAATATTGTAATGATGGGGATCGCCATGCGTAATAGCTAGAGGAATATTTTTTTGTTGCAACTGTTTCTGCCAGGTTTTTAGTTGCTCTAGTTTTTCTATTAATTGATTTTGGTAAATTTTTAATTGTGAAAATAAGCTTGCTGTATGAATATTATCTTTAAATAAACTTTTTTGCTTAAAATAATTTAATAACCCAAGTCCATACGAGATATCAAAATCCTCTTGAGCAAAATAAGTAAATTCTGCAGTGGGAAGCTGATGAAGTTTAGCTAATAAAGAGGCTAGTTTGTCAAATAGTAATTCATTTGGGAGATAAGAAGGATGGGAGCCTACAATGTAATTACATAGTATTAGAGTGAGCTCATAAGTATCAAAGCAAAAAGTATCTTTTATAGTTTTTATAATGCAAGGTACATGTTTAAGACCAAACTCATGTCTAAAACGATAAAGAGTCATTGCCATATTATGGAGCGTATTTGTCGTGGGAGGGATGGGCACTAATGGTTGATTTTTTGGATATATTTTTAGAAAAAATTTTTTATTTTTTTCAGTTTGAATTATAAAGCTGTAAAAAGAGCCTGTATCAATAAAATGAAGTTGGACGCCTTTAATGTGATATCCTTGTTCAATAAGCACAATTAATTGTTGATCAGAATACTTTAATTCATTGCGGCGCATAATTACTATCTCGGTAAAAGGAAGTCTAATAAAATGTTAAGCTCAAAGAAAAAACATGATAAATAACGTTATACCAGGAAATGATAATTTGCTTAAGGAAGTTATTCGCTGGGGCTCTCAATATCTTTTATCAGCGCATTATATACTAGAAAGTGAGGAGCCCGAAGAAGTACAAAACACGCCCTGGTCTTACGTAGTTCGCTTTGCAACTGCAAATGGTTATATTTATTTAAAACATACGCCAAAACTTCTGGCATTGGAATCTATTATTACTGAAATACTGCATGATAAATTTCAAGCCGCTGTGCCAAAAATTATTGCGCATAACGCAGATTTAAATTGTTTTTTAATGAAAGATGCAGGCAAGCCGCTGCGGAAAATTTTGCAAAAGCAATTTAATGTAATATTGCTTAGTAAAGCTATTGATAAATTCACAGCTTTGCAATTAGCTATTAGCGATAGTGTCAATACTTTTTTTAATATAGGTGTTCCAGATTGGCGATTAGCCAAGTTACCAACCTTATATAAGCAATTACTTGCAGAAAAAGACATATTGCTAGCGGATGGGTTATTAGAAAAGGAAATTAATAAATTAGAGAAACTGCTTCCTACTGTCTGCAATCTTTGTAAAAAATTATCTAATTACTCAGTTAAAGAGACTATAGTTCAGCCGGATTTTCATGATAATAATATACTTATAGATGATACCTATCAAACCACTACCTTCATTGATCTAGGGGAAATCGTAATTTCTCATCCATTTTTTTCATTGATAAACTGTTTAGAGCAAGCAAAACGCCATCATGGGTTGACAGAAGAAGATGATGCTTATTTGCAACTTAAGTATGCCTGCTATAAAAATTTTATGATTGATACATCGAAAGCAGAAATTCTAGATGCTTTCGCAATAGCGCATAAATTATGGTTTATTTATGGTGCGTTAGCTCATTACAGATTATTAATGGCATGTGGCCATACAAAACTTATTTCATTTCAAAAGCAAGGCAGATTAAGAGGTCAATTAAAACAATTTATTAACCTCATCTAGTAAAACAATTTCATGCCAAACACACCATTTTTTTTTGCAAGCCCACTATTTTTCCTCTATTTGTAGGAAAACTGCAAATAATGTGTAAATTAAATAATTTCTTTTAAAATCCCCTGTTTGTACAAGGTAAAATAGTTTTAAACAAAATTAAATGAAGATAATTATGCAACAGACGTTTGAATTAGCTAGTGAGAATAGCGATATTGACTTACCTACTGTAAATATTGGCCTTAATTTAGCCGTGCCAAGGACTAAATCAGGAGCCATTGATTTAACAAAAGCGCTGTTGATTGGTGAAGGTGGTACTCACAAACTTTATCGGTTCCCAAATGCACCCGTTGTTATTAAATTAATGAAAGAAAATCCTAATCCTGAAAAACTTGCGGAATTAGAAAAAAAATATGCCGTTTTATATAATTGTTTTGACAAGGATGGAAAGCAACGTTGTATTCGGGAGAAACATATTACTTTTCCTGTGCAACTTCCAGGAAAAGATACAGAAGAAAGCGCTGCACTATCAATTGTCCCCTACGAAAAGTGTTTCAAATCTCAAATAAAGTTTGATTTTAAAATAGAGCCTGCAGAACTTGATCCTTATTTAATTAAACACAATAAAGAGCTATTTACTACGGTAAATAAAGTGCTTCTTCACCAAGCTAACTCGCCAGGCAGCTTTAATTTAAATGATTACAGCGCTATTGATGAAAGAATTGGTATGATTTTGCAGCGCCTAGATAATGATCTAGAACTCAGAAAGGTTATGATTGAATTTTTAACTCACTACAGAGACTTTTATCGGAAAACTAATATCATTTTAGATGCAGTGGGTTTTGAAAATATTCTTTTTTTTAAAGATGACAATGATAAATGGCAGTTTAAAATTGGTAGTGCTATTAAGCATGATACCGGGCAATACACTAATGAATTATTTGCCAAATTAGCATCTGAACAGAAAATAGATTGGACTCAATTCATTAATTTCACACATGCCTATTATTCACCAGCTAACATTAGAGCTGTTAATATTTGTGCAATGAAGCTTGGCTTAGAGCCTATTATTAATGATGTAGAGATTGCTACTAAGGATTTATTTGAAATTACGCAACTATTATCAGTGCTTGAGCATATGCTTTCTTATGCACGACATGGTGATTTTACTAGCGTGGAGAAAATGCTTAACGAAAATAAAGCTAAGTTAAACTTTAATCTTAGAGACTTCTGGGCTTATTCTTTAATAGCAGATGAATACATTAAACAGGCACAACCACTAAGTGCACTTAAACAATATTTAGATATAGTTAGTCAGTTACCTATTGTTTTACCAGATAACGAGAATGATGCAGTAAGGATCAAAAATGCAAAAGATAGGATAATTGAACGAAAAAATACGGTGAATAAAGAAATTAAAAGTATGCAAGATAAAAAAATGCAGCTGCATGAAGAGCTTAAGGTGGCGCTGCCAAAGTTTAGTATTTGGTCATCTTTAAAGAAAGAGAATGCTTTGCCGATAGAGACAGCCGTAAAGCAATTTAATAGCTAAGAATTCATAATTTTTGCGCAATCGTCATTAGTCGTGCTGATTTATTTTCAATGAACGGCGAGCCATCCATATTGCATTGACTTAAAATTTTAAAACCAGCTTGTTGCAGTAGCTCTTGTAGTTGCTTGCTAGTATAGATTTGCAATGTTTGTGCGCTTTTAGAAATTTTAGGCTTACTAGATTCATATTCTTCTATAAGTGTTGTATAAGAAGCCAAAATTCCTTCTTCATTAATTGTACTGAATTGTATTTCGCGAAGTTTTTTTTCTTTTTCAGCCTTAATCCAATCAATGGTTAGTTTAGTTATATTATTATCTGTTAGGAAGTATCTTAAATTAAAGATATCAAAAAGATAAAAGCCACCAGGTTTTAAGTTTTGGTAAATATTTTCGATAGTAATTTGAAAATCAGCTTTGGTTAAATGACCTATAGCATTGAAAATGGTTATGACTGCATCAAATTCACCAACTTTTACAGAGCGCATGTCACCTTTAATAAATTGGATATTAAGGTGTTCTCGCTTCGCTTTATTTTGCGCTATTTTTAGCATATTAGTGTTAATATCTACACCAACAACAGAATAACCACGCTTAGTTAACCAAAAAACTTGCGAGCCTGTGCCACAGGTTAAATCAAGTATAGTTTTCACGTTATATTGTTTTAGTATATTTTCTATAGTTTGATTCGTTATAGCCGAATTTTCTTCGTTAAAAGCATCGTAATTGACAGCTTCTTTATTGTAATGCGAGGGTTTCGCACTAGTATGAATGATGTATTTCATAGAAATTAGAGTTTTGTCGCCTAGAACTTATCTGTAGTTTAAAATAATTTTAATTTTTTCTCATCGTATAATTAAAAGTAAGCAAATATAACAAAGAGAAGCTCTGTTTTTAGCTAGATTGAGTTGATTAACTTTCATCATGTACCACAAAGCCATTAAAGAATATGGTTTTGTATCACTGCTTAAGATTGCAGTGACACAAAAACAAACTACAATTTATTTTTTTCTTATTACAAAGTATTGGATACTTCTGTTAAATTCATAGTCTCCTTGAGGTTATTTTTTACTTCAAGTAAATCATTAATTCTTTTTGTGTATATTGCATTATCTTTTACGCCCCTTGTTATCTTGATATCTTCGCAGGTATTGACGATAACATCGATTAATTGTTCTTTATTATCTTTACGCATTAAATTATTGAAATAAACGCTATAAAGCTTATCAGATGCTGCACTTACAATTCCTTTCACAAAAGTATTAATCATCGCTCTATTAAGCGCTTCTGCAGGTTTCTTATGCATAGTATGTTGAATAAGTGGACTCGAATTAGTTACCACCTCAGCTTTCTCTTCTTTATTTTGCTCTAGTTCAATATCATCTGCAATTGGATTGGATGGCTGGCGAAATTTTACCGGGTAACGTTTTGCGTACTTTAAATATTTATTATATTGTTGATTAAATCTTTCGTGCAATTCAGCAGTACCGTTAGAATATTCTTTTCCGCCAAGGCTTCTAATGCCATCAGTTATATCATTGTGAAGACCATGCTTATCTATAGCAATTTGTAATGGTGTTTGAAAATTTCTATCCGTTGCATTGATATCACATCGACATTGGGTAGTTAAAGGTTCTACTAAATATGATTTGTTTTGATTAAGGGCGACATGTAAGAGAGAAAAGCCTGTACCTTTTTCTTTTGCCCGGAAATCAGCGTTAGCTAAATATAATACTTTTAAAGTTTCTTCAAGTTCTGAGCCATCTAATTCTCTTACAGCTAAGTGAATAGGATTAAAGCCTGTGCTTTCACAAGGCTCATCAAGCTTTGGTTTTTTTACTAAAATTTGTTCAAGGATAATTACTGAGCCTGACTCAACTGCACAATCTATGGGTCTTCTTTTTGCTGTTAAACCTGTACCATCATATTCGTTGATACTCTCTTCATTAAATTCTTCCAATAAAAGTCCAACTTGCTCAAGATTCTTGGCAAGAATTGCTTTGTTTAAATCATAAACTTTTTGATTAATCATATTTACCTTTATTATTATTTTTAGATATGAAATTTTTTTATAACCAATTGGTTACGGGTTGCGTTATAGCAGATTTTGCTAGTTTGTCTATAAAATTGGCACAAAAGAGCAAAAAAATACTTTGAATTAAATTAGCAGGTAATAATTATTTTTGATTTAAGACTAATTAAAAACTTAATATTGCTGAAATGAACCTATTGATCACTACAAATTATTCTCAATATTAAGATCTAAGGCAGGACTTTACGCTCAGCGTACAATAAGGAAGCAACCTCTATGCTTTGGTTAAAAACAAAGGCTAGACGTTACTTCTAAAGATCTAAGTTTATTTCTACATCTTTATGATTTTGAATCATACTATAGATAATATTACTTTACGTACTCTAACTTAGAATTAGAGCTAACAGAAAAAGGAAAGTAACGAAGGCTGAAGAAAACCATCTGCTCATTAGTTTTTCCACCAATGAGTTTACCTCTAATAACTGGACCTACGTGGGCTCCTGTACCACTAAATAAGATCTTTTCGGTATAAGAATATTGTAAACCTACTTTTAACTGGCCATAAGCGCCATCATAGGCTTTGTCCCAAAATCCACCGCTAATTTGCCATAACTCTCTGATATGTCCATTACAAATTCCTGTCTCAAAATTACAACCGATATTATTGGCATTTGGAATACCTAGACCAAAGAAATTATTTGGAATGGCTGCATAAAAGAATTTCGCTTGCTGCACTTCTTTGCCGCCAAATATATAAAGGTCTAGAGCAGGCGTTATATGGAGAGTTCCCCCTACCATAAAACCTGTTTCCTGTATTGGCGCAAGCCCGCCATCACTTCGAAAAGTTACGTCAGGCAATAATCCGGCTAAATAACTGCCAATACCTTTGCCAGAAAGGAAATTACCTTGAATATCAAACAACTGAGGGAATACCTCGATGACACCACCAAAACCGCCACCATAACTATTTGTGGTAATATTGTGTCGTATAGTATTATGATTTAAATATACTCTATCATAAAACTGACGATAGAGCCCAAAACTCTCGAGATGAAGTTTAATTCCCCCTAATTGAGAATCAAAAGCAAGCTTACCAATGACATCGGGTACTTGATTAAAGGAGAAATTATTAACAGAAGGCAGCGTAGCTATACCGGGGGCACTACAGAATATATTGCTAATTGCACCGAAAACTGCGCCTGTGCCAAGAGGCGTACAAATAGGAGTTCCGCCAAAAGTCGTTTGAGGGTTTTCAGCAGAAATAGCTAACCAAATTTTTTCACCAAAATTTTTAGTTAGACGTAATTGGGGCTGTCGCTTCCAGGCAAAGCCAACCACGTATTGGGCATCGATAGTCGGTGGCGTAGCCTCACTGCGTGCTTTAATACCTTGAGTAAAGGTTGTAATTAATGACCAAGCTTGACCACCTAAAATATGCCAGCCTGAAGTTTTCCAATCAATATTGGCATAAAATTGTCTAATACGTAAATCGAAAGAGTTACTCTCATTTGAATTGCCCGAGCCATTACCTAAAAAGTCTGTTTCCACATAACCTGACAGGAGTGTTTCCGAATTGACGCTGCCCTCAGCGAGCAAAGATAGCCGACTTTGTCGTGCTGATAGGCGAAATTCATGAAGATAGGCTTGTGGAAGATTTAACGTAGGAATTGCAGCAAAATTTGAACCAATATCACTTGTAATATTACGAGAGCGCCAGACACCCTCTAACGCAAAAAACCCACCAGGCGTGAGTGTTATACCACCTAGATAAATTTTTTTGTTAGTAAGGACTGTAGGCTTAGATGTTAGAGTCTGTTTTGGATGATAAAATTTAGTATCTAGATTTGGAGATACCTCGCCATAGGTTAACGAAGATAGGCCTATTGATACTACTACGAATTTAATTTTGCAAAACCGGTTTTTTTTATCAATAAGAGCAGAACCACAAATACGACTAACATCCGTAAACATACAAATATCCTTCTAAACTACTAGGTTTCCAAAGCTAAAAGTTCTGTATGGTAGCTATTGAATAACCTTAAAACAATACATTATTAAATTTGTCACTTGATTAAAAATAATGATCGACTTATATATTTTTTAATGCGAGAAAATCACAAAGCATTAGGTAGGCTAATTAACGCAGTCTGCAAGGTTATGCCAGCGTTCGTACTCTACCTAATTACAGTAGAATGCTGCCAATTCTACGTTTAAGCAAAGTCATTGGTATGATTGGTTTTATGGTTAAAACAGGAACCTGGAACACAAGCCATAAAAAATTATATCAATATAATTACCAGCTTCTTAGAGAAATAATCGCTTTTAATAAGAAGGGTTAACATTTCTATTTCTATCTAACAAAGCTTAAATACTTATAGGCTAATTAACATTAAGAATCATTATCACTAAATAATTTCAACATTGGCGTTATCTAATAATACCATTAATAAAAAATGATAGTAGGAACAGTATTACTTTTCATTAGTGGAACTAATTATTAGGAGATGAAATATAATTTCATAAAACCTTCTTCATATAGTAACGCTTATGACCCTTTGGACAGTCATCTAGAGTGCCAAACACTTCGTATCCATGTTTGAGATAAAAATATCTTGCCTGAAAATCAAAGGTATCGAGATGAGCTAAAGTTACGCCTAATTGCTTTGCTTTTTCTTCAACTTTGTTAATTAACATTGTACCAAGACCCTGATTACGGTAGCTTTCTTCAACAAAAAAGACACTGATATAAAGGATCTTCCATATATAAACTTCCGAACAAATACCTGCTATAGTCTTATCACCATTTTTGATCGTAAAATTTATATCAATGACTTCTGGCTTTTGTGTGGCAGGGGTACACGATTTATTAAACTCAAACAGTTTTTGATCCACAATCTTAAATGAATCTTTGGCATTAAGTTCTAATTTATAGTTTGTATTTGGTACATACACCTCGCAGTTAGCTGTTTCTTTGCTCTTTATCCAATCTACTAATTTCCAAGCAACTTCTTTTAAAGCGAGATCAGTTGTATCAAGAATCAAAATATTAGCTAAATCATTATAATTTGTTAGCTGGTCAAATCGCCTAAAATCCATAATACTTGCTGCAGATTCTTGAATAACATGTATAGCCCATTTTGGATCTTGATGATGCATACGAAGCCACGCAGACCAGTTAAGCATATTCTGATCTGTGCCATAGGTATTGCGCTGCTTAAGACGTTGGATACGCTCAAAATCATTAACATCTAAAAGACAAAAGTTAATTTTATCAATCTGGCTGGCAGAAGGGCTACTTAGGATTTCACCTAAAACAATTTGTCCCAACAAACAAGCATCTTTGCCGTCGCTTAGTAATTTTTTGATCCATTTTTCAGTTGATTCCTGACGCCATTTTTTATCAGCGTCCTCAGGAACACCAATATCATCAAAATCATAAACGGCAATATTATCGCCTAAAAGTTCCTTTAAATCTGGTATTACGGCTGTTTTACCACTGCCACTAGCCCCACCTATAAAATATAATTGTGTCATGGGTCAATCCTGTTTGATTGAAAAAAGGTATGCTTATTAGGTTGATAAGATTTATAAGGAACCTTGTATATATTTTCAAGTAAACACTTTGATTAAATCTTCTGTGATTGTTTGACACATGACTTGAGCCACTTCACCCTTTATTTTTTCAATTTGAATCATAATATCTTCCCTACCGCAATATCTCGAGCATCTCCTTCATAGCCATCCGGATCACCAAACGGCATTTTGATATAACCCTTATTTCTATAAAATTTTAACGCAGCTGGTGAGGACTCAACATGCAAGCTATGATAGCTCTGGTTCTTAAGCCACTTTGGCTATAAATTTGCTACTAACTTAGAGCTTCTCTTAACAAAAAGCCCATGTAAAAATAATACAAATTAAATTTTTAATCTCAATTACTAAAGAGCGAAGCTTTGGTTTCTTTGTTACCTATTAAACCAGCCGTGTTAACGATTACATCAGACAATGGTTGTAAGTTTACTCAACATGAATTTATAACTAAAAGTTTGGAGGCGAACATGTATTTTGCTCATCTATATCATTCATGGGAACATGGCCTAAATCAAAATACTAACGGTTTAATTCGCCAGTATATTCCAAAGGGTAGCTCATTTTCTAATTTGACTCAGAGAAAATCCAAAAAATAACTACTCGATTAAATTCACACCCTTGGAAGTCATTGGGTTTTGTTACGCCAGATGAAAAACTCAATACACTAATGAATGTTCGAAGATGTAGCCAATTTTTATAAGTTCATTTGCATTTCTTGATTTAGAGCACTATCAAATTGTTGCATCGCGACAGCAGCCATCAAATGCCAAGCAACATGCAACCAAGGCCCTACTAATTCAGGGTATCTTCGCGTAACGTTAGTGTCTACAAGGTTTACAGCCATTGCAAAAGCACCTACTAGGAGTAATTGGGGATTATTTAAGATAAGTCTGCTATTTCCAATTGCCTTAATACCAATTAGGGCAACACCCATCATATCAAGATCATGTAATCCCTGGTTAAGAATAGCATGGCTTAGAGCTGAAGCAGTTGCTGCAAACATCAGTGTAGGGTCATTATAATAAAAAGCTACTGCAAGCATGGGTATATTTGAAATAGTGCATGCAGGTTCCGCGATTGGCCCTAAAGATGTAAATTCCCGTCTACTGGTTAAACTAGTAGGAGCACTAATTCGCTTAAAAAAATTTGATAGAAATTGCATTTTTAACTATTCCTTTATAGAAAGTGACTGGCAACATGCTGAAAAATAACATAATATAGTAAATGAAGAAACGATATTTTTACTTTATGCTTATTTAAACAACATTGCTCGATTGAAAAATTAAAGAGATATTAATTATATAAAATTTAAATTAATATCAGAGTGATTTGTTGAAAGCTAACAATTGCACTTACAAATTGAATCTGCGTAGTTTTAATATGTCAGCTGTATTAATAGCCATCGCTGCCTCCCATTCTTTAATCTAATTATATGAGCCGCAGATTTTAGCTTAATTTTGCCTCATTATAATAGCGCAATAATTTAGTTATATTTAATATCTTAAAAAATTTTGCGATTGAGTAATGTAATACGAAAGCTTGGAAAAATGCTTTAAAGCGAGCTGGTATAGATAATTTTCGCTGGCATGATTTAAGGCATACTTGGGCAAGTTGGCATGTTCAAAATGGAATAAGCTTACAAGAGTTACAGCAGCTAGGCGGATGGTCAAATTTTGAAATGGTGTTGCGATATGCACATCTTTCAAGTGCTCATTTACAAATAGCTGCAAATAGAATTAGTTCATTAGCATGTGGTAAAAATGGTTACTTGTAACCAGTGTAGAAAAGGAAGTGTTACAATTTTGCTACACCACTATTTTGATGAGCATATCTGTAATTTGCAACTCATGTCTTTGGAATAGACCAGCCAAAAATGGCGCGCCCGGAAGGATTCGAACCTCCGACCCCCTGGTTCGTAGCCAGATACTCTATCCAACTGAGCTACGGGCGCGTATGACTGGCGGAGAGAGAGGGATTCGAACCCTCGATGGGATTTCTCCCATACTCCCTTAGCAGGGGAGCGCCTTCGACCACTCGGCCATCTCTCCAAGTAATGCGGCGAAGTATAACAGTTATTTTCGTCACGTCAATCTCATGCATGAAATTCGTATTAAAAAATATTGATTTAAGTTATCTAATATAATTTACGAAATGGTTCATTAACTGCTATCTTTTATATAAATGGTGATAAATTTATAAGGCTTATTCAGAATTCACGTTAGTAATTATCTTTGCTGTCCATTTCATTCTGATTTATACAAATTTAGTGTAAACTTCTGATATTTAAATAGTTCAGGGTAGACCCTTATAGCGCCATCCACTAAGTTTTAGATTAGGCGCAAGTGAGTGAGGCTAAGGTATGTAATGGCGTTGGCTGAGCTTTGCAATCTTGTAGCAGTATAAAACTTAGTGGATAGCGCTATATAATTGCAGTGACTACTAAGCGCATGATGAATGATAGGAGGAGTAATGAAACACAAGTCGAATCTAGGTGGTAGGGATGTGTATGTAGTAGATGGCAATCGTACCCCTTTTCTTAAAGCTAAAAATGTAGGACCTTTTAGTGGTTCTGATTTAGCAGTAGCTGCGGGCATGTCTTTATTAAGTCGTCAACCTTTTTCACCTACTGATCTAGATGAGGTTATTATTGGTGCAGCTATGCCTGGCCCTGATGAAGCAAATATTGCGCGTGTAATATCATTACGATTAGGGTGTGGTCACCGGATGCCGGCTTTTACGGTTATGCGTAATTGTGCTTCAGGTCTACAAGCCTTAGATAATGCTGCCTTACAAATTTCTTCTGGTCGAAGCGACTTAATTCTAGCGGGTGGCACTGAGGCAATGAGCCATGCTCCTTTACTGTTTAATCAAAAAATGGCTTCATGGTTAGGAAGTTGGATGGCTGCGAAAAGTGTAGGCCAGCGGGCACGTCTAGCTATGCAATTTAAGCCAGGCTATTTAGCACCTGTTATTGCCTTATTACGTGGTTTGACTGACCCTATTGTGGGTTTAAACATGGGGCAGACTGCTGAAAAAGTTGCTTATCGCTTTAATATTACTCGTGAACAAATGGATACTTTTGCGTATGAGAGTCATCAACGTTTAGCACGAGCTTATGCTGAAGGACGTATGACAGAAGTAACGCCTATTATTGATAATAAAGGGCAAGTTTATACCCGAGATACAGGCTTAAGAGAAGATACTACAATTGAAAAATTAGGTACGCTTAAACCGTTCTTTGATAAGAAATATGGGATGGTTACTGCAGGGAATAGCTCCCAAGTTACCGATGGGGCTTGTTTGTTACTTTTAGCCAGTGCTGATGCTGTTAAAAAATATAATTTGCCCGTATTAGGTCGAATTGTAGATGTTCAATGGGCAGCACTAGATCCAGCTCATATGGGTCTTGGACCCGTACATGCAGCTACGCCTATTTTAGAACGCCATCATTTAAAGCCAAGCGATTTAGATTGCTGGGAAATTAATGAAGCGTTTGCTGCCCAAGTTTTAGGTTGTTTAGCTGCCTGGGATGATACAGAGTATTGTCGTGAGCAATTAGGATTAAAACAGGCGCTTGGAGCACCTTCTTTGGATAAAGTAAATAAAGATGGCGGAGCAGTTGCAGTTGGACATCCAATTGGAGCAAGTGGCGCAAGAATTGTTCTCCATACCTTACAATCATTAAAACAAACAAATGGTACTCATGGTATGGCTGCAATTTGTATTGGTGGTGGCCAAGGTGGGGCAATGTATTTAGAAAGAGTGACTGAGGTAAAAGGATAATGAACAACTATAAACACTGGAAAATTGAAACAGATGCTCAAAACATTATTTGGTTAGCTATAGATCGTGCAGGTAGTGTATTAAATTCTATTAATGCAGAAGTGTTAGATGAATTAAATAGTATTTTACAAGAAATTGCTAAACAATCCTCAGTACAAGGTTTAGTGATTTACTCTGCTAAAAATAAAGGCTTTATTGCAGGTGCTGATGTTAATGCTTTTTCAAAATTTCAAACGCCCGATGAAGCGGTAGAATTTTTAAGGAAAGGGCAAACAGTTTTTTCTCGATTAGAAGCTCTAACTATACCTACAGTTGCTATGATTGATGGTTTTTGTATGGGCGGCGGCTTAGAGTTAGCTTTAGCTTGTGATTATCGTGTTGCTTCAGATGAGCCAGATACACGTTTAGGCTTACCAGAAATTATGTTAGGTATTCATCCAGGTTGGGGTGGAACAGTTCGATTAGTACAATTAATTGGTGGCTTTAACGCTTTAACTAAAGTCATTTTAACAGGTGCACCGATTGCGGCTTATAAAGCAAAGGCGATGGGATTTGTTGATGATGTTGTGCCAGTACGGCAATTAAAGCGAGCTGCTGTTTATTTTATTAAAAATAAACCTAAAAAACATCAACCAACTTTTATGGAATCTTTAACTAATTATGCTTGGGTACGACCTATATTGGCACCAATCATTCGTTATAACGTCGCAAAACGAGTACGAAAGCAACATTATCCTGCGCCTTTTGCCGCCATTGATTTATGGGAAAAGGAAGGGGGTAAAGGGGAACGTGCTTATTTAAAAGAGATAGATTCAGTTGAGCAGTTAGTTACACGCGGTGAAACTGCTAAAAATCTTATTCGAGCATTCTTACTACGTGAGCGAATGAAAGGATTTGCTAAAGCAAGTGATTTTAAGGCAGAACATGTTCACGTTATTGGTGCTGGAGTGATGGGTGGTGATATTGCTGCATGGTGTGCATTGCGTGGACTAAGAGTTACTTTACAAGATAAATCTTATGCGCAAATTGGACCCGCTATCGCACGTGCATATACTTTATTTAAAAAGAAACTAAAAAAACCTCGCTTAATTCAAGCAGCCATGGATAGGTTAATTGCTGACCCAAATGGTTTTGGTATCGCAAATGCTGATGTAATTATTGAGGCGGTATTTGAAAATTTAGAAGTTAAACAAGCCATTATGAAAGAGGTAGAAGAAAAAGCAAAAGCTGATGCAATTATTGCAACTAACACCTCCAGTATTCCATTAGATGAAATAAGTGCGGTAATGGCTAATCCAAGTCGACTAGTTGGTATCCACTATTTTAATCCAGTGGCAAAAATGGAGTTAGTAGAAGTTGTCAGCAGTAATAAAACAACAACTGAAGTTAAAGATAAGGCTTGTGCGTTTGTAAATCAAATTAGTCGTTTGCCTCTACCTGTAAAATCAAGCCCAGGTTTCTTAGTTAATCGTGTATTAATGCCTTATTTAATGGAATGCGTGCAATTACTTGAGGAAGGTTATACTGGTGAAACGATTGATGAAGCTGCGAAAGAGTTTGGGATGTTTATGGGGCCTGTAGAATTGGCAGATACAGTTGGTATGGATGTTTGTTTAGCTGTGGCTGAAAATTTAACTAAACATTATGGTGGTACTGTTCCGCAGAAATTACGCGATATGGTTAAAGCCGGTAAGCTTGGCCGTAAAACTGGTGAAGGTTTTTATCGCTATAAAAACGGCAAACCTATTAAGAAAAAACCCCAAACGGATAAGCCTTATCAAGAGATTGCAGATAGGTTAATTTTAAGAATGGTTAATGAATCTGCTGCTTGCTTACGAGAAGGGGTTGTCGCAGATAGTGATCTTTTAGATGGTGCAATGATTTTTGCAGCAGGTTTTGCTCCATTTCGGGGTGGACCAATGAATTATGCTAAACATTTTGGTCATGATAAGTTAAATGCGTTATTTGCTAAGCTAGAAAACCAATACGGTCAACGTTTTAAGCTTGACGAACAATTTAGTAAAAGTGTTAATTAATAAAAACAGCTTAAGTTTAGCATTAGCTTAAGCTGTTCTTGAAACTAAGGTAAGATGCATTGTTACCGTCAAGTTTTAAGAAAACATATATAAATTTACTGTATATATGATAAAAAATCTTTCATGCCCGCGCAGTCGGGCAAATTATTTCTGCCTTGGCACTAAAGTAAGATAATATAACCTGCAAAACACACAACACGAAATACAACATTCATCGCTAAGATTATTATGAAATTCATGCGGACGTCTATGAAGCAATTACTAGAGAGAAACGCATAAAAAATAGAATAGGTAATGAAAATAAATCTTATAGAACAAAAAATCCTCAGTAGCTTGATTTAATCATTGGATAATTTTTGATAGATAGATACCCGCCTACGCGGGTATGACAGCACTGTTTTTAAGTTAGTATAGCTGATGTGTTTAAACGTTTTTTGCATAAGCCATACCACTCTTGCTCAAAGATTTTGTCATTTCCGCGCAGGCGGAAATCCATCCTCAGACTGGCACTGAACCTTCATAGAAATAGATACCCGCCTGCGCGGGTATGACAGGGTTTTTCTTAAGTCAGTTTACTTAATTGTTCACATAAACTACTATAAGACAGCTTAAACATGCTGTCATTTCCGCGCAGGCGGAAACCCATCTTCGTACTTAAATTGGATCTACATAAAAATAGATATCTTGCTTGCAAGGATATGAATGGTAATGGTTATCTAACAAGAGAATTTATGTAATTTGTTTACTCTGCATTCTTAAAATAAATCTAATAAATAAGAAATAAAGTATATCTAGTATAAAAGGCTACTTTTATTGTTAATCATCAGTTAAATTATATTTAACAAATTAAAAAAGCTTAACTATGAAAATTAACTACTTAATACTGCCAAGTTGTTATTTTATTAGTTGTTTATTTTTCTTCTTCATCTTCTTTACATTAACTTCTCATGCAACAACATGGGTTATTTCAGAACACAGTGATTTAATTGGTAAAATACAGTATGCAACAGTAAAAACGGGAGAAACACTAAGCGATGTAGGAATACGTTATGATATTGGTTATCATGAAATGGTGCAAGCCAATCCGAAGTTAGATCCCTTGCGGCCATTATATCCGCAAACTAAAGTTCTAATTCCTTCACAACATATTTTGCCGCCTGGGCCACGCCAAGGGTTAGTTATTAATTTAGCAGAATTTAGACTTTACTATTATGTGCCCGGTGATAACGTTGTAGTCACGATGCCTGTTGGTATTGGTCGAGAAGGGTGGAAAACACCTATTGGAGTAACAAAAGTTGTAACTAAGGAGCGCGATCCCATTTGGCGTCCAACGGCCAATGTTAGAGCGGAAGCTGCACGTCATGGTACACCAATTCCAGAAGCATTTCCGCCAGGCGAGGGAAATCCCTTAGGTAGACATGTATTAAGGTTAGGTTGGCCAACTTACTTAATTCATGGTACAAACCGGCGCGATATTGTAGGCTCACGAGTAAGTGCCGGTTGTATTCGTATGATGCCAGAAGATATTGAAGTATTATTTGATTATGTCAAGGTGGGTACTACAGTAAGAGTTATTAATGAGCCTGTTAAATTAGGTTATGACTATGGCGCTATCTTTCTCGAGGCACATCCACTTTTAGCTGAATATCAGGGTATGAATTTAAAAAAGCTAGTAACAAATTTATTAGAAAAATATAAAAACTTACAAGCTAAAAATGATAAATTAATTCAGGGAGAAATTAATTATCCTTCAGGTATTCCTGTTAAAATTGGCTAAACAATTTTGTAAGCATTCACTCAAATGCAATCAAGCAAGGCGTATGCGGTTAAAAAACTTTTTTTTCTTAAGGGTATAATAAATAAAATAGGTAACTAACAATATTATTGCGCTACCAACTATATCAAGTAAATAATGCCAGCCTAGTAAGACACAAGCTAACGTTAGAAAAAATGTAACAGGGGTTAATAATATAAACAGAGGCTTTATACTCCGAACTAAATAAAGACATAACCAAGCCCAGATGGCATGATAAGAAGGGAGAGCAATTAAGCCGCCTTCTAATGAGCTTGGTATTTGATGATTATGGATTTGAAAAAATTTTATACCAGTAATGTATTGATCAGGTAAAAAGTAAGGGCTTTTTAAAATACTTGCCGGCGCGGTCGTCGGAAAAAAATAGTAAAAAGTAAAGCCAATTAAAGCAGAAATTAATAACAAGCAAAAATATTCCCAAACTTTAGGAAATTGCGCAAGTAAAGTGACTAATAAAGGTAAAAAACCCATTTGCCAAGCCAGGCTATCATAAGACAGCCCAAGTATTAATTTAAAATTAGGATAGTTAGCTGTCCAGGCCATCATTGCTGGTAAATCAATTCCCAATTTTGATTCTAAAGCAAGGATATAGTTATCAATAGGTGGGAAAGGACTATATTGAATTGCATTAGTCGCCAGAGCAATAAAGAACATAGTAAAGTAAATACCAGCAAATGCCTGTGTAAGTTCAATAAAATAATTATTATTGGCAAATTGTAAACGCAGACCAATTAAAATAAGGCATAAGCAAAAACCAGCTTCTAAAGCAAAAGGTGGGAAATAATTATTGCCCATATAGTGATAATAGTGAGCGTTAATATATAAAACTATACTTGAAAGTATACATATTAATAATCCCGTTATTACAGAGCAGAACAGTGCTGGTCGTTCTACAGAGTTAAAGCTAAGTAACTTCACCCAACTTCTCTTTTAATTGAATAGCTTGATAAATTTCTTCTCGGTGAACCTTTACAGAACGGGGAGCTTCAATACCAAATTTAATATTGCCATACTCTAGAGTTTTAAAAGCTACAAGTAAAACACTTTTATTATCTATTGTTATTTTTAAAGTTTCTTCAAAGTTAACATTAATGATATCCATATAAACTCTCATATTAAAAAAGCTTTATAGCTTATAGAATGTTTAAAAGCAATATTTTTGCAAGAACCAAAGAGTTATAGCAAAGGGCTTGAGATAAACCTAGGAAATTAGCATATTAAGTACATTAATCTAGCTTTATAATTGATAACAATTACGGAGACAAAGCAGATCGCGGACTATTATCAAGATATTTCATTATTATTTCGGAAATTTCATTATCATTCTTATCTAAAGCAATATCTAATGCATCATCTTTTGTTTCTGGTAGAAAGAGGTTATGGTCTTCCGATTCATCTAGTTCTAACAAAAACTCTATAACCTCTTTACCACCTAACTCAGCTGCTTTAACTAATGCATCTTCTGGAAAAGAAAATCGCTTATCTTCGTAGAAAAGTTTTATACCTTCAATCGACCCTGAAAGTAGACAGCGATAGAATGCATCTTTATTGTTTGCATTGGGATTAAAACGGCCATCTTTAAGCAGTAATTTTAAAACAGCAGGATGTGGCACAGCTTCATAAAGTAAGCTATGAACCACCGTTGGATTGTAACCATCGGCATCAGGGTAACCTATGTCCTCCAGTACGTCACTTAATGGACAATCTGGTTGAGCTAAATAAAAGGCTACAAAAGAAGCATTGCCAGACTGCACTGCCGCTTTTAATTGAGAAAAATTAAGGTGTTTATTGAAGTCTATATTTGTTAGAGGAATCTCATTACTCATTTATAATTCCTAACATGGTTAAAACTATTAATATAGGGTTTCTTTAATATAGTAACCTGGCCATTTAAAGAAACACAATCCATTCTAGCAGAAAAAAATGCTTTATTAACATATTCTTTGGAAAAAAATTTAACTTCAAGTTGTTTTCCTAAAAGCATGGTGAATTTCTTATATTATTTTCTTGTATTAAAATTTCTGTGGCAGTAATACTACATGAAGAAATAATCTTTAGTCTCTTTGAGAGCTTAGCATCATAAAGATATTGCTGAAGTCTCTGACGGGAAATGCCTGCTCCGCTCATATCCGCAATACGCTGCTTCAATAAAAATTCTATAAATTTGTCTGCCTCGTTTTTATTAAGCCCTGCAGCTTCTAAAAATTGCTGAAACTCGGTTGGCTGCTCCCTTAAATCACCACGAGTAAGAAAGCAAGTGTTAACATTGAAACTTACTCGACGAGGATGATTATTACGAGCAGAGAAGAATGAAAATAGCTTTCCTAAAACGCAAGGCATAATATTTTGATCATTGCCATTACGAGGAAGGTTGCTTTTACGTAAGCTATCTGCTAAATCTTCAGTAAATTTTCGACTTATATTGCCTGCCATAGCACCATGGAAGCGAACACTTTCACAGTTAGTGGCTAAGCAGACAAAATGACCATCGTAACCGCGTTCAATCTTTAATTCATCTTCAGTTATTTCATTAAGAATTAACGATCTGATTTTACTAGCATCTTGGCCCATGCCCGAAATAAGCTGATCACAGCGTTCTTCATGTAAGTTTAAATAATAAAATTCACCATTATCTTCTACTATTTCAGTTTCATATTGTTTTCCCTGCTCTTTAATATTTAATGCTACCTGTCTGTCTATGGCTACGGCACCAACTCGCTTATGAAAACGCAATACAATTTCATCTTGCTCAACTCGAATACCTATAAGAAAATATCCTTCATATAATGCGCTTTTTGCTTTGGCATATTCAAAAGATTCGGTTGCTTGTTTAGCTAAATTGCGGTAACTAACTGTACCTCGAGCAAAGATTTTTACATGATGATTAAGTGATATTCCTTTTCCATCTTCTAAAAATTCACCGCGATCATTTTGTAATCTATAACCACTTTTGTCTGTACCAAGTACCGAGATTCGATAAGCTGTTGCAGCGCCCCCAGCGCCGCCTATAATAACTACTCGTTTAGTTTTACTCTCAGCAGTCGTTTGTCTTTCCCGATCACTTAAATCAAAATTGTTACCATGAATGATTGGGGTAAATCCTTTCCTGCTATTATAAGTAGAATGTTGGGCTAGTAAGCTTTTTCCTGTAGTTTGCGGTACATGACTTGTAGAAGTAGTATGATTAATCCGTTTTCTTTCATACTCAAGTGCATCTTCAAAAGAGATATTTTGTCCTTCGCCCATCCCAAGCGCAAATTCCATGAGTTGTGCATAAATATAGACAGTATTACTACCTTTAAGAGAGAAAATAGTAGCTTTAACACGAACATTATAACTAGAAGCCTCTTTACTCCAGTCATCCTGGTGATTGGCTTTCTTTTCCACTGTTTCAACTCTTACGCCAAATAAGGGGGGTGGCGTATCTTTTAAAGCCATATTAACAGTATTGTTATAAAATAGGTGGCGAGTATTAGTTCGTTTATTACGCTCTATACTTTGTTCTTTGGGAATAAAATCACCTGCATTAGCGTTACCTGCTATTTCAAGTAGAGGATGTTCTTGCTCAGCTCTATGGTCTGCACTTGTCCAATGACCTGTTTCATATTCAGAAATAAGTAATGTATCAAGAAAAAGTGGCTTATGATTAGTTAGGCCTTCATAATCTTTCAGCTTTTGGAAGGAAGCTCGAGCTTTTTCTGGAACGGTAGGGTCTGTGCTCATTAAAGTCATTCCAGCGAAGCCGCAGCCGATAAACAATCTACCTACAAAAATGCTAGGAATGGTATCATGCGCCAAATTTATTGATACCTCTAGATATTTAGTAATAGCATTTTTAGTAAATGTTTTTTTATCATAATTTACATGGATAGCTTTATTAAGTACATCAAAAGAATCTGTAATTCGGTCTAGATCATCAGAAGGCACTCGTTTTAAGGGCTTCATTAGTTTGGTAGCTGATGTATCAGCAGTACTAGTAGCGCCTTCACTAGTTTTTAAAACTTCAGAATTATTTTTATTCAGTGAGGTCTTAAACATAATTAAATGTAATTGCTCAAGTTTCTTACCGCTTAAATCAAGACTCTCAAAAGAAAATCCCTCGATTTCCGCATATTTTTTTATCGCTTTTTTAAGAAGAGGCCAATAAAAATCATAATAAGAACTTTCACGAGTATACTTGGAGTTTTTATTTAATCCGGGTGGAAAAGGAAGGTTAGCTACCTGCCAGATTTTGCGAATATCTTTAAGAATATCATCTATTTTAATATAGTCACTTTTATTGTTATGTTCAGCAACGTGCTTAATTGCAATAACAAGACGATTTAATTGATTAGTATGTCCATCATCCTGCCATTTTATAAGCTGGGTAGTTTCAAATAAAGGTACTTCATGTAGTGCAATCTCAGAATTCCCGCCTTCTAGATTATCATCATTCTGCTTAGTCTGCTCTGTTAAACTAATCTCATCAGCATTTAAACAGCTTTTTAACATTGTTAACGTCTTAAGATACCCTTTAGGCATAGCCCCTTTATATAAAAGTTTTGCGGGTAAACAATCAACTAATGGAATTATGACGCGAGCTGAGTAATGCAGATCAGCTTCTAAAATATTAATAGCGTTGTAGAGTCCTTCTTTTGTATCCAGATTAAAAGCCGATAAATTCTTTAGACGATTTTGTAAGGTAATTCTGATGAATCTAATTTTATCATTTAATATTTTTTTTTGACGACTTTTTTTAGACATAACTGATTAATCAATTAAAGAATAAACTTGTCGCCATTCTAAGTTAAATAACTTAATAAAATATTAACAAAGTGATCTTTTTTTATTATGAATGAATTAATAGTTAAATTTATAATCATATTGAATAAAATTTATCTATTTTTGCTTATAATTTATTTACAAAAAAAAGGTAAATTACATAAGAGCTAGAAAACTAATATATAAAATTTGCTAGAATTAACTAAAGATAATCTAAATAAAAGTTAATTAAGTTGGTTAGCCAATCAGGAAGTTTGCTCCCTGCACAAAAATAATATAAAATCGCCCCTTTTAATCCCTTGCCTTACTTGCCCGCAAGAAGGCTTTAATCCATAAGGAGAATACATGAGACATTATGAAGTTGTCTTTCTAGTACACCCTGATCAAAGTGAACAGGTACCTGGTATGATTGAGCGTTATGAAGGTATCATCACAAAGCATGACGGTATAATTCATCGCCGTGAAGATTGGGGTCGACGTCAATTGGCTTATTCAATTAAAGATGTTCATAAAGCACACTATATTCTTATGAATATTGAGTGTAATCAAGCTGCTCTTGATGAACTTAAGAATGCCTTTAAATTTAATGATGCCATCCTCCGTAATTTAATCATCCTTAAGAAGCATGCTATAACTGGTGAATCTGCATTGATGAAAAAAGATAAAGATAAAGAAAAAGATTCTAGAGCAGCTTAAGAGGAGGAGAACCAAAGATGTCAACTTATTTTCGTCGTAAAAAAATGTGTCGATTCGGGGCTGAAGGCGCTAGTGAAATCGATTATAAAGATATTAATTTATTGAAAAATTATATTACTGAAACTGGTAAAATTGTACCTAGTAGAATTACGGGTGTGCCTACTCGCTTCCAACGACAATTAGCGCTAGCCATCAAGCAAGCTCGTTTTCTAGGGTTATTACCTTATTGTGATAGTCATCGATAAATAAATTTATGAATACCTTTTTGCGTAATCAAGGCCAACATCTACTAAAAAATGAATACTATGCTTTTTTTGTAGCTACAATACTAGCCTTGACGTCACTAACTACTTGGCTAGCTTTAACAGTAATCACTTTAATTACTTTAAGAAATGGCGGAGTTAAGAGCTTTAAGGTATTCATGGGTGGCATTATTGCAACCTACATTTCTTACCAATTTAACATTGCTTTAGAACATACACTGTCTATAACATTAATAACATTTGTACTTGGTTATAGCGCGGCTGTATTATTAAGAGCAACGGCAAATTGGAAAATAGTGGTATTTTGTATACTCATTGCTGCAATATTAGGTATAAGTTTAATACATCAGTTTTTACCAAATTATGCCGAGGAGCAATATACTTTATTACTTGGTGCAGTAAAAGAAGTAGACTCAAATCATACTATGGCACAAATACTTGAAAATCAGTATCGTGCCAATCCTAGTTTGATTATTAATTCTTTATTGGGTATTAAAGTATTAAGTTTGGTTTTTTCTGCATTAACCTCGCTCATGCTAGCAAGAGAAATTCAGTCGCTGCTATTTTACCCAGGTGGGTTTAGAAAAGAAATGCTTGCCTTTCGGGCAAATCGTATTGGCGTTTTACTATTAATCATTGCGGCTTTCGGGGTATATCAAAATAATCCAGTTGCCATTAGTTGTTTACCGCTTTTAGTTGTTTATCTAATGTTAGCTGGGATTAGTTTGTTTTTTAATATAATGGCCAGAAAAAGAGATCTAGTTACTATTTTTCTTTTATTTGTACCACTTATAATCGTACCCTATATTATGTTGCCAGTATATGTATTTTTCGGTTCATTAGATAGCTTAATTGATCTAAGGTTACGCTTATCTTTAGATCAAAAATTCAAGAATTAAGGGGTAAATGATGGAAGTTATTTTATTAGAAAAAGTAAGAAATTTAGGAAATTTAGGTGATAAAGTTGAAGTCAAAGCAGGTTATGGTCGGAATTATTTAATTCCCCAGAACAAGGCTGTTTTTGCGACAGAGAAAAATATTGAATATTTTGAGAAACGTCGTGCAGAATTAGAAAAGAAAGCTCAGCAAGATCAAGCACGAGCTGAACAACGTGCAGCTAAGTTAAATGATACTTCAGTAGTCATTTCTGCGCTAGCTAGTGATGAAGGTAAGCTTTATGGCTCAATTGGTGCAAATGAAATTAAAGATGCTTTAGTTGCTAAATCAATTGAAGTAAGTAAACGTGAAATTTCTTTGCCTAATGGACCAATTCACTCAGTAGGCGATTACGTTGTGGATATTCAGGTGCACAGTGATATTGTTGCTCAAGTTCAAGTGCAAATTGTTTCTGCAAAATAAGTAAGCTGGGCTTTGACTTGATGGTAATTACTTAAGAATAGTTTTGTCATTCCCGCGTAGTAGGCGGGAATCTATTTATTTCTATACAGGCACGCTGCAAGTATTAAGTTAGATTTCCGCAAATGACAGAGCCATTTAAGTAGGACCATTAAGTCTGGCCCAAGTTTTATCATTTTACTCAAAAAATCAAATAATCTTTAGCTAATCTTTCCATTTTATATTACATCCTAAACTTGGTTTTTGAATTTCAGGAATAGGCTTATCATTTAAAATACAATCAATTACTTGACGTAAAGAATCACCCGTAACAGGAATTTGATTGCCAGGGCGAGAATCATCAAATTGACCTCGATAAACTAAATTTAAATTAGTGTCGTAGACGAAGAAATCAGGTGTACAGGCTGCTTGATAAACTTTTGCAATTTCTTGTGTTTCATCAAAAAGATAAGGAAAAGAATAACCTTCTTTTAAAGCAGTTGCCTTCATATGTTCTGGTGAATCATCAGGATAACTTTCAATATCGTTAGAGTTAATTGCAATAAAGCGTACATTATCTCGATAGCTGTTTGTTAACTGCACTAACCCCTGATTAATATGCTTAACATAAGGGCAATGATTGCAAATAAACATAATTACCGTACATTTAACTGCCTCTTCTTTCTTTAAACTAATAGTCTTTCCACTAATAACATCAGGTAAGCAAAACGCTGGTGCTTGACTACCTAGTGGTACCATTTTAGAAGCTGTTTTAGCCATTTATTCACCCTAATTAACTATAAAAAATAATTTTAAAAAGTGCCGTTAATGCAAAAATTGTATTCATAACTGCCCATATTAATACGGGCGGTTTTTTATAAAAATAAGAATAAGCAAAAATGGCTATTGCTAAACTACCGAAAAAAAATATCCATTGATCCTCATAAGAGAGACCAATAGATAAAGCTGCAATACCTGCAATCCCTATAATTAAGAAAATATTATATAATTTACCACTTAAAAGATAAAAAACTAATAATTGTACGCAAAGTAATATAGGAATAGCCATTTGTAAAACTGGGCCTATATTCAATAATTTTGCACCATGGCCTGCCATTAAAATAATTTCAAGCGCTATAAAAAAAATTAATTTAAAATGACTTGCTGTAATAAATAATAATGATGAACCCACGACATAGAATAAAGGAGCTCTCGCTTGTGTTAAGCCAATGATAGAAATTGATGCACCTAAAATACCTATTATCAGAAAAACAATGTCCTTTTTTAGCATTGTATCCCTTTGTACTTAGTTTCTGGCAATAAATAAGCTACACTAAATAATTTAGTTAGTATTGATAGTGTAGCTTAACTGCAGCTTACCAACGAAGGTAAATACCTTTAGCAGTTGCTTCGTTAATAACAGTACGTTGTGAGTTGTTAACAGCAACCCAGTAATTTCCCATATTACTTAATGCAAATTTTACACGAGGATACTGACAGACATCTAAAACATCGCGACAATCAACAGGACTAGTAGCATTATCTTTTACAGAAAAACATTGAAAATTCAAATTTTGTACATCAGACGCAAAAGCGGCCCAATACTTAGCATCAATTTTAGCCGTTAGCGACGGGCTCATAAAAACGTCTTCTGTTTCAACTCGCCTTAATTCAATAGCATGATCACTGCGATTTTGTATTAAATAAAATGTTTGCCCGCCTTTATCATTGACTACAAGATTAGTACCGTAATAACCAAAGCCTGTCACTTCACAACCACGCGGAAAACTAGCGTAAGTTATAGTATGTACTGTAAGCAACGCAACCCATAAAATTGATTTATTTATTAGCATGAGACTCTTTCACTTTTAGTAATAATGTTATTTTAATGGGATTGTAAGTATTTTCAATGGCTATTTGCAGGGTAGGTAGTTTTAGTGATTAAAATTATTAATTTTAGATAATTTAATCTTTATAAGCCGCAATCTTAGAAAGTAGCATAGGCGAATAAGTTCTATAAATACTTAAAGCTAAATACATTATAATATACCCTAAGGATAGAACTAGACAAAGTCTATTAATCGTAGGATATGACCACAACACCACGGCTGAGCATATGCCATATAATAGTGAAAAACAGTGCATCAATATTTTTAATACTTTTGATTCAGTAAGATAATCTAGGCGAGAAGGATAGACATATTTTATGGGGACAAAGATTAAAATACAAAGAATTAGTAAAATTAAGGCATTAGTATTCATGGTTGTATTTAAAATGAACATATAGAAAACAGCAATATTCCAATAGCAAGGAAACCCTTTAAAAAAGTGATCTGGTGTCTTTGCATCAGATTGGCAGAACTGGTAAGAAGAAGTAATAATAATTGCGATAATAATTAAAATTGCTAAATCATGGGGTAGCATATCTGCTTTAGCGAAAAGAAAAAAACAAGGTGTAATTACATAATTTAAATAATCAACTAAATTATCAAGTAGCGCACCATCGATATTTGGTAATACTTTCTTAACACCCACTAGTCTAGCTAGTGTTCCATCAACTGCGTCAATAACAACAGCAATGGCCATAAACCAAAGAGCATGTACATATTCGTGTTGGTAAATTTTGACAAGGGTAAAAAGGCCAGCGCAGGCAGCGCTTGCTGTAAAGGCATGCACCGCCCAAGCAAATAGGTAATGGGCAGGATGATAGGCTAGCGTTTTATTCGTCATTATTTATCTTAAGCCTTTTTAAATAATTCTAATAACCTAATAGTTAGGCAAAATTTTATAATTTCTCAATAAGCCTGAGCGTACACGTTCATACCCCATGCACCGAAAAGCTGTATTTGGCGCTTTTTGAACAGAAATAATGCTTCAAAATACTCATGTAGAAAACTACACTGCGTTTTTTTTAGCAAGATTTTAGTTCAAACTGCCCTCAAATCCAACCTTCCACCAAGAATCAAGCATACGCTGTGAACACTACGCCTGAATGCCTCACTGTTTTCTGAAGCTTACGGCTTGCTTACCAGATTCAGTAAAGCAAAAACAGCTTAAAAATTCTTGATTCTTAAGGCAAGCTAAAGAATATAAATTACCGTTTTTGTCAGGTGAAATAAAGTCATAAAAATTTTTATTTATCAACTTCTTATTAAAAATTTATTATTAAACAAACTGCTTAAATTAATTTCTCTATATATAAAATAAGTTTAGTTTTTCTAAATTTAAAACTAAATAAAGATCAAATAATTCAGCACGCAAAATAGTAACAACAATTAAATCGAATACGCAAGAATTTACAGAAACTTGAGCTAGTTTATTACTCAAATTAATTAATTTAAGTTACTTAGTACTAGAATTTTTGAATTTATTTATATTGTTGACTGCTTTATTACCTTTTATTTGCTTCAGCTAGGCATTAGTCTAAACTGTAAAATAATTCATTAAGGATCAATTATGGCTATTCAAACTATTAATCCTGTCACCGAAGAGGTGTTAAAAAGTTATGCTGAACATGATGAAGCAGCAATGAATCAATTAATTGAACAAGGTTATATGGCTTTTAAAGAATGGCGACGTGTGCCATTTGCTGAGCGGCGCTTATTAATGTCTAATCTTGTTAATCTGCTTCAGGCAAAGAAAGAGGCATTAAGTAAAATTATTACCCAGGAAATGGGTAAGCCTATAAGGCAAAGTGAAGCTGAAATCGAAAAATGTACTTGGGTTTGCCAATATTATGCTGAGCATGCAGAAGAATTCCTTAAGCCAAGAACCGTACAGACTGAAATGTCGAAAACATTTGTGGCGCATGAACCTATTGGTGTTATTTTAGCTATAATGCCTTGGAATTTCCCATTTTGGCAAGTTTTTCGCTTTGCTGCGCCAACCATAATGGCAGGTAATGCAGCTATCTTAAAGCATGCGCCTAATTCGATTGGCGCAGGAGATGCGATTGCTCAGTTATTTAGTGAGGCCGGGTTTTTACCGCATTTATTCCAGCACGCCATTTTAGATAATGAAACGACAGCTAAGGCAATTGCTCATCCTAAAATTGCTGCTTTAAGTTTTACAGGCAGTGAAAAAACAGGTCGATTGGTTGCAGGACTTGCTGCTAGTAATTTAAAAAAATCAGTTCTTGAACTAGGTGGTAATGACCCATACCTTATTCTTGCTGATGCTGATATTGAACTTGCTGCTCAAAATATTCTTGCCTCACGACTTAATAATTGTGGACAGGTTTGTATTGCGGCTAAGAGAATCATCGTTGAAGAAGCTATTGAAGATGAATTAGTGGCAAAAATTTTAGAGTTATTACCTAATTACATAACAGGCGATCCAGCTAATCCTGCTACTAAACTCGGGCCTATGGCTCGCAAAGACTTACGCGATACGTTACATAAGCAAGTAATAGAAAGTATCAATAAAGGAGCTGTATTAATTACAGGAGGCAAAATTCCTTCTGGAAAGGGTTATTATTATCCACCTACAGTTCTTACAAATGTAACACCAGGCATGCCTGCTTTTGATGAGGAGTTATTTGGGCCTGTTATTGCTATTATTCGCTGTAAGGGTCAAGAAGAAGGTATTGCCTTAGCTAATAATAGTCGTTATGGCTTAGCGGCTGCAGTTTTTACCAGTGATTTAGAACAGGGCGAAAAAATTGCTAAAAATGATATTAATACAGGTGTTTGTTTTGTAAATGCTTTTGTTGCCTCTGATCCAAGGGTACCATTTGGAGGAGTGAAATTTTCTGGTTATGGCAGAGAATTATCAAGAGAGGGAATTCTTGAATTTGTTAATACAAAAACAATTTCAATCAAATAGGCTCTCTTCCTCGTACTAACCTATTTGAGCTTATGAGTAAAGCAAATAAGCTTAATTATTAAACAGATAAATCGTTGGACGTCACTCTGAATAAATATTAATTATATGGGGCAGGTAAATGACTCAGCAGTTTGTTTTCATTTCAGTGAAAAAACAACAATTATATTGTTATGATAATGATAAACTGGTAATGCGTTATCCTGTTTCGACAGCAAAAAATGGTTTAGGTGAGTTAGAGGGTAGCGAATGCACCCCTAGAGGCTGGCATCGTGTGTACTCACACATTGGTATGGATGCAGATATAAATAGTATATTTATCGGTCGAAAGTGGACAGGGGAAATTTATTCACCCGAGCTTTATATCAATTCTACTCGAGATTGGATTTTAACACGTATTGTTCAGTTAGAAGGATTAGAAGAGGGGCGTAATAAGGGCGGTAGTGTTGATACTTTGAAACGTTATATCTATATTCATGGAATACCAGATGAAATTGATATGACTACACCAAGCTCTCATGGCTGTATACGAATGCTTAGTAAAGATGTGATAAGTTTTGCTCAATGGGTAAAGTATCATGCACCTGTTTGTATTGAATAATTGCTATACCTGTTGGCAAAGTAATAGCATAGCTTTACTATAGAAGAAGCTTGTTAATAAGAAATCATAATAAGCTACAATAATTAAATAGTTACTTTTAATAGTTTGCTTGAAAGTAGAAAATCATCTGTTTAAAAATTAATAATTTATAAGAGCTTTATATATACCACTTTGCAGCGACGATATATAATTCGCACAATTTATTTTCATGCCTAATGAGGTGAATGAATGTCTTACAAATTTGAAGAAGGTAAAGTTTTAATTATTGAGGCAGTACTAGCTAAAATAAAGCAAAAAATGAATGCAGAGCAAGCTGAGCTATGCGCTGCTTTTGTTCAGCAATTTTTAGGTACCGTAGCATTAGACGACCTTCAAGAGTGGGATATTGATGACTTATATGGTGCTACTATTAATTTTTGGGCTTTCATGCAGCACCGAGCGCCTCATGAAACCAAGGTTAGAATTTATAATCCTGAATTTGAGCGCCATGGTTGGCAAACGACACACACAGTAGTTGAAATTTTAACAGAAGATATTCCTTTTTTAGTTGATTCCTTGCGTATGGTGATTACGCGTTTAGGGCTTGTTTCTCATTTAGTGATTTATTTAGGTGGACTATGCGTTAAAAGAGATAAAAGCAATCAACTTATCGCTGTTTTACCTCATGATAGTGAAAAGAAGACAGGTGTCTTAGTAGAAGCTTCTATCTTTATGGAAATTGATAGGCAAACAAATCCTGCAATTCTTGAAGAATTACATCGCAATATTGAACGCGTTTTAGATGATAATAAAGCAGTGGTTGAAGACTGGCCAGAAATGCGTAAAAAGGTCTGTGAGGCTATCGAAGAAATTGATCAACTCAAGGGCGTACTTGATCCTGCCGAAGCTGAAGAAACGAAAGCTTTCTTGCAGTGGATTGAAGATCATCACTTTACATTTTTAGGGGTGCGAGATTATGAGCTTGCTAAAAAAGGTGATGAGGTGGTTCTTCAACCTTTACCAGAAACTGGTTTAGGTGTTCTAAGACCTAGCTTAAGCAAATCGAACGCGCGTAGTATTTCTTCCATGACCCCTGAAGCACGTGAATTAACGCTATCGCCGCGGATATTGGTAATGTTTAAAACTAATACAGAAGCAACAGTACATAGGCGCACCTACACCGACTATATTGGGGTTAAGCGGTTTAACAAAAAAGGCGAGGTAATAGGTGAGCGGCGGATAATTGGCCTCTACACGTCAGCTGCTTATAACACTAATCCTAAGCATATTCCTTTCTTACGCCATAAAGTGGCGCAAGTTATGAAAAATTCTAACTTAGAACCCCGTAGTCATGCCGGTAAAATATTATTAAATATTTTAGAAACATTACCGCGTGATGAGTTAATACAAGCCTCGGAAGATGAGTTGTTAGAAATTGCTATGGGCATTTATTATATGCAAGAACGGCGGCGTATTCGCCTATTTGTGCGTGTAGACCCTTATCGACGTTTTGTATCGTGTTTAGTTTATGTACCTAAAGAGCGCTTTACTTCTGAGTTGCGTCATGCCATGCAAAAAATATTAGAAGAAAGCTTTCATGCTATTGACATTAATTTTTCTACAACCTTTACGGAATCTATTTTAGCTCGTATTCATTTTATAATTAGAACTAATCCAGAAGATAGTACGCAATGGGATGTCAAAGAAATTGAGCGAAAGTTAATTGAAATAGGCCGTTCTTGGCCTGACGATCTACTTCATTTCCTTGCAGAAGCATTTGGCGAGGAAGTGGCAAATCGACTTTATTCACGTTACAAAAATGCATTTCCAAGTAATTATCGCGATAATTTTACTGCTCGCACTGCTGTTTATGATATTAAACATATCGAAGCACTTTCAGAAGATAATCCATTAGTTATGAATTTCTATCGGCCAATGGATGAGTTGGCTGATAATTTCCGTTTAAAAATTTATCAGCATGATATTACCATTCCTTTATCTGATGTATTACCAATTGTCGAACATTTAGGCATGCGTGCTATCAGTGAAAGGCCGTATGTTTTAAAATTTGAAGACGGTAGAATAACTTGGATTAATGATTTTGCTCTACAATATACCAAACATATGACTTTTGATATTGATGAGATAAAAGATCTTTTTCAAAATGCATTTGCACGTGTATGGACTGGTGAAGCGGATAATGATGGATTTAACCAGTTAGTACTTGGGGCAGGGCTAAATTGGCGGCAAGTCGCTGTTTTACGTACGTATGCTAAATATTTTAAACAAATTGGTTTTACCTTCAGTCAGGAATATATAGAGACTGCTCTTAACAATAATGCTGCTATCGCTAGAAAATTAGTGCAATTATTTGAAATTCGCTTTAATCCACAAGAATCAACTACTCGCGATATCCAATTTACAGATCAATTAAACCAAATCCTTAAAGCACTAGATGATGTATCAAATTTAGACGAAGATAAAATTATTAGACAATATATTCAGGCTATTACAGCCACGGTAAGAACTAACTTCTACCAAGTCGATAATCAAGGTAAGTATAAAGTCTGTATCGCTATTAAGCTCAATAGTAAATTAATTCCAAGGTTACCTAAACCTTATCCTATGTTTGAAATCTTTGTCTATTCGCCACGTTTTGAAGGGGTTCATTTACGTGGAGGAAAAGTCGCTCGTGGAGGTTTACGCTGGTCTGATCGCCGTGAAGATTTTCGTACAGAAATCTTAGGGCTTATGAAAGCTCAACAAGTTAAAAACGCTGTGATTGTACCTTCTGGCGCTAAAGGTGGCTTTGTCCCTAAACGTCTACCAGCTACAGGGAATAGAGAGGAAATACAAGCTGAAGCTATTGCCTGCTATCAATTATTTATACGCAGCTTACTTGATGTCACGGATAATTATAAAGATGGTGTTATTGTTAAACCACCTCACGTTATCTGTTTTGATGAAGATGATCCCTACTTGGTTGTTGCTGCTGATAAGGGTACAGCAACTTTTTCTGATATCGCTAACGCTATTTCTTTAGAATATGATTTCTGGCTAGGTGATGCGTTTGCCTCTGGTGGCTCTGTGGGTTATGACCATAAAAAAATGGGTATTACAGCGAGAGGTGCTTGGGAGTCAGTAAAACGTCATTTCTACGAAATGAATGTAGATATTAGCAAGACTGATTTTACTGTTGTTGGAATTGGTGATATGTCGGGAGATGTGTTCGGAAACGGTATGTTGCTTTCTAAACGTATTAAATTAGTAGCAGCTTTTAATCATGTTCATATCTTTATTGATCCCCAACCAGATCCTGAAATCAGCTTTAAAGAGCGCGAGCGTTTATTCTACTTGCCTCGCTCAACTTGGATGGATTATCAAAAGAAATTCATTTCTAAAGGTGGTGGTGTATTTAATCGCAACGCAAAATCAATTCCTGTTAGCAAAGAAATGAAACAGTTATTGGATATTAAAGTAAACGAAATTGAGCCAAATGAGTTGATTAAAGTCATTTTACGGGCACGAGTTGATTTACTCTGGAGTGCTGGAATTGGTACTTTTGTTAAAGCTCAATCTGAAAGTCATATTGATGTTGGCGATCGCACTAATGATGCTACTCGTGTTAATGCAAATCAATTACGTTGTAAAGTAGTTACTGAAGGAGGTAATTTAGGCCTAACTCAGATGGCAAGGATTGAATATGCTTTAAATGGCGGGCTTATTTATACCGATTTTATTGATAATTCAGCGGGCGTAAGTTGTTCAGATAAAGAAGTCAATATTAAAATTTTACTTAATAGTATTGTTGCTGCGGGTGATTTAACCGTTAAACAACGTAATGAGTTATTAAGTGAAATGACTGATGAGGTTGCAGCGCTAGTGCTTACTGATAATTTTGTGCAAACACGTGCAATTAGTCTTACGGCATCGCAAGGTTTACGGGCGCTTGAAATGCATAATCGTTATATTAACGAATTAGAGCGTACAGGTAAAATTGATAGATCAGTTGAGTTTATTCCTACTGAAAAATTATTGATGGAAGGTAAACTCTTAGGGAAAGGCTTAACGCCTCCCACTATAGCAGTGCTCCTTTGTTACAGTAAAACTATTTTAAAAGAGCAAATTTTAGCTTCAGATGTGCCAGAAGATTCTTATCTTAAAGGCTTATTAGTTAATTACTTCCCTAAACCTTTGCAAGAACGTTTTAGTAAAGAAATGCAAGCGCATCCATTAAAGCGAGAAATTATTGCAACGAAATTAAGTAATATCATTCTTAATGAGATGAGTTTTATTTTTATCTATAGAATGCAAGATGAGACGGGTGCTCCTATTTCTGCTGTGGTACGTGCGTATATGATTGCTCGCCGCGTACTTGAAGTAGATAATGCTTGGAAGCAAATTGAAAATATTGAATCTATTGTAACTGCTGAAAAGCAAATGGAACTGGTCATGCTTTATGTTCGTTTATTAAGACGAGTTACCCGCTGGTTCTTACGTAATCAGCGTATGCGTCTAAATATTGGTAAAGCAGTTAAAAATTATTCCCCTGGAGTAATTGAATTAAAAAGCGCAATTCCTACTATTTTTAGTGAAAATAATCGTGCTCAATATGAAGAATCTCTAAATCAATATTTAGAATTAGGTATTTCACCCAGTCTCGCCCATGAGCTTTCTTTAACTAAACCATTATTTTCTGCAATGGATATCATTGAAGTTTCGCAAGAGCTTGATATCAGCGTTACCAGTATTGCTGAAGTTTATTTTGGAATCGGTGAATTCTTAGATTTAGCATGGATTCGTAATCAGGTTATTGCCCATCCTGCTGAAAATAATTGGGAATCGTTATCAAGAGAAGCGCTACGAGATGATTTAGATTGGCAACAACGGCAATTGACTGCCGGTATCATCAAATTAGGCGCTGAAAAACGAGATTATATGGCGTGCTTTAGAGAATGGACTGAGCAACATGGAAGCCTTATTAATAGATGGCGACATATATTAACTGATTTGCGTTCAGCAACGACGCTTAACTACACTATGTTTTTTGTGGCAATTCGCGAATTACTCGCGCTTACTCAAACTACCATACAAATGTCTGAGAAAGATACAGTAGTAAATTAATATAGATTGATTTTAGTAGGTTGGGCCTTGGCCCAACAAATTATTTGGCCAAGCCATTAGCTCGAGGCAGGCAGAGCTACCCTTGCTCCCTTTTGGGAAACGCCGAAACCATTTCTCCGGCTCGATGTTGGATATCCATGTCCAACAACGTTCTAAAAGGGCGCAAATGCACCTCCGCTTTGAGCATAAAAGACTTAAAAATTTGTAAATATATCCTAATCTAAATTAGTTCTTAAGGATATAATTGTCGGTACGCCCTCTATATTTACTTCACTAGGATGGTCAATCAAAATGCTTGTAACGATTATAAATTCGTTAGCGTCTAAAGGGCAATAATCAATGATTTCACCAACTTCGCGCTGATTTAAATCAAAAAGTTTATTTCCAGCATTTATTGGTGTATGTATCTGAATTCTGAAAACCGCTAAACGATGTTTTAATTTAGCTCGATAATGAGTACGAGCAATAATCTCTTGTCCTTTATAACAGCCTTTGTCAAAACTAATATAACCTTGTTGGTGAAGTTCAATTCTATGAGGTAAAAATAGACCGCGTGTGTCAGGGTAAATTTCAATTTTGCCTATACCAGTTTGTAGCCTATGCCAAGCTAAAGAGCCTTGAAATCGTTGAGTGCTTATAAAAGGCGCTACTAAAGAGTCATGGTTGGCTACAGGACTTAGAATTATAAAATAGCTCTCTTCAATACAATAATAATAATTATCATTATGAACAGTTAAGGCATTTTTTTCTTTAGGTAGATTAAGAATAATGGGTGATTGTTCTTCTGAATTACCTAAATAAAAGCCATAAACTCTGTAATTAGTGTTAACCTCTAGCTTAACCCGCGATAACATGGCCGCTTTATTTAAACTGATTAACGTAGCAGCAATTAAGTCTTTAGGTAAAATCAACTGATAGTTTGCTATCTTAATGACATCTAACAAGGCCTGGATACGTCCTTTCAGATTACACAAAGCCCCCTGACGCATAGTATGAAGATTAACTTTTCGAACATCACAGGTAAGTTGCCCTTGTAAAAAAGTTTCAGCTTGATTGCCTTCAACGTTAAGCACAGCTAAATAAGCTAAATCAAATAGATAATTTTTGTCTTTTTTTAATAATAACTCATGCTTATATTCAGAGAAAATTGTATAAGGGCGGGTATTGATAACATAATTCATTTGATTCATAAGTAAGCTAATTCTTAATTGCGATAGTTACAAAGTTTAGTGTAAGATAACTGCTTTTGACAATGAAAAGACAATGATTGATGAGGTGCGTAAAGCTAAAATTAAGTGGCAATGTCGGCGAGGAATGCTTGAGCTTGATATATTGCTAAATCGTTTTATTGAACAATCATTAGAGAAGTTATCAGCTAGTCAAATCACAGCTTTTGAGCACTTACTTACTACTGCTGATCCCGAATTATACTGTTGGTTAATGGGCAGTGAAAAACCAGCTAATAAGGAGTTATTAGCCCTTGTCGAACTTATCCAGATGTATCATTGAATTAAATAAATCAACTATTTATTTACGTCTAAGTGTTATTGTTTACTCCTTTTCTGCTTATATGGTACTTAATAGTCAATTGTGGTGGTTTATTAAAAGCAGTTTAGTTTTTTATTTAATAATTACCCTTATCTCTATATATGCTAATCCTATCCCATACTCCTATGTTATAAAGTTATTTTTTTCAAATAATGAGTGGTTTTTGAATAATCAATTTAGTGATGAAATTAGATATCAGAAACACAAAATAATTTTAGATTGTGGCCTTTTTTTTCTCTTAAAGCTAATAAGTTATGAAAAAAATAAAGTTCTAATTATTTTTTCAGATCAGCTAACTAATAATGATTATCGAGCATTAAAATTAATTGAGAAAATATACTAAGATAGGTATAATAATTTTATTAAATTTATCAATAAGTTATCTAAATAAATCTAGTGATTTAAGGGACAATTATGGCTTTACCAGATGAAAATCAGTATATAATTTCTACTCTTTTTAAGGCAGGCAGTGTTAGAGATCATAATATGATTGATACCTTATTAAAAATAAAAGGTATAAGCTTAAATATGGTAAATGAACAAGGTAAAACTTTTATTGCTACTTGGTGTGAAGCTGAAAAAGAGTTTTGTTTCTTCTCGGAAAGAATAAGGGATTTAAAAAAAATTGAATTCTGGCTTACTTCTGGTCAAATTGACCTTTCTTTTAAATCTCAAGGAGTAGATATCCTTAAATGGTGTATAAAAATCATAACTAGATTTGGTTCTACAAGTTCTGAGGATTTACATTTAGATTTTGCTAGAAAAGTCATCTTATTTTTACCCACTAATCGAGAATTATCACAAAGCTATAGTATCTTGCTACCTGAAACTGTAAAAAGTAGTTATACGCTTAGCTTAACAGACGCGTTATTATCTCTTCCTGATATAGATATTCACCAAAAAGGGGATGACAATAAAGATGCTTTCCAAATTGCTCTAGAAAATAAAAATATCAAAGCAATTAATATTTTATCTAAAGCACTAAATCTTTCTAAGGATACTCATTCTCAATTAAAGTTAAGTACTAAACCAAATTTTACATTAGAAGCATTAAAGTTAATGATTTTAGAAGCTTATGCTCTTCTTTTTAACAATAAAACTAACGAATTTAATGAATTATTAGTAAAATTAAATATTTGTGCATTACATTTATTTGAAGAATCAGCAGCATACCCCAACAATTTTCCTGAATTATTATTTGAATTATCAAATAATTTATCTACCATAAAAAATGGTGAATTTGACAATACAGCTTACGCTTTAAAAAAAGTAGCTGCAGAGCTAGGATATAATCGAGCGCAAAATATAATTAATAATTTTTCTGAACAAAAGAAACCTGAACACATAAAAAAACTAACTTTACAACCAAACTATCAAGATGAGGCAAAATCAATTATAAAACCTGCGTCTCAAGGAAAATCAATACATAGATTTTTTCAACACTTTGTTTCTAAATCAAAAGGAAAGGTCTTGGGTGATTCGCAAACAACTATAAAACAAGTCCTTAATACGATGAATAAATAAAGTCTAGGACCCAATTTATTGCCGTGATTAATGTGTCTGATATTGTATGAAATTCAAAATTATTTGAATTCTCAATAGAGGACATGAAACTTATACATTGGGGCTACTAAGTTACAAGCGCTAGTATTTAATCTGCAGCTGAACAGTTAATATAAGAAAAAAAGTTTATTTGGTCTCCAATTTTTCCAATATAAGTTTACTTCTAAATCAGTTATAGAAACTTTAATATTTAGATTTTATTCATTATCAAGCTTAGTCAGTCCTTAGCAAAAGAAATACAAAAAGACCATCAACCTTACTAAAGAAGTATGCTAGAATGCAGCCAAATAAATTTCTAAAGATTTAAAAAACTATGCTGCAAAGTGATCGCTTAATAAGTGCTAACGCTGCGCCAACAGAGGATGCAATTGAACGCGCTATTCGTCCTTTATGCCTTGAAGATTACATTGGGCAGGAGGCTGTTCGCCAGCAAATGCGTATTTTTATTGATGCAGCAAAAAATAGACGTGATGCACTTGATCACGTTTTAATTTTTGGTCCACCGGGGTTAGGAAAAACAACACTGGCTGGAATTATTGCCCATGAACTTGGTGTTAATCTAAAACAAACCTCAGGTCCTGTTCTTGAAAGGGCGGGCGATATTGCAGCACTGTTGACTAACCTTGAAGAAAATGATGTATTGTTTATTGATGAAATACACCGCTTAAATCCAGTCATTGAAGAAATACTTTATCCAGCTATGGAAGACTATAAGCTTGATATTATGATTGGCGAAGGTCCTGCTGCGCGCTCAATAAAATTAGAACTTCCACCGTTTACTTTAATTGGCGCAACAACCCGAGCAGGGTCATTGACCTCGCCTTTACGCGACCGTTTTGGTATTGTACAGCGATTAGAGTTTTACTCTATTGACTCATTAACACAGATTGTATCGCGTTCAGCACGCTTATTGAAAGTTACCACGGATGATAAGGGTGCACAAGAAATTGCTATGCGTTCACGTGGTACTCCACGTATTGCTAATCGACTCTTAAGACGAGTTCGTGATTATGCTGAAGTATGTGGAAAAGGGATAATAACTTTAGAAATAGCCAAGCTTGCTTTAAAAATGTTGGATGTAGATCAGCATGGTTTTGACGTGATGGATAGAAAGCTATTGCTTGCTGTTATAGAGCGATTTGCGGGCGGGCCGGTTGGCGTTGAAAGTATTGCTGCGGCGATTGGTGAGGAGAAAGGAACTATTGAAGATGTTATTGAGCCTTATTTGATTCAGCAAGGCTTTTTAATGCGTACTGCTCGAGGCCGAGTAGCAACTCAATTAGCTTACCAACATTTTGGAATAATTACGCCTGCTAGCGAGTCGCCAGTTAATGAGTCTTAAATAGATTTATAAACTGATTTACTAAAGGCTACAGACTTAAATTGAAGACTTTTATTTAATTAGTCACTTAAATGACTAAATGGGTAATTTAAATATTTTTAACGAAGCTATTGGGCTTTGTAAGTCCGTAAACATATCGTATATAGTTGGAGGAATAAAACATGGGTAGTCATGCCAGTGTTTTGGGATATTTTTTACAAGCAGGGATTGTAGTAAAAGTGGTAATGCTTCTCTTACTAATAGCATCTATTTTTTCTTGGACGCTTATTCTGCAGCGAGCCTGGTATTTTAAGCGTAAAAAATATGAATCTAAAGCGTTTACTAAACGTTTTTGGGAAAGCAATGATTTAAGTAAGCTATACACAGATATTGATAGCAATCCTAGGCAGAAAAAAGGGCTGGCCGCAATTTTTCATGCAGGCTTTAAAGAGTATATTCGGGTAAGAAAAAATGGCATTGTAGCACTTGAGCCTATTCAACGGGTAATGCAAATTACTTATGCTAAAGAAGCAACTAAATTAGAGCGTCATCTACCTTATTTCGCTTCAGTGGGCTCTATTGCACCTTATATTGGGTTATTTGGTACTGTATGGGGAATTATGACCTCGTTTCAAGCATTAGGTCAGGTACAGCAAGCGACCATTGCAATGGTGGCGCCTGGAATTTCTGAAGCCTTGATTGCAACTGCATTAGGTCTATTTACCGCTATTCCTGCTGTTATTGCTTATAATCGTTACTCAACGCGAGCAAATAGTTTGTTAAATGAATATGATTTATTTCAAGATGAATTAGTTGCCTTAATAGAACAACAAACGGCCGCTAGAGGGTAATATGTTAAGAAAAAAGAGAACTAGTATTCGGCCAGTAGCTGAAATTAATGTCGTTCCATATATTGATGTTATGCTTGTTTTATTAGTTATTTTCATGATAACAGCACCTATGTTAACGCAAGGTGTCACGGTTGAGCTGCCTAAGGCTGCTAGTGAGTCGTTATCTTCTAGCGAGCGTGAGCCAGTTATTGTCTCGGTTAATCAGCAAGGGGAATATTTCTTAAATATTCATAGCCAACCTAACATGCCTATTGAACCACATACTTTAATGGTACGAGTAGCTGCAGAATTAGAATTAGCCAAACAAACCCATCAAGCCATACATGTTCTTGTTAAGGGCGATCAAGGGGTTAGTTATGGTAAAGTGGTGATGGCCATGGGCCTATTAAAACAAGCAGGTGCTGAACAAGTTGGCTTATTAACCGATTCTATAGGCCAAATACAGGAGAGCCAAGGATGAGCGACAATAGTTATCGTAAATCATTTTTTGCAGCTCTTAGTCTGCATCTTGCTTTAGGCTTCGTATTATTAATAGAGTCAATGAGTTCTAGGCCAGTTTTAGTAAAAGAAACTGAAAATAAACCTGGGCAAATTATGCCGGCAGAAGTAATTAACCAGCCAAAACAGGAAATCGTGAAAGCAGTTAGTGTTGATAGTCAAGAAGTCATGGCTGCTGTTAATCAATTAAAAGAAGACCGCGCGCGCGAAAAAAAAGCAGAGCAAGCGCATCAATTAGCGCTTAAAAAACAGGCTGAAGCAGCCCGTAAAGCTCGCATACAAGAGCAGCAGCGCTTAGCTAAATTAAAGGAAGAGGCTGCTAAATTAGTACTTGCTAAAAAGAAAGAGCTTGAAGAGGAGCAAAAAAGATTAAAACAATTAGCATTGCAAAAAGAGCAAGAAGCTAAGCATTTAGAAGAGCTTAAAAATAAACAAAAACAATTAGAACAAAAACAGCAGCTTGAGTCAGAAAAGTTAGCTAGGCTTGAGAAAAAAAATATTGAAGAGCAACTTAGACTGGCAAAAGTAGAACAAGAAAAAAAAGAAAAAGAAGAGCTTGAAAAAGAAGCAAAAATAGAAGCAGAAAAACAACGAGCTCTTCTTGCAGCGCAGGATGCAGCGCAAAAAGCCAAAATTGCTGGAGAAGTTGATAAATATAAAGCTATGATAGTTAATGCCATTAGTCGCCAATGGATTTTACCTGACAATGTAGATAGTAGCTTATCTAGTCAATTTCGCATCCGCTTAGCGCCGAATGGTGAAGTATTAGAAGCAAGCCTTATGCGTAGCAGCGGCGATCCGGTGCTAGATCGCTCAGCGCAAACCGCTATTTACAAAGCCTCACCATTGCCTGTGCCAACTGATCCAACAACATTTAATTTATTTCGTGATATCAGTTTAACCGTAAGACCAGAAAACGTTAGGGGGTAGGTAATGGTTAACCGCATTGCAGCATTACTGTTTTTAGTTTTTGCTAAGTCTTTATTTGCACTTGATTTAGAATTGACACAAGGTGTTAATTCAGCGTTACCCATTGCGATAAATTCTTTTGGTAACGATAATGCAAGTCAAGAGTTTACAAAGGTAGTTAATAACGATTTACATTTTTCAGGCCGCTTTAAATTAGTAAATTTGCCCGCTGATTTAACAGAGGAAGTTCCTTTTAATGTATGGCGCCAAGCAGGTGCTGATAGTTTGTTAACAGGTCATGTTGCTAAAACAGGTTTTAATCACTATGAAGTAAGCTTTAGATTAGTCGATGCGGTAGCACAAGGTCGGGTATTGTTAAGTCATACCTTTCAAGTCAGTAGCAACCAACTCCGTCCTTTAGCGCATCATATTAGTGATTTAGTATATGAAAAATTAACTGGTGAGCGCGGTGTTTTTTCAACTCGTATTGCTTATGTATTAGTACAACGGCAGGGTGGGCGGTCAAGATATGCACTTGAAATTGCAGATGTTGATGGCTATAACCCGCAAAGTCTACTTATTTCCTCAGCGCCAATTATGTCACCCTCATGGTCCCCTGATGGTAAACAAATTGCTTATGTTTCTTTTGAAAAGAAAAAAGCGCAAGTTTTTATTGTTAACGTTGCAACTGGGCGAAGAACATTAGTGACTGATTTTGCTGGTATAAATGGTGCTCCAGCTTGGTCGCCTGATGGGCGTCAGCTTGCCGTAGTTCTTTCTAAAGGTGGAAATCCAAAAATATATAGTGTTGATTTAACCAATGGTAGTTTAAAGCAGCTTACCTTTGGTGAAGCGATTGATACAGAACCGCGATTTGCTCCTGACGGCCGTTCGTTACTATTTACCTCTGGCCGTGGTGGCTCGCCTCAAATTTATAGATTATCACTTGCCGATGGCAGTATTAACCGGGTAACCTATGAAGGTAATTACAATGCTCGTGCATCTTATACACCTGATCAAAAATATATTGTTATGCTTCATCGGGATGAAAGTAATCGCTTTAATATTGCTACGCAAGAAGCTGATAAAAGTTATGTAAATCAGTTAACCTCCGCACCGTTAGCTGAATCACCTTCAGTTTCACCGAATGGGCGCTTAATTTTATATGCAACGCAATTTCAAGACAAAGGTGTATTAGGAATGGTGTCAATTGATGGTCGAGTTAAAGTGCGCCTTCCTATACGCGATGGAGATGTACAAGAGCCAGCTTGGTCACCTTATTTAGGATAGAAAATGAGAAAAAGAATTTCACTAGTTGCAGCTTTAAGTTTAGGATTAAGTCTTAGTGCTCATGCTTGGAATAGTTTAGGTCATCGTTTAGTAGCTCAAATTGCCTATGATCAGTTAACACCGCAAGCAAAGCAACTTTATGATTCTTATAACCACGAACTTGATCAAGTTTATGGGAGAAGATCACTTGTTAGCTCGGCACCTTGGTTAGATAGGTTACGCTATCGTAATGAATTATGGTTACAGGCGCTGCACTTCATAGATATTCCCTATTCAATTGATAATACTCCTACTGTCGAACCTGATAAAGTTAATGCGGTTTATGCTATTAACGAAGCTATTTCTATTTTAAAAAGCAAAACAACATCTACTTATGATAAAGGTTTTAGCTTACGTGTTCTTTTACATGTTATTGGTGATATTCATCAACCCATGCATGCTGTCAGTTTATACAGTAAGAATTATCCTAATGGGGATAAAGGCGGAAATTTAGTTAAATTAGCAGCTAATTCAGTGGGTGATAACTTACATGCTTATTGGGATAATGGCGGTGGCTATTTAAAAAAGCGCTATTCACCTAAAACTATCGCAAAACAAGCCCAGCTTCTGCAAAAGCGCTGGCCGTGCAGTGCGAATACTGAATTATTAAGTCCAGAGCAGTGGGCTGAAGAATCGCATCAATTAGCAGTTGAATTAGCTTATTTAATAAAAGAAGGTGAACAACCCTCTAAAGCCTATGAACATACTGTTAAGGCAACCGTTAAGCAGCGCTTGGCAACAGCAGGATGTCGCCTTGGAAATTTATTAAATCAGGTTGCTAAAAATTAATCATTGTATTTATTGATTTTTGCAAAAATAATGCTCACAATTGGCAAATTTTAATTTTTCTTGAGCTAAAGAAACCAATTAATCTTGTGAGCATTGCAATGACTTATACCACTGTAGCTGATAGTCCTCTAGGCCAATTACTTTTATTAATAGAATCTAAATTACAATTAGCTTATAACGATGCTGCTTCAAAAGCTAAAAGAAATGAATCTTCAAGCGAAACTGCTAGTCAAGTTGAAAAATTATTGGACTTAGTCAAGCAAGGCCGAGAAATCTTAAATGTTTATAATAATGGTAAAGCGCCTAACTTTACTGATGTACTCCTTCTACCAAAATTATGGAGCTTTAGAAGTAAGATTCAAAGTTTAGAGAGCGCTGCTTATAAGAATCGCCATGTTAGTATTGAACCACTGGTAGAGTTATGTATGAAGGGATTCGTCAAAACTCTGCAGCAGCAAGATCTTTCTTCTTTGGAGCAAACCGTTGCACAATTGCCAGCAAAATTAAATTCCTCGCTTTCCGGTTTTAATAATGGCTTAATTTCCAAAGTTATCATTGTTGATATTTTTAAAGAGTTAGATTTTAATCCATTTAACTTAGATTACTTTAAAAATAAAGCCAATGATTTTCCAAAAGAGTTTGCTAAACTTTTTGCCGAAAAATATCATCAAAAATTAGCGTCAAAATCACCTCTTTATCGTTACGATTTTCCCATTAATAATCCTATTTTATTAGAAATAGGGCTTGATTTAGCTAATACCTTATTGCATTTACCAAAAGATAAATTACAAGATATTATTTCTTTTTTAAGTCCTGAAGCGATTGAACAGACAGCTAAACTTGCAAAAAAAACGTTAGTTCATCAAGGTAATTTTATTTTTAAAGATAATGATACTAAAAAAGAATATGACGTTAATGCGCTTTATAATCAATATATCACTTTAATTCCCGGGCTAATTAATACCGCAATTTTCAATTATATTAATGATTTTGCTGACACGCCGAAAGTAAAAAGTGAAAAAGCTAAAGCAGAATTAATTTGTAAAACTATAGAGAGCTTAAACCAAGAATTATTTACAGCAATTCAAGCCCTTTTGCAACAAAGTGATGAGTTAGCACAACCTGAAGAATCGATGTCAAAGTCAGAGACTTTATTACATCAATTAATACAACGATTAGATCAACTAAATAAGATGACTTCTGAAAGCTTAGAAAAGCTAGCAAAGTGTAAAGAGGATCTTTTAACTAAATTTAAAACAACTAATCTTGATACTGAAATACATGCTAATTCAGCGCCAACTGAACTAAAATCTTTGTTAGAAGACTTTGCTAGAGAAAAACTTGATCTTAATTTTGTTAAACAGCCCCTCCTTAATATGCAATTTATTAAAATTTCAGATAAAGATGCGGTATTAATGACCGTTAGGGAATACATTAATAACGTTTTTGATAAATTTAAAAAAGAAATTGAACAGTCACTTAATAGAACCAAAACTACTACAACCCAAAGACTTAATCAAACGTGGCAAGCGTGGGTTCAGCAACAAAAGGAAAAACATTCCCAAACAATAGAAAGTATTACTAGAGCTTGTGATGAAATTCAAGCTAAGGCTAGTCAAATTAAATTTGAGCTAGGTGCTCTTCCAGAGGATTTAGATCGTAAAGAAGAATATTTCAATCTAAAAGTTGCAGAGTTAGAAAATAAAAACAAAGAGCTACAGGTACTACAACAAGATTTGAATTTAGAAGAAAAGAAATTAATAGAACTTAGTGAAAATGTTAATGTTCCAGAAGAGTTCGTTTCACAATTTGGTAATCGATTCCAAAAAGAAATTCATAATTTATATGATACAAAGATAAATTATTTAGAAGAAATAAAATCGGTTATTAAAATTATTGAAATTAATTTACTGGAACATGATAAAAATTTGAAAAAAATTAATGAAAAAATTCAATTTGAAAAAACAGTAAATGAAGGAAATACTGACGAGCTTAAGAGCATTTTAAATGATAAATTACAAATACTTCATGATTTACATAAAGACTTTAATTCACAACAATTACAGATTAAACAAGATGAATTAAAAACATTTCAAACACCCAAACCAAAAGAAAATTTAGAAAATTTACAAAAAAAATTCAATGATAAATTGTTGTCTTTTAAAGAAGAATTAGAAAATTTCTATAAGCCCTTAACTATTCTTAATATCAATGTACCAGCAAGCCAAAGGCAAGATATTGTAGAAATTTTAGAAAGTTTGGCTGTATCCGATCAGCGTGAGGTTATAAAATGTATTAAGAATTTTGGATTATTACATGAAGAAAATACCGCAAGCCAAGGTTTAGTTGAGCTTTACAAAATTTACAAATGGATAGAGGATGAATTAAAACCAGCAGCAAAACAAAATTTATCTACGCAACAAGTTGAAAATTTATTAGTGAAAACTAAAGAATTTAATAATCCTCATGTGGTGAAATTATTTTTTGAGATTATTTGCCCAGACATCAAAGTAACTAATGCTAATCATTGGCAAGAATTTTACTTAAGCTTAAGAAAAATTTATCATCCCTCTATTCTTACCAGTGAAGCGACTAAAGCGCAAAATAAATTAAAATTAGAAAAATTAACTGATTTAGCAGACGCTACTTATAAAACTTTATTAGCGAAAGAACCTTTAGAGAAAATTATAAACACTTTAACTAATATTGAAGAAGAGCTTTCCCAAATAAAAGTAGACATTACCAATTTAGAACGAGAAACACAATTAGAAGAGGAAATTAGTATTTTATTAAAAAAAGAAAAGCAGCTATTTAATTTAAATCAGACTAGCATCATTTTAGGTAAACTAATTATCGCCTCTGAAGAAATTCAAGTTTTAAACCAAGAAATTAACTCTTTAAAGGAAAAATTAAATACTTCTTCTGAATTTTTAACTCAATTTACAGAAATTAATGTAACCATTGAAGCATTATTAAAAAGCTTAAAAACTATTGCAAATGAATTACAAGACTTAAATTCTTTGTTACATTTTAATGATACAAAGGACTATGAAAGTAAATGTATGAAGCTTAGCAATGTATGTTTAACATTGCAAAGTGAGTTAACTAAACTAGCTAATAGTTATCAGGAAAGGGTTACAGAAGAATTTAACTTAAAGCTTAAAAATTTACAGCATTTTGAAGAAGAATTTAAAGAGGCTAGCCAGAATTATTTAATAAGCAAAACTCCTACGACAGATAAACTAAATGTATTACTTAAACAGCTTAGCGAATTGTCTCAAGAAATTAATAAATTTAAAGTACAAACAAAGGTAATAACAGAAAAACATCAATCTGCTTTTGATCTTTCATCTGATACATATATTGCAATTAATGAATTTTCAGAATCAAACAAAGCAGAGCTTTTAACTAAAAAGATGCTTGATTATATAGACGAATTAATTCAGCAAGCTCAAGATAAAAGTGATCAATTAATTATTAATATTAATAATGTTCATAAGAAAGATTGTAATAAATCCTATAGACAATTAATAAATGACGCAGGTTATTTAATCAATAAAGCTAGCTATGAGATGGCTAATCTAAAAAATAGCTTATCTAATAATTATTTAACAGAAAATTTAAATTTAGCTAAAATTATTAAGCCATTAGAAGGGCGGATTAAAAAAATTCAAATTGAAGTCGATGCCAAAAGTGGCTGTATAACAAGTGCTTATATTCGTATTCAAAAACGCAAGGAATTAGCTAATTTCTTTAAACAAGAATTAGATAATTATTTAATTAATCGTGCCAAACGTTTTAATGTTAAAGACAACTTGACTGCTAAGGATAGCAAGGCGCGTAGATTATTTATAAAGGGATCAGAAAAAACCAAGGGACTTGAGCAACTTTTAGATGATTTTATATTAAAAGGAGATTCTAGAGCGCTCTTAGAGTTTATTAATATTAATAAAACTAGTCTTCCAGGCTACCATTTACAGCCTCTAGTAAATCGCTTAACTATAGCTATTAAGAATTATGAAAAAATAATACCTATCAATTATAGTAGTGATTTAACAGCTGAAGTTTATATACCTTCGCTAAATGTTGCTGATGCAAAAAATGTTTTAGAACATTTACAACAAAATATAGAAACTAAAGCTTTAGCTGTAGAAATAGAAAAGTTATATCAAGCAATTGAAACAATGTATGATTATGGTGTTAGATTAAAAGATGAGGCAGTTATAGCTAAGAATATAAAAGAGAGTTCAGCGCAAACTGTTATTAATTTAGCAAATGACTTGAAAGAAAATTTAGATGAATTTTTAGTGAAAAACGAAACGACTCTTCAAGAAGGAGGTCCAGCGCGTAAGCAGTTATTGCAATCCTTTCAACAAGATTTTAAGACGCTGCTCCATAGTGAAGATGATCATTTAAGTGAGCATCATGGTGAGGCTTGGAAGCGCATTGTCGCTAATATAGCTTTAAGTGTATTTACACTTATAAAGCTTACAGTAAGCAAATTAACTACCAATCAAGCAAGCTTTTTCTTCCAGCAAACAGAGCGCTTGAAGAAAGTAGATGCGGTAGAACATTCATTAGATGCAGTAGTTGCCAGCGCAGCTTTAATATAACAATGGTAGCCTGGGTGCAACGAAGTGAAACCCGGGTTTCGGCCTAGGCCTTCACCCAGGCTACAATTGCCACAGTGCATTAGAGTAGGTTGGACCTTGGCCCAACAACTTATGTAATTATTTATCAGTATTGTAGCCTGGGTGTAACGAAGTGAAACTCAGGTTTCGGCCCATGGCCTTCACCCAGGTTACATTTGTTGCAGTGCAAGTGCTTTAGCTATTATGTAAATTAGACTGGAGAATTTTGTGCTAGATCAGTTACAACCACTTACAATATTATTTTTTATTATTCTCTACTTAACGATACTTGTTTGCTTATACATTTTGCAAAAATTTATTCAAATACAACCAGAATACTTAAGAAAATTTATACATGCCGTTTGTGGTTTAACTTGCCTTACTTACCCTCTACTTTTTAATAACATTTTATCAGTCATCATTATTATGGGAGCGGCGATTGGATTTTTTTTATTTGTACGATTACCTTATCTTAAATCTATGTTTAATCCTGTTTTAAACTTAAGAGCATTTTCTTTAGGTGAAATCTACTTTCCAATTAGTATAATTCTTCTCTTTGGTTTGGCGAGAGAAAACTATTTAGAATTTGTAATACCTGTTTTAGTTCTTTCTTTAGCAGATGCGGCAGCAAGTATAGTGGGTATTAAATATCATTTTATTGAATATAAAATTTTTAATAATAAAAAATCTTTATCTGGTTCACTGGCTTTTTTTATAGTATGCCTTTTTTGCATGGCTATTCCAATTTATTTTTCTAATACTTCCATTCCTTTTATTTATTTACTTTTATTCGCGATTATTTTAACCCTCTTAGAAGGTATCTCTAGCAGAGGAATTGATAATTTAATCTTACCCGTTGTTACTTATTTAATGCTGCATTATTTTAGTTAAGCTGACAGCGCTATTTCTTAATGCATACATATGTCAAATTATTTAAGAGAAAATTTTACTACCCCTTAACGACTGGGGTAATAAAATTAATTTAAGCCTTAAGCTTGCTGCAATGATTTAATTACAGCGCCTAAAAAGCGTGTAGCTTCACCACCAGTAACTGCGCGATGATCAAAGCTTAGAGAAAGAGGTAGCATCTTATGAGCTTCAATTTTTCCATTAACTACTATTGGTGCTTCATATAGACGACCAACAGCAAGAATAGCAACGGTAGGAGGTACAATAATAGGGCTTGCAAAGCGGCCTGCAAATTTACCAAAATTTGAAAGTGTAATGGTAGCACCTTTTAAATCATCGGCAGGTACGGAGCGCTCACGTACTGTTTTTTTATAATCATTGATCTTTTGCCGTAATTCGTCTGGCGACAAGGTATCTGCATTATGAATAACAGGTACAAAAAGTCCGTCTTCAGTATCCATAGCTAAACCTAAATGTAGCTCTTTATGACACTTTCTGGCATTATGTAACGTATCAAACCAGGCATTTAAAGAAGGCTCTAATTGACAGGCTTCTTTTAATGCTTGAATAAGGCGTACAGTTATATCACTTTCGTTAGTCCAAGCTTGAATATCTGCTTCATCAAAAATAGTAACAGGTACCACATCACGATGAGATTGAATCATACTAGTTAGCATGGTTCTTCTAACACCTCGTAAAGCTTCAAAGCCTTCAGGTAACTGCGTTTGATTAAAAGCGGCTTTCTCAACGTCCTCACGAGTTATCATGCCATGTTCGCCACTACCTAGTAAGGTAGCTAAATTAACTCCTAATTTTTTAGCGAGCATTCGTACTGCAGGCGTTGCCTTATTGCGAGTAGTTGTATTATTGGAACCAATAGTAAAATTATCTTCACTAATATCATGGCTTTCTTCAAGGTTACCGACTACTGTTCCCTTATCTGCTTTAGCAGTGGTACTCGCTTCAAAAGCTACTAATGGAGTGCCAGTTTTTAGTACATCACCAGGCTTGCCATAAAGCTTAGCAATAACACCATCCTGTGGGCAGGGGACATCCACCACCGCTTTAGCTGTTTCCATGGATACTAGTGGTTGATCAGCTTTAACGGTATCACCTTCTTTTACAAACCATTCATGAATTTCTGCATCGGGTAACCCTTCACCTAAATCAGGTAAATTAAAAATATTCATTATTACTCCATTATGCTGATAATACTGTCTTTAATTCGTTTAATACTAGGAATGTAGTATTTTTCTAATTGAAAATAAGGCATTACTGTATCATAACCGGTTACCCGTTGTACGGGAGCAAGTAAGCTTTCTAAGCAGTTTTCCATTATTTGGGTTGCAATTTCTGCACCAACACCCCCTGTTTTTGCCCCTTCATGAACGATAACACAGCGGCCAGTTTTCTCTACAGAATTTAAAATAGTTTCTATATCTAGGGGTTTAATAGTAGCTACATCAATAACTTCGCAAGAAATTCCTTCTTCAGTTAATTGCTTTGCGGTTTGCATTGTTTCATGAATACTAGCACCCCAACTTACTAACGTTACATCTTCACCTTGCTGTAGGGTGAAACATTTACCAATGGGTAATGCTTCGCCATTATCTTCAACCGGTTGTTTAACTAAGCGATAAATACGTTTAGGCTCTAAAAAAACGACTGGATCAGGGTTTCTAATTGCGGCAAGCAATAAACCATAAGCGCGTCTAGGTGAAGAAGGAATGACAACTTGTAATCCAGGAATATGTGCAAATAAGGCTTCTGTACTTTCAGAATGATGCTCGGGCGCTCTAATGCCTCCGCCGAAAGGCGCACGAAAAACTAAAGGGCAATGCAATCGTCCGCGCGTACGATTACGCATTCTAGCGGCATGGGAGATTATTTGATTCATGGCTGGATAAATAAATCCCATAAACTGAAATTCAGCGACAGGTTTTAGACCTTGTATTGACATACCTATAGCAAGCCCTGCAATCATTGATTCAGCTAGTGGTGAATCAAATACGCGACGCTCGCCAAATTGCTCTTGTAAACCAAGAGTAGCCCGAAAGACACCACCGTTTTTACCAACATCCTCACCAAATACAATGACATCTTCATCATGAGCTAATTCATAAGCTAGCGCTTGGGTAACTGCCTCAACGAGCGTTATATCAGGCATGACCGGCTTCCTCCATTGCGATTGCGCGCTGTTCAATTAAATAATCAGGTAATTGAGCGTAATGATAATCAAAAGCGGTATTAACGGTTTGTGGTGGCCTACTTAAGTATTCATCAACTTGTTGCTGAACTATTTCATTACATTCAGTTAATAATTTTTCTTCTCGGCTTTCATCCCAAAGATTTTGCTCAAGTAAGAAATATTTTAATCGACAAACAGGCTCTTTTAATTGCGCCTCTTCTACTTCACATGCAGGTTGATACCGAGTTGCATCATCGGCTGTAGTATGATCACATAATCGATAAGTAACTGCCTCAATTAATGTTGGCCCTTCACCACGACGTGCTTTTTCTATGGCTTCAATCATTACATCACGGCAGGCAATAACGTCATTACCGTCAATTTGAATGCCTGTAAAACCCGCAGCAATCGCCTTTTGAGCAATAGTTTGACAAGCAGTTTGTTTAGATAAAGGTACAGAGATGGCCCAACGGTTATTATTTACAACAAAAACAACCGGTAATTTCCAAGCGCCTGCCACATTAATGGCTTCATAAAAATCGCCTTCTGAAGTACCACCTTCACCAATACATGTCACCGCAACTCTTGCTTGTTGACGATATTTAAAGGCAAAAGCCACACCAGTTGCATGCAGACACTGTGAAGCAATAGGTACACAAATAGGTAAATCTTCAGAATTACAACTAAACTGGCTACCACGCTCATCACCGCCCCAATAAGCTAAAATCTCTGCCATTTTAACGCCACGCTGTAATTGCGCCGCATAGTCACGGTAATAAGGAATTAAAACATCTTCTTTTTTCATGACATGGCCAATAGCAGTAGAAATAGCTTCTTGACCGTTAATAGGAGCATAGGTACCCATTCTACCTGTACGTTGCAATGCAATTGCTTTTTTATCAAATACTCGGGTTAAAACCATAATTCGATAAAGTTCTTGTAAGATAGATTGTTCTTTCGCCCAAGCTGGTAAGGGATGACATAACTTTCCATGTTCATCAATAAATTGCTTAAATGCTATTTCAAAACGTGCGATGACCGTCACACTAAGTCTCCTTTTCTAAGCATAGAGACATAGAATACTCATAAATTTTAATAAAAACCATCTTTAGAATTAAAAGGTAAATGAAATTAGGTGCAACGGAGAACTATGAATGTCGATAATAATATTTAGCTATAAGTCCGGTAATAATTTAGTTTTAATGTCTTACTTATTATATAAAGGAATAGTTTAGTTAGCAGAGAAAATTAATTAATTGCCTAAATTAGCTTAAAATTAAATAATTTTTTTTACTTTTGTGAAAAATAAGTGCAACATTATGTGGCTTATTAACTATTACTTAGTCTTTGTAGAAAAATATGCAAAAGTTTTCATTAATTGAGCTGCCTTATATTGATAAATTAAATAGCTATTATCAAAAATTAGCCCATCTTCCAGGATTTGTTCTGCTTGAAAGCGCCGATTCTGCTCGAGGTCGTTATGATATTTTAAGTGCTTATCCTTATAATATTTTATCTAGTGAAACCTTTACAGCAAACACTTTTTTAGATGCTCTACAACGTAATATACCGCCAGTTGATTATCAGCTAGATTTACCTTTTCAAGGTGGAGCAATTGGTTTTTTTTCTTATGATTTTGGCTGCGAACTAGCTGATATTAATTTAAAAGAGCAGCAGGCACTGGTTAATTTACCTAGTGCGCAAGTAGGTTTATATGATTGGGCTATTATCACAGATCATCACCTAAAGAAGATTGTGCTGTTTGCTGCTAATACTCAAGTTGAGACTGCCTCCATCGTAAAAGAAATTCTACTTAAGTGGTATGGGCAGGAAGAAACGATAGCAGCAGACTATGTTTTGCAAAAAAATTTCATGCCTTTAATTAATAAAATTCAATACCAAGAAGCGTTTAAAGCTATTCATGAGTCTTTAAAACAAGGCCGCTGTTATCAGGTAAATTATACTCAACCATTTAAAACAAGTTATCAAGGTGATCCATGGGCAATTTATAGTAAGATAAGAGCTTATAATCCGGTTCCTTTTGGCGCATTTATGAAAATGGGCGAAGCTTATATTTTAAGTTTTTCTCCTGAACGTTTTATTAAGCTAGAAAAAGGGCGCTTATTAACTTCTCCTATTAAAGGTACAAAGTCACGCGGGCAATCAGAAGAAATAGATCTTCTTTTAAAACAGCAGTTAGAAGCTTGTCCTAAAAATCGTGCTGAGAACATCATGATAGTGGATTTAATGCGCAATGATTTAGGAAAAATCGCTAAGGTGGGAACAGTCAATGTATCTACTTTATGCGCAGTTGAAAGTTATCAGGCTGTTCATCATTTAGTTAGTCACATTACAGCAGACTGCGTAGATATTATTTCTCCAGTTGCCGCTTTTGCAAATTGTTTTCCTGGCGGTTCTATTACAGGCGCACCAAAACGCGAAGCGATGCAAATTATTGCAGAACAAGAGCGTTACAGGCGCGGTGTTTACTGTGGAAGCATTGGTTATTTTTCAGCACATGGGCAGTTTGATACGAATATTGCTATACGAACTATGTTTGCTGCTGACAATGAACTTTATCTTGCTGCCGGAGGAGGTATTGTAATTGATTCTATCTATGACGAAGAATATGAAGAATGCTTTACTAAAATTGCTGGGATTTTACAAGGGCTATAATTAATGAAGAATTTAATTATAACGTGGGGAGAAAGAATAAAGCATGCTACGTCGTAACGCTGCAGTGCTTGTTTTACATGAACAAGCAACCAATTCAATTATTCTAACTGAGCGTAGTAATCAATTACAAATGCATCCAGGTGAAATATGTTTTCCGGGCGGACTTTGGGAGGAACAAGATGAATCCCTTTTTGCAACAGCACTACGAGAGCTCAATGAAGAATTAGGCATAGAATCTCATCGCGTTACTCTTATAAAACCTTTAAAGCCAGAGCAAACGTTAACCGGATACTTAATTTATCCATGGCTTGCTACTATTAAAACTATTAATCCGTATAGTCTTAGTGAAGAAGTTGTAGATGTTTTTCCCATAACTGTTACAAAAGCCTGTAAGATAGCCAATTATCAACTAATTGAAGTAGAAAGGCGTGGTTTTAAGTTTAAATCTTATCAATTTATGCCAGAACGACGATTTGTATGGGGCGCTACAGCGCGCATTATGAGGCAATTATGTGAATTTGAGAATAAAGATTATTTTTCTAAGTAACTTGCTATAGTTTAATAAATAAGGGATTTTTATTTTAACTTTATGAAAGCAGCTGATTCAATTCATTTAATCACGCACAATAGTTGCCTTTTGCATGACATGGGAGAGATGCATCCTGAATCTCCTCTGCGTTTGCAGGTCTTAATCGATGAGCTTAAATCATCTGATTTACCATTAAGCTGGCATGAATCTCAAGCAATATCTTATCAATTATTAGAGCATATCCATGCCGCTCATTATATTAATACTTTAAGATTATCTGCACCTAAAGAAGGTTATACTTCAGTTGGGCCTGATGCGCTTATGAATAAGGAAACTCTATCAGCTGCGCTACATGCCGCTGGAAGTGTTATAGAAGCAGTGGATAAAATTTATCAAGGGCAGGCGAGAAAAGTATTTTGTTTAGTTAGGCCGCCAGGTCATCATGCGCTTTACGGGCAAGCTATGGGCTTTTGTTTTTTTAATAACCTTGTATGTGGCGTTTTATATGCTATAGAGCAATATCAAGTACAGCGAGTTGGTATAATTGATTTTGATGTTCATCATGGCAATGGTACACAAAATATATTACAGAACAATTCACATGTACTATTTTGTTCTTCCTTTCAATATCCGTTTTATCCTTTTGACCCAGTTATTACGAATCATCCTACGGTAATACATTTACCTCTGGCGGCAGCATCGGCAGGCAAAGAATATCGTAAACAATTTGAGAAATTATTTTTACCTCGTTTAGAGCAGTTTCGGCCCGAAATTTTATTTGTTTCTGCTGGGTTTGATGCGCATTATCTTGACCTTATTGGTGGATTAAATTTGGCTGAAGAAGATTACTATTGGCTAGGGAATAGAATAAGAGACCTTGCTAATACTTATGCCAATGATAACATTATTTCTGTTCTTGAAGGTGGCTATCATCTACAGGCATTAGCAAAGTCGACTTGTGCTTATTTAAAAGGCCTAATGTAGTGCACGTCTTAGAATTTTACCAACATTGGTTTTAGGCAATTCACTATAAAATTCGACTTCTTTAGGTACTTTGTAAGAGGTTAAATGTTCTCGACAGTAAGTGATAATATCTTCAGGCGTTAATTTAGGATCTCGTTTTACAACACACGCTTTAACCCGCTCGCCAACCTTATCATTTTTTATGCCAATAACACCTACCTCAAGTACACCAGGATGATGACTTATCACTTGTTCTACTTCATTAGGATAAACATTAAATCCAGAAACAATGATTAAATCTTTCTTTCTATCGACTAAATAAATATAGCCATTCTCATCTATCCTAGCGATATCACCAGTTTTCAAATAACCATCTTTAGTCATCACCAAGGCAGTTTCATCTGGACGCTGCCAGTAACCAGCCATAACTTGCGGACCTCTTACACAAAGTTCTCCGACTTCATTTATACCTAATTCCTTACCAGTTTCATCACGAATTGATACCTCGGTAGAAGGTAAGGGTAGGCCAATGCTACCGTTATAATCTTCAAGATACATAGGATTTATAGTTACAGCCGGACAAGTCTCTGTCAGGCCATAAGCTTCTAAAATTCGAGTTTTTGTCTCTTGATGCCATTTAATAGCAACACTTTTTTGTAAGGCCATACCGCCAGATAAAGTAAGTTTAACATGCGAGAAATCAATTTCTTTAAATTTAGGGTGATTTAATAAGGCATTAAATAAAGTATTTACGCCAGTTAAAGCAGTAAATTTACTATTTTTAATTTCATCAATGAAATGGGAAACATCACGAGGATTAGTTACTAAGATATTTTTAGCGCCAGCTTTTATAAAAGTTAGACAATTCGCTGTTAATGAAAAAATATGATAGAGGGGTAAGGCAGTTACAATGATATCTTGCTTGGAAAGACCAAGGGGAATAATCCAATTATAAGCCTGTAATACATTAGCAATCATATTGCCATGCGTTAAAATAGCCCCTTTAGCAATACCAGTTGTACCGCCCGTATACTGCAGAAAAGCAATGTCTTTGTGGACTAACGGAGGAGTATTTAGCGGTTTAGTGATTTTATGTTTAAAGGCTTTATTAAATTTAATAGCTTGCGGTAGTTTATAGGCAGGGACCATTTTTTTTATATATTTCACTACCAAATTAACTATGGTTCTTTTGAAAGGAGAAAGTGCATCGCCAATTTCAGTAACAATAACATGCTTAACGGTGGTATGAGGTAGCGCTTTTTCTACGGTTTTAGCAAAATTTGCTACAACAATAAGAATTTCTGCACCAGCATCATTCATTTGATGAATAACTTCATCAGCTGTATAGAGGGGATTAGTATTTACAACAATATAGCCTGCTCTAAGTATACCAAATAAAGCAATTGGATATTGCAAGAGGTTAGGCATCATAATAGCCACACGAGCCCCTTTTTTTAAACCAAAGCCTTGTAGGAAATGAGCAAATTGCCTACTTCTTTTTTCTAACTCAGCATAGGTCAAATCATAACCTAAATTGGTGTAGGCAACCCGGTCAGCAAATTTTTGGCAAGCTTTTTCAAATAAATCTACTAATGATGAATATTGATTGGGATCAATTTCATGGGGTACGCCTTGCTGATAATTTTTAAACCAAATTTTCTCCACGTTGATGTCCTTCTGTTATGAATCCCCACGTGTTAGTATAAACAAAAAAGGAGGCCATGGATATTGTAAGCATGATAGATAATTCATTGAAAACACAAGTATTTAAGCTTAAAGGTAGATTATACACGTTTACAGTAATTCAATTACTGAGTACCGATAAGCATTTATTTACCCAGCAATTAGAAGAGGTTGTTTCTAAAGCACCCAAATTATTTAATAATATACCAGTTGTAATTGATTGTAGCGCTTTGCAAGAAGACATTGATTTAGATGCCTTTTGTCAATATTTGCGTTTGAATAGTATTTTTCCAGTAGGCGTTCAAGGTGCAAATTCCTATATTGCAACGTTGGCTCGCTCAAAAGGTCTTGCTGTTTTACATGCATCGTCTGCTCATGATAAACCCCTCACCGATACCTCTAGTGAGGAAACTGGTAATAATGAAACGCAGGTTATAAGCGGTGATATTATAAAAAACAAATTATTGACAAGTCCTGTTCGATCAGGCCAGCAAGTCGTAAGTAAGGGCGGCGATTTAGTAATTACGGCTTCTGTCAGTCATGGCGCAGAGTTATTAGCTGATGGCAATATTCATGTCTATGGAGCCTTGCGTGGACGAGCATTAGCAGGTATTTCTGGTGATAAAAATGCGCGTATTTTTTGTCAATCTTTAGAGGCAGAATTAGTATCGATTGCTGGATTTTATCGCTTAAGCGATGCGATTCAACCGCAAGCAGGACCCTGCCAAATCTACCTTCAGGATGAGCATATTTTAATTGAACCGTTATGTTAGATGCTGTATTTATTTCTGATTTACATCTTCATCCTGATGAGGATGTAATTAATGAACGTTTTGCTAAGTTTATTGACTGGGCAGCAACGAACACACGCACGCTTTATATATTAGGTGATTTTTTTCATGCCTGGGCCGGAGATGATACCATGGATAGCTGGAGCTTATCAGTAGCTAACGCGCTTAAAGCACTAGTTCATCAAGGCGTTACAGTTTTCTTTATGCCAGGAAATCGTGATTTTTTAGTTGGTAGTCATTTTTTAAAATTAGCTGGCCTTAAATTATTAAAAGAGCCTACTATTATACACTTAGCAGGTAAGCCAGCCTTGCTTGTACATGGCGATCGCTACTGTATACATGATAAATCGCATCAGCGGTTTCGCAAATTAACCCGTAATACTTTATTTATGACTCTTTTCTTACAGCTACCTAAAGTAATTCGTAAAAAGTTAGTGAACAAGGTTAGGCAACATAGCCAAAATAATTACACCAAGCCTCCTAACTCAATGGTTGTTGAACCTAAAGCGTTGTTAGCTCATATGCAACAATGTCAGGTTAAAACTTTAATTCATGGCCACACTCATCAACCAGGCTTAACCACTCACTTATTTCAGCATCAAAAGCATGAGCAGTATGTATTAAGTGACTGGGATGACAACCCCCAAATATTGTGTTATCATATATCAAAAGGTCTATATTTTAGTCAAATTTATTTGTAGAGGATTTATTTATGCCTACTGTTGAAGAGCAAAAACAAATAAAAAAAGAGCTTAAAGAGATGAAATCATTACTTAATGTTGGCCACTCAGCTCAAAAGTATGCTAATGAACTTGATGCTAGTCGTATAGAAGAGGAAGCACGGGTTGCCGATGACGAATGTCTAGATGAGAGAGGTGAGAAATCTACTTACTGGGCAGAAGTTAAGAAAAAAATACATAGTTTTACCCAAACTTCTGGCCAAAATTCTTTCGTGGAATGGCAGACAGGAATTATGGATATAATGGGTGCTATGTGCCTTTTAAGTAAAGCATTATATCATTCTCCTTCTATTACTTTATCAACAGAAAATAGTGTAATTCTTAGTGGCCTTAAAAAGGCTAAGGATGATTTGGCCTTAGCACTCAATACTACTGTTGCAGGTGAACTTAAGAATATATTTAAAAATCGGGGAGAAGGGATTTCAGGTACGTTCGGTTTTAATTACCACAATCAAGCACAAGACATGTCTTATGGCTTAGATGTTGATGATAAAGGCAACTTAACAACTAAACTTTATCTAAATAATCAATTAGTCACCACAGATAAACCAACGGGACAACCACTAGTTGATGCTAAACTTATGGAGATAAATCAAAAAGTAAAGCAAATATTTGACTCAGGTGTAGCAATATGGCTAAAAGACCGCGGACTTAATGTCACAACTGATCCGAAAGGTAATATGACAGTCACTGAGAAAGATGCACAAGGTCAAGATGTACCCGTTACAGTTGCCAGATTAAAAGAACTTGATAAAGATGATGATGAAGGATTAAAAGCCTTTTTCGTAGGTAATTATAAATTAGATATTGAAAAAACCGCCACTTCTTCAATGACCCCTTAAATTAGCAGAAATTCGGTATTCCGCTATGAAAGCGAAATACCGTATCAGCTCCTGTAATCAATTCATTTTCAATAGTAAGTAGATAATCCAAACGCTTTTCAATGTCTTGACCATATAAGTGAGCTAATTTTAAATAATCTTCGAAATGTCTGGCTTCTGCTTTTACAAGAGTCGCGTAAAAACGCGCTAAGCTAGAATCAGTAAGTTTAGGTACCAAGGCGTGAAAACGTTCACAGGAACGAGCTTCAATAATAGCGCCGATTAATAATAAATCACGCAAACGTTCAGGTGTATTTTGTTTAACGGCTAATCCATGTAGTGTTTGAGCATAATTAGAAGGTGGTAGTGGCCCAAATTTAATCCCTCGTAAGGCCATAATATCAAGCACTTTTTCAAAATGAAGCAATTCCTCGCGTGCTAAAGGTGACATCATATTGACTAATTCACAATAGCCAGGATACTTACTCATAAAATTAATGGCATTGGCTGCTGCTTTGCGCTCGCAATGAGCATGATCTAGCAAGAGAAGTGGCAAATTAGCACAAGCTATCTCAAGCCAAGCTAAAGGGGTAGAGACACGTAAAAAAGTAGAAAAATCAGGTATACTTTGAATAGGCATGCTTAGCATAGAAATTACATATAATAAATAATGCAAGCGTTATATCATACAAAATTGTAAAATCAAGTTGGATTGCTAATGAATCAACAAGCAGAAAATGAGTTATCAGGATGGTTTTCAACCTATGGATTAATCACTGCCCAACGGATCCTTGAGCGTTATAAGATAAATTTACAGCAAGAGGATTTGCTGAGTGCATTAAAAACACCACAGACCTTTTATCATCAACTATTGCGCTTACCGTTTAGGCATGTCTTTAATGGTATTATTTTACAACAAGTTCAGGATTATCAACTTTATGCACAGAAATTGATAATTGATTATTTATTATCTGGTGAAAGTGGTAGAGAAGAGGGATCTCCAGGCACACTTGCTAGAAATGATTTAGAAAAAGAGCGTAAACTGTTAGTTAGTTTAAATACTGATTTTCATGAACTAGAGTTAGAGCATGAGAAGTTAATCGCTCATAGTCAAGCTAAGTTAATTGAGCGTGCAGAAAATTGGCATAATAAATTAATAACGCTCGTTAAAGAAATAAAAAAAGACTTAAAAGACCATGATTTAACTAAAAATGAAGCTACAATAACTCAAGCGCTAACAGCTTTGTTATGTAACTATAACTCGAAAGATAATATCTTAACTAAGCAACATGCTTGGCAGCGAGCTGAGAAAATTTTTGCGACCCCTCTTGATGAGAATATAAGAACTAAAATTGCTACTAAACTTGATGAGCTTGCTCATTATACTGAAGATTGGGACAGTAAACTTGCTGAATTTGCCGAAGAAGTTGATTATATTAGTAAACGATTGCGCGAGTTTCGCAATGATTTCTATCAATTAATTTTACGCGCTAAAGATATTATTCAATTACTACCAGAGTATCGCCTCAATTCATCTTTAGATGAAGAAAATAAAGAATCCCTCTTTTTTAACTCAGATTTAGGTGATTAAGGTAGGTATTAAATAATCATCTTTAAAGTACCATGCTAGATTCCGCGCATAAAGCACGGAACGTAGGCGATGAGGATTAGCTGAATTTTTAAAGAGAAATTGCCTCTAATTATTAAATTAAAGCTTGCACTTATTATAACGCTTACTTTGCATTGATATAACCTTGTTAGATTCTTTGCATAATGAGCGGAAGACAGGTTGTTAGATTAAATAAATAGTAGAATATAAGCTTTAAGCCTAAGTATTGGTAATAATATTCCATTTTATGTTATTTCCTACGTTCCGCGACTTGTTCGGCGTTGTTGCATATATTATGAGGTTTAGTTAAAACAAAGAATAGATAAAAAAAGGTGGCGTTACGAACCTAAAGGGTAAACTTCAGCAATTGATATAATTTCATCCACCTACATAGAATTTTGGTGCACTCCTTAAGTAAATTGTCTACGTCCCGCGACTTGTTCGCGGGATCCAGTAAGTTGTTAATTAGAGGGATGTTATAGATAAATTATAGTATGTAGGTTGCTTGAAATTTATCTTATATTCAGTTTGTATTAGCTAGTAACGAATTAATATTATCCATATTGCTAATTCTTCATGTATAATAATGCCTTTTAATTAATTATGGAGTACAGGAATGGCTGCTGAAATGACTTTGTCTATCATTAAACCTGATGCGGTTAAAAAATCAGTAATTGGTGAAATTTATACTCGTTTTGAAAAAGCGGGATTAGATATTGTCGCTGCTAAAATGCAACAGTTAACACGTGAGCAAGCAGAAGGATTTTATGCTGTGCATAAGGCGCGTCCTTTTTTTAATGATTTAGTTAGTTTTATGATTTCAGGGCCTGTTATGATTCAAGTACTGCATGGTGAAAATGCTATTGCAAAGAATCGAGAAATTATGGGTGCTACTAATCCGAAAGAAGCAGCTCCTGGTACTATACGAGCAGATTTTGCCGATAGCATTGATGCAAATGCTGTTCATGGTTCAGATGGTGCTGAAACCGCAGCTCAAGAAATTGCTTTCTTTTTTGAGCCTCATGAAATTTGTGCTAGACAATAAAAACTAAAGTTAGCTTAACTATAACCTACCTTTCTACACTTAGGTGCCATTTAGCGCATTAAAATAATTGCATTATAGGTGTTAGAAAGGGACTATAGTTTGTGCTTTTGATGCCATGTTGCAGTTTAAGTTGCTAAACTTTAGTTAAGTAGTAGATGTTGAGGATTATCATGGTTGATAAAATTAATTTGTTGAATTTTAACTATCAACAAATGCAAGCGTTTTTTCAGCAGCTAGGTGAAAAGCCCTTTCGTGCTCAGCAGGTAATACAGTGGATTCATCAATTTGGTTTTCACGATTTTTCACAAATGACTAATCTTAGCAAATCACTACGTGAAAAATTATCAGAAGCTGCTGAAATTCGTTTACCGGAAATTGTATCTTGGCAAAAATCCACCGACGGTACTTACAAATGGTTATTAAAGCTTGATTGCAATAATTGTATTGAAACTGTTTTTATACCTGAAAAAAATCGAGGTACACTATGTGTGTCTTCCCAAGTAGGATGTGCTTTAAATTGCAGCTTCTGTTCTACAGCTAAACAAGGGTTTAATCGTAATTTAACGACAGCTGAGATTATTGGTCAGGTATGGCTTGCGGCACGTGAGCTTTCTAAAAACAATGGGATTCATGATAAGCATGTGACTAATGTCGTAATGATGGGTATGGGTGAGCCTTTGCTAAATTTCGATAATGTAGTGACGGCTATGGATATTATGATGGATGACTTTGCTTATGGCTTATCTAAACGACGAGTTACACTCAGTACTTCCGGGGTTTTACCTGATTTAGAACGCTTGCGAGAAGTTAGTCCTGTAGCATTGGCCGTCTCTTTGCATGCTCCAAATGATGAATTACGCAATGAGTTAGTGCCTATTAATAAAAAATATCCTCTTTCACAGTTAATGGCCCTATGTAAACGGTATTTTCAAGATGAGCCTAGGCGTAAGGTTACCTTTGAATATGTCATGTTGAAAGGGGTTAATGATCAACCTGAACATGCACTACAATTGGTAAAGCTGCTATATAATGTTCCTGCTAAAGTCAATTTAATCCCTTTTAATCCTTTCCCATTAACCCAATATGAACGTTCATCGCAAGCAGCTATCAATCGCTTTCGTGATATTTTAATGGCCAAAGGAATTAATACTATTACGCGTAAAACGCGAGGTGATGATATTGATGCAGCCTGCGGACAGTTGGCGGGTTCCGTTAACGATAGGACAAGCCGCTCAGCTCGTTGGCAAAAAATGCATTTTAAGCCAGTGACTAATTTAAAAGAGCAAGAAAAACAAAACTATTAAGCGAGCCTCAGTATATATGACTAAAACTACCTATGCTAATCGTTATCGCGGGATAGATTTTAGGTTAAATCCAGAACGTTATGTCATTGGAAAAGGCGAGCAAGGGGTGTTAATTGCTGAGCCTTATAAAAGTGAAATACTGCCGCATTGGCGTTTTAAAACACCTGATATTGCTAAGCAGTCAGCACAAGCTATTTATAATTTATTTTTACAATACCGTCATGACGATGATTTTGTAGGTATGGATATGGCAAGAAAGTATTTGCAAATGGGTTTTACGCGAGCCAGGCGCTATGCAAATCATGCTAGTGGCCGCAAATATAATGCAGATGGAAGTATTAAACCTCAAGATCTTGATTCAGAAAATTCACCTAAAGCGCAGTCAGCAGCAATCTTTCTTTCCTTTTATCAAAAAGCAATGGCTGATGAACATTATCAAAAATTAAAAGAGCTACATTTACAATTAGAAAAAACACAAACTAAATAATTAAATTTTAAGTTTTTTTTATAACAAAACTTGCAAACTATTCTTCTATGTCCAACTACACTTACACATCGCACTTTTTATTTTCCTACCTTAGACTTCTTTGGAAATTGCTATTGCTGACCAATCTCAAACGAAAAAATATGTTTCAAATTGTTCATTTATTTGATTTAAACTGCCAGTTTTTAACATTTTTTTGCTTAACCTTTTCTTAGTACTAGCACTTTTCAAAGAGATCTATCGCATCGCTTGCTTCTTATATCGCTTCTCATTTTTTACGTCCAGATTCATATTCGCTACGTCTAAATTCATACTCCCTACGTCCCGTGACTTGTTCGCGGGATCCAGTTAAATGCAAGTTTTATTAAGTTTATAGTATATTCGCTGAAGGTGGAAAAATTGACTAAATTACAATATATCAAAAAAAAATACTTTCTAATAAAGGCTAGACTTTAAAAGCAATCTTTTATTTGACTAAGAATAGTCTTTTTTAAATTATCCATTCCCGGTTATAATGCACAGTCAACAAGAAGTAGGATGGGTAATACTTTGTTTAGGTTTAGGGTAGGTCAATTATTACTTGTATCAATTCTAAGTTTATTAGAATTACAAGGATGTCAAATTAATACACAAGAAAAGGCAGAGCAAACGCAACAAACTAATAAACGTAATAATACGGCAGCTTATAACATCCAGTTAGGATTAGGTTATTTACAACAAGATAATAGGCCGCGAGCAAAAAGAAAATTTCTTAAAGCGTTAGAATTATCGCCAAAATCACCTGAAGCAAATGCAGCTATGGCTTTTTATATGGAAAAAACGGGTAATTTAGATGAGGCAAAAACCTTTTATAAAAAAGCATTAACATTAGCCCCGGAGAATGGCGCGCAGTTAAATAATTATGGCGCATTTCTCTGTCGGATTGGCTCTTATCAGGAGGCAGAAAATTATTTTATAAAAGCAGTTAATGATGTGAATTATATTAATACTGCTGGCGCTTATGAAAATGCTGGTCTATGTGCTGCAGCTATTCCAGATGAGAAAAAAGCTGAACATTATTTCTTAAGAGCTTTGGAACAAGATCCAAGACGTAGGCAATCATTAATAGAATTAGTGTCTATTCAGTTAAAACAAAATAAGCCAGCCAACGCCTTAACTTATTTGCAAAAATACCATGAAATAGCATTAACTGATCGTATTTTATTAAAATTAGCTGCACAAGTGGCACAAAAAGCGGGTAAAACTGATTTAGAAGCAGATTATAAGTTACGGTTAAGTAGACTTACTTACTTAACAAAGAGTTCTGGAGCAATAAATGAATACAACAACAATAATGGATGAAGTTAATCAAACATCAGATAGTCCTGGTTTAAACTTAGCGCAATTACGTGAGAAAAGAGGATTTACTCAAGAGTATGTGGCTGGAAAACTACATCTACGCGTAAAGGTTATTGAGCTACTTGAAGCAGACGATTATGAGAATATGCCTGAGCCTGTATTTATTAAAGGTTATCTTCGAGCTTATGCAAAATTATTAGGTGTTTCTCCTGAACCCTTTTTGCAAGTTTTTAATAGCCATTATACGTATGAACGAAAACCAGAAAAAGCATTATGGCAAAGTAGGCGAGAAACAAATAGAGGTGAACGCTTTGTAAGATGGTTTACCGGGCTTGTAGCTATTGCAGCGGTAATTGCTATTGGTTTATGGTGGCATAAAAATAAAGATAATATGCAACCGGTATTCACAGCCAAGCAGCAAGAAGTGGTCAATCCTAATCCTACTAACGCAAGTGCCCAAGCTGAAAAATCAGAAACTAAACTTACAGCACTTTCAAGAATGCAATCAATGTTTGCAACCAGTGATGAAGCTGATGATAACGATAATGGGGCGGAGAAGCAAAGTGGTTGAAAAGGTTCGTGCAATACGAGGTATGAATGATATCCTACCTCATGAAACTGGTGCATGGAGATTATTAGAACAGACATTCATAGCTTGTTTAAGTAGTTATGCTTACCAAGAAATACGCTTGCCTCTTGTTGAAAGTACGCAATTATTTAAGCGGACAATTGGTGAGGTCACGGATATCGTTGAAAAAGAAATGTATACCTTTCAGGATTTAAATGGTGATAGTCTAACTTTGCGTCCTGAAGGTACAGCCGGCTGCCTTAGAGCTTGTTTAGAGCATGGACTTTTGTATAACCAACAGCAAAAAATTTGGTATATTGGTCCTATGTTTAGACATGAGCGACCACAAAAAGGGCGGTATCGCCAGTTTAACCAATTAGGTGTTGAAGCGTTAGGAATAGCAGGTATTGCTATTGAACTTGAGTTAATTGCTATTTGTAAGCGCCTTTGGCAGGAATTAAAAATAGATAAAGCGCTGCGTTTACAAATTAATACATTAGGTGAATTAAATGAGCGTCAAAACTACAAAGAACAACTAATTGCCTTTTTTACCAAGTATTACGATAAGTTAGATGAAGATAGTCAGCGGCGTTTAACTAGAAACCCTTTAAGAATATTAGATAGTAAAAATCCTAATATGCAAGCCTTACTGAATGATGCTCCAAAATTGATTGATCATCTAGGTGAAGAAAGTAAGCAGCATTTTTTTGATTTATGTGCTGGTTTAGACAAAATCGGTATTGAGTATGATATTAACCCCTTTTTGGTACGAGGATTGGATTACTATGGTCATACAGTGTTTGAATGGGTCACTGATAAATTAGGAAGCCAAGCAACTGTTTGTGCAGGAGGCCGTTATGATGCTTTAATTAGTCAGCTAGGCGGTAACCCTACACCGGCGATAGGTTTTGCAATGGGTATTGAGCGTTTACTATTATTAATGGAAACTTTAAATGTTAATTTAATAGCAAAAGCACCACCAAGTTTATTTTTGATTGCTACTAGTGAGGAAGGGTTGCAGCTGGCCATTATGATTGCTGAACAATTACGAGATCATAATAAAACATGGCAAGTAATTACCAATACTGCTGGTGGAAGTTTTAAAAGTCAGTTTAAAAAAGCTGATAAGGTTGGCGCTGACTTAGCACTTGTATTTGGTGATGAGGAATTAAGAAATCATCAAGTCAGTATTAAAAACTTGCGAAGTAATGAACAACAGGTCACTATTTCGCAAAATGAATTAATTAACTATTTACAAAACTACGCATTCTAACGATTATTGCTTTTAAGTTATTTTAATGGGTTTTGAAACTAAGGTGTATTGTGACCTTTAATAAACACACGGTGTCGATGTAGATAATAAAGTTGAAGTTTTTAGTCTTTGAATTTATAACACTGCAAATTGTTTAGTAATTGGTACGATACAATCTTCTATTGGAGATGAGAAGCATGTCAGTATATATGACGGAAGAAGAGCAATTAGAGGCAATTAAAAAATGGTGGCATAAATATAGCACTGTAATTACCATTGTGCTCTCTATTATATTACTTAGTATATCTGCTTATAAATATTGGCATTGGCATCAAGAAAAAGTGATAACTGAAGCGTCTAATGCTTACGAGCATCTAATGGTCGCTTTTTCAAATCAAGATAATAAAAATGTTAAAACGTATGCTAATCAGCTAATTACAGAATATGGCAACACGGTTTATGCTCATGCTGCCAGGTTGACATTAGCAAAGCTATATGTTGCAAATGAAAATTTTAACAAGGCGAGTCAACTACTTGATTATGTCGCTAACCATTGTCCGGTAAAGCCACTTAGAGATGTAGCACGTATTCGCGCTGCCAGAGTTTATACGGCTGAAAAAGCTTATGATAAAGCTCTTACTGAGTTAGGTAAAGTTGATGATTTAGTTTATATTCCAGTAGTCAATGAACTTAAAGGGGACATTTATACTGAAACAGGTCAATATCAACAAGCTATTAACTTTTATAAAAAGGCTATTTCAGAAGTACGTACACAGGGAATGGGCAATCTTTATTTAGAAATGAAAACAAACGAGTTGGCGGCTCTCGCTCAGTCGGTAGATAGCCACATTTCGAAAACAGTGTAAGAGGTTTTATGTTAAAGCTGAAAAGAATAATACTTTACCCATTAGTAATATCATTTACTGTTAGTTGTACAAAGCTTGATGATTATATGTTAGGTAAAGATAATACACCCATACCACAAAACTTAGAGCCAGTTGCTACTAAGGCACAACTAAAAGAAAAATGGTCAGTACCTGTAGGTTCAGGACAAAAAAATAAAGCAGTTTATTTAAAATTAAAGCCTGTTATCCGAGGAGATATTGTTTATACGGCTGACAGTAATGGTGTTGTAGAAGCTATAAATAGAGTTACAGGTAAAATTCTTTGGTCTAAAAAACTTGCTACAGGGGTAGTAAGTGGTCCTGCTATTGCACAAGGTTACCTTATTCTTAGCACAGATTCCTCTAGTATTATTGCCTTAAATCAGACAACAGGTGAAAAACTTTGGCAAAATAAAGTATCTAGTGACGCACTTAGTCAACCCGTCATTGCTCAAGGCAAAGTAATTGCTAAAACAATTGATGGTAATTTATATGCATTTGACTTAAAAACAGGCAATAAACTATGGGTATCGGAACATGGTGCACCTAGTTTAATTTTAAAAGCAAGCTCTTCTCCTGTTGTTGTCAATAACGTCGTTTTAGTCGGCTATTCTGATGGTAAAATGGATGGTGTAGATTTACAGACTGGCCAAATCCTATGGCAACGAAGTATTGCTTTTGCTAGTGGGTCAAGTGATGTCGAGCGTTTAGTAGATATTGATGCTGATCCTATTGTGCAAGGCAATGTTGCGTTACTAGCAAGTTACCAAGGCTATATTGGTGCTTTATCTTTATCTGATGGTCAGTTTATTTGGCGTAAACCTGCTTCCACTTTTTCAAACTTAGCTATTAAAGGTAAGACTTTGTTTATGGCTGATAGTAATGATGTTATTTGGGCATTTAATAAAACGAATGGTCAGGTACAATGGAAGCAAGATGCTTTAAAAGCACGACGCTTAACTGAGCCTGTTTTAATGGGTAATTATTTAATTGTCGGTGATAAGACAGGTATGTTACACGTCTTATCGACTGAGACAGGTGAGTTTATTTCCCGTCTAGCTTTAGGTAGTGCTATTAGCGTTGCGCCAAGCGTTGCTGACAATAATATTTATGTTATGACAGCCGATGGTAAATTAAGTCACTTCACTGTAGGTTAATAATGATTCCTGTTGTAGCTTTAGTAGGTCGTCCTAATGTAGGTAAATCGACTTTATTTAATCGTTTAACCCACACGCAAAATGCGTTAGTGGCTGATTTCCCAGGTTTGACTCGCGATCGGCAATATGGCGAAGCAGAATTTGATAATAAGCCGTTTATTGTTGTTGATACAGGCGGGATTGGTGTTGATGATGTTGCTGTTGATGAATTAATGTCTAAACAATCGCGAGCAGCACTAGATGAAGCAAATATCATTTTATTTTTAGTAGATGGTAGAGCAGGCCTTACCGGCATCGATGAAACGATTGCTAGTAGGTTACGTAAATTAAATAAACCTGTTTTCCTTATTGTAAATAAAACAGAAGGTTTTAATGAGGAAGTGGCTTGCGCCGAGTTTCAGCGTTTAGGTTTTAATAATATTTATTCTATTTCAGCAGCACACGGTCAAGGCATAGAAAATCTCTTACAGACACTAACAGCTGATTTCGTAGTACCTGTTGATAATATTGCAGCTGACGATGCAGCAATTAAAATTACCTTTGTTGGGCGACCAAATGTAGGAAAATCAACATTAATAAATCGTATTTTAGGCGAAGAGCGCGTAGTAGTTTATGATATGCCTGGCACCACTCGAGATAGTATTGCAATTCCATTTAATCGAGATGAAAAAAATTATATTTTAATTGATACAGCAGGTATAAGAAGGCGTGCTCGTATAGATGAAAAAATAGAAAAATTTTCTGTCATTAAAACCTTGCAGTCTATTAGAGAATCTAATGTTTGTTTAATGCTTCTTGATGCTAAAGAAGGTTTAACTGAACAAGACATGCATTTATTAAGCTTTATCATTGAAGCAGGAAAAGCTTTAGTGCTTGCTATTAATAAATGGGATGGGTTAGAGGAAGAGCATAAAGAGCATGTAAAAAACGAACTATCTCGTAGATTGCAATTTGTCAATTTTGCGAAGTTGCGTTTTATTTCTGCGTTACATGGTAGCGGAGTAGGTTTGTTATTTAAGGATATTGATGAAGCGTATGCTTCTGCTATGCAAACTTTTGCAACGCCTAAATTAACCCGTTTATTATTAGATTTAGTAAGCCAACATCCACCACCTTTAGTACAAGGTCGACGGATTAAACTACGTTATGCACATGCAGGTGGCCATAATCCACCTATTATCGTTATTCATGGTAATCAACTAGATTCATTGCCTGATAGTTATAAACGTTATTTAATTAATAACTTTACTACCCATCTTGGCCTGGTAGGTACGCCACTTAAATTAGAATTTAAAGGCAATATTAATCCCTTTAAAGATAAAAAAAATAAGCTTACTTCTAGGCAACTAAAACGAAAGAAACGTTTAATGAAGCATGTGAAAAAACGTTAGCTAAAACCATCGTTAAAAATAATTATTTAGGACAGGCGTTTAATGATAATCTATTAATTTAAGAACTTAATTAGCTCGTAGTGTTAGAACAGCACAAGACGCATGGCGTACAATAGCATCGGCTGTACTGCCTAAAAGTGAAGGCAAAGTATAATGTGAGTGGCTACCAATAATAATCAAATCACAGCCTAATTCTTCTGCTTTTTTCAAAATGTGGCTATAAGCGGTACCAACTTCAACATGCTGGTTAGATAATGGAATATTAAGTGCTTCTCCCAAAGTAGCCATAGTGGTTATAGCATCATCTTTAACGGGTACAGCTAATTCAGCAAAGCCAAGGCTTTGCGCCCATTGTAAAGAGGTAGGTGTTTCAATGACATGTAAGAAATGAAGATTAGCTTTAAAACATTGAGCAAGTGCTACTGCTTGCTGGCAAAGATTATAATGATTTTCGCTTAAATCCGTTGCATGTAAAATTGTTTTATACAATGCTTTCCCCTTACATACTTTTTTAAATTAAAGTAATTTAAAGCTAAGTTCTTTTAATATAAAAGATTTTTTAAATTATTTATAGTGCATAGATAAAAATTAATTTTCTGACAAACTAGTAAACTTAGTCTGTAACTAGATGAAGGAAGCTTTGATCTTTATTAATCTTAAGCGGGTTAAGAATGAGTTTTGAGAAGTTTCCTAGGTAAAGTAAAACCCAGATGTAAAATTACAATCTGGGTTTTTATAAAAATAGACTGCTTAACTAGATTAATTACAATTTCCTTTAATAACACAATTTACTAAGCTAGTAGCAAAATTAAAGTTATTATTTTGATCATAAGTTATTTCCCATTCAAACACGCCACCAAATCCAGGATAAGTTTGAGGAGGAACATAAGTGTCACAGCTAGATGAACTAACAACACCAGTGCGTAAACATTGAATAGCACGCTTGATAGTGCTAATTACGGCTGGAGGTTGTCCATCGCTCTGACCAGAGGCATTGGGTGCAGGATAACCTAAAACCACTTGCGAAGGTTTTAAGTAACTAATATAAGGTTGAAAACCTGTTTTTTGCCCGGTACTCGTTGTTGCCGGCCAATTAGCTAATAAATCAGTAGCCATAGCGACTGAGGCATCAGGACTACTAGTTTTATTGGGATCATAGCAAATTAAATCTATGCCATAAGCACAGCCTGAGTTATACATTTGGATTCCTACCCACTCTAGCGATTGGTAGGTTTGCATAACCAATGAAGCGTAATTTCCCCAGGTTGCATCAAATCCAGAAGTGGCCGCAATATTAGCAATTTGCGGTACTAAAGTAAGTAGTATATTAGGATGCTTACTATGCATGGTGTTAATGATATTCGCTAATACGGCAATATCACCTGTAGGATTTGTAAAAGTTCCGCCAGCATTTAAGCCACTTTCAATGTCAAAGTCAAATCCATCAAAACCATATTGAGTCATTAGGTTTTCAAGGGAGCTAACAAAGGTTTGCTCAAAGGCCGTTGGAGAAGAGGCAGAGGATAAGACCTGATGAAAATCCACACTAGTATTAGGAAGATTAGTTAAAGCGCCGCCTAAAGACAGTAATACTTTGATACCGGCACTTTGTAAAGACTGAATATAGGCTTTGGTAACAGTATCAAAAGCAGGAGTAATTTGACCAGGTGTTGTAGTACTAAACACGCCAAACGCTATTAATACATGTGTATAGCCTGCATTAGCAATGGCAGTGGCGGAGGGTGGGGTTTTCCAGCCAGGTAAATAGGCAATAATTCTACCGCCACTATTAGTAGAGTTTTGTTTATAAGTTATTACTTCAGTAGCATTTGCAGAAGCGGTTAATGGCTGAGGTGAATAACTTACTGTATATCCATTTACTGTCGTGGCACTTACAGTATAAATAACGCCATCACTCAATTGTACTGAGCCTGAGCCTGAACCATTAGATAAAGAAATGGTCTGACTTACTGGGGCTGCATTACCTGGTGGTGTGAAAGTTACTTTTACAGAGGAAGTAGTAGCTGGAGCGCCAGTAATTCTGACTGAAACATTATCTACAGCGACTTGTGAACAACTATAAGTTAGTTGTACAGTTGGTGCAGAAGCAGCCGCCGTTGCTGAGGTAGGTGTAAAGCTTGGAATGCAGTTATACCCATTATAGCTAATTGCGGGAGTAGAAAAGGTATAACTAACACCACTTACTAATTGATTGACCGTAGTAGTAGCATTCCACTTAACTGCTGCCGTAGTTGAACTATGATTATCTGCTCGAGTAAGGGTTACAGTGGGTGTTGCAGTATAGCCTGATAATTGGCTAGGTAAGGCTTGGAGTTTAATATTAATCGCACCTGTATTGGCTTGCGCTGCATAACTAATACTTGAGAGAACGGTGTTATTAGCAGTCACTGTAACCGTGCTAGGACTAGCGCTACCTTGATAAACAACCCCATTACTATCCGTTACACTCAGTGGTGAAATAACATAGGTGCCTGCGGCTAAGCCTGATATTGTCTGTTGCCCAAACCAAGCTAATTGTGCGGTACTAACTGTTTGACCGTTTAAAGTAATATTAACTAAAGCATAAGGTTGACTAACATTAGCTGGCTTAGGAGAGGTACTCGTTAAACTAATCGCTCCTGTGGCAAGTGGTGATCCTAAATAAACTTTAACACTGTTGCTCGTGTAATCAGCTTTTGGTGCACCATAAATAAGAGTAAACGAGCTGCCTTTTGGTAAAATGCTATTGGCTCCATTGTAAGTCGGAAACTGTAATGATAGAGAATCTAAATAGGTGCCATTGCCTTGAGCTTGTGAGGTGATTTTTAAAGAGTTAATAGGATAGGATAAAGGCGGGAAATTACCCCAAAAGTCAGCATTATTAAGATTGCTTGTTGTAGTAAAAGTGATCGTTGAATTTTGAAAATCAACTGCTTGATCACAGTTATTAGTTAATTTTAATGAAATTGTTTTCCAGGAACTACTGCCAGTTGAACTGAAGTTGGCTGAAATACATGTGGTTGGTTGTGGCACAGTTACTACAGGGCTGGCCATGCCCTCACTCAAAGTAAGGGACAATCCCATTGCAAGCCATATCTTTTTCATACTTTTCCTTATTGTTAGAAGTTAAAATATTTTGTTACATCTTAAAGCAGCCTAGGTTGAGTAAATTTTTAGTTTAATAAAAAATTTATTATTTAAGCAAATTTATATTAATTCGTTAATTATTTATCCTCATTTTGAGTTTTTAGATCAGATTATTTTAATGTCGGTAGCTATACTATTTTATTAAGTAATAAATACTGAATTTCTTAAAATTACTTTATAAGGTTATTGAATGCTAAGCATTTAGCTTAATTTTTAAATTTAAAAGGAGGTAAATAATGCGTTTAACTACCACAAATCCTAACGAGCTTTCAGAGGAACAGAAAGCCCTCTATCAAGATATGAAGAAAGGAATTGAAACAAATTTTAAAGGTTTTAAGGCGATAAGTGATAGCGGTGCTTTAATTGGGCCTTGGAATCCCTGGTTAAAATTTCCAAAATTTGGTGCTCCTATGTGGGAATTAGTTAAAACCCTTTCAATGTCACCTGTACTGCCAAAACCTGTTAGAGAAATAGCAATCCTTGCTGTAGGGGCAAAATTCCATGCACCTTATGAATTATATGCGCATATTTTAATGGCTGAAGCGCGTGGCTTAAATGATAAAGTTATTTCAACTATTGTCGCAGGGCAGCGACCTAATTTTGATTTAGATACAGACGAAGGATTAGCTTATGATCTTACTTCTTCGTTGCTTAGCGGTGGGATATTGCCTGAATTGCTGTATAACCAGAGCTTAGCGCATTTTGGTGAAGAAGGAACTTTTGAGTTAATTTACCTAATTGGCCTTTATTGTATGGTATGTCTTACATTAAATGGTTTTGATGTACCTGTTCCTGAATAAGTCTATAAATTTAATAAATTAACTTTATGTTCGAGTTTAAATTTTGCCAATATTAATAAAGATTAAACCGAGTTAAGTGGGTAAAATTAAATTATCAACTTTTAATTGTTTTGCAAACCTGTTCTTGAGCTAAGTTATCATAGATAAGTTCTCCATTAGGTAATCTAGCGTAGGGCGCAATTTTAAGTAATGGAGTAATAACAAAGTCACGATAAAGTAATTGTGGGTGCGGAATAATAAGAGAAGGCTTTTTAATAACTCGACTACCATAAAGTAAGATATCAATATCTATAGTTCTTGCACCCCATTTAATCCTTCGTACTCTACCTTGGGTAGATTCTATTTTTTGGCATGCTATTAGTAATTTTTCGGGCGGTAATGTTGTTAACAAAGCTACTACAGTATTATAAAAATTTGGCTGCGATTTTCTGCCCCAAGCGTGGCTAGAATAAAAGGGCGCTACCTTGATAATATAAGTATTTGGTAAGGTACGAAGACGCTGAATAGCTAATCTAAGTTGGCGTTGAGGTGAATTTAAATTACTTCCTAACGCTAAATAACATAAGATCATGATGATGTTTGTTGTTTTTTCTTTCGTTTTGATTTATGGCTTGTAGGTGTAGGGAGTTTAGCAATCATTTGTAGCTGTTCCTCTTCGCCAGCTTCTTGGAAGGTAGTCCACCACTTAGCTAAATCAAGTGATTCATCACCTGCTAAGGCTCGAAGCGATAAAAAATCATAAGCCGCTCGAAAACGGGGATGCTTTAATAAATTAATAGCCCGGCCGCCCCAACGTTTAGGAAAGCGAAATTGGAGAAGCCATATTTCTCGCATGACTTGGCTGTAGCGTTTAGGAATAGCAATGACTTTATTTTGTTCGCTAATAACTTGTGACATGGCTTTTTCTAAAGCAGGTAGAGGCGGGAGTTGTTCTTCACGTTGCAGGCTGGCTGCTCGGTTGAGTAAAGGAAACCATAATAAAACTGCAAATAAAAAAGCAGGTGTAATAGGTTTGTTTTCATGAACACGAGCATCGGTGCTTTCCAGCGCAACGCCTAAAAAAGCTTTAATAGGATACTGGCTATCAAATAGGGCATGAGTCTGCGCAAAAAGGTGCTCAAATAATCCATATTTTATTAGTAGGCGTTGTACTGTTTCTGACTCGCCACACTGGTAAAGTTTAGTCATTTCATCGAATAAACGAGAGCTAGAAACATGTAAAATTAACGAGCTAAGTTTTTCTAGGGGAGCGGCTGTATCTGCTGCTAGATTAAAATGTAATTTTGCACTAAAACGAATGACCCTTAACATCCTAACAGGATCTTCTTGATAACGAATTTCTGGCTCACCAATAATGCGTAATGTACGATCCTGAATATCTTTTACACCGCCGGTAAAATCAACAATAGCTGCATCATCAATACTGTAATAAAGCGAATTAATAGTGAAATCACGACGCCAAGCATCTTGATCTATTGTACCGTAAACGTTATCTCGGATAAGCATCCCACGCTCATTAGTCATTTGCACTTGCTTATCGTTTTCGCTAGTTCCTCTAAAGGTTGCTACCTCAATAATGTCACGATGAAATATAATATGAACTAATTTAAAACGACGGCCAATAATTCTACCGTTTCTAAATAACGCTTTAATCTCGTTAGGTGTCGCATTAGTAGCTATATCAAAATCCTTAGGTGATTTACCTAAGAGCAAATCTCTAACACTTCCACCGACTAAATAAGCTTGAAAACCGGCGCTGTTAAGGCGGTTTAGTACTTTCAGTGCGTTGGTACTAATATCAGTTTTTGATATATTATGCTGATTACGAGGAATAATATAATTAGCTTCTGCGGGCACATGCTTGCCCCGAGATTTACGTAATAGCTTTTTAATTAACTTAATTATTGGCAATACTCACAGTAGGTATAACGGACTGTATTATAGCCAATATTAAAATAATGTGAAACTCTTCCCACTTGTTTTATAAATTAATTATTATTGCATAAAGACTATAGATGAGGTTATTGTTAACTTTTTTCTTATTTAAAAAATTAATAAGCTTCTTGTTACACTACTAAATCAGCAATTGTTAAAATATGGTAGTGCTTAAATCCTTAGGTACTCAATGTATAGATTAAGCCAGCTTTTATGGTTACTAAACTTAGCTATTAGCAATTTAAAGAAGTCTAATGGATGGTTAATTTAGAGGTTAAAACATGGATTTGATTGATATTTTCTTAAGTTTATGTGCCTTAATTGTTCTTGAAATTGTTCTAGGCATAGATAACTTGGTTTTTTTATCCATTTTAACTGAGAAATTACCAGCTGCACAACGGCGCAGTGCCAGACGTTGGGGTCTTACTTTTGCTTGGATAACTCGTCTCGCTTTACTTGCTTCTGCAGTATGGCTGGTTAAGCTTACAATGCCTTTATTTCATATTGGGAGTTTTGAGCCTTCAATAAGAGATTTATTTTTATTTATAGGTGGCGGTTTTTTAATTGCTAAAGCAACCCAAGAAATTAGACATGAGGTTGATGATGATGCTGATGATATCAAAGAAATGAAGCATAAATCAGTAACTTTTTATGGTGTTGTTATGCAAGTTGGTATTATGGATATTGTTTTTTCTCTTGATAGTGTTTTAACAGCAATAGGTTTAACATCGCGATTATGGGTAATGGCTATAGCAATAACCTGCGCAATTTTAGTAATGATCTATGCCAGTGAGTCTGTAAGTCGATTTATTGATAAACATGCTACTGTGAAGATGTTAGCATTAAGTTTTTTAATTTTAATTGGTATGGTTTTAGTTGCTGATAGTTTTAAATTTCATATTCCGCGTGCCTATATTTATTTTGCAATGGGATTTTCATTAGGCGTTGAAGGTTTAAATTTGCTTAGACGCTCACGGAAAAGACGTCAAAAGCGTAAAGAGTAACTGGGTTAGTTAATAGAACAGGGTATCTTAAATCTTGAAAGATTAGATTTTGTAAGGGGGGCTCGCTTAATGGGGGCAGTTTAGAAATAGCTCTGTCTTTCCCGTGTAGGCGGGAATCTATTTTTATGTCGGCATAGTAAGTATTAAGATAGATTTCCGCCTACGCGGAAATGACAGAATTCTTAAGTTGACACCATTAGGTGATCCCTTAACAGTGTTAATTTAAGCTTAATGTAAGTTAGGTCTTGGCTTAACAATAGCTATGTAAATGTTGGGCCACGGCTAATGGCTGCATTAAGACTCTAGCCTACGTCCGTGGCTTGTCCACGGGGTCCAGAGCTTTAATCCTCGGCCGAGATTCCTGGATCCCTCGGACAAGCCACGGGACGTAGAGTGAGTCAAAATGCCTTAAGGCAGCGCCATTAGGCCACAGCCAACTTACATAAAAATTCTCTTATGTTGATATTATTAGGTGATTTCTTACTATGTTAGTCGTTAAAGCATTTCATATTATTGCTATGGTTGCCTGGTTTGCAGGACTCTTTTATTTACCACGTTTATTTGTTTATCATGCTGAGGCTACTGATAAAATAAGTAATAACCGTTTTAAAGTAATGGAAAGACGTCTTTATTATGGTATTACTTGGCCTGCTGCTTTACTTACAACTATTTTAGGTATCTGGCTTATTACTTTTAACCCATCATATTATCTACAGGCGCCTTGGATGCACGCTAAATTAACTTTAGTTATTCTAACTTGGCTTTATCACTTAAGCTGTGGCCATTTTCTACGTTGTTTTGCTAGCGAGACTAATTGTCGTGTAGCCCTATTTTTTCGGATATTTAATGAGGTTCCCACACTGTTATTAGTTGGGATTGTTTTATTAGTGGTGGTAAAGCCCTTTTAGTAAAAAGCAGCCGTTTTTGCTAAACGACTGCAAAATATGTCAATAGGCGCTGCAGTTTAGTATGAGCCATAAAATTGATTTTATTCAATTTCTATCATTTCAAAATCTTCTTTTCCCGCTCCACAATCTGGACAAAACCAATTTTCAGGTACATCTTCCCAGCGTGTACCTGGCTCAATACCATCTTCAGGCCAGCCTTCTGCTTCGTCATAGATAAAACCACAGATGACGCAAATATAGCGTTTATAGTCTTGCATAAGGTATCTCAAATTTAAAAAAAAGGTAATTTTGCCGGCTGAATAAAGCATTGTAAAGACGAATGATTAATTTGTATTAAATTTATACTTTATACAGCTTGTTAAATTGAGTACACTAAGAACATAATAATAGTAGGAAGTATATTTATGTCTAATTCTGAAAGTTTATTTATCCAAGCTCAATCAGTAATACCTGGTGGCGTTAATTCTCCGGTGCGGGCTTTTAAAGGGGTTGGTGGTAATCCTATTTTTTTTAAAGAGGGTAAAGGAGCTTATTTAGTTGATGTAGATAATAATCAATATATTGATTATGTCGGCTCCTGGGGACCTTTAATTTTAGGTCATTGCCATCCTAAAGTTATTCAAGCTGTTGAGGAAGTATTACACCAAGGCATGAGTTTTGGAGCGCCAACAGAGCTTGAAGTTAAATTAGCCCAAAAAATAATTAACCTAATGCCTTCTATTGAAAAAATAAGAATGGTTAATTCTGGTACTGAAGCTACAATGACAGCTATTCGTTTAGCTCGCGGTTATACAGAAAAAAGTAAAATTATTAAATTTAATGGTTGTTATCATGGTCATAATGATAGCTTATTAGTAAAAGCTGGTTCTGGTGTTTTAACGTTAGGCATTCCTGCTTCACCTGGAATTCCACCAAGTATCACGGAACATACTTTAACAGCTAATTTTAACGATTTAAATCAAGTAGAAGCTTTATTTAAACAATATCCTAAGGACATTGCCGCAATTATTATAGAACCTGTTGCTGGTAATATGGGTTTTGTGCAACCTAAGCCAGAATTCTTAGCAGGCCTGCGTAATTTATGTGATGCTTATCAATCCTTATTAATTTTTGATGAGGTCATGACAGGTTTTAGAGTAGGGCTTGGAGGCGCTCAATCGCTCTTTAATATCAAGCCAGATATTACCACATTGGGTAAAGTTATTGGCGGTGGAATGCCTGTGGGTGCAGTTGGTGGACGCGCAGAAATTATGGCTTGTTTAGCACCAGAAGGCAGTGTTTATCAAGCTGGTACTTTATCAGGTAATCCCTTGGCCATGGCAGCAGGACTTGCAACTTTAAGTGAGATAGAAAAGCCAGGATTTTATGATAAATTGGCGTCACATGCAGAGTTGCTTATGACAAGCTTGGCTGAGCTAGCGCAGGCTTTTGATATTTCTTTTTGGCAGGCATCTCTAGGTGGTATGTTTGGTTTTTGTTTTACACAGAAATCAGAAATTTGGGATTATCAGGACGTTGCTGCTTCTGATGAAAAGTTATTTAAAAGTTTCTACCATAAGATGTTAAAAGAAGGTGTTTATTTTGCCCCATCTATGTATGAAGCTGGATTTATTTCAAGTGCACATAGTCAAGAAGAAATTCGCTTAACTTTAGCTGCTGCAGAAAAGGTATTTAATGATTTAAAAAATCAAATTTAATCAATTAATTACTTAAAATTTATATCAAGGATAAATTTATTTTTTTTATCCTCGATATAAATTAATTTTATAAATTAATTCAACTCATTTATACTGTTTTTTTGATTAAAAAAATTTTAAAGTTAATTTTAAAGGACTTTAAATAGAATAAGGATATAAAATGAGTTTAAAAAAAATTAGTATTATTTCTTTGTTTTTTTACGTAAATTCTTTATGGTCTTTTCCTTTAGCAGATAATTTAATTATTAATTCTAAAGCTAGTGCAGATCCTAATACTTTTACTTTCTCCTATGAAGTAACCATACCACAAAATTTTTATCGCGTTTATCTTGATGTAGATCATCAGCAAAATAGCGGTTTTCCACAAGGTGGTTTGATGGCTAATTACTTAATCGAAAACCAAATGCTTTATAAATATATAGGGCCTGGTTGGAATTGGAGTCCAATTAAATCAATTCCAGTTACTGCAAATAATGTTAAAACTTGGGTGGTTGCACGTGAAGATATTCTTCCTAATCAAAATTGTGCAGGCAGTTTAGATTATCTTTATCAGGTTGAGTCACCTGCAGGAATATCTTCATTAACAAAGATGACTCTTGCATACCCAGCTAATTCAAAGTGCGCTGATAGCACAGGGCAAAAAATTGCTGTTCCATCTTATTTTTATCCTTGTACAGGTACAAATAATTGCTATTGGGATCAATTAATTCAGGGCGCACCGACAGCGAATATTGTCCTAATTAATCCTTCTAGTGGACCTGGAACTGCAAAAAATGCCGCTTATGCTGAGCAAGTGGCTCGGAATCATAACTCTGGTCAAGCAGTTTTAGGTTATGTCTATACCAGTTATGGTAATCGCAGCCTTACAGATGTTAAAAGGGATATTATTAAATATTATAATTGGTATCAGGTAGACGGTATTTTTTTTGATGAGGGTTTTTCTGCCGATTGCAGTAAGCAAAGTTACTATAGAAATCTAAATAATTCTGTTAAAGCTAAAGGGGGTAAAGGCATCACTGTAGTAAATTTTGGAACTAATGTAGCAGAGTGTTATATCAATACCGCTGATATTTTAGTGACCTTTGAAGCAGATTATAATACTTATGTTAAGTGGAATATTAGTGGTTGGGAGACAAAATATCCTGCCTCGCATTTTTGGCATTTAATCCATACTACGCCTTATAATGCTTTAAATAATGCCATAAGTTTGAGTAAACAAAGACATGCAGGTTGGGTGTATATCACACCAGATATTATGCCTAATCCATGGGATACGTTACCAGCTTCTACTTATTGGCTAGACGAGTTAAGCAGGGTAAGCCAACAATAAATCTAAGGGTTCATAAGAGGTTTTTAGTGCTGGTGAAAGGAATAATCAACTAATCGTATTAACTTAAGAACAGTCCTGTCCTTCCCGCCTAAGCGGGAATCTATTTTATATTGGTCAGTTGCAAGTATCGAAATAGATTTCCGCCTACGCGGAAATGACAGAGCTTTTAAGCTGGATCGATCTAATTTATGTGCACCCTTAATGGCGTCAAAATTTAAAACCAGCGCTGTCTTTCTCGTGCCATCAGGTATCTATTTCTATTTGGGCCTGGTGCCAGTATGAAGAAAGATTTCCACCTGCACAAAACTTCTATCATTCCCGCGCAGGCGGGAATCTATTTTTATATAGGCTCAGTGCCAGTCTGAGGATGGATTTCCGCCTGCGCGGAAATGACAGCATGTTTGAGCTATATCGTATTAGGTTATATTAATAATTAAGTAGGTCGACTAAAGAAAAAGCCTCGTCATATCCGCACAAGCGAGAATCTATTTTTAGGTCGGCACAGTGCAAGTATTGAAATACATTTTAAGCTATGCAGAAATGGCAGAGTTGTCAAAGAATGTAAATAATAGGATAGATTTTCTTGCTGTCATTCCCGCGTAGGCGGGAATCTATTTTTAGGTCGACACAGGGTAAATATGAAGATAGATTTTAGCCTACGCAAAATGACAAAGTTCTTAAATGAGAGTGTTATGGCTTATACAAAAAACGTTTAAACACATCAGCTACATCAATTTAAAAATAGCCCTGTTATACCGGCGCAGGCGGGTATCTATTTTTATATAGGCTCAGTGCCAGTCTAAGAATGGATTTCCGCCTGCGCGGAAATGACAGCATGTTTAAGCTGTATCGTATTAGTTTATTTGAACAATTAAATAGGCCGACTTAAGAAAAGCCCTGTCATACCCGCGCAGGCGGGTATCTATTTTTAAGTAGCCACAGTGCAAGTATTGAAATAGATTTTAAGCTACGCAGAAATGACAGGATTCTTAAACAGTAAAATAGTAAGACAGCTTTTCATACTGTCATTCCAGGGTAGGTAGGAATCTATTTTAGGCTGGCATAGTGCAAGTATTGAAATAGATTTTAGGCTACTCAGAAATGGCAGAGTTGTCAAAGAATGTAAATAATAAGATAGATTTTCCTGTTGTCATTCTCGCGTAGGCGGGAATCTATTTTTAGGTCGGCACAGTGTAAATATGAAGATAGATTTTAGCCTACGCAAAATAACAGGGTTCTTAAATTGATATCTTAGGTAAAAATTTACAAATCTAATTTTAAATCTTTAAACATTTAATTTTTCGGCGACTTTTCTAGCTATCCATTTTTCCTCATTTCCTGGAGCAATTACAATGGGAATCCCTGATTTAGTAATTAAATAACATGAGTTTTGTTTTTCTGCATGGTTTAATTGCCTATCTAATTTAAAATTTAAATGAGCTAAGGGGGAGACAATTTTATCACGAATAAAGGCTGCATTTTCGCCAACGCCTCCAGTAAAAATTAATGCATCTAATTTACTTACTTGAGTTAAATAGGCACCAATTATTTTCTGAATGGCATAAACATAGATATCTAGTGCCAGTATAGCGCTTTCATCTCCCATTTCGTAACGTTCTAAAATAGCACGCATATCATTTTCATTCGTAATTCCTTTAAGGCCACTTTGTTTATTAAGCAGAGTATTAACAGCTAATAAATCTAAGCCTTGTTCTTGTAAAAAAAGTACAATAGCAGGGTCTATGTCGCCACAACGTGTTCCCATTACTAGCCCTGCTAAGGGTGTCATGCCCATAGAGGTATCAAATGATTTCCCTGCTTTTACAAGACAGGCACTTGCGCCATTGCCTAGGTGTAGCGAAAGAAAATTACATGCTGAAAGTGGTTTTTTTAATAATTGTGCTGTTTCATAACTGACAAATTCATGATTGATGCCATGAAAGCCATAATGTTTAATATTAAACTTTTGAGCTACTAGTTTATCTATAGCATAGGTTTGAATATGCTCTGGCATGGTATGATGAAAGCCTGTGTCAAAGATAGCAACATGAACTGCTTCTTTAAAATGCGATTGCGCATATTCAATACCAGCTGCATTAATTGGGTTATGAAGCGGCGCTAATTTAGCTAAAGCTTTAATTTCTTTAAGTACTGAAGGCGTAATAATCGCTGGTTGCCAAAGATGTTGCCCACCATGCACAACACGATGACCTACACCAATAATAATTTCATCAACTAAGTCTTTTTTTAATTGTTTATCTAAAGCTTCAAATGCTTTTTCATGATTAATAAACTGATGGCTCCACTGCGCTTGTTGCTTAGCATGGTGATGCCAATGGCCTGATTTTTCAGCAATGCCCTCAATTATTCCTGATATTAAAGGTATATTAAGGTTTTGGGGCCTAAACACTTTATATTTAATCGATGAGCTGCCAGCATTAATCGTTAGAATGCAATCTTGCTTGCTTATTTGGTTATAGTTCATAGTTACCCTCTGCTTGCAACGCAGTCACTAAAATAGTGTTGATTATATCTTGTGGGGTACAACCTCGACTTAAATCATTAACAGGTTTATTTAAGCCCAAGAGAATTGGCCCTATAGCTAATGCTTTAGTTTCACGTTGAACTGCTTTATAGGTATTATTTCCTGTATTTAAATCAGGAAAAATTAAAACATTCGCCTGGCCTGCAATTTTAGAACCAGGAAGCTTTTTGGCAGCAACATCCATATCCACTGCAGCGTCATATTGCATTGGCCCTTCAACCGGAATATGTGGATAATTTTGGTGAAGAATCTCGGCAGCTTCAATAACTTTATCAACACTTTTTCCGCTTCCAGAGTTACCTGAAGAATAAGATAAAAGTGCAGCTTTAGGCTCAATACCTAACTGTTTAGCAATTTCTACTGCTTGTATTGTAATTTCAGCGAGTGTTTGACTATCAGGTTCAGGATTAATGGCACAATCACCATAAATTAAAATACGAGTTGGTAGACACATAATAAAAATAGACGAAACTTTTGTTATATCGGGTTTAGTTTTAATAATTTCTAACGCAGGTCTTACCGTACTTGCTGTAGTATGTTCAGCACCTGAAACCATTCCGTCAGCATCGCCAGAGTAAACCATCATGGCAGCAAAATAATTAACATCAGCCATTCGCTCCAAAGCAATAGGTAAGTTAACATTTTTATGCTGTCTAAGCTGCCAATAACGCTTTGCATAATAGGGCTTTTTTTCCGACTCTTCAATATTAATAATTTGAGCGTGACTTAAGTCAAGTTGCAGGCGCCGTTCTAATAATTTAATTTTTTCTTTATTACCCAGTAAAGTAATTCTAACGACATTTCGTTTAAGTAGGTAATCTGCAGCAATTAAAATACGCGAATCCTCTCCTTCAGGTAAAACAATATGGCGCTTATTTGCTCTTGCTTTATTAAGTAACTCATGTAAAAAAATAGCAGGGGTTAGCCCAGAAATTTTCTGCGCTTGACTAATTAATTTTAAAATAGGAGGGGAGAGATAGGTTTCCATAGCTTCAATGGCATTTTTAACTTTAGTCGTATTATTTTTAGTTAAGCTAAATTTGGCAGAAAATAATAAGGTAGCTGTTTCATAAGTATGATGTGTGGTTAATAAGACAGGGAAAGGGCGCTCTAAGCCTGAAATGATTTCCCGAATTGTTTTGCCAGGCATTTCACCCCCTGTAAGGACAATTCCAGCTATTTTAGGATAAAAACTTGACTGATCAGCTAGCAATGAGCCTAGTAAAATATCGATGCGATCGTCTGGTGTAATAATTAACATTCCATCACGCTTAAGCCTTGATTCTAAAAAATTACCAATTGTTTTGGCAGCGACAGTAAATTGTTTTGCCGGGCGGTGTAATTCGTCTTTCCCACAAACAATAATGGCATTTAATTTTTGAGCAATTTCTTGCATGGATGGATTGGCTAAATTGTCAAATTCAGGAATAATAATGAAAGTTAAATGAGGAAAGTGGTTTTTAAAAAGCTCATAAGCTTTAAATTCATCTTTAAGAGCAATACGGTTAACAATAATTCCAATTACCTGTGCATGATTACGTTTGCTTATCTCTAGCGCGGTTGCAATAACTGATAAGGTATGGTTTAAAGTTCTATCTTTAGCTGAAATTGTAAGAATAATTTCGCAATTTAATTGCGCAGCTAATGTTAAATTTAATTCATATTCGAAAACATCACTATCGCTTTCAAAGTCACTGCCTTCTAAGTAGGTAATTTCATAATCTTTATTATCTTTAATGGTTTCAAAAATAGTTGAGAATAAAACATCTGGTGCGCTTCGCATCATATCGATAGCTTGGTTGACTGTCATAATCGGCGCGATAGTGTTATGGCTAATACTTTCCAAAAGTGAGGTTTGATTATTATTTAATTCTTTAAATAATTTTACACACTGCAAAGAATAATGCTTTTGTAAAATAGCAACAATTCCTAACGAGACAAAGGACTTTCCGGGCTTTTTTTCAATACCCGATAAATATATTCTTTTGTGCATGTAGATAACCTTTATTAAAATATTCTTTAAACGTGATAACAAAATTTAAAATTTGTTTAAAATATAGCAATATGCTTTATTAATGTCATTTTGTAAATAAAATGAGTTATCTTTTACAAAAATACATGACTTTGACTACTAACTTAAATGTCAACATAGACAGTTAAAAAATTGCATGGCATAGTCATGATTATGGCTAACCAGAGGAAGCATTAAATGTCAGCAAAAGATAGCAATAAAGCATTGGGTAGCTTTTTTTCTCAAAGTATTTTTGCACTTTTTTGTATTCAAGTTTTCTCAACTTTAAGCTTTAGTGTTTTATATTCAACACTTGTGCTTTATATGACTGGCCCCCTACATTTAACGACTCAATATGCTAATAGCATTATGGGCGTTTTCGTCGCATTTAATTTTGCCCTACACCTTTTAGGAGGCTATTGGGGTGGAAGATTTTTTTCTTACCGAGCTCTATTTTGTGTTGGCATGATAGCTCAAATTATAGGTTGTTTATTACTTGCCTTTGTTCAAATAGATTATTTGTATTACGGTTTAGCTGCTTTTCTTACTGGAGCAGGCTTAAACGTAACTTGTTTAAACTGTATGTTAACGCAACGCTTTAAGCCTGAAGATGTAAGACGAGAAAGTGCGTTCCTTTATAATTACGCTGGTATGAATATCGGTTTTTTTGCTGGTTTTAGTTTAAGTGGGTATTTTCAACTTTTGCATAATTACCATCGTTTGTTCTTGCTAAGTAGCATTGGCAATTTAGCCGCGTTGCTAATTTGCTTGTATTTTTGGCATGCTTTAGCTGATAAATATAGTATTTTTGCGCAACTTGATAAGCGCGGGCAAATTCGTTCTTCGTTAAAAGGTTTGTTAATGGTTATTTGCTTGCCTTTTATTTTAACACCCTTACTACATTTTGCTGATCTCGCCAATAAGTTAGTACTTCTTACCGGGCTTGCTATGGTTGGTGTTACCTATTTGTTAGCATTTAAGCAGCCTGAAAAGGAAGCACGCGAAAAGATATTTGCTTTTAGTATATTAATGATTGTTGGAATTGTATTTTGGATGCTTTATCAAATTGGCCCTATGGGGTTAACCCATTTTATCGATCATAATGTGCAACGACATTGGTTAATGCTCACTATTCCACCACAATGGTTTCAAAACATTAATACTATTTGTATCGTATTAGGTGGGCCTTTATTAAGTGCTTTATTTACTCGCATGCGAGCACGTGGATTCTATATTAATATCCCTATGCAATTTTCATTTGCACTTTTCTTAATTGGGGCTGCTTTTGCTATTTTACCCATCGGCATTGCTAATGCTAATGCACAAGGATTAGTAGGCCCCGAATGGATAGTGTTAAGTTTTGTATTACAAAGTGCAGGAGAGCTACTTATTTCGCCTATTGGCTATGCGATGGTTGGTGCCTTAGCACCTAGCTCGCTTCAAGGTGTTATGATGGGAATTTGGATGCTATCTACCGGAGTCGGTGCAACCTTATCAAGCTATAGCTCTAACTGGATGACCGTAGGCCAAAATACCGTAAATCCTTTAGTAACTAATGCAGGTTATAGCCATGTCTTTTTAATTTTAGGATCTATAGCGATTACAGCAAGTCTTTGTTTATGTTTAATATCTCCTATTATAAAGAAATGGATGAATGATAAGAAACAAGGTATGCAAAATGATGTATCATTATTGGCTGCATAAAAATTTTTAAGGTTGTTATTTGAGTCGTTTTTTTAAGCCCATAAATACACTTAAATTAACTTGGTATAATGAACTGCCTTATACCAAGGAAAATAATTTATACTGTTTGCCTTGGGAGGTTCAATTAGGTAGGGAACATGCTTATCTTTCTAACAATAATCTTGTCCAACGCTGGCAACAATTAAATTGTAGAGAGAATAACTATTTCACCTTAGCCGATACTAGTTTTCAAGCGGGGCTTACTTTTCTATTAAGCTGGCAACATTGGCTAGACTTTGCGCCTGCAAATGCCTCGCTTTACTATCTTTGTAGTGAAGCAGAGCCTCTAGAAAAAGCAGACTTAGCAAAAATTTTAAGTCACTTCCCTCAATTTAGGGCGCAGACTACATTATTATTAGCAGCATATCCAATACTGACACCAGGCTTTCATTATCTAAGTTTCGAGCAAGGTAGAATCAATTTAATCTTAATGATAGGGGAAATTAATACTTGTTTTCAAAAATTGATAATTTGCGGTGCAAAGGATTTAGAACCAATGTTGCGTCAGTATGCGATAGATGCATGGTTTCTTAAACAAATTAATCTTAAATCCTCAGAAGATCGCAGCGAATTTTTTAATTCTGTAGCACTTTTATCTAAACTTAAAGCAACACTTGCCTGTATAAATACTGGTAGGGATATAAAAACTAATTTAGAAGAAGTAGGCTTTAGCCTTAAAATAAGCGAGGGGGAAGTTTTATCTGCATGTTATAACCAGGCACAAAAGCATGCTAAGGTTAAGCAAACGCCATGGTATATGCCACGTATAAAAAGAAAAGCAAATAACAGAGTTATAGTAGTAGGTGGTGGTTTGGCAGGATGTACTCTTGCTCATTTCTTGGCAAATAAGGGGCAAGAAGTATTTTTACTTGATAAACAACCAGATTTAGGCAGCGAAGCATCGGGTAATACACAAGCTATTTTATATCCTCAACTTTCAGCTTACCATTCTTTAATAGCTAGTTTTATGCTAACTACTTATTTATATGCTCATAATTTTTATAAAAATATATTAATAAATCATTCTATTGGTGAATTACAAGGCATACTACAACTTGGTTATAATGATAAAGAGCAAGAAGCACTTAATAAAATTAATACTCATGTACTAGCTTATTATCCTGAGTTAGGTAGGCTAATGGATGAAAAGGATACGTCACGGTATGCAGGTATAAATATTCCTTATACATCTCTACTCTTACCACTATCAGGCTGGTTAAATAGTAAAGCATTATGTCAAGTACTAACTGAAAATACGCATATCCATCCCATTAATAATTGTGCAGTAAATAGCTTATTTTATGAGAAGAATGCTTGGCATTGTGAAGACTTTAGTGCCGAAACAGTGGTTATTGCAAACGGGTATCAAGCTAGGCAATTTCGTGAAACTTCATTTTTACCCCTAAAGCCTACCTACGGGCAAGTAACTTTGCTGCAGACAAATCCAGAATTAGCAACATTAGCTTTGCCTATCTGTGGTTTAGGTCATATTTTGCCTAGACATAATGCTAGACATGCAGTAGGAGCTACTTACCATCCAAATAAGTTATGTGTAGAAGATAGGCAAGCTGAAAACGAATTAAATTTAAATAAATTAAATAGCCTGTTACCTAACTTAAAAATACCTACTGTAGTTGTTGCTGATTGGCAAGGTATACGTGCCACTACGCCCGATTATTTTCCGCTTGTAGGTCCATTACCTAATGAAGAAGTCTTTAAACAATACTTTGCTCCACTTGGAAAAGATCCTAAGCGCTGGCTACCAGTATGGGGAGGTTATTATCCAGGATTATATATATTTACAGGCTTTGGCTCACGAGGGTTAACAAGTATACCTCTCTGTGCTGCTTGGCTTAGCGCTTTAATTACTAATAAGCCTGCTATCATGCCCTCTTCTTTTATTCGTGCTTTAGCTCCTGCTCGTTTTCTACTTAAAGCAATGCTTAACTAGATTGTTCTATACTTTTAGAATAAGGTATAAAAGGAGTTTATTATGAAAGTATGGACATTAGGGCAATATTTACGCCTGTTGCGTGAAGGGCAATTAAACCCTAGTAAACCATTTGCTAAACAGGAAGATGAGCTTATAGAAATAGGGCGTTTAGCTAAAAAAGTAGCTATTCCTCCTCTGGAAATTAATTTTCCGATTCATGCAGAGCCCGTAGAGAAAATTTATCAATTATTAAAGCCTGTGCTTACTGAACTTGTTAATAATGAAGAATTTTCATGGAGTTACCATTATGGCTTTTTCTCAGCTAAAGAAGTAGCAATGGGGTATTTATCTGAAGCAGTTAATACAGCAATTTTTAAAGCTTCACCTACTACTTGCCAAGAAATAGAATTACAAAAACTTCTATTTTATATCTGTGAAACCTTAAGTAGTGGTGTAGAGGTTAATAAAGCAGTACATATCATAAATGATGCTCATTTACGCAATCAATTTAAGCTAATGATCTCTTCTTTAACATTACAGCGTGCAACTAAAAAAGAATTAATAGCATTTTATAAAAAAGAAAATTGTAAAAATATGGCTTATCAAGCTAGTCTATTTTCTAATAAAGAATTTGAACAGGCCTTAGCTCAACAGTTACAAGTAACCTATAATCAAATTGCTCAATTTATAAAAGAGCATCATTGTGAAATTAGTGAGCAATTTGTTCCAGTCCAAGAAGATAATTATATAAAATTATTAGGTTTATTTCATACTCTTTTTACGAAGTTAATTAACTTAGACTTTCTTTTAATGAAAGAGGTAATTCAGGTAATTAAACAGCACTCTACATTTTTGAAACAAAGTATAGAAAGTGAGGAAAATCCTAAGTTAGCCTTACAAAATCTGAAAAATTTAATAGAACCTTTAATTGAAAAAGAACCTAACAATGTATATCCAATCGATATGAAAATTACATCCAAAAATAATATTAATCATAACTCCTTATAAAAATAATGATTTACTTAAAGTATTTAAATTTAATAGCAGTTAACTAAAACTTACTGACTAGTTAATTAGTTTACCTATAAAATTTCTGTTTTAAAGCTTACAGCGTAACCACTTCCGTTAGCTTATGTTAATAAGCTGCTGCATATATTTAAGATAAACAAAGTAGGAGTCTCTAAACAACTGGATACCGCGAACAAGTCGCGGTACGTAGGCATATGGCTTACCTAATGATATCCCCTGATTTACCTACCGACGTACCGCGACTTGTTCGCGGTATTCAGCAAGTAGCCTGGGTAAAAAGACGTGAAACCTGGGTTTCGGCCCGGTAGGCCTACACCCAAGCTAAATCTGCTACTAAGTACAAAAAATCATATACCCTACGTCCCGCGACTTGTTCGCGGGATCCAGTAAGACAGCTAAATAACTGAAAATTGCGAGCAAATTGTTCGATGAAGAAAACTGAGATGTGCAATGAACTTGCTAATTTTAGTTAAGGTAGGTAATCTTCCGCCACACTGGTTAATGTATAATTTTTGAGGTTGTGCAGTGGATTGTATCGAAATTTTTCAAATAGATGCTTTTACTGATAAAATATTTCATGGTAATCCTGCGGCAGTTTGTCTTCTAGATAATTGGTTGAATGACGAATTGATGCAAGCTATTGCTTCTGAAAATAATCTTTCAGAAACTGCTTTCATTATTGAAAATGAGGCTGGACTCTATATCCGTTGGTTTACACCTAAAGGTGAAGTAAGTTTATGTGGCCATGCAACTTTGGCAGCGGGATTTGTATTATTTGAATTAAATAAAAGCTCACAAGACACTATTGAATTTCTAAGCCTAAGTGGCCCAATTAGGGTGAGTAAACAAGACAATCGCTATCAGTTAGATTTTCCACGGCTAAATTATCTTGATTGTAAAACCCCTGATTTAATCCAAGGGGTAATTGATCAACCGCTAGCTGAAATTTATGAAAGCGAGCTAGATTATCTAGCTATTTTGCATACTGAGGAGGAGCTTGTCCAAGCGCAAGTTAAGTTAAATGTTCTAGCAGGTTTATCTAAACGTGGTTTAATTTTATCAAGTACAGGTACGGAGTCAGATTTTTATTCACGTTGTTTTTATCCTAAACATAATATTGCAGAGGATCCTGTTACAGGCTCAGCACACTGTGTATTAGTACCTTATTGGTCTAATCGATTAGGAAAGACGAATTTAACTGCCATTCAAGGTTTAGAACGCAAGGGAGAAATATTTTGTGAGTTAAAGGGTAATCGAGTTTATATGGCTGGGCACTGTAGATGGTATTTAAAGGGGCAATTAGTCATCTAAGTCGCAAGTATTCTTAGTTAATTATTTTCCCACTGAGCAGATAAGGAAGCCACATGGCCAATAATAGGCTCTGTGGTAAAAATATACTGATTCAGATAACCTATTCCTACAGTAAGATTTTTTGAAGCTTTTTGACTAATACCGATAAAAAAGCGATTTTGATCAAGTGTTTTTGTAGTAATCCAGATGGGCTTATTTAAATTCACAAGAAGCTCATTTGCCAAAACCCAGCCTAAAGATTTATAAAAAACTTTATTAACAGTTAAACGGTTACGTAATCGATAGTTTAAATCTGGAAATAATTCGCGTTTACGTTCTTCAAGTCTTGTTCGCCAATGTAAATTATAATTTTTATTGTTCTTCATTAATGTCATTTGTTGCCAGAAGCGAAATTCTGATCTATTAGGTGCAATATTCAATGAGCCGACAATCAGTGATGTTGTTCCAGCCCACAAGGCCAATGACGGCGTAATTTGATAACCTACCCCCATATTATTTAGAAATTGATCTAATTTATTTGGTGCGTCTTGTAGGCGAAGTTGTGGCTCTAAATAGAAGCGATAATTTTGATGTTTAAGATTAATAGTTAAGGTATTCCAGATTTTAGCTATATCGGTTTGTGCATTACTAAAATTAGACAAAGAGAAGAGCCATAGAAGCCAAACTAGTAGAAGTCCTTTTTTTGTAATAGATCCTTTCATCAAAATTCAAGATGCTCCACTTGAGCTATTACCTTTGTCATTAATAAATACTAAAGGTAGTAACTATTCATTTTGAATAATTTTATAGTTAAGTGCAAGCTAATATTAGCGGAATTAAAAGAAGTAGACTATGCTCAATAAAGCTGAACATATACTTCAGCATCTATTAATTTACTAAATTTTTAAAGAGGATAAAAATGAAAGCATGGAATAGCGTAATTTTTATGAAAACAAATAAGCCTTGGTCTGAAATAAATGCTATGGCTAAATGGGACGGTGTAGAGCACATGTGGTCTACTATGGGTGATTGGGACTGGTGCATTAAGCTTACTGAAGAGTCTTCTACACCTGAAAAAACTGAAGCATTTGTTGCTCGCATGCGTGACCAGCATTGGGCGACAGAAACTAAAACAAGCTGGTGGAAAGAAGTTTCCTCTAGATAAGGCCAACTTGCAATGTAAGATTGTCCAGTCGTTTTTGTAAATATAAAGGCACTTTAATCAATTCTTTATAAGCTATATTATTAAGATTTAGATTAAAAGATTAAAGTGCCTAATTATAAAAAAGTTTAAGAAAAATAAGTAATGTTTAGCTCCTGCCTACCTTTAATTTGGGTTTAAGAATATGATTTTATGCCAAGAAGGCTTAAAGTAAGCAATTTCAAATAGTTATAACTTAAAGAATAATTTGAATTTCCCCTAATTTAATAGATATTATTTAAAAATTAATTAATATATCTTTATTAATCTTTATTATCAAAAGCGTGCACCTTAATAGAGTGAAATTTGGCTTAAAACAGAAATAAGTATAAATTAGTAAATTCTATCTAGTAGGCTTATTACTGCATTTATAAAGCTACAACTTTAAGTTGCTATCAACTGAATGTCATGATAAAAAGTTTATTCACTAGACTAAAAGGAACTAGGTAATGATTAGTTCAAAGGGAAAGATCTTTCGTGAGTTAGTCGCTACAAAGCCACCGTTACAAATTGTAGGAACAATCAATGCTTACTGTGCTATGCTTGCCGAGCAAGCGGGTTGTTCGGCTATTTATCTTTCGGGCGCGGGCGTTGCTAATGCCTCTTATGGTTTACCCGATTTAGGAATGACTAATTTAACCGATGTTTTAGAGGATGTTCGACGAATTGTGCAAGCCTCATCTTTGCCTTTATTAGTAGATGTTGATACGGGATGGGGGCATGCTTTTAACATTGCACGCACCGTAAAGCTTATGGAAAATGCGGGCGTTGCTGCTATCCATATTGAAGATCAAATTCTTGCTAAGCGTTGCGGACATAGACCAAATAAGGAAGTAGTATCAAAGTTTGAAATGGGTGATCGAATTAAAGCGGCAGTTGATGCTCGCATAGATAAAAATTTCGTCATTATAGCTAGAACAGATGCCTTTGCGCAGGAAGGCCTAGATGCCACTATTGAAAGGGCACAATATTATGTTGAAACAGGGGCTGATATGATTTTTGCTGAAGCTATCACGAGTTTGGCAGATTATCGGCAATTTACCCAAACTGTAAAGGTACCTATTTTAGCAAATATTACTGAATTTGGTAAAACACCTATGTTTAGCGTAGAGGAATTAGCTGACGCAGGAATAAAATTAATTCTCTATCCTTTAAGCGCTTTTCGTGCAATGTCTAAAGCCGCTTTAACAGTTTATGAAACAATTTTAGCAGATGGGACACAAGCAAAACTACTCAAAATGATGCAGACAAGAAACGAATTATATGATGTATTAGGGTATCATAATTACGAGAAGCAATTAGATCAATTAATGGAGGAAAAAGATGGTTACTAATACAGCGGGATTGGCCGGAGTTGTTGCAGGGCAATCAGCTATTGCTACAGTAGGGCAGAAAGGAAGTGGCCTTAATTATCGTGGCTACTCCATTGATGATCTAGCTGAAAAAGCATCATTTGAAGAGGTTGCTTACCTCCTACATTATGGCCGTCTTCCTACGCAAAAGGAATTAGATACCTATATTGAAAAGCTTATTGGTTTAAGGCACCTACCTAGTATTTTAAAAAACGTTTTAAAACTTATTCCCAAGCAGTCTCACCCTATGGATGTTTTACGTACTGCTTGCTCAATGTTAGGTAATTTAGAGCCTGAAAATGACTTTTCTCAGCAATATGATATTGCCGATAGGTTACTTGCTTTATTTCCAGGTATTATGTGTTTTTGGTATATCTACCATTTTCATGGTAGAGAGATTAGTGGATTAAGTGACGAAAAAACGATTGGCGGCCACTTTCTTGCTTTATTACACGATCGCACGCCAACTGAACTTGAACGGCAGATGATGAATGTTTCGTTAATTTTATATGCAGAACATGAGTTTAATGCCTCAACATTTGCAGCTAGAGTTACTGCAGCTACTTTAGCTGACTTTTACTCAGCTATCACTTCAGCTATAGGAACCTTGCGTGGGCCTTTACATGGTGGCGCTAATGAAGCAGCAATGGAGTTACTTGAACAGTTTAAATCACCAGATGATGCTGAAGAAAAATTAATGCTTATGTTAGCCAACAAGGCAAAAATTATGGGCTTTGGTCATCGAGTTTACAAAGATTCAGATCCACGCTCAGATATTATTAAAGCTTGGTCAAAAAAATTAGCCGAGGCTAAACATGATACTTTATTATTTGAAATCTCTGAACGTGTTGAATTAGTCATGCGTCGGGAAAAAAAGTTATTTCCTAATTTAGATTTTTATAGTGCTTCAGCCTATCATTACAGCGATATTCCAACTCCCTTGTTTACGCCTATCTTTGTAATGTCACGGATTACCGGTTGGGCGGCGCACATTTTTGAACAACGTGCAGATAACCGTTTAATTAGGCCAAGCTCAGAGTATATAGGGCCTGCACCACGCGCTTTTGTAGCCATTGAGGATAGAGAATAAATGAGTAACTACGTTGAAGACAATATTAAACCTGATTATGACCATGTGATTACTGATATTGTCGATTATGTTTTAAATTATAAAATTGATAGCGTTGCTGCTTATGAAACAGCCCGTTTCTGCCTAATGGATACGCTAGGTTGCGGAATTTTAGCACTGAATTTTCCAGAGTGTACTAAGTTGTTGGGCCCGGTAGTCCCAGGTGCTGAATTATCCCAGGGAGCACGTGTTCCAGGTACGCAATATGAACTTGATCCCGTTCAGGCTGCTTTTAACATTGGCACGATGATTAGATGGCTAGACTTTAATGATACTTGGTTAGCTGCTGAGTGGGGCCATCCTTCAGATAATTTAGGTGCTATTCTTGCAGTTGCTGATTATATAAGTCGCCAAGCTCAAGCGCTTGGTAAGCCTGGGCTTACTATGCATGACGTGCTTACTGCTATGATTAAAGCACATGAAATTCAAGGTTGCCTTGCTCTTGAAAATAGTTTCAATCGGGTGGGTCTTGATCATGTGATTTTAGTTAAAGTAGCAAGTGTTGCTGTTGCTAGTTGGTTATTAGGATGCGATCGTGACATGATGCTTAGTGCTTTATCACAGGTTTTTGTGGATGGTCAAAGTTTAAGGACTTATCGCCACGCTCCTAATGCAGGTTCACGTAAATCCTGGGCTGCAGGGGATGCTACTGCCCGCGCCGTTAGATTAGCTTTAATAGCAAGGCAGAAGGAAATGGGTTACCCAAGTGCTTTAACAGCGCCTAAATGGGGCTTTTATGATGTGCTCTTTAAACAAAATGAATTTAAATTCCAAAGGCCTTATGGTAGTTATGTCATGGAAAATATTTTGTTTAAGTTATCTTATCCTGCTGAATTTCATGCACAAACTGCAGTAGAATGCGCAGTCAGGCTACATCCAATTGTGCAAAATAGATTAGATGATATTGCTCGTATCGAGATTATTACTCATGAATCAGCAATTAGGATTATTAGTAAGCAAGGCTCACTGTATAATCCTGCAGATAGAGACCATTGTTTACAGTATATGATAGCAATAGGTTTACTTTTTGGTGATTTAAAAGCTGAACATTATGAGGATAGTGTAGCTGCTGATCCACGCATTGATAAATTAAGAGCAAAAATGGTTGTCACTGAAAACGAACAATTTTCTCATGATTATCATGATCCAGATAAACGTTCAATTGCTAATAGCCTTAAAATAATTTTTAAAGATAATACAGCTTCAGATTTAGTTACAGTTGAATATCCTATAGGACATAAACGACGTAGACAAGAAGGCATTCCTGTTTTATTAGCAAAATTTGAACAAAATCTTAAAACTCGCTTTGGCGAGCAGCAATTTATGCAAATTGCACAAGCAATGAATGACACAAATGTATTAAGTGCTTTGCCTGTGGTTGATTTTATGGCGCTTTGGCAGGCTTAGTAACAGCTTATCTTATAAATTAAATATAAATAAATGCTACGGTTTAAGCCGTAGCAGTTTAACTACTAGTAATAAATTACTTTTTAACTAAACATAGTTGCCATAAACACTATATTTTCAGCCATTTTTAATTTTATTTTATGACTGCAAGTTGCTAAAGGAGTCAATTATTAAATGGGCTATGTGGCGAAGCCTAATATAAATAAGTTGCTTCTTACAAACATAAATTTAAAATTTGCGTTGGATATTTGCGATGCTAATTACTTTGGTCGCTATTTCTTCTACTGAGAAACGAGTAGAATTTAAAAAAGGTATATTTTCTCGCCTATACATTGCTTCTACCTCTGAAACTTCTATCCGACATTGCTCTATTGATGCATAACGACTATTCGGTCTACGTTCTTGTCTTATGTGTTGTAGCCTTTCTGGATCAATGGTCAGACCGAATAATTTATGTTTATAGGGTTTTAAGCATTCAGGTAGTCGCGAAGCACTTAATTCATCATCTGTAAAAGGGTAATTGGCAGCGAGAATACCAAAGTGTAAGGCCATATATAGACAGCTTGGTGTCTTACCGCAGCGAGATACACCAATTAAAACAATATCTGCTTGCTCATAGCCTTTTATTTTGACCCCGTCATCATGGGCTAGAGTGTAATCAACAGCAATAATACGATGGCTGTAGGCTTGAGAAAAGCCATGAGCTTGGCCTACGGTATAGGAAGACTTTTCACCTAACTCTTTTTCTAGCGGTTCAAGGAAGGTATTAAATAAGTCAAATACACAAGCATTAGCTTGTTTGATTGTATTTGCAATTTCAGAATTAATTAATGTCATAAATACTAAAGGTTTCACACCGGTTTTATTATAAATGTTATTAATTTGTTCAACAGTTATTTGTGCTTTAACTAACGTATCTATATAAGGAATAGTATGCTTCGTAAACTCAATATTACTAAATTGAGTTAATAAACTATGCCCTAAATTTTCAGCAGTGATTCCTGTTCCATCCGAAATAATAAAGGCATGTCGCTTCATAAAAGATCCAATAAGTTAGCTACTATCAATAATAGCAAGAATAAACTTCTGCCGAAACTGCCATTAAGACTAGGCTTATGGCTTTTTATACCTGCGCTATACATAGTTAAAGCTTTGCTTGGCAACTTATAATTCTTCTGCTATGTTGAATAACGTTAGCTATTTAGCCCATTTAATAAAAGAGCTTAAGGTTATAATAACCTAAGTTTGCTTACCATTGCCCAATAGCTTCATCTTATTTATAGTCTAAAAAATTTAATCGGTAATTATAGAAGTTTATTATGAAAGAGCTTGCTTTAAATACTAAAGATTTATTATCTATTGCGACAGAGCTCCAAGCTATTGCCCAAACTGGTCTTGCTTACTGTAAAGATGTATATGATAGGGAGCGTTATAAGCAATTAATGGAAATATCAGCTAAATTATTTACTATAGAAAGTAAAGAATTTTTACCTTTAAAGGTGAAGTTTTTAGAAGAAGCAGGTTATGCTTCGCCTAAAGTAGATGTAAGAGCTGTTATTTTTAAAGCCAAAAAATTATTATTAGTACAAGAGAGCCAGGATGGTAAATGGTCATTACCTGGAGGTTGGTCTGATGTAAATTTATCCCCTTCAGAATGTGTCGTAAAGGAAGTCTATGAAGAGACGGGGTTGCTATCTAGAGCAGTTAAGTTACTAGCCTTATGGGATACCGCAAGGCATGATCATCCACTGCACTGGCCTTATACCTATAAATGTATTTTTGAATGTGAAATTCTTGGTGGTGAATTTAAAACCGATCATGAAATTATGAATGTTGATTTTTTTTCTCTAGATAAATTACCACCTTTATCATTAATTAGGATTACAGAAGAACAAATTAGGACGATAATTAATTTATTAGAGTTAAAAATAGGTTATACAGTTTTTGACTAGCTAAGTGAATTGAAGAATTTTATTAAACAAGTAGTATCTTAATAGTTCATAGATGTGCTTTAGCCTCGTTAAAAGGCGTGAACTATTAAAGATTTTTATTTAAGAACCGTCTTGGTCATTCCCGCCTAGATGTGAATCTGGGGTAGTGCAGATGTTAATTAAGCTAAATTTTCGGCTAAATGGAAATGACGAAATATTTAAGTTAACACGACTATGCGAATGCTTACAGAACGACTTGACTCATAGGTTGCAAAGATGGAATTTGATCGGTATCAACATAATAAAATATTATTTATTATCAGTATGATTAGTCTAGTAATATGTTTATCTATGTTTATTTTTTCACTTTTTATTTTGCCAAACTTAATTTGGCATCTTAATTATGATGTTCCAACTTTTATTTTTACTTGGAGTGAAAATCTTAAACTTCATTACAATTTTACTGACAGAAGTGCACATGTTATTGTTTTTTTAATCTTTTTTTTACCGGCTATCTTTGCAGCTTTTATTGCTTATTTAACGTCAAACACTATTGAAAATGAGTTATATGGTTTGACTACCACTAAAAATGAGTTTAAATCTCGTGCTTTAAAAAATAGCTTTAAAGAAACACTATTAATCATTTTGCAACTATTGATAATTATTGGCCTTGTTATTGGCGCTGTTTATTTCATGCATTGGTTAATTTCTGAACCTTCATCAATTTAGTAGGAGTTATAAATGAATTTTTTTACTCGTTTTACTATAAGATCTATGAAAAAAAAGCTGAAAGTATTAAAGCATAATCGTTTACTTAATCCTGCTTCAGATGAGGCTATTGCTAAAGAAACTAATCTTTACCTAAATTTAGCGAAAGTTTATGAATCTATAAAAAATAGAAAAAAGTTTCCTTTTGCAGAATTAATGGTTAATGAGTGCTTACGAGCGGCTGCTTCCTTAGATTCTTCTGAGGCACAATTTAAACTTGGTAGTAAATTACTTGAAGAGGGAAAATTTCGCGAACAGCTTGAGCAAGAAGAATTGTTTGCCAATGCAAGTAATAATCGCCAACAGCAACAATTATATGAAGAAGCACATGCTTATTTATTAGCTGCTGATAATTTAGGTCATATTGATGCTAAACGATTACGGGGGCTATGTTATATCAATGGGTGGGGAGTTAATGCTGATAAGAAACAAGGCTTTGATTTAATAGTTGATAGTATCGATAAAGAAAACAGTTGGGATAAAGTACCACAAATTTTTGCAGCAATGGGACTGAATAAACCAGAGTTTTTTTCTGCTCTAGCAAAGCATCGGACAAAAAATTAAGCTTAATTTACTAATGCCAATAACTTAAATACCATGTAAGAATACTTGGACCCCAAAATAAAGTGATAAGCCCACTAAGGCAGAGAAATGGCCCAAAAGGAATAGGAGTATCCCGAGATTGTTTTTTTAAATTTAAATAAATGAGACCTATAATAGTACCTGTAATAGAAGAAAATAAAAGAATTAAAGGTATCATTGTCCAACCAAACCATGCACCATAAGCTGCAAATAATTTAAAGTCCCCGTGGCCCATTCCTATTTTACCTGTAATAAGGTAGAAGACTTTTATTAATAACCATAAAACTATATATGCGCCAGCAGCACTTATTACAGCGTTAGGTAACGAGGTAAATAATGATTGTGTATTAGCTAACAAGCCAAGCCATAATAAAAGTAAAGTTAAGTTATCAGGCAATAACTGATGATCAAGGTCTATAAAAATTAGACATATATTTAACCAAATAAAAAGTAGAGCAAATATCAATGAAAGAGTAAAGCCGAAATGCCAACTGGCATATGATCCTATTATCATACTTAAAAATTCTATTATTGGATAACGCCAAGAAATGGGTGCATGGCAAAAATAGCAACGTCCTTTTAAAAGTAAATAGCTTATTAAGGGAATATTATGAATTGCTTTAATAGTTTGTTGACAATGAGGGCAAAATGAGCGAGGTAGAAAAAGGTTTATTTTATCACTTTTTCTTTCAGGTAAATCTAATAAATAAGCACAATCAGCCAATTGTTCATTTTTTAGCATTACGGGAAGACGATAAATAATAACATTAAGTAAGCTGCCAACAATTAATGAAAAAAGAGCAACAGAAATATACAACAAAGGACTATTTAGCATTATAAATTGATCATCTAGCATGACTTATAGCTCACCTAAAGATTGTATTTGGCACATTTTAATAGCTAACCCGGCAAAAAAATCACATAGAACTTTTCATTTCGCTTTTTCAGTATGATGAGTTATTAAACTGTACTTAAATCTAACCTTTCTCTAAAATTTAAGATATCTCAAATTATGTATCCATTTTAGACTACGGAACCGAGTTTAAAAATAGGTAAATACATTGCAATAACTAAACCGCCAACTAAAATTCCTAATATCGACATAATAATTGGTTCAAGCAAATTACTTAATGAGTCTACAGCATTATCAACTTCTTCTTCATAAAAGTCAGCAACTTTTGTCAGCATTTGCTCTAAAGCACCGGACTCCTCACCAATAGCAATCATTTGGATGACCATACTAGGAAATAAATGAGTATTATCCATAGCAATGCGTATTTGTTGACCATTAGAAACTTCTTCACGAATTTTATTGGTCGCTTGAGCATAAATAATATTACCCGTTGCACCTGCAACTGCGTACAATGCCTCTACTAGAGGAAGACCTGCAGCGAAGGTAATAGATAATGTTCGTGCAAAACGAGCAATAGCGGCTTTCTGCAAAATAGAGCCGATAATTGGAATTTTAAGCATAAAACGATCCACGTTATGAGCAAAATTGACTGATCGATTTCGAGCTCGTATAAAAGCATAAATTCCAATACCAATAGCACCAAAAATAATATACCAATAGGTTTGAAAAAGTTGCGATAAACTTATAACTCCGCGCGTTAGTGCGGGAAGATCGGCACCAAAGCCTTTAAAAAGCGCTTCAAATTGCGGAATTACGAAAATTAATAAACCTGCTGTAACTAAAAATGCAATAACTAACACTGCTATAGGATAAGTTAGCGCTTTTTTAATTTTTCGTTTAATTTTTTCTATTTTTTCTTTGTAGGTGGCAATTTTAGCGAGCATGACATCCAATGAACCTGATTTTTCACCAGCATCAACTAAATTATAATAAAGTTCATTAAAATATTTTGGATGTTTTTTTAAAGCTTCTGTTAATGTTAATCCTGATTCAACGTCTTTTTTAATTGTTTCAACAAGTGTTTTTACTTTTTGATTAGTTTGACCTTTAGCAATAATATCAAAAGTTTGTATAAGCGGAATACCAGCATTAAGCATAGTCGCTAATTGACGCGTGAAAGCGGTAATGTCACCAGCAGTTATTTTTCTATTTTTCTTATCAAAGAGAGATTTGCGTTTTTTTACAACTTTATTAGTAATAATCCCTTGTTTTCGCAAAGTAGCTTTGGCAATGGCAATGCTATTTGATTCTATAATACCATTTACTTTTTCACCAGAACGGTTAATGCCTTCCCAACGATAAGTAATGACTGTATTTTTGTTTCTTTCCATAGTTTTATTCAATTGTTACTCGGTTGACCTCTTCAATAGTGGTAACGCCTTCTTTTATTTTTTCAAGCCCTGCTTGGTAGATAGTATTTAAACCTTCAGCTTGAGCTTGATGTAAAATATCAAATGAATTACCACCGGACATAATAACTCGTCCAATCTCTTTTGACATAGGCATAACTTCAAATAAACCAACTCGGCCTTTGTAACCGTTATTTGAACAGTGATGGCAGCCTACAGCTTTATATAATTTCATTGCCTGGGATTTCCTTTTCAGTAAATCCTAGTTCTACCAAGCTTTGTGGCGTTAAATCATCGCGAATAGCTTTACAAGAGTCGCATAAGCGACGTGCTAAACGTTGAGCAATAATTAGTGTTATTGAGCTAGCAATGTTAAAAGAGGGGACACCCATGTTACTTAAGCGGGTTAATGTTTCTGCTGCACTATTGGTATGGATAGTAGATAATACAAGATGCCCAGTTTGAGCAGCTTTAATAGCAATCTCCGCTGTTTCTAAATCCCTTATCTCACCAACCATAATAATGTCTGGGTCTTGACGTAAAAAAGAGCGTAAAGCGCCAGAAAAAGTTAATCCTGCTTTAGGATTAATATTGACTTGATTAATTCCTGGAATTTTAATTTCAACTGGGTCTTCTGCTGTGGAAATATTAACTTCCTTAATATTAAGAATATTAAGGGCTGTATATAATGTGACAGTTTTACCGCTGCCCGTTGGGCCCGTTACTAAAATCATCCCTTGCGGTTTTTCAATGGCTTTTAAAAAATTTTGTTTTTGAATAGGATTAAAGCCTAATGATTCAACTCCAAGTTTAGTGGCGCCTGGGTCAAGAATACGCATAACTACTTTTTCGCCACCAACAGTAGGGCAGGTACTAACTCTAAAATCAACAGCGCGTGCTTTAGTTAATCGCATCTTAAAGCGCCCATCCTGCGGAATACGTTTTTCTGAGATGTCTAAATTTGACATTACTTTAATTCTTGACGTAATTCGGCTGGCTAGACTAATTGGTGGTACTGCTACTTCGGTTAATAGCCCATCGAGACGATAACGAATACGATAGTCTTTTTCATAAGGCTCGAAATGAATATCAGAAACCCCTTTTTTGATTGCTTCAAGAATAATTTTATTTACAAATCTAACAATAGGAGCATCTTCTTGTTTAAGGGCGTCAATTTCTTGGTCATCTTCATTAGCATTAATTTCCATCTCTTCATAGTTGCTATCGGTATTACCATAATTGGCAAGGCCTTCACTTTCTTTTTCATAAAGCAACTTATCAATTAATTTCCCTAATTTATCTGTCTCAACAATAATGGCATGAGTATGTAGCCCTGTATGAAACTGGACTTCTTTTAAGGCAACTTGTTTGCTTGGATCGTCTAATCCTAAATATAAATGATTACCGTGTGTATAAAGTGGAATAATACAATGTCTTGTTATTAGTTTGTCATTAACAAGGGAGATAGGCATAATATCAGGGTTGATACAATTTAAGTCTAATAAAGGAACGCCGAAATTTTGCGCAATAATTAGCGCAACTCGCTCTGCCTCTAAAATATGATTAGATATAAGGTATTGTAAAAGAGTCTGTTTGTTATTTTGAGCAAGCCGTTGATATTCTAAGGCTTTTCCTTTATCTAAAAGATTTTCATGGACCATTAATTGGGCAATACCTTGCAAGGATTGGTCTTCTGCTGTTGCCGTCATAGCTTAGTTGGTTTTAAGATTCCTAATGATTACTATAGACAAAATTGTTTTAATGTGCATTAAAAATATCATCAAGATTCACAAAAAAACAATTTTTTATTAATCATAATTTTAATTAGGCTAGGTAGTCAGCCTATAATTTTTCATTAATTTTATAAATTTATCTTTGTGCTTCGTGAGCCTTGTACTCTTTGCTAGTTATTTAAGAGTATATTAATCTTATTGTTTCAATATAATTATTTTATGTTGAAAAATCAGGAAGCTTGCTGTCCTATAGGCTCTGTGGTAAAAAGGTAAATTTATTATCTAGGGCGATCATTTTGTCTTTAGAGGAACAGCAAAGTAAATTTTACGCTTTAAATGATTGGTGTCATACCGAGCAGGGTGTAAAGGTTATTCAAGCCTTTCTTAGTGAGCTAACGCCTCTAAAAGATCTTTTGCATGGTAATACTCTGCTGCAATTAGGTTATTGTGGCAGTAACCTTTTTACTTCTAACTTACGTTTTCAACACAAATGGATAGCAACGCCTTATCTAGATAAAACCTCTAATGCTGTAATGCTATTTAATCAATTACCATTAGATAGAGAAAGTATTGATTGCCTTATTGCACCACTTACGTTAGATATTTTAGCGGCTAAAAGCTCACTTGATGAAATTGATAGAGTGCTTAAGCCACTAGGTTATATCATTTTTTTTGGTATAAATCCTATTAGTTTATGGGGATGGTGGTTACAAAAAGCAAATAAAAAGAGTTTTGCAGAGTTATTAGGTAAACCTAGGTCAGTTTTATCTATTAAGCGGGCAATGTCACATCGAGGCTATATTCAGTGTCATTTATCTACTTTTTACTATGTACCACCTTGCAAATCTGAAAAATGGCTGAAAAAATTTGAACTATTTAATGAAATAGGCAAAATGATTTCACCTATTCCAGCCGGTTTTTATTGCCTTGTTATGCAAAAACACCAAGAAAACTTAGTTGGTCCTATTTTGCTAGAGGAAGAAGAGGAAACCATTAATACAGTTAATCCTGTAACATTACAACCCACTTGTAAACAATAATAGCTTGCCTAAAGTTCAACTCTTATCAATGAAAAGAATTTGGCATATTTTGAAGTAACATAATGCTCTAAATGCTAATAGAGAGTGTTACACTTTGCTTTGCAGCATTTTTACTTAACCTTCGCTCAAATCTAAGCTTTCATCGAGCTTCTACAGGAGCTCCCGGAGCCTGCACAAGCGATTTGATGGATAAAAAAAAGAAAGACAATACCTAAGCTCTTTTTTATTAATAGCCTTTTAATCATCTACAATCCTGGCTGAGTAAATAAATTAAATAGTTACGGAACAAACAAGCGCATTAGTGTAGATAGAGCCGGTGGTTAGGTTATTGAGATATTGATTATTTACTCTATGTAAATGGCCCGGGCCTAGATAAAAGAAGCGATAACCACATTCCAATGGTATTTGGGCAATATTGTTTAAACGAATTCCTGCACCAACTGTAACAGAAAAGTTAGTTGTTGAGGTTCCTGCAAACGCATTATCAGGTATAGTAACTTCATCTAATGGTATTTCATGATAACTTGAAGTGCGCATAAAATTAGGGCCAATTCCTGCATCGACAGTAAAATTGTATGCTGGATTATTAGTGTATATAAGCGCTTTAGCTGCAAGGTAAACAGGTATGTTTTGAATATTGTACTTATAAGCAAGGTTATTAAATATATCTTCTTGAATAATATTACCTTTTACGGAAGTTTGACCTAAATAGAAAGCATTAAATCCATATGAAAGCTGAAGCCAATTGTAAAAAGGGCCATTAAAATACAAGCCAATACCCGCAAGTCCACTAATTTCAGAATCGTTATGCGCGGTGTATTGATTACCTATTAAACTGTCTATATTAATGTGTTGATTTTTGCCTTCAGGTGCCCAAAAGAAACCGCCTTGAATATGAACAGACCAAGGCTTAGGAGGGTTTATATTACCCATAGTTCCTGCAGAACAAACAAGCGGTAGTGTAAAACTTGCAATAAGCATTTTAGCTAAACGCATAATTATCCTTAATTATAAAGTCCTTAGGTTATGCAAGCACATAAGTTATTATACATTTACCTAAAGGTCAATTAGTTTAAAATCCTAGCGTTAATCAGGTTAAACTCTCTTAATTCAATAATATATTCTTTAGCTAAAGTGCATTAAAAACAACTAAAATTATAGATAGATTCAGTCATAGCATGAAAAAATTAAATGTTTTTGCAGTTAACGCATTGCACATTAACAAAGAATCACAAAATAAAAAATAAGCGTTTATTTTTTAAGGTTATGCGTTATACATAGTAAATTACTTAAAAGACACTAGTAGGAAAAATAGTTCTCTGTATAATGTAGCCATTTAATTTTCTGGTTATAATTAATGTCTAAAAAATCTTTATATCGTTTAATTTTCGCTAACCAGGATGTCGTCTATGAAATTTATGCGCAAAAGGTTTGTGAAAGTCAAATGTTTGGTTTTCTTGAGGTTGAAGAATTTGTTTTTGGCGAAAACACCTCTTTGGTGGTTGATCCCTCTGAGGAGCGTTTAAAGCTTGAATTTGGGAATGTAAAGCGTACCTTTATTCCTATGCATTTTATTTATCGGATTGATGAGGTCAGTAAACAAGGCGTAGGTAAAGTTACAGAAAAAACAAAAGGAACTGATAATAAAGTAAGTTTATTTCCTGTACCTGAGAAGCGTTAATTCATTATTAAAATAGGTCTACCAATGTCAATTCCAAGCAAAATTAAAGAAGTCTATGAAAAATCTACCTGCTTATATACAACTAAAGAGGTAGAAGCAGCTCTTGATAGAATGGCAATTAATATTCATCAAGAGCTTTATGATAAAAACCCTATCATTTTATGTGTAATGATTGGTGGATTAATTCCTATGGGGAATCTTTTACCTAGACTGGATTTTCCACTAGAAGTTGATTACGTTCATGCTACCCGCTATAAGGGAGATATTAAAGCTGGTGACTTAATTTGGAAAGTAAAGCCTAGCCTTAACTTAGCTGGACGTACCGTTTTAGTGATAGATGACATCCTTGATGGTGGGTTAACTTTAGCGGCTATTATTGAAGATGTAAAAAAGATGGGTGCTAGCAATGTTTATAGTGCTGTTTTAGTAGATAAACATCACAAGCGTGACCCAAATGGTTTGAAAAATGCCGATTTTGTTGGTTTACATGTAGATGATCATTATATTTTTGGCTATGGTATGGATTATAATGAGTATTTACGTAATGCGCCTGGAATTTTCGTTGTTTCTCCAGAGCATGAATAGCAATAATTTATTGGTTTAAATTAAAGTATCTTCATTACTTAATGAAGATACTAAATAGGAAATATATCGCACCAGCCAGTAGGTTTTTGACTTAAAGCATAGGATAGTAGAAGACTAAACTTTATATGCTGAAAGCTCACTTAACTTAGCGAGTGACGCCTCTATTAAATATACTTTCGAGAGCTAGGGAATTTATTAAGTGCTGTATGTATTTGTTTATATAGTTCAGGTAACCAACGTGGTTGTGCAAAGTTTGTGGTAGCAGGTTTGGCAGTACGCAAGTCATTTGGCGCTATTATTAATTTAGTGTGATTTAAACCTACTCGACGAGCTAGCAAAAATAACTGATCAATAGCTCGGTCTCCAACCGCCAAGCAGCCAACTGAAAACGATTTCCCATGTAAGAATATATTGTTTCCTAAGCTGCGACGTCCATCTTTAATAGCTTGCAGCCTATCAAAATTATTTGGATAGTCAATCATCATTGATAAATGCATGCTACTGAAAGGATTAAAATTTACTAAACGATAAACACCTTCTGGAATTTGTCCGTCACGCTCCTTTAACTTAGGCCCGAGTCGTCCACTGAACGCTGTTAAAGGATAGTTATGAATAAAGCGCCAGATATTTTTATCGTCTTTTGCCCATAATTCAATTTTTCGCTCCTTTTTAAAGGCGAGGAAAGCAATTTCTTGAGGCGGATAGCTGACTTTTGCTTTGTTAAAAAAGCGAATCATTTCTGGCTCTGTGCGTAATCCATACCGAAGAATAGCGTTATCAACGGCTTTATCCCAATTTAGTTTTGGTGCCATTCCTAAGACAAAATTGCTTATGGATATCAGCCAGCATAAAAAGAAAAGACGCATACGCTTAGGAAGAAATAAAATTTTCAGCATATTAATAAAATAGTAATCTGTGATTTAGGCAAGCTCTTTAACAAAATCTGTCAAGAGCCACAACTTATAATACGTTGGAATAAAAAAGAAAGGAATAAGAAGTTGAAAGTAAGTTAAAATAAATTTAGTACTAGAAAGTTAATTGTAATTGCTATTTTTTAATAGAGCATAGTTTTGGTTAAGGCTAGTAGTATTAACTAGCCAATAGGAATGCAAAGGCTTAGTCTAAGCCATTGCATTTTGGTTAAGTTGTTTAATTTGGGTGCTTTGAAATTTCTTTTGTAAAGCAGGTGGTAGTTGCTTTAAGATAAAGTCAGGCGCAGTATTTAAACCACCTATTGAAGGAATTAAACCATAATGATTAGGACACATAAATTTTACTGAACCATCTTGGCTTATTTTGTAAAATATATAGCGATAGGAACAATAATTTAATTTTTGAAAAGTTCCTACCTGAAAAATAGGGGTTCCAGGCAGACGATTTTCTATAAACCAGGCATTCATCCAGAGGTTAATTAGCAAGAAGCCTATACCAATGACTGAAATGGCACCAAGCAAGCTATTGAAATAACGAAAAGAAGCTATTTCACTGCGGAAATTCAGTGTTAAAAAGATAATACAAGCTAATATAATTAAGAGATTAAGTGAATATATAAAAGCTCGTAAATAATTAAAATAAGAGCCAAGTATCTCACCACCAGCAATTTCATAGTGAATAACAAGCGAGATAATACTTATCCAAACTGCTAAGACAATATAACTTTTTCGTCTATTTTTTACCCCTAATACTAAAAGCAGTAAACTGAGTAGGGGTAAAATAATATGCATTAAATCCCTAAAGTAGCTCATTTTAATTTCCTTTTGACCACCTAATATAAAATCATAGTATAAGAATAAACTATAATGAACTTCTTTCCAAACTGCTATTAATAGCTAATCTCAGTTAATCAAGACGCTCTATAATACTCATATAACTCTAATACATGGCCTTTGTTTAACGTCTTACCGAACGGCCCTTGCTACTCAGTAATAGCCTGAAAAAACTGTTCAGTATTAAATGTTTATTAGTTTATTTAAAAAGCCCTATCTAATCTGCCTTTTGTTAAAAAAGCTATATAAAGGCCTCAATGGTCTTTAGTTGTCAGAAGTGGCTTTGCCGAATTTTCTTTAATCAATAAAATAATGGGTAAAGTAGGGTATTGAGTGCGTCTTAACTTACGCGGCAGCCATATGGGCATAACATTCCGTTTTTGTGAAAAATGAGGTAATGCAGTACTAACATAATCGATAGCTGTGTTTTTTGTAGCTGCTTTTGAAGATGAATAGATACTCACTGAGCCAAGCCAAATAGGCTGCTTAAAATGTTTTAAGTGATAATTTGAGCGCCAGATTCTTAAAATTACTGTTGGACTATTAGAATCAGGCTGATAAGTGATCACCAATACAGGTTTTCGATTTAAATAAAGCTGGGCCATAAGTGGTGAATCTACTGAGGTATGTCCTCCACCGACACGTTTAATTAATGATTTAATAAACGATTCATTTTCCTTTTGCCATCCTGCATTAATTAAGGCTGTTTCCAAATGATTTAAATTACCAACATACTGAATATTAAATAAGCTAATACGTTTACCAAATCGGTTAGTACGATAAATAGGCAATAGAGGTTGTTGCTGATTCCACCAAACATCATCGGTAAAAACGTATTGAACTAAGTATATTTGATGAGAACGTATTGCCGATTCATAATTAAAGACTAATGAAATAGTTGTACCTAAAAGCAGTATTAGAAATAAAAAAGGGGATAAAAAAGGTTTATAGGTGATTGGCTTGCCATGACGACGATATAAAAGCCAAAAAAATAAACTTATACTTAATCCAGCAAGATAGGCGCCTAAAACATCTATAGCCCAGTTATCGCCTAAATAAATATAAGCGGCTCCAGCAATAAATAAAATAACAGGTAATAAAATAGTTAAAATTTGATTAAAGCGGCATTTTCCATATTTATTAAGAAATAAAATAATGCCTATAAATTGCGCTGTGGCAAATGTTAAATGCATTGCAGGATAGGAATAACCCCATTTTATTTCTAAAAGATCACTAGGCCTTGGGCTAGTAATAAATAAGTGTGTGATAATTATCCAAATAACGCAGGTTAAATTAATATTTAACCAGTAAATAAGCGTGCGCTTGTCTTTAAAATAAATGGTAATTAGTAAGATAAAAACAAATAAAGTTAATAAACTAGCATCGCTTACAAATTGACTAAAACTAATAAAGAAAATATCAAAAGGATGAGTCTTAAAACTCTGTAAAAAAAAGTGAATAGATTCATTAATAGTTTTATGCCCTATGCCCTGAGTAACGAATACACTAAATAAACAAAAAAGAAAAAAGCATAAAGCAAAGCCTAAACATAAAGAGATGGTTTGATAATGTTTACTTTCACCAGGAGGCGTTAAGAATTGAATTAATTTTGCAAAGCGAGGGTGCTTTACTGACCAAGTCCAAAAATCTTGAAACTGAATTCTTAAAAAAGTATGAAGTTGGATAACTAGCCATCTAACACCAACTGAAATAAGCCATAATCCTGCCAGAAAAATTAATACTACAATAAACAAACGTGTGGCAATTTCTGGCGATAATTCACTGCTTGCCGCACCAATAAAAATACCAGGAACAACATACAAAAAAGCCCAACCAATAGCTGAAATTACATTAGCTGTAAAGAAACGCCATTGACTCATACGCATCATTCCAGCAATAAGAGGGATTAATGAGCGTAGCGGACCTATAAAACGACCAAGTAACACACTTTTACCACCATGCCGTTGAAAATAGGTTTGACCATACGTAAGCCACGTTGGGTTTTTACGAAAAGGCCAGATTTCTCTTAGGCGGTCTTTAAAGGTATAGCCTAGTAAATAGCTAAAGCTATCGCCAGCAATGGCACCTAAGGTGGCTGCTAGCAATGTTAAATCGATGCGCATGACGCCTGAGCCTGCTAATATTCCTACAGCAGTCATGGTAACTGAGCCTGGAATGATACTCCCTACGACGGCTAATGATTCTGCAAATGAAACAATAAAAGTAAAAAGCAGGGCCCAATTAGGATGAGTTTCCAGCCAAAGTGTAATAGGATGTATGTATTCTGAAAATAATTGCATAGTTCATTAATTGTTAAAGGATTCAGAAAACAGAGCTGCTAATTTATTATTAACATCTGCAAAATTGATGTCAGGTACATAATCATATATTTGAGTCATTTGCAATTTAGCGAAGCCACATGGATTAATGCCAGCAAAGGGAGTTAAATCCATTTTTACATTTAATGCAATGCCATGGTAAGTGCAACCATTTTTTACCCTAAGTCCAATAGAGGCTATTTTTTTATTATCCACATAGACACCAGGGGCTTTTTCTCGTGTTGTGCCTAAAATATTGTACTCGCTAAGTAGTAAAATTAAAATCTGTTCTAATTGGCTAACTAGCGTTCGAATACCTAAATTGCGTTGTTGTAAATCCATTAATAAATAAGCCACAATTTGGCCAGGGCCATGATAAGTTACCTGTCCACCTCTATCTGATTGAATAAGCGGAATACCTTTGGGGTTAATAATATGTTCTGCTTTCCCAGCCTGCCCCTGTGTATAAACTGGCGGATGCTCAAGTAGCCAGCACTCATCATTAGTGTTAGGTGTTCGACTAATCGTAAAATGCTTCATTTTTTCCCAAGTAGCGAGATAGTCTTGTTGGCCTAGCTGACGAACTATCAACATTATAACACCATCTTGATTCCAGGGTATTGAGTAAGCTCTTGATACAAAGCGTCTAACTCTTGCTGACAAGTAGGATATACTGTTGCTGTGATTGCCAAATAATTACCATTCTCACTTGCTTTTGAAATAATTTTGGCATTATCAGTATTAGGAAAATGTTTTAAAATAATCGCTGTGATTTCTTCTTGAAAATGAAGAGAATTAACCCCAATAATTTTAATTGGGAAATCACAAGGAAATTCAATAATTGATTTATCAGTCATTAAAGCCTTTAATTAATTGTTGATACTCATTATGCAATTGTAACCAATAGCTATCAGCATGGCTCTGGCCAATCGCTATACCATCAAGAGTTGCTATAGGATATATTTCTTTAGTTGTGCTAGTTATCCAAATTTCAGTGGCATTAAATGCCGCTTGCACAGAAACAGGCTCCTCTTTAAAGGGTAGCTTAAGCCGCCTTATTAATTCAATAGTTATTTGCCTGGTAATACCAGGTAAGCAAAGATTAGATAAGGGCGGCGTTTGAATAATGCCTTGCTTATCAACCAAAAAGAAATTGGTAGTACTGCCCTCAATTAAAAATCCATTGCGCATTAGCAACGCTACATCTTTGCCTTCAGCTAAAGCTTCTTCATTAAGTAAAATATTACCTAAAAGAGAAGTGGTTTTAATATCACATCGTAACCAACGAATATCTTCAAGCAATTTCGCGTGTAGTCCTTGCTGTTTTTCTGCAAGGGTTGGATAAGGATTATGCAAAGTAAAAGCAAAGCAGGTAGGTTCAATGCTTTGAGGGACATCATGTTTGCGACTTCCTTGGTTACCGCGTGTAATTTGAATATATAATTGTAGATTGCCGCCACCATTATATTGAATCAGCTCTAACAAAATAGCTTCCCACTGATAAGATAGTGGCTTAAATTTTAATTTTTTAAGATTTGTATTTAATCGTTCTAAGTGTAAATCTAGAAAACAAGGTTTGCTATTATAAACCGGAATAACTTCATAAATAGCATCACCAAAAAGAACGCTGCGATCAAAAATAGAAATCTTTGCGTCCTTAGCTGGACAATACTCACCATTTAAATAAACAATGGAATTCATTAAAATCTCAACCAAACCAGCGTTTAAACATTAAGTGAACAGAATCTTTGCAACGAGTAAGAAAACCGCCTGTTGGCACTTCTTCTAAGGAATACAAAGGATAAGTCTCAAGTACTTTATCATCAAAGCGTACAATTAAATTACCAATACGATCACCTTTTTTTATAGGTGCTTCTAGAGCTTGTGGTACTTCACTATTCATGCTCAAGCGTTGGTACTGACCTGTAGGAATGGTAATAAATTGATCTTGTAATAATCCTACCTTAAGTTTACTAGCCTTGCCTTTATAAATAGGTAGCTCCGAAACGCTTTGGTTTGCTTTATACAGCTCATGCGTTTCATAAAAACGAAAGCCATAATTTAATAAACGCTCACTATCGTCTGCACGAATTGAATCACTGGGAGAGCCCAAAACAACAGCTAATAAACGCATATTATCACGTTGCGCTGAAGAGACTAAACAAAATCCTGCCTCACTAGTATGACCCGTTTTAACACCATCAACTTGACTATTTCGCCATAACAAACGATTACGATTTGGCTGGCGAATACCATTGAAGGTAAACCATTTTTGTTTATACCAATGATAATATTGTGGAAAATCATTAATTAATGCCCTTCCCAAAATCGCCAAGTCCTTAGCTGTAGTATATAATTTTTGATCAGGTAAGCCCGTACTATCAGTAAAATGACTATTTTTCATACCCAATTGCTGAGCTTGTTGATTCATAATCTCAGCAAACCCTGCCTCGCTACCGCCCAAATGTTCTGCCACAGCCACACAAGCATCATTGCCAGAATCCACAATAATCCCTTTAAGTAAATCTTCAATAGAAACCTCCTGACCCTCTTTTACAAACATACGCGAGCCCGCAGTTTTCCAAGCATCATGACTAATCCGCACCATATCATTAAGGTGAATCTGTTCACTACGAAGCGCATTCGAAGTAACATAAAGCGTCATCATTTTAGTTAAGCTCGCAGGCGGTAACTTCTGCTCACTATTTTTCTCAGCAATAATCTTACCACTATTAACATCAATCAAAATAAAAGCCTGCGCATTAATAGCAGGAGGCGTAGGCGTAATAAGTGGTTTATTTGTCAAACTAGAAGGTAAAGGAGAGGCAACATTAGCAAGTGAAGAGTTAGCATAAAAAGTGCTTGAATTTAAAATTAATGAAGTAGCAAATACTACCTTAATCGCAGTGGGTAAAATCCTCATTTTTATACTCATTATTCCAAAATGTTGCCATAGTATCACAGGCTTAAGCAGCCATCCAATAGACCTCATCGCATAACCTACTTATTTTAAGTTATAACTGCGTTACAAAGGATTTTGCGGTGCTCATTTACTTAATTGTAAACTCCGCTCCTCAAATCCTTTGCGCCTTATTCTAACTTAAACTAAGTAGGTTATGAGTTAAGTCATAACTGCGTTACAAAGGATTTTGCGGTGCTCATTTACTTAATTGTAAACTCCGCTCCTCAAATCCTTTGCGCCTTGTTCTAACTTAAACTAAGTAGGTTATGAGTTAAGTCATAACTTCGTTACAAAGGATTTTGCACTGCTCATTTACTTAATTGTAAACTCCGCTCCTCAAATCCTTTGCGCCTTGTTCTAATTTAAACTAAGTAGGTTATGAGTTAAGTCATAACTTCGTTACAAAGGATTTTGAACTGCTCATTTACTTAATTGTAAATTCTATGTTTAGTAAAACTTTTGCACTTTGTCTTAAGTTAGAATAAATTATGTAGGGTTTCATAATTTTATTAAGATAAGGCTCTAAAGAGTAATAAAAATTTAAAGAGTAATAATTTATGCAGGGGTTAATTTTAATTTTATTGTTAATGCTAACGGGCTGTTATCATCAGTCAAATCTTATTAAGCCTTCTTCGGTTAACCAACAAAGGCAAGCAAGGTTTAAGAATGTTTTATTTCGCAATAAGCAAAATAGTTTAAATAGTGTAGCTCATAAAAAAGATGGAGCTCCTTTTGGACCACCACCAACAAAATTTCAACGTCTTAAGCCTGTGTATGAACCTTTAAGTCGTTATGGTAATCCTGAATCCTATGCTGTTGAAGGTCGAACTTATTCGGTATTAAGAACAGCTAACGGCTATAAAACGCGAGGTATTGCCTCTTGGTATGGTACTAAATTTCATAAACAGCGTACCTCCAGTGGCGAAAATTATAATATGTATGCTATGACTGCAGCGCACAAAACGTTGCCTTTACCTACTTATTTAAAAGTAAAAAATTTAACTAACGGTCGTGAAGCGATTGTAAAAGTCAATGATAGAGGACCTTTTCGTCATGATCGTATTCTCGATTTATCTTATGCTGCAGCTGCAAAATTAGGTTTATTAACCCATGGAACAGCACCGGTAGAAATTGAGGCGCTAGCTATTCCTGGTAAATCAACGTTTGCTCATTACTATGTCCAAGCAGGTGCTTTTACCTCTAAAGACTTAGCAAAGTTATTACAAAAGAAACTTACTAAGTTTACCCCTTCTCCTGTAGTTGTTGAAAAGCACAAAGAACAATTTATTGTAAAAGTGGGACCTTTTGCAGATAAAAAAATGACAGAAAAACTTAAAATGCAGCTCGCAGCTCATGGTGTAGCGGGCTCATTTACGATGCTACAATAGCTATCTGAAGTTAGAGTTATAAGGCTTACCTAAATGCTTTATTAGTATTTAGGTAGCTTTGTTATGAGTTATTAGCTGAATCAATAACAACTCGTGTTCCTAGTGCACCACCACCTGGTAAGTCCACAAATTCCTCATTTAGCCAGCGGGCATCTTCAATAAACATTCTTATACAGCCATGACTTGCTCGATAGCCTGGAACTTCATTACTACCATGTAAGGCATAACCGCGAAAAAAATGCATGCAAAAAGGCATTACAGCGCCACCGCTATCACCATCTGGACGCCTAGGAAAAGCAGTTGAAATACAATCAATATCTTGTTTGCGGACTATATGAAATGAACCTGTGGGAGTAGTACAGCCGCCATATACACCCGGGCATTTATCTAAACCAGAAGATATAGGCCCCCACCAAACTAATTCTCCAGATTCATCGTAAGCGCCCCAAGCTAATTTTTGCTGGCTAACATAAATTGTCTTCTCTCCTTTACTTTCTATATAACGTGGGAATGGAGAGACATCATAAACACTTAATCGGTCAAGGTTTTTAGGAACAGCTATAGTCATGCCGGGACGCAAACGTATATTCATTCTATTAACCCGTTTTACAATATCAAGTGCTTCCGGGTTATGAAATAGTTTTTGCCAACTATCGCCAGGTTTAATTTTTAGACAAAAATAATCAGGTTGGTTACAAATAATCTCACCATAACGTGTTTGTGACCAAGCATTAATTACACAGGCCATCATCGTTATAATTATTAGTAGTAATCGTTGCATAATTACTCCGATATAGATGGTTATTGACTATATTAGCGACATGTTCTTAAAAAACTTAAATAGACTTCGTGCGAAATGGTTAGTGACGCTTAATTTTAAACCAAGAAAGCACTGCAATATTTTCGTATACTTTATATGCATGTTACTTTGTCATTAGCCATTTCTAAACAATTATAAGGGATTTCTTAGTTGTTATGAGACACTTCAATTTATTACTATATAGGAATATTTTAAGATAAATAGACATTTTCATATAATAAATTTCTTTTAATGCTTATTATTTGTACGTTTAAGTAAAGGGATGCTAACTATAAAGTTATTTTCACGTTATACTATCGCCATTCAATTTGTAGGATTTAGTTTATGAGTTGGCTTAAGAAATTATTACCTTCTATTATTAAAACAGAATCTAGTCAAAAGAAAGGCGTACCAGAAGGTTTATGGGTTAAATGTCAAGGGTGTAATTCTGTATTATACTCAACTGAGCTTATAAAAAATTTATCTGTATGTCCTAGCTGTAATCATCATCATCGCATTACTGCCAGAGAGCGTTTAAATCAATTTTTAGATGAATCTAGTCAAGAAGAAATTGTAGCTAATCTTGAGCCAATTGATCGATTAAAGTTTAAAGATTCCAAAAAATATAAAGATAGAATTAGCCAAGCACAAAAAGCAACTGGTGAACGCGAAGCATTAATAGTTATGAAAGGAACATTAGGATCGCATCCTGTAGTGGTCAGTGCTTTTGAATTTAATTTTATGGGTGGCTCCATGGGGGCAACCGTTGGTGAAAAATTTGTAAAGGCTGTTAAAGTGGCAACTGCCGAAAATAGGCCTTATATCTGTTTCACAGCAAGCGGAGGCGCTCGCATGCAAGAGGGATTATTTTCTTTAATGCAGATGGCTAAAACGTCTGCAGCTTTAGCCCGTTTTGCAGAAACCAAGCTGCCTTTTATTGTAGTGTTAACTGATCCAACCATGGGCGGTGTTTCGGCTAGCTTTGCAAGCTTAGGAGATATTATTATCGCTGAACCTAATGCTTTAATAGGATTTGCTGGCCCGCGTGTTATTGAGCAAACTGTACGACAAACGCTACCAGATGGTTTTCAACGTAGTGAGTTTTTATTGGAACATGGTCATATCGATATGATTTTAGAACGTAAAGCACTACGTCCTACTATTACTGAATTAATTTCTAAATTAACTCCGCATTGAAATGACTACAGAAAAAAGTTTAGCACAATGGCTTACTGATTTAGAAAATAGACACCAGCAAGAAATTCAACTTGGGCTTAACCGTATTAATAAAGTTGCTTCTAGATTAGACGTTCTTCACTTAAACGCTATTATTATTACAGTTGCAGGAACAAATGGTAAGGGGTCAACCGTTGCAGCCCTGGAGTCTATTTATAGTGAGGCAGGGTATCGTGTTGCCAGCTATACTTCTCCTCATTTAATAAATTTTAATGAACGTATACGGGTTAAAAGAAAACCTATCAATGATGCACAATTAATTGAAGCTTTTAAAGTTATTGATAGCGCCAGGGAAGAAATTCCATTAACTTATTTTGAGGTAGCGACTTTAGCTGCTTTATGGCATTTCAAGCAACATAATTTAGATCTAATTATTCTTGAAGTTGGTTTAGGTGGCCGCTTAGATGCGGTAAATTGTATTGACTCAGATTTAGCTATTATTACCACTATTGGTTATGATCATGAGGCTTATTTGGGCAACACTTTAGAAGCTATTGGCCATGAAAAAGCTGGAATTATTCGTAAAAATAAGCCTTTAATTTATGCAGATGAGCATGCTGTGCAAAGCGTTTTAACTAAAGCAACAAGTTGTGCAGCGCCAGTCTATCAAAATGGTCAAGAGTATAAATATAGATTGCTTGATCACCAAATGCAGTTCTTATTCAATGGGCTAACTATTCAATTACCAAAAACTCATTTCCATCCTAACTCTATAGCAGCAGCCATAATGGCAACCTTTTGTTTACAAAAAGAATTACCTCTACATGTTGACGACTGTATTGCAGGTATAAAAAAAATAAATTTAGCAGGACGATTACAAATTATTAAAGAGCCACATCCTACTCTTTTAGATGTTGCTCATAATCCGCAAGCAGCTCAATACTTAGCTTACTACTTGATAAATAATTATCGAAAGGGCAAACTACATGTTGTCTTTTCAGCTTTTGCTGATAAAGATATAATAGGGATGATTAAGCCACTGAAAGATTATGTTCATCATTGGTACCCAGCATTGCTACCTGGAAAACGCGCAGCTAAAGCTAAGCAGTTAATTTCTTCTTTAAAAGCTAACGAAATAAATATAAATACATGTTATAATAATCCATTTTTGGCATATCAAGCGGCTTGTAAACAGGTAAGCAGTAATGATTTAATTGTAGTTTTTGGTTCTTTTATAATAGTAAGTTCAATTTTATCTGCTTTAAGTTTTAATAAAAGCAAAACATCCTAATAGTAGTTTTTAGCGCTTTAAGGAGTGGCTATGAAATTAATAATTGATGAACGATTAAAACATAGATTAATCGGTATTGCTGTTATCATTTCTATCGGAACTATTTTTGCTCCAGCGCTTATAAAAACCTCAAGCCATCGGTTTGATGAAACCATTTCCATTCAATTGCCGCCAAAACCTCTTGCACCAAAATTATCTATGCCAGAAAAACAACAAACCTTTCAATCTATTGAAGTAGCCCACGTTGAGATACCTGATATTCCAACCGAAACTAAATCATTAGCAAACAAAACTCAGCTTAAAGCAGAGCCTATTAGTACTTTAAATGATTTAAAATCGACTATTGTTACGGCTACTAAAGAAACACTCAAACCTAATGCTCAAATTGCCAGTAATTCAAAGCCTAAAGTAATTGATTATAAAGCAAAGCCTAAAATTATGAGTGTTGCTACAGCTTCGGCAAAACAAGTTGCTAATAGCTATATTGCGCCTGCTAAAATTTCTGCTACTAGAGCACTCAATGCGAAAAAGACTTATAGTACAACAAAACCAAAAGTTGTTAACGGTGCTAAGCTTTATACGGTGCAATTAGGTATGTTTTCACAACAAAAAAATGCTATTGCTTTGGTACAAAAATTAAAAAGTAAGGGATATGCCGCTTCTTATAATAAAGTTATGAGTAAAAAGGGAGTTGCTTATCGAGTAATAGTTGGACAATTAAGTCAAAAGCAGCAAGCAATTCTTTTACAACAACAGCTAGCAAGTGCAATGCAATTAAAAGGCTTTATTGTGAATACAAGGATTAGTTAATTATGCAATGGAATTGGGTTGATTTAGCGATTATTGGTATTATTGCACTTTCGATATTAACAGGCCTCTTTCGTGGTTTTGTAAAAGAGTTAATTGCACTTTGTGTATGGGCCATAGCGCTTTGGGTTGCTTTTCATTACTCTCATGACCTTGATCCTTTAATACAAAAATATATTCAAGATAAAACAGCCAGAAGTATTATTACTTTTGTGCTATTAGTCATTGCAACAATTATAATTGGTGCAATAGTTAATACATTGCTTGGTTTTCTCCTAAAACGTTCAGGATTAAGTGGTACTGATAGATTATTAGGGATGGTATTTGGTTTTGTAAGAGGAGTTTTTATCGTAGCCTTAATTATGGTTATGGTTAAAATGACTTCTTATCCTTATCAACAATACAGTACTCAATCACAACTATATGCTCGTTTTGATCCGGTAGTAAATTGGCTTTCTAGTTTAATGCCTGATTTAATTAATAAAGTAAAATCGATAGCGCCAAGCCAAACTGTTGATAGTTTTGTTAATGAAATTCAATTAAGTTAACTTATTTATGTATGCAAAATCAATTAACTCATTAGCTAAAAGTAGCAATTTTTTTCAACAAGCCAAAGTAGACCAATCTAACCAACATCTACCAGCTAGAACTGCTGATGAAATTAAGAAAATGGCTAACCTTTTAAATAGTGAACGAATTATGCTCATATTTGGCCACTATAATGTAGAACTAATTTTACAAGAAAATAGCATTCGTGTATCGAATTTAAATTCTAACGGCGTAATGCGAACTTGTGCAATTGTTAATTTCTCTCTATCAATTCCAGATTGGTTACAAAATACTCATAATAAAATTTACCAAGGAGAATCTATTGGTAAAACAATTAAAAACGGTGGGTTTAATTTAAATAAAGAAGATATTTATTTTGGTCTTGCCAAGTTACCTAAGTTTGTAAAAGATAAGATGGAAACTAATGATGCTTCAGCTGCTATTCACCTCTATCAATTAATTGTTGAAAACCCTAAAAATGGGGAATCAATCGCTTATTGCACGATAACTGAAGTCCATAGCCCTTTATACTTAACGCTAGAAGATTTGCACCAACTGTCTCCAAAAGGCTTTCAGAAATACAATATTTTAACAAATTCAGTGCAAAAATATCTTGATGAGTTTATTTCACTAGATAAATGGGTCGGTCAGTCATCTAGCAATATTACTTTAGCATGAATAGACGTATTTCTCTCATAAGAGAAATACGCAATCATTACATACTAATATAATTAGGCCCGCCACCGCCTTCAGGCGCTGTCCAGACAATATTTTGCTTAGGATCTTTGATATCACAGGTTTTACAGTGAATGCAGTTTTGAGCATTAATTTGTAGGTGTGGCCCAGTTTCGGTTTCTACAATCTCATAAACACCAGCTGGACAGTATTTCGTCTCAGGTGAAGCATATAGACGGTAATTAACCTCAATAGCTAACTCTGGTTTACGAAGTTTAAGGTGAGAAGGTTGATTTTCCTCGTGATAAGTATTAGTTAAAAATACTGAAGATAGACGATCAAATGTTAAGACCCCATCTGGTTTTGGGTAATGAATTTGCTTACTATTTTGAGCAAGTTTTAAAGTAGTATTATCAGCGTGATGTTTTAATGTCCAAGGCACGTAACCTTGGGTAATAGTTTCTAAAACACCATTAGCTAAGCCTACCCATAAGCCATATTTAAAGCCTGGACGAATGTTGCGCACTGAATATAGTTCTTTTGCAAGCCATGATTCTTTAAATTTTTGCGGATAAGCTGTTAATTCGATTAATTTGTTTGTTGTTTCTTTGGTTAACTGAAGTGCCTCAAAGCAAGCTTCAGCAGCTAATAAGCCAGACTTCATGGCAGCATGAATACCTTTAATTTTAGGCACATTTAAAAAACCAGCGGCATCACCAATCAAGGCGCCGCCTGGAAAAGTTAATTTTGGTAACGCTTGCCAGCCACCTTCATTAATAGCTCGAGCACCATAACTAATTCGTTCCCCACCTGTTAATAATTCGCGGAAAAAAGGATGGGTTTTTAAGCGTTGCAGCTCACCAAATGGATTAAGCCAGGGATTTTCGTAATCTAGGCCAATAACAAAACCTAAGGCTACTTGATTATCAGCCATATGATAAAGAAATGAGCCGCCATAGGTTTTTTGGTTTAATGGCCAACCAAAGCTATGTATTACTTTGCCAACTTGATGTTTTTCTGGATTAACTCGCCAAACTTCTTTTATGCCTATACCATAGGTTTGTGGTTGCACCCCATGCCTTAAATTAAAACGATTCATTAAGTTTTGACTTAACTGACCACGACATCCTTCAGCAAAAAGTGTTTGTTTAGCATGTAGATGCATACCAGGTTGATAATTGTTTGTTTTATTACCCTGTTTATCAATACCAACATCTCCAGTAGCCACACCAATGACTTCACCTTGTGGATTATAAAGAATATCGGTAGCCGGAAAACCTGGATAAATTTCACAGCCTAAGGCTTCTGCTTGTGTAGCTAAAAATTGACATAACTCGCCTAAACTAATAATAAAGTTGCCATTATTATGCATTTGAGGTGGTTTAGGAAAACGAATAGCATGCTTTGCCGTTAGTAAATAGAAAATGTCTTCTGTTACAGGCGTGTTTAATGGAGCATCCTGCCATGTATCAGGCAATAATTCTTTTAAACTTCTAGGTTCAAGTACGGCACCAGAAATAATATGTGCTCCTATTTGGGCGCCTTTTTCTAAAATACATACAGTGATATCGGTATTAGCGAGAGCGGCTAATTGTTTTAATTTAATCGCAGCAGTTAAGCCAGAGGGGCCACCACCAACGATGATAACATCGTATTCCATTGTTTCATGTTCCACGCCTAATTCCTTTCAAATACAAAAACAAAATGATCGCTTGTCTTATGTATAAGATCAAGTTTTAATATTAGACTTAAAGTATGTTCTAATCTTGACTTATATCATTTGACTGATTTGGTGTGTTAACTATTAAAGGCATGTCGTTTTCTGGATGAATTTGCTTTCTAAGCGCCTCCATTCGTCCCATTCTAAAAAAGATTTCCGCCATTAAATACATAGGAGCTATCAGTGCTTGCCAAAAATTATTAATTAAAGCAGGACGTCTACCTTCAATAAAATGGCCTATTAATTGAAAGGCCCAGCCCAAAATAAAAAGAATAAGAAACGCCCATAAAGCTCTTTTGGTTGGGCCTGCCCAACTTATCAAATCAGCAATCCATACCATAAAAGTAAAAATAGGTATTAATATAAGGCCTAAACGCCAATTTAAAAAAAGATAATAAAGAAGAGCGATTACTGTGAAAATATCGGCAAATCCAATATTTATAACACCTGGAACTACGATATGAAAAAAACCTAAAAAAATCATTAAGGAGAAAATAATAAGCGGTACACCGATAAGGTGAGTATAAAAAGTAACAGGCTCTTGATGGTATTTTGCATAAAATTGAGCTTGCTCCACAAACGATTTCATTTTAATCATCCTGAAAGTTTAAGTAATAGTTAAATTAGATTTATTAATGAATACTATCCAGTAAAAATTAGAGTATATCATTTGTTATGACGCTTATATATTTATACTCTACTTCTTCTCCGTAATCGAGTGCCACTTACTTTGTTTAAGTTTATGCAATTCTTGCAATTTTAATATCACCAGTAAGTGGCAAAATAGATAAAAGCTACGTTAGAGTAATTAACCTATAAATTTCATTTCCAATTCTTAGCTAAATCCTGCAAGTACAATTTTACCTACTGAATGGCTTTCATCAATTAAATAATGAGCACGTTTGAGATTAGTAGCATTAATAACACCAAATTCTTCATTTAAAGTTGTTTTTATTAAGCCTTGATCAACTAAGCGTGCTGTCTCATTTAAAATTTCATGTTGGCGTATTAAATCTGTTGTTGTAAACATTGAGCGGGTAAACATAAGTTCCCAATGAATTGATATGCTTTTTAGCTTAAATGCTTTAAAATCCAAATTTTTAGGATCGTCAATAAGCGCAAATTTTCCTTGCGGTTTTAAACAATCTATTAATTCTAGGCCGTGCTCATCGGTATGCGTTAAACTAATTACATAATCTACTTCATTTAGACCTAATTCAATTAATTGCGGCTTAAGTGGCTTTAAATGATTTAAAACATGATGCGCTCCATTATCTTTTACCCAAGCTTGCGATTCGGCTCTAGAGGCTGTTCCGATGATGGTTAATGAACTCAATTGACGTGCTAGTTGAACTAGGATAGAACCAACACCTCCGGCGGCACCTGTAACAAGAAGAGTTGCTCTTTCATCTGTCTCAATAGCAAGACGGTCAAATAAGAGTTCCCAAGCTGTAAGAGTAGTTAAAGGCAGGGCTGCTGCTTGACTATAGGAAAGTGTTTTAGGTTTAAAACCAACAATTCGCTCGTCAACTAAATGATATTCGCTATTACATCCTTGCCGATTTATTGCGCCTGCATACCAAACTTCATCGCCAGGTTTAAACAAACTAACCTTTTCACCTACTTCTGTAACAATTCCAGCAGCATCCCAACCAAGAATTTGATATTGATTTTCTTTAGGCTCTACCATATAAGCACGTGCCTTACAGTCAACGGGATTAACTGCAACAGCTTTGATTTCCACCAGCAAATCATGACCTTTCGCTTTAGGCTTGGGTAAATCCATATCTTCCAAAACCTCAGGGGTACCAAGTTTTTTATAGCCAATTGCTTTCATTCTTTACTTTCCTTTCCTTAATTTTGTAAACAAGTATTTAAATTAAACCTATAATTATACTTAAACGTAATTAGAGCTTAGGAGATTAGTATGAAATGGATGAAATTTCTAGGGACTACTGTTTTATTAGTAATAATGGCAACTTCATATGCAGCCAATAAGGCGATGACCATTAATCTTAAGCCCACAGATAATGAATTCCAAGTAGTATTACCCGCCAATCAAACTACAGGCTATCAATGGACATTGCGTAACTATGACCGTTCTTTGCTACGGTTAGTTTCTAGTAAGTATAATCGCCCTGATACCAATCTTATGGGTGCGCCAGGTACAATGGTTTTTACTTTTGCAATTGAACCAAACGCATCACGGCCAAAAGCTACAGCGCTTGTTTTTAGCTATGCTAGATCCTGGGAAAATCAAGGCGCAACCTTGCAAACTGTAACAGTTAATTTTCAAAATACGCCTGTAACTCAATAATCCAGTAACTGCAGGTTGTATATAAGACACTATCTTAGCTACCTTATTTATAAATAAGGTAGCCTTTCAAACTTTAATGTCGTGGCTATTGATACTTCAGATATTACCCAGATTAGGCTCCAATTAACTATTTTCCTTCTCTTTTACGAAAGGGTAAATAGCGTGGTTCCCAAAATAAATCATTTACTACTTTTTCTAAATCAGCTTCTTGATTTTGTTCTGCCAAATTTTCCTCGATTGCAGCTTTTGCTACTGCAACAGCAATATATTTAGCGACAACTTGTGCATCATCTAAAGATGGCAAGAGAGGGAGGAAACTGTCTTTTTTACTTGGGGCAAATTCACTTAACGCTTGAGCGGCGGCCCAAATCATTCCTTTTGACAATCTTAAAGCTTGAACAGCTAAAACACCTAGCCCAATACCTGGGAAAACTAATGCATTATTACACTGAGCAATTTGTATTAAGCGATTTTGATATTCTATAGCCGGAAACGCAGTCCCTGTTGCGATGAGGGCTTTACCTTGACTCCAACTTAAAATATCAGCAGGTTGTGCTTCACATTTCTCATCTGGATTTGAAAGGGGAAAAATAATTGGTCTATCACAATGGTTAGTCATTATTTCAATAATATCTTGTGAGAAAGCACCTGGTTGTGCTGAGCAGCCAATTAATATTGAAGGTTTAACATGACGAATTGTATCCGTTAAAGAAGGATATTGTTTATCATTAATGGTCCAATGGGCAATGTCTTTTAATTTTCTGGCATAAGGTTTCTGGGCATTTGTTAATTCTAAGTCGTTCTCCATTAAAAGACCTTGCCTATCAATTAACCAAAAATGTTCATAGGCGTCTTCTAAATTCATCCCAAGTTTAACTAAAGCATCTACAATTTGATCGCTAATGCCTGTACCGGCTGAGCCTGCACCGAAAACAACGATACAATGTTCATTTAACTTTTTGCCAGTTACTTCACAAGCTGCAAGTAAAGCAGCTAAGGTAACCGCGCCTGTGCCCTGAATATCATCATTAAAGGTACATAGTTCATCTTGAAATTTATCTAATATTCGTCTTGCATTCCCACGACCAAAGTCTTCCCAATGTAAAAAAGCATTTGGAAAATGTTTATGCACTGCTGTAACAAATGTTTCAATAAACCCATCATATTGTTCTGAGCTAATACGAGGGTGCCTACAGCCAAGATAAAAAGGATCACTAAGTAACTCAGTATTATTGGTACCTACATCAAGGAAAACAGGTAATGTACGCGCAGGATCAATACCGCCGCATAAACTATAAACCATTAACTTCGCGACAGGTATATCCATGCCGCCAATACCTTGATCGCCAATACCTAATACCCCTTCGCCATCTGTCACTACAATGACATCAATTTCAGGATTTGAGCGATTACCGATAATTTCTTCAATTAAATTTTTGTCAGAATGGGCAATATATAGACCTCTGGGCTGTCGGTATTCATGGCTAAACCGCTTAACTGCGGTACCTACAATAGGGGTATAAATGGTGGGTAGCATTTCGGCTAAATGGCGACTAACTAGTTTATAAAATAAAATTTGATTTTTATCATGTAAATTATTTAAATAAATATTTTGCTGCAAACTGGTTTTATAGCTTGAAAACTGTAAATAAGCACGCTTAACTTGCTCTTCTAAAGTCTCAACTCGATGGGGTAATTTTCCTAATAAGCCAAATTCACGTCGTTCATCAAAGGTAAAAGCAGTACTTTTATTTAATTGTGGTAAAGTTAGAAGCGCTTTGCCACAGATTGAAGTCTCTAAGTACAATTCCCCAGTTTTTTCATCACGGAAAATATCAAAATCAAGCATAATTATTATCTTTATAAATAAATTGCGTAACAATAGCCAATTGGTAGACTGAATTCAATGAACGTTGCTCCAAAATAATAAAGAATCGTCCATAGCAGAAGTAATTAACTAATGTTAACATCACTAATTTATAACCAAGGGGTTAGTATGGTTAAAAATATAATAGGATGCCTTCTGATGGTTTTTTTAACAAGCTGTATGGCCCATAACAAAGAATATTATCGTAATAATCCACAGGCTTTGCAAGCTGCTCTTAAACAATGCCCCAAAAAACAGCCAGCAACAGTAAGTTGTGAGGAACTTAGTGATATTGCGCAAGATTTAAATCGTTATGCCTATGAGCTACAATTAAATCCACAACAATTTGGTCTAAAAATCTTAAATTTGCAAATTCAGCTAGCAACGGTAAACAATGAATTAAGAAAAGGCAACTCAGAGCCTACTAATTTAAAAGATAAAATAGCTACAAGTGAACAAGAATTAAAAACCCGTTTAGCTGTAGTAAAATGGTTAGAATCACCAGAGACTAGATGATGAGAATCTTAGTAAGTAATGATGATGGTGTGCATGCGCCTGGAATTCATGCATTAGCGACGGAAATGGCTAAAATTGCTGAAGTTGATGTGGTAGCGCCTGATAGAAATCGTAGCGGCGCGAGTAACTCATTAACCTTAACTAGACCGTTGCATATAAGACGGCTTGATAATGGCTACTATAGTGTTGAAGGTACCCCTACAGATTGTGTGCATTTAGCTTTAACCGGGTTTTTAGATTCTATAGCAGATATAGTGGTTTCAGGCATTAATGATGGCGCTAATTTAGGTGATGACACACTTTATTCAGGTACTGTTGCTGCTGCCGTTGAAGGTCGATACTTAGGCTTTCCGGCGCTAGCCTTCTCTATGGTTGGCGATAACATTAAACATTATGATACAGCGGCTATTATTGCTCGTAAGTTAGTTTCTAATATGCGTGCTAAAATGCTAGCTCCTCAGACAATTTTAAATATCAATGTACCTGACTTACCCTTAAATAAAATTAAAGGTTTTAAAATAACTCGTCTAGGTACACGACATGGTGCAGAGCCAGTTGTTAAAGATGTCGATCCGCGAGGCCGTCCTATTTATTGGATTGGGCCACCAGGCATAGAAGCAGATGCAGGTCCTGGTACTGATTTTTATGCTGTAAGCCAAAATTATGTTTCAATTACGCCACTTCATTTGGATATGACTCATCATAAGGTGTTTAATCAATTAACCGATTGGGTTGACCAGATAGAAATAGCTTAATTTCAAGAAATTATAATTTTCTTATTTTAACTAACGCTAACTTATTATAAAAATCATCATGCGTAAGTCTTATCTTTTTTTACTTTTAATATTAATGGGTTGCCAACAACAAAATTATTTAGCTCCAGTTGAAGAGCTACAATGGCACTCTTATATAGGCCGACCTGCAAGGCATATTGTTCGTTCAGGCGAAACTATTTATGCTATTGCTTTCCGCTATGATTTGGATTTTAGAACACTTCTAAAATATAACCATCTAAAAAATTCAAGGCTTTATATAGGGCAGGTTTTACATTTACCTTATTCTGCCCAAGGTAACTCAGCTTGGCAAATTGAGACTCAAGGAAGAAAGTCTGTTTTAGCCAGAAACAAACAACCTTTTAAACTTATGCGAAAGCCGCCTAATATTTATCCAACGGCTTCCAATAAAGCTACAGGTAAATGGGTTTGGCCCGCTTTAGGGAAAATTATTTCTAATTTTAACCCTCAATTAGGAAAAAAAGGCATAGATATTGCTGGTAGAAAAGGAACATTAATTTATGCAGCTGCTCCAGGAATTGTCGCTTATTCTGGAAATGGCCTAGCAGGTTATGGAAATTTGATTATAATTAAACATAGTGATCAATTCCTTACCGCTTACGGAAATAATTTAAATAATCGCGTGCAAGAAGGCCAAATTGTTAAAGCTGGCCAGATTATTGCCGACATGGGTATTGTGGATAGGAAATTTTGGGGGGTTCACTTTGAAATTAGAAAAGCAGGACAGCCAGTTAATCCAGTCGTTTTCCTGCCTAAGCTATAATTATTTTGGCATTATTTAATGTTTATGTTTAATAAAGTTTGCGATAAATAATTAATTTTCAAAGTAAACCAATTTCTCAGGAATGAATTAAACACAAAGGTGAAATCATGCAGGCAGATAACGATTCGATTAAAGAATCTGATTTACCAGATGAAGAATGGGTTGAGCCAGAAGACCTACTTGCCTCTGATGATTTAAGTTTAGATATTGATCCTGAAGAGTTTGAGCCTGACTTTTCTGATGAAGAAGCGTTTCCATCTTTTCAACGTGGCCGTCAAGCCAGCAAGATAATGGATGCAACACAATTATATTTAAGTGAGATTGGTTTCTCACCGCTTCTTTCTGCTGAAGAAGAAGTCCATTATGCGAAGCTTGCTTTAAAAGGTGATGCTAAATCACGTAAAAAAATGATCGAATCTAATTTACGCTTAGTTGTTAAAATTGCTAGACGTTATTTAAATCGAGGCTTGCCTTTACTAGATTTAATAGAAGAAGGTAATCTTGGGCTTATGAAATCAGTAGAAAAATTCGATCCTAATCGTGGCTTTCGTTTTTCTACCTATGCTACGTGGTGGATTAGGCAAACTATTGAGCGGGCTATTATGAATCAAACGCGTACTATCCGTTTGCCAATTCATGTTGTTAAAGAATTAAACGTTTATTTGCGTGCTGCCAGACACTTAACACAAAAATTAGACCATGAGCCTTCACCAGAGGAAATTGCCGATTTAGTTGATAGGCCACTAGAAGATGTACAAAAGCTTCTAGGTCTAAACGACAAGGTAACTTCAATCGATACGCCGATTGGCTATGATGAAAACAAATCTTTACTAGATACTATTCCCGATGAGAATAGTATGAATCCAGCAGAGCTGCTAACTGATGAGGATTTGCGAGTGCATATTGAGTCTTTGCTTGATAAATTAACTGAAAACCAACAGCAAGTGATCGCTAGACGCTTCGGCTTACGAGGTTTTGAGAAAGCAACTTTAGAGGATGTTGGTAAAGAAATCGATTTAACAAGAGAGCGAGTCAGGCAAATTCAGGTTGAAGCCCTAAAAACTTTGCGAGGATTGTTAGAGCGAGTTGGTTTAACGCAGGAAGACCTATTTTAACGATACTTAATTTTAACTAGGGGTTAGGGTAGACATCATTAAAGCAATACCTTACAAATTATTTTAGGCCTGCTAGTTAAATTTAGAGATTAAATAATTGTTACCTAGAATCATAGGTAACTGACCTATTAATTTAGCACATTACCAAATTTAATTTTCTAAAAGGATAAGATAAAGAATATATAAAATATAGTTGTTAAAAATTTACAGAGTAGGTTTTTCTCTTCTACACTAAATAAACGGGAAATAGAAAAAGGATATTTTTATGTTAAGTTCAGAAGAAGCAAAGCAATTATGGGATTTGGTTGAGCCATTAGAAACAGCGATGCTTGTCACCTATGAAGATAATATTTTGCAAGCTCGTCCTATGTATCTAGCTCAAAAAGAATTTAGTGGATCTTTTTATTTTTTTACAGAACATCCTACTGAAAAGACTGAAGCAATAGAGCATGCCCAAGAAGTATGTTTAGCCTTTAGCGGTATTAAGTCACAAACATTTGTATCAGTTTCAGGACGAGCGTCTTTGTGTCAAGATAAGCAATTAATTGCTAAATTATGGAACCCTTTTGTTGCTTCATGGTTTCCACAAGGAAAAGATTCCCCATCTGTGGCTTTAATAAAAGTCGATGCTTATCAAGCAGAATATTGGCAGGGTAAAGGGGCTAAGGTAGTACAATTATTTAAGTATGGTAAGGCTTACTTAACTGGTAAACGTCCTAATATTGGTGAGCATGGGCATTTATAAGTTAACTTATTTAAAAAAACTTATCAAATTGAGTACTTACGAGATAATAGCTATATTAATTTCTCCCTAAGTAAATTATGTTGGGCAAAGAAATATATTTTATAGGCTTAGCTTAGTATTCAATTTGATACCTTAAATAAGTTTCATTAGTATTATCTCGTGTAGTATTAATAGGCAATATTTTAGGGAAAAATTTATAAAACCTAAATCAACTCTACTTTATATAGCAATTGCTCATTATTAGCTCGTAAAATGGCTTTACCTAACCAGAAAAAATATACATCATGTGTAATTTTTTTTGCATTTCTTGCGAATATCCAAGCTTCAACTTCGTGGCATATATCATCGTTAATTTTTTTCTCATCTTGTTGTAGAAAAAAGGCAATTAACCATTTCATTTCTATACTTCCTGGAGCTGGCAACTGAATATAGGTGGTTTTAAGTTCCTTTTCAAAAGGAATAGCCTGATTAAGCAGGGCTGATTCTATTTCATCTGCAGTATAGAATTGTTCATTTGAGTTTCCTATATAGTGCTTAAAATGAGATTGAATTTCATAAATGCCACGTTGCCCCCTTAAGACGATTAAACCGGCTCCTGCACAATTTGCTATTTTGTTAACTATATAGGGCAGGTCAGGGGACCAATAAAGACATTGAGAAGCAATTACCCAATCAAAATGTTCTTCCTTTGGTCTTTGAATAAAGTAGTTTTCAGCAGTATCCATAAAGATATTAATTTGGGCGGGAATATCTAATTGATTCTTTGTATACCGTAATAAAGCCTCAAAGCTAGGATCAACACCAGTCAAGGAAATATTTGCTGGCATTCTGTTAGCATAGGCAGCAAATATTTTTTTTATTAGAGCACCATCATGGCAACCTAAATCTAAAATATTAAAAGACTCTTTGGGCGGAAAAAATCGCGCATTCATTAGATCAATAAGTGTGTTTTTTTCACTAGTATTAGCAAAGTAGGTTTTAAAGAATTCATTGCTATCATACATAGACATTTTATTTTTCCTAAGCCGTTAGACATTATATAAATAAAGATTATTTGGTGGTTGTAACCAATTGTTAGTGGGGTAAATAGTCCCTAAAGTTTCAATAAATTGGAAAGATAATGCTCTACGCATATAACTAGAATTATTTATTGGGCTGCAATGGATAAAATTGCCATGAAATAATAACGCATCTCCAGCTTTGATTTCTAAAGGAGTATAGTCATTATGCTCTGTTACAAAATCCGGGATATATACATCATTAAGTTGCTTAAATCGCCTAACCTTAGCTTGATGATTAACCTGTGAAACCCATTTTAAAGGCCACCGATTGCTGCCGATAACCCCATACATGCAAGCATTTTCTACGTAAGCATCGTCCAACGCCAGCCATAAGACTACCACTGAAGTAGGCTCAGTATATGCAAAAGTTGATTCCTGATGTGGTTTAACTTCACTACCTGAGCCCTTAGGATATTTAGGAATGTAAACACTTAAATGACAAATTGGTCTTTTAAATCCTATACCTTGCAATATTTTTATAAGCATAGCGTTACGATAAACTGTTTGTTGCATTTGAGAATATTTTTCTATGAGATGCATGCCATGACCAATTCTATTGATTACTCGTTTATTATTTATAATTTCATAAAATACATGCGCTTTGTGGCTAGATTCTTGGAAATAAGGTTCTGTCACATATTCGTTGAGTTGCGAATCTGACTTCATAGGATTTTTAGAATAAAAGCAAACAATTTCATTACCCCAATTTTGGATAACATCTAATTCTGCATCATATTGAATAGTTTTAATTTCAGTTAATAATTGGGCTAATTCGATTTGATTAATATAATTTTTGAGAACGATAATGCCATTTTGATTATAATTATTGACGGCTTGATCTAAGTTAGCTTGCAAATCAGCCAAACTATATTCTTTTAACCCATTTAGAGTGGTAGTTTTCATTTTGAGCTCCATTTTAGTTATTTACAAATGGAGGAATGATTTTTATATCTAAGCTAGGGTGCTTTTTTCGCTGGATGGTGTCATTTAATGGAGTAATTAGAATTTCTGTAGATGCACTAGCTTCAGCGCTAATAAGGTGACCACCAAAAACTTGAAAATCATCGCCAGCTAGAGCTACATGAATATGCACAAACCAATCATTATCTATTAAAGTTACATTGCCAGTTAAAGAGGCAATTTCATGGGCTTCTTGAAATAATTTTGTAGTATGCTGTTGAGTATCGCGATGATAAAAGCCAATTCTGACATTAGTTAAAGCACCAAGACCATTGATAATTGCAGATTTTAAATTAGCATAGGATACATAATTTATTATACTTTGAAATAAAGAATCGCCTTCTTTCAGACTTAAGATAAAAGGTAAGTTATCTGGTTGATTCATAGTAATAGCTCCTATTGTTTAAACAATAAGAGCCATCACCAAAAATTTAATGATAGGTTCAATCAGGATGACTCAAAGAGTATTGAACCTTAAAAATTTTCTTAATAAAAATTAGAGCAATTTATACTTGATATGTCAAGAATCATAAATAAATTACAGCAATTACCGTTAAAAATATAAGGCCAAGAAAGGGTTGGCTTACAAAAGACCTTTTAAACTACCCCCTTCCACTCTAATGTTTATGAATGCCCGCGCGAGTTTAGTGATAAATTACTCACAGTTTGGCAATATCAAATCCTCTCCAGCAAGCTGAGTAGTTTTGCTGCCGAGCAGGATGCATAAATGCCCTTTCACTAATTAACCATGGCATAGAGGTTTCAAACATAAAAGCAAGTGTATTCTCATAACGAGTAGGCTTTTGCTCGTCGTTAAGTGCATTTTTATAGGTTTGGCTATCAGGCCCATGGGCTGTCATACAATTATGAATACTAATTCCGCCAGGCAGGAAACCTTCTTTTTTAGCGTCGTACTGGCCTTGAATTAGTCCCATTAATTCACTCATAATATTGCGATGAAAGTAGGGCGGTCTAAAGGTATGCTCAGCAACCACCCAGCGCGGAGGGAAAATTACAAAGTCTAGATTAGCTATACCACTACTATTACTTTCCGAGGTTAATACAGTAAAAATTGAAGGATCGGGGTGATCAAAGCTGACTGTATTAATTGTGTTGAACAATGATAAATCATAACTGTAGGGCGCATAATTACCATGCCAAGCTACTACATTTAATGGCGAATAATTACTGCGACAAAGCCATAAGTGATGAGCTGATTTACAAATTAAAACAACAGGTTGATGAATGTCTTCAAAGGCTGCAACAGGGTAAAGGAAATGACGCGGATTAGCTAAACCGTTTGAGCCAATAATACCTAGTGAAGGAATTGTTAAAGGTTGTGCTGAGTTCTCAGCTAAATAGCCACAAGCTAAATTATCTTTTAATTCAACTTTAAACTTAACGCCCCGCGGTATAACTGCAATTTTTCCAGGGCCAATCTCGAGTCGGCCAAATTCAGTAAATAAAACAATATCTCCTTGATAAGGAACAAATAGCATTTCACCGTCATAATTACTGAAATAACGAGTTGACATAGACTGAGTACATTGATAGAGGTAGGCATTAACAAATTTATTTCCGGCAATATGAAATAGGCTATCTACAAAATCTATTTCGATAGTTGGCGCAGGAAAAGGTGACCAGCGAAATGGGTTAGGTGGCTGTAGAGTAATAAATTTCAATGCTGGTTCATGATGATAACTATAATCTCCTTGTGTAACAGAAGGTGCGGTACGATATAACCAGCTATGTAGATTAAGATGGCGAGGTCTTGTAAACGCGCTACCACTTAATTGTTCTGCATAAAGTCCATAAGCACATTGCTGTGGTGAATTTTGATTTTGTGGTAAGGCGCCAGCAATTGCCTCTGTTTGATGATGGTTACCAAATCCTGCTAACACAAGTTTTCTCCTTGTAACTAATTGCAGTATCTATTATTTGCTAATAGTTGCATTCTAAGACGTTTTATACAAGCCTTACAAATTATAAATAACTAAATTATTTCGATTTTTATTTTAGGAAACTAATTGATGACCGCTGTAGATAAATCATTCTTTTTAAAGTCATGACAGGATATAATTTAGTATTTATCGATTAGAAAGAGGTGGGTTATGGCTGGCCATAGTAAGTGGGCAAATATTAAATTTAGAAAAGGGGTCCAGGATGCCAAACGCGGTAAAATTTTTACTAAATTAATTCGCGAAATTACAGTTTCGGCACGTATGGGTGGTGCAGATGAAACAAGTAATCCTAGATTGCGAGATGCGATTATTAAAGCCTTAAAAGCAAATATGAAGCGTGATACGATAGATAATGCTATTAAACGTGGTGCTGGCGGCCTTGAAGGCGATAGTATGATGCAAATGCGTTATGAAGGTTATGGTCCAGGCGGAGTAGCCATTTTAGTTGATTGTCTATCGGATAACAAAAATCGTACTGTTTCTGAAGTGCGGCATGCATTTACTAAACATGGCGGTAATTTAGGTACTGATGGTTCTGTAGCTTATTTGTTTACCAAACAAGGCGAGATTTTACTTGCCGCAGGTCAACCAGAAGAAAAAATTATGGAAGTTGCTATTGAGGCTGGTGCTGAGGATGTTACTTCTGAAGAAGGACAAATTGAAATCATTACTACTACTGAAAACTATCATAATGTAGAGCAAGCCTTACAAGATGCAGGCTTTGAAATTGAGCAGTCTCATTTAACTATGCATGCTCAAACAACCGTTAAGCTTGACCACGAAACAGCTGAATCATTAATTAAATTAATTGATATGCTTGAAGATCTTGATGATGTGCAAGAAGTCCATAGCAATGCTGAACTTCCTGAGTCTTTATTCGAATCGACCCACTAATGAGTGTTATTTTAGGTATTGATCCCGGTTCTCGTGTAACTGGATATGGCGTCATTAAAGAGGAGAAACGTAATATCTACTATCTTGATAGTGGTTGTATTCGGACATCTGTAAGTGATTTAAGCATAAGGCTTTTACAAATATTTGATGGTATTTGTCAAATTATGGATGATTTTAATCCTGATGAGGTTGCTATTGAAGAAGTTTTTATGCATCAAAATCCTAATGCTGCTTTAAAACTGGGACATGCTCGCGGCGCTGCTTTAGTTGCAGCTGCATCGCACCGTATCAAAGTTAGTGAATACTCAGCTCGAGAAGTAAAACAATCTATTGTCGGCTATGGTGCTGCAGAGAAAGATCAAGTTAATCATATGGTGGTTCGTTTACTAATGTTAAATCGTCCACCGCAAAAAGATGCAGCTGATGCACTAGCTATTGCAATTTGTCACAGCCACATGCGAAATAGTATTAAAAATCAATTAAGGAAACGATAATGATTGGTTGGTTGCAAGGTAAGATTATTGATAAGCAGCAGCCGGGAAAGCTGGTGATAAATGTTCACGGTGTAGGATATGATGTTGAGACCTCATTACAAACCTTTTTTAAGCTTGATGGCGGTGATGATACTGTAAGCTTACATATCCATACAGTGGTTAGGGAAGATGCTTTCTTATTATATGGTTTTTCAGATAAGTTAGAGCGGTCTGTATTTAGAGCGTTAATTAAAATAAATGGAGTAGGCCCCCGGGTGGCTATAGGAATCCTTTCCAGTGTTACTCCTTTAGAGCTGATTCAGTCTATTAGCCAGAATAATACTAATTTTTTAACTAAGCTGCCTGGTATTGGTAAAAAAACAGCGGAACGTCTTATCATTGAAATGAAAGATATTGTTAATCAATTAGCTCAAAATGAAGTAATTTCTATCGCTGATCAAACTATGTTAGGTAATCAACACGAGCAACATGAAGCAATTTGTGCTTTAGAAGCCTTAGGGTATAAGCTGCAAGAGGCAACTCGAATAATTAAAAAATTAGATAATGGCTCAAAAACTTGTGAGCAATTGATTAGAGAAGCGCTACGTCAATTAGCTGTTCATAATGGATAAATAAAAAGCTATTATATTTTGGATTGTTACTTTAACTTTAAATGTTTAATCTTGATTTAAAGCTTAAATTATAACTTGAAAACTACAATTAAACCTTACTTAATCAGTATTTTAAATTTAAGACAGATAGCTAGACTTCTTAGTCTAGCTTCTAGATAGTGGGTAGTTAATTTTGTGAAAGACAGTTATTTCTTGTTACAAATTCTTTTTGCGCTTAATTGAAGCGGATTTGGTGTTTTAATATCCCATACAACGCCAATATAAGAAAGGATTTTAATAACCCCATATGAAAAATCAATTTGACCTTTCTTTAAGCCATGTTTAGCAGAGGATGGAAAGGCATGATGGCTGTTATGCCAACCTTCTCCTAAAGCTAAAATAGCAAATAGCCAATTATTTTTACTATTATCTGAGCTTTGAAAATCTTTTGTTCCCCAAACATGGCAAACTGAATTAATTGCCCAAGTTACATGCTGCTGTAGAAATACTCTCACTATACCGCATATAACTATCCCTTCAATAAACCCATACCAACTTAAATAGAGCAAGCCATTAATTATTCCTGGAATTAATAAGCCACTAAGTGCTATCACGCTGTAATGTCGATTAATAAATCTTATATCCTTGTCTTCTACTAAATCTCGTACGTAATAATTCCAGTTCTCTACTTTATGATTTAACATCCAGCCCATATGTGCATGTATAAGCCCCATTAACTTGAATTTGCCTTCCTTTAAAGGGGAATGAGGATCAGCTTCCTCTTCTGTATACTTGTGATGTCTTCTGTGCGCAGCAACCCAAAACAAAGGCGGGCCTTCATAGGACATACAGCCTAGGCATATTAATATAAATTTTGTAATACGATTTGTTTTAAAAGAACGATGTGTTAATAAACGATGAAAGCCAACTGTAACACCAATGACAGTAGCGCAGTAACATAAAATTAGAAGAATTAATGTCAACATGCCTATTTTAAAAAGCATTCCAGAAAATATACTGTATAAAAATATAATAAAAGGGATAAAAATTATCGAAAAACTATATATTTTTTCATTTCTTGTTAATTCTCTTTGCAAATTATAATTACTTGAAATCATACTACCAAGCCTTAAAACAACCATATCCTGGTTATTATAGACCATTTATTGATCAAATTATAAACAATATAGGCGTTAATTAAGAAAGAAATGTCATATATGAGGAGGGGTTGTTCGATTATTACATCAATTTAATGCTCTAAGTCATTTCTACTTAAGTTAATAGGAAAATACACGCGCACGATAAGGCCTGTACCTTCTTTAGGCGAATCTAATTCAACACGTGCGCCATGTAAGTCACAAATTTGTCTAACTATAGCGAGTCCTAGACCACTTCCAGTTGTTTTATTACCTAATACTCTAAAGAAACGCTCAAAGACCCGACTCTGTAACTCAACAGGAATACCAGGACCATTATCTTGAACTTCTAAAATAAGCTCCTGATCTTTTTGATAAACTTTAACTAAAACCTTGCCTCCATCTTTACAGTAGCGAATTGCATTATCGACAAGATTGCGAATTAAGATGCTAAGTGCTGTTGGGTTACCTTCAAATTTTGCTAGATTCTCATCATGTTCAAATTCAAGTTCAATTTGTTTTTCTACTGCGCTTGGCGCAAGCATTGCTAAAATTTCTCGAGTGATTTTGACTAGATTAACTTCGTCAAGATCATTAATATTTGCTGCCTCAGGAACTAATTTACTCATAGTTAAGAGTTGTTGGACGATATGCGTACTGCGATTGACGCTAGCAATTAATTTCTGTAACGCTTGATTTTTTTCTTCAATATTTTCTGTGTTTAGAGCTACTTGAGCTTGCGCTTTTAAAGCTGCAAGAGGTGTGCGTAATTCATGTGCAGCATCAGCAGCAAAACGTTTTTCCCGTTCAAAGCCTTCCTGAAGTCGATAAAATAATTTATTTAACTCATCAATAACGGGTTTAATTTCTTCAGGAACCTCCTGTAAATCAACTGGTTCAAGGTGAGTCGGTGCTCGGTTAGCTACTTCTTGCGCTACTCTATCTAAGCTATCTAAACCGCGTCCAATAATAATCCAAATTAACAATCCAGATAGGGGAAAAGTAAGTAACATAATATAAAGATCATCTTGAGCAATACGATGACCTAGTTCATTACGGGTATCATAACGCTCTGCAAGGACGGTACGTATACCAGCCTGATCATTATAAGTCGTAAAAACACGCCATTTTTGGTTAGCAATAAGCTTATCGCTAAAACCATCAATTTCAGCAGTTAAAGGAATTTTTGGTGCGGCAGAGGAATGAAGTAATAACTTACCACCGTTTGTCCATACTTGAAAATTAAACTTATCCAGGTAATTCTTAGGTGGTAAATCATTTAAGAACCGACGCTGATAAAAATTTTCAATTTTTTGCGGTATAATTTCTAAATTTTCTTGAATTTTAGTTAAGGGACGTTGATGTACATCATCTCCTAATAAAGCTTGATAGGAGAGAGCTGATATAGCCATTAATGTATCTAGGTGTTCCTGGATATCCTTTTGATCTAAATAATAATTACCAATAGCTGTTAAGGTCGTTGTAATGGTAATAGCTAATAATAAATTAATTAATAAAAATTTACGTATAGATGATTTCATTAAGCGTGATGGCTCTCATTTTTTTCTACCATATATCCTACCCCACGGATGGTGCGAATAAAATTAGCATTAAGTTTTTTACGTAAATTATGAATGTGAACCTCAAGTGCATTACTATCTACATCTTCATCCCAGCCATAAATACTTTGCATCAACTGCTCGCGTGATAAGACTTGGCCGCTGTTTTCAAGTAATTTCTGTAAAAGGGCAAATTCACGACGTGGCACGTTAACTAAAACATCATCTACGTAAACTGAGTGCGCAGCTGGATCAAGTGTAATATTGCGATATTGTAGGATGGAATCTGCACGTCCTTGAGAACGTCGCGCTAAAGCCCTTACACGGGCACTTAGTTCATTTAAATCAAAGGGCTTGATAATATAATCATCGGCACCACTGTCTAAACCTCTAACTCGATCTTCAATAGATTCTCTAGCAGTAAGAATAATAACTGGTGTTGAGTTGCCGTCACTTCGAATCGATTGTAAAAAACCTAAACCAGATAGTTTAGGCAAGCCTAAGTCTAGAATAATTAATTCAAATGATTCAGACTTTACTGCAGCTCGAGCAGCTTCTCCATCTTTTAGCCAATCGACTACATAGCCAAATTGGGTTAGTCCTGTTTTTACTGCATCGCCAAGTAACTCATCGTCTTCAACTAGTAACAGTCTCATCGCTGCTCCTTTGTCTGTTTATAGCAAACTTTGAGAAGAGTCAGAAGCACGCGGCTCTTTCTCTTTATCTAATACATGCCGTGTTAAATAAAATGCTTGTAAAAAGACAAATATTAAAGTTAAACCTGCTCCACCAAATAATTTAAAATTAACCCATACGTTAGTATCATAGTTATAGGCTATATAAATATTAGCAGCGCCCATAAGTAAAAAAAACAAAGCCCATGCATAATTTAATCTAAACCATATTTTTTCTGGTAAGCTGATATTACCGTCCATAATTTTTTGAATTAATGGTTTACTGGCAAAAAAAGGCGAAAGCATAAAGACAATTGCGGTTAGCCAGTAAATGCCGGTAGGTTTCCATTTAATAAACCAGGGATTATGAAAAAACAAAGTCGCACCACCTAATACTAGTATGACGGCTAAGCTAAATAAGTGCATTTTCTCATATCGTTGATGCCTTAGCCTAAAAAAGATAACCTGGAGTAGGGAGGCAACCATAGCAATACCCGTGGCAGTATAAATGCCAAAGAATTTGTAACCTATAAAAAAAAGAAGTACTGGAAAAAAGTCAAACAGTAATTTCATAATATTTAAAATAGTATATTAATTAACTAATTATAACACATGATTTGCCGATAACTTACAAGTACAAAATAGAATTTTATGTTTTTGCTATTTGATTAATCTTTAAATTTTATTATCAAAAACATTAGAAGATGGTTTATCCTACCTTGACGTTGTCCTATATAGGATACATTTGTACTAAAAAATTTCTAGGCGAACGTATATTAGTTGCGAAAATAATTATTAGAAGCATTTAGCCTATTAATATTTTTTGGCCTGGTTTTAAATAGTTTTTATTAACTTTAGGATTTAGTCGCTCAAGCGTTGCTACTTTAGTATTATGTTGTTTTGCGATACTATTTAAACTATCACCCGCAAGTACTGTGTAAATACCTGGATTGATTGCTTTACGCCAAATAATTAACTGCTCACCTTTAATTAAGGACTGCTTTGCAGCTAAGTTATTCCAGGACTTAATATCTGTTGTTTTAATGCCATACTTTTTTTCGAGACTTTGAAATGTCTCACCAGGTTGCACTATGTGAATGACTTTATAGGTTTGTATTGTTGCGGGTCGATCCGCAATAATAGTAGGCGCAGTTTTCGGATCGGCAGTAGGCGCATTACGGGTACTTGGTAGAAGAATATATTGACCTTTCTTAAGTTTGTCTGACTTTAATTGATTAAGCTCGCGTATAAGCTTTGCAGTTGTAAAATAGCGTTGAGCAATTGAATTTAGGTTATCTCCAGCCTTAACCTGATGACGTGTCCAACTTACACGTTTATCTTGAGGGAAATTAGCTAGATTACGATTAAAATCTGCTACTTTGTTAGCTGGAATTAATAATTTAAACGGTTTATAAGGAGCTGTTGCCCAACGGTTAAAGCCCGGGTTTAGCTTAATTAAATCTTTATAAGAGATACCTGCTAACTTAGCCGCGTGATTTAAATCTATTTGGCTACCAATATTTACTTCCTCAAAATAAGGGGCGTGTGGAATATAGGGCAAGGTCATATGATAGCGTTCTGGGTATTTAATAATTTCAGCTAAAGCCAGTAGACGAGGTACATACAATCTAGTTTCACTTGGTACAGGTAAAGACCAAAAATGGATATGGCGTGTTTGACGACTATTTTTTATAGCGCGTGAAACAGTTCCTTCCCCGGAATCATAAGCAGCGATGGCTAAAATCCAATCCCCATGAAAAAAGTGATTTAAGTAGGCAAGATAATTTAAGGCAGCGCTGGTAGATAAACCAATACTGCGGCGGCCATCAAACCACCAATCTTGTTTTAAACCTAATTCACTGCCGGTGCCTGGCATTAATTGCCATAAACCTGCAGCACCTGCACCAGAATAAGCAAAAGGGTCATAGGCACTTTCAATCATAGGTACAAGAGCAAGCTCACCAGGCAATTTTCTTTTTTTTACTTCATTTACTATGTGATAAATATAAGGTTCTGCATGAGCTAATCTTTGGATATAGCCTGGATGTGACATTAACCAACGTAATTGTGCTTGGACTGCAGGTTGCGTAATTTCATGATTAAGTGAAAATTGACCACGCAAGACATCCCATACGGTAGGGATGGCAGCACTGTGAAGTGGATTAAGAAAGCAGAAGCTCAATAAAAAAAATATATTTAAAATTATTCTTTTAACCTTCAATATTAAAGCCTGGGTCTTGCCAAAAGTGTTACAAGTGTACTCGATATAATATTGAGGAGAAAACCTTTTTTTAAGTTAAAAGCTGCTCAAATTTTCAAATTTATGCCTTAAATCAACTAAAATTGTCCTTGTTTTTTCTTATTTGTTTAAAGATGGATAGTAAATCTTCTGAGTGGCAGCCATGCATTTTGGCATAATTTTGCACCTGTGGTTCACTTAATCTTAAAAAAGGATTAACTTCTTTTTCTAGTTCCATTGTTGAAGGTAGTGAACAAGTATGTGGGTCTTTATTTAAAGTTTGCTGGTATTGCTGAATGGCTAGATTGTGAGGTTCAACGGTGGCGGCAAAACGCAAATTTTGTCGCGTATATTCATGACCGCAGTAAATTTTTGTTTGATCTGGTAATGTTTTAAGTAATAGCAAAGAATTTAGTAGCTGCTCATAAGTGCCGTCAAAAACTCGACCACAGCCTGCAGAAAATAAAGTATCGCCACAAAATAATAACTGTTTATTAGTTTCAAAATAACAAATATGGCTTGAAGTATGGCCAGGGATACTTAAAATTCGAAATTGCCAGGGTTCAAGCTCAATTAATGTATTATGTCCTAAAGTATGATGAATGACAGGTATTCTTGAATCAGCTGGACCATAGCTAAGCACATTTGGATAAGCTTGACATAATTCGACTACCCCGCCAATGTGATCCATATGATGATGAGTAAGTAATATTGCTTTAAGGGTAAAACCGGTCTTGTCCAAGTAATCTATAACAGGTTTGGCATCACCTGGATCAATACAAATTACATTACCAATAGTATCAATTAATAGCCAAATATAATTATCTTTAAAGGCTAAAAGAGGCGTAATTATCACAGTAATCCTTACCTAGATTATTAAAACGTGTATTTAATTTACATTAGAGCTTTTTTCCAACTGCTATAAATGGCCAATTTTTATAACAAAAACGGCTTCAAAATGCTTATGTACATCTATATAGTACTTTTTCAGCCTTTTTGCTCAAGACATCATTTCATTTTTGACAGTTTGAAATAAGGTCTATCTTGTTATTAATTTAAAACGAAAAAATCCGTTATCCATTATTTAAGAAATCATAAATTATTTGTTTATTCAATTAAATAAGATGATTTATTTGGATTGATAATTTTTATTAAATAATCAAGCGCTGTTGTCATTTCAGCAGCCAGAGTAAAAGGAGGATTTATAATTAATAAGCCACAACTATTCATACCAAGTTTATCCATAGCTTGGGTTAAATAAAATTCAATTTTTAATACGTCTTTATTTTGGCTCTTAATTTGTTCAATTAATTGCTGGTGTTGGCAACTAGCAAGAATAGGATACCATATACAATAAGTACCTGTTGCAAAACGACGATGGGCTAGGTTTACCGACTCTGCAATTGTTTTATATTCTGTTTTAATTTCATAGCTAGGGTCTATAAAAATGAGCCCGCGGCGCTCTGGTGGTGGAAGTAGGGCCCGCAGTGCTTTAAGGCCATCTATATTGTTAAAAAAAACACGCTTATTTAGGCGAGGAATGCTTTGTAAATTATTAAATTCTTGTGGATGTAATTCCGTGCATACTGCTCGGTCTTCTGGACGTAAGTTTGCAATAGCTAGATAGGGCGAGCCAGGATAAAAGCGTAGTTGATTATTAATATTAAGTGATTTAACTACATTCATATAAGGGTCAAAGAGAGTAGGTAAATTATCTTTCTGCTGCCAAATAAGGGCAATACCTGCATTAAATTCAATAGTTTTTACCGCTTTCTTCGCTTGTAAATCATATAAACCGGAGCCTGCATGAGTTTCTAAGTAAAACAAAGGTTTATCTTTTTGCGTTAAATAATTTAGGATGCGGCACAGGGTTAAATGCTTTATTACATCAGCAAAATTGCCGGCATGATAACCATGTTGATAACTAAGCATAGTAATTCTTATATTACAAAAATTTTACAGTATACGTACTTATATCTAACTTAGCCATCTTCTATAATGTAATTAAGATTGTACAATCTAAATAATATAAAAACTAACTTGAAAAAAATTACTCACAGTGATTATAATTTAATTACATTCATTAATTTGACCTAAATGGAACTGGCGATGAATTTACCAAGAGAATATGATCAAGATTTTGACGAAGATGCCCATTCCTTTTCAGAGTATCCAATTGAAGAGGAAGAAGACTTAGCACATAAAAAGCATGTACGTAAGCTCTTAGAAGAAAAGCTAGAACGTAAACGCTTACGTGAGAATATTGATGAATTAGACGGCGAATTTAATTGGGATGATTTAGAATAATTCTTTCCTATGCTGTTTATTTGCCTGTAGCGTATTCTGGAGTAAAGTTGCTATAGTCATTGGCCCAACTCCTCCAGGCACAGGGGTAATCCAGCCTGCATAATTACTTGCAGTATCAAAGTCAACATCTCCGCGTAATTTACCACTGTTTAAGCGATGTATTCCTACATCAATGACAACTTGTGATTTATTAAGCCAATTTGGCTGAATCAAGTCACATACACCAGTCGCGACGACTATAATATCAGCTAACTTAATATAAGGTTCTAAATTTTTAGTAAATCGATGGCAAATGCTTACTGTAGCGCCAGCAAGTAAAAACTCTAAAGCCATAGGGCGGCCGACGATATTTGATGAGCCTACTACTACTGTATTTTTACTTTTAAGAGGAATTTTATAAAATTCTAGTAACTGAATAATTCCAAAAGGCGTACAGGGCCTAAGTAGCGGAATACGCTGGGCTAAGCGCCCTACATTATAGGGATGAAAACCATCTACATCTTTTGATGGGACAATACATTCAATTATGCGATCGCCATTGATAGCTAAAGGAAGTGGAAACTGAACTAAGATTCCATCAATATTCGTATTCTTATTAAGTTCTTCAATTAAATTAATTAATTTTTCTTCGGTAGTATTTTCTGGTAGGTTATAAGCAACAGAGGTAATGCCTGCCTCTTCGCAAGCTCGCCTTTTATTCGTGACATAAATTTCTGATGCAGGATCATCACCAACTAAAATAACTGCCAGTGCAGGCGGCCGAATCCCTCCCTTCTTTCTCGTGGCAATCTCTTGTGCTACGGCTGTTCTTAGTTGTGACGCAAGTTGTTTACCACTTAAAGAAATTGCTTTCATATCAGCCTATTTAATTAAATATAAAGGATTATGGAATTATAAGCTGCTTAAGGCAATTTTTTAAGTTATAGATTTGTATAAAATCTTATTTCCTACAATGCAAATTAATTTGCCCGTTTAATGTGCTTGAATTTGTTTATAAATTATAACCTGAACTTTTAGCAGTCTTAAGTTAGCAAATTTATAAATGATTTTTGTTGAATTTATTGAATAACAGAGGTTTAGGTGTTATTTTCCCGAATTTAATGGAATAGACTTTGCAGGGAGCACTGTTTGAAATTAATTCGTCTAAGTGCGGCAATTTTCGCTGTATCATTACCCTTCTCATCTTTTGCAATGGGTATGGGTGATATAGAGGTACATTCGTTTCTTAACCAAGAATTTAACGCTGAAATTCCCATCATAGATATAAACAATGTATCGCTAGAGGCTATTAAGGTAAATTTAGCTTCTGTAGAAGATTATGAGCGTATAGGATTAGAACCAAGCAAAATATTATCTTTTCTTAAATTTAGTATAAAAAAAGATAAGTACGGTCATCCTGTTATTAGTATTACATCTACTGATCGAATTTCAGATCCCTATTTACAAATTGTAGTCGACTTAGCTTGGCCTGCAGGACAAATTTATCGAGCTTATACAGTATTATTAGACCCACCTGGCTATAAAGTTAAAACTAAAAAATCTGGCAGTCTAATTAAGAAAATCAATGTTAATAAAATTGATATTGGTAAGCCTGGCGTTATTAATAAGCCTGTTTATCAACATATTAAAGGAGATTTTACCCCAGCAGAAGAGCAAGCAACCTATGGCCCAACTGTAGCTGGTGAAAATATTTGGCAAATTGCAAATCGTTATAAAACTGATCAAACCACTCTACCACAAGTAATTTTAGCCATTGTGAGTAAAAATTTAAATGCCTTTATCCAGGGTAATTTAAATGGTTTAAAAGTAGGTGAGAAGCTTAAAATTCCTTCTAATGAGCAAATTGTAAAAATACCTGCTGAATTAGCGCAAGCTGAAGTAGCTAATCATGATGTAGCTTGGCAAACTAAACAAGAGATTAAGCATGTTATTTCTCCACCTTATCTAAAAGAGGAGGAAAAGGAGGTAGTTAAAAAGCCTAAGCTTAATGAGATTGAGACAACCTATTATGAATCTAAAATTGCGCGGATTCCAAAGTTTAGCTTAGAATCCTCATTGCTAAATAATTCTGCCGCAGTATTGCCTGCTCCTGAGGTATTTTCTGCGCCCACTCATACCTTATCTGCCTTGACTATAAATGGGTCTCCCCACCCAAATGCAAAAAATAATGCGATAAATACAAGTGCTAGTATTGGCGTGACATTGGCGGCTATTGATGCAATTCGCACTGAAAATTCTCTCATGAAAGCTCAAATGGATAAACTAAAAATTGCCAATAACCAATTACAGCAACAAGTTAACAAGCAACAGAAAGAATTGGTTTTATTACGTGAGCAGATAAAAACAATCATTAAAGAGCGTCAGGGTTTAAATGCACAAGCTTTAGCATTGAATCAACCTGAAAAATCATCTCACTCTTGGCTGTATTGGTTGCTTGGTGGTAGTACTATTATCGTTGCTTATGGGTGCCTTTACTGGTTTTGGTTAAGGCAACGGGAAGATAATAATGAAGATATAGACCAAGATACCGTCCCTACATCACGAGATCTATCACCGCTAAACCATTCTCCACCTCCGGTAAGTAATCCGTTTACCATTAATAAAACATCTACATCTGCAAAAGTTAAAGAAAAATCGGAGGAAAAAAATGACGTTGTACCTGTAGTGGTTCCTACGCCTTCAATAAATGAAACTCGCCATAAAGAAAATTTAGCCTCAGACCATACAAATTTAACTTCAAAACAGCAAAATTTTACAGACTCGCAGGAAAATGATACCTCAGTTGAAAAAAATGAAAATACTAATAATGATAATAACCAATCTAGTGATGAAGGAGCAATTCAAGTCCAACAGTCAGCTAGCGAGAAGTCTCTTAATGTTGCAGAAGTCAATAATGCTATGCAAACATCTTCACAAGAATCTAGTATAGAAAATAATGATTCATTAAATACTAAAGAGTCTACCTCTGCTGAAAATAATTTGTTTGTTTCTAATTCTAAAGAGCCTCTCAAGCAAGACGAGGTGGCTGATGGAGAAAATAATAGTTTAGAGTTTGAGGCTGGCCTTGATAAATTTATTAAGCCAACTGTTAAACAGGAAATACATGACGACCAAGCCTTAGATTTTGTAGTTGATGATCAAGTACAAGCTTTGTTAGATAACATTAAACAAGATGATTCTACTTCTTTAGACTCTGCAATACCGCCTACACCAGTCATTCCAGACCAAGATACAAAACAAGTAAAAATAGAAGATAAAGATAACCTCGCTTTTAATGAAAATAAGCTTAATACTGAGAGTAAAAATATGACCGAGTCGCAAGCTAGTAATAATACAGAATCAGAGGCTAAATTAATTAAAAGTCATATAGCTTTAGATACCTTGCTTTCTCTAGCTAGAACCTATATCACTATGGAGGATTTTGAATCTGCAGAGCAATCGTTAGAAGAGGTTATTGCATTTGGCAATACAGAACAAAAAAAAGAAGCGCAAAAATTATTAGATTCGCTAAAAAAATAAACTTTTAGCTGCATTTAGACAATTTAAAGCTGCTTTTAAAACTATAAAGTATATTAAGTGAGTTTTTTTGCTAAGATACTCTAAAGTTTAGTATTTATTCCCTAGACAAACGTATTAGGGTGTTATACATTGACCCTTTTTAGTAGGAAATGCGTATGCGTATCGCCTTAGGGGTTGAATACGATGGAAGCCAGTATCATGGTTGGCAAGCGCAAGCGGGATTACATACGGTACAACAAGTTGTTGAAGCAGCAATTAGTCGTATTGCGGATACCAAGGTAAGTGTTGTTTGTGCTGGTCGAACTGACACTGGCGTGCATGCAACCAACCAAATTATTCACTTTGATTGTGAGAAACAACGTTCTATTCGCTCTTGGATTCAAGGTGCTAATTCTTATTTGCCAAAAGACGTTTGTGTAAGATGGGGCCGAGAAATGCCTAATCATTTTCATGCACGTTATTCAGCCACAGCTCGTCAATATCGTTATATAATTTATAATTCAGCTATTCGTCCCGCACTACTACGGGGTAATGTCACTTGGCAATATCGACAATTAAACCATCGTCATATGCATGAGGCAAGTCAGTATTTACTTGGCGAGAATGATTTTACCTCATTTCGATCAGTAGAGTGCCAATCAAATACACCTATGCGTAATATCCATCAAGTCGAGGTAACGCGGCAGGGTGATTTAGTTATTATTGACATTACAGCTAATGCATTTTTACACCATATGGTAAGAAATATTGCTGGTGTGCTCATTGCTGTGGGCTCAGGAAAAAAACCGGTTACCTGGGTCAATGAGATACTAAAGGCAGCGGATCGGCGACTAGGTGCTGAAACAGCACCGCCTTATGGGCTATATTTAGTAAATGTTACATATCCTAAAGAGTTTGGTATTATAGCATCAGCTACAAATCCTTTATTCTTACTGGAGCGTTAAATGAGTCGTTATTTTCCCCGAATTAAAATGTGTGGGATGACGCGCAAGGAAGATATTGATTATGCTATGGCATTAGGTGTTGATGCTATAGGATTAATCTTTTATAAAGGTAGTAAGCGCGCTGTTTCAATCGAGAAAGCTAAAGGACTACTTAAAGATATACCTGTATTTATGTCGACTGTCGCAGTTATTGTTAATCCAACTGCTGATGAAGTCTGGCAAATTATGCAAGAATTACCTATTCAATGGTTACAATTTCATGGAGACGAAACAGAAGCGTTTTGCAGGCAATTTCGTATACCTTATATTAAAGCTATTCCAGCTAGTAGTAAAAATGAAGTATTAGAATTAATGAGTCAGTATCAAACGGCATCAGCATTTTTACTAGATACGCCTGCTGAAAGTTTGTATGGTGGTACAGGTATTTCATTTGATTGGAGTAATGTTCCTGCAAAGACATTGAAGCCAGTTATCTTAGCTGGCGGATTAACGGCAAATAATATTCAACAAGCTATCAACCAAGTATCAGTATTGGCAGTAGATGTCTGTAGTGGTATTGAACAGTCCCCAGGTATAAAAGATCATGATAAAATGTTTCAATTTGTTAACGCATTAAGAGGAAATTATGAGTATAGAGCTTCCTGATAATCAAGGGCATTTTGGCCCCTATGGTGGTGTGTTCGTTGCTGATACCTTAATGCATGCCTTACAAGAGTTACAAAATGCTTATAGTACTTATCGAAATGAGAGTGATTTTTTAGCTGAGTTAGATAGAGAGCTAAAAGATTATGTAGGCCGTCCAACGCCCTTATATTTTGCCAAGCGGTTAACGGAACTGACTCGAGGTGGAAGGATTTATTTAAAACGGGAAGATTTAAATCATACTGGGGCTCATAAAGTTAACAATACCGTAGGGCAAGCATTATTAGCAAAACGAATGGGGAAAACCCGAATTATTGCAGAAACTGGAGCAGGTCAACATGGAGTGGCAACAGCTACTGTTGCGGCAAAACTTGGCTTTGAATGCGTAGTTTATATGGGTGCTGAAGATATTAAGCGACAAGCCATTAACGTTTATCGTATGAAATTATTAGGTGCTAAAGTCGTACCTGTTACAGCTGGCTCGCAAACTTTAAAAGATGCACTCAATGAAGCGATGCGTGATTGGGTAAGTAATATTGATAATACCTATTATATAATTGGTACTGTTGCAGGTCCTCATCCCTACCCGCAAATGGTCAGAGATTTTCAAGCAGTAATTGGTCAAGAAGCTCGTCAACAACTTTTAGATAAAGAAGGTTGCCTACCTGATGCACTAGTCGCCTGCGTTGGTGGTGGTTCTAATGCAATGGGTTTATTTTATCCATTCTTAAATGATGAAACAGTGAAAATATATGGGGTAGAAGCAGGTGGTAAAGGTATTGAAACTGGCCAGCATGCAGCTTCTTTAATTGCCGGTCGGCCTGGAGTTTTACATGGTAACCGAACCTATCTTTTATGTGATGAATTTGGGCAAGTTAAAGATACTCACTCGGTATCTGCTGGTTTAGACTATCCTGGTGTTGGTCCTGAGCACGCTTATTTAAAGGATCAAGGCCGGGTCCAGTATGTGGCTATTAATGACCAAGAGGCACTTGATGCATTTCGGACCTTAACGCAAGTTGAAGGCATTATTCCTGCTCTAGAATCCAGCCATGCTGTTGCCTATGCTCTAAAGTTGGCTAAAACGATGCAGCCTAACCAGCGTATTATTGTTAACTTATCTGGCCGTGGTGATAAAGATATTCATACTGTAGCAAGTATTGATGGTCTGAGTATTTAAGCTGCGTATGCGTAACTGTTCATGTAATAGTGTCAACTTAAGAGTTTGTAGGTTGGGCCTTGGCCCGACAATAGTTATGATAATGTTGGACCAAGGCCCAACATACATTAACGCTTATATTGACGCCTTTAGATGAATGCGTATGCTTGGTAATTGGAGTCCTTAATGAGTCGAATTGAAAAAACTATATCCGCTTTACAAAGAGATAAGAGAAAAATGTTAAGCCCTTATCTAACAGCGGGTGATCCCTATCCAGAAGCAACTGTAGAGTTAATGCATGCCTTAGTTAGTGCAGGGGCTGATATCTTAGAAATAGGTATTCCTTTTTCTGATCCAATGGCAGAAGGACCGGTTATACAAGCGGCCATGGAACGTGCCTTGCGTTACAACATAACCTGTAAAGATGTATTGAAAATGGTAGCCGATTTTCGCAAGAAAGATAATAATACGCCTATAGTATTGATGGGTTATACTAATCCTATTGAATATTATGGTTATGAACGGTTTGCCAAGCATGCCCATGAAGCAGGTGTTGATGGTACCATTTTAGTTGACTTACCGCCTGAGGAATCAAAAGAGGTTGCAACCATCTGGCAAACTTATAATTTATGTAGCATTTATCTTTGCTCACCTACAACTACTACAAAGCGTATGGAATTAATTAATCAATATGGCCAGGGTTACTTGTATTATGTATCTTTAAAAGGGGTGACTGGTTCAAATGCCCTTGACTTAACGAATGTTAAAAACCTTTATCAGCAACGAAAGGGTCAAACTAATTTGCCATTGATGGTAGGCTTTGGGATCAAAACAGCTGAAGTAGCTGCAGAAGTTGCCGCTTTTGCTGATGGCGTGATAGTTGGTGCTGCTTTAATTAACCGTATTATAGAAGCGCATCAAAGTAATGAAGATATTTGTGTTGCAGGTGCATCATTAATTCAAGAAATGCGGCAAGCTATGGACAAAATTGAGTAAATTATGACTGAGATAAATGAAAAACGTGCTAATTTTATTCGCCAACTTATAGCAGATGATTTAGCTACAGGAAAGCATAAAACCGTGATCACGCGCTTTCCACCAGAGCCAAATGGTTATTTGCATGTTGGACATGCTAAATCTATTTGTTTAAATTTCGGTGTTGCCAATGAATTCAAGGGAAATTGTTATTTGCGCTTTGATGATACTAATCCGATTAAAGAAGAAGACGAATACGTTAAAGCGATTATTGATGATGTAAAGTGGCTAGGTTTTGAGTGGAAAGCAATAACTCATTCTTCTGATTATTACCAGCAGCTCTATGATTATGCCGTACTTTTAATTAAAGCAGGTAAAGCTTATGTTGATAGTTTAAGCATGGAGGAAATAAAAGCTTATCGTGGCACATTACAACAGCCTGGGAAAGAAAGTCCTTATCGCAATCGTAGTATTGATGAGAATTTAGATTTATTTGCTCGCATGAAGGCAGGTGAATTTCTTGATGGCACGCATGTATTGAGAGCTCGCATTGATATGCAATCTGGTAATGTTAATATGCGTGATCCAGTATTGTACCGTATTCGTCATGCACATCATCAGCGTACCGGTGATGAATGGTGTATTTATCCTATGTATGATTATGCTCATCCTATTTCTGATGCCTTAGAAGAAATTACTCACTCTTTGTGTACCCTTGAGTTTCAAGACCATCGCCCTTTATATGATTGGTTTATTGAAAATTTACCAGTGCCGGCCAAACCTGTGCAGACAGAATTTGCTCGCCTTAATTTATCACACACGGTCACTAGTAAGCGTAAATTACGCCACTTGGTCGAACAAAAAATTGTTGATGGTTGGGCTGATCCCCGTCTACCTACTCTAAAGGGCATGCGTGAGCGTGGTTATCCACCTGCTGCCATTCGAAAGTTTTGTGAAGAAATAGGATTGTCGCGCAGTGATTCTGTAATTGATATGTCCATTCTTGAAGCTTGTGTACGAGATGAATTAAATAAAACAGCTAAGCGTGCTTTGTGCGTGCTTGATCCTGTTAAAATTGTTATTGATAATTTTCCAGATAATGAAACCAAAGAAATTTATACTGCTTATCATCAACAAAACCCTGATGCAGGCGGTCGAATTTTACCTTTTACTCGTGAAATTTATATTGAAAAAAGCGATTTCATGGAAAATCCGCCTAAAGGTTATTTTCGTTTATCACCTGGATCTGAAGTACGTTTAAGGCACGCTTATGTCATTCGGTGTAATGAAGTAATTTATGATAATAATAATGAAATTGTAGAAATTCATTGTACTTATGACCCTGATACTTTAGGTAAAAATCCTGAAGGCCGCAAAGTTAAAGGCGTTATTCACTGGGTTTCTAGCAAGTATGCTTATCCAGTTACCATTTACCAATATGATCGTCTATTTAATGATCCAAATCCTGCTCGTGAAGAAGATTTTTTACAATTTTTAAATCCTAATTCATTAAAAATACAACAAGCATTATGTGAGCCTTCGTTAGCAAAGCAGCTCTTAGGTGAAGTGTTCCAATTTGAGCGCTTAGGCTATTATGGTGTTAAAGCAATTAATGATACTGAAGAAGTTATTGCTTTTCAGCGCGTAGTTGATTTAAAAGATACTTGGGGAAAAATAAGTTAAAGATTAAGGTTTATTGACATGTGTTTCACATTTCGCAGCACGTCTACGTGTCGCGGTTTATCAGCCTTATCCCTGGATCCCGTGGACAAGCCATGGGACGTAGAGATTGAAATGAAATGTCAATAGACCTTAACTTTCCTAAATAATTTACAGCTGCTTAGTAAGAGAGAACTATGCTTTATTTATATAATTCATTAACGCGTAAAAAGGAAATCTTTAAGCCCATTACACCTGGCGAAATTGGTTTATATGTTTGTGGGATAACCGTTTATGATCATTGTCATCTAGGTCATGCGCGCTCTATGGTTTGTTTTGATGTCATTGTCCGCTTTTTAAGAAGCCAAGGGTTTAAGGTTAAATTTGTCCGCAATATTACCGACATTGATGATAAAATTATTTTACGTGCAAAAGAGCGTGGGGTAACAATTCAAGTCCTAACCGAACAATATATTAATTCCATGCATGTAGATACGTCTGCTCTAGGTATTTTAATGCCTGATCTTGAGCCCCGTGCTACTCAATCTATTGACTCCATCATTAATCTTATTAAACGACTAATGGCAAAAGGTTATGCTTATCAAAGTGCCAATGGTGATATTTGTTTTGAAGTTGAGCGTTTTAAAAATTATGGTAAGTTATCACATAAGGATGTAGAAGGTTTGCTTGCCGGAGCACGTATTGAAATTGTCAAAGAAAAGCATTCGCCACTTGATTTTGTCTTATGGAAGAAAGCAAAATCTGATGAGCCTAGCTGGCCGTCTCCCTGGGGAGAAGGGCGCCCCGGTTGGCATATTGAGTGTTCGGCTATGGCTATGGATGCTTTAGGTGAACAATTTGATATTCATGGTGGTGGTCTAGATTTGCAGTTTCCTCATCATGAAAATGAAATTGCTCAGAGTGAAGCGGCTAGTGATAAACATTTTGCTAATTATTGGCTGCATGTTGGTATGTTACAAGTTAATAATGAAAAAATGGCAAAATCTACAGGTAACTTTTTTACTATTCAAGATGTTTTAAAGTCTCACCATCCCGAAGTTATTCGTTACTTTTTATTAAGCAGTCATTACCGCAGTCCACTGAATTACTCAGAAGAAAATCTACATAATGCTGCTAAGGCCTTAACTAGACTTTATCAATCTTTAAAAGAAGCAATTAATATAAATGAACAAGAATGTGTAGCTGAATGGGTTGACGAATTTAACAAAGCCATGAACGATGACTTTAATACACCTATTGCTTTATCAGTACTATTTCAATTAAGCCATGAATTTAATAAAACTAAAAATCCAGCGCTTGCTAATACCTTAAAGAAACTAGCAGGTATTTTAGGGCTTTTAGGTGTTTCGCCGGCTGAATTTTTGCAAGTGGAATCTGGTGAAGTTGATAAAGCCTTTATTGAAGACTTAATTGAAAAGCGACGTCAAGCTCGTGCTGCTAAAAATTGGCAACAAGCAGATGAAATTAGAACTACTTTGCTTAACCATAGTATAGAATTAGAAGATGGCCCGAATGGGACAACTTGGCGCAGAAGGTTAGCTAGCTAACATGTTATAAGTTAGTTGGACTTTGGTCCTGAATTGTCAGGTTAAGCATTTTCTCTCACTTCCCGTCTACGTTCCGCGGGCAAGCCGCGGAATGTAGGCAAAATAATGAAATTCTTATAAAGAAAAATAGCTGATTTTTCTTATCTTGACTGCTAGAACATTAGCCTGAGATTCACATAGCAAATGTAGCCTGGGTGTAGGCCTGCGGGCCGCAACCCAGGTTTCACGTAACGTGTAGGTTAGGCCTTGGTTCTTAGTCATTAGGCGGAGCAATTTTTCAGCCATACTTTTTTTTTAAGCCTTTGGATGCTTATAGCAGAGGTGCGTTTGAGCCTTTATTGGAACGTTGTTGGACAAGGAGTCCCAACATCGAGCCGCAGGGAAGGTTTTGGCGATTCCAAAAAAAGCTCGAATTTACTTCTGCCTGCCTCGATCTAATCGATTTATCCTGAGGGCTATGGGTCTTACTTGAGATTCACATAGCTATTGTTGGGCAGAGTCCAACCTACAAAGGAAATTAGATTAATAATTTCCAGGTGGATCGCTTGCTGGAAAGGTGCCTTTTAGAGTTTTATTTAATTTTTTATCTTCATCCTGTTTTGTTTTCTGCTCATCGCTTGTTACGCCAGAGTTATCATCTTGATCTTTGCTTTTATCACTGGTTGAAGCATGATTTTGATTTTTTTCACTTGCCATAATCTTTCTCCTTATTAAGGACGGAAGAAATCAATTAGGTGTATCAATAATACTACTAGTCCTCGTAAAAAATAGCAAATTAGCCAAATAACAGGCTTCTAGTTATATTTTTTTCAATAATATAAAAGACTATAAGCAATATTGTGGTCAATACTTACTTAAGTACTAAGTTTTGCTTAATGCTGGCTTGTTACCCGTAAAATTTCTGCTAAAGAAGTATCACCAGCTAATACTCGCTTAAAGCCATCTTGGCGGATAGTAGGAACTTGTGGCCTTAAATAATTATCAATAGTTTGTAATCCATCATTGCGATGAATCATACCGCGCAGATTTTCATCGAGAACAATTATTTCATAAATACCTGTTCGGCCCCGGTAGCCAAGTTGATTACAAACATCACATCCTTTAGGCTCAAAGACATTAGAAATATCTGTTTCTTTAGTGATGCCCATTAACTCTTTTTCATCGTCACGCAATTTATGCGGTATTTTACATGCCGAACAAAGTCTTCTCACTAACCGTTGTGCAATTAAGCCTATAATACTTGAGGAAAGAAGAAAAGATTCAACGCCCATATCCCTGAGACGCGTTAAAGCACCTAAGGCGCTGTTAGTATGTAATGTAGATAATACTAAGTGACCTGTAAGACTTGCTTGCACAGCAATTTCTGCTGTTTCAAGATCACGTATTTCCCCAATCATTACAACGTCAGGGTCTTGGCGTAGTATGGCTCGTAAGCCTTTTGCAAAAGTCATTTGAACTTTAGTATTAACTTGAGTTTGGCCAATCCCAGGTAAGTCATATTCAATAGGGTCTTCAATTGTTAAAATATTGCGGCTAACTTCGTTTAACTCAGTAAGCATGGCATATAAAGAAGTCGTTTTTCCTGAACCTGTCGGCCCTGTCACTAGAATAATACCATGAGGTTGAGTAATCATGCTGCGAATAATGGTTAACGTATCATTCGCCATTCCTAGAAGGCTTAAATTAAGTTGAGCTGCTTGTTTATCTAAAATTCTAAGTACAATTCGTTCGCCATGATTAGAGGGCAGGGTAGAAACCCGCACGTCAACATTATGACCTCCTATACGCAAAGCTATGCGGCCATCTTGTGGTATACGTTTTTCAGCAATATCCAATTTAGCCATAACCTTAACCCGTGAGATCACAAGTGGTGCAATAGCGCGCTGAATTTCTAATACTTCATGTAACACGCCATCAATACGGTTACGTACCAATACTCGACTTTCATAAGTTTCAATATGAATATCTGATGCTTTTTGCTTAATAGCTTGCGTAAATAAGGCATTTAAGAGTCTAATAATGGGAGCATCATCTTGGTTATCAAGTAAATCCTCACTGGTAGGCAGCTGGCCTGCCAATAGAGACAGATCCATGTCACCTTCCATACCTTCTGCGGCATCTAAAATAGATGACTTAGATTGATATTGGTTAGTTAAATGTTGTTGAAATTCACCTTCAGTAACTTCTTTTAATTCAAGATAGCATTGTAGAAAACGCGAAACTTCAGCCAGTACCGCTAAAGAAGGATTAGGTAGGTGCAATATAACTGCTTTGCCATTATCATTAACAGTGGCTAGAACACCATTGGCCTTGGCAAAGCCGTAAGGTAATTGTTTAGGAGTTTCTAGTACGTTTTCTGGCTCTGTCATTTGGTCATAATTACGGATTGTTTTAATGAATGACTAAATGGTCTAGGTAGATTTGTATCTTTAAGCGGTGCTAAAACCATCTTTCTGTTAGTCACTGCATAATCTTGCGAACGTAAAAATGCAAGTTCATCTTCTCTCAAATCATTATATTTTTGGCCTGTAACTTTTACTGCATCACGAGGCGTTCTTAAAATAATAGGTCTAATAAAGACCATTAATACCCGTTTTTCTCGAGAACGAGAATTATGCTGAAATAATCTACCAAGTCCAGGTATATCACCTAAAATGGGTATACCAACATTATCATTACCCAAGCTATCTTGCGTTAAACCACCTAAAACAACAATATTACCACTTTCTATATGTACAGAAGTAACAATACTGCTGATTTTGAAAACTGGATTGCTAGTGTTTAATGCAGTAGCAGGATCAATTGTATCATTTCCTTGGTCAATTTGTAACTGTATCCCATTGCCACGCGTAATTTGAGGCCTTACATAAAGATGCAACGCCACATTGACGCGGTCAAAAGTTACATAAGGACTTGCTGTTGTTGTTCCACCCGCATTATTAGGGTAAGTTGTGCTAGCAACTGAAACCTGTTTACCTACTAAAATTTTAGCTTGGCGATTATCTAAGACAACTACGGAAGGCGTTGATAAAACATTAGCGCGTCGTTGTCTTACTAATCCATATAATTGAGCTTGAAAAGTATCAATTGAAGTTTGTGAATTAATGATGGCAAAGCCTGGTGAAAAAGTAGATGGATCGCCGCTTTGTAAGGTGCTACCCCATTCAATACCTAAACTATTAATATCACTTTCATCAACTTCTGCTACTAAGGCTTCAATAAGTAGCTGAGCGGGTCGTATATCTAATTGACCAATAACAGATTTTAAAATACGAATTAGACTAGCTGGTGCATTAATAATTATCGAATTAGTATTGGGTTCTGCGATAATTTGTACAGTAGGTTTGGTACTGCCTTCATTTTGTGTGGTAGCACCATTAGTATTTGGTGTCGCTGCAGGATTTGCAGTAGGTGATGGTTGATTTTGATTATTTGCTGATGCACTTGAAGTGCCATTGGCAAGGTTAGACGCGGGATTTGTGCTATCTAACTCAGGTCTTGTGATAGTACCGATCGTAGTGCCTACATTACCGCTAAAATTAGCTTGGGCAATACCTGCTAAAATAGGAACTAAATCTTCTGCTCTTAAATAATTTAAATAAACAACTTGAGTATTACTATTAGTTCCATTTAGATTTTCTCGATCAAGCCGAGCAATTAGCATTCGAAGCCTAAGGCGCTCAGTGCGACTACCACTAATTAAAATGGCATTACTTCTATCATCTGCTGCTAGCATAATTTGATTATGGCCTGTCATTCCAGGCTGAGTCTTTACTAAATCTTTGAGGGTATTGGCAACATCCATAGCAAGCGCATATTTCAAGGGCACCATGTCTATACCATTGGCAGAAGAGGTATCAACCTGCCTAATAATATTAGCTAATTGGCGAATATTATTAGCACGGCCTGATAAAATAAGCATATTTGAAGGGCCATAGGCAGAAACATTACTCCATTGCGGCATGAGCGGCCTTAGTACAGGTATAAGTTGCTCTGCCGGTACGAAACGTACTGGCACCACTTCTACCATCATCGCATCACCGCGGGGAGGATTGCGTAACTCATCCAGTAAATCAGTGGTAACAGTTTTTGCTTCAATATTGGGGATAATTTTAATTACATCTCCTGTGGGAACAGCTGCATAACCTGATACTTGTAAAACAGATAAAAAGACTTGATATAATTCTTTATCAGAAATAGGCGTTGTTGATACAATGGATATTTTACCTTGTACACGCGGATCAATAATAAAATTTTTACCTGTAAGGCGCGATACTTCAGCAATAACTGCCCGAATATCAGCATTTCTTAAATTCCATAATTTCTTTTCAACAGGTATATTAATAGGTGGTATTACGGAAGAGGGCGGTGAAGTAGCATCAACAGCAATAGTTGTGGTTGCCGTCGGCGATTTAACAGGCGAAGTTGTACCACTAATTTCCTGTTCAACGGCTTTTGCGATTTGAAAATCCGTAATAGGCCCTACTGTAACGATATAAAGGCTTCTAATTTTATCAAAATTAATACGAATAGGTTGCTTAAACATAGAAGACAACTTAAATTTAAGTTGCAGAGCATTGCTTTCATGCGGAAAAGCGCCAGCATCAATTGTAAAAGCGGTCTTGCCATCTATACTAACTGCTTTGATTTTGCTATCATCAGCTTGTACATCAATAAAGCAAAACACAATTAAAAGAATTAAAACAAAGCTTCGCATTAACCAACCAATAAATAATCGATACTACATCATAACTAAATTTAATTAGATACAATAGACTTTTTCTTAATTCACACTAAAGAAGCAAAAATGTGCTAATTTAGCTGTCTACTTTAACAAATTAAAAGCATTTTGAGGCAGGGAAATCGATTAATTTTTTAGCAAAATAATAGACTTTGATGGAGTTTCTACAATTATCTCGATCAAAGTACTATTATGCCAACCCTAAATTAAAAGACTATTAAAGAAGCTTATGAATTGCGTTTATCGTCGTCTAAATTAAAAAGCAGTCGTCTAGCTTCTTCACTCATAATAGAGTCTGTTTTAATTTCGGCTCCCTTTTCATAAGCGCGCTTAACAGCGGGACGTTCTTGTATTTTCAAAAACCAACGCTTTAAGTGGGGGAAATTATTTAAATCTTGTTGCTGCATTTCGTGAGAAACAATCCACGGATAGCAAGCCATATCAGCAATAGAATATTCCTTAGCAATAAAGTCACGGTCAGCTAATTGCTTATCAAGTACCCCATATAATCTTGCTGTTTCACGTACATAACGATTTATAGCATAAGGTATTTTTTCTGCAGCATAATTACTAAAGTGATGATTTTGACCAGCCATAGGGCCAAGGCCGCCTACTTGCCAAAATAACCATTGTAAACATTCATAGCGAGTTACTAGATTTTCTGATAGATATTTACCTGTTTTTTCTGCTAAATACATCAGTATTGCCCCAGATTCAAAAATGGCAATAGGCTGGCTTAAGCTGGCATCCTGATCAACTATTGCTGGCATTCTATTATTAGGCGATATTTTTAAAAAATCCTCTTTAAATTGATCGCCTTTAGTAATATCTACCGGAATAATTTGATAAGGTAGGCCACTTTCCTCCAAAAATATAGTTATTTTATGCCCATTAGGTGTAGGCCAATAATAGAGATCAATCATCTTTTTTCCTTGTTGTTAGTATGTTAACGCGAATTCTTGATAGGGAGCGCTTAAAAACTTCGCTAAATTAAAGCTCTTAAAGTAAAACGATGTAAAATACTCAAATTAGGCTGCGAGTTCTGTGCTTTTGCATCGTTTTACTTTAAGAGCTTTGATTTTTCTTAGTTTTAGCCACTTCTAAACTAGCATTCATGTTTTAAAATTAAATTAGCCATCTATTACCAGGTGTTAGAATTTAGCATAGCATTCTTTTTAAAAAAATCTTCTTAGCATTTTTTAGCAGCGCTTAAGTTATCGTTCTATACTAATTGATAGCGACCAAAACCTTGCTCTATTTCTTATGATTAAACAGCTGCAGGATGCATTAAGCGATATTCTTTTAGGAAAGGAAGAGGTAATTAGCCTAGGTATTACCTGTTTGCTTGCTAATGGCAATTTACTCCTTGAAGATAGCCCAGGTATGGGAAAAACAACGTTTAGTCATGCTCTTGCCCAGTTAACAGGTATGCAATACCGGAGAATTCAATTTACTAGTGATTTATTACCTAGTGACCTTTTAGGTGTATCTATTTTCGATTCTCAAAAGCGATTATTTAATTTTCATCATGGCCCAATTTTTGCCCAACTAATTCTAGCTGATGAAATTAATCGTGCGCCACCTAAAACACAAAGCGCTTTACTTGAGGCCATGGAAGAAAAGCAAATTACCACTGACGCGGGCACAGAGTTATTACCAGAGCCTTTTTTTGTCATTGCAACCCAGAATCCTTCACATCACATCGGAACTTATGATTTGCCTGAATCACAACTTGACCGGTTTTTAATGCGCTTAACTATCGGTTATCCGCCACCTGCAGCTGAGCGCCAAATACTTAAAACACCAAGCGGAAATAAAACTTTAATAAAGTTAATGCCAGTTATGAAAACAGCGCAATTAATTGCCTTGCAAAAACAAAGCGAAAAAGTTGTTATTTCAGATGTTGTTCTTGATTATGTGCAAGCACTACTTACTGCAAGTCGAAATCAAGAGTGGTTTGTCCATGGGCTTAGCCCTCGGGCTGGTAAAGGCATTGTTCGTGCCGCTCAGGCTTATGCCCTTATCCATGATCGGCCATTTACCCGACCTGATGATATTCAAGCAATCTTGTCAGCTGTTGTTAATCATCGCTTAATTATTAAAAAAGCCCATAATAATTTATCTGCAGCTGATCTGCTAATTGATAGTGTTAAAGTTCCGATATAAATGATTATGAAACAAAAGATACTCAGTAAAATTAATCAGTGGTTTAAAACACGAAATCAAGCTGGTAATCCACAAGTATTTAATTCTAAAAATATTTATATAATACCTTCATCATTTGGTTGGCTCTATGCCTTAGTACTTTTAACTTTATTTACTGGAGCTATTAATTATCAAATTAGTTTAATCTTTTTATTGGTATTTTTATTAGCTTTAGTAGGTATTGGCAGTGCTTGGGAAGCTCATGCAAATTTTAAAGGTTTAGGAATTAAATTGTTAAATATTGATGATACCGAGGAAGGTTGTTTAGCTTATGTTAACTTATTAATTCAATCTAATAATAAGGTGCGTTACGCTTTAGAGTTTCAGTGTCAACAACAAGATTCAGTTACTCTTGAAAAAATTCCCCTAGAAGAACTTAGTTTTAAATTACCACTAGAAACTAGCAAAAGAGGCTGTTTTAAACTTCCTGTTATAAAAGTAGCAAGTCATTACCCATTAGGGTTATTCACCGTTTGGGGATATGCTTATTTTGATAATGAATATTACGTTTATCCGCAAGCTACTTTTGCAGGGTTTTGGCCTAATTATGTTAATAGACCGCATACAAATCAAATGGCAGCTGTTGGTGATAATGAAGTCTATGATCTAAGGCAGGTGGAAAACCCCTGGACGCAACCTAATTTAATCGCCTGGAAGATAGCTGCGAAAGAGCAGGGATGGTACGTTAAAACCATGGATAGCACTTTCAATCATTATTGGCAGTTTCAGTTACAAGATTTACCCGGAAGTAATTTAGAAGAGAGAATGCGTAACTTAAGTTATTGGCTACAAGAAGCAGAGATTCGCGGTGATTTTTATAGTCTTAAATTAGGTAAGCTAGCTACCGATTTTTCTCACGGCCCGCGTCATTTACATTACTGCTTACGTCAATTGGCTACTTATTCATGAACGAATCTAGTAAGCATTGCTATTTTTTAATATTAAGTCGCTACACTTTAATCACGACTTTATTCTGTTATCTACCTCATTTCAGGCAATCTCCCTATTGGGTAACACTAATCGTTATTGGTGCTATAGTCTATAAGTTCATAGCTGGCTATTTTTATTATCCACCATTACCTTGGTGGCTTAAATTAATTTTAGTTATAGGTTCTTTAATCTTGCTAAAAATCCAATATCCAACTGTTATAACAAGTGGATTTTTTATAGGCTTTCTTGCTACATTTGTTGCGCTAAAATGCCTTGAGATAGCGAGTATTCGTGATATTAAGTTCTTAATCTTTTGTAATTTTTACCTTATTTTTACAGCATTAATTATTGAGCAAACGCTTTGGATAATTATTTATTTAATTATTGCTGTATTAATTAATTTAATCTTAATGTTAAAGTTACATGCTCGTGAGCTTCCACTATCTGATATTAGTCGTAAAAGCCTAAAGTACTTACTAGCCGTTATTCCTTTTAGTTTATTACTTTTCTATATTTTTCCACGAATTTCTGAACCTCTTTGGCAGGTACCCTCACTTACTATAAATCAAGCAGGCTTTAGTGAAAAAATGAGTCCTGGTTCAATTGCTGAGTTATTTAATGATGACCGAACAGCGCTACGGGTTATATTTAATAATCAGCCTATTTTAAATGGTTATTGGCGTGGGTTAGTACTTAACCATTACAATGGTGAAAGTTGGAGCGCTGTAAGAATAAGGCAAAATAACTTAAAACCGTTGCCTGAACTTAAACAAAATAATCAAGCAGATTATGAAGTTCTATTAGAACCACATCAAAAAAAGTGGTTATTTTATTTAAGTTATCCAATAGCTGCCTATCCTAAGCTGCTTTTTGCGGAAAATAGTGGTCTGACTACTTTCAATCAAAAGCCTATTCATGAGCGTTTTAGTTATAGTTTACAAGTACAAGAGCTGCCCTATCAACCTTTAAACGAAATGGAGCTTAATGAAAATTTACAGCTACCTCCGGGGGTAAATCCACTTTTACTGGCTTGGTCTAAAGAGCACTTTGCCCAGTTTAAAGATAATCCTAGGCAAATAGTGCAAATACTAAAAAATTATATTAATCAACAACCTTATTATTATACTTTAACGCCGGGCCAGCTAAATCTACCCAATCAAATGGATGAGTTTTGGTTTAAGATTAAACGCGGTTACTGTGAGCACTATGCCAGTGCCGTTACAATTATTTTTCGCGCAAGCGGCATACCAGCGCGCGTAATTATAGGTTATCAAGGTGGTGTGTGGAATAGTGTAGGTCATTATCTTGATATTGAGCAAAATAATGCTCATGCTTGGGTTGAGTATTGGCAAGCTAATCAAGGTTGGCAGAGGCTAGACCCAACAAGTTTTATTGCCCCAGAGCGCGTGGATGATGTAATCCGCAATTTTCAATCTTCCTATCAAACACAAACTGATAATATTCATGGCCTAGGGTTGACCTGGCTGCAGAAAACAAAGTTTTTCTTTGAGGCACTTCGTTTTTCTGCTGAGCGTTGGCTGCTATTTTATAATCAAGATACGCAACAAGCCTTATTGCAGAAATTAGGTTTGCTAAAATGGGATACAAGTGATTTATTAAGGGTTACTATCATCCTTTTTATAATTTTTATTCTATTAACAGGGCTTATCTATGCTTTCTATCAACGTCAACCTATAGATAACGTGGCGAAAGCTTATAAAAAGCTACAAAAAGAATTTAAACGATTTAACGTGCCTATTAACTCGTCTTCAACATTACAACAGCAATGTAATATACTTATGAAAAAATTACCCAAACTAGCCAGCGAGATCTCGTTATTTCTTGTAAATTATGAAGGTATAAGGCTAAAACAAGCCGAAAGTTATGCTCAAAACAAGCAGAAACAGATCCTAAAATTGTTTAAAAAGTTTAAAAAACTATTACATAAAACAACTTATTCTAACTAAAGCTAGAAAAGCGTATTAAAGTTTATAAATAATTAGAAAAGTTATTACTCTAATGCTGTATACAAGAACTGATAATTAAAAATTATAAGTCTCTGCTATACTGTATAAAAATAAACCAGTTTTAGAGTGAGTTGTTATGGAAACAAAAGATGAACTGCAGAAATCTTCTACGTCTAGTCCAAATGAGTCTCAAGAAACTTCTACTAAGCCGCACGAATTTCAAATAGCTTTGCAAGATCAGGCTAAAAATATAGTTGTTTATTTACAAGAAATAGCAAGGATTAATGGAGACAATTTTCTTAATTTTTTTAAAGGTGGAGGTACAATAAAAGGCATTTCTAAAGCTGATCGCTTATTTTATGAGGGAGATAAAGAAACAATAGAAGATTCCAGAATGCGATCAATACAAGTGGAAATGGAAAATTACTTTAGAAATGAAAAGTTTCTGACATATACCAGGCAGTGGTTAAATAATTTTGAGCTGTCTTTGAATGAGAAAAACCTAGCGTCTACTAAAGACTTTATAGAGGCAATTTTTAAACCTATAGAATCAACTAAGGAATGGGTAAGCTTTCGTCAAGAAATGAATGATAAGTTTGGAGAAAAAGACGCAGAATTTTTGCTTAATAGAATAAAAGGATCTATGGCTTTTAAAGTAATTGGTTTGATCCCACAAGAAAAAAGAGGTAATGCAAATCCATTTAATGATAAATTACGAACAGAACTTTTTAATGATTATCCTAATTGGAATATCGTAATTGAACAACATAAAAATAAAACTTTAAATGAGCTTAATAGATATAAATCCGCAATAGAAAATGCAGTTGCCAAATTAGTGGATTTAAGTTCCGAAAACACTTCAGATAAAAAAAAATATATAGATGACTTGACCGATGACCTAAGGCGTTTAGAGAAAGATATTAATACTACATTAAAAAAATTTGAGTTTTCTACGCTAGGAAATAAGGAGCGTGGAGAGTTTTTATTAAACAATATGCCTTCAATATTTTTTGCTATAAAAACTGCCATAGATAGGGCTAATATAAAAGACCCAGAGTTAAAAAGAGAATTGCAAGCGAGGCTAGTTGAAAATATATTAAAAATTTTTACTGATGGTATTTCAAAAGATGAATTGGATAATCTTCAATGGAAAGGCAATGGGCAAATGAAGATTTTAGCTAAGTTTGTAGTAGAGCATTTTGGTGATTTAAAGTATTTGAAAGATTTACAAACAGAACATCATCTATCTTCTATTATGAATCATTATAAGCCAATTGTGGAATTGTTTAATACTAAAATAAACCAGAATAAGGATGAAGTCAGACAAGCATTCTTCAAGTCCGCTGAACTTCAAAGCAAAGAAGGAGGGCAAAAGGAACCTGAGCAAAAGGTAGTAAGAGAGGTAACGCAATCATTCTTAAAGACCGATGAAGGCCCAGACAAAGAGCAGGGGTCGAGAGGACCTAGCCAAGATCCAGAAAACCCCGGATTATTCTAAATAAAAGTAGAAAGCATCCTACAATTTTATTCTCGAAATTATCGGTAATTTGTTACAATTTAAAAAAGATTTATAAATTACCGATAAATGGATAGTCAAAGTAATAGAATATCCATTCTACTTAACTAGTTATTTATCAATTTTTACATGCAGTTTACCATTTAAATCAATCCAGGCGCGCTTCATAATTTCTGTATTAAAAGCAATTCCAATATCGCCTTGCTGATTAATTGAAATAACACCAATTTCACCACAATTTTTATTACGTTTATGAAGAACTTGCTCACAAATTTCTTGTAGCGGGAGATTTAATTCCGTTAGCATGGAAATCGTATGAGCGATAACACCAGTAATTAAATATTCTCCTTCACCCGTGCCTGAAACCGCGCAAGTTTTATTATTAGCATAACAGCCTGCACCAATTACACAACTATCCCCTATACGTCCAGGAAGGCTATTACTGGTCCCACCAGTAGAGGTTGCAGCAGCAAGATTGCCTTGGCTATCTAGCGCAACAGCGCCAACGGTGCCAGTTGATTTTTTAGTTAATAAGTCTTCATAGGTTTCTTCACTATTAAGGCGTTCATATTCTTCATATTGGTGAGTGGTAACAAAATAAGAATAGGGTTTAAGTGTTAAGCCCTCTTTTTTTGCAAAGTCAAGGGCGCCATAGCCTGATAAAAGAACATGTTTGGTTTTAGTCATAATTAAGCGGGCAAGCGAAATAGGATTTTTAACTTCGCGAACCATAGAGACTGCGCCTGCCTTTAATTCTTTGCCATCCATAATAGAGGCATCCATTTCAACTTCACCGGCACAATTTAAAGCAGAACCGCGGCCGGCATTAAAATAGTGGCTGTCTTCCATTATTTTTACAGCCGCTTCTACAGCATCAAGGGCACTACCACCTTGTTTTAAGATGTCATATCCTTTCTGACACGCTTTTGCTAAATCTTCCTCTGTGGCTTTTTTATTTTTCTTAAGAAAAGGAGAACTCTCGCTTGCACCGCCATGAACAGCAAAGGCTATTTTCATAATTATCCTTATTTATAGCTATTCCTTTTAAGTTAAACGTATAAAATTAATCGTCAAAGTTGGTTGAAGTGGCCGGGTTTGCTAACCTACGTTTAGTTAAGGAAAAATGACAGCCTTTTACTAGTAAATGAACTTTTAAGTCCTCAACATAAACAGCCTGACCTTCTTTAACCTTCGTAATATTAGTTTGATTAATATAGCGACCATCAATAATAACAACCATGCCAGAGCCTCGGCACTCTGCTTCTGTACCATTCTTAATAATTAAAGCGGTATCTTCACCAAGGCCAATACCTAATTGCTCAGGGTTCATAATAATGGCATGAGCAAGACGGCCAAATCGGCCTCGTTTAATAAAGTGCGTGTCAATAATACAAGTTGGTAATAATCCTAAGCCAGAAGTTGTAGCGAGATTTCTATAAAGAAGAGCTTCAGTAAGCCCGCCTGAGGTAATCATAACAGACGACATAACCATGGCACCGGCACTAGTTCCTGCAACAATAAAATCACTATCTTCAAGATAGCGTTGTTTAATAATTTCAATAATAGGGGTACCGCCTAAAATAGTAGAAATTCGAAATTGATTGCCGCCAGTGAAGAAAATGGCGCGTGCTTTAAGTATGCGTTCTAAATATTCTTTTTTTCTCGCCTCATATCGTTCTTCTATAGGAATAAAACCAACTTTATGATAGCCCATTTCTTGAAAAACACGACTGTAAGATTTTTTTACTTCGTCTTGTACTTCGGAACCGGTAGTAATTATCTCTACTCGCTTGGTGCGGCAATCAGATAAAAGCTCGCTTAAAATTTCGTAGCGCGACATTTCTTGCCGCTGCTCATAAATATCAGGCGGCTTATTTGCCTTATCTTCTGCGCCACCAATAATTAGTAGCTTACCTTTTGGCTTCATAAGAAGACATTCTCATTTAATTGCATGGCCGGTTGAATTTGTTGATGTCCTAACATAAATTCAACAGAATCAAATACATTATCTACCGAACAGTAAATTAAACTATTTTTCTCGGCATGGCTCATGGCATAATTAAGTGCTTCAAATTCTTCAGAAATGACCTTAACTTTAGCACTAGGATTAGCTGATTTAATGCCTTGAGTTATGAAATCAGTTAATTCCTGATTAGTTCTACCGCGGCCATTTTTATTGTGGCGAATAATAATTTCATCAAACATCAATGCTGCGTAGTAACCCAATTTTTGAATATCTTCTTCTCGACGATCACCACTTGCAGCAATAATACCGACCTTTTTACTATAATTCATGCTATCTAAAAATTTCTTAAGTTGAATATAGGCATCTTCATTATGAGCATAATCAATCATGACCTGATATTCATCAAGATTAAATAAATTCATACGGCCGGGGGTGTTTTCTACTGTAGGCTGGAAATTTTGTAAGCTTTGAGCCATTGATTTAAAAGAAAAGCCGCGAATAGTGCCAACTAGTACAGCAGGCAAAATATTATAAACCATGAACGTTGCTGTTCCCTTAAAAGTTAAAGGAATGTCCTTTACCTTAATAATAGCTTGTTTCTCCCTGCCTCGACAGACAACAATCATTTCATCTTCTACAAAGGCAGCAAGCCCTCCGGCTTGACAGTGTGCTTTAATACGTTCGTTCTCGGTTAAGGCAAATAAAGCAATATTACAATCTATGTCATTTTTTAAATTATAAACTAGTTCATCTTCAGCATTTAAAATGGCGTAACCCTCTTTATGTGTACTACGTACAACAACTGATTTTACATCTACTAATTTTTCTATCGTATCAATACCATCAATGCCTAGATGATCAGCGGTAATATTGGTAATGATACTAATATCACATTGATCAAAGCCTAAACCTGAGCGAATAATACCACCTCGGGCACATTCTAATACTGCAAAATCAACTAGAGGTTCCATTAGTACAGTGCGTGCACTTAAAGGACCACTACAATCACCGCGATAAACTAATTCATTATTTAAATAAATACCTTCAGTAGTCGTAAAACCGACACAATGGTTTGCATGCTTAGCAAAGAGTGCAATTAAGCGAACTACAGTTGTTTTTCCATTAGTTCCTGTGACAGCAACAAGGGGAACTCTGGAAGGTTTTCCAGGTGGGTATAACATATCAATAAAGGGTGCACCAACATTAATAGGCTCACCTTCATTAGGAGCAACATGCATACGAAAGCCAGGGCTTGCATTAACTTCAATGACAGCTCCTCGCTGTTTAGTAATAGGGTGGCGGATATTTTTGCAAACGATATCAATTCCACAAACATCCAATTGAATTATACGCGCTATGCGCTCAGCAAGAGCAATGTTATCAGGATGTACCTGCTGGGTAACATTAGTTGCTGTGCCGCCAGAACTTAAATTAGCTGTGCATTTTAAATATAACTCTTCACCCGATTTTAAGATATTATGTAAGGTTAAATTATATTCTGCTAAAATTGAATGCGTCTCTTCATCAATTTTAATGGCAGTTAAGCAGTTTTCATGGGCTAAACCACGTTTAGGATCTTCATTTACTTCATCAATTAATTGTTGAATCGTTTTTGTGCCATCACCAACAATTTTAGCAGGTGTTCTCTTTGCTACAGCAACAAGCTTATAGTTAATGACTAAGAAGCGATAATCATTACCTTCAATAAATTGCTCAACAATAATTTGGCGGGAAATTTTTTGCGCTAAATTAAAGGCTAAAATTGCTTTTTCTTTTGTTTGAATATTGGTAATAATGCCACGCCCATGATTACCATTTAAAGGTTTAATAACTAAGGGAAATTCTAAATAATCAATAGCATCATCTAATTCGTCTAAGGAGTTAATGGTAATTCCTTCTGGTACAGGAATGGCGCTGGCTGCAAGAAGTTGTTTAGTCATGTCCTTATGAGCTGCAATATCAACAGCAATTGAACTTGTTTGAGAGGAAATCGTAGCCCAGACACGTTTTTGATATTTACCATAACCTAGAGTAATTAAGGAGGTATCTTTAAAGCGGGTAATAGGAATTTTTCTTTTTTTGGCTTCTTTAAGAATAGCCTCAGTACTAGGCCCCGTTTTTTCGTGTATAGCTATATCTTTTAACTCAGCGATATCTTGCTCTAAAGTTAAATAATCTTTTCCTTCTGCAAGGCACTTGATGATATTGAAAGCAGCAGTAGCTGCATATAAGCCAGCTTTTTCGATTTCATAGGTAAATATAACATCATAAACCCCAAGCATATCTGTTCCATAAGTACGGCCAAAGCCGCAATCCATACCAGCAAGGTTTTGTAATTCTAAAGCAATATGCTCCATGATATGACCAAGCCAAGTGCCATCATCTAACCTAATGAAGAAGCCTCCTTCAATACCTGGGGAGCAATAATGACCATATAAACTAGGAATTAAATTTTTTAAGCGGTCATTAAAACCGGTTAAAGTATTACTTGGAAAATGTTCATAATCTTCCAAATCTAGTCGCACTTCAATTAGGTTATGTCTGTAATTTGACCAGTAATTAGGGCCACTTAATACTCGTGTCGATATAATTTTCATTAGCTCATTCCCTTGCTGTGATGAAAATGTAAAATTAAAAGGAGTTGTTGACTTTAATAATAGTAATAAATTTCATTTTTTTCATGGGTTTAAGAAAAATAATTTTTATTTAAAAAATAAACTCGCTTTCAAACAGCAATAGAAAATTTCTGTATAAATTATAGACTAATTTATCTCGCTTTTAAATCAAAGTTAACTTAGTAGTTAAAATAAATTTCAATAAATTTTAATTAAAATTTAACAAAATTTTATTGCAATTCGATAAATTATCGCTAAAATTGGCGTGAACAAAATAACGGAGGCTACTTTTCCATGAATAAAATTCAAGCTACCAGTCGTATATTGTCGCATTTTTTTAAATTTTTATGTTGGTTTCTGCCCCTATTAACAGCATATTTAATCTTATTTAAGCTACCAAAACTACTAGATTTAATTTCATTTATCTTAACGATGCCATCGGTGCCTATTCTTAATGGCGCCCCTCCTCATTTTTCATTCTTACAACGCTTAGTTATCTTAGCAATTCAATTATTACCATTATCTATGACAACGCTTATCTGTTATAAGCTAGCTAAACTTTTTCAGTTATATGAAAAAGGGATGTTGTTTGAACAAATTAATATTAAATTAATAAAAAGTATTAGTATTTATATGCTAGCAGGCGAGGCTATACAGTTAATTTATCAGCCCTTAATGACTATTGCGTTAACCTTTCATAATCCTCCTGGGCAGCGTATGGCAAGTATAACTTTAGGCTCTACTAATTTATCAACGTTAATTACAGCTGTTATTATTCTTTTTGCTTCTTGGGTCGTTAAAGAGGCAAATCAACTTAAGTTGGACGCCCAATTAACGATTTAAGGAGTAAAAAATATGGCAATTATCGTTAATTTGGATGTAATGATGGCAAAGAGAAAGTGCCGACTTAAAGAACTGGCAGAGGCAATTGGCATAACAGAAGCTAATCTATCTATACTAAAAAATGGCAAAGCAAAAGCTATACGTTTAACGACGCTTGAGGCTATCTGCGCTTATCTAGATTGTCAGCCAGGCGATATTATAGAGTATCAGGTTCAAAATAAATAATAAGAAGCTAACCAGGTAAAGCCTGGTTAGTAAATTATTTAATCTTGAAAGCCTACTTAATTAAATTGTTTATAAGTAGTTGTATTCGTGTTTTCACTATGATCTTCATCAGCGAAATTAGTATTGGGGTCGTTTTTGTTAAATGATTGAAAATCTATATTTTGTAAACTGTTAGCCGATGGTTCAATTTTAGACACTTTACCACCTTTTGTATTATAAATAGATTTAGCTTTTGAATTAGATGGTTGAAACAAACTGCTTCTACTTGACAATTTTGAAAAATTAGATAAAGCCAGGGTATTGACTTTAATTTTTAACAGAACAAGGTTACCCGCTATAATAAGTTCATTATTAAGATATTTTTCTAAATTATCAGGTAAAATTGCAAGCAGTTCTCGGATAATAATGTCTTGTCTTTGCGCTAAGATTTTATCTGATTGAATTTGATGTACAAGAAATTGAGCTAATTTTTTTATTAAAGGATTCGTAAATTTATCAAAAGGTATAGCTTCTTTAGGATAAACGTCATAAAGTAAAGAAGTTCTATCGTCAGGTCCGTTTAATCCATGTCTGAAAGCTTTACCAGTACCTACAAAACAATCTAATTCAAACTTAAAAAATTCATTCGCTTTAATAATTTTATGAAGAGCAATTTTAGTACCATAAAAATACTTGGCAAGTTTAGCATTGGTAAGCCCTATACTAACTTTATCATAATATTTTATATCTAAATTTCGATATTCTTGGCCTAAGCTTTCACGAAATGCTATAGCCATGCGTCTTGCTTTGTCAGCTTTGCAATATTCATCACAAAAGAATAATTTGATAGTATTGGATTTATGAAATTGTGGGATAAGTAAATCTTTCCTGAATCGCTCTCCTAATGTTTTAATTGGTAAAGTTTGGTAAGAACTATTGAGGTCACTTCCATTACAAACTTCTAATTTTGCATTATTTATACCATGGCCTAAAATATAAATTTGACAGTTACCTTTTGCCAGCGCCTGTTTAATTTCAGTTTGGCCATTAGAGCTTTGTGAATCGTAATATAAAACTTTTACATCCTTGTTTCTACTTTTGTAAATTTCACGCCATTTTTCAGCTTTAAAACACAAGTCAAATAAACAATCTTCCCATTTAAAAGGTATATACAAAATAATCATAGACATAACTAAACTAAAATTGTAAAAAATAGAATTATTAAAAACAAAAAGGATATTAATTTAACCATAAAGTTAAAAAATAATCAAAATTATTTAAAATAAATCTAAAAGATTTAATATAAGCCTCTAAGAGTAAGTTATAAAAAAAATTCGAATGATAGCAGTAAAATTGTGACAGGCTGAGAAGGGGATTGAAGTAGGAAGTTAAGCTATTGTAGCTTAACTTCCTATTTTAACGGCTTATTTAAAGATTTTTAGCAAGAAATGCTTTTGTTTCTTCATTTGGGGTAGACGGTGTTAACCTATATCCTTCCCACCACATTTGATCAAGCCAGACCCATAGGGAAACCCCAGCAAAGTTAGGATCAGATTGAACTTGCAATTGTTTAAACACCTCATAAGAGGCTTTAACATAATCAAGCTGGGCATAGCCTGTACTTACTCCATTTTTGCTTTCAAACTCATGTGCAGAAGCTGCAGCAGGTATCGCAAATTGGAACTTAATATTATATTGTTTGGCCTTAGCAAGCATGTTCTTTACTTCAGTTTTAATGTATTTACGATACTCACTAGGAGAATTCACGCTGCCGCCTGGTTTTGGTCCAAGATCATAAAGTGAATCAATGACATAGCCATTTTGATATTTGTTTAAAATTTGTGCGACGGTATTATTAATTCGACTAGCGAATGTAAATATAGAGAATATTCGACCCTTAGGGTGAGCGTTATCAATACACATGCTACTAGCAAAGTCTTTAGCTATTTGTTGATAAAAATAAGCTTGTCCAGATTTACTAATATCAAAAGGTTCAATATCAAATTGTACGCCTTCAACTTGAGGGTCACTACAAAACAATTGAGCTACTTTATCTGCGTAAAGTGCTGCTGTTTTCTGATCTAGATTATTTAAAGCACTTAAATAATCATCTGCACCTTTTTGATCAAGCCTACCGTCTACAATCGGTATAATGGCTACAGGCTTGCTACTTTTACCTAAAACACTGTAATAAGTTGCAGTAGAGAGCTTGCCTTTATCATAATAAACCAACATATTGCTTGGGTTACAAGCTTTACTAGGAGAAGTCCCACCTGAGCCTTGGCAATACATTTCTAAACTTCCACCATAACTGTATAATCTACTAATAATATGGTTGCCACTGGCTGAGAGATTATAGTTATTAATCGTATTGGCAAATAAACCTGGCGAGTGGCCAATCTTTTTTCCAGCATTATTGTAAATATCATCATAAGCCCAAGTGCCATTGCCTACAGGTATAGCAGCAAACAATTTTACCGATGAAAGACTTAAAATTAATAAGGAAGATAGGCTAGTTTGATGAATTTTTTGTGTTAATTTCTGTAACATCATGGTTAATATTCTCCTAATCCATGAAGGTTTTTAATAACTTTACGTGTTTTACTAATTCTATAACATAACACCTATATTAATTAAGATGAATTAAATAATGATTAACGTCAATGGTAATGCAGTTAGCCTTATTCACTACTTATTTAGCTTAAATTTATTATCTTGGTTAACATAGTTGGCATCTAAAGAAAATAAACTGAAATTAGTGTTAGTATCATAAATATCTAATTTTTCAATTTGTTTAAGCCGATTAGCGAGCTTAATGGAAAGAGGTAAACCTATTATCTCTATACTTACTTTGATAAACCACATGGATAAAATCAAATCAATTAGATGCGCAAAGCTCATCACACCATAAAACGCAAAAAAACTGAAAATAAAACTATCTAAACCGGCTGCCACTAAAGTCGATACTAAAAAACGTACACTCAGTAGCTTGCCATGCATTTTTATTTTAAGTTTTGCCATTACTATAGAATTTAAGGGTTCAGAGCTTAAATAGCTCAAGCTAGAGGCAATTATAATCCTTATATTAGTGGCAAGTAGAGTATCAAATATAGCATTGTTAGTTGGATAGTCTGGGCCTGGTAAATGAATGATAATCTGACCATAAATAATAAAAATTACATTAAATAAAAAGCCACACCAAATGGCACGCCGCGCATGTTTGTAACCATATACTTCAGTAATTAAGTTAGACAAAAGAAATGTTAAAGGAAAAACTAGGGTGCCGGCGTCCGTTGTTAAACTAAATAGCTTAATTAAGCGAGGATCAAACCAATTAGCTAATACAATAATCATGGTATAGGTAAGGGTTAAAAACCATAAAAAGTTGGTTTTTAGCGCTAATAAATTAGAATTAAATGTTCGATCAAGCATAAAAATTTCTAATGACTGAGTTAACTACAATTATTAAGTAAAATTGCTATTTTTTGTTTCTACTATCCAATTTTCCAAAATAGTTTTTAAAATAGGTAAAGAAACAACCCCATGATTTAAAATTTGATTATGAAATTGTGAGATTTTAAACTTATTACCTAATTCGTGCTGCGCTAAATGGCGTAATTTTTCAATTTGCCATTTTCCAAGCATATAAGATGTTGCTTGTCCTGGTAACATAGTATAACGATCTACTTCAGCTTGAATAATAGATTCATCAAGTGCAGTATGCTCAACTAAGTAAGCAATAGCTTCTTCTCTGGTCCACTGTAAAGCATGAATACCAGTATCTACTACTAAGCGAGCTGCTCTTAAGCTTTCGTTAGATAACATTCCTAAGCGTGAAATATCATCACTATATAAACTCATCTCATCAACTAAACGCTCAACATATAAAGCCCATCCTTCGCCATAGCCAGCATTCCATAAATATTTATTTAAACTTAAAAGGGATTTGTTTTCAAAATTTAGAGCGATTTGAAAGTGATGTCCTGGTATTAACTCATGAAATAGAGTTGCTTCCATATCCATTCTACTTCGCTTTGAAGGTTCAAAAGTATTAATAAAAAAAATTCCAGGCTCTTTACCATCTTCACTAGGCGGATGATATTCACCAGATGCCCCTGTTTTTGCTCGGTGTAGGGGGTAAGGTTTAATAGTTCCGGCGGCCCTAGGCATTAAGTCAAACCAATCTGAGATGATAAGCTTAACTCGTTCTAAGGCTTGTAAATTGTAGTTTAGAATATCCTCTTCAGAAGCAAAGTAATTTAGGGATTCAAGTTTGGCTTTAGAAAAAATTATTTTAATATCTTTTGTACCATATTTTTTTCCGCCAATAGCAATAATTTCTTTTGCTAAAGTTTCTAGAGTTTGCAATCCAATAGTATGAATTTCTTGTGGCGTAAGTGCTAAAGTTGTTTCTTGTTTTATTTTTGCTTGATAACATTCACTACCATTAGGCAAGGCCCATATACCTATTTCAGTTCTTGTTTTTGGAAGATAACTCTGCTCTAAATATTGGATATATTTGTTTAATGCTGGATTTATTATAGTTTCAATTATCTGGGCAACTTGTATTTTAAAGGCTTTATCGCCATCACGTTTTGCAAAATCAAAAAAAGGTGAGTCCTCAGGACTCTTAGTAAGCATAATTTTAAGTTGTGTTAATACGCGCCTGACTGCAGATTTAGGTGCCGTATAACTAAGTTTTAATCCTTCGTTTAAATTGGTAATTTGACTATCTACTACCGTATCAAAGGTTTGCCAGCGCTTAAGTGCAAGCGTTCTATATTTAGTTGAACCAACGGGTTGTTTTGACGCAACAATAGCCATTTTGTTATGCCAACCCCAAGCAGGATTAATATCCCATAATTCTTCTCTACAAATTCTACTTTCTTGTTTGTTTATGAGGGTCTCTTTTAATAGTAGGTAGGTATAATAATACTCCGGCGTGTCACGAAGGTTTTCTTCACGGATTAGATTTAAATTTTTTAGAAAAATATCTTCTTGTGCTTGCCATTTATGCAGTGCTTCCTGTGAATAATCGGTAAAACGGTCAAGTGCCACATCGAGCTTTCCCCAGAATAAACCTAGCTCTGGCGAGTAATTAAATAAACTTTTTTCATAATCATTAGCTAATTTGGCAAATTCTAAAGACATTCTTTGGGCCTCGATTTATTTATGGGTAGAGAATGTAGCGTAGAAGAAATAAATAAAATTAATACGTAAATTTTATCATTAGTTCCTTGCTTGTACAAAAGCCTAACAGCAAAAAATAATATTTTAATATATAATGATAATAAAATAATCTAATTGATTATAAGGTAATCAATTATTAAATTTAAGGAGTAGGCATGAATAAACACTCAGCCAATGATTACTCTTCGTTATTAGCAATTGTTAGATCGCATACACCAGTTCGCTATAATGAATTAGATATCCCTCTTACTATTTCGCAACAGCATGCAGAAGCAGTTTTGCATGTCGTTCATGATGTTGGAGGCCAACCTGACGGCCCCCTTGATAAATCAACGCATAAGCCAACTTTATGGGAAAAAAATACTCACTGTACTGCAGAATGCTTAGCTTGGCGGGGACATTGGGTAGCTGAGGAACGACGAAGACGGGAAAATGATTTAGGAGAGACCATTTACTTTGGTACACCTTACTATGCTAGATGGTTGCTTGCAATGGTTAAAATGCTTCTTGATAAGGGACATATCACGCCAGATGAATTAGTAAATAAAATGGAAGAAGTTAGAAAGCGTGAGGAGGGTTAAATGGATAAGTATAACTTAGGTGATAGAGTCAAAGTAATTAATTTGCCTTCATATTTTCATACCAGAACTCAGGGTTATACACGTGGTCATACTGGTGAAATTGTACTTCTACGCCCGGAATGGGTTATTCCGGAAGATGAGGCTTGGGGTCGTTATGAGGGGCGTCGTGAGCGATTTTATGTTGTTCGGTTTAAGTTAACTGAATTATGGGATGACTATGGCGGCAGCCCGATTGATACACTCGAGACTGAATTCTCAGAGCATTGGCTTGCACCTGCAGATGGACAACAAAATGAGGAGACGAAGTAATGGCACATGATCACCTTCATACACCTATAGAAGAGCATGATGAAGCAATAGAGTTTACAATCCTTGAAACGGCTATTCGTGAACTAGCAATCGAAAAAGGATTATTTTCTCGTGAAGACCATCGTCGTTTTACTGAATGGTATGACAAACTCGGTTATTCAGCTGGCTCTCGTGTGGTTGCGCGCGCTTGGGTAGATCCTGAGTTTAAGCAACGATTACTTACTGATGGAGTTGCTGCTTGTAAAGAGATGGGAATTGATTGGTTAAAGCCCACAGGGGAAGGTACGCCAAGTGATTATACACATTTAATCGTATGTGAAAATACGCCTAAATTACATAATACTATGGTATGTACTTTGTGCTCTTGCTATCCACGTCCATTATTAGGTATAGCGCCTGCTTGGTATGAAAGACCTAATTATAGACGTCGTATGGTGCGTTGGCCAAGGCAAGTACTTGCTGAATTTGGCACGATTATTCCACCAGATGTTGAAGTGCGTGTTCATGACTCTAATCAACGTACACGATTTATGATTCTACCTTTACGACCTGAAGGAACAGAGGACTGGAGTGAAGATAAGCTAGCATCTATTGTAACACGTGATACGATGATTGGTGTTTCTATTCCACGTATTGACTGGACAGTTGATTCAACGCCAGGGGCGTAAAGTTTAGCATATATCTGGAGGGAGAATATTATGCACAAAATTACTTCTGCTTCTTTACCTAAATTCGCTGTGGCATTGTTGGCTATTTTGCTGCCATCTTTGGTATTTGCCCATCATGCCGAGTTTATGCGAGGCCATCCGCTTTGGCAAGGTTTAAGTATGCCAATTCACGGTGTTGATCATATTTTGTTTACAATTGCTGTGGGGATGATTGCTGCTCAAATTGGGGGCCGTGCGTTATGGGGCATACCATTACTTTATACAGTAGCTTTAGTATGTGGCGGAATTTTAAATATCATGGGCATAGGGGTACCATTACTTGATTATGTTATTTTGGCATCACTGGTAGTTTGTGCAGCATTGCTTTCATGGCCTTTAAGTGCTTCTTTGTTATTAACTGTAGGTCTTGTCAGTCTCTTTACTATTTTCCAAGGTAATGACATGATTACTCCAGATAATATAGTGTCTAATATGCCACTCTTTATTGCTGGATGTTTAGTTTCTTCCTTAGTATTGTTAAGTATTGGCATTGGATTAGGCTTACTTATTTTACGCTTTAACACAGCCTTATTCCGCTATGCCAGTGTTTTTATGCTCGCTGCTGCTGTATTAATTGGCACTTTCCCGGCCTTAAATAATGTAGTTATCTCCTTATTAGAGGCTTAAGCTGTTATAAAACTACAAAACCAATTGCAATGAAAAGACTAAGTTTGTTGCAATTGGTTTATATTAGATTTGTATAATATTTAAAGGCTATCAAATATCGTATTCGGTTTATGAAGAGTGAACGCTTCCAATTTAATGATTATTTAATTAAAGGTTATACCAGCCATTGCAACCAAGTTATAATTAATTTTACTTTGATTTCCGTTTAATGTTTGCAAGCAAGGTAGGGCCACTCCTAATTGAAAAATTAATTTTTTAGTGGAAAACTATAAAGAAGGAATGATATAAATAAGATTGCCGCCTGAATCTGGATCAAATTCGCCAAAAATTTTATTCTTTCTGGCATAGATACCATTTAATTCAATCAAACTTGAAAAAATATATTTTCCTGGCTCACTTTTAATATTATGACCTAAACCTAATTGATATAAATATTGATTGCCTAATTTAATATCATCATGATTGGTAATCATCACCACCCCTGTTGAAGCAAAAGCTAGCCATTCCACTGACATACGATTATAGGTGGTACCTAGAAAAAAACTTGTTGTACCCAAGCCTGTGGGAGGGCTTTTATAGAAAGATCCCGTTGGCGCTGTTAATCCACCTACAATTGTCATTCCTTCGGTGTATTTTGAATTTGAGAAATCATAAATCCCATATTCTCCTTGCAAATAAATATCACCTAAGCCATGTGAATGAGCTTTAGAAACTTCATAATCTAAGGCAACCGGCACGGATAATAGTAAGGCTGCTTTATCAGATAAACCATAAACAGCCGAGGGAGTTAGGGTTAAAAAGTTATCTGATTGCACCTTTAGATAGCCTGCTCCAAGATACAGTTGTACTTGATTTTTCTCAATTAAAGTTTGCCCAAAGGATAAGAAAGGCCCTGGTTGTTGTGACGTAGAAAGCGAAAAATTCCCCACCTCAGGTGGCTCATTTTTGCTATCATTAGCGTTAGAATCAGTCCCGCCCCAGGTAACTATAGGCATGGAAATAATAATCAATGCTAGGTGTTTTTTTATTTTTGGTAAGAAACGTTTCACAATATCCTTTTATGAAGTTTTGAAATAAATGAAAATTTTAAGACGGGATTATTTTATCACTAGTTTTGCTTAAAAAAAGTAAAATAAATAAAAATTTAACTTGGGTGCGTATTAGAAGGGAAGCAGTAATAGCCTTTTGGAGTCATGTACTTTGCATCTATTAAATCCAATCTTTCCTTAATCAGCGATGAATTTAAATTTAATACTATATTGACTAAATTTTTAGTTGAGCTTTTTGCTAGACAATCTTTGTATTTAGGATGGCTGTCAATCACATTTTTAAGATCATCTAGCTCCATTCTTCTCGCTTTGTTAGTTATTCTGTCGGTTACTTTATGAGAATCTAAATAATTTAAGCATGCCTCTAATACTGCCACTTTTTGATGTTTAGCTTCAGTACGATACCATTCATAGGAAGATTCTATTGCCTGTATATGTAATACAATTTCTTGTCGTAACTCACATATATCTTCCTGATTTGTAATTTTAGTTAAACCCATAATTTTCTCTATCAATTATATTTTCAATAAATACAGCTAACTATAAAATAATAATAGATTATAAAAATAACTTTTTGTAATTTTTTAATTTTATTTGAATAACTATTTATCATAATTTTTCTCGTATAACCTTAAGTTCATAACCTGCTATCGGATGTTAATTTATTTTTTTAGCAGGCGTACTCTGTTGATTAGCATTATTTTTTAAGTGATGGTAAGCTTCCACTATTTCAGAAGGCGCATTATTAGCTAGCCTACCATCTTTTTTTAACCACTTTAATTTTACGCAGACAAGCCTAGTTCGATTATTTTTTTTAGTTGCATGATTTAATATTTCAGCTAACGTCTCATTACCTTTAATGGCTGTAGGCCGCCTAAAGAGCTTTAATTTTCCTTCTTTAGCAAATAATTTTTTATGAGCTGAATGAAATTGTTGAGCGTATATTTCTTTTAAACTAGTTTTAGTTAAATTATCACTGGGAATAATAAACAAATAATCATTATTGGTAATTTGAACTTCTTCTTTACTCTGGTTATCTTTTGTAGGAATTAATTGCTCTTCAATTAGTTTAAAATCGCTAATTGCTTTATTAATGTCTACACGCCTAGCAGCCACTAGTTGTACCATTGCTTCTAAAGCATCATAAATAGTGTTTTTATCGTTATTATTTAATCCTTCAATATTATTAAATAAATCTTTTAAAATCTCGCTTTCACCTTCATAGAAGTAAGTAAAATTATTATTAGCATTATAAGTTTCATTAGTACCTCCCCAAAGCCTTACTAATACTCTTCCTAGAGAATAAACATCACTTTTGGGGCTAATTTTGCCAAAATTGGTTGTTATCACTTCTGGGGCTGAGTATGCGGGTGTTCCTGCGCTACCATTATTTGACTGATTAGTATTAATACTAAGGCCATAATCAATAATATTAACTTTTATAGGGGGACCTAAATCCACAACAATATTTGCGGGTTTTATATCACAGTGTATGATGTCTTTATCGGTAACCTGTTCTTTTAGAGCTTTTAACAGGGCAATACTTAATTTAATCCGCTCATTAAGTGTGAGAGGACGAATACCTTTACTGTCTTCATTTAAAATAACTTGTAGTTCTTTTCCTTTTAAATACTTCATCCTAGTAAAACTATAATTTTTATCTTTTATTAACGTTGGTTTTTTAATTGCAAGATGAGCTGCTTTTTTTGTAAGTAAATATTCTTTTTCTACCCTGTAAATTTCATTCTTGTCATTATGAACCTGAAATTTAACAACTCTTCTACTACCATCTTTGTTGCTAGTTTTTTTAAAAACCACATTGTTTTGACTAAACTTTACAGTATTTTTAATTAACCTAACTGTACCAAAGGTGCCTTTGCCGACAGGAGCTTTATTGCTAATAACTTCATAGCTTAAAGCACCATTTTTTCCTTCGCGCTGAAAAATGTCATTTTTAAAACGATAAGTCATTCCATTAACAGTATAATCTGTATCTTTTGGCCAATATTTAATACCCAACTCAGTTTGTTCTTCAAAAAATTTATAAAGATCTTGAGTTTTCTCTGGAGTAAGTTGGCCATTTTTTAAATTGATGACTTTTGACATTTATTTAAACAAATAATGTATAAACTTATTACTAATTGTAAATTAAATACCTTAAGGTGATATTAACTTTTTAAATAAATTGTACTAAATTTGATCGATAAAAAGCGTAACTAATCTAAAAAATGGGGTAATAACGTTTAAAATTTTTATAATTACTAATTATTCTTTTAATGTAATTAAATTTATTATAGATTGAGCTGTTTTAAGCAAGTAAAGACTAATTATTTAAAATGCAGAATGAAAAAATAAGTAAGAAATGTAACTTAGTGTTTGATTTTGATGGTACTTTAGCTGATAGTTTTTCTTTAGCCTCGGAAAAGTGGTCTGCTTTAGCTGATAAATATAAATTTAGAAAATTAAATCCGCATGAAGTTGAGATTTTAAAGGATTTAAGTTCAAGAGAACTTATTCAATATTTAAAAATTCCATTTTATAAATTGCCTTTTATAGTACGGCATGCGCGCGAAATCATGCACAGTGAAATGAGTTTTTTACCAGCTTTTCCTCATTTAATTAACGTCTTAGAAGAATTAAATAATCAAAATTGCGTTATGGGTATTTTAACTTCAAACTCATTGGCGAATGTCAATGTATGGCTTAAGCAGCATAAGCTAAATCATTTGTTTAACTTTATTCATACTGATGCTAGTTTTTTTGGTAAAACAAGGTTATTAAAGAAGATTATAAAAGCTAATAATATGCAGACAGAGCAAACATTTTATATTGGAGATGAAACACGCGATATTGAAACAGCAAAACGGTGTAAAATCCATGCTATAGCAGTTTCGTGGGGATTTAATTCAGAAAAAATACTGCTTAACTATAAGCCAGATTATCTAGCTAGAAAACCGCAAGATTTATTAGACATAATAAAGGAAAATTACTTACTTAAGTATTAAAGTAATATTTTCACTGATTTACCCAAGTCACTAGTTTAAATTTATTAAATAATTAAACTATACAGACAAAAATATTTACCTTTATAATAAAGTGCGGTAGCCAATAAGACCTGCACAAAATAAAGGGGCTGCCTGATAATCGGAATAACCATCGGGTATTGGGAAACAAAAATGATGATTAGCACTACAGTACTCAGCAAATCCTCCATCTATTTGGTAGCCGGTAAAACGAGCGTGGTCACATAGATTTTCTCTTTCAGCTAAACAAAATTGGCAAAAACCACAGCTACTTCCTAACCAAGGAACACCAACTCGTTGTCCTAGTTTAAATGAAGTGACTGCTGCTCCTAATTGTTCAATTGTACCTACAATTTGATGGCCTGGTATAAGAGGAAGCTTAGGATACTTTAACTCACCATCAACTACATGCAAATCTGTCCTACATATACCGCAGGCGCTTACCTTAATGAGTATTTCATGAGGCTTAAGAATAGGTTGCTCAATTTCAGCATAAACTAATTTTTGGCCTACTCTTTTCAGTAACATAGCATGCATTTTGGCTCTCAAATCTTTCTCAATCTATTAAAGATAAATTAAGTACTTATTTTATTATAGATTCTGTTGTACTTGAGGTACTTAAGTGCTGATATTGGTAATAAATACAACATTTAATTAAATACTTGTTTTTTAAAGAGGAAACTTAAAGTTCTTATTACAAACTGTGCTCTATAATTTTTGATGATTTGGACAACTAGGTGTTTTTAAACACGCTAAAATGCAATAGATACTAAGTAATTGAAAAATTAAGTATTAATTCATATTAAATTATATCTTTTATTTAAACTACATAAAATAACTAATTAATTTATAAAATCTAAGGTTTTTTTATTAAAAAATAACTCAATTAATGGTATAATTGTTCATATTGATTCATTAGTGAGCAAAAAAAGTATGAGGCAAAATTTAAAAGAGGAAATGGAAGCAGATTTCCTAAATTTTTTAAAAGAAATATTAACTAATAAAGAGAAACTTGACATAGCTGTTCGTGACAGGAAATCTGTCGTTTTATTACATGATAAAGACAAAGTTGGCCTTGGAGCACGAAAAGATCCTCAATTTCCTACTAAATTGGAGCGGGAAATTGGGCTTTTGGCTTTAGATAGTGCAGGTATTTTTAATGATAAAGGTGAAATAAATTCTTCTCGTCTTAAAGAAGCAGGTATTGTTATAAATCAATCTCAAAATATAGAAACTTATAAAAAGAACATGTCTTTACGAGAAAGTCTAATTTTAGATGCAGCGATTTCTAGTGCTCATGAAAAATTAGTTAAAAAGTATAAACCTTATGTAGAGAATTTAAAGGATTTACAAGATGACAATCCACAAGATAATTGTGCCATATTAGTTGATTTTGACAATATTATTCAGAGCATTACTAAAGAAGTTACAAGAGAGTTACTAGCTAGTTCCCTTAAGGAAAATAAAAATCATATAATGACTAGCAAAACTGGTTATACTGTAAATCCCTATATACTTCAACGCTTAAATCGAGGTTTCTATAATTTTAAAAATACTAATATTATAATTTCTCCTGGCCCTGTAGTGACTACGGAGGAAGGAGAAGGTAATAGAAAGTTAAGTTTTTTTTACAATAATCTTACTAAAAATAAAGTAAAACATGTCTTTTCAATTGGTAGAGTATTTCCCTATTATCCTCGTGCTGGAGATAAGACAAGGGAGATTATAAGTGAAGTAGTAATGCCAGAAGATTTTAGTAATTATTTTATTCCAGATGTTAACGGTATAGTTAGGTTACCGTCACCAGCTTATGATGATTTTAAAGTTAACTCTAAAGTTATTGAAAAAGTGGGTCGGATCACGACTTATGAAATTTCTATTAATGGTGGTGCACCTATTCAAATTCATAATTTACCTTTACATGACAAACAACCTCTTGAGTTAACTGTTTCTGAGCTAGCATATGTGCGTCAAATTCAAAAAATTACACCTTCTGATCAAAAGATCTTAACTCATTGCCGTGGTGGCAAAGGTCGTAGTGCTCAAGTAGCTTATATCCTTAATAGTAACCCTGCCCAACCTGTAAGCGAAGAAGACAATAATCCTAAATTAAAGGCTATGCGTTTAGAGAAATGCGGTGATCAGGATTCACGTCATTTCGTTGAAACTCGTGTACAAGAAGAATATTTAGAAAATCTAGATGAAAAAACGTATGACTTAGAATTATTAAAAGCAACTCGCTTGTCATCTAACCCACGTGTTTTTGATATATACTTAACCCTCGATTTATTATTTCGAGAGGAAATAAAACGGGTAGAAGAACAAATAAATACATTACCTTATTTTAAAGGACTCGTTACAGTTGATAAGTTATCACCTTATCAGAAGGAATATATAAAGTTATTAGAGTTATATCATAAACTACAAGAAACGAGTGATTTAAAGGAGATGTTAAAACTCTTTAAGCGCGCTCAAAATTTATCTTATATTAGCTCAAAGTTTAAGAATATATTTTTAGATGGCTTAAGTTCAGATAGCTCAAGGCCTTTACTTAAACGGCAAGTAGTCGAGCTTCTACAAGAGAGTTTAAATTTAAATATTGCTCCAGTTAATAAGCGTACACTTTATGATATAGTGGCTAGAAATTTTGCCTATGAAGAGGTTAAGCATTTCTTTTCTCATACATATCAACATAATCCAGTTAAAAATCTTCAAAAAAATATAGATTTAAAAATTGCTACAGTACACTTGGCTCAAGGATATTTACGTCAATATAAGCAATATCAAACCAAGATGGCAATGGATCCTTTATTTATAGCTATTGATTTGCAAGCTGGTGTAGCAAGAGCTTATATTGAATTAGCAAAGATTAAAGCAGAATTTGATAATGTACCCAGTGGCTCAACATTAGTGAGTTGGAAGCGTTATCAAGATTATGTTAAAGCTTTAAAGGAGGCTGTGATACTTCATAATAATAATATTGGTGAGCTTTTAGCTAAAGATAACGAACCTTTGTTAAAAAAAATTAACCAACTGGAGCATATATTTGAAGTTGGTATTGATAAAGCTGTGATTAAAGATAAAAAAATTAGCCTAGCACTTGAGGACAGTTGGGCTTGGGCTAACGAACAAGTGTCTTCTAAATTTAATCATAAACAATTTTTTCAATACAGAAGCCAGGTACAGAAATGGAGGCAAGCGGTTAAAAGTAACAGTACCAATCTGATTGTAAGTGAATTTCGAAAAAAGATTATAGAAGATATAAAAAGAGCTAGCTCTGAAATTTCAAATCCAGCTGAATTAATTAAGGTGGCTCAGGAGGCCCTTTTAAATTCATTAGAATTGATTAAAGATCCGCATCCTGCTATCCAACCTTATATCAAGAAATTAAGAGAAGTAGCAAAGGAATTAGATAACGTTGAGGCTGATAATGTAAAAATTGCGCTCTCTCGTGTAGTGACTTTAGTTTCAAAGCCATTTTGGAATATTCAAACTCAAAATGAATTAAATTTAATTGAGGAGCAAAAAATTGAATTAAATGAGCTATTAAGGGAAATTATCACAGAAATAGATAAAGCTATTTCTAATAAGAAAGATTCAGCCACTTTAGCTCAAATTGCAAGAAATACTTTACTAAGAGAAATTAACGAAGTATATAACAATAATCCACTTATTCTAGCTAATGTTGATAATTTAGAGGCATTATCAGAAACATTAAAGAGCTTTAATGAAGATGATGATAAACAAACAGCCCGCTACCAAATATTAACTTTGATTTCAAGTACTTTTAATCCATTTATAACAAATATAACTAGCTATATCCAGATGCAAGACCAGCAAGAGGTTTTTGCAAAAGAAGCTTTAGAAGTTGCTAATAAGTCAGCATTAAAAAAAGACGAGCTTGCTGAGAAAACAGCTAAAGAGCAAGAGAACTTAGAAGATATTTCCACAGAAATGAAATATGTAAAAGCCAAAGTAGCCTCAGCTAAGCATAGCCGAATCGATCTTATTAATAACAGGTTATCATTAGTAGATAAAAAAGATGCCAAAGCTAATCTAAATAAAACACCAACTATACCTAAAATGGTAATTTTTGATGTTGATGATACTTTAGTTGACCTAGATAAAGGGAGTATCAAAAATAAAGAATTATTATTTAACTTATTACGTAAAATAAAACAATCAATGCCTAACACAATAGTTGCACTATGTACTAATAGAACTCTAACTATAGATGGGGACCCACTCTCAAACGGCGGTTACCCACTTAACCGACTAGTTGCCGAAATTCAAACTGAGACGGGGGTTGTTATAGAGCCAGAATTTCAGCACCTTTATACAACAGATTTACAAACATCAATACAAGATATCTATCAGGAAATTCAAGTGACTGATGAGAGTAAGAAAGAGCCAATTTATCGATTAATTCAAGGTAAGAATTTTCAGCTTGATGAACTTCGAGCACGTTATGCTGAAAGATCTCCTACTAAAAAGCTACCTTTAGAATCTGAATGTGTTTTTGTAGACGATAGTGAAGATATCCATAAAAATACAATAAAATCAACGAACTATTTAGCCGTAAAAGCTACCGATAATAAAGATAAAAGTGTTAAATATTTAGTTGAATTAGGTTATAGAATGGGTGTTTACTCTCCTTTAATTCACTTTTTACAAGATAAAACAAATTTTTTAAGGATAGATGCTATTCCCAACTTTGAAGAGTTAGGATTTAAACATAGCTTTATTGTAAAACATATTACCCTTAAGGATTTTTATAAAGCTGTTGAGAAGTTACCAGGCAATAAGGATGAAACTCTTAAAGAGAAACGAGAAAGACTAGAGGAATATAAATATGATTATACTATGGCCGCTTTTGAACACTTTGAAATTTTAGGAAAGGAATTGCAAGATAAAGTAGTTAAAGATGCATGGCACTATATTTTCAATGAAACAGAAAAAATTCAAACTACCCTCAGTCAAATGGTTAAAGAAAATGTAACAGATAAACAACAATGGGAAAAATTAACTAAACAAGTAAATGGATTAATTACACTGGAACAACAGTATGCTAAAAAGATTGGGTCTAGCTGTTTAGATATCGATTTATATTATTTGCAAGCTCTAATACGTACTGATATCCAATCGCTTGTCGTAATTGATAAAGACGGAGTCAACACCGTAACTTTAAAAGATTCCAAAACTAATGAGCAGCTTTTACAATCCTTAGTCTTAAATCGAGTTGAAAATAAAATTACGCATGCTCTACTAACAGACGATGAAAATTACCTTAATCAATATACGAAATATTTAGGTCAGTTAAATGAGTTACTTGGAAATAGGATGGTTCAAATAGCAAAAGAATATTCTACCATTGGACTTGTTTCAGATTGGTCAGAAATTAATAATAAAACGTATATTCAGTATAATGACTATTCTAAATTATTGAATGAAATTAAAGCTGATATTGATAATATAGATCCATGGCAATGGCAAACTAAAGTTTTAAATATTCGAGATCGAGTCAATGATCTAGTACGGCTTAAGCAAATATTGGTTGATTTAAAATCGCTATCCCAAACAGCCAAGTTATTAGATAGAGAAAATAAGGTAGAAGAACAGTCGTACGACGAGATATTAAATTTGTTAATAGAAAAGGTTGATCAGCATCAAGCAGAATTAAAAGAAAATAAACAATATAAGGCTATGATTTTTCTTGAGAATGCAGAAAAATATATTTATTCATCAGATAGAAATTGGAAAGTTGGTCGTCAATGGACAAAATATACACTAAAAGATACTGATATAGCGATTCCTAAGCATGTTGCAATGCAACTTGCTGAAATAGAGGCGGCTAAATTAGATGGTGATTATGTAAAACACATGCAAAAATTTGTAGAAATAGGGCAAAAGCAAGCAAAATCCTGTTTCTCTTTCTTATCATCAAATTCTTCTCTTAAGTATTCCAGTATCTTTTCAAAGAACACAAATAATCAAGCAGAAGTGATAGAAAATTTACAAGCACATTTTTCACCGCCGAATAAGGCTTAGTGAGCTCGCCTATATATACTCTTTATTTGAAATGCCCCTTTTTCATAGCTTAATTATTAAACAATTTAGTAGCAAGTTTTGATAAGGGGCTATCTTTATTGTCTTGATAAATCCTAAGTGATTAGCTAATAGAAATATATTGTGATTATTAGCTAAAATATTACTACTCATTATTTTAGATATATTAGTTCCACTTTAATCTGACAGATGATTTAAAAGAGAGAGTTTCAAGTTTTATAGAAGTGTGACCTTAAATCGAAATAAATGGAAAACTTTGTAATGATTGCTGATGCATACAATCATTACAAATCATAAGTCAAATGAAAACCTTGCATTATAAAAACATACACTCACATTGATTAAATAAAAATCAATATGTTTACTTAAAAATTATTAAGCGTATAATATGTACTTATAGGGTGTCATTTTTAATATGAGATGCTTATGCCAAAAGTTATTTTGCATGTAAAAAATCATCCACCAGATTTTGATTATGAAAATGCTAGCTACCAGCATGAAAATCAAGCATTCGGTTATTTTGAAACTCTAAATCAATGGCACCGTGATGCACAAGAAGACTCCCTGGCTTGGGAAACCTTAGAAGAAAATAGTTTAGATTCATTAAGTCCAGAAGAGATTGGTCGACGTCTATGGACAACTTATCGTGAATTAGATAAACAATGGCAGGACGAACACAATCGTAAAGGCACTATTTGTAATGCGGGTACTACAGCATCAACAACTATTTACGATGGAAAAGGTAATTTGATTACAGCAACTTTAGCAGATGCAGCCTCTTTTGCAGCAGTCTATAGTAGTGATAATCAACTTTTAGGTGTAGTTAGATTAAATTCAGTAACTCATAAGCCAACAGATAAGACTGAGGAATTACGCATTAATAGGGCAGGAGGCTATGTTTCCTTCGTTAATGGAGTGGGTAGAGTATGTAAACAACTTGCTGTTTCAAGGGCCATTGGTGATAACAATCTAAAAAATGTTGGTGTTTGCTCTGAGTCAACGATTGATATTACAGATATTAATGGACTTGCTCAAACAAAGTAAAACGTGAGGACATAGCAAAAGTACAAATTATTACTACTTGCGATGGTTTTACCGATGCTGCAGCTAATCAAACGAAGGTAGAACATGAAAAATTTCTTCATGATTCTTTAACAGAAATTTTTGTAACAAATAATAAACCAACTGAAAAAGAAATAGCTGAAGCTTTAGTTAAAAAAGCAAAATCAAACTCTTCTGATAATATCACTGTCGCTATACAAACTATCAACTGTGAAGCTAATACAAAGGATAAAACTCCGCCTTTTAAAATTGGTGTGTATGATGGTCATGGTGGCTCTAGCGCAGCGATTTATGTTGCAAATAATATAGGCACTGAATTCAAAAAACAATGCACCCTTAAGCAGGAAGAGTACGATAAGCAGCCACTTAGTGTATATAATAATCGCGCTAGTTATAATCGTGATAACTGGGTAGTAGACCGCAAAAAAGATTATGCGGTCCTACAAAATACTGCTACTAATGAACAGCAAATTACCAACATATATGCGGCTAATTTGAATATGATTTTAAATATGATTGAAAGTCATAATTATGATTTAGGTAGAGGCATTAGTGGTAAAGAAGGTTATTCGCATAGTGCTTTTAAAATAAAGAATATTATTGATAAAGCTCTAGATGACGTGAGTAAAGGAAAGCAAATTTCACATAATCAATATTCTCGAATAGTATTTGATATAGAAATGGAATTAAGTGGAAAATTAAAAGAAACCAAAGGAGTTACACTTTTTGGTTGGGGTAAGCGAACTGCTACAACAGTTGCCTTATATGAAAGCATACTAACTTCTGTTTATCCTATTATCAAGCAGCCTGTAAAAAATAAACCGCCTATGGAGAAAAGCTACAAAGATATAGAATACTATATTGGAAAAAGGAAATTTAATTAGGTCTTAATTTTATTTATATCTACAATCTATATAGCGAGGAGCTTATAGGGGATTATCATTAGCATCTCTAAAATTGCGCGTGACATTACAGAACTAATACATAATATGTATTAGTTCCGATGTAATCTGACACCTGACTTGAAAAAGAGAGAATTTCCAGTTTTGATAGAAGTGCGAACTTTAAATCAAAACAAAAGGAAATCTCTCATGATAAATAGTAACGTTAAAATCATAAAACATAAAGTTGGGCTGCTTGATTTGACTAAAGAATTAGGAAATGTATCTAAAGCATGTAAAGTAATGGGCTTATCCCGGGATACATTAATTATGCTCTTAATTCTTGCAGTGTAGCTTTAGTATTAATCGTAACAATTGACTTATGTTTTCGCTTAGCGTGCCATAGAGCCCAGTCTCGCTGTAAATTAAGCCAAAACTCAGGCTCTATACTTAGAGCATCAGCCAAATCCAGAGCAGTTTCTGGTGTAATCCCTCGCTTACCATGGATAATTTCATTGAGCTTAGCATAAGTCCATCCTAAATGAGCAGCAAACGCCTTTTGAGTTATATTCATTGGAATAAGAAATTCTTCTAAAAGAATTTCACCTGGTAGAGTAGGTGGTCTATGCGTCGGTAACATGGTTTTCTCCTCTAATCTAATGATAATCAGTAATACATACATCATAAGCATTGCCATTCTCCCAGCGGAAAATAACAGCCCATTGTTTATCAATCTTTATTCGCCAATATTCAGATAAATTTCCTGTTAACTTAGCTAACTTATTACTTGGTGGAACTTTTAACGTGTCAATAATGGTAGCAGCATGAATCATATCCAGCTTGCGCTGCGCTTTTTTATGCAGCTCAAGCGACAACTTACGAGAGAAGCGGCTGCTTACACCATTAAAAACATCTTCTGTTAATTTATCCTGAAAATTGATTATCATAATTTATTATATATCATATATCGATACATGATATATAATTTATATTAAAAATGCAAACGTTTTGAAAAAAGTCATTTGAAGAGTCGATTTATACTAATTCATTAAGTGGATTAATATTCATGTATTGTATGTGAGGTAATTCACAAATCATACGTAGGAATTTTAAAAGAGTTTTAATTAATACGCCTTGATTAGCTGCCATTTGTTACGGAAAGAAGCAAGCAACTTCCATAAATTTGCAAACATTATCCGTATGTATATGTAATACAGGCTCCAGAGTAACTCCTAAATAGTTGCGTGATTTTTGATAATATTTTACGGTAGCTACTAAAAATTATTTTATTGATTAAGGTTTAAATATTTCATCTATTCTATTTTTATTTTCTATTAAAGCTTTATTTAAACTAACAGTGGTATTCGGTGGAGGTTTAAAAAAATATAATATTTTCTTTCTAATAGAATTTAGCTTTAAATCTTCACAAAGAGTTTTTTTGTTTTTTTCACTCACTTGCAGAGATTTAGCGTATAATCGCAGTCCATTTTTTAAATTACTTTCTAATTTAGTACGAAACGTTAAGTAATCGCTTTCATACTCGCTTACTTTAAAAAGGTCTTTTATTTCTTTTTTAGCAGTTTGAATATTAACTATTAAATTAAGGATAACTCTTCTTTTTGCGCCGCATTCATTATATTTTTTTAATTCGTCAGCCAACTGTGTAAGCTCTCTTTGCAAGGTGCTAATAGCTTTAAGCATTAATTGAGCTTTAGTTTTAAAAAAATTGGTTATCTTTTGAACATGCTCATTTGACTGTGCAGTTCTAATGTAATGCGCATTGAAATATTTATAAGGTACTAGGGTATGAGTATGTGGATCAAAATCTTCAAGGAAATTTCTAAAAGTAACCGGATTTTTTCCTATTTCTATTAAAGAAAAAAAGCCTTTCAGTTTTGTTAAGTATTGCGATGCAGGGTAGACTTGATTTAACAAAGGATCGCAAATATATGCTTGCTCTCCCCAGGTTTGGGGTAGGTTTGGAGCACTGCCTTCTTGTCTGCCGATAACAAGAAAGGCATGATCGCCACCCTCTAATTTAAAGATCTCAGCACTTATATGGGCTGGTGTATACTTAATAACATAATCAAGCGCCATAAATGATAATTCGGTACAATTACCAAGTGAAAATTTTTTGCATACCTTAATCACATTATAAAATTTAGCGATTACATAATTTACTTCAATCGAGTATTTGGAATTTTCATTGAATAAGGCTCTAATTGCCCCTATGCCTTTCCCTATATGGTTTCTTCGTAAAGCATCATAGGTATTGTTAATGAGATGGGTATTACCTTTAATGATATATGTTCGAGCATAGTTACAAGCGTTTTTAGCGATGGCTTCATTCAGTGGTGAATTTATATCAGTCATGAAAAACTAGTGCACGCGTGATTGGTGCAATAATGATACCAATTTTAATTCAAAAAATTACTAAAATAATTAAAAAAAAATTGCATAATTTTAGAACAAGTTATTGGATTTATTTTATTAAAATCACTTAATATTTTTTTAATAATACTCAGTTATAATTTTAAGATACACGATAATAATGAGAGAAAATTATGCCTACTAAGGTAGTGGTTTATACTGATTTTGATGGCACTATTACCCGCCGACAAGGGTCTAAAACTGTTTTTAGCCCATTTTATCAATCTTTACTTAAATCTCCTACAAAGCAATATCACCTTCCAGGACTACTAAAAAGTACATCCGAAGTGCAAGAATTATTTATGCAAAAATTTGGTCCTGTAGAACAAGTTGACTTTAGCAAAAATACTAATGATGAAGATATATTAATGGACCCTGAGGCCGTCAACTTTTTGCATGAAATACTTAAAGAAAGTGATGTTGTCGTTAATATTATTACTAGAAACCGAGCTGATTACATTCAGGAACTATTAAAATATCAAGGTTTTAGCGCAGATGAAATTAGCAGAATAAACATTAAAGACTCAGGTCGGAAATATGATGAAGTTTATAACAATTTAAATAAATTAGATATGAGAGCAGAACAAATTTATATAATGGATGACGATGAGAAAGATTATACTAATATGCTTAATGCTACTAAAGATTTAGAGTATGAGGAGCAAGAAATTTTCGCTTATAAAGAGCCTGTTGGCCAATTTACATGGGCAAATTATCTTAAAGCTATTAAATCTTATCTTAATAGTACTAAATCTGTTGTTACCCGTGATTCTTTCTTTAATCCATCTCAAAAGGAAGATGTGACTAATGAACATAGTAAAGAAAATCCTTTAGGTCTAGGACGCTCTAATTAATTAATGATGGCCTATACCAAATATGTACTAGATTTATTGCTAAACCATTAGTAATGAAACACAGTCAAATGAAAAGGCGCTGAAAAAGCACCATGTGCATAAAGTACATGAGCATTTTGAAGTGCTTTTTTTATTTGAGCTTGGCCGGCAATCGCACTTTCGAAAGAAGTATACTATAAATTTTGTTATGAGCTTTTAGGAATATATTACTAGAAAATAATGTAGTTAGTTAAGAAATACCTAAAAATAAGAAAGTTTTAAAAAATTACAGCTGATTTATGCTTAAATCTTGAGTATGGTACTCGTCAAAAGCAATGTTTCGTAATTCTTTCTCCCATTTTGACGGCTTATCTTGAGGATAAATAGAAAAATCAAGTATTTCTCTAATAGTTTGTGTATAATCATCTTGATCAAAGAGATCAAAGATTTGTTCAATAAGTTTATTTTCTTTATTGTCCTCTTTTACTTTATCAAAAACATGTTGCTGCAAGGATTCAAGCAGTTTATCGTGACGGCCGCTCGAGGCCTTTAAGCTAAAAAATCCTAGTTCTTTATCATTTTTAAATAAGTTTAATTTCTTAGCTAAATTGTAGATATTAATTAAGTCATCAATCGTATTTGTGGGCTCTTGAAGTTTCAACAAAAGTTGTTTTGATAGTTTTTTTAATAATGTTTTACGATTAGCTGCAAATCGTGGTTCATTGATTAATTCACTAGCTTTTTCTCTTAACTCATGGTGAAGACAAAAATCGTTTTTAGTTAAGTCGTAATAGGAATCATCTCTTTTTAGTAAGAAATCAAGCAAATTTGCACCACATAGATTTATACATTCTGAGCATGATTTAGGGTTTAGCAGACTATAAAACAAAGCATTCATTAATCCCTGCAGCTTATAATATTTATTGCTCTCGGCTAATGTTTCATGCTCATTTAACCTACTTAAAAGGGTTATTATTTCTTTACCTTGGTTGGCTTTAGCAAACGATTTAATTTGCGTAGTTAAAGCTTCAGCTTTTACCTTCTCTAAATAATTTATTAAATAAGATTTTAAATAAACTTTAATATCTCGATCTTGCTCACTTTTGATGTCTAATTGATACTGTTTAGCTAATGCTAAAAGCTCTTTTGAGGTTAGATTGATAAAGACTTTGTCTTTATGAATAAATATCATTAATTTTTCAATGATATCTATAGTAAGATTGCCTCTAGCTGGTTTATCTAATATATGTTTGGGGCCTGCAGCGAGTAATAGATAATGTAGTGTAAATCTTGAATCAGCATAGGCTGCTAAATAATTACTATCGTCTGGCTCTAAGAAAGATAAATTAAATAAAGATTGCTCAACTAAATTACTTTTTTCAGCTACAAAGGGATTAACACCGCATAACACTAATGATTGCGCTACAGTTGGAACTTTTAAAGTAATAGCAGCATTTAAAACAGTTTGAGCATCACTCGCGGAGTAAGATGCTGTAGTTTCTGCTAGAGTCGAAATAAAAAATGTTTTAATTTTGTTTATTTCTGCAGCGATATCTACATCATATTGATTGCTATATTTTTCAATAACTTTTTTATTTTCATTTAACCATTTTTGAATGGCATACAGTTGACCAGTTATTTCCAGTTTAAACTGCCAAACAAGATTGGGGTAATTATCTAAGAATTCATATAAAGTAGTAACTTGTGAAAATAGTTGCTCAATTTCATTTTCTGATAAAAAAGTATAGTGTTCTCTAAGAGGATAATTATCTTTATCTAAGGTTATAAAATTTTGGCTAAATAATTCATCTATCGATTTTCCGTATAAATGTGTAATATGTGCATCATCTAATTCTTTCTCAATCAACTTCCCTTCGCCAGATGAATTTCTTACAAAGATATAATACTTTATTTGCTCATCTTCAACTTTTCTTATAGTAAATGGAACACCATCATTGTCTTTAAATAATTTATTTAATTCAGCAATATCTAAGGGATCTTTCAATGCTTTTGCAGAAATAAATCCAACTGTATAATTTGGTGAGCCTTTTTGAATTAAATTAAGTGGTGAAGCAATGATATTTAAGCATCTTTTACTAATGTAGGTGCTAGAAATTACGTCACCTTTAATAGGATTTACACTGAGTTTATTTTCTTTTTCCCGCGTTTCTACTACTTGCTCTATTTGGTGGGTTAGAATTTTTATACCTAAATGAGGCAGCATTCTTAGATAACGAATAGAAATCATTTGTTTACGCGCTTCTTTTGCATTTTTTATCAATAACTTTTCACATTTGAGCATATGCTCTTCTACATTATCAGAATCTTTAGGTAATTGTGCTAGTTCCTTTGCAGATTCTATCCCATCATTAAGTCCATGAGCAACATGATAGTTAGGTGTAAAATAAGCATCGCCTAATAAACAAAAATAATGCCCCATATGGCTTTCAAAAGCTCTTGTTGCTTGTAAGCTATCAATTTTAAAAAACAACATTTTGACTTTTTCTTTAGCTCCTTGTGTCTTTTCACTTTGAACAAGGTCTACTACAAAATCATCTTCAGAAATTTTCAAATATCGCGTCAGCGCGCGCTTTACATAAGCAAGCGCAGCTTCTTTGCGTGCTACTTCATCGGATATTTTATAAATAGATTTGGGAATTTCACCTACAAAACCTAGTTTGGCAGATTTTTTATCGCTTTTAGAATATGATTTATGCTCAAAGCGCGCAAAAAATAATTTGTCATTTAAATTTGAGGCGCCAAATTCGTTAGAAGGAGGCTCAAAAGGAACTTTGCTTTTTATAGAGACATAAGCACCGAAATGATAATCAGAAGCTAGATAACCCATATCTTTTGGCGTTTCCCGTTCTATTTTTACCTCAGAATTTTCGCGTAATAAACCTAGTGTAGGAGCTAAAGCACCATCAGCTTCTATAAGATGTTGAAAGTGTATGGTTTGAGTTGTTTGGTTAAGTGTTGGAGTTAAAGTACCACCTTTGCCTGCATCAGGTTGCTCATCTATAAGTTCGGATTGCTGCTTAGGTGCTTCAAAACTTGCTTCACCTACTTTTAATTTTACCTGGGTGAGGTTCGTATAAAAATTTAAAATAATAGCCGGAGGCTTTCCTTGCTTCTTCTGATGCTTATTAAGTGCTTCAATTCGACGTAAAATAAATTTTTGTATGCTAGAGACTTTAACCTCAGGAGAGACTAATAGATTATCAATAAATTTAAAGTCTTTTTCACTTAATTGGTCAAACTCAGTAATCATATCTAATAATTGTTTCTTTCTCATGGGTTCGAGAACCAGTGGCTGCGGTCGTAATGCAATCTCTGCTTCTTTACGTTTATCAATTATTCTGACTGTATGACCATTTCTTGCAGCTTCATAAGCTGCTGTTAAGCCAACTGGGCCCATGCCCACTATAAGTAGATCACAACTATCTTGGTTACTTTCAGGCATAAATTTAGGAATTATTAATACTTGGTTAACCTAATTATAGAAGATTAAACAAATTAATTAAAAAATATAAAAATTGTAAAAAATTTATTCTTTTTTATGGTGTGATTATTTATAACCTCTCCGTAAGCTAAAGCGTTGATTTAATTAAACTTAAAAAAAGTCCTATATCTTTGCTTTATCCCAGCTTAAAAAGGCTATCTCGCTGTAATACAGAAATTAATTAAGGCCAAAAATAAATAGGTACTAAACTCTAGGATATTTAAACCTTAAAAAAACAAATTCATATCCAATTATGGACGTGTCATGCTAGATATATGATGTAAAGAGTGAATATTTTCAGCCATTAAAAATGGCTCAGGAAGTAACTTACATTCTTCATATTTTTTAATAATTTTTCCTAATTCTCCCTTTCTTAATGTAATTAATATGTCATCTGTAAACGCATCAATATTATTTTTACCTTTTAAAGCGTCTAGTAATACTTCTACTGCTTGAATTTCAAGGCTTGTATCTACAACCCACAATCGTCCATAGTGACGCAAATTAGTTTCGGAGTTTCTACATTTGGCTAAGTATTGCACTAACTCGTCTATAAAATCAGCTTCTGTTAAGGCGCTTTCTTTAGGTTTTAATGTCTCTGCTTGCATCTTTAGTGACGTATTATCAACCTTAGAAGATAATTGCTCTTTATATTTATCAAAATTCAAATCAGCTTTTGGTGCTATAGTGGCTATCTTTAGAAGAGCTAACTTAAGAACTAGCGTTTCTTTTTGAGTGTTATCGCCGCTTGAAAATAAGTTAATTAATTCCTCTGGTGGTTTTAGCAAATCATCATTATTAAGCCACACTCTAAGTGTTTGCCTTATTAATTCTAAAGCGGTATTGAATTTTTCATGGTCTTCAATTGAATCAACATTTAAAAGCGAAAATAGCTGTGTAGCAGCTATCTTTATTATATGTTCTTCAAGGAATTTCTGATCAATAGTAGACGTTTCTAAATTGTTAATGATGTTAAGACAAAGCCCAGCGAAGGGGCTTTTATCCTGAGATGATGGCTGTAGTAAAACTATTTTATTAATTGTTTGGTAATATTTGCTTTTTAACTCAGAATAACTCATAAATCACAACATATTTTGTACAAATATCTCAAATTATAGACCTTAATTGATAAAATGATGGCAAAAAAGTTGGATAAATGTCCTTTTTTGGGAAAATTGCAAAAGATAATCTTAAATAAGCTGTTTAGGAAGAAGTTATTTTACAATGCTTTAGCTGGATTTATCACAATTTTTCTGGATGAATTTAAATTTGGGCTTTTTATAGTTTAAATAACTCTAAGTAGGGTAAAAAGAATTTCAAAATCACCATGATGGTCAGCTAAAATATTTCTACTGAGGAGAAATTAGTTATTTTTGCCGCATAAGTTTAATGAAACTAGCTTCAGTTATTATTATATCTCTCAATTGGTAGTAGATTTGCGATAATAAAACTATAAAAAATAGATTGGTCCGTTTGTTGTAATTGTGTTTCTAGGTGCCTATTGCGTTGCAGATATGGCGTTTCCATAATAGGTCTTTTCACTAAAAACTGCCGCTCACAAACGATAGCATTTGGCTTAGCAACCCGGGTAATAGCTTGCCAAGTTTGGTAATAATCAACCTCAGAAGTATAAGAACCAAAATCCGATAAACTAAATTTATCGATAGAATGTGGGGATAAATTATTAAGGGCTGCTAATAAATCAGTTGTAGTGTATTCAATAGCATCTATTTTACTTTTTAATCCTTCATAGTATTGTGGCTGTAAATGTAGAGGTAAATACTTATTATCCCAGGCACCATTAAATAAAAGTTGTGTAAAATGACTTTGATTAAACAAAAAAGCTGTACTTGCTTTATCTAAGCAGCTTTTAATATAGCGATAAATATTAAATTTAGCAGGAACAAACGCATAAAAGCCAGGATCGCGTAAGACAAAGCGCCAGATTAAACGATTAGCTGATAATTTAAGTAAACTACGCCAAAATAAAGAATCCCATTTTTGTTGCCAAAATTGCGCCTGTGCGCTTATTTCTTTAAAATTTAATAGCTTATGGTGTTTCCTATGTCTAATTAGCCAGCTAAGTTTGGCATTCCTTCTAAAGTATCGTTCCCAATTGCCTTGATAAAGAATACCTTTTTTAATTTTCTGCTTATTTTTATCCCAGAATAGTTGAGCATCTTGAGTTAGCCAAGGCCTTAATTGCTGATAGGTTTTTAATCGCTTTTGGCAAGGAAGTAATCCTAAAAAGTGAGCAAATTCAGAATAAGTAAGTAACTTAATCGCGGCTACTTTTAATTTTAACAAATATTGCTGAGCCTTGTTGTTATCAACAGCAATAATTTTATTAGGTGATTGCGTTAACAAGTCAAGGACTCGCGCTCCACTACCGGTAATGCAGAGAAGGGTATCTGTTGGCTGAATATTAAGAGCCACCACTTCAGAATTTGCATCTTCATTACAAGAAGAATAGCCTAATTTATTCATAGATTAATTGTCACTTTCTAATGCCCATATTTTTTCAATAATATTTACCAGCTGCTCAATATCTTTTTTAGTATGGATGGCTGAAAAACTGATGCGTACACATTCTTGTCCTTCTTCTACGGCGGGATACTTAATAGTATTCACAAATATATTATTGACATGAAAATCCAGCGCAACTTTCTCGATATTCATGGAGTGTTTTAAAGGTAAAACTAAAATAGCCGACTCAGTATAGACATCAATCCCTAACTGCTGAATCAATTCAGTTGCATATCGACTATTGGCTAATAATGTTTGTTGATAATGTGGCTCTTGTTCTAAAAGATCTAAACCTGCCAGAACAGCTGCACATTGCATTGGACTTAAGCTGCCAGAAAACATATAAGAGCGAGCAAAATAACGTAAATATTCTATAATCTCATGGTTGCCACATACAAAGCCACCTGTAACGGCAAAGGTTTTACTAAATGTTCCCATAGACAAGCAATGGTCATACGAAGTTTGAAAATAATTCATAGTACCTTTTCCTTTATCACCAAGTACCCCTGTCCCATGAGCATCATCGAGAATTAGAATGGCTTTGTGTTGTTGTGCTTTTATAACTAATTCAGGTAATTTTGCTAAATCACCTTGCATGGAATAAACGCCTTCTATAGCAATAAAGCAATCGCCAGCAAAATCAGCTTTGGCTAGTTTTATTTTATTATCTAAATCGGCTAGATTGTTATGGGCAAAAATAGTGAAAGGAATTTTTTTAAGTTTTAAGCCGTCAAAGCAAGAGGCGTGATGCTTTTCATCTACTATTACGATATCTTTTTTAAGCGGCAAGCTAGAAAATAGGCCTAAGTTGGTTGCATAACCACTAGGAAAAACTAAAGCATCTTCATAACCCTTAAAGTGTGCTAACCGGCGCTCCAATTCTGTTAATAGATAGTGATTGCCATTGAGTAAAGGCGGGCCACCTATACCGACTCCAAACTTATCAATAGCGTCGCTAACCTTACTCTTTATATAATTATGATTAGCAAATCCTAGATAGTTATTAGAGCCAAACATTAACATATCACGAACTTGTGATTCAAAATTGCAAGCGACTTTAACTATTCTATCAGCAGGAGAAAGGATTTTACGATGAAAGAGTGAGAGACCTGTTTGCTTAAGATTGTCACTATATACAGCAAAGTTTTTAACTCTTTGTTGATAGGTTTGTTTTTGTTGCTGGCGAAATAATTGTTTTAAGCTAATTCTTTCATCATTGATAATACTAGACATCCCATAACCTCATTTAAGAGCAACAACGTATCGCATTAGCTTTTATTGAAATTGTTACTGATTGGATTTTGATTAACTCACTATCTAATTCAATCAGAAAAGGCTCTATTCCATTAAGCTTTACTGCGCCATTTGTAAAATAGATACTCCGATGATGTTTATTTTTCTAAAATTCCCCTCCTATTAAATAAAGTAATGAGGCAATAAGTGGTAGTTTGTAAGTAGATGGTTGCTGAAACGCTGACATTTTAATGCCGCACAAAGCCCAGCTGCATTTTTATTCAAAAAAATAGTAATCATATTTGCGCTTTACAAGGCCTATATCGTAGAGAAAATATAAAAAATCCATAATAGATGAGCATAAAAAGTAACCAGTCTGGTCTTAATTGTAAAATCAGAGAAGATATTAACAGTAAGTAGGCGTGTACAGAAAATAGAATGGGTTTATAAGCTGTTTCGTCTGTTTTGTTCTGATAAAGCAAAATTTGTCCTATGCCATAAGTACTAAGAGATATAAGAAAGATTAATAATGATATGTAATTAATTGATTGTTCTAAATGAAGTAATAACCAAGAACAACTTAACGCTGCTGTTGTTAATAACGTACTAATATGACACGATACTTTTCGACCGTACACTACAGGTAAAGTGTAATAAGCAGTTTTTCTATCAGCTTCAATGTCTTTGAAGTAACCTACCAGTACAAAGTGAGCATAAGCAAATAATACTGTAAATAATGTAAGAATAACTTGTGTATCTTGCCAGTTTAGAGGTTTAAAAGATTGAAATGCGAGTACATAAAGCGCAGCTACTATCCAACCATTATAAAGTGGTCCGCCCCAAAAGCGACGTTTAAAAAAAGTATAAGTCATTAAGCCAACGGTTGCTAAGCTTGCTACAAATATATTGTAATAATTTTCAACTGCTAAAATAGCGCTAGCTAATGTTAAAAAGCTTAAGCTAATAAGGAATACTGATTCCTTATTTAATTGACCCGTCACTAAAGGTCGATAAGGTGAGGAGAGGCTATCGGTATCTATTTGATAGCAATCGGTAAGCGCTTGACCTACACCATAACTAAAAAAGAAAATAACAAATAAAACAATAAAGGTAGGAGAGAAAGGTGCTTGGGCTTGGGCCATCCCTAATAAGCCTGTAATACCTGATATAAACAATAGATAAGGACGCATTAAAATAAAATAGTTTTGCCAAAATGAAAAAGTTAAAACTGATATTATTTCTCGTCTAACTATCAATGCTAACCTCCTTTGTTATTTCTTACTTAGTACAGATTAAAAAACTGTTTTAAAGTTCTCGCTTCAACTTTAAGCTTACTTAGTAAGCAGATAAAATGCTGGTAATGAGAGCGCTCTGTCCTTTAAAAGATTCTATTGTTAAAACGTTGGAACTATAACAACTTAAAAATAGAAAGTCATCCTGTTAATTCATTTAAAGTTGATTAATAAGAGGCAGAGTTAACTTGAAAGTATCTGTGCTTTGTTGATAGCAATAGTATGTTCTGAAAAGCAAATTATTAAGATCATTACAATTGTAATGATCTTAATAATGAAAAAATAAATTATTGCCAGCTTTGCGCAAAGATTTCATAATCATAGCTGTCTGTGTATAGACAGGTTAATTTACCGCTTTCCATGGTCTCATTTGGCGTTTGAAGGGTATGACGTACAGAGAGGTAATTAACAATTCCTTGCTTTAAAGCATCGTTTTCATTATCAAAGTAGGCGGTAAATTTAAATTTTGTTTTCCATGCTCTATTTTGATAGTTATAAGTGTCTGAAGTTAAAACCCACCAATCATTAGTAAGACTGGCTGCCTTTATGAAGTTAGCATCTTTAATAAGATTTATAGGAGGGCAGTTGTTTGCTAAAACTGTATTACTCCATGCTAAGATTCCTACAATGCATACTATATTTCTTATTATTTTCATTTAATACTCCAATCAGCAAAAGTTATTATTAAGCAGTTTCGCATTGACTTAAATCTTTGTGAGTGATGTAACGATTAGGTAGAACATCATCTTGAATAGTGATGATGGCACGATCACAAAAATTATCTGAAATAAGTGTATAGGGACGTCTGTTACCATTTGCTGTTAGAATTTCAATATATAATACTTTATATTCATTTCTTTCTGTTTTAATTCTAAAATTAGAATGTTCGCCAATATCTTTAAATTCACCTTTTTTGCCCCAGTAAATAGTAAACTTACCATTACTTTCATTGTTAATTTGCAGATCAGTATCTAGAGCAAAACAAGGTATTGAATTTGCACTTGAAACTAGTGCTAGCAATAAACCGTAGGTTAATTTTTTCATATAGTATTTCCTTAATTTGTTAAAAAAATTTTACTGCTCAATCGTTATAGTGTAGGAATTAAAAGTAACTCGATAGCTAGGTTCGTAATTGCTTACGGCAAGTACCCCTTTTTTCATACTAATTTCTGCATTAGCTACCAATGTCCCTTGACATTTATTAGATAAATAGAAATCAGCACTACAGCCTAAGTTTTTACAAGCAGAACTTAAAAGTAAGTCGGGAATATTAAATTGACTGTAAGGTTTTATAATCCCATTTTTGCCATCTTGTGCTGAGCATATACTGTTTAGCATGATAGTCCATGTTTTTGCCGTATTATTAACAATAAAAAATGAGGATGCATTTACATAAGTAGTTAAAAAAAGACAGCTTAGCAGAGGTAAAATTTTTTTACACATTCTATACTTCTCCTTATTTTAAGATTACGTGTTAAACAAAAGAAAGTTAAAGCTAACATTTAAATAATGGAGCGTATCAAGCCGCCATCAATTCTAACTGCTGAACCATTGATAGCCGCTGCTAGTGGGCTACAAAGGTAAGTTACCAAAGAGCTAACTTCTTCAGGTTTAATAAAACGCTTAATAAGAGAAGTAGGGCGAACATCGGTAAAAAAATTTTTTTCAAGTTCCTCTAATGTTTGGTTATTTTGCTTGGCGGTTTGTTCTAGAAAATTTTCTACGCCTTCTGTTCGTGTAGGCCCAGGTAAAACGGAGTTAACGGTAATATCTGTGGCTGTAGTTAGTTCTGCAAGACCGCGTGCAAGAGAAACTTGCGCTGTTTTACTGACCCCATAATGAATCATATCGGTTGGGATTTGCAAAGCAGATTCGCTTGAAATAAAAATAATTCTGCCCCAATTTTGTTTTAACATACTTGGCAAGTAGTGTCTGCTTAAACGTACGCCGCTCATGACATTATGATTAAACGATTTTAACCAGTCTTCTTCAGAGAGTTCATAAAAAGATTGCACTTCATAAATGCCATAATTATTAATAAGGATATCGATGGCTGGGAGATTCTGTATTACTTTGGTGATTCCTTCGTTAGTACTTAAGTCGGCTACAATAGGTATTAATTCTGCTTGTTTATAGTTACAAGAAATTTTTTCTATAGCTTGTGTAACTCGCTCTTCAGACCTGCCATTAATGGCGACAGTGACCTCTTCCTTAGCTAAACTTTCTGCTATAGAAAAACCAATGCCTGTAGTAGAGCCCGTCACTAGCGCAATTTTTCCTTTTAAATGAAGATCCATGATAAATTTTATTCCTTCAAAATTTAATATACTTCCTGTCAAACCGCATTTTTTTGTAGGCCGTTTGAAAAAGTCTAATATTGTGGAAAAAGTATTATGTTAAATTTTTATTAATGAATAAATAGATTAAATTGAATAACACTTATGATGAGTAGGCATAAATGAAAAGGCAAGCTTATGATGTTTTGGGGTATATGGAGATTTTTGTAAAAGTAGCTGAAAGTAATAATTTCTCTCATGCTGCAGCACACTTAGGGATGTCACCTTCCTCAATAAGCAAAATGATAGCAAAAATGGAGGCTAGGTTAGGTGTACGTCTGATTAATAGAACTACACGTACGGTATCATTAACTGAAGATGGTGAAATTTATTATAATCGTGTGCTTCGTATTCTTTCTGATATTGAAGAAACAGAAAGATTAATTACTTTTAATCAAAATAAGCCTCATGGTAAAGTGCGCATAACTTGTTCTGCGCCTTTTGCAAACCATCAGTTAATTCCTTTAATGCCGGAATTAAACCAGATCAACCCCCATATTGAAATTATCCTTTTTAGTGACGATCGTATTGTTGATATTTTAGAAGAACGATTTGATATAGCAATTCGTATTGGCCATTTAAAAAATTCTTCTTTAAAAGTACGCAAACTAGCGGAGACAAAACGATTGCTGGTTGCTTCTCCTGCTTATTTAAAAAATTATGATATTCCAACACACCCTAACAAGCTATGTGAGCATATTTGTCTTAATTTTTATGCGCATTCTATATTAAATAATTGGTGCTTTAAAAAAGCAGATGAGCAAATCGATATTGAAGCTAAGGGATTTTTTAATACTAATAATGGTGAAAGCCTTCGCAGTATGGTTTTAGCTGGTGGCGGAATAGCACGCCTTTCAGCTTTTATGGTAAGCAAAGATATTAAAGAAGGGCGCTTAATATGCTTATTGCCTGATTGGCATCCGGGTGAGCTTCACCCCATTTATTTGCTACATTCAGGTAATATTTCAAGGCGAGTTAAGTTTGTGATTGACTATATTTTCAAAAAAATAGGTGATAAGCGGTTTGAATAATTTAACTTTATAAATTTAATTATTTAATACAATGTAGATTTGAATTTTGTCAGTATAGATAAACTAACTAGCATATTAGTTAAATTTATAAAATTAACTGTGAATATTACAAATTATTTCAATATAAATTATTTTTAATTATTTCCAATTTGGAAAGAATTTATTTTCGGATTAATATATTGTTAATTGAATTTATCCTGTTATATTAAATTGAAAATTTTTCTTCCTTAGAAATAAATAGATTATTTGAAATTAATATTAAATAAAATATGCCTATTAAAATCTAAAAAATTATCAAATTAATCTGAAATAAAAAATTTTTAAAGTAGAAAAAATATAGGCGTTAACCAATTTTTTATAGTTCATTTTGAATTTATTAATTGTCTTCATTCTGTTTTAAGCTCTTTTAAGGAGCAATGGCTTATCAGCGATTTTTTCACAATTTTGAAAAAATTAATAATAAAAATTCATTAAATGATGAAGAATTAAAAGAATTATTTGCACAATTTAAAAATAATAACCATCAAGATTTATTAAGTAAAGTAGAGGAATTTAAGAAAGAGGCTAATTTAAATCATAAACCTATAGGTTTTTTAGTCCTAAACAACTAGTGGTTTAAAGAGTTGAAGATAATGCTAAATTATCAGAAAATTCTATAGCTATGTGATCAATAAAATCGGCTGTTAATAATTAAATACCTTATTTACAGCTAATTATTTTCAGCCAAATTTCTTGCTTTCTTTAGACTAATAAAAAAAAGACTATTATTTCGGATTGTTTTCTGGTACCAATGTCCTTTCGTCATTTGATTTTTGTTATGGTACTAGGATGTAATTTTTTACTAAAAAATAAGTTTATAAGTTCTATGTCAAAGTTAACTCACAGTGATTTAATAAAGTTAGGCCAACTGCTTGGTTATAAAGAATTTAAAAATGGCCTTTGTCATGGTTTTTCTATGATGTTAGCCCAAGCTGTTTTGGCAAAGAGTGAAACCATTTTTTTTAAGCGTTTGAAATTTATTGCTACTTATAAAAATAATTTTAAGCAATTACAAAAGAAAATTGAGAAAGCTAAAAAGAAAGCTCATTTTGCAAATGCGAAATTAGATAGAAAAACTAAAGAGCTCCTGGAAATTGTTGCTTTTTTTGATGGAATTGCTTTGTATTTACGACCAGCTAATTATAAAGACTTATTTAAACAGTATATTAATCCCTATGAGTTGCTAACTGCATATCCATTGGTTAAATCCAAAAAGCTAGAAGGTAGTAGGCTTAAACTCGTAATGAATGAGCCTTATATCTTTGACAAAGATAGTTTAGAGGCTTATTTAAATGACTTAGTAGACCTTTATCAAAAAAATAAAGGTATCGTCTTGCCAATGCTGCTAACCTGCCATAACCATACAGTTTGCTTATATTATAATTCTTCTAATCGCAGATGGTACTATGTTGATACTAATGATTTTGAACGCTATAAAAAATTGCCAACGTATTTTCGGGCACTATCTAGTCAGAAATTAGCAACTAGTTTATTTGAATCGCTTAGTGAAAATTGTTCTTACAATATATTTAGTACAACTGTATTAACAACATCTAACCAAAACTTGCAAACAATTAATAATGCCTTTACCGCAATAAATAAAAAATATCCATTTAAACCTGAACATGTTACTTATTATAACAATGAGGGAGTAGGTTTATTTTCTTTTGCTTGTCAAATAGGCAATTTAACTGTAGTAGAAGATCTATTAAAAAAAGATAATCTTAATATTAATCAAACACGTAATGATGGTGTCACGCCGCTTTATATTGCCTGTTATCATGGTTATTTAAATATAGTCCAAGCTTTGTTAAGGCAAAACAAGCTCAATATTAATCAAGCACGTAATAATGGTACTACGCCACTTTATATTGCTTGCGAAAATGGACACCATTTGATTGTGCGGGAACTATTAAAACATGATGAGATCAATATTAATAAACCTAGTTTAGAAGGTATTAGCCCCCTATATATTGCTTGTTTTTATAATTATTTAGAAATAGTTAAAGACCTGTTAAAAAAGGCAAAACTTAATGTTAATCAAGCTGATCAATATGGAGTAACGCCACTTTATATTGCTTGTGAAAAAGGCTATAGGGAAATTGCTCAAGAACTATTAAAGCAAAGTAAGCTTGATATTAATAAGTCTAATTTAGAGGGAATTAGTCCACTTTATATTGCCTGTTATCACGGTCATATAGAGATAATTAAAGACTTATTAAAACATGATGAGCTTAATATTAATCAAGCTGATCAATATGGGGTAACTCCACTATATATTGCCTGCCAAAATAATAAAACTGAGGTTGTTGATTTATTACTAAATTTATCAACAATAAACGTTGATTCAATAGGACTAGATAATTTTACGCCATTGCAAGTCGCTTGCTCGTCATTAGATACTAAGGATAATGAAAGATTATTTGAATTATTGGTAGCAAATCATGCCAGCCTAATTCATCGTAACTTAAAAGGCCAAACAGCTTTAGATATTGCTTTTGAAAAAAATAATACAGCCGCGATAACTGTTTTACTTAACTTTGCTCAAAGTCATAATTTAGTTATTGAGCAGGTTATGTCTCCTTCCACACAAAAACAAGCACTTTTATGGTCAAAAACTCATTGTCCTCCTTTAATGACGTATTTAAAAAATAAGCAATATGGCATGCCTATAACTAGTAAGTTGACAAATTTTTTTAGCCGAAGTTTACCTTCTAATGAGAGTAAAGAAACAACATTTCTGCCTGAACTTAATACGTAAGACGTTAAAATTATTTTCATGAAATTCTATTACAAGGCTTGCTAGCATTTAACCTTATTGCCACAATAATGAAATTGTTTTTTGTAAAATAAGATGTAGAGACAAGTAGTATGCCTCGTGAAAGAATTCAGTCACTAGATGTTATAAGAGGGTTTGCGTTAGCAGGGATTTATTTAACCAATATTTTATATTTTAGCGGTGCCCATTTCGCACCTACCAAATTGCATGAGGCGGGACTATTATCTCAATTTGACTCTATCATATACTTTTTTGTAGTCACTTTTATTGATAATATTTGCTATACAATATTTTGTTTTTTATTTGGGATAGGATTTTATCTTTTTTATAATAAAGCAAATAATTTTAAAGTCAGAGAGCAGCTCTTTTTAAGACGTCTAGGTGGATTATTTTTGATAGGAATAAGCCATGCTCTTATCTGGTATGGTGATATACTTTTTACTTATGCTTTAATTGGACTAAGCTTTTTTTGGTTTAATAAGCTATCAATGCGAAGGCTTAAGCAAATTATATGGCTTTTACTTTTTATTTCTGCTGTTATTATTCCTCTTTTCTTTTGCTTGTTAGATTACTTTTCATTACTTCCCGTTGTAACTGCGCACCCAGAAGCTCATGAGTCGATGCCGGGTATTACGCCAGAAAATTTTTTTACCACCTTAAGCCAGGGAAATTATAGAAGCATTTTCAATTTAAATTTACATATGCTCTACTGGAAAATTATATTTCACTTTTATTCCGGTAAATTAGTAAATATTATGGCTTTTTTTGCGCTAGGTTTATATATTGCAAAAACCAGGTTAAGCCAGCAATCAAAAAATTCATTTCTATTTAACAGTAAACGGCAACTTATCTTAGCCGCACTACTGGGCTTATTTTTAAGCTTCACGCATGCCTGGTTAAAACTTTTTATATTAAAGCAGATTAATTTAAATGGGTTAGCTATTTTAAATAATTTATTATCGCTAAGCGGTAGTATATTAATGGCCCTAGTATACATAGAATTCATAGCTAAGATTACTCATTATTATCCAGCCTTTAGTCGTTTTATTGCTGCATATGGGCGATTAGCTTTGACTAATTATTTACTACAAACTGTATTTTCCCTCGTTATTTTCTATAGTTTTGGCTTAGCTTTATATGGGGTAATGAGTATGACTGCCTGTATTTTATTAAGTATAATTTTCGTATTATTCCAAATATTTCTATCTAACCTTTGGCTAAAATACTATGAGTACGGCCCAGTTGAATGGTTATGGCGAATGTTTACTTACAAAAGTTCTATACGCATTATACGTATATAAACACTAAGCCCAGCTACATCACTTATTGCTGCGTTTAGTGAATTTAAAGCTATAGGTATAATTTTTTTAGAGGGCTAAGAAGGTATTAAATCTAACATTATAAGATTTTATCTGATTTTTAATTTGCTCGTAGTGTAGCAGAAAAGATGGCAGATTTTAGCTATTATAGGCTTTAAATATGCAGAGCTATTTAAATTTCATTTATTTTATCAATTTCGCAAAATCTCCTGCTAAGCTTATTCTATTTTATGGCGATAAATAGTAAAAATTTTCAGTATTAAAGAAAATTATCCTCTAGAGTTAAGATTGTAAATAGCCTATTTATTTAAGGATAATTAATTAGCATATTTAAAAAACAAAGAGGAATATAATGTTTTCTAAAATGTTTCCATTTGTAAAAAAGCAGGGAAATTATTTAAAATTAATAAAAGTTGAGAATTATAATGGCGTTATGACGCTCACTTTTAAAAAACCTGATTTCCTTCAAGTTAATCCCGGTCAATATTTTGCTATCTATCCTAGTAGGCATTTACCTAAAAAGATAATAAAGCCTTTAGTTTTAGCTATTTTTTCTGGCAGCGATGATGACTATATTAAATTTACATTCTCCAAAGCTGCTCATACATTGAGTGTAAAAAAAGCTTTAGAGATTTTTAAATTTCATGAAGGAAAGTCAATATTGTTAGATGGCCCCTTTGGTAAGGGATTTACTATAGACAATAGCCAAGAACCTATTCTTGTCATTGGTGCTGGTAGTGGTATTTCATTAATACATAGCATCAAACATAGTGCAGACAAAGACAAGCCTATCAATATCATTTACAGTGCAAAAGATATAGAAAATATACCTAATTTTGATGAAATAAATCTTTGGGTAGAGAACAAAAAAAATTATCTGACTTTAACGCAAGCAGAGAGTGTGCCTACAGGATGGCATCACGGTAGAATTAACGATTACTTACTAGAAAGCGAAATTGATCAAAATACTAAAATTCTTATTTGTGGCCCAGATATGTTTATTAAAGCTATTGTAGATATATTACAGGAGAAATCTTATCCGCAAGAAAAGATATTTATTAGTTCTAATCAGATTAAAGCAGGTGATAATGAAAACATTTATTCTATAGAAACGCCTTGTGCTAAGAATTTCTTGGCAAAAGGCTCAGGTCAATTTAGAGAAACGATAAGACTGTAAAATAGTTAGCTGAAAAGTTATGAAAAATATTATTGCTAATGTGAGGCCTGTGGTTGACAAGCGTCTGATTCCAGAAAATAAATTACTCAGTGTAATAGATATAGATGAAGTCAAATTCGCACTTAGAGAGCAAATTTTTGATCTAATAATTAATGAAGTTAAAAAAGCAAAAAAACAAATATTAATACAAACATTTGCTTGGGATAAACGTATTAGATTTGTGCAAGATTTGCGAGATACTTTAAAGTATATTGGCCAAGAGAAATTAAACCGAGGTGACAGGGATCTCTTTCACGTATTTATTTTACTAGATGAGCTTGGTTCTTTTGCTCAACTATTATTTCGTCGCAAAAAGCCCGTAAATTGGCCACATGGACCAAAAGATCTTGGCTTAGATGGTTTACCAGACAATATACGTATTCATGTTGGGGTGCATCATCATAATGGATTAAATTCCCTTCACTCTAAAACAGTTTTAATAGATGGCCACGCTGTAATTATTACTGGTGCTAATTTTCAGCTTGCCAATTATGGTCCTAAAGGTAATTATGACGCAGCAATATTATTAAAAGGAAATGTAACGCAATCTGCTTATTTGGATTTTAGTAATAATTGGCGATTAAGAAGTAATGCTAGCGAAGAAAATATATTGCCCATTAATTTGGCAGAAAATAATGAAACAAACGATATAACTATTGAAGAAAAAAATAAAGCAATGGTGCTTTATTTAACAAGCCAACCTAGAAAGAATTACGTATCTAGATTATTTCATACCAAGACTTCCGAACCTATTAATGATGCTTTTATTACAGCATTAGAAAATGCCAAAAATATTGTTCATATTGCTACACCAAACTTAAACGAGCCACGTATTATGGTTATGTTGCTTGATTTTATTAATAAACGAAATGGTGTACTTCAATTAATTTTAGGTAGAGGATTTAATGATAAAAGAGAAAAGTGGTATGGTGGTACCAATGAAGATATAGTTGCTAAGCTTATAGCAGGTGTGGCACCAGATAAGCGTAATCTACTTCAGATTAAATGGTATTCGCAAGATACAATAAATACGGACATTATCCATATGAAGTTTATGTCTATAGACCACCGAGTATTTATTTTTGGTTCAGCTAATCTTGATAAGCTTAGTTTACGTCGTTGCTATGAAACAAATATTGTCATAGATCATGAAGGCTTAACAATAAAAGCAATTGATGTTTTATTTAAACCAGCCTGGAAGACAAGTTTACCAATAGATACTAATTTAATAAATAATTCCATTAATTGCTGCAGTACATAAGATTTAATTTAATTATAAAATTTTTATAAATTAAGAAAAATATTGATATTGAATAGAGATTAATTATCAGGAAAATATATTAAAATTTACCTTGCACTATGCAAAAATATTCTCTTCGCCTCCTCCTATTTCCCGCGACTTGTTCGCAGGGTCCAGCGTGTCGGTTAAATCATTGAGTTCTCTTTCAGGGTTATGAATTCGTCGGCCAAACATAGTTATACCAAGCTTATCAAGTTCTCTACATATATTGGCTTCTGCTGATTTCGTAATTTTCAGGATTTGGATAAGAAGTTGTCATTATCGCAAAAAAATGGATGATTTCAATAACATACTAGTACTTTTAAAGAGTATAGGCAGTTAATGCGAGTACAATTTAAAAACCACTGTCAGGTATAGGTAATAGGTTGGGTGCATCGCTATTAGTGATGTCTTTTTGGTGAAATATACTATGGTTTGATATTGAATTAGTATTTTTAATTTCTTTAGAACCCTTAACATTTGCTCTATGAGGTATAATATCTTCTTCTTTATTAGATTTTCGCTTTTTAAAATGGCTCTTATCGGTAGTTTTGAAATCTTCGTTTCCATCTTCATAAGAGTTTGTGCTGGATTCAGAATGTAGCTCTAATTCAGAGCCATTTTCTAGCGAATGTTTAGTAGAAACTACTCTATTAGATGGGATAGCTTGTGAGTAAAGAGCTACAAAATTTTCATCCCCACTTTCATTTGCAGAGTTTGTTGTAAAGTTAGAAGATACATTCTCCAAGCTATTTCCTATAAATGTATAATTAGCAGCTGGTGGTTTAAGAGTTTCTACATCACTATCTCCACCTTCATCTACAGAAGAGAAATTTACTAAGTTGTTTTCTATAGATTCCTCAGTAGAAGTGCCTTTGTTAGACGTAATAGATTGGAAATCTGAATAGCTTAATAAAGAGTTATCAAGATCATCGGCTTGTAATTGTTGCCCAGTATTATTTGTTGACTCTGCAGAAGCTATTGTTTTTCTTCTTTCTGGAGTGCTTATATTGACTTTTATAATATCATCATGTCCCTCATGAAAATCCATGCAAGATTCAGGAATAAAGGAAACTAATTCTGGAACCATTCCATTTACATCTTGCTTTCTAAATTTATCACAGGCGGTACCACGAGTATCAAACTTCACCCCTTCTAGCTGTTTACCTTCTAAGACAGATACGCAACCGTTAACAATATTTATATCGAAAAAACCTTCACCACTAAAATAATAAATAGAATTATTTTCGTCCAAAGTAATGTTATAGCATTCATGAAGTATTGATTCGATATCATACATTTCAATAGCAGCTTTACGTATGTAGCTATGTTCACTTCCTACACTCATTTTAAACATCCTACGCATAATTATAATTTGCATGGGTTCAGTGGGGCCGCTATCAGTGTCACCCTGCGATCCCTTAAAAACTAAATAGGCAAATCTTTTTTTTGTATCAGTTGCGTTAGGTAGAAAAGGAATAGAAATATTAGGATTTTCTAAATTATTAGCTGCAAATACTCTGCCATCACTCTTTAAAATGATGTATGCAAAAGGATCAAGTTTTGAGAATAAAACAGATGCATTAAAATTAGCGTTTTTACTACGTGTGGGACTTGTATCGCTAACATTAGATTGCGATTCTGTATGAGAATACATAATAAATAACTCAAACACTGCATTTACTTTATTTTATCAAGGAAATGTTAACATAATATTAACAATTTGATCTTAATTAAATCAATAATTAATTAGCATTGAATCTTAATTTATTTAAAAATTTAATAGTTAGCTTTTAGTTTTATAAATAGCTAACTTTTTAACTATTAATTTAGCTAAGTGTCTAATTACTAAGTACTTCTATCAATCAACGCCTATAATTATTATTTGAGTGAACAAAGCAATATCGATACATTAGATGACTTTCTGTTTATGCCAAGACTGTTAAGTTATCTACTACAATAGAAAATATGAATCTTACCATTTATGGAAAATTTAATGACTAATCCAACTTACCAAAGTTCAAGCCGCGGGGACTTTCATACTATTTACCAGGGTAAAACGGTTGATCAATTAATAATCGATTACATGGCACAAAATAATATTCCTGGATTATCTCTTGCAATTGTGCAAGCACCTTATATTACGAGAGTGGTTGGTTATGGCCAAGCTGATCTTGATAGTGGCCGTTTAGTAGCTACCAATACGGTATTTAATATAGGTCAAATTACCAATGCCTATACTGCTGTTGCCATTATGCAATTAAAAGAACAGGATAAACTTAAACTTGACGATACAATTACTAATTATCTAGCAGATATTCCAAAAAAGTGGCGTGATATTACCGTTCGCCAACTTATAACTCATAGTTCTGGTTTACCAGATTATACAACTACAGCTAATTTTGATTTTACAAAAGACTATCAATCACAAGATATCTTTGTGCTTATTAAAGATAGAAATCTAGATTTTAAATCGGGTACCCAAACGCGCCTTAGTTCTACTAATTTTTATCTATTAGGCTTAATTATTGAAAAAGCGAGCGGCACAACATTTGAGGATTTTATTACTAAAAATCAGATTGAACGTTTAGGCCTAAAACATACCTATTTTATTAAAAATTTAAATAACATTACCAATGAAATAACTAATAAAACGATTCCCTTTAAACATAGTATGTTTCTAAAAAAAATCGCTTTTATAAATCCTACTGAACCTGCAACTGGTTATATCGAAAAGGATAATCAATTAAATGCAGTTACTCCTGCCTCATGGTCTGCGGTAACTGCTAATGCAGGTATTTATGCTTCTGCAGAGGATGTTAGTCTCTGGGATATTGGCCTGGCAGGGGACATTCTAGTTAATAAAGAAAATCGTGACTTTTTATATCAATCTGTCATTTTAACAAAAAAAATATCAAGTCCATCAAATGCAGGGTGGCTTTTTCCTGGACATCAAGGTTTAATGGAAATTAAGGGGAATATAGCGGGATATTCCGCATTCTTAAGTCGTTTTACAGCAGCAGATGAGTTAGTTTGTGTAACCTTATTAGCTAATAAGGGTAATCTAGTTGATTTAGATATCCTAGCTCGTAAGATTGCAGGTGCCTTTGATGCAAAACTTGCCGCTCCTAGTGGCGGACCGTGGGCTGAAACAATTCAAAGCCCTTATTCGGTGAATGAAACAATAAAACGGGTAGAAAATTTGATTAAAAAGCAGGGAGGTAAAGTTTTTGCTCATATTGATCATAGTTATGAAGCAAAACAGGTCAATGAAACCCTGCTTCCTATAGAAGTTTTGCTTATCGGTAATCCAGCTAAGGGTACTTCGCTAATGCAAGAAAATGCCGCTTTAGCACTTGATTTGCCATTACGTATTATGGCAAATCAAGATAAAATGGGGCAAGTATGGCTAAGTTTTACCGATCCGGTTAAGCTTGCAGCTGAGTATAAATTAGATAGTAAGCTAAATGCTCTTTTACAGCAAATGTCTATCAACTTACGAAATACTTGTGCAAAAGCTGTTTCCGCTCAATCTGAATTTTAGCTAATCTAGCTGAAATTCATAGAGCTAATCAATGTTGAAATAGTTCTAGCCTGGATAGCTTTATAAGATTGCGACTAGTTTGACTTTGTTATATCCAGGCTAATATTACTTAACTATGTTATAAATGCCGCTATAATATTTTTACTTTCCTATACCATATAAAATGACATCCATTATCCCATGTTGACATATTTCACAGAATGTAGGGCTTGCCTCCATAGTGCATTGTAGCCCAGGTTTGTGATTAGCACCTTTCGTGCTAATAGAGTCACCATAGCCTCCTTGATAAGCGCCATAGATAGGTGGATTAGATTGCCACTCACTTTCTGGTGTAGGTATAGGCGTTTGGGGAGAGACTAAAGTATGCCATTTTAAACCTTCATAAGAGGGATTAGGTAGAAATGTCATGTTTTGTGACCAAGGTTCGTCGATATCTGGAGCAAACTCCAATTCTGTTCGGCCGCCACCTTCATATTCTTCATTTAATCCAAAGAAATGACCAAACTCATGAAGCAATAAATAAGTAAAATAGTTTTTATTGCTAGCGGGTATGGCTGTATGCGACATGTAATTTCCAACACCCCAATAGCCGTCTTGTTTGATTAAAATTAAGGCATAATCATAGGGTGCGGAGGCTAATGCTTTACGAAATTTATTCTCTCCTGTTGGGTATACCGCATGATACCAACGCTCAAAACCATCCCAATAAGGATAATACAAGCCTAGAAATGAATCGAACTCAGGAATAGGGTGGCCTAAATCTATGGGTTTACCTAAGGTTTTATTGGAAGGGTGAAAGACCGCATAAAAACTAAAATACTCAACCCCTGGAAAATGATTACTATGTAAATCGTTAACTGTTTTAATAGCGTCTTGCCAGAAACGATTTTTGTCTTGTAGCTGATAGCCTTCAGCATAAATATTAACTCTAAGAGAATGAGGTTTTTTTGACAGTAATAATTGCTTTACTTCAAGTTCAGGATATTGTGTATTATCAGTTGGTAATTCATTAACAATAATTTCCTTTTCTAACACAGTTTCCATAATGCCAGTTTGAGGATTTTCTGCAATCAATTCAAACGTTACATTATCTTTAGGAACAGGAAATCGTAAGTTAATAGCTCGCACGAGTTTACGATATTCTTTGCCTGTACCAATGGAGTCAAAGTATAAATGCTTGCCATTTTTATCTTTTAATATTCCTAAATAGCTTCCCCATTTAGGTCTATGTTTACTTTTAGCTAATAGGGATAGGGTACCGGATTTTTCTATGATTGCATGGCTTAAGTGATAAGATTCATTATTTGCATTCCAATCGATTTGCACGCGTAATACTGAAATTTTAGCTTCTTGCTTAACAGTTTTAATGGCATCTTGCGATAGATAATTTTCATGTGAAAATGCTGATTGTTTAGGAATTAATTGCTGATTCCAATGCGGTTTGGCTGCAAGTGGTAAGTAAAAAAATGATACAGCTAAGAAAATAAGTATGCGCATGAATATCATCCTGAAAATTAAAACCGCTTAATCATAACTTCTTGTTTACTCAAAATAAATAACAAGTGGTTTAATTACTAAGATAAAATAATGCCAATAGACATATCGCAGGTAATTCCAATACAGTACAACATAGCAAGAATTTAATTTTTAATTATTTTGCAGCTGAAAGTTTCGTTGAAACTTAGCTAGGTAAGATGGATTTATCAAAGTATTTATTAATTTGCGTAGAGCGATGATGATTAGTCATGTTATACTTTTTTTATGTTGTTCTTTTTGTATCCACCTAATTTTGAAATCGATTAAAGAGTTTTTATATTCAGCAACGCAAGGCTTATTTAATGTTCCAGCTAGAGCTTTTAATGTAGGTTTGATGCTCTTTGCCGGCATGTCAACAAATACGCAGGCGCAAAATTTATCTGAGCAAGAGCATTTTCTGCTAAATAACATCCAGAATAGGCAGGCAGAGCAAGTAGAATTACTTGAAAAATTAGTGAATATAAATAGTGGAACTGAAAATAAAAAAGGGGTTGAAGAAGTAGGTCAAATTCTAGCGAAAGCTTTTACCGAAATTAATTTTAAAGCACATTGGGTCCATTTACCTGACTCGATGAAGCATGCAGGGACTTTGATCCTTGAGCATCATCCGACCAATTACCACGGGAAAAAAATACTTTTAATTGGGCATCTAGATACCGTTTTTCCCCCCAATCATGCTTTCCAAAAATTCAAACGTGAAAATGATACAGCTTATGGCCCAGGCGTGGCAGATATCAAGGGCGGTGATTTGGTAATTCTTTATGCGCTTAAGTCTCTTTATGATAAAAAATTGCTAGAGCATGCTTATATTACTGTTGTTTTAACCGGCGATGAAGAAAATTCAGCTCTTCCACATAGTATTTCAAGAAAAGCCTTGATAGATGCTGCTGAAGATATTGATGTAGCGTTAGAATTTGAAATGGCCTCGCCTGATAATAAAGTAATTATCGGACGTCGCGGCATGATTAAATGGGCTTTAGAAACCGTAGGCGTTGAAAAACATTCTTCATTAATTTTTGATAAAAATACTGGCGATGGTGCAGTTTTTGAATTAACGCGCAACTTAAGTAAACTATTAGAGTTTTGTAAAAAACATAAGGGTTTGACTGCTAATACTGCTCTAATTGCGTCTGGAACTAAGCTTGAAAATAACTTTGCAAATCATTCCGCGCAAGTTTTATCAACTTTAAATATCATTCCTAAGCGCGCAGTTGCTGAAGGGGAAATTCGTTTTATAAGCGAAGCTCAATGTTTACAAGCCAAGGCTTTTATGCAAAAGACTGCCCAAGAAACTTTACCACCTACCAAAGCGCATGTAACGTTTAAAGAGCCAACTCCTGCGATGCCAGCTACTCAAAATAATCAGTCATTATTAAGGCAATATAGTTTCTTAAGTCAAAAAATAGGCAAGGGAGAAGTCAGTGCCTATGACCCAATCAAGCGGGGTGCCTCAGATATCTCGTATGTGGCAAATAAAGTTCCTTATAATTTAGCAGGTTTAGGGGCAATTGGCTCAGGTGCACATACCGAAGAAGAACAGATTTCAATTTCTGGTTTAACTACCAATACGCAACGCGCAGCATTATTAATTCATCAATTAACACGTTAGCTGATGTAGCTGAAAGTAGGGACGCATAATTAACGTTATGTTACTAGTAATTTAGAATAGGTGGTTTTTAGTAGCTAATATACATAAAGCAATGCTTAAATATAGAATTTCTTTTAAGATACTGATCCCAGCCTAATTATAAAGATAAGTTTAGATTCTTCGCGCTCAAAAAAGATTTAGCACAATTAAGTGAAATTGATTCAGATATAAAAGTAATGCAAGAAAAAGATTCTTCAACTGATATTAATAAACCAACGTTTTAATATTTTAATAACATTAAGTGTTACTTACTTTTTGTAGTTAAAATTTAAATTAAATTTAGGTTAATTTATCTATGAGCTTCTTGTCAAAAGAAGCTCATAGACAGTAATGAATTGTTGATAGCAATCCTTTATCTGTTATTAATAGCTAAATTTTTAACATCTTGTTGCTCAATTTTGGGTTGAGATTGAGAAAACAATAGCATCCCTCTATCGCTAGCGTATAAATTTTTAGCCGTGATAGGCAAACTCACAATTTTTTCTAAGGTATTTTGTTGAGTAGGCTTTTTACTTAATTTACTGGCAAATTCTTCAGCTAATGAATGAACGGTTACTCTCTCTGCTAGCTGATTAAATATTGATTTAAATCGAGTAAATTCTTGATTGAAGTAATCGGGTGTTTGGTTAGAAAAATCTTTACTAATATTTTCCTTAAACCAACTACAAACTTGTTTTTCAACCGCTGATGAGGATAGCGAGCTTTTTTGTGCATAAGTTTGAATTAAATCATTGTAGTCTTTCGCTAAATTACCCATTTCTTGTGTATCACTGAAATGTAGATCGTTTACTCCTAAGTACAAAAACCTGGCTAAGCAAAGTTGCCTTAACAACCAGTCTAAGGGCATATTATTATGCACAACAATCACTGAAATATTCTTAGCACCATTTTCTGTAAGATTTGTAATAGCTTGGCAAAGGGTACTTCCAGTTGCTGTTTCATCATCGGTAATTAAATATTTATCGTAAGCGTTAATGCCAACATCACCTGAATTTAGATTATTAATGAGAGCACTATCATCTTGATGTGAATCGCGTTGTTTTTCTCCTAAAATACGTGATTCAGAAAACTTTTTACCTAAAATAGTTTGTAAATGTAGCACAAGCTCTTTTGTTCGTTTAGTAGCACCAGCATCAGGTGTTACTAAACGCAACTGCTCTTGTGTGGCATGCTTAGACTCGTTGAGCCAATCGGTTGCTAATTTAGTTGATATTGTAATAAGGGCTGGCACCGCGGAACCTTTTATTTTTTTCCCTGTATAAGTTCCTGACATAGTATGATTATCATGACATTCTGCTGTAATAACTTGATTTATACCAGCTGCTTCTAATAATAAGCCATTCTGTTGTACATAGGCTCCTGTTTTTCCTTTGGGATTATTTTCGGCTTTATCAGAACGTGCATTAAATTGATAAGGATTAATTAAATTAATCTTTGCCGCTCCACGCAGATGAGCTTGCCTTGCAATCATCGTAGTTTCAAAAAAGTAAGATGAAGCACCATTTTTTTGATATTCTGCCGTTTCGGTAAGATTTTCAGGATTAGGACGGGTTGATTGCACAATAGTGACTTCAGCACCAGCAATCTTAGCGTCGCTAGGAATCGTCGCTTTATCACCTTTTCCTTCAGTGTAATAGAGTTTAACTTTTTCTCCCTTTAAACGAAGTTCAGCTGCTATTTTTTCTGCTAGTGGCCTATTGGCTAAACAGCATAATAGTATATGAGTTTGTTCTTGTTCAGGAAGGTTAATAGAAGAAGCGGTATTATTATAGAGATCGTCAAGAAAATTACTATGGTCTAAATTAAGTTTAGTCCAAATCTGATTTAAATCACTTCTGCGCATAAAGTGCATAACTTGAGAATCGATATTGGCTTTATTGGTTTCCTTGAGTGGTAGTTGTAAATAATCTAACAAGTCATTTTTATCAAGTTGATAACATTGAGAATTGGATACAGGCTCATCAGATACGGTAAGCGGTATAGTAGTATTTATATTTGTCTCATCTAAAATCCCTTGATAGTTTTTATCATAAAAATAAATTTTATTAGCACCACTTGCCTTGAATAACTTCATAAGCAAAATATTAAAATCATTAGGGTATAAGAGTGGGTGAAATTGTTCTGGTAACGCAATAGTAATTCTTTCTGCCCCCTGTTCATACGCACAACGGCAAAGTTGCAATGCTTCATAAAGTAGCGTCAGGGGTGAATAAATGGCATGTTCAACACCAACATGAATATTAATATTTTCGCCAGTAATTTCAACATCAGGTGATATAATTGCAAATGGGTCACCTGTTGAAAAAATCTTAAAACTATTACGCGCTATTTTTTTAGGGTCAATTTGCCAAGCTTGTACGGGGCAGCCCTGATTATAAAAGTTAGTGAATTTGCTAGAAATTAATTCTTCATTTGTTTTAAAAAAAATTCCTTTTTTAGCAAATTTATTTTTCGCTTTATTATGATTAAGAGTTAAAAGTCGGCTTATAGCAAATGGTTGTGTCTCGTTCTTATCAAGCAAGCTTTCTTCCTTATTGACGGACTGATTATCAATGTTAATAACAGGATGCATATTTACCTCTTAATTATTTTAAAAGAAGTTCATGGTAATTAAATTTAACATAGTAAACACTCCGTCTTAAATACGGGGTCAGTTAGCTTATCTCTAAAACTTTCTGAATCATTTCTCGTTTAGAGCAAGTATTTAATTTTAATTTAACTTGATTGATGTAGTCTTCAATAGTTCTCGGCGAAATAGAAAGTTTCTTAGCTATTTGTTTAGCTGTAAAACCTTTTACTGTATATTCAAGGCATTCTTGTTCTCTTGGTGTTAATAATACATTGCCTAAATTTAATTTTAGGTTTTGCGTGTCTTCAGAATTATTTTTAGGCAACAAGCCAATAGCTGTTAATTGCGTTATAGCGTTGGCAAGTGAGTGTTCGCCTAAAACTATCGATATTCCTAAAGTGCCATGTAACTGGTAAGTAGAGTTGTAACAAGGAAATTTAAAAGATAAGAATTGTAAGAATTTACCGTCTAAGCGTGTATTAAATTCATCAAAAATTTTAATAGATTCTTGTTTTAAAGTTGACTCACAATTATCTAATAGCTGCTTTGCACTTCCCATCGAGACATCAAAAATAGTTTTTCCTATGGCATGCTCAGAAGAATTAAAGCCGCAAATCGCTGCTCCTATTTCGTTAATTTTTATTGTAGCGCCATATATATCCAGTAAATACACACTGAAGGGAAGCGCAAAAAGCTCAGCAAAGTTAATTAATAAATCGGTATTTTTATTATTTTTTACATCATAAAGTAATAACCCATTTTGATATTTTGTAACACCAATATTAATTGGCTCAATTGATTCTGCAAAATAAGGATTCACCTTTCTCTCTCATAATAAAAGCACTAAAATAAACGCAAGTAAAGACTATACAACAAGTATTAGTCGAGGTCATTTATTATCAACATTTAAAATAGTGAAGCTGTTCTTTTTAAAAGATAAAATCCAAATATTTAAATAATTGCACTGCATAAATAGGTGCTAAGAAGGTAAAATTTTTTGAAGGTAAAATCGAAATATAACCAAGTAGAAATAACATAAAACTTATAGCTTTTATTCTAAAAGGTTTGTTTAGTAAAAGAAAATTTCATAAAATATATTTGTTATAGCAGTCGCACTTACTATTTTAACAATAATTAATCAAATTAAGTGCTTATAAAAAATTAAATGCAAAATTATTAAGTATAGGCAAAGTAAAAAGCCTAACAATATCAGTTACTTAAAAAAATAGCTTAACTACAGTAATTGCATTTAGCTTGAAATTTAATTATTGATTTCAATGAGTCGTTTTAAAACGTTAACTGGGGATAAAATTAATATGAGATCCATAGAGCAAATTGAAGAAGAATTATCTGAAGCAAAAAAGAAACTTGACTACTATCAAAATCAAAGACAGGATTATGATAATAATGATGGGGCTGAGCGCCATCTTTTTTTTAACTCATTACAGCAACTAATTGATGGAAAAAATGATTTAATAAATAAGCTTGAAAATGAGCTAGAAGAATACTCTAAAAGAGATTCTAATCATACAATGTAATTTTTCTACTAAAAGAATATGAAATATTAATCTAATCGATTGAAGGCCTTGATAAAGCACAATGTTTTATCAAGGCCTTATTGAATATGAAATTCAAAAGGATTGGCGCTCTTATTGCTACTCTTTTTTTTCCAACTTATGGCTATCTAGATGTCGTTCATTACGGTCATTATCTCGTTTCTCGGCCTTTTTTTCGTTTTTTGTCCTACCAAATTTGATACGATTTTCAACAGCCTTCTTTTCTTTTTCTAAACGAACTTTAACCTTTCTTTTTTTATTAAGATTAATAATATCTACCATAAGTGCTCTCAATTCTATGTATTATTTATATATTGTACTTAAAGAATTTTAAAAACCCTAGGTTAGTCCATTTTTTAGCCTAACCTTATAAGATGCAATGCAACTTATTGTGAATATTAATATTATGAGTTTCCTGGTGCATGTCTAGATTGTTGGTCTAGGTTTTCTAATTTATTAAATGTTTCTCTAACGGCATCGGGTGGATTAATACCTAACTGACCATTTTCGGTCAACCATCCTAACTTAACGCAAAGCTTGCTAGTCCTATTACTATTATCTGCTAGAGCATGTTTTAAAATTTCTTCTAAATTTGCATTATTCGGAAGTCTGTAACTGTGTAAAAATTCAAAAATATCATCTTTTTTCATCTTATTATAAATATCATTCAAATATTTTGCACACTGTTCTGAAGTCCTGAGCTCTGGTTCTTTCATGTCCTGTACTTTTTGTTTATAACTTTGTGTAGCATGTACGGCCCCGTGTACTGGGAATTGGGATATCATGACCGGTAGTGGCTCATGTATATTAGGTTGTGTTACCGATTGAGAATTAGTTGAGTTAAGCCTTCTTAGTATACCTTTATCTTCATCAGGGCAAGGCCTAACCCACATGCCATGATGAGTATTTTTAGCATTTTGCTCATTAGCTTTTGCCTTTTGAATAGCCCAGCTCATTTCTGGATAAACCATGTTTTCTCGTTTGTATTTAGGGTCGTTTTTAAAAATCTCTTCTAATTCACTAAGACGGATAGCGTTAATATTACGTTGATTTATTTCAAGTAAGTCAGCTCCCTTATAAGATGGATCATAAGTCTGCCAGCCCTTTTTGGTTAACTGCAAAGAACGAACAGCGGTGGGGCCTGTAAAATCTCGCTGATTCCAATCATACTGCATGTATTCAATAGTTAAAACGCCTGTGTCCCTACTTTTGCGTAATAACCATATAGGCTCACCTAGAGATATTATTTTATTCTTTTCAGGTTGTTCTAGTTTATTAAAATTATCGGAAAGCGCCTTGCGAACTTCCTGAGCAGTCATTACATCATAGATGTCAAAAATAATTTCTCGCCTTGTTGGCTCTGTTTTATAGTACATCTTTCTATTTTATACCAATACTATTTAATTAATCTTATAACAATTATATATCAATTTGTATATTTTTTTAGTCAAATTAGATTAAAACGTCCAGCGGTGAGGCTGTATGGTATTTTTAATTCAAAGTAATAGCTATATTTAAGATTTTATACAATCTGTTGTACTTGGCTTTTCAACTACTTGCTCCCTATATATACCCTGTTAAAAAGATGCGTGTAGTTCCTCTAAAGAAATTTTATTAATAAATCATTAGTTGTAAATCAATAAATTATAATTCTTAGCCTACCGGAGCCAGAAAAAATAATTTACTTGGATTTTATTGAAATACCTATTAGGAAGCCTATTTATCTGTCATCTGCGTAATACAGTAAAATTATTACTCTTAAAAATAAATTTAATTTCCACTTTATTCTTTACATTTTTTACTTATAATATTAAAATTATAACTAGTCAGACTAGTCTTATCAAGGTTATTAACATGCAATCATGGCAATTACAACATGCTAAAGCTCACTTAAGTGATTTAGTCAAAGAAGCATCGGCAGGTAAACCTCAAGAAATTACCTTAAGAGGCAAACGAGCAGTAGTTGTTTTATCAACTGAACAATATGATAAATTAATTAAACCTAAACCTAATCTGGTTGATTTTTTACGTTGTTCTCCATTAAAAGATGTTATTTTAGAAATTACTAGAGATCAAAGTGAAATGAGAGATATTGATCTATGAAGTATTTATTAGATACCAATGTTATCTCGGAGCTAGTAAAACTTAGGCCAAATGAAAAAGTACTTAGTTGGGTAAGTGAAAAAGATAGCTCAATACTTTTTATTAGTGTTATAACTTTAGGGGAAATAAGAAAGGGAGTAACAGGGATTACAGATCCTAAAAAATATGAAAAAATTTCTCATTACTTAGAAACTGAATTACCAGATTATTTTGAAGAAAGAATTCTACCTATTAATCGAGAAGTGGCTGATGAATGGGGAAAACTACAAGGTAAGCTTAAGTCTAATCCTTTACCCGCAATTGACGCTTTACTTGCTGTAACAGCAAAAGTATATAATCTTAAGCTTGTAACAAGAAACACAAAAGATTTTGTAAATGCTTTTGTAGATTTAGTTAATCCTTGGGAATAATTTAAAATCTTAGCCTCGAGTTTTGGTTTTCAGCAAGTAGCCTGGGAAGAGGGCGTAGCTCGTATCCCAGGTTTTCAATGGTTTTTCAAAGTCAAGAATTGCTATAAAACCTTATCAGGAAACACTAACCTCATAACTGATAAGGGTTCATTATCGTCGAGACATTACCTCTGGTGAGACTTATTTTTTTACACTTGTTTCATCATTATATACAGTTTAGATTATAAGAATTGGAGAGGTGCTTCCATGAGAAGAGAGTTTGATGAGTAATTAAAAAGGTAAACCTAGGATACCGACTGCGCCCTTCTCCAAGGCTCGCTGGCTAGAAGATGATCTTAATAATTCTAAGGTGTAAATTCACTGGCAAATTGAGACTCATACTCATTTCTTACTTCAGAGGCTTGGTTGTTAACAAAGAAATTAAGCCTTGCAAATCGATGCCCTCTTGTATTAGGTTGAGAAGAGAGGTGGTTAAGAGTACCTTTTTGCATATAAATTAACTTACATAGCGTTTTGTAAGCTGGTGAACAAATTATCTCTAACCTATCTATTGCGAATCGTTTATTATTAAATAAATGTTGATGTAATTCTTCTAAAAGTTCTAATGGAACTATTTCTAAATTAGAAGAATGCTGCAAGAAATTGTCTGCAATAAATTCAAGGCACAACTGTCGTAATAAAGGAGGTGATTTTTTATTTTTTTCTAATAATTCTAGTCTTAGTTGTTTTAATGTCTCTAGGAAATTTTGCGTAACTTCAAATCGCATTTTATTTACTCTTAAGTTATTAATTTAAGTTAATTATCTTAAAATAAGATACTTTCAATGGTTTCTACGCTGACATTGCTAATTTGATTACCCCAAAGGTCAAGTGTTAATCCTTGCGGACCTTAACTGATTGGATTTTCAGAACCTCATGCAAATTCGTATTGGCCTGATTGTTTTACATATAACGCGATTTTAAGGCAATACGTGTTTCAGAGGAATCTAGTAATTTGGAAACCTTTTATTTCCAAATTGGAAACGCATGATTTCCAAATTGCTAGATTATCAGTACATATTATTTGTATTAATATAATTCATTATGTTTAATTATTATTTTTTAGTGTATGACATTACATGCTGCTTTATTAGCGTTACGCGTTGGATTAGGTTATCAAGAAATTGAAGGTTTATGCCACGGGTTTGCGCTACGCTGGTTAGAGGCAACGCTGTTAGGCGATAGCGAAAGAGCGCGATTTGAACGGCGTATGGAACTTATTAAAAGGACTCCCCGAGATAGGTTGTTAGCTGAGATTAAGCAGGCACAAGCTAAAAAAGGTCAAGGTCTTACTGAGAAAGATTACGAATTACTGGATATTATGGCTTTTTTTGATAGCTTAGAATTATTCCATCTTCCCTAGAGACATCCAGACTTATTTAATTATGAATCTTCTTATTTAAGTCAGCAGGCTCTAGAACTTATTTCACCTTTCTCATCGTCTGTTTTGATGGAAGCGCAAGGTAATTTAAAAGAGATTTATTCAGAGCCTAAGATGTTAACTAGAGCGGAACTTTATGACTATCTCAACTCCTTAAGCCGAGTGCTCAATGAAACATTAAACGATCCTAATAGCCCAGTTGGTGTTTTATTAACAAGTCATAAACATGCGCTTGCGTTAAGTTATACCCCTAATAAAGGGTGGTTGTTTCGCGATAGTAATCAACCATTAGATATAGATAGCAAGCCAAAAACAACTTGGGAACTAGTGGATGCTATTTTAGGTGGTTTTAAAATTTTCTTGCCTTATGTGGAATTTACACCTTTTGTGGCATTTAATACGCGTCTTATTTTAACAGAGCATCATAAGACTCAGGCTCATTTAGAAAAATTAAAGTTGGTATGGTCTAGCAATGCTTCTATCAAAGCGCTTGCCAAGCGGCAGTCAAGAGATAACGTAACGTTAGCTTTTATCGCTGCGCAAAATGGTCGTGTTGACGTTATTAAGGCCTTAGCGAAAGAGGGTGCTGATTTAAATCAAGCAGTTGTAGATGGCGTAAATGTGATAACACTCGTTTTTATCGCGGCGCAAAATGGTCATGTTGACGTTATTAAGGCCTTAGTAGACGCAGGTGCTGATTTAAATCGAGCGGCGGTAAAGGGGGCTACACCCGCTTTTATGGCGGCGCAAGAAGGTTATGCTAACGTTATTGAGGTTTTAGCAGACGCAGGTGCTGATTTAAATCAAGCAATGGTCGATGGGGCAACGCCCGCTTTTGTTGCGGCGCAACAGGGTCATGCTAAAGTTATTGATGTCTTAGCAAACAAAGGTGCTGATTTAGATAAAGCAACGGTAAAGGGGGGAACACCCACTTTTATCGCGGCGCAACAGGGTCATCTAGATGTAATTAAATTACTGTTAAAAAATAACGCTCGTGTTGACATTCCTTTTGAATCGACTGTAGAGCAATTGATAATATTTGCAGACAATGCAGCGCAAAGATTACAAAGACCACAGATTAGTCAACGAATGAAAACATTTTTAGAAACACAGCAAGCAACACTGGTTAAAGTATTACCTTACGATATTGCCATTATCATGGGACATGACGACATAGCGCAAGTGATTAAAGAGCATTGTCAGCAGGCTCAATTAGTGCATATAAATAACAAAAGTTCTTTGTTCTCCACAGCAAAAAATTTGGTGCAATCACTGAAAACAGGCAATATAAAGGAAGAAGCATTATATTTAACTATTTAGCTACCTATTAAATTCAGCAAGTAGCCTGGGAGGAGGGCATAGCCCGTATCCCAGGTTTTCAATGGTTTTTCAAAGTCAAGAATTATATTTTATCTGATGATCAAAATTGCAGAAGTTAGAGAGTTTCAGTTTTAATAACTTCTATCTCTTAGGCGCAGTAAATGTTCCTAAGAATTTTATTGTCCTAAATATAGTAGAAAAATCTTTATGAAGAGGGTTTATAACTAAGTTGTATTCCTCAGGAACAACTACAGAAGGGAGAGCAATGGCAAGGTAATTAGGTTGATTAAATAATTTTTCCTCGGAAAAATCCCGAGTTATGTCCATTGTGGGCGATGCATTCCACTTAGCAGGTAAATTCTTAACTTCATACTTCTTAGTTAATTCGTCAGGGATATTAATTGAATACTTACAGTATGAGAAACCAGAAACAGACAACCCATTATGAGATAACCATTCTAAAGTACATAATGAAATAGATTGAGAACAATAGATTACTTTTCTTCCTTTGTAATTCCATCTGCCTTGCACATAAAGTCCACCTTCGCCAGAAAAAACAACCTCAGCTTTTGTAGATTGACTCGCCCTATACCATATTGTCATTAGCTATAGATACCATGCTTTATCTGTTGAAGAGTTTGTTCAACTAATTTATGTCCTGCTTCTGTATCCAAAAGATCTATTGGTGCTCTACCTCCCAAGGAATCAATTTCTCTATAAAGCCAATTCTTAGCTTCAGGGTCACCTATAATTTTACTTGCCAATTGGATTGTTGAAATTAAGCGTAATAACTTTTCAGTAGCTGAAGAATCAAGAAGCTTTTTTTCTCTTTTTTTCGTTTTATATGTTGGTGCTGATATATTCAATCTATTTAATACATCCTTCATCACAAAGCTTTTTGGTTTTAAGATGTCCTCAAAAGCGTCAGGAAGGGCACCATTTCTGATAAGCGCGATTTCTTTTAAGGGATCTTTTAGCGCTTGAATTAAACTATTCGATGCTAGCATAATCTATCTCCAATTATATGATTATTATAAATTATAAAATATACTTTTTAAAGTATATTTATATTCTTTTAGAAAGAGAGATTAAAGTAAGAAAGCAAGTAGCCTGGGAGGAGGGCGTAGTCCGTATCCCAGGTTTTCAATGGTTTTTTAAAGTCAAGAATTGCTATAAAATCCTATTAGGAAACACCAATCTCATACCTGATAAGGTTCATTACCGTCGAGACATTACCTCTGGTGAGACTTATTTTTTTACATTTGTTTCATCATTATGTTCAGTTTAGATTATAAGCATTGGAGAGGTGCTTCCATGAGAAGAGAGTTTGATGGGTAATTGAAAAGGTAACCCTGGGATACGGGCTGCGCCCTTCTCCCAGGCTACGCCGGCTGTATCTCATTGTTGGTTATTTTATATCCCGTTGGATTTTTAAGTTATAGAGCTTGGCTAAATTAAAAAGGGCTGTTATCGGGTGGGTTATTAAAATAAAGCTTGTAGGGATTGGCCTATCAACAGTATATATTTTAACCTTACCGCCTAGGAGCTAATTTGTTCTCATTTTCTGAGTCTAAAAAATCTTCCAGTTCCTCTTCCGTAGTGCTGCAATCAATAAAAACATCTTCCAAATGTTGTGTTGGATTTGACTCTTTTTTAATACGTTCTATTTCGGCGCTATAATCCTTATCTGCTGTGAAATGTGTAAAGAAACGATTATTATTAAGCCCTAATCTAGAATTATGAGAGGCATCGCAATCTTGTGCTATTTCTGCCTCTGGTTTGTCAAAATAATTATCATTATCATTAGTTCCTTGTAAAGATTTCTCATCTTGTTGATAGTTATAAGTCACTATTTTACGCCGAGAAACATTTTCTGTTATTGTGCTTAAAAAATCTGCGTAGTATGCAAAATCTTCTTTATCCATATATTGCTTTGCTATTGCAATTACATTCTCAACTTGTTCTTGTACTAAATTTTTAATTTCATCATTTGTTAATTCTTCATTTAGATTAATATATTTAATGTTCCCAAGGTCTGTAACGAAAGCATGTAGCAATTCGTTAGCTATATCAGGTGCTTCTTTTTGGGTATAAGGCGCTGCTTCTGAAAGAAAAAAAGGTGAGATAAAGCTTTGATATTTTTCTTGGATATGGATAGGAGCGCTAAATAATACGCCTCTTACAATCATTCGGGCTGCTTCATTTGGCCCAATTTCATTAGATTTAGGCATATTAATTACCTCATAACAACCCAAATAATGTTAATTATAGCAAATGAAATTTAAAAACTTGTCTAAGGTTAGCAAAAGCGTACATTGATGTTGCAAGAAATCGGGACCAACACCTAGCAAGTAGATACTGAAGTTTACCCTTAGGTTCGTAACGCTACTTTTTTTATCTATTCTTTGTTTTAACTAAACCTCATAATATATGCAACAATGCCGGGTAGACTTAAACTATCGACCTCAGTATTATGAGAGCGATTTACATTCTTTTATAGTACATTTCCATGTACATCGACGAATAAAATAGTTATTTATTTGAGTAACTTAACTTAAAAATTAGTACATGGCTTTATATCTTTATACATTCGTTTATAATGAATTTGCACTCTAGTATTTTAGATAATCTTTCAAGCTCATATTGTTTCTTTTGGAGATAAAGAAATAAAGTAAATAAGATTTATTCTGTAAAAAAGTAACAGGTTAATTTAAAGGGGTATTAGCAATGGTTTTAAACCAATAAATGCAATCTACCCCTAGTAGTTAAATAAAATTGAATGATTTAAACTTATATTTTGCAAGATGCGGAATGTTCTACACGTAGTTCAGAAATTACATCCCCAGCAAGCTTTGCTCCACCATTTCCATGATGATCTCTATCATAAGATGAAGTATCAATTGTATCGCCAGAAAATGAAGTCTTAATCAATACTGGACCAACATAATCTATATATGAATTATTGCTCAATAGCTGACGAGCCTTTTCTTCACTAAGCTCAAGTTTTTGCCCACTAAGAAATGGCATATTACGTAAAGTTCCTTTTGTCCATGCGCTATTTTTAGCATTATCGTATAAAGCTATCAGTAATTTTGCTTTATCTAACCCACTAATATCATGTGTCATGTTTATCCTCTAAAGTTATTAAATCGGTGGATTGTATCATAACCGATTATTAATTGTACATGATGTATTTTTTATTGCTGTATTACCATAATGAGACAAATAATTTAGGCTCACTTTCTTAAACTAATACTTGGATAAATGTTTGTTAGGCATTAAGGGTCTAAATAGATGAGCAAGTAGCCTGGGAGGAGGGCGTAGCCCGTATCCCAGGTTTTCAATAGTTTTTCAAAGTCAAGAATTGCTATAAAATCCTATTAGGCACCAACCTCATAACTGATAAGGTTCATTACCGTCGAGACATTACCTCTGGTGAGACTTATTTTTTTACATTTGTTTCATTGTTATGTTCAGTTTAGATTATAAGCATTGGAGAGGTGCTTCCATGAGAAGAGAGTTTGATGAGTAATTAAAAAGCTAAACCTGGGATACGGGCTGCGCCATTCTCCCAGGCTACGCCGGCTAAAGATGCTATAAAAGAAACCTTAGTTTTAGAATTTTTAGGCTTACTTAAGTCTCATAAACTTGTTGAATTAAAGCTTGAAGAAGCATTACTTAACATGAATTCGACATAAAATAGCCTTCGTCTCTTTTATGTCGAGCTCACGTTAAATTAAGGTAACTTTCTACTTAGGAGAAGCGGTATGCAGATTTCGTTCCGTTTTTTCCCTAATTATTTGCAATTAAGGGAAAAACGGAACATAATCTAATTATGAATACACGAATAAATTACAAGCAAAAAGCGCTTGCCTTGGTAAAAGATAAAGTTATTGCCCGCTCTTCTGAGCTAGTTAAGGAGGGCATTCCTAGAATAGTCATATCTCGACTACTAGCTGAAGGAGAACTTAAGCAAGCAGGACGAGGTATATATTATATTCCTCACCTCAGTTTTTCTGAAAAAGAAAGCCTAATTATAGTAGCAAAGCGGGTACCACAAGCTATTTTTTGTCTCTTTACCGCACTTCAACTACATGAGCTTACTACACAACTACCGAGAAAGCTTTGGGTAGCAATGCCTGTTGATAGTCATCTGCCAAGAATAGGTTATCCACCCATAAAAATGGTGAAGTATTCAGGAGAAGCTTATTCTGCTGGCGTTGAAATTCAAGAGGCCGATGGTGTTCAATATCGTGTTTATAATATTGCTAAAACAATTGCTGATTGTTTTAAACATCGGAACAAAATTGGAATGGATGTAGCGATTGAAGCGTTGAAAGATGCGTATGCTCAAAATAAAGTAATTACCGATGAGCTCTGGCATTATGCAAAGATTTGTCGTGTTGCAAATGTAATGCGTCCCTATATTGAGGCAATTCAATGACAAAGAATATTGGTGAGTCTGTACGTTCACAATTGAAAAACATAGCAATTAAAGAAGGTTCGGATTTTAATGCTGTTTTAACTCGCTATAGCCTTGAGCGTTTGTTATATCGCATTGGCGTGTCTTCATATTCTAATCAGTTTTTGTTGAAAGGCGCTTTGTTATTTAACCTATGGTATGACATGCCACATCGACCAACTAAGGACATTGATTTATTAGGGTTCGGCGTCAATGATCTGGCATATATAAAACGAACCTTCAGTGAAATTTGTAATATTTCAGCAAATGATGGTATGCGATTTTTTTCCGAATCCGTGACTATAAATACTATTAAAAAAGATGAAGCTTATACTGGAGCAAGGGTTGATCTATTTGGTGAATTAGCAAAAGCACGAATTAAAATACAAATTGATATTGGTTATGGTGATGTAGTAACACCCGGGCCTATTGATGCTAAGTATCCGGTACTTATTAGTGATTTGCCTGCCCCTAAAATTCGTACTTATCCGGTTTATACTGTCATCGCAGAAAAATTACATACGATAGTCCTCTTAGGAATGGTTAACAGCCGCTTAAAGGATTATCTAGATCTTTATGTACTATTAACCAATGAACAATTAGATAATCAGGTATTGGCTCAAGCCATTCATGCCACCTTTACACGCCGAAAATTAGCTGTTCCTGAATCAATACCTATTGGACTAACAGATGAATTTGCAAATGACCCATCCAGAGAATCTATGTGGAAAGCTTTTCTAAGAAAGAATGAGCTGGAGCAGAAACCATTACAAGAGGTGATTTCTGTAATTAGGAATTTAGTTCAGGAACCAATTTCTTTAGCAAGTAGCCTGGGAGGAGGGCGTAGCCCGTATCCCAGGTTTTCAATGGTTTTTCAAAGTCAAGAATTGCTATAAAACCCTATCAGGAAACACTAACCTCATAACTGATAAAGGTTCATTACCATCGAGACATTACCTTTGGTGAGATTTATTTTTTTATATTTGTTTCATTGTTATATTTAGTTTAGGTTATAAGAATTGGAGAGGTGCTTCCATGAGAAGAGATTTTGATGAGTAATTGAAAAGGTAAACCTGGGATACGGGCTGCGCCCTTCTCCCAGGCTACGCCGGCTGATTATTATCGATGTCCCGTATTATGCTGCGCTAATACGGGCAATTTTGCTCATGCCGGGGTGAATATGTGGCGGCTTACTTACGTCGCCGAGCTTCTTCATTGACATGATTTCAAATTGGTTGAATCTGAGCCACTTGGTGCTGATTATCTAGCGTCATCTGGTTTTCAAGGTACGATTTGAGCTCAACAAAATCGTTTGTTCTTACTTTAGCTAATGCCTTCATGGCAGCCAAATCGTTCACGGCTGTTAGCGCCACGAACCCTATCTTCATCACGTACCCACACGCTCCCGAAGCCTCTGGGCGCCAGCCTTTATATATTGCAAAATCAACCGACAACTCAGAGTCAGTTCTAAACAAAAATTCATTCTTTTTAGTAATCCAATTATAAAATTGTCTTGATGATTTTGGGGGTGAAGTAAAAGTAGGCACAGGATAAAATGGCTCATTAGAGCAGTACTCATCAACAACATGCATAGGCAGCAATTTTTGTGCACCACCAACCCCTTCTCGCCACTGCTTATCAATGGCATCCCAATTTTTAGCTCCTAACGCGTTTATTGAGTCCACTTGCGTTTGCAGCGCTTTGATAAGGGTCTTTTCAAAATCAAAATGCTGTTCAGTGATTTTGTTTTCCTTAAGCCTATACGTTACACCGTCAGAATCTACTTTGTTGTATTGAGCAAGCAGTTGCACTAATACTTGTTGACCTTTCTCATTTTTAGGTAGACAATCGAGCATCATCGTCCACATATGTTTGTCAAGTGCCCACAGTGCGTATTCAAAACCACTAATAGACTCAAACGTACGACCGGAGTAATCTGTAACAATATCTCTCTTAACAAGTAAATGAATGTCTTTTTCTAACATGGCTTTAACCGCCTCATGCTCGCCACGCGCGACATGATGGATGAATTTTTGTAAAAGTTGACGTTGTTCCAACAAGAGTCTAAAAAAAGTCCTATGTCCCTTTGATATCATAGACAGTCTTATTAAGTCAGGGGTAGGTAAATCGGGTACCGTTTCAATCCCCATTTCTTTTGGTAATTGACCAAGGAATTTAAATTTTTCCTCCATTATTATGACCTTATTTGTTACGCATTTATTTATAACAAGCAATTATACTTGGGTTAATTGAAAGCATAAAGATCTATATGATTTAAAACTGATCATTAAGGGAAGGTGCTTAGATATATTTTTACATTATTGCAAATACATCGCTGTACTAGCTTTTCCAACTAAATTGCACCCTATATGCACCCTGTGGAAATAAATGGTTAATTTTATTTTTTCTTTATAGATTAAAGTTGTGTTTCATCTAATTTTGCTCCAGAAACATGAGAAGCGAAGAAAGAATAAATAATTACTCATAAATCTATTGATTCTCGTTGCGCAACACACTACAATTAATCATGATTAAATCGTTTAAACATAAAGGCCTTAAAAAATTCTTTGAAAAAGGAGATTGCTCTGGAATTCGATCAAAGCATGAAAAAAAGTTAAGGCTCCAATTAGCAGCGCTGGATACTGCAACTGTTATTGATGATATGGATTTACCTGGTTATAACCTCCATAAATTAAAGGGACAAAGAAAAGATTGTTGGTCAATAGAGGTAAACGGTAATTGGCGCATAACGTTTGAATTTGAAAATGGCGATGCTTACATCGTTAATTATGAGGATTATCACTAATGACTATTATGTATAACCCGCCACATCCTGGCGAATTTATTAGAGAAACTTATATTGAACCACTTAACATAAGTTTAAGAGCAGCAGCATTTAAGTTAAATGTCAGTCCATCGACCTTTTCTAGACTAATTAAAGGAGAGGCCGATATATCACCTGAAATGGCTTTAAGACTAAGTAAAGCTTTTGGAAGAACGCCTGAGAGCTGGATGCAAATGCAAGCAAACTATGAATTACATAAAGCTAGGCAGCACGTTAATTTAGAGCTTGTCTCAGTTATCTATAAACATCAAAGAGTTTAAACGTTCCTGCTTATAATTATTTGCAAAACAGCTGGCGTAGCCTGGGAGTAGGCCCAAAGGGGCCGCATCCCAGGTTTACATTCTTGTTAATTATATTCACTATAATTCCTGAGTTTGAACAAAACTATTTTATTTTTTTAAATTACAGGGTGGTTGGATTTCTTATGAATGGAAATTTATAGGGGTTTGTTGAGCTAGGGAAGTTAAATGAAAACCTGGGATACGGCCCCTTTGGGCCTACTCCCAGGCTACGCCAGCTTGATTAATTTCATAGAGCTTAGTTAGATGATTACGTAAAACATAAGTAGTTCTATATGGTGTTTTCAAATCGTTCAATTTATCACAACAAGTTAATCAATCTAGTTAAATGAGGCTACATGTTTTTTCCAAATTGGAAATAAAAAGGTTTCCAAAATCGATACATTCTCACCATGTCCTATTTCTACTAGTATTTGCTAATTTAGCAAACAACATAACTTTATTTTGGAATCTTTAATGAGAAAATTTACAGAAGATGCGTTATTATCTTTATTGTCTAATTCTGAAGGACTTAATTTAAGTAATAAAGGGGTTGAAGATAAAGATATTATAGACATTGTTAATTTTCTTAATAAGCATCCTGCAGTAAAGTGCGTTAATCTAAGTAATAATCAAATTAGTGCTATTGGCGCTAGAAACTTTGCTTTGCATAATACAACGGTAACAACAGTTAATTTAAGCTGGAATAAGTTTGGCGCTATGGGGGCTAAAGAATTTGCCGTGCATAATAAAACTGCAACGACAGTTGATTTAAGCTTGAATCAGCTTGGCGCTATTGGGGCTAAAGACTTTGCGCTGCATAATAAAACTGCAACGACAGTTAATTTAAGCTCGAATAGGATTGGCGATATTGGCGCTAAAGACTTTGCGCTGCATAATACAACCGCAATGACAGTTGATTTAAGCTCGAATAGGATTGGCGATATTGGCGCTAAAGACTTTGCGCTGCATAATACAACCGCAATGACAGTTGATTTAAGCTGGAATAGGATTGGCGATATTGGCGCTAAAGGCTTTGCGCTGCATAATACAACCGCAACGACAGTTGATTTAAGCTGGAATAGTATTGGTACTATTGGTGCTAAAGATTTTGCCCTACATAATAAAACTGCAACGTCGGTTGACTTAAGCTTAAATGAGATTGATGATGTGAGCGCCAAAGCGCTTGCGAGTAATCTCGCCTTGCAAAGAATTAAAGCGACTGGGTTAACTGCCCAAGGATATTTAATTTTAGATGAAACAAATCCACGTAAGCGAGCCTGTTATGGCAGAAAGGTTGGTCTACTAAGTGAGGTGCCCTCATTGCTACGGTTAAGCTTATTTAGTTTTAAAGATAAACTTACTTGTGATAGGAATAAATTGCGTGTTTTTAATAAAGACGATTTGAATGGCCTTGAAGACTTAGTCCCTCTACTTAATCAAAATAAAATATAATATTAGCTGTAGGTATTAATGATTTTACAAAGTCGTGAGTTAGAGCAGTTTCAAAAAACGTTCTTTTTAAAGCAGGTTTAAATAGCAAGCGTAGGTTAGGCCACTCGGCACAACAATTTTCTTTAACATAAAACAATGCTGCCTATATCATCAAGGTATTCCTGAATTTGGGAAGCCATTCATTTTAAATAATAAAATATTAATTAGCACTCTGTGTGCACTTTATAATAAAAGAATAAGGAGAGAAAAGGTATAAGTTCTTGATTTAATGGTGGCTATGGGTAGACTCGAACTACCGACCTCAGCATTATGAGGGCTGTGACACTTATATATGTAATGTATTGCCATGTACAGTAAGGAACAAAAATAAATTAAAATCAAAAATTTAATGTAATTTTATTTTGCATCATTATACATCGCTGTACTAGCTTTTCTAACAAAATTGCACCCTATATGCACCCTGGAAATAGATAGCTAATTTATTTTAATAAAAAATTTCTTTAGAGTTTAAAATTGTATTTCATCTAACTTAAATTCGCTTAACTATTAAGCTAGTCATTTATGAAGTTTGAAAAAACAATTCATTCAATAGTCCTTAACGATAAAAAATAGCTGCTTCTAATACGTTGGGATCATCAAGTCGTGATTTTACAATAGCGCTTGTAAAAAGCCCAAAGGCACTATGGGCACTTTGCTGCGCTTTGCAAGCCCAGTTTACTAAGGTTAAAGAGTTTTTTAACTCGTCTCTTAAAGTAGGGTGAATTTTTTCCTGATGATTTTGAGTAATATTGCTTAGAATAGCTTGCAAATCTTGAGTACTTAAATATTTTTGAAAATCTTGTAAGGCTAACAATCCTTTTTTAATGTGCATGAGGTAGGTAGTAGGTTTGCGTTGCTTGATATTTTCCGTAATCGTTTGTGACAGTAAACCATCGATTTGTGTCGCCAAGGTTTGTGGGTTTGACCAATTTTTTGGACTTAACAATTGTCGAAGTAGGGTGGCTAGTTGTTGTAGTTCCTCTGTTTTAGGTTCTTCTAGAGAGAGTTCACCAAAATCATATAAGCCTAAATAAATGGTGTGCGAGTCCTCATCAATGAGTGCTCGGAGTTGATTGCCATGGCGGTCGCTATCAAACTGCTTGCCTTGCAAGATATGGATTAATTCCAAAGTCACAATAGCGGTAGCAATGACTTTTTTGGCGGTGCATTGTTCTTGCGTATTGTCAGGTAAGTCATTAAATTCAGTCCCATACATGCGTTCAATTACCCGATAACCATCGCCACTACAAAGGTTGGTGGCGGAAGTTAACAACACATTGTATGGTTGGCCTTTTAAAGTTACCGATAAGGGGAGCTGATACATAGTCTGAGCAAGGGCGTTTTGCTTATCAGAAATATGGTAATCTAATTCGGCTTGTGATAAACGCTTGGCTTCGTCAAGCATGGTGCTTAAGGTATCACACATCGCTTGTGCTCGGGGGTGCGGGCATTGCTCAATGGTTTTCATCAGCTGGTCAAAGCCTTTTTCAGCATCTGATTTGGCATGCTCTCGCAATAATATGAGTACCTTTTGATTACCAGGCTCTTGATAATCAATATCTAGTGCTAAATTGTAAGAGGCTGAACCTAATAAGGCACCCACGTGGTTGATATTTGCGATTTCAGCATCGGGCAAGACATCCGTTAAAAGACGCCATAAATCCCAGCGGGCAGGGGGATTAGCATGCCCTTTAATATGTTGTAAATCTCGTTTAATGTACTCAGGCGTTTGTGGGTGACTATGAATGGCTTGCGCCAGCTTAATATAAGCTGGTCCCATATGCTCACAAAGTAGGGCTATTTTTTTACCAATGCCAATGTCGTTGCCCGCAGTAGAGGTCTCATTGGTTACCACAATTAAACCGGCTAAAAGAATACTTCGTTCATATTTATTAGCAACCGTAAGATAGGTTTTTAAAAACTCTAAGGCTAATTCATCATCTGAATTTTTGATATGGGCCTTAGGAAATAGTTTCTGTGCTGCATAAGCAAAGGTATCTTGATAGGCTGCAGCCATTTGCGCATCGGTCACGACTTCACTAGCCGGTAGCGCTAATTGATCAAGTAAAACTGCACGCTGAGCTAGATTGCAATCCCAAAATTGATAATAAAATTGACTAAGCGCTATTTTAGTTTGAGTAAGTTGCTCTTCTTTATCTATGAAGGATCTATAATGATCTAAACCACTTTGTAATTTACATAATACATCAGCTTTGTTTTGCTTGACTAAATCGTCTGGTTTACCAGGTTTTTTTTGTTCGACTAAGTAGTTAGCAAAGGCATCTAAAGACTCGAGAGTAAGCGGACTTGAAATAAAATCAAGTGCCTGTTCTTTGTCACTTTTATTTTCACCTAAAAAGGCAGTAGTCGTGGCTAAATTAGTGAGAATCTGTTCACTGTTTTTAATATGGAGTTGATTAAAGTCTGTTGAATAACGCTCGGGATAAAGCCTCATTCCCATTAGTTCACTTACTTTTTGTTGGGATTGAATGGCAGTTGCTAGCTTGGCGAGTAGACGTTCTAGCTCTACATTAGTCATTTTTTCTGAAAGGTTTTCAATGATGTTTTTTATTTTATTGAGATAAATTGCTGTGTTGTCATCAGGGCCTAATAACTCGCTTTGGATATTGACCCACAGTTCAATAAGGCTATTGCGTAATTGTGCGTCACTTAAGGGCCGCTTGTATTGTTGGCGGTTTAAGAGGCTTTCCATCACTTCAGGTAGTTCCGCTTTAGGTACTCCTTTTAGTCGGCTAAGAAGTAATCGTCCCCACTGTTGTTGCTCTTCAAAGGAAGTAAATAAAAAACTCGCTTCATAGGCTTTATAAATCGTGACTAAATCCTTTATCTCTAACTGAGAAAAAAGTAAGTCAGAAGGTGCTTGCGAAATACTTGATTTTAAAATTTCTTTTTGAGCTATACGGGAATTTATCCTAGTAAGTGCTAATAATTGTGCAGTTTCATGACTGAATAAAGGATAAGGGCCATAAGTATGAATATGTTGCATTACCAATTTATCAGCATTAGAGGCTACGCTATATAGTTGTCTACTGTTTAATTCTTTTAAAAAAGGAGCTAAACACTCCAATGTTAAGTCTTCATAAGGTAGCCCTAAATGGCCTAATAATAAATTCGTCGGGAAAGCAGAAATATGCTTATCTTTAATTAAGGTAATTAATTCATTTGACCTAAATAAAGAGAAGTTTTGGCCGGCGTAGCGTTGGTAAAAACAAAATTGATAATAAAGCGAGTCTAACGTTAAACCACTCCAAGTCGCCTTCGCCATACTAAGTGATTCTAAATCACGTTTATCTTTACGGCCTAAAAAAAAGCTTTTAACAATAGCTTTCTCTTTTGGCGTTCCTGTTAAAGCAATTTCTGTAAATTTAGCTAATAAACAGCGCACGGTAGAATTATCATTATTTAAATTAATTTTTCCCCCACCGCTATAGTAATCGGCCGCACCGCGCAGCGCCTTAAAATTGTTATCATAAAATTGAATAAACTGTTGCTCAAAAGACTCGTCACTCTGAAAGGTGTCCACCAGCTGATGATGTCTTGCACCATCTTGAATAACCGCCATTGCTAACCAACCGGGATGAGAAGGATATTCCTCTTTTAGATGCTTAGGTGCAGAAAATTCAATAGTTCTTATGCCATCGCTTTCTAGTATCGCTTCTTTAAAATTATCAGGAAGAGTGGATAAAACAATTGGATGTGTAATCCCTAAATGCCATAATAGCTCGGCAATATCGCCTTCTTTATCAGCTTTGGCCCACGCTAGAAAATTATCTAATTGTAGAGCTTGCTCTTCATCAAATCCTTGCCAATTAATATGGAGTCCAATATGGGACGCAAAAAAACGTTCATTCCCAGTTGGTACCATTCCTTGATGATTTTGTTGGTAGGTTGCTAAATGAACTCGCCCACCTCCTGTTGGAACCATATGAAGGGATAATTTTTTATAAAGACTTTGAAAGATTTTTGCTTGTTCTTTGGCCGTGGATTCATTCATAGCGGTAGCAAAATTCATAATACTGTCTTGCAGGGCTTTGAAGGGCCCTAGGGCTTTTAAGTTTTTTTCATGAGAATAATAAGAGTCTGAAAAGGGCAGTTGATGAATAGCTACATAAATGCGATCAAAGCCCGGGACTCTTAATTCAAAAGCTTCATTAATAAGTTTATCAACGGCTTTAATTTGTGCTTCATTAGACCAATCAATCGTTAAACTATAAAGCAGTTGGCAAAACTCGCTTACTCGAATACCGGGTATTTCTGTTAACTCATAAGGTAGTAACTCATGCTCTTTAAGTGAAGGAAGCTGCTCAGTTAAATAATTAAGTTTTTCCTCAACAGAATTTTGCTGATCAAATCCTTCTTGGTAAAAAAAGGTAGGTTTAATAGTTGCTACTTCTGTACGTACTGCGGCCAGCGAACCGGAAAAGCTAGTCTCTTTTAGGCTAGCTGTATCAGAAGCAAAATAGGTCATGAGGTTTTTAATACGCTGTTCAAAGGTTGCAGGTAGGGCTTCTTCTTGCAGTATATTTCTCATTATATCGGGTAAAGCTTGCGAGGGCTCTTCTTCTTTATGAGCCTCATAAAATTGTTGAGCACGTCGTAGATAATTTATGACAGCATCGCCATTATTCGACACATTTAAGGCTTCACGGTCTAGTTCATATAGTGAGGATGCACTTAGATTGTTATTGATACCCATGCCATATTTTTTTATCGTTAATAACTGCTGAGCTAAAGCAAATTGTAATTCCGCCCTTAACGCTTGATCATCGGTATGGTTAAAAAGCTCGCGATGAAGAATGATAGTTGGTTCCTGAAAGCCTGTTATCGTTTGAATTAATTGATTACCGGCGGTGGTTAAATAAAATTTAATATTTAGATTAAAGTTAGCAGGTTGTACTTCTTTAAGTAAATCATTGAGCAGTTGATTGGTTTGTTCAAATTGCTCTCTATCAATTGCAGTTAATTGATTTTCTTCGATTAGCAAGGGGCTAAGCTTATCAAATTGCGTGTTACCAGTTATTTGTAAATAAACGTCATTTTTATTTAGATTGTGTAGTAAATTAGCGTCTTGGTTATCAAAACTTACAGCCGAATAATTTTTTTGTTCACTGCCTGTCATATAGCGATGAGATAAATAGTCGGTTGCTTTATAGACTTCTTTTTTCCACGAGTCAAAAATAATAGCGTCTTTGCCCCAGGTTGAGATATCAGCCAAGTCACTATTCGGGTCACGATTAATTACTAAGAAAACATGATTATCATCAATAAGATCCCGGTCATAGTAATCACAATGAATCGCTTCAATCTTGGTATCCCAATCTAAACGATCTTCTTTTAATAACTTCACTAGTGCAAGAGCGGTATGTTCACCACATTGACCCACCCGAACCTGCATTCGCTCTAAATACAAGCCTGTGCAAAAATAATTAAGCTTCTCATTAAGGTTTGCAATTTTTGATTCATCTGCACTACCTACTAGATTACGTTGCGAAAGAAGATCTTTACCATATTGTTCGCGATAATCAGCTAAAGCGTCTTTTTGTTTAAAGCGTTCTTTTAAATCTTTGTCTTCAAGTTCAAGCTCTTGACCAGAATAAAGGCTCTCTAATAAAGTAGATAAATTTAGCTTAAAATATTGTTCTATCTTTTTTTCTAAAAGGACTTGACTCCTCTTTAAATAAGCTTTGTCCGTCCCTTCTTCCATCTTTTGTACTTCATCGGCTGAAAGAATATATTTTTTTTGGATGATAATGTCATCGCGTAATTTTTTGACACTGCGTTGTAGTTGATTTTGAAAGGCCTCTTTAAGCTCAGGCGTTAACATTGTGCTTGTGCAATGATTGTCGAGTAAAAATTGCTTAAACAATGGATTAATATGCTTATAGACATCGTATAAGAAACGCTGCTCTTCACCATTCTCGGCATAATTGAAAGCATCTTCTAAATTGTCAAAGTAATTAGGTGTTGAAATGAGCTGTTGATTAACCTCTTCATTAAGTTGTTTAAGAATAGCTAGATTTCTATCGACTTTAGATTGCATTGTAATTCAACAAAAAGTAAAAGTTTTGATATTATATTAATTAAAATAAAATTATCGTATAAGGGGAACGTCTTATGCGATTGATTATTGTGTCACCTAATTTGGAGAAGACCCGACCCTTTTTGTATGGTTATTCATTCAGTTTGCACCCTGACGTAGGAATTTTTTTGAGGTCGTAAAGGGTAAGTGCTTGATTTATGGTGGCTATGGGTAGACTCGAACTACCGACCTCAGCATTATGAGTGCCGCGCTCTAACCGGCTGAGCTACATAGCCACAAGAGGCGTGATTGTGGCTTTTTATGGTGTATATGTCAATAGTGAGTAAGCAATTTTTGTAATAAAAATTAATAATCTGTGGGTTATAGCCTTAAAATAAAAAACCTCCATTACGGAGGTTTTTTGTATAAAGATTAAATTTAAATAATTAGTAAAAAGAGCGCACCAGGGCCGCGTAGTACTTGCACTAGAAGACGCTGTTTTTGTTGTTGAGCAATAGTTTGTAAGGTTTTAACATCCGGTGTAGCTTGTTTATTAGCAGAAACTATAACATCACCAGGTCGCAAACCTGCACGCCAGCCTGCACTGCTTTCAGAAGCACCAACGACTTGAACCCCTATAATATTGCCATGTGTAGGAGAGTCTTGCTCAAAGTTTTTCAATGCAAGTCCATAGAGAAATGGATTATTAGCCTGTAAAAGTTGTTCATGCTTTTTAAGGTCAGTTACCACTGCATTTAGTGTCATTTCTTTACCATCGCGCTGAATGGTAATTTTTGCATCACTACCAACTCGCAAAAGACTAATGGTAGTTTTTACCTGGGTTGCTTGCATAATTTTAGTATTATTAATTTGGGTAATAATATCACCTGGTTTCAAGCCTGCTTTTTCTGCAGGTGAGCCTTCGTTAACTTGTGATACTAAAGCACCTTGGAAGTCTTCATTGTAGCCCATCGCTTGAGCTAACTCAGGAGTAAGATGTTGTACAAAAATTCCCATAAGGCCACGATGGATAGAGCCATATTTAATTAATTGCATTACAACATCTTTAGCCATATTAATAGGTATGGCAAAGCCAATACCAACGTTTCCACCATATGGTGATATAATAGCGGTATTAATCCCTATTAACTCACCTTTAGCATTAACAAGTGCACCACCAGAATTACCTGGATTAATAGCAGCATCAGTTTGAATAAAATTTTCTATCCCTTCAATATTTAAATCACTGCGCTTCATTGCACTGATAATACCAAAAGTGGCTGATTGACTATTACCAAAGCTATTTAAACCAAATGGATTACCAATAGCAACAACGAAATCACCAACTTCAGCTTTATCAGAATCACCAATAGGTAAACTTTTAAGGTTTTTAGCATCAATTTTTAAAACAGCTAAATCAGTCTCACTATCTGCACCAATTAATCTTGCTTTTAAACGACGTCCATCATTTAAAGTTACAGTAATTAGGTTTGCGTTACGAATAACATGATCATTGGTAATAATAACGCCATTATTAGGATCTATAATTACGCCTGAGCCTATGCTTTGGAATTTTCTAGCTTTCTCTGGCATTAACTGCTGATTTTCAGGAGGGCTATTCTTGTTATTATTGTTTTCATCTTCTTCTGGATTAGGTAGCGGTGTTTGAATAATCCCTTGAACGGCAATATTAACAATAGCTGGCATAGCATTTTTTAACACAGGTGCTAAGGATGGCATGCCTTGCGGTGGAGCCTCTTCGGCAAATAAACATAAAGGTAATAAACTTAATATTAAAAGACTGCTTAAAAAGCGAAGATAACGGTGCATAAATTTAATCCTAATTACTTTGTGAACCAAATTAGAGTAGCTATTCTACCTGTTTGTCCTTCTCGACGATAGGAATATAAGTGATTTTTATGCTCATAAGTGCATAAATTCGACTGATATACTTCAGAAACGCCTATTTCTCTAAGAATTTGTTCCGCAAGTTCAGGCATATTAGCTAGCCATTTTTGTTGATGGGATTTAAAAAAATTTGTAGAAAAAGGATAATTATTTTTATATTGTTCATAAACATCATCACCTACCTCATAGCAGCTACCGCAAATTGAAGGTCCTATCCAAGCTAATAAATCAGCTTTATTGCTTTTTATTTGTAAAGAGGTTTTCTCTATAATGCCATTGACTAATCCTCGCCAGCCAGCGTGGATAGCAGCAACTTCTGTTCCTTGACGGTTACACAGCAAAATTGGCAAACAATCAGCTGTTAAAATAGCTAAGACTCGGTCAGGAGAGCGAGTTATAGCGGCATCTGCATTGCGCTCAGCGGTATCTTCAATGACTATGCAGTTTGTACTATGTGTTTGTTCTATCCATTCAGGTTCAGCAGGTAAGTTAGCACTTAGCATTTCACGATTTTGCGCAACATGCTTAGGATTATCGCCAACATGAAAGCCTAAATTATTGCTATTATAAGGACCTTCGCTAAAACCATCTACGCGCGTGGTTGTAAAAGCAAAAATATTTAAAGGCGCTGTCCAATTTGGTTGAATGTTATTCAATGTAATTATCCAATAAAGTTAAAAGATGATTGAAATCATCGGGTAAAGCCGCTTCAAATGTCAATAATTGTTGATTGGTTGGATGTACTAAACTTAAAGTTTTTGCGTGCAGAGCTTGACGCTTGAATTGTTGGAGAGCTGAAATAAGCTCACTACTGGCCTCAGGAGGAAGTCGCATACGGGTACCATAGAGAGGATCGCCAACAATAGGGTGTTTTATATAGGCCATATGTACGCGAATCTGATGCGTTCTACCGGTAAGAAGCTCAACATCTAGTAGAGTATAATATGTATATTGTTTATGAATACTAAAGTGGGTAATAGCTTCTTTCCCTTGTGCACAAACTGCCATTTTTAAACGATTATGCGGATGTCGACCATAAAGGGTACTGATTTCTCCGCGAGCAATGACATGACCTTGTACTAAGGCAAGATAACGACGTTTAATTTGGCGAGCTTGCATTAGCCTGGTCAGATAAGTATGCGCGGTAAGGGTTTTCGCAATGATGAGTAATCCAGTTGTATCTTTGTCTAGCCGATGAATAATACCTGCTCGCGGCAAGGCTGCTAAAGCAGGATTATAATGTAGTAATGCATTCACTAAGGTATGGGTCCAATTACCAGCGCCTGGGTGTACAACAAAGTCTGCAGGTTTATTAATAACCATAAACTCATTATCTTCAAAAACAATATCAAGAGGAATGGCTTCAGGTTCTATAGTAGTGTGGATATCTTCGTCTAAATTAATAGTAAAATTAATTAGTTCACCACCTAAGACTTTATCTTTTGGCTTTAACTGCTGCTCATTTACTGTAATTTTTCCATCCTTTAACCATTGACTTAGCTGTGATCGAGAATAATCAGGAAACAGCTGCGCTAGGACAACGTCAATTCGTTGTCCATACATATCTTTTGGAATAATGATCATATCAAGCCGTAGCAGGTATCTCGTAACGGGCGCGTAGTGAATTTGGCAGAGCTTCAGTAATGGTTACCGAAATAAAATGGCCAATAAGTTCAGCAGGTCCATCAAAGTTTACAACCCGATTGCACTCTGTTCTACCTGCTAATTGAGTTTCGTCTTTCTTTGATTTCCCAGTAACTAATATTTTTTGAGTACTGCCTACCATCGATTGACTATAATGAACTGCATTTAAGGTTAATCGGTTTTGCAAAATTTGTAAGCGCTGCTTTTTAGTTTCCATAGGAATTTCGTCTACAAGGTTAGCAGCTGGTGTACCAGGACGAGGACTATAAATAAAGCTAAACGAAGTATCAAAACCTATCTCATGAACTAAGTCCATAGTATCTTGAAAGTCTTTGTCAGTTTCGCCAGGAAAACCGACAATAATGTCAGTTGATAAGCGTATGTCAGGCCTTACTTTCCGTAACTTACGAATTTTAGATTTGTATTCAAGCGCAGTATAACCACGTTTCATAAGCGCAAGTATTCTATCTGAGCCACTTTGTACCGGTAAATGCAAATGATTTGCGAGCTCGGGAACTTCAGCAAATGCGTTGATTAAATTATCAGAAAAAGCTAATGGATGAGAAGTTGTAAAACGTATTCTTCCTATGCCATCAATAGCTGCGATGTAATGAATCAATAAGGCCAAATCGGCAATATCACCACTTTCCATGGGACCGCGATAATCGTTAACATTTTGACCTAATAAATTAATCTCACGTACTCCCTGTAGAGCTAATTGATAACACTCAGCAAGTACATCATCAAAAGGGCGACTAATTTCTTCACCACGTGTATAGGGAACCACACAATAACTGCAATACTTACTACATCCTTCCATAATGGATACGAAAGCCATAGGACCTTCGGCACGCGGCGCGGGTAAATGATCAAATTTTTCAATTTCTGGGAAGCTAATATCAATAACAGGCTTTTTGGTCTTTAAACGTTGCTCTAATAAAGCCGGTAGACGATGGAGAGTTTGTGGGCCAAATACTAAATCTACAAATGGAGCGCGTTTTATAATATCACCACCTTCCTGACTGGCTACACATCCTCCAACTCCAATAATAACCTCTGGATTAGCTTTTTTAAATTCACGCCATTGTCCAAGTTGAGAGAAGACTTTTTCCTGTGCTTTTTCACGAATAGAACAAGTGTTTAAGAGTATAACATCTGCCTCTTCTACATTATTTGTTTTTTCTAGTTTATGTGAATGCAATAAAACTTCTGCCATTTTTGCAGAGTCGTAGTCATTCATCTGACAACCGTTGGTTTTAATATAAAGTTTTTTAGACATGATTTCTCTATTAATAATTTGCTTCTTAAAGGTGATGAAATTATACGCTAATTCTTAATTATTTCGATTGATCTTCATTATGTATATTATGACAATAAGTTTCATTGATACGTGGTAAGATAATTAAAGATATTAAAATACAAAGTGGTAATATTCCTAAGGCTAAATAATAGGCTTCAATTGGATAAACTCTAACCTGATCAATTAACTGACCTTGCCACATCTTATCTAAAATTAAACCAATTAAGGGCTGGCCAAGGGCAATACCAATCATATTCATCATATTCATAAAACTTAAACCTGTTGCGACGTATTGCTTATCACATAATTCTTTGGCTATTGCAAATGCGGGTAAAAATCCTGCTGAGAAAACACCAAATGAAAGCAATAATAAATGCATTAAAATATCAGAGCTAATAGGTGCGTAAATAAATAATAAGCTTGTAATTAAGGCACCAATGCTACCAATATATAAAGGTGGCTTACGTCTACCAAGTCGGTTTGAAATAATTCCCCATATAGGACTTGCAATAGCCCAACCCACAAAAACTGAAGAAATATAATTGGCAGCTACGGCTTTTACAAGGTTTAATTTCAACATTAGAAAGGGAACGCCCCATAAGCCGCAAAAAACTGGTGTTGCCATGTACATCAAACCACCATAAATAGCAACTAACCAAAGCTGTTTATTTTTTATTAGTTTAAATAAACTAGCCCACACATGTTCTTTGTCGCTAGGTTTATCTGTAGTATTTGCTGCTAAGGTTTGGTTAGGTGAATCTTTAGCAATGAGAAGGATGAGGATAGCTAAAAAAATGCCCAGCGTTCCCATAATAAACATACTTTCACGCCAACCATAATTATCTATAAGAAGCGCTAAGGGCGCCTCACCACCAATAGCCCCAAGCATACCAACAGTGACCATAATTCCTGTTAATAGAGCAAAACGATTAGCTGCAAACCAATTAGCAGCTAATTTCATTGCACCTACTGCGGCAAAAGAAGATCCAAAACCAATCATCAAACGAGCAAAGCAAGCTGTATAGAAATTATTAGTGTAACCAAATGCTATCGTACTCAAAGAACAAATTAAAGTCGCAATAGTTAATAAACGTTGTGGGCCAAAATAATCCATTAAAACGCCACCGGGAAGTTGCATTACAGCATAAGAGTAAAAATAAATTCCAGATAAAATACCTAAGGTTTGGCTTGTTACAGAAAAATCGCGCATAAGCTCATTGCTCATTACACCAGGCGATACTTGTAATAAACATTCATAAAAGTAAAAGAGGCAACCTAATCCCCATACAATCCATGGGATGAAAACAAATTTTTTCTTAGTATTCAGTAGGGTATTGGGATAGGCCATGCTTAACTGAACTCCCTAGTTTAATTAATACATACATTATAGATACAATTTTATGTTTAGCTTTAAAGCTTAATGATTATTATCATATCAAACTGTAATCTATATTTTAAAATAAATTCATTGTATCATTCATATTACTATTTGTCTATTAAATGTACAGCATAAGATGTAAGTAGCCATAATAACGTTGTAGGCAAAAAAAGGCCATTAAATATTGACTAACAATGTATTTTTCTCTAAAAGGGGTATAAAATATATATATACAAATTGAGAATTCGCTCTATTTAAAACTCAAGTTCTAGATAAGGTTTTAAGTAATTCTTATCTAGAGTTAGGTTTACAACACCTAAACGATTTAAACGCCCGCAATAATTACTATCATTTAGGTGTCATAAGCTTAGTTTTAGCTCGCTAATATACATCTAATAAGGTGGAATATGATTGTAGAAATCTTATCAAGAGCACAGTTTGGATTTAGTATGGCCTTCCATATTCTATTTCCTACTTTAAATCTAGGGCTTGCTGTTTTCTTAATTATTATGGAAGCAACATGGTTAAGAACCAAAAATCCTCTTTATTTAATAATTTGTAAATTCTGGACTAAAATATTTGCCCTAACATTTGGTATGGGTGTTGTCTCTGGAATAGTGTTAGCTTATCAAATTGGTACCAATTTTGGGCCTTTTATAGCTCAGTTTGGCAATGTACTTGGTGCTTTATTTGCCTATGAAACATTGACAGCTTTCTTTTTAGAGGCTGGTTTTTTAGGAGTAATGTTATTCGGCTGGGAACGTGTCCCGCCCAAACTTCATTTTTTTGCTACTACCTTTGTTGGCGTAGGCACCACAATTTCTGCCTTTTGGATTTTGTCAGCAAATTCTTGGATGCAAGTTCCAGCGGGCTATGAAATCGTTAATGGAAAATATATTGTCAGTAATTGGTGGGATGTAGTTTTTAATCCACTTTTTATTCCTCGTGTTCTACACATGATTTTTGCTTCTTATACTACAACTTGTTTTGTTATCGCAGGAATTGCTGCTTATTTTTTAGTTAAAAACAAGCATTTAGAAGTTGCTAAGAAGTGTTTGTCTTTTACCATGTGGTCTGCATTAATTGTCGTACCTATCCAGATTGCTATCGGCGATAGTGTTGGCTTAGCAATTCATCATTATCAACCTTTAAAGACTGCAGCCATGGAGGGAGTATGGAATACCCAAAAAGGAGCGCCGCTGGTTTTATTTGCTATTCCTTCTCAAAGTGAGCAAAGAAATAATTATGCAATTGAAATTCCAAAACTAGCTAGTTTAATTAATACTCATGACTTAAACGGCGAATTAATTGGGTTAAAATCTGTTAGTGTAGCTGATCAACCTAAGGTTGCAGCAGTATTCTTCTCCTTTAGAATTATGGTTGGTATTGGCCTTATTATGTTAGCAACAGCGATTTTTGCGCTGTTTTTGCGATTCAGGAAAACTTTATTTCAAGCAAAACTTTTTCATAAATGGTGTATTCTCATCGCTCCACTTGGTTTTGTAGCTACAATTTGCGGTTGGTTTACCGCAGAATTTGGTCGCCAGCCCTGGGTTGTTTATAACTTACAGCGAACAGTAGATGCTGTTTCACGGGTTGGTTGGCAGGAAGTGGCTATCTCATTTTTATTACTTATTTTAGTTTATGGCATTATTTTTAGCTTCTATCTATATTATTTGTTTAAAACAGTTCGCCATGGGTTGGTTATGCTTGATGATAAAGCCGTTGATCATATGCCATTTCAGTATATGTCTGAAAATGATCCTACAGGAGAATCTAAATAATGTTACCAATTCTGTTTGCAGGCCTGCTTGCTTTCATCATTATAATGTATGTTATTTTAGATGGCTTTGATTTAGGCATTGGTATTTTGTTTCCTTTCACTGAAAGTGAATTAGAAAGGGATCAAATGATGAGCTCAGTGGCGCCTGTATGGGATGGCAATGAAACATGGCTGGTTTTTGGTGGCGCTATGCTTTATGGCGCATTCCCTATGGCTTATGGCTTATTGTTACCTATTTTATATATGCCTCTGATGCTGATGTTAATTGGTTTGATTTTTAGAGGCGTAAGTTTTGAATTTCGTTTTAAAGCAACAGCTAGCAAGCCATTGTGGAACTGGATATTTGCGATAAGCTCAGTTGCAGCGGCTTTTTTTCAAGGCGTTGTCTTAGGTTGTGTTGTTCATGGCTTTCCTGTTGACCCAGCTAGACATACAATAAATGATGTAGATTGGTTAACACCCTTTACTTTGTTAACTGGAATTGCTTTAGTTTGTGGATATGGGTTATTGGGTGCAACCTGGATGGTTATTAAAAGCCAAGGCAGGCTACAACGTAAAATGGTACATTTTGCAAAGGGAATGTTGATTTTAGTAAGTTTATTTTTAATCATTGTCAGTATCTGGACACCATTACATAGTGAACTAATTTTTAATCGATGGTATAGCTTTCCAGATATCTTTTTATTAGCGCCACTTCCTATTTTAACAGGCATCACCATTTTAATTACTTGGTATAATTTAGCAACGTTATCGCCAGGAAACGAGGTAAAGCCTTTCATTGGAAGTATTGTCATTTTTCTTTGTTCTTATTTAGGAATTGCTATTAGTATTTATCCTTTTTTAATTCCGCATCAAGTTACCTTTTGGGAGGCTGCAGCTCCCGACTCAACTTTAATATTTATTCTAATTGGGGTAGCAATTATGTTACCAGTACTGCTCATTTATACGTTGTATTCATATCGAGTTTTTCGTGGTAAAACTTCGGGCAAATTTTATTAAAATTAGTCTTCTTTTGTTTAATAATTTAACAAAATTAAGGGTTACTTGATTTTGTATTCTATCTGTTGTAAAAGCATGGTTCGATAAACTTTCTATTAAAGGCTTATTCTACTAAGTAGGTAAGACATTAGTGAGAGAATATGATCCTTATAAACTATTGAAAGCAAATAATGTAGCTCAAAAGCTACTGCTTTTTGCTTATAATTATAAGTCGCACTTTACTCCTTAAACCTGGTGTATTATGTATACTGACTCAGTTTTTTATACAATCTTTCTAATTTTTGCTGGGGCAGCAGTATTTTCAACACTTGTTTTGTTTACAAAACAATCTTTATTAGTTGCTTATATTTTATTAGGCGCAGCGCTAGGCCCTTGGGGTCTTAAATTAGTTAACAACGTTACTACGGTACAACAAGTAGGTGATATAGGTATCGTTTTTCTCTTATTTTTATTAGGCTTACACTTACAGCCGCAAAATCTGGTCCATATGCTTAAAAAGATTACTTGGATTGCTATTTTAAGCTCAGTTTTCTTTGCATTAATCGCATTTGGAATTGGAAGATGGTTTGGGCTTAGCGTCGGAGAAGCATGGGTTTTAGGCGCTACAATGATGTTTTCTAGTACGATTATTGGCTTAAAATTATTACCAACCACCATATTACATCATCAGCACACTGGTGAAGTAATGATTAGCGTATTATTAATGCAGGATGTTATTGCTATTATTGTATTAATTCTAATAAATGGTGCTCAAGGCGATGGCCTATCATTAAATGATTTTGCCTTAGTTGGTTTTGCTTTGCCAGCGTTAACTCTATTAGCTTTTGCGGTTGAGCGCTATGTACTTGTAAAGCTTCTCGCGCGGTTTGATAGAACACAAGAATATGTTTTTTTATTATCAATTGGTTGGTGCCTTGGGCTTTCATTTCTAGCAGAGCAAATAGGCTTATCGCAAGATATTGGTGCTTTTGTTGCAGGAGTTGCCATTGCATCTAGTCCTATCTCTCTTTATATTGCAGAAAGCCTTAAGCCGCTAAGAGATTTTTTTCTGGTTATGTTCTTTTTTTCGATTGGCGCTACATTTAATTTTAGTTTCGTTGCACAAGTCATTATCCCAGCTTGCCTACTTGCTATTTTGATGCTAGTTCTTAAGCCAATAGTATTCCAATATCTTCTTATTAAGTCAGGAGAGAAAAAGACAGTAGCTAAAGAGGTAGGTTTACGATTAGGACAGACTAGTGAGTTTTCTTTACTGGTTGCCAGTATTGCTTTAAATACGCATTTAATTTCGGAAGTTGCGTCAAATTTAATACAGGCTACAACTATTTTAACATTTATTGTTTCTTCTTATTTGGTCGTTTTAAAGTATCCAACCCCAATTGCATTATCCGAGAAAATGCGTAAGGATTAGTCATGAAATTGTTAATTATAATATTAACCTTGTTGAGTGAACGTTATTTAATTCATGCTTTTTCTGCGACTCGCTTTAATTGGTTTTCAGACTATGTAGAAAATTTAACTAGTAAATTTCAGCAAGTAAGATTTATTCAAAACTCATATATTGCTTTAATTTTAATTATATTGCCCTTAATGCTGATTGTTTGGGTTTTATTGCTCCTTTTAGGTCAGTTATTTTTTGGTATTTTTGGTTTTATAATTAATTTTATTGTATTTTATCATTGTGTTGGCCCAGAAAATCCATTTTATCCAACCAAAACACCGAAGGATGAATTGGAAAATGAACTAGTAGCCGGAAATTATTTTGCTAAGGCTAATAACCAGCTTTTTGCTGTAATTTTTTGGTTTATACTAACTGGCCCTCTTGGGGTGCTTTTTTATCGACTAGTGTCTTTATGTATGCACTATGAAATTACGAAAGTAGCTGCAACAAATATAATTAATATTTTAGATTGGCCTACTACAAGGATAACGTTGCTCTTTTACCTATTAGTAGGAAATTTTCAGAAGGGATTTAACTATTATCAGCAAGTTTTTTTGTCTTCTCCAAAAAACAATGATGCAATATTAAGTACAGGTGGTTTACTTGCTGCGCGTAGTCAAGAGCTGGAAATAGTTACCTTGCCTTATGCGCAAAGCTTAGTGGAATATGCACTAGTTATATATTTAGTGTTAATTGCCTTACTTACTTTGTCGACTTGGTTATAATAGGAAAAAATTTCAATATTGTGAGTATACTTAAATGACTATTTTCATGCGTGGTGTACTAGCTTTTTTATTCATTTTCATGAATTCTTGTGCGCATTATCCTTTGGGGCAAACTAAAGCTTCCTGTAACTTATGTACAGTAGTTTGTGAACAGCGCGCTCAAGCTTGTAATAAAACTTGCCGTAATAGCTGTCCACAATGTGTGGCATTTTCCAAGCAGTCAACATCTGAATCCTACTTATACTACCAACATGAACAGTATGTAAAAGGTGGAGAGATTATTCGTGAGTTGAATTCTTATCGTGATCCACTACAATGCAGCAAACCAACTTGTAACTGTCGACAAGACTATCGAGTTTGCGTACAAGCATGTATTGGAGCAATTTCAAAGCAGCTACGATCAGTGCATGTTTGCCATTAAGACTTAAGATGAGGAACACATTCATGGCCAGTGATACATTTAATGATATTGATCCAATTGAAACGCGTGAATGGCTGGATGCCTTACAATCTGTGTTAAGAAATGACGGTAGCGAACGAGCAGCGTTTCTTTTAACCCAGCTGCAAAATATGGCTAGTGCAAAGGGTATAAGCACCGCTAATACTATTTATACGCCTTATCGCAACACTATCAAGCCTCATGAAGAAAAGCTTATACCACCTGATGAAGGGGTCGGAAAACGAATTGGCGCCCTTATCCGTTGGAATGCTGTAGCAATGGTTTTGCGGGCGGGTAAATATGCTCCAGAGCTTGGCGGTCATATTGCTTCCTATGCTTCTGCCGCTACGTTATATGAAGTAGGATTTGACTATTTTTTTAAAGGGCCTAATGGTAAACATGGTGGCGATTTAGTTTATATCCAAGGTCATTCATCACCAGGTATTTATGCGCGTGCTTTCCTTGAAGGTAGGTTATCAGAGCAGCAGCTGGCTAATTTTCGTCAAGAGGTAGGAGGGAAAGGAATATCTTCTTATCCACATCCATGGCTTATGCCTGATTTTTGGCAATTTCCAACTGTATCAATGGGACTTGGGCCACTACAGGCTATCTATCAAGCAAGGTTTCTGAAGTATTTAGAAAACCGTGGCTTAATAGAGTTAGAAGGTCGAAAAGTTTGGGCATTTTTAGGCGATGGTGAAATGGATGAGCCTGAATCGGTTGGTGCCTTAACCATTGCAGCTCGTGAAAAATTAGATAATTTAATTTTTGTTGTTAACTGTAATTTGCAACGACTTGACGGCCCTGTACGTGGTAATGGCAAAATCATTCAAGAATTAGAAGGATTATTTCGTGGTGCTGGTTGGAATGTTATAAAAGTTATTTGGGGGGGGCGTTGGGATAATCTATTTGCCCGCGATAAAAACGGTATTATGCAAAAACGTATGGAAGAGTGCGTAGATGGTGATTACCAAGCTTATAAAGCACATGATGGCGCCTACGTACGTGAACATTTTTTTGGCCAATATCCTGAGCTTAAAAAAATGGTCGAGCATATGTCTGATGATGATATTTGGCGACTTAATCGCGGTGGGCATGATGCACAAAAAGTATATGCTGCTTATGCACAGGCTGTCGAAAGCCAAGGTGTACCAACTGTTATTTTAGCAAAAACCATCAAAGGATATGGCATGGGTGCTGCTGGTGAGGGCCAAAATATCACTCATCAGCAAAAGAAAATGTCAATTGAGCAGTTACGTGCTTTTAGAGATCGATTTAGCATTCCAATTAGTGATGATAAGATTACTGAAATTCCTTTTTATCGTCCTGCTGACGATAGTCCGGAAATACAATTTTTGCGTAAACAGCGGGAAGCTTTAGGCGGTTATTTACCTGCTAGAACGACTGATTTTGAATCATTAAAAATTCCTGATTTATCTCTTTTTGAACCTGTATTAAAAAGCAGTGGTGATAGAGAGATCTCTACTACTATGGCCTTTGTTCGTATTTTAACTTTGTTATTAAAAGATAAAGAAATAGGGCAAAGAATCGTACCTATTGTACCTGATGAGTGTCGTACATTTGGCATGGAAGGTTTATTCCGGCAGGTAGGAATTTACTCACCTGTAGGGCAATTATATACGCCTGTCGATCATGAACAGGTTATGTATTATCGTGAAGCAAAAGATGGACAAATCCTCGAAGAAGGAATTAATGAGGCAGGCGCTTTTTGCTCATGGATTGCAGCAGGAACGTCTTATAGCTCTAATAAATTAGCAATGATTCCGTTTTATATTTATTACTCTATGTTTGGTTTTCAACGCGTTGGCGATCTAGCTTGGGCTGCTGGCGATATTCAGGCGCGAGGATTTTTATTAGGGGGTACTGCAGGCCGTACTACTTTAGCTGGCGAAGGATTACAGCATCAGGATGGACATAGCCATATATTAGCTTCAACTATTCCTAATTGTGTAACTTATGACCCAACCTACGCCTATGAATTAGCTGTTATTATTCAAGATGGCTTACGACGTATGTATGTTAATCAAGAAAATATTTTTTACTACATTACAGTTATGAATGAAAATTACAGTCATCCAGAAATGCCTAAGGGTGTTGAAGAAGGTATTCTTAAAGGCATGTATCGATTAAAAAATAATACCAATAAAGGTAAGGCGCATCTACAACTATTAGGCAGTGGCACTATTTTACGGGAAGTAATTGCAGCGGCTGAATTATTAGAAAAAGATTATAAAGTAACCGCTGATATTTGGAGCGTAACAAGCTTTAATGAGCTGCGTCGCGATGGTTTAGCTGTTGAGCGTTATAATAGACTTCATCCTAAGGAAAAACCACGTCAAAGTTATGTAACTGAGCAACTTAAGGATAGTCGAGGTCCTGTTGTAGCAGCAACTGACTATATGCGCTTATATGCAGATCAAATTCGGTCTTTTGTACCTTCTGCATATAAAGTATTAGGTACTGACGGGTATGGTCGTAGTGACACGCGAGAGCGCCTAAGATATTTTTTTGAAGTCGATGCAAAATCTATAGTTCTGACGGCATTAGAAGCATTAGTTGAAGAAGGTGATTTACCAAAGAGTGTCGTTAGTGATGCAATAAAACGTTACGATATTAACGTTGATAAGCTAAATCCGGCGAACCATTAACGGACTTATACCATTACATAATGGATATGTAGGTTGGGCTAAGGCCCAACCTACGTCAGGTTTTAATAAATGCTTATACCTGTAATCGTACGAAATAAATGACATGAGACTTAAGCGTCTATGGCAGAGGATAAACATGACAGATGAAATTGAAATAAAAGTTCCCGATATTGGTGGAGCTACAAATGTAGATGTTATTGAAATCTTAGTGCATCCTGGTGATGAAATTGATGTTAACACTTCTTTAGTTACTTTAGAGTCAGATAAAGCAAGCATGGAGATTCCCTCAGCACAAGCAGGAAAAGTAAATAAAGTATTAGTAAAAGTAGGTGACAAGGTTAGTGAAGGCGATATTATTTTAACGTTGGCGGCTGAAGGACAATTAAGTCATAGCGAGAAAGCAGCGCCTGAAACAGCGACTAAAGATGAATCTGCTAAACAAACTTCGGAAAAATTAGCTCCTGGTGAGGAGCAGGCTAATAAAGAAAATAGCAATACTCCCTCAGCTGCAGAAGTAAAGACCATAGAGGTTGTGATCCCTGATATTGGTGGAGCAACTGATGTTGACGTTATTGAGGTCATGGTTAAGGCTGGTGATAATATTCAAAAAGAACAAGCTTTAATTACCTTAGAAGGTGATAAAGCAACTATGGATATTCCGGCACCTGCTGCAGGTATAGTAGAGAGAATGGCCATCAAGGTTGGCGATAAAGTGTCTCAAGGTACTTTGATTTTAACTTTGCAGACAAGGGAAGAAGTAAAGCAAGAGCAAAGAGCTTCAGAACTACAGTCATCTAAAAATAATGCTGTAAAAAACGAAGAATCAGAAGCACAACAACCAGTATCAGTAGAAACTTCATCCTCAACTGCTAAATTAGTTAAGGAAGAGGAGGAAAATTTCAACGATTCAGCTGCAGAGGTATTTGCAGGTCCTTCTGTTAGAAGAATGGCTAGAGAATTAGGCGTAAATTTATTTAAAGTAAAAGGAACAGGTCGTAAAGGAAGAATAACTAAAGAAGATGTACAATCTTACATAAAAGCTAAGTTAGCAGAGACGCAAAACAATACTGGCCAATTTTCTCTACCACAAGCACCTATAATTGATTTTAGTAAGTTTGGTGATATTGAAACAAAACCACTCAATAAAATAAAGCGCTTAACTGGTCAAAATGTTCATCGTTCTTGGTTAACTATTCCGCATGTGACTCAATTTGATGAGGCAGATATTACTGAATTAGAAAGCTTTAGAAAAGCTGAGTCAGATACCGCAAAACAGGCAGGTTTTAAGTTAACAATCTTGGCATTTGTAACTAAAGTAGTTAGTAAAGCATTGCTTGCCTTCCCTCAATTTAATGCCTCCCTTGATAATACTGGGGAGAATTTAATTTATAAAAAATATTTTAATATAGGTATTGCAGTTGAGACTCCAAATGGGCTTGTAGTCCCAGTCCTTAAAGGTATTGACAAGCTAACAGTCAGTGAAATCGCTCGACAAATGGCCGAAGTCAGCCAACGTGCGCGGGAAAAAGGAATTACGCCTATGGATATGAGCGGGGGCTGTTTTACTATTTCAAGTTTAGGTGGGATTGGTGGTACGGCTTTTACCCCTATTGTAAATAGTCCTGAAGTTGCCATTCTAGGCTTATCACGCTCTGTTATAAAGCCGGTTTATATTAATAATGAGTTTAAACCAAGATTGATGCTGCCTTTATCCCTTTCTTATGATCATCGCGTTATAGATGGAGCTGAAGCGGCTCGATTTACGCGCTATATTGCTGAGCTACTTAGCGATATTCGTCGCATAGTTTTATAGCGTATAGACTTTAAGCAAAGTGAGAAAGATAAATTTAGATTATTTGAATTAACTTAATAATGAGGCCGTAATGAGTGAGAGTATTAAAGCAGATGTAGTCGTTATTGGTAGTGGTCCTGGTGGCTATACTGCGGCTTTTCGTGCTGCTGATTTAGGAAAAAAAGTAGTTTTAGTAGAACGATATGATTCTTTAGGTGGTGTATGTCTTAATGTAGGGTGTATTCCATCTAAAGCGCTTCTGCACATTGCTAAAGTTGTTGAGGAAGCTCATGAAATGGCAGCGCAGGGTGTAACATTTGGTGAACCGAGCTTTGATAATCAAAAACTCGTTGCTTGGAAAAATTCCGTGGTAGGTAAACTAACCGGAGGCTTAAAAGCACTTGCTAAGCAACGTAAAGTTCAAGTAGTTAAAGGAACTGCACAATTTACAAGCCCCAATCAACTTACCATTAATGATAATGAGCAAACGATTGATTTTACTAATGCCATTATTGCGGTAGGTAGTGAGTCAATTAATTTACCTTTTATTCCTGAAGATCCACGTATTTTTAGCTCAACTGGCGCTCTAGAATTGGCCAATATTAAAGGTGATTTGCTAGTTTTAGGTGGAGGTATTATTGGGCTTGAAATGGCTACTGTTTATTCAGCGCTAGGTGTAAAAGTCACAGTAGTTGAATTTATGGATCAGCTTATCCCAGGTGCTGACACCGATTTAGTTACAGTATTGCAAAAGCGAATGAGTAAAAAAGGTGTTAACTTTTTGTTAAAAACTAAAGTCACAGGCATGGAAGCTAAAAAAGATGGTATTTATGTTAGCATGGAAGGAGAGCATAAAACAGATCAGCCTTTATGTTTCCAACAAGTTCTGGTATCTGTAGGTAGAAGGCCAAATGGTAAGTCTATTGGCGCTGAAAAAGCAGGTGTTCATGTTGATGAACGTGGCTTTATTCCTGTTGATAAGCAAATGCGGACTAATGTTGCTCATATTTTTGCAATTGGGGATGTGGTTGGTCAGCCTATGTTAGCCCATAAAGCAATACCTGAAGGTAAAGTTGCAGCAGAAGTTATTGCTGGTATGAAACATGAGTTTGCTCCTAAATGTATTGCAAACGTTGCCTATACTGATCCTGAAGTAGCCTGGGCTGGATTAACAGAAAAAGAAGCAAAAGAAAAAGGAATTGCTTATGAAAAAGGCGTATTCCCTTGGGCTGCAAGTGGCAGGGCTTTAAGTATGGGTCGAGAAGAAGGCATGACTAAACTATTGTTCTGTCCAACCACTAATCGTATTTTAGGCGCTGGTATTGTTGGAATAAACGCAGGTGATTTAATTGCTGAGACTGCTTTAGCTATTGAAATGGGCTGTGATGTAGAAGATATTGCTTTAACAATTCACCCTCATCCTACTTTATCTGAATCAGTAGGACAAGCTGCTGAGGCTTTCGAAGGTACTATTACAGATTTATATTTACCAAAAAAGAAGAAAAAATAATCTATAATAGAACATTAGGCTGTATCAATTACAGCCTAATCTAACTTATGAGTATAATTATCTCATATGAAATTCCTTTAGAATTTTAGTTAAATACGTAGCTTTCTAAGCAGTTTATATGAAGTTTTTTACTTGCTGCTAAATTAAAATACAATAATTTTAAGCAGGCATTTCAATACGTAAAATAATTAGCTACATTTTTATTATCTGTCATTAACTATTTATGCTAAGAGAGCTCTCTATGCTTACGGTTCGTCCAATGCAATTTGCAGATATAGATGAAGTATATAGCATTGAATTGAAAGGGCATCAAGCGCCTTGGAGTCGAGATATAATCAGTGATTGCGTACTAGTTGGCTATGATTGCCAAGTGCTAGAAGAAGAGCTTGAGAATAAAAAGTGTGTTCTAGGCTATATTATTTCGCGCCAAACATTAACCGTTTACCATATCTTAAATTTATGTATTGCACCAACCAGACAGGGAGAAGGTTTAGGCAAATATTTGCTACAAGCAAGTATTGATAAGTTAAACGATAGCGCGATAGATAGTATTATTTTAGAAGTTCGGCCTAGTAATCAACGAGCAATTAACTTATATCAGCAATTTGGTTTTCAAAAAGATTCTATTAAAAAAAGTTATTATCAAGATGCAAATGGTCAAGAAGATGCTTGGCTATTAAGAAAAATATTACGTTAATTGTTGCTTATTAGCTTTATTAGTAAAAAATGCTGCTTAGCTTAACTCTACCAATATGTTTACCTAGCTAGTTCTGTTTTACTTTCACTAGTTTTTAATTTTATTTTTATAAATAAATATGAATCTTATAAGCTCTAAATTTCTTTATTAATGCCTGAATTCTGCTCCATTTTAAATAAAAATTCTTGAAAATGTGGCTTGTGCGAGTTACTTGCTAAATAATTTTTTAAATGATTAATAGTTGTATCATAGGTCTCTTTGTTAAAGACCCCGCGCATTAATTCAAAACGAAGGTAAACACAGTAGGTATTTAGCACATCGGTTTCACAATAATTACGAATACCTGATAAGTCTCCAGCTAAATAACTATCAAAAACTTTTGCACCGCTCATTCCCATTTTTCCGGGAAAACCTAGCATAGCAGCAATCTCATCTAGAGGTGCAAATGCTTTATTTTGGTAAGCTGCTAAAACATCCATTAAATCAAGATGGCGATAGTGGAAGCGGTTTAAGTAATTATTAAAGCGAAATGTTTGTTGGTTTTCACCATATTCCCAATAAGTTGGGGCACTAATGCCATGTAGTAGAGCTCTATAATGTAAAACTGGCAAATCAAAACCACTGCCATTCCAAGTAATTAAGGTTGGTGTAAATTTATCTAGACCTGTAAAAAAGCGAGTAATTAATTCTTTTTCATCTGCTTGTTCACTGCCCAAAGACCACACTTTAAACTGCTGCCCCTGATGAATAACTAATGAAATCGCAACTACCTTTTGCAAATAATGTGGCAAGAAATCATTACCCGTTTTATTTTTTCTTAAAGCAATCATCGCTGCTGCTGTATCTTGGTCAGATAAATCATGTAAGTTATATAATCTTCTGCCAGTTTCAATATCAGGAATAGTTTCAATGTCGAAAACTAAAATATTCAAGTAAGTTCTCAATAAATATAATACGGTTTGTTAAGATCATATTGTACGCGCAGTTTATAGAATTCTACGTTAGAGTCATTTATTTACTACTTATCACTATAGAGCTTAATAAACGGTATTATACTGTAAGTTATTAATAAATTAAGATTTTAACATGGTATTTTTTAGATACAATAGACCTCTTGCATAACCTGTTTATTTTACGCGATTGCTGCGTTGCAAGGGTTTCTCTGGTGCTCATTTACACCATGTAAACTCCGCTCCTCAAAATCCTGGTACCTTGCACTCACGCAAAATAAACAGGTTATGCAAGAGGTCTAATAAAATTAAATTATGAATTTTTTATCAAGAGAGTTTTATTTCAAGGACTTTTTTGCTACTAATACACTTATTCTCAAATTAATTTGTTTCCTTAATGAATCTTTTCTTGCGCCTTGTGGTGGTAAGCTCTCTATGTTTGCTAGCCGCCTGTGTTAAACATCCACCGCGTAATGTTGATAATCTTTGTTATATTTTTAAGCAATACCCTGGCTGGTATAGGGATGCAAGAGAGGTTATGCACCGTTGGAAAGTACCTGTTTCTGTACAAATGGCGATTATTCATCAAGAGTCAAAATTTGATGGCCGTGCTCGTCCAAAACGCACAAAAATATTATGGGTAATTCCCTGGAAGCGGCCCTCTAGCGCTTATGGTTATACCCAAGCATTACGAACAACTTGGTCACTTTATAGAAAAAATAATGGCCGATTTTGGTCATCTCGTAGTGATTTTACGGACGCTGTAGATTTTATTGGCTGGTATATTAATCAAATCCACTTGCGTACAGGAATTCCACGTAATGATGCCTATAATCTATATTTAGCTTATCATGAAGGAATTGGCGGTTACCAACGTAGTACTTACTTGAAAAAACCTTGGCTAATGCAGGTAGCCCAAAAGGTAAGTGGGCGTGCAGAAATATATCATGCGCAATTAAGTCGTTGTCATTAATTAAAGTTTGCTTTACAGTTACCGCCTAAATTATTAGCTATGGCGAAACTGGATCCCGCGAACGAGTCGCGGGACGTAGGAAAATGTTGAACGGGACGTAGGAAACTATTGAAGCGGGACGTAGGAAACTATTGGAGCAAGATATAAGAAACTGTTAAAGCAGTACATAGGAAACTGTTGGGTTGAAGTGTAGGAAGCTATTGGAGCGAAACGCAGGACATTTTAAAACCATAGGATGTAGAGGATTATAGAAAAACATAGTTGGACACTTAATTCGTTGAGCTTTATATATCAACAAGGTTCAGATATGAAAATCTGAACATCCTCTACCGCCTACGTTCCGTGGTTTCGCCGCGGAATCTAGTAGAGCATGCAGGGGCTAGATTTTTCTAGCGAGTCGTGTAGGAAAATCTGAACATCCTTTGCCGCCTACGTTCCGCGGTTTAGCCGCGGAATCTAGTAGAGCATGCAGGGGCTAGATTTTTCTAGCGAGTCGTGTAGGAAAATCTGAACATCCTTTGCCGCCTACGTTCCGCGGTTTAGCCGCGGAATCTAGTAGAGCATGCAGGGGCTAGATTTTTCAAGCGAGTCGTGTAGGAAAATCTGAACATCCTCTGCCGCCTACGTTCCGCGGTTTAGCCGCGGAATCTAGTAGATCATGCAGAGGGCTACATTTTTCAAGCGAGTCGTAGTAGATGATAAACAAGGAGTAAGATATTTAAATTTTAAAGAAATTATGGTTATAAATGATAGTTTCAAGTGTAAGCCTAGGCTGTTTGATTCAATATAAGTTGTTAAGGTAGATTTAAGTCATAATTAGGAGCTAATTAATGCGTTTAATGTTATTAGGTAGCCCCGGTGCTGGAAAAGGTACTCAGGCCCTGAAGTTGATTAAATATTTTAAAATACCACAGATCTCTACTGGTGATATGTTGCGCTCAGCTATTGCTGCCGGGACTGAACTGGGTAAAAATGCTAAAGCAGTGATGGATGCTGGCAAATTAGTTTCTGATGATATTATTATAGGCTTGGTTAAAGAACGTTTAAAACAGCCTGACTGTCAAAATGGTTTTCTCTTTGATGGGTTTCCAAGAACGCTACCTCAAGCTGAAGCATTAAAGAAGGCCAATATAAATCTAGATCATGTTATTGAAATTGTAGTTCCAGATAACGAAATTATGGATAGATTATGTGGCAGACGCGTTCATGTTGCTTCAGGACGAGTTTATCATATTAAATTTAATCCGCCAAAAGTAGACGAAGTTGATGATATAACTGGCGAACCATTAATTCAACGTGATGATGATAAAGAAGAAACTATTGCTAAACGCTTAGATGTCTATCATCAACAAACAGAGCCGTTGGTTAAATATTATGAAGAGTGGGCTAAAACTACAAATATAGATGCTCCTAGTTTTCATCGTGTAAGCGGCTTAGGCAATACAGATACAATTTTTAATAATATTCTTGCTATACTTGACAAAGATAAAAATGCCGAGAGAAATACAGCATGTTAATAAACACTAATTCTTCCGAGTTAGAGCAAGTAATTGATCAAAATGAAATTGTTTTTGTAGATTTCTGGGCTGATTGGTGCGCACCTTGTAAGCAATTTGCTACGGTATATGAGCAAATAGCTAAAAAAAATCCTACAGTTATGTTTACTAAGGTAGATGTAGCCAAAGAGCCAGAGTTAGCAGAGGCTTTTCAAATTCGCTCAATACCCCATCTTATGATCTTTAAACAAGGCATAATTATTTATTCAGATTCAGGTAGTTTGCCTGAATCTGCGTTAAATGAACTGCTTAGCCAAGCTATTGCCGCAGATATAACTGCTATTCGTGAAGCTATTGATAAAGGTGAGAACTAACTTATCCGTATATCTTTCAATGGATGAGAAAAGGCCTAACTGATAGTGATATTTAGTTTGAAATCGCTGTTTGATATAAAAATAGATAGGTTACTTACTTATTAATTTTTTATTGCTAAATAGTTAGCAAGTCTCTCTTTAAATGATTCAGTAAAAACAAACCCCAATTTAGTGCGTCGCCATAGAATATCCTCTACCTGTTTTGCCCATTCATGAGTATACAAATAATCTACTTCACGTTGAAATAAACCAAAACCAAAGTCTTGACCAAGATCATTTAAATATTGACAATCACCTAGGAAATTTTCTATGTTAGTACCATACGTATTTAGTAGGCGAGTTAGCATGCCATCTGGAAGCCATTGGTACTTTTGATGCGCATATTTAATGTAATCACTAAAGGACAACTCTTTAAAAGTAGCGCCTGGAAGTGGTATTTTATGCGTTATAGACGGTTTTAAATGCGGAAAAATAGGTTTAAGTTGATTAACTGCTTCTCTAGACAACTGTCTATAAGTAGTAATTTTACCACCATAAATGGTCACAGCAGGCGCTGGTAGCGCTGTATAATGGTAGGAATAATCTCTGCTTAAAGCTTGTGGAGAATGATCTTGATTAGCAAGAAGAGGACGCACACCACTCCAGCTATGCACAATATCTTTAGGGGTTAAAATTGGTTTAAAATAGTTGTTAACTAAGTTAAGCAAATAATCTCTTTCTTCACCGCTAATCTTAACTACGTCTAAATCACCAGTGAAAGGTACATCTGTTGTACCAATTAATGAGTATTGATAGTAAGGAATTATAAATACAATTCGCTTATCGATATTTTGTAATAAGTAAGCATAGTTACCTTCATAGAGTTTAGGAACAACAAGATGGCTACCTTTAATTAAAGATAATGGATAATGGTCATCTATATTTAATAGCTTATTTAATGAAGGAACCCAAGGCCCAGTAGCATTTACAAGGGTTTTAGCTTGGCATAATTTAGATTCACCTTGTGCATTTTGTAAAGTTAAGTGCCAAAAACCATCTTTAGATGTTGCCTGTGTTAGTTCGGTATAAGGGCAAATTAAAGCACCATGTTGTTTAGCTTGTAGGGCATTAGCTAAAGTAAGACGCGCATCATCTGTATGGCAATCATAAAATAAAAATCCTTTATTTAAATGATCTTGCAAAGGTAAAAAATAGGGTAATGATGTTTGACGTTTAATTAGTTTACTTTTAGGTAATTTATTTCTACGACTTAAATTATCATATATGAATAAACCTGAACGTAGTAACCACATAGGACGCATAGAAGATAAATAAGGTAGAACAAATGGTAATGGCTTAATAAGATGAGGCGCTAAAGAGAGTAATGTTTGTCGCTCGTCAAGTGCTTTTTTTACTAGCGAGAAATCATAATATTCAAGGTATCTTAAACCACCGTGAATTAACTTACTACTGCTAGAAGAAGTTTTAGAAGCAATATCATCTTTTTCTATTAAGACTACAGATAGGCCACGTAAGGCTGCATCAGCAGCAATACCGCAACCATTAATTCCACCACCTATAACAGCGAGATCAAAAAACTTCGTCATGTTTTTGCCTTGCTAAAAAAGTATGTAAAATCAATTAATACTACCTTTATATTTAGGAAATAGAAAGCAATGCAGAAATATCTTTTGGCTATTGACCAGGGAACAAGTAGTACACGGGCGATGATTTATACTTTGTCGGGGCAATTAATCGCTGTTAGTCAATATGATATTTTACAATTTTATCCAAAGATTGGTTGGGTAGAACATTGTCCAGAAGAAATATGGACAAAAACTTTACAGGCCATTAAAGATGTTACTGAGCAAATTGATAAAAATAAATTAATAGCTTGTGGCATTACAAATCAGCGTGAAACAACATTAATTTGGGATAAGCAAACAGGTCAATGCTTATATCCAGCCATTGTTTGGCAAGATAGGCGTACAGAGGATTTTTGTAACTCTTTAGATAAAGTTCTAATTAAGAAAAAAACCGGTTTATTTCCCGACCCTTATTTTTCGGCAAGTAAATTGTGGTGGCTGTTAAAAAACTGTCCGCAAGCTCAAAAGCTTGCTTCTTGCTATAATCTTGCTTTTGGGACTATTGATAGTTTTTTAATTTGGCGTCTTACTAAGGGAGCTGTACATGCCACTGATATAACCAATGCCTCTCGAACATTAATGTTCAATATTTTTAAACAAACTTGGGATCATGAGTTGCTTGATCTTTTTGAAGTTAACCCAACTATACTGCCTGCAGTTAAAGCTTGTGATGATCATTTTGGTACTACTGATAAAGCCTTATTAGGTTTTTCGATACCTATTACCGGCGTTGCAGGTGATCAGCAAGCAGCGTTAGTCGGGCAACGCTGCATTGATGATGGCATGATAAAGGCAACTTACGGTACAGGTGCTTTTTTATTAATGAATACAGGCAATAGGCCAATCAATTCGGCCAATTTAATTACTACAATTGCTTATAAAATTAAAGGACAATTAACTTATGGGTTAGAAGGAAGTATTTATGATGCTGGTACAACCATCAAGTGGTTACGTGATGAACTAAAGTTATTAACTTGCGCTGCTGAGTCAGAAGAGTTAGCTAAGAGTATAAAGAGTAATGAAGGAGTCTATTTAATTCCATCTTTTAATGGCCTAGGCGCACCTTATTGGCTTACTACCAGTGGCGCTATAATTTTGGGACTAACTCGAACAAGTAACCGTGCTCACCTTGCGCGAGCAGCATTAGAAAGCATCTGTTATCAAACAAGACAAGTTTTAGAATGTATGCAAAGCGATAGCAACCTTGAGATGAAAATTTTGCGTGTTGATGGTGGGATGACAGTAAATCGCTGGTTATTACAGTTTTTAGCTTCTCAGTGCCAATTAAGCGTGCAACGCCCTAAAGATATTGAAACAACAGCACAAGGTGCCGCCTTATTAGCAGCAATAGGTTGTGGTGAATTAACATCAATTAAGGCACTTAAGCAAAGTTGGCAGGTTGAGCATGAATGCTTACCAGAAACTAATTATGAACAAATTGAACTTAATTTTAAAGGTTGGTTAAAAGCAATTAGTAGTTTGATTGCGCAGTAGCAATTAATGAGCTTCAATAATCAAGCAGTCTATTATAGGCTAAACTTATCATTAATTAATTTAGGATTTATTGTCGATAATCAAATAATCTAGATTATTTGATATTTGTAGCAATAAAATCTCAATAGGAAAATAATTATAACCGTTCACAGCTTAAGCTTAAAATGTAGCGCTTTTAGATGCAGTTGTGAACTTTTAAAACTAATTTGTTAAGGAAAACAAAGCATGTCATTGCTGCGTAACAAATTACTAGGTTTTTTACTTTTCTGCTTAATAGCACCGAGTTTTGCTGGAATTAAAGTAGGAACACTGTTTTTTTATCCACCTTTTGTTTTATCAAGTGATAGTGGTTTTGATATTCAACTTATTAAAACTATCTGTAAAAATCTAAATCAAGAATGTTCGATTATACCTATGGATTATTACCGCCTATTTTCATCATTGAATTCGGGTAGTATTGATATAGCAGTCGGCGGTATTACTGCCTCAGCAAAACTTAAACAAAATTATCTTTTTAGCTTGCCATATTTACTTAGTAAAGGTCAATTTATAATCAAGAAAGGAGCCACGTATCAATCAATAAATGATTTAAAAGGTACAGCGGTTGGCATTCTTATGACTGAGGAAAAGCAAGGGCCATATTATGATTACATGTTACAAAATTTCCCGGGCTTATTTGTAATTCAACAATATAACGACATTGAAGATGTCATTACGGCTTTAAATAATAATGAAATTGCTGCGGCTTTTTTAAATTATATTAGTGCAAGATATTGGGTTATGACTTCTGGTGATCAATTACAAAACTTAGACACAGAGACACCGCTAGGAGAAGGTATTTGTGTTATGTCTCTTCCCAAGAATACAGGTTTAGTTAATCAAATTAATCAGCAACTCTTACAAATGGAAAAAGATGGAAGCTATCTTAAAATTTATAATACTTATTTTCCATCGTTACCACAATAAATTCTGATTACTTATATCTTATCTAGATGCGAAAAATCTAACTTATATAAATAAACTGTTTCGCAGAGACTGCAAAATTTTTCAGTTAAATTGATCTATATTTTGACTATTTAATGACAATTATGTATCATATTTGGCACTTTTGTAACTTGGTTTTAAGCTAATGAAGTGTCGTCTTTTATTTATCTTATTCTTCTCATTATTTTTAAATGAATTTTCTTATGCAGAATCGCCGAATTTACCTTTAAGTTTACGCGAAGAAATTGGCCAGATGTTAGTGATTGGATTTAATGGTAAAACTATTACAAAAGATTCATTAATTACAAAAATAATTGATAAAAGTAATATCGGCGGAGTTATTTTATTTGATTATAATGTTGCCACAAAAACCTATGATAAAAACATAGAAAGTCCCGAGCAAGTTAAAAAGCTAACTACTGACTTAGAACATTTAAACTACCTAGCCAATTTAAAACATCATCGTCCTCAACTTCCTTTGCTCATTTCAGTTGATTATGAAGGTGGAAAAGTAAACCGCTTAAAGGAAAGATACGGCTTTCCTGTGACAAAAACGGCAGCTGAAGTTGCTAAGCTACCATTAGATGAGGCTGATAGAGAGGCAGAAACTATGGCTGAAACGCTACAAAACTCAGGCCTAAATCTAGATTTTGCACCAGTAGTTGATGTTAATGTTAACCCCGATAATCCAGTTATTGGTAAATTTGAGCGTAGTTTTTCTGCTGAACCGCAACAAGTAGCTAATTATGCGCATCTTTTTTCAAAGCAATTTTTAAATCATAATGTGCAATGTGCTTATAAACATTTCCCAGGTCATGGTAGTTCAACAGCAGATTCGCATTTAGGTTTTGTCGATGTTACCGATACTTGGCAAAATTATGAATTATTACCTTATGAAATGCTTTTAAACGGAAATCAAGCCTGTGGTATGATAATGACAGCGCATGTTGTTAACCGCCAACTCGATAAAACAGGTCTGCCAGCTACACTATCTTATGACATTTTAACTAATCTTTTGCGCAAGCAGCTTAAATTTAATGGTGTCATCATTACTGATGATATGCAAATGAAAGCTATTAGTGATCACTATGGACTTGAACAAGCATTAACCTTAGCTATCAATGCTGGTGCTGACATGTTTATATTTGGTAATCAATTAGTAGATAACCTTCAAGATCCCGAAGAGATAATTAATATTATTGAAGCTAAAGTAAAGTCAGGGGAGATTAGCCGAGCTAGAATTGATGAAGCTTATCAACATATATTGGCTTTCAAGAAAACTTTACAAACTAATTATGCTTAAATCGAAAATCTATTAATCACTGTAAGTCCGGCCTTGGCCTGACAAAAGATCTATTTATTGGGCTAAGGTCGATAGCACTAATTTAAAAATTGCTTTGCATTCTGATGTGGGCGGGGATGTACTTTTATATAAGCATGGTGCGTATATTAAGATAGATTTCCGCCTGCGCGGAAATGACAGTGTTTTAAGTTAGTATTATTGGGAAGAATGACCCTGTTATTCTCACGTAGGTAAGAATTTATTATTCTCCAGGCACAGTGCCAATATGGGGATAGATTTCCGCCTGCGCGGAAATGACAGTGTTTTAAGTTAGTATTATTGGGAAGAATGACCCTGTTATTCCCACGTAGGTAAGAATTTATTATTCTCCAGGCACAGTGCCAATATGGGGATAGATTTCCGCCTGCGCGGAAATGACAGTGTTTTAAGTTAGTATTATTGGGAAGAATAACCCTGTTATTCTCACGTAGGTAAGAATTTATTATTATCCAGGCACAGTGCCAGTATGGGGATAGATTTCCGCCTGCGCGGAAATGACAGTGTTTTAAGTTAGTATTATTGGGAAGAATGACCCTGTTATTCCCACGTAGGTAAGAATTTATTATTCTCCAGGCACAGTGCCAATATGGGGATAGATTTCCGCCTGCGCGGAAATGACAGTGTTTTAAGTTAGCACTATTTTGAAAAATAACTTGTCATTCCCGCGTAGGCGGGAATCCATTTCTATTTAACTACAGTGCCTGTAAGATAAATTTTAACCTGTGCGGATATGACCGTTTTTTTAAGCTAGTGCTATTAGGCTAAGGCCGAGACTAGGTTCTTTAATTTTTTAAGTATCTCTGACTTTTTAATTTAAAAAAACTAAGTTTTTGCGTAATAATAGTTAGTATTAAACAAACTATCGTATAAATTATGGCATAACTTAATGAGGCATTCTCTGCTGAAGAGTAACTAAACAAATTTTCTGTTAAAAATGTTTTTAAATTACTTGTTTTGCCGTTATGAGGAATAGAAATAACAATTTGAATCTTTAACAGAAAAATATGCAAAGTATAGGCAAATAAAGCATTTAAGCCAAAAACCTTGAAAGGATAAATCCATTTTTGCCACTGTTTTATTTCAAGGAACCAATAACAAATTGCGAAAGCAAATAGCCCCAAGCCTCCGGTCCACAATACATAAGAACTCGTCCATAACGATTTATTAATGGGAAACCAGAAACTCCATAGCCAACCTAAAAGTATTCCAAGAAACCCCGCTGTTATTAGACCTAAAAGCTTTAAATTTTTCTGATACGCTCCTACTAGCCAATAACCAGCAAGATTACCGAGTAAGACCGTAGCCAATGAAGATATAGTGCTTAATAAACCCTCAGGATCATAGTATTTTCCATATAAATGAGCTTCCGAGAATAAAGCTCTATCTATTAAAGCTGGAATATTAAACTCAGGTGTTAAGCTATCGCCTGTGTAACCCGGTAAAACAAGGTTAATAAGCCAATAACTGACTAGTAATAAAATAAAAATAAAAAATTGCGTATATACTTTTGTTGTTAAAAATAATATAGCAGCAAAAAAATAACAAATAGCTATCCGTTGTAGCACCCCGTAAAAGCGCAACGAGTTTAAATCAAAATGATAGGGGAAAGCATTTAATAGCAAACCAATTGCAAAAATTATAATACTGCGTTTAATAATTTTGATGACTAAAACATTAAAGGGTAATTGTTCTTTTAATGAAGAAAGTTGAAATACACAAGATACGCCTGCAATAAAAATAAACCATGGAAAAATTAAGTCTGCAAGCGTACAACCATTCCAAGAAGAATGGGCAAGCCAAGAGTAGGTGGGATATTTGCCGGGACTATTAACTATAATCATCATGGCAACAATAATCCCGCGAAACACATCTAAAGATAATAATCGAGGAGGGTTATTAGGCATGTTATTTATTAAATATTAAAGAGAAATCATTAATTTGCACATCATCTATTTTTGTGCCAAGTTTATAATAGTTAGGTAAAGTCTTCAAATAATGCAACTTAAATTAGTTTTCATTGAGGAAAGGACTTCAAGATGAAAAAAGGTTATTTGTTGTGGCTTATTATACTTTGTTCTTTTTTAATCTCCTTATTTGTACGTGCTGAGGATAGAAAAGAGCAAGATGTTGCAAGTTGGACGCAGCAGGTATTACTAACTACTTTATCGGCAAGTTATGATGATAGTACTGCTGATGTTAACGAAGTTAGTAAAAATTATTATCCAGCTGCCTGGTTTATGATGCGTAGTTTTTTTCAAGACAAAATTAACGAAATTAAAGAAAAAAAGATTACCTTACATCCTAAGCCATTAACAGCTCCTAAAATAGTTTATACCGGTTACTGTGGAAACAATTTTTGCTGGCGTATTAACCAACAAATTTATGTTCCTGAATTAGGTTTGAATATAGATTTTTCTGTTCTACTTATTAAACTGACTGCTGATGATAATCATGCACCTTATCGTATTCAAAGTTTAAATATTAAACTTAGCTCTTATAAAAATAACCAAATTTTTGTCACTTGGTTACTGAAGGCTAAGCAGCTAGTATTGAGCTATAGAGCTTAGTAGATACTGCTATTTTATTTTATCTTGGTAAGAGGGGCTGTTTTTATCCAAGCCCTTAAGACTTCTGCCACGCTCCAAGCCTGTGCTACACAGCCTCGTGGCGTATAGGGCTCTAGCGCATCAAACACTTCACTAATCGAGCCTACGCCAGAGTCTTCTAAATGATGTTCAAAGCCTGCTAAAAATTGGCGCGCTTTCGTTTTTTGATTGGGATAGGCTTTAAGCCAAGCATCAATAAAGGGTCCGATTAGCCATGCCCAAACGGTTCCCTGGTGATAAGCAGCATCACGTGCTCTTAAATCACCATCATAACGAGGTTTATAATCCGGATGGTTAGGTGCTAGTGAGCGTAATCCAAAAGGTGTTAATAATTCTCTTTCACAAATATCGATTACTTCATTCCAGCGTTTTTTTTCTAAAACAGGATATTTTAAAGATATTGCAAAAAGTTGATTAGGTCTTAATGCTGCATCGTTACCTTTTTCACCTTCTATAACATCGTAAAGATAATGTTGGTCAGCAAGCCAGAACTTTTCATTAAAAGAATGATAAACTTTTAACGCCAATCTATTGTAATACTCCTTGACTTCTTTATCGTCTGCTTTAGTCCATTCTGCCATTAACTTTAAAGCATTAAACCATAAGGCATTAATTTCAACTGTTTTTCCTCGCCTGGGGGTTACTACCCAATCTCCAACTTTAGCATCCATCCAGGTTAATTGAAAACCTTCTTGACCTTGCTTAATGAGCCCATCATTAGGATCCATACCAATATTAAAACGTGTTCCTTGCTCATAAAATTGAACAATACACTTTAAAGTAGGTAAAAAATAAGGTAACTCCGAATAATTATTAGTAATAGCTAAGTATCGATCAAGGGCATGGAAAAACCATAATGTTGCATCAGCAGTATGATACAACCCTTCATGCTCTCTCTCGGGGAACATATTAGGTATGAGGCCATCTTTTACATAATGAGTAAACGTTTTTAAAATCCATAATGCTTCTTTATAGCGACCAGTGCAAAGTGTTAACCCCTCTAGGGAAATCATGGTATCGCGCCCCCAGTCGGTAAACCAATGATATCCCGCAATAATAGTATATACCTCATTACCTTCTGCTTGGGCTAAAATAGCATCTTCTATACGGCTTTGTGGTGTAATAATAAATTTATCAGCGGCAAGTACAAGTTCTGCTCCCATACCTTTTTTTGCCGCAGGAGACGCTATAGAAAGGAGATATTGGCGACGTTGGTATTCAGCATTTTGAGCAGCTTCAGGTTTAAGTGCAGAAATGATTTCCCAATTTTCTGTTGAAGCAACAAAGGTAGCACAGCTACTTTGCGATAAATCTAAATGAAAATAGCCAGGTGTCCAAAGTTTTCCTAAAGCTTCATATCCACGATTTTTCTCCATCCTATAATAGGTATCCGGGATAGTATTTCCTTGTAGAATAAATTTAATATTTTGACCATGTAAAAAAAGCCTTATAGGTGGGTAATTATCAAGCGTAACTTCGTAACGATTTTCAGTAGCTAAAATCTGATAGGGGTTTTGATTATGTTGGCTTAGAGGCGCATCATGTGATCGAAAATTAAAAGAAGGCTGAATGTTTAAAAAAACTTTATCGGCACCTTTAATAAGCTTATAGGTAATTTGCACTGTATTTTGTCGATGAATAAGAATAATTCTTTTTTCAATAATAAGGCCATCAATATTGTAGCGCCAAACAGGTAAACCATAATCTAAATAAAATTCTTGTAAGTATTTCATGCCAGCTAAAGAAATATTACCGTCACTTTGCTCATGACAACTAATTAAAAATGTTTCTTGTTGGTCTGTAATAACTTCTTCATGAAGATGATTAAGCATGATTGTACGGCCATAGGGGGGTGGTAGAGCTGCTACTAAATAGCCATGGTATTTACGCGTAGTTATGCCAGCTACCGAGTTAGAAGCGTATCCACCTAAGCCATTGGTGATTAACCATTCACCACGTAATAAATTGGCGGCAGCATTACCTATGGTGCTATCTTTTTCTTTGTACTTAGCAATATGATGATGTCTAATAATTCGCTTCATGTTAACTCTTTGAGATGTAAAACGAGGGCGCAATAACTAGGTATATACCAATTACCTTTATTAGTCGGTGGAATAGTTCCTCGCCCACCGTATTTAGGATCTTCACTCGACCAATATAGCTCCCAAACCTGATTAGGGTAAGGCGCTAATAAAGGTTCTGGTGCGGGATCTAGATCTAAATCCGAGCCTAAATTTATTAGCATTAATCGTTCACCATATTCACTAAAAAAGCGAATAAGAAAAGCTTGATGTGATAAAACTGCCCCCTCTATAAGTTTAGGTGTACGGCCCTTAAAGACTAAATCTTTTTTTCTTAAAGCAATTAAATCTTTATGTAACAGGTACCATGTATGATTTATTTCCTGGTTTCTCTCTGCTAAATTTAGTTTACTTTTAATAAAGGTTTCTTTCTCAATTGGATTAGGTAGGGCTGCTCGTACTTTAGGAGTACGTACACTAGGAAATTGCTTAAAAAATTCAAGGCGTCCTAAATAAACTTGTTTTGCTATTTCAGGCTTATGATCAGCAAAATAATTAAAAGGACTTGAAGTTGCAAATTCTTGCCCTTGAAATAGTAAAGGAGTTTGGGGAGCTAGAAATAAGAAAGCAGTCATGGCACGTAACATACCTGGGTTGGCTCTCGTGTGGATTCGCTCGCCGTAAACAGAATTTGCAATTTGATCATGATTTTCTAGAAAATTAATAAAACACGTTGGCGCTAAACCGAATGTATTTTTTCCACGCGGTTTTTTCTGCCATTTATACCATTGTCCCTGATATAAAAAGCCATATTTGCTGACAGAAACAAATTCCTGAGGGCAGCCCTTATAGTCAGTGTAATAAGCTTCGCGTTTACCAGTCATCAGTACTTGCGCGGAGTGATGAAAGTCATCATTCCAAAGTGCGTCAAATCCAAACCCATCTTCATTAATAGGTTTTAAATAGTTAGTATCTTGTGGTTCATTTTCAGCAATAAGATAAATAATGCGGTGTGGCGCTTGACGGCGAATAGTTTCACTTATTTCTTGCAAGATATGTGGTTTAGAATCATCATAAATATTTTGTGAAGCATCTATTCTTAAACCATCAAAATGATATTCATCTATCCAGTATTTTGCATTGGCTAAAAAATATTCTCTCACTTCAGCCGCATTATCGTCAAAATTAATAGCATCTCCCCAATCGGTAGTATGCTTTTTAGAAAAGTAATTATCTGAAAATAACTTTAAGTAGTTACCATCTGGTCCTAAGTGGTTGTAAACAACATCTAAAATAACAGCAATATTTAATTCATGTGCACGATTGATAAAATGACATAAGTCTTCTGGTCTACCATAAACATGCATAGGGGCAAATAAATCTACGCCATCATAGCCCCAACCAAACTCGCCAGCAAATTCGGCAAGGGGCATCATCTCAATAACTGTAATGCCTAATTCAGCTAAATAATCTAACTGCTTAGCAGCACTTCGCCAATTTCCTTCCTGCGTAAATGTGCCTATATGCATTTCATAAATAATAGCTTCTTCTTTCTGGATGCCTTTCCAGTTATGATCGCTCCACTGGAAGGATTTATTATCAATGACCTCAGAAGATTGATGAGGTCCTTGCGGTTGATAACGGGAGGCAGGATCGGGGTAGAGTATTTTGTTATTATCTAATTGAAAGCTATACTGATCACCAGCTTTAGCATTAGGAACAAAAGTAGAAAAATAGCCATTGCCTTCTGCTTGTAAAACTAGCGAAGCGCTTTGGTCATGGTTTAAAATGAGTTTTATTTTTTTCCTTTTAGGGGCCCACACGCGGAAATGTACCCCATTATTAACAACTTCAGCGCCAATGGGTAGGCGTCGCTGGCTTAAAAACGCCTCTAACTTCATTTAGCTATCCTTCTCTAATAAAATCAAAAAGTTATTAAAAATTTAATTATTATTACGCCGTAAAATTTTTATAGTGATTTACAGCGCCTGTACTAAAAAAAATTAGCATTATTTAACTAAAAATTAGTAGCCGACATACTTTTCACATGTGTAATAAGAGCCATTATTTAATTTCATAAGATATAAATTGTTAATTATAGAACAGTGAAGGGGTGTATGGACTTTTGTCAAAGATACAAGCATTAAATTAATAATTAATTAATGCTATCTGCAATAATGACTATTTACTCACAATTTCTGTGGATAACTCTGTGTAGTATTTAGGGAAAAGGGCTAATTGCTTCTGTAATTCAGGCCTAAATAGATTAAAACTTACTTTGTATAAAGTGCCTAGGAAGTCAACATTAATTTTAGCACATTACCAATATAAGCAAGTAAATTACTATACAAATATCAACTCAAAATAGGTATTTCCAACTTAGAGTTTTTGTATCGAGCAAAGAAATATTTTTTTACCTTCACAATTACAGTGACTTATTCCCGCAAGATTAAGCGCGTTCGTTAAATCATTAGAAAATGTGAATAAGCTATGACAATTTGGCTTAGGGAAAGATAGTTTTCAACAATTTGCAATTTTTTGCTAAGTACAAAGCATAATTTTATTAGTAACATCCTATTTAATAGAACCTTAATTTTTATATTCTAAAATAAGAACAATATAACCTGATGAAATGGCAAAATAATGGAAAGTAAAATTCAGCTTCCTTTTAGCCCAAGGCTGCAAATGAAGAAGTTAAAGGCGCAAGCGTCTGAGAAGCATCAACTAATGCTAGAAAATTTTAAAGAGATACAAACAGTTGGTTACCCAGAATACAAGATTTTAAAAGGTATTAGTGCAGAAACTACAGAGATATGTACTTGTTGTGTTTTTATTCTCTATTCAAAATCTAATCCAAATTATTTTTTTGGACATTTTAATAGTGTGAATTATTCAATAAATTCGATAGAAAGAAATTTATTTAAAGATGATTTTAAAGAAATATTGGAGTTTTTAGCGAGCAAGGGGCTATCAATAACATGTTATGAAGCAATTATAGTTGGTGGTGATAAAAGTTTTTTCAATGAAATAAAAAAATATTTATTATCTCTAGAAGTAAAAATTGTTGCTAGCTATTGCGATAATTATCAAGAGCTTGAGTTAGATGATAGTTTGAAATCTAAAGACATTATCTTTGATCATACAACTCACAAAGTCACTATTTTTTCTGCAGGATTTCCTCGTCAAGTTCTGACTTTAAGTAATTTACATCAAACTTTTGAAGGTGATTTTTTTAAAAAGAAACGGAGACTAGAAGAATTATCACAAAAATTAATAACTTATGATAGTGATGATCCTATCCAAGAGGAAGCATTAACAGGACAAACTATGCCTGACGATACTGATATTTCTTCTGACGAAGAACATTTAATAAAAAGCATTAAGACTAGTACTGATGACGTAGCTGATGATGCAGATAATTCTACTGAAGAGGAAGAAGACTTAGCGCCGAAAAGTGTGCCTGATAGATAATTGTTCTTTACGGAAAATAAATTTTAATTATTCTTAAATCTAGGTAATTATAGACTTTTTCAGCATTACCTAATGTTATTTATATTCTATTTATAATAATTCAATTGGATAGGTACGAATAATCAACTTTTCCTGCTGAAATCGTTTTTCTAAACAAGCACGATAATTACGCCACCAATTAGAAGAAAAATGCTTATCCATAATTTCATAAATAATTAATTCATCCTGTACAATTTGGTCATTTTCTTTTTGCCAAAATCCTTGCATAGGGGCCCTCGTATAAGCAGTTAAGCCACCAAACTTATCAATTAATTCGTCATAGGTTTGCTTAAATAGTTCATTAGGAAATTTTTTATTTTTATTATCATAAATTGGTAAGAATAATTCTATAAGCTGCATAAGCGCCCTTAACTGACTTAAAGTATGTAAAGTACTTAACTATATAATGGAATTACATACCTATTAATCACTTAAAGCAAGTTTTGAAATTCTAGGGTGTTTTATATTTTTGAAATATTTATTTATAGCTTAGAATTCTATCCAAACTATTTTTTAATCTGTTTATATAATAAACTAGGTAATTACCTCTTATGAGAAATAGACTCCTAAAGACTTACTTTAATTATTTTTAGTTACGATACATGTTTATATGAGATTTATATGAAGAAGTTTGGTTTATTTTTATTGTGTTATAGCAGTTCATTATTAGCAAACTCTAATTCTGTAGTATGGAAAGGAGCCTATTATGCTCCAGTACCGATTAAAAAGGGAGTAAGTCAACAATATTGTAATAACCATAATCCAGGTACATTCATTCATGTAGTTAAAGAGGCACTCACACATCCTATTTATACTGATAAAAAAATAAAATTATCGCAAGCGCGGTTTATCGTTGATAAAGTGAAGGATATTTATCTTATTCATGGCAGCTTTTTAGCTAGCGGCAAACAAAACAATAAAACTTGGCAAGAAACTATTTATTATTTTCTTTTCAAAAAAAGTGAATATGGCATAACGCAAGGTGTTTGGTATACCAAATACTGTAAGGGATTATATCGTGGTGTACAGATTAATAATTGATATTAAGCGCTAAGCGGTAACTTCATTTAATTTAAATTGCTTATACGTATTGCTAAAGAGCTCTACTAAGGATATATAAATAGTAAAAGTAAAACTAGATACACCTTTTATGGATAAAATTTATGACATTAAAATTTATTATTCGCAATATAACTGATTTAGAAATTGAGTTTTTAGGTGATACTGATAAGTTAGAGCAAGTCAGAGGTGTTTTATCAAGCAGTTGTAAAATACAAGATGGTAAATCAATTGACAGGGATAATAAAGATAATCCAATAGTATATCCGGCTTTTAAAATGAGTCTTTATAATTTATATCATCAAAGTAATGAGCAAAGTATTGCGCAAATGATTTTAAAAGTTATAGATGAAAAAAAAATCAATATTTCTTTTCGCAATCGATATCTACTGCAATATTGGGATTTTGAGGTAAAAATGATTGTCAATGGTCAAAGTATTCATAAGTCATTTAACTCTGAGAAGCCGCCACACCTTTCTTCACCCATTTTGTTAAATGCAATATTAGATGAATGCGATAAGAAAAAATATTTACCGGGATTTGAGCAATTATTTCAATTATTTGAGCAATCCAAGAAAATGGAAAATAATTATCTTAATCCTTATTTATATTCTTCTAATTCGTTTAAGCTTAATAAAAAAGAAGTACAAAAATTTATTAAACAAAATGAAAATAATTTATTTATTAATAATGAGACTAAGTCACAGAAAAAATATCAGCTATTATTATTTGATAGAAAGCTGGTCAAAATAGATACAGATTACTTACCTAAAGAGGAAAAAATTTTTTCAATGTAAAAATAGATTTTTGAAGTCTAATAAAAATTTAACCTTCTAATTTTTTTGGAGGTTACATTGATTTGCTTTGGCTATCTTACGCGTACAACAAAATATTGTTTTTTAGTTATAATTCTTGGTACTTGCCTGATTGTTACGCGATGATTTATCTGGATTGAATCTCTAGCATGAAGCAAAAGTAACAAAATTTTTATGATACTTTTAGTCAAAAAATTCTTATTTCATTAAATCTTCAATTCGCTTGTCAGGAATAAACCACATTATTGCGACGATGACATAAATTAATTGAGCAATCTCTGTAAAAACATAGGCAATAAGAATGGCAAGAGCATATAAAATAATTGAAATTTTGCCTTTAAAATCCTTGCCAATCGCTTTTCCTACCAAAGATTTTTCGCCTTCATGCTTAATGAGTGCATGTACAAGAATAAAATAAGCAATAGCTGCAAGCAAAAGTACTAGGCCATACAGAGCAGTTGGTGTAGCCGTAAAATGGTTTTCTCCCATCCATCCGGTAGCAAAGGGTAATAATGAAATCCAAAATAATAAATTTAAATTAGCCCAAAGTACGTTACCTGAAACACTTTGAGCCGCACTAAATAAATGATGATGATTATTCCAATAAATACCAATGTAAATAAAGCTTAAAAGATAACTTAGAAAAATTGGTACTAAAGGTATAAGATCTAAAAAACGATCGCCATGTGGAATTTTAATTTCCAACACCATAATGGTAATGATAATCGCTAACACGCCATCACTAAACGCTTCCAGTCGAGTTGTTTTCACCCTAATATCCTTTTAGGTGCCAGTTACTTTTTAATATATTTTAGTATGAAAATCATGGAGTGAAACTAATTTAAGCTAGTTTTCGACTAAAATATATCTTTGACGCTTGATTGATTTTAACTGGCAAAGATCAAGATTTTCTGATTTAATAGCTAGATAATTTTTGTTCTTTATTTCCAAAATTTGTTATAAAAGAAGTAAGCAAGTTTGTAAATGCAGCCATCCCCTTTATTTATTCCTAATACAATTCATGCAGTATGGTTGGGTAAGTTACCCCCAGTTAGTGTTTTAGATAATGTTAACTGTTGGAAGTTAACAAATCCGAATTTTGCTGTAAAACTTTGGATTGATTCAAGTACTTATACAGAACAAGAAAAGGTAGGTGGGCTTCCTGATCTTTTAAAGTGGGCAAAAGAAAATAAAATTACCATTTGTGATATTTCCTTACCAGCAAAAGCCAGTAAAGATAATTTAATAGGAGAACAAGCGCTTTATTTAGACATGCCTGCCAGGCGATTTTATGATGATGAAACAATGGGTGAATTTCGCAATTTAGCTGCTGCTTCTGATATCTTAAGAACAGAGATTTTATATAAGCAAGGTGGAATCTATATTGATGCCAATGACCTGTTTTCTAATGCACCTATTCCTGTAGATTTTAATCTAAAATTTGGTTTTGCCTTTCATGATTGCGGGCATAGTGGAGTAAATAATGATTTGATGGCAAGTGTTTCTAAAGGTACTATTGTTTCCGAATATCGTCAGCAAATAATCAATAACTATCAATTTTTATATCAGAATAAGCGTTTGTTAGATGCCCATAGAAATAAAAATCTAAGAAGCCCCTCTCTATTAGCAGGCGGAGATACGAGGCACCTTACTACTTTAAAGACATCTGGACCTGCAGCATTAGGCAACTTGATAGAGCGGTTAATGCGGTTACTTGAATTCATTCCTGAAGCCAATAGCCCTATTTATGATTTTGATGAGTCATCATTATTTATGCCAACTGAAATATTTAATATTCCTAAGCATGGTAGTGATGTCAGCTGGAATGATTTAAACATGACTTATAAAGCAATTAAACCTTATTTATTTAATTATTTTTGTGAGTATTGGTCTTCTAAGATTGATGAAGAAATGGAGTCTCTAGAGAAAAAATTATCTCATTTCAACAGTGGCATGAGTTTTTTAACTAATTATTTCACAAAGAATAATTCAGAGTTATATGATACAAAAAAGATGTTGGTTAAGCTAAAAAATAGTTTGGAAAATTTACCTCGTTCTTTACCTCCTAATGATTTTTTTCAAGCATGTATCAATAACTTTGACAAGAAAATAATGGAAAAACTTGAAGATATTCATCCAGATTTTTGGGTTAAGCTCCAGTATGCCTTTGCAAACTTTGATTCAAGATTTTCTCTTTGTGAAAAAGAAATTACGGATAAAAATTTTCATCAAGCTCTTTTCCAGATTAGTACCAAGGGAGCTAAGCCAAATTGGAAGGATTTTATTGCTTTATTTATAGGATTGCATGAAGCTCCTAAAGACATTAGCTACCTTAGTGAACTAGTGCAGGAAATAAATAGTAAAAACCTTTCCGCATTTCGAATAACATAATTAAACTCATCGTTATTACAATTACAAGGAGAAAGCGCAGATTTTTTAATGATATGGCTTTTTGCAATCAAGGGCGAAGATGAGCTTTTATCCTGAAAAGCTCATTGTCTTCATTAACTTCCAGATGCCACACTTAAGGTTTAAAAAAATTTTGCGTTTTCTTATTATTTTCTATTTCCTGTAGTTTACATAGATTGTCAATTAACTTTTTCATTTCTAGAATTTGTTTTGATTGCTCATCTATTTTATTGTTCATTTCTTTTACCGTTTGTTCTAAGCGTATTATCTTAGAATCCGTTTGCTCAGGAGCGGTCTCTAGATTGGAAGTTATATCTTGATTAAATAAGCTTTTGAACTCATTTCTTACATTTGGCAAGAGATGGTTTATAGAAATTAGAAACTCAACACTTTTCATTACTGAAAAAACTTGCTTTTCCGTAAGCTTACGATTCTCTAAGTATTTTTGCAACGAGGATACGGTGACATCAATACTACTTTGAAGTTCTATAATCCCCTTAAGCATTGCTTGATCATTACGGATTATTGCTTCATGGAATAGAAGCTCTAGGCACGCTTTTGCATCAGTTCCCAGGCATTTTTGCTCATAATAATTACGATTTGGAATATTAAAAAGCTGTTCAAAAGAAATTATATACTTAGCGGGAAATTTAGGATTAATATTTATGGCATATGTCAGAAGTAGTTTAAAAATAGCTAGGTTTCTATTTTTTATATTTTGATTAAAGCAATAAGCAAAAATAGCATTAGTTAGGTAATCGTCATATGAGTAACTTTCGGTATCATGCCCCTCAACTTTAGCCCCCTTTTTTAATAAAAAATCCACCACCTGTACATGATTCGTAGCCACAGCTGCTGAAAGAGCAGTAACTTGACGAGAATAATCGAATGCAGAATCAATTTTAAATGCTTCAGTAAAATTTATATCTACATTAGAAATAAGTTGCTTTATTTTTTCTAAATCACCTTCTAGAGCAGCTTGAATAAATTCTTTAGACATAATTTTTTGCTTATTTAATAATAATAGGGAGTGTATTTTATGCTGTTTGTTATTATTCTGAGAACCTATTAATATGGAAAAATAAAAATTTCCAAATAGGAAAAAATGCGGCCGCGATGCAAAGCTTATAGTATTACCCTGGCATCTAAAAGTTGATTATTAGAAGTACTATTCTAGGCGATTTTTATTATTGAGTTTTCTTAATCGGTTCTAAAGGCGTAATTGTTGAAATAGCTACTGCTATTTCAAATGTAAATCTTTAAGTAAAATATAATTTAAGGTTAATAAAAAACCTTCTCCCAGTGGGAGAAGGTGTAGTTATTATCAGGTAAATTTTTATAGCCCAAATGAGGCTCCTAAAGTATTTAACGCTTTTTGAACTAATGCCTGCGCATTGCCATTTAGCGAGCCAGTTGATGAACCTACGGGTCCTGTTCCCTTATTAGTGCCTTGTACGACCCATTCCGGACCTGAGAAAATAACGACAGTAACACCGTTGTCTACACCGCCAGTAGTTCCACTGCTGGGAATGCCAAGTAGGCTGGCTGCTTCAACCGATGCCTCACCAAGTTCGCGTGAATCATTATCTGAGGTGGGTGTCGTATCTGTCCCTTGAGTATCGCCGAATACCGCGCCAATGACATTACCTTGATAAAAGATCAGGGCAAACTGAAGTCCGGTAATATTATGCTCAGCATAAAAGAAATGCGGGCATTGGGCAATAGAGCTTCCTCTTGTTCGATCCCAGCAATCATCACCTAACACATAAAAGGGAACATGATGCGCGCCTAACTGAGCGCCATTACTGTCCTGCCAAGTGGTTGAACCTTGATGGTCAGGATCTGGATCAGGATCACTACCGTCTGTATCAATAGCCATGCCTGACGTATAAGCATAGACACCAGGGCTTACTTGATAAACGTTTACATTCATGGCTCGTGTCATGGTGTTAATGTGAGGCAAGGTATTTACCTGAACAGACGAGGTCATGTGCGATAGGACGGCTGACAATATCTGTTGAGGAGTATAATTTCCAGAAGGTAATGTCTTGACTGAAAGTGCAGGACTTTGAGCCGACGTACCTACACTGTTCGTGGCGGCCACGGTAAAACTATACAAGGTATTGGCAGAGAGATTATGTATCACTGCGTTATTAGAAGAAACTGTTGCGACAAGCGAGCCACCATTGTAAACGTTATAGGTAACTGTACAACCACTAGGCGTGCTCACTGCATTCCAGGATAGATTGACACTTGAACTTGTCTGACTTGGCGACGATAAGCCAGTTGGGGTAGCAGGTTTAGACGTACAAGCTGTTCCAACTTTAAAGGTAGCACTTATCGAATGATTAGCTTGAACATTGGAGAAAGTGTAACTGCTAACTGCTCCCACACTCACACCATCTACTTTTACATCTGCTACAGTGTATCCTGAAGAAGGTACAATGCTAAAAGATTGATTAGCTCCTTGAGTAACGACCGCGCTTGGTGGGTTAATGGAACCATTAGGTCCAGCGCTTGCAGTAATTGTATAGGAAGGAAGTGTTCCAGTATTTCCTGTCACCCGAACCTCTTTCACAATCCAATGATAAGAGGTGTCCTTTGTGCGAACTTGTCCAACCACACGAGCTCCGCGAATTCCATTAACAGTGGGGCCTGAAAATTTGTAAGTTTTGCCACTGGCTGAAGCTGAATTTGGATAAGCTGGTTTGATGGTCCAACCTGAGTTAGTCCAGGTAGTGCCATTAGTTGAAAATTGCAAAGTACAATTGGCAGTCAAAAATCCATCCCCATCCCTAGTGACCGTACCATTGATGAAATCCACGGCATTGATACTTACAGCGTTGGGCCAGATAACACCTGCTGCTTCCCAAGCGCCAATTTTGTCACCATTAGGTTGTATGTCAATGTCAGTTGTCAAATCATTGTCATTGAGCCCGGGTAGAGCAACTCGTCCTGTATTTGCGACTGACGACGTCATCTTAGACCAACCATAAGCCGTGCCAAGCGGAGCAATGTTGTCGGCATTTTCGACACTCATTGAGTCGTTAGGCGCAGAACTGTCATTTTTAAATTTCTCTGCTTCAGATACTGCCGAAAGCAAGAGAGGTGGGCTTGACGCACACCATACAGCACAAAATGACAACATAAAAAAGTAATAAATGTAAATAATCTTACATTAAACTTAATACTCATAAAAAAATTCCTTATTTTTATTTTTCCTTGTTTTCGCGATGAAGTATCTATAGGAATGCATCGCGAAACTATGATTTAGTAACGAAGGTTTCTAAATCGCGCTCTATCCTAACATTTTTCTTAGGCATTTTTACAGAGTATTATTTATTGATGCGAGTGCAGAATAGACTGTTGAAAAAAGATATTTATAACTAACTAAAAATAGGTAGATTTCTAAGATTGGTAAATGTCACTATGTTATAAATGCGATCTTTAGAAGCTTAATCTGAATTAAAAGATAAAGATGTTATTAGGCAGCATCTAATCTAAATTGCCATATTAGAGTTAAATTTTATCAAGTTAAGAGTTTGGACACTAAAATTTAAATATAAAATAAATGGAAAATTTCTATTTAAAAAAGTAGTAATGTTTGGTGGGTATTAGTTAGGCCGCCTGTATAAACAATTTCGGTACAGGCGGGTCATTATGATTATGTCTGAACTGTAAATTTTATTTTTACAATAATAACAGCAATCTCATATTAATGAATATCATTGTCCATTCGTTTTTTACTATAAGATTTTTGTTTTACCATTTTCCATAAAAAAGCTATTAATGCTAAACGCATTGAGTTTCTTGCCCATCGCATCATAATAACCTCCAATGTTAATATTATATCAATTGAAGCCTAGTTATAGCTTCGTAACTGTTCATAAATTATGCTTAAATCCTGGTGATATGAACAATTACATAATTTCTTACCCTTTTAAACAATAGGTTAGGATTAGTGAAATTGCAAACTAGCCTAGCTTTCTTTTATAAAGAACAAGTCGTTGAATTTTCAATATTAACATCAACTTCATTTGCTGAAATAGGCGATAAATTATTATAATTCACTTTAGTAAATAGGGGTTTAGTAGTTAACTCTTCATTGTTTATCTTTTCATAATTAGCGCTAGGTAAGTTTTCAGGTTTGATATTAGATAAATTTTTAAACATTTGCAGATAGCTCTCTGCTAAAACATAGTCTGGTTTGTCATTAGCAAGATTGACGCTAGCCCAGGCATTTAAGGTTTGAATGCTAATAATTAGACTGATGATGCTAGCACCAGTTAAAATAGCAAACCCAGATAAGGGAAAAATCATACTAAAAGTAACTGCTAGGGCTGTTACAAGGCTAGTTGCCGTTGAAAGTAGAGAATATTGCAAATAATTAGTTTGTCGATTAGAAGAATACTCTTTATCTTCTGGAGGATGTTTCCATTTATTAAACTCTGCTATACACCAAAATATATTGCTTGCAGCAAACAGCCAAACTGCTGGTATAGCTACAAATGGGGTATTAATTGCAATAAAAAAACAAACTGTAGCAGCTATTCCTAAAGCCGCAGCATATTTATGTTGAGTGGTAAAAGAGGTCAAACCATACCAAGAATTATCATGTTCAACCGTATTTTGATTAAGAAAACTTGCAACCAACCAAAATAAATAGCCAATTAAATAACACGTTAATGAGAAAATGTTGGCAGCAACTGAAAAAAGGTAAAAAGAAAAAAATTGCATTTTAGCCGCTACAAATCCCATAAAGAAAAAAAGGCTACTAAATTTATTTAAATGTTTTCCATAACTCACTTAAAACTGCCTTGTAATGAAGAGTTTATAATAGCTTTAGCATAGAAATCATCCAAAAGAAAGTAGAATTAAGCTTACTATTTAAGGCGTGAAAAACTTAATTTTTTATTGTGCAATTCATTTACGATTAGAAACTTAAAGAGAGCTTTGCAATAGCAATAAGTAATAATATTTTTTATTCTAAAGGCACCTAATTTCATTGTATGACCTTTAAAGATAATAAAAAGAGCTATGTAAATAAATCTTGATTGCGCTGTCTAGCTAACTGCTTACGTTACTTAGGGCTGAACGGTTAGCAGTTAGCTATTTCCAAAATAGACATTAACCTAGAGATTAAATGATTTGATATCAGTGCCTAGATGGCGGGTGTGACCTCGCATTAATTTGAGAGTGTATTAGAAACAGGGGGTTATCTGTATTTTTTAAAATCAAAACGCTCCTTTATCTTCCAGCTCATTCAGGTATAATATTTTCCTAAATTAATCTGAATGAATAGAAATAAGGCGAAAATATGGAGTCCAAATTCGAGAAGTTTAATGACTTACCAGAAGAGCTTAAAATTGAAACCGCTCAAAATTTATCAAATCGGGAGTTAGTAAATTTTTCGATGACATCAAAATATCATTTGAATTTGTTTCAACCTCTGATTGATGTTCGTAAATTATTGCATCATGTGACACGCGGGGAACATGATGCGGTTAAAGCGATGTTAAAGAAGGACATGAGTTTAATTTTTAAAAGGGGTGTTGTTACGGATTGTTCTGGGCGAGAATTTGAGAACGTAAGTAGTTTTGAATATGTGCTGTGGGCCCTTGATAAACATATGTGGGCAGTAATGATTGCGTGCATTCCTCAGAATGAAGAAGGCAGAGAGGTATTCGCAAGATTGATGGCTCTTTACAACAAAGTGAACACCATTGGTGTCACTTATACACTTCATGGAAAAACAATCACTGAACAGCATTTTGATTTCAATAATACCATCATCAAAGAGCTGCAAACACAACTGGACTCAATAAACGCGCGAGGGCGTAAAAATTGGGATGCCATTGATAAGCAATGGAGAGAAGGTGTAGGTAGTGCCGAAAATCTTTTTCCTATGCATGTTGTTTATGAGTACTGCTCTGATGAACCTTTTTATCCTGTGCCGAAATTTACCTCGCAGCCTAAATCATCAAAGCAGTTTCATAATTGGATAACTGAAAAGATTGAAAATTGGTTTAGTGTTGATTCTAAGTTGTCGGTTGATTTTGCAATATTTAAAGGCGAGCGGCGCGATGCGTGTGGGTCTGGCGGTGGCTGGGGAGTACGTGGGGGCGGCCCAGTGCAAGATTTGCTTGCCTTGACGGCATTATGTAAAGTAAGAACAAAGGATTTTCTCGATCTCAAATCGCAGCTTGAAGACCAGATAACGCTAGATAATCATCATCAGCTGTCTCAGATTTGACCGAATTGACATCATGTCGATGGAGAAGCTCGTCGGCGTAAGCCGCCACATGTTCATTCCAGCATGAGTCCAAAAACCATAAAAGCAAGTCCTGGTATAAGCAGCGTGCTGCTGTTCTCACCCACCACAGACACCATCGATGCAAGTAACTGATGATGCGCCGGGGAGAAACCCCATCTTTGACCATCCATTTAACTTGCTCGCGCGCTCGGCGCTTTGTTCTTGCATAAGGAACAATGTGTGTTTGCAAAAGAGTTTCAAAATACACAAGTTATTATGATTTAGCAGATTATTTTTGTTAATATTTTAAGGGCTAAGTTTCCAAATAACCTAACTAGAGTGTTAATTGGAAACTATAACTGGTATTCTCTTATATAAATCCAAGGTGATTTCCATTTAGAAATACCTTTTTAAATTTAAACTTAAAAATTTATAGATTATTGAGTATGAAGCCACTAGCACGTGGATATCTACACCAAGCAACATTTTTTATCGCTCTTTTTGCATGTACTATACTCATTCTTGATAGTAATGGGACTCGTGCGATTGTTGCCAATATAATATATAGTATAAGTCTTATAGGGCTATATGGTATCAGTGCACTTTACCATACTCGCTTGTGGAGCCGACAAAAGTATTTACTACTAAGGCGTCTTGATCATGCTGCTATTTTTTTTCTAATAGCAGGAACAGCAACTCCTATTTGTTTGCTTAAGTTAACGACCACTTCTGGCTTGCAACTTTTATCTATCTTTTGGTTCGTTGCAATAACTGGTATGTTTATAACGACTCGATGGTCTCATGTGCCTAAATGGACGAGAGCACTTCTTTATATTGGTATGGGTTGGATTGGAATTTTCTATTATCCCGAAATTAAATTGTCGCTTGACGCAACAAATATTCAGTTATTAGTCATAGGCGGTGTGACTTATACTCTAGGCGCTATGATTTATGCTTTTAAGTGGCCTGATCCTTTTCCTAGTATCTTTGGATATCATGAAGTTTTTCATGTTTTAGTTGTCTTAGGAAGTGGGTTTCATTTTTTTCTTAACTATAATTTAGCCACTTAATTCTGTAGAGTTTTATAATCGATTTTAAAGAAGCTTTTCCAAAATAAATGACCTTGAACTCTATAAAATAGAACTAAAATATTATAATTATGATAATTTTTTATTTATAAAAGATAGTTAATATTTATTATAAATAGTTCAATATTAATATTCTATCGTTATTTAGTCTCTAATAGGCGTCAAAGTAATCAGCTTTATAATTTAAAAAAGCTATTATGCTAATTTTCTAATGCAAACTATGGTGCTTTCTCTTATCTACCTATAAGCCTAGTTAAAATTTCTTGAGAGTTAGCTAAGTCTTCTGGAAGCTCATATTGTACAGGTTCTTTTTTTATAAATTTATTATAAAAAAAACTTACATTAGTTTTTGCAAACTCATAAGCATTAGCAGTTGCACTTTTTGCACTTTCATAAATTTTAGAGGGATTAGTTAATTGTTTAGGACCATCAATAAATATAGAATTAAATATAACTTCAGGTCTAATTCGGCTATTTTCTCTAAATAACAAATCAAAGCTATTTTGAGCGCGATCGATAAGCAAAATTTTTAAAAGTCCAAAGCATGTAGATGATGAAAACCCATTATTAAATAAATCAATAGCAATTGAAATGGTATTGGTTAGTACCATAAGACCCGCTAAATATTTCACTAATTGATTATAAATAGCATGTTGAAGTGCAGTTTTAATACGACTATCATCAAGTTTAGAGATGAGTAAATAAGCATGAAATAAAAATAATAAATCATGCTCTTTTTTTGCATTGTTTAATAATTTAATCATTACTCTACCATATCTTCCTTGATTCCTATCGATAAAAGTCTCTAGAATTCCTATTGGCGGTATAGGATGCCTTAGAAAATCGATTTTATAACTACTCATTAGCTGACGATTTCTTGACAGCGATGTTCTATCTAATAGTCTCGGTAGAGAAATCGGATTTTCATTAATTTGATTAGGGATAAGATGTAATTGACCCTGAATGTTTGTTTGATATTGATTATTAATTACTTTATTTTTAAATTTTCTTAATTGCCAGGGAAATTTATTTTCTTTATCAATTTTAGTAAGAACCTCATTATCTTCTATAAGTGTAGAGCTATTATCACTTTCTAATAACTTACTAGCGACATCTTTAAAGGTCCTATTGCTTTCGTCTAAAATTTTTACTGATAATCTAAGTGCATAATAATTGCCTTTTCGCCTTGAAAATGGACAGTCTGAGAGTTTTTGTAAGGTTTCCTCATCACCAATATAATAGTAAATATCTCTAGTTCTATTGTCAGATTTAGGAACTTTAACTAAAAAAGCTTTTTCCTTAACAAGGGGGTCAAGTGATATAGGGCACTTATTGATATAGGGCATGACTATGGTTTGTTTTATTAATATGAAGATTAATATATTAACACATCTTAAATCTGATTTATAATTAGCTTGCTAAAATATTTAATGCGCAAATTGATAGTTTATTAAAATTTAGATAACTTGTTTAGGGCCCTAAATATTAAGCTTATCAAAGCGACACCAATAAAATTTTTTTTAAGATGGGCTTTATTAGCATGATATATATTAAATATAATGTAAATAATTAGAACATCTGTTTCGTACTATAATGAGTTTAATACCATTATTTAGGTGCTCTAATGCCAAAGGATGCGAATACATTAGTTACGGCTTGGAATCCTGACAAACAGGCAGCTTATGAATTTATAAAAAAGCTTTCTATACAGGCTGTGACAAATCAAGTTGGCAAATGTAAAAATTTTGAGGATTTGTACAATTTTACTGCTGGGCTTAGAAAAAAAATTGCTGAGTTACTAAATCAACCAGATAAAAATGATTTAGGGAGGTTAAGAGTACCAAAAAGTACTTCAGATACAATGAAAACCATCATTGATAATTCGGGTCGATATGCAAGTTTCTATAATGATATTTTAATTTTATTCAAACAAATTGAAGAGAAATATAAGTTAGAAAAAGGAGCAAATTCAGTTCTCCATTACGGCATTTCAGACATAAAAAAAATAAATTCAGTTGGTTACCACATAGTAGAGTACAATGGAATAACTTATTCCACTTTAAATTTAATTCATGCCCAAGATAAAAATAATGCGGATGTAACTTACCTTCGTATTGATCATACTAATGACAGAGATTTACCCAAAATATTCGCGGTTGTAGATACAATTTATAATAGGCTTTCTGAAAACATTAGTGATTCTGAAAAATCGGAATTGATTAAAGAAATAGCCTGGCACCTTGCACAAGGAATGCCATGTTTTAGAGGTAGCGCTGCAATATGCGAAATATTATATGAGGCTCTATTAAATATTAACAATCTAATTAATATATCCAGTTCAGAGCCAAATGATATTCCTTTGGATTTAAAAGCAATTTTTACAGCCTCTCCAGTTGAGTTCTCACGACTTGTATCCATTCAGTCCAAGCAATATCAAGGCACTTTCAGTAAACTTAAACAAGCACTAACTGATTTCAGCCAAATCCAAACAGGCAAAGAAGAACCCTCATTTACATTTTTCCTACCTCAAGGCCAAGCAAGTAAAATTATACCGACAGAGCTCGAGACTAACGCGGCTAAAAAAATTCTTGCGCTGCTAGAGGGTAATCTTGACATTACTTTTACATCTGAAGAAAAAGAACTATTGGAAAAAGGTGCTTTAGCCCAGTTGTTAGATTCCTATAAAGATGAAGATGGCTTTAATAAAGAGCATTTATATTTTTTTACAGCAGAGCAAGAATTAACCCAAAAAAATATACCTTCTTAATTAAAAACTTCTAAGCAAAAGAGGTCTATTGCGCACATAAACAATAAAAAGGTTATTTTTCTCCGGATTAGTCGATAAAAAATATTAAAATTCACTTTATTTAATTTTTAGAATTTAATTGTTATCTAAATTTTTTATCTCTAATTTGTGTTGTTAAGTTATCACATTCTGAATTTTTTTGATTAGAAAGTAATTTTTGACTAAAAAACTTAAATAAAGCTCTGCCTTGATTAATTCCTCCAGTTACATCAATAGGATAAAGTGGGGACATTTTTAGTTTTTTTAATGGTGAACTAGTGTTTAATGAATCCTTTATTAAATTTGTAGATATAGCTTGAGCCTTTCTTTTAAGGGTCTGCGCTTGGCTATAAAGGTTTGTTGGTATAGTCAAAACTCGTTGTATTAAAGGATGTGGTGGGTTATTTTGCATGATAGAAGCCAAAATATTGAGTATGTCTTCTTGATTTAACAGTTGATGAAAGTCTCTTAGTGCTAGCAAACTGCGGCGAACACGCATTAAATAATGAGCGCCACTAGTGTCATTAGTTACACAACGATTAATTTGCCTAGCTAGGGCTGCGTCTATTCCTTCATTATTGTTCAAAAGATTTAATGGGTGTAACAGTTCTTGAAAAACGCCAGCTAATAAAGCAATTTCATGCAATGTCGGTGGCACGAGTGACATTTCACCGAAATCATAAAGCCCTAAATGAATAGTCTTATTTTCCTTATCAATCATTGCGCGAAGCTGGTTACCATGTCTGTCACTATCAAAGGCGCGGCCTTGTAATATGTGGGTAAGTTCGGTAGTAACCACAGCGATTGCAATAGCTTTTTTAATTTCTTGTTCCTCAGCGGTTTGATTAGGCAAATCATTAAATTCAATACCATGCATTCTATCGATTAAACGGTATCCTGGGCCACTTTCAATGACTTGGATAGGTCTCATCGTTACGACGTAGTGTGTTTTATTAATATTAATATCCAAGGAAGAATGATACATTTCTTGGGCTTGCTTAATTTGCTGGGTAGAAATAGTGTGATCCATCTCAGCTTTAGATAAGGTTTGCGCTTCCTCAAGCATAGAGCTTAGGCTATCTTTAAAGGTAAGCGCTCGAGGATGAGTACAGGCATTGATAGTTGCCTTTAAATGCTCAAAACCTTCAGCTGTATCTCTTGCAGCATGTTCGCGTAGTAAGATAAGTACTACTTGTTCACCTGTTTGTAATTCAACTTCTAAAGCCAAATTATAAGATGCTGAACCTAGCAGTTTACCTACATATTTAATCTGACTAAGTGTCTCAGTTGGTAATACCTCTTGCATTAAACGCCATAAATCCCAACGCGGTGGCGGGTTGGCATGTCCTTTAACATGTGCCAAATCGTTGCGTACTGCTTCCGAGGTAGCAGGATGGCTATGAATCGCTTGTGCGAGCTTAATATAGGCAGGACCCATATGTTCACATAAAAGTGCTAACTTTTTACCGGTACTTAAAGTTTGATTACGCTCAGTTGTTTCATTTGATACCACTAACATGCCAGCTAACAAGAGACTACGAGTGTATTTATTTGCGGTATTTAAATAAGCTTTTAAAAAGGATACCGCCAGTTCATCATCTGAATTAGGTCTATGATGCTCAGGAAATAAAGCATCGGCTGCGTAGTTAAAAGTATCTTGATAAGCTTCACTGATGTCTTTTTCAGTTAATACAACGCTTGCTGGAATGACAAGATAATCGATTAAAACTGCCCGTTCAGTTAATGGTCTGTCCCAAAAGGAATGATAAAATAAATAAAGCTTAGCTTTTAAATAATTAACTTTTTCTATTTCATTTAATTGATTAATATCATTATGATCGTTTTGTAAGTATTTTAATAACTTTTTTGCTCGTTTTGTTTTGATTAAAAAAATAGCAAATGTGGTGGCAGTTTGATCCGTTATAGGTTTAGAAATAAAATCCAAAGTAGCTTTTTGACTGTCTTTTGCTTCGGCTAAAAAACGAGTAGCACTTCCTAAACCACTAATAATAAAATCTTTTTGATTATTTTTAATTTCTTTTTCAAACGATAAGTATTTTTCTGGTACCAGTTTAATACCAATATATTCGCTAATTTTTTTCTGAGCCATAATATGATTGGCTAGTAAAGATAGTATTTTTTCATGATCTCTGCTAGCTGCCTTTGTAAGGATTCGATCAATTATTTTTTTAAAAGTATTGAAATAATTTTCTGTATTATCATCTGGCCCATATTCTTTAACAATTACACTTAACCACAAGTTTATGAGCTCATTTTGTAAGATAACATCTTGGCAATTAAAGAAAAGCTCCTCTAAAGTTTGTATTTTATCTTTATTATCTGCAATAGTCTGAATTTTTGCTAAAAGTAAGGAGCCAAAAGTATGCATATCATGATAAAAGGATAACAAATTATATTTTGCGCAACCTTGATAAATAATGATAGCGTCATTGATACTTATTGATGATAGCCTATCTTGACTAGGGCAGGTCCAGCTAATTTCTGTTAAGAGCTCCATGTCGCGTTCAAACATGTAGTAGTTTTTAATTAATTGAAAAAGTTTAGCGGTGTCTTTACTAATCATCTGTAGTTTATTTTCTTGAAGAAAGTTTTGCAAAATATCAAGATAGGATAGCTCAAGCTCATTGTCTTTAGATTTTTGAAAAAACAAAGTAATGTTATCAAGCGATAAGATGTTAGGGATATTAAAGTAATTTATTAAGCATTCTAGGGGAATAGCGTGATGCCTATCAAATTTTTTGACTAATTGGATACATTCTTCATTAGTAAATAAATTAAAGTGTGTTTCATTAAATTTTTGATAAAAACAAAATTGAAAATAGGGCGAATCAAAATTAAGTCTAGCAAGTAAATTATGAGCATAAGGAAGATATAAAGTGGCTAAATCTTTTTTATCTTCTCTACCCAGAAAAAAACTTTTCACAACCTCTTTTTCAGCGGTGCTACCCGTTAAAGCGACTATGGTAAATCGTTCTAGTAAGGCATTGACGGCGTCATTATTACAATTTAAATTGTCGATGCTATCGGGGCAGCGCAGTGCATCTTCATTTAATTCAATAAATTGTTTAAATTGTGTCTCAAAATCTAAATCCTTTTCAAACATGGATATATTAAGCTGATGTTTTTGGGAAAAATAAATAGCTATATCTTTTTTTAGATTCCGTGCATCAACATAATATTGGCTTAAAAAAGGAGGACAGCGAAGGTTGGTACTATAATGATTTGCAGCTAATTCACTCTCTATTAATTCTCGCGGCATAAAATTTAAAACATCAGGGTGAGTTTTAACCCCCATTAACCACAAGCAATGCGGAAGAATTTTTTTTTCTTTAATCATAATGTCTATAAGATTAGAAAACTGATTTTTATTACTAAAAGAAGGCCAATTGATTTTAGTACCTACTTGTGAACCAAAAAAACGTGCTGCGCCAGTTGGCACTGAACCTTGATGCTCAGCCCTATATTGATCTAAATATTCATTAGCATACTTACGTAAATTTTCGTTGATAAAATGATTTTTTAATCTCGGATAAAGTTCTAAGTAGGTTGTAGCAGCCGCTATAATGTCATTAAAATCTTTAGAAGTAGTCACCGTTAAAATGGCATTATAAAATTGTTTAAATGGCCCTAAGGGCTTATAGTTCTGATGCCTATCGATAATATAAGCAAAATCATCATGGTCAACTTGCATTAAAGCCGCATAAATGCGATCAAAACCAGGTACTCTAAGTTGCATTGCTTCAGTTATAAAATCATCAATAGCCGCTGCTTCCTCGCTATTTTCCCAATTAATAGTTAGGCGTCGTACAAACTGACAAAACTCACGTACTCTGCGACTCGGTAAAGTTGTCATTTCATAGGGTAACAATTCTTGCTCTTTTAATGAGCTTAATTGCTCTTTTAATAAATTAATTTTATCAACTGTAGTGCTCTTATCATTAAAGGTAATCTGATAACAAAGTGATGAATTACCAAGCTTCTGATAACTTGATAAATCTTCATATTGTATTAGACTTGTTACATGCCTATTAGGGGTAGGCTTTTTATCTTCTCCGGGATTTAACTCTTTTACAATAGATGCTTTTTCTGCAAAAAAAGTCATGAGATTTTTAATTCGTTGTTCTATGGTAGCAGTCGTGCTAAACATATCTTGACTTGCGCTTGGAATAATTAAACCTGCTTCATCTTCTTTCAATACTTTATATAATGCTTCATTGCGTAAAAAACGTATAGCTGCTTCATTATCTTTGGTTATTTCCCAAGCTTGTTTATCGAGTTCAAATTGAGAGGCAGCAGAAATTTTATGAATAGTTCCTGTACCATAGGTTTCTAAGTAAACTAAATTGACTGCTAAAGAAAATTTTAGCTCACCTAATTTTTCTGGCGTTAGGTTAGTAAAAACATTAGCGTCAACAATTAGTGTGGGTTTAGAGAATCCTGAAAGGGTTGTAACTAAATGAGTAGGTGTTAATGTTAAAAATAGTTTGATAGGCGCCGTAAAGTATTGAGGCCTTACTTCTTCAATAAGTTTTAAAAGTAGCTCTTTAGGCTCAGCTAAATTGTTGTCTTTTAAAGAGATAAGCTGATGTTCCTCTATTAAAGTTTGTTTGAGAGATTTTGCGTCTTTATTTCCCGTCATAGCTAAAAGCTGTGCAGTTTTGTTGAGGTTATCTAAAAGTTCTTTATCATTTCTTTTATAACGAGTAATGGTATAATTGCCATTGAAAAAATATAAATCTTTATGCGATTTCGCAACAAAATTTCCCCAGGAATCAAAAAAGATAGCTTCTTCACCCCATGTCTTACTATCCAACGTGGCATCTAGAGGAAGGTTAATAACTAAAAAAGTATGATTCTCCCCGCTTGGATAATCAATTTGAATTTGAGCGACCTCATCGTCATAAGTTAAAATTTCACGTTCAATTATTTTATATAATGCTAAAGCAACATGCTCGCCACACTGTGCATACTTGGCCTTTGTTTGCTCAAGATAATTACCTTCGCTTAAGGTCAAAATTTTTTCATTAACCTCATTGTTTAAATTGCCTAGGTAAATAAAGTTAGCGTTTTTAGCAACGTTCGAAAAATTTTTTCTATATTCACCCAACCCTGCAAGCTCATGGCCTACAGAATTTAAATTTAAGTTAATAATTTGCAGGCTTTCACCACTTAAAAGCATTTTTAAAATGGACTCAGGATTAAGTAATTCAAGTAGACTTAAAAGTCTAGTATTAAATAATTTTAGTTGCTCAGTTTCTTTTTGAGTAATAGATGAAGTGGAAACTGGATCATTTAGGTTATTAAGGTAAATTTTTATTTCATTAATTTTGTTATTAATTTTCTTAGTGATTTCTAGAAGTAAATTACTTTGATTCATTTCTTTTGACTTAAGAAATGTGTTACCCAGTTGATTTAATTCTTTTAAAAATAAATGATATATTTCTAGAGCTAGTCTATCTTCTAATTTATGCCCTTCACGGTCAACTGCATTAGGTTTATAAGGCAGCTGTTTTTGTATTTCTTCATTAAGCGCTATTAATTGTTGCAATAATTTATCACTATGAGTCACTATGCTTCCCAGGCTATCTAAATGGATAAATTTTAATCAAAATAGAAAAACTTTGGAATATACTAAATTGGAAACTAAGAGTTTCTGAAATGGCAAAAGAATTTAAATAGGCAATGTAATGCGAACGCTTAAACCGCCTTCGTTTCGATTACTAGCGGTAATACTACCATAATGTAAGTGAATAGCTTTCTCAGCAATAGCTAAACCTAAGCCATAACCCCCCGTTTTTTTTTCTCGTGATGTATCAACACGATAAAAAGGACTAAATATTGTTTTTAATTGCTCATCGGGCACGCCTGGGCCTTGGTCTTCAATATCTATAAAAAGATTGGTTTTTTCCGGGTTAGTCGATAAAGAAATATAGACTTTTTTATCATTTGGAGAATAACGCATTGCGTTTCTAACAATATTTTCAATAGCTCGATGTATTAAACGCTCATCGATTAAAAGTTGATAATTTTCGGTAGCAATCAGTTCAATTTTAGCGGAATCTTCACCACATTCAAAATTAGCATCTTCGATAATGTGGTTAACTAAATCTAAAATATTAACTTTTGTTATGTTAAGTTCTTCTGCTGAGCGATCTAATCTTGCAAATTGTAAGATTTCACTAATTAAGTTATTTAAACGCAAACACTCCATATCCATTCGGCAAAATTCTATATCAGCAATGGGAGATGCTTTTTTACGACCTAGTTCAATAGCAATTTGTAAGCGGGCAAGCGGTGAACGTAATTCATGAGAAATATCTTGTAATAAACGCTCTTTCGAGTTAACTAAACCTTCTAGCTGTTCTGCCATTCTATCAAACTCGCTACTTAATTGAGCAATTTCATCTCGATAATGCCCCTTAAACTGGCCAACACGCGTACTTAGCTTACCGGTTGCTATAGATTTTGCTGCAAGACCTAATGAACGTAAAGGTTGAGTTAAATAAACAGAAAGTAAATAGCAAATAAGTCCACTGATGAAAATAGCGATAGTTAAACGAATAGTTAATCCTGCCCAAGGAATAATAACAAAATGTGAAAGTGGTTTTTCACTAACTGCGGCTAACCGATAGGCTTTGCCTGAAGTTGATAAAATTTCATGACTAACAATTAAATTACCGAACTTAAGTAAACCTTCATCAAGTTCCTCATTAACTAAATCAGCAGCTACACTTTTAATTTGGATAGGCGGCGGGGAATTGCCTATTATTTCACCCGTGCTACATAATAAATATAATGTCATTTTTTTAGATTCACCAGTCTGAGCAAGCCATTTTCTAAGGGCTGCATGTTGCCCAGATTCAAAGGTTGCAACGGCAGCATTAGCATAGCTATCCATAAAGACTTGTTCACGAGCAGGTATAGAGGATTTTTGGGCAATTTCACTGGTTACCCAGGCTGTGGTGATAATGATGAGAATAGTTGCGAGCCAAAAAGAAAGGAAAATTTTCCAATACAAGCTACGCATTAAACATATATCCAAACCCCCGGACAGTTTTAACTAAGGGCTCACCAAGATCATTATCACCTAATTTATTACGTAAATTACTGATATGAACATCAATACTACGATCGTAAGCCGTATACTTTCGGCCTAGGGCATATTCTGTTAACTCTTCTTTTGAGAAGGCCTGTCCAGGTGATTTAATTAACATTTCCAAAATATTAAATTCTGCATTAGTTAATTCCATAGGCTGGCCATAATAAGTAACTATGCGCTTAGAGCAATCAACCACAATATTTTGATGTTCGATAATAGGGCGTTGAGCAGGAATCTTTTGTGTACGACGTAAAATGGCCCGCAGCCTTGCAACTAGCTCACGTGGATTACATGGCTTAGGTAAATAATCATCGGCACCAATTTCTAGGCCTACGATACGATCAATATCATCACCGCGAGCAGTAAGCATAAGAACTGGCGTTTCTAAGTGTTCGCGAATAGCTTTTAATACTTCAAAACCATTTAATCGAGGCAACATGACATCTAAGATAATCGCATCAAATGATTGATTTAAGGCTTTTTTGACAGCATTCTCACCATCATGGACACAAACAACATGAAAACCTTCTGGCTCAAGATATTGCTGTAATAAGTCAGTAAGTTCTATATCATCATCAACAATTAAAATGTTACTGTTCATTTAATATTTAACCTTAAACTCTAAGAAGATAATTCTTATCATTTTTGCTTTGAAAAGACAGGTAGGCTGTCTTGATAGAGTTCATCTGCTTTATCGATAGTATTAGCACGTTTATCAAAGCAACCTAATAGTTTTATTCGTCTTGCATCGGCATTTATAACTTTAAATTCAAATTGGTCAATAGTTGTGACTTCACCCCGTTTAGGGAGGTAACCAAAATTAGCCATAACAATACCACCAATTGTATCATATATTTCATCGCTAAAATGAGCATTTAATTGCTCATTAAATTCCTCAATAGGCATATGCGCTTTAATAATATAATGCGAATCTCCATGTTCCTTAATATAGGCTTCTTCATCAACGTCAAATTCGTCTTCTATGTCGCCAATTATTTGCTCAATAATATCTTCAATAGTGACAAAACCGCTAACAGTGCCGTATTCATCAACAACTAGTGCCATATGATTACGATTACTGCGAAAGTCACTTAATAATAGATCTAAGCGCTTACTTTCAGGTACAAAAGTAGCTTGGCGTACAATATCACTTAAGTCAAACTCACTAGCATTTTTAACATGAAATTTTAGTAAATCTTTGGCATGCAATATGCCAATAACATCATCAGAATTATCGCCTGTTACAGGAAATCGTGAATGACCTGAACTGGTAACGATATCAATTACTTTTTCAAAGTCATCATCTTGAGAAATGGTGGTCATTTGTTTTTTAGGTAACATGATATCACGTACTTTCATTTGTGAAAATTGAATGACACCCTCAATCATGCCTAATGTTTCGGCATTAATAAGTGAGCGAATTTGAGCATCACGTAGTAAACTAATTAATTCCTCTTGATTTTGTGGTTCTACTTGTAAGAATTGTTTCAAACGCATAAACCACGAATTAGACTCATCTTCTTTATTCACAAGTTGCATCCTCTTGTTGATAAGGATTAGCAAAGCCAAGTTTTGCTAATAATTTAATCTCCATTGTCTGCATTTGGTAAGCTTCTTGCTCTTTAATATGATCATAACCTAATAGATGCAGTACGCCATGAATAATAATGTGTGCCCAATGAGCCTTAAGCGTTATTTTTTGCTCCCGACTTTCTTGCTCTAAAACATCCGGACAAATTATAACATCCCCTAAGAGGGGATAATCTAATTTAATTTCACTAGGCAAATTAGTAGGAAAAGCAAGGACATTAGTTGGCTTATCTTTTTTTCGATAGAGTTTATTTAATTCGGTAATTTCTACTATTTCTACGAAACGTAATGTTAATTCAGCAATTTTATTATGCTCTGTTAAAGTAAGCTTAACCCAGCTTCTTATTGTGTCTTCAGTAATAGGTAGTGGACTTTTACAAGCTATTTGAATATCGAGGTAATCGGTAATATCGATACTAGGACAATAATCATCCATTTTTTTCCTCCACTTCTCTATCATAAGTTTCTACAATACGAGAAATTAAGGGATGTCTTACCACTTCACGGCTTGTAAACCTATGAATACTAATCTCATCAACATTCTTAAATAAATTAACTGCATGCGAAAGCCCAGATTGCGTTCCTTTAGGTAAGTCTACTTGGGTCATATCACCAGTTACAACGACTTTAGAGCCAAATCCCATTCGCGTTAAAAACATTTTCATTTGCATGGTAGTAGTATTTTGTGCTTCATCTAAAATAATAAACGCATCATTTAAAGTACGCCCACGCATAAATGCAAGGGGAAGAATTTCAATAACATCATTTTGAATTAACTTTTGTGCTTCTTTAAAACCTAACATTTCATAAATTGCATCATAAATAGGCCTAAGATAAGGAAGAACTTTTTCAACTAAGTCACCAGGTAAAAAGCCTAACTTTTCTCCTGCTTCCACCGCAGGCCTTACAAAAACTAAACGCTGTACTTCGCCTTTTTCAAAGCATTCTATAGCTTTAGAGACAGCTAAATAGGTTTTACCAGTACCAGCAGGCCCTACAGCAAATATTATATCATTTTTATCAATACTGGTTAAGTATTCGGCTTGTTTACTATTACGGGGTAGAATAATTTTTCGACTTAATTTAATAGATTGAGCAGAATTCATAGTTGTTTCATTTTCCTCAATAGTGAGTAGAGATTGCACCATATCTGGGCTAATAGGTTGTTCAGCAAGACGGTATAACTTGTTAATAATAGCTTTCGCTCGAAGTAGAGAAGTGGGAGAGGTGGTATATATAGTTAGCTTATTTTGCTGAATTCTTATAGTTAGCTGAAGAGATCGTTCTAACAGAATGATATTTTCATGTAAGACGCCACATAAATTAGCCAAACGCTGCACATTTAAGTGAGGTAGATAAACGTATTCGCTTTGCGGTGTACTACTCAAGTTATGTTTAATAATAATAGATCGTTTATACCTAAAGAATAGTTCAAAAACCTATACTTCTCAAGTGTTTAATAATTATTCAAAAGAATCCCTTATCCTCTACCTATTAAATTTTATGTATTTTTTATGCGGTAATTAGCATTAATATAGTAAAAAATTATAAAATTTAATGATTAAAATTATAGTACTAGTTTTAATAATTATTCATTAATAGAATAAAAAATAATGTATAATTATTATTATTTACTAAATTAAATAATTTTCTTGATTTATAGGACTTAGAAGCAAAGTAAAAATGTTATATTTACCTAAATTTTATATAATTCAATTATATTTCCTAGCTCTAATGAAGTATCGTTTATGATTGATTTGCATTGTCACAGTCATTTTTCTGATGGATTGCTTTCACCTAAAGAATTAATAGAGAAAGCAACTGCAGCTAATCTACAAATATTGGCGTTAACCGATCACGATACTGTAGAGGGCGTTAATAACTTATTAAAAGAAAAAAAACCCAACTCGCTTAAGCTTATTAGTGGTATTGAATTTAGTACGCGCTGGAAAAAATATGACATACATATTATTGGACTAGGAATAGATACTACTAACCTTGCCTTACTGACTTTAATTGATAAGCAAAATGCTAGCCGAATTGAGCGAGCTAAAAAAATTGGCGAAAAATTAGCGGCTATTGGAATTTCTAATGCATATGAGAAAGCATGTCAGCTTGCAGGGCACAATAGGATTGGCAGGCCTCATTTTGCAAAATTATGTGTAGCGGAAGCAAAAACCAGTGATATTCAATTAGCGTTTAAGCAATTCTTACGTCGCGGTAAACAAGCTTATGTTGAAACACCATGGATTACTATTAGTGAAGCAATAGCAGGTATTAATCAAGCTGGCGGACAGGCTGTTTTGGCGCATCCGGTAAAATATCAGCTAACGCAAACGAAATTAAACGAATTAATTAAAGAGTTTAAGCAAGCTGGTGGAGAAGGGTTAGAAATAGTATCTGGCAATGTAACGAAGGAGCAAATAGATCTCGTTGCTCTACTTTGTAAGCGCTTTGAGCTATTAGCCTCAACTGGTTCAGATTACCATGGAGATAATTTATCAAGTATTTCCCTTGGACGGCAAGCAAAACTACCGGTAAACTGTATGCCTATTTGGCACAATTGGAACATCTGACAGGGGACTATATGAGTCAGTTTTTTGCAATTCATCCCGATAATCCGCAAGCACGTTTGTTAAGGCAGGCGGCAAAGATTATTGAAGATGGCGGATTAATTGCTTATCCAACCGATTCAGGCTATGCCTTAGGTTGTAGTTTAGGAAATAAGCCTGCATTAGAGCGAATACGGTTGTTAAGACATTTAGATAAAAATCATAATATGACTTTAGTTTGTCGCGACCTATCGCAACTAGGTACTTACGCCCGCGTATCAAATTCTATCTTTCGCCTTCTAAAAGCATTTACTCCTGGATCTTATACCTTTATTTTAAAGGCGACTCATGAAGTTCCCCGATTAATGTTACATCCTAAGCGGCGAACATTAGGGCTACGTATACCCGATAATAATATTACCTTAGCTCTCTTAGAATATTTTCATGCTCCTTTAATGAGTACGACGCTTATACTTCCTGGCGCAGAGGCTCCGTTAAGTCAGCCTGAGGCTATTCAAGATCTATTAGGAAATAAGATTGATTTAATTATTGATGGCGGAAATTGTGGTTACGAGCCGACAACAGTAATCGATTTAACTGAGGATTATCCGGTAATTTTAAGGGAAGGAAAAGGAGACCCTGAGCCTTTTAAATAAAATTTAAATATTAATAGTGGAATTTTTTTTGAGGTTTTATGTCTGCCTTATTTAATTTAAATAAACGAGTAGTGTCTGGCATGCGAGCTAGTGGCCGCCTACACCTTGGCCATTATCATGGGGTATTAAAAAACTGGCTTACCCTACAACATCAGTATGACTGTTACTTCTTTGCTGCAGATTGGCACGGTCTAACAACTCAATATGATGAACCTGGCTTTATTGAGTCTATTTTGTGGGATATGATAATCGATTGGTTAGCTTGTGGCATTAATCCTAGCTTATGTAAGTTATTTATTCAGTCTTGGGTGCCAGAACATGCTGAACTACATTTACTTTTATCGATGATAACTCCTTTAGGCTGGCTAGAACGTGTTCCCTCTTTTAAAGATCAACAAGAAAAATTACGTGACAAAGATTTGGCAACCTATGGTTTTTTAGGCTATCCCTTACTACAAAGTGCCGATGTTTTACTCTATAAAGCGTCTTATGTACCTGTCGGTGAGGATCAAGTATCTCATATTGAACTGATTCGAGAAGTCGCTCGTCGCTTTAATTATCTATACGGTCGAGAGCCTAATTTTGAAGCGTTAGCTCAAGAAGCCATTGCTAAAATGGGAAAAAAAAATAGTAAATTGTATACTCAATTACGCAGGCAATTTCAACAAGATGGTGAGCTTGATGCATTAAATACAGCACAGGCGCTTTTAGCTAATCAGCATAATTTATCGCTTGGCGATAAAGAACGTCTCTTAGGTTACTTAGACGGTTCTGGTAAAATTATTTTACCAGAGCCACAGTCATTACTTACAGAAATACCTAAAATGCCCGGTATAGATGGGCAGAAAATGTCAAAATCCTATAATAATACGATTAGTTTACGAGAGGAGCCAGATTCAGTAGAGCGTAAAATTTTAACTATGCCAACTGATCCAGCTCGAGTCAAACGCACTGATCCAGGTGATCCAGAAAAATGTCCTGTTTGGCAATTTCATAAAATTTATTCTGCAAATGATGTGCAAGCTTGGGTGCAAAAAGGTTGTAAGACAGCAGGTATTGGTTGTATTGATTGTAAAAGACCAGTTATTGAGTCTATTAATCAAGAATTACAAGCTATTCAAACATCTATTCGTGATTTTGAGGAAGACAGAGGCTCGGTTAAGCAAATCATTGCCGAAGGTAGCGAGGCGGCACGTGATGAAGCTAATAAGACCTTAAAGGATGTGCGTGAAGTCATGGGACTTAATTATTAATGTCCTTAGTTAACGAACAAGCAAATGTTACTATTGCAACAATAAGTGGTAAACCATTTACCCAAATGCCAGCTGATCTTTTTATTCCGCCAGATGCTTTAGAAATTTTACTTGATTCATTTACAGGGCCATTTGATTTGCTGTTGTATTTAATACGACGGCAAAATATTGATATTATGGATATTCCTATTGTGTTGATAACGAAACAATATATGCAGTATATTCAGTTGGTAGAAGACCATCGACTTGAATTGGCTGCTGAGTATCTAGTCATGGCAGCGATGCTTGCCGAAATTAAGTCCAAGCTTTTATTACCAAAAAACCCTCATTTAGATGAAGAGTTAGAGGAAGACCCAAGGCTTGCTCTAGTACGACAATTACAACGTTACGAACAATTTAAACAAGCAGCTGAGGCTATTGATAACTTACCGCGTTGTGAGCGAGATATCTTTCGCTTTAGCATAAATTCACAAGCCTTACCACGCATAATTTACCAGCCTGATGTTACATTAGTTAGCTTAACACAGGCTATGTTAAACTTAATTAAACATCAGGAACATACCAGCAGTCATCAGATTATTAAAGAGACTCTATCGGTTAAAGAGCGAATGCTAACTGTTTTAGAGCGGATAGAGCAGAATAAATTTATCAATTTTTCAGAACTTATTGTGAGTGCAGAAGGCCGTATGGGTATTGTTGTAAATTTATTGGCCATTTTAGAGCTAGCACGGCTTGCGCTTATAAGTATTATTCAAATTGACACGTTTGCTTCTATTCGTTTAGAAGCAAAATAACATCTTTAAAATGTCGCTATTTTTCATGTACACTGTGCTTGCAAAATATTCTTTACTAGCAGCTTGGAAAAATGTGCATGACTAATAATGAGTTAAAATGCATTATTGAAGCCTTATTAATGAGCTCAGAGAGTCCTTTAACTATTGAGCAGATGATGGGTATTTTTGAACCATGGCAGAAGCCTAGTCGAGATTTGCTTAAGCAAATTTTATGTGAGCTTATTACAGATTATAACGAACGTGCTATTGAATTGGTGGAATTAGCAGGTGGATATTGTATTCAAACGCGAGCTCAATATGGCCTTTGGATAAGTCGTCTTCAGGCGGACAAGCCCGTTAAATATTCAAAAGCGTTACTAGAAACCTTAGCCATTATTGCTTATCAACAGCCGGTAACCCGAGCAGATATTGAGGCAGTTCGTGGTGTTGGAGTAAGTACTTCAATTTTAAAAACATTACTTGAAAGAGAGTGGATAAAAATAGCGGGTTTTCGTGATGTTCCAGGAAAGCCTGCAGTGTATGTTACGACAAAGCAATTTTTAAATTATTTTAACTTAACAACGATTGAACAATTACCGCCTTTAAAAGACAATATAGCGTTATCTACTAGAGAAGATACACTAGCCCTTGCAGAAGAGTATATTAAGACATGAGTGCTGAACGATTACAAAAAATATTAAGTCAAGCGGGATTAGGCTCGCGGCGGGAGATGGAACGATGGATTGAACAAGGCTTAGTTCGCGTAAATGGCCAATTAGCTAAACTAGGTGATAGCGCCACTAACAATGATAAAATTACTGTTAAAGGTAAGTTAATTAACAATCCCTTAAAAAAAGAGTTAAAAACGAGAGTACTAATCTATCATAAGCCAGTTGGTGAAATTTCAAGTCGCCATGATCCTAAGCATACACGTACCGTATTTGATAAATTACCTAGACTGCGGCAAGGTCGATGGGTACAGGTTGGCCGCCTAGATATTAATACCTCAGGATTATTACTTTTTACTAATAACGGTGAATTAGCTAATCAATTAATGCATCCAAAGTTTGGTTTAGAGCGTGAGTATGCAGTGCGTGTACGTGGACAAGTAAGCCCGGAGATAATTGCTAATTTGTTAAAAGGCGTGAAGCTTGATGATGGGTTAGCTCAATTTAAGCACATCGAATTTCGAGGTGGCGAAGGTAGTAATACTTGGTACCATGTTGTTTTAACTGAAGGAAAAAATCGAGAAGTAAGACGACTATGGACGTCTCAAGGGGTTGAAGTTAGTCGATTAATCCGTATTCGCTATGGTAATATTACTATGCCTCGTTTTTTAGCACGCGGTAATTATTATGAGCTATCAAAAGAAGAAATAAATTCTTTACTATCCTCTATCTTGAGCTAGGTTCTGTTAAACTTAAGGTAGGTTGGGCCTTAGTTCATAGCTGTTAGATAAGGGTTCAAGTGATTAGAGCAAAGCGGGCAAAGTTGCGTTTGAGTCCTTTTTAGAATCGCCGAAACCATCTTTGCGGCTCGATGTTGGACATCCATGTCTAACAACGTTCCAAAAAGAATTCAAACGCAACTCTGCTTTGAGCATGTAAAGGTTTAAGAAGCTAAGTGCAACTACAAAAATTGCTTAGCGTGAAAGCTATGGGTCAAAGCCCAACCTAAAGTTACTATTTAGTAATTAGTTTTGTTTTATATTGAATTAGAGTTTGTATAATGAGAAATAAGCGCCAGTTAGCTCTTGACCCCCAAATCGCCCAAATTGAAAAATTTAGTCATGATGGCCGTGGTATTGCACGCATTAATGGAAAAATTACCTTTATTGAAGGCGCATTACCCGGCGAGACAGTAAGCTTTCAATACACTAAAATAAAAAAAGATTTTGATGAAGGTAAAACAGTTACTGTGCTAACAGCCTCTAGTATGCGTGCTGAGCCACGTTGTCCTCATTATCAAATATGCGGCGGATGTTCTTTACAACATTTAAATGAGCAAATGCAAATTCAAGAGAAAGAGACGCTTCTGCTGGATTTACTGCAACGGATTGCTCATATTCAACCAACTATAGTTTTACAGCCTCTAGCTAGTTTAAGTTGGAATTATCGTAATAAAGCGCGCTTAAGTGTCCGATACGTAGAAAAGAAAAAAACAAGTCTAGTTGGCTTTAGAGAAAGAAGTAACCCACGCTATATTGCCGAGATTAATCAATGTCCCATTTTAAATACTAAAGTAGATAAACATATACATACCTTAAAACAATTAATTAATTCGCTAGATAATCCTCATAGTATTGCCCAAATTGAAGTGGCTGCTGGTGATGCTCAAGTAGCATTAATTCTACGCAACCTTGAGCCTTTATCTGAGGCTGATGGTGATAAACTAAGGCTTTTTGGAGAAGAAAATGAATTTGTTATCTTCTTACAACCTGGGAATGCACAAACAGTTACCCGGTTTTACCCACTAGCTGATAGTGATTTTTTAACTTACACATTATCAAGCGAGAAATTAACTTTTAAATTTCACCCAACTGATTTTACCCAAGTTAATGCGAGTCTAAATCAATTAATGATTAATCAAGCTATCCAATTAATGGATTTAAAATCAGATGATATTGTCTTAGATTTATTTTGTGGTTTGGGAAATTTTTCCCTACCACTTGCAAAGCGTTGTGCACAAGTTATTGGTATTGAAGGTAGTGATGCTATGGTTTTAAGGGCGAGACTGAATGCTGACAGTAATGGCATTACTAATACCATTTTTTATTCTGCTAACCTGGATAAGCCAGATGGCCTTAGCCAATTTCCTATTAATCAAGTGAATAAAGTTTTAATAGACCCACCTCGTTCTGGCGCCTTAGAAGTTATTAAACAATTAGCACATTTAAACCTCGATAGAATTGTTTATGTATCGTGTAATCCTGCTACCTTAGCCCGTGATAGTGATGTACTAGTAAATCAACTGGGTTATCATTTAAAAGCTGCAGGGGTTATGGATATGTTTCCTCATACGGCACATGTTGAATCTATTGCTTTATTTGAAAAGGGGTGAAATATGGTTAAAGTTAAAGAAAGTACACCCTGGATTACGGAAGATGGCCATATTGATGTTGAACAATGGTTGTCGCAATTAGGTTCAAAAGGTTATTTTCAAGATTTAGATCGCATAAGAAATGCCTGTAGCTTGACCCAGTTAGCTTGTGGTGATCATGCTACTGACGCAGGTTTCTCCTGCTTACAACAAGGCCTATTAATGGCTGATATTTTGGCTGATTTAGAGGTCGATCAAGAGACCTTAATTGCAGCTATTATTTTTGTTAGTGTTCATTATGCAGATTTATCGTTAGATGATGTAGAAGAACAATGTGGTGCTTCTATTGCTAAGCTTGTTATAGGCATTGAAAAAATGAATGCTATTAACAACTTAAAGCCTTTAAGTACTTATCAGCAGCATAATAAACATCAACTCGATAATATACGTAAAATGCTATTGGCCATGGTCGATGATGCGCGAGTTGTGTTAATTAAGCTAGCTGAACGTTTGTGTCTTTTACGCGCGTCTGCACAATTACCAGAGGCTTTACGCAAGCAAATAGCAACCGAAGCAATGGATATTTATGCGCCACTTGCCAATCGGTTAGGTATTGGGGCTATAAAATGGGAAATGGAGGATTTAGCTTTTCGCTATTTACATCCTGATGATTATAAATTTATTGCTAAAGGTTTAAAAGCAAAGCGCTTAGAACGTGATCGATATGTAGACTTAATCGTTGCGGAGCTTAATGAAAAAATTAAAGCTTCAGGTGCTAAGCATTTCGCTGTTTACGGCCGCTCTAAACATATTCATAGTATCTATCGTAAGATGACTAGGAAAAATGTTTCTTTAGAAGAAATCTATGATGCGACTGCGGTTAGGATACTCCTTGAGACGGTTGATCAATGTTATGATGTTTTAGGTATGGTTCATTCCTTATGGAAACAAATTCCCGCAGAATTTGATGACTATATTACAAATCCTAAGGCCAATGGCTATCAATCATTGCATACAGCAGTAGAAGGCCCTGAAGGGCGCGTATTTGAAGTACAGATTCGAACTTTTCAAATGCATGATTTAGCCGAGATGGGTGTTGCTGCGCATTGGAAATATAAAGAAGGTGGAGTAAGCCGTAAAGAAAGCCATGAACGAAAAATTGAATGGCTACGCGATGTATTAGCTTGGCATAAGGAAATGGCTACAACAAGTGGCGTTCCAGAGGCCATGGAAAGAGAATTTTTGGAAGAGCGTGTTTATGTGTTTACTCCAGATGGCGATGTATTAGATTTACCTAAAGGAGTAACACCACTTGATTTTGCCTATCATGTTCATAGCCAAATTGGCCATCGATGTCGAGGTGCGAAAGTCAATGGTACGATTGTTCCATTAACTTATGCTTTAAAGACAGGTGACAGAATTGAAATTCTTACAGGAAAGGAAGAGCGCCCATCTCGAGATTGGATTAATCCGCACCTTAATTACTTAAAAACATCTAGAGCTAAGGCTAAAGTATTACACTGGTTTAAAATGCAAGATTATGATAAGAATCGTGCTGAGGGCCAAGAAATATTAGATAAAGAATTAAAAAATTTAGGTATTAAGGCGGAGCGTTTACATGAGGTAGCTATCTCATTTAACTTTAAGCGTTTAGACGACTTACTTGCAGCTTTAGGGCGAGGCGATATTAAGTTAGGACAAATCCTTCATCGCTTATCACCTGCAGAGGAGATGGGTACTGAACAGCAAGTGGTAGTTAAAACAAAGCCTCTTCCCATTCCAGATTCGCGAGGCAGTGATTTACAAATTGAGGGTGTAGGTAATCTACTTACCAGTATGGCTCGTTGTTGCCAGCCTCTACCAGGTGATGAGGTTATTGGATATATTACCATTGGTCGTGGTGTTTCTATTCATCGGCAGGATTGCCCAAATATTATTCATGCAGGTGAAAGACAACGACAGCGTTTTATTCAAGTTAATTGGGGAAATACAACCCGGGATCATTATGTCGTTGATGTTATAATAAAAGCCTTTAATCGTCCGGATTTATTGCGTGATATCACGTCTTTACTTGCTAATGAACGTGCACATGTTTATTCCTTACAAACCCACAGTAATAAGCAAGATAACACAGCTTTTATTACCTTAAGTGTCGAAATAGATGGATTAAATAACTTATCGCGGCTTTTAAATAAGTTAGAACAGATTCCTAACGTACTTGAAGCACGTCGACAAGTATAAGCTTTACAAATAACAACTTAATAAGACTAACCTTCCTAGTTAAAACAGTTGTAATAGCACAGGTTAGATGTATTAAATCTTAATTTATTGTTGGATATGAGTTCATTTTGGATGAAAAAAACCTTAAAAATTGAGTGTAGTGATCTACACGAATATTTTAAAGTATTTTTTGCATTTAAAAATGTGTCAAGTACAGTCTTATGGTAGGTAGAGCAATCTATTACAAACATTTTTTATCTAAACCATGAAGGAATGCTTTTCGCAAATTTTGATTATGTTAAAATGATTCCTAAAGCTACTTCACGTTGTTCGCTTAGTAAAATGTTATAAGTGCGACAGGCTGCACCAATTGACATTGATTCAAGGCTAATGCGTTGGTTTGATAAATTTTGTAACAATGAAATAGGAGCAAATTTACCTAATAGAGTATGTCCAATAATAATTATATTTGGTTTATGCAATAGTAAAGGTGCTATGTTTTCATCATTTAAGTGTTGAATAGTAGGTAAATTCCAATTATCTATGACGCCATATTTACTTACTACAACATTATTTTGGTAAATAATGGAGTCAATTTTGATTTCTGTTTCGCTGTAACCTTGAATTGCGTATTGGTCACTATTTTCTAAACTAATATGCATATTTATTTCAGTATTAAAAAGTACTATTTCCAGTATAACACAGAGGTAAAATTATGAGTCAATTTTCGCGCATTAAACGCCTGCCACCTTATGTATTTAATACATTGACACAATTAAAGGCGGAAGCGCGAGCGCGTGGCGAAGACATCATTGACTTTGGTATGGGAAATCCTGATCAACCTACACCGCCTCATATTGTTAATAAGTTAATTGAAACTGCAAAACGCCCTGATACCCATCGGTATTCTATGTCAAAAGGTATTCCTCGTTTACGTTTAGCAATGACAAATTGGTATAAAAGAAACTATGATGTTCATCTTGACCCTGAAAAACAGGTACTTACAACGATTGGCTCAAAAGAGGGCTTGGCTCATCTAGCACTAGCTATAAGTGGGCCTGGAGATACAGTATTAGTGCCTGATCCAGCTTATCCAATTCATACTTATGGCTTTATTATTGCTGGCGCTAATGTTAAACAAATACCGTTAAGCGAAGAGCAACAATTTTTACAAGCTATTGAAGAGGCGATTGAGCAAACTTGGCCACGTCCTAAAGCGCTAGTTCTTAATTTTCCAGCCAATCCTAGTACTCATTGTGTAGATTACGAGTTTTTCGTAGAGGTGGTAGCCTTAGCGAAAAGACACAAAATTTGGATTATTCATGATTTAGCTTATGCAGATATTGTATTTGATGGTTACAAAGCGCCTTCCATTTTACAGGTACCTGGCGCTATTGATGTTGCTATCGAAACGTACTCTTTGTCTAAATCGTATAATATGCCTGGCTGGCGCGTTGGTTTTGCTTGTGGTAATGAAGAATTAGTAGCGGCTTTAACACGAATAAAATCTTATCTAGATTATGGTACTTTTACTCCTATTCAAGTTGCAGCTATTACGGCTTTAGAAGGTCCAGATGATTGTGTAAAAGAAATATGTAAACTATACGAAAAACGCCGTAATGTTTTATGTGAAGGCTTGCAAGAGTTAGGTTGGTATGTAGAAAAACCTAAAGCAACTATGTTTGTCTGGGCTCAAATTCCACCTTTTTATCGCCATCTAGGTTCGTTAGAATTTTCAAAATACTTATTAAAAGAAGCTTTTATAGCTGTTTCGCCGGGCATAGGCTTTGGGCCTCAAGGTGATGGTTTTGTTCGTTTTGGCTTAATTGAAAATAACCAGCGCATAAGGCAGGCATTAAGGAACTTAAAGTATCTTTTTAAAAGAGATGGTTATGCAAAAGCAATTTAGAAATTAATTACTATGCTCTGATAGGTAGGTCAGGCTAAGCCCAATAGACCATGAAAAGCTTTATAGCAAATGTAGCCTCGGTGAAGGCCAGTTGGGCTGAAACCTGGGTTGCACTTCGTTTCACCCAGGCTACGATTACGGGATGCCGATTAATTTGTTGGGCCAAGGCCAACCTACCCTATTAAGCGATTTAAAGGTAATAAGATATGGATGTAATCCTCAATGATGATAATAAATCCGGTATAGCGCCAGAAAATTCGAAACCTTTAATCTCGCAGGCGAGTTATGAATTAAATTTTTTAAACGTGTTAGGCTATGAACCAGAAAAGCCACCTTTAGGCGATTTTTTAAGACAGTATCATAGGCTTGAAGGGCAATGGCTTGTTGCTTCGCCAATTTATTGGCAAGCAACCCATAACGATGCTTTTATCATTGCTGCAAACAATGAGCTAGATTTAAATGAGGAAGAAGCTCATAAGTGGTTTAATGAGGTAGCTACTTTCCTTAAAGAAGAAAAAATTTCTCTTTATTATCACAATGCTTATACTTGGCTAATTAAAGTAGATAATAAACCATCATTAAATAGCCCGCCTGTTCAACTTATAATGCGCCAATCGTTAATGCCTTTTATAGAAAAAATGGATACAACACTTTACTGGCAACGTCTATTTACAGAATTGCAAATGTTTTTGAGTAATCATGCTTATAATAATCTACGAAACGAAAAACCTTCTATTAATGGGTTATGGCTATATGGTGAAGGGCAGTTTTCTTTAAATTCAAAAAGGCCTATTTTAACTAATGATGCACAATTATTATTAGTTTTTGCTAGTCAAGTGAAATCATTGGATTTTACACAGGTTATTAATAATAAAAGTATTGTTTTATTAAAAAATTCAAACGAGTTAGACAATGATAAGTTTACACACCAACTACAAGGTAAGTCAGTTAATTGGTTTTGGAATAATATAGCTTATCAAACCGTTAAACAACATTGGTGGAATAAATTATGGAGAGGATTAGTTAATGCTAATTAAACAAAGGAAATTACCGGATTCACTACCTGCCCTAGGCAATATTTCACCTGTTTTACAACGTATTTATGCTGCTCGTGGCATCACTGATGAAACGCAATTAGACAAGCGCTTACAGACTTTACTCCCTTTTAACCAATTAAGTGGTATAGATAAAGCCTGTGCACGTTTAGAAAGTTCGCTGCGTTTAGGCGAGCGAATATTAATTATTGGTGATTTTGATGCAGATGGCGCAACCTCTACTGCTTTGGCGGTATCTGCTTTACGGACTATGGGTGCTGCATTTGTCGAATATTTAGTTCCTAACCGCTTTGAATATGGCTATGGCTTAACACCGGCAATTATTGAAGTTGCTAAAAAATGGCAGCCTAATTTAATTATCACTGTTGATAACGGTATTACCAGCTTAGAAGGTGTCGATGCAGCTAATTCTGCAGGAATTGATGTCATTATTACAGATCATCATTTACCTGCAGAAGTATTACCAAAAGCTTGTGCAATCGTTAATCCAAATCAGCTAGATGACTTATTTCATAGTAAGGCTATTGCAGGAGTGGGGGTTATTTTTTATGTTATGTTAGCCCTACGTAGGCATCTTAGTAATCATGGCTGGTTTGCCGAGCAGTCTTTACCTGAACCTAATATGGCTCAATTTTTAGATCTGGTGGCATTAGGAACAGTAGCTGATGTGGTGCCACTTGATCAAAATAATCGTATCCTAGTTAATCAAGGATTAGCTCGTATTCGCCAAGGTTTATGTAGGCCGGGTATTAAAGCACTAATAGAAATTACAAAGCGTGATGGGCTTCGCCTACGTGAAAGTGATTTAGGTTTTGCGATTGCACCCAGATTAAATGCCGCAGGCCGATTAGATGATATGTCTTTAGGAATTGAATGTTTGTTATGTGAGGATTTTAATCACGCCAAAAAATTAGCAGCACATCTAGATGAACTAAATCAAGAGCGGCGTATTATTGAAGCAGAAATGAAAGAGCAGGCGCTTAGAGCCATTGAGCAATTAACCCAAAAAATTGAATATAATAAGCAGCTTCCTATTGCTTTATGCTTAGTTGATCCTGCCTGGCATCAGGGGGTTATCGGTATTTTAGCTGGCCGCTTAAAAGATCGTTATCATCGGCCGGTAATTGTTTTTTCTGTGGTAAGTGAAACTGAGATAAAAGGTTCAGCACGCTCAATAGCGGCGCTAAACATTCGTGATGTACTCGCTGCAATTGATAAAAACCATCCGGAACTAATTAATAAATTTGGTGGTCATGCCATGGCTGCTGGCTTAAGTTTACATCCGGATAATTTTAATCGTTTTCAACAGGCATTTATTGCTGAAGTTGAAAAACACATGGATATCTCTCATTGTGAAGGATTATTATTAACTGATGGACCATTGGAAATTCATGATTTAAGCCTCGAAATGGCAACCCTATTGCAACAAGCTGGTCCTTGGGGTCAACAGTTCCCTGAGCCTTGCTTCGATAATGAGTTTGAAATATTAGAACAACGCTTAGTAGGTCAGCATCACCTTAAATTAACTCTGGTCCATAGTATAGGCGGCGAGCCTCTTGATGCGATAGTTTTTAATGTGGATTTGACAAGCTGGCCTAATTATAGAGCCAAAAAAGTTCATATTGCCTATAAATTAGATGTAAATAGCTTTCAAGGTCGCTCAAAACTGCAGTTACTGGTAACAGCAATAAAAGCTATAGTATAATTTATGGCTTTCTGGTAAAATAATAAATCAATATTGTTAAAATTTATAACAAATCAAATAGCAGCGTAAGTTGGGCCTTGGCCCAACCTACATTAAGGCCCTAAGTTGGCACTATGTGATTTATTATAAAATCCCTTTTTAATTCTAAAATAGATTATAATAGAATTTTATTATTTGTTGTTCGTATTCTTACATGACTAATGCGCTTCTATCACCACTAGCAATAGCTCCAATGATTGATTGGAGCTATACTCATTTCCGTGTCTTAATGCGACTTATTGCGCCTTCTGCATTATTGTATACTGACATGCAAACTGTAGCTGCTATAAAACACAATCCAAACCGTTGTTTGCATTTTTCACCAATGGAGCGTCCGTTGGCTTTGCAACTTGGTGGCGCCGATAAAGAAGCTTTAGTTACTTGTGCCAAACTTGCGGCAGATTTTGATTATAATGAAGTAAACTTAAATTTGGGTTGTCCAAGTGATAGAGTTCTATCAGGCCGTATGGGTGCGTGTCTAATGGCTGAAGCAGACCATGTCGCTAATTGTATTGCGGCTATGAAGCAGGCAGTAAATATTCCTATAACAGCCAAAACTCGTATTGGCATTGACCAGCAAGACAGCTATGAATTTTTCGCAAATTTTGTTCATAAATTAGTTGCGGCAGGCTGCGATAAAATCATTGTGCATGCAAGAAAAGCTTGGCTTAAAGGTTTAAGCCCTAAGCAAAACCGAACTATCCCCCCGCTACATTATGATTATGTTTATCGAATAAAAGAAGAATTGCCAACAATTCCTATAATTATTAACGGTAATATACTTGATTTATCTGCTATTAGACATCATATGAATTATGTAGATGGTGTTATGTTAGGACGGCTTGCTTGCAAAAATCCATATGCATTAGCAGCTATTAACCAATGGTTTTTTCCTGATGTAGCGATTAAATCGCGTAGTCAAATTATTAAAGCCTATCTTGATTATGTTGACAGTCAGTTTCACCAGGGTGTGCCGTTAAGTATTTTGATTAAACCTATTTTTAATTTTGCACATGGGTTGCCTTTAGCTAAACATTGGAAAGATAAACTAGTTTTAGCGCAACAAGAAAAGGCAGTTTTTTATTTAAAAGAAGCATTAGACTGGCTTAAAGAAAACGAAAATGCTATAGAAAATGAAAGGGAATATGAAGTAGAACTCATTTAGTTTCAATTAATTTTACCTAAGTTTTAAGTAAGAAATGCAAATACTACTTAATTCATTGATATAGGTGAAAAAATGAAACATACATGGCAATTTCACTAGAATTCTAGTAAATTAAGTGGTTTTGATGCAAGACAGTTAGAGGATTATCGAGGCAATGCTAAATACGTTGATTAAAAAGATGTTTGGTAGTCGGAACGAACGTACCTTACGACGCATGGAGAAAGTTGTCGAATCAATTAATGCATTTGAACCCTCAATGCAGAGTTTATCCGATGAACAACTGGCTGCAAAAACACAAGAATTTAAAGCACGATTTGCAGAAGGTGAAACCTTAGATGAAATGTTAGCTGAAGCTTTTGCTGTAACGCGTGAGGTAGCTAAACGAACGCTAGGACTTAGACATTTCGATGTGCAATTAATAGGTGGTATGGTTTTACATGAAGGTAACATAGCTGAAATGCGCACAGGTGAAGGTAAAACGCTTGTCGCCACCTTGCCAGCTTATTTAAATGCGATTAGTGGTGCCGGTGTTCATATTGTAACCGTTAATGATTATCTTGCGAAACGCGATAGTGAGTGGATGCGTCCTATCTATGAGTTTTTAGGTTTAAAGGTAGGGGTTATCTTTCCAGATATGCCTCATCCAGATAAAAAAGAAGCGTATGCTGCTGATATTGTCTACGGTACCAACAATGAGTTTGGTTTTGATTATCTTCGCGATAATATGGCATTTAGTTTGGATGACAAAGTACAACGTGAACTTAATTTTGCAATAGTCGATGAAGTAGATTCTATTCTTATTGATGAGGCACGCACTCCGCTAATTATTTCCGGTGCTGCTGAAAATAGTTCTGAACTTTATATTAAAGTAAATAAGTTAATTCCGTTACTTAAAAAACAAGAAGCAGAAGGCGATGGTGGCGATTTCACTATTGATGAGAAGCAAAAGCAAGCTCATTTAACTGAAACAGGTCATCAACATGTTGAAGAGTTATTGGTTCAGGCAGGGCTCTTAACTCAAGGCGATAGCCTATATCATGCTAGTAATATTATGCTCATGCATCATGTTAACGCAGCACTTAAAGCGCATGCTCTGTTTCATCGTGATGTAGATTATATTGTTAAAGATAATCAGGTTATTATTGTTGATGAGCACACTGGTCGTACAATGCAAGGTCGCCGTTGGTCAGAAGGCTTGCATCAAGCGGTTGAAGCAAAAGAAAATGTTTCTATTCAACAAGAAAATCAAACGCTTGCTTCTATTACCTTTCAAAACTACTTCAGAATTTATAATAAATTATCAGGAATGACCGGTACTGCTGATACAGAAGCTTATGAATTTCAACAAATTTATAACCTTGAAGTAGTCGTTATTCCGACTAATAAGACTATGTGCCGCAAAGATGAAGCTGATTTAGTTTATCTGACCCAACAGGATAAATATCAAGCGATTATTGAAGACGTAAAAGACTGTATTGCACGTAAGCAACCTGTTTTAGTAGGTACGACTTCAATTGAATCTTCAGAATTAGTTAGTCATTTATTAAAGAAGGCAGGAATTAAGCATCAAGTACTTAATGCAAAATTTCATGAAAAAGAAGCACAAATTATTGCTGAAGCAGGTCGCCCAGGTGTGGTGACTATTGCTACTAACATGGCTGGCCGAGGTACAGATATTGTACTAGGTGGTAGCCTTTCTGCAGAACTTGCACAACTTCCCGAAGACACCACTGCTGAAGAACGTGATAAAATTAAGGAAGCATGGGAAGTGCGCCATGAAGAAGTATTAAAAGCAGGCGGGTTACGAATCATTGGTTCAGAACGTCATGAGTCACGAAGAATTGATAATCAATTAAGAGGACGAGCTGGCCGCCAAGGTGATCCAGGTAGCAGCCGTTTTTACTTATCTTTAGAAGATAACTTAATGCGTATTTTTGCCTCCGAAAGAGTTGCAGGTATGATGCGTCGGCTTGGTATGCAGCCAGGTGAACCTATTGAACATAGCTTAGTAACAAAAGCAATCGAAAATGCCCAACGCAAACTAGAAGGACATCATTTCGATGTTCGTAAACAATTATTAGATTATGATAACGTCGCTAATAACCAGCGTAAGGTCATTTATACGCAGCGTGCCTCAATTATGGCTATGACTGATCCTAAAGAAGTAGTAGAGGCTATGCGTGAAGATGTTATAACTAGTTTAGTTGATAGTTTTATTCCACCGCAAAGTATGGAAGATCAATGGGATTTGCCAGGGTTAACTAAAGCTTTAGAAGAAGACTTTCAAATTAAGGTTAATATAGAGCAGTGGGTTGAAGAAGATCATCACATTCAACCTGAGCAGATACATGAGCGTATCCTTGCGTTAAGTAAGCAGCAATATGCGGAAAAGGAAATTCAAGTTGGCCGAGAGATTCTAGCTCAATTTGAAAAATCAATTATTTTGCAAACGATGGATAATCATTGGCGCGAGCACTTAGCAGCTATGGATTATTTACGCCAAGGAATCCATTTACGCGGTTATGCGCAAAAAGATCCTAAGCAAGAGTACAAACGTGAAGCATTCTCATTATTTTCAGAAATGCTAGAAGCTCTAAAATATGATTTAATTCGTATTTTAAGTTCAGTGCAAATTCAAGGCGAAGCAGACGTTAATGCTGTTGAAGAACAGCGACGAGCTGAGCAAGCGCATAAGATGCAGTTTTTACATGAGGATGAATTAGCTAGTGACAGTGAGGAAACCGAAGCTAGTAATTTAATTCCATTTCGCCGCCGTGAAGAAAAAGTCGGTCGTAATGATCCATGCCCTTGCGCATCTGGCAAAAAATATAAAAACTGTCATGGCAAGCTAGCTTAGCTTTAAGCTGACCTAGCATTTTACTTAATATAATAAGGTTGCTACTTTATTAATTAATAAAATCCTGGCTAATGTTTAACTCCTAGATTCCGCGCATAAAGCGCGGAACGTAGGCAATAGAGATTTTGACTATACGCTCTTATCTCAATATTATGACTCGCAGGCTGTGTACAAGCTTAAGTTTTTGATCCTTTTTGAAGTCCTATACATAAGGTGTGGCATGTAGAGGTAAGGTTTTAAATATAAGCTCTCATTTCACCTTAAGAGTATCACCTACGTCCCGCGACTTGTTCGCGGGATCCAGGCCTTGGCTCGATAACTGTGCGGAGAGAGTCTTACATATCGCTTTTTTTAAATGAGCTTAAAAAGGTTTTTGCTAGCTAATTTAAGGTAGGCCAATTAATATACCCTTCAGCGCCGCCACCATACCACGTTGCCTTAGGAGCAGAAAGTAAAGGTGCACCAACTTCAAACCGCTCTACTAAATCAGGATTAGCGATATATAAGCGGCCAAAGGCAATTAAATCTGCTAAATTTTCTTCTAGCGCATGTTCTGCTAAGTCTAGAGAATAGCCATTATTAGCCATATAAAATCCTTTATATAGTTTACGCAATGTAGCAAAGCTAAAATCTTTGGGGATATCCCGAGGACCAGTAGTTACTCCTTCTACAAAGTGAATATAAGCTAATTCAAACCGATTGATTTGTTCAACTAGATAAGAAAATGTAGCCATAGGGTTGCTATCAGCAATATCATTAGCAGGACTAACAGGTGAGAAGCGAATTCCTACTCGCTTACTTGGCCAAATTTTAATTACCGCTTCAATTACTTCTAAAACCAGGCGGCAACGGTTCTCAAGACTACCGCCATAAGCATCTTCACGTTTATTAGTTTGGTCACGAATAAATTGATCAAGTAAATAGCCATTTGCGGCATGAATTTCAATACCATCAAAATTAGCACGCTTTGCACAAAGTGCAGCATGAGTATACTGTTCAATGATATTAGGGATTTCTGCTAATTGTAAAGCTCGTGGGGTAACTAAAGGTTTAAATCCTGACTCAGTAAAAGCTTCACCTTCAGGCTTAATCGCTGATGGGGCAACGGGTAATTGATTATCTATTTGTAAATCTGGATGAGATATACGACCAACATGCCATAATTGGGCAAAAATACGGCCATCTTTTTCATGTATAGCATCAGTTGACTTTTTCCATCCAGCTACTTGCTCATCACTATAAATTCCCGGTGTAAAAGCATAACCCTTTCCTTGTGGCGATATCTGTGTTGCTTCAGAAATAATAAGGCCAGCTGAGGCTCGCTGAGCATAATATATATTGCTATATGGACCAGGAACATCATCTTTACTAGCGCGGCTGCGTGTTAAGGGTGCCATAACAATGCGATTTGGTAAATATAAGTCGCCTATAGTAAGTGGGTCAAAAATATGAAGTTTTTTAGAAATAGCCATTTAATATTTTATCCTTTTAAAAATTAATATATAGCTAACTTTCTTATCTGTAGAATAGCTTAATTACTTTAATAATTAAGAATTAAGTGAAGAAAATTTATATATTGTTTAAAAGGATTTATGTTGACTAGATTATCCGCGTTTAGCAGGAGTAATTAATGGCTAAAGTAAAGTTGTTTTAGAGATAAGCAACTTTTAATCAATAGCGGTTAACGTTTAACTTAAAGAAGTACCTAAGGCAGTTATTTTTATCAAAAACCAGTAAAGTGACTGTTTTTATCACATTTTTAAAAAGGTAATAGTTTTAGAATGAGACCTGAAGGAATAATACCTAACAAGAGTTAATCGATAAAGAAATTTAATGAAATAGTCATATCGTTAATTATAAGTATTAATAGAAGATTTTTGATAAGACTATCTAAGCAATAATGCTATTAAAATTCATTTAAAATACGAAATATGTATAGCCTAAATGCTATAATTAATAAAAGGACTTAATGTGAAGTAAGTTTATGAGTGCTGTTATTTATGAGGGATTAATTAGGGTAGAAAACAAAGTTGTTTTTAAAACTAGTGGAGATGATTTAGATCACTTGATTGCCGCTTTAAGTGTGCACTGTGAGTTAGAAAAATCAGGAGCTGAAGCTGAAATTGTGGAGCTTAATAGCAAAAATGTTGTCTATCGTTGTCATAAGCAAAGTTCTGCCGATGATTAAAAAATTTTATCAATACATTAATATCTCTATTTTCATCTAAAATTAGCAATAATTAGTCCAATTTAAAATTTAATGTTATATAACTTAGGAAATTTCCTATAGTTAATAATGGTCTATGATTCTTTTTCTAGTAGAGGATAAGATAGTAGGTTTACTTATGCCTATAAAATTAGTTTGGAATATTCTTTAACAGAGTTTTGTTTTCCTTTATAAAATTAAAGTTGTCTAAATTATAATTGGCAACAACGCATGGTCATGCTATAACCGCCTTAATTTATCTTATTAATTCTAGTTTTATAAGTATGTCAATTAAAGTCGTTGTTGGCGTTATAATTAATGCACAAAATAAAGTTCTTATTGCTAAAAGGCCTTCACATGTTGATCACGGGGGTTACTGGGAATTTCCTGGTGGAAAAATAGAAGATTTAGAAATTCCTTATGATGCACTGGTGCGAGAAATTAAAGAAGAAATTGGTTTATTAGTACAAAGAGCTGAATTTTTGATTAAAATTGACTATCAATATTCTGTTAAACGTGTCACCTTATTAGTTTATCGCATCACTACTTTTACAGGAACACCAAGCTGTCAAGAAGCGCAAACAGATTTACGTTGGGTTAATCTAAGTGAGTTAAAAGATTATACTTTTCCTGAGGCTAACCAGTCTATCATTAATCTGCTTTTAAACAATTAAGTATCTACTTCAATAGTTATCTCACGCGCATCAGAAAAACCATGATCATCGACAACACGGACAATGAATTTACCCGGTTTGGCCTGCCAAAAATAGGTTTCATCTGGCCGCGTTTTAGCCAAGAATGAATCATTAACAAACCAATATAATGATTTAATATCGCCATCTGTTACAGCTGAAAGAGGAATAGAGGTTTTTGCTAAGCTATCAGCTCGTAAAATATAATGAAGATCTGTTTGGGGGGAGGTAATTTGTGGCTTTAAACCATTGATTGCTTGTAAGGCACAACCTGCTTCAAACTGCGGTGGTGTTCGCCGTTGAATTCCGGCTTGTTTAAAAATAGCTAATAAATCGGAGGGCCAAAATTCATAGATTTCAAAGCGGGTATTTGCATCAAAGTGACAAGTTCTAAGGCCGGTTAATTTATTAATCGCAACTTCGCGATAAATATTGTCAGTTTTGATAGGTGATTTACCTGGAATAAACCAAGTTTTTTCCGAATCATAACAAAATCGAGTTGGTAAAAGTCCAGAGGCTTTACAAACGTTTGTTTTTATAAGGTTTAAAGAATGTAAATTATTAGGTAAAGAAGGTACTATTACTTCGTGTTTAATAGCATCAATAAGCTCAAAAAATAAAGGGGCAGCAACAGTTTTCCCCACAAAAGCAGGATTGCTTTTATTATCAAAATTCCCAACCCAGGTGATTAAAACATAAGGGCCAAAAACACCTGCAGTCCAAGCATCGCGATAGCCCGACGAAGTGCCTGTTTTATAGGCTATGGTATTGGTAGCTAGCTGGTGAGGTTTATCATTATAATTATCTGCGCTATGCGGCGTATCTTTAAGAATATCTAAAACTAAAAAGCTTGCTTCAGGGCTTAGTAACCTTTTGCCTACTGTTTTAGGCTCATCTTGACGCATACGCAGAGGGTGCCATAAACCTTCATTAGCTAATATAGCATACAAGCTTGCTAATTCTTGCATACTAAGCTCAACACCGCCTAATGTTAAGGCAAGCCCATAAAATGATTCTGATTTTAGCTGACTTACTTTAGCTGCATTAAGCAAGTCATACAAAGTAGGATGAGTCAGGAGATTTGCTAAATAAATAGCAGGAATATTACGACTTAAGATTAAAGCGTCTTTAGCTTTGATAGGGCCCATAAAATCATAATCAAAATTTTCTGGATTATAATGACCAAAGCTAGAGGGTACATCTTTTAAAACCGTATAAGGATGAATTAACCCTTGATCAAAGGCTAAACCGTACACAAAGGGTTTTAGTGTTGAACCTGGCGAGCGCTTTGTTTCTGTGCCATTGATTTGTCCTTTAATGGCTTGATTAAAAAAATCAGCTGAACCAACAGCAGCCTTAATACTCATATCACGAGTATCTACTAATAAGGCTGCCGCATTATAGACACCAAGGTTATATTTGCGTTGAATGTAGTTTTTAGTAATGCGCTCTAAGATTTTTTGCAGTTGGCTATCTAAGGTGGTATGAATTTCTTTTACAGAGGACGATGTATTTTGTAATACAGAGTTTACAAAATGAGGTGCTAAAAAAGGTAATGAATGAGTGGATTTCATTGCTAAGGGCAGTTTCATTACCTTTTCATATTTTTTATCTTCAGGATGAATTTCTAACCATCGCCTAAATAATTTATTGCGAATTTCTTTTAATTCGGTATTGCGTGGAGTACGCTTGTTTGGGTTTTGCGGTATGACTGCTAAGATTAACGCCTCAGGCAAGTTAAGTTTGTCTGCCGTTTTATTAAAATAAATTAAACTCGCAGCGCTGATGCCTTCAATATTACCGCCATAAGGGGCTAAATTAAAATAGGCTTCTAATAACTGTTTTTTGCTATAGTGCATTTCTAATTGAAAAGCGCGAATAATTTGCTCTAACTTACCAACAATTTTTTTGGAATTTAGATTAAATCGTAATCGCGCAAGTTGCATGGTAATGGTTGAGGCACCCATGCGACGTGATTTTATAAAATAAGTCTCCCAAGTTGCTTTAAGCATGGCTAAGGGATTAATGCCATAGTGAGAATAAAAATAACGGTCTTCTTGTAATAAAGTAGTAGAAATAAGAATAGGGTTAATTTTTGTAAGTGGGGTATAAACCCGATATTTATCTTCTTTATTAAGTGTTAACCGTAATAATTGTTGTTTATCATCATAAATAACTGTTGAAAAATCTAAGTTGTCTAGTAAGGGTGGTATGGGCAAAAAATATAAACAAGCATAAGCTGCAGCAAGTAAAGCTAAAATTGTTAAAGTTAAGTATGTAAAAAAAGACTTCATAATGCTTGAATCTTATCTTTTAAAAAAATACAATGCTCGGCAAAGTTGGCGTTTTCTAACTTCATTAAATTTTGAAGCACTTTAGTATTAGACTTCTTTTGAAACGCAGCTTCTATTAATATCTCTTTTGCTTGGCTGGATTATATATGAACAATACGCCCATTACTAAAAAAAAAGCCAAAAGCAAAGCTTTTTTAGCACTTTTATTTGGGCAAATTAGTTGGTCTAGTCCACCTTGGATTCTTTTTTTAAGAAAAAAATCAAAAGCGCGTCCTTTTTTATTTTGGTCACTTTTTGTTTTTTTATTAGTTTTGCTATTAGCAGCTCTAGGCGGATATTTTTGGTATAAGAGTTTACCTAAACCATCATTAATCACTGCTAAAATTACCGCTCCACAAATTACACCTATAGCCGATACCTTAGAGCCCGATTCATTAACAATAGATTTTGGTTTACAAGAGCAAGAATTTATTCCTAAATCTGTAGCTCCTTTAGAGTTGGTTGGTAAAGAGGTTTCTAAGTTTGTTCAGCTAAAGCCAAGTCTTGCTGGTGTATGGACTTGGGAAAATGATCATCAATTAAGGTTTAAGCCTGAAAAAGATTGGCCAGCTGGACAAACTTATACAGTGCAATTTGAGCAACCCTTTTTTGCAAAAGGAATTAAATTAGAACGTTTAGCTTACACGTTTGCAACAGAACCTTTTCAAGCTAAAATTAAAGAGTTTAAATTCTACCAAGATCCTATTGATGCTAAAATTAGACAAGCGATTGCTACCGTAGAGTTTAATTTTCCTGTTAATCCCGACAGCTTTGCTAAAAAAACCTCCCTCTTTCTACAAGAATTAAAAAATGACAAATTCAATTTACAAGCAAAGCAATTTAAGTGGACTGTAGATTATGATGAGCATAAACGCACTGCTTATATTCATTCAGAGACGCTACCTATTACCGACTTAGCACGTTATCTTGTGTTAAAAATTGATAAAGGCGTGCAATCAAGTACGGGTAGTGGGGTTAGCGCAGAAGAGGTAAAACAAAATCTATTAATTCCTGATGCAGCCAATTATTTTAAAATCATTAGCACGGCTGCCTCGATTGTCCGCAATGAGCAAGATAGGCCAGAGCAAGTACTAACCATAGAAACATCTATTGGGGTAAATGATACGCAAATTAATAAATTTTTACATGTTTATTTACTACCTAATAATTATCCTGCCACGCGCTTCGCGGACGAAAAAGAAAATTACGAATGGCAAAATCCTGGTGAAGTTACTTCTGCTGTTTTAGCGCTTGCCAAGCCTTTAGTATTACAGCCAATTCCATCGGATAGAAATTATTCAACCCTACATAGCTACAAATTCAAAGTAGCGAACTCTCGATATCTTTATCTTAAATTAGATAAAGGAACAAGAGCATTTGGTGATTTCACCCTGACTAATGACTATACGGCTATTATCAAGGTACCTGAATTACCACAAGAAATTAGTTTTCTACACAAAGGAGCATTGCTTGCTTTAAGTAGTGAGCAAAAATTATCTATTCTTGTGCGTGGACTTGAGGCCGTTAAGTTTGAAGTAGCTCGCGTATTACCTAACAATATTAATCAATTAATTACGCAGACGCAGGGAGATTTTAATAATCCTTATTTTATTAACACCTCTTTTAACCAACAAAATATAAGTGAAATTTTCTCTGAAATCCAAACCTTTGCCGATAATGATTTAACTAAGCAGCAATATACAGCGCTAGATTTAGCAAGATATTTAGCAGCGCCGACTAATTCAGATGGTATGAAAGGATTATTTTTGCTAAAAGCGACTGGTTGGAATCTTGCTGATAAAACGCCTTTAGATATTAAGTCAAGTCGTCTCATTTTAGTTACAGATTTAGGGCTGCTAGTTAAAGATAATAGTGATGGAACACATGACATTTTTGTACAATCTATTGTCGCTGGTAAACCAGTTAACGGTGTAGAAGTGTCAATTTTAGGCAAAAATGGCGTGCCTATTTTGTCAGGTGTTACCGATACTGAAGGGCATGTGAAATTTCCTTCTCTAAAAGATTTTACTGACGATAGAGAGCCTGTTGTTTATTTAGCACGCTTAGATAGTGACGTGTCCTTTATCCCTTACAATAATCCTAATCGTCAACTCAATTATTCTCGTTTTGATGTGGGTGGGCTTTACAGTAATAATCAAGATTTACCCAGCTTAAGTGCCTATCTTTTTTCAGATAGAGGTATTTACAGGCCAGGTGATCTGGCTCATATTGGTTTAATTATTAAAAAAGCTTATGCAGAAGCACAACCTCCTGGGCTGCCACTGGAAGCTGTCATTATTGATCCGCGTGGAACAACTGTTTATGACCAAAAATTTATTCTTGATAAAGTTGGCTTTTTTAATTTTGACTTCAAGACCAATGCGACTTCTCCAACTGGGCAATATACTGTTTATCTCTACACTATAAAAGATAAACATAAAGAAGCTGTTTTAGGTAATACCACGTTTAAAGTGGCTGAATTTCAACCGGATAGAATGCGTATAACTACTCATTTGCTCCCATCTACAAAAGCAGGATGGCTTTCCCCAGAGCAGGTTGTTGCCAATGTTAATTTATGGAATCTTTATGGCGCGCCGGCTGAAAATAGGCGAGTTAGTGGCAAGCTATTATTAACACCTGAACGAATAGAGTTTGAAAAATATCCAAGCTATATTTTTCTAGATCCTTTATTTGATCCTAAAAAGCCACCAAAAACTTATACTGAAACCTTATCGGATGGTCAAACAAATGAAAAAGGTGAAACTGAGTTTAATTTGCATTTAAATCGTTTTGCCCAATCTACTTATCGCTTGACCTTTTTTGCTGAAGGATTTGAAGCTGAAGGGGGCCGAAGTGTTACCGCTCAAACTAAAGCATTAATTAGTCCGCTTCCTTATTTTATTGGCTATAAGCCAGATGGCGATCTTAATTTTATTAAGCAAAGTAGCTTACGTACGGTTAATTTTATTGCCGTTAACCCTGAACTTAATACACAAGCTGTCAATAATCTTAAAATCCAATTAGCAGTATTACAACCGATAACAACACTCATTAAAAATACTAATGGGACTTATCAGTATCAATCTGTTATGCAAACTAAAATATTAGATACAAAACCATTCTCTGTTAATGAGCAAGGAATTAGTTATTCTCTGCCTACAAATCAAGTTGGAGATTTTGTTTTAAGTGTATTAAACCAAGATAACACTGAATTAAGTCGAGTTAAATTTTCCGTTGTTGGTACGAGTCAACAACCTTTAGCTAAAAATGCAGAACTTAGTGTTAAGCTTAACAAAACAGAGTATACAGCTGGTGAAGATATTGAGTTACAAATTACCGCGCCTTATACGGGTTCTGGCCTTATTACTATTGAACGAGATAAAGTATACGCAACACAATGGTTTAAAACAGATACAACCAGTTCAGTACAAAAAATTCATATTCCTGAAAATTTTCAAGGCAACGGTTATATCAATGTAGCTTTTGTTCGTGATTGGAACTCACCAGAATTATTTATTAGCCCGCTTAGCTATAGTGTTGTTCCTTTTAAACTCACTACCGATAATCATAAGGTAAATGTAAATCTTAATACAGTAAAGTTAGCTCGCCCAGGGGATGATTTAATCATTAACTATAGTACAGATAAACCTGGGAAAATTATTGTTTTTGCAGTAGATGAAGGTATTTTACAAGTTGCTAAATATCAAACGCCAAATCCACTTGCCTTTTTCTTTCAAAAGCGTGCACTCGAAGTGCTAACCCAACAAACAGTCGATCAAATTTTGCCAAAATATATTCGCGAACGTGAACTATCCACTGTAGGAGGCGATGGTAGTGAAGCACTTTTAGCAGCTCACCTTAATCCTTTTAAACGAAAAACTGACTTGCCTGTGGTATTTTGGTCAGGCATTCTTGCCACTGATAATAACTTGCATGAAATTAAGTATCCTATTCCTAACTATTTTAATGGCTCTATTAGGGTAATGGCTGTTGCGGTTACCGAGAATGAAGTAGGCTCTGCAGAGAAATCAACGGAAGTACGCGGTAATTTTGTTATCAATCCTAATGTCCCTACCTTTGTTGCACCTAATGATGAATTTGAAATAACAGCGAGTGTTGCCAATAATGTGCAGAACTCAGGCGTTAATGCACCGGTAACGGTTAAACTAACTGCCTCTTTAGGACTTACCCTAATTAATTCAGATAACACTACAATAAATATTAGCGAAGGACATGAACAAACAGTTCGCTTTAAATTAAAAGCTAAACCTGATTTAGGTGACGCCAAAATTACTTTCACTGCTTCTTTCGGCGATAAATCAAGTAAGATTGATGCAACTTTAAGTATAAGGCCAGCTAGCAATTTTGTAACAACGATTGATAGTGGCATAACAAAAGAAAAAAGAAAAATACTTTCATTAAATAGAGATCTGTATCAAGAGCATCGGCAAGTAGAAATTGCGACTTCTAATAGTCCACTTATGTTGGTAACTGGCTTACAACATTATTTAGATAATTTTCCTTATGGATGTACAGAGCAATTAACTAGTAAAGCAATGCCTTTATTAGCATTGGCTAACCAGCCTGAATTTATACAAGATAAAAATCAAGTTGCCGAAAAACTTCAAGATACCATAATGAAGTTAAGACAACGACAAATGTCTAATGGCAGCTTTAGTTATTGGCCAGAGGTAAGTAATCCAAGCAATGATATTTTTGCCACTATCTATGCAATGCATTTTTTAACTGAAGCTCACGATCAAGGTTACCCTATACCAAACGATTTATTATCTTCAGGTATTAGCTACCTCAAAGATTTTGTTGCACAAAATGCTACTAATGAAGAAACAGCACGTCTACAAGCTTATGCTATCTACATTTTAACGCGCAATGAAATTGTAACTACGAACTATTTAACTAACTTATTACTTTATTTAGATCAAGATAAAGAACTTAATTGGCAGAAAACAATAACAGGCGCTTATCTTGCTGCGACTTATAAACTATTAAAAAATGAGCATGAAGCACTACAGTTAATTAATCGCTATCAAGTTCAAAATGCTAATCTAATTAATTCAGACTTTTACAATGCAAATATTGCAAATGCTCAGTATGTATACTTATTAGCGCGCCATTTTCCTGAACAATTAGCTAAACTAAATAATGACCTATTGCTAGAGCTAGTTAAGGCAATTAACAGTACGGAAATCAATACTTTATTATCAAGTTATACCAGTTTAGCATTAGCCTTGTATCATCCTTCTCTGCAAACTAGTACCCCAGAGCCATTAATTATTGGTGCATTGCTAGAAAATAATCAGCAAAAAACGCTTGATGATGCAGCTAGTTTATACAAAAAATTAAATCTTAATGAAAATATACAACAACTCATTATCGATAATCCTAAAAATCAAACTTATTTTTATCAATTAACTCAGGCAGGCTTTACTAAACAGCAGCCAAATAAAGAAGTTAAGCAGGGGATAGAAATTTATCGTGAGTATTTATCATTAGAGGGTAAGCCAATTGAAGAAGCTACCCTAGGTAGTGAGATAGTAGTTCATCTAAAAATTCGCAGCCTAGATAATCATTCTTTTAGTAATATTGTAATTGTTGATTTGCTACCAGGTGGATTTGAAGTAAATAGAGATTCTATAAATAAAGAGGCTGCCGATTATATTGATGTACGTGAAGACAGGGTAGTCCTTTTTACCAGTGCAGAAAATGATACAAAAGAGTTCCGTTACCGTATTAAACCAACAAATATTGGCAAATTTATCGTACCACCTATTTATGCGGAGTCTATGTATTATCCAGCCATACAAGGGCAGGGGCAGTCTGCAACCATTAATGTAAAAGCAAGGAACTGAGGTTAAGATTGGAATAATATAGCTTCTAAAGTGAAGTAGATTTCTAAGCAAAGGGAATATTAAATAGAAGAAGGTTGACTCGTCAGTATAATTGATAAATTTCTTTGCAATTACATAGTTTAAAAATGACCAAGATTTTTGTAGTTATTATAAGTAAATAATTTAGCACATTACCAAAATGTTTTTATCAAAAAAATAAAAAAATTTAAAACAAAAATAATTCTAACAAAAGTGGGAAAACAACATATGGGAAAATGGACTACATATTTCAAAGCTCATCAGAAAAGTAAACATCATCCACTTGTTGAAGAAGCTTACAAAAAATTTTCAGATGAAAGAAAGGTTAATCAGCAACCACTAAATGCATTAGATCTCGGATGTGGTTCGGGTAGAGATACCGTCTTTCTACTAGAAAAAGGATGCGATGTAACAGCGCTTGATGCAGAAAGTGAAGCAATTGAGATAACTCGTGCAAGAACTCGTCATAAAGCTGGGCATATAACTTTTATTTTATCTAAACTTGAAGAAATGCAACTTCCCAAGCAATACGATTTAATAAGTTCTAATTTAACTTTATCTTTTGTCGCTTCTAAACACTTCAGTGATGTATGGTCTAATATCGTTCAGCATATAGCATTTAATGGCCGCTTTTCTGGCCAATTCTTTGGAGATCAGCATGAGTGGGCCAATGCAGAGCAAAGTTTTTTTAGTTATGCAGAAATATTAAATTTATTTCGCTTAATGTTTGAAATTGAAATTCTAAAAGTATCTTTAACCAAAAGAGAAACTGTGTCAGATGGCATAAAATTATGGCATCAATATGATATTATTGCTTGTAAAAAGCACGGTCTCCAGAAAAACCTTTGACCATGAATCCAGCAATTTTTTTTAATAAAGATGGTGATATAGAGAAAGAACAACCGATATTAGAGCTGACAAATACAATATGAGTTTTTAAATAGTAAAAATGACATTAGTTTAGTTATGTCTGATTATAGAAAAGATGACAGCCAATAAAGCAATTAATTTATTGGCTATCGCCTAAATCTATAAACGCGTGAAAAGGTTATTTTAAATGATTGAAAAAATTCTAACCTCATGCGGATTTTTTAATAGCAAATCATCACTATCATTAACGAATTAAAAACAATATACAAAAATTAAGTACTGCTATATAGTAGGTCACTTCATTAAAGGACAGGACCTTAAGCATAATGGTTTGGGCAACAGCAAAGCAAGAATTTCTTAAGCAACTTGAAAACCACTTAAATTTATCTCTAGCTGTAAATAATCGCGAATTAAAGAACAAACTTCTTGATAATTATATAGTGATTAAAGGCCGAAAGCTTTTACGCGGACTTGAGGGCTTAAAAACTATTTTAAATAAAGAGAGTCATGAGTTATTACTATGTCTTTTAATTACAGCCACTCGTAGTATCGAAACACCTAATAATGAAAACCTTGCTGCTTTAAAAAGCCAGTATCAGCTTTTACAGCAATTACTAAATGAAACGAAAACCTATAACAAAGTGACTACAAGCGCTAATTTATTTTTTAATTCTATTTTCGCAGTTTCTGGTTTTCTAGCAAGTTTGACCGGTTTTGTGTTTATAAATACAGCGCTAGCAAATTTTACTAGCATAACTGCGGGAGCGATGGCACTAGCTATGGGTCCTTGGGGATTATTAGCATTAGGTATTGGTATTGCCATTATTGGTACAGCAATTGCGGTAATTTCAGCAACAGAAGCCTATGAAGACATACGTTTTCTTCAAGATAAGCAAGTCAAGGAAATAGGGGAACTTGTAAGCTTCCTAGAAAATCCTGAGACCGCGATTAATGAAGAAATACCTGAAGCTTCTAATTATTTAAGTTTAAGTAGTCGATAAAAATAAGATGCAAGGAGTAGCTTTTTTTATTCTAAAAAGCTTAATGCTTGCATTCTAAACTAAATTCGTTAAAGTATTGGCAGTGCCGTTTTTAACATAAGGAAATAATTATGAAATACTCATTAAGCAAAGGAATTTGTAGTGTATTTTTAGTATCTGCAATAGCAAGTGTGTATGCTGCACCAGTAACACCACCAACTACAACTACCAATTCAACTGCAAACGCACAAATTATGCAGTTAAATACACAAATTCAAAATCAACTTAAGCAAATGCAAGCACAAACTCAACAACAAATTTCTACATTAAATAATCAAATGCAGCAGCAATTAAAACAATTACAAGCTGATTTTCAAAGCCAGATACAGCAATTAAATACACAAAATCAAAACCAACTTCGTCAGGTTCAAGCTAATTTTCAACAGCAAATGCAGCAATTGCAAAAACAAATCAACCAGATTGGTAAAGTAGGTACTTAAGTATAATTACTATATAAAGCAACTAACTTCTTATGCGTTCATAATTTGGGCCAAAAGGCCCAATACCTACTTATTTAGCAGCCATTATAAGCCATGATATAATTCGCTGAAGAACCTTTGACTGCCTACTAATAAATAAATTTACACTTCAGTTAAATGAAGCATTTTATCAATACTATCTTTTAAATATTGAACCGAGGTAAACCCGGCAGTCAGTAAGATATTAAGAGCATCCATACTTCGCTTACCAGATTGGCAATAGATAATAATGTTGTCATTAAACGATAATTCATTTAAGCGCTGTGTTAACTGTGCTAATGGAATGTTTTTGCCCCCTATATTTTGTATTGCATGCTCTTCCTCTGAGCGAACATCCAGTAAGATTATTTTCTTATTTTGTTGCAAATTGGTAAGTAGTTGGTTTGCGCTGATGGCATAATCTCGTAAATTAATATTTTGTAGCGAGGGTATAGCTATCGAGATATCACTTAAAAATTGTTGGTGAATGCATAATTGACATTCAGGATTTTGCACAAGCTTAATTTCTTTAAATACCATAGTTAAAAGATCGACAACTAATAATCGTCTTTCTAATGAGTTACCAATTTTAAGTATCCACTTAATAATTTCTGCTGCTTGAATGCTCCCTAATATACCTGGTACGACACCAAAGACGCCAGCCTCGTTACAGTTTAAAGTCACTTTACTATTATTAGCAGGAACAGGAAATAAGCAGCGCAGACAAGGACCACGTTGGCCAAAAAATACTGCACTATGACCTTGAAATTGCGCAGCACTAGCATAAACATAAGGTCTTGATAGAGCAAAACAGAAATCATGGACTAAATAACGAGTAGAAAAATTATCAGAGCCGTCAGCAACAATATCATATTGACTAATTAATTCAGCAGCATTGTCAGTAGTAATTTTTTCAGAATAAGTATGTACGGTAATTAAAGGGTTAAGTGCTATAATTTGTGCTAAAGCGGCTGATGTTTTTGGTAATGTAACATGCGATGTACGATAAAGTACCTGCCGATGTAAATTACTCACTTCTACCACATCGTCATCGACTATGCCTATTGTGCCTACACCCGCTGCTGCTAGGTAAAGTAATAAAGGCGAACCTAAGCCGCCTAAGCCAATACATAACACACGAGCATTTTTAAGTTTTTCTTGGCCTGTAAGACCAATTTCTTTTAACTTTATTTGCTGCGCATAACGTTCTAATTCCATATTAGAAAGGGAATGATTAAGCATAGTTTAGCTCTTTTATTGTAGTTAGAAGTTGTTGGGTTATCGCTTCGGGATTAGCGGCTTTAGTGATGGCTGAGATAAGCGCAATTCCTTCAACTTTACTTTTACAAATTTCAGCTAATTTTGCAAAGTTTATTCCTCCAATAGCTACTAATGGATAATGAAGGGTACGCCGCCAGCGCTCTAATTGTTCGATCCCTTGTGGTTTAAACAGCATGATTTTACTGGTTGTTGGATAAATAGGGCCACAGGCAATATAGGAGGGTCTGATTGTATGCGCTCTTGCTACTTCATAATAGCAATGAGTACTTAAACCTAAATATAAATCTGATTGATAAATCGTAGCAATATCAGCTTTTTTTAAATCCTCTTGGCCAAGATGAATACCAATGGCGCCAAAACGAATCGCAAGTTCCCAATAATCATTAATAAATAGTGTTGCCCCATATTTTTTTGCCAAAGCAATACTGGCTTTAATTTCTTTCTCTAAGTCGGCTTTTTTCTTATTTTTAATGCGCAATTGAATACATTTTACACCTTGAGGTAATAATTTTTCTAACCAATGGCTACTATCAACCACTGGATATAAACCTAGTTCGCATTGTCTGAAAGGCTTAGGTAAATTTAATAAAGGATTGGGAGAAAGATAGGGAAGATCAACTTCTTCTTCTGGCCAGCCACCATGAACTAATTTAGCCGTATGTTGATTAAGTGCTAGGGCTTGCCGAATGCCACGATTAATATACATTTTGGCAATGACAAGTGCATCTTTTAAGCTATAGCTTAAAGCAAGGCACGCTGCAATAACCGAAGAAAGCATACAACCAGTGCCACGATAATTTTTATTAACTGATCGTTGATTAGCAAGCCAAAATGATTCTTGCCCATTACTCCAATAATCCTGGCTAAACAGGCTATCGTCGACATGCCCGCCTTTAATAAGCACGCTTTTAGCGCCTAAGGCTAGGAAGGTTTTAGCAGCTTTCTCGATAGCTTGATAAGTATTAAGCGAACAATTTAAAAGTATTTCTGCTTCTAAGCGATTCGGCGTAATTACCGTGGTATAAGGAAAGAGTTTTATTAAATTTTCTAAATAAAGTTTTTTATCTGCAAGCATTAAAGGACTTCCAGCAGACGCATTGAGCAGGGGATCTAAAACGACATATCCTGCATAGGTTTTTAAAAATTGCGCAATTTTTTCTTGGGTAGCTAGCGTTCCTAACATACCTATTTTAATGGCCTGTGGTTTAAAGGTTTGGTATAAAGTTGCACATTGGATTGCAACATGCTCACTTGAAACAGGTGCAATAGCAGTAAGGCTTTCACTATTTTGGGCCGTGACTGCCGTAATAACTGCACAAGCATCAACTTGCAAATTTCTAAAAGTTTCTAAGTCAAGGTAGGTGCCAGCAAGTCCGGCTGGATCAACGCCAGCAATAGACCAGACTATTGGTTTTTTCATCTATTCTCCTGGTGCCAAAAAGGGGTATCGATTAAAGACGTGCTTGGTTTGGCCATATTTCTCTCAATCATGAGACCTGCTTGAAAACCTAGATGTCCAGCTATAACAGCATGGCAGAAAGCGTTAGCCATTGTCACCGGAGAAGTTGCAAGGGCTACGGCAGTATTTAATAACACCCCATCAAACCCAAGCTCCATCACTGCGGTAGCATGAGAAGGTTTACCGAGTCCTGCATCAACAATTAAAGTAGTCTTTGGTAGGCGATGGCGTAGGGTTTCCAAAGCATAAGGGTTCATTAATCCTTTCCCTGAACCAATCGGTGCTGCCCAAGGCATTAAAATATCGCAACCTATATCTACTAATTTTTGACAAATAACTAAGTCATCCGTGCAATAAGGAAAAACAATAAAACCTTCATTAATTAAAATTTTAGCGGCTTTAATTAATTCAATAGGGTCAGGCTGTAAATTATAATCATCTCCAATGACTTCTAATTTTACCCAGTTAGTGGCAAATAATTCTCTTGCTACATGCGCGGTATTGATAGCCGTTTTGGCATCTCGGCAACCGGCCGTGTTTGGTAGTAAATGGCAGTTTAATTTTTTTATCATTTGCCAAAAAGTATTATTATCGGGCGCGTGAGGTGCTTGGCGTTTTAATGATAGTGTAATGACTTCAGTTTGCGACGCATCAATAGCTTGTGCTACGGTGTCTAAGGAAGGATAGCAGGCTGTTCCTAATAGCAGGCGACTTTGTAATGTTTTTCCAGCTAAATTCCACATCCTCAACCCCCTTGCATGGGAACAATAATATCTATCCGGTCATTAGGTTTTAAGGTTATCGTTTGATAGGCATTGCGTGGAACAAACTCATTATTTAAGGCCACAGCGAAATGCTCATCAGTTTGATTATTAGCTAGTAGAAAATCGTGTAATGATTGAATAGATGCAAGCGTGCACAGTTGATTATTAAGGTAGATGTTAATCATAATTAATTTCCCAAATTTCTGGATAATGAATGGTTTGGAGATTGGTCTTTAAAGCGCGTAAAATGTCTGCAGCAAGAGCCGGCGCTATTAAAAATCCATGCCGATAAAGTCCGTTGACAGCAATTAACCCCTCGGTATATTTAATGCGCGGTAAATGATTAAGCAAGGCTGGTCGGCAATGAGTTGAGGTTTTTATAATACGTGCTTCAGCAAAACCTGCATGTACGTAATAAGCGGCCGTTAATAGTTCTAAGGTTGTTTGAACTGAAATAGGACTATAATCTTCGGCTTCAATTTCGCTGGCACCAATAAGATAAATATCATCAGGTCGTGGCACTATATATAAATTATAGCGAGGATGGAGAAGACGAACTGGTCGTTGTAAGTTCACTTCAGGCGCATGTAACCAAATTAATTCACCGCGTACGGCGCGTAAGTCTGGAAAAACAAGCTTGGCTCCCAACCCTCGACAATCAACAACTAAATCAAAGCGATGCCTACCTGTTAAACCTGTGTCAATTAATTTTGGTTTAATCGCTACAACAGTGGTATTGGTAACATACTTGACATCTTGGGTTAGCAAATAGGTTTTAAGTGCAGCCATGATGGCTTGACTATCAATCTGCGCTTCATCAGGAAAATAATAAGCTTGCTTAAATTTATCAAGCTCAGGCTCAAGCTTCACTAATTGCGCAGCTGTTAAGAGGTGCAAATAAGTGTTAGTTTGGTTAAAGTATCTAGCTATCCGCCGATTAAAATGCTGCCATTCAGCCTCATCTTGTGGATGACAAAGCATAACACTCCCTTGGTGTTTAAAATAAATATTGGCTGATAATTGGTTAATAATAAGTGGCCAGCCGCTATGGATGGTTTCTTGGCCTAGACGAAAAATTAAGAAGTCGGCTTTATCTAATTCTGAAAAGGGTGTTAATAAACCTGCTGCCGTTAAACTACAATTAGACTTCCCTGTAGTTTGGTCAAAAAGGGTAACTTGCCAGCCGGCATTCTGTAATGCTAAGGCTAACAAGCTTCCCATAATTCCCATGCCAACAATCCCTACTTGCATGATTAGCCTGCAAGGCAACTGGCAATCGGTGCTAAATCAGCGTGAGGAGTAGTCGGTAAAAATTGATTAGTGTAGCATTCGTCTAGCGCAAATTTATCATCAATAATATTAAGATGTTTAGTGTAGCGGCCGACTTTATGCCAGTCTTTGTCAATATTAAGTAAATTACGCGAGAAAAAAGGTAGCGTGCGCATAAAAATCTTTTGATACATAGGTGTTCGCAAAGCAGGTTTTGCTTGGCATAATAATTCATAGGCTTTTTCAGGTTGTTCTGTAGTGAAAGCTGCTCCTCGTTGAGTAGCTTTAAGAAAACCCTGCACTAATTGAGGTTGGCGTAGTGTTTGCTCGGGCACAATAAATTGAATGGAGCAAAAACAACAGCAACCCAGGCCTGCTAATTCATCCAGGCGCAAAAAGATTGTTTCACCGCGTAAATGTTCTAGTTCTACTTGCTGAAAATTAATAAAGCCAATTCCGGTGTCAATGATATCGCGACAAATAGCATCGGTAACATTCATACCAATACGAATGGTTTGATAACTCGTAGGTTCAATTCCAGCAAGGTTTGCTAAATCATCAATGATTCGTTTGCCAAATTCACCAATATAGCCAACGCGTTTGCCTTTAATATCGGCAAAAGAGCGAATGCCACTAGATTTTAAAGCAATGAGTCCTGTAGGGGGTTCATCAAGCAAGGTGCCAATCGAGGTAACAGGATAACCTTTAGCTCGTGCTGCAACGGTATGAATCATCGCTTTTACACCAAAATTAACACTACCTAAGCCCACTAATTCAGTGACATCACTAGGATCAGCTGGCTCTAAAATCGCTAGTTTAATATCCTCATGAAGGTAAAAGCCTAACTGCTGTGCTACGATAATGGGTGTGTGATAAGGATTCGTATACCAATTGAGTAATAACGTGGTTCTAGATTTGAGTGCTGACATAACCATAACTCCCTCTATTAAAGTGAATAATATTGGAGATGGCAAAAGGGAACCTATCCTAAGAATAAAGGATATGGATTTTTTGAAGGCGTCCTTACGCTGATATGAATCAGATCAAGTTCGACGGGTAACTCTCAGCCGGTTTTCCGACACCCCGCGCCATCTAACAAACACTATGCTAGATTTTAATTTCTAACTTGTCAACTTGTTAAAGCAGGCTAGGTTTTATACACCTTACATGATAACTTTTTAGGCCACCCATTAATTTTTAAATAAATGGTTAACTAGTTACTACAATGCGTTTATTTTTCGGCAACCAAGTTATCTAATTTTTCAATTATTGATCTTTTTAAAAGCTAACTTGACAATAAGGTTAATTTTATGCCATTATGCAAAATTTGCTACTATTGTGTATTTAAATAATCCTATAGCTTAACCATTAATGTAGTAACGGTCTATAGTAAAAATAAGATTAATTACATACACAATAATTTTTAGTCTAATAAGAGTTAAGGTAATTAATAATGTTTCGATATAAAAATAAATCTTTATCACGAGTTGAGTCTTTCATTGAAGATGAACATGGCGTTACTTATTTTCCAATTGCAAAGCCTTCAGCGGGGTTTAGTGCGGATAATCGTTTTTTTGGACGAATTAACGAAAAAAATTTTCTTGTTAAACGTCCTAAATACTACGATAAATTTGGTGAGTTTAATGCACAACAAATTAAACAAATTGATAAGGCCCAGGAAGAAAGTTATAGACTTGAATGTGAAAGATGGAATTTAGTTTATCCTAATAATAAAGCGTGTTTATTTACCGAAGACGGTTTGCGATTAGTTCTACCTTGCTTGCCTGGTAAAAATTTAAGTGAATGTCTGAGTGACGATGAACTTATTCGCTGTAAACAGCTACTTAGCGTGGCTTATGCTATTCAGAAATTTCATAATTTAGGTTTTACGTATACTGATTTTAATCTTGATAACGTATTACTTGAGGAAAAATCAGAAGGTGTTTTTCAAGCTTATCTAATCGATTTTAATGACCTTGATACGCTTAAAGACCATATGGGTGCTAAGCAAGAGCTTTGCGCGATTAGCCACCTACTTCCCGGCGCCGATTGGCATTTGCAATTTAATTCAAGTGAAAAGCTCATTAGCTATTTAACTGATAAAATAGAGCAATTAGAAAACTGTCCACAAGAAAGAAGTGACTTTGGCCTTTAAGCAACTTAGCTTTTGGTACCCTTAGGATGCCAAAAGCTAGTAATAGAAAAAAATTAGCTCTATGCAATTTACATTTTTTCCTAAGTGATTAGTTTAAGTTTTTAAGGTTAACTTAGGAAAGGAATTCAAGAGCAAGCTATATAATTAATTCTTAACGCGCCAACGCCTTACAGCCAAAGTTTAATTTTTTTACCATTTTTGCACTTTTTGATTAAAAATAATTCAATTTTAATACTCACTTAATAATTTTCCTATATTATAAAAGCTTAAGCAATAGCAAAATAAATGCTATAGCTGGTGATTTTTAAAGCTATGAATTGTGATTTATTAAATGATGTAGACTATGAAAGACATTAAAAAGATTATTCTTATTGCTTTTAATTTACTCCATAATCCCACTTTTGAGAAATTAAGCTTTGACGATCAACTAGCCGTGTTAGGTATTGCAACGATTAATACTTATAAGGCAGTTAAAAAGGCACGGCCGGACGCCTACGTTATTGTCGCTTGGCGAGAACGGGGACTTTGTAATCAACTTGCGCTAAGTCAAGAGAATGTTGACAAACTTATAGATATATTAGGCAGGATAACCCAGCAAAAAGACCTTTTAATTATTGCAGGTAGTATTATTTCGCAAAAAAAAGTTATAGTTTCTGAAAAGCAAGACAAGCTAATGGAGGTTAAGGATGCGTATAACCAGTATCAATTTGTTGAGACGCTAGAAAAGGCTAAAAACTATAGTTTCTCTTTTCTAGATCACAAAAACCAATTTAACCTCATAAGTAAAGAAGCACAATTTTTTAAAATTAAGCACACTAGTTTATTTTTTAAAGATGGTGCAAAAGTATACCGAAGACATAAAATTGCCCCTTGGGAAGAAATTCCTAGAAATGTGGAAAAACCCCATGCTTACACGCTTAAGAAGCAAGAGCTTATTTATACACTAGATGAGGAAAATCATAAAACTATTGGAGTAGAAATGTGTTTTGAGCATAACTTAGGTTTAATGCAACATGCCGTTAAAAATCAAATGATACCTGCACCAACCATACACCTTATTATTGCGGACTCCAATACGCTGATGCCTGAACATGCCTGTGGTGATTATACGGTACGCATTGATTCTGATCCGGATGATTCCATTAATTTTGGCATGAAACCAAACGCTAATAATGAGTTTCTTGAAGTCTATCAAGTTAACCCTTATCAGTATCAGAATCCTGTTTTTGTGAAAATTGTGCCGCAAATTTATAACTCAATGGAGAATTTAGTTGCCGAAGCGCCGGGCCGACAGGATGGAGTAGAACTTAAATTATAATTTAGTTAACTGTCTTAGTCGCTAAGTTTGCTCTATTTTTTTGAAATGTAAGGGTTACCAGCAATATAAAAGCGAAAAGGTTTTTCTGCCCATTCTTTCGCGTAAGCCACACCAATGCGGGGTCGACTAACGATGGTAAAATTGGGTGCATCATTTGCGCAGGCTACATATAAATTATCACTTAGTAAATCATGGCCATTTAAGGTTTTATTAATCTGCATTGCTTTACAAAGGAGGCCCGGGCCTTGCGTACGTTCCGTAAGATTTTTTATAGGTTCAAGCGCTCGAATTAAAACCGCCGAACCGTAACCTGCTTCGCGCGTTACGACATTCATACAATAATACATACCGTAAATTAAATAGACATAGGCATAACCTGGTGGACCATACATGATAGTGGTGCGTGGGGTTATACCTTTTGAAGCATGGGAAGCTAAGTCGTGCGGACCAATATAGGCTTCAACTTCGACTATTTTGCCTATTTTTTCTTGACCATCTACCACATGAATTAAGTAGGTGCCCAAAAGTTGCTTCGCAACGGTTAAAGTATCATTGGCATAAAAATCGCGACTGAGTTTTATCATTTATTAAAAAAATTTTCTATTAAAGCTAATTAGGTTAGCAGTATATAAGTCTTCATGTTTAAATCAATTTATTTAATAGCTTTTAAGGTTAACTTAGTCGATTCCACAATCCAGTTTCAATTTCAACTTGTTCATGGGGATCTTTAATGGTCGTATTAGTTTTGTCTAACCTTCCATAATGATGAATAGCATAGAGAGTGATACCTAAATCATCCATTATATCGCCATGCTCGAGCCCCTCATTTGCTGTTGCTTTTAATAGTTTTCTCAACATGCGCGCATGGTTTGGTTGATTATGAACACTTATTTCGCCTTGATATTTTTTCACTAAATCTGTCTTAAATTGGGAAATGGCATGACACTGCTTTCCTTCCATAACAGGCATAATTTTTTCAATTTCTCTTGCCAACTGTATTTCAGATAATCTAGCTTCTGAGAAGGCTTGCACCAAGCAAATTAAAGCAGCTTGCGCGCCCATATTATCATAGCGCTGCCGTTCAGCCCTACGCCAGAATTTTAAAACGCTAGGTTTGTTATCCGCAACTAACTTATTAATCTTTTGTAGTTTAGTTTTCCAGCTTAATTGATCATTATTGATAATTAAATAAAGTTTTGCTTTATTTTCTAATTCAAAATGCTGATGTCGCTTTGGCCAATTCCAAAATGCGAGCACAAAAGGTTTTTTGGGTGCATCAGTAGTAGAGTCTATGCTCTTTAAGAAAATATTAGATTTATCAGCGTCGTTAAGTTGATTAAGTGGTTTATGAGCATCTGCCCAGTTCCAAGTATTTATACTTTTTGCACCTTGCAACAAATTTTGTATTGATAATTGGGTAATATTAAGGTCGGTAGGTAGAAATAGTTTTTGTAACCTTTGCAGTTGTAAGTTAGGTTCACCTAGAAGGTATTCTGGCCTAAAATACAATTCTTTTTGCAATTCTTCTAAGGCCGTGCGTAATTGTTCTTGTGTAGCATAATAATAACGGGTTAAATACTGAAAATCTATTTTTATTTGCTCAAGTTTTTCAGGATTTTTTTTGAATTGTTTTTTCAGCTGTTTATGCTCATTAATTGCTTGCTGGTATAAATGATTTAATTGTAAAAATCCTGTTTTAATTTGCAGCGTTTTATCAAATAAACTTTTGTCATCTAGGGTAATAATAGCTTGAATTTTATTATTCATTTTTAAAAATAAATCATTAAAATTCGCTAGCTTATTATCAACTAGAAAAGCTCTATAGGGATAAAGGTTATGTTCTATTCCTAGATTTATTATTTTAATAAAATTTATTGCAGAAGGAGGCATTAAGCTTGCTAAATGCTTGATAATTCTGATTGCTTCTTCAGAACCTTTAAAGTCAAAATCTTGCATCTTAGCGTAATCTTTAACGTCTTTTCCTTTTTGTATAAATTGATTAATCACCTTATGAAGATCTTCAAATAAGGTATCAATATAATCCTTAACCTCAATATCTGGTAACTCAGAAATATTTATTTTTACTGTTTCAAATTGCTCAACTAAACTTTTTAAGACATGATGCAGTTGGTAATCGTCTGTAGAAATTAATTTCAACCTATCAATGGCAAATCCAAGGTAACAACTATATTTTGCTTGCGGTGTTTGACTATTAGTAATGACTTTATTTTCTTCGTCTTCAATATATTTCTTTGCTTTGATAGCGAGTTGTTTTTCCAGTTCTTGTGTGTTTTTACGTACTTCGGGTGGTGTGGCAATCGTTAATTGCTTATCAAAATACGGAATAATTGCACCAGCTCCTACTTTACTTAATCCCTCTTTGCCATACGTGGCACAATTATTAGTAACAATCTTATAGTCATTAATAATTCTAAATGTCTTTTTGTTGGTAGAACTAGATACTTCTACTTGAGGATATTTTCCTAGCGTATTGGCTGCCCATTGATAACCCGCGTCAAAATTAAGCTCAGCACCTGGACGATTACATTTTATTATGGTTTCTTCACAACGAGCGAATTTTTTGCCTTTACCTACTAGGGAGCGATCATGCTCTAAATCGACAAAATAACCTTTAGCCGTATCGGTAATGGCTGGAAAGCCACAGCGGTTTAAAAAATTACCTATAGTAGATTTAGGTTGATTTGGAAAAACATAAAAGCCTAAATAAACGCGGTCATTTTTATTGCGATAAAATTCTATTGTAGTATGGCCACCTGAAGGAATACCAAATAATTGACGATGTTCCTCTTCGTCACTTTCAGAAGCATACCAGGTTCTAATAATAATAGAATTTTCTAATTTCTTTTCTGAAATTTTTTCAATTTCTGTTTGAACTTGGGTAAGTTGTGCACCAAGAATACTTTTAAATTGAGTTAAAGCGTTATCTATAGCTTGGTAATTAGTTTGAAATTCATCCTCTTTTGTTTGGCCTATATTCTTTTTAAATCTACTTTCTTGAACTAGGTAGCGTTTTCCTTTAGTAGCAGAAACAATTTTTTGTATTGCATCGATGTATTGCCACTGCTTTTCTATCACTTGCTTCTTTTGTAAAAGTTTTTCCTCTTTTTCATCTTCTGATTCATCAGCAAAGGAAAGGTTGAGGTTAGAATCTATTTTTGCAATAGCTTGCAAAAACGCATTAATATCAAATTTTGCCAAATTATCTGGAAATTGTTCTATAATGCTCCTACCTGCCTGGCTTAAGTAAGTGTTACCTAATTTATAGAATGGTTCTAAGCTTTGATTAAAAGAATCCAAAAACTCAGCAATAACGACTTCAGCCGTAACCGATTGTTTCGGTTTTTCTATCTTATCAAACGAGATGGTAATTATAGGCTGAGTCGTAGCAGGTCTAGCGACACTCTGAATAAACGGTTGGCTTTCAGGTTCTATTTGCAATTCTAAGGGTTCTTCAGTAGCTTTAACTTCAAAGAGTGCTTCTTCTTCTTTCTCTTGTTTATTTTCTTCTTTTCTTAGCAAGACCTCGGGTTCGCCAACTCTCTCCTCATAAGGCTCATAAGAGTAAATGTAGTCTTCTCTTAAATTTTTTGCTGGAGTAGGCTTTTTAGCTTCACTTTTCAATAATTTAGCTCTAATGTCTTTGTACGCTTTATTAGCTTTTTGCTTATTTATATCAAATTCATAATGTTCATCACCTACAATGATATGCGAGCACATGACATGAATTTCTGAGTCTGCTGGCTCAGCACAGTCTGTTATCTTTTGTTTGATTTCTTGAATCAACGATTCATCCTCGACTTCAAAGGAGCGAAACTCATATTTATCCTTTCTGTCAGGAATTTCTATATAAAGAGAAATTTTCATGATAGCTTGCTAGATTTTAAACATTTAGGCCTATATATTGATTATACGCGCTAAAACTTAAGCAAGTATTACCGAACGTATTTATCTAACTTTTAGATTATTGTTTTTCTTTCAAACTTCCCTATAATCCTTTCTCTTTTAATATCATAGATTTACCCTTATGCCGAATACTGAGCAAGTTATTCCTAATCAAAATTTTCCTTCAAAAAATTCACTAAATTTAGCTGTGATAATCTCATGGACTACTCTAACCCATGCCTATGCTCATCCTTTTGGTACGGCATTTAATCGCTACCAAATAGACAGAACAAAAATCTCTACCTGGAATGATGTATCGAAGGTTATTTTTTTACATCAACACAATGCTTCTTGGGCGACAAAAATTAAGTCGCTATATCTTAGTTTCTACAGCGCAGGCTTTTACAAATTGTTAGCAAGAACATTCAAATACGGTGGGCAACCTATCGTATTTGAATGTTTAGAGAGTTTAATGAATGAAGAATTAACAACAAAGTTAGGGGATAAGCGTAAACCGCTACTACAAGCAACAGCCGGAGCCGCTATCGGTGTATTAGAATTACCTTTTCTGCATCCATTAGATACGATTAAGTTAAAACGGCAAATAGGCAATAACATTCCTGTTTTAGAATTAATAAAACAAGAAAGGTGGGCGCTCTATAATGGCTGGGCTTTAGCGGGATTTAAAAATATTTTAAGCTTATCCACTTTCTTTGGCGTTACTGCTGCTACCAAACTTATGCTTGAACAAAAAGAAGGGAAAGCCACTTTCTTTCAAACCCTTTTACTCTCTTCCACCATGGGAGCGGTAGCAGATGCGTTGGTGACCAACCCATTGAGTGTCATTAAAAAAAGGCGTCAGGTGCAAAGTAATCTATCAGCATTTTCTATTTTTAAAGAATCGATAAGGAATGAAGGCATTAGCGTTTTATACCGAGGCGCTTTTTTTAAAGCGGCTCAATCTGTGGCTAGGAAAGCATTGCCGCTTGCGGCCACCCAATATGTGGTTGATGAATTAACCCATAAAGTAGAGCCTTGCAAACCTAGATAATGATTAATACGTGTTATTAAATTTTTTTATTGGTAATCTGCAATGGTGGATTTTAATAACAGGTTATCTTGCTAGCAATAAATTGTTTTAATTTGATCTAATTGGTTAAATTTAGATATAATTGCTGCAATTAGAAAAATCAGAGATTAAAATTGAAGAGAAAATTTGTAGAGGATGATGCTCAAAGCAATGAAGAGCATGCAGCAAAGTATGTATATAAAAACTATTTAGCAAAAATAGAGCAAAGTTTTGGTATTGCTAATCTTGAAGCAAAGCCTTCGGCAAATTTCTCATTTTATCCCTATGCTAATGATATTCAAAAACTTTATTTTGATGATTATCTTTCTAAATTTAATACCCTCGCTAAACAGCGCTTTTTTTCGCAACCTATTACTAATAAAAATACGAATAAAACTATAGGGTTGGTAGTAGGCAATGGTTATATATTGTCTTTATTGCCGGATTTAGCCGTAGACGATGTTATTTTAACTGATATTGAGCCTGCTGTTCATCATTTTATTTTATTTATAAAAGATTTAATTTTAAACACAGAAACTAAAGATTTTTTGCAAAAGCGCGCTGAAATAATAACAAAAATAAATCACTATTGTGGAAAGATAAAATCATTTAAATTGCTATCAGAAGAAGATACTCTAGCATCGGAAATAACGGCTTTAGGGGATAAACATTTTTTAGCTAATGAAGAGCGGTTTAATGAGTGTAAAAAAGCATTGCAAGAAAAAGATTTATTGCCTATTAAGTTAAACATTTTAGATTATAAATCTGTTAAAAAATTAGCTGAGTTGTTGGAAGAAAAAGGGGTAAAAATTTCTTTTATCAATATTACTAATGTAGGTGATTATGACCGCTTTCGGGTGCTGCCTACCATTTTAGCGTGTCTACCCCTAGCAAAAGAATTTGCCATTATCTCTACTTCTTTAATTTCTACCGCTAACCGAGAAGATTTATTTCCGCGTAGTTGTTTTATAGCTAATAATTTAGAACAATTAGAAGAAAATCTATCCTATAATTACCAGCGTAATATTAGATAGGCGATATTAACTTGACGTATTAAACTAATTTATACTTTCGTAGCAGCACTTTTAATCCAAAGAGTTCGCCTTGCAATATTAAGAAGGTTCACCAAAGCTACCAGATTGTAGCGGTAGTTAAAAGACAAAAAATCATACATTAAGCCTATTATTTATCAATGGTGCTTATAAAAAAGCGCATCAAATGCTAAAACAGTTAAAGCATGCTATGATAAGTTTCTAAATTCTGAGATTAATTTTTAAATAAGGTAGGGCCTGTGATTTCTCGTTCAATTAAAGAAATTTTTCATTTTTTAATGCTTGCTTTTTTTCTTTTTGCGGCGCGTTCTGCTATTGCTGATTGGAATCGTATTCCGTCAGGCTCTATGGAGCCAACACTTTATGTAGGTGATTTAATTTTGGTAAATAAATTAGCCTATGATCTTAAGGTACCTTTTACGACCTATCATCTTGCTAAATGGGCAGAGCCTAAACCAGGTGATATTGTTGTTTTTTATAAACCAACCGATGGTCAGCGATTAATTAAACGAGTGATTGGAACGCCGGGTGATATTATCCAAATGAAAAATAATACGTTAATGATTAATGGTCAATTAACTAGCTATAAAATTAATCAGCAACCTCTTACTTATAATTTACCAAAAGAGGAGCAATCAAGCGCCGTGATTGCCACTGAATATTTAGCTAAAAAAGCACACACCGTTATGGCTTTACCAGCCAAACCTGCGCTACGCACATTTGGTCCGATAACGGTACCCGAAGGGCAATTTTTAATGTTAGGTGATAATCGTGATGATAGCGCCGATTCACGTTTTTTTGGTTTTGTTCCACGTCAACAAATAATTGGCCGCGCAGAACGAGTCATTATTTCTTGGGATAAAGAAAACTTATATAAGCCACGGGTAAAGCGCTTTTTTCAATCACTGATTTAGGCGCTTTAAAGGGAGGGTACAACGATTATGTCAATTAAATGTTCGGTTTTTATTGCCATGACGCTTGATGGTTTTATTGCTCGCGAGGATGGCGAAATTGATTGGCTTACCCAAGCTAATAATCAAGCCTCTGCTAATGAAGATGGCGGTTATCCAGCATTTATTGAGACCGTGGATGCCTTAGTTATGGGGCGGTACTCTTTCGCTAAAGCGCTAACTTTTGGCCAATGGCCCTATGGTGAATTACCCGTTATTGTCTTAAGTAGGCAGCCACTTCTTATCCCTATGCACTTACAACAATGGGTTCGTAGTTCCACCGAATCACCCACGCAACTAGTTCAGCGCTTATTGCAAGAAGGTTTTAAGCATCTTTATATTGATGGGGGCGTCACTATTCAGCGCTTTCTTAAAGAAAATTTAATTGATGAGCTGACATTAACGCTTACGCCGGTGTTAATTGGCACAGGACGCCCTTTATTTGGGCCTTTACCACAGGATGTCAAATTAAATCATCTAGAAACAAAAAATTTAAGCGGGGGTTTTGTGCAAATTAAATATCGTATTGGTAAACCTAACGATAATAAATAAAGAATTATTTTATCATTCTACTTTGCATTAAATGAGTACCTATTTATGGTTATGCTTCTAAATATATTAAAGAAAATTGGCTAGTTAGTTTAAGGTTGCTAATTATAGCTTTGCGATGCAAAAGGGATGAATGGTTAGAGTAAATTAAGCTATTAACTAGTTTTATTAACTCGTGGTTAAGGCAACGAATGTCTATTTTTAAAAAATTAATTAAATTTTATCGTCAGTCTCCAGAAAATCGTATTCAGCTCATTTTGTTTTTAGGCTTTGTTATTTTACCCATCTTTGGAATGACAGTGCTCTACATTCTAGTTAGACTATTTTGGTTATAAGTTTAAACGAGTAATTGGAAGGCAACTAATGTGCTGCTAGTATAATCTAACAGCATTATCATGAGACGTTTAATCTCTTCCTGTTCTACTAATCATGCTGCAAGCAGCTTGGTCAGTAGGTAAAATAGTCATTTCAGTGACATCAACATGTAGTGGACGCGTCAGTACATATAAAATGGCATCGGCAATGTCTTCAGCAACTAGGGGGTTAAAATCTTGATAAAATTCTTTAGCCCGTTGTGAATCATTCCAGCGCACGATACTAAATTCAGTTTCTACAGCACCAGGTGCGATTTCTGTCACGCGAATTTTTGTTCCAGCTAAATCAAGGCGCATGGATTTAGTAATTGCGCGGACCGCATGCTTGGTAGCACTATAAACATTACCATTAACATAACAATCCTGCCCAGCAATAGAACCAATGTTTACAACATGGCCTTGGTTACGCTCAACCATAGTCGGTAAAATAGCACGACTCATGTAAAGCAAGCCCTTAAGATTGGTATCAATCATCGTGTCCCAATTTTCTAAGTTTGCTTTATGGATAGGATCGGTTGATAGTGCTAAGCCAGCATTGTTAATAAGAATATCGATAGTCTGCCAGGCAGTAGGTAAGGAAGAGTAAAATTGGCTAATTTTCTCTTTGTCACAAATATCTAATTCAACTGGTAAAACCTCTACTTGATAATCTTGTTCTAACGAGGATGCTAAGGCTTTTAAGCGGTCAAAGCGTCTTGCCGTTAAAATTAACTTAGCCCCCTGACTAGCCAATAGCTTAGCACAAGCGGCTCCAATACCGCTTGAGGCACCAGTAATTAAAATAATCTTCTTTTCAAGAGAAATAGCCATAGTTTAATCTTAATTTAAAAGTTAAAAACTATAGCTTATCTCTTCCTTAAAGCAAAGAAGAAAGTGTATAAACCCAGCGGTTTTAAGCGACTTTAAACAACGATTAAGCGCTATAGTTCCTTAATGGAAGTAAATCAGCTAAGTCATTAGCGTGTTCTTCTTCCTCTTCAAGGATAACTTCAAGTATTCTGCGCGTAGTGGGATCTTTATCGCCAAACCAATCAATTAATTTTCTATAAACCATAATAGCAATTCGCTCGGCAATGAGATCTTCTTTGATTAAAGTTTCCAGATCTTGGCCTTGGCCGAATTCAGTGGCAGTTCGTTGCATAATAGTAGAGGGATTAAAATCTGGGTTACCGCCTAATTGATCTATCCGCTCAGCAAGCATTAGCATATGCTTTTCTTCTTCTATGGCATGCTCTTCAAATTCGGCAGCAATTTGAATATAATCGATACCCTTAGCAATAATCTGATGATGCCTGTAGCGCAATACACACATGATTTCTGTTGCTAATGCATCATTTAAAAGCTTACAAGCTTGAGCAATATCTAGCGGGTAATCGGTTGTTATCGCGCCATCGGTAATGGATTTCTCTGCTTCTTTTCTAATCTCGTCAAGATTATAAGGTGTAGATGGTGTTTCAAATGATTTCATAGCGTCCCTTGATTATTTTATAAGTTAACTAAGTAACAAGTATAGTAAAAAATAAAGAAAGACTAAGAAAGTAAAAATTTCTTTATAAAGAACTTTTTATCTTATTATAAAGTGTAGTAGCGTGCTAATAATGATAGCGCTACCGGTAATAAAAAATGATTTTTTTATAGTTAATCTTGCGCAAGGGATTGATTTTTTAAATGAGAAATTTACTAATAAATAGGCTTGCAATTGGCTTGTTGGTTCTTTTAAATGGAGCGACTATTACTTCTGCTGAGTCAAGTTTTTGTAGTGGTAAAAATGCGTTTATTAATATAGTTAATAGACCTAGTAATAGTGATAGTCCCTGTGTTATTCCCTATAAGCACTTTGACCTAGAATTAGGTGCTGCTTATCAAAAATTAGCCCAAGGTATGGGTGAAGGGTATAATTTTCCCCAACCTGAAGTACGGATTGGCCTTTTGCATCAAAGTGAACTCTTTTTCTTCTTGCCTAATTATTATTATCAGCGCCTCCCTGTTCTTTCAGGCTTTACTAATGCCTCGCTCGGCCTTAAACATCAGCTAGGTTATACTGACAAATGGGTCTGGGCTCTAGAAGGAGAGCTGGAGCTGCCTGGTGGGAGTAAAAATTTTGGCACTAAAGCCTTAGGTGGAATTGTTAACGGGATTATAAGTTGTACACTTAGTAACACTTTAAGCTTGACATTCGTAATTGGTGTTAGTACGGAGTCTGATTCAATTAATGCGGGTGGACGCCGTTATAATAGTTTTAATCCCGATGGACTGTTAGCTTATTCCTTTACAGATACGTTATCATTTTATGCTGAAGTTTATGGGCAAACTAAAACCAGTGCCACGACAGGTAGCGGCTTTAATGCCGATGCGGGGTTATTGTACCTAATACGGCCTAATATGGTAGTTGATTTAAGTGCAGGCCAGCGACTTAGCGGGTTTTTAGGTGGTTTTAACCATTATTTTGAGGCTGGTATGTCTTTTTTAATTTAACAAAAAGGGTAATCCTAACTGTTGTTTTAAGGCATTTTGGTAAACGACTTCGGCAACACTTAGGTCTTGAATAGCTAACCCCACTGATTTAAACACCGTCAAAGTATGTTGATAGTTAGGCGTTTTATGGGTCAACCAAGGACCGATTTCAAACAGAGCGGTTTTCGCTAGGGTTTGATGTTTCAAGGCATTAATAATCTCGCCAGCTTCTTTTAACGCCGCCTCCACTTGATCAACGAAAACAATAGCTTCTTTTAATACCGCGGCACTAATTTCTTGCATTGTTGGGCTATGAGAGCCAATCGCATTGATATGTACATTAGGTTTTAACATCGCTAAGTCAATTAAAGGTTCAGTACTGCTCGTTACCGTACAAATTACATCAGCGTGTTTTACTGCCTCTTGTATGGTTGAATAAACCTGCACTTCATAATTTTTATTAATTTTTTGTGCTAAAGACTTAGCATTTTCAATAGTTCTAGACCAAATAGAAACATGCGTTATTGGCCGTACAGCGCTAACTGCTTCTAGTTGCATGTAAGCCTGGGCCCCTGAGCCAATAATAGCTAAATGCTTAGCATCTGCTGGAGCAAAATATCTAGTGGCCAATCCTGAAACAGCCCCCGTACGTAACGCCGTTAAATAGGCGCCATCCATTACTACTTTGGGTTCACCGGTTGAGGCATCAAGTAACATAACAATCCCGTTAATCGCAGGCTTATTATGCGTTAAGTTATGGGGAAAAACTGAAACAACTTTCAGACCTAATGCTTTATGTTGGGCCAAATAAGCAGGCATAGTAAGCATTAAAGCTTCTTCCTCTGCAATAGGAATGCCAGTTCTTAAGGGCATATTAACGGATTGGTGCGCTAATTGGATAAAGGCCTTTTCTAACGCATCAATTGCTTCAAGCATGGAAATGCTCTGCTTTACTTCAGCTAAAGATAATAATGTTAAGCTCATTGCCTTATATCGTAGCAAAGGGGAATTCATTCATTGTGCGTTTTCTTAAGTTTAAATGCAATCTTATTTTCTGTAGGTTTTTTATATCAATAAATGCCTTAATTTAAAGACTATACTACTAATAATACAAAGCCTAAGTAATACGCTATAACTAAGCAAGGATAGTTACTATATGGAAAAGAGTATTCATATTGGCTGTATTATTGGCACTAGACCTGAAGTTATCAAAATGTATCCAATTATCAGGCGCCTTCAAGCCTGCTCGTGGGCTAAAGTAACGATTATTAATACCGCTCAGCATCGTGGCTTATTAGATGACCTGCTTACTTTTTTTCAAATCAAACCAGATATTGATTTAGATACTATGATGGTTAATCAATCTTTAGGGAGTTTAACAAGTAATCTCTGTAGCAAGCTTGAACCACTTATAGCCAAGCATCAATTTCATGTGCTACTCGCTGCTGGAGATACCACGACAGTGTTTGTTTCTGCTTTAATCGCTTTTTACAACCAAATTCACTTTGGTCACATTGAAGCAGGTTTAAGGACCTATAACGCTCACCAACCTTTTCCTGAGGAAATAAATCGAGTATTAACAGCGCCGCTAGCTTCCTGGCATTTTGCGCCAACGATAGCCGAAAAGGAAAATTTAGTGCGTGAAAATATCTCACCAGAAAAAATTATTGTAACTGGCAATCCGGTCATTGATACATTATATTGGACCTTAACTCAAAGCGCTAATTTAAGTCAATTTGAACATTTACATAATATCATTATTGTCACCGCGCACCGCCGTGAAAATTTTGGGAACAACTTAGAAAATATTTGTACATCAATTATTGAGCTGGCCAAAAAATTTGATGTTAATTTTGTTTTTCCAGTACATCCTAATCCGCATGTACAAACTGTTATTGCTAAACGTTTAGCTCATCAATCGAATATCCACCTGCTATCACCGCTACGCTATGATGAATTTGTTCATTTAATGAAATGCTGTATTTTAATTTTAACAGATTCTGGGGGTATTCAAGAAGAAGGGCCTGCCCTAGGTAAGCCAGTTTTAGTGTTAAGAAACACCACTGAAAGGCCTGCTATTATTACGGAAGGTGTAGGGTTATTAGTAGGTACAGAACAAGAAAATATTATAAAATTGGTAGCCAATCTTTTAGACGACTCTAATTTTTATGCCTCTCTTGCTAAGGGAGTTTCCCCGTATGGAGATGGTCATGCTAGCGAGCGTATTGTGAATTATTTACAAGGCGTGCTCTTATAACTTAAGTACTTAAATCAATTAAAACAAAGCGAATTTTTAATGGTCTAAATCGTTGTAAAATACTTTCAATGAGTAGTTCATTGGTTGGATCAGTTATACCAATGGTTACCATTTCTTTATCTTCATTGTAATCTACTATTCGGCTACCGCGATCGGTTAACCATTTAGTCAATTTATTGGAGAGGCCTTTGGGGATAGGCAGGGCGCTTTCTTTAGGTACTAATTCTAAATTATGTTGTTTTGCCAATATTTCAAGTAAGTTTTTTTCACTAATTAATTGTAACCGTGCTAAGACTTCGCCTAGGCGTTCACCGGTTTTTTGCTGCTCTAAAATGGCCTGTTTTAATTGCTCTTCGGTCACTAAGCGTAGTTCTAATAAAATATCACCTAGTCGACGTCGGTAAGGGATTAAAATATGGCTGCCGGGAAATACATGATCAGTTTTATCCCAGCTTGGTTGTTTTGCTAATGTTTTTTTGGTTTTTTTTCGTTCAGCAGCAACGAAATAGAGCTTATAAGCACGTAAGATAGACTGTAAATTTAAAATATTGCCATAAAAAACACGCGGAATAGATAACCAAGCGGGAATAAGGCCATAAACCCTATAAAGACCAATAAAACGTTGCAACATTCGCTCTAACATTAGTAAAGTACTAATAATGATTAATACCCAAACCCAGGGATGGAGATTTAACTGTTCTTGCAGCGAGGGATAATTTGGGTTGCCATAGGTTAAAAGACTATAAATTACCCAAAATAAAAAGATAAGATAACCGACGCCATTAATAAAATGCGTGATGAAAGCTTTTCTATCATGCATTAATGTAAAGCGTACCCGCCATGACTTAGGCCACTTAGCATGCAGCCATTCTTGAAAGACAATACCTATGATCCAGCGTGCTTTTTGTCGAACCGCTTTTTTATATTCTGTTGGAAATAACGCCCGAGTTGCAATATATTCTGTTTTAGGTCGTAATACATAACGCTTACTAAAGAGTCCTCGCCTCTCCCATTTAAGCCGTTGAATCGTTTGCAGCAAAAAAATTTGCTTTAAATCTTTCATGCGAATGGTCAAGGAGGTGCGATAATCTTCGGTTAACGAATCGGTAGAGAAGGGGCCTTCGTTTAAGGGGTCTTCAAGCATAGCGAGTGCTCTACGAGAAAAAGCAGTTCCTACGCCTGCGGAAGGAACATGGCCATGAATAGCTTCGCGCACGATTAAATCTTTAGTATGAATTTCGGCAAACTCATCAGCATATATCCAATGGGTGAAATTGAAATAATTGACTTTCAGGGGAAACATCGGAATTTGAATCATGTCTTTACGGGGGATTAAATAATTATAAAGTTTAAACGAAAGCGGATGAATGACATCTTCTGAGTCATGAAAAACAAAAATGTCAAAGCGTATACCTTGGGCTTGTTCAAAGTCTTTAATATGGTTGTAAATGCCATTTAAATTGGCAGCTTTAGTTGTTGGGCCAGGATTCTTTCCGATAACACATTGGACGTTTTTAATATAAGATTGAACTTGTTGAACTTCAGCTACGGTTTCTGGGTCATTAGGATAGACGCCAACAAATAAATAATATTTATTATAATCAATAGAATAACAATTATTTAAGAGCATAGTGGAAATTACGTTCGCTTCATGCCAGCAGGGAATTAGTACGGCAATATATTTTTCTTCATGATTAGCTAAATCTTCATAAGTAAGCGGTTTATAGTGACGTGTTTTCCATTTGCGAATTAAATACCGCAGCCAATAGTAAAAGTCGAAAAAAAGGTCATCAAGCCCCGATATCATAAAGAGAATGGCAAAAAAAATAAGAAAATACCACATGATCAAAAACAGGGTAATTAAATTTTCATATTCCATTTACATCCTTTTTGACTATATTTTTACGTAATAAAGTAACTGGACTACTTTATTAGTATAGTGCTTTCCGTAAGGATTTACCGAACCGCCTGCTGGTAAATAGGTACCATGAATATAGTCAAAGCGAATTTCTAGTCGATAGCGATTGGAAGGAATCAAGCCTATACCAGGCCCATATTCGGCAATATTATTAAAAAATTCCCGCCGTGTATCCTCTATAACACGACCTAAAAAATATAAATTGATCATCGTGGCTTGGTATTGCAGTATATGTATTCCTTGGCGGGTTATAAAAGTGCCAATGATATTATTGTCAAAACGGGAGTAGTAGGTGACATCGCCATAAAAGGTACTGTAATAATCTGGACTTAGACGTAATTTATCATAGTAGGCGGGCTTAGTACCAAATTCATTATAATACATTAAGCCACCGCGTAAATCGCCTCGCCACCTATCTCGATTACGGTATACTAAGTCATAGGCTCCTCCGGCCTCAACCCACGCAACTATGGGCGTATTGGTAAAGGGCGTAATCGAGCCGCCAACACCGGTGATACGCACATTATCTTCAAAAATTTGTGGTAATTGTCCAGCGTTGGTTGATTTATTGTCATCAGTTCGCCTAAATGTTAAATAAAGTCTTGGTTGCCAGCTACTAGCAAATTCAAGCCCTAAGCGTGCAATCATAGGCCTTACGGTTAAACCAAAGCGGCTTTGCGTAAAGGGTGTAAAGAAGAATTCCCCAAAATAAGGCGGTGGTAGTGCTTTAGTTTGTAAACCAGCTAAATTAGTTAACGCATTTTGGGCGTTAAGCTCTAGTTTTTTATCTGAAGTTTTAGTAGCTAATTCAAAATAACGGTAAGCAAGATTTTTATTGGGTGTATCATTGTATAAATAGCCTAATTGCATCGCGATGGCTGGGTCATATGTTAATTCATACACCCGTGTGAAATAGACAATAGCATCATTAGACTGCTTAAGTTCGATTGCTAAATAGCCTGCCTCTTTTAAAGCTAAGACATTATTAGGATACGCTTGCACTATTTTTTTAATAGCTTGCCAAGCTAGCCTTTTATTTTGCTTTTTTAAAGTATAAAAATTATCCAAAAGTTGCATCTCATGGCTACTAGTCCCTTTAGGCGCTGTAAATTTATTTTTTGGCTGATAAGCGTTAGATGGCTTACTTACGTCGCTAGTACTAATGGGGGTGGCATTTTGCAAATAGGTTAATGATTTAAGCGCGGTTGCTCGTATCTGTTTATTTTGGGATTGAGCGGCAAGTAAAAAATAATGACGAGCAGCTTCTTTGTCCTTTAATTGATAATAAAGATAGGCAATTTGTAAGGCTATTTGCGCTGTAGGCTGTCGATGATAGTTTGCTAAAAAGAAAGGTAGGGCCGCTCTAGTTCGATGGTTTTGTAATTTTAAATAAGCCATTTCTAAATTTAAACGGGGATTAGTCGGTTCAAGAAGGCAAAGTAGGGTAAGCAGGGATTCGGCCGCCGTTTTATCTTCTTGTTTTAATTTATAAAACCAGTTTAAAAAAATGATATTGATAATAGGGCTACTTACTTGAGTATTAATTGTAATAGCATCTGTTTGATAATTAGGAATAAACGATGCCATTTTCTCTAACAACTGAGTTGCTCTAAATTTATTAAGATGATCTTTATTTTGGTTTGCTAATGGCAAAAGGTAATGGTGAGCCTGTGCCCAATCACCTAGCTCATAATAGAGTGCACCCATTTGGAGGCGATATTGTGGCGCGTTAGGTTTCAAGGCTATTAGTCGTTGTACCAGAGGTAGTGCCGCTGAGAGATTCTTTTCTTCTACATAAAGCTGACTTAGTTCTTCTAAAGCAAGGGTATTATTTGGCTCTTGCTTTAAGATAATCTGGAGAGGCTCTTTCGCGGCCTCTTTATCTTTGTTACGTAAAGCATAATATTGATTAAATAAGATATGGGAATCTCGTTTTAAATTTTTTGATTCTTGTCTAGCTAAGAAAAAGAAACTTATTGTAATTAGAAGAAAAATAAAAATCACCACTAAGATTTTATTCCTAAGCATTTAACCTACATCCCTTTTGTATTATTGCTGTTATTACTTAGTAACTTAACTTATGATTTGAGGGTTAAGTTTAAATAACTTGCTTTTATTTTTTTGTGCCTTTTTTAAGACCTCTTTAACAAACTACTCACCGTTAATAAAGCTTGTTTGTTTACAATGATACTCTAAATAATTGCTTAAATGGGGCTAACTAGTTTTGTCAAGTGGAAAGCCGACTAAATACATAATAGTACTGGCATAAGTTATTAATTCTAATTTAAATTATCATTACAACACAGCTTAATTTAAGAGTAAACGCTGGGGTGGCTCTAAGAAGACTTTTAGCAATCAATTTAGGTATTGGTAAGTTAGTATTTCAGCTAATTTAATTTACTATTTATGCGAAAAGCCAAACAAAGAGAGGCTACCATGCTTAAAGTTATGTTTTATCTTCTTCTTATTTTTTTAACGTTGTTAAATACGACTTATGCTCAGCCACCAGCCTCAACATCATTACCTTCGCATAAATTGTTTTCTTTTTTTACTAACAAAAACAGAAGGTTAGAGGTAAAACAAACTAGTTTGCCTGTTCCTTATGATTACTTATTAAAGCAACCGTTATTAACTTTAGGCCTTAAAAAATACTACCAGCGCACCCCAATGATTGAAGTGTTAGCAGCTAAATTGGATTCCCTTAATAAACGTTATAATCGCGTTATCCTTATGCTGATAGTCTAGAAATAATGCAGCGATTGCCAAACGAAAGAAAGAAGCACAAATTATAGAAATAGCTTTTATCACAATAAATTTTGCGGCTTTACCGAAGCCTGTAACTCATCAAGTACTTACCACCACGATTCCTTTTGGCCAGCTACTGGCTGCTCATCATTTAAAAGTAAGAACCAATCATCGTAGCTACTTTACTATTTTATGTGATAAAAAAATCGCTACGTTAACCAATTGCCTAGTAGGACAGAAGCTTTATGGCCGGACAAATACCATAATTAACGCTAAGGATAAGCAGTGGTTAGCGCATGTCATTGAAATTTTGACTTAAAATTATAATGTGGGCGGGTAAAAATTAATTTATCGAGCTTAGCTGCTTTTTTCAACAGCTTACGCTCAATAAATTAGAAAAGTATGGTTTTAATTAGTGTTTTGTCTGGTTTTGCAACCTTTCATTTAAAGCTACTTGCTTACTCTGCGCTTCTAAGTCGCTAACCATTTCTAATAAGGTATTCATTTTAAAGTGAGGAAACTTAAGTTGTTTTAGATTTTGGACAGGCTCCGTTCTTAACTGTGGAACATCAAACTCAGTCAGCTCATAATCTCTGGGATCAATTGATTTCTTGCTTGCCATGATTTATCTCCAGTCTAGTTTCCTCCATTATAAGCATTAATCCTTAAGGCTGTATTAAGGAAACTCTAAGTGAATATTATTTAATCATTTTTTAAGCTGCGCATCATCGTTTGAATAAAAAGTATTAAGTCCACAAGCGTAAATTAAATTTCTTTATTAATTCGGGGCTTATCTCATTAATCACTTATTAAGAAAATATTAACAAATTGATGAAATTTAATTCATTAAGTTGTTAATTTTATCTTAATGTAATTGTGCTACATTACCAATAAAGATGTAAATACTATATATATCATGCAAGAATCTTTTGAAATTGATAAGTCAAGTGCTTCTGAAAGTGTGCTCTCAAACGATAAAACTGGACCTAAACATGCATCTAGTTCATCTAAGTCAATTAGAAAGCGCCCATCTCAAGAAATACTCGAACCAAATAGCAATACTTCTTCTTCTCTTAAAAAGAAAAAAGAAGAAGATTATTTTTTTGAAAAAGGAGGCGTCCCTAGATTAAGTTTTATAGTATTAAACTCCGAAGGAACTATGGTCGGGGCAGGTAGAAGAGAACCTCCTAATAATTCAGATAAATCTTTTTTACTACCACGAAGCACGCCTTACATTGGTGATAAGGAATTTAAAAGTGCTTATGTAGTCTTTAATGGTGTAGATAAAAATGATGAAAAAGTTCAGCTTGTTTTTATGTACGGAATAGAAGCAAGTGGTGGAAGTAACCATAATGGCTTAGGTCAATTTGCGCTGTCTTTAAAAACTATGTTAGAAGAAAAACATGGTATTAAGCTAGCAAATGAGTATTTATTTACGGGTGAATGTAAATCAACTTTAACAGATGATGATATAGCGAGATCCTTAGGCGAATTTTTCTCGGGTATAACCTTTAACACTAAAGGCACGAAAACAGATGGTTTTCGTCATGAAGGAAATCCAGCGATAGAGACCTTCATTCCTAAAGATTGCTTTCGCTTCGATGAAGGTTTTGATGATTATATCAAACAAAATATGAAAGCGCCCATAAAAGCCCAACCAACCGAGTCTTCATCATCTAGTCAGACTTCGTATGGCTTTTTTAATAAGCAAAACAGCAGTCTTGAGTCACGTATCGCGGAAGTCAAAGTAAGGCCTAGTGAAAATCCTGATATAAAGGATGAAAGAGTTTTAGAATTACCACCACAATCTTCACAAGTGTCTAATTTAAATTCAAATCCGCGACTTGGGATTCCGCTTAATAATGACGAAAGTAATAATGAGGCAACTAATAAGGAAACTTGCGAAGAAGAACCTCATGAGCAGAGTGTTAACTCCTATTGTTAAGTGTATTAAGCTTAAATTGCTAATATATTTTTAATTTCCTGGTAAGTATAAGCAATAGTTTTTATTGACTTAGGCGCAATAAAAATAGAATCGTCCCCGGCGATAGTTCCTAAAATTTGTGCTTTCTCCCGATGATAATCTAAAACTCGAGCAACCAGCTGTGCCGCCCCGGGGCTAGTATTGACAATAATGATTGTCTCATTAGCAACGATATCTATAATTAAGCTTGATAATTGGCTTGAGGTAGTGGGAGGTGCCGGTTCACGTGCTAAACGATAGACTACCTGGCCTAATTCATTTTTCGATTTAATAGCGTTTAATTTATGCAGCAAGCGCGATACCTTGGATTGATTTATATGATGTCCTTTCGCTTGCAAGGCTGCACATATATCCTCTTGTGTCGTAACACTACCTTCTAAAAGTAACTGTCTTAAATTATCAATTAAGAGTTGCTCTTGATCATCTTTACGGTTTATTACATTGGACATAATTTATATTTCCTTATTAATTCAGTTAAATTGAATTATTATTCAATATTATGCCATAAATTTGCATAATGTGTTAATTTTTGCTTGCCAATAGTGCCTTTTTAATTTAATATGCAATTATTATGAATAATTAATCAATATGATAGTTTTAATCTGGATATTTATGCATGTTTAAGACAATTAATGTGGCAATTTCAGGTGTTCAAGGCTATAGTGGGCAAGCCTTAATGAAGCTTATTAATAGCCATCCTTATTTAAATTTAACAACAGTTTATAGTCGTCAAACTCAAACTGAAGTTTATCAACAATTGCCGAACTTAAAGCGGCAGCAAATTCCTGTTTATCCGCCTGCAGAAATTAGCAAGCATGTTGCAGATATTGATGTACTATTTCTAGCTACTCCAGCACAAGTATCCCTAGATACGGTAACCACTTTAATCGACAAAGACCTTTTGATTATCGATTTAAGCGGGGGATTTCGCCTACCAGCGGAAGACTTTCACTTTTGGTATGGGTTAGAACATACAGCGCCCACTTTAATTAATAATGCCTGCTATGGTTTAACACCTTGGGTAACTACACAGCCAGCCCATAAACTAATTGCCAATCCGGGCTGTTATGCTACTTGTGCCTTAATGAGCCTATTGCCCTTAGTAAAAGCCCAAGTGCTAAATCAAAATACCGTTATTATTGATGCTAAATCAGGCTTATCGGGCGCAGGTAAACAGGTAAAAGCTGAATTGATGTTTTGCGAAATGGCCAATAATTTTTTGCCCTATAAAATTGGTAAGCATCAACATATACCAGAAATTAAGCAGGCTTTAAAAAGTTTTGGTGGTCAAGACTTAACTATTCGCTTGACCACTGCACTACTGCCACTTCATCGCGGTATTGCCATGACTATTTATGCTGAGGCACAAGCAGGCTTGTCAGATGCTGAAATTGCCAAAGCCATTTATAACGCTTATCACCAAGCCTACCAAGGCTACCCCTTAGTTTATTATCAAGAGTTAGGACAAGAGGCCGCGCTTGATAATTTTATTTTAGCGCTTAACCAGGTGGTGGACACGCCAAATTGTCATATTGGCTATTTTGTTTCCTCAGGTCAAATTACGCTTTTTGCCTGCCTTGATAACTTATTAAAGGGGGCTGCAAGTCAAGCTGTTGAAAATCTTAATGCAGTTTATGGCCTACCGCTACAAACTGGCTTGTTATCGTTACAGGAGACGCTATGATTCTTGGCTCTGGCATTTTTAGAACTAAATTACCCCAAGGGTTTAAAGCCGGTGGTATTAACTCTGGAGTTAGACTTTATCGACCAGACTTAGGCGTCATTATTTCTGATTCACCTGCTGTTGCTGTCGGTGTTTTTACCCAAAATAAATTTAAAGCCGCGCCAGTTACCTATTGTGAAACTTGTCTACCTTCTAACACTATTCGAGCCATTATTACCAATAGTGGTGAAGCAAATGCTGCTACGGGTAATGCTGGAGTCACTAATAATTTTATTATGGCAGATACCTTAGCCAACGCCATAAATTGCCAAACTAACCAAGTATTAACGGCCTCTACTGGGGTAATAGGTGCTTCTTTATCTATAGAAAAAATTACGCAAGCTATTCCCCACTTACTCACGAAAACCACCGATATTGCTGAGAATTTTGCAACAGCTATTTTAACTACCGATTTAGTACCTAAAACGGTTTATAAGGATGTTGAGTTGTCTTTAGGAACGGTACGGATTACCGGTATTTCTAAAGGGTCAGGCATGATTCATCCTAATATGGCAACGATGCTAGGTTATTTCTTAACTGATGCAAAGCTTGCCATTCCTGAAGCTGGAACCTGGTTAAAAGAGGTTTGTGATAAAAGTTTTAATATGATTAGTGTTGATGGTGAAACCTCGACTAATGATTGCGTTTTTTTAATGGCCAATGGGCAGAGTAAAGTCACTTTAGAGAATACCTTTGATCAAGATTTATTTTACGAAGCGCTTTTAGAAATTGCCATTGCGCTTGCTAAAAGTATCGCCCGTGATGGTGAGGGGGCTTCAAAATTAATTGAAGCACAAATAATAGGTGCCGAAAATGAAGCGCAGGCAAAAGAGGTCGCAAAATCGATTATTACCAGCCCATTAATTAAAACCGCCATTTACGGCCAGTCTCCTAATTGGGGCAGGATTATGGCACGAATTGGTAATACCTTAATTACCGAACAGATGCTTAATCAATGTGAAATTGCGATACAAGATATCGTGCTATTTACGCAAGGGGCACCAGTAGCGAATTTAAATACAACGGCCTTTAAAGAGCAATTAGCTAAAGACACCGTAAGAATAACAGTTAATTTTTTTCAAGGTAGCGGTCAGGCTACGGCTTGGGGATGCGATTTAACGGAGAAATATATTAAAATTAATGCGGAGTATGTTTCATGAATGTGCACCCTCTTAACGTTCCTGCTAATACAGGCAAATTAATTCTTATTAAAGCCGGTGGCTCCATTTTACAAGATAGCAGCGCTATCTCTACCTTATGTGGTGATTTAAAAACCTTACTTGCTAATGGTTATCAAGTTGCCTTAGTTCATGGCGGCAGTAAGGCGATTAATGAGGCATTAAATATTTACGGTATTCCCTCAGAATTTATCAACGGTTTGCGTGTTACTTCGCAGGCTGCTATGAAAATCATTGAAATGGTGCTTTGTGGTCAAGTTAATCAAATGCTGGTAAGAGCATTAAATCAGTTTGGCATTAAAGCCATGGGACTATCGGGTGCAGAAAATCAACTTCTCCATTGTGATTACCTTGATGAAAAATTTGGTTTTGTAGGCAAGATAAAACAGGTTAATTCAACTGATGTAGAGCAGTTATTAGCTAATAATGTTCTGCCAGTCATTGCAACGGTGGGGGTAGATGATAAGGGTCAGGCTGTTAATATTAATGGCGATATCGCCGCTTGCCATTTAGCAACTGCACTTGCTGTGGATGAGTTGGTTTATTTAACTGATCAAGAGGGTATTTATAATCAGCATGGGGCTTTACTTTCTAAATTGTCAGCCAACCAATTACAACTACTCATTAAAAAAGCTATTGTAAGTAACGGCATGCTAGTTAAAGTCAATGCTATTTTAAATGCCTTAGAACAGGATTTAGATCAAATACGAATTTTAAATGGCAGGCAACACCAAATTCTAGTAGAAACCCTTTTGCATGGAAAAAATAGAGGAACAATGTGTTTAAAAAATTGATAACCGCCATTGGCAATGTAATTAAATGAGGAGCGTAACATGGCTTTAAGCATTAAAAAAATTGTATTAGCATATTCAGGTGGTCTGGATACGTCTGTCATGATTCCGTGGCTTAAAAATAATTACAAAAATGCTGAAATTGTGGCAGTGATTTGTGATTTAGGGCAACAAGAGGATTTAAAAGCTATTCAACAAAAAGCTTTAAAAAGCGGTGCTAGTAAAGCCTTGGTGTTGGATGTCCAAGAAACTTTCGTAAATGATTATCTTTGGCCTTTAGTAAAAGCTGGCGCTTTATATGAAGATCAATATATTTTAGGTACCATCTCAAGACCACTAATTGCTCAAAAATTAGTCGAAGTTGCTTTGCAAGAAAAAGCAGATGCTATTGCCCATGGCGCAACCGGGAAAGGCAATGATCAGGTTCGTTTTGAGTATACTATTAACGCCTTAGCCCCTAAGCTTAAGGTGATTGCGCCTTGGCGAGTATGGGAGATTAAATCCAGACAACAAGCTATTGATTATGCCGCACAGCATGGCGTTGAACTAAGCGTAACGCCGAAAGCACCTTACTCACGTGATCATAATATTTGGTATATCTCGCACGAAGGGGGTGTTTTAGAAGATCCCGCACAAAGCTGCCCTGATGATGTCTTATTAATGACTAAGCCTTTAGAGCAAACGCCTAATCAGGCAGAAAAAATAACGATTGAATTTAAGCAAGGGATTCCAGTGGCTATTAATAATCAATCCCTGCCAGCGACTCAATTATTAACGCTCTTAAATGAAATAGCCGGTAATCATGGTATTGGGGTTGCTGATATTATCGAAAATCGGCTTGTTGGCATGAAAATTCGCGGTGTTTATGAGGCGCCTGCGGCCGCTGTACTTTATAAAGCGCATAAATTGTTAGAAAGTTTATGCCTTGATAAACACACTCTTCATCTTAAGCAATCGCTACAAGGCACCTATGCGAATATCGTTTATGAAGGTCGTTGGTTTTCAGAAGCGAGAAAAGCATTAGATGCCTTTATGGCGGTAACACAACAACATGTTACAGGCAGCGTTGCGCTTAAACTATTTAAGGGAAATATTGTGCCTTGTGGTATTACATCTCCTTATAGCCTACATCAAGCAGCCTTAGCCACCTTTGAAGAAGATGATGTTTATGATCAGCAAGATGCACAAGGGTTTATCAATTTATTTTCTTTATCGGCTAAAGTTTATGGTCTGGTACATGGAGACGGAAATGAGTAATAAGACATGGGGTGGCCGCTTTAAAAAATCTCTACATCCGCTTGCGGTTAATTTTAATGCATCATTGGCTTTTGATTATGTGCTTTATACCTATGATATTTTAGGCAGTAAGGCGCATGCGCACATGCTGGGGCAACAAGGTATTATTCCGTCTAATGAAGCTGAAATGCTTGTTAAAGCATTAGATGAAATTCAAGAAGAACTTGCCAAAGACAAACATCCCTTAGAAGAGCGATTTGAAGATATTCATATGTTCATTGAACACTTATTAATTCAAAAGCTAGGGGATGTGGGTAAAAAGTTGCATACTGGGCGCAGTCGTAATGATCAAGTTGCGCTCGATTTACGGCTCTATACGCGTGATGCGCTAGATAAAGTGGTTAATCAACTTGAAAAAGTAACTCATGTTTTAGGCAAGTTAAGTGTCAAACATGCTAAAGATAAAATGCCCGGATATACCCATTTGCAGCAAGCACAGCCTGTTTATTTAGGCGTTTATTTAGACGCTTATAAAACTATGTTTGCACGTGATATTAGTCGCTTTTTAGACTTAAAAGAACGAATGAATTTTTCTCCCTTAGGTGCTGGCGCCTTAGCCGGTAGTAGTCTGCCGCTAGATAGAGGGTTAACTGCTAAGCTATTAAGTTTTAATGGCGTGATAGAAAATACCTTAGATGCGGTTAGTGATAGGGATTTTATCATGGAATTTTGTAGTGCCGCGGCCATTGTGATGGTGCATTTATCAAGGCTTGCTGAGGATTTTATTATTTGGGCGAGCGCTGAATTTAATTTTCTTATGTTAGATGACGAGTTTGCGACTGGCTCATCGCTCATGCCCAATAAAAAAAATCCTGATATTTTAGAATTAATTCGTGGTAAATCAGGACGAGTCTTTGGGCATTTAGTGGGTATTCTAACCATTATGAAAGCATTACCTCTAGCTTACAACAAAGATATGCAGGAGGATAAAGAAGGTTTGTTTGATACCGTCACCACACTCACGGCATGCCTTACCATTTTACCGCCTTTCCTAGAAAGCTTGACCTTTAACACCTCTCATATGGCTAAACAAGCTCAAAGTGGGTTTTTAGAGGCAACCGCTGTATTAGAAACCTTAGTGAAACAAGGTATCCCTTTTCGTGATGCCCATCATCAAGTAGGCGCGTTAGTGGCTAAAGCGCTTGCAAAAAATTGCACCTTAACTGAAATTATAAAGGAGAATGACGATGGCATCTCTCATAAAACCCCAGACTAAAGCTACTATTTCGCATCTTTTAACGGGTTTAGAATTAAGCGCAAACGATATTGCCACAATTCTTAAGCTGGCCCGCGAAGTAAAAAGTAATCCCAGCCATTATAAAGAAGCCTTGGCAGGAAAAGCGTTGGCTATGATTTTTGAAAAACCTTCTTTTCGAACCCGTTTAAGTTTTAATTTAGCCATCCAAGGTCTAGGTGGTCATGTTGTTGAGAGCATTAGTAGTACTAGAAAAACAGAACAGCCAAAAGATTTTATCCGCGTATTAAATGGTTATTGCGACTATGTCATGATAAGAACCCATGGAGATAGCCAACTTCAAGAGATGGTAGAGTATGCAACTATACCGATTATAAATGGCTTATCAGCTTTATATCATCCCTGCCAAGTGCTAGCCGACTTACTTTCTTTACAAGAATACTTTAAAACATTAGATAATTTAACCTTAAGTTACATCGGCGATGGCAATAACATTTTACATAGCTTGTTATTAATGGCGCCTCAAGTAGGCGTAAACATTAATTATTGCTGCCCTGTCGGTCATGAACCAGACGCAACTATTTTAGCAGTTAGTAAAAGTTTATTTCCTAAAAAAATTCAGCAATTTACGCTACCGTCTGCGGCTGTGCAAAATACACATGCGGTTTATACCGATGTTTGGGTAAGTATGGGATTTGAAGGGACTGGTAATGAATCTGCTTTTCAAGGATTTCAAGTAAATGAAGCACTAATGGCACAAGCTAAACCTGAAGCTGTGTTTATGCATTGTATGCCAATGGAGCGCGGAAAAGAAGTTTCCGAAACCTTGCCCGATAGTACTAAATCTCTTATTTTTATCCAAAGTGAAAATAGGTTACATGTTCAGAAAGCTATTTTATTATTTCTTGCGGCAAGCTTTTAATACCTTGCTAGATAATTAAGTGGTACGTTATTAAATTGGCTTTTTGGTAAAAATTTGCTAAGGTGCAATTCTAAAATTAGTAGTTATCAATAATGTATAAAACGCGATTCTTACAAATTTGCCTTACATCATGTCTATTTTTAAGTTCATTTTATGTTTTAGCAGAAGAAAAACTTATATTAGCTATTGATTTAATTCGGCATGGTGATAGAACACCAACCATGGAAATTCCTAAGGCACCTTATCAGTGGCAAGAAGGATTAGGAGAACTAACCGAGCAAGGCATTGCACAAGAAGTTAACTTGGGTAAAAAGTTACGCCAAATTTATATCAACCAGTTTCACCTGTTACCTGACAATTATAAACCAGGAACGCTTTATGTACGCACAACTAATTTTAACCGAACGATAGCTAGTGCTAAAGCAGTGCTATTAGGTTTATATCCTCTATCAAAACGCGGGAATCAAACTATTCCTATTGATACAGTTTTACAAACCAAAGATGATTTATTATTAGCACGTCCTAGTAAAAATATTTTATTTTTAGCCAAACTTTTCTTAATAAATCAGCGTTATTGGGCACTTAAAACTTATTCAATAAAAGAAAAAATTAATAATTGGAGTTTAGAAACCGGCATTAAACTTAATAATTTTTTAGCCTTAGGCCGGTTAGCAGATAATCTTTCTATTCGGCAATTACATCATATAGCATTACCACAGGGTCTAACCGAAGAAGATGCAAAAGAAATCACAGACTTAGCAACATGGGCAATGGTGGGTTACTTTAAGTTACCCGAAGTTTCTTATCCGCAGGGTCTGCGCTTTATTCAAGAAGTGACCAATTATTTTACGCAAGCAAGTGAAAATAAATCGTTGTTACGCTACATATTGTATTCAGCCCATGATAGTACCATTATGAGTGTCATGACGACCTTAGGGACGCCGCTTAGCGAGCGTCCTCCGTATGCTTCAAGGCTTAATTTTTTATTTTTTAACAATAATAATAATTTTTATGTAAAAATTAGTTATAACGATAAGCCTTTAAAATTGCCAGGCTGTAAAACAATAGCTTGTACCTTGACAGAATTCAAAAGCCTTGCTTTAAAACAACTACCATTTTAAAAATAATAAAAAAAATTATTAAGCTGGTAATTTTCTGAGTTTATGAGTTTGCTTGCAACGTGCTGAAAACGTCGATTTAAGGGTGAACGTCTATAAACGAAATTGGCTATACCATGCCATCAATGCAGCAGAAGCTAATAAGAAGATGCCACCAATAAAGATTAAACCAAGGGTACCAAAAATAGGTAAAAGGTTAGCGCTTAACCCGGTAATTGCCCATGCCATAGCCATTAAGGCACCTGAAAGCCCCATTACCCAACCCTGAGCTGATTTATCAACGGCATCAGAGAAAGCCGTTAATAAGGCGGTATACGCAATCATATCAAAGGCACTAATAGGAAATGCTAAAACCCAAATTGCCCAAAGGTTCGTGCTTAAAACAGTTAAAATTAAGCCTGTTCCCACAATAAAGAGACAAATAGTGGCAATAGTATTAGCTTGCCAAAATTTTAACATCCATTTCATCCCCACTACTAAAGATAGGACAAAACAAAAACCAATAAACCCATTAAAAGCTCCTAGTTGCCAATTGGAGTACTGATAAGTATTGTGTAGTAGCACTAAAATGAACTGAAAATAAATACTAAAACCGAGCTGCATTAATAAGAAAATTACCGCTAACCAGCGAACTTTTTCATGTTTAATTCCATCAATAAAAATATAAATTGGCCGCAGTAAGTTAGTCGATTTTACCTGATGACTGCTATACGTTTCTGCAAATCCATAATAAAGCCAGATAGCAGCTATCAATGCAAAAGCCGCGGAAATAAAAAAAGGCATTGAAAAATTAAAAAATGCAAAGAGCGAATGATCTGAAAATACGCCGCCAATTAAGGGGCCTGCAACATTAGCAAAACTTAACGCGAGCGTCATAAGGCTCATATTAGAAGCTTTATTTTCAGTCGTACTAATATCGGCAATGGCAGCTTGGGCGATAGGTTGGCTACCAGCCATTAAGCCAGAAAAAGCGCGTCCCAGCATCAAGAGAAAAATGCTTGCAAATAAAACACTTAAACCCATTAACATGAAACTAATAAAGAGGCCAAGCATACAAATTAAAATAACTTTTTTCCGGCCCCAATTGTCTGATAAATCGCCCATAAATGCCGCACCAAAAAACATGCAGAAGGGGTAGAGCATATACCCTAAACCTAAATAAAAATGGCGCAACATAATAGATAAATGGGCAGCAAATACTGTATTTGGATTCGTAAACATGGCAGTCATGATGGGATAGACTAAGCCAAATCCCATACCATCAACCACAATCGCTAATAAACAAGGCAAGACTTTATAACTGGTGTTTTTCATATGGTTTAAGTTAATTTAGTTTAATCCATAAAAAGCATTGGCATTTTACGTTTCATAGCACTAACTTTAACAAACTAAAAAACGCTCTTATATTAAATAATAGCGTTAAAATGATTAAACACCATTTTCAGTTATAAATACTCTTATATTATTAAAACAGAGGGTGATGATTATTTTTTCATATCCGCATGCGGACTAGATAAATTAACTGGCTCATCAGGTAATAAGCTACTATCTTCTGTTTTCTTAAAGAATGTATACCCCAAGATTTTCTCTACCTCTTTGACTCTATTATCGCGCTTTGCACCTATGTATTGTATATGGTTAGCATACATGCTCGCCACTGAATTAAGTTTGGATATCTCTTCTTCAACTTTATCTTTTTTGCTATTTAAATCATCGAGTTTATCTTCAGCTTTAATCACTAGAGAATGTACTTTTCCTACTTTTTCAAGTTCTCTAAGAGTTTGTTTGGCAGCAACATTATCTTCTATAGTATCTTGCTCAGTTAAATACGATTTAACCTCTTGTAATAGGCGTTCATCGTCATTAACCATAAACGAGCTAACACTTTCTCTAATAGATTCTAAGGTAGTTTGTTTTTCATGTTTTAGGTCTGTTGCTTTCTGTGCTTCCTTAAGTTTAATAAGGATACTTTCATACTTAGTTGCTTCTTCCTGATATTTAAGTAATTTTTCACTTTTTTTGATAATTTTTTCGCGCATATCCTTATGAACCTTCAGACCTTTATTGTAGCTTTCATTAAGGTCTTCAACTTCACCTTCAAGTTTTTCTATTTTTGCTTTTTGCTCTCTTAATTTTTCCGCAATATACATTAACAATAAAATAAAGAATAATTGTAAAGCATGCGATGAAACCTTATTGACAAGATTTTCGTTAACACGGCCATCTTTAGAAAGAACAATAAAGATGGGCTCTAATTTAGAACGAGCATAGGCTTTAAACGGGTATTCAATAAACTTTATTACCATATTACCTAAATAGGGCTTTGTTTTTGATAAAGAGATCTCGACAACTTTATTGGCTGCCTCATTAGGCGTTAGATCTTTAGCTTCTTTAGATTGTTTATCAGCCTTTAACTTAGGGCGGGCATTAGTAGTCGGTTCGCGCTTAAGCTGAGTTGTTTTAAGTTGATTTGCAAAGATAAAATGCGGATTCATACTTGTTGTTTTTAAGCTAAAAATTGGTTTTTTAGCTGGCTTGTCAATCTCGGGCTTTACTTCTTTTACTTTATAATATTCGCTGAATCCTTGCTGATATTTTTGTTGTTCAATGCCTTCTAGCTTTGCCGCTTCGGTAATGATTTTGCCAAATTTTTTATCACTTATAGTAACACGTTTGGTTGAAAAAGCGCGCTCAAGTTCTATCGGTTTTTTAGCTAGACTTATTGCAGTTACAGGAATTGCGCTTTTTAAACTCATTATACTTTGTACTTTTGTTATATTTTTAAATACAGGAAACATACAAACTCCAACGAAGTTGACCTTTAGGTATTGGCTCTAGTGCAAGTTAGATTAACAAAAAAAAATTAAGGAAAAATTAAGCAAATTGTTTTAATTTATAAAATTTGTATCAAATTAAGTATAAATTGAAAATATTTTACTCTAATAGGTTGGTTTAGTAATTTAATGTAATAAATCAATAAGAAATAACTTGTATTTTATAAGCCACACCGCTTTTTTTTTTACCGACAGTAATATATATTAATCAAGATAATTGGTAATAAGACAGGAGAGTAGCTTTAACCTTAGTAAAAAGGTGAGCTATTAAGTTATTTTTTTAAAATAAAGGAGTGCTAGGATGAAATCGTCAGATGCTAAAACGGAACCTAAAATTAAGTTTGAAGATACAGCAGCGCAGGTCTTATTAAAGGAGAAGAAACTTAATAAAATTAAAGAAATAGAAAAAAAAATAGTTTTTTTCAGCACGTTAACTAGAAAAATGCAAGAAAATCCTACCCAAGCAAATCTAGATGCATTAAAAGCGGACGATGAGGAAATTAATAATTTTTATTCAGGTATGTAAAAATAATATAGAAGAGCGGGTTGCTTGCCTAAGCTAATTTAAATAATTTTCGGCTATTATTAAAATGCAAAGATAAGCCTAATTTACTTCTATCCAAATCTTCCCAACGCCTAAACAGCTGTGGGAAATTACCTTGCATGATTAGTTGATTGACTATATTCCATTAAGGGTTTTCGGATACTGCCAACCCATTGAGATGCCACACATAATGACATAATGTTGAGCAAATTATGTAGAAAAGGGGAGGATCTTACTCAATAACTCATTCTATTTCATCCTCATAGGCACATTAAAATGAGCTATAGTTTATTTTATATATAGAAGTATGTAGGTTGTATGATATGAAAATAAATTATGAATCTTTAAAAGCTATTTCTAAAGGAAGTAATCAAGTGGTAGTTTATGGATTTAGCCAATTTAAATACCAGGATATTTATAAAGCAATAAATGATATTAGTGATATTACAAACGTAAAAGCATTCAATTGTAATGATTATCAATTTACTGAAAATATCCAATATGGGAAGGAATTTAATTCATTATATGGCCATTTTAAATACCTACTTGATGATTTGTTATTAAGTAATTATAAGAAGCAACAAAAACATGAGCCTATAGTACCTTTAATTTTTATTGTTGGCTTCAATGATAAGAAGTATGAGATCGCTAGGATACTAGAAAGAGTTGATCACTTTGATAAAGGCGTATCTTTAGCAGAGCTACGCAGATGTTATAAGCTAGCTACTGAATTTGACAAATTAACAGAGGTTGCACACCATACTTTTAACTTTGTTGTCGCGACTAAAAAAGATGATTCTTATGATTTAACTGTAGTTGACCCACCTTGGAAAGAAGCCTCATGGGAAAAAGGTTGGGAAGTGAGAAAACAATCTACTGAGAAAAAATCTGGTAGCATACACAAAAATACAATTTGGCGCGAAAACTATAAAAAACATATAGAATCCACAGAAGCTAATAACGGCAAAAGCTCAGACGAAGATCAAACAAATACTATCATTAAAACAAAGAACTAATAGATAGAAAGCTAAACCATTTAAAAAGGCAGTTAAAGAATAATATAATGTCTATATTTGCCATTAGAAACTGAAATGCATATTTTTATTAAAACTATACTTGCTGCCTTAGCTATAACCATTTATTCAACTGCAATAGCCTCACAAACGACTACAGCTGCCTCAAGTATGAAGGCAGAATCACAAATGGTTTTTCAAGTGGTTCAAAGCCAGTTGGTTATTGATAGCTCAATGGTTGAATCTGCAAAAATCATATCGCCAGAAAAGCCATCGGATTCCTATGGGCTTCAATTAAAACTAAAAAGTACTGCAGCCAATGAGCTGACACGTATTAGCAATGAAAACATAGGCAAACATATGAATTTAATCCTAGGTAATATTGTTATATCGTCACCAATAATTCAAAGCGAGCTAGGCGCTGAGTTTCAGATAACTGGTTTAACCAAAGAACAAGCAGAACAATTTATCAAAAGTCTATCATTAGTCTATCATTATCAAAATGATTGTTAGCATTTAAATAGTGTGATTTTTGCTTTGTATCTATATGAGTATAAATATCGATGAAGAACGAGAATATACGCTTAATATAGCAATAAATACTATTATTAAATTAAGTCTGATTATCACAATAATCAGACTTAATGGGTTATATAAACTAGTGTGGCCTACTATTTGATTTGTCTACTTTATTAAATTTTCTTTACTTAATCCAGATTCAGAATTTTCTTGAGGTTGCATAACATTTGGGTTTAAATCCTGCACGAAGCCTTTAAATTCTTGAGATTTCTCTATAAGCGTCTGTGCAGCGCCATAGTTATTATATTCTGGGGTTTTTAATTTAATTGATTCTTGCTTTGGTATCGGTACAGGATTTTTTGATTTATCTATCATATCAATTATAGTCTTGTATAAGTCAACTGTAGATTTTTGTCTCGCGCCCCAACCAAAAAATCCCCAACCTTTATCAAATCAGAAATGTAGCCTGGGTGAAACAAAGTGAAACCCGGGTTTCGGCCCTGCAGGCCTGCACCCAGGCTAAGCCTGCTTAATTTTTCTTTATGTAATACAGATACAGAACTCGATTAAGTTTTCTCAATATTTAAATTTGAAGCCTTCAAGAACTCTTTAAATTTTTGGGATTTTTCTATAAACATCTGTCCAGCCTCATAGTTATAGTCTAAAGTACATTTATGGTGTTGCCCCAGGAAAGCTCGTTATACTATTTTCCTCTTCTTGCTCATCTGTATTTGACTTTTGCTCATTCGGGTTTGGCGTTTGCTTTACCTGTTGGTTTTTAAGGATTTCAGCATTTTTAAACCGCTCAACTTCTGCTTTAAGTCGTTCAATTTCTGCCTCATCTCTTTCTTTTCTTTGAGCTCTTCTTTCAGGTTTAGTTTTATAAAGACCTAATTCTTTTTTTTCCCTCTTAAAAAAAGCATCCAAAGAATTATCTTCTCTTGCAAGCGGCGGCAAATTAAAACCTCTTCTCATATCCCGACGTCTAGACATAGGACTACTCCGATACAATACTCTAGTATTTTTTATTATAGACTAGTCATATTGATTTTTAGTGAGCAAATCTTATATTGGTGAATAGTATATTTTTACCTAATTTAGAAACTATATTAAATAAATAGGTTTTCTGAGCTACTACATTTCTATGGGCTATTCTTCCCTATCATAAATTTTTTCCTTTTTTGTTAAATTCTGGAAACAAGGCAAATCTGAGATAGCAGTTTTTTAAATTTTACCTAAGTTGATTGTCATCCTCATGTCTTCTAATTGCTTTAAAGTCCCATGCCCTAACTTCGGGTTAAAAAGACCGCGCTTAATTCTAAAGAATCTTCCTAAGTTTGAAGCTTTATCTAAACAAGCTGTTATTAGTTCCTGTTTTGTTTCTAGAGGTAACATTTTTATATGCTTAACAACCTCTTCTTTATGGGCAGCAAGGGCTTTTAGTTGCAATGGAGCAATAAATTTTTTTGTTTGTAATGCTGATACTATGTATTGTGCGCTATGTCTATGTTGAAGTATGGTTTTTAGTTCATCTTCTTTTATTATTTCATCAGCATGCAGTGTTTGCAAAAAATTAAAGGGATCGTTCACATTATTAGGATTATAGGTTTCCAAATTGGCATTAGTCGCTTTATGATAACGCCATTTACCAGGATGACGAACTGAACTATAAATTCCTATTTGTCTGTCAGTAGGAAAAATTATTCCAGGTCTAATTTTCGCCTTTACTAAGCTTGCTTCTATTTCTTCTAGTGTGTGCTCACATTCTTTTTCAAATCCAGGTAAAATATAGATAGTAAATTGCATCCCTTCATAGAGCCTAAAACCATTTTTTAATTTTTGTCTTCTTAAGTCAATTAAGCTTTCATAGATAGTTTTAGTGTAAGCCAGCAAATCCTCTTTATTTAACGTATATTGATTAAAGAAACTATTAAATAAAGTATTTGCAGGATCTCCCTCCCCTGCGGATAGTTATTTTATAAAAATAATAGTTAAAAATATCACTGCTTTTTCATATAAGCGCTACTATACTCTGTTACTTTAACTATTTCATCAGCCATCAATTCTAATGCATCTACTGATGGTTTATTACTTGATTCTGTCATTTGACTAACTTCTTTTGAAGGAACATAATTTTCGATATTATGGTTAAGTAATTCTGTTTTTTGTACTCGAGGAAGTCGAAAAAAACTATGGTTTGTTTGGCCTACACGTAAGTCATGAAAACTATTAACGGTAGGATAATAATAGGTTGCACCTGCTTGTGATTCTATAGAAAGACAAGTAGATCCGTCTGATTGCTCAACATAATTTTTACTTCTCATAATATTTGAACCAATTAAATTATAAAGTTTAATTATTTTACCAAATGATTATAATTTAATCAATATATTTGTTGATAAGACAACTATAGAAAAATAGCTAGGCAGTAAAATGATTAAGAGAGATTACTTTAGAAATTTCCTCAATAGGTAATCCCATCACATTATAATAAGAGCCTTTAATTTCTTTAACGAAGGTATTATAGACATTCTGAATGCCATAGCCTCCAGCTTTATCAAACGGGTCACCTGAATCAATATAATGATGTATTTGTTGTTCTGTAAGGGTATTAAAAGTAATACTAGTGGTTACGCAATCAAACCACCATTGTTGTTTTGGTAAAAAAATTAACGCATAACCCGTGTAGACTTCATGTCTATTACCACTTAGCATGCTTAACATGCGATAGGCATCTTCATAGTCATGAGGTTTCTCAAGAATATGATTTTGATAAACTACGGTAGTATCTGCTGCAAGAATTAAGTCTGCTGCACCTAGTTCAATTTGTGGCAAAATAGTTTGCGCTTTTTCTCTTGCAAGTCGAGTTACATAGTCTTTAGCCGCCTCACCTTTTTGCTGGATTTCTTCAATATTAGCAGGCTTTACAAGAGCACTTAATCCATGCTCTTGTAATATTTGTAAACGTCTTGGAGACGCACTGGCTAAAATTATTCTCAATTGCTTTGCTTTCATGTTGTAGTCTTTTAAGCACTATTTTAGTGCACTATGATAACTTCTTAATATAATTTTTCTATAATTAGCTCTTTAAAAGACATGGTAAGTTCATAGAACTAGCATTATATATCTTAATTTCTTATGAATGGCTATCAGCAAATAGATAAAATAGATAAAATATATTTTCCTAATTTATTCAATGTACTTACATGACCAAACTACATGATGTTTTCTTAAAGAAAAATAGCGATATGAACCATGGGCAAGCTATTTATGATTTACTCAAGCACGATAATTTAGATATCAATGCGCAAGATGAACAAGGTAATACAGTTTTACATATAATGGCTATGTATATTTCTAGCAATTATCATAATCCTTATTTTCATAAACCTAATCCGGAAGGTAAATTTACTAATAATACAGGCTATAGTGGTCATTTTTATATGACAAACTATCAAGGCCCTTCATTTCTTGAGGATTTAGAATTATTCTTGCGTCTAGGCGCTAATCCCACTTTAAAAAATAAAAATGGTCAAACTGCAAGTGATCTATTTTTTAAAAATTCTCATTTTGCGCTACAGCATTTAGATAATTATTTTCAGATGTTGCAAAAATATTATCCCCATGCCTCAGAAATTATTGCTGTTATTAATTATGCGGCGTTGCGATCCTCTACATACTTTCAAGAAAAATGCTTCAGTCAAAACCTTTCTTTTTATCCAGCTAATCCGTGGAATGAAGAAAAATTACCCAATCTTTTAGATGAGCGACTTTTACCATTAGATTGCCTAGAAAAACTAATCAAATGGATTGATTCTACTAACCTAAGCGAGCTTATAAGCAAAAAAACCATGAATACCATTCGAGAGCGATTAAATAATCAGCTCAACTTACAGAAATCAAATCCCTTCTTGATTGGTATAATGAGTAAAATTGCAACACTTTATCAAACCCAAAAAAATACTTTCAGGCGCGCTATGCTTTTAAACCATCCTGATTATCCCCTGTTTGATTTAATAAAGCAGCTTTCTGAAGTTAATCATATTGAATCCTTATTAAATCAAGAATTAGTGGACTATTTAAATCAAATATTAAAAGATTATGAAGACACTAGAATTTTTTGGGAGCAACTGAAAGTATCAGCACTAGATCCTATAGCTTTGTCAGAAATTAAACTAATTAAACCCATTTGTGAAAATTTAAGTGATATTCTTGAAGGTGAAAATCAATTAAAAGTAACTAAAAGTTGGAATTTGAAAACGGACTACAGCGAATTGCGTCAGTTTATGGCAGCAAAACAACATCTTTTTTACAGTCAACAAGAGGTTATCAAGGAGCTTAGGCAGCAATTTAAAGAAAATGAGTCTATTAAACCTTCTTTACTGTAGCTAATTTGATACACCTGCTAAATCTAGAAAGCGAGTAAGCAAGTCTGCGCCCTACTCGCTGAAATAATTAAAATCCCCAAACTAACTGCTCTAATTCTTTCAATGAGGAAACTTTACTTTTCCAATCGGCAATTCTTAGCTGAACATTTAAATTACTGTATTTATGGAGCAGCATCAAGGCAGTTAATTGATGGCTTAATTGCGCATTAAGTTCATGAGATAAATAGCCATAAGCAGTTAAAAAATTAACTAATAACTCTTTGTCACCTTGAATTAAAAAAGCGCCTGGACCTAATAAATCATATTGATAATGGCCCAACATCGCATCACCAAAATCAATTAAACCTGAGATGTGCCAACTACCTGTAATATTAGTCACTAAAAAATTCATTGGAGTGTATTCTCCCGTTAAAAGCACTGATTTTTCACTTGCTCGTAATGATTCAGTAACCATTCCAATATAAGCAGGAATTTGTTCAATTAAAGAAGCATTTAATTTTTTAGTTTTATGATTCTCGACACAGGATTCTATTTGCTTTGCAATAAAAGTTGGCCATTGACAATCAATAGCCTCTAATCCTACAGTTGATAGCGCATGAACTTCACGGATTAGTGCCCCTAATTCTTTAATAATGATTAATTTATTATCATGGCTTAAGGTTGGCCAAAGCGTTTCCAATAAGGTACCGTGAAGCTTAGTCATTATTATATAAGGCCATCCCGCTATGTCGCCTTCATGGATAAGAGTTGGGGTCTTAACGGAAAGTTTTCCTGCGAGCGCTTTTAAAACTAATCGCTCACTTACAAATTGATATTGATGAAAAGGAGGAAACAACTTAATAACTAAATGGTTATCATAAGCATATACAACGTTAGTACCTTCGGAAAAAAGCTGTAAAGATTTTAAGGGTAAGTGATGGCGCTCTAGGATGTTTTTGATAACCTCTATAAAAATTTGGCTCGTTAATTTTAACTCTTCAAACTGCTCATAAGAGCTTATTGATGCCAAGGTGTTATTAATTTCATTCATTCTATGTCCCTTTTAACGCGTAAATTCTAGCCTAGAAGCCCAAGACACTATCGTTTAACAAAAACCTAGCAATTAAGCAATCTTATTATAAAATTGCTAGACAATAACCAACACTAAAGCTGGATTGACCTAAATTTAATAGTCCTTACTAGGTCTTATTTCCTATATAATTAGATTTAAATAAACTATTAATGTATTATTTATTGACTAATTGCCATTAATATATTATTTTTATACATATGTAGATGCTTATAGGAGGCTAACAATGAGCAGCCTATCTCTTTTAAAAAATAATCAAGCAAGTGAGCTTAATGCTGATAATTTAAAAAGAAATACAGCCAACATAATCCAACTTTTCAAACACTGGGACTTAAAAGTGGATGAACAATGTAATTTGTTAGGTGGTATAAGCCCCCAGCAATTGAATAAATTTAAAAACGGTAAAGCTCACATTTCCGGCCGAGATACTATAGAACGCGTTGGTAATCTTTTAGGGATACATAAGAGTTTAAGGATTTTATATCCCTACAATAGAACAGTTGTTTATAAGTGGGTTAAGGCGAGAAATAAAAAACTGCATAATTTAACCCCTTTAGAAATTATGCTCTCTGAAGGCTATATTGGCATTGCTCAAGTTAGGAAATTAACGGATTATATGAGAGGCATGTAATGTCGCTGTTTGAAACAATAATTGATTATTCTGAAGACGTTTTTCGCAATATTCCCTCCGTAAGGCCCTCGCAAGATTTATTTGATGATTTAAGTGATGATGCAGATAATTGGGCTGCTGCTAATAATTTAGAAGCCGTTACGCGTATGCCTCTGGAAAATAACCAATTAATACAAAGAGGATTTGAGTATAGTGAAAATCCTTTTATTGATTACCCCTTTGAGAATTTAACCATTTCTCGTTTTAGCAATGGGCAAAACCCCTGCCTATATGCTTCTGAAACATTAGAAACTACCATACATGAAACAGTGTATCATTTTAGCAAAAATATAGCTGATTCTTTAGAGGCTTTCAGTGGCGAAAAACAAATTCTTGCCGACAGGCGCGTAGCTAAAATAGCGTGTATTGGCATAGCGATAGATTTGTCAGCGAAAACAGAGGAATATCCTTGGCTGTTAGATCCAATAAACTACGATAGATGTCAAGAAGTTGGCAGACGTATTGCCAAAGAAGGCCATCCGCTGTTAAGAGTAAGATCAGCTAGGCAATTAGAAGGTATTAATATCGTAGCCTTTAAAAGTAACATCTTATCTAATGTGAGAGAACATTGCTTTTTGCGCTACTGTCTTAATTTAGAGACGATGAAAGTAATTGTTACCCGCGGAGAGGAAATTATTATTAAAATTTAGTCCTAACGCTTTTAATGCTAAATTCAAAAATAATAGTATGGTAATACCTTAATAATGAAAAATAATCATGCACTTAAGTGAAGATAAAAAAATAATTTTAAAAGTAGCTAATGATGAAATTGATTCTAAAGGCACTTACAGTACTCCTGAAGCAATAACAGCTATTGAAAGTAAAGCGTTTTATAGTTGTAACCATTTAAAAGCTATAACGATGCCTAATGTAAAATTAATTGGTTCCTGGGCATTTTATGATTGCATCAATTTAAAGACTGTTAGCATGCTGAATGTTACGGCTATTGGTCCTGGCGCATTTACTAAATGTAGAGGCTTAGAAGCCCTTTTTCTTTCCGAAAAAATTACTGCAATCGGTACTTATGCGTTTCATAATTGTTTAAATTTAAAAAATATTATTATCGATATAAGCGATGACTCTAAGTTAGAATATATTAAAAAGTTATTTCCTAGCTATTTAAGAGATAAAATTATTGCGCTAGATATAAGCGGCACGCGCAACACCTATCTTGCCAGGATTCTGCAAACTCCACAAACAAATGCCCTTTTTCGCTTTTTTAATCCCAACGCAAGGCATGTTGCTAAAGTTCAATTAGATAAGACAAACCAACAGATAGAAAAAGAGTCTCCCAAATTAATTGATGATATATTTTGCTTAATAAATAGTTTTTTAGTAAATGACAATCTCTATTATGCCAAAGTAAAACAATTAATATTTAAAGAGCCTCTACCTTGTAACAAGGCCCAATTCATTGCTTATAAAAATAAACTAGAAACTATAACCCAAGACTGTATTGATAAGGCTAAAGAATGTACACAAATTACCGGGAGTATTACTGCCTTTCATTGATAACTAAATAATTTATCATTAAGGTATACGTTGGCTTGAAAGATCGTTTCTCAATATAGTTGTCTTTTCAAGATATTTACTATAGCCTGCCGAAAAGTAAACAATTGTCCCATCCCATTTTTTATTAAAATCATCAAATTTAACGAGCATATTTGATCCAGCCCAAGGATCATCAATTAAAACTTGATTATTTACCATTCCCTTAACCACCACAAAATGCCCACCAATTTCGTTAGTTCTCATAATTAAAGGGCCATATTTATATAAATAATAGGTAAGATGGCCAGGTAATACTTCTTCTACATATTCTTTGCGATTACCTTTTTCTTTTAGATCAACCTTATTTAAAAAATCACTATAACTTTTCAACTCGGCAGACGTCTTTCCAGAAAATAATTTAATTGGTCTCCTCTCATAATTAGATTTTAAATCGTTTCGTTGTTCGGAGAAATTAGCGTCTTTTAGCTCATTGCACTTTTGAATATGATAGTCTATTAACATTTTCATAGCTGTATCGGCACAATCAAAAATACGAGGCTGATGATAGTAGTTAAGATCTTGATAACAGATGTCGCCTGAGCAACAATCTCGGCCCACTTCTAAACATTCTGTTAATTCCAATGTCTCAAGAGACTCAGGTAAATGATCCTTAGAAGTTTTACCATAGAATATAGATGTCGCTGAGTTTAGGGTTTGATGGGTTTTTGTATAGATTCCTTCTTTTAGGCTTGGACTTTTTGTAGATAAAATTAGCTTATCTGCACAATCCATCCACGTAAACTCCTTACCGCGTATTATGTTATTAGGGTCTGTATATTTGATAATATGCAAAGGGGGCTTTTTGTTTTCAATCACACAAGCAATAAAGGTAGATGATGGCATGGGAATTAATTTGAGAGTAGCTTTCCTAAGGTCTTGTAACGAATCTACTATGGCAATAGAGGTGCACTGGCTTATAGGTTTTGTAAGAGCTATTTCTTCAAATTTCGTAACATCAACTAGGAAGTTAATTTTTATAATTGCGTAAAACATGACTCTCACGCCTCAAAGTCGTTTAATATCTTAATAAATTATAGCAGTACTTATTTAGAGCAAATACACACGCTCAGCTTAAGGATATCACCTAAAGATGTGTTTTAAGTTAGCAAATTTTCCCTAAGCTAATTAGCTTAGGGAATTTAAAGAATTTTTCTTAAGTTACATAGCTAGATTAGTTTGTCGGTGCGTCTGCTGCTGGTGTAGCGCCACCTCTTCTTGGCATTCTCTCACACTAGGTTTCGAACTATTCAAATCAAGTACTGTTTCATTAGCGTTATTGACAATAGTGGTATCTACGCGTGGGTCTTGCAGTAAACGTTTAACACACGCTAGGTGGCCACGTTCGACTGCGTCATGAAGTGCTGTATAGCCCATATTGTCTTGTTTATTAGGATCTAATTTCGGGTCAGCAAGAAATAAATCAAGCACCGCAACATCACCAATGGAGGTAGCCATAAATAGCAGGGGTTCTGAGGAAGCCATAAGCGCATTAATATTAATACCAGGCATTTTAAAGAGCATATTGACTATCTCAAAAGCTTCCTCATGGTCTTTCCCTTTTTTACCAGCAAGTAGTCGTATAGCTTCTGTTAAAGGAGTGGTGCAATAAAGTGAGCTAGAATTAACTACTTTAAGCGTAGGATAGGTGAGTAAACAGCCGCGAATAGCACGAATATCATTTAAGCGAATAGCCACAATTAAATAATCTATCTCTTCATTAATAATACCAAGTTTGCTGTTTTTAAACTTTTCAAAATACGTTAAATCATCTTGCCTTTCTTTTTCTTTTAGTTCAATTAGCTGCTTATTGAATTTTTCAAAATATACTAAATCATCTTGTCTTTCTTTTTCCTTTAATTCAAGCAGCTGCTTTATGTCGCTATCTTTAGTCATATTAACTATCAAGTCACCGCGATATGGCGCCTTAAACAAGGTACCAGGATATTGAATTAATAGCTTAGCGGTATCAGGATGTTCATTTCTAAGCGCTAATTGTAAAGGGGTAACGCCATTGACATCACACGCATCTGGATTAGCGCCGCCATAATAAACCAAATTACGAAGGTTTGTATTATGGCCATTTTTTGCAGCAGCGTGAATGGCACTACTGTAATTGTGGGTAGGTTTTGTTACTATGGTTGGATAAAAATCAATGAGTAACTGTAAAATTTTAGGATCTTTACTCGCGGCATAAGTCGCACTATATTCACTGGTTTTAGCGCCTCGTTTAAGGAGAGCCTCTACTAAATCTACGCGGTTTGCTTTGATAGCATAATCTAGAGCATTATCATACTCTGTCCTCGCAATACTTGCTCCGGCTTTAATTAAGAGATCAATCATCTCAACCGATTTTACGAGACACAAAGGCTCTTCATCAAACCAATTGGTGTGATTGACCGTTTGGGGAAAGAGCTGAATAAGTGAAGTAGCTAAGGCTAAATTGTTATTCATTACCGCAAAATGTAACAAGGAATAACCCTGGATGATTTGCTTATCAAGAGACCATGATTTTAATTCCTCTAAATCATCGCTAGTCACGGTGTCCGTAAGGAAATGATTTAATAGTAGCAAGCGAGGATTTAAGTTAGGCTTAAGAACTATCCCAAGTGATTGTAGTTGCTTATCAAACTGGGTAAGCGAATTACCTTTAACGCGTTTTTTCCATTGATAAAGCATTAATTCAGCTTGCATGATTTCTTGGCTGGCGTCAGTAGTAAAATAATCTTGTAATAATTTTCCTGCTAGCTCCAACTTTTTCTCAGGTAGCAACTTTTGGATAATTAAGCGCATGAGTAGATGCGGTAAAATAGGATTATCAGCGTAGCGCGATAGAAATTCTTCTAAATAAAATTGTTCAAAAAAAGTTATCGTATCAAGGTATAATTCATCAGCAATATCTGCAGGTAAAAACAGGCGATATTTGACTTTCAATGCGATAAGCATACTAGCAAGACTACAATTACCCACGGTTTGAAACTTTCCAGCAATACTTTGATTAAAAACCAAACCGAGAAGCGTATGCAAATCATGTTGAATATAAGGTTTATTTGATTCTAGACGACTTTCTTTAAAGAGCTTGGTTAGTACTTCTGCGGATAAATTTTGCGGTTTAGTTATTTTATAATGCTCAGTGGTAATATCCGTACTACAACCGCCACCATTATTTCGATACAAATTATCTTGGTGAATGATAAGATCTATCGCATGTCCAGACCAACCGGTAATAATTTCAGCACCACAAGTTTTACTATCAGCTAATATAGCTGCCCATAAATCCTCGTTAGAAAATTCCATCGACGGGTAATAATTCCAGGGTGTAGACAACAAGTAAAAGCGCATTGCTTTTAGGGTCATATTTCTTACTTGTTTAATAACATCTTGGTGGACAGTATATTTTCCCTTTTGCTCACAATCTTTCACATAGGCATTCATCAAATGTGTAAGAAATGGCGCGGTATCAGAAAAATGACTGCCAGTTAGTTTAATAGCGTTACTGTTAGTTACAGCGCCACTTAAGGAGAATAAATGACCAAACATTTTACAATCTTTGTTTAAATCTGAATTACTTTTAGTTTGAAGATGGGATTCTTCCCAAGCTAGTATCTCCTCATCAAAACAATCTAAATTAAAAGTAGCTCCTCGGACAAAATTTATAGCTTGTAATTGTTCATCACTGTTTTCGATAGTTAAGTTCTTAACATGCTTAATAATGGTATTTACATCCAAGTTTAAAGCAAGTTTTTTAAGGTTGGCATAGGTTTCATTTCGCTCATAAAAATCTTTACCGATAGCAAGACAAGCTAGGCAATATTCAATATCTATCTCAATATTAGCTTTAAGCAGCGCTTCCGTTAACGTAATAATACTAGTTTTAGCAATATGATTTTTCCGAAAGTCATTAAAGCATTCAGAGATAATAGATTTAAGCAGTTCCCTATTTTCTGTTTGCTTTTTACATAATTTAAAAAAATCGTTAAATTGGGAGGTAACCGAGTAATCGGTACTTTTAAGTAACTCACCTAATATTGTTTTATCATTTGGTTTTTTGGTAAAAAATAAGGTTGGCTGAAGTTTCAGTATTTTTAGAAATAAAAGTAAATTGCCATAGTCTGATCTACCTGCTAGATTGTCGTCAATTAAATCAATAGCTGATTTACCTGCGTAATTAGTATGCGAAATATCAATGCCCTTCTCTATAAGTAAAGTGGCAATCTCTTCGGCTAAATATTGACAATGAATAATTACCAATTGCAAATAATTATTTCCATCCTTATCCAGTGTATTGACGTCAAACTGGTCAGTATTAATTAATTCTTTGATTAACTCCATGTCTTTATATTCAGTACTAGATAAAATCTGAGCTAAAGCTGTTTGTCCATTGTTATTTTTGATATTGGGATTGGTTTTAGGATTTTTAATGACTTGAAAAAGACAGTCTTTATAAGCATAGGCTGGCTCAGAGAGCATATGTAGTAAGATGGAATTATGTTTAGAAGTGGCTTGATTAGGGTTAAAGTTTTTATGTTCAATTAACTTTTTAAAAGAATTGACGATAGTATAATCGTTTAAATTATACATTAATTCAAAAAATGTCTGGTCTGCTTGAAAGGGCTGCTGAAAATCAAAGTTTGGGTTGTTTAACAAGAGATCAAAAATTTTCTCTATATAATAGGATAATAAGACACGCTTTAAATAGTAAGTTAGAAAACTATTCCCCTGCTTATCAAGCGCATTCACTGGCGCCCCAGCCTGTATTAAAAGCTCAGCATAATCAAAAAAACTACTGCTTTTCGTATGTTTTGACTTAGCTAAGACATGTAATATAGAGTCACCCTCTGCAGTTAAGTCCGTAACTTGGAAGTTTTCTTCGTTAAGTTTGCTTAAAATTTCAGAAGGTTGATAGCTATCATTGAGTAGAGCGAGCAGTTTTTCACTTGTCATATTTTTACCAGCTAGCTTTAAAAATCGGCTAGCTTAACAAGCAAAAATTAAGGAAATATTAAGAATTAAGGCTAAAGCTTAAGAGTAGATTAGCCTAGCTAAGTAATCAAATTGAGAGCCTACTTAAATAGGCTGCCCCAAACTAATAAGCTTTTTATCCCAGCCTGCGAGCTCGCTACTGGCCTGATAAGTAGATTCTAAAAACATTAATAAATCAGTTTCGGGTGTTTTTGATGTTCGGATATCGTCATAATCAAGAATAAACAAGCGCATCGTGTTATCCCAACGTGCTGCAGTAGGCTTAATTTTACTTTGTTCAATTCCTGGGGGCTCTGGATAAATAAAGGAATAATAAGCAGGTTTAGGATAATTCTCATTGCCGCTCCACCAACCACATTCAACCTGCGCTTCATTCATCGCATTACGACGAATGTAACCTGAATTAATACCCGTAGTAGGAACCATAGTCCCCTGATAACGCGCATCGCGCAAATCAAATGTACCCCACATAAAACCAATAGGCGGCGTTTTACCATTAAAACGGGCATGATACTGCTGCATCACGCGATACGAACTCACTAGAATGCGCCACCAGGCATTAGCAAGCTTACTATCATAAGATTGCTCTTGAGTATCTTCATCAAAGGGGATAGGATTTACGACTTCCTGCGGCCGAAGATTTATTGGGATAGCAATACCGACTTGCGATAGTAACTCAAATAAAGCGTGCGTAAATTCTGCTACTGACATAGCACGTAATTGAAACTCGCCCATCGTTTGCCAACTCGTTGAGCAACTAACTTTATGCTCAATAAAATCAAGGTCAACAGTAAAAATTCCAGTTTGATAAGGTATAGGCCCCGTAGTTAAACCGCGGCTGGTTATACTAAATGCGACATTTGCCCATTGGGGTTCAAACGGTGTAACTAACTTTAATTTGCCAATAGCTTGCATGCCCATATGCAATAAATGAGAGGTAGAGGCAAAATCCTTATAAGGCAACGTTGGCCATGGTTCATAATGCGCTAACAATTCCATAAGTAGTGCTCCTTTTTTAATTTAATGATAGATGATTTTAATGCTCACCACCAAAGTGAGAAGACAAAGACACCACAGGTCTCTTAGCCCTGATGTCTGCTGAGCTTCTTAAAATAAGCTATATATTAAATTAAATAATCAAAAAGGAATTGCTATGGAAAAGCATGTTAGTAGTCATCATTCTAAAGCACATACCCCATACTATCATTGGGGATGGTACTTTGGTTTAGGCTTACTATTATTGATTTTAGGCGTTATTGGTTTAGGGATGGAAATCGCCTTAACGATTGTTAGTATGTATTTTTTTGCGGTACTACTGTTAATTTCCGGACTGTCACATATCGCTGATGCTGTTCAATATAAAAGATTAAAGGGAGTTGCATGGAAGATTCTCATTGCTATCTTTTATCTTATTGCAGCCGGGATTATCCTCTATGATCCGTTATTAGCATCGACTATTATTACGGCTTTACTGGCATGGTCACTTATCATTATTGGTATTGCGCGTATTGCGATGTCCATCTCATTGCGAGATACCAAAGGCTGGGGATGGATTTTATTTGCAGGCTTAATCTCCTTAATGCTTGGGCTCTTTATTTTATTGCATTGGCCAATGAGTGGATTATGGATAATTGGACTTTTTATTGCTGTTGAAATGATAGTTAGTGGTTGGACTTATATTTTCTTAGCTATTGCTATGCGGGTTTCTAACGCCGCTGCAGTTAAACCATGAAAAAGGCAAAAAAAATAATTAATCCTATTCTTATTGACTTAGCACTCCAAGGGGGTGGAGCGCATGGCGCTTTTACTTGGGGAGTATTAGATAGGTTATTAGAAGAAAAAAGGTTAATAATTGATGGTATTTCAGGTACCTCTGCTGGCGCGATGAATGCAGTAGTCCTTGCTGATGGTTACACCAAAGGGGGTGCAAAAAGCGCGCGTAATTCGCTTGAATTATTTTGGAAGAAAGTCTCTGATGCAGCGCGTTATAGTTTTCTACAACGCAGTCTGTTTGATATTATGATGGGGCAATGGTCGCTTGATCACTCACCTTTTTTCATTACAATGGATGTTTTATCGCGCTTATTCTCGCCATACGATCTCGATCCGTTCAGTGATAACCCTGTTCGTACCATTTTATCAGACCTTATCGACTTTAAACGCCTGCCCGAAAGTTCAATCAAATTATTCATTACGGCCACGAATGTTAGTACGGGTAGAGGCAGAGTCTTTCGCAATGATGAAATCACCGCTGACGTACTTTTAGCATCAGCCTGTTTACCGACTATGTTTAAAGCGGTTGAAATCAATGGTGATTACTATTGGGATGGGGGTTACTCAGGCAATCCCACCATTACCCCGCTTGTGCGCGAATGCAAGTCACAAGATACTATTTTAGTACAAATTAATCCGGTGACACGCCCAGGGTTTCCCAAGGCTGCTAGAGATATCTTCACGCGCTTAAATGAAATTTCGTTCAATGCCGTTTTACTTAAAGAACTTCGCATGATTGCCTTATTAAGACAATTAGTGCACCCGGGTAATTCTGAGGGGGCAAATTGGGCAGGCATGCGCATTCATCGCGTAAGCAGCGACATCATGCTTGAACTCAGTTATTCCTCTAAGCTCAATGCAGAATGGAACTTTTTACTGATGCTTCGTGATGAAGGACGCCGGGCTGCTGAAGTATTCCTGCAAAAACATAGTGATGATCTAGGCAAACGCTCAACACTTGATTTGGATGTATTACTGGAAGGAATTTAATAGGTTAATCCTGTTAACTCGCCTGTGCTTTTCGCCGATACTGCGCGGGAGTTTCACCTGACCATTGTTTAAAGCGGGCGATAAAACTACTATCATTGCTATAACCTAGGCATTGACTTACTTTAGTAACTGAATAGCCACGGGCTAATAAATCAAATGCATGCATTAAGCGCAATTCTAAGCGCCATTTTTCAAAACTCATGCCTATTTCTTTTTGCGTGATTCTATTTAACGTACGGGAAGTAATATTAACAAGGCGTGCATACTCATTAACCGTTTTGGTATCGCCCGGGGCCTTTAATATATAGTTAAAGAGTTCATTTAACCGCTTATCTTTAGGTTTTGGTAGTGACAGCGGCAGTGTGATGGCTTGGTTAATAGCATCAACAATAACCAAAGCCAGCCGATATTCGGCGCTATCTTTAGTATAGCCTGGCTCAAATAGACAAAATTTTTCAATCATAAGTTTTAATAAAGGCTCAACTTGGAGGATTTCCATGTGCTCCGGTAATTGAGCAAATTGCTTAACATCAATATATAAAGAGCGATAGCTAACACTCCCGGTAGAATGGACATCATGTTTTACATTCGGCGGAATCCAAGCAGCTTTTGTGGGTGGTAAGAGAAAATAACGTCCTTGACAGTAAAAATGAGTCACGCCTTTACTGCAGTATAATAACTGTCCTTTCGCATGCGAGTGTTCACCTGGCGTTGTTGGATAATTATCTATAGCAAGCCCTATCATCGCGGCACCAAACTCATCCGGATTAAGATTAACTTCAGAACTATAATAAGGCATGTCTTAATATCATTATATTTTGGCAAAATAAGGATATTAATCCATATTCATACAAAATAAAATGATATTTTAACTTAAAGCGAAGAGTTTGCTATGTATGTTGATTTAACCCTTAAATTAAATAATTTAACTATTAATAAAGACGTTATCGATGAGCGTTCAGATGCTATTATAAAATCAGGTCACTTTGGCACGCACATTGATATTCATCTAAAAACAGAAATCCCGCTAGATTATATTATCAATCGCGGCTTGTTATTTGAGGTAAGTCATATTAAAAATCGAGATATTGCTGTTAGTGATATTGATATGGAAGCGGTAAAAGCTGGCGATTGTGTCTTATTTAAAACCGATAGAATTAAAGAATATAACTATGGTACAAAAGAATATTTTTATGACCATCCTCAACTAGCAGATGAGTTAATTGACGCTTTAATTGCTAAAAAAGTTCATATCATCGCCATTGATGCCGCTGGTATTCGCCGTGGTAAAGAGCATGCGCTAGCCGATAAACGTTGTGAAGCGCAAGGTATTTATATTGTTGAAAATATTGTTAACTTAGATACCTTAGCTGAGAAAGCGCAAAACCCCTTTAGTATTTATCTTATGTGGTTAAATTTGCCAGGAAAAACCGGTTTACCTTGTAAAATGGTTGCTAAATTAAGTTAAACATAGCCTACTTTCTCAAAAGTATTATGCTCAGTTTACTGTAACTATTATTTGTCTTGGTTGAGGGCTAGTTGCCCTCATAATCAGAGTAAAATTAGAAATGTTTTTAAACTAGTTAAGTACCAGCATTTTTAAATTAGTTTAATGTAGGTAGATGATCTGCTGTTTGCGCCGAAGTTTTTTCACTCTGCGGTACGGGCTCAAAAAAGTGGTAAATTAAAGAAGTATTAGATTAATTGTTTTTTTCAGAAATTTCCTTCGCAACTATCTCTTCATTATCGTCCTCTTCTTCATATTTTTTTCGTTGTTTTAGAAACGCTTTCAAATCAGCAAGCGAGCAATCATCTAATTAAAAAAACCGTGTTTTATAGAAAAAATTATCAATTAGAAGCAATATAAATCAAGTTGATTTTTTTATGTATAACTTTAATTTATTATCATTTTTTTAAGGACTTACGCTAATTAAAAATCAGCTTTTTTCTTAATAAATTCTTAAGATTCATCTCTTAGAATGCGTGTTTGTTATTAGCTTGGTAGAAATAACTTTCATTGGTACTGAGGGGAATTTATGAAAAAAGTTATTATTGGCGCAGGTCCTGCAGGTTTATATGCAGCCATTAAATTTAGAAAAAAAGGCTTATTAGATGTCGTAGTTTATGACCCGCGCGCTGGGCGTTACACACGCCCTGGCCATTTAAATACTAATGTTTTTGCTCGAGTCAACCACGGCTTACATAAAGATGTTTGGCCAGCAGATGAAGTTGGCCATATTAGAGATTTAGAAAAAGCGTTGTATAAAGAAGCAAAGCAATTAGGAATTACTATAGAAAATAAACGTTTTCTCCGTTTGCATGAAGATGCTAAAAAACCAGGCGTTGTTGTAATAGACAAAAGTGGTAACGAAGAGATCGTTGAAGCAGACTATGTTTTTGACTGTACAGGCACTAGACGCGAAGTCGTTAATGCAGTAAATAAAGTCGATATCAATTCGCCCTTTAAATTAACTTCTATTACAGAACCTCCAGTACGCAATCATTTTCTTGCCTATGTTAAAATCAATGAAGAGGATTGGATTGATTTCCAAATCGCTTCTAAGTTGCGCACGGATTCTCCTAATGCGATTGACCCGTTATCCTTTACACGCTCTCTTATTAAGTTAAGAGAATTAGGTTGGAAAGAATTTAGACTACCGCGCTGTTATGGCATGGAATTTAACAAAAATAAAGTTTGTTTATATCTGCATGCCCCCGATAATTTAAGCAAGGAGAATTATGATAACTGGGTGCAAACTGTCTTAGAAAGTTACTTTAATCCTATTCATTATAACCATTTGCCAGCGAAGAATAAGCCTTACTTCTTAATGTTTCCTATGAATACGCAAGCTTTGCAACAGGTGTCTTATAAGGGTCGTAATTTACCAACCGTGGTAGCGCTAGGAGATGCACAAATTGATTTTGATTATTTCCTTGCCCATGGTATTAGAGATGGAGTAAAGCGAATAGATGCGTTACTAAAGCATATGGAGATACTTAATAATGAAATCTATTATTTTGATTCTGAAGAGTATTTGCAATGTGTCATGACTGATTTAAAAGATCATAAAGAAGCGCTAATAAAAGAAGCAACCCGTGTTCAAGAATCGTTTACTGAAGCGTTAACAATCGCTAAAAAGAAATTTCAACAAACCTTGCAGTTAACTAATGATCCAAAAGAACAACAAGTTATAACAGCGATGTTAGCAGAAATAAATGGTCGCGAAAGCTATGAAGAAGCACGAAAACTATTTGCTACTTATCATAATCAAGCTAATCAATTGCGCATAACTTATGCCTCTTTAGATAAATTAGTGGAAACATTAGACGCTATAAACTTAAAATTAATACAAGCGCAAAAAAACTTACCAGTCTCATTTAGCAAAGAGCGGCAAATTACACAAGATTTATTAGCCCAGTTAGCTGTAAGTTGGAAAGAATTAGGTAATCATTTATTTAGGCAACGCACTATTTCGCAAGCCATTAATGCTTATCAAAAAGCACTAGCTATTTATAAGTTAGATTATTTTGCCGGGAACTATACTGCACAAGAACTTCCTATCTATTCTAATTTAGCGATTGCCTATTTACAGATGCAGCAATTTAGGGAAGCTATTGCTATTGCAGGTAAGGCTTTACAACTATTAGAGAATAATACCTCACAAACTTGTCCTAAAGCCGTGCAGGAAAAAATTGTCTTTAACTTAATTAAAGCGTTAAGTGAACAAGCCCAAGTCTCACTAGCGAAACAAGATAACCTTGCCGCTCAAGAATACTATTTGCAAGCAGAGAATTTAGTCAATAAATATAGCCACCTCATAACTGAAGCTACTGCACATACAGCGCAAGAATTAATAAATAAGCTCGCAAAGCAGTTAAGCCCTAGACCAGAAAGCAACCTGCAAAAACCAGAGAGTGTGCCAAGCCCTTTAATTTCTTTGAGTGTATTTAATAAGGCTTCAGCACCGGCAACGTATGAATCTATGCTACCAAGCCTATCCTTAAACTTGCAAAGAAACTGAGCCAAAAAGACGTTGATCACCATCAACGTCTTATCTTTATTTAATTAAATTTTTTAAAACGGCTTGGCCTACTTTTTTTGCACTAGCCGGATTTTGACCTGTAATCAGCAAACCGTCTTCAACCACATGACTTTGAAAAGGTAACATTGCTTTAGTGTACTGGGCGCCGCGTTTTTTAAGTTCTTCTTCTAAGTTATAAGGGACTGCTTTATCTCGTTTTGCCCATTTTTCTTCCTGCCAAGAAAAACAAGTTAGCTTTTTGTCATGAACAAGGTACTGCCCATCACTACGCTTTGTTTCTAATAAACCGGCAGGCCCATGACAAACAGCGGCGATAATTTTATTAGCGTCATAAAATTGATTTATTAACTCAATAAGGGATTCGCTTTTAGGAAAGTCAAAACAGACGCCATGGCCGCCGGTAAGATAAAGAGCATGATAATTAGCTGGATTAACGTCTGCTATATTTAATGAGTTTTTAAGTAGATTCATAAAAGCTCTGTCTTGATAATAATGATAGACGTCTCCTGCAAGCCCTAACGTGTGGCCTGTCTCAGGTAGGAGTAGACTTTCAGGATCAAGTGGCACAAATCCCCCTTGTGGACTTGCAATATCCATTTTAATTCCAGCTTTATTAAAAACGTCCCAAAAATGGGTTAGTTCACTTAGCCATAAACCTGTCCGATAACCTACACTTTCATATTCATTCGTATTCGTTACAATAATAAGAACCTTTTTTTCCATAGTATTGTCCCTGTTAATTTGCCTATTTTGGTAAGCTTTTTCATTAGCTTTAGGCATTGAACTTAAAATAGTTAGAATTTAAATGCATAAAGACTTAAAATAAGTGTAGTTATTGACTACTATAATTCAATAGACTTCTGCAAAAACTGCTATTGCCAGTTAATCTTGGACGAAAAAGTGCCACAAAATGCTTATTTAGTGCGCTTCGCAATGCTTTTTGCGCTTGAACTTACCTTGGTACCTAACACTTTTTGCAGAGCTCTATTATCAATATCACTTTTAACCGTTGTGAAAATGAAGAAACCGACTTTAACGAAGATTACTTGCCCTACTTGTGGTACAAAACATACCTGGCAGCTAAAAAATACTTTCAGGCCTTTCTGCTCAGAACGCTGCAAATTAATTGATCTCGGCGAATGGGCCAATGAGACGCGTAAAATTCCTGGTCGAAGCGTCTCGCCGCTAGATGATTTAGACGACTTAAAAGATTAAATTTTTTTATAAAATTAATCAAAATAACTGTTTAATTATTTATCTAATTGTTTATTAATATTTCCTTAATCTTCAGGCGCTAAAATTGTATTAGAGTTGTACTTAAGTTTAGTTCTATGAAAGATTTAAAACACAGCAATTTAGATCCTAATAATAATTGTAGTGATAATAATAATAGTGTTTTTGACCCTAACGGTAATGAAGTAAAGAAAGTAGAAACTTTGCCAGGGCAAGGGCAAAACGATAACGGTTTAAAAAGTACGCGAAAACAGCATGAGCATTATTATACCCCCCAAAAGTTAATAGGCTTTCTCTATCGCATTAGCTATGTGTTGCTAGATGAAAAGGGGACGGTGCTTATGGCAGGCCATGCCAAAGGTGACAATAAAGATGAGCTTTTTTTACAAGAGGGTTTATCTAAGTCAACCAGTATTACAAAATCTACCCATACAGACGCCAATGGAAATGCACAAAATAATACTAATAGTTCGCTTCGAAGTCAGCCTTATACCCATCCTTATGTAGTCTATAATGGGGTACTAAAAATTAATGGGCAAGCAAAAAATATTCAAGTTATATTTATAACTCAGCCCAACGGTAAACTTCAAAGTGGTGATCATAATGCTATAAATACTTCAGTTCGCAGCGTAGTTGAAAACAGACATCGGTTAGCTGTAGCACCTGGCAAAACAGAAGAAGCCTATATAAATATAGATAAAAATCAAATGGAGTACGAGGTAGTAGTAACGCCTGATTTATGCTTATTTGGTAATAATGATATTATACTGGAAACGACAAAAGGCCACTATTTTTGCGGTGAATGCAAATCAAATTTAACAACTGATGATATGCAAGACATGATAGGTCATCCGCTCAGGGATATAGTTTTTAATACTAAAGGTACCTATACGACAGCATTTAAAAATGTAGCGCTTACAGAACTTGCTGATAAACCAACTTTAGAATCTTTTATCCCAGAAAAGTGTATGGATTTTCATCTTACGCCGCTTAATGCTTCTAAAGGGTCAACCTACGATGATAATTTAATGAAAACCATTAACACACCAGAAAGACGTGATACTTATAGACAAAACTTATTCACGAGAATTGGTCATAATAAAAGTATTAACGATGCTCACAATCCTCGAGAAGTCACTTTCTTTAAACGTGAACCCGCTAAAAAAGTACTTAGAGTCGTTGAATTAGATAATGTTGCAGAATTAAATAATGATAATAACGATACCAACAGAAATAGTTTATCAGATAATAATAATGATACTATCAAAAGTACTTTTAGGTAAGTAAATTACCAAGTTATATTCTAATGCTAAAGCTTCTGATTTTCGCCAAATTTGCACCTAAAATTAATATTACTAAAAGAGTTAAGTTAACTTAATTCACGGGTTAGCAGGATTGCACCATCAACAAGCCTGCTAACTAGTGAGTTTAATTAATTATCCCAATCTGGCGCGAGCTCTACCGGGTCGATAAAACGTTTTGCCGGTGTACCTAATTTATTGATCGCCGCCATATCTTCAGCTGAGAGTTCAAAATCAAAAATATCGGCATTAGCTATAAGTCGTTCTTTATGATTTGAACGCACTAATGAGGGAATGTTTAATTGATACAGCCAACGAAATATAATTTGTGCGAAATCTTTTCCGTGCTTTTCCGCTATTTTCTTTAATGTAGGCTCATGTATTAAGGCGCCTTGTGCTAACGAGGTATGAGCCATAATCCCTATATGGTGTGCTTTAGCAAAGTTAATCACTCGAGGTTGCTGCAATAAAGGATGAAATTCAATTTGATTAAACGCAATAGGAATTTTGCTTAATTGGATTGCCTCATTCATTTGAGCAATTGTAAAATTGCTTACGCCAATATATTTTGTATACTTTTTTCGACAAACCTCATTGAGCGCTTCAAGCGTTTCATTTAATGGCATATACTTTACTGGCCAATGAAGTAGCAATAAATCCACATAATCGGTTTGCAGCTTATCAAGGCTAGTTTTTAAAGATAAATATAAATCTTTAGGGTTAAAATTATTAATCCAAATTTTTGTGGTAAGAAATAACTCAGCACGCTTAATAGCTACCTTAGTAATAGCACGGCCAACATCGTGTTCATTACCATAGATTTGGGCTGTATCGATATGTCGGTAGCCGTTTTCAAGGGCATAAACAATATTATCGGTCAATCCTTGCCCGCTTAATTGAAAGGTACCTAAACCTACGGCTGGGATAGAAATAGAATTTATCATTAGATTTTTCATATTATGCCTTTTTTATTGCTTTAAAATTAAACCAAGGTCTCTAACATAGCCACTTCATAAGATTGTAGACTAGCTGCTGCTTGTACACGTTTTACAAAATCCGGATTAGCAATGAACGGTCTACCAAAAGCAATTAAATCAAATTGGTGCTTTTGTATTTGCTCTGCGGCCTTTTGCACCGTATAACTCCCACTGGCAATTAAATTTCCTTGGAAATGGTGGCGCATAAACGCTGTCATTGTTTGATTATCGAGCTCTTTAAAGTGCACCGCATCATCAAAATTTCCAGTATGCACATAGGCAATTTGCCTAGTTATTAATTGCGTTAATAAATAAGCAAAGACCTCAGCATCCCGCTTATCGCCAACCATTTCATTTAAATACGCCCCTGGTGAGAGCCTTAAACCTACCCGCTCACGACCAATTTCCCGAATACAAGCATCAACGACTTCTAAGGCAAAGCGGGCAAGGTTTTCTGGGGTGATGCCATACTCATCTTGACGTTGATTAGTATGATAATGCAGGAATTGATCAATTAAATAACCGTTGGCCCCATGGATTTCAATACCATCAAAACCTGCCTCTTTTGCCGCAGAAGCTGCATTAGCATAGCTATTAATAAGCTCTTTAATTTCACTTACCGCTAGTGCGCGTGCTTGACCATAATAAAGGTTTTCAGCTCGGCGAAGCTTGCCAGTCATCTTAGTTTCTGAAGCAGATATAGGTAAAGCACCATTTAAAAAAATTGGATGTGAAACGCGGCCAACATGCCAAATTTGCAAAAATATTTTACCATCTTGTTCATGTACTGCCTGCGTGACTTTTTTCCAGCCAGCAATGTGTTGTTGGGTATAAATACCTGGCGTATGACTATAACCTCGTCCATCAGGACGAATAATGGCTCCTTCAGTAATAATTAATCCTGCCGCAGCCCGCTTAGCGTAATAGGTTGCCATTTCAGTGGTTGGGCTTAAATCATCGGTTGCCTTATTGCGCGTCATAGGCGCCATCACAATACGATTTTTAAGCTTAATAGCTGCATTAAGCTTAAATGGCTCTAAGAGAATACTTGAATTTGCCATGCTAGTGCTCCTAATTTAGTTCTAAATATCGCAAATTCCCGATATAAAGAGGTAAAAAAATTTATATTTTTGCTTTAAAATCTTGGAAAAACTGCTCAATAAATGCGCGGTTTAATTTGCAATAAGTCCACTGCCCTTGTCGCTCCATGGTAATAATACCTGCTTGATGTAATTGCGCTAAATAAGCTGAAATAGTAGATTGTGATAAACCTGCTTTCTTTTCGATAAGGCCCACACATACCCCATCGATGCTCACATCGCAATGCGATGAGCTAAAGTGTTTAGCAGGTTCTTTTAACCACTCTACAATTTGTAAGCGCCTTTCATTTGACAAGGCTTTTAATACTTGAATAATATTCATAATAATCATTATATCGTAATTTCCCGATATGTCAATATAAGTAGTTTGGGGCGGAATAAAGCTTCTTATAGGATGCGTTATTTAACTGTAACTAATAAAGAAAGGCTTGGCGCGTTTATTAAGAGGGTCATATTGCAAACGGTTAGTAAAATTTAAATTCATACCATAAACATGCAGTGAAACCGCGATGTCGTTAGTTTTATTAATCACACTATGAATTTGGTTGGCAGCGATACTAATTACTTCACCAGGATGACACACAATAGCCGGCTCTTCACGCTTAAGCTCGGCATAATCAGGTATTAGGCCATCATCAAGCCTGGTCCAAAAATAATTTTCTTCAATGCCACACACGCAACCTACGACAGCCCAAGTATTGTGATCATGAGGAGTGATTTCTCGACCTGGCTCCCAAGCGACTAGATTAACCGCTAAAGAATGATTAGGCTCTTCATGAATAAGCCATGAACTAAAGCCACTTAAATTATTAACCTGCTTAAATTGCTCTGAAAGCCAGGTAGGCTCTTTAACCCAGGTTTTTACTAGTAAAGATACGCTTTGTCTATTGTATGCTTCATCATGCTCATCTACCTTTAAAGCCTTTAATTCTTGAATGAAAGGTGCTAAGTCTGGTAAAAGTATAGTATTCATCTTATCTAATTAATGATAGTTCTTAACTTTTAGCTTAGCAGAAGTAAAATCAATGATGCTTAACCCCGTATAGGGGTAATGATTCTTTTATATTTGTTTTTTAAGCAAAAAAAGTATATAACAATTATTTCAGTGTAACCAGCTCAAGCAAGAGCATTGCTCAACTCCCTAATATAAATTAACAAATTATGAGTGAAAAGTTCATGACCACTGCTCCTTATCGCCCCGATATTGATGGCTTAAGAGCATTAGCGGTAATCTCGGTAGTGGGATTTCATGCCTTACCACATAGCCTGCCTGGCGGGTTTATTGGGGTTGATATTTTTTTTGTTATTTCGGGGTTTCTAATCTCAACTATTTTATTAACTAATTTAGAAGCCAATACCTTTAGTTTTCGCTCCTTTTACGCTAAACGCATTAAACGCTTATTTCCTGCTTTATCAATTGTCTTGGTAAGTTGTATGTTGTTTGGGTGGGTGGTTTTATTTTCTGCTGAATATCAACAACTAGGAAAACATATAGCTGGTGGCGCAAGCTTTATTTCCAATTTTATTTTATGGCAAGAAGCGGGATATTTTGATAAAGCGGCGCATTATAAACCGCTATTGCATCTATGGAGCTTAGGCATTGAGGAACAATTCTACATTGTCTGGCCTCTTTTATTATGGCTAGCTTGCAAGAAGCGCTTAACTACTTTAGTTATTATTACCTCGCTAATAGCGTTTTCATTTATGCTTAATATTAAAACCATTCGGCATGATGAAATAGCTACCTTTTATTTCCCTCAAACTCGTTTTTGGGAGTTATTATTAGGCAGCTTATTAGCGTGGGTTACTTTATATAAAGCGCAAGAATTAACCTCTATTAAATTACGTTTTCATCATTACTTAACTACTCTCTTTAAGCAAGATTTTTTTCGCTTAAGCCCTAATCTATTAAATCACGTAGTAGCCTTAATCGGGTTTAGTTTCATTTTATATGCTCATTTTAAAGTTAAGAAAACGTTCTACTTTCCAGGTTTTTGGGCAATTTTACCCAGTGTAGGTACTGTATTAATTATTGCGGCTGGCAGCAACGCTTGGTTAAATAAAACAGTGTTAGCCAATCGGCTAATGGTTTGGTTAGGTTTAATTAGTTTTCCCCTGTATTTATGGCATTGGCCTATTTTATCATTTTTAAAAATTACCGAACTTCATGTTAGTAGAGCACTTGCATTAACAGCAGTTGGGGTGGCCATCCTTTTAGCCTGGATTACTTATCAGTTTGTTGAGCGACCTATTCGTTTCAACAAAGCTTGTAAAAAGCAAACGCCTATCTTATTAATTTTAATGAGCCTTATAGGCCTTCTAGGCGGTATCATTTATTTTAAGGCTGAGTCGCTTTTTAAAGCAAAACAAACGAGTGAACTGATAGAGTTAATCAATAATCCTTTCCCACCGGTCAATGATGTTGACTGCACTACGTTGCTACCAGAATTTAAATCCTATGCCTTTGATGCCGGTTGTAAGTTATCAAAACAGGCTATGCCAGAGATTATGTTTATTGGCGATTCTCATACCCGTCATTATTATAATGCAATATGGAAACAATTTTCGGATAAATCTATCTTGATGATTGCGCAAACTTCCTGCTTTCCTTTTACCGGCCATCAATTTTTGCAGGGTGATTGTAAGGAAAAATTTAATGCCCTCTTGTCGTTTTTAAAAAACAATTCAAGTATTAAACGAGTCTATTTATCCGGTTATTGGTCTTATTTAATGAGTGGTGGTTTTTCAATAGCCAAAGGCCATTGGCGGCATGCAAAACCGGTAAATTTAGTAGAGGCAAAAAGTTTTAAAGAAAATGGTAGACGCTTACTCACTACTATTTTAGACGCTAAGAAAGAAGTGGTTTTTTTAAAAGATATTCCTGATTTAGATTTTGATATTAATTCCTGTTTTCAAGTACGGTCGGTGCGTTTTTCTTTTCAGCCAATTAAAACTGATTGCTGGGTAGATTTTACTAATTACACCCAGCGAATGGCCCCCTATGACGCAGTACTGACTGAATTACTGAGTGAGTTTCCGCAAGTCAAATTATTTGATCCTAAGCCTATATTTTGTCTGAATAATAAATGTTATGCGCGTGATGCTAAGTTTCCCTATTATGTTAATGGCGATCATTTAAACCATTATGGCGCTGAGCAGGTTATTAAAAAACTACGCGAAGAGCTAGGTTGACATTTTTTTTACTTAGTCTCCTACTGTTTGATGGTACTGGTCTAGACCTTCATCCAGGCTTGCCGCATCAGTTAACGCCGCTACATTTTCTTTAGTGAAAAAGCCATCAAAGCCGTGGCAACGTTCTACATACTCTGTAATTAATAACGAGTAATTAGAATGCTTAGAAAAGATTTGTTTTAAATCAGGCGCATCAGAGCATGCGCCAAAAACTTGCGCTAAAAATTGAATAGGTAGATTATCACGAATGGTATTGACTACATAATCAAGATTTTTCTGGCCTGAAGGATGATCACCATCTTTGATTTCATAGGCAATATGATGCATGCGCCGACCATAATTACGGACAAACGTTTCCGTGGGCATGGGTAGATTTTCAAACGAGTTAACCATGTAAGGTGTATTATTAGCTGTAAACACTTTGGCTGGAGAGCGAATATCATTACCATGCGGGCTGCGATTAACGTTCGTTGAAGAGTTCATATCATAAATATTATAAGCTCCCCAAAAATAATAATTGGATAAGCATAGAAACTCTAAAATCGCATCTTCTCGCTCCCCTGCTAAAATGCGGGTGGCCATGTGATCAATCCCTTTAAGTAATCCTTTTGTACCCTGCGCTATACTCCATTCATCTGCTTCATTGAGAATGCTTTCTTGCTCTTTGGTAAGCGAAAAGCGTTGTCCTAATTCTAAGCTATCGAAATCACGTATATAGTCATTGGTATAACCAACACTGTTATAAGTAAAATCCGAGAGTTTGGTAAAATGAATATGTTTACTGCAATAAAATTTATTCTCAGTCATCTCAGGAATACTAAAATTAAAGTCATGCGAAATTAAAATTTTTCGTACCTCATCTTTATCCTTACAATGATAAATTTCACCGACGTAACGCGCATTAAATTTTGGTCGTGCATTAGGATACATTTTATTAAGACGGGTGATATCATCTTTAAAGTTAGGATCTAATGGTTCAAGGACAATATAAACTGGCGCTTCTTCAGGATTTACTAAACAATAAATTTTATGTGTATCGCTAATATAGCTTTTCGCGTAGCGATAAGGCGTCATATAATATAATTCCTTTAAGTAGGCAATCGCATCGCCTGTTTGCACTTGTACCACGATCCCACACATATCGCCGTATAAATCTTCAAGTCCTGAGGTGCATCTTCTTTCATAAATTTTAGTTTTATATTCATTAAAATAAGCAGAGTTTTCTTTGTCACCTTTAGGATGATAAGCCAAGGGATTAATTATCATAACTTACCTCAATTACCAGACAATCTTATAATCTAACTGTCATTACAAAAATATCATTACTAGAGTAAGTATATATCCTCTAGTAAGTTTTGCTTTAAATTAGTTCAAATTGCCTCAATAATTTTCGCCTTAGCTTTAAAACTAAGATTAATAACCGCTATAAAAGTAAATACTGCCGAGCCTATCAGATAAAAAGCTGGTGCTTCGTTGCAATCAAAAGTTTGAATTAACCAGGTAAATCCCAAAGGCGCAATGCCACCAAAAAGAGCTACTCCTAAACTGTAACTTAGCCCTACCCCAGAATAGCGCAAAGAAGGCGGAAAAGATTCAACCAGCAGCACGACATAGCTGCCATTAATTAAGCCGCCTAATAAAACGAAACCAGCTAAAAATGGTAAAAGAAATATCTCCCCTTGCGCCGTTAAATTATAAAATAAAAAGTAACTCAAAAAGATTAAGCTTAAGGTCGCCCCTAGAAATAATTTTTGCCGAGAAAAATAATCTGATAACCAACCTGCAAAAACGGTCATTAGCGCAAAGCCTAAAAAGCTTAGCAGGTTAAGCCAATAAGTATAGGAAATTTTTATTCCCACAAAATTGGTTAGATAACTTGGCAAATAAAGAAATAAGGAAATAATAGAGGCAGGCACCGCACTCAGTAAAAAACCATTTATTAATGCAGGACGCGACATTTTTAACACGTTAAAAAGTGGAATTTGCTGTGTTTTTTTCTGCTCTTGTAGTTTTAAAAAGACAGGCGTTTCAATGACCTTGCGCCGAATAATAAAACTAATCAGGCCTAAAATAAAACCTAAAATAAAAGGAATTCGCCAACCCCAAGCCATCATCTGATTTTCTGACAACATAGTCGTTAAGAATAACCCCACTATGGCACCTAAGGTATTGCCAAGCGTAATACTCATAAAAACGAAACCAATGGAAAAACCATGCCTGGCTTTTGCCACATGCTCAATAATGAAAATGGCAGCTCCCGGGATCTCGCCGCCTACGGAAAAGCCCTGTAATAAACGTAGTAGGATTAATATCAGCGTTGCAATCGAACCAATCGTTTGATAACTAGGCAAACAACCTATTAATAGTGTGGCCAGTGCCATTAGAAAAACGGCTAGCGAAAAAGCTCTCTTGCGGCCGAACTTATCGCCTAAATGGCCAAAAACAATGCCACCTATCGGGCGAGCTAAATAACCTAAAGCAAAAACAGCAAAGGTATTAATTAAGCTAATTAATACATTAGTGTTGGCAAAAAAATGATAACTTAAATACGGTGCAAACAGTGCATAGATAGTAAAATCATAAAATTCTAAAATGCCACCTAAGGCAGTTAATTTTACAATGTTGAGTTGATCTCGAGTCATGCTGTTAAACAGAGTGTGAAAAATGAGGAGGCCAACTATATCACAAACTTAAGCTTAGCGCTTACTTAGCTCTAGGTGTATTAGCTACATTTTCCTGCAAACTCGGTGTTAAACCTAAGCTGTCGGGTGTATAACCAGCTCGAGTTAACGCTGATTGAAATTGCCCGATAAGATAGTCAGGTGTTTCTCTTTGTCTTTGGCTAGGCTTAGCACTTTGACCGCCCCCATGCATAGTCACGGTTGCTTTTTTACATTCATTAGTTTTTTGAGCAGTTTTTTCGCTGGTTTTTTTAGCATTTTTCTTAGCTTTTTTTCCAGGGAGTAAAATATGAGCGTGAATATTATTTATACTGATTCGACACCGATTAGCCCCTGTAGTTACTATTTGACCGTTTAAAGCTTCACAAAGCGCTATTAAAGCTTTCTTACTCGGCTTAGGTACCTGTTGTTTTATCCTTACCTGCTTATCTGTAAATAAATTTAGTAGTGTTTCTTCATGCTGGGTATTATGAAAACCTTTAATAAAGATTTTTTGTGCCGATTGAGGTTTACTTGCACTTACTTCATTGACTTTAGGTTTGGTATTAAAATGTGAATAATGAGGTTGTGTATAAACTACTTTATGCTGAGTTTTTTCCTGCTTACCCTCATTTTTTGTAAGTGTTGACGTAGCATTATCTTTTTCCTGCTTACTCTCGTTTTTTGTAGATGCAGACACTGTATCATCTTGGTCTTTTCCTTCTTTGGCATCAGGTTGTGTAATACTTTCTGACAAAGCGGGCTCTTCGTTTGGTTTTATATCTGGTTGATAATTTTTAGCTGGCGGCTCTTTCTTATTTAAATTTGCTAAAGTTGCTGGCGTTTTTTCTGGATGTGTGGGCGCTATTTCAGGTGGTTGCTTGTTGGCAGATGGCAAAATGGGTGATAATGTAACGACAGCTTGCAGTTGCCTTTGCTTTTCTTCCTGCTTTAATTGGTTAAGTAGTGTTTCAAGCCTAGCTTCTACTTCATATTTGTGCTTCATCCTCTCAAATACCGTAATTGTATTGACAAAGATATCGCCTTTACTGTCGACTGGTGCAGTTAGCTCATCAATAGCACTGTCACACTGTTTTATCAATTCACGTAATGAATTATTGTCTGGGTATTTAATTAAAAACTGTTCGGCATTTCTTTGAATTTTACTGTTAAAGGCGCTTTTTTTAAATGAAATACCTATAGCTGCATAACTAGCAGATTCTTGTATATTACAAATTTCTATCTCGTCAAAAAGACGAAGGCAGTGCGGACTTACATGAGCTTCGAGTGACTTTAAGGCTTGATTTAGAGCCCGTATTTCAAGAGTTATATCTGATGTTTTATTATTTATGTTCTCTAATGCTTTGCGAGTTTTTTGTTCAAGCACAGGATCTTTAAAAAAATGAGAAAGGACTGCTCTAATACTTTTAGCGTTAATTTTATAAAGATTATTAAGTAGTATATTATAGGAAAGATACATGCTTACATAGAGGTAATCAATATTACCAGTATCAGCAACATGTTGCTTCATTACTTTATAATCTTTTAAATCCTCAATAATTTGAGTCATCGTTTCTTGTTTTACAAGCTTAAACACCTCATCATTAATTTGATTAACAGGTTCGGGGCAATCTTCTAAGTCAATATACAATGAGGCCATAATTTCATAGGCCTCTTCAGTAGAGCCATTATATATCTGTTTATATAATAATTTATTATAATCAATTTGAGCATCTAACATTTTATTAATTTCTGTTCTAACGTCAGCTAACTCAGGTTTTTTGGGCTCATCTTCAAAAGAAAAAAAAGAGGGTTTATTGAAGTTCATTTTAAAATAAAACAATTTGAATAAAAGTTTTACAATAATACCATTTTATTAAAAAAGAATCAATGTGATTATTATTTAGTAATAAAGATTTTTATTTGTCCTATTTATTACATTTTGCTAACCTAGAAATTAATAAGTAGTTACTTAATCTAAACTAAATTTAAATAAATATGGACGGAGTTAAACTAAAATGCCAAAGATAAAAATTAATGATATTTCCTTGTATTATGAAACACATGGTCAAGGCGAGCCCATTATTTTTATTGCAGGATTTAGCGTGGATCATACCGTTTGGCAAGATGTATTAACTTATTTGCAAGATGACTATCAGTTAATTTTATTAGATAACCGTGGGGCAGGCCAAACTGATGCACCAAACACGGCCTATACTATCAAGCAAATGGCTGATGATGTGGTTGCCTTGTGTGATAAGCTTGGCTTTAGTAAGGTTTATGTAGTTGGCAATTCGATGGGTGGCTGTATTGTACAAACCTTAGCGTATCACTATCCCGATTTACTTCAGTCAGCCGTAATTAGTAATTCCGTTATGACCCTCAATACGCCCTATCAATTTTATCTCGCGGCCCAACTTGAATTACTAAGAGCTCAAGCCCCCATTATTCCCGTGCTTAGAAGCTCGCTTAGTTGGGTGTTTTCTTATCAATTTCTTTCTAAACCAGGAAAGTTTGATGAGCTGATTGAGCTTGCGCTAAATAACCCTTACCCTTTTACTCTAGCAGGCTATGAAGGGCAATATGCAGCCCTTACTCATTTCGATGCTAGTGCGTGGGCTAAGAACATTAAAGTGCCTACTTTAGTGCTTGGCTCGGAGCAAGATTTAATTTTTAATGAAGCAACAGTCAAGTTACTAGCCCAACAAATTCCCAATGCGCACTATTTTTGCTTTAAAGAGTGTGGCCACGTACCTTATCTTGAATATCCCGAACAATTTGCGCAAGTGATTAAAAATTTTTTTAATAGTTAAGCAAGTGGGCTTAGCTTAACCAATTTATAGCTAAAAAGATAATATCCGCCTACTATAAAGGTAAGAGTACCGCAAAAACTTAATAGCAGTGCTAGTTGATAGTTTGCGGGTGTAATGGTTAACGTTGCTGGTGGAGAAAAGCTCACGACAAAAGCAATTGTTGAACCAACAAGTCCAAGGCTTGCTAAAATTAAAACTTGCCACCTTAAGTTTGTATTTCCTTTTAATCGTCGTGCTAAGCAGATAGCGCCAATGAACATTAAAAAATACATTACTAAATACATTTGCGTCGCTAACACAATCATTATCCAATAAGAAGCATTTAATGAGGGGAAAAATAAAAAAAGGCTGCTAATAATAGAAACAATAGCGGCCTGCCCCAGCAATAACGCTTTATGAACACGCCTATCAGTTATAGTACCTGCAGCAAAAGCTAGTCCTTTAATAGGAGAGATTAGCCAATTATTTGCACAACCTAGGCAACCTACAATAATTAATAAATCTATAAGCAAAGCAAGGGGCGCTAAATTAATTTGTTTGAAGAAAAAATGAAATAATTCAGGAATACCAGTAATAAAATTTAACTGCTCGGCAGGAATAATCAGGGCGAGCGTTAACGCGCCAAATAGCATGGTGACAAAAATAATAATAACAGAAAGCGCTATAGCTTTAGGCAAGGCTTTTTCTTTACTTTCTTTAGCATGTACTGCTGCAATTTCAATACCGCAGAAAGAAAGAATAATGGCGGTTAAAGCCGCCCAAGAATGCTCAGCGTTTGTAGGCAAGGTTTTTAACGCTTGCGGATAGAGTATTAGCCAGTTACTGCCAATGACTAAAATTATTATAAAAGGAATAATTAATCCTAGCAGCGCGCAAATCACTGTTAAGCGGGAAGATAAGGCAAATCCATGAGTATTTAAACCAGTGAGCCCCCAAATTAAGCCATTAGCAATAAGAAAAATAAGTAGGTTATTTTGGGTTAATGTTGGTGCAAGACAATATAATATTAACCCCGCAATAAAAGCTAAAAAAGTAGGAAAAATAAAAAGGTTTTGCATCAATTGCAGCGAAATAGCAATAAAACCTAATTTTTTGCTCAAGCTTAATTTAACCCAACCATAAATGCCTTCATCAGAATACTGAGTAAACCAACTGGCAATATAGGCGCTTGGCAAAAGAAAAAGGCCAAAAGCAAGCCCAAAATATAAAAATAAATCCTGCCCAATAATAGCTATAGCGGGTAGATTGCGAATGCTATCGACGGAGCAAACAATAATCAGTGCTAATTTAAAGCTAGTTAATTTTTTTGCCATTAAAATCTCAATGATAAGCAGCTTAAGCCACCATCAATTTTTTGAAATTCTGACATAGCAAGCGGACAGATGTTAAAACCTAACGCTTCTACTGCTTTGCTGGTGATAGAAAATCCTGAAGGCATTAAAATGGTATTATTAATGGTTATCGTATTGGCAGCATACGTTTCTTCAGGCAATACTTTGATTTGTTTAAAGCTAGAAAATGCTGGATGATCAATAAGCTCCCCTGCAACTAATAAATAGCCCTCACCTAAATATGAGACGCCTGTCTTTAAATGCAAGTATTCTTTTAATTCAATAGTTGAACTGGTATAGCCATACGCTGTTAAAATGGCCGCTAATTGGGTAGCACCTTCTTGATTGGTGCGCTTGGAAAGACCGATATAAAAGTGATTGTTAACCCTTAAAATATCGCCTGCCTCAAGCGTGCCCGGGGCGTTGATAGAGGTAATTTTGTCTTGATAAAATGATTTAATGCACGGTTCGATTAAAGCGACTTCTCCTTGGCGAGTTAAGGCGCCAGGCCGTGTTAAAATAGCTATTTTTTCTGTTAATAAAGCAACATCTTCAACAAAACAGGCATCCGGATATTCTGCTATAGCAGGAAGAATCGTTACCTCTGTGCCACCTTTCTTTAATGCATTAATATAATGTTGATGCTGTACTAACGCTTGGGCATAATCAGGTGAGCTTGTCGTTTGTGATGTTAGGCCATGAATTAGACTTGTCGCAGGCGTGCGAACAATAACGTTTGAATACATAACTGCTCTATTTATGAAGAATTAGGGCATTATAAAAGAAAAATTAAAAAAATTAAGTTATTTATTTAGGTACTGGTAACTCCTACCAATACTCACTTATCTCAGCCCTACCTAAGTATTCCTCAATTCGCTTCTTAGTAGCAGGCGATATATCGGTGGGCAACTGATTTAAGTTAAACCATTGCTGCTCAGCAATTTCTGGTGAATGAACCCTTTCTTGCTGATAAACATGACAGATATAAAAAATGATGTAATCGTCTCGCCGTTCATTACGGCTATAATACACAGCAAACAATTGGGGCGGCGTAGTTAATGTCGCTCCTACCTCTTCTTTAATTTCGCGTAGTAAAGCTTGATGCGCTGTTTCACCGGGTTCAACCCCACCCCCTATAGTATACCAACCCGCTTGATAAGTGTGTTTCACTAATAAAGTTTCATTTTCTCTTATCAATAAGGCTCTTACTCCAACAGTTCGTTTAGCCAACACAGACAATAAAGCAGTTTTTAATAAATAGTAAATACGATACACAATAAGCGCTTACCTTTTGCAAAAGCTTATTATCATGAAAGGAAGAAACGTATTAGTCAATTAAAGCTTTAATAAAAATAGAAAAAAAGAATCTATCAGGTTAGGCTTCTATTAAAAGAAGCCTAACTAAAAATAGCTATTAAGGAATCATAACATCTTTTTGAACTAATTCAGAACGCTTACCATTTTGACAAACAGTGTCTACAAAGTAGGTAAATTTTCCAGCAGTGCCTGGGAGTGATTTATCAGTAAACGTTAATGCATTACCTTGCCACATGACATGCTTCATCCAATCACTTATCTCATAAGAGGCAGCAGCAGAGCCACTAGCAGGCGCAGTCCATGTTAATGTAATTGATTTTTTGTCTGGCGTATAAGTTGCGTTAATATTACTTGGCGGATTACAAACATCATCCGTTGTCATATTGACATCATATTCTACATTGGAGGACTCTTGGCCATTACACACGGAGCTTAAAAAGTATACATAATTTCCAGGCTCGCCAGGTAGCATCTTATCAGTAAAAGTTAGTTGGTTACCTTCCCAAAGGAGGCGCTTTTGACAATCTTTAACCCGGTATAATTGAATAGGCAAACTACCTTGTGGCTGCTGCCAATTAAGGGTAGCGCTTTTTTTATCAGCAGTATAAGACGAAGTAATATTAGTTGGTGCAAGACACTTATTGGCTGGGCCGCTACCACCTACTTGATAGACTTTAATACTGTTAACATCCATACTAGCACGTTTCATTTGCGGATTAGGTGCATCAGCATAAGGACCGCCTACCGCTAAGTTAACAATTAAATAATAACCGCCATTCGGGTCATTAAAACCACGGCTTAGGGCATTAGGGCCATCAGCAGGCAACGTATCGGTGCGCAGCGGTCCCCATATTTTAGCGTTATCAATATAACCGTTAAGGATATATCCTCCCTTCGTGCTTTGTGGGTCTTTTTCCCATTCAAATCCCCAAGTATGCGGTTTTGCGTAAGCTAATTCAGGAAAGGTATGATTACCTAAACCAAAACCTATACCGCGGCAATCGTTACCACCACAACGAGGATCATTACCATTAAAATGCAATGTCGCGGTCACGATATTAAACGCTGTATTTTTTAGATAAGCCTCCATAATGTCAATTTCACCATTTTGTGGCCAATTAGCATCAAAGGTAGGCTCCATCCAAATGGCAGGCCAAAGTCCGCGATTATATTCTGCAGGATTACTACCATTTTGACATTTACCATCAGTACTGACAGTGCACGAAGGTAGTTTAACATTAACTTCGACATAACCATGAGTGGTAGTTTGGGTTGTCCAAACAGCTGATGGCGTAGGCGAGTTATAAGGGGGAGCTGTTAGATTAGCGCGGGTCATAATTTCACCCGAGCGCCAAAAGCCGGGATTAACAACATCAGCTAATAGCGTTAAGGTGCCATCCGCTTTTTTAATCACTTTTGATACATCATAAACATTAATTTCACCCGATATACGATGATCATAATTAGTGGGGGCATAAAAATTTAAGCCCTGTGCTGATTTATCCTTTAAGATATCCGTTTTCAAATCACAGTTTTTTGATTGATCAAACGGGCAAGGCGCAGCATTCAGTAATTGTGAAAATACTAGTGAGGGTAGGATCCATTTTTTCATAACTCTTCCTTATTATTAATTAAATAATCCTTACAACCTGTAACAGCTTAGCATAAGTATGGTGGGATGCGAAAAATCATCTGCAAGGCTGTTAAAAATCAATCCAACTTGGCCCTACTTCTTTGGTTGTTATAACGTTTTTATCAAAATTAAGCTTTTAATAGGGGAATAAATTTAGTATTTTACAAGACTTTTTAAGTAACCTTAGATAAATTAAATTAATAAGCGAGCATAAAATCAATGTGCTTTAATTAATTTAAATATTTAATGATGATTGGAATTAATAATGACAAAACTGGTGCGCATATTAATTGTTGAAGATGCCAAGACAGCGCAGGCGGTAGCTAAGTTACATTTAACGGAATTAAATTGTACTGTAGATACAGCAGATAATGGTATAGCGGCTCTAGCTAAAGCCAATGCAACCGCCTATGATGCTATTTTAATGGATTTAAGCTTAAGTAATGGCCCTAATGGTTTTGAAACCACTCATTTAATTAAAACGCAAAGTCGCCTTAACAAAAATACCCCAATTATTGCATTGACTATCCACAGTGAAGCGCAATTTAATGTTCAAGCTGCAGCGGTCGGTATGGCCGGGTTTTTATATAAACTCTTTACTCTCTCTGAAGCAAAAGAATTACTAGATTCTATTAAAAAGGATAAGTGATTTATAACTGATAACAGCGGTTAAACACATTCCCCACACACTTATCCACAGTTTCTGGGGATAAGTTGTTGCGTAATTATTTAGTATATCTCCCTAAACTGGTAATTCTGTAATACCACGTTATAACAAACTATGAAAATTAATGACCTGCTTTGCAAGTTTTGCAAAGCAAGGTCATTGGAAAGAAAGTGGAAAGTTAAAAGGTTAACGCCCGAGAACATCTAACGCCAAGCAGATTATCCTTACCGCTCGCGTCCTGGCCATTAAGACCGCTAGAACCAAAGCTCTGGTTCCACGCAGCGATTTGAGGACCCAGTGAAAACTCAGTAGAACTCCAGTAGGTACCTGTAGGAGCACTAAACCCACTATTATCAATCAAGCTTAATTGTATATTTTGTACTGTCGGCGAAGTTGAAGTGCCGCAAGCAAGGCTTCCATATCCAAGCTCACAAATCGCCGGCAGATACCAATCTGTATAACTTGCAATCGGTTGCTTGCATAAACCTGCAGCATAGTAAGCGAGGTTGGTTGGCCCAGGAGATGCCGTAAAGGGAGCAGAGCCGCCGCTTCCTGACGTGTTATTGGTAATAAATTGATTATAAAACGTCACGATATTAGCTGTATTGCAAGAACCATCTGAGCTCCCCTTGCAGTTAGCAAAAGAGACTGGGGTAAATGGATTTGGATTGGTATAGGTATTAGAAAAGAATGTAGTAAAGGTACCATAGGAGGGGGAGCCAATGGTGGAAGTAGAGGTGTTATCAATTCCGGGAAGAGTATCATTACTTACATCAATAGAGTCAAAACCGCCACTTCCACTACCAGTGCCTCCATTAGAACTCCATACAATGCCGTTAGGCGCTGCAGCTGCTTGGTCAGTGGTGGTGACAACTTTACCCCCTACACTGCCAGTATTGGGGGTTGTGTCATCCAATGCATACACGTAGCCGCCTTGATAAACACAACCATAGCCTAATACAACGACATTGCTCGTCACTGTATTCGCATTGTCAGCACTGACTTGAACCACGCCGGGAACAGGGGCTGTTCCACCTGAACAGGGATTCGTGCCATCCGAGGTGGCTGTAGCGCCCGGTGTGATGGTAATCGTGCAGCTGCTATTCACCGGCAGTGTGTTGCCACAAGTAGTGGTGTTGGAGGTCCCGGTAGGCCAAGTTGGTGGCGTTACCGATAAATTGATGGCAGCATTATTGCCTGTATTGGTAATGGTAATGATACGAGCAAGCCCAGAGGAAGGGGTTCCACTGACACCATATTCGGTAAGCCCGGTGACACTTAAAGCCAGTTGACTGACGCTTGCGCTTAAGTTGGCCAAATTCGTGACACAGTTAACGCCAACATTGGTCACGTTCGCTCCACCTATGATCCCACTGCCATTAGTGACAGTACAGGTTTGGTTTGCAGGTTGACTTCTTACAGTGACTAAATAAGTACTTCCTGGAGGCAGCGCATTAGAAAAAGCAAAAGTTCCGTCTGCATTCAGGGTTAATGCATCACCACCATTGTCTTCAAGCACCAAAGTTCCTGAGAGACCAAATACAAATCCTCCTACGGTATAATCTATCACAGAGCCTTTAGTAATATGTAAGCTGTTGGCGCTGCTCGGTTGATAACATTGATTTGGGTTGTCTTGACTACAAACGATAGGCCCACCCAGTATATTATCCATTAAAGCACTGCCGTTAATAGATAGATTTAAAATACACGATTGTTGGTAACCTAAAACAAAGAAGGTTTGACAACTCCCAGTTGTCGTTATCTGTGTAACGCCCGGCATCGCTTTCATTACTAAAGTATGTGGCTTTCTGGATTGATTGGTGACTTGATAGCGTACGGTAGCGGTGTCGTTCGCTGCGACTGTGATGGTTGTTGCGGTTAATGGGGTAAACGTCCACAACGGTGTCCCTGCATGTACCCAAGTCATGACCCATGTAAGCCATAGGCTTATCATTAGTTTGGTAATAAACTTTCTGCTGTTCATCTGCTGTCCTTATGCAATGTATGTCAACTTAAATAAAACCTTGTTGGTGTAGAGAAAATAAAATGGTAAACACTTAAGTGGCAATTGATTAGAATAACACGAGAATAAAGGCACAAAAATTTTTATTCCCAAAATTTACCCAAAATATTACTCAATCTCAATGAAGTCAGTTAGCTTGAGATAAGTTAGGAATCGTAACTATTTACCCTTGTATCGATAAGCGGCTGCTGAAGGGAGAAAAACTTCATCTTCAATTTTTTTATCCGATCTAACCGTTAAGAGCGAACGCTTTTGCCGCCGGCTAAAATTAACTAATGGTTCTGGTAAGTCAGTTTGATGTAGATAAACTATTGGCATAGAAGTCATTAGTTTTTTAGTAGATGATAAGCCTTCTTCGTTTTTAAAAGTAGCAATATTAGCAGCCCATAAAAATTGGGTATCGCGATGAATCGCTAATTTTTCATCATCAAGATATTGTAACATCTGTTGTTGCACATCAATATGTCGCCCTTTGCCTATTTTATTTAAGCGTGCTGCCAATTCTTTTTTACTGATAACTATATGAGAATTATGTTTTACTTGGGTAAAAGTAATCCGTCTAGGATGATAATCAATACAAGGTATATGGCGATAAACTTGTTTAAGTTTAAGACGCGAAAACCCTGCATTTTTAAAGATAGTATGAATGACCTGGGTATCTTTCATATTTATTTCTTGGAGATAATTATTAATTACAGCCTTTAATTGATCTTTACTTTTGTTAATGACCTCTACTAATTGCAAAGTGCGCGTGCTACCACCTAAGGCTCCTTGAAAGGATTTAGTATGCTGAGGTGTTTCTAAATCACCTGGATAAAAATCAGTTAAGGCAGCAAAAAAATAGTTGTAATCAGCTATTAGGATTTCTTTGTTGGCAGGATCATTAATCCAAACTGGATTGACTTGTAATTCGGTATCCAGATGGTTTTTTAATTCATCTAAATTTTTAAGCAAAGTATTATAGCTAGCAATGATATCGCTTGCGCTCATAGACTCTAATCTTATTTTTATCTTAATTATTAAAATAGTATACGAATAATTATTAATTGTTAAAAACTAAATTAGCAAAATAAATGTTTTTATTGGCATAAAATTTGCACGACAAGCTCTATTTAAATATATTGGTTAACAGTTTTTAAGCAACAGTCTTTTGGTTAACAATTAAGTTAGGCAAAAATAGAGGGAATAATGTTATGCAAATAAGAAAACATATTACCAAGGGTTTAATTGGAGTTTTATTCTCCACATCGAGTTATGCTTACTACACCAAAACTGGGAGCATCTATGATAATGCTGGCAATTTAGTAAAAATTGATGGCGTTTCGTGGTCAGGCTTTCAGGATTCCAGAATTGTCCAAGGGCTAGCTTCTAATCCTTTTTATTCTCTAAGCGGTACTTCTACTTCTTACAGTAAAAGCTATGGTATGTTAGATGCCTTAGTTCGCCCGTGGGATTTTACGGATTCGGGTGTCACCAAAGCCACTGGAGTGGGTTTTAAAACAGTTCGTCTCCCCATTCAACCTGGGGTGCTTTATGATGACAAAAATGAAGTGGATATGAATAAATCCCTAACTAATAAAGCAGCGCCAACCAAAGGTAATGGTATTTTTTGTAAAGTTTGGGAAACCAATGGCCAAGCTTGTGCACAAACAGTATCGCCTAAAGAAGCCTTTTGGATAACTCTTGCTGAATTGCAAAAAAATAATGTTAGAGTCATGATCGATATCCATCATCGTTATGGCTATGGCGATAATTTTCGTGATGGAACGGTTTATGATTTAGCGCAATATGAGGCAGATTTAAAATTATTAGCAACTGAAATTAAAACACGTAATTTAACCAACGTTATTGGTATTGATATTTTTAATGAGCCCCATCTACTCTATTGGTTTCGCGATAACAACGGTCAACCTGCCTGGGTAAAAGTTATTGCCTCCGCAGCTAAAGTGCTTAAACAAAATAATCCTGATTTATTAGTTTTTGTCGAAGGTCCAGACAATGGCTCGGGCGATCCTGATCAACCAGTCGCCTGTGTAAAAGCTGCCGATTTAGTTGATGATCCAGAAGCCTATAGTATTTCGGATGATCCTAGTAATTGTGCAACTGGAACCAAACGAGTTGAGTTTAAAGGTAACTGGGGAGAGGATTTTAAACCGCTATTAGATAAAGCCAATGCTAAAATCGGTACACCAAGCTTTAATCGTGCAGGCTTTACACAACAATTAAAAACTGCAGGCCTAGATGATGTAACGATTACTTGGCTGCTAGGTGATGCGAGTGCTAATAACGCGCATCTCGTTTTTTCTCCACACGTTTATCCTCGTGAAGTAGGGACTTGGGAGTCTGCTCCAGGTAAACCTAGTAATCTTCGCTTTGATTGGACTTGGGGATTTTTAAAGAAAGCTGGTTATCCTGTAGTCCTTGGTGAATCTTCTTGGAAAAGTGCTGAAGGATTAGCCTTCTTTCAAAAAGCATTAGTTCCTTATTTAGTAGCCAATGGCATGCAAAATGATTTATTTTTCTGGGCAGTTGGTTACTTAGGCGATACCATTAGTATTATTGATCCTAATAGTGGCGCGCTTAACCTACAAGCTGAACAAGTATTACATGATTTATATAATCAAACTATTGCCACTGGAAAGCTTAATGTTTCTTTCACCAGTCCTGGGTTCCCCGTTAAAGGAAATGCCACTTTAACTATTAAAGAAACTCAGCAAACTTATAGCTGCGACATTACAAATGGTTGCTCTTTAAACTTAGATAATGGTTCTTATACTTTATTAGTTGCAGATACCTATCAAGTAGATAATACAGCTCATATGGTTTATCAAGTTAAAGCAAGCAATTCCCCCCTTGCCTTTAAAATTACCAATGGACAAGCCACTAATGTCAATGTGAATTTACAAGGCCAACAAACAGGTACCCAACCTGCAACTCAGGTAAGTTATAAAATTAATTTGTTAGATGACAAAGGAAATCCTGTCAGCAGCCAAGCACTAACTACTACTTTGACCTTTACCTCAGATGTTAATAGTCAGAATCAAGTTAACTGTAAAGTGACCAATGGCACTTGTACCTCAACAATTTATAATCAAAATATAAATAGTCAGACAGGCACATTTAGCAATGAAAACTACACCGTAGGCTTACCTAGCTCTATTCAATTTAATGGTAAAGCTTACAGTTTAGTCGCAGATAAAAGTGATAAAAGCTTTGCTGTTAAAGGAGCAACTAGTCAGCTACAGTTAAATGCTTTTTATCAAGCCGGTGCAGTTAACCAACAAAATTGTAGTGTTAAATTTACGCTACAAAATCGCTGGGATAGCGGTGCCGTATTCCAAGGCAGCATTACCAATACTAGTCCCACCACTGCGATAAAAAGTTTTACTTTTAAAATAAGCTTCAATAGTAGTGAAATAACTAATCCTGTTATTGCCAATTACTGGATTGGTAACAATCAAACCGTTACAGCCAATGCTGGCGTGTTTACGTTTAGTGCCAATACTTATGACCCTTATAATGGTATACCAGCAGGTCAACAACAAGCTATTGGCTTTCAAGTATCAGGTAGCGTTGCAAAAGATCCCGTTGTAAATGTTATTAGTTGTGAAGCCAAATAATTTCTAGGTTGAGCCTTAGGGCTCAACCTTTATTTCAAGTATTTCAAAAGTTATACTCCATGCTGTAATAATTGACAAAGAGAGCTCAAAATGTTATGTTAAAACTTACCACCATTAAAGTTAAGGGGTAAAAATATGAATGATGTTTATTTATTACTTTGGCTTATGCGCCAAGCTTCTGCTGACATTACAGCTCGCGATCTTCTTTCATTTGCAAAAACTACCCTTTCTACTACCACCATCTCCTCTACCTCTACCACCACCGTTGCTTAATTAAGCAATTTGTTACTAACAAAATTAACGGCTCATTGCTGAGTGTTTATAACACTACAAGCAGCTATTTTCTTTTTTGAGGTTTAACATGTTAATTAACCCTGCTTATGCTATTTATAAATTTGGTGGTAGTAGCCTTGCTGATGCAAAACGATTTACAGCGGTCAAATCACTTTTACAAGGTAATGAAATTATTGTTGTCTCAGCAATTTATGGAACTACTTCTTTATTGCAATTATTACTTGATGCTGCAAAAAACCATTTACAGTATCAGCACTATTTAACAGAAATCAAAGATAAACACTTATCTATAATACAGGAATTAGCCTTATCTCATCTCCATATTGGAAATATCATTAAAGAGGATATCCAAAAAATTAACGATATTTTATATGCTATTCAACTAGCCGGCAGTTACTCAAAAGAAGTACAAAATTTAATTTTAGGTTATGGCGAGCTGTGGTCTGCCATGATTTTAAAAGAATATCTTTCTAAAGAAAATAAGGTTGCTTTTTTAGATGCTGCAAAAGTTTTATTCATCCAAGAAAAAAATGGCTTAATTGAAATTGATTGGCAAACAAGTAAGGCGGCTCTTAAAGAGTTTTTGCAGGGTGAAATCTTTAATCAATTAGTTATTACCGGATTTATTGCCTCAACTTTAGATGGCCAACGAACTACATTAGGACGTAATGGTAGTGATTTTTCTGCGGCAATTTTTGCTAATTTATTTAACGCTCAATCTTTAACCATTTGGACTGATGTAGATGGAATTTATACAGCTGATCCTAACTTAGTACGCTCAGCTTTTGTGATTGAGTCTTTGTCTTATCAGGAGGCATTGGAATTAGCTTATTTTGGTGCTAAAGTTTTACACCCTATGGCTATCGCGCCAGTTGTTAAAGATAAAATTCCTATTTATATAAAAAATAGTTTTAACCCTAGCGGTAAATATACCTGCATTTCAGCACAACCTAAAGAATCGCAAGCGCTTATTAAAGGTATTAGTTGTATTAAGGAGATAGGCCTATTTAATATAGAAGGTGGTGGCTATCTTAATTCATCTAACCTGATTGCTCGCGTATTTAGCATTCTTTATTACGCTAATATCAATGTGTTATTCCTAACCCAGGCAAGTTCTGAGCATTCAATGTGTTTTGCGGTCGCTGCAGATTCTGTCGCTAGAACAAAAGAAGCGCTCTTTGAAAACTTAAAAAATGAAATTAAAAGTAATTATATTAAGACTATTACGCTTGATGAGAATTGCTCTATTTTGTCAATTGTTGGTGATAAAATGATTGGGGCTATTGGCATCGCTAATAAACTTTGTAAAGCCCTTGCTAAAGTCAATATTAATATTCGTGCTATTTCTCAGGGCTCTTCTGAACGCAATATTACACTTATTGTTAAAAAGAAAGATGCCGTTAAAGCTATGCAGGCTATTCATTCTGGATTTTACTTGTCAAGGAAATCATTAGCGATAGGATTAATTGGCCCAGGGCTTGTCGGTCAAAGTTTACTTAAGCAATTTACCGATACATTAACTGATTTAAAATGCACTTATCAAATTAATTTAACTGTGCGCGCTATTATAAATAGCAAGAAAATGCTCCTATTAAATAATGCAGAAGCGTTCAAAGACTGGAAACCTAATTTCAACGCCTACGCCATTGATGCTGATTTAGAAAAATTTGTGGCGCATCTAACTGCAGATAATATTCCTAATGTAGTAATTATTGATTGTACTGCAAGCCCGCAAGTTGCCAGCCTTTATCAGCGCTTTATGGCTAAAGGTATTCATATTATTACTCCCAATAAATATGCTAACGCTGGCGATTTGTCTTATTATCAAAAGCTACAAGCCTTAGCCAGGAAAAATCTGTTTTATCTTTACGAAGCTACAGTATGTGCAGGCCTGCCAGTTATTAGTACTCTACAAGATATTATTAAAACTGGAGACCAGGTTGAGAGAATAGAGGGTGTATTTTCAGGAACACTCAGTTATATTTTCAATGCGCTAAAAGAAGATAAAACGTTTTCAGAAGCGGTTCTTCAAGCAAAATTGCTAGGATATACCGAGCCTGATCCACGTGAAGATTTATCTGGTATGGATGTTGCGCGTAAGCTAGTTTGTTTGGCACGAGAAATAGGTCATAACATTACTATCAATGATGTAATTGTTTCTGATTTAGTACCGCCAGAATTAAAATTAGTTAGCTTAGATGAGTTTTTAAACAAATTACCTGCCTATGATCAAAGTCTAACTCATCGGCTTGCAGCGGCTAAAGCTAACAATCAGCATTTGTGTTATGTAGGCTCTATTACCAAAGAAGGAAAGCTTAAAGTAGCAATTGAAGCGTTTGCTAAAGACCATCCTTTTGCAAAACTTAAAGGCACAGACAATATTATTATGTTCCATACCAAAAGATACTCTACACATCCACTAATCATCCAAGGACCCGGTGCAGGTGCTGAAGTTACCGCTGCAGGTATTTTTTCAGATTTACTACGATTAGTAGCAAGCTTGTGAGGTGGTAAAATGAAAAAAATTAACAAATCTATCCAATCAGTTAAAGCATTTGCACCTGCGACGTGTGCAAATGTGGCTGTCGGCTTTGACATTTTAGGCTTTGCTGTAGATTCTGTGGGCGATTATGTTACCGTTACTAAACGGGAAGACAAAAAGATAATTATAGAGTTCATTGAGGCTGTTGAGCCTTTGCCCTTTAATAGCTATAAAAACACTGCATCTGTCGTTATACATAAATTTTGTGAAGCATTAAATTTAGAAATTGGCTTTTCAATTTCTATTAAAAAGGGAATTCCCGTAAGTTCTGGTCTGGGAGGCTCTGCTGCATCGGCAGTTGCTGCATTAGTTGCCTGTAATAACTTCTTAACTGCCCCGTTATCTACTCTAGAACTTGCAAACTTTGCGGTTATTGGTGAGCAAGTTTCAAGTGGTCAGCCACATGCAGATAATATTGTTCCTTGTTTGTTTGGCGGACTCACGTTAATCCATTCGCAACAGCCATTAAAAGTTATTAACTTACCTTCTCCTAATCTATATTGTGTATTAATTTACCCGCATTTGCAGGTTCCTACGCGCTTGGCAAGAAAAGTACTTAAAAAAACTGCGCCTTTAGCAAAGTATATTCAACAATCTGCTAATTTAGCGACTTTCATAACTTCGCTTTATACAAATGATCATAACTTATTAAAAAATGCTTTAAATGATGTGCTTATTGAACCTCAACGAGCACAGTTTGTACCACAATTTTATCGAATAAAAGAGGCTGCATTGCAAAATGGCGCATTAGGCGCATCCTTTTCCGGATCAGGCCCTACTTTATTTGCTTTAACAAAAACAAAAAAAGAGGCCCAAAAAGTCGCTGAGAGCATGCAGTTGGTATTGCAAGAAAATAATATTGCTTCTAACTATTGGCTATCTAGAATTAATAAAACTGGCGCTTTGCCTGTGGAGATAAATTCATGCGCTATTTAAGTACTCGTAATAAATTAGATTTTTTTTCATTATCTCAAGCAATGCAAAGTGGATTAGCTCCTGATGGTGGTTTATTTATTCCTGAGACAATACCTATTATCACAAATCAGTTAGATTTAGCTGATTTAAATTTTACTGAATTTTCTTCGCAACTATTAGATGGTTTCTTTGTAAACGATCTACTTAAATTAGAATTAAATAACATTTGTAAGAAGGTTTTTAACTTCCCTATTCCAACTCTTAAAATTAACAGAAACACGTTTGTTCTCGAACTTTTTCACGGGCCAACATGCTCATTTAAAGATTTTGGCGCCCGCTTTTTAGCTGAGTGTTTGAACTTAATAGAAGATGATAAAAAAATAATCTTAGTTGCTACTTCAGGTGATACAGGTTCAGCTGTAGCAAGCGCCTTTTACCAAAAGAAAAATTATCAGGTTATCATTTTATATCCACAAGGCCAGATCTCAGCTAAACAAGAGCAACAAATAACTTGTTGGGATGAGAACATTTTTTCCTTCGCAATCCATGGTACTTTTGATCAATGTCAGCAACTTGTTAAATTAGCCTTTCAAGATTTAAACTGTCAAGCGATCACAAAACTTGGTAGTGCTAATAGCATTAATATTGGCAGGCTATTACCGCAAATGACTTACTATGCCTATAGCAGTCTACAATTTTACTTAAAAAATAAACAAGAACCTGGTTTTATTATTCCGTCAGGAAACCTTGGTAATGCGACAGCAGCTTATTGGGCTAAAGCCATGGGCTTTCCTATTAGAAGAATTGTGTTGGCAACTAATGCTAATCGAGTAATTTCTGATTATTTAACCAACGGTCATTATAATCCAAAACAAAGTATCACAACGATAGCTAATGCAATGGATGTTGGAAATCCAAGCAATTTTGAAAGATTAAAGCACTTATTTATTTCTTTTAAAGATTTTTATAATCATGTAACTGCAATTGCTGTTGATGATAGCCTTATTTATAACACAATTGCACATATTTATAAGCAATACAATTATATTTGCTGCCCGCATACTGCAACAGCGTTTTATGTGAGAAATCATTTAGACAATGGACCTTGGATTATTGCTTCTACTGCTGATCCAGCAAAATTTGATAATATAATTGAGCCTATTATAAGTTCGCCAATTGCTGTAGTTCCGCAATTACTAAATTTGTTAGATAAACCGAATAAAATTTTTAAATTAGAACCTAATTTGCAAGCTTTGCAAAAGGTTTTATCTTCTATTAGTAGCTGATTTTAAAATTTTGAATGATTTTGAATCTTGATACCCTGAATTTATAAAATTTGATAATGTGCTAAAATATAATTTATTAAAGGTAACTCTAGTTTCATGATGATTAATTTGTTTTTTAGTGAAGTTTTTGCCCGTTTGGAATTATAGAGTCAACTGTAGCTAGACATATTGCTCCTTGTGCATCGGAAAAACCGACTAATAAAAATTGTGATGTAAAACCGGCAATATTTTTCTCTCCTAAATTTACACATCCTATTATCTTTCGCCCTATTAATGATTCTGGTGTGTAATGGACTGTCACTTGAGCTGATGTCTGTAAAATTCCTAGTTCAGCGCCAAAGTCTGCCCATATTTTATAAGCAGGCTTTTTAGTACGTGGAAACAATTCAGCTTTAATAATTGTTCCTGAGCGTAAATCTACTTTTTCAAAATCAGCATAACTTATAATCATCTCGCCCTACCCTATTTAAACGTTTTTATAGTAAAATTTATTCTGCAAGCTATTATAACTATTTCTATTTTTATATGAATGCCTACCTTTTAGCTAAAACTATTCATATTATTAGTTCAACTATACTATTTGGTACGGGTATGGGTATTGCCTTTTTTATGTTTCGCTCGAAATACACTAATAGCCTTCAAGAAAAATACTATGCTATTCGTAATACAGTTTTAGCCGATTTTATTTTTACTACACCGGCAGTAATCATACAGCCGTTGACGGGTATTTGGTTAATTTGGCTTATTGGTTATCCTTGGAATTCACCTTGGCTTTTAGCAACTTATACTTTATATATATTAATTGGTTGCTTTTGGTTACCTGTTGTCTGGATTCAAATTAAACTCCGAAATATTCTAGCCGATTGTCTACAGTCTAACTCTGCTTTACCAAAAAAATTTCATACGCTATTTAATATTTGGTTTCTCTTTGGTTTTCCAGCTTTTTTAGGCCTAATATTCATTTTTTATTTAATGGTTGCAAAAGCGATTCCATGGCAATAAGTCAAGTAGTGATTATCCTTTAAATAATTTATTCGCAATCAAAGTGATAAAAATAATATATTGACGAACGAAAATTAGGCCTAGACTTTCTTAAATAGACTAGGCTAAGTTGCCAAGTTATTATACTGTTAAGGTACTATTTTCATTAAGTTTTTCTGAAGGATTATTAACATTGGCAAGCTTTAAATTTAATTTATTAGTTTCGGCAATGGTTACATGAAATGGAATTTCTATTTTCAAAGAGTTCCTAAGCTTAAAATTAGAACCAAATACACAAGCAAGTATTTGTCCAAGTTCATTTTGCGTGGCTTGGCTTGGTAAAAGGTTTAGTATTGTATCTCGACCATTACCAACCATAGATGCGTAAGTAACATCAGCCTTAGTATTAATATGTTTGTATTCTTTGCTAGTAGAAACTATTTGAAAAGCACAATCGTTGTTGATTTCAAAAGAAATGACTTTACCATCTAATTCTTCATATGCTGTATCAACTTTCTCTTGATCAAGATCATTTTCTGGATTTCTATCTTTACGGAAATCAACAAAGTAAGCGAGTGAAAGATGGCAGACATCTGTCATACCAGGTGCTAATTTATAAGTTTCAAAGAGATTACCAACATCTTCATCATTAACTTTAATTACAGGAAAACTTGGTTTTAAAGCTTCAAAAGTACTTTTTACAGTAGAAATAGGTTTACTATCGATTTCTGTAATTTTGAGTGCTAGAAAATAATCATTTGGAATTTTTTTTACCGACTTGCCTGTTCGGCCTTCTGTTTCAATTAATTCAATTTTACCTACAATTTTCATTATTTCTCCCTTGCTAAAATGGCGGGCACATTATGATCAACACTGGTCACTTTGTCAATTTCTTATAATATACAAAGAGTTAAATTTAAGGTTAAATTTAGGTATTACTCTATAATTGTTTATAGCAATAATAGTTAAATAAATATAATTTTTTAAAGCGATAGTCATGGGTAATGTGCTAAAAAATAATAGAGAAATAGTCAATTCTAAGTATTCAATTAAGATAATGATTTGAAACCTAGGTAAGATCTAAAGCAGGTAAATGTTGGGCCAAGGCTTAGCCTACCTTAATTCATTTATATACAAGTTGCTACAACTTATCACTTTGTTATAAGGTGCAAGTGGTCCCCAAATTAACTACTTTAAGCCCGTGTTTGCCCATCGCCATAAACTAACCATTTATAACTGGTTAAAGCCTCAAGTCCCATAGGGCCGCGGGCATGAATTTTTTGTGTGCTAATACCAATTTCGGCACCTAAACCAAATTGACCACCGTCGGTAAAGGCTGTTGAAGCATTTACATAGACCACTGCTGCGTCGACTTCTAATAAGAATTGTTGGCTGACATTTTTGTCTTCAGTAACGATAGCCTCACTATGATGAGAAGTATATTTTTGGATATGTTCTACAGCTTCTTTAAAGTTATGGACTGTTTTAATAGAGAGCTTATAATCTAAATATTCCTGACCAAAGTTTTCTTCTTCAGCAGCAAATAAAAGTTTATCAGGATAGTAGTTAATTAAAACTTGATAGCTAAGTTTATCAGCATAAATTTTGACATTTTTATTAGCTAACGGTTTTACTAATTCAAATAGGTCAGCAAGCCTTTCTTGGTGAATCACTAAGGTATCTAAGGCATTACATACACTGACTCGTCTAGTTTTAGCATTATAAATAAGAGCCTGCCCTTTTTCTAAATCACCACTTTTATCGAAATAAGTATGGACTATCCCCGCCCCTGTTTCTATTATTGGCACACGAGCGTTTTCTCTAACAAAGTTTATTAAGGATTGGCTACCTCGAGGGATACATAAATCAATATAGTCATTAGCTTTTAATATAGACAAAGTTAATTCACGTTCTGGAGGTAATAGATAAATAAAATTAGGATTTAAATTAAACTCCGTTAAGACTGCTTTAATTAGAGAAACTAAACATTGATTGGAATAAAAAGCCTCTTTTCCTCCCTTTAATACACAAGCATTTCCAGTTTTAAAACATAAACTAAAAACATCGATTGTAACATTCGGCCTTGATTCATAGATTACTAAAATCACACCAATAGGTACGGTCACTTTCTGAATTAATAGACCATTGGGTCGTTTATTTTCACTGATTACTTTATTTAAAGGATTGTCTAACTCTGCTACAGCCTCTATTTCATCAGCTATTACAGCAATTCTTTCATGATTTAGAAGTAAACGATCATATTTAGGATCAGCCTTATCCATTAGTGCTAAATCTTTTTTATTTTCTAAAATTATTTTATCACTAGCTGTTCTTAAATTCTTTGCTAATTTTTTTAGTACATCGGCTCTTACTAAAGGATTTAAATTAGCAAGGTCATAAGAGGCATGCTTTGTGGCTTTTAAATTTGCAATGATTTCCGAGTTCATGTTCATATCATTTCACTATAAAATGTGTAAATAGTCATAATGAATAAAAGCTGGCTTATTTTTTTCACCTATATATTCATCTAAGCGTTTTTGATCATAACGAGCAAGGCCTACCCCTATTCTCTTACTTTCAATGTCTAAAATATCAATTAAATCACCTCGCTGCCATTCACCAACATAACTTACAATGCCTACTGGAAGTATGCTTAACACCCGATTATTTTCTTTAAGCAAATTAAGTAAATTGTTATTGATAATAATACCAGGCAATTGTTTTTTATTATGAAGAGCTAGCCATCTTTTTATATTAGATGTCTTTTTCGTGGCAAGAATGGTGGTACCAACTTTTTCATGATTAATAATTCTCGTAATGACATCTTTTGTATTAATATTGGCAATGGTTGTTTGTATACCCAAAGTTGACATCTTACGGGCTGTAGTTAATTTCGCTAACATCCCACCGCGTCCTAGAGCTGATTTAGCTGCTGTTATGATAGGCCAGCTATCATTAGGATCAATCACATCAATTAACTTTGCCTCAGGATGTTTGGGATCACCTGTAAACACGCCATCAACATTGGTTAAAAGAAGCAAATAATCAGCATTAACTTGAGCGGCAATAAGGCCTGCTAACTCATCATTATCCGTAAACATTAACTCTTCAATAGCTACAGAATCATTTTCATTAATTATAGGAATAATATTTTGATACTTTAATAATTCAGACAGTAAGCGCGCTATATTTAAATAATGTTGTCGAGTTTGAAAATCTTGTTTAGTAAGTAGAAGTTGAGAAACAAGAATATTCTCGGTTTTAAATAAGGCAGAGTAAATATTTATTAATTCAGGCTGCCCTATTGATGCTAGTAATTGTTTTTCACCTACAGTATTGTTATGGGGCTTTTGTAAAAAAGTGCTTGCTACTTTTCGGCCTGATCCAACGGCACCTGAACTTACTAAAATGACATGATGATTAGCTTGTAATAACAAAACTATTTGCTTTACAAGTTTCTTAAGTAACGGTTCAATGGGGCTACCATCTTCTTTTAGAATACTTTGCGTGCCAACTTTAATCACTATTTTCATAAACATTAATCGTGAAGTTAATTAGGTTATATTGGTTAATACTCCTTTAATTATAGAAATCCTATTAGATTTAAATTAATTTAATATATAGTATTAATTTGCAAATATTTTAATCAGTCAAATCATTTAAAGCAAACTAATATAGTAATTATTTGAAATTTATAAATTTTTTATAAAAGTAATTTTACCGTTGCGCTCTAAATAAGCATAGTTAATGGTTTGTATATCGTCGGAATTAAGCTGCTCGCATATTACCTCTTGTAAATTCTTATCGACAATATGGTAATGTGCTAAATTTTCTTTAAATAAAATTGTCGTTCTTAAAAAGACATAAATTAGATTTTAATCTTGATTAATAGCAGATATGCATATCAATATAAAAAACTATATTATAATTTAAAATTATCGAAGTGCTTTATTACTAAAAGTAAGCTTTAATTTACTAAATAGCCTATGTACATAGGCTATTTAATTAAAAGGCTTCTAAACCCTCTTCCTGTAGTGATTTTTTAACCGCCTTATGTTGGCTTAATTCTTTTGCGAAATGGTTTAGATTTTCCCATTCAGTTAAATCAATTTTAAAATTCCTTGCCCACATTAACATGACAAATAAATAAGCATCAGCAATAGTAAAATGATTATCTATTAAATAAGGTCGTCCTATATGTTGATTTATGAAAGAAAACTTGGATTTTATAAGTGGTTTAAAGATGTCATTTTTTACTTGTTCTGCTAAATTAGGATTAAACAAGGCGCCAAAGCTTTTATGTACTTCTGTAGTAATATAATTAACCCATTCTAAAACTCGATAGCGTTTAATATCACCCATAGCAGGCAAAAGCGTTGTAGCTTGAGCTTTATCAGCAAGGTATTGTAGTAATACTGCATTTTCAGTAAGGACTTCGCCGTTATCTAATTCTAAAGCAGGTACCGCACCTTTAGGATTAATTGCTAGAAAGTCTTTACCCGTTTCAGTTTCTTTTGTTTTAAGATTAACTGACTCATATTGGGCATTTACTCCAAGCTCATTAATAATAATTCGCTCAACTAATGAACAAGCCCCTTTAGTGTAATAAAGCTTCATTCTTTCTCCTTGTTGAAATCATAATGTTAAAAAATTAATCATCATTCTTTGGTGAGTTATTTTTTGTATCTGTTTCTTTAGCAATTGTTAATAAAATGTTTTCTTCTAATTCTTTAGCTTTTAAAATATTAGTGTTTACACCATTAGAAATGATAGCAAAAATATATTTTTTACCATTTGGTGTCGCTAAATAACCTGAGAGAGCTGATACATCATGCATTGAACCTGTTTTAGCAGCAATTTTACCAGCAAGAAGCGTTTTTTTCATTCTATCTTTCAGCGTACCTGAGCGGCCCATTTTAGGTAAGATAGTTAAGAAAATAGGTCCAATCTTTTCATCGTGATAAAGATCAGACAACAAAATAACAAGTTGCTCAGGAGTAATTAAATTATACCTTGTACCCACACCATCTGCTAATTCTATTTGCTTCATATCCAGGTGGGTGTGTTGCGTTAAAATAGTTTTAATACTGTATGCACCTTGTTTATAAGTACCTTCGCCAGTTAAAGTCGCTGCTAATAATTTAGTGATGCTATCGGCATAGAGATTATCTGATTCTTCTAGCATATGAGCCAATAACTTAGTTAATACATCCGATTCAACTTTGGCAATAGTTTGTGCGCTAGAGGGCGTACTTCCAGAAACAATTTTTCCTTTTAATTCAATTCCATTTTTAGTCAGCGTTTGCTTTATAATTCCTTCAGCAAATAAATTAGGATTAGGAATTGCTAACATCATCCGTTTAGGCTGCTCCGTTTTTGCAATACAGCCATAAAGACGAAGAGTATTATCTTTTAAAATTTCTATATTAAGTGAACAATGTTCTTTTTCTTGTGCTCTATTTACTGTAGTTAATTCATTAATAATAGTTAAAGGGTTATCTACTGCTTTTGAGGTAACTTCAGCAACTTTATTAATTTCTTTAGCATTAAAATCATAAGCAATAGCATTTTCATTAATAATAATGGCACTACTTGGCGCTGCATAATACCAGCCTAAATCATCGTATGAGGTACCAGGCGCATAAAACGGTGGTTTGAAAAAAGAAGCATCAATAATGAAATTACCAGCAATTTTGTCAAAACCTAATTTAGGTAGTTCTAGAATTAAACTTTGTAATTTTTCAGCCGTAAGCGATGGTGCACCATTAAAAATAAGATAAACATCATTGTTTTCTTTAGCTAATTGAGTAACGTAGCGATAATCTGGCCCAAGTTTATAGAGAGCTGCTGCTGCAGAAAGTAATTTCATATTACTTGCTGGATTTAATAATTTAGTAGCATTACGCTGATAAACTATTTCTCCAGTTTGTAAATCTTTAACGAAGACACCTACATTGGCCAATGGTAGCGTTTTATCAATTAAACTATCAATTTCTTCTTGTAGGGTTACCTGAGAATATAATGCATTGGATAATAACAGCGCTATAAAAACAAATGGGATTTTTAATAAACGCATAGTAAGCTTAGAGAAATTATACCATTCTTTTATTTTGAGCTGATCAACCCTAGTCATCAAGTTTTAATTAAAATTTTTTCTGTTTCAGTTTTTATATTTTTCATCTCGCTTTAACGATAAACAGCCTTATTAAATTATTAACTTAAATATTTACGGCTACTTTTGCAGCTAGGGCTAATTGATAAAGAATTGAAGTCATCATGCCTGTGACTTTAATACCATTTTCAGTTTCCTTAGGCAAAATAATAAGCTGGTCGCCACCTTGTAAACCTACTTGACTTGAATGCCAATTATTTTTAACAAGTTCAACTTGCCCATTTTGCCTAACTAATAAAAACTCAGACTGATTAGCTGTTTTTTGAAAACCTCCAGCTGATTGGACATAGTCAATAAGCCGATAATTAGGATGAACCGTTAAGGAAATTGAATTGACCACATCTCCGCTAATGGTGACAACTGATGATTTTACCGGAATATTAATAACATCATTATTTTGTAGTAAAATATTATCCCAGTGAGCTTTCGGCCCTAAAACCACCTGACCTTTGGGTTCTACTTGCTTAGCTTCACGTACGAATTTCGTGATAAGCTCAGAGCGAGATACCTGCAACCTGGCATCATCACCTGTCAAAGTTTCACCAGTCATAGTTTGCCGCTGTAGGCGGGAAAGATTAGCATTTAAAGCTTCTTTTTGTTGCCTAGCTACTGAGTCACGAAACAATTGTACATTATCTAAGTTGGCATTAGTTGCTATAGGGAGCGTTTTTAAAAATTGCCCTAAGGTAGTGCCTTGTTTAACTACATATTGATGTGGGCCTTTAACTTGACCTTTTACAGTGATTAACGTTTGTTGTATTTCTTTATCAGCCACAAAAGTAATACGATCGCCAGCTTTAATACGTACCGGCTTTGACTGATGGATTTGTTCATATAAAAATGTAGGTGCAATACCTTGGTTGCGCTGAATTCGCACATACGTTGCTGTAGGCTCAACGTTAGCTAAATGCATCAGTGTTGCCAAAGGCACTTCTTGTTCTAGTAGTTCATACTGATAAGGGCTTTTTACATCGCCTGCGACCGAAACAATGTATTTTTGCGCCCGAACTAAGATGGTATCGCCTTGATGTAGTTGAAAGGGATTAATATTACCGTGCAATAGAAAGTTATATAAATCTACCTGGCGAAGTGGCTTGCCATTGCGAATAATAGCTATATCACGAAAACTACCCTCATTTAAGTTAATGCCCCCAGCGGCACATAAAAAATAAATGACTGAGTCAGAAGATAATCCATCATAAAGGCCAGGAGAATTAACAAAACCGGCAACATAAACTTGCACTGGTTGTGCCGTTACTAAATCGGCATATAGATTAACTCCTTTTTTAAAACTATTTTTGACATATTGCTGAATCACTTCATTAATCCGTTGATTTTCAACGCCTTCAACTTTAACTGGACCTACTTCAGGAATAAAAATATTTCCTTGACTATCAACGGTTAATTTTTGTGACAACTGATAAGCACCCCACAGCTGTACATTTACTTCATCACCGACTGTAATACGATATTCTGGATTAAAAAAACGTGCTTGATGCAGCCGCTCACATTGTTTGCCAAATAGATTACGACCAAACACAGGAAGCTGCTGATTTAAAACAGCACCCATATGCACGGTATTTTTTAAATGAATATTCGTTTCCTCATCATCAGCTAACTCATTTCTGTCATCGTTACTATTAGTTGAGGCAGAAAAATCTGTTGCAGATAAAGCAGCGGTATTTTTGGCTTGGGCAATAGATGTATTTTTCACTTGTTCTATAGACGAATTAATAGGCTCTACAGCTTGCTGCATTGATTCTTCAGCAATTGCGCATAAGGGTAGCAAAAGTATTAAAAAAATAAACTTTTTCATTAATCCCTATGCTCCTTAACAATAATAATTGCCATTTTTGTTAGAACAAATAATAAAAGTAATAAAAATAATAAATTAGTTAAATCATAAAATGGTACAGGCCTACTAGGTTCATCAGGTAAGTTAGGTGCCTCAATTTGAATTAAGAGATTTTGATTTTTAGATAAATTAATGGCAGCAGCATCAAATGCTTGTTGTGCAGCTTGATATTCTGCTTGGGCGAATTTAAGTTGCAGTTGAATCCATTCAAAATCGGTCATGATTTTATTTAATTTACCATGTTTTTCTTTATCACCTAGTAAAAGGTTGGTCTGCTGTTCAATTTGCTCTTTAATCGCTTTAATTTCTTCAGTTAAAGTTACTACTTTATTTGAGTTAGGTTGCATAAATGATGAATAGGTAATAAGCTCCGTTTGCTTTTCAACTAATGTACCCTTTAATTTAGCCATTACAGCCGATACAACTTGCGCTGTCTCTTTGGGATCAAACAAGCCATTTTGGTTTTGCCACGCCATAACGTCTTTTCCAGCTTGAAATAATTTATTTTTAGCAAGGCCTAATTTCATTTTGGCAAAGGAATATTGTTTTCTTGCAAGAGTATTTGAAACTTTATTCACAAATTGTTTTGTTTCTTTAATTATCTCTGTCAGAATTTTTTTTGCAGCTTCCGGTGTAAACGCAGCCACTTTAATAATAATTTCATAGGTATCAGGCTCAACTACTGCACTTACTTTATTACGATAATAATTTAAAAATTGGTTTTGAGTCGCTTTTATATTTAACCGTGAGAGAAAATCATTTTTTTTAGATTGATAATGACTTTTTATCCCAAAACGCTGTTCAATATGAGATAAAATTTCGCGAGATACAATATATTCGCGAGTTAAATAAATTTCTGAAGGTGCGGCATTTCCTCCACTCCATATTCCCGTATTTGTATTAATAAGATCGCGGGAGTCATCACGCTCAACCAAAATTCTAGCATTACTTTCATAAAGTGGTGATTGAATAAATAAAATATAAATAGCAGCAATTAACCAGGGAAATAAAACTAAAGATGAAAAAAGCCTTTTAGTTTTAACAAAAATAAAAGCGCGCTCACTAAGTGGATGTGATCTTAAAGCTAGATAAGTTTTATGTTGCTGTAAGGACTTTATTTCAAGAGGAATTAAGTCGGTCCCACGCTTAATGATCCGTCGCAGCTGTTTCAAATATTAATCCATAATCAACTAATTCATTTAACAAAGTATTAATTTACTAATTTTTTATTAATTCCATATAAACTAACACTGTTGACAAATATGTTAAGGGATTTCGTTATTCTCTGCAAGAATCAACATAAACTTCTTACTATTTATTAATAGAACAATTTTTAATTAATATTATAGAACTTAAGATAACCCATCGTTAATTTCCTCTTTACTTTTTGTTTTTATTCAATATAGTATTGACGATTTATTATCCCGAAGCTTATTAATTTTCAAGGAGGAAAGTTGAAACAACTTTTTACAAAACATCCAAATGAAATTGGCGAGTCTTATTTTCAACATATGGCTTTTGCGCTTAAATTTTCTTTTAATATGTTCTTGGGTGCAGTAGCTTGTTTTCTCCATGGATTATTTCCCTTTACATTTCAAAAAACAGGAAGCAATTTAGTATTAAAAATGTTTACTCATTTAAATCAAGGAAATCGTAAAGATTTAGTTCAGTTAAAACTTAGAAATAATACTTACAAACGATAGTAATACGCTTTTTTTATTAAAAAACTTAATTAAAAAGAATATTGATTATGTTTGAAATCAACATAATAGGATTGTTTAAATTTAAATTTTTCATACAATCTTTGCATTAATATCTCAAATTCCTGTAAGCGACGCTTATTAATACCAAAGTTTGCAGTACCAAATTCATTACACGTTGTCCTCGAGTTAGCCCGGTGAGCTGCAATAGTTAGTACTATAGGTAAAACGATAAGACTACGCGCTCCATAAAATAGGCGTATTCTTTCAGGATATTCAGAATCTGCGCCTAGTAAATCAGTATAAAAATACCCTAGGCTATTTATTATCTCACGTTTAAATAATAGGGAAGATATACACATTCGATTTAATGGATAAATATGTTTTGAAAAAATTTCGCCTGTAGGTTTTATTCTAATTAATTTAGACATAGAAGCAACTACATTATGTTTAACTAATCCTTTAAGTTGATAAGCTATACGTTGAGGATGTGCCCAGTCATCTGCCCCATGAAAAGTAATGAACTCTCCTCTTGCAGCTTTGAGCCCTAAATTCATACAGTAAAATGGACCAACATTTTTATCTAAGTTAATTATCTTAAAATCATGAAAATGATACTTATTGCAGGTGGTTAAAAAAATATCTTGTGTGCTATCTTTAGAGGCATCATTAATAAAAATAATTTCAATGTTTTTATAAGTTTGTTTAATTAATGATTCAGTGGATTTCTCTATTAAAAGTTCTTCATCTTTAGCACTCATAATGATGGATACTTTCCCGTAATTTTCATCATTCTTAATATACTTATTTGAAGTAATGTTATTTATATAAAGTGGCTCATTAATATTTATTCTTTTAATAGAAGATAAGTTATGTGCTAAAAAATATTGATTAAGAATCTCCTCACATTGAGGTGATTGATAAAAATGCAGATGATTGTAAATGTTAAAAATAAGAGAAGGTTTGATTTTCTGCAATTTTATTAATTTTGGCTTATCTTTCTTGCTTGGAAATAGGTGGGAGCGATAAATAAAAGCTAACTTAGAATTTTCATTAGTAGTTTTCTGCAAAAGCTTTAGGCCAATTTCAGGTTTTAGCTGTATACAAACTTTTATAATTTTTTCTAAATCTTTAATTCGGAACTGATCGATAAGTGAGATAATGTCATTAAAAGAATCATCACTTACACCTTCTAAATGCAAATGAGTTAATATTGAGAAAAAATTATTTTTCCCTAAGCTTAATTCATGACACTTTTGCAAAAATTGTCGCTTATAAAGCAACTGAAAATAGAATCTATTATTGGTAAGTTTCAATAATTCAAAAAGATAAATAAAATGAAATAAATGAGTATTTATTATTTTTTTCAACATACATATAACCTTAACCAGGAATGTCTAGAATTTTTCTAATAAATAAAAATGAATATTTGAACTATTATTCACTACTTTATGTTTACTTAAGCAAAATACTTTAACTAAAATATTATTTTTAGCCAAAGTGTTTGCTATGCGCTTAAATCGCTGATTTTCTACCAAATCATTCATACTAAGAATAGTAACAGAGCGAGCACCATCTATTAGTTTTAGTAATTTTTCCTCTTGCGATTGCCAAGTATATGTTTTATTAAAAAAAGATATATTATCCTTATATAAATCTAGATTTTGTAAGAGGTAATTTATTGACTTTGCCCAACCTTCTTCTTTTAAATTATCTAAGGTAATACCACACGTATGTTTCTGCAATAAAGCTGTAATATCAGGTATATTAGGTGAAATGATAGGTATATTTGCCGCAAAATAATCGAACACTCGATTAGGAAGCGATAAATAACTATTTAACCTTTCTGTATTTAACAAAATTAATCCAATTACAGCACAAGAAATTGTTTTTAATAAAGCAGTATAAGGTACAGGATTAAGCCAATGGCATCTTTTAGAAACTTTTAGTTTTTTTGCTAACTTTTGCATCGACAATTTATAAGAATCTGGTCTCACATTACCCAAAAAAACTATATCAATATCATTAGGAAGATAAGGAATACTTAAAAATAAACTTTCTATACCACTTGTTATAGTACTTAAAACTAATATTAATCTTTTAGTATTTTTTATTCCACATAACTTATGTAAACAATTACTATGGCAATCTTTTTGAACTGCAAATGACTCATTTAAACGGTAATTTGGAAGAACATGGATAGGCACATTATAATTGGTTAAATACTTGCCTAAAGCATTACTGACAGTCATGATTTTTTTTGAATTCCTTATATAAAAATCACTTAAATTATCTAATGTATTTAATATAACTGGATGTGACTTATCTGGTATATTTCTATGAGAAAGTGACGGAATTTCAATAGCATCATAAATGTAATTTGTGTCTGTTGCTAAGCTAATAGCGTGAGTGGCTGCTAAAGCTCTAACTCCATGGGAAATATATAAATCTGCTTTAAGAACATCACAATAATTATATGCATATCTTGAAAATGTTAAAATACGATCAATATGAAAGTTATAAATATACGAGTTATGTTGTTCATGCAGTTTGTTTACAATTTTTTTATTATATCTTTTTCGTAGCAAAGAATTAAAAAAAGCACTCATTATTTACTTATTAGTTTTTCTAAAATATTAAAAAGATAGATTGAATCAAGAATACTAGGAGATTCTTTTATTTTGTTATTAACAAGATTATTAAGATATTCCTTGATTTGTGCTGTAAATAAATTAATTGATGGAAAATCTAATTTATAGTGTCCACATTGATAATTATTTTTTTCTTTAATCAAATAATAACTTGAAGGTTTATCTGCTTGGATAGAGCCGTAAAAGCTTCCATTATCTCCTTGGATTTCAATAAATTGACTAAACGCCGGTGTAACTAGATCCGCTTGTAAATTAATGTAATTACTTGTATCTGTAAAACCCGACATAAATATAAAATCTTCAGCATTAGCAGAAATTTTTTGGCCATTAATAAGACGTTCAGGACGAAGCAACAGTATTTCACAATGATTAACATCAATTATCTCGCCTAATAACCAACCTGACAAATCTAACATATGCATGAACATTTCATTAATAGCCCCGCCTCCTAAGTCTTTCTTATGTTTCCAGGCGCTATGATCACCTCGTCCTCCGATTCTAAAATTAGCAAAACTTATGTGCCCTAGGGGCTGCTCCGGAGCTTGAAGCATTTTTTTTAGCTCTCTAAAAGCAGGCACCTGGCGATATACGTAACCAACTTGTACAAAACAACCAGTTTCCTCAGACAATAATTCTAGTGTTTTCGCTTGATTAATATTTTCACAAAGAGGTTTCTCACAAAAGACATGCTTTCTTGCCTTGAGTGCTAAGCAAATTAAATCAAAGTGGCTAGGAGTTGGGGTAGATATAATAATGCCTTTAGTATTTTTATCAGCTAGCATGTCTTCAATGGATTCAATATTAACACCATATTCTTGCGCTAGCTTGCAACAAACTTGCTGATTGATATCATAGATTACAATATTATAAAAATTATTTTCACGTAGCGCTGTAATATGTTTAGCAGCTTGCTTACCACATCCTATAATCCCTATCTTCATTGAATTACAACCTTTATAACTTTATTCATTTACATCAAATAAGCCTAAAATTAAAATAAATTTATACGTAATAACATGTTATATTTTTATGAAGATTTAAATTCTTATTTTTAAATTCTTCTTTTACTGCAATTTTTACCTCAATACCATTTTGCGCCAAAGTTTTAGCTATACGCATGCTGCGGTTATTATTTAAAATGTCATTATTTCCTAATAAAGTAATTGTTTTTATATCTCCAAAGAAATCTAAAAGTTGGGCCTCTTTTGATTCCCAGGTTAATTTTTCTCTTGCTGCTAATGTATTTTGCTTAAATATGTCTCTTTTACTTAAGGCATATTTAATACCTTCAGCCCAAACCCAAGGATCGTTTTCAGAAATAATATGTCCGCAGTTATTTTCTTTAATAATTTTAGAAATATCTTTAATGTCGAGTGAACACACAGGTAGACCAGCACTAATTAAGTCAAACAGTCGATTAGGAAGAGCAACTTGATGATTTAAAATTTTAGGATTTAATATAATTAAACCTATGTCGGCTGCTGATAACACTGTAGTTAATTGAGCATAAGGAAAAAATCCGAATAAATGTATTCTATTTTCTAGATTTAAAGATTTAATTTTATTTTGAATTTCAAGTTCATATTCCGGTGGAGAAAATTTACAAATAATTGCTAAGTGAATGTTAGGATCTAAATATCTCATACATTCTATTACAGGTTCTAAAGAGCCTTTGACCATAATATTAATTGCTACAATTAATTTATCCTGTGGTAAAAGCCGACACTCTTCTCTTAGAAAATTAGAGCTTTGATATGGCTCTGCATAACGATAATTTTCAATCACCTGAACTGGTATATTATATTTTTCTAAATGTAATGCTAATGCATGTCCAACGGTTAAGATTTTATCAAAATTAAATAAATAAGTTTCAAATGCATTGTCTATAAGCTGTGTAAACTCAGGCATCCAATTTAACTTTAGACTTCTATGTGCTAAAGAAGGAATCTCTATGACATTACAAATTTTTTTCCCTGGGAAAATTTTATTTATCTCTTCCGTAGCAACCATCGCCTGCATACAATAAGCTAAATAAGCATCTGCTTTTAAAATATTACTTACTTTTAAACATCTAGCTGTATAATTTAACGTGCTATAAAGATAGTTAGCACCACATATTTTATAATTTTCATTTAAAAGCCTTAGTTTTTTAATAACTTCATCTTTTTTTAAAATTTCCTTCTTAAATCTTTCAACTTGTATATTTTTAGCAACTAATTGAGCATTCATTAATTTAAAGTTTTTATAGGCTTGCTGCTTATTTTTTAGCATTAGTTTCAGTTTGTACGTTTTATTGCTTAATTTCAATTTTTGGGCTCGTGATTTCTTTTTTATCAATTTTTTTGGGTGTAATAATTTTCTTAAGTTATTTAGCTGAAAGCTTGAAAGGTAACCTTTTTGCTTTATTTTTTTTACGCGAAAAGACTTAACTTTTTTTAAAAAAAAATATGGTTGGTAGACAGCATTCTTTATTATAGTTATCTTTTTTCTTACCTTAGTTCGATATAAATCCATATAAATCTCACCATTTTAATAAATATATCTACTATCCTAAGCTAAAGAAGTCTTTACCGCCTGAGTAATATAGTCTATATCCTCATAGGTTAAGCCATGATGAACTGGAATGGCAAATATCTGTCTTGTTAACATCTCTGTAACAGGTAAATTCTGTTCTCCATACAATTCTATAAAAATAGGCTGTTGATGAAGGCCACGTGGATAATGGATACCAGTCTCAATTCCCTTACTATTTAAAGATTGAACTAACTGATCTCGCGTAACGCCAGCTAAACTAGGGTCAACACGTAAACAATATTGATGCACAGCATGCTTTGTATTTGGCAATGACTTTTGCGGAATTAATCCAGCAATATTCGCTAAATGTTTATTATAATAGTTATAATTTTTAGTTCTTATTGCTAACATTTCATCTAAACGCTTTAATTGCTCACGACCAATAGCCGCCTCAATATCTGTCATCCTATAATTTAGGCCAAGCATAGTATGATAATATTTTCCAGTCTGGCCATGAGTACGCATAAAACGAAGTTTGTAGGCTGCATCATCATCATTGGTAAGGATCATCCCTCCTTCACCAACGAACATATTTTTTGATGGATAAAAGGAATAAGATGTATAATCGTTAAAGCAACCGACGTCTTTACCTGCATACTGAGCGCCATGCGCTTGAGCATTATCCCAGATAACTTTAAGCTTATACTTCTTAGCAAAATTTTGTATGCTATCTACATCACAAACATTACCAAATAAGTGAACAGGCGATATAGCTACTGTCTTGTCAGTTATGCGATTGGCAGCGTCATCTAAATTAATTAAAAAATTATTTGGATCCACATCACAAACTATAGGCTTTCCTCCAGCCATGGTTACCATTGACCCTGTTGCCATGAAAGTAAAAGAAGGTACTAAAACTTCATCACCAGGTTTAAGGAAAGTCATATAAGCTAGATGCAATGAAGCCGAACCATTGGCGCAAGTAATCGCATGACGAGCGCCTACTTTTTCAGCAAATTCTTTTTCAAAAAGTTCACACTCTTTACCCTGTCTTAATGCTCCAGATTTTAATACTGCCGTGGCTCTTTCTATTTCAGTCGTAGATAAACTAATTTCAGCCATTTTAATTTTCTTAACAGTAGACATTTAATCTATTCCTAAAATTTATAATAACTAAGCCGGCAAATACTCTCTCCAACTTAATGCCATATTCCTTTCTTTAAGCTCATCTGGAAGATTAGTTATTTTTCCAGGAAAACCTATTACTAAACTCATAGGGGGGATATCTTTAGTGACAACTGTACCGGCAGCTATAAAGGAACCTTTGCCTATTTTAATACCAGGAACAATGACGGCTCCGCCACCAATTGTTACTTCATCTTCAATAGTTGGACCTTGAGGTTTATAATTATCTCGCATTTTTAAAGGGTATTTATCATTAGTCATGGTTACGCCTGGCCCAATGAATACACGTGAACCAATAAGTGTATGCGTAGGGATATAACAATTGGATTCAATTTTTACATAACTACCTATAATAACGTTTCCATCTATAATAGTATTCGTTCCTATAACAACATGTTTACCAATTTCAGTATGTTCTCTAATTAAAACATTGTGGCCGGTTTGAAAATAAGCACCGCACGTCACATCGCAATAAATAATAGTTCCTGCGCGAATGATAGTATTTTGCTCCAACATTACAGCATTACTATTTTCTTTATACTTTAAACCTACTATAGCGCCTGGTTGAATCTGAATATCTTCTGAAGCTGTATAACAACTTTGATTTATACTCACTTTTATTCCTTAAAAAGGCTTTATAAAACTTTCTACCATTTAATTCCTCTAAAAATAACATCCTTACGAATATTATCTTTATAACGGTTTACTACTTCAAAAATACTTTGCATAGTATCTTCAGTAAGATAGTGAGGTTGAACGCCAATATTTTGTAGGCCTTGATAGGTAGGATTGTAATAGTGCTCTTCTTTTTCTATACGTGGATTTTCAATATTGCTAATCTCTACATTAAAGCCTAAACTATCGCCTACTTTTTTAGTGAGATTAGCAAGCTCAATGGCAGTAAACGTTTCCATTATTTGATTAAATATACGAAGTTCACCTGGTTTAGCAGAGTTTTTTTCGGAAGCATGCACGCATTGTAAAGTATCATTGATATTTAAGTACCCACGAGTTTGCCCACCTTTTCCATAAACTGTTAAAGGATAACCTACCACCGCTTGGGTAATAAAACGATTAATAATTGTGCCAAAAATCTCGTCATAATTAAAAATAGTTTTTAAGCGAGTGTCTATTTCAGACTCAGGTGTATCTATGCCAAAGACTGGTCCTTGCATTAAATCGGTACATTTAAGATTCCACATACGCACAGCGAACCAAATTAAGTCCGTATCCATAACTTTAGTCGTATGATAAATTGAACCTGCTTGGCGTGGAAATAAAAATTTATCTTTACGTCCCTTATGCTCGATTTCAAGCCACCCTTCCTCAATATCAATATTAGGCGTACCATATTCGCCCATAGTACCTAATTTAATTAGATGCGTATCACGCGCATAATCTCTTAAGGCAAATAAAATATTATTTGTAACTAACAGGTTGTTTTGAATGGTCTTATTAGCATATTTATAATTAATTAAAGAATAAGGTGCTGAAGGTTGCTCTGCATAATGAATGACTGTATCAGGAATACCTGTAAAGCGATTGCTTCTTGCCCACTGATACGTAACTTGACTATTAAATAAGCTCCGCATTATTTCTGGATCGCTAAGATCACCAATAACGACCTTAATTTCTTTACCTGTTAATTCGTGCCAAATTTTAGCACGCTCGATTAGAGAAGGAACAGAATATAGCATGCCTACATCAAGTTCTACACACGCATTTCGCCTTAGATAATTATCGACAATCGTTACATCATAACCACGATTTGAAAAATACATGCTTGTAGGCCAACCAAGATAACCATCGCCACCCAAAATTAAAACATGAGGCACGATACTTCTCCTTACAGCTTTTATAAAGTTAATGCCAGATAATCCTGATTTACTTCTTTGTTAGTTATTGGTATCACATGTTTAATAATATTATTAGGGGTTGATCCTTTATACTTAAAGCAGTCTAGTAGGAAATGAGATAAGAGGTAATCTTTGATTTCTGCAACTGACATAAAACTCTCACTTGAGCTTATATAGGGTTTAGTTACATTTTTACTGACTAAAGTTTCATAGTTACTATAGTCAATTTCTTCATATAAAGGTAGCATAGCGGGCTTGACAACAAACATATGCTTAAGTTCATAAGCTCTTTCAGTTTCATCCTGAGTCATTAATTCTTCATAAAGTTTTTCACCTGGTTTTGGCCCAATAAACTCAATCTCAATATCTTCTGGGTGGCGATTGAACTTAGGCGCTACCAACTCTATCATAGCACTTGCTAAATCTATAATGCGCATCACTGGCATTTTTGTAATAAAAACTTCACCGCCTTTAGCAAGAAGTGATGCCTCAATAACTAACTTAACTGCCTCATCTGCCGTCATAAAAAAACGCGACATCCGGTTATCGGTAATAGTAAGTTTTCTGCCTTCTTTAATTTGAGAATAAAAAATAGGTAGCACTGAGCCACGGGAACCGATAACATTACCGAAACGAGTACTACTAAAAATAATATTGCTAGATCCTTTAAGATTGCTGGCTGAAGTAATTAGGCGTTCACCTAATAATTTGGTAGTACCCATAACATTTGTAGAATTAACTGCTTTATCACTACTGGTGTATATAACACGACTAACAGTAGCAGACTCGATAGCAGCACTAATGACATTTAAAGTTCCTTCAGCATTAGTTCTAACCGCTTCAAAAGGGCTTTGCTCGCTAATAATGACATGCTTCATGGCAGCGGTATGTATAATTATATCTACATTACGCGCTAAGTATCTAAGTCTATCTAAATCCCTTATATCAGCAAAAAAGCCATTGAAACGGCTCTCTTTACGATGTTTTTCATTTAAGTAAAATAATTCTGACTCATTGTTATCAAGCGCTTTTACTTCTTTAACATTGAGCCTTAATAATTTTGAAGTTAAAACAGTACCAATTGTTCCTGCAGCACCAGTAATTAGAACCCTTTTTCCTTTGTATACTTGTTCCATGTACTCCCTTATTAGATCTAATATACATTAGCGCAGAAAACAGTAACATAAATTGATCACAAAATCTAGAAATTAAACTCCCAACATAATTGCCTAGGCTAATGCCTTATATTGCGCTATTACGTCTTCTATATTATTAGCTTTAGTTATAGAATCACCATGCAAAAAAATTCCTTGATCACAGAACTCTTTTATTAAACCTATGCTGTGAGAAACCATAATAATGCCTTTTGATTTAGCTTTTTGATTAAAAATAAGTTTACATTTTTTTCTAAATGCTAGATCGCCTACTGCTAAAGCCTCATCAACTATATAAAAGTCAAAATCAAAGGCCATTGATAAACCAAAGGCTAAACGTGATCGCATTCCTGAACTATATGTTTGCATAGGCATATCGAAATAATGACCAATTTCAGCAAAATCTTGTACAAAATCAAGTTTTTCTCTTGTTTCTTCTCGCTTGGTTTTAAAGAGTCGACAAACAAATTTTACGTTTTCTCGGCCCGTTAAATTATTAATAAATCCACCCGCTACCCCTACAGGCCACGATAATCGGCTAGTAATATTTACAATACCGGAACTAGGCTTTTCTATACCACATAAAATACGCAATAAAGTTGACTTACCTGCACCATTTCGGCCCATTAAAGCAATTCTTTCACCCGGTTTAATACATAAAGACAAATTATGGAATACGGTATGTTTTTTTCCTTGAACCTTATAATATTTACTAATATTTATTGCTTCAATCATCGCTGTTCAATTTCAATCATTATTTTTTGATACAAAGCTAAATACAACGCCAGCCCCGTAGCTAATGTTATTAGGGATGCCTTTAACAAATAATTGCTTGAGGCATATGGCACATAAGAAAAAGGAACACTAAAACTTTCTCGGGCCAGCTCAATAAATTGAAAAATAGGATTATATAAAGCTATCGTTCTTAAAGGTTTTGGTAGCATATTAGAGTTAAAGAAAACTCCGCATATTATATAAGTGAAGCGATTAGCAATACTAATAAGCGTGTTCAAAAAGCTAAAGAAAAAACAGCCAATAGCAATACATAAAGAAAGTCCTAAAATGAAGCAGGAAAAACTAAAGGCATTAAATAATAAAGCTGAAAGATTATAAAGCTTCCATTTTATTCCAAACCAACTTAAGCCAATTAATAAAATTAAAAAAACAAGTACTGAAATTAGAAACTCACTAATCACTTTAGCAAGAAGCGGATCGAACGGTTTAACTTGTCGAAACAGATAAAAACTTTTATTACTTTTAATGCAGTTTTTACTATTTGTTACTATACGGCGAAAAAACAGAAAAGGTATAACACCTAATAATATGAATAGCGGCATTGGAATAACAGTATAAATATTCCTATCTAAGACAACACGTATTAACATCCAGATGCCAATATGAGAGATAGGCTCTAATACTACCCATAAAACACCTAGAGAACGCTTAGTATTAACTGTTTTAATAAATCTGTTTTGAATATCTCGAATGACAAGAGCGAAAACAGATGCATGCATAACTTGCCATGAATAACGCATTGAGTGACTAAGCATAGCTAAGTTTTAAATCACTGTAGTAAGATAAGCTAGCAAATATAATTGCTAGCAATTAATCTAATTAACTAAACTTATTGACAAAGGAGAATATCATCATCATCGTCATCATGATTACCAGAAAATGCAATGATTCCACCTACTACAGCAGCTGCTAATATACCACCTGCTATCCAACCTGGGGCTAATCGCTGAGGAAAGGGGCTAGCAGCAAATGCAACACTATTAGCAAAAGCAATATATAACCCTATAGTATATCTGTTAATAAGTTTAGATAATAATGTTTTCATTCGTTCATCCCTGTTTATGAATATTTAAAAAGATGGCTAAGCAGTTATTATTTTGAGGATAATAACAAGTCTTTTTGCTAATTTCAACCTGAAACCTCTAGACACTAAATATACGTAAATCATTAATTATTATAATATTATTGACAAATAATAATATTTTCTTCGTCATCAACATCAGAAACAAACGCAACAATAAAGCCAATAGCAATAACTGATAATACACCACCCGCTATCCAGGCAGAAGTATATCTAGAGAAATTAGAGCTTGGGCTTCCAGCAAAAGCAATTGAATTCACTAGAGCAATATATAATCCAAAAGTAAATTTGTTTATAAATTTAGATAATACTGCATTCATTCTCTCATCCTTGTTTATAAAATTTCTTTAGTTAAAACCCTAGAAATGCCTAGATGTTATCAACAATAACTTTTAGTATCAATTTAAATAATCTTATAGAAGTTTATTTTGCAAATAATGATTCTGTAAAATGTCTTCTTAAATAAAAACCACGAGGAAGAGTAAGAATTTTACTCCCTTCACTATTAAATCCATAGCAAAGTGACTGTGCATTAGCAGCTTTAGGCCGCACTTGTAGATACTGGCCCATGGTTGCATCAATTTCTTCTAAGCGCCCCATACCTATCATCGTTGTTAATTCTAGCCAATCTTGTTTTAAAATAGCTTCCTCGCTAGCTGTAGGTGACCATAAATACGCCTGGCCAATACGCCGTGCTTCAAATGGAATATCGCGCAAACCTTCCACCGGAATCCAAAGTATGCGTTTTAACTTTTTGTAGCACTCAGAGCTGTACCAATTTTGTTGATGCACATGTAAAAGAGGAATAGTTGTAATAAAAGTTGACTCTGCAGGCTTTCCCCAAGCATTAAAGGGAATGGTTTTTAATTCAATACCTAAATGATTGAAATCAGGTAAAGCTTTAGTCCCGGCCGTTGCCCCTAAGATTGCTTCTATAGCCAAACCTGCCCACCCTTTACGTTTAGTCGACTCTTTGGGAATAGCTAGTTGGACTAACTGCGCTAATTGCGCAAAACTAATACCCTCGATTTGCTGACAACGTAACAATAATTCGCATTCATTAATTGGGGGAGCTTTTGGTAAGTGCACGCTCATAGTTTTTTTCTTTTTCTTGTTCTTTTTTTATTTCTTGGTCTTCTATTTCTTTTAATTGTACATTAATGGGAGGTATAGGCGGCTTAATCCCTGCTTTTCTGAATTGCTCCATAATAGCAAAAAGCACATTAGAACGTACCTCAAAGCGTGTATGAGTTTGCACATTAATAAAATAGCGGACTTCAAACTCGATTAAAGCTTCATCAATTTTCTTTAAAAATACTTGTGCCGGAGGTTCACTGACAATTTCTGGTGCTGTAGCCAACACATCTAGGATTAATTGCTGCACAATACTTGGATCATCTGCGCGACTTACTTTAATCGGAACAACTGTTCTTATAATACTATCTTGATGAGTCCAATTGGTAAAAGGTTTATTAAAAGTTTCTGCATTAGGAATTAAAACTTCCATATTATCCCAGGATGAAACACGCATAGAGCGAATACCAATATGTGATACACGACCTTCATAATTGCCTAAGGTAATTAAATCTCCTTCCCGGACCGGTCGCTCAATAAGCAGCATTATCCCGCCAACTATGTTGCTTGCAAAATCACGCAGACCAAATCCCATTCCAACAGCAAGCCCACCAATTACCATTGACATACCGCTAAAATCAAATCCTAGAACGCGCAATGTAATAATACTACCAATCAAAATAACAGCATATTGTGTAAACACCGATAAACTATTACGAATTCCAGCATCGCGCGTATTACTGTATAACCAGCGATAACAAAATTCACGTGTCCACTTAGCTACCCAATAGAAGACAGCAAGCACGATAATAAATTCAATAATGCTAACAGAGGTTATATGAATGCCGGAGATACTTACTAAAGGATACTCACCAAATTGCTGTAACCTAGCTAGCATAGTCGAGTCCGATAACCATCCAAATAGCTGACAAAAAACAACTAAAGACAAAATAAGTAAAAGCACTCTTAAAACTTTATCTAAGGGTTTTAAAATCACTTCAATCCATAACCACCCATTAGCTGAATGCGATATCATCCATTCTGATAAAAGTTCTAAAGCATCAAATATTAGTCCTCTAAGCACTATATAGCCGGTAATAATAAATAAAATTTGCACCTGATACCGGCTCATTGTCCAAGCTAAATTAATATAACCAATTAATCCTATAACCGCTGTAACAAATAATGTAAGCGGAGTAAGTATCATTAATATCATCACCGCATTACGCACATAACGTTTTTTAGTTTTTAAGACAGGATATAATAAATGGGTAATAACCTCTTTACTTTTTAAAACAAGAATAGAAACCGCTACTAAAAACGACATAAATAAGCGGTTAAAAATATCTTGCAAAAGTAAAGGTAGTGGTAATTGATAACTAAATACCATTAAAGCAGTTGTCCACCCGCCAGCTAATAATAACCATTTGACTCGGTGATATAATCTAACGTCTTTACCTGAGGAGTCACTAATACGCTCAAGCAACACTAAACGACCAATTAATAAAACTGTTCTAAAGGTTAACCAAACTACAAGGAGATTAAACAATAATTGATAATTACTAAAAGGAACTTTATTAAGATAGAGCATAACAAATAAAAAGCCTGCCGATGCTAAATAAGGCATATTTCGGCTAATTAAAGTTAACACACCAGCATACAAATGGCCTGATAGCCTAGAGCGTTCCTTATCAAGTGTTAAACGCTTTAAAAGACGATGAAGAAGATAAAAGGCGGTACCTGTAACAGTGAGCATAAACCAAAAAAGAAGCGCTGGCATAGTATCTTGCCATAAATAGTTATCTCGTGTTTTTAAAATAAGAGACTTTACATAATTATAAAACTGGGCAGGAATTCGCGATAATTCATGAATAATTAGCGGCCAGCTGTCCATTCTATACTCTGACAAACTTTGCCTTACAGATAATTGTTTTTTTAATTCCTGCTGATGATTTTCTAAATCCTCTTGAAGAGTCTGCTCTTGAATTGTAATATCAGCAAGACGCTTATTAATAATTTTAATTAAGGTTGTGAATTGTTGCTTTAAATTCACATCATTAAGATGGCGCTGCTCGACATTTAAGGTATTTACCATTTTCTTTAACACCAGCTCCATATCTGAAAGCTGTAAAATGGTACTTTTGTAAACTTCAGTTACCGTTTGCAAAGTACGGATATCTGGCGTTTTTAATAGCTCATAATCTGCTTTAATTAATTTCCTTTGTAAATTAAGGCTTGCAATCTTATGTTGGGTAAGGTTTATAACCTGATTATTTAGTAATAATTTTGCATCAAGTAAATAATTAGCTTTAGGATTGGTTTCAGCTTTAATTTTTTGTTGAATAACTAAGCTATTCTCATATAATTTATCTAACGATTGATTTAATTTATCTTCTTCAGCATGTAAATTATCCAAACGTTGACGCATTTGTACTTTTAATTTCCAAAGCTCAAGCTTATGGCTTTGTTCAACTAACAAATCCTGATAACGATTAGCTAAATTTAAATTCTCATTAATAAGCTCTATAGTTTTCTTATTAACTTCATTAAGCGCATTAATACGTTCAATTTTAGCTTGAGAATTAATCTTAGGCACATCAGCTATTGGAAATTGCTGCAATTGCTTCAGACGTGAACCAAAATCAGCTTGCAATTTCTTTTGGGTGATTTGAAAACTTTCTAAATTAGTAATTTTTGCTTTGTTTAAAGCCATGAAAGCTTCATTTTGCTGCACCCGCTTTAAATACTCTTCCTCCGTTGCGGGAGAGGAAAATAATTTAGCCTCATTGATAGATAAAGTTAAATTTGTTTTTTCTTGTGTTAAATACTCAATGAGTTTACTAGAGTTAATGGTTGAGGAGCGGGCAAAAGCCGTGGTAGTACTCAATAAAAGCACTACCACCATGAAACTTAGCCAATTCCTTAGCATAGTAAAACATCCTTTTTGTATTTTACTCGGATGTTGATAAATTAGGTGCAAGACGAATTCCCAGTTCATTAAGTTGAACTTGGCCTACCGGTGTAGGCGCATTAGTTAATAAACATGATGCAGATTGTGTTTTAGGAAATGCAATCACATCACGTATCGATGTAGAATTAGTTAATAACATAGCTAGCCTATCGACGCCTAAGGCTATACCACCATGGGGAGGACAACCAAATTGCAACGCATCTAATAAGAAGCCAAATTTATCTTTTGCTTCTTGCTGATTAATACCAATTAAATCAAAAACAACTTGTTGCAGCTCAGGTTGATGAATACGAATAGAACCTCCACCAATTTCATAGCCATTGATCACAATATCATAAGCTTTAGCTAACGTTTTAGTAGGTTCTTTTTTAAGCGCTTCTTTATCAAGTTGTCTAGGTGAAGTGAAGGGGTGATGCATAGGCTGCAGGGCATTTGTTTTAGGATCAATTTCAAACATTGGCCAGTCCACAACCCATAATAATTGCCAATCAGATTGAACTAAACCACAATCATGACCAAGCTTCGTTCGCAACGCTCCCATAGATTCATTGACAATATTGGCTTTATCGGCACCAAAAAATAAAACATCACCTGTCTGGGCCTCTAGCCTATCTAAAATAGCATTTACTGTATTTTCTGCTAAAAACTTAATAATGGGTGATTGTAACCCTGCTATACCCTGAGTCCGATCGTTTACTTTAATGTAAGCTAGGCCTTTAGCGCCATAAATACTAACAAATTTGGCGTAATCGTCTAACTCCTTACGACTTAATTTAGTCCCATTAGGTAATTTTAAGGCAACAACTCGGCTATCATTACTTTGCGCCGCTGCAGCAAATACTTTAAATTCTGAGTTTTGTACTAAGTCAGCTATATCGACTAATTCTAATGGAATACGTAAATCTGGTTTATCACTACCGAAACGATGCATAGCTTCAGCATAACTCATTTTAGGTAAAGGAAGTGCTAATTCAATTTGCAAAATATCTTTAAAAACTTTTGCCAACATACCTTCAATTAACTGCTGTACGGCCTGCTCGTCAATAAAAGACATTTCGATATCAAGCTGAGTAAATTCAGGCTGCCTATCAGCTCGTAAATCTTCATCGCGAAAACAACGTACAATTTGATAGTATTTATCAAATCCTGACATCATTAATAATTGTTTAAATAGTTGCGGGGATTGCGGTAAGGCATAAAATGAGCCAGGATGTACTCGTGAAGGAACTAAATAATCTCTAGCACCTTCCGGTGTTGCTTTCGTTAACATCGGTGTTTCAATATCGAGAAAGTCTTGTTCATTTAAATAGTCACGTATGCATCTAATTAAATTATGCCTTAAAATTAAATTCTTTTGCATATCAAGGCGACGCAAATCTAGATAGCGATAACGATAACGTAAATCTTCATTTACCGATTGATATTCATCTGGTAAAAATGGTGGTAACTGCGATTGATTAAGGATATCAAGCTCAAGTCCTAAAATTTCAATTTGCCCTGTAGCCATCTTAAGATTAACCATACCTTCGGGACGAGCACGTACTTTACCTTTAACTTGAATAACAAATTCATGACGTAATTTTTCTGCTATTTTAAAAATAGGTGCTAGTTCAGGTTCATAAACCACTTGTACCAAACCGCTACGATCGCGAATATCTAAAAAAATCACTCCACCATGATCACGACGATTGTGTACCCATCCACAAATGCTTACAGTTTGACCTATCATTGTTTCATTAATTTTTGCACAGTAATGTGATCGCATGGGACACCTATTTTAATAAGGGTAAGTAACTGGAGCTGTATTTTCTTTTGATGGCATAACGCCTAAAGAAATTGTAAATTTCAAAGCCTCATCAATTGTCATTGTTAACTCAATAACTTCTCGCTTGGGCACTATAATTAAAAAACCAGATGTTGGATTAGGCGTTGTAGGAATAAATAAACTAACCATTTCTTCACCCGTATGTGATGCAATTTCATCATTTGCCATACCCGTTTGAAAGGCTAGCGTCCAAACTCCTTTTCTTGGATATTGAACCAACATAACTTTACGAAATGCTTGGCTATTTGTAGCCAAAATAGCTTGAATGATTTGCTTTGCGGTATTATAAATTGAGCGCACTAACGGAATACGAGCAAGTATTGCTTCCCCCCAGCCCATTAAACGTTGGCCAAGGATATTAGTTGCAACCATTCCTGTTATGATTAATAACAGTAAAGATAATAACACTCCTAAGCCTGGTATGTGAACACCGAACAAATGCTCAGGTTGATAAGCACTCGGTAGGAGAGCAATGGTTGAATCTAAGAGATCAATAATAAATCTTAAAACAACAAACGTAACTAAAATAGGCAGCCAAATTATTAAACCTGCAAAAATGACGCTGCGAATTGATTTAGGTTTCAATCTTTTTCACCTTTTGGTTTATCAGTCTTTTTCTCAGTCGTTTTTTTCTCAGCATCACTTCCACTACCTTTAGTACTATCTGTTTGCTTTACCGGCGCAGTTCCCTTATTTTTAAAATCTGTCACATACCAGCCGCTACCCTTTAGCTGAAAACCTGCAGCTGAAATTAGTCTTACTGCCGTATCCTTAAAGCACTGAGGACATTGCGTTGCTGGGGTATCGTTTATCTTTTGCATTAAATCAAATTTATGATGGCAATTTGAACACTCATACTCATAAATTGGCATCCATGAATCTCCGTAATAAAACGTTTAGAGGAATAGAAGAATATAAAGCTAATATTTCAAGCCACTTTTTATATAGTGATCTTAACTAAAATTTCAATAATAAAATGCTAAATAAATAGAGACAAATTATAACCAACTAACTGAGCATAAACAATGCATAATTAGTATAAATTATGGTTTAAAAAAATTTAATCTTTTCGCAACACCGATTGAATAAGTATAAATATAAAAAAACTATTATTATATGGAATAAAATGCAACCAATAAGTATTTTTTTAAGTCAATTATTACAGATTATACCTAAACTCAAGCAGATAACCAAATTGGATAAACTCCGTGATATCGCTAGAAGTGAGAGCTTCTAAAAAATCTAAAGAATATAACTTAGATAAGTTAAAACTTCTTACGGTTACTCTCTACAGTTTTATCACAAAATCACTCATGGTTTTATTTGTTATATTAACAAATTATTATCAAATTCTATATTAAAATGATTCAATGCATCATAATAAACTCTACCAATGAATGGCATATGCATCATTGCTTTTAAAGTGCTAATATTTTCTTCTCTAAACAACATTTCTTTACTAACATCATTTGCTATCCAGCCTAAACAAGGCACTTGATGTGCCTTAAGTAGAGCATCGGTTAGTAAAGCATGATTGATACACCCTAAACGCATGCCAACTACTAAAATTACAGGGATATTAAATAATTTTAAAAAATCAAGCCAAGTTTCATGATTGTTTAATGGAACAAGCAGCCCTCCTGCCCCCTCAATCAATAAATAATCAAAATAATTAAATTTTGTTTGTTCGCAAAATTGCATAACTTGAGTTGCAGTTACCTCTTCATTTACCAAATGCGCTGCAAGATGAGGAGCTATAGGTTCTTTATATTTCCAATAGTTAATAGAAGTATTTTCATCAGCATTATAAGCCTGTAAACGTACTACATCTTGACTAACTAACTGGCCTTTAACTTCTTCACACCCACTCGCTATAGGCTTTATAGCTTGTGCTTTATATTTTTGATTTAAATAAGCTAAAAGCATACAGGTGACATAAGTTTTACCACAATCGGTATCTGTACCGGTAATAAAATATCGTTTCATAATACGAAACTCCTAAGCTTATCAATAAAATCGGCTTGATGAGTTATAAAAGGCATATGTGCTGCTTTAGGAAATAAAATATAATTAAATTGCGGATATAATTCTTGCATACGCGGCAATAAATGCCTAGGAACAATCGCATCTAATCTACCAAACATATAACATGTTTGACTGATAAGTTGGTTTAAAGAGGGCCGCAAATCCCAATTTGCTAAAATATTTAAGCCATTAGCAAGCGCTTCTTTGGACGATGAAAAAACCTCAGACTTAATATCAAAAGTATTTAGGGAAAAATTTTGTAATTGTAAAGCAATAAATTCTGCGGTAGTTTTTTCCGGATTCTGACTTAAATTTGTATAAAACTGGGCCAATGTTTGCTGATTAATTCCGGGCCAGTAGGTATCTTTTATAAAATAAGGTGAAGAGGCTACATTAATAAGATGTGAAATACGCTTTGGCTCTTCAATAGCAAGTCTAGTGGCGAAAAGCCCACCTAATGACCAGCCTACTAGGGCTACTTGCTTTGGTAAATGATTCAACAGCTCGGCTTTAAATTTTTCCCAATTCATCAAGGAGCTCTGTCCAAAACCAGGTAAATCAATTAAATAAATACTAAATTGCTCCATTAACTTTGGTAATAACGACTTCCAGATTAGTTGGTTAAAACCCCAGCCATGTAAAAAAACCAAAGTCTTATCATTATTTCCTATTTTATTAATATTTAATTTAGTCAATTTGATGCAACCTATAAAACAACTTATCAATATCATTTTGCTCATGATTGGCATTTAAGACCACTCGTAACCCAGTAGCCTTACGACATACAGTGGGCTGGCGTATCGCTTGACAGATAATACCGTGGTTTCTTAACTGTAGTGCATAATATAGCGCTTTATGAGGACAGCCTAGTTGTAATTGTTGGATTGGCGTATGAGACTCTTGCCACTGCAGTGGCGAATTTCTAACCTGTTGTTGAAAGTATTGCATTAACTCTCTTAGTTTTTGCCGCCTGTCATCTAAAGTAACAAGTAATGCTAAACTTTCTAATAATCCAAAAGTTAAAGCAGGGCTTAGAGCTGTAGAATAAATATTTGAGCGTGCGTATTGAAATAATGCTTCTATCCATTCCCCTTGACCTGCAACTATAGCACCTTGCCCTCCCAACGCTTTACTGAAGGTAATTAAACGTATAGGGACTTGTTGTTGAGTTAACTGATAGTAATTAACAGCGCCCAAGCCATGCCTACCCATTACACCAAAAGAATGAGCCTCATCAACAAAAATGGGTACAGTTTTTGTTGCACAAATTTGATTAATATTTTGTAAATCAGCCTGTTGACCACTCATGCTAAAAATAGCTTCCGTCATAAAAACCGAATTATTGCCAACAGTAGCTACTTTTGCTGTTAAATCATCATAATTATTATGTAAAACACGTTTATAATTTATTTTAGTTAATTTAATACCATCATAAACAGAAGCATGTACTGCTTTATCAATTAATACATGACATTTCAAATTAGCTAATAAAGAAATAATACCAAGGTTAGCGGCATAACCTGAGCTAAACAGTAAAGCTTTATCTACCTTTAAATAGTGGGCAAAAGTATTTTCAAGGCTTTGATGGATTTTATGATAACCACAAACAGACATCGAAGCACCACTACCTGAAGGATAATGATTAAATCCATTACTATAAGCTTGCTTAACCCGTTTATCTTCTCTTAAAGATAAATAGTCATTTGAGCTAAAGTTCAGTGTAGGATGCTTAAATTCATCAATAACCAAACGCTCTCTATATAAGCCTTGTTCTTTCAACAACCTATTATGTTGCTTTAATAGCTGTTTAATCATGCTAAGGATGCTTGCAATCCTAATTTATTAAATAGTTGTTGATCTTTATCAATTTCTGGATTTTTTTGAGTTAATAATTTTGTACCGGCCCAAACTGAGTTAGCCCCAGCGAAATAACATAATGCTTGTAGCTCATCGCTCATTTTAGTACGCCCAGCACTAAGCCTTATCATACTTTTAGGCATTAACAGACGGGCTGTTGCAACAGTGCGTACAAGCTCGATACCATCGATGGGTTTTGCTTTAGCAAGTGGTGTACCTTCTACAGGAATTAGACTATTTATAGGAACACTCTCAGGCGGTGAAGGTAGATTAGCTAAAGTTAGTAAAAATTCAATGCGATCATCTCTGCTTTCACCTAAACCTAAGATACCACCGCAACATACTTTCATTCCCGATTTGCGCACTTCTTCAAGAGTTGCGAGTCTGTCTGCAAACGTGCGGGTAGTAACTACTTTGTCATAATAAGAAGGTGAGGTATCAATATTGTGATTATAAAAATCAAGCCCTGCTTCATGTAACATTTTTGCCTGCTCTGTACTAAGCATTCCTAACGTCATACATGTTTCAAGACCTAAATTCTTGACTTCCTTAATAGCGTCTATAATCTTAGGCATAGCCTTATCTGGCGGACTTCGCCAAGCTGCTCCCATACAAAATCGAGTAGCGCCAGAATCTTTAGCTTGTTTCGCTTTTGCAATAATTTCTTCAACAGAGAGCAATTTCTCTTTTTGAATATCCGTTTTGTAATGTCCGCTTTGTGAACAATAGCCACAATCTTCAGGGCAAGCACCAGTTTTAATATTTAATAAGGCAGCTAGTTGCAATTGATTTGCTTGATGATATTGGCGGTGGCAGTCATGTGCTGCATATAATAAATCGTTAAACGGTTGCGTATAAATAGTTTCAATCTCAGACTTAGTCCAGCTCAGTATATTTTTATTCACAAAACTATCCATTTTATTATTTTTTTCTACATGATAAAGTGCCGGTTTTTATTGTCAACTTAAAATTTAATTATGGTTAACAAGGAACAAATTATTACGCAAGATTTAAATCACATTTGGCACCCTTGCACGCAAATGAAAGATTTTGAGCAAATCCTCCCAGTGATTGTTTATAAGGCACAAGGAAGCTATCTGGAAACAAGCGCAGGCAAATTAATTGATGGAATTTCAAGTTGGTGGTGTAAATCGTTAGGCCATGGACACCCTGCAGTAACCGCTGCTATTCAAAAGCAACTTACTTTATTTGAACATGTTATTGCCACGACAACTACGCATGCTCCTTTGGCTGCGCTTGGTCAAAAATTAGCTGAGATAACGCGAAATCAACACCTTTTCTTCGCAAGTGATGGTTCTTGTGCAGTTGAAATTGCACTTAAACTAACTCTACATGCACAAAAAATAAAAGGGCAAATGCAACGACAAAAATTTATTTCTTTAAGAAATAGCTATCATGGCGAGACAATAGGCGCATTAAGTGTTAGCGATTTAGGTATTTATAAAGAACCTTATAATAATTTTGGGCTTCCTTGTCATTTTATTGATTCAATCCCGTATGTTAGCGGTGAGCAAGATCCACTTTGGCAAAATGCCTTTAACTATTGGCAAGCCGCCCTTAAAAATATAGAACCCTTTAAACATGAACTATGTGCTGTGATTATTGAGCCTATTGTTCAAGGCGCCGGTGGAATGCGTTGTTATAGTGCAGATTTTTTAAATAAACTATGTAATTGGGCTAAGCAGCAAGGTATTTATATTATTGCTGATGAAATCATGACCGGTATTGGACGAACCGGAAAATGGTTAGCTTGTGAATATGCAGCTATTGAACCTGATTTAATTTGCCTTTCTAAAGGACTAACATCAGGCAGCATTCCACTTAGTTGCGTCATGATTGACCATGCCGTTTATGAGCTTTTTTATGCTGATTATGAATTAGGGCAATCTTTTTTACATTCACATACTCATAGCGGCAATGCATTAGCAGTCAGCGCTGCATTAGCAACCATTTGTGCTATTGAAGAAGAAAATCTCAATCACAAGGCCACTGTATTAGGAAAATTAATGCTTGAACTTTTTCAAGAAATTGCTAATAAAACTGGAAAATTAACTAATATTAGATCAATTGGTGCCTTAGTTGCAGGCGATCTTGCTGAGTTACCTAATCAACGAATAGGTTTTAAATTTTACCAGCAGGCATTAAAACGAGGAGCTTTTTTACGACCCTTAGGTAAGACATTATATTGGTTGCCACCTTTAAATACTGATGAACAAACTATTATGCATTTGGCAGAAATCACTCTAAACTCTATTTATGAAGTTTACGATATGACTTAAAATTATGGTTAAACAGGCTTCTGGTGATAATTTACAACAAAAATTTAGTATAGCTTGGGCTATTTTAACATTGCTCTTAGCTCTAGTTATTAGCTTTTATCAGTGGGAGCATTTAAAATATAAACAATTAAGCCAACTTCAATTACAAGCAAGTCATCTAGCTTATAAATTAGATAATTTTGTTGATTCTATTTTTGCAGCCGTCGATCTCTTACCACTTGATAAAAACCAAGTTAAAAATTGTCAATCCTCTTTATTAACTCAATTACAATCTATTGTTTTTAACAGTCCTATTATTACAGGTATTATTGTTTACAACCCTACTAATCAATTTGTTTGTACGACATTTGATCCTAAAGCACCTCTACCTAATCCCTACATTCAACAGCAAGTACTACTTGGACCAATGAAAACAAAAGAAGTTGACAATGACTTTTTTTTACTTCAGCGGCCTTATCATGATTATTATTTAGGAGTTTATTTATTAAAATCTTCACTTGAATTGCTTATCCATATTGATGAATTAGATTTTAAAGCAGTTAGCTTATATGATACGCAGAAAAAGCAAATTATATTAGGTAGCAATACCCTAATCACTGATCAACCAGTTACACCAATTACGATCAAGGATTTAGAAAACGATAATAAGAAAGTATTAATTATGCCCTTAGAATCGTTAAAAAATGTTAATTTAATTATTAGTACCGCGGGAATAGATTTAAAGAAAAATTTATTATTTCGCTTATTACTAACTATTTTACCCCTCTTGTTACTCTCTTGGCTATTACATCGTTATTTTCAAGCAACCATGAATAAACATTTTTCAATTACGCTTGCTTTAAACGACGCCTTAAAATTGCAACAATTTTATCCTACTTATCAACCAATATTTTCTAGCAAAACAAAGCAAATTTATGGCGCAGAAGTATTAATTCGCTGGGTCAATAATGAAAATGAGTTAATTATGCCTGATTATTTTATAGAAGATGCTGAACATTCAGGGCTTATTGTACCCATTACTTTACAATTAATTGAAAAGGCATTATCTGAAAGTAAAGATCTTTTTGCAAATAACCCTAGTTTTCATCTTAGTTTTAACTTATGCCCTAGTCATTTTAAGAGTGAATCTTTTTTTAATGACTTCGTAAGAATTTGTGATTATTACCATATTTTGCCAGAACAGATTATGTTAGAACTAACAGAAAGAGAACTATTTGAAGAAAATGAGCAATACATTATTAATAAAATGCAAGAGCTAAGAGCAAAAGGGTATTCTTTAGCTATAGATGATTTTGGTACGGGGCATGCTAGTATTAAGTATCTACAACATTTCCCATTTAATTATTTAAAAATAGATAAAATATTTATTCAATCGATTGGAACTGGCGCAATAACTGAAACTTTAAATGATGCCATTATTAACATGGCTAACTCATTAAAATTAAACATTATTGCTGAAGGTGTTGAAACTGAGCAACAATTTAATTATTTAAATTTGCGAAATGTTGAATTTTTACAAGGCTGGTATTTTTCTAAAGCTGTTAATTTTCAACAATTGCACGAGTTGATAGTCAATACAGGGAAACATCATGTATAAAAAACAAATTTACATTTTAGTAAGCTCTTTTATCTATTCTCAACTTGTATTAGCACAATGGCATTGCAAAGCAGAAGATAATGCAAAGCAAGAATGGCTCGCTGAAAGTAGTTATCAGCGAAGTGCTGTTAATAAAGCGATGGAGGCCTGCAAAAAAATGAGTCGCTCACCTGAAACCTGCCGAGTTTTCCAGGGAGATTGCGAGCTATTTGTCAACGGTGAATCGGTAAGACCAGCCTGGCAATGTACTGCTTTAGACCAGATGGCAAAAGCATGGAAAAGTAATTTTTATCCTAATAGCGATGATGCAGCCCTTGCAGCTAAAGCGTATTGCCAACAACATAGTGCCTTTCCTAATACCTGTTATGTTAATTTATTAACTTGCAAAGATAGTAGTATTTTACAGGATTAAAATAATGTATTGTGTAGGCTTAACAGGCAACATTGGCAGTGGCAAAACCACAGCAATTACTTTTTTTAAATCGTTAGGGGCAGGAATAATCATTGCGGATGAAATTGCACGCGATATTACAGCAGCTGGTCAACCTGCGTTTATAAAAATTCAAGAGCATTTTGGTGACAAAGTAATTACTCAATCAGGGCAGCTTGATAGAATTCAATTAAGAACGATTGTTTTTAATCATCCACAAGAAAGAATCTGGTTAGAAAATTTATTACATCCCTTAATTCGCCAAACAATTGAAGTTAAAGCCAAAAGCAGTCAAGGCCCTTATTGCATTATTGAAATCCCTCTATTAACAAATCGAATTGATTATCCTTACTTAAATCGAATTTTAACTATCCTTGCTTCATCTACCGTACAAATCAATCGTATTAGCAAGCGTGATTTATGTTCAGCAGAACAAGCTTTGGCAATACTTGCAACTCAACCCAGTGAAACACTACGTCGTGAGCTTGCCGATGATATCATTTATAATGATGGCAACTTAGAGCAATTAGAAACTAAAATAAGAAAATTACATAGAAAGTATTTACAATTATCCCTTGAAAAGTCATCATAAATCTTTTCACAGTAACTTTAATAATTAAAGTTCTTACCAAACTGTTAGTACTGAAATAAAAATCAGGCGAGAAAGGAATAAAAAAGCGCAGTTTACATGAAGTAAATAAGCAGTTTGAATTTTTTCGCTTAAAATTATTCTAAAATAGCAGTTTTAAGGAACTCTAGTGTTTAATAATTGCTCTTAAAGAATAAAGTTTTATGGCTTCTAATACTATTATTTTTCAATTAGCAACAGGATATTTGCCTAAAATTGCCCTACGGTTAGAATCACTTTATCAAACAATTATTCAAGCTTGTGAAGAGACTCATCCTGTGATTCATCATTATGCTTTAAAGAACATTATTGAAATTATACAACTTATAGAGAAACCAGAGTTAAAAAGCCGTTTTCTAAAAGAATTGATGCGGATAGAACATCATTTAAATAAGACGAATTCTGCTGACTCTAATGATTTAAATCAAAAGTTACATGCACAAATTTATACGTTAACTCACGTTGCTGGACGCTTTGGCGAGAAAATTCATTCCGATCCATTTCTGCATTCAATCCGAATAGCTCAGCCTAATATTGATGCAGAGATGCTCTCGCCACAATTATTATTATGGCTAGAATCTAGTTCTACCTTACGTCAACGTGATTTAACTTTATGGCAATCATGTTTATATACACTCTACTCAGTGGTTAATTTGTATTTACAATTATTACGTGATACAGCTCAATTTCAAGAGGTTCAAACTAGCAATGGCTTTTATCAATGCCCCCTACCCCCTAAACCTTCTTGTCATTTAATTCTTTTACGTATGGATAAATCATTTGGTATAGTCCCACGAATGCAGCTTGGGCATTATGGATTAAGTGTAAGACTATGTGAGGCAGCGACTATGCGCGAAGTTAAGGAATTGAATGCTCAATTAGATTTAGCAATTTGCCAACTTTAATACTATCTAATTAAGTAGTTCTCTTACATATTTAAAATAAATTATAACTTTATTTTATCTATAGTTGGTACAAATCATACTTTCAGATAAAATTAGCCTCTAACTGAAATCTAATTTTTAGCTAAACATGAAAAGCTTTTGCATGAACTATAAATTTTATTTTTACTGTTAACATACTAGCGTTATTATACAGAAGATAATTAGTGCAAATATTACACAAAAGTTCTAGTAGACTTCTTTAGAAACTGTTAGTGCTAAGACAAGGTCAAACAAAAATGGCGCTGCAAAAGCGCAGTTTACCTAAAGTAAATGAGCATCTTGAAGCGCTTTTTTTATTTGAGATTGGCCAGCAATAGCAGTTTCAGAAGACGTCTAATAGCTAAACCTAATTTTGGAAATATTATGAATACTGTAAAAAAGACTGCTGCCCATAGAGCTGCTGAAACTATTATGAATCGTTTACCAAATTTTAAACCAACTATTGGTATAGTTTTAGGATCAGGATTAGGTAGCTTTGCTGAGCAATTAGAAGATGCAGTAACAATTAGCTATGATGATTTGCCAGGCTTTCCTAGATTAACTGTTTATGGGCACAAAAGTAACTTAGTATTAGGCTACTTAGGAGGAATTGGGGTTGTATGCTTACAAGGTAGAGCCCATAGTTATGAAGGGTTTGATTATGAAATTGTGAGAACTTATGTGCGTACTTTACGCTTATTAGGCTGCGATTATTTCCTAGCTACCAATGCTTCAGGCTCTTTACGTGAAGATGTAGGACCTGGCGAATTAATGTTAATAACGGATCATATTAATATGCAACCTGGCAACCCACTAGTTGGTCCTAATGATGATGAATTTGGACCGCGCTTCTTTCCGTTAGATAATGCCTATGATTTAAGTATGCGCGAGCGTTTACTGCATATAGCTCATCAAGAAGATATTAATTTACATCAAGGTGTTTACCTTTCTGTTTTAGGACCTAATTATGAAACGGCTGCTGAAATAAGAGCCTTTAGAATTATGGGGGCAGACGCAGTAGGTATGTCGACAGTACCAGAAGTTTTAGTTGCTAATCATTGCGGAATGAAAGTTGCTGTAATTGCTACTATTACCAATTATGCTACTGGCTTGACGTTTTGTAGTCATAGTCATGAAGCGGTGGTTTTAATGGCCTCTAAAGCTGCTGAAAAATTAAATCATTTAGTTAAACAATTTATATTAAGCCTTGCATGAATTTTAATTTAGAAAAGGAATTTCTAACAACACTTGAAATTCTTAATAAAGAAGAATCAGTGTTTTCATCTGATTTAATCAAATCGGTAATCGATTTAACTTTACTTGATGAATCAGCAAGTATTGATTCATTAAAGTTATTGCAAGAAAAGGCTAATATTAATCAAGTAGCAGCTATTTGTGTTTTACCTAACCATTTAACTATTTTTAATCATTTAAATAATATTAAACGAGCAACTGTTGTTAACTTTCCTACTGGCCAAGAATCACAAGCTGCTAATTTAACTTTAATACAAGAACTAAGTAGCACTAATCTAGCTCAGGAAATTGATTATGTATTTCCTTATCAAATTTATTTAGATGGCCAACATAAAGCTGCATTACGACAATACCAAGACATTTATTTATGTTGCCAAACTTATGACTTAAAAATAAAAGTTATTATAGAAACAGGTGCGTTTCCCAACGCAGACTCAATTTATAAAGTTAGTAGTGAGATATTAGAAATTGGCTGTGATTTTTTGAAAACATCAACTGGTAAAATCGCAATTGGCGCAACACCACTTGCAGCATTTAGTATACTTAAAGCTATTGTTGATACTAAACGCCAGGCTGGACTTAAAGTTTCTGGCGGTATAAAAGACCCTAGGCAAGCTTACTTATATATGTCATTAGCTAGCTTTCTTAACAAAAGAAAAATTACTCCATCTTGGTTTCGTATAGGAGCAAGCAGCTTACTTAGTAAGCTTTAATATTAGACCTTTGGAGAATATATCTAATCTTAGTAGAAGATTGGATTTAAGTGCTGTTTGGACGAATATAATACTAAAAAAGCGCAGTGTAGTCTTCTACATGAGCCTTTTGAAGCGTGATTTTCGCCCAAAATGTACCAAATAACAGCCTTTCGGTGAGAACGAGCTACTATGTGCTATGTGCAGCCACTTATTTAAAATTAAACCCTAATATAATAGCGACCCACATGACCAGGCCATACCAACCATTCCAAGAGAAAGCTTGTAAACAGTTATCTTCTTTACGATCACTAGTTAACCATTGTTGATACAAAAGTATAGTGGCGCCTAAAGCCCAAACAAAGTAAAAAACGTGCGATAAACTTAAGTAATTGACTAATAAAATCCAAAGAAGGTGTAGAAATAACTGTAATAAACCAATAATTAAGCGATCAGAATTAGCAAATAAAATAGCAGTAGATTTTACGCCAATCTTTAAATCATCTTGACGGTCAACCATAGCATATTGCGTATCATAGGCAACTATCCAAGTATAATTAATAAGTAACAAATAAAATAAACTTTTATCAAAAAAAACATTAGAAGCAACATAAGCTATCGGTATGCCTAAAGAAAATGCAATACCCAAAATAAGCTGGGGACCTTGAATAAATCGTTTACAAAATGGATATATAAAAGTAATGAATAAAGCAAATAAAGCGTAATAGAAACAAGTAAACGGTAGCTGTATTAAAATAAGAAAAGCTGCAATTAGAAAGAAAAGCAATAAGCCTACTGCCTCTTTAAGCGATACGGTTCCTGCAGTTAAAGGCCTATCTCGTGTGCGTTTAACATGTAAGTCAATATTTCGGTCAGCAATATCATTTAATACACACCCTGCGGCGCGCATAAAAATAGTACCAAGGAAAAGTAAGATAGTTAGACTTATAGGTGGATTACCTTTATTAGCGACCCATAATGCCCAAGCGGTAGGTGACCAAAGCAAAAGAGTACCAATTGGTTTATGAAAACGGGCTAATTGATAATAGTTATGCCAATTCATTAGTTGCCTCTAAAAGATCTGGTAATAATATTTCAATTAAATAAAAGGGTAAGTGCTTATTTATAGCAAACACCGCGAACCTTGCCCATAAATCTTCATTCACATGCAAAAAAGGCTTTAACCAGTAATACTCTATAGATTGTGCTGAAATGCAATAATAATTAAGATTCATGCGAGTTATTAAATTATTACCAAAAATAAGTTCCCCTAAGCTCTCCTGTTTTAAACGAGCAAAAAAATCTTCATAATGTTGATAGGTATTTATAGGAATTACAGTGCGCCCATACCAACACTCTCTAGCATTAATAGAGATGACAATCTCACGATGTAGAGCTTTTTCACCCTCTTTAAGGCCTAAAACATGCTGATCCCACCAGTCAACCTTATGCCATTGTTGTTTCAGTAATGTTAACTGTGGAACTTTTCCAACAGTATTTTGTAAACGCCTAGTTAAAGATTGCTGATGCGTTAGCCAAGGAAGTAGCGCTGCAGAAGGTTTACTCGTTACTGCTTCATTTTTAAGAAAATTAAATGACATTTAATAAAAATTAAACTATCAAAGCGCTTATTATAAGCTTTTTTAAGCATGATTGTTAGTTTATAGTATAAAAAGTATTTTCTTCTGAATTGCTTAACTGTTTTTAACAACAGGCTCATGAGTAAAACATAATCGATTAACAATTATCTTTTTTTGTATTTTATTATTAATTGAAAGAGTAAAATGACCGTTACAAGCCGCTTTTTTAAGTATCGGCGTAAAAATTAAATAGTGCTTTGATTGAAATCCTTGCCAATCTATTTTAATTGTTCTCGTATATTGTTGCCAAACTCTTATTATATTCTCTTTATCAGGCTTATGTTTTTTATTATCAATAAATAAAACCATTCCCGCTGACCAATTAAAGTTGTCTAAAGGAACAAGTGCTAAAGTAGTGCCTTGAGCAAGCGCTTTATAACGACCATATCTGATAGCACTTTTTAATTTATCACTAATAATTTGTAATTGGTTTTTTTCATAAAGCTGGTAATCAGAAGAAGTAGAAAATAAAAATAACAGGCTAACAATACTTATTACAATTAAAAGCTCAATTAAGGTAAATCCTTGCTTATATATCATCTTTAGTTAATAACGCTTGCAAATAAAGTAAATCTTGATAAGCTTTCTTTTTATCACTTGGTTTGCGCAGTAAATAAGCAGGATGATAACTTACAATAAAAGGAACTTCTCTATAATGGTGTAATTGTCCACGCATCCGATTAAGTGGTTGCGCTTCTTTAAGCAAATATTGGCCTGCAAAACGACCTAAAGCTAATAATAACTTAGGCGTTACTAGCTCAATTTGCTGAGCAAGATAGGCGCTGCATTGATTAATCTCTTCAGGCCTAGGATCCCGGTTATCAGGCGGTCGACATTTTAAAACATTGGCAATATAGACATCTTCCTCTGTAAGTCCAATTGTATTTAGCATCTGGTTTAACAACACACCTGCTCTGCCAACAAAAGGCAATCCCTGTTTGTCTTCATTAAAGCCTGGCGCCTCACCAAGAATCATTAACTTAGCTAGGGGATTACCACGCGCAAAAACAGTATGAGTACGGCTTTGAGCTAAAGGACATTTAGTACAAGTGGCAACTACGTTAGCTAACTCAGCTAGTTTCTCTTTTGTACATAAATTAGCTTGACGAGGAATCCAAATATCTACTCCCAATTGCTGTAAATAATAATTATGATCCTTTTTTGCCATAAAGTATTACAATGCCCAAAAAAGCTTAATTATACATCTTAAAGTGATAATTGACTAACCATGGCTGCAGGCTCCGCTAAACTATGCTCCTCTACAATATTAGGTTGCTTAGCGGTGATCGCTTCAACTATTGGATCATTTGCTGCTAAATTTCCAGATATTGGATTAGTACTTTCAGTTTTTTTAAGAGAATTACACATCTCAGTTAGCGAAGACCACTCTATCTTTTCGAAGTCATCTATTATCCTTTTAACTTGATTATCCATAGCGTGCCATAGAGAATAATAAATGGGGTCATGAAGTGTATTTGCAGACCCAAGAAGGGTTTCAAAAATGCCTAGTTTCCGACATAAAGTTTCAAGATCAATTAATGCTTCTTTAAAATCTGTTAATAAGCGAATAAAAATATTAAGTAATAGATGAGTCTCTCCTTGTAATTTTTGTAAATAGGTAAGACACTCTAAAGGCCCCTTACTTGAAAAAGAATGTCTGGCCCATTTGTAAAGTTTTAAATCAAAAGCATTACTAAGAAAATTAAAAGGAAGTTTTAAGAAAATAGGATAGATAGCGGTAAATAAAATTATATTACTACTTAAGTCTTTAATTTCTGCCTCAGAATCAATTTCTTTAGCAATAGTCTCATTACTTACATCAGTATTATCAATATTAGGTTTCTTAAAATAACGCTTCCTGAGTTGATAAATATCATATTCATCAGAGCCTGCTAATAAAGCTTGACTAGCAAAATATTCAAACCAATCTCTTCGACCTCTATAACAAGCATAATACATAGCCTCTTGGATATTAGTAAACGTTGAATATAAATATTCTTCATTTACTGCTGCAGAATTTAAGTCATCCTGACGATAACGAGCATCGATATAATTTTTAGCAGCCTCATAACCATTTTCAAATAAACTAACTTGTTCTTGCGTACCAATATTAAATTGGGTAGAGCCGATACCAGCGGATGAAATTAGTACTACTTGATTACCCTGATTTCTCAATTTAATACGCTCACGCTCCCAAGCACTTACCGGATCTTTAACACCTGTTACTAATCCATAAATGAAATTTAGCAAAAAATTTTCTCGGTATACTCGCGTAAAGAAGTTATCAATAATACCCCGTTCATGACCATTATCAAATTGGAAAGCGATTAATGTTAAGCTGTTATTATAAGGCGACTCTAAAAAGGTAGAGTAATCATCATTAAAAACTTCCGTTGGTAAATTATTCAAAATACCGCCATCATTATATTTTTCTCCTTCAAAAATAGCTGGCTTAAAAATAACTGGAAAACTAGCAGAAATTGCACAGGCTTCACTAATTTCCATAGTCGGTGTTAAGCTATAGGAGAAATATCGTGTCTCACGCTTTTTAATATTGGTTGCTGTAACGACTAAATCTTCTCCTAAACTACAATCAGGATAGGCTTTTTTCAGATTATGAAGTGATTGAAAGGTGATTTTGCCCTCTTTAAAAACTTGAGTAGCTAGAAAATGTTTACCTTCAATAGTTTGATCTAAGTTATATAATTTAATAATTTCATTAACTTTTTTAAGCACCATAAAATCAAGCGCTGCTTTTAAAGCTTGCGTATCAGATAAGCCATACCGATCAATATCATAAAAAATTAAATGTTCTTTGCGAAAACCTTTAAAAAACTCGAAAATCTCTTTAGACGAAAAGCCTAAATAGCAAAGTGCTGCCATAACGGCACCAGCAGAACTTCCAGCAAATTTTTTATATTTAATTTGCGCGTCTTCAAAAGCTTTATAAGCACCTATATGACCAAAAAATAATACGCCACCACCGCAGTATACACTTGTATCTAAATCTGGACGCTTTTCTATAATTAAAATTTCACCATTGTCCGGCCTTTGATAAATTTGAATTTTATCTTTTTTAATTAATAATTCATGTGCTTTATGTTTTTTTACTTCTTTTGGTTTAACTTCCTCAGCAATGGTTGCAGTTATAAATAAGGACTTAATCCATCGCCATAATCGTATATACCAGCTCAGTGAAAAAATAAGACCTTGAACATGTCGGTATTCATGCATTGCTTCAATACGTTCGCTCAGGGATTTTACCTGAACTGCAAAAGGATGTGGTTCAAATAATATAGTGTTATAATCCCAGGCGTTTAAATCAGTGGCAATTAGCTGTTTAACTAAACTGTCATTTAAAAATACTCGCTTGGTATTACGTAGAGGCTTTTCTTGATTATCGTTATCGAGATGATATTTATTAGCAGTAGGTTTTGTTGCATGTTGATTTAAACCAATAAGCAAACCATGTTCACCCTCAGCTATTTCGATGCTATTTAATTGATAATCTGTAGTTAATTCTAAAGGTGCTAAATGCCATTTATATGTTTTTTTATGATGAAATAATAAATTAGTCACTCTGCCCCACCAATTAACGCCTACCTCTGAGGTATAACCTCGATAATCATTAATGGTTGCACCGCTTAAAAATGTGCGATGTGCATCTTTCTGATGTGGTGTTAAAAACCAATTTAAAAATTCGTTTCTCGCAGACTTACTTAAATGAGTAAAATCAAAGATCATTCGCTCATCATCAAATACATATTCATTTAGGGAAAATTGGGAATCAGGGGGAAGTCCATTTACTCTAAACCAGCCATAATAGGAACAAAGTAAGAATTTTTTTAATAAAATACTATTATTATTTTCTTTATCTTTCTGATGCAGTAACCCACTTAATACTCTTCCTTGCTTCATAGCCTACTCCTAATAGCCTTTTAAAAACGTTGCGTTTTTATCAGAGCTAACTATTTGTGGTTTATGCAGCACTTAAACATAACTGCACTTCTTAGCTATAGATATGCTGATTACTTTTTACTCTAAAAATTTTTTTTTATTATCCTTATGCGCTTTCGCTCTTACATTTTGAAGTTATTTCTATTTGCTATAGCAGGCAATTTGTTTTCAAAAATTTGTAAGTCACTTGCTGAATTATGTAATAAAGCGTGCTCTATCAATCCTGCAATTAAGCTCATTAGACTGTAGATTTACTCCTTGATAAATAATTAAGCTAATTAATAACTAACATAAATTTTATAAGAAATGAATAGCAAGCCACTAACTAATAAACAATTTATCACTTTTTTGTTAAATAGTTATCGTTAATTTTGTTAGCTTGCTAAAGAATCTAGAAGAGTATTAATGACTAACTTAGGATTTTCGGCGCGTGTAATCGGCCGGCCAATAACTAAAAAGTCACTACCGTTAGCTATTGCCTGTTTGGGGGTCATAATTCTTACCTGATCATCACAACTATCGTTAGTTAGACGTATTCCAGGCGTAACTGTTATAAATGATTGTTTACAAAGTGACTTAACTAATGGTACTTCTTGCGCTGAACAGACTACACCATCAAGGCCTGCTTCATAAGTTAATTTAACTAAGCGGCTAAGTTGCTCTTCTAACGGCGAAATGATCCCTAAGGAAGGTAAGTCTTGACTTGCCATACTTGTTAATACTGTTACGCCAATTAATAATGGCTTGCTTGAGCCGTAAGATAACAAAGCTTCTCGCGCAGCTTGCATCATTTTTAAACCGCCAGAGGCATGAACATTAACCATCCACACGCCTAGCTCAGCTGCTGCCTTACATGCGTGAGCCACTGTATTAGGAATATCGTGAAACTTTAAATCTAAAAAAATTTTATAGCCTTGAGCAACTAAATTGCGTACAAAATCTGGGCCAAAAAGAGTAAACATTTCACTGCCTATCTTTAAGGCGCATTTGCTTGGATCTAAATTTTTAATTAAATTAAGTGCATCTTTTTGGTTAAAAAAATCAAGCGCTACAATAATTTTAAAATTCATTTAATTCGTTACTCGCATATTGTGAAGACAGTTTTTTACAGCATTTACTACTGTTTGTTGTTCTTTCAAAGTTAAATAAGGGTGCATAGGTAAACTTATTACATGTTTACTAGCCTTTTCTGCATTGGGGAAATCTCCTGCCTGGTAATTTAAATAAGCTAATGCTTTTTGACAATGCAGAGCAATGGGATAATGTATGGCTGTAGGAATACCTAAGCGCTGTAATTCGTTTTGAAAATCCTCTCGATTAGGTACTTCTATTGTATACTGTGCATAAACGCTTTTATTATGGGGCAAAATAAAGGGCGTCTTTACAATATTCGCAAGTAAATCATCATAACGTTTAGCAACAGTTTGACGTAACTCGACTTCATGAGTAAATAATTTCATTTTCTCTAATAAAATTGCAGCTTGTATTGTATCCATACGACCATTGAAACCTATACGCCTATGAAGATAACGTTGTTCTTGGCCATGGTTACGTATTTCACGTAATTTTGCTGCAATATCATCATCATTAGTGAAACAGGCACCTGAATCGCCATAACCACCAAGCGGTTTTGAAGGAAAGAAACTTGTACAGCCTATTGTTGATAGTGCACACGAATAGTGTCCAAAATGAGTCGCGCCAAAGCTTTGTGCACCATCTTCTATGACTGCAATCTGGTGTTTATTAGCTATATCATTAATAGTAGCCATATCAGCACACTGGCCATATAAGCTAACAGGCATAATAGCCTTCGTTTTAGAACTTATAGCAGCTGTTATTTTACTGGAGTCAATATTATAAGTATAAGGATCAATATCAACAAAAACAGGTTTAGCTTGGCATAAAGCGATGACTTCTGCAGTTGCAAAAAAACTAAAAGGACTCGTGATAACTTCATCACCAGGCTTTATATCTAAAGCTAGTAAGGACATTAACAAAGCATCTGTTCCACTAGCATTAGCGATAGCATGCTTTACGCCAATAAAATCAGCTAATTTTTTTTCCAAAGCTGCAATTTCTGGTCCCATAACATATTGACCATGATTAAGTACTTTTTGAATACTATTTAAAATCTCAGTTTCGATTAGTTTATATTGTTTTTTTAAATCGATAAATTGCATAAATTTCTCTAAAATTTAATAATTTTAATAAGTGTTTTACAGATAAAAGGACACATTTTAAATTCTATAAATCATTTATTAAATAAGTTAGTATTTAAAGTGTCTATAAAGTATGGTTTTAAACCTTCTCTTAACTACACCGGGTTATTATTTAAAAAAATTAACTAATCGCCTTCTAACCCATAAACGGGCTTCATTTTACCCCACTGTTTACAGCTTGGGCAATGCCAGTGTAGATGTTTACCACCAAATCCACACTGACCACAACGATATTTAGGTTTGTTTTCCAAAAACTTGCTTGTTATTGTATATAAGATTTGCAATTTGGTCTTAACCTTGCCATGAGCACTTTCTAAATGCCAATAAATTAGGCGATTTAAACCTTTAATTGATGGGTAAGTACTTAATTTTTCTGAAACAAAATCAATAGCTACATCCATACTTTTTTCTTTCTGTAATTCATCAGCAATAACAAAAATGGTTGATGCACGAGGATTAATAACGAGTGTTTGTTGTAAATACTCAATGCATTCTTCCATAGCGTCTAACTGGCGATAACAATATACTAAGGGTTCAATAATTTCTGTTAGATAATCTGGGTCTTGTACTGGGACACGCTTTAAAGAGCGAAGTGCCTGTTTATAACGGCCATTTTTTATATCTAGAGAAGCTTGCAATAAACTTGCGCGGACTGATGCTTTATCAATAAGTAAAGCCTGACGAGTAGCGCTTTGCGCTTTATCAAATAAATTAATTTTCAACGCTTGCTCAGCGATTTCACAATAATAATGTGCTGCTTGATGCTGCAAGCTTTGGCCTGTAGAACTTTCTAGCTTTTGAATAATGTCTAATGCCTTTTCCCAAGCTTTTTCTTGTTGATAAATAGCTAATAAACCGTGCAAGCTATGAATTTCTTGATTACCACCAAGCTTGACAGCCTCTAAAAAAATTCGTTCAGCTCTATCAAATACGCCCGCACTCATATAATCTTGGCCTAAGGCACGCAAGGCTTCTTTGCGCTCAGTAAGACTTAACTGTGGTCTAGCAATAAGGTTTTGATGAATGCGTATTGCTCTATCAACTTCACCACGTCTTCTAAATAGACTGCCTAAGGCAAGATGTGTTTCAACAGTATCACTATCAACATCAAGCAGTTTAATGAAAACATCTACAGCTTTATCCGGTTGCTCGTTTAATAGATAATTTAAGCCAACCACGTATTCCCGTGATAAATAATTGCTATTTTTGGTGCCTTTAGATGAATAATTACGGCTAGCAACCCACCAGCCAGATAATGCTGCAGCAGGTAACAACAAAGGCCATAAATTAATCATGGAAAGATCCCTATCAGAATCAAGGAGAGCAACTTATTGTAATGCGATTTAGGATCATTTTGCTAGTACTATGTAAGCTCTTCCTAAATTAAATTTATTTTATTTTAATACAATAAGATATGTAAATAATTAGATTTTGTCTAGAATAAAAAAGATACAATTCTTATGTATCATTCCCGCGCAAGCTGGAACCTAGTGCCATACAGACACGGTACAAGCAATAAGATAGATTTCCGCCTACGCGGAAATGACAAGGTATCTTAAAGGATACCAATACTAGCTAGATTTTATTGTGTCATTCCCGCGCAGGCGGGAATCTATTCCTATACAGGCACAGTACAAGCAGTAAAGTAGATTTTCGCCGACTTGGAAATGACAGCGTTCTTAAATTGACGCCATTAGATGAGCTATTTCAAGGTTATGGTTGATCTTTTAAAGGCATAGTTCTTAAATTTTTAATTTCTGTCTCAGTAATTTTTAATTGATTTCTAACTTTAAAACATTCTAGTTTGAGTCGCCAATAACGATACAAAAAGAGTAAAAAACCAATAAAAAACCCTACTCCTAAGGTCAAAGCTATTAGTAACGAAATAGGTATTGTTAGTGTTGCAACATAGAAGTTTACTTGCACTGAAGCAGCATTTAAAGCGGCAAAGCTTATCCCTAATAATATCAAAAATAAATATAAAATTATCATTAATATACGCATCATTAATCCTTATCTTAGAGGAATAAGTAGGTTTATCTGCTTATAAAAGTTCAGTGTTAATTATCCAACTGCTTTTAGTGAAATGACTGGAGATAAGCATAAATCCTATTTTAGCTAGATTTAGAGATAAAAAAAGCGTAGTTAACTACGCTTTTAAAATATCATTACATCATTTAATTGACTATTCTGCTTCTTTATGAGCCATTTTCTCTTTAAGTAGATCCCCTAAAGTAGTTGCGGCTACTTCGCTACGAGAATATTTCTTAATAGCTTCAGCTTGCTCATGAGCATCTTTTGCTTTTACAGAAAGAGAGATAGTACGGTTTTTCTTGTCAATATTAACAATTTTAGCCTCTACTTCATCACCTTCTTTAAAAAGAGTAGTAGCATCATCGACACGATCTTCAGATAATTCATTAGCACGAATTGTTCCCATAACATCACGACCTAAGTCCACTGTTACAGTTTTTGGTTCAATACTAACTACTTTACCTTTAACGATAGCGCCCTTGTTATTTTCTTCAACAAAAGTTGCAAAAGAATCACCCTCAAGCTGCTTTAAGCCTAAAGAGATACGTTCTCTTTCTGGATCAATAGCTAAAATAATTGCTTCAAGCTCTTGACCTTTCTTAAACTGCTTAACGGCTTCTTCACCTGGAACAGTCCAAGAAATATCAGATAAATGAACTAAGCCATCAATATCACCTTCAAGTCCAATAAAGATACCAAAATCAGTAATTGAACGAATCTTACCACTTACTTTTTGACCTTTACTGTGAGTTTGTGCAAATTGATGCCAAGGGTTACCTACACATTGCTTCATACCGAGAGAAATTCGACGACGTTCTTCATCAATTTCAAGAACCATCACATCAACTATATCGCCCATAGAAACAACTTTACTTGGATGAACATTCTTATTAGTCCAATCCATTTCAGACATATGAACTAAACCTTCTACGCCTTCTTCTATCTCAACAAAGCAACCATAGTCAGTAATATTAGTGACTTTGCCTTTCATCTTTTTGCCGACTGGATAACGTTCTACTAAGTCAACCCATGGGTCATTGCCAAGTTGCTTCATGCCTAGGGAAACTCGATTACGTTCACTATCAAAACTTAAGACCTTAACTTTTACATCTTGACCAACGGTAAGAACTTCACTTGGATGTTTTACACGTTTCCAGGAGATGTCAGTAATATGCAATAAGCCATCAATACCGCCTAAATCAATAAATGCACCATAATCTGTAAGGTTTTTAACTATACCATTTAAGATTTGTCCATCATGCAAAGAATCTAATAAAGCTTGTCTATCTGCACTACTTTCTTCTTCTACTACAGCTCGACGAGAAACAACAATGTTGTTTCGCTTCAAATCCATTTTAATAACTTTAAATTCAAGCTCTTTGCCTTCTAAATAAGAAGGATCACGTACAGGTCTGACGTCAACCAAGGAACCGGGTAGGAACGCTCTTATAGTACCAATTTCAACTGTAAAACCACCTTTAACTTTACCAGAAATTAAACCGGTAACAGTATCATTATTTTCATGCGATTTTGACAATTTACGCCATGCTTCTTGACGTTTTGCTTTCTCTCGGGATAGTAACGTTTCACCAAAACCATCTTCAACAGAATCTAGAGCAACTTCAACGCTGTCCCCAATATGGATTTCCAGCTTACCATTTTTATCTTGAAATTCTTCTACAGCAACAATTCCTTCAGATTTCAAACCAGCATTTAAAGTTACATAATCATCATCGATATCAATAACTTTTGCGGTGATTATAGCGCCAGGATAAAATTGAGCACCAGCGATGCTTTGCTCGAATAACTCTTTGAAACTTTCAGACATGTTAATTAACTCTCTAGTAAAAAAAATAGCCATGTGACGTCCAGGTCACAAAGCCTCCCAATATTCAGTTACATCTTATACTAAGTCAGTCATTAACATTAGCATAAGAAGCTTAAACTCCGAATTTCATAACAATTGTGATTTAAAATCCAGATGCTTGTTCACTAATTTTAAAACATTATTGAACACTTGTACAATCGTTAAGCCAGTTGTATCAAAAAGAATTGCATCTGCAGCTGGTGTTAAAGGCGCATGTTGACGGCTCGTATCACGCTTATCGCGCATCAATAATTCCTTAATGACTTCGGCGAGGCTAACATCAATTCCACTATCTTTCAACTGTAAATAACGCCTATGTGCACGAACCTCAGGGGTTGCATGTAAAAATATCTTTAAAATTGCGTTAGGAAAAACAACTGTGCCCATATCACGCCCATCTGTTACCAAGCCTGGAAATTGGGCAAAAGCACGCTGTCTAGCCAGTAATGCCTTTCTAACTTCAGGAATAACTGCGATTTTTGATGCATCTTGACCACATTGCTCACTTCTTATTGCTTCATAAACCTCTTGATTATCTAGGATTACTGTACATTTTAAATGAGGATCTGTTTCAAATTTTACATTTAGTTTATGCGCTAACTCTACAATACTATTAACATCATTAAAATCTATTTCTTTTAATTTAACAGCGTAAGCTAACACGCGATAAATTGAACCACTATCAAGTACATTCCAATTTAAATGATCAGCTAACATATAGCATAATGTACCCTTGCCAGTTCCACTAGGGCCATCAATTGTAATAACAGGAACGCTATTATCTTCCTTCATTACGTTCCTCCTCAATAGCTAGTTGAATCATATTAGCTGTTTTGACAAAACTTGGGAAAGAAGTAGCAACGTTCTCACAATTTTTTATTTTAATTTTATCCTTAGCCACCGCTCCAGCTATGGCAAAGGCCATGGCAATACGGTGATCATGATAGCTTTCTATTTCACCACCTTGTAAAACACCACCATTTATAAAAACCCCGTCAATAAAAGCCTGTGTTTCTATTCCGAGTCGCTGTAAACCATCAACCATAGCACTAATTCTATCACTTTCCTTATTACGTAATTCATTAGCGCCATATAAACGAGTTTGCCCCTTAGCACAAGCAGCAGCAATAAAAATAACTGGAAACTCATCAATAGCTAAAGGCACTAAAGTTGTAGGAATATCAATACCTTCTAAAGGGGCATAGCGGACATGCAAATCAGCTACTAACTCTTCACCATAAAGTCGCTTATTTTTTAGTTCAATGTTCGCGCCCATCTGCTTTAGAATTTGAATAATGCCAGTACGTGTAGGATTTATGCCAACATTCCTTATTAAAATATCAGAATCAGGAATTAAAGTTGCTGCTACAATAAAAAAAGCCGCTGAGGAAATATCTCCTGGAACAATTATATCTGTACCAATGCACTCAGAATCTGCATTAATTATAATTTTATTGTCGCATTTGCGAATTGGGTAAGAGAATGTTGTCAACATTCTTTCCGTATGATCCCGTGTTACTCCAGGTTCAACGATAGTTGTATCACCATCAGCATATAAACCTGCCAATAGCAAACAGGATTTAACTTGAGCACTAGCCTCTGGCATTTCATAAGTAATACCTGTTAAAGATTGGCCTCCCTTAATAAATAAAGGCGGCTTACCTTCAGTCGTACTTATATCAGCTCCCATCTGAGTAAGAGGTCTACTAATTCTTTCCATAGGCCTTTTAAGTAAACTTGCATCTCCAGTTAAGACACTGTCAAAAGGTTGAGCAGCAAGTAATCCGGTCATAAGTCGTATACTTGTACCTGAATTACCACAATCTATAGTCGTACTAGGTGGCTGTAACCCATATTTACCTACACCATGGATAATTACACGCTGGTCTATAGGGCCTTCGATAGAAACACCTAGAGAGCAAAATGCCTTTAAGGTAGCTAAACAGTCTTCACCATCCAAAAATCCATTAATAGTTGTGGTACCATGAGCAATTGCACCCAACATGATTGCTCGATGGGAAATTGATTTATCACCAGGAACGGTAATATCACCGTGTAACTGCTTAACTGGACTACTAACAAAATCAAGAGCACTCATAAAACATTATCCTTGGCAAAATCATTCATAAATTCAATTAAACAATCAACACCTGCGATAGGCATAGAATTATACATACTCGCTCTAAGGCCTCCTACAGCTCGATGGCCTTTTAATGCTAATAACCCCCTCTTAGCAGCTTGTTTAAGAAAAGCCTCTTCAAGCGCATCATTAGCTAGCGTAAAACAAACATTAAAAAGCGATCTAGCATTTTTATCAATGTGGCACCGATAAAAAGGTGTACTATCAATATAATTATATAATTTTGCCGCTTTCTGACAATTTTGTTTATACAGTTCTGCTACACCACCTTGTTGTTCTATCCACTTAAACATTTTTAATGCCAAGTAACAATTAAAGGTAGGCGGTGTTGCGTAAAGTGATTTACTTTTAGCATGAACACGAAAATCAAGCATTGTTGGCAGTTTCTTTTGCTTGTTACTTTCAACTAAATCTTGCCGTATAATAACGATTGTTAAACCTGAATTAGCAATATTTTTTTGTGCTCCAGCAAAAATTAAGCCGTAATCAGCAATATCAACAGGCTCTGCTAATAAGCAAGAGGTCATATCGGCAACTAAAGGTATATTGGCATGTTGCGGCGGTGGCGCAAAACGCACCCCGTTAACAGTTTCATTTGGGGTATAGTAAATATAGGTAGTATTTTCTTTAAATTGCCATATTTGTTTTGGAGGTATTGCTAAAAATCCTGCTTCTTCACTAGAGGCAATAATATAGGCCTTTTTAAGACGTTTTGCTTCCTCATAAGCCATGGATGACCATATGCCTGTAATAAAGAATCCTGCCTGCTGACCTGTTTTAAGTAAATTTAGTGGAATCATACTAAATTGTGTTCGCGCAGCGCCACCTAAAAACAATACATAATAGTTTTGCGGGATATTTAAAATTCGGCGCAAACAATATTCAGCCTCTTCCATAAGCGCTATAAATTCTGATGTCCGATGGCCTAATTCCATTACAGACATCCCTAAGCCTTGCCAATTTAATAATTCCTGTTGTGCCTCAAGCAATATCTCGGTAGGCAACATGGCAGGGCCTGCACCGAAATTATAACCTCTATTCATTAGTCATTTCTTCGGTAGCAATTAAATCGTCTTCTGTTCCTTCAAGTTCTACAATACGTTGCATACTAACTACTAATTCACCAGCGTGTAAGTTCATTAAACGAACACCTTGAGTATTTCTTCCAATTACTGATAATTCATCTACTCTGAAACGAACCAACGTGCCTTTATCTGTAATGAGCATAGCTTCATCCCCGGCTTCTACTTGAAGCGCACGAACTACTTTACCATTTCTTTCATTAACTTGAATGGAAATAACACCTTGGCCGCCACGACCTGAAACTCGATATTCAGCAATATCTGTTCGTTTACCATAGCCATTTTCAGTTGCGGTTAAAATAGTACCTTCTGATTTAGCGACAACAAGAGATATGACAGACTGGTTATCCTGCAGGCGAATGCCACGTACACCGCGCGCCGTTCTACCCATTGGCCTAACTAATTTTTCATCAAAGCGAATAACCTTCCCTGCATCAGTAAATAGCATAATATCTTTACTGCCATCAGTAATATCAACACCTACTAAGCGATCTTCTTCATCTAAATGGACTGCAATAATTCCATTCGAGCGCGGTCTACTAAACGCTTCAAGCGGCACTTTTTTAACCGTACCATGTTTAGTTGCCATAAATACGAAATAACCCTCATCATAACCTCGCACAGGTAACATGGCATTAATGGCCTCACCTGGTGCTAAAGGTAAGATATTAATAATAGGTTTACCTCTTGAAATACGGCTAGCTAAAGGCAATTGATAAGCCTTTAACCAGTAAAGCTTTCCATGATTTGAAAAGCACAATAGTGTATCATGAGTGCTAGCGATAATAAGTTTTTCGATGAAATCCTCGTCTTTAACATTCGTTGCAGACTTACCCTTACCTCCTCGCCGCTGAGCCTGGTAAGCAGATAAAGGCTGATATTTTACATAGCCTTCATGCGATAACGTTACCACTACGTCTTCTTCTGTAATTAAATCTTCAATAGTTAAATCTTCTTGTGAAGCTATAACTTCAGTACGACGAGCGTCACCAAATTGAGTTCTAATTTCAATAAAATCATCATGAATAACTTGTAATAATCTATCGGGTGAAGCAAGAATATCTAATAGATCCTTAATATGTTCTACAAGCTCTTTAAATTCTTTAATAATTTTATCTTGTTCTAAAGCAGTTAAGCGATGTAATCTTAATTCTAAAATAGCTTGCGCTTGTTCTGGTGAAAGTCGATAACCAGCTTCTGATAGCCCAAATTCTGCTGATAAATTATCTGGTCGGCAAGCATCACTACCTGCACTCTGTAACATGCTTTTTACTAGTCCCGCCTGCCAAGTCTTTGCCAATAAGCGTTCTTTTGCATCTTGTGGGGTTGGCGATTCCTTGATTAACTCTATCATTTCATCAATATTTGCCAGAGCAATTCCTAACCCTTCTAATAGATGTGCTCTATCACGTGCTTTTTTAAGTTCAAAAAGAGTACGTCTAGTTACAACTTCGCGCCGATGCTTAATAAAATACTCTAGAACTTGTTTTAAATTTAATGTTCTTGGCTGGCCATCTACTAAGGCTACCATATTGATACCAAAAACATTTTGCATCTGAGTATGAGCATACAGATTATTTAAAATAACTTCTGCTACTTCACCCCGTTTTAGCTCAATAACAACACGCATACCTTGTTTGTCAGATTCATCTCTTAATCCTGAAATGCCTTCAATTTTTTTCTCCCGAACTAATTCGGCAATTTTCTCTATTAAGCGAGCTTTATTTACTTGATAGGGCAGCTCTGTAATAATAATTGCATGCTTGCCGGTATGAGCATCAGTTTCAATCTCAGTACGGGCTCTAATGAAAATTCGCCCTCGTCCCGTTTGGTATGCTTGAACAATACCAGCTCTACCATTGATAATAGCCGCCGTAGGAAAATCTGGCGCTGGAATATAATCCATTAATTCTTCAATAGATAAGCTTGGGTCTTTAATTAAAGCAATGCATGCATTTAAGACTTCAGTTAAATTATGAGGCGGGATATTAGTAGCCATTCCTACAGCAATACCCGAAGAGCCATTAACTAATAAATTAGGAATTCTAGTCGGTAAAACAGAAGGAGCAAATTCTGTTTCATCATAATTGGGCACAAAATCAACGGTATCTTTCTCTAAATCTGCTAATAAAGCATGTGCAAGCTTAGACATACGTATTTCGGTATAACGCATTGCTGCTGCTCTATCACCATCTACTGAGCCAAAATTTCCTTGGCCATCTATTAAGAGATAACGCATAGAAAATGGTTGCGCCATACGTACAATGGTATCATAAACTGCTGTATCGCCATGTGGATGATATTTACCTATTACATCGCCCACTACCCTTGCAGATTTTTTATAAGCTTTATTCCAATCATTTCCCAATTCATTCATTGCAAACAAAACCCGTCTATGAACTGGCTTTAAACCATCGCGTACATCAGGTAACGCGCGGCCTACAATAACACTCATTGCATAGTCAAGGTAGGACTGCTTTAATTCATCTTCAATATTAACTGATATAATTTCTTTGGCAGAATAAATCATGGTGAACAAAGATCCTTATGCAATTTTAAAAATAAGATTTTGTAAGGATACCATACAGATAGCTTTAATTGAATCACAATCACAATCAAGCTTTTAGGACTTAAAAGCATTAAATGCTTTTTCTTTTATATCAATTATATTATTGTATTAAAAGAAACACTTATGCACCAATAATTTAAACACCAAACCCTTAAAAAACCCAAACTGTATTATAATTACACAATTGGTATAAAAAAAACTGTAGACTCATTGACAGCATTTTTATATAGTCTTGGGCTTTAACGCATCTAGGCTCTCAAGCCATTACTCAGGAGACGCTATGACCAAAAAATTTGCCGAACTTAGGCTAGAGGGCCATGAGCCGGTAGAATTACCAATCTATAGTCCTACACTTGGTAATGATGTTATTGATATTAACAACCTAAGTCAGGTCGGCTTATTTACTTTTGATCCAGGGTTTGTTTCAACTGCTGCTTGTGAATCAAAAATAACCTTCATCGATGGCGATAAAGGTATGTTGCTCTATAGAGGATATCCTATTGAGCAACTTGCTGAAAAGAAAGATTTTTTAGACGTCAGTTACTTACTTTTAAAAGGCGAATTACCAGACGAAGAAGAAAAAAAGAGTTTTGTTAGTCTTATTAATAACCATACTATGGTACATCAACAAATGTATCAATTTTTAAATGGGTTTCGACGCGATGCGCATCCAATGGCCATTATGGTTGGAATAGTTGGCGCTTTATCTGCGTTCTATCATGATTCTACTGATTTAAACAATCAGCATGATAGATATATGTCTGCTATACGTCTAATTGCTAAAATGCCAACGCTTGCTGCTATGAGTTATAAATATTCAGTTGGGCAGCCTTATATGTATCCCTTAAACAAAATGTCGTATGCTGAAAATTTCTTGCATATGATGTTTGGTGTGCCCACAGAGAATGTTACACCTAACCCAATCATTGTTAATGCAATGGATACTATTTTTATTCTTCACGCTGATCATGAGCAAAACGCTTCAACTTCAACTGTAAGGCTTGCAGGTTCAACAGGGGCAAACCCTTATGCCTGTATATCAGCAGGGATAGGTGCTCTATGGGGACCTGCTCACGGCGGTGCTAATGAAGCATGCCTTAATATGTTAAAAGAAATTGGTGATGTTAAAAATATTAACCATTACATTAAGCGTGCTAAAGACAAAGATGATCCATTCCGCTTAATGGGCTTTGGCCATAGGGTTTATAAAAGCTACGATCCGCGTGCTAAAGTCATGCGTAAAACCTGTCATGCTGTATTACAAGCTGTAGGTGCACTAGATTCACCTCTCTTTAAACTAGCGATGGAACTTGAGCGAATTGCCCTTGAAGATGATTACTTTATTGAAAAGAAACTCTATCCAAATGTAGATTTTTACTCTGGACTGACATTAAGCGCAATTGGCATTCCTACTAATATGTTTACCGTTATTTTTGCCCTAGCAAGAACTGTAGGCTGGATGTCTCACTGGATGGAAATGGTTGCCAGCCGCTCTAAACTCGGCCGGCCACGTCAGCTCTATACCGGTGAAAAAACTCGAGATGTGCCTTAGTCACTTATTAGACCTCTTGCATAATAGGGTATGCGGAGGTCTATTCTTATAGCATCTATCTATAAACAGTCCTTTATTTGCTGATTGTTTAAAAATTATAAACATAATTTTAGACTTAATTTAAGGAACATTTGCCTAAGGATTCTGGCTTGATAGCTTTCTCTATAGGAGCTGCTGGGCTTTGAGATGTAAAAAAAGTATAGCCATAAGTAGCTAGAGTAGAAAGTGGTGGATATTGCCCTTCCAGTAAACTTAAATCTCTTCGATTTGTTACTATATCAGTTAAGCATTTAGAACGTTCATAAATTCTGATAGCGGAAATAGCTACATAATTATCATTTACTTTAGCAATAGCTAATGCATTTTGATGCCTATCATTTTCTTTAATTACACTCGCTCCTGCCTCCAATAGTACTGTAATTAACTCCATGCTTTTTTTAGATTTTTTACAGGCAAGCATAAGCGGCGTATCGCCATTACAATTTGTAGCATCAACATTTATACAAGTGTGCGTTAATAATAATTTAACTAATGACAAATTCCCAAACTCACACGCTAAACCTAAGGCTGTTGTGCCATCAGAAAGGCAAGCCATATTAATATCAAAACCATGTAAATACATTAACAAGGTCAGGATACGCATTTGATTACCATCTATAGCAAATTCTAAGGCAGTTCTAATTTCCTCTGGCGTTAAGAGGTAGCGCCTTGAATTATGTAACTTAACAAGCTCCGCTATACTTTGTTCATCACCGCTTTGCGCACAAATAGCTATAAAGCTAACCTCACGGCTATTTTTAAAAAGAAAATGCTTATGAGTAACTGGAAACATATCATTTAGCGCTGCTAGTTGCTTTCTTAGCGTTAAATTATCCAGGGCAATAAAATCAAAATTAATAATAAATTGGGCTTGCTCATTAAAACTAGTATTTAACTGATAACTTAATTGCTCATCATTAAGTATAAGATAAGGATAATCAGGTGATTGCCGATATAGGTAATTAATATCAAGCAATAACCAACCGCGCACATCTTTTTTTAAGCCTATTGAATGTCTCTCATTACTTATAACTATGGCTAAATTGTCAAATTTTTGAATTAAAAAAGCTAAATATTTAAAGTATTGTATTACCTCTGATGAGGTAGAAAATGCTACCGTTTTAGTAAAAACCCGCTTAATAGCTAAATCACCACAAATTAAACCTTGCTGAGCAATATTAATAATATTATCGACATTAGTTTGGGTTAGGCGCTTATTATAGAGCTCTTCATAGTTATTAGGAGATTGCGCAATGCAAACAGCTTCAATAAATGACTTTACTTCTAGTAATTGATTTTCTTGCTGATTGATTAATTGATGACTTCTAATCTTTCGCGTAATCACTCCCAACTTAGAAGCAAAATGAGCTTTTTCGTTTCTGACTAAATTAAGTCGTTCATAAAAAACAGCTTCTCTTACTGCAACGACATCCTGTGCCCAAGTTAACGTAAAACCAAAACAAATTCCTCCGCCAGGTTTATAATCAAACCGCTCCATTAATCTAATTAAATCATTATGAGTTAAACTATTGCTGATCTTAACTTTAGTAGAATCTAAATTGGTTGACTCCCAACTTATGTATTTATTAAGAGATAAACTAAGCTTTGCTAACATATTGTATTTAATCACAATAATTAGCATAAATAGAGTTAATAATAGATAAACCATAATTTCATTAAATCCTTTAATAAAAAACTAATGGCTTTAGAGGTTTTCTTAAAATTAAATTTCAAGCTTGAGCGCGAAACCAATTAAGTGTTAATAATGTAGCAGCATCTAATAGCTGTCTTTTATCCATTAACTCATATACCTTTTCTCGCTCAATAACCTGAGTGATAATTTGTTCGTCATCAATACCATGCAACTTGCCTTGTGGCGGCTTTGCTACTTCTGCATAAAACAGATAATTTTTTTCCGTTAATAAGCCTGGACTTTTATAAACATTAGCAATTAGCTGCAAATTTTTTATAACAAGTCCTGTCTCTTCCTTGACCTCACGACAAGCTGCTTCCTCTGGACTCTCTCCTGAATCAATATTTCCTGCAACGCATTCTAAAATAAAACTATTGTCATTAGTTGCATTTAAAAAAACACCTGGTCTAAATTGTTGGCAAAAAATAAAACTATCTAAACTAGGAAGATAAAGCAATATTGAAACTGAATCTGACGTTGTAATAACTTCTCGTTCAGATATCACAATAGCCTTTTTCTGATTAGCTAAACTTAAAACTTCGAAATTATACTTAGCTAGGCTTAAATATCCTTTATGTAGAGACTTTTCTTGAAGAATTTTTGCTTTTTTATCCATAATAATAAAATTTTTATTTAGCTTACTTAATTTTTCCTGAAAATAACTGCCTTGTCATTAAGATTATTAATTAATAATTTTAATCTACACAAATTATTAAAATTATGAAATGATTAGTTTGCATGCTTTGCATAAGATATAAAATAAAAAATAGCTTTAGCCTTCTTTTACCGTCCCGCCACTTATGCGATAGATTCATTAATCGCTGGTTTTGGGCTAACTATGGAAAGCAGGTCTGATGAAAAGTGTTTTTCAAAATTTTTTATTTTTGATCCTATGTAAAGGCTTGCTGTTATTAACTTATTTTAGGAAGCTTATAATAATGAAAAATAAAGGACTTATTAGTTTAATGGCACTGACTTTATCTGCCTCTAGTTATGCCACTGACTTAGCATCTAGGCATTATGAGTTTGAGCCTAATCAAGCAAAAATATTGACAAACCCATTTGTATGGCAACTTTCAATGAAATGTAAATTAGTGACTAAATCGAATAAGAACGTTTTGACTGCTGTGATGTTAAAACATTCTGGCAAAGTTAATAACCATGCCCTTAAAGAAGGTCAGCACGTATCGATTAAAGTTAAAAACAATGATGATCTAACCATCAGTGTTGATGCTAGTGCCGAAGTTGAAATTACCAATCATGGTAGCTCAACTGTAGTCGCTAACTGTGAAATTCAGTAATCTAATTAATAGATTTTCTGCTTTCTGAAAGGCTATATTTAGTGCATTTAAACAAAAAATCATATTTTAAAATAATAATGTAGCATGTTACACAGTGCATTTTAAGTATAATTTTTAATTAATTTGTAATTAAATTAAGCCTTTCACTAAGATTTAATCTTTCTATAGCCTCACCCACTAAATTTTAGAAAAGTCGCAAGTGAAAGAGGCAAAGGATGCACAGAGAAAGCTGAAAGAGCTTGCAACGAAGTATAAAGCTTAATGGCTGATGATATATATTATAAATTTTTATTTTTTTATAGCACCTGGATGAGATTCCTTTAAAATAAATGCAGCAATAATAAAACTTATAAAAAAACAACAGGGCATGACTAGTAGGGCTTTGTTATAACTTATCAAAGAATAAACAGGGATTTCATTTTGCTGCCATTGACCACTATTATGTAGAAAAATACCAACCAAAGGCTGAAATACTGCGCCGCCAATAAGTACTGATAAGTTATTAAAACCTGACGCTGTACCTACCAATTCAGGTGGATTATTATCTTTAACTACAGCAAAGCTAACTGTTTGACCACCAGCACCAAGCCCTAATACAAATAGAATTAAATACATCCAGTTTATGCCAATATTAGGCACATACAATAATAGAATAGTTGCCAATAAACCTAAAAGTGCACTAGTAATTAGCGCAATACGACGACTATAAATCCTATCACTTAACCAACCTAATAAAGGACTACCAACGCCAATACCTAACCAAATCATGCTACATAATCCTGAAGCGGCAAGGATTGTAATGTGAAATTTTTGTTGTAGATACGGTACCCCCCATAACGCTGCAAATACAGCAATTGGAGTCCATATCGCACAGGAATAAGCGCCAACAATCCAAGTATAGGCTCGGCCGCATACTTGTATAAGACGTTGCCACTCTTCACGTACATGACGCTTGGCTATGATCTGCCTGTGCTTTTCTGGATAATCACGAATAACTAACCAAATTAACAAAGCCAAGGCAAGGCCAATGAGTGCTAATACAAAACTTGCTTGCCGCCATCCTATTGCTTGAATTAAAGAGGCTAATGGCATTTCACCAAACATTGCCCCTACTGAACTCATTAATTGAGCAATTCCTGCTAGTAGAGCAAACTGTTGCGGCGGAAACCATCGAGAGACAAGGACTAAAACACCGATAAAGGAAAAAGCAGAACCAATTCCAATTAAAAATCGCCCTAATGCTGCAGTAAAAAGAGTATCAGTTGAAGCAAAAAAAAATGAGCCAATGGCACATAAAATCAACGCTCCAGTCATTAATTTACGTGGACCATAACGATCAAACAGCAATCCAGCTGGTAGTTGCATAGGCGCATAAGCATAAAAGTAAAAGGCAGAAACAATTCCAAACCCGGCAGCACCAACTTTAAAGGTTTTCATCATTGAATCAGCCATTACACTTGGTGCTACTTGTAAAACAAATTCATATAAATAAAAAGTTGCTGACAAGATAAAAATTATATAGGCATTTAATTTAAGATAATGCCCAGGCTCTGAATTTACTGCTCTCAAAATACTATCTTTGTCTAAAAGAAAACATGCATTACACCGCAAGAGAATTTAACTTGTCAATCCCTGCAGGATAAATTGCTCCTAAAATTGTAGGATGTTTGGCACCGGTAATTGAATTAAGATTGAGTGCAATGTTATTTAAGGTTTTATCAGCTAGCCAAGCAAACATGGCTGCTTCAATAAAATCAGGATTAATATTGATTTTTTGCGTTGATAAAACCCTAACGTCTGGAAGTAGATAAGTGAGTTCATTTAGTAAAGCATTATTGTGTGCTCCGCCGCCACAAATAAATAAATGGTGAGAGTTAGAAATTAATCCTTTTACGCTTTTGGCGATACCCATTGCTGTTAGTCGCAGCAGAGTCGCTTGTATATCTACAGCGCTATAATCATCATTAAAATAGCTTCTAAGCCATTTTAATGAGAAATATTCTTTACCAATACTTTTAGGCGCTTGACGTAAAAAAAAGGAATCTTGTAGTAAGCTATTTAATAAAGGCTTTATAACTGTACCTGAGGCTGCCCAATCACCATTTTTATCATAATCAACACCTAAGTGCTTATAAACCCAAGCATCCATTAAGCAATTTCCTGGACCAACATCATATCCACTAACATCATGCTCATTTTTAAGATAAGTTAAGTTTGCTATCCCGCCTACATTAACAACAGCTAATGGAAAACTAAAATCGCGAAAAATAGCCTGATGATAAATTGGTGCAAAAGGTGCGCCCTGGCCGCCAGCCACTAAGTCACGTGTTCTAAAATCAGCTACCACAGTAATTTTAGTCATTTCTGCAATAGTATGCGGGCATCCCAATTGAACGCTATAAGGGATATCTATTGCAGTGTTATGGCAGATAGTTTGCCCATGGCTACCAATGGCCGTAATATTTCGTGCACTTTGGTTACTTTTCTCTAATAACAATAAAACTGCTTTCGCAAATTCTCTGCCCAACAAAGTATTTAACTGACTAAAATAACCTAAATCATGAGCCTCTAAGCTCATAGTCTCTTTAAGCCTAACTTTAACCTCAGGATCATAAGGGCAAGTTATACCGTTAATAATTTCATTTTTAGTAAGATTAATTAAAGCAACGTCAATTCCGTCCATACTTGTCCCTGACATAATTCCAACATATAACTTCATGCCTGTATCCACTCCAATCCAATATTTAGACCTATTTTAAGTTAAAGGTATAAATCAATTAAGTTGAGTTAGTAGTTGCTTCCGATAATACATTGAAATTAATGCAATAGGCATTGTTTATAGAAATTAATCGAACTTGCAAATGAATTTTAACACTTCGCTATTTAAGTTTTTTAAATAATAATTTCTGAAATACTTCTTTTAGACATTTATCTGGATTTATAACCATTTCTCGGCTACGCCAAGCAACATGTCCATCAGGCCTTATTAAGACAGCGCCTGTGCTATTAATTTGATAAACTGATAGCCATTGCCCTGCTGGATCTTGTAAATCTCCCTGCTCCCCAATACGATAACTTATGAGGAGTACATTACTATACTTTAAAGCTGCCTTATGCCAAGCATCCGTTTTATCCGAACATAGCAACACAAAATTCTTATCAAAAAGATCAAGTGTTGATAATATTTTTTTCTCTTTTTCTAAAATATAATGAGGCGCTCTACAACCAGGCAAAGTTGACGGCTGATAATCAGATAAATCGGTAGGCGATGAGAAGGCCTCTTCGGCAATAATTGCCCCTTTTTCATAGCAAAAACCTAAATCCAAGTTAATTTGATTAACATGCTCATTTTGCTCTTCTATTGCAGCGGTCATCGTTTTATAATCACCACTTTGCAATGCTGTAAAAATTTTATTATAACGTAAGGCGTTTTTAGTACTCCACTGAATGTTGTGATAAGCAATAGGAGCACGCTCTTCAAAATAAGTATCTAACAATGCTTCCTCAGCATAACCCTTAATAACAGCGGCTAATTTCCAGGCAAGGTTATGAGCATCCTGAATACCAGTATTCATACCCAAGCCCCCTGTAGGGGGTAATCGATGCGCAGCATCACCGGCTAGCAAAATTCTCTTAACACGATAGCGTTCTGCAATCAATGCAGCCATTGTCCAGAAAGCTTTATTAATGAGTTTTATGTCAATAGTTTCATCTTGAATAATTTTTTTAATTTCTTGCAAGCAAAACGCATCGGTAAAACTTTCTCTTGATAAATCCGGGCGAACATCATAACGTATGCCAACTAACCATTTACGTGCCCCATCTTTAGATAGTAGTATTGTTCCCATAATATCTTCACGAGTAAAGATATACCCAATACTAGGCCTATCCTGCATGTATTTTGCTAAATCCATTTCACAATAAATATTACAAAATTCACCTAAATTCTCTCTACCTAGCATACCTATATTAAGTAGCTTTCGAGCAGGACTTGAGGCTCCATCTGCAGCGACTAAATAAGCTGAATTAATATGATATACTTTACCGCTTATGGTATCTTTTACAGTGGTTACTACGGATTCTTCTGTCTGCTTTATAGCAGTCATTTCGGCATTAAAATAATAAGTAATTTCGGGATAATCTTTAACCTTATTTAATAATTCTTGCTCGACCCAATCTTGGGAAATTAAAGCAATTGAGGTTGGGCTGTGTAGAGCTGGTCTAGGTTTAGCACTAATTCGAGTAAGCTCTTTTCCTTGTAAGGATTCAAACCAAATAAAGCGAAGCGCTTCTTTAGGTAATTGATATTGTCGTAAAGCGGCTTCCATTTCCCAAAGTCTAAAAATTTCCATAGTCCTTGTATTAATTCCACGCGCCTTAGGATGACTCGTAGTAGAAGCATGCTTTTCAATAATAATACTCTTAATACCTTGGCGAGCAAGGCCAATAGCCATACTTAAACCAACCGGACCGGCTCCAATAATAACAACTTGGGTTTTAGTTTGCATGGGGAATTAACCTAATTAATAATTAAACTAGTTTAAAACAACGCCTAAAATTTAGTGTAGTCTGACTTGCAACTTCTTCATAGGTAATTCCTTTAAGCTTACTAATAGCCTCAGCTACATACTTTACTAAAGCTGGATGATTCTGTTTTCCGCGATAAGGTACCGGAGCTAAATAAGGTGAGTCCGTTTCAATTAGTAATCGGTCTAGAGGTATACTTCTAGCTACGTCATGCAAAGCTGCTGCGTTTTTAAAGGTTACAATGCCTGATAAAGAGATATAAAAATTCATATCTATGGCTCTTTTAGCAATATCTAAGTCTTCAGCAAAACAATGCATAACACCGCCAATCTGGCTTGCCTTTTCCTCAGCCATAACCTGCAAAGTATCTTCTGCCGCTTGACGCGTATGAATAATTAGGGGCTTTTCACAAGCAATAGCTGCTTGAATATGTGCACGAAATCTCTCTTGCTGTTGTTTTTGCGCGTTCAATTCAAGCACACGATAATAATCAAGCCCTGTTTCACCAATAGCAATACAAGCTGAATGTTGTTTAGCTAACTCTACAAGTGTTGCCGCGCTAGGCTCGTGCTCTACTAAATTATTAGGATGTAAGCCTACTGAAATTTTAACTTGTTTATACTGATTAGCTATTTCACAAAGAATTGGGTAATCAGTCAACTCTACACAGACGCATAGAAGTGACTCCACACCATTTTGAAAAGCAGCCGCTAATACATTATCTAGTTGATTATCAAAATCGTTTAGGTCAAGAAGGTTTAAATGACAATGTGAGTCGATTAACATAGCTATATTGTGTCAGTTATTTGCGATGATTTTAGCATGGCAGCTAAATAGGTTTCTATTTTATTTTTTAATGCCGGGCTTTCTTCACCTATGAATTGTAGGCCTAATCCAGCAGGCTTGTTACCTTGCGATCCACGCGGTGTAATCCAGGCGACTTTAGCAGAAATAGTATATGGTTTAGTTTCATTAAGTAATTTTAATGATAATTGTACTTGAGTACCCAAAGTCAATACTAAATTTGTTCTTATAAATAATCCGCCATTGGTTATAAAAGGCATATAAGCTGTATAAAGAGCAGCTTCTGTTGGAAAATTTCCATTTATAATAGGCACGTCAATCATTTATACTCCTACTCGCACAGAAAGCTTAACAATAAATCTTCTAGAGTCAGTAATTGATTTATAGTTATACTATAGCTTAAATTTTTACTAGCTTGATTTAACTTATCAAGCAAAGTAAATAAAGAAGTAATTTTAAACCCTCGTGTTAATTCTTCTAATTTAAATGATATGTTTGAGTCTAGAGGTATAGTAGAAAAATAATTATGTATCATCTGTGCAATTATCAGATAGATAAACCGAGTTAGGTCGTTTAAATCATAAACTGACCATTTTTCTGCAATAGCATTTATAGATACCTGTTTCTTTTTAATATTTATTAAATCATCAAGAAACAATTCTTTCTGTTTAAGTAAAGTTGCTAGCGAACTTTCCACATTATATTGTTCAAATTGAGCAATGTAATTCTCGAGATTAAAATTAAAATCAGTAAAATACCATTTTTGACAACGACTAAGAATAGTAGCTGGCATCTGGCTTATAGACTCAATTATCAAAATAAAATATATACCATTTGGTGGCTCTTCTAACATTTTTAATAATGAATTTGCTGCAGCACGATTCATTCTTTCCGCATGTAAAATTAGAATTACTTTACTTTTAGCTACTTGTGAGGAAGTATACAAATAGTTATGTAATTCTCTAATTTGCTCAACTTTAATAGCAGTTCCAGGTTTTTCTGGTTTAATTTGATATAAATCAGGATGCTCATTATGTTTAATCAATAAACACGATTTACACACACCGCAGGGCCTGTTAGTCTCTTTACATAAAAGAGTAGTTATCATTTGGCCATATAGAGCCGTTAAACTCGCTGTAGATGAACCTTGTAATAAAAATGCGTGGTGTAGACGCTCTTGCTTATGTCCCTCCTCAAAAGTTTGCAAAAATTTAAGGTATTCAGGATTCGTAACGGCCAAATTAACAGTATGCATTTTCATCCAAAAAGATTTTTAATTGTAAGCAAATAGCTTGCTGTACGCTTTCTAAAGGCATACTCGCATCAATAATCACTACTTTTTTAGTCAGCTTTAATTTTTGCTGATAAGCTTGATATACACGGTTAAAAAAAGATAATGATTCTTGCTCAATACGATCTGTTTGGCCTCGACTATTAGCTCGTTCAAGCCCCTGCTTAGGGGAAATATCTAAAAATATAGTTAAATTTGGCTGCAGTTTGTCTAGGCAAAATTCAGATAAACTATCTAAAATAGCCTGACTAATGCCCCTGCCACCGCCTTGATAGGCATAGGTTGATAATTCAAAACGATCCGCGATTACCCATTCTCCCCTTGCTAAAGCTGGTTGAATAACATTTTGAATCAGCTGGACTCTAGCAGCATACAATAGTAACAGTTCACTGCGACTATCTAATGGCTCATCAGCAATAGCTTCTTTAATTAACGTCCTAATTTTTTCTCCAATATAAGTCCCCCCGGGCTCACGAGTGACTATAACTTTCTTTACTTTATCTTGAAGATAATGCTTTATTGTTTCAATTGCAGTTGTTTTACCTGCACCTTCAAGGCCTTCCACTACAATAAACTGTCCAGGAATCATTAATTCTCCTTATTCATATAACGAGCAATTGCTTTTTTCTGTTCCTCATAGGTTGTAGAGAAAATATGAGTTCCATCACCCTTTGCGACAAAATATAGGTAATTTGAAAACTGAGGATGAGCAGCTGCTTCAATAGCGTCGCGACCAACCATAGCAATCGGGGTGGGCGGTAAACCCCTATAAAGGTAAGTGTTATAAGGAGAGTTAGTTGCCAAATCTTGATGACTAAGTTTACCGGAATAAGTTGAACCTAGAGCATAAATCACAGTTGGGTCCATTTGAAGGGGCATTTGTTTTTTTATGCGATTAACTACAATACCACTAATAATTTTTCGCTCTTGAGACAACGATGTTTCTTTTTCCAAAATGGATGCGGCAATAAGTAATTCATATGGTGTTTTATAAGGTAGGTTTGGACTTCTTGTTTCCCAATTAGTATCTAAAATAGCTAATAGTTTTTTGTTTGCCGTTATTAAAAGTCGCTTTGCATCACTGCCAGCATCATAATAGTAGGTGTCCGCAAGCAATAATCCTTCAGCACTAGTGTATTTACCTATAATAGATAGCCAGTCATTGGGCTCGTAGTGAAGATATGGAGCTTGGGACAGCTTTTGTTTAATCTGATATAGATTACTCCCTTCAATTATTCGAAACGCAGCTATTAAAACATCACCAGCTACAATTCTATCAATTAAATCTGGTGCTGACTCGTCTGGCTGTATCTGATAAACACCTGCTTTTAATTGATTAGCTAACCCTTTATATTTAATATAATTTTCTATAGTAAATTTAGAATCAATAAAACCATTTTTATATAAATTTTGAATTAATGCTGTGGCTGTTGAATTTGGCTTTACTTCTAAGATAAGAGATTTTCCGGCTGTCATCATGGGTTTATTTAAAAGCATATAGAGCCAAATTAAAAGCAATACGGCTGTTAAGCCCAATAAGATTAAAGTTCTAACAACAATTTTTACGATTGGGCGCTTTTGTTTTACCTGGGCAGGTTGATTTTTTAAAGGAGAGCTGTCATCTTGCATTTATTACACCAATATTAGACGCTGCTTATATAATAGGCTTTTTTGCAGCATTGACAGCTAACGCTTATCCTGGTGCATGAATTAGCCCCTGTAAACTTGTTTCATACGTGATATTAAAAACGTTAAAGTCATTATTCTTACAGAAAAAATAGAAATTTAATCTATTTATTTTAATTCCAATATTGTTTGAATATCACAAATTTGTGGTACTTGATGTCGATGAATTACAGCAATACGGCCGCATAAATTAACAATCTAATTTAAATTATTTTACTGTTTAAGACAACAATACATTTCTTATTATACTAAGATTTAGACTTGCAAAGCTTTAAATTAATACTTTGCATTTTTGACCAACTGAAAGTTATTATTAAAATAAGTCTCAAACCATAGAATATTATTTTAAATGTATAGTAGACATTATTTAAAACGAAGTTAAATTAGTGATTTATATATAAGCCAGGCTTAATTATTATACTTTCAACAATAAAATTTATTTAATTAAACAGAAGTATAACGTTTAAATAATAGGCTGCCGTTAGTTCCACCAAATCCTAAAGAATTACTTAATGCATAATCTATCTTTCTAGATTGTGGCTCATGAGACACATAGTTTAAATCACATCCTTCATCAGGCTGATCTAAATTAATCGTAGGCGGTGCAATTTGATCTTGAATAGCTAAGATAGTAAATATTGCTTCTACTGCACCTGCAGCACCTAATAAATGGCCAGTCATAGACTTAGTTGAGCTTATTGCTAGTTTATAAGCATGGTCATCAAACACTCTTTTAACGGCTTTAGTTTCATTTAAATCATTTAAATAAGTAGAAGTACCGTGTGCGTTAATATAATCAACCATCGAAGGGCTTATATTTGCATCTTCAATAGCCGTTAGCATTGCTCGTGAGGCGCCATCTGCGTCCTCATCGGGTGCTGTGATATGAAAAGCGTCTCCAGACATACCAAACCCTACTAGTTCAGCATATATTTTTGCATTCCGAGATTTAGCATGTTCATACTCTTCAAGGATTAAAATGCCTGCGCCCTCACCCATAACAAATCCATCTCTATCCTTATCCCAAGGACGTGATGCTTTTTCAGGTTCATCATTTCGTTTAGATAGTGAACGTACGGCAGAAAAGCCAGCCAAACATAGTGGCGTAGTGGTCATTTCGGCGCCACCACAAACCATAACGTCAGCATCGCCATAGGCTATCATTCTACCTGCTAAACCAATATTATGTGTGCCTGTAGTACAAGCTGTTACTACCGAAATATTAGGGCCTTTTAATTTATATCTAATTGATATTTGGCCGGCAACCATATTGATGATACCAGCAGGTATAAAAAAAGGAGAAACTTTACGTGGCCCGCCGGTCATTAGTTTTTCTTGGTTATTAGTAATGGTTTCTATACCACCAATACCAGCACCGACAGCTACACCAGCACGCAAGCTTATTTTATCATCGATAATAAGCCCAGAGCTAGCTAAAGCTTCTTCAGCTGCGGCCAACCCATATTGCGTAAAAACATCCATTTTACGAGCTTCTTTGAGAGGGACATATTCTTCAATGTTAAAATTCTTTACTTTAGCCCATATTTTAGTTGGAAAATCAGTCGTATCAAACCCTTCAACAGAGTTAACACCACTTTTACCCGCCAAAATAGCTTGCCAAGTATCTTCTACATTTAGACCAAGCGGGGTAACCATCCCCATGCCGGTCACTACAACACGCCGCTTACTCAATGAATAGCTCCTTAATTATTAAGCTTCTTCTTTGTTCATATTTGCTTCAATATAGTCAATTGCTTCTTGAATAGTAGTAATCTTCTCTGCTTTCTCATCTGGAATTTCAGTTTCAAATTCTTCTTCAAGAGCCATAACGAGTTCTACTGTGTCAAGGGAATCAGCACCCAAGTCTTCAACAAAAGAAGCATCGTTTGTTAACTCATTTTCCTTAACACCTAACTGTTCACCAACAATTTTACGAACTCGCTCTTCAACTGTACTCATAACTTGTATTTCCTTTCTTAAGGTTAAAAAAATATATGGTGGGTAGTTTATTCATTTCTCGAGAGAACGCAAGCTTAATTATTATAAGTTTACCAGAATACCCTTAAAAAACCTTTTTTTCATTAATCCATGTATAAGCCACCATTAATATGGATAGTCTCACCGGTAATATAATTTGCACTATCAGAGGCTAAAAATGCAACAACTTCAGCTATATCATTTACGTGTCCAAAACGCTTCATAGGAATCCGCTTGAGCATTTCCTCTTTTACTAAGTCCGGTAAAGAATCTGTCATATCTGTTTCAATAAAACCCGGGGCCACAACGTTAACAGTAACACCACGACTCGCTAATTCTTGCGCTAATGACTTAGAAAAACCGACTACTCCTGCTTTAGCAGTAGTATAGTTGACTTGACCGGAATTTCCACTTGAGCCAACCACTGAACCAATAGTAATAATACGACCCCATCTGGCTCTAAACATAGATTTTACACAAGCTTTACTCATACGGTAAATAGAATTTAAATTAGTTTCTATAACGCGGTACCATTCATCATCATCCATGCGTAATAGTAAATTATCTGCAGTAATACCGGCATTATTCACTAAGATTGAAGGTAATTTTTTTTCATCTGAAAGTTGGGTCATCAAACTCTCGACACTATCTGCACTTGTAACATCAAGTTTTAAACCTTCTCCTGCAAGATTAGCATTATTAAAACTATTACTTATTAATAAAGCAGATTCGTCAGTGGTTGCCGTACCAATTACATAAGCCCCTCTCTGTGCCAAAGTTTCAGCAATAGCTTTTCCGATACCTCGACTAGCACCTGTTACTAAAGCTACTTTTCCTTCTAGGTTAACCATTTAAACCCCTATATTGAATCATCATTAATCTTTAAAATTAGATTGGTAAATTATTAATAGAATCAACCTCATTGGTCTTAAAATGAGACAAGGTTTGTTCAATTGAGTTTTTATCATGAGTATTAAATATTAATAACCCTCTATCAATACGCTTAATTAAGCCGGAGAGAACTTTGCCAGGACCACATTCTATAAATTGCCCTATACCATTTTTTTGCAACAACTGGATTATTTCGACCCATCTTACTGGTTTAAACAACTGCTCTTCCAATAAAGAACGAATTTGGTTAGGCGCCTCATAGATACTTAAATCAACATTACTTACAACTTTGACTTCAGGCGTTTTAAAAGGTACTTCGCGTAAAACTTCTGCAAAAGCGCTAGCAGCGTTTTTTAATAAAGAACAGTGACAAGGGACGCTGACTGGAATAACTTTAGCCATTCTAGCGCCTTTTAAATTTGCTTTTTCGATTGCGTTTTCTACTGCAAGACTATGACCTGCAATAACAACTTGACCAATAGTATTGTAGTTCGCCACAGAAACCTGTTCATAATCGTTACTAATTTCATTGCAAATTTGATTGACTACTTCATCACTCAAACCAATTACAGCGGCCATAGCACCTTGCCCTAGCGGAATAGTCTCCTGCATAAGCCGGCCTCGCTTTGCAACTAATTGCACACCATCTTCTAAACTCATAGCTTCAGCACAAACTAAGGCTGCATACTCTCCTAAACTATGGCCAGCCATCCACTTAGGCTGTGGCAAACCTAACTGACGCAATAAATTATAGACAGCTACATTAGCAGTTAACATCACTACTTGGGTAATTTCTGTTTGGTTTAATTTTTCTTCAGGGCCTTCTTGAATAAGTTGCCATATATCATAATTAACACGCTCTGAGGCACTATTAAAAGTTTCTTGAATAATTGGGTAGCTCTTAGCTAATTCCTCTAACATGCCTATAGATTGTGAACCTTGGCCAGGAAATACAACTGCTAAATTTGCCATATAAAGCCTCAATTTAATAATAAACGCTTACTCTACGCACCAAAAGACCGTATGTGATGTACAAAAATCATGCTTTAAACTACTCTAAAAGACTATACACCAATTTTTGAGCACAATTTTAATCAAAACCACACCAAATTCAATCTTACCGTGATTAAAACATGGTCTATGAACAATTACATTTAATGTTATCTATTTAATAAATATCTTTTAAAAGAATTTAAAAATTATAAGTAGTGTATTTTTTAAACGCTCTGAAATGAGCACCACTTAATTATTTGTGGTACTAGAATGTACAGGACAGTACATTATATAAATACAGCTAAATAAACCAATCGATTGACCGGTAATAATATTTTTAAAAGCGTTTATTAAATAACTCACTTAGCTATTAGTAACGAATAACCATTGCCCCCCATGTCATACCGCCGCCAAAAGATTCTAAAAGTAATAAATCACCTTTTTTTACTCGCTTCTCTTTAATAGCTAAATCTAATGCTAAAGGAATGGAAGCCGCAGAAGTATTACCTTGATTTTCAATTGTGACAACTACTTGTGACATAGATAAATTTAATTTTTTAGCGATACCTTGAATAATGCGAATATTAGCTTGATGCGGGATTAACCAGTTAATATCTGATTGCGTTAAATTACTTGCCTCTAGAATTTCGTCAACAACATCGCCCATAAGATTAACAGCAATTTTAAAAACCTCATTGCCACGCATCCCAATTAACGCTTTATTATCAAGCGATGTGTAATTAGGATAGGTTAATAAAGAATTAGCATCATAGGTGGCATGTAAAACACTTGCTAAAATCCCAGGACTGTCACTAGCACTCAATATTGCAGCCCCTGCACCATCACCAAATAATACACATGTAGAGCGATCAGTCCAATCAACGGCCCGAGACATAGACTCACTACCAATAACTAACACATTTTTAGCTGAACCAGCTTGAATATACTGTTTAGCAATATCCATAGCATAAATAAAACCACTACAGGCCGCCCCAATATCCAAAGCAGGGATATTAGAAGTTATTCCTAAAGCATTTTGAACATAACAAGCAATCCCAGGAAAGAAATTATCAGGCGTACAACTTGCAACGATAATTAAATCTATTTCGCTGGCCGTAACCGTTGACGCGCTGACAGCTTGCTTAGCCGCTTCAGCAGCCATATAAGATGTAGTTTCATGCTCTGATGCAATATGGCGACTGCTAATGCCAGTGCGCGAAACAATCCAATCATGAGAGGTATTTAGTCTAGTTTCTAATTCATAATTAGTAAGCCGGTTTTTCGGTAAATAACTGCCCGTTCCATTAATAACCGCATGCATCATAACAATAAACCTTGATTAATAAACTCATTTATCTGGTCGCGCACCAAATCAACTACATTATTTTTTACCTGTAACATAGCTTCCTCAATTGCATACTGGAAAGCTAATTCGCTAGCGCTACCATGACTTTTTACTACTATACCATTTAACCCTATCAAACTGGCGCCATTATATCTAGCAGGATCCATTCGCGTTTTCAAGCGTTTTAGCGCAGGCCAGGCAACAATACTCATTAAACGTGTTAAGTAACTTTTTAAGAAAGATTCTTTTAGGATTGCTAACATTAACTTAGCTAAACCTTCGCTAGCTTTTAAAGCAACATTACCAACAAAGCCATCACAAACAATTAAATCAACTTCCCCTGAATAAAAGCCATCACCTTCTACATAACCTACATAATTTAATAAATTACAGTCAGATAGCATATGTGCTGTACGCTTAATCTTATCATTACCCTTAATTTCTTCTTCACCAATATTTAAAAGGGCAATTTTAGGCTTTGTTTTTTTATCAGCGGCTTGAATTAGGGCTGATCCCATAACGGCAAATTGGAAAAGATGCTCAGCACATGAATCAACATTAGCGCCTAAATCAATAACGCGAGTTTTCGCTTGCAAGGTAGGTAATTCTGCAATAATTGCTGGCCTATCAATTCCAGGTAAAGTTTTTAGTACAAAACGTGCAGTAGCCATCAATGCACCAGTGTTACCTGCACTCACACATGCCTTGGCTCGGCCCTCTTTGACTAAATTTATAGCAACTCGCATTGACGAGTCTTTTTTATTACGCATAGCATGGGATGGTAGCTCATCCATACCCACAACTTCAGAAGCATGAATTATTTCGAACTGCTCATGGTTAAGCTTTCCATGCTTCTTAAGATGATTAGTAACCTGAGATTGATCACCAACTAATAACAATTTTAAATCTGGATTATTTTTCACCGCGCGAACACAAGCAGGGATTAGAACTTTTAGCCCATGATCCCCGCCCATCGCATCTATTGCAATGGTAATAGTTTTCAAGCGAATTACTCTTGCTCGTAGACGTTATCTGTATCTAATACTTTACGGCCACGATAGTAACCATCTGGCGTCATGTGATGCCGAAGATGAGTTTCACCTGTTGTGCTATCAGTGCTTAAAGTAGGCTCTTTTAAAGCATCATGAGAGCGTCTCATATCTCTTCTAGAACGTGATTTTTTATTTTGTTGTACAGCCATTGCATTACTCCTAGGCAATTTGTATTCATTGGTGCGAAATATTACATTATTTTTTGCCGTTAATCCAAGTATTACTTGCTATTTGTTATCTTCCAAAGGCATAAAATGGATAAATTTGCTCACTTCTTTATCACACTCACTAATATTCGGATGACTTTCAGGGCTATAAAGATGTAATTCATCAGTAATTAATTCTACCAGATTAATAGAAAAATCTTTAGCAACAATACATTCATAAATACTCATTAATCTTTCAGCACAAGCTTCTGAGTTACAGATTGCTACAGTCGTCTTATTATCATAATTATATAAAAAATTTTTTAGACAACGCTGACACTCAATAACAAGTTCGCCCTTAACTTCTAAGAATAAAACAAAATAGTTATCCACTTCTTTAACCAGATAATTACAATCTAGAGAGCAAGGAGGGCTAACTCTCTCGGGCAATCTTTCTTTTATATCAACATGTATTGTCTGCTGTTTACCTTGTTTTGCTTGTGTTTTAAGATCAATTAGCATATTAAGTAAGTCTCAATTATTATATAATAACCGCTTTTAAATTAAAAAATGTTTTCTTTTTTTATTAATAAATGAACATTAAATATATCATAAATTTAAGCAAATTGAGCTAGGATTTAAATTTAAACCTAAACTTTGAGAATTGTTGTAACGTATGAAAGCAAAAGTAATAGTTGGTATGTCTGGCGGTGTGGATTCTTCAGTAGCTGCATGGCTTTTAAAAGAGCAAGGTTATCAGGTTGAAGGTTTGTTTATGAAAAACTGGGAGCAAGATGACCAAGATAGTTATTGTGCGGCAGCTATTGACTTAGCTGATGCAGAGGCGGTTGCTAACCAATTAGGTATTCATTTACATACCATTAATTTTTCAGCTGAATATTGGGATAATGTTTTTACTCACTTCTTAAAAGAATATGAAGCTGGCCGTACACCTAATCCTGATGTTCTTTGTAATAAGGAGATTAAATTTAAGGCTTTTCTAGACTATGCATTAACATTAGGTGCTGATTTTATAGCTACTGGACATTATGCAAAAGTTGAGAATGGCAATTTATTTAAGGCGAAAGACAGAGACAAAGATCAAACCTATTTTTTACATGCTGTAGATAAAGCAGCCTTAAAAAAAACCTTATTTCCTATAGGTGATTATTTAAAATCAGAGATTCGTACCCTTGCTGCTAAATTGCAACTCGTTACCTCACATAAAAAAGACTCAACTGGCATTTGTTTTATAGGTGAAAAACGCTTTAAAGCATTTTTACAAGAATTTATTCTAGCTAAACCTGGCGACATAAAGAGTACCGATGGCAAGTTATTAGGCCAGCATGATGGATTAATGTTCTATACAATAGGGCAACGCCAAGGCCTAGGTATTGGCGGACGCTACGACAGCAGCGAAGAGCCTTGGTATGTGGTGGAGAAAGATGTCAAAACCAATACTTTACTTGTTGCACAGGGTAATGAGCATCCTATGCTCTATGCTCAGGGATTAATTTGTAGTGCGATTCATTGGCTTGCACCTTTCGATAATAAACTACCCTTGACGTGCTATGCAAAAACCCGCTATAGGCAACCTGATCAAGCGTGCGTAATCTCTCCTATCATAGACAATGGACATTGTGTCATGTTTTCAGCTCCCCAGCGAGCTGTTACCCCAGGACAATATATTGTTTTCTATGAGCGCAATCAGTGCTTAGGGGGAGCTATTATTGAGCAGATTATTCGGTAATTTTTAACTAAAAATGATTACAAACCAGCAAAAAATTAAGTTAAGTGTTACAATAGAAAGAAGTCTAATTTAATTAATGAATGACTAATTTCTTATCAAGGTCTTGTTAGGAGTAAATAATGAGCACTGTAAATTTATCATCTACAGCAATAGAGTCTCAACCAAAAACGGGTATCCATTTCTCTATAAGCGCAGCTGATAAAGTTGCTTCTTTAATTGCTGAGGAAGATAATCCTAAGCTGAATTTACGTGTTTATATTACTGGTGGTGGCTGCTCAGGATTTCAATATGGATTTACCTTTGATGAAGCTATTCAGGCAGATGATACGGTTATTGTCCAACATTGCTCGGATGGAAAGTCATCTGTTAAGTTGCTAGTTGATTCAATGAGTTATCAATTTTTGCATGAGGCAGAAATTGATTATATAAAAGGTATTCAAGGAGAACAGTTTGTAATTCGCAACCCAAATGCAAAAACAACTTGTGGCTGTGGCTCATCTTTTAGTATAGATGATGAAGATGAATAAATACCTCACACTTAAATAACGCCAACTTAAATGAATTTCTATGAGGTTGGGCCTTAGCCCAACTCCACGTAGTTACCTATTGTTAATCCCAGGCCTAGCCTACACTAAGGTTTACAATCGAAAATCACATTTTCAATTATTAATGTAACTTGCTTCCTTAATAAGGCCTTATTACGACCTTTGTTCCTACATTAATGAAATTGCCACTTAACCACTTAGCATCACTAGGTACTACCCGAATACAGCCATGGCTTGCATTATAATTAGGAACTTCATAAGAACCATGAATAGCATAATATTTAGAAAAGAACATGCAATAAGGCATTGGTGATCCACCTCGGCCAACTGGATAGCGGGTAGAACGACATCCAGGGCCTTGCTTACTAATTACAGTATAAGTGCCACTAGGTGTCTTACAACCTCTTCTTATGTCAGGACAATATTTTCTGCCACCCGACGCTTTACCACTCCTTACAACATGGCCATTTTGGTCAATAGCCGTCCAAGTTAACTTATTTGGGTTGAAAACAAAGGTATTAGCAAATTGTGAGGTTGAAACTAAAGAAAAAGAAACAAATATGAAAGGTACGGCAAGGTTTTTAACTAGCTTAGCTCCCATAATGAATCCTATCTGTGGTGAGGATACTTTAACTATAGGACAAAATTTAACTTATTTGTATAAATATTATTCAATATTTATTTTTTTAAATGAATATAAATTTAAGCTTTTGAATAAAATAGCAATTATCAGCCCTAAGCAATTTATTAAGAGGTAGGAAGGTATAGGAGATAATAATTTAGAGCTGTATAACGGTTATTAAACACAGTAAAAACCTTACAATAAAAATTGACTTCAAGTCTCTTTATCTGTTGGTTTTTTTGCCTCTTCCCAATGATTAAATCCTGATTTTTTAATCAAAAAATCAACAAATTCTTGATGACTAGTTACCTCTTCTGACGTAGCATAAATAATTGGTGAAGAACTTTGTAAAGCTACTTGATTAACAGCAACATCAATAATGGTTGATTTTGCCTGCTTAAGATTATCTTCAAATAAACTGGTTTGCCCACCTGTCATTGCTAAGTAAACTAAAGCTAGTATCTCTGCATCTAATAAAGCGCCATGTAACTGTCGATTGGAATTATCTATTTCATAACGCTTACAAAGTGCATCTAAACTATTTCGTTGCCCGGGGTGTTTCTCCCGTGCTAATAAAAGTGTATCTAATACTTTACAATAATTATTTAATTGGTGAGGCCAATTCAACAACGTTAATTCAGCATTTAAGAAACCAATATCAAACGCTGCATTATGAATAATTAGCTCAGCATCTTTAATAAATATTAATAACTCCTCCGCAATTTCGCAAAATTTTGGCTTATCAGCTAAAAACTCTGTACTAATACCATGAACTCTAAAAGCGCCTTCATCTACTTCGCGTTCTGGATTTAAATAAACATGATAATTATTGCCAGTTAATTTTCTATCAATTAACTCTACACATCCTATTTCGATAATGCGATGACCACTTTGTGGATCAATGCCTGTTGTTTCGGTATCTAAAACTATTTGCCGCATAATTATCTCACGTAAAAACTTACATTCTCTTTAATAACAGCTTTAATTATGGCGTAGATTTACTATTTTGTAGCTTCCAAAATGCCCTGATTAGCTAAGGCATCAGCTAATTCATTTTCATAATGACCATTATGCCCTTTCACCCAATGCCAGTTAATTTGATGCCGCCCTGCCAATTCATCTAATTGCTGCCAAAGGTCAGCGTTTTTTATAGCTTCTTTTTTAGCATTCCGCCATCCATTTTTCTTCCAACCAGCCAACCAGCTTGTCATTCCTTGGCGTAAATATTGCGAGTCAGTGTACAATTCTACCATACAAGGCCGTTTTAAAGCTTGTAAAGCTTTTATAGCAGCTGTTAATTCCATACGATTATTAGTAGTTAATAACTCACCACCATAAATTTTTTTTTCTTGCCCATTATACCTAAGTAAAGCACCCCAGCCACCTGGCCCCGGATTACCCTTACAAGCACCGTCTGTAAAAATTTCAACTATCATAATAATTAACGTACACCTTTTTAGTACTACATAATTTGCCACTATACCGCTGGATTCTGCGGCTAAACCGCAGAACGTAGGCCTTAGTTGCCGCTATATCTTGTGCCTCACCGTTTAGTCCATGCCTGATGCTTTATTCTACATTTCGTACTTCACTTTTATCCTATGCCCTATATTTCACCCTTCACTCTACATCCTATACTTCACCTTTACCCTACGTCCTGCGCTTCACTCTTTACCCTACATCCTGTAATTCACCTTTACCCTACATCCTGTAATTCACCTTTACCCTATGTCCTGCACTTCACCTTCACCTTACGTCCTGTACTTCACTCTTTACTCTACGTCCTGCGACTTGTTCGCAGGATCCAGTTTGAAGTATTTTTACTTTATTAGTGGAATCTACTGTTAAACTAAGGGAAAAAAGTATTAAATTTTTACTTATTTAGTTTAAGCTTACAACTTATTTATATTAGTGCTAGCAGCCTTACTACTCTTAATTTAATGTAAATCATCATTGCGAATACGAATACCTGCCCAATATCGCAGGAAATAATACAATAATTTTCCATAAGGTGGGTAAAGAAATGTAATTGATGACAGTCTACCTTGTTTAAAAACAGATTTTAGATTAGAAAAAGTATCAAAACCTTCTTGACTATGATAACGCCCGATCCCACTTTGACCAACTCCGCCAAAAGGTAAATCATCCATAGCAACTTGCATCACGGTGTCATTAATCGCTAAAGCACCCGATAGGGTTTCGCATTGTAGTTTTCTAATCTCTTCATTATTATTACCAAAATAATAAATAGCTAAAGGGTCAGTTAGAGAGGAAATATAATCTATTACTTGAGAGAAAGTATTGTAAATCATGATGGGTAATATAGGACCAAATATTTCTTCCTGCATAATCTGCATTGTTGGATTAACGTTAAAAACTAAGTAAAATGGCATTTTTTGCTCTTCATCAAAGTTACCAAATTGAACAATTCTGGCTCCCTTTAAACGTGCATCATCCAAAAGATTGCTAAGCCTTTGTTTATGGTTAGTAGAGATAATATTAGAATAATGCTTATTGCTCATTTCTGAGTAGCGCTTTTGCATAAATTTTGCAACTAGGCTTCCGATATGATCTTCCCATTTCTCATCAATTAATAAATAATCAGGCGCAAGACAAGTCTGGCCAGCATTAAATAATTTACCCATTAAAATTCGATCTAGAAAATGCATAGAAGCTGTAGAAGAAATAATGGTGGGCGATTTACCACCTAGTTCTAAAGTCAATGGCGTTAAATTTTTACTTGCAGCAGCCATTACTTTTTGGCCTATTTTTGTGGAACCGGTAAATAAGAGATGCGCAAAAGGCAGACTTGTAAACTGCTCTGCGAAGGCAGCATCACCATTATGAATACTAACAGCCTCTTTTAAATCATCAGATTGCTCAATTAAATCTTTAAGTTTTTGACCAGTTACAGGCGTTAATTCAGATATTTTAATCATAACCTGATTACCTGCAGCCAAGGCATAAGCTAGTGGCACTAAAGATAAATAAATAGGGTAATTCCACGGTGATACTATTCCTATAGTACCTAGAGGTTGAGCTAGGATAAATCCTTTACCCGTACCGAAATACCAATCTATTTTTCTTTTTCTAGGTCTTATCCATTTTTTTAAGTGCTTAATACAATAATTAATTGCATTGATAGTAGGATAGATTTCTAAAAGTAATGTTTCTTCCTGAGCACGATAGCCATAGTCTTTATTAACTGCTGCAGATAAACTCAACGCATTAATTTGCATCAACTTCTTAAGTTGTTGTAAATTTTTTAATCTCCTAGCTAGTGGCAAATAAGGATGGCTAGTAAATAAATGTTCATGTAGCTTAAAAGCAGTCTGCAACTCATCTTGATGGCTCACGATTATCCTTATAATTAATAACTAGAAAAAATCTTGCGCAACATAATGTTTAAATTCGCCTTGTATAATTTTTTCTTTAATTATTGCAATATCAGGTGCGAAATATCGATCTTGCTCAAGTGGCAAAACATAACTTCGTACTTTATCATAAACCTTTTCTAATAAAGGTGAAGTCTTTAATGGTTTATGAAATTCTAACCCTTGGCAGGCAGCTAATAATTCAATAGCCAAAATAGTTGCTGTATTGTTTATCATATTACTTAAACGTCTTGCGGCATTAGTTGCCATTGAAACATGATCTTCTTGATTAGCAGAAGTTGGTAAACTATCAACTGAGTGTGGATGGGCAAGAGCTTTATTATCACTAGCACAAGCCGCTGCAGTGACATGGGCTATCATAAAACCTGAATTAAGCCCGCTTTCAGTCACTAAAAAGGCAGGTAAGCCGCTAAAATTTTTATCAATTAATAAAGCGATACGTCTTTCAGCATTCGCACCAATTTCTGCAATAGCTAAGGCAAGATTATCGGCAGCCATAGCAATCATTTCTCCATGAAAATTCCCACCTGATAAAATTTCACCTTCAGCTGCAAATACTAAAGGATTATCTGTTACTGAATTTATTTCTACCTGTAGTGTCTCTGCAACAAACTTTATTTGCTGCAAAATTGCACCCATTATCTGTGGCTGACAGCGCAGCGAATACGGATCTTGTACTCGATTACATAGACGATGTGATTCTCTAATCTGACTACCTGATAAAAGTAGACGATATAAGCTAGCAACTTGCCGCTGCGTTTTATGACCCCGAATAAGATGAATACGATCATCAAACGGAATATCGCTACCCCTGGCAGCATCAACTGAAAGACTACCTGCGATTATAGCCGTTTTAAACAATAAATCAGTGTCAAATAAGGCCTTAAGGCATATCGCAGCTGAAACCTGTAAGCCATTTAATAATGCTAGACCTTCTTTAGGGCCCAGCTCGAGGCGAGGTAGACTGAGATCAGTTACATCACTAACTGATATCAATTGATTTTCGATACGTACTTGCCCCTCACCAAGTAAAGGTAACGCTAAATGAGCTAATGGAGCTAAATCACCTGAAGCACCAACTGAACCAACAGCAGGAATACAAGGGTAAATTTGCTGGTTATATAACGTTAAAAGTGATTCAATTAATTCTTTCCGTACGCCGGAATAGCCACAGGCTAACGCATTTATTTTTAACAACAAAATTAAGCCAACAATTTCATCAGTTAATAATTCGCCACAACCACAAGCATGTGATAAAACAATATTACGTTGTAATTGACTTAATTTTTCTGCCGAAATTCTTTGATAAGCTAAAGAACCAAAACCTGTATTTATTCCATATACTGTTTTGTCATTAGCGACAATAGCATTTACAATTTGATTTGATTTTTCAATCTGAGCTAAACACGCAGGATTAAGTGAAATTTTCGCTTTAGAATTTAGTAGAAATTGCACATCACTTAAATTCAATTGACCTGGGTTAAGCTCAAAACATTCAGCCATCCTAGCACTCCTTTAAAGCATTGGTAACCACAATTTATTTTCTTCTGCACATTGCTTGGCTAATTCATAACCAGCATCAGCGTGACGCATTACACCTGTAGCAGGATCGTTATGTAATACCCGTTGCAAGCGTCTATGAGCAGCTTCTGTACCATCTGCAACAATAACAACACCTGCATGTTGCGAAAATCCCATACCTACACCACCGCCATGATGGATACTAACCCAAGTTGCCCCACTGGCACAGTTTAATAACGCATTTAAAAATGGCCAATCAGAAACGGTATCACTGCCATCTAACATAGCTTCTGTTTCGCGATTTGGGCTTGCAACCGAGCCTGAATCCAGATGATCACGGCCGATTACAATAGGTGCCTTCAGCTCTTTATTTTTTACCATCTCGTTAAATGCTAAACCTAAACGTACTCTATCTTTTAAACCAACCCAACAAATTCTGGCTGGTAAACCTTGAAAAGCAATTTTTTCGCGTGCCATTTTTAACCAACGATGTAAATGCTTATCCTCAGGAAGTAATTGTTTAACTTTCTCATCAGTTGCATAAATATCTTCTGGATCGCCCGATAAAGCCACCCAGCGGAAAGGGCCAATCCCTTCACAAAATAGAGGTCTTATATAAGCTGGTACAAAACCTGGAATATCAAAAGCATTCGTTAAATTCTTTTCATAAGCCATTTGGCGAATGTTATTACCATAATCGAATACAGGAATACCTTGCGCTTGGAAATCTAGCATTGCTTTTACCTGTTCAGCCATTGACTGTTTAGCAGCTTGCACAACTTCATCAGGCGAGGTCTTACGCATAAACTCAGCATGTTCCAACGTCCATCCTTTAGGTAGGTAACCATTTAAAGGATCATGGGCGCTAGTTTGATCTGTTACCAGTGAAGGCTTTTCACCGCGGCGCAATAATTCAGGGTAAATTTCAGCTGCATTTCCTAATAAACCAACCGAGATTGGGTTTTTTTCCTGGCAAGAGCTATGAATTAATTGTAATGCTTCATCTAGATTATCAGTGAAATGATCAAGGTAACGAGTTTTTAAGCGTTTTTTAATTCGATTTAAATCGCACTCAACAGCAAGCATGCTAGCGCCAGCCATCACTGCGGCTAATGGTTGGGCACCGCCCATCCCGCCAAGACCCGCTGTTAATATCCACCGACCTTGTAAGTTACCATCATAATGCTTTCTAGCAGCAGCGCTGAAAGTTTCATAGGTTCCTTGAATAATTCCTTGCGAACCGATGTATATCCAACTTCCCGCAGTCATCTGACCATACATCATTAAACCTTTCTTATCTAGCGCATTAAAATGCTCCCAAGTTGCCCAATGAGGTACAATGTTAGAATTTGCAATTAATACACGCGGCGCATCTTCATGTGTAGTAAATACACCAACTGGCTTTCCTGATTGAATAAGCAGCGTTTGATTATTTTCTAATTTTTTAAGTACATCGATTATTTTAGCAAATGCAGTCCAATTACGCGCTGCTCGCCCAAGGCCTCCGTAAACAATTAATGATTCTGGCGCCTCTGCAACTTGTGGGTCAAGGTTATTGCAAAGCATTCGTAGTGCTGCTTCTGTTAACCAGCTTTTAGCTTCTAACTCTGCACCTGTTTTAGCTTTTATTGGCCTATTTTCCATAATAGATATTTATCCTTTATTAATTAAGTCAAAAATTATCGATCATTTATTTTAAGAAATTAAGGTAATAGAAATTGCTACTATAGGAGATTAATTATTTAATGCAATAAGAAACTTAATATAGAGCGTTTGTACATACGCACATGTCTAGGTGCATCAATATATAAATATTAGTTATGCAAAATGCCCACATTCAAAGAATCAACTAAATTTAAAACATTTTTTTATACACCCGGAATATAAATTAAACATCTATTTATGATAAAATATAAGTAATAGTTCTAATATAGAAATTAAAGTGCAAAATACAATCAAACACCCTCCTACTTTACGGGTATTTTTTGCTACAGAGATGTGGGAACGATATGGTTTTTATGTCGTTCAATCTTTATTAGCTTTATATATGGCGCTACACTTTAAATGGCCTGATGAGCATGTTTATGCATTAGTAGGCTCCTTTACGGCTATTACTTATTTATCACCTATTGTTGGTGGGTGGATTGCGGATCAATTACTGGGCCAAAAGAGAACTATATTAACTGGTGCTTTTTTCTTGTTTATTAGCTATCTTATTTTAGCCTTTGTAACATCTACTCAAGGTCTTCTTATCGCGCTAGCTGGTATAGCAGTAGGCACAGGTTTATTGAAGCCTAACATTTCTTCCTTATTAGGAAATATCTATGATGCTGATTCTCCGCAAAAAGAACGAGGGTTTACCATTTTTTATATGGGCATTACTTCAGGAATTATTTTAGGCACCACATTACCTAATTATTTAAATTTACATTTTGGGTGGCCAGTTGCTTTTGTTAGTGCAGCGATGGGCATGATTATTGCCAGCTTAGTGTTTATTAACGGGGTTAAGTTTTATCGTATTGCCGACTACCAACCTTATCAATACTCTCCTAGCAAAATAATTAAGGCTGCGCTATTAATCGCATGTCTTTGGTCTATTTCCTTTTTCATTTTATCTTATTCTCATTTTGCAGATTTAGCATTTTGTTTTGTAGTATTATTAGCTTTAAGTTACCTTATTTTAACTTATTTACATGAATCCCCAATGCAAGCTAATCGGACTCTAGTTATCGGTTTACTATGTGTTATATCTGTGGTGTTTTGGGCCTTTTATTTTCAGATGTTTTTATCACTAACTTTATTTATTGCGCGGGTTGTGCAACCTACCTTTCTAGGTATTAAGTTTCCTCCACCTTACTATGTTAGTATAGAAAGTTTTGGTATGTTATTTTTTGGTTATTTTATAGGTAAGAACAAACGGAAATTAACGCTTGAACAAAGTGGTATTAGAACGGGGAATAAATTTTTACTTGCTATGCTTTTTACTACGTTAGCCTATGTACTTATTCTCGTAGTTTGTCATTTTTCTGAAAGCACCAATACGCTATTATCACCTTTATTTTTTATACCTACTTATTTATTAATTTCGTTGGCAGAATTATTTCTTTCACCTGTTGGTTTGGCAGCAATTACTACACTTGCCAGTCGTGAACGAGTAAGTACGCTAATGGGTATCTTCTTTGTCTCATTGGGAATAGGAGCTTTCTTGGCAGGTAAATTAGCTAACTTTACTTCTATTAATCCTGATTTAGTATCTATAGCTGAGCTTAAGCTTCATTATAGTCAGACATTTACGCAGATGTTTATGGTATTATTAGGTGCAACTATTATTTGTTACTTATTAAATAAAGTGATTAAAAAATTACTTTTAAAATATGCAAATTTAAATACATTAACGGATATAACTTCTGTAGCTCAATAGCCTATAGATTAAAGCTATATATTCAAATATCACTTGCAAATAAAATTAAAGATATCAAAGCAAAAACCATCCCTAGAGCTTGCTTATAAGAAATTGCTTGTTTTAAGAAAATCACACTTAAAATTAATGTTACGGCTGGATACATAGACGTCATAAGAACTACTGGCATAGCCGGGCCTTTCCGTAAAGCCATAATGAAAAAAATACAAGCAATTCCACTAGCCAATCCATTTAGCAGGCCGTAAAAACTCCCTTTAATAGAAATCTCTGGTTTAAAATTTAATAGCATTAAAGCTACTATACCAGAAATAAGCACTCCCAAACTTGAATAAAAGGTAATGGATAAAGGATTAATAAAGTCTGCAGCTCTCGACCCCCAATAACCCCAAGCACCATACAATAAAAGAGCAATTAAAGAAGGGTAATACCAAGTGCTAAAACTCATTTAAGCAAACTCATTCTTAATTAACTGGCCACAGCATACTCTGCAATGCTTCAAAATAAAACCTTTCTTTAAGTGTTAAAACGTTCTTCACCAAAATAGGATATACTAACAGCCACATATTTGTTTATATACTATACTCTTGATATATTTTATATACAAATTAAATGATTATGTTACTCTATCGTGTTCCCTTAGTAGAGCAAAGTGTCATTAATACAAATGATGAGGTTAAAACCCTAAACGTCTGTTGGTTATATGCCGTAATTATTGCAAGCTGTAACACGCCAGAACTCGAAGAGTTTGCAGCAAAAAAACAAATGTTAGTCAATAAAATGCAGGACACAGGAATCTCTAGTGAAAATATAAATGCAATGATACAAAGAGGGGCTGGGTTTACTCCTGAAAAGTGTCAAACAATTAATGGAATTTTAGGAATTACCCACACTATGAGTTTAAATGACATTACTGGTGAATTTGCTAGCTATAAAAAAGCTTCTAATAAAGAAAAAAGATCGATATATACAAGATTGTATAATATATTAAATGATGTGGGGCCTTTGGTTTTAGAGTATCCTGCATTTGGCTTTAAAGCGATTCATAGAACCGCTGTTACTGGTATTCTTTTAGGTAAAAGTAGTAAAGATAATCAGGAAGAAATATTTTTTTTAGTCAATGACACAATGGATTGTAGAATTAAGGCTATACCAATAACAGATTTTTTAGAAAAACAATCTGTTAGCAATCTACCGATCAACTTCTTGTATTTATCAAAACAAGAGAAGAAACCAGTTAGATATACCACTCAAGAGATAGTTAATCTAATTAGTGAGCTTCCTTATAATAGATATAACTTTAACTTAAAAACTGATTTACTACTTGAGCTAGATATAGATAATCTTATCGATCACCTTTCAGGAAAAGTAGTAACCATTACTTCGTCGTCATCAAACAACCCTAAACAATTTTTTAATAATAGCCCAAATGCTGATATTGATTTAGTAAAGGATAGTCCAGAAGTGGAAGCGGCCGATTCGCTAAAAAAAGACGGCTATTGTTCTATAAATTAGAATAGCTTTTGCGGTTTTTATTTACTGATAGTCCATAGAGAATAAACAAAAATTGACTTTGAGCAAAGCATTTGCATACCATATCTGTAATCAACATTAATCATCCTAGGCTTACTTGATGGATTATCATTATTTTAAAGATATCATTAATAATATTTATGGCAGTTATGTTGGCTATGATAAAAGGCCAACGTTTTTTGATATTGAAAAAACTTTTCCTTCATTAGATAAAATAACAAAAAATTACCCTGCAATAAAACAAGAGTTCAATAACGTTCTCGCAAATAATACACAATTGCCCAGATATCATGACATAGATCCCGGGGAAGCCGATATTTCAGGTACAACCAAAAAAAACTGGAACGTTTTTATGCTTTATCTGCTTGGCTATCGATTAGAAAAAGCAGAAAAATTATGTCCAACTCTTTGCAAGCTTTTAAAAGATATTCCTCACTTAACCCAAGCTTTCTTTTCTATTTTAGAGCCTGGTAAATCAATTCCTCTGCATAAAGGACCTTATATCGGTTATTTACGCTATCATCTAGGTATTCATATTCCTAAAGAAAATCCGCCCCAAATTATTGTTAATAATAAGCCTTATACATGGCGCGAAGGTGAAGCAGTATTATTTGATGATTCATGGCCGCATGAAGTCAAAAATCAAAGCGATGATTACCGTGCAGTATTAATCATTGATGTTTTAAGGCCTATGCCTTTTATTCCGCATACTCTTAATCAATTTGTAACCAATGTGCTTGGTAGGTATTTTTATGGCCGAAAGGTTATTAAAAGAGCACTACAGTACAATGAAGAGATAAAACCACTTGCTCAGTAATAACTTTAGCCTAAAATAATTTAAGCGTAACTGTTCAAAGGATATGCCTGAAACTTAGTAAAATGCTTGATTTGAGCATCTATTGAACTTAAGTCAGACCAAAAAAGTGAAGGTGTAGCTTTTATATGAGTAGTTTGAAGTATAATTTTAGTTCAAAATATGCCCAATGCAGCTTTTCGGCGCATAGGGCGTGAACGTTTATATTTAAGCTAGCTTGAATTATTTCGGGTATGTCTGGTATTATGCAACGCTTTAAAAATGATTTAATTATGTTAGAACAGCCATCTGAACTCAAAAAACTTCACACTATTTTGGATGATAATCAAGCAATAGATATCGTCATTATCGATGTTAGCAAACAAACTTCAGTAACCGACTTTATGGTTATTTGCAGCGGCCGTTCATCTCGCCACATTCGAGCTATTGCTATGAATGTGCTAGAAAAGATGAAATTAGCAAGTATTCCTATATTAGGCTCTCATGGTTTAGACAGTGGTGAGTGGGCTTTAATTGATTTTGGTGATTTTGTACTTCATATTATGCAAGCAGACACTAGAGCTTTTTATAATTTAGAAGGCCTTTGGCAAGAAAATCCTTAAACTTAGAACTTATCTTTAAAGGCTATTAACGCCAATCTTTAATTAATAGCAAGAGGTATTAATGTTTAAAATTACTATTATTTCTTGCGGTAATAAAATGCCTACCTGGGTTGAGCAAGGAACTAATGAATATAGTAAACGCTTAAAAGAATATGTAAAACTCAACTTAATTGAAATTCCTTTAATAAAAAGAACTAAATCAAGTGATTTAAAACGTATTCAAGAAAAAGAAGCATTACTTATTAATTCCTCTATTCCTGAAAGCGCAAGAGTTATTGCGCTTGCGATTAATGGTGAAACTTTTAGTAGTGAGAAGTTAGCTACTAAATTCGCTACCTTACAAAGAATTAATAGCCATATTTGTCTTATCATTGGGGGCCCTGAAGGTTTAACCGAGCCTACCCTTGCTCGCTGTCAAGAACAATGGTCTTTATCAGCATTAACCTTGCCTCACCCTCTTGTTAGAATTATTCTCCTTGAAGCCATTTACCGCGCTTGGTCAATTCTTAATAATCACCCTTACCACAAATGATATTTTACGATAAGATGTGCATTCATTTTGCATTCGGCTTTTAAAAAACAATAACAAGATGCGTCTAAATCAACGTGTTAAAAATGAGCGGGATGAATTTTATATTCACTGTTCTCGCTTAAATTTACTTATTGCAATGATGATTTGCTTTTCAGCATTAATTATTGCAAGGCTTGGCTATTTACAATTAGCGCAATTTAAACAGTACGCAACCCTTTCTCTAAAAAACCAAATGAGTATCATTCCAATTGCCCCACCACGAGGAATTATTTTAGATAGAAAGGGGAAAATACTTGCAGAAAACATTCCGGTTTATGTATTAGAAGTTATTCCGGAACATGTTAAAAATTTAAAAAAAACGCTAAGCGATTTAAAAAAACTTATTCCATCTATCAGTGATGAAGACATCAATAACTTTAATCGAGCTAGACGGCAAAATCGCTCTTTTGTGCCTATTCCTTTAAAGCTTAAATTAACTCAAGATGAAGTCGCTATTTTCGCTTCTCATCAATATCAATTTACAGGTGTTAGTATTAAAGCGCGTTTAATGCGCTATTATCCTTTAGGTGAGGTAACTGCCCATCTTTTAGGATATGTTGGCCGAATAAATATTCAAGAATTACGTCAGGTTAATCAAACTAATTATCGAGCTACTAATTTTATTGGAAAAACAGGGATTGAAAAATACTATGAAAAACTACTTCATGGTCAAGTTGGCTATCAGTTAGTTGAAACCGATGTCAGCGGTCGCACTATACGCGTATTAGATAAACAAAATCCCGTCTCGGGTGAGAAGCTTTATTTAACACTTGATGTTCGTTTACAACAAGTAGCCTATGAGGCTTTAAAAGATAAACGTGGCGCCGTTGTTGCTATGAGTACGCAAAATGGTGATATCTTAGCAATGGCCAGCTCACCAAGTTATGATCCCAACTTATTTGTTAATGGTATCAATCTTAATGATTATCAAAAGTTAGCGAGCGCTAAAGACAGACCACTTTATAATCGAGCCGTGCGAGGCTTATATCCTCCAGCATCAACCGTTAAACCTTTTGTAGCACTAGCTGGTTTAGAAAAAGGTGTAGTCGATTTTAATTATCGTGTTTTTGATCCCGGCTGGTTTAAATTACCGGGTGTTAGTCATGAATACCGTGATTGGAAAAAAACTGGTCATGGGATGATTAATCTTGCTCGTGCTATTACTGTTTCTTGTGATACCTATTTTTACCAACTTGGCCATAAAATGGGAATTAAATCCTTAGAAGACATGTTACGAAGATTTGGTTTTGGCCAACTTACTAATATCGATTTATACGAAGAAGCGCCTGGGATTGTGCCTAATGCCCATTGGAAAAAAAGCAGCAAAGGAGTACCTTGGTTTCCAGGTGATACCTTAATTACAGCAATAGGACAAGGTTTTATGCTTGCTTCCCCATTACAATTAGCTAATGCAACAGCAGCATTAAGTCAAAAAGGTCGCCGTTATCGGCCACATTTATTACAGCAATCAATTCAAAGTGATAGGGACGAAATCCATCCTTTTAAACCTGTTGAAGAATATCCAATAAAATTAAAAGATGACAATTATTGGACGATTGTTGCAGAAGCTATGCATGCTGTAATTACCAATAATGAAGGAACAGGTTATCGTTTCGGTCGAACAGCTCCCTATTCTGTTGCTGGTAAGACGGGTACGGCGCAAGTATTTAGTGGCCGCCAATATGAAAAAAAACGTTACGAAGAAATACCTGAGTTTTTAAGAGATCATTCTCTATTTATCGCTTTTGCACCAATAGAAAAACCAGAAATTGCCATTGCTGTAATGGTTGAAAATGATTTTGCTGCCTCCAATGTTGCCCGTAAAGTGTTAGATGCCTATTTTCAATTTAAACAAAATGAGACTACTACATGAGACATTATAATCCTCGTCCAGTCTACAGACTTACTGCTAAATCAATACATATCGATTGGCCGTTATTAGGATTATTAATCACCTTAATGGCTGCAGGTATTCTTATTTTATATAGTGCATCTAATGAAAATATTAATATGGTAATTCGTCAATCAATGCGTTTAGCCTTTGCTTTTAGTATTATGTTAGTTTTTGCTGCTATCCCTCCGCATAAATATAAGATTTGGACGCCTTGGATTTATGGAATAGGTTTTACTCTACTGCTTGCAGTTATGATTATGGGAAAAATTGGTAAAGGTGCCCAGCGTTGGCTTGACTTAGGAATGTTTCGCTTTCAACCGTCTGAAATTATGAAATTAGCTGTACCCCTTATGGCAGCTTGGTACTTAGATCGAAAACCCATTCCTATGGATTTAAAAACTTTAAGTATTGTTAATTTAATTATTTTTATGCCAGCACTTTTAATTGCTAAACAACCAGATTTAGGCACCGCTATTATGGTTGCTTCAGCAGGGTTGAGCACGGTTTTTTTAGCTGGATTGTCAATACGTATTATTGCCTTAATTAGTGTAATCGCCGGACTTGCTGCTCCTTTTTTATGGCATGTTATGCATGATTACCAAAAACAACGTATCCTAACATTACTAGATCCAGAGCAAGATCCACTTGGTTCAGGATATCATATTATCCAATCTAAAATTGCAATTGGCTCAGGTGGTGCTTTTGGTAAAGGCTGGCTGCAGGGCTCACAATCTCATTTAAATTTTTTACCTGAACATGCAACTGATTTTATTTTTGCTGTAAGTGGAGAAGAATTCGGCTTTGTCGGAAGTCTAATTTTAATTACCCTTTTTATTCTTATTTCATTAAGAGGCTTACAAATTGCTAAACAAGCGCAAACTAGCTTTACACGTTTACTAGCAGCAAGTCTTGCTATGACTTTTTTCCTTTCTGCTTTTGTTAACATAGGTATGGTTATGGGTATTTTACCAGTGGTTGGCATACCCTTACCACTAGTAAGTTACGGCGGCACTGCTATGGTAACCTTCTTAGCTAGCTTTGGTATTTTAATGTCAATTAGCTCGCATCGAATTTTGTTTAATGCGCATCGTTAAGTTTAAATTACCTCCTGAACAATTAACGTTTGTTCAATGTTAACGTTTACAGCTAGTAGCTTAGCAACTGGCCCATAACTTTTGCGATGAATCGCGCAAGGACCGAGTTTTTGTAAGGCTGCCTGATGTTTAGCGGTTGAGTAACCTTTATGAGTAGAAAATTCATAACCAGGGTAAAGCCTTTCCATTTCATCCATTTCTCTATCCCTAGCAACTTTTGCTAAAATAGATGCAGCACTAATTTCTGCGACCAATAAATCGCCATGGACGATAGCCTCACAGGGGATATCTGTAGATGGCACATACAAACCATCAATCTTAACTAAGTGTGGACGAATAGGTAAACTTTCTATAGCTCGCTGCATAGCTAATAAAGTAGCATGATGGATATTTAATTTGTCAATTTCACTAACATCTGCGCGTCCATAGGCAAAAGCTAAAGCTTTTTGCTCAATTTCAAGCGCTAGTTTACTCCGCTTGAGAGCTGTAAGTTTTTTAGAGTCAGTAAGGCCATCAATGGGCTCATTTAAAATAACCGCTGCTGTTATGACAGGCCCTGCCAAAGGGCCGCGACCTGCCTCATCTACTCCTGCAATATATGTAAACATGCTAATTCTTAACCTTAATTAGTGATGTTATGTCTTTGTATATAGCCTTATTCAATAGCTTATAAATTTTAAGCTTTTGCAAATTTAAGTCAGGTACTTCAGTTCTAAGCCTTTGTTGTCTGATTCCTTTTCGCCTTGGCTAAAGCTTAATAACTGACGCTATACTAAAACAGCTAAGTTTACTTTTCAAATTGATTTCTCAGTAAAGAAATGCGATCATGCACTTAAATTACCCAATTCACATTTTCATGAACGTGCTAAACTGTGCTGTTATTGGTGTCGGCTATTTAGGCCGTTTTCACGCCCAAAAATATAAAAATTTACCTAACGTTAACCTTGTTGGGGTTTGTGATATTAATCAGGATGTTTGTGACCAAGTAGCACAAGAGCTTAACGTTCCTGCATATTATGATTATAAGAAATTATTTGGAAAAGTGGATGCTGTAAGTATAGCTACTACTACCAATCAGCATTTTGCAGTAGCTAAAGATTGCCTAGCCCAAGGCATTCATGTGCTTATTGAAAAACCAATTACTGAAACTACAGAACAAGCTGATTATCTAATTTCCTTAGCCAAAAAAAATAATGTCAAATTACAAGTAGGCCACTTAGAACGATTTAATTCAGCACGTTTAGCGCTAGAAGAACATTTAGAAAAGCCACTTTTTATTGAATCACAACGTTTAGCGCCTTTTAATCCTCGGGGTACTGATGTTAACGTGATCTTAGATTTAATGATTCATGACATAGACATTATTCAAACAATAGTACATAGTCCAATTGTCAAAATTGATGCGCAAGGGACGCCCATTCTCTCCTCTTCTATTGATATTGCTAATGCCCGTATTCGTTTTAAAAATAATTGTGTTGCAAACATTACAGCCAGTCGCATCAGTTTTAAAACAGAACGTAAAACGCGTATTTTTCAACCGAATTCTTATATTTCTATCGACTATCATAATAAGCAGTTTGCTGTGTTTCAGAAAGGTGAAGGAGAGATGTTTCCAGGTATTCCAGAAATTACGCGCCACCAATCTGTTTTCGAAAAAGGCGATGCTTTGTTAGAAGAAATTACAGCATTTATTCATTGTATTCGCACAGATAGCTTGCCTTTAGTTACCGGTCAAGAAGGCCGTAATGCGCTTGCAACAGCTCAAAAAATTACTGCCTTAATTAATACGGATTTAGTATCAAGGCTTGCTGATGCCTATGCCTAAACATATTGTTATTATTGCCGGCGAAGAATCTGGTGATCATCATGCAGCAGACTTAGTTAAAGAATTACAAACTCATGACTCTACCATTAAGTTTAGTGGTATGGGTGGCAAACATATGGAGGAAGCAGGTGTAAATGTTATTGCTAATCTTGCGAAATTTGGCATGATAGGTATTACTGCAGTCATTAAACATGCATTTGTTATAAAAAAAACTTTCCAAATCATTAAACAACATTTAAAAAATACTAAACCTGATTTATTAATATTAGTTGATTGCCCAGGATTTAATATTCCTATTGCGAAATATGCTAAACATGTACTTGGATTACGAATTATCTACTACATTAGCCCGCAAATATGGGCTTGGAAAGCAAATCGCATTCATACGCTTAAAGCCTGTGTTGACCATATGGTAGTGATTTTTCCTTTTGAAAAGGCAATTTATCAACAAGCAGGTATTCCTGTATCTTTTGTTGGCCATCCTTTGGTACAACGTGTACAACCTTCAAAAGATATCGCAAAAATTAAAGAATCTTTTAACCTTCCTTTAAATAAAAAACTAATTGCTCTACTACCTGGTAGTCGTCGCAGCGAAATTGAAAAGCATCTACCGATTATGGTTAAGACAGCTGAAAAGTTAGCAGCAAGTTATGATGATTTACATTATGTTATGCCAATTGCTCAAACACTTAACTCCGATATAATTAAAAAATACTTTACGGCTAGCGCGATAAACATCACCTTTATTCGCGGACAAGCAATTGATGTCATTGCTAGCAGTCATTGTGTTGTGGTTGCATCAGGCACTGCTTCCCTTGAATGCGCTTTAATGCAAAAACCTATGTGTATTATCTATAAAGGCTCTTTTTTAAGCTATCTTATTGCTGCTAAAGTGATTAAAGTTAAATATTTAGGTCTTTGTAATTTATTACAGAATAAAATGATTGTGCCAGAACTTTTACAATATGACTGCAATGCTGAAGAGCTTACGCAAACCTTAAAGGCCCTTATTACAGATAACTCTTTACAAGAACGAATGATTGCTCGACTAAAAAAATTAAAACACTCTTTATCTAATGAACAGGCAGATTGCTCAATGGTAGATGTAGTTAAAATGGAATTGAGTAGGGTTTAAAAGTCATTAAATAAAAGATAATTAAAAAGCTGATAAACGCAGGCCAACCTAAAATAAACCAATATTTAAAATACTTATCGTAAGCAGCAGGTAAAGGCGCATTTGTTCTTGCTGCATAAGATGTAAAATTGCGGATTTTAATTTGTAAATAAACAACAATAAGCCAACATAATAATGCAAAAGCATAGCAAATTAAGCTACCTATAATCCAAAAAGACATTAAGGGAAAACCTGTAAGGTAAACCATTGCAAGCCCCGTTAAAGGTTGCAGAATCATGGTACTACCGGTAAAAATCCAATCTACAATAACAACATATTCATTAATAGCCCCCATTACAGCAATATCTTTTTTGAAATGACCATAAAGCATAATAGCCGCTGTACCTATACCTGTGCCAAACAAGATAGTTGAGCTTAAGATATGAATATATTTTAACCATAAATAGAGCATATTAATCCAATAGATAAAGTATAATTATACTAATTAAGACAGGTACATTTTTAACAATAGAGCCAAAAGGTTCTATCCAAAGATAAGGGATCTTGATGGTAATAATAATAGTATAAGCAACCATTACCATAATTTGTATTAGACAGTTTAGTTTAGTTTTATAATTAAATAGCAAACTAAAGCCAAGAGCAGCATTAATAATACAAGCAACATAAAGTAATATAGGTTGCCAAAAATTATTCACGCCTGCTTTTGCTAAAAGCATAAATGATGCAGCTTTAGGAAAGAAAAAAGCACTGACTACTGCACTCGCTAACCACATAAATACTAAGCTTAAACGTAATAGAGGTTTTATAAAAAATAAACGCGCATATAAGCGATCTGATTTACTAACTGGTAATTGATAAGCACCTTCTTTAAAATTTTTCGGTACAAATCCTGCAAGCTTAGTAAATTTTTCTACTTCCTGTGGTGCAGCTATGTTACCTTGTTCAAGCATTGCAATAGCTGGTGTATTAATTGTTGAGAAAGGTAGATAATCACCAATTTTCGCGCCAACTTTAATTAAAGCCATGGGTATAGCTAAACTATAATTACCCTTAATTTGCAACCAATTACGTAGGGTTAGTAAAATTTCTTTGAGACTTACTGTTTTGGGGGATACAGCTGGTAAAATAATTGAGTCTTGCTTACTACAAATAATAAAATGACCTACAGCATAGGCTAAATCTTCTACATGAATAGGCTGAAATGGTTGTAATCCTTTACCTGGAAGAGGAATGATACCAGGAAAAGCAGCTAATGCCCGCATTAATGCCATTCCGCCTTCTGATGCTTGGCCATAAATAAAAGATGGCCTAAGTATAATACAGGGATTCGTAAGTGTTAATAAATAATCTTCAATAGCCTTTTTACTTTTAGCATAATCAGATTGATATTGATCTACACCTAAAGCTGAAAGATGAATAATCTTTTTAATATTAAGTTTGTTAGCAGCCGCAAATAAGGCTTTGGGCGTATAATAGTGAATAGCCCATATTATTTTAGGGTTTGAATGATAGAAAATACCAACACAATTAACAATAACATCAATATCCTCTAAGCGTGGCAGCCAAATTTCTTCTGTAGTATCTTTAACAAAATCACAAGCGATTACTTTGGCTTGTGGAAATAAATTTTCTGTATAGAGAGTATCTCTTACCGCTGCAACAACCTGATGTCCTTCTGCAATAAGCGTTTTAGTAATCCAGGCGCCAGCAAAGCCGGAAGCGCCAGTAATTAAAATATTCATGGTTACTCTTGAGATGATTCTAGATTTTTTAACGCTTGGCTATAGCCTAAATAACCTCCTAAACAGCTTGCGCCAGCACCTAAAATAAACATTATAAAAGTAATAAGTGCATTTAAAACTATGACTTTTTTATCAGCTTCTACAGCTACACTCATAGGTGCTTTTGAATTTAGAAATATTTCTGTTAGCATTGGCGCATCATTGGTAATCTTTATAGCCACTAAACTGGAAGTAAAATTAGCATGAAAAGCCACAAATTGAATCATATTGGTAATTAAAATAATCGTTAAAATTAATAATAAAGACCATGCCAAAAAACCAATAAAGCAGCCCCACATCTTTTTTAAGGATGGGTAAGAAAGTCTACCTGCTAACCAACCTGTCGAAAACATCGCAATGAGAGCTGCAAGACAGAAACAAATAAAGCCCCACAAAGAAAACTCAATTTTACCAGAAGCTCGAATAGTAAAGCTTGCTATACCCAATGCAAGAGCTAGTAAATTAAATAAAAAATTAAGGCCCACACCTGCAATAGCCGCCGAGATAACAGCTGACCAATTAATATAAAGTTTAATTTTAAAATCACTTTTATTGATGGTATCAATCATAATTATTTTGCTTTATGAAGCTGTAAATTGAAATACAAGCAAAAATATAAAAGCAATAAGGGCGATTAGTCCATGCCCTGCGACCATAAATTTTGGTACAGGCTTTTGCATAATATCGCGCCAAACAATATAAAAACCACCAATTGCGGCTAAAACAAACAGAACTAAACTGACAATAGGTGAAGAGCGGCTAGAAATTAAATATAAAATAAGTAAAACAATGCCAACTGCGGCAAAAGAACCATGGATCATTACAACCCCTTTAGGAGGGTTTTTACCTTGCAACATATAATTAAACAAATAAATACCTAAAATTGCAGCTAAAGCAAAAATAATAGTTGCGAAAATTAACACGATTGGCTCCTTATCGAGGTTCTTTTAAAGTTAAATCTGTCATAGCAGGTCCTTCAATGACCTTTCCTTTTTTAGTAAACCGACTGCCATGACATGGACAATCCCAGGTTTTTTCTGCTTTATTCCAGTTAACAATACATTTCATGTGAGGGCAAACAGCAGAAACCATATGTAGCTCATCATTATCACGACAAATAGCAAACTTCTCTTTATCAATTTCAACAATTTTACCGTCGCCTTCTTTAATTGAATCAAAATCAGTTTCTGAAAAGATAGGCAAATCTTTACTGTATTGTTTAGCGACATTAATATTTTCTTTAGCTAGAAAGCCTAATGAAGCACCAAACTTCTTACGATTAGCTTGATAAACGTCATTATAAGGCACTGCTCTATCAAGAATTAAATCAGCAATATCAATTCCTGCTAATGTGCCATAAGTTAATCCATCAGCAAAATAGCCAGTAGCCATGTAAGTATGTTTTGCTGTATTGGAAGCAAGGCCTATATAAGGAATACTATCTGCAGATTGGTAATGTTGAGCCGACCATTTAAAAACAATTTCTTGTATAGGTAAATAAGCTTTTAAATAAGATTCTAATTCTTCATAATGCTTTTCAGTATCCTCTCCCTGTCCTGTTTTATGATGACTACCAGAAAGCATTAATAATTCAGGGTTGTTAGTTGTATAAGCGTGCGCTGAGAAGATGTGCGATTTTTCACCAAAATCCCAAAAGTGCCCTTCTGGGCAAGAATTATTTTTCAAGCGCACCGCGACTACATAACTTCGGTAAGGCGCTGTATAAAAATGAGTATGATTAATCCCCAATGGGGTGTGCGTAGCTAAGATAAGTTTGCGTGCAGTGATTTTGGCATTTTTTGTATAAAGATAACATACTTCTTTTTCTTCAAAATTAATTACCGGCGTATTCTCATAAATCATACATCCTTTTTCATTTAAGTAGGAGGCCATGGAGATCACGTATTGAAGTGGATTAAATCTGGCCTGATTGGGCATCATGACTGCTTTTTTAAAAGGAACAGCCAAAGGCATTTCTAAGGTATAGTCAATAGCAATATCTAGGCGCTTTAATAACTCAACTTCCTTTTCAAGAGAGACACGCTCTTGGCCATTAGTGTAACCATACCAAGGCCTACGAGTAAAATGACAGTCGATATTTTTATCTACTACATTTCTTTCCACATAATCCATTGCTTTTTGCCGAGAATTAGCAACAACTCTAGCCGTCTCTAAATTAAATTTTTTCTTAATACTTTGATAAAAAGGCTGTACAGCAACATATAAATTACCCGTAGAATAACTTGTAGTAACGCCACCAATTTGGCCTGCTTCTAATATAGCAACTCGTTTACCAGCCTCTACAAGTTGGCAAGCTGCTGTAATCGCTGTAATACCTCCTCCTACGATAGCAACATCAACTTCGATATCTTTAACTAAAGCAGGGTAAGTTTTATCTCGCTTACTTATAGCAACCCACAGTGATTTCCCTTCTTGCATTAGCTCTCCTTAAAGTTAACTTCTCTTAGTTGAAGCAATTATTATAGTGTAGACTACCTCAAATTTAACTTAGATAAAAATATTATTAGGAGACAATATCTAAATACAAGAATATTCACATAGCCTTTTAACTTAATTAAACCGGCAATAATAGTTTGGCAAATGCTATACTGCTATCAACCTAGCTTGCTTTATAAAAGTCCTTATGAAATTAAATTTTGATAATAGTTTTGCGCAACTACCTAATAATTTTTTTACTAAACTTAATCCAGTTCCTGTCAAAAACCCGAAACTGGTACATGTAAATACTAATACTGCTAATTTATTAGGAATAAAACAAAAAGATATAGATAAAAAGACTTTTGCTGAATATTTTGCAGGTAATCGACTTTTAAGCGGCAGTGACCCGCTAGCGACAGTTTACTCAGGCCATCAATTTGGTTATTACGTCCCGCAATTAGGTGATGGCCGTGCTTTACTTTTAGGTGAAGTAGTGAACCCCGAGGGAGAGCGATGGGATATTCAATTAAAGGGTTCAGGCCTTACTCCCTATTCACGTATGGGTGATGGCCGAGCAGTACTGCGCTCTACGATTCGTGAGTATTTATGCTCAGCTGCTATGAACGCTTTGAATATACCAACTACCCGCGCTCTATGCCTTGTTGAGACTAATGAATTAGTTTATAGAGAAGAGCCTGAGCCTGGGGCTATTTTAACTCGAGTGGCACAGTCACATATTCGTTTTGGTCATTTTGAATATTTTTATTACACCAATCAACATGATGCTCTAAAAGAATTAGCAGATTATGTTTTAACACGTCATTATCCAACTATTCCAACTAATAAGGATGGTTATTTATACTTGTTTGAGCAGGCAGTAATTAAAACAGCTAAATTAATTGCCCAATGGCAGGCAGTTGGCTTTTGCCATGGTGTAATGAATACCGATAATATGTCCATTTTAGGTTTAACCATTGACTATGGCCCATTTGGCTTTCTTAATACGTTTAAAGCAAATCATATTTGTAATAGTTCTGATTATACAGGTCGATATGCCTATGATCAGCAACCCACTATTGCATTATGGAATTTATTGGCCTTAGCTCAAGCTTTAGTGCCTTTAGTTTCTGTAGATAAGTTACAAGATACGGTAGCCAAATTTGATAATGAGTTTCAACATCACTATTATCATTTATTCCAACAAAAATTAGGTTTTGAATGTAGCCAAAATACAGATAAGCAACTTATTGCTGATCTTTTGCATTTATTAGAGTCCAATCAAATTGACTACACCTTATTTTTTCGTCGTTTAAGCACTTATAATCCAGAAGTAAAAGATAATAATTTAGAGTATTTGTTTGTAAATCACCTTCAATTTTTAAATTGGCTTGAACGTTATAAAAAAAGATTAGAAATAGAAAAAATATCGACATCAATTAGACAAAAAAAGATGAAGGAAATTAATCCTAAATTCATATTACGTAATCACTTAGTACAGCAGGCGATTATACAGGCATATGACAATAAAAATTATGAAGAAATTGCAAAATTATATTCTATTTTACAAAAGCCTTTTGCTGATCAACCTGAATATGAATTATATTCTTTACCACCGCCCAAAAACTTAGCAGAAATTCAAGTAAGCTGCTCTTCATAATTTAAAAAAGCTTTATGATTAATTCAAAATAGCAAATTTGTTATAGATCCATTATGCTTTAAGTAATTATTAAATAAGGGTAACTGTTCACGCATATGCTTGAAACTTAGTGAAAGACTGAATAGACCTCTTTCCAAACTGGTAGTAATGAGACAAGGTCAGTCGAAAAAAAGCTGAAAAAGCGCAGTGTACATCAAGTACATGAGCATTTTGAAGACTTTTTTCGGCTGAGATTGGCCATTAATGCTAGTTTGGAAAGAGGTCAAATGTGAACGTTTAAAAATAAGGACTTTAATACCATGTTAGTCACCTTTACCAGCGAATCTTATGGCAAATTAACTTTTTTCGGTGATATTGCAAGGCGATTGATTCAGTTAATGGGCCATAGTAATAACATACCAGGCGCCATTACAGCTGATGATATAGATTTAGCACTTAATAATTTGTTAGATGGCCTAGACAAATTAAAAAATAAGGTTAAAGCTATGCAGTTTGATCAAGAAGACGAGCCTGATATTAGTTTAGCAACTCGAGCTGTACCTTTAATTGATATGCTTAAATCAGCAAAGGAAAATCGTGAATCCATTATCTGGCAATAGCTAACTTATGGTCATAAATTGCCTAATATTAACTTAATAACAGCTTTGTTATTCCCGTCAAGGTAAGTATTTATCTTTAGAAAGGATAGAACTCTTAAATAAATTTTTTATGTTGTCTTTCCTGCACCGGCAGAAAATTATGGCTATGGTGGCACCGGGCGAGTAGGAGGATGGATTTCCGCCTGCGCGGAAATGACAAAAGTCTTAAAGCGTACAACTAGAGGTATCAAGTTTTTATGTTGTCTTTCCCGTGCCGGCAGAAAACTATGACCATAGTGGCACCGGGCGAGCAGGAGGATGGATTTCCGCCTGCGCGGAAATGACAAGAGTCTTAAAGCGTACAACTAGAGGTATCAAGTTTTTATGTTGTCTTTCCCGTGCCGGCAGAAAACTATGACCATGGTGGCACCGGTCGAGTAGGAGGATGGATTTCCGCCTGCGCGGAAATGACAAGAGTCTTAAAGCGTACAACTAGAGGTATCAAGTTTTTATGTTGTCTTTCCCGCGCAGGCGAGAAACTATGGCTATGGCGGCACCGTGTGACTAGGAGGATAGATTCCCACCTGCGCAGAAATAACAGGGTGTTTAAATTGATGTTATTAACTGATCTCTTACACTTTAAGCATGTTGATAAGTAAGCGTATTTTCTTCATCTAGAAGAGCATTTTTAGAATAACCAGAATTGAAATAGATAAGATTACCTTGAGGAGTAAATTCTATTCTAGATTCTACTTGGTATGCTGAAATACTTACTGCCGCGCGATAACCATCTTGGATTTTAGTTCCAGCCTCTACTTGCTTTACTTGCAGTTCAGTTAAATTAACCTTATAACAAGATAGCCTTGAACAATTACCAATATATTGTTGCTCACCTTTAATAAGATCTTCTGGCGATTTATAAAAATGCCTATAAATATTTTTGGGCTCAGCTAAATACCACTTTTCTTTTTTTAGTCGCTCTACAATAGGTAAATAATAAAAATTATCTTGTTTTTCAATAGTAGAATTAGTACCTACGAGCTTGTTTTTTTGAAAGAATTCCAATTTCATAATTTTTATAGTTATTTCAGTAAATTTTAAAATGAAACTTTATTTAAAAAATAGTTAAACGAATTATCTAATGATAGTTAAGTATTAATATCAAAGCACTATATTTAAAAATAGTTTGAAACTTAAAAGCTCTAATTTATCAAGAAAATACTGCTAAGTTGGTAAAAAAGCAATAGCTATTTTAAAGTTTTCCCAATTAACCTAATAATCTAAGAACATCCTTAACAATTAACTAAAACTTCTATCTTAAGCCTACAATATTTATAGTACGGTAACTCTAGTAATAAAATAGCTACTAAAAATGAATTTAGTATTGTTAAAATTCTAGTATTTTTAATTAGGACTTTTATTAAACAGACTGCTAAAAATGCCTTACAAGATAACTAGAGAATATCCCGCTATAAGTTATAGTCAGGGAGGTTAAACAATTTTTAGAAAAAAACCGAATACCGTTCCGTACCTAGGTTCTTTTGATGAAAAATTTATAAGGTTTTAAATGCAATATAACCTTATTTAAAAAAATTACTTAATTTAGCAAAAAAATTATTTTACCTTTTATATTAGTTATATTAGTAAATTAATATTACCTTAAGGTTAAAAAAATATAATAGGAAGATAATATTTAAAATTTATTAATTTCTTATGACTTTTCTTTCTGAACTGAATAATAAATTAAAAAATTTTGTTGACTATCAATATCACTTAGCAAAAAAACAATTAATTTTTATTAATTGGGATGCATATAACTTTGTCAATTTAATTTTTCAGTCACTAAATTTAAACAATTTTATGACTATTTCTGATTTAGAAAACGCAATCGCGTTAATAGAAAAGTTACCCATAGACTCTCAAAATTACCCTTATATTGATCAGTTTATTATAGCAAATAATCATAAAATTCTAAGCCAAATAAAAAATGATATTCCGAATTACCCACACTTACAACTACCGAAAGCGAACTTGAGTTTAAGCGGTAAATGTATAGAAATTCTAATAGAAATTCATCAGACTCTATTAAATTATTATATAGAAGGATTATCGCATACAACTGGACAACAGGCTGTTAAAGAGACTCACTATGAGCCTAACATGATAGATGAATCAGAAGCTTTTTATGGTTTAGCTATCACTACAAGAGAACATAGAGCCGCTGATAATTCTACTATTATCCCAGATGTGCGTCGTAAAGGGGTTAGCTTTTGCGGTAAATTCATAGACCATGAAGGCCAAGATAATCCACATGATTCTAAAATTATTGAAGCCATTGAAAATTTTGCAGGTGATAGTATCAATAACCCGAATTCTAAAGCGAGTAAAATATTATATTTTGGTGGTCAATTTTTGGAAGCGGTCATTTTAAATGAATTTACCAATACCATGGAATTTACTAATGGCTTACCTGGGAGAATGGAGCGAGGAGCAGTTAAAGGACATATTGACTGGTCCAAAGATATAGAAAAAAATGAAATTTATGCAAACGTTAATATAAAAATATACACTTTTAATTTTGCCTATGATGATGCAGATAAACTACCAGAACTTTATGTGATTAGTAGTGATGGGAAAACCTTATTACCCCTACCAAGTACTGATAGTAATTTTGAACGAGTTTATAAAAACTATGATGATGAAAGGCTTGGCCATACAACTAACAATGCCCTTCATGTCTGTGAATATGAGGTTAAAATAAAATTAGTTTTCGATTCACTGACCCAGCAATATTATTTTAAAGTTGATCAATGCCAATTAAAAATTAATACCCCGCAGTTGACTTCTACTCGAGAAGAAAGTCTTGTTTGCTCTGCACAGATAATAAAATCTAATAATGTAAATAAGTCAGAAAATACTAATACTAATTTAGATGCTGAAGATGATAGCTCAAATTCAGATCAAAAGCTCTTTACCTTTAATCATTAAATCTAATAAGAATTGCTCACATTTTTTCAATTGTTCAAGCTCTACAAATTCATTAGCACGATGTGCTTGCTCAATGCTTCCTGGGCCACAAACAATTGTAGGTATTTGAACCGCTTGAAATAAGCCTGCTTCTGTAGCATAAGCAACTTTTTTTAATGTTTGCTGATTGTTCATTTCTTGACATAGTTTAGTGAAATTTGCCTCTAAATTTGCTGCAAAGCTCGCAACGCCTGCAAGCTCAATTAAGTTTATACTAGCTAAAGGATATTCACGCTGCATTCTTGGTAACAAGTAATCATTTATATAGGTTTCTATCTGCTTTTTAATAGTATTCGCTTCATGCTCAGGAAGATTACGAAATTCAAATACAAATTCACAAAACTCAGGAATAGTATTATAAGCATTGCCTCCTTGAATAACATTGGTTGTTAAACTAGTAAAAGGTATGTCAAAACCTTCATCTAACTGCTGCTTTTTAAATTTTTCTGCTAATTCCTTTAAAAAGATAATTAAGTTAGCAGCATACTCTATCGCATTACAACCTTGAGTTGTTAAGGAAGAGTGTACTGCTTTCCCTATAATTTTGCAGCGAAAAACATTAATTCCTTTATGTGCAATTACAGGCTGCATACTGGTTGGTTCACCAACAATACATGCTTTAGGCTTATAATTTAACTTTTGTAAATCATTAATCAGTAAAGGTGCGCCTAAGCAACCAACCTCTTCATCATATGAAAAAGCAAAATGGATAGGAAAAGATAATTTTAACTCACAAAATTTTGGTAATAACGATAAAGCAACTGCAATAAATCCCTTCATATCAGCGGTACCACGACCAAAAACTCTACCTTCTCGTATCTCTGCTTTAAAGGGATCACTAGTCCAAGCTTGTCCTGTAACTGGAACAACATCAGTATGTCCTGATAAAACAATTCCGCCTTCTTTATTACCATTAGCCGCAGGCAATGTGGCAAAAAGATTAGCCTTTTGGCGGTCCTTATCAAACGTTAATCTAGATTCGATATGATGCTCTACTAACCATTGTTTAATTCTATCTATTAATTCTAAGTTCGATTTTACTGATGTTGTATCAAAGGCAACTAAGGTAGTAAGCCAATCAATCGTTGTCATGTTTAATCCTCATTTATATTAAGCTTGTTTATTCACTTAGCTAACAAAGAGTTCTTTTTATAAATCAAATTTAAGTACTATTCGACCCATTTTTATAAATTTGGTCAACTTTAAATTGTATCATCCTAAGGTTTGAAAACTTTAATTTCATTAAATTGTTCAATTGGTCTAAGAAGTAAACAAGCTTGTATTGATGATTAAGATTTGCAACGTATGTTAGTAGATTATAAAAAAACCTTGAGGTACAATAATTCGGCTTTCGTCTTTCGAAAGCATTTGGATTAAGCTTTTAACGAAAATAAGGAAGTTACGATGAACGTGATTGATACACAAGCATCTGCTCAAGGTATAAAAACAGAACAAGGCCTTCAAGAACTAGTCTACACTCTAGTTACTCGTTTTCTTGCTGAAAATAAAAACAAACCTATTGATGATCTTTATGACATGATTTTGTCAGAAGTCGAGCCCCCTCTTTTGCAAGCAGTTATGGAAAAACGCCGTGGTAACCAACTACAGGCTGCTAAGATGTTGGGTATAAGCCGAGGCACCATTAGAAAAAAACTATTACGTTATTTCGGCACAAAATATTTTCGCTTAACTGACGAGTAATATTTAATTATAAGTTGAAGGCCCAAGACGTGGGCCTTTAAAATTACAACTTAAATCATAAATTTTAAAAAATTAAAAAATTAATTTCTTCTAAACCTTGTCTAATTGATAAGTAAAATCAACATTGCGTTTTTTAAATTCTACTGCAATTTTGTCTTTATGCTTAAGTGTCCCTTGCATGTAAGTATGGTTAGGTGACAAATCACCTTGAATGGTTATATCAAAATTGTCTACAAGTAAAAGAACCGATAAAAGTGCTTCTTGGATAGCAACTTTACGCCCTATACAATCACGCATACCTAAACCAAATGGCAGATAAGCTCCTTCATACTCAGGCTCTTCAAACGTATCTGTAACTCTAGAAGAATTAAATCTCTTGGGGTGAAAGTTATTTGGATTATCATATACGGTATCTAAGCGATGAGCTTGCCAAACAGCAATGAAAATTACCGTGCCTGCAGATAAACGTAAATCTTTAGAGGTATCCCGTTTTGCCATTAAATGTTGATATTCTTCCTTTGAGTGGTAGATGTCGTCTAAATTGGCCAAATAAAATTCGTTAGTAACTACTCGTGGGATGACTGGAACTGGTGGGTATAATCTTAAAGACTCTTTTAAAATTTTATGTAAATAAGTCATTCGCTCCAAATCCGGGCGTGTCCATACTCCATTACTAGGTCTATTCTTATCAATTTCTATTCGCAAATCTGCAAGAATCTCGGGGTGTTTTGCTAGTAACATAATAGTAAATTGCAATAATCTGGAGGTCGTTTCGTGTCCAGCAAGCAAGATAGATGAAGCATCCTGCAAAGAATTTGTTACAGCCTCTTCTACTAGAGCTGTATCGTCACAAGTTAAGATATCTTCGCTAATCTTACTGAAGTAATGGCGCAAAAAATTATCTTGTCGTATAAGATTTCTGATATTGGGCTTTACAAATAAATCACTGACAACTTGATCTACATTTTTCTTATTATCATCTAGACGTGTATTTAATTTAATGTTTACGTTTTCTGCAATCTTTTTTAAAGCAAGTATAAAGCAGCTAGCAGGATTACATGCGGTCTTCATAGCATTCCCAAAAGCATTAGAGATAGCCGGAGCTTCTGTAAATAATGATTCCGTATTAAGTACACTTCGAGAAAACAAGTCCATTGCTAAAGTGGTCATAAATGTTTCTAGGGAAGGCGTAACGCCTGATAACATAAGCCTCGCAATATACTCATCAATAATATCATTCATTTTATCCATAAGCTCATCTAAAGCACTTGTTGTAAAAATCCAGCGCTTTAACTCAGCACGCTTTCTTCGCCAATTTTCATCACTTGGTAAACCAAATATATTTTTATCACCAAAAATGAAGGTAAAAGGTTCTAATGCCTCATTTCTATCTACATCATGTTGATGCGTAACCATAATTTGCTTAATATCACTAGGGCGCGTTACAAACAAAAACGGCCTATTGCCTAAAGAGCCATAACACATTTTTCTTAAATCGAGACTTGCTGATTTAGCCATATTATTAAGCTCTTCACCTAAACCTACACCATCATTTTGGGTTGCATAACCTGCTCGTCCAAAGAAGGGGTTTCCCGATAGACGAGTAATTGTCGGGTGATACCAGCCAGTTAGCGAAGAGAAATTTACCGGAGCATGTTCATAAAGCCAATTCAATGTATTTTTTATTTTTCCGGTTAAATCAGATTCAGCAAAAAAAGTTACTCCGTTATTTAATGAAAACATATAGACACATCCTAATATCTGTAGTTGTAAACTTGTTGCCTAACTAGCAATTACAAGTTAACTTTTAAAGATTTTTTAAAGCTAGTTGAATCGCTAAGGTTTATAAAAACCAATAAATTCCTCAGGTGTATTTGTTGCATCATCCTCGGGTAAATATAGGATTACCTTATCTTTATTATTTTCAAATGTTGGCCTCCCAAATTGCAACTCTTCTGCCCTCTTAAATCCACAATGCTCATAAAATTGTTGAGCAGAATGATTAACTTTTCTAGTGTATAATTCCATACCAATTGCTTCGGGATAATAGTTAGTAATTTGCTCTAAAATTAATTTTCCTAAACCTTGTTGATGGCAACTTGGAGCAATAGTGACCCAGCGTAAATTAATTCTGCCGGATTTTTTATTTAATTCAGTTACAAAGAAAGCAATAGGTTGTTCTTGATATCGAACCACAAGATAATCTAATCGCTCCTTATGCAGTGCAATTTTCTCTCTCTCTTCTTTAAAATCCTGCTCAAATTGATACTTTAATGCTGTTAGCTTTATCAGCAATTCACGTGTCTTAGCAATATCATGATTCTTGCCCTGTAGATGAAGCTTTATATCAGTAAATGCTTGCTCTAATAGCTGTTGATTATAACTTAAATAGGCTTTTAATGGCTCAATTAAAGCTAATCTTATTGGCTCAAGGTTTTCTAAAGTTAACTCTTTAAAAGCCTTTTGCCATCTATTTTTTGCCTGCTGAATATATTGCTCACTTAAAGCTAAACTATTAAGCGAGCAGCCCTCATAGCTTTTTAAATAAGCTGCTACAAACAAACGTTGGATTGCTTGCCAATCAAATTTACTAGCAGCATTCCAATCAAATCTAAGGTCATGCCGATGTCGATTAAAAAACTTAGCAACCATTCTTAACTCCGAGTCATTAATAATTTATTATTTTGAAAGTATATAGATTGTAAACATTGATGTTTGTTATTAAATATTTTTTATTTTGCTATTTGACTAAACGTCACGATTATAATACCCACACAACTTAAAATTATTTTATAAGAGTTCAAAAATTGATTAGCATTAGCGCCTTTTAAAAAATTTCTTAAGGCGCTTTTAGCTAACATCTATACTAAAGTGGGCAATCACTAGTTGTAACGCCTACTTTATTAAACGCTGTTGTGACAGGTTTTAAATCTACATTTAAATCTTTAGCTGCATGTAATACACCACAAGCTGCACTACTAAAATTAGCTTTTGGCGTCCAGTAGGTGCTATTTGCAATTAACATAATATGATAAGCCTGCTTAACACCTATTTCTTGCGCTAAAAGATAAAATGCCTTGTTAAAAACACCACTTGCCGTATGGACAATATAACTTTGTCTGTAGAGGGAGTTAGGAATATTTTCTTTAGCGTACTTGACTAATTCTGCATAAGTAATTTTGCAGGTTTCACCATACCTTTCTGCAAGTTTCCTATTAACACAATCTGCAGAGTCACCATCTTCAGAAGGATTATTCATAAAACGTAGTGCTTTAAAGCCAAAGTCATCTTTTACAATTGTTTCCCCTATTCCCCAAGTTATTTGATTAGGTATAAGGTTTGATTTGTTAAAAAGCTTACGCTGTTTTTCTAAAAGATAAGCTCGAGCCGCTTGGCCTGCCATATCAGAAAATGATTCATTAAGCGCGCCTGATTGGCCATGATATTCAAGATTTGAATGTTGCTCAGTAAAGCCATGAGTAACCTCATGTCCCGCCACATCTAAAGCTACTAAAGGATAGAAACTATCGCCGTCGCCAAATGACATGGTTTCACCATCCCAAAAAGCATTATCATAACCTTGGCCAAAATGAACACGCATGACTAATTTCTTGGTTTTACCTTGTGGTGTTTGCAGTGCTGGAGTGTTGTACCAATTCTTATACATTTGAACAACAACATGACCGAAGTGATAGGCATCATTTATTGGTGAGTAACTACCATTAATGAACTCTTCCTTATTCTGCCCACAAGGATACTGATAAGCACTTAGTAAGGTATTTTCCCAATCCCAAGTAGAATCTAAATTAACTACTTTAACCGTTGCACTTTCCATGATGCACATATCATCCTTTTGCTGGACTCTAAGCATAGGCAATCCATCTTTGCCATACCAATACTCTTTAACCCTATCATTACCACCAGGGCCTACCTCATTGTAGGTTTTAATATTTTCCCATTGCTCTAGGATTTCACCACTATGCGCATCAATGATAAAAAAAGGCCAGGAAGGAAAACCTTTTTCATTTAATAACTTAAAAGAGACTTGATAGACTAATTTAAAATCATTTTTTTTGACTTCACGAATTTGTAACTCTACTTTTTCTACTTTTGTTTTTTGGTGCACAGTAGCATTAATATGAATAGCTTTAGCAATCTCTAGCGCTTTACTGGCAGTAATTGCGGGCTGAGTATCGATATTTAGCTCTTCAATTAAATTACCGTTTACTTGTGCTGAAGTAGTGAGTGATAAATTATTTGCTTTATCATAAACAACCATGACACGAGCGCCCGCAATAGGAATACCTTTATATAATTGTTGATAAGTTGAGATTAATTTATTGCCCTGCGCTGTTTGTTGAACTAATTGCAATTGATTACTAGACAGTGTTCCCGTAGCATTCTTTTGTTTAGCTATCTGAAACTTATTTAAAGTCGTGTAGGGAGCTTGATATAAGTTAATGGAGTTAACTGCAAATACCATAGTAGAAACGGCGCTGAGTGAAACAAAGGTGAGCTTTTTTATCATGATTTAATCCCTTAAAGTGAACTTAAGAACACTACTACTTCCTAAACTACTGTAAGTAGTAGAAAGAATATAACGTAGTATTATGTCTTTTACTAGCGCTAACTGTATAGAAGAATGTTGAATTGTTTTTTTTATATTAGTCATTGGATGGCATAAATTTGTTATAAGTGAATTTATTATATATTTATGCTGAATTTATAAACAACAAATTTCAAAGAAACTATAGTGTCACTTACTAGTTTTTAGGCAAAAAGACGCATGTAAAGAGAGAAATATACAGAAAGATCTTTAATATTTGTTTGAGCATTGCGCTCTTTTGGTATAAAGCTTATCAATAGAGTTATAAATAAAGAGATTTCAATCCGCCTAAAGTAAAGCGGATTGAATTTTAGGATAACATGCGAAATTATTTATTAAGCGGTAGTCATAAGTAACTTATTAACTCGGCTCACAAAATCAGCTGGGTTATCTAATTGACCACCTTCTGCTAGTACTGCCTGTTCAAATAGCATCATAACCCACTCAGCAAAACGCGCATCATCTTCAATACTATGTAATCGCTTAATGAGAGTATGTTGTGGATTAATTTCAAAGATTGGTTTAGAGCCAGGTACTTGTTGCCCTGCAGCTTGTAAGATACGCTGCATTTCTAATCCCATATCTTGCTCATCAGCAACTATACATGCAGGTGAATCAGTTAATCTATTTGTTAAAGTAACCTCTTTAACTTTATCACCTAACACCTCTTTCATTTGCTTTAGCATCGGTTCTAATGATTTTTCTTGCTCTTTTACATCCGGCTCATCAGCCTCGGTTTCTAAATCAATTTTTCCTTTACTAATAGATTGTAATTTTTTACCGTCAAATTCACTTAGATAACCCACCAACCATTCATCAATTCGATCGCTTAATAATAAAACTTCAATGCCTTTCTTTTTAAAGATTTCTAAATGAGGGCTATGTTTAGCAGCATTATAAGTAGAAGCTGTAATATAATAGATTTTATCTTGCTTTTCTTTCATGCGAGAAACATAGTCCATTAAAGTAACTGTTTGCTTTTCAGAATCTGTATGCGTTGAAGTAAAACGCAGTAATTTTGCAATTGCCTCACGGTTAGCAAAATCCTCCACAGGCCCTTCCTTCAATACCAGCCCAAATTCTTGCCAGAAATGCTGATATTTTTCTGGGTCTTGCGTGCTTAGCTTTTCAAGCATGGATAAAACACGCTTAGTGCAAGCAGCTTTAATTGATTCTACTTGCTTATTATCTTGCAAAATTTCGCGAGAAACATTTAAAGGTAAATCACTTGCATCAATAATACCTTTAATGAAGCGTAAATAACGTGGTAAAAATTGTGCAGCATCATCTAAAATAAACACACGTTTTACATATAATTTTAAACCATGCTTCACATCCTGCTGCCATAAATCAAAGGGGGCATGTGCAGGAACATACAATAAACTAATGTAATCTAATTTACCCTCTACGTGATTATGTGACCAAATTAATGGGTCTTGGTAATCATGAGAAATGTGCTTATACAATGCCTTATAATCTTCATCGCTAATCTCAGACTTAGGTAAAGTCCAAAGCGCTGTGGCTTTGTTTACTGTTTCATATTCAACTTGACTATCTTCTTTATTCTTCTCATCAGATTCAGGCTTTTCCTTTTTCATCACAATAGGCCAACAAATATGATCAGAATACTTACTAACAATACCTCGTAACCGCCAATCACTTAAAAATTCATCTTCCTCTTTTTTTAAATGAAGCGTCACCTCTGTGCCACGTGAAGCACGTTTTTCTTGCGCAATAGTAAACTCGCCTTCACCACTGGATTGCCAAACTATTCCTTCTTCTGGTGCTAAACCTGCACGGCGACTCTTAACAGTTACCTTATCAGCTACAATAAATGCTGAGTAGAAACCTACGCCAAACTGACCTATTAAGTGCGAATCTTTGCTAGCTTCACCCGTTAAATGACTTAAAAACTCTTTAGTACCTGATTTAGCAATTGTTCCTAGATTTTCAACTGCCTCATCCCAACTCATCCCAATACCATTATCAATAATCGTAATTGTTTTTAATTTTTCGTTGTAATCAATTGTAATCTTAAGATCAGAATCTTTTTCATATAATGATGAATTTGCAAGAGCAAGAAAGCGTAACTTATCCAATGCGTCTGAGGCATTAGATATTAATTCACGCAAAAAAATCTCTTTGTTGCTATATAGTGAGTGTACAACTAAGTGAAGCATTTGCTTTACTTCAGTTTGAAAACCCATCGTCTGTTTCTTACCCGACATTTAAAAATCTCCCCTAAAGCATTAAGATGCATTTAATAAAATTAAACTGTTTTTCAATATGAGGACAAACTATAAAATTTCAAGGTCTATGTGTTGGAGATGTGTATGGTACCATACCAACCCTTGCTCTTTGCATGTAGAAGGTTACCGGCTCACTAGTGCTCAATATGTCTCCATTAACCCCAATAATTTGTACCGCAATAGTATGTGCACCACGATTTACATTATTTAGTACGAAAGTATTATTAACTTGTGGCTTACCTAGTGCTTGACCATCAAAAATAAGTTGTAATAATTCACCCTTCTCTAATTTAGGCTCTGTATTAATAACTACTGACACATAACCTTGATTATTGCGAATTGTTGTCTCATGTTTAGGAGCTAAAATAGAAACTTTATAGCTTTCCTGATTAGCCACAGAATTGTCATCATCATTTGTAGTATGGGCTGTAGTATTGGTCGTTGGTATTTTAGTAGGTAGGGGACTAGATACTTGGGTAGGGGGCAATACTATTTTTTCCGCTCCTGGATGTGGCTCGTCGCTAAAATGCACAACACCTTGGCCATCTGTCCACTTATAAATTTCAGCAAATAATGGATTATTTATTATTAATAACGCAAAAATAATAATTTTTACCATGGTATTCCCTTAAAGAAGATTAATTAACATCCTTAACTATTACTTAAGAGGATAAAATGTTAAAAGACCAATTCTTTTGAAAAGAATTGATCTTTTATAATCGAGATTCTAATAACTCTTAGAGACTATAATAAAGTTCAAATTCAAACGGATGAACCAAACTTCTTACTTGGGCAATTTCAGCTTCTCTTAAAGAAATATAGCTTTCTATAAAGTCCTTAGTAAAAACATCTCCTTGCAATAAAAAGTCATGATCACGTCGCAAGTACTCTACAGCTTGATCAAGTGATGAGCAAACAGTAGGTACATCTGTTAGCTCTTCTGGTGGTAAATCATAAAGATCCTTATCCATAGGATCACCAGGATGAATCTTCTTTTGGATGCCATCTAAACCAGCCATCATCATTGCTGCAAAAGCCAAATATGGATTTGCCATTGGATCTGGGAAACGTACTTCAATACGTCGACCTTTAGGATTACTTACATGAGGTATCCTTATGGCAGCAGAACGATTACGTGCTGAGTAAGCTAATAATACTGGTGCTTCAAACCCAGGTACTAGACGCTTATAACTATTTGTAGCAGGATTGGTAAAAGCATTTAATGCGCGAGCATGTTTAATAATACCACCAATATAATAAAGCGCTGTTTCCGAAAGCCCAGCATACTTATCACCATTAAAAAGATTAATACCATCTTTCATTAAAGATTGATGACAGTGCATTCCATTACCATTATCACCAACTAATGGCTTAGGCATAAAGGTTGCTGTTTTACCATAATTATGGGCCACATTATGAACAACATATTTTAATAGCTGCATTTCATCAGCTTTATTTACTAAAGTACCAAATTTAGTTGCTATTTCACCTTGGTTAGCCGTAGCAACTTCATGATGATGCGCTTCTACTACAATATTTAAGCCTTCTAAGGTACGACAAATATCTGAACGAATATCTTGTGATGAGTCAACTGGGGGCACCGGAAAATAGCCTCCCTTTACAGCTGGACGATGACCAATATTCCCACCATCAAAGCTTTTTCCAGAATTCCATTGTGCTTCTGCTGAATCGATTTCATAAAAGGAATTATTTATAGTAGTTTTCCAACGTACATCATCAAAAATAAAGAATTCAGGCTCAGGTCCAAACAAAGCTGCGTCTGCAATGCCTGTTGATTGTAAATAAGCTTCAGCTCGTCTAGCCAGCGAACGTGGATCACGGTCATAACCCATCATTGTTTGCGGGTCAACTACATTACAACGAATAATTAATGTTGTATCCTGGTAAAAAGGATCAACTACAATTTTTTCGCAATCTGGAACTAGTGCTAAATCAGATTGATGGATTTTCTGCCATCCCTTAATTGACGAGCCATCAATCATTTTACCATTTTCAATAAAATCGTCATCCACAGCAGAGATAGGGAGCGTTATATGCTGCTCTTTACCTCGGGTATCCGTAAAACGCAAATCAACGAATTTAGCACCATGTTCTTTTATTGCTGCCTGAACTGCATTGTTACTCATTATCATCTCCAAGGTTAAACTATAGAACCTCTTTAAACTGGCTGTACTCTAGGTTAGGAACAGCTATACCTTCACTAAAGCATACAATTTAAGTATACAAGACAAAATGTGTGCCTATTAGGTATGAATAAAAGAGGCCTAATAATTATTTTACCTTAAGTGACTTCTGAAACCTAATAGATTAAACTGTTTAAATCGATATTATTGTAAAAAAACATGGCTGCTTATCATTATCAAGCCTTAACATCAGCCGGTAGCGCGAATAAAGGAGTAATAGAAGCCGATTCTGAGCGGCAAGCTAGGCAATTATTACGTGAGCAAGGTTTAATTCCAATTCAAATTCGCGCTATAACTAAGCAATCTGCCTCACCACGCAAGCGTGATAAAACTTCTGCGCAAGACTTATCTTTATTAACCAGACAACTAGCAACCCTTTTAGCCGCAGGAATACCTGTAGAAGAGGCTTTACGAGGTGTAAGCGAGCAAACTGAAAAAGAGCGCGTTAGAGGTTTACTGATAGGTATTAGAGCAAAAGTCCTGGAAGGTTATTCTCTTGCACAAGCAATGGGCGAATTTCCTAACTCTTTTCCTGAGCTATATCGAGCAACAGTAAGCGCAGGCGAACAAACTGGCCGACTAGATTTAGTTTTGGAAAAACTGGCAGATTATACGGAAAATCAACAAACCACTCGCCAAAAAATTCAGCATGCGCTGATTTATCCTTCCTTAATGATTATTGTCTCTATTACTATTATTAGTTTTTTACTCGCCTTCGTAGTGCCCAAAATTATTGAGGTTTTTACAAGTAGTGGTCAGTCTCTACCACAAATGACAAAAGTACTTATTATTGTAAGTGATCTAATTAAGGCCTATGGCCTATATGCTTTGGTTGTGATTGTTTTATCCTTTGTGGGTTTTCGCAGAAGCTTAAGAAATTTAACTATAAAAACGCTTTGGCATAAACTGTTGTTACGATTACCTATTGCTTCTTACTTAGTTAAATCAACAAATGTTGCACGTTATATCCATACTTTTGGTATACTATTTGCCGCTGGCGTTAATGTATTAGAAACTATGCGTGTTTCAGCAAGTGTCGTTAATAACGTTGTAATGCGCAGTGCTTTTGATATTGCTGCTACAAGAGTGCGTGAAGGGACTGGAATTAGTGTGGCTTTAAAAGAGACTCATTTTATAAGTCCAATGGCTATTCATTTAATTGCCAGTGGCGAGAAAAGTGGGCAATTAGCAGACATGATGGAGCGAGCAGCGTTACATCTTGACAATGAGGTTAAGCGCTTAATCGATACAGCCCTTACCCTCTTAGAACCAATGGTTATTATGTTTATGGGCGCTGTTGTGCTTTTTATTGTATTAGCAACATTATTACCTATTTTTTCAATGGAGCAATTAGTCACGTAAATCAAATAAATTAATGTCCATTTATTTTATACCGTGTTATTCAAAAAGCTTTAGGCGCAACGCACAAGTGAATAAAGAAAAGAAATGTGTATAGCTAAGAGCATATAACACCATATAAAGCTTGATAAATAATGCTATACCATTTTTATTAATTTAGTCTTAGGAGAAAGTATGCGATTACAAAAAGGCTTCTCGTTAATTGAAATTATGGTGGTTGTTGTAATATTAGGTATTTTAGCATCTATCGTTGTACCTAAAATTATTAGTCGCCCAGATGAGGCACGTGCTGTTAAAGCAAAACAAGATGTATTAGCTATCCAAAATGCGCTAGATCTTTATAAATTAGATAACGGTTTTTATCCAACAACAGATCAAGGGCTAATAGCACTGGTTGAAAAACCTACGAGTAATCCAACGCCAAGAGATTGGAAGCAATATTTAAAATCGGTACCTAGAGATCCATGGGGACGTGATTACTTATACTTAAATCCAGGTGAACATGGCGAGGTTGATGTCTTTACCCTTGGAGCGAATGGTCAGCCTGGCGGGACAGGCAAAGATGCTGAAATCGGTAATTGGGATGCGAAATAAAGAAGGCTTTACGCTCATTGAATTGCTCGTAGTTATCCTAATAATTGGCATTATTGCTAGTGCGGCCTTGTTTTCTTTCGGTGACTTTGGAACAGGCCGTAGGGTTAAATTGAATGCTGAACAGTTTAGGGCATACATTAAACTTGTTCAGCAGCGAGCTATATTGGAAATGACTACACTTGGTATCAATATCAATAATGAAGGCTATGAAACTTTTCGCTACAGTGATAATAATTGGCAATCTATGCCTAAAAATAGCCTTATTTTTCATCGCTTTTTTCCAAAGGATGTAGTAATTAGTTTACAAAATAATTTAAAAGATAGAACTGGCCCGAGTATTATTGTCACCCCAGCTGGAAATATGACTGAATTTAGGCTTATCTTTGGAACACCTACCGAACCTAATATCGTTACACTGACCGGTAAATATAATGGTGTTTTAACATTAGATAATTCGAAAAATAAATGACAAATGACTCTCAAACATCATCCCATCAACAAGGTTTTACTTTAATAGAAGTACTACTGGCTTTAGCTATTATCGCTATTGCGCTTACGGCCTTGCTTAAAGTAACTGCACAAAACGTTAGTAACACCGCTAGAATAAAAGACAAAACTATTAGCCATTGGATTGCTTTACAAGGTATAACGATGGTACAACTTAAATTGCTAAATCCAGATTTAGATAAAGAAATTACGCAAGTAACTACTATGTTAGGTCAGCGCTGGTATTGGCGAGTGAAAATAACTAAAACGCCTTTTAAGGATGTGCAAGAGGTCAATATTAAAGTAAGTAAAAATCAAGCAGGCCCTTTTTCTGAAGCTTTAATCGGTTATCGGTATTTTCATGAACAAGAATAAAACCGTGCCAGTAAAATTTAACAAGAAGCTACAAAGTGGCTTTACTCTTTTAGAAATTTTAATTGCTATTGCGATATTTGCTATACTAGCAACCTTAACGTCTTCTGCCCTCTATTATGCCTTTAATACGCGCGCCAGAGTCACGGCCCAATCTGATCGCCTAACTGATTTTCAACTAACAATTAGTCTACTACAACGAGATACTATACAAATGATAAACCGGCCAATTCGCGGCAACGAAATGCATCTTTTTCCTGCATTCATCGGCCAAGCTAATTATGTAGAGTTTACTCGGGGAGGACTAGGTAACCCAAATAGTACTGAAAAACGTAGTACTTTAATGCGAGTAAGCTTACTTTGTAAAGATAATCAATTAATTAGAAGAACCTGGTCGAGTTTAGATCCAGCTAATAAAGATCAACACGAGGATAAAATCTTATTAAAAGAATTAAGTAAATGCCAGTTTGCTTATTTAAATAAGAACCTACAAATCTTACCCGATTGGCATGAAAGCACAGGCGAACTGGAGCAAGTTGAACCATTACCAAAAGCAATTCAATTAACCTTATCAGTTAGAGAATGGGGTAAATTAAGTCTTCTTCTACCTATTCCTAAGGCACTGTATGCAGCGACTTAAAGGTAGTGCTTTAATTTCGGCTTTGTTTATTATGACTTTGGTAGCTATTGCAGCAACTGCTATGAGCCTTCGCTTACAACTTGATATTTATAAAACGCAATTAACCATAAATAGTGATAGACTCTATCTTGCTTCTCAAGTGATTTCCTTTTGGTCTATGGGTGAGCTTAACAATACTAAAAATCAATTTGCTATCGCCGATAAATATGGCAAGGTATTAGATTTTCCTAAAAAATATGCCACTATTTATCCTGGCATTACAATCAATGGTTCACTGTATGATTTACAAGCTCGTTTTAATTTAAATAATCTAAGCGATCGTAACTATTATCCAATTTTTTTAAATTTTTTAAGTAATACACTAACAAAAATACCCCCCGAAGAAAGAGAACGGTTAGCAGTAGCTATCTTCCAGTGGCTAGCGCCCTATACTCCTGGCCGGGGAAATGATGAATTTATTACCTATTATCTAAAACAGAAACCACCTTATTATCCTAGTAAACTACTATTCCAAAGTGTTTCGGAGCTGCGTTTAGTGCGTGGTGTCACAGCAATTATTTATCAACAATTAAGTAACTTTATTGCAGCATTACCTACGGTAACTCCTATTAATATTAATACTGCATCGCAAAAACTTTTGCTGTCACTAGGAAACAAATTTGGTGAAGAGCAACTTAACGAAATCCTTAACGCACGAGGTAAAACTGGCATTACAACTGGAAAAAAACTTAGTAAACTTTTAACTAAATTAAACTTACGACAAGAACTAGTCACTATAGAAAGTGAATACTTTTTAAGTATTGCTAATGTAAAAAGCAATGACTTAACTTTAATTAATTTTTCTATATTAAAACGTAGTAAAAATAAGGAAGGAAAATTAGTTATAAGCTTAATTGCTGAGAGTCTAAATACTTTATAGATAGATATAGCCTCGTGAAAATATGGATTTATTTTTATAAAATTGACTAATTAATATATAGTTAATATTTAAATGTTAAAATATGGAAAATTAAAAATATTAAATTAATATTATTATGCAGTTTGAAATTAATTTAAATGCAAAGGGAATTACTGGTGTAGATCCAAAGGATTTAGCAAATTTTTTTGAAGAACAGACAAAGGCTGGTGTCAATGTATGGATTAAAGGTGAAAAATACTGCCATAAGGGCCATACGTTTACTTTTAAAAATGATATTTATCAGCGCACGGGAAAACATGGCATACGTTATGAGGTAATTAGTAATAAAGCCGAGATAGGTCAAGGCGCTTCTGGGACTATAAAATTAATTAAATGCACAGTTTCTTTTAAGGAAAATGATATTTCTTATAAGAAAGAAAGTAAAAAAGATAAAAGTAGACGCATCGTTAAAATACAAAAATTTAAGCCTTTTGAAGCTAATAACGAATATAAACAGGCAAAAAAAGCACCTCATCTTGCCATGAAGCAACCTGTTACAGCACATGACTTAAGTAAGACTTACACTACAATGAAACAACTTCCAGGTAAAGAATTACAACAAGTATTAAAGGAAGACCTGGAAAATATTCGTATTTTAACTATCGCTGAGCGATTTAAGTTATGTAGAGCTTTGCTTTTAGCATTAAAAAAGCAAGTCACTGATCAACAAATTATTCACCGCGATATTAAGCCAAGGAACATTTTAGTTGATTTAGGGCCACCTATAATTGTTAATATTGTTGATTATGGTCTAAGTATTAGTAAATTAGATGGCAAAATAGTAGGCACTGAACCTTTTATTGCTCCAGAGATAATTAAAAATCCTGATACTACCAGTGTTAAAAGTGATATCTATTCAATGGGCCAAATTTTTGCGCTAATTTGGCGATTAAAAAAACCTAGTCAACCGGAAAAAAGGGTTGATAATCAGCGTAATTACGTTTCTGGACAAGCATTTGAACTTGCTGATTTATTTTTTAATATTGAGGAAGAGTTAGATAAAAGTAAGAAAAAGAATATTTATGAGTTTTTAACAAGTTTATTAGAAAATAATCCAGAAAAACGAATAGATATCGATACAGCGATAGCTAATTTTTCTAATATAGACAAAGAACTAGATGTATCGCCACCAGAGATGAAAGATAATTTAGAAGAAACGCAGTTTATAGGGAAAGAATTAAATACACTTAGTTTCTTTAATAAAAATAATTTTTCTCAAGAAGAAGATTACAGGCAACAATTTCTTAGAGAATATAAAAAGTTATTTTCTCGCGAATTACCTGTCCTTCGTAAGGCTAATATTACCGATAAAGAAAGCTTAGCAGCGATTTTAAAGCATGCAATAGAAACAAAAAAAAGTAAAAGTAGAAAAGTTTGTGTCAAGCTAGGTTGGTTAAATAAATATGGCGAATTAGCAACTAATGCACCAGATATTATTAAAAGTAATTATCCATTATTAGAAGACAAACCATATGCATTAGCTTTAACAAACTAGTTCTTATGAAATAATTACTAAATTTTCTAATAATAAGCTTAAATGGGTTTCTTTAAATTACCCATTTTTTAAAGTCTGCAGTCTGCATAGGAAATAATAAGTGAAAATCTATAAATTTTTATATTAGAAGTAAAATCTATTCATCGTCTGTCTTAGCCTTCTCAGTAACCGGACCTTTCTTTTTTAACTCTTGAAAAAGCTGTTCACCACGCTCTTTTTCTTGTGGTGTTAATTTTTTCTCTATCCGAGAAAGTTCATCGGCGGCATGGTCATTTTTATTATCAACAGCAAGCTTAAACCATGCATAAGCTTGAGCATTATCTTGTGTAACACCTAAACCTGCTAAATATAAATAGCCTAATTTACCCTGGGCAATAGGATCCCCTTGAGCTGCTGCTTTGCCAAACCAATAGGCTGCTTGTTGGTAGTCTTTTTCAACTCCTGTTCCACTTAAATAGAGCTGCCCTAATTCTGTTTGGGCTTCTGACTGACCTTGCTCTGCTGCTGCATGATACCAATATACTGCTTTTTTGGGATCAGCTGGCGTACCTAGACCATTTAAATATTGGTAAGCAAGATAAGTCTCTGCATTGCGATGCCCTTGATTAGCTGCTTTTAAAAACCACGAGGTAGCAGCTTCTTGATCAGGAGCAATCCCATATTTACCTGTATATAATAGTCCTAGGCTATATTCCCCTTTTGCATCACCTTGTTCTGCTGCTTGTGTATACCAATATAGAGCTTTTTCAACATTTTTTTCCACGCCAACGCCTGTCATATACTGATAGGCAACATTTACTTGTGCTTTAGCATAGCCCTTTTCAGCAGCCTTATTAAACCAGACAAATGATTGTTGATCACTGGCTGGAACGCCATCACCTGTAGCATACATAAGTCCGACATTGCGTTGTGCAATGGCATTACCCTGCTCGGCTGATTTCATATACCAATTAAATGCTTCTTTAAAATCTTGTTTTACTCCTTTGCCGTTATCATACATGTAACCTAAGCTAAGCTGGGCAAGTGCATTATTTTTTTCAGCGCCCTTACGATACCATTCAACGGCCTTTGTATCATCTTGATTAACACCAAAGCCATATTGATACATTCGGCCTATAAGATACATAGCATCATCATTACCTTGCTTTGCTGCTTGCATTAAATGAGGATAAGCCGTGGTATAATCTTCATTTTCATAAGCAGTAAAACCGATAATTTCATCAGCTATTGCCACGTTAGTAAACAAACACGCAGCAATAATAAATGAACGCATGTATGCTCCTTAGAAACACCTTTTGTCTTACTTAAAGCGTAGGATATTCACATGACAAATCAAATTTTAGGCATAAATTATTAATATTATTCAATTTAAGTACTTAATTATTTATTAAAATAGGTAAATTTTCTTAAAGCTAGCTTAAATAAACAACAATTATATTTGATTAAATATTAAACTGAGTTCTGATTGGTAATTAAATTAAAAATCAATAAAGCAGCTCGCATAGCTTGAATTGATAAAGAATTAACTTGTAATGTTTCTTGTGTTGAATGTGCTCCATTACCAACTGGCCCTAAGCCCGCTAAAGTATACGGCACGATAGAAGCAATATGAGATATATCACCAGCGCCGCGTGCACCTGGATCTAAAGCACTAACTTTAGCATAACCCAATTGCAGACTGATATTATTATATAATTGCAATAGTTTTAAGTTACTCGACCTTGGCGACATAGAGGGTATAGCCTCTTTAAATTCTATTTCTGCCGTTGTTCCAGGTAAGTGCCGCTTAACAATGGCAAGCATCTTTTGCTTAGCATTTTCTTTTTGTTGCTCTGTTAAAAAACGTAAATCCCCTTTCGCTAAAGCCATTTTAGCAATAACATTTTCTTTACCAAAAACAATATTACCACCTACACCTTCATCTTCTTTAATTAATGTTCCACCTACTATTAAACCTGGATTAATAGTTAAATACTTTTCTTTAGTTAATTCGGAGTTAAATGTATCTATAATTCGAGTTAATTCAAAAATGGCACCATAACCTGCTGCTTGCTTGAAAATTTGTGAGGAATGAGCTTCATTACCAGCACTTTTAATTTCCCAATCTATAATACCACGTCGTGCCACAGTAACTGTATCTGCGCTTACAGCCCATTCAAAATCCAATGCTACGTCAGCGTTTGTTGCTGCTTCTATTAAAGCTTTTCTGGAAATAGAAGTAGGCTTTCCTGAAGCCTCTTCATCGCCAGTGAATACAACAGTAATAGTTGCCTCTCGTAGAGCATCTATTTTAGCTAATGCTTTTAGCGCATAGATAATAACAACATCGCCTCCTTTTGCATCAATAACACCAGGTCCTGTTGCTAATTGACCATGACGTTCAAAACGTTGAAAAGGGCTATTAGCAGGAAATACCGTATCAAGATGACCAATGAGCAGTAATTTTTTTCCTTTAGTTCCTTTATGATACCCAATTAAAGTTCCTACACGGTTCATCTGTGATGGCAAAGATACCCAACGAGTACTAAAACCAAGTTGCTTTAATTCTTGCTCTAATATATCGCCAACATGCTTTACGCCTTGAAGATTTAAGGTACCACTATTAATGTTAACCAAGCTTTCCAATAACTTTAACTGCTCTCGAGAAGTAGCTTGTAAATAGTTTTTTACCTCTTTTTCATGTGCAGTTAGCGCAATTTCAGCTAAGGCTTGCAGTGAAAATAATAGTAAAAATAAGATACCAATATTTTTCTTCATAACTAAGGTCACTAAGGTGAAAATTCAAATAGATAATTTTAAATAACTATAGGTTATTTACATGATTTCATTTTCTTGATTTAACTAGCTACTGGATGCCGCGAACAAGTCGCGGCACGAAGTTAGGTGTAAAAATATATCCTCGAAGTAACTGTTACATCGCTTCAAAAATAGCAGCAGCTCCCATGCCTGTGCCAATGCACATAGTAACCATACCGTAACGACCCTTAGTACGACGTAGTCCATGTAGCAATGTCGCTGTACGAATCGTTCCAGTTGCACCAAGTGGATGGCCTAATGCAATGGCGCCTCCTACTGGATTGACTTTATCGCGAGGTAAATCTAGCGTTTTAATGACTGCTAAGGCTTGAGCAGCAAATGCTTCATTTAACTCAATCCAATCTAGCTGATCTAAGGTAAGACCTGCTTTTTGTAAAGCCAGTGGCACCGCACTTACAGGCCCAATACCCATTATCGCAGGATCAACACCAGCAACTGCATAGCTTAATAATCGTCCTATAGGCTGCAAGTCAAATTTTTTCAACGCCTCCTCACTTGCTAAAAGAGCAATACCGGCACCATCACTAGTCTGCGAGCTATTACCAGCTGTAACACTACCTTTAGCAGCAAAAACAGGTCGCAAGCGGGCAATCGCTTCATAAGATGTATCCGCCCGTGGACCTTCATCTTTATCAACTACCCGCTTTTTGATGATAACTTCAGAAGTATTAAGATCAGGATAGCGTTCGATAATTTCAATAGGAATAATTTCTTGATTAAAATCTCCCCGTTGCTGTGCAGCGACTGCTTTTGCATGGCTTGCTGCTGCAAATTCATCTTGCTCTTCGCGGGAAATATTCCACTGTTTTGCGACATTTTCTGCAGTAATTCCCATTCCATAAGCAATAGCTACATGTTCATCATTAAAGATAACGGGATTTGCAGTATACTTATTACCGCCTAAAGGAACCATAGACATGCTTTCTACGCCACCAGCTAATGCTAAAGGCATAGCGCCCTGACTTATAGCAGAGGCAGCGGTAGCAATACTTTGCACACCTGACGAACAAAAGCGGTTAATTGTCATAGCTGGTACAGATTGCGGCATGCCAGCAAGTAGTGATGCAATACGTGCTACATTCATTCCTTGCTCAGCTTCTGGCATAGCACAGCCAATGACTACATCACCAACCGCTGTCCAATCGACAGCAGCATTCCGATTCATAAGTGTTCTAATCGTGTGTGCTAATAAGTCATCAGGTAAGGTATGGCGAAATACACCACGCGGCGCTTTACCAACAGGAGTACGTAATACATCAACTATATAGATATTGCTCATTGATTGTCTCCTTGATTAATTGCGCAATGGCTTGCCAGTTTCGAGTAAATGTTTAATACGAGCTTGGGTTAATGGTGTCTCTAAAAGGGCCATAAAAGCTTTTCTTTCTAGATGCAGTAACCAATTCTCGTCCACTAATTCACCTTGATAAACATCTCCACCACACATTACTTCAGCCAATAAATTAGCTAAATAATAATCATGATTAGAAATGAAACCCCCTTCTAGCCAATTTACCAATCCTGCTTGTAATTTAGCATGTCCTTCCCGGCCGGCTACTTTAAATTTCTGTTGCAATGGAGATTGATAGTTACTCGCCAAAAGTGCTTTTACCTGAGCTAGCGCTGCATATAATACTTCTTCACTATGCATAACCCAGGTGTCAGTCGACTTTAAAAACCCTTTTTGTAATGCATCTGGCGCGCTACCTGCCACAGTGGCAGTTGCTGTTTGCTCAAAATAAGGTTGAATAAAAGTCATTAAATCTGCTTTTCCTGCAGCAAGGGCTGCACGTAAAGCCATTTCTTTACAACCACCCCCCGCTGGAATAAGCCCAACACCTACTTCCACTAAACCAGGGTAAGATTCAAAAGCCGCAACCGTTCTATGGCAATGCATCATAAGTTCACAGCCACCCCCTAGCGCACGACCTCGTAAAGCAGCAACTGTGGGGACTGCGCAATATTTAAGGCGCATCACTACCTGTTGAAATTGCTTAATCATTTCTTCAACAGCCGCCATCTTATGAGCTTGAACTAAACTTGCAACGCCTCGCAAATCTGCACCAGAGCTAAAATTTTCAGGACTGTTTTGATAAATAATTAACCCTTGACATTGACGCTCGGCAATATCAATTGATTGGTATAAGCCATCTAACACGGCTTGCCCAATGGTATTTGCTTTGCTTTTAAATGATAATAAAGCAATATTATCTTTAAATTGTGCCAACCTAACACCATCATTCTCAAAAAGAATCTCTAACTTAGCATGTCTTTCGCCAGGCAACTGCTGTGAAAAATATTGCCGTTGGTAAACAGGCAATGAGCTTTTTGGTATAAGACGATTTACAGAAGACGAATAAGCGCCTTCCTCAGTATAAAAATGTTTACAATCTTTTAGCCATTGAGGTAATGGAGCATCACTTAAAGTTTGTTTATTTTCACGACTGGTTTCTATAAATTGCCGCATTCGTTCAATGCCAGCAAGTTGCCAAGTTTCAAATGGTCCATTTCGCCAACCAAAGCCCCAACGCATAGCTAAATCAACATCACGCACACTACTGGCAATCTCTGCTAAGTGGAAGGCGCAATAATGGAAAAGATCACGATAGCAAGCTACTAAGAACTTTGCTTGTTTATCATCTGTAGCCAGCAAAGCCTCCATACGTTTTTCAGGCTGCTCAATGGCCATAATAGATTTTAATTCCGCACTAACTTGACCTCTAGCTTCTCGATAGGAATCATTTAAATAGTCATACACTTCAATGGTTTTACCAACTTTACGATAAATACCTTGCCCTGACTTTTGCCCTAAATAACCTTTTTCTATTAGTTTTAATAGCCAATCAGGTAATTTAAATAAATCATGCCAAGGATCTGCTGTTAGCTGTTCATGCATAGTATGAACAACATGTTGCATGGTATCTAATCCTACAACATCCATTGTTCTAAATGTTGCTGACTTAGGTCGACCAAGTAATATGCCAGTTAAAGCATCAACTTCATCTAAACCAAGCTGAAAATTTTGGGTATGGTTAATTGTTGCTAATAAAGAAAATACGCCTATTCTGTTGGCAATAAAATTTGGCGTATCTTTAGCAATAACTACACCTTTACCAAGATAGCTAGTCAGCCAAGTTTCTAAATGTTCTAATAATTCAGGCGTTGTACTTTTTGCAGGAATAAGCTCAGCAAGATGCATATAGCGTGGCGGATTAAAAAAGTGAACACCACAAAAACGGTCATGTAATGACTCTGGTAATACATTTGCAAGTTTATTAATACTTAAACCCGAGGTATTGCTAACTAAAATAGCATTATCATTAATAAAAGGAGCAATACGCTTATATAAATCTTCTTTCCAATCCATGCGTTCAGCAATGGCTTCAATAATTAAATCGCATGTTGCCAGCTCATTTAAGTTTTCATTATAATTTTTAGCTTGAATAAAGGAAGCTGTATCTGCTGTAGCGACCGGTGCAGGTTTTAATTTATTTAAATTTGCAATAGCTTTATCAACTAACGCATTACTTTTACCTTCTTTGCTTGCTAAATCGAATAATAATGTTTCGATACCAGCATTTACGCAATGAGCAGCAATCTGAGCACCCATTACACCTGCTCCAAGAACCGCGACTTTTTTAATTAAAAATGGCTCCTGCATGATTTATCCTTAGTTAAAATAAATTCGCTATAGAGATAAAACATATACTAAATTAACTAGATTTTGCGTTTATTCTCTATAACACTCTATAACTTCAATAGACTCCTTGAAAAGGACTAATCATAAAATACCAATCCAAGAAATCTAATACTTTAGTTAATACATAAAGATAGTATTCTTTCTTTGCAAAGAACAAAAAATGAAATACATTTTTAACCCTCTGCCTATATCATAAGACTTATTCGAAGGATAACCCTGCGCCAGTTCGCGCTGGATCCCGTGGACAAGCCACGGGACATAGGCCTTGCAAAAAAGACCTTATAACAAACTTTAGACTTTTAAACCTTCTCCTTACATCGTCTACGTCCCGCGACTAGTTCGCGGGATCCAGGGTTTAAGTTCACGCTGGATCCCAGGGCTAAGCCACGGGACGAGGCCTTGCAAAAAAGACCTAGTAACGGGCTTCCGACTTGTAAACCTTCTCCCTACATCGTCTACGTCCCGCGACTGGTTCGCGGGATCCAGGGTTTTAATTCGCACTGGCTCCCAGGGCTAAGCCATGAGAAGAGGCCTTGCAAAAAAGACCTTGCAACGGGCTTCCAACTATTAACCTTTCTCCCTACATCGTCTACGTCCCGCGACTGGTTCGCGGGATCCAGTGTTTAAGTTCGTGCTGGCTTCCAGGGCTAGGCTACGAGACGTAGGCCTTGCGAAAAAGACCTTGTAATTTAAGCAAAGACTTTTAACAGGCTTCAACTTTATTCTATGTATAAAGATTTTTTAAGTTAATAAAATATTAACCTAAATTAAAGCGAATACCTTGCGCTAATGGCAAATCGTCACCCCAATTAATTGTATTGGTTTGTCGACGCATATAAGCTTTCCAGGAGTCTGAACCTGACTCGCGGCCGCCACCTGTTTCTTTTTCACCACCAAAGGCACCACCAATTTCTGCACCAGATGTACCAATGTTAATATTGGCTATTCCGCAATCACTACCAAAAGCGCTTAAAAAACGCTCTGCATTTTTAAGGTTTTGGGTAAATAAAGCGGAGGATAAACCTTGCATAACCCCATTTTGTAGTGCAATTGCTTCTTTTATATCATTATAAGGCATAACATATAAAATCGGCGCAAAAGTCTCTTGCTGAACAATGTCCCAATGATTTTCAATATCGGTAACTAAAGTAGGTTGCACAAAGTAACCTTTTTCCATTAAAGGTTCACCACCGAAAGCTATTTTTCCACCGGCAGCTTTTATTTTTTCAACAGCTTGCGTAAATTGTTCAACAGCTTGTTTATCTATTAAAGGTCCCATTAAATTATTAGTATCTAATGGATCACCAATGGTGACTTGTTCATAAGCATGTTGTAACCGCTTTACTACATCTTTATACATAGTTTGATGAACAAATAAACGACGTGTTGTAGTACAACGTTGACCAGCCGTACCTACGGCACCAAAAACGATAGCAGGTATTGCTAAATTAAGATCAGCTGACTCATCTAAAATAATGGCATTATTTCCGCCCAACTCTAAAATAGTTTTACCAAGTCGTCCTGCAACTTTAGTTGCAACTTGCCTACCTACAGCGGTGGAGCCCGTAAAAGAAAGCAGTGGCATACGAATATCGTCCACCATTTTTTCTACTACATTATGTGAATGGGGAATAAATAAAGCGAAAATTTCAGGACAATTATTCTTTACTAATACTTCACTACAAATCTTATGTGTAGCAATTGCGCAAAGGGGCGTCTTTGCTGAAGGCTTCCAAATGGTTACATTACCACAAATAGCTGCAATAAAAGCATTCCAAGACCAAACTGCTACAGGAAAATTAAAAGCAGAAATTACACCAATAATGCCATAAGGATGCCATTGCTCATACATACGATGATTAGGTCTTTCAGAATGCATGGTGTTACCGTAAAGCATGCGTGATTGACCTACAGCAAAGTCAGCAATATCAATCATTTCTTGCACTTCACCATCGCCTTCCTGCTTAGATTTTCCCATTTCCAATGAAACAAGACTGCCAAGCCAATCTTTATTTTCACGTAATGCTTGACCGATTTGGCGAATGATTTCACCGCGCTTTGGTGCTGGATATTGCCGCCATTCAAGTGCCGCTTTTTCTGCTCGATTCATTAAAATGTTGTAATCTTCTTCAGTACAACCAGCTACTTCGCCAAGCTTTTCTTCTGTCGCCGGATTAATTGACACTAACCTATTTGAATTAATTTCACTTTGCCAACTTAAACCACTAAAAGCACCCGGGTTTAAGTCTTCTATTTTTAAATGCTTAAGAAAATCCATACTTCACTCCTAGGCGTAATATTGACCAAAACGGTTTGCTAAAACATCTGCTAAACGGAATTTTTCTTGCAATACTAAGCCACGATATTCATTTGCCTGACCCATGACTAAATCAACTACTGCACATACACCAGCAGCAGTACTTACTTGAATAGCAGACCATTCCAAACCATGGATAGTTTCAGGATATACTTTTTTTACATAACTTTTTTCAGTTAATTCGCCTTGTTTGATACCTTCAACAGTGACATAAACAATAACAATATCTTGGTAGGTTTTAGGAATAGCTCGTTCAAGTATTCGTTTAAGTGTTTCACGGTCCTCATTTAATTTTAGATCATTCATTAACAAACGCATTTTTTCACAATGGCCGGGATAGCGCATTGTTTTATAATTTAGTGTTTTTATTTTGTCCTTATATAATTCAGACAAACTACCTAAACCACCAGAAGTATTAAATGCCTCATACTCACATCCATCGATTTGTATCGACTCAAGTCCCTCTAAAGGTTTCATAACGACAGACTCACCTCGCTCAATACCATAGCAAGGGTTTCCATATTCATTAATTACCCCATCGGTCGACCAAGTTAGCGAATAATGTAGCGCATTATTTGCACGTTGTGGCAAAGCGCCAACACGAAGTTTTGCGTGAAAACATTGTTCAAATTCTTGCATTAAACTGTTAGCGGCTATACTAATAAACCCTGGTGCTAGACCACACTGAGGAACTAATGCAGTATTTGCTCCTTCTGCTATTTTCTTTACCGCCTCAGTTACTGCAGTATCTTCAGTTAAGTCAAAATAATGAGCTCTAGAAGCTTTTGCAGCTTCAGCAACATAGGTATTTAAAAAGTAAGGAAGACTAGAGATAACAGCAATAATATTATTTTCTTGTAAATAAGATTTTATTGAACCTTCATTGGTAACATCAAGAGCGACTGTTTTGATATTAGGTAAAGCTTGCAGCAACCGGCTGACATCTGTTCCTGAGAATTCCAAATCAGCTAAATGGACTTGGTAATCACCGCTACCTGCTAGCAAACAAGCAATTAAACTACCAATCTTGCCTGCTCCAGTAATCATAACATTGTACATACTTCCTTCTCCATGGTAAAACGACGAGTCATCCTACACTAAAAAATTAATTTCTTGAACCATTCTTATTTTTAATTTGAAACTGCTTGTCCATGTAATAAACAAACTAATGCATTTTAGTTTTAGTAAGCACCTAATAGTTCTTTTACTTATCACGTTACACGTAAGAACGAAAGTTTAACTGTCTAAGTATTGCGCTTATGAAAAATGCATACTATTTAATAAAGGGCAACACAATATTAATTTACGAAATAGCGCTACTAGAATGAGCTGTAAAATTCTTGATCTTTGAAAGCGAGTAGCATATTGTCTCATTTTTACAACATTTTGCCTGACCATATGATAAGTGCGTCTGTAAATAAATTTGAGTTCTTTTCAGCGCGTGCCTTAGAACGTTTTCCTTATCTGCGTTATTTCTTATCTGGCTTGTTGTTACCTTTTGGCTTTGCGCCTTTTCATTTACCGGCATTAACTATTTTAGGTTTAGCACTTTTTTATCATCAGCTATGTGATAAAAAAGACGACTCGCCTTTCTTAAGTGGTTTATTTTTTGGACTAGGATTTTTTGGGCTTGGAACTTCTTGGATTTTTGTTAGTATTCACGACTATGGCCACTTAAATACTGTTACCTCTGCTTTAATTACGTTTTTATTTTTACTTTACCTTTCTTGTTTTCCTGCCCTTGTCTCTATGATATTTTGCCGTCTGGCTGTTCCATATACGTTAAGTGCTAGTTTATTCTTTAGCGCCCTGTGGTTAATAGGTGAATATCTACGGGCTACTTTTCTAAGCGGTTTTCCTTGGCTACTTATAGGTTTTGGTCAAATTGATGCACCTACTCGATTTTTGCTCCCTATTATAGGCGTTTTTGGTGTCAGCTTTTTATCTTCTTTCGCCGCAACCTTACTAAGTAATGCAATTTATAAAAAGAAGACTGTTCTACGCTATAGTTATCTTCTCGTATTTATCACTATCTTAAGTTGTCCAATTCTCTTAAAAAATATTAATTGGGCGACTGTTGATAAACAGCCTATTTCTGTTGGTGTTATTCAAGCTAATTTATCTATGCGTGATAAATGGGATGAAAGGCTATTTTGGCAATTGTTAGACCGTTATCAGCAGGCAGTACAATCGCTGCTAGGTACAGAACTTATTGTCATGCCAGAATCAGCTATTCCTCTACCAGCAGCTTACATTAGCGATATCATAGACGACTTAGATGGAAAAGCTAAAGAAAAAGGAAGCGCAATTTTACTAGGTATCCCACAGCCAACTACTGTTGATGAGCATACTTTTTTCAACTCACTCATTAGTCTTGGGAAAGCCCAAGGTGTTTATCTTAAGCAACATTTAGTTCCATTTGGCGAATATATTCCAAGCGCATTTCAGCTTATTACTACTTGGTTAGGTATTGAAGATCCAAATATGAAACCTGGACTTACTAACCAACCATTAATGCAAGTCCAAAATTATCCTATTGCGACTCTAATTTGTTATGAGGTGGCTTATGGTAATTTACTGCGCGAACAATTACCTGCTGCTAGATGGATAGTTTCTATAAGTGATGACGGTTGGTTTGGACATTCATTGGCGCTATATCAGCAATTACAAATGGCACAAGTTCGCTCGCTGCAAACAGCTCGTTATCAAATATCTGCTAATAATGACGGTCTATCTGCTGTCATTAATCCTAGGGGAAAAATTGAAAACTTTTTACCAGCCTATAGTGAAGGAATCCTAAAAGCTACTATTTTTCCTGCAGAGGGTAAAACACCCTGGGTAACTCTAGGGGACACGCCAGCTCTCATTTTTAGCTTGTTAATTATTCTATTCTTTTCCTCTTATCAATTAATGTTTGCTAAAGTCACTGATCAAACTATTGCTGCAAAACACAAGAGGCGCTATCCTTACCAGCCCAGTTGAATATAACTTATAAACTATGGATAACAGCTATAAACCGCAAGAAATCGAAGAACAGGCACAACAATATTGGCACAAAAAACAAATTTTTAGTGTGGCCGAAGATTTAAATAAAGAAAAATTTTATTGCCTGTCTATGTTTCCCTATCCCAGTGGCACACTTCATATGGGCCATGTTCGTAACTATACCTTAGGCGATGTTATTGCTCGTTATCAACGTGCTTTAGGTAAGAATGTTCTACAACCTATTGGTTGGGATGCTTTTGGCTTGCCGGCTGAAAATGCTGCTATTAAACACGGTATTCATCCAGCAGAGTGGACAAAACAAAATATCGCTTCTATGAAGGAGCAATTCTTAAGATTAGGCAATGCTTATGATTGGAAACGTGAACTAGCAACTTGTGACCCCGATTATTATCGTTGGGAGCAATGGTTTTTTATAAAACTATATGAGAAAGGTCTAGTTTATAAAAAAAATTCTGTTGTTAATTGGGATCCAGTTGATCAAACAGTTTTAGCAAATGAGCAAGTTGTAGACGGACGCGGCTGGCGCTCAGGAGCCTTAGTTGAACGTCGAGAAATTCCTCAATGGTTTATCAAAATTACCGCTTACGCTGATGAGCTATTGCGAGATTTAGACACGTTAACCGAGTGGCCTTCGCAAGTGAAACAAATGCAACGTAATTGGATTGGTCGCTCTGAAGGTTGTGAAATTTATTTTACTGTTAATAATTATTCTAAACGTTTAAAAATCTATACAACAAGACCGGACACACTATTTGGTGTAACCTACTTAGCAATAGCACCTGATCATCCTTTAGCTAAAGAAGCAGGCCGCCAATCTACAGAAATTCAATCCTTTATAGATAGTTGCCAATGTGGTCGTGTTGCCGAAGCTGATATTGCTACAACAGAAAAACGTGGTATTAGCACACCATTTACTGCAATCCACCCTATTACCAATGAAGAAATTCCTATTTGGATTGCTAATTTTGTTTTAATGCAATATGGTTCTGGCGCTGTAATGGCGGTTCCTGCCCATGATCAACGTGATTTTGAATTTGCTGCCAAATACAATTTACCCCTTAAGCAAGTGATTAGGCCTCTCAATGAGGATCATGATTTTTCTAAATCAGCTTTTCTCAATGAAGGTAAACTTATTAATTCTGATCAATTCAATGATCTATTATCAACAGAAGCAATTAAAGTCATTGCCAATTATTTAGAAGAACAAGATTTAGGGCGCATGACGGTTAATTATCGCTTACGCGATTGGGGTATTTCTCGACAGCGTTATTGGGGAACGCCTATTCCTATGATCCACTGTGAAGATTGTGGAATTGTTCCAGTACCAGAAGAAGATTTGCCCGTCTTACTTCCTGACGATGTTGAATTGACCGGTAGTGGTTCACCACTGGCAAACTCAATCCAATTTACCCAAGTTCAATGTCCTAAATGCGGTCAGGATGCGACTAGAGAAACGGATACATTTGATACATTTATGGAATCATCTTGGTACTATGCCCGTTTTGCTTGTAAGGGGCAAGATAATGCTATGCTTGATGATCGGGCCAAATATTGGACTCCGGTTGATCAATATATAGGTGGTATTGAGCATGCTGTTATGCACTTGTTATATGCTCGTTTTTTCCATAAATTAATGCGTGATGAGGGCTTGGTTAACTCAGATGAACCTTTCTTACGTCTTTTAACGCAAGGTATGGTATTAAAAGACGGTCATAAAATGTCTAAGTCATTAGGCAACGTAGTTGATCCAAACCATTTAATTGATACCTATGGTGCTGATACAGCAAGGCTATTTGTTATGTTTGCAGCGCCACCCGAACAATCCTTAGAGTGGTCAGATACCGCTGTTGAGGGAGCGCATCGTTTTTTAAAGCGCCTATGGCATTTTGCCTATCAACATCAGCAATTGTTTATTGAAACAAATGATTTGATTTATGGTGGAAACGGTCATATTGATTGGGATTATGCTGAGCCACGCTTAAAGAAAGCATATCGACATATTAATCAATTGCTAGCGCAAGCTAGTCACGATTATGAACGTCAGCAGTTTAATACTGTTGTTTCCGGTTGTATGAAATTATTTAATGAGTTATCTAATTATGCTATTGAGACAGAAGCAGACAGATTTTTCTTAAATCGAGCGATGTGTATTCTTTTACGTCTTTTAGCACCCATTACGCCGCACATATGCCATCATCTTTGGATTAAATTAGGTTATGAGAAAATTATTATTGACGCACCATGGCCTAGAGTGGATAAGAATGCTTTAAAAAGTGACGAAACTACCTTTGTAGTTCAAGTTAATGGAAAATTAAGGGCCCAATTTACGATAGCAACTGATACAGATGAAAATAAATTAATTGAAATAGCAAAGGAGCAAACACAAAGTTTTATAGGAGAAAAAACCGTGATTAAAGCAATTGTAGTTATGCATCGTCAGCTTATTAACTTGGTTGTTAAATAATGATAAAGCGTTTAATCCTATTTTTACTTATTTTTTCTATAACTGGCTGTGGTTTTAAGCTTCGTGGTTTTACGGAAATGCCAATTGGGCTTACTAACGTTGCAATTATCATTCGTAGTACGCAACATGATTTAGCCCCTATGCTTAAAGATAACTTACAAGGCTATGGAATCCGTGTTGTAGACAATCCAACTCAAGCTAATTATCTATTGATTTTAGAAAAAGACTCTATGCAACAGCAAATTACAAGTGTCAGTGCAAGTACTAATCCAAGGCAGTATTTATTAATTTATACAGCGCAGTACTCTCTAGTCAAAGTTGGCGGTGAACAAGTTATTATGTCACGTACCGTAATGTCTAACCGACAGTTTACAGTAAATAATAACCGTATTTTAGGTTCCGATTCAGAAGAAATTATGCTTTATCGAGAGATGCGCCAAGATGCTGTAAGGCAAATTATGAGTCAGTTAAGTCAGCTAAAAATTTAATAGTTACATTCCGTGTAGGACAAAAATAAAGCGCTTTTAAAAGCGCTTTATTAGATACAACAAGGCCCGTGGCCTGTCTATAAAATTGTAGAAATGCAGACTTGGGCTTTTGACTAATAAACTATTTATTATTTTGTTAAGTCTTGAACCTAGTAGTGCTGTATTAAGACTATAGACTACGTCCCATTCCTTGAACATGGGCTCTAAAGCTCTAGTCCTTATACGAGATTCCTGGATTCCTCGGACAAGCTGAGGTAAGAGAAAAAAACATGTTTATTAAACACAGCAATTTAACTGTACAGCTCCCTAAAAGGCTGCCAGCGCTTTTTTTTCTTATAGGCCAAGACGCGTTTCAAATTAATCAACTTACACTGATAATTAAACAAGCTTGGCATCAGCAGAATAATGAAACTGAAATTACAACGCTTTTTATTGAATCTACTTCTGATTGGGAGCTCTTAGAGCAAAAAGCTAATAGTTATACTTTATTTGCTACTACTCATTTAATTGACGTTCGTTATGATAAAAAATCATTAGAAGCAGCTGGCAAAACATTTTTGTTAAACTATTTAGCTAACCCTAACCCAGCTTGCTTACTATTATTTAAAACGCCTAATTTACCATCTAAACAATTACAATTCCTTTTAAACCATGAGCTTGCTTATGTTATTCAAGCACTTACCCCAAGCTCGCTAGTAATAAAAAAATGGCTACAAGAGCGTTTAAGCCATTTTGGTCTCACTGATCCGAATGCTGCAACATTAGTTTATCAATTTAATGAAGGTAATTTGTTTGCATGCGCACAGCTTTTAGAAAAGCTAGAATTAATTCATGAACCTAACCAGTCTTTAAATTTAACCGATTTAAAAGATCACCTCCATAATCAGTGTAACTACTCACTTTTTGAACTTGCTGACGCTTGTCTCGGTGGTGATGCTGTAAAGGCTCTGCAAATTATACAACATAGTTATAATAATAAAGTCGAAGCTACTTTAATTTTATGGTTGCTAGCTCAAGAAATCCGGCTTTTGCTACAACTTAATCACCTTACATTACAAAAAGTCCCTCTTCAAGCTGCGGCAAGCCAATTAAAAATCTGGTCAAGTAAAATTAATCTTTATCAGTCAGCCGCTAAACGTTATAATTTTAATTTTTTAAGTCAGCTCTTAAAAACTTGTAAGTATTTAGACATGCAATTAAAAACTACCCAAAGCAAACAAGTATGGCAATTTATAGAACTTATTGCTTTGTCTTTATGTCAAGGACAGCTGGTAGGTGCACTTGGCTAATTTAGTTATTTTTGGAGGAACATTTGATCCTGTTCATAACGGCCATTTAAAAGTAGCTATTAAAGTACAACAACACTTTCATTTTGAGCGCTTTATTTTTCTACCTTGTAAAATACCTGTTTTAAAAAACAATGCACTTGCAACACCTAGTCAACGGCTAGATATGCTTAAGCTAGCACTTAAAGACTTTAATCAATCTGATTATCATTTTGAAATAGATGAAAGAGAAATAAATCGCCCTGCGCCTTCTTATATGGTAACAACTTTAGAAGATTATCGGTCTCAGCTAGGTAGTTCAATAGCTATTTCATTACTTATGGGAATAGATGCATTTACCACTTTACCTAATTGGTATCATTGGGAAAAGCTTTTACAGTTAGCTAACATCATTGTTATTGCTAGACCCGGCTATCTACTAGAATCAACATTATTACGTAATTTATTAAAAGACAAAGAGACTCATGATGCAAAGCTTATTCAAACTACAACACATGGGCTAATTTATCAATTTAATGCAGGCTTATATGACTTATCTTCCACACTTATTCGCAATCAATTAAAACAAGGTGAACTAAAAGTTGCTGATTTACCTTCCTCTGTTATTCAATACATTAAAAACAACCAACTTTATCAATAGCTTGTACTATTATTAATATCGACTTAAGTAAAATCATAAAATTAAAATTTTTAAGTAGCATTATACTAATAATTAATTATTTTATTGAACTAACAAATCTCATTATAACAACTTAGAGGAGTTATCTTAAATCTGGGTGAAAAATTAGACTGGTTTTGGCTAAGTCATACTAAAAGCAAAGTCTAGCCTTCTATATAGGCATTTCGAAGCATGCTGCTCATGTATTGCAGTTAATATATCTATTCGGTTAGTGGAGTCATATATTAAATGGAATTAAAAAAAATAGATCAGCAGGGTAACTATTGTGATTATCCAGGTATCACTGTTATTGCTAAAGTAGATAAAAGAGAGGCTCAGTTTTGGTCAGACCTCTATCATCTTGTCACACAAATAGAGTTAGAACAAAAATGTTACACTCCTCTACCTTGGGAAAGCTATCATATGACAGCGATAAGAGTAATTAATAAAGCCCAATATGGCCAATCCGATTGGCGTGAATTTTTAACTAGGCAAAAATTATATTTTCAGGAGTTAGCCAACTACCTTAATGAAAATTCATTTTTACCGGAAATTACCTTTGAAAAATTAAATATCACAGATACCGTATACTTATCAGTCAATCTACCCAATAATCAAAGTGAATTGATTAATAAAATTGCGGAGCAATTCAATTTATCTTTTAAGATATATAAACCCTTCCATATTACTCTAGCTTATTTTTATAAAAATCCGACTTTTGAACTTAAAAGTATATTACAAGAGCAAATTACTGAACGTTTAGAAAAATTATACAAACTGTATGGCAAAAAATTTACCTTAGAATCGCCTAAATTATGTTTTTATACTGATATGACTAATTTTATTAATTGGGATGGCGAAAATTACCCCTTTAATAAGTAATAATGAAAGTTTTACCTTAGCTAAAATAGTACTGGATAGTAAAACCATTTTCCTGCAAAATACTGAACTTAAGTCCCGGTGGCACAGCTGGATAGCGCAGCCCCCTCCTAAGGGGCAGGTCGGAGGTTCGAATCCTCTCCGGGACGCCATTAAATCAATACAATAGCTAATAAATGTTTAACAAAGTATATTTTACAGGGTGCAATATAGGGTGCAAATTGTATGTATAGCTATAAACGAATAGATAAATTTATGGCTTGCCGGGTCTTCCTCAAATTAGGATATCAATTAATCGGGTCTTATAAAACTTTCTAATAATTTCTTACTAATCATTCTATTTTCTTAAAATTAGTGCATAATTACGCGCGAGCTTAGACAGATAGTCCATTTAATTTAATATTATTTGTTGAGATATTAAGTTAGGAAAGCATAAGACAAGTCTATTTCTTTTAAGTAGAATTAAATCCATATAAAAATTGAGGTGTATTGATGAAATCTTTATTAGATAAACTTAAAGAAGAATGGGATGATTACAGCGAAAAAGGAAAGACAAAATTTCTTGAAAAAGCATTAAAAGAATATTCTGAAGCAACTTATTATGAAATAATGGGCGTTTCTGAATCAATGAATGAAACCGATAAAACTAACTTAAAAGTTAATTACAAGCAAATTGCCTTAAGATTTCATCCAGACAAAACAGCTAATCAAGTTTATAAGAGTTCAGCTGAAGAATTATTTAAGCTTGTTGGTAATGCTTATGACACTTTATCTGATCCAGTAAAAACGCAAAATTATAGGCTCAAACAAGGCCCCAAAAAATCTACTCAAAGCTCAAATTTTTCTTCTCAAGGTTCTCAGCATTACAGAAGCACGAATAACGACGACCCATCATTTAATTCTCAGCAATCTCAATCTCGCCCTCAATCATACACCTATACCACTGGCAGCGATACATTCGTATTTAATAATGGCTTTACCATGTTTTCTAAGCCACCCGTTCCTGATCAAGTTTATAATCGTGATATTCAGGAACACGAAAAAATTTCTGGTGAATCTGAAAATATTGTTATTACTGGCAATGTATATGGAACAGTAAAAAATATGGGTGGTAATATTACTGTTAATGGAAATGTATACGGAAAATTAAGCAATATGGGTGGTAATAATATTGTTCGAGGTAATGTTGCTGCTAATGGAAAAGTTTCCAACATGGGAGGCAATAATATAATTACCGGTGACGCCTTAGGCTCTGTAACAAATGCAGGCGGAATTAACCAAGTAGGTGGTACTAAAGGTCCAAATGTGAAAAAAGCACAACCTACAGCTACATTTTTTTCTACTAGTGGGGCAAATGTTTTTACCAATATTGGTACGTCATTCAACTTTGATGGAAATACCTTTGACTTTAGTTAATTTCATTAACAGATTTTAAAAGATAGCTTTCCTCGTTATGTAAAGTAATCAGTAGGGCTATCTATTTTTGACTTAAATATTTTGTGCTCTTTTAAAACCGATATTTAAGCAAATCCTAAGCTTCTGCAATTTAATTAAAAGATACAAAATTAAGATCTATAATATTGAAATAAATAAGACATATTTATGAAAAAACTTATATTTCTTTCCGTGATGTATTTTGTTCCTTCTTTATCTTCTGCTTTTAATTGTTATCCAGATATAAACCCTTTGTTACCACAATACATAATTGGATTTGGTAGTCTTATTGACGAGCAATCAAAAAAGCGAACAGTTCCCTTGGCAGAAGAGAGCCTACCAGTCTTAATTAGTGGGTATAAAAGAAGCTGGTCCAGTCATGAAAATTTACCTGGCTTAAATGCAACCTTTTTATCTGTTCAAGAAGATGGAAGCTCCTCTTTTAATGGAGTGGTTTGTAAGCGCTATCGTAGCCTGGATGTAGGCGCAGCCGTAATCCAGGATATTGGGCTTTGAGCATCCCGGATTTCGTTTCACTTCATCCGGGCTACGGTTGCGGTATATTGTGTTACCTATGGCTCGATAAGGACACCACGGTTTACTTGCATTACTCTTGGGTACCTTAATCTCCATTTCAATAGCTAAATCAATGAGTTATTTAGTCTAACTTGATTAAGGTATCCCTTAAATAAGAAAGATCCCCAATACTTAATAACCTAAAGCCATTCCAACTGCTCCACTAAGACCAACTGGTGAAATCGAGGTGCAAGTTGGAAAAGTGCCATCTGAGAGTATAGGACAGTAGTAAACTCTGTTTCCAAAATTGGTAACATAAGCAGTAGTATTGGTCGCATTAATAGTAATTCCTGCAGGTTGAGGAATACTTTGATTTGCTACAAAACAGCTTGTAAAATTAGTATTACAAGCATAAATAGTGTTGCTAGAATAATCAGCAACATAAACTAAACTTTCTGAAGGATTTAATGCAACATCTGCAGGTCCTTGAATTGTAATAGCGCCTACAGTATTAATAAGATTGCAAGAAGTCTCCACGGAAAGACCATTTACACTACAAACAAACAACCCTGAACTATAATCCGCAATATATGCAACAGTGCCTGCCCTATTAAGCGCAATTCCTTCACCAGAATTTGTTATGTTACTAGCTCCTGCATCAAAACAATTAGAATCAATATTGCCTGCTGTGATATTACAAGATACGACCTCTGGAGATGAATTTATATTATTCACTAAATAAGCTATCGTATTTTGTTGATTGACAGCCACCATACCATAACCATTTTGGTAGCCATTTGTTGTACTAATTGCAAGAGGTAATGCACAACTATTAAATGTACCATCTATTGAATTAATAGTGCATTGATAAACATCAGAAGTGCCATTTCCATTAGTAATATAGGCTTGAGTACCGGTGTTATTAAGAGCAATACCCTGTGGATTAGAACCATCAAGATTTGGACTTCCACCTGCATTTGTACAGGATAATATTGTTCCATCGGATGGGCTAAGTGTACAAACGAAAACCGAATTTGTTGGGGATCCATAAGGACTCGCCACATATAAATATCGAGCTACCGGAGGCGGAGGTGGTGGTGGCGGTGGTGGCGGTGGTGGCGGTGGTGGCGGTGGTGGCGGTTCAGGTGTTCTAGTAATAGATATATTATTATAGTTTTGACAAGATAAGGGCCCAGGGCCATTTAAGCACAGCGTAATATTCATTATTCCTGTTGGGCCATCAATCGATATCCTAGTTGGCATTTTATCATTAACTGAAAACAGGCAATAACCATTCACATAGGGTATGCACTCAGTCCCAGCATTTTTTAGTATGTAGCCTGGCGTGGTAATCCTTATACCTGCTTGAGGATAATTATGATTAGGTATGACGGTTTTAATATTTAATATCGTATTACTTGAGGTTACATCAAACAATAAACCAATAGGATTTGCATAAATTGTGTTACAAAACAATAAACCCGGTAATATCCCTATATTGGTTAAAAGCTTTTTCATTTAATCATCCTTAATTAATTATTTAGATATTTACAGAACAAGTTATGGCATTAGCGTAATTTTTGGGTGCTTTCTCATTTACGGGGCACTCGCTATTCAACACTAAAGCACTCTAACACGAGTTCTATAATTTTCGAAATTACGAAAGCCATAAGCTTTTCTTTGTATTAATTTTATTTTTTTATGAAAACCTACGGTGATATCATTAGACTTTTTAAAACGCCACATTCTGCCAATTTTTCTCGCCCGGGGTAATAGCTGGTGTTTCATGGTAGTATTTTATAGCTAGCGTAGCCTGGATGTAGGCGCAGCCGTAATCCAGGATATTGGGCTTTGAGCATCCCGGATTTCGTTTCACTTCATCCGGGCTACGCTTGCTGGATGACGCATTCGTAGTGACATATGCCACCGGTCTTCTTCATTAACATAAAAAAAAAATCGGTTACATCTGATAAACTTGGAGTTGATTATCAGCAATTATTTGGTCTTCAAGTTGCGATTTGAGATCAATAAAATCTTGAGTTCTTACTTTACATAATGCGGTTATGGCAGCTAAATCACAACGCCCCCCCTCCAGGTCCCGCAGCCCTTTTACGGCCGCAGCGGCCGCTCCGATCCAACCTTTATATATTCCAAAATCGACAGCCAACTTTGAATCAACACTAAACCAGTTTTCAGCCTTGTCAGTAGCCCCATTAAAAAATTGTTTTGATGAATTTGGCTGTGAATTAAACTGAGGTACCGGAAAAAAAAGCTCATCAGAACAGTACTCATCAACAACATGCATAGGCAGCAATTTTTGTGCCCCACCAACCTCTTCTCGCCACTGCTTATCAATGGCCTCCCAATTTTTAGCTCCTAGCGCGGTTAGGGAATCTACTTGCGTTTGTAGCGCTTTGATGATGGTATTATTGAAATCAAAATGCTGTTCAGTGACTGTTTTCCCATTAAGCTTATAAGTGACACCACAGGTGTTCACTTTGTTGTAAAGAGCCATCAATTTTGCGAATACCTTTCTGCCTTCTTCATTTTCAGGGATGCACTTAAGCATCATTGCCCACATATGTTTGTCAAGTGCCCACAGTGCGTATTCAAAACCACTAATAGACTCAAACGTACGACCGGAGCAATCTGTAACAATATCCCTCTTAACCAGTAAATTGATGTCTTTTTCTAACATGACTTTAACCGCCTCATGCTCGCCACGCACGACATGATGGATGAATTTTTGTAACAGTTGACGTTGTTCCAACAAGGGTCTAAAAAAAGTCCTATGTCCCTTTGATATCATAGACAGTCTTATCAAGTCAGGAGTAGGTAAATCGGGTACCGTTTCAACCCCCATTTCTTTCGGTAACTGACCAAGGAATTTAAATTTTTTTTCCATCTTGCTCACCATATTAGTATGGATTGGCTCTATTAAAAAGTCATTATATATGAAGAAATTGAAAAAAAAGAGCTATATGACTTATAATTAATCATAAAAAGAGCGTACTTAGAACTATTCTTATATTAATGCGAAGTAATACTCAACAAAATACATAAAAGTGAGATAAGTAAGATCGTAATAATTAAATAGATCGAAATAAAAATAGCAAAGCAACTTGTGTTTTATGATCAAGTCTCTAAGAGTTAGAGCAACCTATCGAATGTGAATGTAATTTTCTCTAGAATTTAAATGAAAAAAAATTTTTGTCTTATCATTAGCTTCTACGCTATTTAGTTATGTTTTGCTTACCCGATTGAACAAGGGTGCTAATCCTTTTATTGATACTGAGGGATATAAAAAGCACATTGTGCAAAAAAAGCGGGAGTTTTATGCAGAGCTTCGAAAACAAAAACCTGCTATGTCTCTTAAAACTGCAGTGAATATAGAGCAATCTAAAGTCATATCCGCAGTCAAAAGCTGCAAATTATATTCAAAAAAATGAGATAGAAAAATCAATTACTTAATTTAGAGAAAATTCCAATGATATTTTGCACTTATTTAAAAAATAGCTCCTTTAATAATGACCTTAACCTAACCCGTATGTAGGCATGTCCTTGTTAAAATAGCTATTAATTGGATTACAATCCTGTGAATAGGTTGTTTAGTTACGGCATATTGCTTAAAAAATTGCATACTTTTTGAAGGGCTTCTAATCCGTACATATAAAATTGTTTGACTATAATCAAAATATGGCCATTTAATAGTAGATTCCAAATGGGTGCGAAACAAACAGAGGATGTGAGAAAAAATGCTTGTAAAAAATTTTTAAGTTTTTTTCCTTCAGGCTTTGCAGATCCTAAATATATCTCTTGGGAAAGAGGTTATAAATGGAATGTACATCTACTTTGGCAAAAGTTATTAAATAAAAAACAATTTACCCATTTACTAGAAAATAAAAAGTATAAAGAAATTGCAGAAACCGCTTTATCAATAGAAGGTAAAACTCATTTATTATTTTCTTTTGAAAAGATGGCTATACGAGATGCTTTGAAAACCCGCTCAGCGTCAAAACAATTTTCAGAAGGTTTATATAATTTAATATATGGTCATGGGAAGAAAAGTGAACGTTTTAATAATTTTGTAGAAACCCTTGCTTTATTACCCAGAAAGCAAAGTCGGGTTTTAACTTGGCCTTTAGTAACCGTATTTGGTTTTATTGCAGACCCTAAACATTTTATATATTTAAAACCAATGGTAACGAAAGTTGCGGCAGAAAAATATGATTATGATTTTGACTATGTTTCCCGTCCCACGTGGCATACCTATCAAAGTTTAATGAACTTTGCAAAACTATTGAAAAGTGATTTGGAAGCACTAAAACCTCGCGATTACATCGATATACAATCCTTTATTTGGACTTTAGGCTCAGAAGAATATGCATAATAAAGTGGTCTATACTTTAAGAATAATGATCTTTTTCTAAGAAAAAATAGAAAAAGATGTGGAATAATAGAAAGCAGACCAGGGAAGATAAGCTAATAATAAAATAAAGAACTTAATTCAATATGATATCTAAAAAAAGTTTAGATGCAATCAACAAATTTATTTCCATCTTTGATAAATATTAAATACATCCTTCATAGCTTTTTGAGCAACTCAATTGTAATTAACAAGCATTTATTAAAAGGAATATTTATGAATACCAAGGAGAAAGACAAGAAATTTCTTGCCAGAAATACCGAGGCTTTTGATTCGGAAATTTCGCGAGCGGATGGTAGTGTTATTTATGATGTTAATAATAAAAAATATATTGATTTTACTAGTGGCTGGTGTGTAGGAAATTTCGGTTGGAATGATAAAAAATTAAAAGAAAAAATTAATGAATTTAATGGGCCTGATTATATTTATCCCTCTTATTTATATTCACCTTGGGCAGATTTAGCGGAATTATTAGCGCAAATTACCCCAGGAAATCTTACGAAATCCTTTCAATCAAATTCAACTGAATCTAAGAAATTCGATCAAATTTGCTCTTAAAAGGACTCTACATTAATTAATTCATTAATTAAAATTTAATACTGCACTGTCACCTAAGTGCTTAATAGAGCAGTTTACTAAAATGACCCTAGCAAAAAGGCAAATCGAAGACTTGCTTCTTCACCGAGACACCATTAAATCAACGTGTTACGTAACAGACTTAAAAAACCTTAGCCTGCAGAGTAAAAATTAAATATTCAACCCAATAATTGACATATTTTTTTACAAAATGTATAATTAAGTTACGAATTATAAGGGAGTATAATGAATTATGCGCACGGAATCAGAAGCTGAAGGTAAATATGAAAAATTAGAAAAAGAGTATAATAAACAGCATATAATACCTATGAGAAAAAGCGAGTTCTGGAAACAATTAGACTGTCTGCATTTTGTTTCTAGAAAAAAGGCTGAGAAATTATTAGATAGCCAACCTGTAGGCTCATTTTTAGTAAGGCCCTCTTCTCATAATGCTAGCCCAGGGCGCACAACCTATTTTGTGATCAGTAAGAAAGTACTCGAAAGTCAAGATCCTGAACTCGAAAATCAAGGTCCTAAACGTAAGATAAAAAAATATGATCACCAGTTGATCGTTGATAAAATAGTTCCTAAAGTAGGCCTTAATAAAAAGACACGTTCATATCACGACCTAGCAGTTGCAAAAAACCCACCTACGCAAACAATTCGCGATGATGCAATTTTTGTAGAAAATTTAGGCCGATATATTGATAAAAACTATGATACGAGTAAGGCTTTAATTAATAAAGCATCTTCAGGCTATAAATTTGCAGAAAAATTTAACAACTTACCAAGCTCAAGTGAGCCATCTATAGGCACATTACCATCAACGCAAGTGTCAGACACGCGTCATGAACACTCATTTAAACCCTAAGGTATTAGTTCTTAGAATAATCGCTTGTAATAAATTTATGTGCTCTACATTATAAATTTTTTTCCAATTTGGAAATAAGTGATTTCCAAACTAAGGTCTTCTCCTAAAGTAGCTACTGTTTTAAAATTTAACAATTTTCAAATACCAGGCACTTCATATGTACAGCAGCATTGTAGAAATCGTTGCAGATCAGCGATTAGAAAGCGGGCAAGACTTATTAATTCACCAGCTAAAAGATTATTTAAAAAGTAAATTTGCAATAGCTTTTAGAGTAGATAATGTACCGGCTTTGGATAATCAACTCTGTCTTGTAACTCACATGACAAAGGAAGAAGCGGATGAACTTAAAAATAAAATAGCAGTAACTTTAGGTAATAAAATCGCTTATGACTACTTTGCTGAAAATTCTTGCTTTGCTATCAGCGGTGTCGACTTATCTTTTCTGCAAAAAAAACAAGCGGAAGAAAGCAATCAGTCTTTTACTAAAGAATTAGTAGATGAATTTAAAAAAATGACTATAGAAAAAGATAGGACGGATGACGGTATTACAAATAAAGACGATGCCGCACCTATTAATAATGCTCCTAGCATGGCTAAACAAACAATCACCAAGAAAAACTTTTATCAAGAAGAATTTATTTTAGTAATTAAAAAACAATTACAAACGAGTAACAACTTATTGCAAATTAGAGTTGAAAAAAAGCCATTATTAAATCTGGTACTCGAAAATTTTTCTAAAAGCAAACATCTTGCGGAACTGTTTTTATACGAAGCGGTCTGTCGTGGCGAGCGATCTGTTTTTACAACACTGCTTAATTTAAAAGGTGAAGGAGTTGTAGAGAAAAAATCTGAAAAAAGAAGAGATGTTTTTTTTCTAGATGAGGGCTATAGAAAACTGAATACCGAAGTAAAAAGTAAACGTTATTCTTACGCCTTACAAGCTAATTTTGATGTAGTGAAATTCGCTGAATATTTGCGTGAAAAACAAAAAAGTAGCACCGTAGCTACATTTTTAGGTCTACAAGAAGACGTCGAGGATTGTATAGCTGATATTTATGGTAAAGATAGTAGTAGAACGAAAGCCATTTGCCAAAAGCTGCAAACGTTAAATGCTTATACATCTTTTGATCAAACATTTAGTTTCAATTAGGTTTTTAAGGTAGATAGCAAATGATAAGAAATTCTAATACTGAACAAAGCGTAAAAAATACGCCAGTTAGGTTTGACCTATTTTTAGATCTAGGATCCAAAAAAAATGAAATTCCCACTTATTTTAAACAAATGGAAAATAATTTAGGTATTTCAAGCGTGGGTTTATTTAGTTTATCATCAGAGATAGAGAGCGATATTTACAAGCAAACACCTAATGAACAAGTAATTACAAAATATACTCATTATTTAAGCAATTTCTTGAAGTATTTTCAAAACCCTTGTCATAGTGAAGCAACGGGTGGCTTCACTCAAGATATATTTCATGGTGAAGCTGCCTTTCTAGCTTTAAATGCTTACGGAAGATTGCGGTATATTATTGAGCAACTGAAAACCGGAACACCATTGAAAGAGATTGTAGAGCCTTTTACTGTCACTTATAATGATGATGATGATGATGATAAATCCTGCTTTCAAGATAGTTATTTAAATCGAGAACTTTATCTCTCGACCCTTAAAAAGGTTGCTCGCTATTATGTTGAGGATGACTTATTGGAGATATTACATCAGTCAATAACCAATAAAAAGTTTGGTGCTTATAATCTTTATTACTGGCACGATGTTCTCTATAAACTTACGGGCGACCTTTCAGTTTTAAAAAAATTTGTTCAATTTAATCTTTCAAAAGCAGTCACTACAAATGATTTATGGAACGTAATTTATAGTTTATCTGGGAAAATAGGATATTCCAGTGCGTCTAAATATAATTTATATATTTTGGAATTAATGGATTTATTTTTAGATAAAGATAGTTCAACTTTTAATCTTTTACAAAAAGGCAAATACTTAGATTGGGTTATTAACCATATACTAGAACCTTACCAATTTTTCGCAGAAGTACAATGCTTTACAACTATATGCTCCAAATTCCCGCATATCTATCCTGCTTTGATTTCAGAGTACAGAGAAATTAGTACTAATCCCCGTCATAAACCTTATTATTTATCAATAGTAGTTTTTACAGAAGAAAATGGGGATCTCTTTTTTAGTAAAGATGGCTTTTGGGAGCTTTTGAATACAGAAGGAAGCCTTTCAAACTATTTTTTTTTCGGAAATGCAGACAAAATAGGTCCTTTTATTTTGAAATATCCGCATGTGGTTCCTCAGGTCTGCATGAAAACTTACTTTAGTGATGTAATTGATTTTTTAAGAAAGAGTGTACCCTCGTTGTTAGATCCTAATCAAATGGCTTTATTTGAAAATGATAATTTCCGGCTATTACTTGCCTTAGGGTATTTTAATCAACTTCCGATTGATCAAAAATTTACTCCTATCTTTAAAAGATATCATGATGTTGCAAGTCATTTAATGTATGAAGCAGCTGCAGTGGGTGATATACCACGCTTTAAAGGATTGCAAAAACTCAGAGCAGATACCACTGTACAAACGGATAAACACTCAGCCTCGTCAACACCTGCGGTAGATGGCCCAGGATTATTTTCTAAAACTAAAACAGTTCATAAACAGGAAGTGACGCAATACAGTGAAACTGTAGAATTTAAACTCACGGACTTTGTAAAATATTTAAATGCTAAATATCAAGTAACAAAAGAAGAGGAGCGTGCTTCTTTATTTTTTATTCAGCATGTTGATCAATTTGTTGAAAATTTAACGGAAAGTGGCGTTTTAACTGATAAAAATAGAAATAAATTTTTAGATGCATTAGCGACTACTTTTCATGTAGATGTTGCAAGCTTGAAAAAAACGTCTGCAAATATTTCTGATGAAGAAAAAGAAGCACTACAGCAACGTGTAAAAACACTTGAACTCGAAAATGAGGCACTTAAAAAAAGGATGGTGGTTGTGGAGAATTTTTTATCAATCCTCCAACAAAATTCTGCATTTCAAACCATGATGGAATCAGTACATACTGAGCCCCAAACTGATATGAAAATCGTTAGCCCAAAATAAATGCTATAATTCATTCTATCTTGGGTAGTCTTACTTCTGTAACACGTAGGTACCTGGGGCTTTAGGTAATCTTTTATTAATAATCGGCGGAGACACACGCTTTTTAGTGCTATGTTGCACAAGCCAATCATGCCAAGCAATCCACCAAGAGCCCTCATATTTTTCTGATGTTTTTAGCCACTTATTGGGGCCTAAATAAGGCATATTTTTTTTATGCTCCTTCATAAAATAAAAACGCTCCTTATGACCCGGCTCACTGACAATTCCTGCATTATGGCCACCATTCGTTAATACAAAAGTAATATCTGTATAAGTCATCAAATGAATTTTATAGACAGACTTCCATGGAGCAACATGGTCTTTCTCAGTACTTACTGCAAAAATCGGCACATGTATATTTTTAGGGGCTACTACTTCGCCTTCTACTTTAAAATGTCCCTCAGCAAAATCATTATTTAAAAATAATTTTTCAAGATATTCAGTATGCATTTTAAAGGGCATGCGGGTAGCGTCAGCATTCCAAGCCAGTAAGTCAATCATTCCTCGTTGCTTACCACTCATGTAATCATCAACCATTTTGGACCAGATAAGTTCATAGGAGCGAAGCATTTGAAAAGACCCTGCCATTTGTTTAGTGTCTAAATACCCCCTCTCCCACATCATGTTCTCAAGGAATGAGACCTCACTTTCAGAGATAAACAGCATAAGCTCACCTGCTTTAGTGAAATCACCTTGTGCTGCAAGAAGAGATAGGCTTTTAATACGCATATCATTATTCCTTGCCATTGCAGCCGCCGTAATCATCGCTAGTGTTCCGCCTAAGCAATATCCCATCAAGTGAATTCTAGTTTTAGGCACAATATTACATACAGCATCAATTGCTGCCATAGCCCCTAGACGATAATAATCATCCATGCCTAGATTTTTGTCTTTTTCATCAGGATTTCGCCATGAAATAATAAAGACGGTATGCCCTTCTGCGACCAACCATTTGACCAATGAATTATGGGGTGATAAATCCAAGATATAATATTTCATTATCCACGCCGGTAAAATTAACACTGGTTCTTTAAAAACAGTTTTTGTTTGTGGTTCATATTGAATTAATTCAATTAAATGATTGGTAAATACAATTTTTCCAGGTGTAACTGCAACATTTTTGCCCGGTATAAAATTCTCTGCCCCTGGCGGTGGCATACCAGCAACTCGAGTAAGCATATGCTCAAAGGCAAGTTCCATACCCTGAATCAAATTCAATCCACCTGATTGTATTGTTTCATTAAACAAATAAGGATTAGACCAGATAAAATTGGAAGGAGACAATGCATCAAGTATTTGGCGCACGCAGAAAGAGATAGTGCGCTCTACTTGGTTAGATATACCAGGAATATCAGTTGTAGCGTATCGCCACCAATTTTCAACTTGCAGGAAAACCTCTGCATACACATGCCAAGGCAAGGCTTGCCAATTCTCTTTACAAAAACGAACATCAGCTTCGTTACCAAGCTGCTCACTACATCGTTTGTAGTGAATACTTTCATTATTATGCATTAGCGGGTAAAGAATAAGAGCTAATAAATGACCTGGTGATTGAGCTAATTGTAAAATCCAGGCACAATAAGCACTTCCTAGAGAAGCAGGGCTTATCCCTAAGCTTATTTTGGCAAGATTTGCTTGAAATAGCTTATTAATAACATTAAAACAATTATTTAGTTCATTAACAGGTATTCCATAATTAGGTTTATCGGTATTGCCTAGTAAGTAATCTTCACCAGGTATCAAGCTTGAGAAATCTGAAACTTCCTTTTTTTCTGACCTATTCATGCTATATTTCCCTAGAGCTAAATCCAAAGTTAATTAATATTAATTTATAGTTAATAAACTAGGGTAAAACCAGTATTATGCTAATTTTAATATGGTAACTAAAAGCCCTCTTAAATAAGGACTGTTTACAAGATTTACCATTTATCTCACCTAAATTATAAATAATTAACTATTTTGCAAAAGTGCAAGCCTTGGGACTTAAGTTGTTTAATATAACTAAACATATTGCCAGTACTACTTAGAACCTATTTATGTCTTAACTAATAACTATCTACGCATTTATTAATTAATTTATTACCGCTTTTTAAAATATAACCAAGATAAAAACTTAGGATTTTACTAAAAAAACTTAACATTGGTATATAATTAGTACTAATTGTACTAATTAATAACTATAAGTACTCTAGAGTCTTGTTAATTTAAGTTTTTATAGTGAGTTAAAGTTATGGGATTTTCACCTTTAAATAATAATGACTTAATGTCCGTTAATACACTAACCTCTTCTCCTTATGATCAATTTATCTACAATTGGCTGCAAGACACCATAAAAGATAGTGATCTTGAATCGCAGCATGGTCTACAAAATGTTCAACAAGTAATCTCTTTTTTAAAATCACCTGATGGCGAAAAAACTAGAAATCTAATACTAACTGAGGTAAATAAAATTATTGAACAAAAAGACAACCTCGTTAAGCAGATCACTGCAGAACAGATAGCTCAACTACAATTATTAGCCTATATGCTTAAGAGGCTTGCTGAGAGTGATGAGCAATTTAGAAGGTTTTTAGAATCAATTCAAACGCAAATCGATAAAACTTTAAGTGAAAATAAAAAACCTGCAAAAGTTATTGGCACTACTGAAAACGTCTTAGCTAAATTAGAAGACTTAAAAGTCCTTGAAAAAGAAATATCTATATTAATCAATAAATTATCTACGCATCAAAATCAATTAGCTCAATTAACTCAACAATTAACAACCTTACGAATAAATAATCAGGCCGTTCAACAGCAATTTCAAACCACTAATACAACAATGAATAATTTGGTTAATGCTGCGCAAACGCTCAATATATCGCATGCTCCTAGTCGAACTAATTTCTTAAACATGGTCAATAGCACGACAACACAATTAAATACTATGCGTTCTACAATGAGCACTGTAAATGAGAGCTTAAATGAAGAAGATACTCTTGATTTCAGTTATTTTGATAAAATGGATTCAGAGTTAAGTAAAGCAAAATCTATAGTATTAAATTATGAAGATAAAAAAAATAATAATGACACTACTGAAGAAGTTGATAAAGCTACAGAAGATGAAATAAAAGAAACGATGCAAAATACATCACAACTTTACCTATTGTTAAACCAACTTTACAATCTTAAATTTAATACCGCAGAACAGAAAATAGTAGATAAAGCTGCTCAGGAAAAAGCATTAATTCAACAAATTAGACGAACCTTAGCACCAAAGCTTAAACAAGCGCAGCAGAAATTAAAAGAACTTGAGGCTGAGAAGTCAACTAATACAAGTAGCGTACATATTAAACAAGACTTACAAGATTTAAAACAACAATATAATCTACTTAAGGAATTTGAAGAACTGCAAAACGACGATGAGGCAGAAAATTTATCATCTAAGCGAAGGTGAGGCTAAAAATGTATTATCTACTTCCTATGGAGGGAAAAACGGATAGTAATATAAGAATTGTCACAATTAAACTCTAAGATGCTAAATTAATAAGAAGTGATAACGACTTTAGCTATAATTAAGCAATGACTTCTTTAACTGCTGTATCATCGTTTTCTAACGCAGCGAATTCAAGTCCTGAGATTTCTTGTAAAGATTTACCAGCTATACCTTGCAAATCACCGTACATTCCAACCGTTGCTTGCATAACACGTTCAATCTGCTCATGGCGTTTTGCCCACTGTTTAAGGATAACTTTACGCTCCTTTTCTAAATCAGATTGCATAGTAGAAAAAGCTTCGACAATAGCTTCAATACGTTGTCTGAAACGTGGGCCCGTTAAGTATTGATAAACAAGCTCTGTTTTGGTTTGTTGCCCCTCTGATGCCTTACGTACCATAGCAATTTCTAATAATGTTTGTCTTAAAACCATCGCTACTGGAAATGCAGCTCGTGGGTGGGTTACCCAAACACCTTCTATCTGCTCAAACGTTTCAACATGTATTGGTAATGCCTGACTAACTATCACACAAATTTCTGCCTTAGCAACGCGTTGATCATCACGTAATTTTGTAAGCCAATGCTCATTCCAATGCTTAGTTCGCTTTGATTCCCATAAAATTGTGCCACAATGTTGTCCACTTAAAGCAAAAACACGCTGGAGAATATCACCACCAAATTCACCTTTAGCTACAGGTTCAATAACATCAGTTGGAAATTTAGTTTGTAGCATATTTTCTAGCATTAATTCTTGTACTTCGCCTTGCAATTGCTGTGAACCTTGTTCAGCTTTTCGTTTTAATTGTTCAATTTGCTTTTGCATTGCAAAAATGGTCTCTTCTTTTTCTTGTACCTTAAGTTGAAGGGCATCTTCTGCTTCACGTTGGGCTTTTACTTTAATTTCAGCTAAGCCTTCTTGAATACTTTTTTCAATTGTTAAATCCATTTCACGTTTAGCGTCTTCAAGTTCACGTTGTTGTTTTAACAATTGGGCTTGAACTTGTTGAGCTTTTGCTAATTTCTCTTCACGTAATGCTAAAATAGTCTGCAACTCAATTAGTTCTTGCGATTTAGCTTCTAATTCATTTCCTAGTACCAGTTTTGCTTTCCTTGCTTCTTCATTAGCTATAGAGATACGTTCTTTTTGCAGTTGCTCTTGAACTTGCGCTTCAATTTGGTGAGTGAGATTTTTCTGGGCTTCTTTTAATTGTGCTTCTTTTTTTCTATAAAATTCTTCTTTTGTCGCAATTTCTAAATCTTTTTGCGCAAGTTCTAATTGATATTGTTCTTTTATAGATTCAACCAAAGGCGCTGCCAAAGACTCGGTTAATTTGACTTCATTCTTGCAACTTGGGCAATTAATTATTGGCTCAGCCATAGGTAATTAATAATGTTTAAGATGCGCTTATACTAACTTAATTTTTTTTAGACTTTAAGATCGCTTGCATAAAATTAATTATTTTCAATTGCTTATTTTAATTAAATAGGAATTTAGTTTAACAAAATGAGCGGATTACAAACTTTTAACTAAGGTATGGGAATGTTTCATGATTTTTATTGGCAATAAATTCAACTTGCTCTAAGCTTACATCGCCAATGCCTGCAATATTTAATTTGATCTCGCCTAATTTTTGACCTAAATTTACACCATTGACATTGGCTATAATTAAAGTTTTTAAAGAAATTTTTCTGCTTTCAATAAACCCAAAAACATCTATTAAGTATTTACCAGCCGAAATCCGCAAGCTTTGTTGATCGAGTAAATCCCATTCAAATTCTAAAAAACCTGCTGGCTGCTCACCTAATAAAAGTTTACGTATTAATCTGCCTGTACAATCATAAATATAGGCAATGATCTTATTTACTTTTGTGATAATTTCAACAAGTATATGACAAGAAGACTCTTTATCAATTAGTAAATAATTGGCGGCAACAATAACTTTACGTCCGACAAGGGTTGAGGCCTGTAAAATTTGATTGGATTGAAAAGTAGAAGTTAGTCGCTTATTAAAATCGGGGACAACATAATTAAAATGATACCAGGTAAATAAACCCCATGTTTTATCTATATTCGGTCTAAAGGAATTTTCTTCAGCAAAAGAATCTTGTGTCTCTAATTGATTTAAATTGTCATACTTATGAGAATAACCATCTAAATCAAACACAATGTGCTCTCCAATGGTTTATTTAATTAATTTAGATGCAATAGCTATGCCATATACATTATAATTTTTTACCTCTAAGTAATTACAATAATAGCTATTAGAGTCTTTAATATCGGTTAAGCTTTCTAATTTTTTTAGGTGAAATATAGTATTATTAGGCAAATTTCCTGTTGAGATGGCCTGTGAGTAACCTACTTTTACCAAATAATGCAATTCAATTAATTAAAGATTATTTACTTAATCTGCAACAAAGTATCTGTAATACGCTAACTGCAATTGATGGTACGAAATTCCAAGAAGATATTTGGACACGAAGCCTAGGTGGTGGCGGCATTACTCGTGTCTTAGAAAAAGGTAATGTATTTGCTAAAGCTGGCGTTAATTTCTCCCACGTTTCAGGTGCACAACTGCCCCCCTCGGCAAGCGCGCTACGCCCAGAGCTTGCTGGTCGCTCTTTTAACGCTTTAGGCATCTCGATAGTAGTTCACCCAGAAAATCCCTATGTCCCTACTACTCATGCTAATGTTCGTTTTCTTACAGCAGAAAAAAGTGGTTCATTACCTATCTGGTGGTTTGGTGGGGGATTTGACTTAACTCCTTATTACGGCTTTGTCGAAGACTGTAAACATTGGCATTCTATGGCCTATCAAGCTTGTTTACCTTTTGGCGAAGAACTATATCCTCGTTTTAAAAAATGGTGTGATGAATATTTCTTTTTAAAACATCGTCAAGAAGCAAGAGGAATAGGCGGTTTATTCTTTGACGATTTTAATGAGATTAACTTTGAGCATAGTTTCGCTTTCATGCAAAGCGTGGGCAATCATTTTATTAAAGCGTACTTACCCATTGTGCAACAACGCAAAGATTATTCGTATAGCGAGAGAGAAAAAAGTTTTCAATTATATCGTCGTGGACGTTATGTTGAATTTAATTTAATCTTCGATCGAGGAACTTTATTTGGCTTGCAATCGGGAGGAAGAACGGAATCAATCCTGATGTCTTTACCACCGCAAGTAAATTGGCTTTATAATTGGCTACCTGAAAAAGGCAGCCCAGAGGAAAAACTTTATACTGATTTTTTACCTGCTAAGGACTGGCTAAGTGACTAATCTTATAAAGGCGATTGATTATTATTGTCACAAAAATATTAGTTAGTGCAATGAATAGAAAAACATCTTTTATTAAAAGATTAAATTTAAGCATAACTATAACTATAAGACTCCCTAATACCATGGCTAAAGCATTATAAATATTATTAGCCGCAATGGTTTGGGCTCGATGACTTTCTTTACTTATAGCTTGTAGATAGGTATATAAAGGCACAACGAATAAACCGCCACAAAATGAAAAAAGGAAAAAATCAATCGTAATTCGCCAATGCTGCCAAATCGATAAAAATTGGCTCAAATTAATAAGTTGAGAATCATTTTTTACAGCTGAAGGTGAAGCCCAATATAAATCTAGAGCAAACAAAGTTAATAAAAACATTGCAGCTGGGACATAACGAAGCGTAATTTTCCCAGCTAAAATTTTTATAATAGCTAATGAGCCTATGGCAATACCAATTGAAAATATAGCTAAGAACATAGCAAAGACGGTCGTGTTAGCCCCTAAAGTAAAATGGCTATAATCCGGTAATTTAATAAGGACCACAGCACCTATTAACCAAAACCAAGAGATTAACAACACGACCGGATAAGCTTGCTTATTAACAGATACTTTTTTAATCATTTCGAGGGTAGAGCACCAAATATTTAAATTTACTTTAGTTAAATTTAATTGTGCAGGAGGAGCAGGTAAAATAAATAAACTAGCTATAAGTCCACAAATGGAAGAAAAGTTAATTAAAAAAATGGCATAAATAACATGATCTTTATTGCCAATCGATAACGTTCCTAAAATAGTACCTGCAAGAATTGCCACGAAGGTACTTGCCTCAATATAACCTGTAGCAGTTAACAATTGTGATCGAGGTAGATGATCAAGTAATATTGCATATTTGATAGGGCCAAAAAAAGTTGAATGAACACCTAAACCAGTTAAAGTCAATAGCATAAAAAAAATACTACCTTTAAATAGCGCAACACTCCCTACGCACATTAATAAAACTTCACTAATCTTTATTAATCGTATTATAAATCCCTTATCATAAGTGTCAGCAAGCTGCCCTGAGATTGCTGAAAACACAAAAAACGGCAGCATAAATAAAATACTTGCTATCGATTGATACTGCTCTGAATTCGTTTGTGAGGTACTTAAATAATAACTAATTAATGTTAGCATTGCTAATTTAAACGCATTATCATTAAAAGCGCCAAAAAACTGTGTAAGAAATATAGGTAAAAAAGATCTACTTCTTAATAAATGCATTGTCTTAATATTATATAATTTTTAATTTACTACACGCTAAAGTAACCAAATATCAATCAGTTTACTCTGCTGAATTTACTTGCAATGCTCTTTTACTTAAAGAGACAATTATTTTTTCAATACTATGAACATGAGGCTCTGCTTGATTAACAATTGCCTCTGTTCGCTGCATACAATACTCCTTTACTTCTTTATCGGGTAGAATGTAAAAAGTCTTTTTTTCTACCTCATCAAGAATATATCCAGCAACATCTTCTGCAGGCCTACTGCGCTCTATTAAATCCTTTATCATGTCATGAAGTTTATTATTATTTAATGGCATTGAATTAGCTAATAATTGGGTATTTGTAAAAGAAGGACAAACTACAGATACCTCTACAGGCTTATTTAAACGCTTTAAATCAAAGTATAAAGACTCAGAAAGTGCAACTAAAGCATGCTTAGACATCGCATAAGCTGACATTTGCGAGCCACTACATAAGCCATAAAAACTAGCCATGTTAATAATATGAGAAGAATGAGGCTGATTAAACAGAATTGGTAGGAAAGCTTGTAATGCATAAATGGCACCAAAAAGATTAACGTCCATTACTTTGCGAATATGTTCCGAAGTTAATTCCCATATAGGTTCAAAATGGCCACAAATTCCTGCATTATTAAATAACCAGTCAATTCGATTGAATCGCTCAACTGCCTGCTTAGCTAGATGCTTAAGTTGTTCAGGTTTAGTAACATCGCAGGCTACTCCAAATACCTCTGCTTCTGTTTGGCCACTTAACTGTTCTACGCGATCACATAAAGTTGATACCGCATTATCTGCCATTACCACATTAATGCCACGCTGTAGACAATGTTGAGTTAGCGCAAGGCCAATACCATTTGCAGCGCCAGTAATCACAGCTACCGGTTTAACAGTTTTCATCGTTGCTGCTCCTACTGGTGAAGTTAAATATGACATGATTTAAGTTTTAACCATTTATAAATAACTTTATTTAGTTGATAGTATTATCAAAGATATCTGTAATAAAGCCAAGTAATTTAGAGGAATTAGGCCTATTCCCTAGAAATAGAAAACTAAAATAGAATTCTTTCCAAACTGTCATTGTTATCCACCAAAATTGAAAATAGAGATGCTAGTAGCCTACTTAAAGGCATTAAGTATCTTACCATTTTCCCAATTGATTTATTATACCATTAACAGTTTGGGAAAAACTCTATTAATTATTGCCTTAATTTAATTTTTTTTAGCAAATAGACATAAATTCATGCTTATTGTTAAAATAACATTTGCATAAACTTATGAACAAAAAGCTCCACTAAATCTAAATTAGTAATTTAGATTTTGCTTATCAAGGCAATAAATTTAGTATGGCTCTAATTATTCTTGAATAACGGTAACATCTTGAGCTTTAAAGCCTTTTGGCCCTTTATCAACGATGTATGAAACAAGATCATTCTCGTGCAGTGTTTTAAAACCTGTACCGTTAATATCTTTATAATGGATAAAAATATCATCACCATTTTGATTGACAATAAATCCAAATCCCTTTTTTTCATTGAACCATTTAACATGGCCGGTCTCTCTTTGCGACATTCGCTATCCCCTTTCGTCTGAAGCTTTGTAATCTAATCTAACCACAAAAGTATTTATTAGACTTAATTTAATTCCACTCCTTTATTAAATCCTCTAATTAGGAGAAAATTTAAGTTTAGAATAAATACCTAACAATGCTAAAAAATTACTAGCACTAAGATTAGCATAGCACTTTTTTGTTGATTGTTAAGGATTTTTGTAACATAGGAGAAATTTTATTTTGATTAATCAAGCACAAACGCCTCAAAATTATACGAAGCAGTCCTTTATTGAGCTTGCGTTAAACTGTGGAGTATTAAAATTTGGTAAGTTCACTTTAAAATCTGGCCGTGAAAGTCCTTATTTTTTTAATGCAGGGCTATTTTATCAAGGTCAAGCGTTAAAAATACTTGGCCAATTTTATGCTAAGATGCTTATTGACAACAAAGTGGATTGCTCACAATTATTTGGGCCAGCCTACAAAGGCTTACCACTGGCAACAGCTACCAGCATCGCTTTAGCAGATTATGGTATTAACACGACTGTTACCTTTAACCGTAAAGAGATAAAAGATCATGGTGAAGGTGGCATACTTATTGGCGCACCTTTATTAGGTAATACCGTTATGATTGACGATGTAATTACAGCTGGCACAGCCTTTAGGGAAGCGCAAACCTTAATTCAAGAAAATGGTGGTCATTTAACAACAGTCATTATCGCGCTTGACCGCTGTGAGCGTGGTTTAACCACTGAATCAGCAATAAGCGAGATACGTCAGCAAGGCATTGAGGTATTATCTGTTATTAATTTAAACGATTTAATTGATTATCTAGAAGCTAAACAATTGAATAAAGAATTAGAACTATTAAGAACTTATCAACAATTGTATGGTGCCTAGCCGTTTTAGGGAACTTGTGCCTATTTATAGGCACAAGCTTAAATATTTAAGTTCTATTAATTAAAAACTAGCAATATCAATTGTTTTTAGCTTATGGTTAAGCGTCTTACTACCTCGTTTAACTGTTAAATTAATCTCTTCACCTACTTTAACATCAGTAAGTAAATTATAAAAAGCATCATAATTAGGAACTGGATGCCCATTTACGGCAGTAATAATATCACCACGATGAATTCGGCCATCTACGTCACGATAAGTACCACGTAAGCCAGCTGCAGATGCAGGCGAACGGGGTAAGGTATCTAGCACTAAAATTCCTTTCTTAACGCCAAGGTGTTTAGCAATACTAGGTTCAACGCGACGAATTCCAACGCCTGCTAAAACTACACGACCATTTTTTATTATTTGCGGTACAATTCGCTCTACATCATCTGAAGGTACTGCAAAACCAATACCAGCTGATGAACCTGTGTTTGAAAAGATAGCCGTATTAAGCCCTATTAAACGTCCTTTGCTATCAAGTAATGGTCCACCTGAATTACCTGGATTAATAGAGGCATCTGTTTGAATCATTTCTCGAATAGTCACACCGCCTGCGCCTGGCACTTGTCGTCCTAAAGCAGAAATAACGCCAATAGTTAAGCTATGATCTAGTCCAAAAGGATTTCCTATAGCAATAACTTTTTGGCCCACTAACAAATCACGACTATGAATAATCTCAAAAGGAGTAATATTTTTTAATAAGTTTGCTGTTTTTGGCGAAGTTACAGAGAGAACAGCAATATCTTTACGAGGTTCAGCACCTATTACTTTTGCTGGTACTGTTATGTTACCAATAGTAACTGCAAGATCATCCGCTCCCTTTATTACATGATAATTTGTAACAATGTGTCCCTGATTATCCCAAATAATTCCAGAACCTGCGCCCGCAGGAACATGCATTTTTGTATAAGCACGCTGCACTCTAGCCAAACGATGAACTGAAACAACTTTCGGTGAGAATTTCTGAAAGATCTCTATAGAATTTTTTTCATAATTTAGAAGATCTTCTTGAGTGCTTGCTATAGATGTACAAGCAAAAAAACTGGAAAAAACAATGATTAGAATAGCCCAGAATTTATTGCGCATTTTCAAACTCCATAATAAAAAATTCTCAATTCACTATTAGCTGATCTAACTTAAATTTTATTTAGCTGTATTTTATACTAAAAAGAAGTTAGAAATTCTTCAATACCATCTGAAATTTTTTAACTAATTTTTTTGATAAAGTTTAAATTTAAATTAATTTAGATTTCTAATAAACAAATTAAGATTGAAAAGAGCACAATTATGCACTAATTTATTCTAAATTGGTAGAAAAAAATCCACGATTAACATTAATTAACCGTGGATTTAGTTGATTTTTAAACATTTAATGAAAATTGACCTGAATAACTTAGTGGTATTTTATCCTTATTTTTTGTATCTTTTTTGTCAAAACTAGAATTATTTGCTTCTTCTTGGCCATTGATTAAAGCTTCAAAAGCAGCAATATTTTGCCTTTTTAAAATTTCTTTTGAAGCTATATTTGGTGAAATATTTTTAGATAAATGGAACACTTTAGCCAAAAATTCGATAGGTGCTATTATTAATGCTTTAAATGTTTGCGTGGTTGAATCAATAAGTGATTTAGCAATATTTTCACTGTTTTCAGTGTGGCGAAGGAAAATCTTTTCAAGCAACGCAGAATGCTGTTGATAAACAGTATCCATATGCTCATTTCGCTTTTTTTCTTGGTCAAGAATATAGTCTTGCAACTCTTTATTCGAATTCCATAAATTTGCTCGTCTTGTTTGGAGTTGCTTGAGTTCTACATCATAAGCCCTAAGTTGCCCATCAATTTCTAGTCTCAACTTATCGCAAACCTCTTTTCGAGCAGGATTAGAGGTACCAGCAATTATTGCATTTGATTCTTTAATAATAGCTTTAGCATAACGCTCAATAAGCTCTGATTTCTTTTTTAAGATTTCCTCAATTTTTTGATCAAGATATTGAACTGCCTCTTTATTTTCACCTAGCACTTGGTAATAAGCATCATACCGTTTGTAATTTAACATCTCACTACGTAATTTCTCTAACTCAGTTGTTTCCTGAGATAATGCTCTTTGCTGTGCTAGATCATTTAAGCGTTTATCACGACTAGATAGTATTCGATGAATAAATGCTGAAATAGTACTGACAATACCGAAAACAGTTGCACAGATAACCGCTATAGCTATTGGCCCCATAGCCACCTCCTTAATGCAGATGAATTAATTGAGAGTGAATATCGATTGCGAAATAACGACTGAAGGCTTCATAAGAATCAATCTTTGGCCACTGATCTGCTTCATCACACATCCTAAGCATCTCAGCTTCAAAGATTTGAGGATAATACAAATTAAGGAACGGTTTTATTTCAGACAGATCATTAAAGTTCTTAACAATTACCGTCGCATTCTCAGCAAGGTTTGTAACAGATACTTTTTCTAAAATACTTGTTAAATCTCGTTGCTCTTCTACGGCTGTTTTCATCCACTTTAGTAAAACTGAGCGAGGTTTAACTCGTATTAATTGTCTGCCTTGTGACAAGGATTCTTCCATTAAAACAATATGTGAGTGCAGCTCAAATTTGAAACAACAGAGGAAATCTAAAAAACTACTCTCAATCTCATTATGTGCAGTGTCGCCTAGCCAGCGGCTAATTTCATGATGAAACATAAACTTAAAATGACGTTCTATTTCATTTAATGTTTCTTCATCACTGTTTTGTTTGGCAATAACGTAAGCTGTATTATCAACACTTAACAAATGTGGATCAGGTAATTCAAAATCAGGTAATTGTGAAGCTAGAAAAGATGAAAATACATAGGTTGGCTTGAGGATAATAACTTCCCACTCACTTAATTGCATGACGTTCTCCTTGATTTTTATTTGACTCATCCTGAGTACATCTAAAAAACTAAATCCTACGTCTACAACCTTTCTATATATAACCTTCTAATATAGAAGAATTTAAGAGTAAACTTAGTATTTTATAATAGCAATAGTATTAGTTTAATTTTTTTAATTTTTTTTAAATATTTATATTAAATTATACATTTTTGAGCTAAAAATACTTTAAATGAACACCTTTTTATTAAATTAGTTTATTTAAGTAAAGTTTCTTTGCATTTGCTTTGTATAATTAGGTTTTTTACTCAAGCATATTGGATAATAACTTGACATGATTTCAGTTATCTATATGCTTCCATTTTTATCTCTTCTAGTCGTTATGCAATTTATAAAGAAATTTATTATTATTTTACTCGGTTTTTTCTTATTAATTAGTTTTTTCTTTTGGTTTTTAACTAAAACAATTAGCCCGAAATTAATACAAACTTACGTATGCGCAAAAATTACGGCCCTTACTAAACAGCCTTGTGAAATTAAAGGCAATATTAGTTGGCAGATTCTGCCCCGCCCTAGTGTTAAAATAGAGAAAATTCAAATCGGCTCTGAAAATCAAGCTAGCCCTTATCAGATTAGTTTAGGGCAATTATTTTTTAACTTAAAACTTTCTGCTTTATTCCAAGGTAAATTAGTCTTTAATGATATTAAACTTGCCAATTTCACAGCAAATTTAAATACAAACCACTTAAAAGCTCCTTTAGATAAACGCACAGGAGCACCATCTAATGGAGTACAAACAAACCCTTTAGATGAGAAATTTGTTATTGAACAATTATTGATAACTAATGGCAAAATTAAAATAAACTTACCTAATCAATCGCTTACTCTTCATTCATTACAATTAGGGGCTGAGCAAATAAACTTAGAGCAAAATTTATTTCCATTCCAATTTAAAGCAGCTATAGATTTTGGTATTAATCAACAACCTAGTAATGCTCAATTACAATTTAAAGGTAATGCAAGTTTTGCTCCTAATTCAATTAATCAATTAGAAAATTTGCTGAAGTCGACGCTTGTAAGTGGCCAACTTCTTATCCAAAATTTGCAAATTGGGCAGTTAAAAATAACTAAATTAAGTGCCCATACATTATTTAAACAAGCGAGTATTTTATTAAATCCCCTAACCTTAAACCTTTATCAAGGTGAAGCCATTGGTGATTTAAGTTACAATTTTTTAGCAAAAACACTTAAGATAAATCAAACAGCAACCGGTATAAATAGCGCTAAATTAACAAATGCTCTATTTAATCAAGTTTTACTAAAAGGAAAGCTGGATTTGTCTTTACATAGTCAAACAAATTTCAATAATGATGACTGGCTGGCAACTACGATAGGCAATGGGAATATTAACCTAAATCAAGGTAGCCTCCAAAAAGTAAATTTGGATAAAGTAATTAAACAAATTAGTGCAAAAATAAGTCAAGCGCAAGAAGATAAGGCACTAGCATTAGCTTTAAGCCAAGAAATGTTCGATTACAAAGATGTAGTAGATAACATAACGCCAATTAAGCTCATATCCATGCAATATCATCTTGCGCATAAGCTTTTATTTGGCGATACAGTCGTATTGCAAACTAATATGTTGCAGCTTAAAGGGGATAGCCAACTTAATCTGGCCGATTACAGTTTATCCAGTCATTTAACCGCAACATTATCCATTGCAAATAATAAATTAAATGAAATTCAAGAGCTACTGGGTGGAAACTTTCCGCTGATTGTGCAAGGTGATCTTAATCACCCAGTGGTTCTTCCTGATTTTAAAAAAATTAATTCTAGTTTGGCTAAATTATGGATTAAAGATAATTTAACCAAGCCAATACTAAAAATAAAAGAACAACTTGTAGCCTTTTTTAATAATTAATTATGCATAAAGAATCAATTTATCATTGTTTCAGTAAGCCACTTTTAGAGTGGTTTGAAAAGCATGGGCGTAAAAACTTACCCTGGCAGCAACCCAAATCCGCTTATCGGGTTTGGATATCAGAAATTATGTTGCAACAGACTCAAGTTCAGACAGTTATACCCTATTTTAAGCGGTTTATGGCAAGTTTTCCTAGCGTTTACGATTTGGCTCAAGCGCCAGAAGATAGCGTATTGGCGCATTGGTCCGGTTTGGGATACTATAGCCGTGCTAGAAACCTTCATAAAACAGCTAAAATTATAGTAGCGGACTATCAAGGCGAGCTGCCAGCGGATTTGAATGAACTAATACGCTTACCTGGTATAGGCCCTTCTACTGGAGCTGCAATTGCCTCATTAGCTTTTAATAAACCTACAGCTATTTTAGATGGTAATGTAAAAAGAGTTTTAACAAGATATTTTATGATTGACGGCTGGCCTGAGCAAGCAGGAGTAAAAAAGCAACTATGGCAGCTGGCTAATCAATGTATGCCGCAACAACGATGTGCAGATTATACACAAGCCATTATGGATTTAGGAGCCACATGTTGCACCTTAAGAAAACCAGATTGCCTACGTTGTCCCGTACAAAATACGTGTCTTGCTAATTTAAATCAGCAAGTAGCACTATATCCTTTTAAAAAAGCAGCCAAAACATTACGCTTAAAAAAGCAATATTTTTTCTTACTTCATACCAAAGAAAATGAAATTTATCTAGAAAAGCGACCGCCTATAGGCCTTTGGGGCGGGCTATGGTGCCTTCCGACTTGTGATATAGAAGAAGACCCTATGCTTTATTTACAAAATTACGGTATTAACTATACGAATAATCTAGCAATGCCTCAATTTAGACACACCTTTAGTCATTTTCACTTAGATATAATACCTATAGCCCTAACAGTTGAGCATATAGATAATTTAAGAATCGCTGAAAATACAGGAAAATGGTTTAAGCCAGAGGATTTAGCATCTGTGGGTCTTGCAAAACCTATTAATCAAATTATTCATCATTTTTTAAACTTAAAATAAAAGAAATATTTTATTAAAATTACTATGGGCGTGTCCTCATTCTGTAGCATGTAGCGAAAATTGAGATAATTTAGCTCAAATTGTAGCTTGGATGAGGCGAATAGCCGGCTCTATTTAACGAATTCAAGCTATAATTTGGGCAAATTAGCTCGATTTGCAGTCAAGTTACAGAATGAGGACACGCCCATATATACTGTAGAAATTATGGAGTTCTATGTAAATGAAAATAGCAGTTTGTAGCGATGAACATTATTCTGTGAATGATTTTGTAGTTCAAGAATTAGAACGCTTAGGGCACAAAGCTATTTTATTTGGCTCAATTAAATCCCATAAAGATGAGTCGTGGGTCGAGGCTACTAAAGAAGCTGCAGAGGCAATTAAAAATGGGCTATGCACAGAAGGTATATTTTTCTGTTGGACTGGCACAGGAGCGTCAATTGTTGCTAATAAAGTCGCAAGCATAAGAGCTGCACTGTGCACTGATGCACAAACTGCTAAGGGAGCTCGCTTATGGAATAATGCTAATGTGCTTGTGTTATCCAACCGTTTACTTACAAGAGATTTAGCTAAAGAAATTCTTGCTGCATGGTTTGATTCTGCTACTTTAAGTAAGCGTAACGAAGATATTACTTCTGAAATTAAAAAAATAGAAGAATTAAATTTTTCTAGAAAAACCTAATGCTATTGCATCATCTACTAAGGTTTAGACAAAGCGCAAGTGAAGACGGCGAAGGAGTGGTACATAGAAGTACATGACTTAAGCCTAAAGAGCTTGCAACGAAGTATAAAGCTTAGTGGGTGATGCTATCTACCTCTCACCTTTGAGGTGAGAGTTTTTAAATGGTGAGATATATACGCTTAGTTATTAATAAGCTCTACTTCCTCACGACTACTGAAGTTAACATAAGCTAAAATAATTATCGCTAATAATAGTAGGCCAATTTCACCAAGATAGAGATTAGTTAATGGCAAATCTTTCCATTGGGTTAGTAAATAATAAAATAAAATAATAATAACACCCGAGAAACTATTAAATAGGGATTGTACTCGACCTTGATAATCAAGATCAGTCATCTCTTGTGCTAAGGTTGTAATTAAAGCCCAAGATGAAAATGAGAAACCAATTAAAAAGTGGTAAAAGATAGCCCAATTATTACTTGTCGTATGACTAAATAAGTAAAAACCTACTATACCTAAAATAATCTGCCCAACAATTACTTTTAACACTGAAAAGTAGGATGCACAGTAAGGCGCAATAAAACCACCTAAAATAATACCTAATGATAACCCCGACTCTAACCAACCAAATTGACTTACGCTACTATGTAGCACTGTTTTAGCATAAGGTGCTAATAAAACAGGAGCAGTCATATAACTAACAAAGAAAAGACCTTGAGTTAGATAGACTAGCAGCAAAGGTGGCCTTTGTTTAACATACTGCCATCCTTTAACAAATTGCATCCAAAAGGATTCTTTAAGTAAAGATTTCCGTTGCAGTTTAGGCAATTTAATTCGCAGCAAAATTAAAGTTGCTAATAAATAGCAAAAACCGTTTATCATGAAACACGCTGTAAATGAAGTTAGAGCTAAAATAAAGCCCGCACATCCCATGCCAGCAACAGCTCCTATTTCATAAGCCATATCCCCTAAAGCATTCCCATACAATAAGTCTTCTTCAGGTACTAATTCACGGATAAAACCCATAGTGGCAGGCACATAAGCAGCTAATAGAAGGCCTATAACTGCTGCTAAGATATAAACAGCTAATGGCGTTGCATACTCATTACCTAATAGTGCAAAGCCAAAAAGACAAATAGTGCGGGCGCCATTAACGATTATTAATAGAGTTTGTCGATTCCAGCGATCGGCAAGCACACCACATAGCGACCCAAATAATACATTAGGTAACCAAAAGCAGGTCATTAATATTGCAGTAGAAACTACTGACGCATCAAACTGCATCAATACCCAAACCATAATAATGTAAGTTAAACCATTACCAAACATGGCCAACATACAACTTAATGTATACAGCCTAAAATTTTTTTGTTGCAAGAGGCGATATTGTTCTTTAAACATAGCGATACCATTTATTTTAATAAGGCTTAAACCTATTAAGATTGCTTCCTGCGCTCGCCAAAGATGCTGACAAAGTATCTGAGATAACCTGAATTTAGGTTATTTAATATGAAGATTCATGAGCGTAAGCAACCAATCATTCAAGTCAAGGTGCCTAGGGGTTTGTTATCTTGTTATCACTAACAGTATTTTCATGAAATTGAACTTAAATATAATCAAGAAATTACAATATAAACAAAATGAATTTAATTAGAAAATTCTGTTATATATTAACACAAAAATTATTTGTTGCCAAATTAAAAAATTAGCAATTCTTTTAAATCTGTTTAAAAGTTTAGTATTAATTTAGTTTTTAGAAGCCATTAGATAGTAATTTTAGAAGAAACCTGTAACATCATTGTGTTGTTATTTAAATCAAGTATCATAATTGTTTAATCAGCAAGACTTTTCTAAGACATTTTAAGCAACCAAATTATATTGTTGAGAGAACAAATGTATAATTTTTTTTTAATTTTAGTTAATTTTGCAGCCTTGCTTTGGTCTGCAACTCATCTTGTCTCAGGTGCATCAGGGCTAGCTTATTATTATCGTCTACCTCCTTTATTAATTGGCTTTACTTTAGTCGCCTTGGGAACTTCTGCTCCTGAAATCATGATAGCAATCAGAGCTTCTTTGGATGGTTTAAATGATATTGCTATTGGTAATGCCATTGGTTCAGATATAGCCAATATTGGCTTTGTACTTGGTCTTATAGCCTTAATAAGACCACTTAAAGTTCAGCCTAATTTTTTAAAACGTGAGTTTCCTTTACTTTTTATAGCCATGCTATTTATCTACTCCTTAATGCTTGATGGTTATATAAGTATTATTGACAGTTGCTTGTCTTTATTAGTTTGCTTACTTTTTATTGGCTATGTGTTATATACCTTAAAAAATTCTATAGCCCAACACCAGATTACTGAAGAATTTCGGCAAGCTGTTTTACGTAAACATTCTTTAAGAAATTATGCATTTAGTCTGTGTGTAGGCCTTATTGTAGTGCCAATTAGTGCTAAATTTCTTATTATTAATAGCTCACATTTAGCTCGCCAATTTGGCCTTAGTGATCTATTTATTGGTTTGACGTTAATGGCGTTAGGTAGCAGCTTACCGGAACTGCTAACTTCTATTTTAGCCATAAGAAGAGGCGCTGATGATATTGCTATTGGAACAATTTTAGGTGCTAACGTATTTAATTTACTTGCGGTCCTTATATTTCCCGGCCTTATTCATCCATCTTTAATCAGTCATGCCATTTTATGGCGTGATATGCCAGTGATGTTTTTAACAACTATTATTCTTTTATGGATTAACACACGTCATCAAAAAATTACACGCTGGCATGGAGGAATTTTAATTTTAGTATATTGTAGTTATATTTTATCACTTTTTATTAGTGCAGCACGCTAACTATATAGTACTTTTAGACTTATACCGCCTATTGTTATTAGCTTTAAAAGTCCTCAACAGTGCCTGTAGTTGTTAGAATTTTCATAGCTTCAACAGCGTCAGGTTGCCCTTTAGAGGCTGCCTTCTCTATCCAGTATAATGCTTTTTGGCGATTTTCAATGACCCCTTCGCCATAATAATACATGTAACCTACAGCATACTGAGCGTCACTTTGCCCTCTTTCAGCTTCAGGCATTAAACGGATAAAAGCTCTACGATACTCTTTAACCTTAAAATAATTTATCCCTTGTGCAAAATTAGAAGTAGTCGTATTTACACAACATACTAATGCTATAGTCAGTACGGCCAACAGAGCTAAGCGAACAACTACCTGCATAATGTTATTCCTCACTGATTAAAGGCTTTGCTGGTTTATCAAAAAGCAAGTCATTTTTTAATAAACTTAAACTTTCTAAAGAACCATTATACAAAACAACAATTCCATTTTTATTAATACGTTTAACTACTGCTCCTCCTGGAAGCGCGTCACCCACTACAAAATTTCGCTCCTCTCCAGCTGCATCTCTAGCTAAAACATGTGAATCTTTAGGATTAGAAGAAGAAAACATAATACCTACTATTTCAACATCTAATGTGGATTCTTTAATATCTGCATCGCTGATCGCTGGAATATAATCACCAAAAAGAGGTTTGGTAAACAGTATTGACTGATTAGTAATTTTAACTTGTTTATTATTTATAGTTGCAGGTTGCGCTGCTATGTCTTCTACACGTTCTTGGCGTAAAGTGATCATGACTTGATAGAGAAATAGACCTGCCATAATCAAAAAAATCATCATAGCTACTAATTTCTGTGAATTAGGTACAGATAAAAACAATTTTCGTAATTCCATAAATTCATTCTTAAATTAGAAACTAACATACTTATGTCAACTTGGTAACCTCCATTTTATCCAGGATATGAAACCAAAGCAAAGATTGGTTAAAAAATTTACATTATTTTTTTATAAATTTAAAAAAAAGAGCCTTTTTCAGAATTAAATAGATATAAATTGATCCTTTTTACTACGAATAATACTTAATTTAAATATGTATTTTTAAAATAAGAGTGATTTAACCATTTAACTATTTACCTGCTAGATGCTAGTACTAATTTAATCAAATAAGAAAAAACTATTGATTACCTAGTTTAAATTCTTAAGAAATTTTTTAAGCTTCGCGGCTAATAATTCTAAGCTCTGCTAAAATTCTTACAACAACAGGATAAAATTTAGCATTAAGAAATTTAAAATAAGGAGATTACAATATGACCTATCAGCAAGAACCATTTATGGTATTAGCAACCATGTCACGTTGGTATGTAATCTCTCGTGCTATCCATACTCTAGCTGAGCTAGGCATAGCTAACTATATGTCTGAAAAACCTTGTTCAGTAGAAGAGCTTGCAGAAAAAAGCCAAACAAAACCAGAATTATTAGACAGATTATTAAAATTCTTAAGTGCATATCACATTGTAGCTGCTCACCCAACAGGTTATTCAATTACTGAATTATCAAAACCTTTACGTGATGATGATCCTCACTCTATAAGAGAAGTATTATGTATGGTTGATGATAGCTGGTGGGAAGCATTTGCTAAAATGAGTGTTAGCCTTAAAACTGGCGAACCCGCTTTTCATCATCAGCATCAGGATGATTTTTTTAGCTTTCTAAGTAAACATCCCAAAAAGCAAATGAACTTTGATGGCGGTATGGCTAAGTTATCAACTTATGATGATAATACGATAAGCAAAGCGTATGATTTTGCAAAATTTAAAACTATAGTTGATATGGGTGGAGGCAGAGGAGGCATGGTTAAATCAATTGCCAATCATTACCCTTCTGTTAAAGCAATTTTATTTGATACACCTTCTGTTATCAGTCAATTAAATCCAGATGACTTTCCACCCTCTGTAGAGCTAATAGCTGGTGATTTTTTAAAAGAAATACCCGTTGCTGATGCTTATCTATTTAAAGGGGTATTACATGATTTTAACGATAAGATAATGCAACAAATAATTGTTAACTGCGCAAAACAAATGCCTAAAACAGCTAGTTTACTTATTGCAGAACAAGTTATGCCGGATGATGAGGAGCCACATCCTAATAAAACTATGGATATTGTCATGATGGTGTTGTTAGGCGGAAGACAGCGCACGCTAATTGAGTGGCAAAATATAATCGAGCCGCTAGGTTTTCAATTTGAAGAAAGTTATAGTACAACAAGCTTATTTACCTTAATGAAATTTAAGCCACTGCAATAAATGGTTATTGCCAGGAATGAAGTAATGACTGGAAAAGAAACTTAGGGTCAAATTGCTTTTTCCTATCTAACCATTCACTATAGCGATAACCAAAATGTTTTTGCCAGTACTGATTCGTTAACTCTTTACCTAAGTAACCTGATAGATAACGTTTGCCACCTTGAGGTAAAAATAGTTCATCAAGGTCATTGATTGCCTCTAAACAACTAGGGATAAGGGCACTTGGCAGACCTGGGTTTAAAATCATTATCGAAAAAATGTCTTCTGCTTCTGGTAGTATAAAAAAGCCACTAGGTTGCAACGCTTTAATAGAAACAATTTGTAAAATTGGTACATAATGAAGAGGCAGAGAAGCTAATAACTCTTTTAAATGTTTAAATAGTATATGCTCTGGAATAAAACACTCATACCACGGATGTTGTAATTCCCATTGTCCCGTTAACTTCATTAATTGAAAGCGCCCATCATGTCGATGCAAATAGGATTCCATAGATTCATCTTGTTTATGTAGCACTTTCCAAGGACTAATTTGCGGGCAAACATCATGAAGTTGAGGTGCTTTTTCATCAAACTCTAATGAAACATGCAAAACATATAACCACTCCGCGAAGGGCTTCCTCCCTTTTTCTGTTAGTTTAGCCCCCTGAACGGCAGGAGAACAAAAGCATTCGATGTAATCAGCACATTGTTTAAGTAAAGATAAATCTTGTAACCATTGTTTTTCATCAAGATAAGTTAAGAAAAAAGTTCTTACATTTTGTTTGCAAGGCCTAAGTTTAATACAAGCTTTAGTAATAATAGCAAATTGTCCCTGTCCACCTAAACAAGCATGATATAAGGGAGAACTTGCATCAACCTGTAAAAGTTGACCGTCTGCCGTAATGACTTCTAATGCTTGTACATGATTAATTACACTACCATAACGAAATGAAGCTGCTCCTATGCCGCCTACCGATAAAACACCCCCAACCGATAGATTACAATTATAAGGAGTAATATAGGGTATTTTGTTATTTTTTAATGAGGTGGCTATTAGCGATGACCACGTTGCATTAACATCTACCCAGATAAATTCCTCTTGCAGATGATGCAACGAATTTAATTCTACTGTACTAATAATTACGCCATTAGAAGGCGCTAATGACTGGCCGGACTGACTCATACCATTACCACGAATAGTAACCGGTAGCCCATTTTCATTGGCATATGCCATAAATTCTTTGATAGATTCTATGCTTTCTGGAATAAAGACTGCTTTAGCTTGCGATGTTATTAATCTACCAAAATCGTAACTGAAATTATTTAACAAATGCGTATCATCATAAAAAGCTTTAGGAAATTTTTCACTACAGTATTGTAAATGATACTGCTTCCAAGCCCGTGTTCGCATTGAATGTCCTTTTAGTCTTTCTTCTTTAAATGTATCAGACAAATAACTAAACAGCTAATAACTAGGACAGACTTAAATTAATTTATATATACATTTTGGTAATGTGCTAAAAATTTTTAAGCTTTAGCTTATTAAATAAACGGATTAGTTCATTATTATATTTTGCTAGTAATGCTCATTAAAAAGAATATTTTTATCTTAAGATAATGTGATTATTTATAATTAAATTGCTTAATTAAGCATTAAATAAATTGCAACACTATCAGTGTACTTAATGTATTTACTAAAACATTCTTTAGTTAAAAGCCGCTAGTTGCTTCATGCTATCTTAATGTAAATTAAGTATAATTATCTAAATTTAAACAGATATTAAGTTGTGAAATTATGCCAATTAGCGATTATGAACCTACCAAAGAAAAAAGCTTTTATAACAAAGAAGAGAGAAATCGAACTAGAGATCATTTTTATAATCAACCGTTTCAAGGCAATCAAATTTCAATCAATCACAGCCTAACACGCGCCCTTTATCCTAATTACATAGGACCTAACCAGAGTAATGCAATAGCTAACTATACTATACCAGCTCATAGTCAATCCCAGTGGGGCTTAACAGACCAAATGGCTAACGCCAGCTTTCTTAATTCTCTAGGTGCTGTACCTTCTTTACCGCGAGCAAGCAATACTGCAAGCCAAATTTATCAGATAGCCCGTACAATCGTTAGCAATAAGAATGTAAATAAAAAGTCTAAACGAAGCGCAGCTATGGTCGATCCAAAAACTGGTAAACCCAGTGAAGCATCTAATGCTATTCCTTATGGTACTTATAGAGATCGAAGGACAGTAGATCCTATAACAGGTAAGTTTAGTACTAAGAAAAACGCTATTTCTTATTCAACTTATAGATTTCGGAAACTGGTAGACCCTATAACAGGCAAGCCTAGTAGTGAGAAGAATGCTATTCCTTACTCTACTTTCAGATCCAGAAAGCAAACGGCATACAACAATGCGCTCCTAGGTATAACATCTCCAAATTGGATTATCACCGATATAAATGCAATTAATACAAAAAAATCTAAAACTCAGGAAGTAGCTAACACAACGATTATCAGTTCAGCTAGTACTATTAATAACCTATGGGGCGAGCAGCAAATAATTGATGATTTTGAATGGAACCCTTTTCAACCTTCAACAAATACTTCTTACCTCGTTGAATTATCAAACAATGAAAGTAAAGCGAATGATGATACGTATTTAGATGCGCTAGATAATAACAACATAGTAGAGGCTGATATGAGTAATGACTTTACTAGTATAATAGCATCTACAGCATCAACAGCAGATAAATCAGAGTTAAGCTTATCTGGTTTAAGTCTAGCTGAAAGCGAGTCTACTTCTTGCCAAAAAAAAGCAGACAATGAAGCTTCGTCTCAAACCTTCGATGAGTTAGCTAGTTTATTTGAAGCAGAATTTCATGAAGCTCAGTTAAATAAAGTATTTGCCACAACCAGTATAAGTTCAACTGATACTACTAATAATCTTTTAGCTAAACAACAGCAAACAGTTGCAATTGACTCAGCCGCACTTCAACGTCCTAGAAATTTGCCTAATTACTTCACTGAATTAACAGACGGCTCTAAAAGTGAAAAAGATAACAATACAGTAACAAAAAAGATAGCTAGCAATCCTACTAGCTTAAAAGTGCCTGCAGTTTTAACAGAAAGTAATTCAAGCTTAGTAACCTTAGGTCTATTTAGCACTCTCTCTTCGCGCTCTAAAAGAAAACTAAGTAGTAGGTTTGATGAGTTAGCTAGTTCATTTGAAGAGGAGTTTAAGGCATTACAAAAATAAAGCACTAATATTGGTAGTGAATTTAGCACGACTTTCCAGTTATACGCTTAAAGAATTTAATTCATTGCAGATGATGCCATTTGTATAATGAGGTTTAATCTAAAATAGATATTTCCATGCTAATTATAATTTTATTGCAATATAAATTCTTAACCTAGTATAGTTTATTGAAAAGTAGTACTTCTTTTTAATTAAAGTTATTAAATTCATCTACCATTCTCTTACCTTTCCTTCATGCCAGAAAAGACCTGACTCTTTAGGTAAATTTACTAATTCAAATAATTCTTGTGCTACCGTTGTTGCTAATTTAGGTGCAGCATCCGTTCCCATGTCTGTTTTTACCCAACCTGGATCAAAGCTTGAAATGATAATATTATTAAGTCGGTTAGCTAATAGACTGGTATACATGTTAATGCAAACTTTAGATAATTTATAAAGTGGTGCATACGGTGAATCATTTGAGCTAAACGCGCCCCAGCCAGATGTTATGTTAATAATCTGCCCGTGCTTAGCTAATTTCGGCAAACATTGTTCAGTTAATTCAATAGTGCCAAAAACATTAATCTCAAATGTTTTTTTCAGAGCGCATAAATCAATAGTTATTTCTTGCCAATCATCTAGCAAAACCGCAGCATTATTAATTAATATATCAATTTCATCTATATTATTTACAAAATCCGTTATCGATTCTGCTTGTGCTAAATCAAGTGTAAAAATCGTAAAGTTACGATGATTAATTTCAGCTTGCCCTGTAGTTGATGTTCCAATAACTTTATAATCTTTAGCTAGAAATAGCTTAGCTGTTGCCAAACCAATCCCTCTACTTACTCCAGTAATTAAAACTGTTTTCATAACTCTTATCCATTAGTTGTGAGTATTGTTTAAATATAGTAAATCAAAATTAACTTAAATTAATTCATTTTTGTACGACTTGATTTCTTCTTTTTTATTAAGCTATTCTGCTTACGCTTAAAATTATATTTGGAGTGTCAATGAAAAGGACTTTAATTATTGGTTTATCTATAATCGCCTGCCAAAGTTATGCCGATATTTTCTCATCAGCTGATATCGATATTCTTAAAAGAAATTTTCTTGCTAATATCAATAACGAAGGTGCAGTGGTTGCCTCTCCATCGCAAGTCTACCCTAATTATTATTTTGATTGGATTCGCGATGCAGCCATTACTATGGATTTAATTGAAATCTGGTATGAGAAAGACCATCATTTTGATAATAAAAAAAGGCTTCTAAATTATGTAAGCCGGACTGAAAAAATACAAAATCAAACTGATCCTATACCAGGACAACCCATCTTAGGTGAGCCAAAATTTTACTTAAACGGTTTACCATTCGAAGGACCTTGGGGGCGGCCGCAATATGACGGTCCGGCGCTTCGAGCACTGACGCTCATTCATTTTGCACAAGTTCTATTAAAAGATAAAGAATTAGATTATGTCAAAACCCACCTCTATAATACGAATACTATTTCATTATCATCTGGCGTCATCAAAACTGATCTAGATTTTGTTGCGCTACATTGGCAAGAAAATAATTTTGATTTATGGGAAGAAGTTTATGGCCATCACTTCTTTACTGAAATGGTGCAAAGAAAAGCATTGTTAGCAGGTGCAGAATTAGCAAGACAACTTCATGATGAGTCTCAAGCAATTTATTATGAAACTCAAGCCAAACAAATAGCAAACGATCTGCAGCAGTTTATCGATAAAGAAAATAATATTATACAAGCGACTCGCCCACCCCACCCTGGCCGACAAAAAACACAAGAGTTAGATACCTCAGTAATCCTAGCAGCTTTATTAGGTAATACTCATGATAACTTCTTTGCACCTAATAATGGTTACCTTAAAAATACAGCTTTAGCTTTAAAAGAACAATTCAAAACCTATCCTATCAATGCCAATCACACTGAAGCAGTTTTATATGGTCGCTACATTGATGATGTTTATGACGGTTACGGTGATAGTGAAGGAAATCCTTGGTTTATTCTTACAGCCACCATGGCAGAATATTACTATACTCTAGGCACAATGTTACCCTTAACCCAGAAAGAACGTTTAAAAGCTTATCGAGAGCAAGGCGACAGTTATTTAAAATTAATCAAGCAGTATGCGCCTGACCTAAATCTTAGTGAGCAAATTAATCGTTATACAGGTGAGCAGCAAGGTGCTTATTCTCTAACCTGGAGTTATATTTCTGTACTACGTGCTTTAATGGTGCGTGACAAATTAAATATAATATTAAATGGCTCTACTCTGGCAGATAGTAAACTTTAGCAATATTCTCAAGATGGGATATCTCTTAACTTATATAATTATGATGCCTAGCGAAAAGTGATTAATTAATAATGCTATCTAGAATAGACCTAGATAGCATTGTACTTTTATAGAGTTAAAAAATTGGTGATAATTTAGCTTTTTCAAGAGTATTGATATTATTTTCTTGTTGTCTGCCTAAACAACGTAAAGGTTTATTACTCATTAAATAATTTTCAATCGCTTCTAAACTTATATTTTTAGTTTCAGGCATCCAGTAGTAGGTATAAATAAAACCGAGGAAGCAAACAACGCCATAAAGTAAAAAAGTAAATTCAATACCAATTTGGCTGTATAAAATAGGAAAGCTAAAGACCATTAAAGTATTAAATCCCCAGTTACTCATTGAAGATAATCCCATGCCTGCACCTCGTACATGCAAAGGAAAAATTTCGGCCATAGCAATATGAGGGATAGGACCAATACTTATTGCAAATGAAAAGATATAAACTGTTAAACAAAGTACAGATAAATAGGCTAAGGCACTTACTTGAAATAATGAAAACAAGCTTAATGCTGTCAAACTTATAAATGTACCTGCAAAACCAAGTAGCAATAACTTACGCCGCCCAATCTTATCAACCCAGAAAATGGCTAATATAGTCACCAATACATTAACTAGTCCTATACCCATCGTTGCTAAAATTTGTCCTGTAGTATTTGTAAAACCTAAATTTTTAAAAATTTCTGGCGCATAATAAATAATGACATTAATTCCACTTAATTGTTGTAAACAAAATAAGATAACTCCTAAAAGTAAAACGGGTAATAAGGGTTTACTTAAAAGTAGACGCCAATTTTTACCATTATGAGGCTCTTTAGCAAGGGTTGTTTCTATTTCATTTAGCTCTTCATCAACTGCATTTTTAGGACGCAATTTTTTTAAAGAACGAATTGCTAGATCATGCTTACCTACGCTACATAACCAACGTGGTGATTCAGGTAGAAATAAAACACCTAATGTTAAAAGTAGAGCTGGAATTGCACTTGAAGCAAACATAGCGCGCCAGGCATGTTGCTCAATAAGTAGATAGTTGACAGCATAGGCACAAACTATACCCATAGTAATTGCTAATTGATAAATAGCCACTATTGCCCCTCGCAGTTTAACTGGAGCTGTTTCCGCTAAATATAAAGGAGTGGTTACAGCAGCAATTCCAATTGCAAGGCCTAATATAAAACGAGAAGTAATTAATATTAATTCACTATTAGCAAGCGCGGCTCCTAAAGCACCTAATAAGAAAAAGGCACCTGCAAAGGATAAGGTTGTGCGTCTACCAATCAATTTAGTAAAGCGAGACGCTATCAAAGCACCAATAAACATAGAGCCAAATAATGCCCCAAAAGGAAGTGCAGAAGTCATAACACCAACATGTGTGTCAGAAAGCGAGAAATGATTTTTAACCAAGTCTAAAGAACCAGCGATAATCCCTTCGTCATAACCAAACAAAAAACCCGCTACTGAGCCAATAATTGCTACCAACCAAGCCATATTTAATCCTTACTCTTAGTCAAATTTTTAATAATGAGCACTCACATATTAATGACGGTAAATAGCATTAATAATTAGAACTATTAATTGAACTGTAAATAAGATGCTATTTTAGGCATCAGTATTAAAAATCTGGAAATTAAAAAGCGTAACTTTGTAAATACCTCTACATATTTAACCTATTAATTTTTTTGTAGTACTGATTTACCTAAAACACTAGTTGCCTGTGTTATAGCTGTTGAGCTTAGCATACTAATTTTCTCCCAATTTTTTGTTTTTACTGCCTCTTCAGGAACAATCCAAGAACCTCCCACACAAGAGACATTAGGTAAGTTCAAGTATTCTAAGAAATTATGCTCATTAATTCCACCGGTTGGGCAAAAATGAACATTTGGAAAAGGTCCATGTATTGACTTCAACATGTTAACCCCACCTGCAACTGCAGCAGGAAAAAATTTAAAATGGTTAAAACCAAACTGTAATCCCTCCATGAGTTCAGAAATACTAGCAATACCAGGAATCAATGGAATTGTCGAGTCTTTGGCAATTTGTAGTAATTCACGCGTAAGCCCCGGGCTAATTGCAAATTGAGCGCCAGCTTGGATAACTTGCTCTAATTGTGCAGGCGTCGTTACAGTTCCTGCCCCTACAAAAACATCAGGAAATTCTTGCCTTAGCCGGTAAATAATTTCTAAAGCACTAGCAGTTCTTAACGTAATTTCAAAGAGATTTATACCACTACCGATTAACGTTGTAGCCAAAGGTATAGCATCATCAATATGACGTATTACAAGGACAGGAATAATAGGACCTTGAGCAAATAAAACATCAGGTTGCAATGACCAATTACTTTGCGACATAATCTTCACATTCCATAATTTGTTTTAAATAAAGTGCAGCGCCTAATAAGCCTGGCTGCTTAGCGGTAATAACATAGGTAGGTATTTGTTTATTTAAGTCACTAAATCGCCCTTTTGCTTCAAAACGAGCCCGAAACTCACTATGTTCCATTACAGGTAATAGTTTAGGCACTACACCACCTGTAATATAGACGCCTCCAAATGTACACAAGCGTAAAGCTAAATCGCCAGCATAGCTCCCTAGACTTGCAAAAAACTGTTCTATGACTGCTACTGCAAGTTCAGACTTATTACTTAATGCTAAATTAACTATTTCTGAAGCAGGTAATGGCGAAACATTTAAATTGCTATAAGCTGCAATAGCTAAATATAAGTTTTCTAATCCAGGACCTGAAAGCAATCGTTCAGAAGATACATGACCAAACTTATTAGTTAAAAACCGCTGTATAAACCATTCTTGTTCATTTTGTGCTGCCCATCCTGTGTGGCCGCCTTCACCAGATAAAGGCATAAATCCAGAAGGCGTAGGGATTAAATGAGCAACGCCTAAGCCTGTTCCAACACCTAACACAACCATGGGTTTATTAGTATCTGGATTTCCAGAACCCATTTTAATTTTCTCTTCTCCGGTAATTAAAATGGGTAAACTCATAGCTGCAGCAGTTAAATCATTTAATACATGAAGCTCATTAAATTCTAACTCTTCTTTTAATTGTTTAATTGAGAAATGCCAATTTAGATTAGTCATAAATACATCATCATTAATGACTGGACAAGCAATGGCAATAGTAGCTTGCTTGATATCAGCAAGATTATGCATATTACGGTAATGAATTAATGCCTCTTTTAAATTAGAAAAGTTAGCACAAGGAAATACAGCTACTTCATCGACTGCTAAGGTAGCTAGATTAACACGGCTAAACCGAGCATTTGTGCCGCCAATATCAGCAGCTATTGCATAAATATCCGTTTCAGGAGCAAGTTGGGTACTCATAAATACTCCTCTGTAACAAACAAACTACAAGCGCCCTGCTCAGCACCAGTTAACTGGCCACGCAGGCAGCCAAATAATTCACGACCCGTTCCTTCATAATAAATCGATGTATCGACTACAGCAGATTTTCGTTCTGCTAATTCTTCGTTAGGAATAAGCAGTTGTAAAATACCACGCTTTCCATCTAGTAAAATTAAATCACCAGTTTGAATTTTGGCAATAACTCCGCCATCAGAGGCTTCTGGCGTTACATGTAAGGCAGCAGGTACATTACCTGAGGCGCCTGACATACGTCCGTCAGTAACTAACGCAACATGAAAGCCTCTATTTTGTAATACTGATAATTGTGGGGTTAATTGATGTAACTCCGGCATACCACAGGCTTTTGGACCTTGAAAACGGATAACTACAATACAATCTTTGTTTAATTTACCTGCTTTAAAAGCCAAGATGAATTCATCTTGGCTGGTAAAAACTTCAGCTGGCGCTTCAACTACTAAGTTATTTTGATTAAGTGCTGAAGTTTTAATAACTGCGCGTCCAATATTACCAGATAAAACTTCTAATCCACCATGATGACTAAAGGGCTCAGTAGCTGGGCGTAAAACTTCATCATCTAAAGTCCTAGCAGGCCCGTCTACCCACTGTAATTCTCCATCTTGTAAGACAGGTTGTTTAGTATAATGTTCTAAACCCTGACCAACTACTGTTTGTACATCTTCGTGCAATAAATCAGCTTCTAATAAAGTATGAATTAGGTAAGCCATGCCCCCAGCACGATGAAAGTGATTAATATCTGCACTTCCATTAGGATAAATTTTTGCTACCAGTGGAATTACTTTGGATAGCTCAGCAAAATCATCCCAATTAATTATAAAACCTGCAGCCCGAGCAATAGCAACTAAATGCATAGTATGATTCGTAGAACCACCGGTTGCTAATAATCCAATAATCCCATTAACAAGGTTTTTCGCCTCAATAATATGGCCTATCGGTAAGTAATGATTGCCTAAATCGGTTAGTGAGATGACTTGTTTAGCAGCAGCACGAGTAAGCGCTTCACGTAATGGGATACCTGGATTAACAAAAGATGAACCTGGTAGATGTAGGCCCATCATCTCAACAATCAGTTGATTAGAATTAGCTGTGCCAAAAAACGTACAAGTACCAGAGGTATGGTAGGAGGCTGCTTCTGCATCTAATAAAGCTTCTTTATCAACCTTTCCTTCAGCATATAACTGTCGAATACGAGCTTTTTCTTTATTAGAAATGCCTGAAGGCATAGGGCCTGCAGGGACAAAAACAAAAGGTAGGTGACCAAAGGTTAAAGCTGCAATTAACAAGCCTGGAACAATTTTATCACAAATCCCAAGCATTAAACCGCCATCGAATAAATTATGTGATAATGCAATAGCTGCTGATAAAGCAATGACATCTCGGCTCATTAAGCTTAGATCCATGCCGGGCTGGCCTTGCGTTACACCATCACACATAGCTGGCACACCACCAGCAAACTGAGCAATACCACCTACTTCAGTAATAGCCTCTTTAAGAATAGCTGGATAAGTTTCATAAGGTTTGTGCGCTGACAAAACATCATTATAAGAAGAAACAATAGCAATATTAGGTTGTACTAATTGACGCATGACTAACTTATCACCTTCACGGCAAGCCGCAAAGCCATGCGCTAGGTTACCACAATGCAAAGCACCACGATGTGGCCCCTTTAAACGCGCCTTTTCTATACGTGCTAAATAATGTGCGCGACTTTCGGCACTTCGTTTAATAATACGTTCAGTAATTTGTTTAATGATTGTATTCATAATTGTCTCATTACGGTGAAAACATCACTTCTAAATTAGAAACAGGATTATGTAAAAAAGCACGAATTGGCATTGCTTTTTCATCCTGCCCTGCCGCCGCTTCTTTAAGTACGGCTAGCTTATTTTCACCTACTAAAAGTAAAAAAATATAACGACTGTTTAAGAGTCTATTTTTAGTTAATGAAATTCGTTTATAAGGAGCTGTCGTTGGATTAACAACAATGGCTGCAGCATCTGATGCAGATAAACCTTTATGAATTTCTTTACTACATGGAAAAAGTGAAGCAGTATGGCCATCTTCACCCATCCCTAAGATAACCACATCAAATTGCGGCAAATTTGCTAAACGAGCCTCAATTTCAGTAAGCTCTTCTTCAGGCTTAGTACTTTTTGCTAACAAACTGATATAGTTTGCTTTTGCTGCTTTGTTTATTAACAAATGGCGTTTTAACATCCCTTCATTACTATCAGCATTTTCAGCTGGCAACCACCGCTCGTCTGCTAAAAGAATAGTTACTTTATCCCAAGCCAAATCGGTTTCAGCAAGCAGATTAAATAAATTCTGTGGAGTTTTACCGCCAGATACAACTAAATAAGCCTGACCACGCGCGACTATGGCATCAGTTAAAATTGTTTTCAATTTATTACAAAAATGGTCATTTAAACTGGTAATATTGTTAAATTGCTGCAAATTCATCTTACTCATCCCAATTTCTATCATCGCGAGCTAATAAAGAAGTGGCGGCAGCTGGCCCCCAAGTACCAGCTTGGTAAGCTCGTGGAGGTTCATTATAAATTTGCCAGGCTTTAAGAATACCATCTACCCACTGCCAAGCTAATTCAACTTCATCGCGTCGTACAAATAAACATTGGTTACCCAACATTGCTTCTAATAGTAAACGTTCATAAGCATCAACGATACGCTCAGATTTAAATGTTTCATCAAAGCTTAAATCAAGCTTACTTTGTTGCAGTTGCATCGTTTCGCCTAAGCCTGGAATTTTATTAATAATCTGAATTTCAACACCTTCATCTGGCTGCAGCCGAATAATTAGTTTATTTGCTTTTAAATGTTTGTAGGTTTTCTGAAAAATATTGTGTGGCTGCGGTTTAAATGAAATCAATATTTCACTATATTTCCTAGGCATCCGTTTACCGGTACGCAAATAAAAAGGAACACCTGCCCAACGCCAATTATCAATAAAAACCTTTAGCGCGACAAATGTTTCAGTAGTACTTATCTTCGCTTCATTTTCCTCTAAATAGCCAGGAACTGCTTTACCACCAACAAAACCACTAGTATATTGACCACGTACTGTCATTTCTTGAACATTTTCTGCAGTAATTGGCCTTAATGCTTTAAGTACTTTTAATTTCTCATCGCGAATATTATCAGCATCCAGGTTAACTGGTGGCTCCATTGCGATAAGCGCTAAAATCTGTAAAAGATGATTTTGTACCATATCACGCAGCTGGCCTGCGCTATCGTAATAACTCCAGCGCCCCTCAACGCCGACCTCTTCAGCAACAGATATTTGCACATGATCTATAGCATTATAATCCCAATTGGTGGCAAATATTGCATTAGCAAACCGCAGAACTAATAGATTTAATACTGTTTCTTTACCTAAATAATGATCAATACGATAGATCTGACTCTCTTTGAAATATTCTGCAATTTGATCATTAATAATGATTGAGGAGTCTAAGTTACGGCCGATAGGTTTCTCAACTACAACTCGAGCGGGTTCTTTAGCTAATCCAACTTTAGCTAATCCTTCACTAATGTGACCAAATAAAGAAGATGACGTTGCAAAATAACTCACAGCAATACGTGTCTTAGGATCAGTAATTTCTTTAAGCTTATTATAGTCTGCTATCTGCGTAAGATCGACTTGCACATAATGTAGTTTTTGCTCCAGACGCTGCCAAACCGCTTTATCAAATGTCTCTTGAATAAATTTTTTTACGGTTGTCTTAACAAATTCAATATAATTATCCGAACTAAAATTATCGCGTGCAACACCAATGATCCTAGTTTGGGGATTTAATAGATGCTGTTTTTCTAGTTGGTAGAGCGCTGGTAAAAGCTTTCGACTTGCAAGATCGCCTTTTGTGCCAAATAAAATTAAGTCACAAGCCTTATTATCTTCGGCTTTTCCTTGCATAACTTTTTTCCTTCTAACAAAGGGTTATTGAGTTTGCCTACATTCCATTAACTTTAAAAAGAAAATAGGAATGTAAATAGACCCTAGTAAATTGCAAAGTGTTTCGATTTTACACCAGTGAGCTTGATCGTCAACTGAATTAAACCAAATTCAGCGCTATTTAAAATTAAGAATACTTATTTGCAGAATCAAAAATTATCAACTATGTTTAATTGTAACCTTAATTTAGGAGAGAGATATGGATAATTATATGGATCGTAATGAAGGTCTTAATCGAGATTCTTCCCGTTCTCAACATGCTGGTCAAGATTCAATGATTACGGGTTATTTCCATGATAAAGATACTGCTGAAAATGCTTACCGTTCTTATCTAGATCGTGGTTATGATCCAAAAGACATTAACGTTATTATGTCAGAAGATTCTCGTCGCAAATACTATGACTCTGATCTTGCTAAGGCAAGTTCAAGCGATCGTAGTCGTACACATAGCATGGGTTCTGATACTTCAATGTCTGATTCAACTATGGATAGTGCCAGCGGTGATCGCATGAAAGAAGGCATGGGAGTTGGTGGCGCAATTGGTGGAATCGTTGGCGCTACTTTAGGTGCGATTGCAGCAATCGGCACAAGTCTTGCTATTCCTGGTTTAGGTTTAGTTATTGCTGGTCCAATAGCCGCAGGTCTTGCTGGCGCTGGTGCTGGTAGCCTTTCTGGTGGTTTAATTGGTGCTTTAGCTGGTTGGGGTATTCCTGAAGATAAAGCTCGTCGTTATGAAGAAGGTGTACGCTCTGGTGGTATCCTTATGGGAGTTCGCCGTGATCCAAGCCGTGATTATTCAGATTTAGAAAATGACTGGCGCAAATATGATATCGATAACGATATGCATCGCTAGACTTTTTTGCAGTAAAAAAAGGGCGGATTTCCGCCCTTTTTTAGTTTAGAAATTTGTTATAATTTCACTCTTTGCTTAACCACTTTCAGTATTTCTCTAAAGATATCCACTTATCTACAAAATTTATAGCCGCTATTTAATGTATCTGTTAAACTGAAATTCCCTTAATTGGAGAGAATAATTTCATGAAGATTGCGAAACTAGCAACATTATCATTACTCGTTAGTGGTCATTTAGCTGCTCAGGGAATAGAAGTTTCAGGTACAATTTCTCATATAATAACTGAGCGTAAACCATCCAAACTTTTAAATAAGGACATTGAGCAACCAAAAGAAATTAGACTATTAAAAATTAAATTATCTGATAAAGAAAGAAAATTACTGCAGCTTAAAGCAAAAAATGCTTTAAAACCTATAAATCAATTTACCAATTCTGGTGGGCCTAAGCAGATTCAACTTGGTATGAATAATGTACCTGTATTAGATCAAGGGCGGCATGGTACTTGTGTTACTTTTGCCGTGACAGCAGCTATTGACGCAGCGCTTGATAAAGGTGATTACGTTAGCCAACTATGTCAATTGCAGTTAGGTAATTACTTAGCTGAGAATGGCTATAATGCTAGTGGTTGGGATGGCTCATTAGGTCGAGTTGTACTTAACCAGATGGAAACATTTGGTATTGTTAATAAAACACATGAAGCAAAAGTAGGTTGCGGCGGTTTAAATTCTTACCCACATGGTGGCGCTGATCCAACAACTCCCATGGCGCTTGAAGAATTTCACGCTATTAGCGAGCCACTTACTCTTGATGAAATACAAACTTCACCAATCCTAGATCCTTTCCAAGCTACCAATGATCGTGTTGATACTAACAAAACCTTAGCTGAAGTTAAAAAAGCTCTCCTAGCTGGTGATAGGGTAACTTTTGCTGTTTTACTTGTCGATTATGATTTAGGTGTTTCTGGCGCAGTAGGTACTAAAAATGCTCGTAATGATAGCTGGGTACTTACACCTATAATTGCTCGTGATGCCTGGTTAAATCCTGAGTTTGTCGGTGGCCATGAAATGGTTATTACCGGCTTTGATGATAATGCTGTAGCTAAAGATAATGAAGGTAATAAACATAGAGGTTTATTGACTTTACGTAATTCTTGGGGAAAAAATCTAGGGGATAATGGAAACTTTTACATGTCTTATGATTACTTTAAAGTATTAGCTTTTGAAGCGCAAAGAATACGCACTATCAAATCTAAAGAAATGTAAGGTTTAAATAAGCTTATATAGTTATCTTGCTTATTATTTATAACTACTGATTTTCCTTATAAAGCGACTATCCTTAATCTGTATTAGGTAAGGGGGTCGCTTTTTCTATTTTTTATTTAGATTTTAAAACAGCTAAATTCTCTTGGTACCGGACAAATAAATTCTATACTTTTTACCTTCTACCTACATCCCATAATTTGTCGCGGGATCCAACCTATCAAATCATTTTGACTTTTACTACCTACATCCCGCGACTTGTTCGGCGTTGTTGCATAACTCTGAAGCTTCGCTAGCCTCAAGGCGAAGGCTGGTTAAGCAAGTAGCCTGAGTGAAACGACGTGAAACCCGGGTTTCGGCCTGCAGGCCTACACCTAGGCTACTTGCTCTCAGCGCAGTTATCGAGCCAAAGCCTGGATCCCGCGAACAAGTCGTGGGACGTAGATGATACTCTTAAGGTGAAATGAGAGCTTATGTTAAAATCTTGCCTCTACATCTGCTACCTACGTCCCGCGACTTGTTCGCGAGATCCAGCCTACCAGTCAAATCATTGGATTCCCTGGCAAGCTATGGGATATAGGTAGGGGAAAAAAGGTTTTTCAACGGTTTTTATTTTTGTCCTGTACAAAGATAGATTCTAGCCAATTCCAACCTTATTAATATTTTATTAATTACAATGTACTAAAATTATACTTTAGGCTACATGTATATTAAGTTTCATATAGTATGAGTGCTCATGAAGAAGTAGTAAATTTATATAACGCGCTAGGTTATGGCAGTGAAGATGGCCTAGGCTATGGCAATGAAGATGGTCTATGTAATGGTTTTTCGCTGCGTTGGTTAGAGGCTTCTTTATTAGGCAAAGAAGAGCAACAACGTTTTGAAAATCGTATAAAACTTATTGCCTCTATGACGACGGAATACTTAGTCGATGCAATTAATAAAACTAAAGCAAAAAAAGGTGAAAACTTAACTGATAAAGATTATGAGTTAATTGATATTATTCGTTTTTATGATAGTTTAACCTTATTTCAGTTACCAGGGGATTGGGCTTTTTTATTTAATCGCTCTTTTCTAAACCAAGAAAATATAGAAGTTCTTTCTACTCTTGCTTCGTCTGAAGAAATAGAGAAAAAAGGCGGTTTAAAACCACTTTATTCAGAACCACTTATTCTATCTAAAGAAGAAATTGAAACTTATTTAATTAAACTTGGTCAAGTATTTGATACTACTGCAAACCTATCTACAGAGCCAATAGGAATTTTATTAGGAAGTGAAAATCATACTGTAGCTTTAACCTATCAACCAAGTCAAGGCTGGTCGTTTCGTGATAGTAATCAAATTCCCTATACTTCACCTAAAACTAAACTTATGGCAGCGGCCATTGAAGCAGCTTTTGCAGAAGATGAAGATGAAGAAGAGGAAAGCGATGACTATAAAAAAGAAGATAAATCTAGCGATTATTCAGCTTTTAATACGCAAGTGATATTAACTAAAAATGATCCCCGCTGCAGTATTTTAGAAGAAAAACTAACAAAGTTTAAACACACAACTCAACCTATTACAGACGATATCGCTCTTCGGAAAGGTAGCGTTAATTTATTATTTATCGCTGCTCAGTATAATCATTTAGAAGATGTAGTAGCTTTAATTAAAGCTGGCGCAGATTTTAATCAAACTGATGAAGATAATATTACTCCTATTTGGACTGCTGCTTTTAATGGTTATACTAAAGTAGTTAAAGAATTAATTAACGCTGGCGCAAAATGCAATGAATTAGTTGGTAAAAAATCCCCACCGATTTGTGCTGCTGCACGAGGAGGTCATGTAGAAACTGTTGACGTATTAGCTAAAGCAAAGGTGGATTTAAATTTAGCGAATATAAACAATCAAACACCGCTATGGATTGCGGCCGAAAAGGGCCATGTAGAAGTAGTTAAAAAATTAATTGAATATGGAGTTAAGTTAGATGAAAAAGATAATTCAGGTAACACCCCTCTAGGAATTGCGGCAAATAATGGCCACGCCGAAATTGTTAGAATATTAGTAGAGAAAGGTGCAAGGTTAAATGAAAAAGAAAATAATGGCTTCTCACCGCTACATTTAGCAGCTAATAAAGGTCATCTAGACGTTATAAAAGAATTAATCAAAGCTGGCGCAGATTTAACTCAAGTAGATGCTCAAGGTAAAACAGCTTTATGGATAGCGGCTAATAATGGCCATGCAGAAGTTATAAGAGAATTAGTTCAAAAAAATCCTAATTTATTAGATTGCTCAAATGAAAATAGTGCAAGTCCCCTATTAATGGCAGCTAGAAATGGACATACCAACGTCGTGGAACTATTGATTGAACTATCACATAAATATAAAGATAAGGTAAATTTAAATCAACTATTTCAAGGTATGACGCCTATTTTGTTAGCTGCTCAAGAAGGTCACTTTGCTATTGTTAAAAAACTTTTAGAGGCCAATGCTGATCATACTATTCCTATGCGCCGAACAGTCGCTCAACTAAAATATTTTGCTTTATTCAAACACGATAAAAACATAGAGCAACAAGTTAAATTATTTGTGAAAGATTTACCAGATTCTGCTGAAGTAATTATTACGCCTTATGATATAGCTAATCTTATGGGACATAATAAAATTGCTGAGCTTATTAATGAGCATAAAGTACAGCAAACCCCTAATGAGACAAATACGCCATATTTAACTGGTGCAAAAAACTTATTTTTCTTACCCACAAAAACAGTTTCTGACTCTAGTAACTTGCAACCAACCTTAAGTAATAACCCTGAAACTTCAAGAGATATTTAAATAAGAGTTCTTGACAATTTAAACGTCTTAAAGTACGGCTAAATTACTTAAAATAAATTTAAGTCTAGTCCTAAGATAACCTTTCATACCTTCTCATTAGAATTAATAGCTACCTTAAGGTTGTATTAGTATAAATATCTGCTAGCCAATCTTACTTTACAATGTACAAAAATCAAACACAGTTGAAAACTCTTTTTCCCTAGGCCAACGTCCCATGGCTTGTCTATGGGATCAAGTGATTTAACTGTCGCACGGGATCCCGCGAACAAGTCGCGGGAAGTAGGCAAGAAGTGAAAACGATGATTTTTTGTCTGGTACAAAACCAAACTTAATTAAATCAATACATTTTTATTTAACCTTTAATAACCGAGTTATCTAAAACTTTTTTAGCTTGTTCAGCGCGGTAATTCTCAACAGCTTGCCTATACTCCGGATATTTATTACCCAAAATGCTAGCAGCTAAAATAGCAGCGTTAATCGCGCCTGCTTTACTAACAGCTAATGTTCCAACAGGAATACCAGCTGGCATTTGTACTATAGATAACAATGCGCCTAATCCATTTGTAAAGGTTGAAGAAGGAATAGGCACACCTAAAACAGGCAATGTCGTTTTAGCAGCAACTACTCCAGGTAAGTGAGCAGCACCGCCCGCTGCGGCAATAAACACTTCAACGCCGTCTTTTTCAGCCTATTTTAAATATTCAAATAAAGCCTCTGGTGTTCGATGCGCAGATAGTGCTCGAACTTGATGAGGGATATCTAATGCTTCCAGGATTTTACTAGCCTCTTCCATTAACGGCCAATCAGATTTAGAACCCATTAAAATTGCTATAAGTGCTTTTGTCATAATAATACCTCAATTATTTATTAGACCTATTTCCGAATTCTTGAGAAATAACCTTAATTGCTTCAACTAATAAAGCGCCTTCATCTTGTTGAATACGCGCTTTTAGCTGCTCTGGGGTGTCTTTAAATAATACTTCACATCGCTTTTGTAATAATACAGGGCCTGCATCAACTTCCTCATTAACAAAATGCACGGTACAGCCACTATATTTTTCACCAGCGGTTAAAACTGCACGATGTACCTCTAAATCCATAAGACCTGCATAAGCAGGCAATAAGGAAGGGTGAATATTAATAATTTTATTTTGCCACTCTTGAATAAATTCAGCAGATAAAATACGCATATAACCAACTAAAACAATTAAATCCACACCATAATTTTTTAATAAAGTATTTAACTTACGATCAAACTCTTCTCTGGTTAATTCTTTGGCAGAAAGATAAGCAGTTTGTAAGCCAAAGTAGGTGGCTTTTTCTAAGATGCCTGCTTTGGCTTTATTACTTACAACGACCTCTATAGAAGCATTAAGTTTTTGTTGCTTTATTGCTTCTACAATCGCTGTTAAATTAGTGCCACGTGTTGAGCCTAAAATTCCTAATCGAATCATGTACTGCGAATCCTATTCATATCACCAATACGTTGTTCAATTAATTTAGAACTACCGATATCACTACGATGAAATAAAGGGCCTTTAATCTGTATAACTGACCCCTCAGCTTGCCTCTCTGCTTCAGTAATGGTCTTAGCAACACCAACATACGCCGCCGTACGCGAACCTGTAGCAACAATAGTTTGTTCATTTTGTACATCAACTGCAGCAAGATAAAGATTTTGTTTATTTTCTACAGCACTAAAATCAATAGGAAAACCTTTTAGAGGTTGGTCAGGATAACCTTCAGGTACGACATATTTGCATACGCTAGCTTGCCGTTTAAATTGCACACTCTCGTGACTTAAATTGCCATTTACCATCTGCTGACAAATAGTTAAAAAGTCTGATTCAAGAATTGCTAAAACATTAAGTGCTTCAGGATCACCAAAACGTGCATTAAATTCAATAACAAAAACACCTTTTTTAGTAGCAATGAAACTGCCATATAAAATACCAATATAATTTTGTTGGCATTCCTCATTTAACGCTGAAAAGACACGTTGATTAATTGCAAAAGCTTCTTCTACTTCGTCTGTTGTTAGAAAAGGTAAGCTATGATTGGTATCAGAGTAACTGCCCATTCCACCAGTATTAGGCCCTTTATCACCATTATAAGCACGCTTATGATCTTGAACTAAAGGCATAGGCACTAATACTTTTCCGTCTGCAAAACACATGAAGGAAAATTCTTGACCTATTAATTTCTCTTCAATAATAAAAGTTTGCTGATGCGCTAAAATCTCTTTTGCAAAGGCTAATGCCTCATCAATAGAATTAAGGTGCTCACCCGCAACTTTAACTCCTTTTCCGCCCATTAAACCATTTGCTTTGATAACATAGTGTTCTTCACCAAGCTCGTTTATAAATTCGGCAACGTTATCTAGACTATTAAATTTTTTATATTTGGGTAAACCTGCTATTTGGTATTTTTGCATTAAGTCTCGGCCAAACTCTTTGCTTGTTTCTAATTGGGCTAGTGCTTTTTTTGGACCAATCGTTGGAATATCAGCTTGCCAAAGTGCATCTGCCATGCCCTGCTCAAGCGGCGCTTCAGGGCCAATAATGGCTAAATTTATAGACCAAGATTTAGCTTGTTGAGTGACTTTAATACAATCTGTAATGACCCCAATAGAATATTCCTTACACAATTCTTTTATACCTGGGTTAAGAGAGGTACCATAACAATATAAATTAGGTCGCTGACTCGAACGTGACAATGCTTTAGCAATAGCATGTTCTCTAGCACCAGACCCAATAATAAGAATATTCATTAAGTTTTAATCCTCTCTAGCGCTATTATTTTCATTACGTGTTGCCTCGCGATAAATCTCTATTTCCTGCATTTTATTTGCTGTGATCTTGTTACAAAAGTAATCACCATCCATACAAGCCATACAGGTTTTATTAATCTTATATCTACCTCGTCTGGTAACTGCTTCCAATAAATCTTCTTTGGTTTGGTAAAGTAATACATCAACGCCAATGAACTTAGCAATATCCTGCTCCGTGTAGTTTGCAGCGATAAGCTCCTTTCGAGACGGAATATCAATCCCATAAAAGCAAGGATTTCGTAGCGGTGGAGAAGTAGATACAAAGTAAATTTTTTTAGCGCCAGACTCTCGTACCATTTTAACAATTTCGCGTGAAGTTGTACCACGAACAATACTATCATCCACAATTAGAACTATTTTATTCTCTATTTCTGTCCGCTGGGGCGTTAATTTATGCCGTATGCTACTGGTACGGGCGCCTTGATTTGGCATAATAAATGTTCGTCCAATGAATGGATTTTTATAAAGTCCTTCCGAATAACGAACACCTAATTCGCTGGCAAAAGAAAGGGCTGCTGTATTGGCTGTAAAGGGGGCTGGAATAACCACGTCAGGAATAAGATTAGGATGAGTTTTTTGCCATTGCTTAGCTAGATTTTGCCCCATACGTAAGCGAGCTCGATAAACACTAATATCATTAATAGTGGCATCAGGACGAGAAAAATAAACATATTCAAAAATACAAGGTCTGAAATCAGCGGCTTTAACTACGCGGCGATAGAGCTTACCTGCCTTATTTACATAGGCTACTTCACCTGGCAAGATATCACCTTGTGGATTAAATCCTAGTGCATAAAAAGGGGTAGTCTCCGAAGCAAAGATAATATCTTCCTTACCACTATCCTGTGCGCGTGTACCCCATACTAAAGGGCGAATACCATGGGGGTCGCGAAAAGCGATAAGCCCTTTACCAATGACTAGGCTTACAACTGAATAAGCACCTTCAAGCTTAGTAAAAAGCAAACTCACAACCGCACATAATACCTCAAAAAACTGATCATCATCGTCAATAAAGCCTGGACTATCAGCAAGTAAATCAGCAAAAAGAAGGAGTAATACTTCAGAATCAAGAGAGGTATTTAAATGACGATGTTGCTTGCGTATTTCTTGTGCTAGTTCTTGGTAATTAGACAAATTACCATTATGTGCAAGAGCAATACCTCTGGGGCTACCAATCCAAAGCGGTTGCACATCAGCTTCGCCATATCCTCCTGCAGTTGGGTAACGTGTATGTGCTATGCCAATATTTCCCTTTAAAGCTAATACATTTTGAGCAGTAAACGTTTCACGAACCAATCCTAAACCATATTTAGAGTAAAATCGCTGATTCGAGGTTAATATTCCAGCCGCATCCTGACCACGATGCTGTAAATGAATTAAACTTTCGTATAATTCAGGAGCAACAGGCTTATGACTATAAATACCTACTATACCGCACATAGTTAATTACCTTAAAACGACAAGCACATTCAATTTTTAAGCCTTATCACCCAGTCTAGTCCATAAAATGATATTTAGACCTTAACATAGAACAAAAAACTTTAAACCTTATTAGCCCCAGCTCGATGTCTCGTGCCTTATTTGCGAAACCGGACACTGGATCCTGCGGATAAACCGCAGGACGTTGGCAGAGTAAAAAGTCATTTATTTACTTTCAAACTTAACTTGCGCCTAACCTCATTTCATTAAACCCCTTCGCCTACGTCCCGCGACTTGTTCGCGGGATCCAGCTACCTACCTTTACCTAAATTCGGTCAATCACTGCAGACTGTTGGCAAAGTAAAAAGTCATTTGTTTACTTTCAACCTTAACTTGCGCCTAATTTCATTTCATTAAACCCCTTTGCCTACATCCCGCGACTTGTTCGCGGGATCCAGCTACCTACCTTTACCTAAATTCGGTCAATCACTGCAGACTGTTGGCAAAGTAAAAAGTCATTTGTTTACTTTCAACCTTAACTTGCGCCTAACCTCATTTCATTAAACTCCTTCCCTACGTCCCGCGACTTGTTCGCGGGATCCAGTTAACTACCTCAATCCTGCGTATAGCCAAAAAGAGTAGGCAGTGAAGAGCTTATCTTTTAACTTAAATTTAGACCATCCTAACTAATATAATCTTTTATATTATGTAAAATTCGCTCTTCGATAGGCTCATCTTGCATATTGAAGCTAAATTTTTGGCCGGTGATCATTTCATAGAGCTTTATATAGCGTGCTGAAAGTTCTTCAACTAATTCAGTGGGTGCCTGTGGTAACTGCTCATCGTTATAGGGATCACAATTTTTAGCAAACCATAATCTTAAAAATTCTTTATCAATATTTTCAGGCTCTTTACCTTCTGCCAAACGTTGTTCATAGCTATCTGCTAGCCAATAACGACTTGAATCAGGTGTATGTATTTCATCAATAACAATAACTTTCCCATTCTGGTCGCGGCCAAATTCATACTTCGTGTCTACTAATATAAGATTTTGCTCACCTGCGCGTTTTACCCCTTGCTCATATAATTTAATTGCTAAAGCGCTTGCTTCTAACCAATCTTCTTCAGTCATCCAGCCTTCAGCAATAATATCCTTAGGTGATATAGGACGGTCATGAACTGCTTCTTTGGTAGTTGGTGTAAGAACAGGGCTTGCTAATTTTTGATTTTTCTTAAGACCTTCAGGAAAAACAATACCACAATACTCACGTACACCTTGTTGGTATTGCGTCCACAAAGAAGTATTTGTCGTCCCTGTAATATACCCTCTTACTACAAACTCAATAGGAAATACTTTACATTTTTTCGCTATCACAACATTAAGATCAGGTACAGCAATTACCTGATTAGGTACATTTGCAGCTGTCTCTTTAAACCACCAGGCGCTTGTTAAATTAAGTACCTGGCCTTTGTAAGGGATTAATGCTAAAGGCCTATCAAAAGCAGTTAAACGATCAGTGGTAATTAGTATTATTTTATCGCCTAAGTCATAAGTATCTCTGACTTTTCCTGCATGCTTCTTGCCAAATGAAAAGTTAGTTTCACTCAGACAAAAAGGTAAAGCTGCTTGAATCTTTTGACGATAATTATCCAATGTATTTATAGAGTTCATGAGCGTATGGGTTCCCAATTACATTAGTTAATAAAATTTCAGCCATTATTGAATCAATATTTCCATGATCACTTTTAAAATGCCATAAAACACTATGCTTAATTGACTTAATATCTGCGATTGAATAATGGTCAATCAATGTTTGTTTAGCACGAAGGCCAGCTAGATCGTCTTTGGCTCGTACTAAACAGTAAAAATTATTTTCCTGACTATGAAAAGGTAAGCTGACTTCTTGCTCCTTGCGATCACAATATAAAACACTACTTTTTTTAATTTGTGTAAATGTTTCTTCTAAATTATTGCAATCAATTTCCCAATGAATAAAACGTCTTACCGTGACAGGAATACCTAATTTTTGTAGCGTTTTTTGTACTGTTAAGGCATGATTATCTGTGATAATTAATTTTACAAGACACTGCTTATAATGAGTATTAGAAACAAAAGGCTTAAGCTTTATCGTATTTTTTTGCAGAGGAGTCGTAATAAATTCATTCGCTAAATGTAGCCCCATAATATAATCACGCATGGAGTGAAATAAAGCATCACCATTAGTAGTACGTTCAGGATGAGGCATCATAGCTAATATATTTCCAGCAGAATTACCAATAGCAGCAATATTATCTATTGAACCATTAGGATTAATTGGAAAATTATCACTAATTTCGCCTTGCTCATCACAATATTGAAATATACTTATACCTTGATTTTTAATAGACTGTAGAAGAGCGTCAGAAATTATAAATCGCCCTTCAGCATGCGCAATTGGCAAATTAATAACATCTTTAGCTGATAAATAACGAGTAAAGGCATTGGTTTTTTGCTCATGTTGAGCTAAACGAATATTAACCCAGGTATTATAAAAACCCATACCTAAAAGTTTACCGTTATAGATGCGCTTATTTTCCGTTAAAGCTATTTCAGAATTTAAATTTTGTATGCCAGGAACTAAACATGACTCTAGTAATATTTGAGCCCCATTACATATACCTAGTATAGGTTTACCTACTTCGCTTTGCACTTTGATTTCTTTTATAACCGGATCAAGCGCTGCAATAATACCAGCTCGCGAACGATCCTCATAAGAGAAGCCACCAATGAGTACATAGCCATCTAAATCTTTAAGTTTAGCAAGCGACTCATTCCATAAAAATTCAACAGGCTGCATACCGGCTCGTTTTATTGCGAGCGCTGTTTCACGCTCACAATTTGATCCTGGAAATTGAATTAGCCCAATACGTATCATAACAAGTTTACCTCTGGCTTACCGACAATCACCTGACCAATTTCATAAAGTGAAGAAGTAGGTAATTTCGTCTGTAAAAACGCCTGCATTTTCACAAAATTTTCTGGTGATAAAAATAAGACTAAGCCTACACCCATATTAAAGGTTCTATACATTTGATTATCATCTAAACTGCCTAACTGGCGAAGTAAATCAAATAAAGGATTTTGTGGAATTTTATTTTTATAAATTTCTACAGCGCAATTGGATGGTAAAATACGAGGAATATTTTCAAGTAAACCGCCACCGGTAATATGCGCCATTCCCTTAATAGCAACACCTGCATTAAGTGCTCCTAATATAGGTTTAGTATAGTTAAGATGAGGCGTTAATAAAGCTTCGCCAATAGATTGACTTAACTCTGCAATATAAGAGTCAACCTGATAACCTGCTACTTCAAAGAACAGTTTACGGGCTAATGAATAACCATTAGTATGCAAGCCACTAGAAGGAAGCATAGCAACAATATCGCCTGCTTTAATTTCACGTCCCAAAATAGCTTTTTCTTTTTCCACAATGCCAGTAATTACACCAACTAAATCATGTTCACCAGCCAAATAAGTACCCGGCATCTCAGCTGTTTCACCACCAACTAAAGAAATATCATTCTCAAGACAACCTGCTACGATGCCTTTTACAATTTGTTCAATGATGCTGGGTTTTAACCGGTCATTAGCAATATAATCTAGTAATGTTAGCGGCTTTGCACCCAACACAATAATATCATTGGTGGTAGCACTGACTAGATCAATACCGATGGTATCAAATTTTTGCATCATCTTAGCAACCATCATCTTAGTCCCAACACCATCAATACTTTGAACTAGTACAGGTTCACGATAATGCTGTAAAATAGGTTTAAGATCATACATAGACCCGAAACTACCAATAGGTGTTAAAACTTGTGGTGAAAAAGTGCTTTCTACTGCTTTTTTAATTGCTGAAACGGCCTGATTGCCAGCATCAACATCGACTCCAGCTGCCTTATAATCGATACTAGTCATTACGTTAGTTTCTCCCGTAAGCCTTGTTGCCATGCACTTTTAGCTATATTAATTGCTAAATTTAATTGGCCATCTACATTAATTGTGGGGATATTGGTTGTTTTTCCTATCACTTCATAGGAGACAAGATACTTATTAAAAATTTCTTCAATAGCTGCTAAATTTTTAGGTAGGATTTCTAGAATAAAGCCACCACTTTCTGCAAAAAGTTTTTTCTCAATAGATAAGTTACCGGGTAACTCTACTTCAACACCAATGTTATTTTTAAAACTCATTTTTGCAAGTGCAACAGCTAATCCACCTTCCGCAATATTATGGGCTGCTAGCACAAGCTCTTGTTCAATAGCAGAAAAAACAGCCATTATTTCTTCTGCAAAAGAAGTTAAATTAGGCTTAGGTAATTGATTACCGAGAATATTAAATAGTTGATAATAAACGCTCCCACCACATTCATCATTACGCTCACCAACTAGTATTAATAAAGAGTCTGCTTGCTTTAAACTATAGGTTAATACTTTGCGATAATCCGTTAATACCCCTAAACAACTAATAATAGGGCTTGGTGGAATGGCGCCTTGTTCTGATTCGTTATATAGTGAAACGTTACCAGAAACAATAGGCAGCGTAACTTCAGGGTTATCTGGTCGGTGAACAGCACTACAAGCTGCAACAATTCCTTTTATAGACTCAACAAACTCACCCATTTGTTTAAGTTTTTCTGGATTTCCAAAACATAAACAATCAGTTAATGACAATGGCCAAGCACCTACAGCAATAATATTGCGTACCGCTTCACATACCGCATTAACAGCACCCCAATAGGCATCAATTTTATTATAGCGAGGGTTATGAGCAATAGATAAAGCAACCCCTGTTAAACTAATTTCAGGAGGGTATTTGTCTTCATTAAAAGGCGCTATGACGCCTGCATTAGCTAAGCCTCTTTCAATGATGGTTCTACCTTGCACCTGTTTATCGTACCTTTCATAAATAACTGCACTGGAGGCGATATTTTCATGACTTAATAGCTGCAGTAAAGACTGATTTAAATCTAAAGAAGGTAGTGAACTAGGCTCTGGCTGAATCTCTTTTACATATTCGTAAGGTCTATCATAAATAATACCTTGAGTAATATCTGTGGCTTTAGCTCTAACAATAGGCTCATCATCATAATTAACGATATACATACCATCGTGACGTAAATGACCTATCACGGTTGCACCAGCACCATCGCAAATATCCGGAAGCGCAAAGCGATTATTATAATGATCTAGTATAATTGGCACTAAATGCTCAGGTACAACCCACATAAAGCGCTCTTGCGTTTCTGAGCATAAAATAACTGCAGGCAACAACCCTTTCATGCTAGTTGGCACTAAATTAAGATTAATTTCAGCACCATAACCTCCAGCATCAGCAAGCTCCACAGAAGCGCAAGCAATACCACCTGCCCCTAAATCTTTAAAGCCTACTTGATTGATAAGATTTTGCTCTCGTAACCAAGCAAATAAAGCATAATTTGCTTTCAAGATATGGCGCTGTAAAAAAGCATTAGGCTCTTGCACAGCACCTTTATTTTCTTCCTCTTCAGCGATGTCTAGGTTAGCTGATGCAAAAGCTGCTCCGCCAAAACCGCTGTTATCTGTAGGTTTTCCTACTAGGATAAATTTATAATCTTTAGCATTTGGTGGCGCATAGGAATGGATAACATGATCTTCACGTACCACGCCTAAAGTGACTAAAGTAACTAAGCAATTTTCATTATATGCTTCATCAAAATAAGCATCACCCGTAATATTTGGTATACCTAATGGATTAGAATAGCCTGCAATTCCTTGAACAACCCCTTCAGCAATCCAATTTGTTTTTGCCTTATTAATATCACCAAAACGTAAGCTATCGGCTACAGCAATAACTTCTGCACCCATACAACTAACATCACGCACATTTCCACCTACACCTGTTGCAGCACCTTCATAAGGTACTAATTGAGAGGGGTGATTATGAGATTCATGACTAATAACGATGCCATAACGATAACCTTGATCGTCAGTTGCTACCGCAACAATACCAGCATCCTCTTTAGGACCTAAGATAACATGTGGTGCTTGGGTTATAAATTGACTTAAATATTTACGACTACTTTTATAGGAGCAATGTTCTGAGCCTTGAATAGACCAAAGTATACATTCAGCATAAGTCGGTGGTCTTTTAAGTAAAGAATTCTGAATAAAAAGCGCTTCATCTACTGTTAAGCGCACATTGAATTCATCAAGAAGGTTGGCAATTTCTTGTTTAGATAAAGAGGCAAAATCAAAAAAACTTGGCATTTCTTGCATAGACATCACTATCATAACGAGCAAGTGGCAATACGATATATATTCTCGCCTTGAAAATCAAATTAAATCAACACTATTTTCAAAAATTTTACACAATAGAAATATTTCTAAGCAAATGGATTAAACCTACGAACCAACTCATAAATGTAAAATGCACTCTATAATTTATAGAGAGACTATCTGTTAATAGTAGGATAGGTCATGAAAATTACGCGCGCTGACTTAAATAAAGCTGTAGATGAACATATCATTAGCCAAGAGCAAGCTGAAGCTTTATATCATTACATTAAAAGCCAATCTAGCGAGCAAGTTTCTTTCAATTTTACTAATGTTTTATATTATTTTGGTGGCCTTGTAGCAATTGGCGCAATGACTTTATTTATGACTTTAGGCTGGGAACAATTCGGACCCTGGGGCATTTTAACTATAACTCTTATTTACGCCATAATAGGTTTAGTGTTAACCGCAATATTTGCTAAAAAACATTACAAAATTCCAGCAGGCATTTGTGCCACTTTTGTTGTAGCCTTAACTCCCCTAGCTATTTATGCATTACAGAAAGGACTTGGATATTGGCCGGATGAAGCTTCACATTATCGAGATTTTCATTATGTAATAGCCTGGCATTGGCTGTATATGGAATTGGGAACTTTAATTGTAGGACTTATATTAGCTTGGCTATATCGCTACCCTTTTATGCTTATGCCGATTGCGGTAACACTTTGGTATATGTCTATGGACATAGCTCAAATGATTATGGGATATGATATAGATTTTGAATTTAAAGCGTTAATATCTATGTATTTTGGCCTTGTTATGCTTCTTATTGCCTTTTGGGTTGATGTACGCTCAGGTGGTTCGGCTGACTATGCATTTTGGTTATATTTATTTGGGGTCATTACCTTTTGGACAGGAATGACTATGCAAAGTTCTGATAGTGAGTTTTCAAAATTCGTATATTTATGTATTAATTTAATCATGATAGGAATTGGTGTTATTTTAATAAGACGGGTTTTTGTGGTATTTGGCGCCATAGGTTGCTGTATGTATTTAGGGCACCTAGCCTGGCAGGTCTTTCAAAATAGTATTTTATTCCCCATCGCGCTAACCATTATTGGTATATTAATTATTTATTTAGGCACTTTATGGCAAAAGCATGAAGAAGTACTGACTAATAAAGCACAATCCTGGTTACCCAAACCATTACAAGAGTTACTTAAATCACGTGAGTAACATTGTAGTGTCACTTATTTTAAGTTTTAGACAAAACAGGAATTAGTTGAGTGCTACAATTAGGTAATAATAAATTGTTACTCAAATACTGCTTTTAAAAGATGAAAACCACCGAAAAGCAAGAAAAAAATTATAAAAATAATTAAGGAGAGAAAAGAACTTACATTCCTATTAATAGGCTTACTACCGGCATTCATATTAACACTACTGCCGTAGTCATTCACTAAACTATAATAAGTATCCTTATCAACTACGATAGCTTGTGGCGGTAACTGGTCAGATTGAGGCTTAACCGAAGATAATTTTTTAACAGCAGTACCAATAGCTAAAAATTCAATCAAGCCATTTCCCAATTGATAAACATAGGTCTTTACACCAACAACATCATCTGCTCCCAACGCTTTTGCTTCATCATTAATAATCCCTAAAGAATTTTCACGCGCATCATAGATTAAGCGAGAAAGCTCAGTAATTTCACCTCGAACAAAGGACTTAATTGCTGAAGTAATACCCCCTACAACACCTAAGGAATATACGGAAGTTCCTAATAATAATTGAAGAGGCATATAACCTAAACTAGCCATATTCCACATCTCGATATTAGTCATATCACTGGTAATCACATTATCTACCGTATTAATTAAAAAAGGGGCTTTTGACGCCGTGCCTATCATTAACATCTCATTTACGCCACCAAAAGGTAAAACCGTAGTTTGAATTCCTAATACCGCATTAGCATGATAAGTCTGGGCGTGTGCTTTAATTCGTTTAAGGGCTAAGTGACGAGTGACATTAAAAATATTTGAATACTCCTTAATTTCACCCCGAACAAGTGTTTTTATACCACCAATGAAGCCGCGTCCTACACCCATTGCATAAGCTACATTACCGAAAGCAAAAGCAATAGGTTGATAACCTGCGTCTAGTTGCGCATAAAGCTCTTGACCATCAGCCGAAGTTGAAAAAGGTTTTAAACTGGCATTGTTTGATTTAATAACAGAACCAATTGATAAAAACTCTACATTAGAGCCATGAAATATAAGCTGACTTGTTACACCAGTAATGCCAGAAGCGCCTTGCGTTTGTGCTTCTTGTTGCATACGTTCCAATGCTGTTTCACGCCCATCTTCAATTAAACGAGTAATTTGTGTTAATTCACCACCTAACATCGCTTTTAAACTAGAACCAATATTTCCTACTATTCCTAAGGAATGTACACTGTTACCAACAACTATATTGCCTGGCAAAAATCCTTTCTGCGCCAAACAAAAAAGTTCATTACCTGATAAACCTGTTGTAACAGTCATAATTGCTTCCTTATAGATTTATACCTATTTAACTGAAAGTAATTGGTATAGATAGCTAAAATAAGGCTAAGTATTATTTTGCTCAGGCTTATTAGTTTTTAAACCCTTAACAGGAATATCTATATGATAAACATAGTGTTGTATAATCTGTTTAACCTGTTCACTGGTTAAAGGCTTAGTTATAGCGCCCTCCATGGAATAGTCATCACAATCATATTTAACGACATCAGCCTGATAACCAGTTAGGGCAATAATGGGCACATGATAAGAAGTATCTTTCTCCATTTGTCGAATTTTCTTAGCCATAACATAGCCAGATGTATCTTCTAAGCTAATATCCATTAATACGATGTCATACTTACCTGGCTTAAATAATTTAGCGACTTCACCTTCAGAAGGTGCTACTTCAACTCGGCAGTCAAATTGCATAAGCAATGCTTGGCCTGCGCGCTGTGCAATAGTATTATCCTCTACTAATAATACTTTAGGCCGCTCTTTTTTAGTTTCTTGAAGATTTGTCAGTAGCGGCGCGATAGTCGCGTTAGCATTGCTTTGTTTAAGTTGCTCCTTAATCTTCTCAAGTTGCTCTGTTAAGAACTTTTTCTCTGTAATATCAACTAATATTACAACTAGCCCATCGACTTTTTTATCTTTAGTTAACAATGGTATCCGGGTTGCAAGATAATAAATTACTTCTCCTTGCTCATTAAGAACAGGTTTTTCTTCTACATCATAAGTAGTAACTTCTGAAAGTAAGGCATCAATATCATCACGCTTAAGCATATGGGCTCGATCTTCAGACCAGTGGGCAAAAGTAATTAGTCGCTGATAAAAATTTTCCTCTAAAGCGGCTAAATTAGGCACTCCAAGCAGCGTGAGTACATTATTATTACAATCTATTACGGTACAATCTTTGTCTAGAATATAAACGAGATTGGGTAGAGAATTAATGATATATTGATAATATTGATGGGGCAGATAATTATCATCCTGATTTGCTAGATTTATCTCACTAGACATGCTAATACTCCTACATTAAGCTGCATAAAAAGTATAGTACATTCTTAAGCAGGAGCAGGAAGCTAACTTAACTAGCTATGTAAATTATTAAATAGCTTACATAAAAGCATAAGTTTAATTTTATTATTTAGGGACAAAGTCATGGCAATTTCTTTACGAAATAGCTCATTAACCACTAAAATTAACACCTATCTTAATTTAAAATTGTTTAGTTTAGCCGCAATAGGTGGAATAGCGATAGGCTCTGCAGTTGCTTTTATTCGAACGTTAGTTGGCTATATTCAAATAATTTTATTTGGTGTAGAAGTCAATACTCATAGTGCTAATACTTCCTGGGAACGAATTTTAATAGTTACAACGCTCGGCGGTTTATTTTTAGGTTTTTTACTGGTTTTAATTGGCCGCTATGGGCGTCTAACACCAGTTGATCCTATTGAGGCTAACGCTGTTAATGGCGGAAAAATGTCTTTGATAGATTCTCTCTCTTTTGTGGGTTTATCGATTGTTTCTATTTCTATAGGCGGGTCTGTTGGCTTTGAAGCGGCAATGACTCAACTGGGCTCAGGTACTTTAAGTACTATAGGCCAACGTCTAAAATTAGACCGACAAGAATTGCGCATGCTAGTCTCATGTGGAACGGGCGCTGGAATCGCTGCTATTTTTGGTGCTCCCCTAGCTGGAACTTTTTATGCCTTAGAATTAGTAGTTGGCGGCTATGCAACACGAGCATTAATGCCAACTTTACTAGCTAGTGCATTAAGCAGCTTCATGGTTTATATTTTTTTGGGTTATGAACCACTTTTTAAAGCCAATATCGCTGAAAACCCTACCCTTTGGCATTTCCCTTTAGCTATTTTTACAGGCTTCCTGGCAGCATTGGTAGGCATTATTGTTATGCGTGGTACAACGGGTTTTGAATCTTTATTGAAAAAACAAAAAATTCCTGCCTTTTTAAAACCTGTTATCGGTGGGTTTCTTCTAGGCTTATTAGCACTTATTGTTCCGCAAGTTATGGGCCCTGGCCATTATGGTATTAATGAAATTCTTGCTGGCTCGAAAATGCTTAAGGTCACGGTTTTAATTCTTGTAGCTAAAATACTTGCCTCAGTTGTTTGCGTCGGTTCAGGCTTTCGAGGAGGGCTATTCTCTGCATCGTTGTTTTTAGGAGCAATTTTAGGCTGTATTATTCATTATGTGATTACTATACCACTATTTGGTAACATTATTCCGCTAGATCTAACCGTTGTTGCAGGTATGTCTGGGGTAGCCGCCTCCATTATTGGTACGCCTGCTGCTATTATCCTTCTATTGTTAGAAACCGCTAACCTAAACTTAGGTGTCTTTTCAACTATTGTCACTGTTATTGTTTCAAGTCTATTAACACGTTACTTTTTTGGTTATTCATTTTCTACTTGGCGCTTTCATATTCGAGGTTCTGATATTACCGGCCCTCAAGATATCGGCAGGCTTAAAGCGTTGACCTTTGGCGATTTACCATTAATCAAATTACCTTCCATTATGTCAAATACGTCAATTGCAGAAGCAGCTGAAATTGCTCATCGTGTTCAAGCTCAGTATCTCGCTATTAAGGACAATAAGGGAAAATTTATAGGCCTTACCAGTAACCAATTAGTGACTTTAGAACTAGGAAAAGCCTCGCCTTTATCACTATGTAATTTAATTGAAAAAAATATTCCTTGTGTTTATCAAAAGGAATCTATTGTTAAATATGTAGATTCAATTAAAGAAAATAAAATAAAAAGTTTAGCAGTTATTGATCAAAATCAGCATTTTATTGGCTTAGTCTCACAGGTATCTATTTTACGACGCTACTTAACAGAAATTTTAGCCGTACAAGAAGAAGAATTAGAACAGTTTGGACAAAAAAGTTAAACAGAGCTTACTAAGCTAAAGATCCCCAGTATTCTATATAAATTAAACGTTTAACTAGGCATACCTAGCCTCAAAATCACTTCTAGCTACAAATGTAACCACCTCAATAAAGAATACTCTAGGTTACCTATAAATATTCAATTATTTTATTTATTGTAAAATGACGTCTAGTTTAACCTGCTCTTGGATTTGCTTAACTGTGACTTGTCACCTTGAGCGGCCTCATGTAAGAACCAATATAATTTTTTAAGAAATTATGAAGAGCGTGTTAAGGCTGGAAGGCAAAGGAAACAGTAGCCGATCTCCTTACTGAATTAGAAAGTTTTTTCAAGAACGAAAAATAAAGCTTAAGTCAGAAAGCAGTTTACAAAGACGGCTTAATTTTATAAAAGATCAGTGTAAGAGTAAGCAAAGTAATGAAAATCTTACAGAATCTAACGATAATAAGATTGTAATAGAACAATCAAGCCAGCCAGTGTAAAGAAATTAAATTGCCGGATAAAACTGACATATCTGAATCTCTTGAGTACAAACATAACCACCTAAGGTATCAACCCAATTATAATCAATACGAGCAGGAATCTTTACTAAAACTGGCCACCAGATGGAATAATAGCCTAACGTATTCTTATAGGTACAAATAATACCACGGCCATACGCGCCAGCGACCATAATATTGGCACGCACAAATTGAGTATGTTCATCGCCTTGTGGCTTATGTTCGGAAAAAGGATTTTCTTGCCAAGGCTCAGGGATTTCACCCCAAGCAAGTGAGCTTTTCAAAGGGTCTGGACACATAGCAGCAAAAGATAAGGAATAAACAACATTAATTATAAAAATATATAAAAAAATTATCCGTCTCATCATTACCCTTATGTTACCCCTTGTGTTTAATTATTTAATTATCCCAATCACTTGTCAAAATCTTTCTATAGCTAAATAGCTATTGTTTAAGTTAATTTCTTTGTTATAATCCTCGCACATGCCGGGGTGGCGGAATTGGTAGACGCGCCGGATTCAAAATCCGGTGGTGGTGACACCGTGTGGGTTCGAGTCCCACCCTCGGTACCATCAAGATGCTCATGAAGCTTCTAATGATACCTCATAATTGACAACAGTTGTGCTAGGATTCCTAATTATCATTAAAATTTTAAGCAAACTTCAATTTTTTTAATTAAAATTAACTCAGGTAAATTAGGTAACCGCCAATTAGGTTTACGTTCTAATATTAATGAATGAATTCAAATTCATGCGTCTTTAAAATACTCTCCTTAGACTTAGTCTGTTCCTTTATTATTATTAAAAAAGGAATAAAGCCTAGGGCAAGCAAAAAAGCTAGTTGATATAACCCGATCCAACCTAGCCACATTTGTAAAAATGCAGCGACTGGGCCTGATAAGACTCGTGGAATACTCGAAATAGCAATTAATGCGGCAAATTGAGTTGCTGTAAATTGTTGATTAACAAGGCGCATAAATAAAACAACTAATGCTGTTGAACCCATACCGGCTGCAAAATTATCACATACTACAGCCATAGCAAATAAGCTAAAATTTTTACCAGTCATAGCCAAAGCAACGAATAAAAGATTAGCAAGTGCTTGAGCTAAACCAAAATAAAATAAGGCTTTGTATAAGGACCATCGTGTTAGTAAAGTACCAGCTACCAAACCACCTAAAAGAATGGCAGTAATGCCTAATAATTTATTGATATAACCAATGGTAGCTAATGAAAAGCCTATACCCTGTATTAGAAAAGGCATCACAATACCACTAGTTGTTGCTGTAAATGCTTCACCTAGTTTATAAAAGAAAATAAAACCTAAAAGGGCAAAAATATTAGGCTGCTTTAGTAAGTCTTTTAGAGGATTAAGCCATGTTAGGCCTAAAGGTTGGAGAGGATTATTCTGAATAATAGGTTCCTTACTCCATAACGTAGTAGCTATTCCTACGCCCATTAATATACCCATAAAATGATAAGTAATAGACCACCCTAAGTAATTTGCCATGACTAGCGCAAAACCGCCAGTAATTAATAAAGCTACCCGATAACCAACTACTGCAAAGGAGGCACCTAAGCCATGTTCACTAGTAGGCAGATATTCAACTCGCTGTGCGTCTATTGCTGTATCTTGTGTCGCCGACAAAAAAGCTAATACTAAGGCAAGGCAAGCAATAATATAGGCTGAATCGATAGGCTTAAATAGTGCCATTAAATTAAAGCCAAGACATAAACCAATTTGAGTTAATAAAATCCAACTTCTTCGCCTCCCGAGTGGCAAAAGCGAAAAGCTATCTAAAAATGGTCCCCATATTACTTTATATAAATAAGGAAGCCCTATTAAACTCAGCATTCCTGTTGCAAATACTGACATTCCACTGTCAGCAAACCATGCTTGTAAGGTGCTAGTAATTAAAGCTAGTGGGATTCCAGATGAAAAACCCAATAAAAAGACAATTAATAAACGTTTATTCATCTGAGTAAGTAATATTTAATGTTTAAAGTGATAGGTTAAATAACTTATAGTAAACACGCACTTACAGGTTGACTGCAAGTGCGTATAAATTTTTAAGCTTCAGAGGATTTTTTTACAGAAATTAAATGAATTTTGAAAATTAAAGTTTCATTTGGACCAATAGCACCGCCAATACCACGTGGGCCATAGGCTAATGCTGGCGGTAAATAAACTTCCCAAGTTGAACCAGCTGGCATTAACTGTAATACTTCAGTCCAGCCAGGAATAACTTGAGATACCTTAAATTCAGCTGGCTTGCCAGACTTCTCTGTACTATCAAATACTTGCCCATCAATAAGTTTACCAGTGTATTCAACAGTTACCATATCGTCTTTACTTGGTTTATTACCCTTACCTGTTTCAATAACTTTATATTGTAAACCGCTTGGTAAAGTGACAACACCATCTTTAGCTTTGTTTTGATTTAAGAATGATTCGCCTTTTGCCTTATTATCTTCGGCCTTTTTATTGAATTCTGCATTTCTTTTTGCCATTAAATCTTTCTGAAATTTGTTTAATACATCTTTCATTTGATCATCTGTTAATAGCAGTTGCCCTCCGCTCATACCATCTTGCAAGCCTTTTGCCATGGCATTTGGGCTAATATCAATACCTTGTTTTTTAAAATTTCGTCCTAAATCGGCACCAATGCTATAAGATAGTTTATCCATGTCACTGCTTAAAGTTGTACTACTAGTACTTGATGTAGCGGCATTACTATTGGTAGTAGCACTATTAGTAGAGTTAGTAGCATCTGCTGCAGCAAAAGCTGTTGAGGCTACTAAACTTATCGCAGCAGCGACTAATTTCATCTTCATAAACAATTCCCCTTGTTAAACTTCGTAAGATTTAAAAATCATGAAAAGTGCCCGGTTATTTTGCCTAAATTTCAATTAAATTACCAGTTATACAATAACTATGATAATTAATTTAGAAGGTGAATTTAGCTTTAAAATTATAATTTCAGTTATTGAGACGCCTGTGGCAATTTTTTTAGCATTTTTCAAAGCAAAAATTAACTAATTTAAGTTTTTTTTATCCCTTTTAGCTTATACTTATATTGTTTATATTTGGCTTTCCTTCTACACTTGCCATTTTAATTCTTTAATTAAAGAACATGAGTATTAGTCTATTTGATTTATTTTCCATAGGAATTGGTCCATCAAGCTCGCATACAGTTGGCCCTATGCTTGCTGCTAACACTTTTATTAAAAAAATTGCTGCTCAATATGAGCTTTCAAAGGTTAAACGGATTAAGATTGAGTTGTATGGTTCACTTGCCTTAACGGGTAAAGGTCATGGTACTGATAAAGCTATTCTTAATGGCCTTGAAGGCCAATTACCTGACACCGTAGTTCCTGAGTGCATGGTACCCAGGATGCGTGAAATCATTAGTACACAAAAAATAAAATTAAATGGTATACATGAAATTTTCTTTAATGACACGCTAGATTTTTTATTTCTGCAAAAAGAATTATTACCTTTGCATAGCAATGGCATGCGCTTTACCGTTTATGATGACCAAGATAATATAATTGCAAATGAAATATATTATTCAATAGGTGGTGGTTTTATTGCCACTGAAGAAGAAATGAATAGCGCACTCCCCTCAACTGATAACTTACCCTACCCTTTTTCAACTGCAGATGAATTATTACGTCACTGTCATACTAATCAATTGACTATCGCAGAATTAATGATGATTAATGAGCAAACCTGGCGGGCGCCTGAAAAAATCCAGCAAGGGATTTTGCAAATTGCAAAAGTAATGAATGATTGCATTGAAAATGGTTGTCATCATGAAGGTATTTTACCTGGAGGTCTATTACTTAAAAGGCGTGCCCCTGAACTCTTCAAAAAACTTAATAATCAGCAAGGAATTAAAAGTAGTTTTGAACATGCAGATATTATGAACCGCTTAAATTTATACGCCATGGCAGTCAATGAAGAAAATGCTGCTGGTGGCCGTATAGTTACCGCTCCTACTAATGGAGCTGCAGGTATCATTCCAGCTGTTTTAAAATATTGTCAAGAAGCTCATGACAAACTAAATGAGCACGATATTTACACCTATTTTTTAACAGCAGCTGCCATAGGCATTCTCTATAAGAAAGGGGCATCAATTTCAGGCGCAGAAGTAGGTTGCCAAGGTGAGGTAGGTGTTGCTTCTTCAATGGCTGCAGCAGGACTTGCTGCAGTATTAGGAGGCACTATTGAGCAAATTGAAAATGCTGCAGAAATTGCTATGGAGCATCATTTAGGTATGACTTGTGATCCTGTTTTAGGACTGGTTCAAATCCCGTGCATTGAACGTAATGCTATGGGCGCGGTAAAAGCGGTTAATGCTGCGCGCATGGCCTTAATGGGCGATGGCTGCCATTATATTTCGCTAGACAAAGTTATTAAAACGATGAAACAAACTGGCCTTGATATGCAAAGTATGTATAAAGAAACTTCGATGGGTGGCTTAGCAGTTAATCTACCTGAATGTTAATTTCTCTTTTAATAGTTTTTAACTTATTACATTGTAATTAAGTGCACAATTGTGCACTTATAATTTCTAATTTCGTTAGTTAGCTACGGATAGAGCCCGCTTTCTTAATTTATAGGCTAAGACTAAACAGGTCACTAAAATCCATTCACAAATTAAAAGCTCTACTAAGGCTAGTAATAAATTAGTAGTAAATTTGCTAATAATCATGACGGCAATTGTCGCACTAGCCATATTAATGAAGCTCATCATTGCAGCACCACTCGCTTTATCAGCTAAAGCATTAGAAGCGATAAAAGAAGCACTAGCTAAAGTTACACTGCAAAAAAGATATAAGTAGGTCGTGCTTACAAAAAACCATATCGCAGAGGTTGATTGTAATTGCCATATAAGGAATAAACTTACGATACCAAGGGCACTCATTCCTAATCCAAATAAAACGACTTGTACTGCATCATAAGAAGCGAGTAGTTTGCGTGACCATAATCCACCCAATAACATGCCTATCATATTTAACAAGTTCCAATAACCATATTCGGCAGGCGATAAATATAAATAATCGTTAGCAATTTGAGGTGCTACCGCGGCAAAGCAATAGCTAAAAATCGAACAAAAACCTACACCTAAGGAAAAGATAATAAGCGTTCTACATTTTAAAGCTTGTTTATAGTTAAAAATAATCGTTTTAATATCAATAGATTGCCTCGTCGTTAGCGTTTCCCTAAATAAAAAAGTGCCTATAAACATTACAATATTTTGCAACAATAATATTATAAAACAACCAGCCCACAACCAATATTCAGTAATAATGCCACCTAGACTCACAGCGATGCCAATGCCTACTGTAAATGATACTATTGCATAAGCCATAGCCGTTTTTCTCTGCTCATTAGGTAATAGTTCATTAATTAATATATAAGTACATGTTAAGCCGCTGGCTGAGCCCAAAGCTGTTAATAATCTGCCTATTTCAAATAATTCATAGTTAAGACCATACGCTGCGCCTAAACAGCATAAGATACCTGAAAAATAAATGGTTAAGCCGATACGAAGGGATGTAAGTCGTCCAAATCGATTAGCTAGCGGGCCATAAATCAACTGCCCAATGACATAGCCAATTAAAAATAAAACAATTAACCACTCCACTTCACTTTGACTCAATTGAAACTGCCTCTGAATAAGTGGTAAAGCTGGCGTAATAATGACGGCCGCAATGGAGGGTACTGATAAATAAGTCAGTAAAAAGGCTACCTTAAATCGTGATACCATAAAATTGATTCCTATAACTACTTTGACAAAGTATAAGTAAGCTAATTTTTAAGATAAACCGAGGTAATGGTTAATAAGTATTAACTATTAGTTAATAATCCCATTGTAGTTGATAACAGCTGTTTGTTGATGACTGATAAAAATTATCGCTGATTGCATAGTCTGCGACTGCTGCTAACTGTTGATTGATATACATCAAAGGAATTTGATCACGCACCCAGGGAGGTATACACCATTCTTGTAATAATTTTTTTAAATTTTTTGTTTGCCGATGCCAATAAAATTTTTCTCCGCCTTGTCGGAAACGTATTTCAACATGAGCATTTTCAGGAATAACTAATCCTGCCGAGGTAGCAATGGCTTTCAAAAAGCCAAGTGAATAAGGTAACTTTAAAGGCTCTGGAAAATTAGGCCACCTGATTGAAGAAGTATTTTTTGAGGTTTGTTTTTTTACTAAATAAAGCGTATTTTTATAACGATAAATACAAGTATCTTTCCAGGAAAGCTCTGGTATTTTATCTTCACTCGCTTCAAGGACTTCATGAATTAAGCGATTAAAAACCTTAGTGTCAGGTAGATAAGTTATATTTTTCTTAAGCCACGCCCTTAAAACATTTTGCTTCCTAGCCAAATTTAATTTTTTTAGTGGCTCAAGCGCAAGCTTGTTTTTAATTTCGTTTAAATTCGGATAATCAGTACAGGCTAAATCATAGAGATTACTTTGTGCTTGTTGGCAATGATGAGCGGTACGTGCCAAATTAGTATTAAGGCTTAACCAGCGTGTTTGTATTAATGGAATAACTTGTTGTCTTAAAAAATTTCTTGTATAGGAGCAATCTAGATTACTTTCATCTTCAATCCAGATTAACTTCTGCTGCTTGGCGTAATCTTCAAGGATTGAGCGTGAATGAGCAAGTAAAGGACGCGCTACATAGCCTTGGCTAAAAGAACGCCAATCTACCATTGCTGATAACCCTTCTATTCCTGCACCGCGAAATAATTGCAATAATACTGTCTCAGCTTGATCATCCTGATGGTGACCCAGTATTAAAACGTCATTGGCTTTAATAAGGGCGTGAAAAACATTATATCTTGCCTGTCTCGCTTGATCTTCAATATTAGCATTCTGCTTAACATACACACGATGTGCTTTAAAAGCCACTCCAAACTGATGGCAAATTTTTTCACAATGAGCTTGCCACTGGCTAGCATTATGGCTTAAGCCATGATCAATATAAATAGCCGTAATTTTACTAGCCAGTGATGGCTCAGAAATTAGAGCATACAGTAATACCGTAGAATCAAGTCCCCCACTAAAACCGACATATAATGAATTACACTGTTTTAATTGATTAATCCACTTTGCAGGTAAAAGTGCGTTAATTATAAGCCCCCATAGCCATAAACTTATTATAACGTTGCTCTAGTAATTCTTCAGTTGGTAATTCTCTAAGAGCTTGTAACTCTTCAAGGTATATACTTTTTAATCGCGCAGCCATCGCTTCTATATTTCGATGGGCGCCACCTAAAGGCTCTTTAACGACTTTATCAACTAAACCATGTTCAAAGATTTTATTTGCCGTAATTCCCATTGCCTTAGCTGCTTCACTAGCTTTCCCTGCATCTTTCCATAAAATAGAAGCACAACCTTCCGGCGAAATCACTGAATAAATCCCAAATTGCAACATTAAAACCCGATCACCTACTCCAATTGCTAATGCGCCTCCAGAGCCTGCCTCGCCGGTTACTGTACAAATTATTGGCGTTTTTAATTTAGCCATCTCTAGTAAATTACGAGCGATAGCTTCCGATTGATTACGTTCTTCAGCGCCAATACCAGGATAAGCTCCAGCGGTATCAATAAAGGTAAAAATAGGTAACTGAAATTTCTCAGCTAATTTAAATAAACGCAGAGCTTTTCGGTATTCTTCAGGTCTTGCCATACCAAAGTTACGATAAACTTTTTCTTTAGTACGCTTTCCTTTTTGATGACCGAGCACTAAAACAGGCTCACCATTTAAGCGAGCAAGTCCACCAATAATTGCAGGTGCTGCTGAATAGTGTCTATCACCATGTAATTCTTGAAAATCTGTGAAAATATTTTCAATGTAATCTGTCGTTTGTGGACGTAAAGGATGTCTTGCCATCTGGGCAATCTGCCAGGGCTCAAGATTTGCAAAAATAGAAGCAGTTAATTCTTCGCACTTCGCTTCAAGTCGGGCAATTTCTTCGCTTAAATTGACTTCATTATCATTTCCAACCATGCGCAATGCTTGAATTTTTTGATTTAATTCTTCAATAGGCTGCTCAAAATCTAAAAATTGTAGGCTCATACATTACTCGTTGGCGAATTACTTCTCGTGCGCTATGATACCTTTAACTGCCTTTTGATGCTACCTTTGGAGCAATGAACTCATCGTTATTTGAAGCTATGTCTATTAATGATTGCCAATTATCTCCCAATCGTATTGATATTTGGCAATTTCCGCTAACCCACGCGCCTTGCGCTATGGAAGCCATTTTAAATGAAGAGGAATTAACACGCGCAAAACGTTTCTATTTCCCTAAACATCAACGACGCTTTGCTGTCGCTCGTATGATGTTAAGATTTATTTTAAGTCGTTACTTACCAATAGCTCCTGAAGCAATAAACTTTTCTTATAATCATTATGGTAAGCCTTCGGTAGCTAATGATCAGCAACTAGAATTTAATATAAGCCATTCTGATGAATTAGCAATTCTAGCTATAGGCCAGAACTCGCCTTTAGGCATCGATGTAGAATTTTTTTCAGCAAGACCTTATCAAGGTATTGCTAAACACCTATTTTCAAATCAAGAGCAAGAACAGTTAGCTCAATTACCCAATTATTTTAAACCTCTAGCTTTTTTTACTATTTGGTCACAAAAAGAGGCTTTTATAAAAACCTGCGGCCTGGGGCTTAGTTATCCCACAGAGCAATTTTCAGTTAAGGCATTAACAAGCGGCCAAGAGAACGTATTTGACCCCCTTCATCACCACTACTTACAATTAGTATCTTTTATGCCGACTATAGGCTGTTGTGCAGCGCTATGCTGTGACTTAAATATAACTTCAATACATAAGCTTACCTTAACAGACAATACCCTTATCTTAGCTTAACAGTATGGTTTAATGATGCTTTTTAATTACAAAGCTAATTTGTTATAAGAAGAAGCAGTGGTAAAATAGCAATTATTTTATAATACAAAATAATTTTATGAAGCAATTTACCCCTATCCAACTACAATTACTTAATTTTCTTGCTATGGGTGATTGTCAAAGTGGTAATGCCATAGCGAAACAACTTGGTGTATCACGCACTGCTATTTGGAAACAAATTAGTCAACTAAATGACTTAGGCCTAGAAATAAAGCGCAATGCAAGACAAGGTTATCAACTAATGCGGCCCTTTATTGCTCTAAGTGAACCAGCAATTCGTGGTTATCTGCAAGAATTAAACTTTGAAGATGAATTTGCTTTGCATTTATTCGCGGAAATTGATTCTACTAATCGCTACCTAAAAGATTTATCTGATAACTCAGCAATAGCAATTTGTTGTGCAGAAACCCAAACAAAAGGACGTGGCCGTTTTGGTCGTACATGGCATTCGCCTTTCGGTGAAAATATTTATTTTTCTGGACGTTGGCAATTGGATTGTTGTTTATCGCAACTATCTGGTTTAAGTTTGGTGGTAAGTTTAGCAATTCTTACAAGCTTAAAATGGAGTAATATTCATGAAGATGTTCGTTTAAAATGGCCAAATGACTTAATATGGCAACATAAAAAATTAGCAGGTGTTTTAATTGAAATTATTGCCGAGACCAATGGCTGTATTCAACTTATTATTGGTATTGGCATCAACGTTAATACTATTAAGCAAAATTCACTTACAACACCTTGGTGTTCTCTCTATGAAATAACTCATAATTATGCTGATCGTAATCAATTGATAGCAAACTTAATCAAGTCACTAGACATTTTTTTGAAACAATTTCTAATACAAGGCTTTAAACCATTTCAAGAACAATGGCAGGAAGTAGATTATTTAGATGGTCATCATATTAGCGTTTTTCAGCATAATAATTCTTTAAGTGGCTATGCTTGTGGCGTTAATGAACAAGGACAGTTACATCTAATTGATGATAAAGGGAAAGAGCATTTCTTATCAGCTGGGGATACGAGTTTAAGTAGTAAGTTTGCCCCGAGCTAAGCTATTTTACTCGGGGACTGGATGGCTGCGAGGAAAATCGGGTTATACAGCTTCGTCACTATCAGAGGATTCTTTTTCTTGCTGAATACGCAAATAGATTTCTTCACGATGAACAGAAACATCTTTAGGGGCATTAATACCTAAACGCACCTGATTTCCTTTTACTCCTAACACAGTGATGTTGACGTCATCACCAATAATTAACGTTTCACCAATACGCCGAGTCAAAATTAACATGACTAATCTCCCTTAATTGCAGCTAGCAACTTTTCCATAGAAACATCCATGGTGACTAAAGTAGCTGCAGTTTGAACAACAAACAATCATTTTTAATTGTTTGATTGTAATTCTACACAATTTTTCTTAACGGAATATTAAGAAATAATGAATTTTATTTAAGCGAAAATAGATAAGTTATACTTTTTCATTTAAAGTAATAGCCTAGGTAAATACTCTAACTACGGCCAAATTAATTATTACATTTGTAATAAAAGGAATTAACTTAGCATGAAACATTTAACTGAATTGAAAACTTGGCGTGCATTAAAAGAGTATGCACAAAAAACTTACGCTAAAAGCCTTAGTGACTTACAGAGAAGTTCTGTATGCGATAAAACGTTATGTATCACTATACCTGAGCTTACTATAGATTTTACACATCAATTAGTCGATGATACAAGCCTTGAATTACTATTTAATCTTGCCAAGGAGAGAAATCTTCCTGAGAGGATTAAAGCCTTATTTTCTGGCGATAAAATCAACCAAAGCGAAAGTAGACCTGCCTTACACACAGCACTACGTCATCCCAATAATCAGCCTATCTTAGTTGATGGTTATAATGTCATGACAGACATTATTGAAACGCGCGAAGAGATGCGTACTTTATCGAATCAAATTCGCAACGGTCATTGGTTAGGGTATACAGAAAAACCAATTAAAGATATTGTTAATGTTGGAATTGGTGGTTCTGATTTAGGCCCTCGATTTTGTATTAACGCCCTTAAAGATTGGACATTAAAAAAATTAAACTATCATTTTATTCCTGACGTTGACCCACAAAGCACAAAAAATGTTTTAGAAAAATTAAATCCCGAAACAACCTTGTTTATTATTTCATCAAAATCATTTACAACTCCAGAAACCCTTCATACATTAACTAAAATTAAAGCTTGGGGTAATTTTACAACATTTGATGAACGACATTTTATAGCGGTTACTGCAAACTCAGTTAAAGCTAAGGATATGGGATTTCAGAAAATTTTACGCCTTTGGGATTGGGTAGGCGGACGCTTTTCAGTTTGCTCAGCAATTAACTTTATTACAGTTATCGCTGTAGGCTATGAATGCTTTGCAGAGCTTTTAGCAGGCGCTCATACTATGGACAAGCATTTTCTTAAGGAAGAATTTGCTACTAATCTACCTGTTATGCTTGCGCTAATAGGTATTTGGAATAATAATTTTTTAAATATTAATAATCACCTAATTTTAGCTTACGCAAGGCAACTTGAATATCTTATACCTTATGTTCAACAACTAGACATGGAAAGTAATGGAAAATCCGTAACTAACCAAGGTGTAAGAGTTGATTATGCTACAGGGCCAATTGTTTGGGGCGGACTCGGCAATCAAGCACAACATAGTTATTTTCAATTACTGTGCCAAGGAACACATCGGGTTACGGGTGATTTTATTAGCCTTCAATCTTCACAAGCTGAACTTATTAATTATTTTTGCCAAGCAAAAATAAAAGTTCTGACGCAGGGTATTCAAGATCAAGTGGATTTTAATAATCATATTCCTGGTAATACCCCTTTAAGTCATATTAATTTAGTCTCTTTTTCACCCTTTAATATTGGCCAGCTTATCGCACTATATGAGCATAAAATATACATACAAAGCGTTATCTGGGATATTAATGCCTTTGATCAGCCCGGTGTAGAAAGTGCAAAACGCCAATATAATTATAAAAATTCAAAAAAGTCTACATTAACTTATTCTAATTAGAGAAAACTGACATAGATAACAGATTTAGTATAAAGCGCATATAGACTTCTATTTGCGCTTTTATTTTATAATAGGTCAATAAGTAAGATTACTATTATTGTGGTCTTGTTTTTCACTCAAAAATAAAGCCATTAAGACAAGAAAAAAGTAACCTGAGCCAGAATAAAATAATAAAGAATCAGATAAGTTTCCAACAGCAATTGAAACTAAAAGTGCAATAGCAGCAAAACGCCATTCTTTTAATTGCAACGCTTCTTTCAACAAGAAACAATAGAAGGCCGCAAAAATTAATAAACCTATTACACCAAATTCTGCAGCAATTAACCAATATTGGCTATGAGGTTCTAATAATTTATGCCCCCAAGCTGGAATTGGATCTTCTTTTTTAAAGTAATGAATAAAACTTCCTGTGCCATTGCCAATTAAAGGGTGTCTTTCGAAAAGATTTTTTGCATAACTGTGAAACTGCAAGCGAAAACCAATAGACGTATTTTTAGACTGCTGAAAATATTTAAAATTATCACTTAAAGCATTAACGCCTATCTGCATGGTTGAGCTTACCTTATAAGCAAGGCCCCAAAATAATAATACACTGACAATACCAATCATTGCCTGCCGCCAATTTAACATCTGAATAATTAGCAGAATCATTAAAATTGCATATAGTAGATATCCTAGCCGGCTGGCATTAATAAATAAAATTTGATAACTATAAATAATAACTAAACTGCCATAAAAAAAGCGTGATAAATTGCCCTTTTGGCGGAAAAGCAAATAGCCTGATAAGTAGGTAGCAAAGACCATCATCATACTAGTCATAATATGGTTACGAAATACCTGATCAGCATCAAGATAGCTTAGTGTTAAAATATTAAATTTTTTACCAATAGATAACAAAGCTGTAAGGGCCATGGCAACTAAAAAGGCATGTAAACCAATCAAGCGAACTTGTTTATTGCGAAAGCCAACTAAAAATATTGGTAAATACAGCAACTTACTATATTTTTCTAAAACAAATAATTTCACTTTGATGTCTGCAGGGCTCCAGAAACAAGCTACTAACGTTAGACCTACAAAAACTAGAAGCGCTCTACACCATGCTTGGCCAAGAACATGTTTTATCTGTAGACGATATTCTGAAAACATTAAAATAGAAGCAATCGTAAGCACTGCAAAAATACTTTTTCCACTTGAGCTGATTGGAATAGTAAACAGCAAACCAGCTAGTAAAAAGGTAACTACATCTTTCAGAGCATACTTAGACCAAGTAAGTTGAGCTATGGCCATTTTTCAATTCCATTAGAATAAAAACTACAAATAGTAATATAATTAAGAAAATAAACAATTATTTTATTTAGCTAGAATTGGTCTAAAAAAGTTTTAGCTTGAATTTAGTACTATTCTTTGCAAAAGATCAGGTTAAAGCACCTGCCCATAACAAGTATTTAAAACTAATAGTCGCCAATTTTGATAAATTCGAGATATACTATCTTGATGTTTAGAAGGTGGATATCGAATGCCTTTTAAGGCTCATTACAATAATATTTCTGATAACTATGCTACAGCTGATATGTTTAAATCAATCAGTTATAGTCATCAGGTTGCAATTAAGCAAATTAAAAAAGCGCATTTAGGACGACGAATTAATTATAAAGTTCTAGACTTCGGTGTTGGGAATGGCGCTTTTTTAGCAAAATTAAAATCTTATATGCCTGTCGCTGACTTTACAGGTATTGATATTTCAAACAAGCGTCTAGCCTTGGCCAGAAAAGCATTACACTTAACAACTATTGAAGCTAGCGCAACCGAAGCAAGTCGTTACTTGCCTCATCATAGTCAAGATTTAGTACTTGCACATTTTATCAACGCTTATATCCCTATTCAGGTATTGTTTAACCAGGCTAATTTATTGACCAAAAAAAATGGTTATTTTTCTTTAATTACTACAACTTATGAGTCATTTCCTGTAGCTCAGCAACAATTAGCTGAGTTTATTGCTGAAGATTCGCTAGTAAGCACTGTGGTTGGCCATTACTACAAAGCTATGGTAAAAAATACTACTGTTTCTACAGGTTTAGATGAGTTATTGGAAGTTTTTAATCAACATCATTTTAAAGTTATTGAGCACCAACGTTTGCGTATACCTATTACCTTAAATAATATTGATGAATTAGCTCGCTTTGGTATTGAAGGGACATGGTTTTTAAATAGTATTTCAGTAAGAATGTTGCCTAAAAATTTTCTGCTTGAACGTTTAAAACGCTTATTTAGTAAAATATTTACTTTTCCATATCATGATACGCATATTATTGACATCATACTGGCAAAAAAGTGACGCTAAAATAATAGAGCTTTTGCATAACCTGTTTATTTAACTATTGACTGGAACTTTTTATAAGGGAGTTAGTGTGCTTTATCAGGCTATTAAAAATTATTTACCCTCTACAGACTTAAGGCAACAGCAAACTAATAACATTGTATTAATTACATTTTGGAGCCAATTTTCTGTCTATGCACTTAACACCGTTTTAATCTTATTTCTAACTCGTCCCCTCCTAGAACATGGTCTTGGATACAATCAAGCTAAAGCGTATGCCTTCGTTGGTATTACCCAAGCAACTGGCTATTTAATGCCAGTAATTGGTGGCTTTATGGCAGATCACATACTAGGCCTTCGAAGAGCTATCTTGTTAGGTAGCATTATGCTTGCCTTAGCTTATTTATTGGTTATGCTAAGTGGTTATACGTTAACTAGCTTTGGTGATAAGCTATTTATTGCAGCATATGCTCTCATTCCTGCTACAAATTCTCTTTTAATGGGCACTGCTTCGGGGCTTGTTTCTCACATTTACAGTGATGATGCTATTAAAGCTAAGTCTGCCATGACCTATTATTATATGGCTATCAATGTTGGTGCATTACTTGCTACGATTATTGCACCTGCACTTTTAGAAAGCACTTATGGTCCTTTATCTATTTTAACTATAGCTTTTATTGGTAAATCATTAGCAGCACTTAATTTTGCTAAACGTTATAGTCTTTATAATAATGTTATTTATGGACGTGACAAGCTTCCTATGCTAACACGTTCCAAACTGCAACTAGCTATTTATATATTAGGTATTTATATTTTTACCTTGCTTGCATACTCGTATGTATACTTAGCAAGTATTATTATTGGTGTTGGTTGTGCCGCAGGTATTCTTGCTTTTTTTATTACAACGATTCGTCTACCCAACCAAGCCCGACTTAAACAACTTATCGCTTTAATTTTAGTTATTGAGGCTATCATATTTTTTATTATTTATAATCAAATGAATAGCACACTTATTTTATTTGCTGAACATAATTCAAATTTAAAATTGTTAAATTTTCATGTATCGCCTGCCCATTATCAATTATTAAACCCTCTTTTAATAATTGTTTTAGGTTTACAATTGCCACGCTTTTATCGGCGATTCCCAAAATTTACTATCCCTTATCAGTTTGCCATGGGGACACTTTTAGCGGGGTTTGCTTTATTGGTGATGACTTTTGCGGCCTTAACGGCGCAAAATGGGTATGTAAATGGTAATTATATAGGTTTAACTTATATTATAATTACTTTAGCAGAGCTTTGGGTGAGTGCGATTGGCCTTAGTATGATAGGTCTTTATTGTGATAGTCAGAATTTAGCTTTTGCCATGGGCGTGTGGTATTTAGCCTGCTCCTTATCTAATGCTATCTCGGGGAGGCTAGCAGAAATGGTAGCTATTCCTAAGAACGCTCTTTCTGCTATTGAAACCTTACCTATTTATACACATTATTACTTTTGGATGGGTTGTTGTGCCCTAATTTTAGGAGTCTTAATGAGCTTAGGTGCTTATATTATGCAAAGAAAACTTAGTAACGCCAATATTACTATCTATTAAGCTAAAGATCTAAATTATTTCTTTTAAAAACTTTATCAGCTCGATAACTAGAGCGTACTAGAGGACCTGAAGCAACTTCAAAAAAACCTTTTGCTAAACCCAGTTCACGAAACTCAATAAATTTTTCTGGAGTTACGTAACGTGCTACTGGTAAATGATTTTTAGTAGGTTGTAGATATTGGCCAAGTGTAAGGATGTCAACCTGCTGAGCTCGCAAGTCATCCATTGTTTTAATAATTTCTTCATCTGTTTCACCTAATCCAAGCATTAAACTTGTCTTAGTTAGAATATCTGGACGATATTGTTTAGCAAATTTCAACACATTTAATGTTTGCCAATAACCCGCGCGATTATCACGTACCGGATGCGTTAACCGTTCAACTGTTTCAACATTTTGGGCAAAAACATCAACTCCACTATCCAGTAGCGTCATGATATCACTTTCAACACCTTGAAAATCTGGTGTAAGCGCTTCAACTTTAGTAGCTGGGCAACGTAATTTAATAGCTTGGATAGTATCTGCATAATGTTTAGCCCCACCATCGGGTAAATCATCACGATTGACTGAGGTTAACACTACATAATCTAACTTCATTAAAGCGACTGTATTAGCTGTGTTTTCTGGCTCTTTTAAATCTAACCAGCCGTGAGGATTTCCAGTATCGACAGAGCAGAATCGGCAAGCGCGTGTACAAACTGAGCCCATTAGCATAATTGTTGCAGTTCCATGGGACCAACATTCTCCAATGTTAGGGCACTTAGCTTCTTCACAAACGGTTGCTAAACGATGCTTAACGACTTGCTCTTTTACTTGATTATAAGCAGGTGTCGTTTGATTAACTATTCTTAGCCATTTTGGTTTAGGCAAACGCTCAGCCTGGGTAGAAACTGATTTAATTCCATCCTTAATAGCGACTATACCTTGTTCAGTTTTATATTTATAACCACTTTCAACCACAACAGGAATATCGATTAACTTACTCATGACAACACCTATTTCTATAAGAGCATTGATGATCCCAAATCATCACTTTAAGATCAAGTAGGACTTATTTATCTAGCCTTTTTTTTCTTTTCGTTCCTTAATTAATTTTAATAGTAATTTAGCATGTGAGCCATCACAAAACGGAGGAGTATTTGTCTGTTTACAGCCACAAAAATAAACTACATCAGTATAAGGAGCATAATACTCTACAGCCATTTTGCAATCAGATCTATCACACAAAGGTTGAATTTTACTCAACCCGCAACTACACCAACGGTATGTTTTACCAGCCTCAACATCAAGCGCTATAGGAAAATAGTTAGCGCTTATGTCATCTTCCATAGATAGTTTCCCTTAAAGTAAAATTTTTACTTACGGTTTTTGCCCTAATTAGGTTATAAAAACTTATAAATTCAACGATAAAATTATAGTTAATTTTTAAAAATTTTCTTTTGTTAAATAAAACTTTGGAAGTAACCAAGTTATTAATAAACTTAGTACAAGGGTTATAAAAATGAAAAATAAATTATTTAAGCCATAAGGATAGATAATCAATATTGCACCAACTACCAGTAAAAAAGCTTTAGTTAGACGCCTAAAAGCTATTAAATACTTTCGCCAACGAGTTCGGTGAAATAATAAAACTACAATTAAGCCAGCTAAAGTTAATGAAAGTAAATAAATTAAGGTATATGCCAACTGATAAAAAATTTGTTTATCAATACTAAACTGCTGATTAATTAACCACTGCTTAACAATTAAAGCAAAATTAGGTAGGCTATTGAATTGCTCATAACTTTGAACAGCAAAAGCTGCTAAAAGTCCACTAAATACTGTTATACCAATAGGTATCTGCTTTATTTTGTTGCCAATAATTAATGTAAAAGCAACCATACCTAAACCAATAAGTATGGCTGGTAACCGAAATAGGCGCATAAACTCATAAAAAATAGGTAAATAAGCTATTTGAAAATAGCGAGCAAGGCCAACTCCAACTATAAAGCCAATTAAAACCAGAAGCTTTGCCCTAAAATTATCAGGCGCGAGCATGAGAAAACCAATAAAAGTAAAAATTAACAAGGTTGCTGAAGGATTTAAAGCATCAATTGCCGCCAATAATAAGATAAAAAATGATGTTGAAGCTGTTGGCTTAATATTACCTTCATACCAATTTGCTAAAGCCATCTGTTGTAAGGTTTGCACCGTCGTTTCTGATAATTTACCTGTTTTTAATACTTGCTCATGACAATAATTTAAACCTGCAGTTAATTCATCGCTAGCCTTAGTAGTATTCTTAAAACCAATCCAGCGGCTATTGCAAAAGAAAATAGCCGGAACAGAAAAATCATTTACACTTTGCTCTTGTAAAAAATTATTAAGTAATAATAGTGCTGATTTATCTTGATTAATTACGTATTGATGAATTTCAACCCAGGGATTTCGTTTAGCAAAGTCATTAAGAAATATCGTAACATTTTTACAATAAGGGCATGTAGAGATAGTAAAAAGATGAACTTGTATCTTAATGTCCTTATTATTTGCTGTAACCCATTGCGATGGCAAGCTATCAGCCCAACTTAAAAAGCTAATTAAGTAAAGCAATAGACTAGCAATTAACTGTTTATACATTTTCCCCAGCCTTCATAGAAGATATATAGCGCTACTTGATGAATTTTAGCAACCTATTTGGTTAACTTTATTTCTTTTAAACTTAGTAAGTAAACGCTATACATGCAATATTAATTTAAAACAAAGACACTATTTATAGGACTATAAGTTAAAAAGCCTAATTCCAGTCCAGTTGTTACTAGAAAGACATAGCCACCTTGTGTACCAGCAAATATATTACTTAATGAGTCAACAAATAAACTATAAGCAGTCTGCGCTACTAAATTCCAATTTCCACTGAAAGACAAACTAGAATAAACAAATTCATTAACGGTATTTACAAATAGATTATTGTTGTTAACAAAAATATTTCTAATTCCGCTCCCATCTGGTTGCGATGTAATAGGTATCCATGTTGCACCATTATTTATTGAATAATAAACGTAACCATTTTGAGTGCCGGCATAGATAACATTATTAGCTACAAAAACACTGTTTACTGTACTACCATCAGGTGAGGTTGTCATATGCCAATTACTACCATTAGTAATGGAGTAAGCGACATTACCGTTTTGAGTGCCAGCATAAAGAGTATTCGCAGTAGCAAATACACTCATAACAGAACTGCCATCAGGTGGCGTCGTATTGCGCCAACTATTACCATTATTACTTGAATAATAAATAAAGCCATTTTGATTACCGGTATATAGAAGACTTGGGGTAGCAAATACACTATTTATAGAACTACCATTTGCTGGCATAGTTGGTGTTGGTGACCAGTTAGAGGTACCGCTGAATGGATTATAAAAAGCATAATATAAAACACCATTTTGTGCGCCACCATAAATAATACTGCTAGACGTAAAATTTACTGCAACATTATGATTTGCTGTTATATTAGGTAATAAAAAAGTTGTACCGCCTATTTGTGCAACTACTCCATCCACAAGCCATTGATAGACGATATAATCCGCTGCAGGTGTTGCTGTAAATAATAAGTTTGCGCCTGCATTAACATTTAACACGCCACTAGGAAAAATATTACCATTAACGTCAGCGTTACTATTGATACGGTATTGGATAGTAGGAAGAACTGTAATATTAAGTAAATTAGTCGGACTAGGCTGATAACATTGTAAAGGATTAGGCGCACCGTTAGATCCTTGCTGACAAACTATAGGACCACCACTATAAGACCCACTAAGCTGATTGGCGTTAATTTGTAGAGTCAATACACAAGACTGCTTCATTCCTAATACAAACGGATTAGGACAATTTCCAGCATTGGTAATTTGGGTCACGCCTATTATAGGCAACATGACCAGAGTATGCGTTTTACTAGACTGATTTTGTACAAGATATTGTACTGTAGCAGCGCCATTAATAGGTAATTGGATGGTAGTAGCGGTTAAAGGAGTTAAAGTAAAAACAGGTGCAGCTAAGCCAATACTAGATACAAGATAGCTAATGAGAAAGCTTAATAAAGAGGTAATTAACCTTATATTTTTCATAGTAAAAATCCCTATACACTCAAAATTTTTAATTATTATTTCTTATAAACGAGCCAGTGTAGACACAAAGTTTGGAATGTTAGGAGAACCAACGCCAACTACATCATTCCAAAATTGATTTTCAATAATGGTTAATGCAGAATCCCAATTAAAACCTACTAGTTGACTAAAAAAGGGATCAGAAAGCTGAAACGCATAGTTAGGCCCACCAGAAATAGGCTCTGCCCCACTAATAATTAAATGAGGTGGTGTAATTAAATTTAAAGCTCTAGTTTGCAGTAAGTTTAAGTTATTAATATATAGGTAAGGCGCTACTAAACCAATTGGGTTTTGAATACCTCCAGCAACTAAAGCTCGAGCTTGATTTACCAACGCAATCGTTCCTGAGAATAAAGGCGTTGCTAAGCTTGCGCCGCCATCATAACAATTCTCACATCCTGGGGCGTAAGTTAATAAACCTGTATAGAGGTCAGCAAGCATAGCTACATCTGGAATAGCACGTTTATTATATTGACCAACCGTACCCAAAGGGTATCCACCAGCAAAAAAACTACCAATTGTAGTTTGTTGCCATAAAGGTAATGCTTGATATTTACTGATTCCACCCATACTACCTGAATAAAATGCATGATTTACCAATGTCCCCCAGCCCGATTCAAAAGCATAATTCCAATTTTGATCAACAAATAAACTGGTACCACCAACGGCGGTAACGTAGGCAGAACTTACAGGGTATTGGATAGAAGGTGAGGAAGATAATATTGAACAAGTCCAGCCACTATTATAGGTTTGATCACCACAATCGCCGGCAGCAAAATTAACACTTAAACCTTGAGCAGCACTTGCTAATAAAGTCGCATCAAGCGGTTCATGTTGAGCTTCATAAGTATTATCCCAACTATTAGAAACAACATAGGCATTTGTAAATCCACCAATGGTAAAATTATTGTTTGTAATATAATTTAGCGCTTGTGCTACTTGAGCGTTATCAACATCATTGGTTAATACTAAAACAATATTTGCACCAGGCGCGATGGTATGCGAGGCTTCAACATCAAGTAAAATTTCGCCATTCCAGCCATCAGGATTTGGACAAACTCCAGTATAAGGACTACCGGTATGAGTCACTACAGTAAAGTTAGTACTATCTAATGAAGGAAGATTATTAACCTGATTATAGTGATTGGCATGTGAAAGTATTTCTGCTGGGGTCACCGTACCACAGCCATCTATAATAACGATAGTTTGTCCAGTACCATCAATACTGGTGCCATTAATAGGTGGAATGCTCGCAAGATTGTAAGCCGTCCGTAATTGTGCTCCTGTAAATCCTGCTAACGATTGCGTGGTTGGTACTGCCGTTGGTTTAAATGAATTCCAAATTATACCTATTTCCTGGGGCTGCCATTTTGCTCTAAGTTTAGCATCTTGCTTATGAGGCTTATGTTGTAGTTGCGACTTTGTATAAGGAATATTGCTAAGGCCGCTTATGCTTGCTAGGTAAGGGGCAATTTCTGGCACTACCCGTGGTGCGGAAGCATTTCCGTAAAAAATCTTTTGTTGGTAAAGATAGTTATTAATTTTTGTTTGAAAAATTTCTTCTATTTGTTTAACTGTAGCTGTTACCTCAACGTTAGAATAGACAGTTTTAGTCTGCATACCATGCTGCTTAAAATAATTTCTAACTGCATTTATTGCTTCTTGTCTGGGCGCATACTGTTTAGCAAATTGAGCTGACGTTAAAAATTTTTGATAATATTGGCTGCTAGGATCATATAGTTTACTAATCAACTTTTCTAATTGCTCTTTATTATGTAATTTAAGCCAAATTGTAAAGGTAATTTTTTTGTTTAAATCTGTAGGCTCAAGTGGGTAGGCCTGCTTCAAAGCGGTTAATTCAATATTCGGTATACTTACATAGGAATGCTCTGTCTGCGCAAAAGTTGCCGCAATCCCTATCGTCCATGATAAACTAAAAGTTATTAGTCGTTTAATAAACATTAATCACCCTCCAAGGCAAAGCACTCTATTTAACATAGATTTATCTGATGAAGTTGTTAGGACCTGTCATCAATTAATTTTTCGCAACAAAAATTAGGATAATTTAGCTCCAAAGTTAATTTAAGCGAAATGAATAGCTAAGCAAATTTAGAAATTAGCCAGAGCAATGCCTGAAAACTTTAATTGATAATACGCCTCTTACCAAATAAGTAATTGATATTTTGAAATAAAAGTAAATACTACAGTAGAATATTACCCTAAAATATTATTTCTATAAATAAATTAAATTAATAAATGCAAGGTAATTATATTGATTGGGGTATTTTAGACGATAAGTTTATGTATTCTTAAACGAAAATATTGTTTGAGACAAACTATTTACTACCTAATACTTGTAGGTTACTTATTTAAGTATAAAAAGTTTATGAATGAATATAAGATTCTAAGTGCTCTATTAAGCGCGATTTATCGTCAATGAGTGAAAATAAAATATCACCAATTGAAACGATAGCTACTAGTTCATTATTTTCATTAATTAACACATGACGTCGTTTTGTCATGGTAATAACTTCCATAGCCTTCTCAACAGTATCGTTTATATCGAGAATGCTTATATCTTTATAAACAACATCAGCTGCGGTAGCCTTATTAGGATCCAAGCCACGATGTATACATGAACGAATAATATCTCGCTCACTGACTAAACCTATTAACTGTGTTTGATCATGAACTACTAACGCACCAATATCTTTAGTAACCATTAAATCAACACAATCAAAAACTGAAAAGGTTGGCTCGATATAAGCAATTGGACGACGTGGTTTTGGTAAAATAGAATAAATGAGATTAGCCATAACATTTCCCTAACAAGCCCAATTTAATAACAAGTATAGTTGATGAATGTTAATTATGGCATTATTTATACCTCTCACCCATGGCAAAAGGTATAAATAAGAAAGAATAATTTTTTAAAATTAATGCACTTAAATTAGAGATTATTGAACAATACGCCAAGCGCCATCAGCTTGACGGCAAGCCTTACCATAAACTTCTTGACTCTTACCACCAATAATTGCGTGAGTGGTATATTCACGACAAGGTTGTTGATTGTTAGAATAATAAGTCCGCGTTGTTTTAACAGTATACCTATTACCGCTATCTGGATTTCTCCAAGTTACAGGTCTACCAGTTGGCGCAGTCTCAAGAGCTCTTTGCATCTCTAAACGATCTAATCTATCCATAGTGCGGCCAATATTGCCACCAAGATATGCACCTAGTAAGGCGCCACCAGCTGCTGCAGCTACTTTGCCTGAACCACCACCAAATTGGCTGCCAACGAGCCCGCCAACAACTCCACCTGTTAATGAACCTACACCTTCATTATTAATAGGCACACAACTTGTTAAAAGAACAGATGCAGTGAGTGTTGCTAATAGTATTTTTTTCATGCAATTTCACCTGTATAACGTTTGAAATCGGTTGGTATTCTAACATCAAGGTTAGATATTATCCACAATTCCGTTGTTTTTATTAGATTCTATAGTTAAGTTGTTTATTTTAAATAAAAAACATAAAGAGACTAAATCGTTCAGTATACAATAAGTGCAGAAAGCATCTAAAAATTTATAACACAATACTATTTAATAACTATGCTGGGCAAGCGGCCCATTTTTATGCACGCGCGGCAATAATTGACAAAGTAATTCATAAGGAATTGTATTGGCTGATTTCGCAATAGTTTCTACGGGAATATACCTACCCCAAAGCTCAACTACATCACCGATTTTAACATTAGGACAATCCGTAAGATCAACTGTTAGCATATCCATAGATACACGCCCTACAATAGGAACATAAGAGCCATTAATCCAAACTAAAGTATTAGGTTTAATATGACGTGGAAAACCATCGCCATAACCTGCGGCAACAACACCAATGATAGAGGGTCGCTTTGTTTCCCACGTACCTCCATACCCAATTGCGGCTCCAGCAGGATAATTATGAATAGCGCTAACAGCAGAGAGAAAACTTAAAACAGGTTTTAACCCTAACTCTGCCGCTGTTTGATTGACAAATGGCGAAACACCATACAGCATAATACCTGGTCGTATAACTTCGGCATGAGCATTCGGTAAAGCAATAATTGCAGCTGAATTGGCTATACTGGTAATAAAATTGCCTTCAGGTAAATTTAGCGTACCAAATTTAATTAATTGAGCTTGATTAGCAGGATCATCAGGCTCATCAGCACACGCTAAGTGGGTCATTAAGCCAATTTCCGTATCTATCCAGGGGCAATTTTTTAATAATTGAACAACTTCGTACACTTGCTCTGGTGCAAATCCTAAGCGATACATACCAGTATTTATTTTGACCCAAACTTTAATTTTAGTTGCTAGAGGCTTTGCCAATAACCAATTTAATTGGTAAGGTTGGTGCAGTACGCATTGCAGTTTATATTCACTTACTTTTGCTAGCTCATCAGCACTAAAAATACCTTGAAATAAAATGCATTCACTTGTAATTCCAAGCCTACGTATAGCAAGAGCCTCCTCAAGACAGGCTACCCCAAATGCATATATTTGCTTGTTTAACACTGGCGCTACTGATTCTAAGCCACATCCATAGGCGTTTGCCTTAACCATAGCAATTACTTTCTTACCAGGAGCATAGCTTTTAACTTGGGCTAAGTTGTGTAATAAAGCTTCACTATTAAACTGAACATATGTAGGCCTTGCCACCGTCAGCTACTCCTGATAACCATTAAAAGCTAGATCTTCAAAGCGAGTATACTTCCCTAAGAAAGCCACTTTTACACGACCAATTGGTCCATTACGTTGTTTTGCAATAATAATCTCTGCAATTCCCTTTTCAGGACTATCTTCATTGTAAACTTCATCTCTATAAATAAAACAAATAACGTCTGCATCTTGCTCAATAGCTCCTGACTCTCTTAAATCAGACATTACTGGGCGCTTATCATGTCGTTGCTCCAAGCTTCGATTTAATTGAGACAAAGCAATGACTGGAACCTTTAGTTCTTTAGCAAGTGCCTTTAAACTACGTGATATTTCAGAAATTTCTGCAGTACGATTTTCTGCTTTAAAGCCAGGTACCTTCATAAGCTGCAGATAGTCCACTACAATTAGGCCTAATTGGCCGTATTCTTTAGCTACTCTTCGTGCTCTTGCTCTCATTTCAGCCGGACTTAATCCTGGAGTGTCATCCATAAAAAGAGGTGCTTCCGATAACATATGTACGGCAGAGGTTACTCGCGGCCAATCATCATCAGTTAATTTTCCAGTACGTAGCCGATGCTGATCAATGCGACCTAAAGAAGACATCATACGCATAGCAAGCGAATCGGAAGGCATTTCCATTGAGAAAACCAAAACTGGCTTGCCACCTCGGATAGCTGCATGCTCAGCCATGTTCATCACAAGAGTTGTTTTACCCATAGATGGACGCCCGGCAACAATAATTAAGTCAGAGGGCTGTAAACCTGAAGTTAATTCATCTAAATCAGTCAATCCTGTTGCAAGCCCTGTAATGGCATCACCATTATGATAAAGAGCATCAATTTTCTCCACTGCTCTAACAAGGATTGATTTAATACTTTCAGGTCCACCATCGCCACCTGTTTGTTCTGCAATAGCAAAAACTTTTGTTTCTGCCAGATCAAGTAGTTCAGCTACTTCACGGCCTGCTGGATTGTAAGCCGCATCAGCAATATCACCGGCTACACCAATTAACTGCCGCTGTACGGATTTTTCACGAACAATATCAGCATACGCAGAGATATTAGCAACGCTTGGCGTATTATTAGCTAACTCAAATAAATAAGTTTCCCCGCCAGCTTGATCAAGTTCGTTACTCGTTTTTAGTGTATTTAACAAAGTAACTACATCAAAAGGCTGACCTCTACGTGCTAATTCAACAATCGCACGAAATAAAGTTCGATGTTCTGTGCGATAAAAATCTGCTTCGCATAATTTAGTACTTACTTTATCCCAGGCCTGATTATCAAGCATGAGCCCACCAATAATTGACTGCTCTGCTTCTGCTGAATGGGGTGGCCTTTTTAAGGGATCAATGGATTGTTTGTTATTTTTTCGCGCTAATGCTTCAGCCATAATTTTTTAATTTAATATAATAATTTAAAATTAGAGGTAGACTCGATATAACCAGCATACCAGGTTAGGATCTATAATGCCTTATCCTACATTTCACTTTTATTTATGAGTTTCAACCTAATTTCCGCGATTTGCTCTTTAAATTTACTACGCTAAGCAAACTATTGTAATGCGAAAAATAAAAAAAGACACACGATTTGTGTGTCTTTAAATAAAAGTTATCTCTATTTAACTGTTTACTTGACCCATACTTGAGTACGGCCTAAAGCAGAGAAACCTACATAGCCACGTACATATAATTTATTACCTTGTTCAGTGATTTTAGCACGATAAATTTTTCCAGTCTTGGGATCTAAAATCTGACCACCGTCCCAAACACCATTACCCTGATCTTTTAAGCCCCACATAAAAGTTAGACCTACAACAGGCTTGTTTTTAAAGCCGCCAGGACAATTTTGACAAACACCAGTATCACCCGGTTGCGGATAAACTTTAACAATAGTCCCATTTAAGGTACCGCCAGAAACAGACAATCTAACTACAGCTCTTTTTTGCCCTGTCTTATCATCAATAGTTGTCCAAGTGCCAGCTGGCGACTGAGCAGCTATTGCAAGAGGCATAAATAACGCCATTATTATAATCGCAATAAACGATTTCCCTTTGCTCATAGTTATTCTCCAAAAGTTTATCCTTAAAAAGGATAAGCTAGTAATTAATGCTTTGCAAATTAAAAATAATTTCATTAATTAGCATTACTGAGAGGTAGGAAAAACTGCTCTATATCTTCTTCTGTTAATAGACTTAAGCCATTAAGGTTTTCAGTTAAAATACCTTCAACTAATTGCTTTTTCCTATTTTGAATAGTAAGCATTATTTCTTCAACCGTTCCAGACGTAATTAATTTATAAACAAAAACTGTATTTTCTTGACCAATTCGATGGCTTCGATCGGTAGCTTGATTTTCAACCGCAGGATTCCACCATGGATCATAATGAATTACCGTATCAGCTTGAGTTAAATTTAGTCCTGTACCACCAGCTTTAAGACTAATTAAAAAGATAGGAGTATTTCCTGTTTGAAATTTTTCAACAAGCTGGTGACGATTAATAGTTTGACCTGTAAGTTTGAGGTAATTATATGAGCGCTTAATTAGTTCTTCTTCAATGAGTTTTAACATAGAAGTAAATTGTGAAAAGACTAAAATACGCCTATTTTCAGTAATTAAATTATCTAACAAAGCCATTAGCGCCTTAAGTTTAGCTGAGCTATGATAGGCAATTTCTGCACCGGGCGTAGAAATAAGCCTTGGATCACAACATACTTGCCTTAATTTAAGTAAGGCATCTAAAAGCACAATGTGACTTCGCTTTATACCTAATTCAGCTATAGCTGTGCGAACTTTCTGCTGCATACTAATCCGAATAGTTTCATAAAGATCTCTTTGTGCACCGGTAATTTCTATTCTATGGGTAGTTTCAATCTTTGCAGGCAGCTCACTGGCAACTTGATTTTTAGTTCTGCGCAACATAAATGGTCGGATACGCTGCATAAGTAATTCACCACGCGCTAAATCTGAATGCTTCTCAATAGGAGTTTTAAAAAATTGACGAAATTGTTTTGCCTCGCCTAACAAACCAGGCATAAGAAAATGAAAGAGCGACCAGAGTTCACCTAGATGGTTTTCAAGTGGTGTGCCTGACAAACAAAGACGATTAAAAGCTCTTATTTGTAAGATAATTTGTGTTACCTTTGCGCGACTGTTTTTAATAAACTGAGCTTCATCAAGAATAGCATAATAAAATTGCTCAGATGTAAATTTAGCTTTATCTTTTTGAATCAAACTATAAGTTGAAATAACAATATCATAATTAGCGAAATTATTTTGTCGTTCGCTACCATGAAAAACTAAGACATTGAGCTCTGGTGTAAAGCGCTTGGCTTCTTCATACCAATTGGTAATAACGCTAGTTGGAGCAATAATTAAGGAGGGATGGCTCATACGGCCCTGTTCTTTTTCTAATTGCAAATGTGCCAATGTTTGTAACGTTTTTCCTAAGCCCATATCATCTGCTAAAATACCACCAAAATTTCCTATTCTTAAAGCCTGCAACCAAGATAAACCTTGTTGTTGATAATCGCGTAAAGTAGCTTTTAAACCCTTTGGCAATACAGTTGTTGCAAAAAATTTATTATTAATAAGCTGTTTTAATTGATGATAAATAACGCTACTTGTTTGCCACCGTAAGGACACTGCCGCAAGTGCTTGTTCGTTTTCAAGCATTAATAGAAGTTGATAACGTGTAATGCACAATTGATCTAATGTCGTATTTTGCTCCATATTATACTGCAATAAGAAACGTAAAAGTGGTTTAATTCGACCTAAAGGAATTTGTATATATTTTTTATTAGGTAGTGATAAAGTAAGCGTCTTATCATCAGGGAGTGCTTCTAAATCGTTATACTTTAATTTGGGTAATAACTTAGCTATAAGTGGTATAATATTGATAGCTTGTCCATCAATTAAGACACCTAAGCTATAGGCAAAAAAATCATGTTTTTGCTCATGAATCTCAGAGAACCATTCCACAGAAGCTAAATCAATAGCTGGCTCAAATATAGGTTGCTCATATCTAACCTCCCACCCTTTGGCTTTTAACTCCGAGATAAGAGTTACTTGTAACTTGGGTAAGTCAGTAGCATAGATATAATCGTTTAAAATGAATGAGTTTTTTAGCTCGAGATTTTCAGTTAATTGATTATTATTTAAACTATAATTTGCTAATATTGTGTCATATTCTGTTAATATGTTTTGCTCTAAGCTTAAGTCTCTTTTTACTTCAATTAAAAAATTCCCTTTTTCATAAAACAACGTAAGAAAGTCTTCGTGACCGGTAATTTCTATATCCGCATAAGTAAAAACTAATTTACAGGTAACGCAATAATTTTTTAGCTCTAATTCCGTAAACGACGAAGCCATATCATGAACTTGTATTTCTTCTGCGTCTAAAATAATTATTGGCTTAGGTTTTAAATTATGAATTACTTTATCTACATAGATTTTAGGTTTAGGTAAATCATTATTAACTTTAGCAATTTTTGCAGCAAGTTCAGCTGCGTTATTTAGTGCAATAGGAGGCAACGTTAGAAGCCATTTGGTATGGTCAATTTCACAAGGACTATCAACTAGACCTAAAACCTGGTTGTAATAATCGTAAAACCAAATTTTATCAAGCAATAAAAGCTTTAGAGCTCGCTGCTTATTGCCAATAGCCAATTGCTGTGTCCCATCGATATTTAAGTGCCAATGAAGCTTTATTTGTTCAGGGCTAAAGCTAATAAGCTTGTCTGGCTCAGACTTAAGACCTACTCTTTGAGTCTCTAGAATCTTTTTTAAGAGGGAGCTTGTATGAATAGTTAAATAATCAAACCAGCCTTGTACGTTGTTTCTTAGGGATAAGGTAGTGATAATTTCCTCATCGACTTCCGTAAAAAACTGTTTGCGAGCTAAAGTAATAGTATGAAAGCTAGCTTTTTTACCCACCCTGTTTCGTTTTAGTTTTTTTGCTAGCGCTAAAGTAACTGTCACTTCCTCAATTGACTTTAACTCAAGTAAATAAAAAATGTCATAATCTTTTTGCAATACTACAGGCGCACTACTTTTAATAGCGTCTGCTGTAAAAGGAGGAAAATTAGCTATATTAATCGTAATATTTTCTTTTACTTGCAAGGCAAAAAGGCTAGCTGCTGCATGTTTACAATTTTTACCAACTTGGCAATTACAACTAGCAGGTTGTTGTGGCCACACTTTTAAATCAATATAAACATTATAAATATGACTTGATAAATCTTTTACTCTAGCCCTCAACAAGCCTTCACTTAAACGAATATTGAGTACAAATGTTTTTCGCTGATATTCTAAACCTTGCATTAAAACGGTAGGTGAGAAAACATCAGCCATCCGTGATAACGCGTCCTTTAACATAATTTACATCGCATTTAAAATAAACCAATCATTATAATAAAATAGTAGAAATATTAAAATTAATTAAAATGTATTTAGAAATATTATTAAAGCAATGCTATCTATTAAAGATAAAATTTATTTTTTACTTGCACAAGTTTAAAGCAAGCTATATTGTTCGAAGTAGACGAGAATTAATTTATATATAACTATTATGACTAAAAACTTAACGGTACTAATGGCACAGATTAATACGACTGTTGCTGCTATTGATGCTAATACTAATAAAGTTATTGAAACGATTATCCGTTACCAAGATACCCATGACATTATTATTTTTCCTGAGCTAGTTATTTCTGGCTATCCTGCTGAAGACTTACTCTTACGACCTGAATTTCATAATCAAATTATGCAAGCGCTAACTAAAATCACCAATGTAGTTAAAGATTGCCATGTTATTCTTGGTCACCCCACCCCGCATGAATCACGTTGTTATAATTCTGCAAGCGTCTTCTTTCAAGGTAAAAAAATTGCTACTTATCATAAACAAGCGCTACCTAATTACGGTGTTTTTGATGAGATTCGCTATTTTATTTCAGGTCAAGCAAAACCTTGTGTGCTGCCTATTAAAGGTTATCAAGTCGGTATTTGTATTTGTGAAGATATATGGCTTAAAAACCCTGTTAATGATTTAATTGCTGCAGGTGCTGATACGATTTTGTGCTTAAATGCGTCTCCTTTTGAGTATAATAAGTACCCATTACGCGAAAACTTAGTTCGTGAACATACAGAAAAAGGTGTATCACTTCTTTATGTTAATGCTATAGGCGGTCAAGATGAATTAGTCTTTGATGGCCAATCATTTGCTATGGATAAGACTGGAAGAGTTTCTGCACGCGCAGGAGCCTTTAAAGAAGAATTTTTAACTGTTGAGCTTTCTGATGATAAGCTATCAGGTCCTATTACGCCTTTACTCGAATTAGATAATTTAATTTATAATGCCTTACTCTGTGGAACTAAAGACTATGTTGAAAAAAATAATTTTCCAGGCGTTATTTTAGGGCTTTCTGGTGGAATTGACTCAGCTTTAACATTAGCCATCGCTGTTGATGCATTAGGTCCTGAGCGGGTGCAAGCAGTCATGATGCCTTCTCGCTATACAGCACAAATGAGCATTGATGATGCCAAACAACAAATTAATGCCCTAGGTATTAAAAGTGAATTGTTATCCATTGAAGCAACCTTTAAGAATATTTTAACAACGCTTGAGCCAGTATTTGCAGGTTTGCCGCCTGATACTACCGAAGAAAATATTCAAGCGCGGATTCGTGGTCTATTTTTAATGGCCTTATCAAATAAAAAAGGCAGTCTCGTATTAACAACTAGTAATAAAAGTGAAACAGCCGTAGGTTATGCTACATTATATGGCGATATGGCTGGTGGTTTTGCAGTTTTAAAAGACGTTTTAAAAACGCAAGTATATGCACTTGCGCATTACCGTAATCAATTATCACCTATTATACCTGAGCGAGTTTTAACACGTGCTCCGTCAGCTGAGCTAGCCATAAATCAAACTGATCAAGACAGCTTACCTGATTATGCAACTCTTGATAACATTATTACGGCATATATGGAAAATAACCTTGATGCACAAGGAATTATTGCTAAAGGATATAGTGCGGAGATGGTTTATAAGGTTATGCGTCTTATTAGGCGAAACGAATATAAACGCCGCCAAGCAGCACCAGGTATTAAAATTAGTTCACGGGCATTTGGTAGAGATTGGCGCTTTCCTATTACCTCAGGATTTAAATAATATTAGTCTTCTTTACACTATCTGCTACAGCAAAAGTTAAAACATGCAAGTTTGACTAAGTTTTGATTAACTCGAGAAAAATCAAAGCTATCGAGACTAATTTGAGCATTCTTAATAGTATTTTAGCGAATAGCGCTTTGATTTAGTGAAGAATTTAAGAGATCCTTAGCAAAAATTTGCGTTATTAATTTACTCAATACAAAAGCTGCTTGCAAAATAAAAGTAAATCGCTAACATGAGATGTCTTAAAGAGATTAATAATAAAAATAATTAAGAAGGGATGTCATGAAAATTGCATTTTTTTCAAGCGCTTTACTAGTTGCAAGTACTGCAATGGGCGCGACACCGATTAACGGTTGGTATTCAAGTATTTTTAGTGGTGCTAACTATATACCTGACAATCTAAGCGTAACTCGACATTTTGCTCTAACTGATACTTTTTTTGATCCAGGATATAAATTTACATTAACTAATGCTGCTTATGATATAGGTTATGATGTCGGCTTAAGATTAGGTTTTCAATGTAATCCAATCCGTTATGAAGCTGAAGTAACTTATTTAAATGCCGAGGTTGAACATTTTTCAATTAATAAGCTTCGTCAAAATCGCGCTAGCGGCGACATAGACTCATTCTTTGCTATGGCTAATATCTATTATGATTTTCCAGATATGGTTCCCGCCATTTCGCCATTTCTTGGTGTGGGTCTTGGCTATGGCTGGATCTCAGGAAATTATAATAAAAATTTTTATTATTATCCTACGTCTTATAGCTTGCCTCTTTACTATGCAATTAATTATTCTAGCTCAAATAGTGTTTTTGCCTATCAAGTAACTGGAGGACTTACATATAATTTTTCTGAAAACTATGCTTTTACACTCGCTTACCGTTATATAGGGACAGACCGGGTAGAAGGTTTAGGTAAAGTTTTTCAAGCCCATTTAGCTACCGCAGGTGTTCTCTACCGTTTTAACGAAATTAATTATAAGTAAGGGACAGGTTATGAATTTAATTAGGCGCTTAAGTATTATAAGCACTCTACTTGTTAGCACTACAACATTTGCTGCCGACCCAGATGATGGCTGGTACGCAGGGTTACTATTTGGTGCAAGTTTTTTAAACAATATTGGCGTTAATTTTGGTAATAACTTTCTCTTCAATACCTTTGGAATTAATTTGCCAAATACAACAGGACCACAAGTAGACTATTCAATAGGTGGCGATATTGCCGGACAAGTTGGTTATCGATGGTGTGGAAATTATCGTTTTGAAGGTGAACTCTACTTTAATTTTAATCCCATTGAAAAATTGCAAATTCCTACTTTACAGCCAATAAGAAAACATCAAAACTCTTTAGGCTATAGTCTTAAAGGAAGTACAGGTTTATTAGCCGGCTTTTTTAATGCTTATTACGATTTCTATACACCAGGTAGTGATTCAAATTTTGTACCCTATATTGGACTAGGAATAGGATATGCTTATTTCCGCACAAGTGTTAGTTTATATTATTTAGGAACTTATGTAGGTGGTTCTCGCTTTCAAGATTCTACAACGACACCTATTGGTCAAGGTATATTAGGTGCAAGTTATTTTATTGATGAAACGCTTTCAATTGGCTTAGATTTTCGCTATTTAACCACTCGAAATATTAGTGATTTAAATGGTCGAGTAACGCTTGAATCTATTAATTTCTTAATTAACTTTGGGTTTGATCAACCTGAGTAAGCTAATATAACTGCTAACAAAATACTGCAACTTAAGTATTCTGTTCTTTCTGCGTAGGCAAAAATCTATCTTCCTACTGGCACTGAGCCTAACTAGAAATGGATACCCGCCTACGCGGGTAAGACAAACAGCGCTGGTTTTAAATTGATACGATTACGAGTTCACATCAACTATGACCATTCAACTTAAAAATTCTGTCATTTCCGCGTAAGCGGAAATCCATCCTCCTACTGGCACTGAGCCTAACTAGAAATAGATAGGCGCCTACGCGGGTAAGACAAACAAGGCTGATTTTAAATTGATGCGATTACAGGTCCACATCAACTATGACCATTCAACTTAAAAATTCTGTCATTTCCGCGTAGGCGGAAATCCATCCTCCTACTGGCACTATACTCAACTAGAAATGGATAGGCGCCTACGCGGGTATGACGGGACTTTTTTAAGTCGACCTACTTAATTGCTCACATAAACTAGTACAATCTAGCTTAAAAATTCTGTCATTTCCGCGTAGGCAAAAATCTATCTTCCTACTGGCACTGAGCCTAACTAGAAATGGATACCCGCCTACGCGGGTAAGACAAACAGCGCTGGTTTTAAATTGATGCCATTAAGTGCTCATAGAATATGCTTGTTTATTGATTAACGGTTACAGTAAAATTAGTTAGTATTCTAAAATAGTATTGCTTAAACTTACTTACCTAAACTAAAATTATTCTAATTCTATTCCATTAAATTCATTACTAGCTGTAATGTACAGTGCGACTATTTCTAACAAAAATAATTAAACTTTGACATAAATAAAAGGTAAAGCTTAGATATAATAAGCTTAATTTATTTCATTTTATAAGATCTCATTATGACATTTTTAATTGCACCTTCTATATTATCTGCAGACCTAACGCGTTTAGGTGACGAAATACAAAATGTAATAGCTGCTGGTGCAGATATGATTCACTTTGACGTAATGGACAATCATTATGTACCTAATCTAACTTTAGGGCCTTTTGTTTGTCAAAGTATTATACAACGATTTCCTGAGTTAATTGTTGATGTACATTTAATGGCTAACCCAGTAGATGAACTTATTAAACAATTTGCAAAAGCAGGCGCGAAACGTATTAGTATTCATCCTGATGGAACTATTCATTTAGATAGAAGCCTTGCCTTAATTCAAGAGCTTGGTTGTAAAGCAGGGCTCGCCTTAAATCCGGCTACTTCACCTGAATGTATTGAATGGTGCCTGAATCGACTTGATTTTGTATTAATAATGACCGTAAATCCAGGTTTTGCTGGTCAGCGACTTATTAGTCAAGTTCTACAGAAAATAGCCTTTATCCAAAAACACTATCCAAATCTCTCAATTTCTGTTGATGGAGGCGTAACAGCTGAAAACATCAAAATGTTAGCGCAACTAGGTGCAACGCACTTTGTTGCAGGTTCTGCTATTTTTAATAAGGATAATTATCAAGATGCCATTGACGATATGCGATTACAACTTGCCTCTTTATAAGTAAGCATAACTATGAAAATATTTTTTCTCTTACTGACATTGTGGCCTTATCTTACTCATGCGATTTCTGGTGAGGCTTATATGATGCGGTTTGCAACTTATAGTAAGTGGGCTCAGAATCTACCAGAGCAGCCTATGCAAGAGTTTTTAGATTTTATTGACAATGATACACCTTTAGCAAACAAACTGCGGGAAAAATGGCTTTATCGTTTAGCACAAAAAAAAGACTGGGTTAATTATGAACATTATTATAAACAGTCAGAAGATAAAAATTTACAATGCTTCTATCATCTAGCGAATTACTACCAAGGCAAAATGGATGTTGCTCTCACTGGAGCTAAAAATTTATGGCTTACCGGAGATTCCGAACCTCAAGCCTGTAATCAATTGTTTAATTTGCTTTTTACAAACGGTAATTTTAATGAAAGCCTCCTGACCAAGCGAATTATTTTAGCTCTTGATAAGTATAACTTACCACTTGCTCGTTACCTGCTGAAACAATATAAAATACCTAGACTAAAAGATGAACGGCAATTGATTGCTATTTATCAAAATCCTCTGCGAATACAACAACTTAAACCTAATGATTTATACAGTCATTTTTATTTATTTGGCTTAAAACGTATGGTTTCTCTTAATAAAATTAGTGAGGCTATTAAATTTTGGGAAAAAGCCAAACATAATAATCTTTTAAACTCTATGCAGAATCAATCCTTTTTAACTCATATTGCTTTATATAAAGCAATGCGTAATGAAAAGGACACATGGATTTGGTTTACTAAAGTTCAGCCTGCTTATTACAATGACGTATTATTAGATTGGCAAATTCGCTTTGCATTAAAGCATAAGCAATGGCAACAAGTGATAACATTAATAAACTATTTCCAAGATAAACAAAATCCATGTTGGCAATATTGGCTAGCTCGCGCAAGAGAAGCTATTGGACAGCGTAATCAAGCAAAAGAAATTTATCAAGAACTGGCAAAAACAAGACAGTATTATGGTTTTTTAGCGAGCCTTAAATTAAATAAGAAGTTTTCTTTTCAAAATGAAAACTCCATTAATGATAAAGCTATTTTAAAACCCTATGAAGCTGTTATTGATAGTATAAAATCACTTTACCAAAATCATCAAACGCTAGAAGCATCTCGACTATTAAATGATTTTACATCTGAGCTACCTAAAGAAGATAAGAGCGCACTTTTATCTTGGGTTGCAAGCGATTTAAAATGGCATGGTAAATCAGTAGCATTAAGCAACACAAAAGAATTAAATAACCAATTATCACTACGTTTTCCAGTACCTTATAATAAAACAATTAATTCTTACGCTAAAAACTATCAAATCCCTCAAGAGTTTATCTATGCCATTATTCGGCAAGAAAGCGGTTTTAGAGATGATGCGGTTTCTCATGTAGGTGCGCGCGGCCTTATGCAAATTATGCCATCTACTGCAACAAGCGTCGCTAGACAAGCTAAAATTGATTATAAAGATAAAGTACAACTGTTTTCTTGGGAAAAAAATCTAAATATTGGGGTTGCCTATTTAAAGCACTTAGGTAAGCGGTTTAATGATCATCCAGTTTTAGTTGCTGCAGCTTATAATGCAGGGCCAAGGCAAGTTAATTATTGGCTTAAAAATCATCCTACAAATGAAATGGATATTTGGATTGAAACACTTCCTTGGCGAGAAACACGTAATTATTTAAAAAATGTTATTTCATTTTATGCAGTTTATCAGTACCGTATGCAGCAAAGGCCTAATATTGGTAGCTTCTTAAAGCCTATTTAATTAAGCTAAAATCTTAGCTTAGTTAATACAGGCTTGATTATTACTTATCAATCTAGTTAACGCCCAAGATAACTGATTTATAATCTATCGAGGACTAAGGGTACTTTCATCGGTTACAACAATTTCGGTCAAGGTTTCAGAATTTTTATCCAATGATAGGTTAAAAAATCCTAAACTAGAATTATCTATAGTTAAGGAGTTCTCTTCAGTTTGCTCTAATTTTTCATCGCTAGTAATTTTTCCATAAAGAATAATATTATGCATAGTAGTTACAAGCTCGTGAGATGAAACTAAAGATAAATGCCCATGTCTTTTAAAAACCAGCATCGATTCAGGATGCTTGTTGACATACTCTTGTATAAATGCGCCTGAGCGAACGACTTCATCACTGCCAGCTATCATAAAATAATGGGGTATGTCTGATTTTAAAATCTCATTCGTCAATTCTTTTAAATAGGCACTACCTACCTCCATTTCTTTTACTGAAGTTGAAAACCAAGTAATAGGAGGAAGTGCTAAATAGGAGCCATTAAAAGGAGTTGCTAAGGAAATCACAGCTTTAACTTTAATACCCAATTTTGCTGCCATCAGGGCTGCTTTAGCACCAACCAAACCACCACGAGAATGCCCTGCTATGATAACGCTCTCTTCCTTATTTTTTACCATTTTGTCTACAAGTTCTTGCGCAAAATCATCAATACTTTTTCCTTGAAAGCGATTTAGAAATGAAACTATAGTAAAATCTTTAATGTTATGTAATTTACCTTTCGCTATTAAATTGTTTACCAATCTTAGGAGTGAAAGAGGAAAATCACCTGTTCCAGGTACAACATAAACACCTGTTTTCTTAGGCTCATCACTTACATCATTGCCTGTAATATTACAAATATAGTCTTCGGTTTTAGACATCAACCAGTAGTAAGGATGAACTAAAGCACCGGTCCAGTTTACAGGCTGGTTTTCTTGAACAAATTTTTTTGCAGTATTAAAAAAATCCCAAATATTTGGCATAAATCGCCTCCCTACTTAATGACACATCCTTTATTTTTCTAATTCAATTCTAGCTCACCTTACTATTACTATTTTAAAAAAATTTCTCAAGTAAATTTCTAAAAAATAGACTTTTTTTATACTGTCTACAAAGGCCAAAGTCAGTTGGATTAAGATATTGAAAAAGGTAACGTAGAAGCCTATTTAAAATACATGCTTATTTAAGATTGGCCATGAATAATTGTGAGGAAAATCCAATAAATAGGCCATTTATTGGATTATAAATGGCCCTAAATTAATTTTATTACTATAAAGTTAAATTAAAAACTAATATTGTTAAGAACAATTACCTGCTTGATGCGCACAAATATTGTTAAGTAAAGTAGTAAAGCGGCTATCAAAAATCGAACTTCCTTGTGCTTTCGGATCTTGACTTACATAACCGTAAGAGGTAACGCCGATGATTCTATTAGGTCCTGAGTTTAGCCCACCTGTTTGTCCAATGGCAAAAGCGCCAAAGTTTTGTATCCATGGGCCACCGCTTGAACCACCAGTCATATCAGATCCATATTCTGCATTATTAGGAGCAACACTACGTGCACTTTGAGCTGTAACTTGATGCATTTTTTGACAACTATCGAAGTTACAAGGATAACCTAACAAATGAGCATGATTAGGAAAAAGTGATTGAGTTTGATAACCTAAATAGCCTGTAACGCTACCAATTTTGCTTGGACTACCATTGATTGTGTTATCACGTAATTCAATCATGCCATAATCAGCAGCATTAGGTACTGTACCATTTCCAGTTGCCCAGGTATTTGTAACCATTACATAGGAAGAGCTCCAAGTCTGAAAAGGTGCTGCGCCATCACGAAATGCTGGTACAAAGCGCCAATTAGTGAAAAAGCCAGCATTTCCTCCAGAACCTTTATGTAGACAATGCCCAGCAGTTACAATAATTCGTTGCGACAATACAGAAGCTGAACAAACATAGTCGCCTTGACCGGGAATAGTAAAAAATAACTTACCAACAGCTCTATAAGGATAGGTAAGATCAGCAGTTAATGGCACTAAACGAGAGCTGGTATAATTATAGTTAAATGTTCCCCTATCAAAATTTGCTACTTTGGATTCTAAATTACTAGTTTTTGATAAGATATCAGGCATATAAAGTTGCTGAGCTTGCGGTGCAATATTTCCATCTAATGGCGGAGCGCCATCAGCTGACTCAACCTTATCTGCAGAAGGCTCTATCATAGGTGCTTCTTGAATGTTTTTTTTATTGACTAAAGGCAGTGGCATCTCTTTAGCATTTTTCATTCGTTCAGGGGTCCAATAATTAATTAAAGAAGATGGCTCATTAATTTCTTTGGCCAAAAATTCTTCGGCATAGCTTTCTATTGAGACTGTACTAATAGCTAGTAAAACACCTGTTGTTAACACTACTTTCAAATGCATATTTAACTCCTTTTAAATAGCTATTTCGATACGATAGTTTAAATACGACATAGTCAATTAAGGTATGTTATAACCAGCATTTAATGCTTAATGTTATGACTGATTAGTTTAAATACCTAGGCAGAATATGAGTATAAAAATCGTCCTTAGTGTTAAGAAAAGATACGCTTAACATGTTTAAACGTAGAGTAGGATTACTACAAAGTCAAAAACTAAATTATTTAAATTTGAGCAAGGTGATGAAATTATTTCAAAATTATTTTGAGAGCTCAGTGAGTAATAGAAATGATTTTTTTAGAGAATAATAAATAAAAACAAGCGCATGTCCATCTCTGGCCATACGCTTGTCCAACCCGTTACACTTATTGTATTGCTTGATTTGAAGCTGCATATTCAACTGTATTAGCAGCATGTTGTAATTCTTGTTCTCTTGCAAGTTCCAGTCTACGGTTGCAAGCAATCAATAAGCCATCAAACATCTTACTAAATGCATCATAGCATCTATCTACCATTTTTAAGGCTTCACGACGAACTTCTACAGGAACAGCCCTTGAAAATAGTTGTTTTTCCATTTCTTCTTCAAATAATGCATGTGCCATTTCAACTTCTAGATGCGAACTTGAGAAGTATTTTAAGTTCTTATCTTCACCAGTTTTTTGTACTTGCTTAACTACTTTTTCAAAGAATACATGTCCTGATGATTCCAGAGTCAGTAATAGGGCAATATTTATAATTTCATCATTTGCTTTATAAATTTCAGACATTATTGCATAAGCTGCATCGCGTGTAAGCTGCGTTTCTTTGCTGTATAACCAAGATACATCATCATTATTACAAGCCTTATTTTCACTGATTTCACCTAGATATTTTTTATCATGGATGAACCATTTTTCATGACCTGCATCTTCTAAGCGGTGATGCCGAGCAACCTTCTTTAAATAAGGATCAGTTACTCTTTCTTCGTTAAGTCTCAAAATATCTTGGAAGGTCATAGCCCAGAAAGTTAATTCAGGTACAAAGTAACTAATCTCTTCGATAGTATCTAACTGTTCTAAAACTTCAAAAAAAGGATGATTCATAAACTCTTGTTGTTTAGAATCGATATATGCTTGTATAGTTTTCATAACTGTCTCCACGACATAAAATTGTTGGACAACTTTAATATTGCAGGAGGCATGCCACTTTTTTTGAGCACTTTTAGCAAAAAAAGCTAAAAATCTATGAATTTCTGCCTGTTTTACTCCTTAAATTCGGGCAAAGTGACAAAAAATTGTCCTTAAATTTCTTACTTTTGCCAAAGTTTTGACAAAAATGCCGTTGTATTCAATATGTATTTTAATGAAAGTTTAAATTCGCCAATTTTTTGTCATAATCATCCATTAAGGTATCAACTTCTTTCCAATCTATATCTTCTATAGTATGCAAATTAACACAAATTTTATTTAAAAAGTTACTTTGTATCTCACCAATTGCTAAAGCCTGGGCATACGGGGTGTTCGTAAACATCACTAGAACGTGTTTAGAGATATAACGTTCTGGATAGCGATTCATTAAAATATGTTCTAATTGTTTTTTTAAATTAAATTGCTTATCACATATATCACTTTGAATTTCATGAAAATTATCCATTGACATTTTCGCAACAGCATCGGTGTTAATTTTGCGTGCTTGAAAAAAAGCAGGCAGCGCTTTATGCCAATCATCTTCATAACGATTCAGAATGTCATTAAAGATTCGACAGTCTTCAAAGGCACTATTCATCCCTTGCCCAAAAAAAGGTACTAAACCATGTGCAGCGTCTCCAATTAATAAACATTGATCTTGATAATACCAAGGCGAGCATTTAATTGTACTCATATTACCGGTAGGATTTTGTAAAAATTCTGTAACTAAATTAGGTGTCTCATCATACGCGTCAGGGAAAAATTTTCTAAAAAAAACCTTTATTGAACCTTCATTAATTAAGTTTGCAAAACTATTTCTACCTTCATGAGCTAAAAATAGTGACCCAGTTATAGAGTGATCACAATTTGGGTTTCCTAATAAAAGAAAGGAATCACGCGGCCATAAATGCAGATGTTCATAGGCCATTTTCTTTGAGGAAGCACACTTATTGAAATTTCCTTGTAACCATAATTTAAGTAATCTCTTGTAAATTGAATTATCTCTTTTTCATGCATAATTTCTCGTACTAGTGAACCTGCGCCATCTGCACCAATCAAATGATCATAGGATTTAGTAAATTTATTTCCTGACTCGTCTGAGAAAAAAATTAATTTCTCTTTAAAATCAATATCTAGCAATCGAGTCGAAAACATTAATTGAACATTCGAGAAAGCTTGAGCTTTATCTAGTAGAAGCTTATTTAAATCAGTTCGTTGTATAGCATTGATATATTCATTAGCATGCCTTCCAAAAGGTTGATATTTAATTTCTCCGTTCATTTCATGAATAGCTCGAGCACGCATAGGGACCATAATTTTCTTAACATCAGGCAATAAACCTATATTAGTTAAGCTTGTTAATCCTCGACAAGACATAGCAAGATTAATAGAACGTCCCTTATCAATTTGGCTTAAACGAATATCTGGGCGCAGTTCAATAAGGTTAAGATTATACCCCCTTTTAGCCAGATATAATCCCAATAATGCACCTGATAAGCCTGCACCAATAATAGTTACATTTCTCATCCTGCTCTCCTTTGAAGTAGGACTGCCTGCAGCTAACAAATTTATAATTTAGGTTAATAAGAACTAACCTTAAATTAATGAATAAGCTCAAACTTATTAATTTAAAAATATAAGATCCTTTTAACTCATAGTGTTACTCCTACGAAATTTATTAACTTAACTAATTTATATAGTATTTTTTCATTCAATAAATTTAAAACAGCAAAAATCATACCTATTCTTAACTATTGTCAAGTCGCAAAATAAAAAAGCTTTTACTTTTTTTGACTTAATTTATGATTAAAGCTTGCTATCAGGTAAATTTATGTGCAGTAAACTTGAGGAATTTTAAATCTTCATACTAACTTCAAAGTCATAACCTTCTCATAAAATTAGAAAAGTTATTTAATTGATACTATTCGAATATATCAGAGTGTTTTACAATCAAAATGCAGCCATTTAATTTCAGAATTAAAACTAAAGATTTGAAGTGGCTGTGTAATCTTAAACAATGTAAGGAAACATTACATGAAAATTATAAAAATAAGTTGTTCACTTGTGCTCGCCTTAACTTTGGCAGTAAAAGGTTATGGTAGTGATAGTAACTATCAAGCTAACTTAGATAAAAATCATGATGCAAATGCGACTCCTCCTCCTGTACAAATAACTCAACGCTTGCTTTTATCCGGTCAGAATAATAATGAGGCTTGGGATAATTTGCAGGCAATTTTAGCAGATGGGCAAACGCCTGATGGCGGTTCTATTTATTATCAATCCAGACCTAATAATGCCTCCGAAACTTCAGGCGACTTATTAAGTAGCGCTAAAGATAACTTTGCATTTTTAGTTAATAAAGCTAATCAAGCAAAAAAAGATATATACATACAATTGGCAATAAGTGTAAAAGATAATCCACCAAACAGTACACGCTGCCCACATGGGGGGTACAGCCAGGTGAGTGTACATCGCTTGAAGCATCTGTTGCTGCTGTTCACGACATTGCAGATGGTAAGAGTGATAGATTATATGATAATTTAATTAAATATATTAATAATAATCCCAAACCTATTTACCTATTACGTCTTGACTATGAGGTTAGCTCAAACTTTTTTTGCGACCCCAATGTAGATCCCAAAATAGGTTGCGAAGTGTATAAAAGAATGTTTAGACATTTACGCGATTTAATTAATACTGGGACTAAAAATAGCGGTGCAAGAGTATATTATATTTATCACCCCGTGAGAGGTGAATATCAAATTTTATATCCAGGAAATGATGTTGTTGATTGGATAGGGCTAAGCGTGTTTGAACATGACTTATGTCTGCCTCACTTTGATGGCTCAGCTTATGGTTACAACGGGTTTCCTGCGACGAGCTTTGTTCCTAATTCGACTTGTAATATTGGCGATGGGCGCTTTATCATTGATGGCAATATTCTAGGCGCAGTAGCTTTTGCAAATGCCATGAATAAGCCTGTTATTATCTCTGAATCAGCCATTACCAATTATGTTGATCGCTCTCAAAGCCATCCCCACGATGGTAGTAGCTTTTCTTGGCAAAGCGCTTATAGACAAGCTTCCAGGACCTGGGTCAATAGATTGTTTAGCTTAATCCATTATAATGGAGTAGTGCCAATAAACTGTAACCCTGCTAATCCTAATCGTTCTCCAGCATGTAAGTCAGACAAAGATAACCCTGTAATTAATTAATTTGTCTTCTACGATTAAAGCGGTAGTTTATATTAATAATGACTTTCGCTATGGTTTCGATGGCTCACAGCCCTCTTCACCAGACTGTAAGCTAGAGACTAAAACTGAGAGTAACATACCAGGTTGTGTACCTTTTAATACGGGCTGGTTTAATGATGCAAGATTGTATAATGACAGTAATGCCTATAAGGGTAATAGCTTTATTTCCTTAAACGCTAAAGCAAAAGATGCTTTTTGTATAGGCTTAAAAAAGTCTAAATTTACAGTGACTTGTAAAGAAACTTACACAGAATAAGCTTATCTTTTAGTTACTTCATTACATGTATTTTTAATAAGTTGTGATGAAGTAACTTTTTAGGTTGCAACGCAAAATTTTTCATTTATTAATAGAGTTAGTATTAAATTTAATGAATTGAATCTATTTAATAATGATTTAATTAAGTTGCATCAAGCTGCGGTAAGCTGTTTTGCTCTAAAAATTCTTTAAGTTCGCTAGGTCTGTTAGGTGGTTTAAAATAATAACCTTGCGCATAATCACAACCATGTCTTATTATAAATTCTCGCTGTAATTCATTTTCTACACCTTCAGCAAGCACTTCCAAATTAAGACTATGTCCTAAATTAATAATTGCTCTAGCAATAGCAGCATCATTTTCTTCGCTAACTAACTCGCTAATAAACGAACGGTCAATTTTTAATTTATTCACTGGAAATTGCTTTAAATAAGATAATAAGTTGAATAGCCTGTGCCAAAATCATCGATAACTAATTTTGCACCCATTTCCCTTAATTGGTACATAGTCTCTACGGCATGTTTCACATCATCCACTAACAAGCTCTCAGTTAACTCAAGCTCAAGATAGGTTGCCGGCAAGCCTGTTTTCATTAAAATTTCCTGAACTAACTCAGGTAGCCTTGTTTGTCTAAATTGTCGGCCTGATATATTTACAGCAATAGTTAAATCTTTATACCCTTCTTTATGCCAACAAACTAGCTGTTTACATGCCTCTTCTAAAACCCATTTACCAATTTCTACAATCAAGCCATTTTCTTCTGCTGTACTAATAAAATCAGCTGGAGAAACTTGGCCTAATAGATGGCTATTCCAACGAATTAAGGCTTCAAAACCTATAATAACATTTTTTCTTAAATCCATTAGAGGTTGATAAACCAAATAGAATTCATTACGTTTTAACGCATCTCTTAAGGCATTATCAAGCTGCATACGATTAATCACGCGTTGATTCATTTCTTGATTAAAAATACGATAATTATTGCGGCCACTATCTTTAGCATGGTACATCGATAAATCAGCATTTTTCATAAGTGATTCGTAATCAAGTCCATCTTTTGGATAATAGCTAATACCGATACTACCTGTGACTTTTAAATTATGTTGACCAATTTGAAAGGGCTTTTCAATCGATTCTAATATTTCGTTAGCTGTTTGCTCTGCTTGCTCTTCAGTATGGATATCTTGTAGTAAAATAACAAATTCATCTCCGCCTAAACGAGCCACTGTGTCAAAATCATTGGTGGAAATAAGCAGGCGATTTGAAACTGCTTGCAGTAACTTATCGCCAATACTATGACCTAATGTATCATTTGTTAATTTAAAGCGGTCTAAGTCTAGAAATAAAAAGCCAAGCATTGAGCCTTTTTTCTTTGCTTGTAAAATCGCTTGCTCGACTCTATCCATGAGTAGGACACGATTAGGAAGCTCTGTTAATGACATGAGTTGCCTGTCTTAGCAACTGCTCTTCCATTTCTCGGCGCTCTGTTATGTCATTAATTATAGATACATAATGCTTAACTTTACCCGAAGGATCAGAAACAGGAGCTACACTCATTTCACACCAATAAACTTCTCCTGAGCGTCTTGAAGTTTCAAGTTCAACTGTTTCCTCACGTAATTCTTTAATAGCTAAAATAATTCGCTTATGATTCGCTTGGTCTATTTTTTTTCCGTGAATATAAGCTAGATTTTGCCCTAAAATTTGCTTTTCATTAAAGCCTGTAATTCTTTCAAAAGCTTTATTAACATAAATAATAGGTAAGTTTTCTTTTAAAATATCGATAATGGCCACACCATGAGTACTTGCCTCAATGGCTCGTTGTCTAATTCTAAGCTCTTCATCGGCCATTTCACGTTGAGTAACATCACGAAAGCTATAAACTCGGCCGACAATTTCAGTGCCAATACGTTGCGGTTGAGTATAACGAGCAAAAATACGCCCATCTTTAAAATAAATAAGCGGAAGCTCTCCCTGCCAATCAGGATTTTCATATAAATACTGAACATCGGAAATAACTGCCTCAGGATTGCTTAGTTGATCTAATATATACTCAAAGCCAATACTTTCTGTCCCAGATTCGAGCATATAAGAGGGTATACGCCACATTTCTACAAATTTTTGATTCCAATCAACCACTTGCCCTTGACCATTAACCATCATGATACCATCAGTTGTACATTCCAGCGTGGCGCGTAATAAAGAGAGTGACTTCTCAAGCTCAACATTTTTTTCAACAATAGCATTCGTGCCCACTTTAATGTTTTCTGATAGCGGAGCAATTTTTTTGCGTTGGAATTCAGGTTGAGTGTGATACCACTTCTCAAGTAAGGTAGGTAAATTAGGGGTAATCGTGACAATCCCTAACTCTTCACAAACGTTGGTTAAAGATGGCTCTTTACCGCGCTTTTTTACTGTCTCAGCCGCTAAGGCAACTTCTGGTAATCAATTTCTTGCCTGCGCATTGATCCCTCACTAAAATAACAACCTTGTTAGCGCTACTAAAATATTTAACAAGATATGCATTGAATATATCAATTAAAGTATATACTGCATTAACAATTTTTGCTTAACTAGCCGAAAGGATAATAATGGATAAGATTCATTTTGACACACGTGCTATTCATGCAGGGCAACAAGCTGATCCCACAACTGGCGCAGTCATAACGCCTATTTACGCGACATCAACCTATAAACAATCCTCGCCAGGGGTTCACTTAGGCTATGAATACTCACGTACTAAAAATCCTACTCGTCTTTCCTATGAGCAATGCTTAGCAAGTCTTGAGTCAGGTAAAGAAGGCTTTGCTTTTGCATCTGGTATGGCCGCTATTAATACGGTAATCGATTTGTTAGATAAGGGCGCCCATGTTATCGCAACAAACGATTTATACGGTGGTACCTATAGACTATTTGATAAAGTCAAGACACGTACCTCTGGCTTAACCTTTACCTTTGTTGATATGGCAGATACTCAAGCTATTGCAGACGCCATAAGGCCTGAAACAAAAATGATTTGGGTTGAAACCCCTTCAAATCCTATGCTTAACTTAGCAAATCTTCAAGAAATTGCTTTATTAGCTAAAAAGCATAATTTATTAGCTGTTGCCGATAATACTTTTGCTACACCCTGGATACAGCGACCTATAGAGCTTGGCTTTGATATTACTCTTCATTCAACAACAAAATATATTAATGGGCATTCTGATGTAGTTAGTGGTGCTGTCGTTGTTGGTGATAATCCTCAATTAATAGAACAACTTGCATTTTTACAAAATTCTTGTGGGGCTATTGCAAGTCCCTTCGATAGCTTTTTACTACTGCGGAGTTTAAAAACTCTATCTGTTCGTATGCAGCGCCATTGTGAGAATGCGTTAGCACTTGCTATATGGCTTGAGAAGCATGCAAAAGTTAAGCAAGTTATTTATCCGGGCCTTCCCTAGTCATCCTCAATATGGTCTAGCTAAAAAGCAAATGCATGCTTTTGGTGGTATGATTTCTATTGTTTTAGATGGTGACCTAGCCTTTACTGAGCGTTTTTTACAGCGTTGTGAAATTTTCACCCTGGCTGAAAGTTTAGGTGGTGTAGAGAGTTTAATAGAACATCCAGCTATTATGACTCATGCCTCTATCCCGCCTGAAACGCGACAAACTCTAGGTATTGTAGATGGTTTTGTTCGACTTTCGGTTGGTATTGAATATATAGAAGATTTAATTGCAGATTTAGATTATGCGTTAACCTAAAGGAGTATTGCATGCGTCAAAAGAAAGGTGGCCAATGGCGTGGAATTTTAGCTATTTTTATACTGACTATCTCTACGGTTATCTTTTTTATACCTGTACTTGTGGTTGGTTTATTGAAGTTATTTCCCAATTTTCGCTGGCGAATTTTTTGTACCAAAATTATTGATAAAATAACCACGTATTGGAGTAGTACGAATAACTGGTATATTAACTTAAATAAAGCGGTGCAATGGGAAGTAAGCGGCCTAAATGAGTTAACTAGTAATGATTGGTACTTAGTAATTGCCAATCATCAAAGTTGGTTAGATATAGTTGTTTTACAATATTTATTAAATCGACGGATTCCTGTTTTAAAATTTTTTATTAAAGATCAATTAAAATGGGTTCCTTTGTTAGGATTCGCTTGGTGGGCTATGGGTTGCCCTTTTATGAAGCGCTATTCCAAAGAGTATTTAGCTAATAAACCACATAAACGTGGAAGAGATTTAGCTTCTACAAATAAAGCAATGACTTTATTTAAAAATACACCCTCAGCAGTTATGAATTTTATTGAAGGTACACGCTTTACTAAAGAGAAAAAAACTAAGCAAAATTCACCTTATAAATTTTTATTAAAACCCCGAGCAGGCGGAATTAGCTTTGTAATAACCACCTTGGGCAATCGAGTTAAGGCTATTACCGATCTTACTATCTTATTCTTGCAAAAAGCCAACTCTCTGGGATTTTCTCTGTCACCGTATAGACACTATTTACGTAAAATTACGTCAAATTCCTATTCCTACTAAATTCTTCGATCAGTCCTTAGCTTTTGACGAGCATAAACAATTAGAGTTTCGTCATTGGCTAAATCAACAATGGGAAGAAAAAGATAAATTAATAGGTAGCCTCCAGTCGTCAGCTTTATAAAGTAATAATAAGTAGTTTACATGGGTTCTTTTCTTGATAAGAGCCCATTTCCATAAACGACTTACGCAAAGTTGTACTCAGTACTAAAATCTCTACTTCATTCTTAAATAAGATTGAGTATACTAAGGTACCTATTTTTTTATAATTTTTATTATGAATTCATTAGAAAAAATCATTAATGAGGGATTTGAAAAACGTCACGAACTAACTTTAAATAATATTCCTGCTACTCTTTTGACTGCGGTTAATGATGTCTTAACTGGGCTGGATGAAGGTTATTACCGAGTAGCTGAATTTATTAATGAGCAATGGTTTGTGCATCAATGGCTTAAAAAAGCTGTTTTGTTATCATTTCGCCTATACCCAAATCAAGTAATTGATGCCGGATTTAGCCAATTTTATGACAAAGTACCACTTAAATTTTCCGAGTATACGCTTGGGCAATGGCAAGAGACACAAATTCGCGTTGTGCCACATGCTATAGTTCGTCGTGGTGCTTATATTGCTAAAAATACAGTTTTAATGCCTTCTTACGTTAATATTGGTGCTTATATTGATGAAGGTGTTATGGTAGACACTTGGGCTACTGTAGGTTCTTGCGCACAAATTGGTAAAAACGTTCATTTATCTGGTGGAGTTGGCATCGGAGGCGTATTAGAACCTTTACAGGCCAATCCTACTATTATTGAAGACAATTGCTTTATTGGCGCCCGCTCTGAAGTGGTTGAAGGCGTTATTGTAGAAAAAAACTCAGTCATATCAATGGGTGTATTTTTAGGACAAAGCACTAAAATTTATAATCGCTTAACAGGTACTATCAGCTATGGCAGAATTCCTGCAGGTTCTGTAGTTGTTGCAGGTAACCTGCCGAGTGAGGATGGCAGCCATAGTTTATACTGTGCAGTAATAGTTAAACAGGTTGATGAAAAAACTAGAGCTAAAGTAAGTATTAATGAGCTATTAAGAGATTATCAATAAATGACGTCTATTCGTACTATATTAAGCAAGCTTATAAAGTTTGAATCCATTACACCTAGTGACAATGGGTGCCAAAAATATATGATGGATTTTTTTAATCAGCTGGGCTTTACTTGTTTAACTTTTAATAATCCACCAGTTGCTAACTTTTTTGCTTATTCGGGCACCGAAACACCTTTATTAGTTTTTGCAGGACATACAGATGTTGTGCCTGTTGGCGATAAACAAAATTGGGATACTAATCCTTTTGAGTTAGAGGAACGCAATGGTTTAGCTTATGGGCGAGGCACAGCTGATATGAAGGGAAGCTTAGCCGCTATGATGGTTATGGCAGAACGCTTTAGTAAGACTAAATTTAAGGGTAGTTTAGGTTTTTTAATTACCAGCGGCGAAGAAGGCAACCTATTTGATCTAGGTACACCTTATGTAATGAGTGAATTAAAAAAACGTAACATTCATATTGACTACTGTATAGTAGGGGAACCTTCAAGTAGAGATACTATTGGCGATGTTATCAAAATTGGCCGCCGAGGCTCATTAACTGGTAATTTAAATTTGCGTGGTAAACAAGGCCATGTTGCTTACCCTCACTTAGCAAAAAATCCTATTCATCAGTTAGCACCTATTTTAAATGAACTAGTAAGCAGACGCTGGGATGAAGGAAATGAGTTTTTTCCTCCTACCTCTTTTCAAATTACTCATATTCAAGCTGGCGGCCATGCGGAAAATATTATTCCTGGTGATTTGCTATTACAATTTAATTTTCGTTTTTCTACTGAACAGACAGCAGACAGTCTTAAAGCTTTTGTAACTCACTGCTTTGAGCAATATGGTATATCTCCTTTATTAAATTGGCGTCTCAATGGTGAACCTTTTTTAACTCGCCAAGGTCAATTGATTACAAGTTGTGTTGAAGCTATTACCAATGTCACAGGCCTTGCACCGGAGCTCTCTACTGATGGCGGGACTTCAGATGGGCGTTTTATTGCGCCTTATGGCGTAGAAGTTGTCGAACTAGGTCCTATTAATAAAACTATTCATCAAGTTAATGAATGTGTTTCACTTGCCGATTTAGAGACCTTAACAGAAATTTATTATGCTATTTATACCAAGCTATTAGGTAATAGCCTTCTCTAAAGAATTTTATAATTGAAATAGCTCTTTGCACCGAGGCCCATCTTAATTTCGAACAAGCTAAGATCAATAATTTATGAACGCCCTCCTAGACATGTTTCTTTTCGAGGGCACTGTAAGTTGAGTTATTAAATGTAGAAGAATACTTCTCTTACAAGAGCTATTTTTTAAATTAATTCTATACTAATAGATAATTCTTTTTGAAATTATAAAACTAATATGCAGGAAAACTTTATTCAGGCTAAAGATGGAAAGCTTTTATTTACTAAAGATTTTTTTGAAAACTGTATGCGAAAACAGTTCAGTGATCCTAATTTAACTGTTACCAAAGCTAACTATATACCTTCTTTAAGTGAAAAAATGACACTTGAATTGAAACATCCTAAAAAAGGTGACCGGCCAATTGGTGTCCAACATTATCAACTTTCCTATATAAGACAAAATAAAAAAGAAATTAGAGAAGTCCTTGTAAAATCTAAAATTAGTGAAAAGAACTACTTACAAGCTATTTCACAAGCATTTGAAAAATGTGGTATTTCAACCGCAGAGCCTCTAATTAATTATCTATCCCAATTAGAATTTATGGGAGTTAATCACAAAGAAATTGCAATTTATAAGATGCAAAAGGATTACTCGGCATTTCAGAAATTTACCCCAGCCTGTTATGGTTATTATTTTAATGAAAAAGAAGGCGCCTGCATTCTTCTACTGCAGTATCTTGATAATGAATATTTATCGCTTGATACTTTTAACGTAGAAAAGTGGAATCAAACAGCTATTGATTACTATATTGATGCACTTAGCCAGTTACATGCGGTCTGGTATGGAAAAACGACTACCCTAATGTCTAAATTCTCATGCTTTCGAAACAGATTAAATGCAGATAAAATGCAAACTCTTATACCTTATTGGTTAGCTTTAAAGTTAGCTGTTGAGAAAGCAGCTTTGCCTTTTTTAAAAAGTGATGATCATGCTTTTCATCAACAATTAATTAATCAGCTACCTACTTGGCGCCCACAGCTTGACTTGATGACACAAACCTTAGTCCAAAATGATTGTGTTCCTAAAAATGTAGGACTTAAATTAAATAATGAACAAAAAAATGTTTACATCTATGATTGGGAAATTGCTACTATTCAAGTCCCGCAACGTGATTTAATCGAGTTTTTGGCCTACGTCTTACCTGATTCTTTCGATGAAGCATTACTTAAACACTATATAGAACATCATCAACAACAAGTAATGAAAAATAGTCAGCAAAATGTTGCTATAAAAGAATGGTATCTTGGGTTTCTCTACAGTGCTTATGATTATCTAATTCAAAGGGTTTTACCACAATTAGTTTTTGAAAAACTAGAAGCAAGAAATATTCAGAAAATTTATAAAAACACCCGCAAAATGATAAGCATTTTAACTCAAGGAGAGTGACGTGACCCATATTCGAGTGATTTTACCAGGTTATAATACTAAAGCTTTGAATATGGATATGTTAAAGCCTTATATGAGCTCTGAACTAACTATAAGTATTGCCTACGTTAATTTAGCGGTTGATGCTGTTCGCCATGAGTTTGACATGGCGCTACTTGCACCTGGATTAATTCAGCAAGCTATAAGAGCTGAGAAAGAAGATGCCTCTGCCATTGTCATTGATTTAATGGCTGAAATTGCGCTAGCTGCTATCCGTGAGGCCGTTTCTATACCTGTTGTGAGCTTACCTGAGGTAACCATGCATGTTGCAGCTATGATGGGCCGAAAGTTCGCTATTATAAATACCACCCATGAGCTAACTGCTATTCAAGAAAATTTAGCAAGGAATTATGGTTTGTGGAATCACTTAGCTTGTGTACAGGGTATTCAACTTCACCCGCAAGATAACTATGCTGCGGATGAAACTATTCAAGGGCTTATTAATCAGTGTTATGACGCTGTTGTAAATAAAGAAGCAGATACTCTTATTTTTGGCTCTGGCCGACTTATCGCTTACCGAGATAAAATTAATCAAGGTTTAAGAAAAAAAGGGATTAACGTTACTATTATTGAGCCCTTACCAACAGGAATTTATTTTGCTAAATTTCTTGCTGATGCAAAAATAGCGCATAGCAAACAAGTTTATTGCTCCCCTAGTGAAGACACATTAAAAACTTACGCTAATATTCTCGCAAGCTTTGACACTTCAAAAATGTAGCTATGTATTAACTTACAATGCGAATTAATCTATGTTAACTGCAATTAAACTTTTCAATTTTTTGAGTAAAACTCATACGCCTTCCCATAATTTCTATATCTTGATTAGTTATCGGAGGTGACACGAGTTTAAATTTTCCGGCAATTGCTGCTTTACGTATTTGCTCACTACATTGGTAAGGAATTAGCCAATGACCTATGGCTGTCCATTGATTACTCCTATTTTTTTTAAACCCAGTGAAGGTAGAGTTTTCTAATACTATGATAAGCGAATTTTTTTGTAAATCTTCTACTTGCCAAGCGTCACATTTACCCATTCCCCTTAAACAAAAGGGAATAGTTATTGAACCATCCATAGATGACCAATGTTGGCTAAGAAAAGAGGATGGTAGTTTACCCTTTGATGTATGCACAATAAGAGAGGTGGTTGTTTCTTTAGCTTTAGCCTGCAAGTATTGTGTACCTTGCCCAGTAGTAGTTTGTAATTTTTGTAATGCTTGTTGGCCAAAGCGTAAGCCTTTAGATTGCAAGGCCGCAAAATCAAATTTCTCTGGTGTAACTTTTCCTGATTGTAAGCGAAATAATTGATTAGCTACAAAAAGACGTGCTGGATCAACAAGGGGTGTATTTAAAGCTAGAAGAATAATAAGAATTAAAAACGCTGTCGCTATATTGCCATAAGTAAATAATATAAATCTTTTTTTAGGAAGCATGGCTGCTAATGCATAACTAATTGCATAAGAGGTACCAATTACCATGCACGCAACTGCATAAATGCGTTCAACCGATAAGCCATATTGCTGTATCCGTAAATACAACGCATAAATAGCTAAGCCTATAAGTGGAACTAACAAATAACAAGACAATATAGCTGCCCAATATTGTCTAGAGAATAACGATTGTTCATAAATACCTTCTCGATAAACTGCATTAATAAGAAGAATTAATATAACCGCTGCTAAAAGTAATAAAGCACCAGCATGGCCTGTTTGCCACAATGGCGCCAGCCCTGTAAAAAAGAGACTTAATAAAAATAAGCTCGCAATAACTGCAACAAGGGGCAAAAACCAAGATAATAAAGTTAAACAAAGCGCCCGAATTCCATGGATAACTCGCACATTTATATCTGTAATATGTAGCGCGATTGCTAAAATAAGCGTTGTGGCGGTAAAAATAAAATAAGTATTCGTGATTATATTTTGGAAAAAGGTTAAATGAATTAAATTAAATAAAGCGCTCCCTAAAAAAAGTAATATCCAAAAGAAACCTACAAAAGCTAGGGTAAATAGAACTTGTACACCTAACTTCCACGCTATATTAAAATAAGTAGGATAAGTTGCTATAAAGCGACGCTCTTGCTCACCACTTAAGGTCAATGCTTGAGTAATAAACAAAGCAATACTAGTGAGAAAAAATAACTTCGGTAAAAAAACAATGCTCACCAATGATACCTGATTATGATTTGTTAGCACCTGCCTATAAATAGCATAATCAGCAATTCCTACGATAGTTAGAGCGATTAAAAGATTTGCAATAATAATAGTTTTAAAACGTATGCTAGCAATACCTTGAATAATAAGCAGCGGAACAAAAACTGTAACCATGAGCATTGGTAAAAAAATAAAAGGCTCGCTAGCTGGCCATTGAATTTTATTTTGACTTACTGTAAATAGAAAATAGAGTATGGTTCCTTGAAATATCCCTATTATACAGCGTTTTGTTACTGTATTTAAAAAGAGGTGTTTCACAATTTCACGCCTTGGCTTAATACAAAATCAAATTGTCCTTAATTTTATCTTATAAGCTTTTCAAAGTACAAGTGAGAAAATATCCTAAGTGTAAAGCAGTGATTTTTGTTAATAATTACTTTTTATTAAATCTCAGGAAACTATCAGCTATCTAACTACATTGCTATTTACAATATAAAGTCGTATTAACAATAGTTTCCGAGGATGTCTAATATTTATAGATAATACTTTAACCTTAGCAGTTTTTATAATTTCAATTATGGTTACTAAAAAGTACGATGATAAATTAAATAACTTTTAATTTTAAATTAGCTTCTTTAGCAATACCTGTATTTACATCAGCTATTCGCAATTTCTCATCGACAACTTTAGCAACACAGGAGTCAGACCAGACATTTAATGCCGTTTCTAACATATCTATTAAAGTATAAAAAGGCAAAATGATACCCATTAATGTAATAGGTACATTCATACTTGCCAGTAAACTTGCACTTAAGAAAAAACAACCCATAGGCACACCAGCATTGCCTATCGCTGCCACCGTGGCAATTACAACCCAAAGTGCCATAGTTGGAATGGAGATGACTATGCCATGATTTTGCATAAGATAAATAACCGTTGCAAAAATAAAAGCAGCACAACCATTCATATTTAAACTTGTGCATAAAGGTAAGACAAACCGACTAACCTCAGGCTTAACATTTAAATTTTGCTCCGCTGTACTCATAGTGACAGGCAAAGTACCCACCGATGACTTTGAGAAAAAAGCAACTGACAAGGCAGGCAACATCCCGCGCATTGCAGTAAAAGGCTTTATACCTTGTAATTTTAACCACAGTGGTAAAACAATAAATCCTTGAATTAAATTAGCTAATAAAATAATGACTAAGTATTCGCCAATTCCTTTAATAGACATGCCGTCACGTAACTGAAAAATCGTAGTTGTTATAAATCCATAAAGCCCAAGTGGAATAACTTTAATTATCCAACTTGTAATGACCATAAACATACTATGCGCACCTTTAAAGAAAGCAGTGATGGCTTGGCGCGAGTCAGGTTCAGGAATAAAGCGAATAGCAATGCCAAAAATAATTCCTAGCAAAAGTACACCTAACACTTGCTGTTCTAAAAAGGGAGCAAAAATGGTTGAAGGAATCAAATGACTAACATAACCCAGATAACTCATCTGATTGCTATCATTTGTTAAGCTTTGCTGAGTAAGAGATTCCACTAAACCCGGTTTAATTAAGATATATAGTAAACAACTTATTGCTGCAGCAACTAACGTGGTTCCTAAAGTGTAGGTCATCGCACGCCGCCACACAGAACGCATAGAGCCATCAGTGCGATAATTAGATAAAGTTACAATAATAGATAAAGCGATAATTGGCAGACTAATGCATTTAAATATGCGAATAAAAACATCAGAAATAAATAAACCAGCTGCTTTTAACTCAGGATTACCTGACCAACCACTTAACAAACCTAAAATTATCGCTAATGAATATAAAAAAAGGGGACTTAACCAAAAACTATGTCTTTGAGTTTGATTTTGAGCACACATGAAGATTACCTATAATAGTTAATAAATTAATTAATGACTTAAAATTTAGCAGCAGCAACAACAGCAACAACAACAGTAAGCAGGTGTGCAAGCAAAATAGTTTGTCATTAAATTAAATTTATCCATAGAAACCTTCTTGGCTTAAATTTGAACATTAAGCCCATATTTTAACATAATTAAAATTGAGATCAAGCGTAATTTTTAAACTGTAACTAATTTAGCTTGTTTTAAATGTTTAATTCGATGGTAAGATTCGGTAATTCTTGCTAATGGAATAGCTTTTTCAATTACTAAACGTTCAATAATATCAATAATTTCTACTGCATCATGGCTACCTAACTGATTAGCAAAAATAAGCATATCAGCACCAGCATTTATTGTGAGACAAAGTCTTTCTTCAAGAGAATAATATTGACTAATAGCATGCATTTGTAGATCGTCACTAATAATAACGCCTTTAAAACCAAATTTTTCACGCAATAAACCCGTAAGTATAAGCTTTGATAAGGTCGCTGGGAGCCCACTCGGATCTAAATGTCGATTAATAACATGAGCAGTCATGACCATTACTGGTAAAGGTTGGGTAGCAAGCACTGAATAAGGATAAAGTTCTTCTTCTTGAAATGTATCGGTTACATCGACAAAATTTTTGTGCGTATCTCCTACTGCGCTACCATGACCTGGAAAATGTTTATAACAGCAAGTAATAGCATAGTTAGCAAAAACATTAACAAATAACTTTGCATAGTTAACAACAATTTTAGGATCAGCAGAAAAACATCGCCCTAACTTACCTATAATTCCTTCATCTTTTTTAAGATTTAAATCCACTAACGGCGCAAAATTTAAATTAAACCCTAAATGTTGCAAAATAGAAGCCATTTGCCTAGCTTGCTCGATAAAATGTTGCTGTGGCAATTTAGCCATTTGCTCAGGCGCACTAGTTAATGGACAATTAACAACATTTTTTAACCTATCAACCGCGCCCCCTTCATAATCAATGCCGATAAACAAGGGTAATTCACTATCTATACTATTATAACTTGCATAGTATTTAAGTTGCTCTGTTAATTTGATAATCTGTTTAATACTTACTAAATTTTTTTGTAAAGTGTTATTGGCAACATCCTTATCAAATAATATAACACCACCTAAGCCATCGCCTGTTAGCCATTTGACGACAGAACTGTCTGAATCTATGGTTAGTCCATTAAAGCCCATAATAAGCATTTGGCCAATTTGCTGTCTTAATGTTAGCAAGCATTATCCTAGGTAATAATAAAATAGCAAAATAATACATAACTCCTCTTGATAAAGCTATGAATTATTCTAAGGAGTTTGTAATAAGGTTAATCAAGTTTTTTAGGCGGTATAGGCGGAATATTTTTAAAATCACATGTACAATTATTTGTCGCTTGTGGAGGAAGTGGTACTTCTGAAAATGCTCTAGGATAGCAAACTGGTATTTCCCAAGCTGATTGACCTGTTTTAATTGCAGGTGGTAAAGTCCAGTAATTTATAGCATTATAAACCTCACCTTTTTGATTTTCCCAAATAGAAGGTTCAAAAGAGGCCTGATAAAGTAATTTTTGGTTTGGTTGGCATGTAAACGGCAATCTACCCCATGCTTGACCTTTAGGTACTGTAATTGTTAATAGATTATTATCATTATTTAAAGCATCCAATACTTTTACAGTAACCGCATAATCAGTCCAGCAAGAATCCTTTACTAATGTAAAATAACACTGAAAAGCGAATAGCTGACTAGAAAATATAAGACCACCTAATCCAAAAAAAATTCGTTTTTTCATAACTATAATCTTTCTAGAACTTTTAAAGTAAGTATAAACTAAAAGTCATTAAGTAGCTTATTTTAGCTTATAAAAATTTTATAAATAAACCTTTATATACATACGGGATTGATTTTAAATAACTAACCGGCTATTCTTTGCGGCAAAGGAGAGGTGGCCGAGCGGTCGAAGGCGCACGCCTGGAAAGTGTGTATACGGTAAAACGTATCGAGGGTTCGAATCCCTCTCTCTCCGCCACTCTTAAATATTTTAAGCTTTGCAATCTAATTAAAAATCTACCTTCTAGTATATTAATAAGCCCTTTTACAACAACTTCAGTAAACCATCATTTAAATAATTTAAATAAATCTTGCGTTCTTGAGATTTTTCTTATAAAAATCACCTTTTAAAGCCGTACTTCAGGAAAATGTGGACAATTTTGATAATTATTGTACAATTTGAACCCCAACAATTCAGAGATTATACAGTTAGTGATTGAACAAGACATATCTATTAAAAAACCACTTAATGATGGCGGCTACAAGCGCGGCTTGAAAGACCGACATGTACAATTAATTGCCTTGGGTGGAATAATCGGCTCAGGCTATTTTTTAGGCACTGGTGCGGTCATTAATCAGGTAGGGCCATCAGTTTTTATTGCCTATATTTTAGGTGGATTAATTATCTACTTAACCATGCTCTGCATGGGCGAATTAGCAGTAGCTATTCCTATTTCCGGTTCATTTATAACCTATACAGCTGAATTTATTTCACCAGCCATTGCGTGCGGAGTTGGTTGGTCTTACTGGATAAGTTGGGTAGCTTATATTCCGGCAGAGTGTATTGCCGGCGGTATTATTATGGAGCATTTTACCGGAATAAATGGTTATCTTTGGGCCGTTTGTTTTGGCTTAATAATTACCTATGTCAATATTGCTAAAGTAGGTACTTTTGGTGAAATAGAGTTTTGGCTAGCTGTAATTAAAATTTTTGCTCTTCTAGCTTTTGTCTTTTTAGCCATGTTAATTTTCTTAGGTATTATTCATGGCCCTCAACCTAATACTATTATTGGTGGTAAATTTATTTTTGACCAAGGTGGCTTATTTCCCAATGGTATTTTTGCCTTGCTAACGGCAATGGTACTTTTATTAGTTAATTATCAAGGTTCAGAAATTATTGGTCTTGCTGCTGGTGAATCTATTGATCCGGCGCGGATGATTCCTAGGGCTATACGCAATGTAACTTATCGAATCCTCTTTATCTATATCATTCCTGTTTTTTGTTTAGTTTTAATCTTTCCCTGGCGCCAAGCAAGTTTAGATAATTCTGTATTCGCTGATGCACTTAATTTCTATGGTCTACATTGGGCAGGTGCCGCTACAAGTTTCGTAACGCTTACTGCTGCACTATCTTGTTCAAATTCGGGCGTTTATGGAATTGTACGTTCTTTAAATGCCCTAGCTCGAAATGGTATGGCGCCCCACCCGCTTAGTAAATTAAATCGTAATTTTGTTCCGCAAAATGCAGGAATAGTGACTTTAATTTCAATTTGGATTTTACTCGCCACAAGTTATTTTTTTGGGCAATCAATTTTATATATTGCTTTGCTCTTAGTTTCAGGCTTTACCGGTGCTACAGCCTGGATTTCTTTATGTTGGGCACAAATTAATTTTCGTCGTCGTCTCTACAAGGCGGGTTATACAACAGATGATCTGCAATATAAAACACCTGGCTCTCCTTATACAGGAATAGTTGCCATCTTATTAATGGTTGCGTGTTTAATCTTTTTATGTATGAACAAAGATCCTACTTACAAAATAGCCTTTGTCATGGGAGTTGCTAGTTTTGTTGTTCCTATTTTAATCTATAAATTAGGTGGCTTTCATAAGCGCAGGCCAGAAATCATGGAGCGTAATCAACATATTCAATTTAAGGATATTTTTCCTGATAAAAATTAAGTATTTGTGAGGTTTGGGCAGGCTCTTAGTCAACAAGAGTTATTAGCCTAAGCAATCCTTGCAGCCGCACTTAATTTTAAGCCTTTTCATGCCTAAAGCAGAGGTGGATTTGAGCACTTTTTGGAATGTTGTTAGATAAGGGCTTCTGGCCCGAGGCGCAAAGAGGGTTTCGGCGATTTCAAATAAAACTCAAATGCGCCTCTGCCTGCTCCGCTCTTAAAGCTTAGCCCAACTTACCTATCAGTAAGAAATTCATTACCGCTCTATAATAACTCCCGCGTGGAAGCACTTTTTCTTTTATGTCGGCGCTCACGTATTCTTTCGATTACTACATAAAACACAGGCACAACTAAAAGGCTTAGAATAGTGGCAACTAGCATGCCGCCTAAAACAGTTGTTCCTATTGAATGACGACTAGCCGCACCAGCACCTGTAGCAACTGTTAGAGGTAAAACGCCTAATATAAAAGCAAAAGCAGTCATTAAAATGGGTCTTAAACGCAAGCGAGCTGCCTCTAGAGCAGCTTCTACAATACTTGCACCCGCTTCGTGTTTATCTTTAGCAAACTCAACAATTAAAATAGCATTTTTAGCAGCAAGGCCAATTAACAAAACCAAACCAATTTGAGCATAAACATCAAGTGCTAAAGACCTTATCATTAAGGCAAGACCTGCGCCAAGTAATGCTAAAGGTACTGCAAGTAAAATCATAAATGGCATGGACCAACTTTCATAAAGTGCTGCTAAAAAAAGAAACACAAACACGAGGCAAAGTATAAAAATAAGTGCTGCCAAATTACCCGCTTGTAATTGTTGATAGGTAATACCAGTCCATTCATAATTAATGCCTGTTGGTAGAACCTTATTTGCTACATCTTCTATTGCAGCTAGCGCTTGACCTGAACTATATCCTGGAGCAGGACTGCCAGTAATCATTGCTGCATTGTAGAGATTATAATGAGGAATATTAAAAGGGCCATTAATTAGTTTCACTTTAACTAGGCTTGATAAAGGCACCATATTACCTTTATTACTTTTCACATATAATTTGGTGATATCAGCAGTTTCTTCACGTGCAGTTCCTTCTGCCTGAATTTGAACTCGATAAGTTTGTCCGTATTTGGTGAATGTATTGACGTAATAGGCACCTAAATAAGTTTGTAGAGTAATAAGTAAACTTGAGATTGAAACATCAAGCGCTTTAGCTTTAGTTCTATCTATGTCTAAGTAAAATTGCGGTACTTTAGTATTTAAATTAGAAAAAAGTGACTTAAGCTCTGGCCTTTTATTTGCTTCAGCTACCATTTTATCAACTGCTTTAGCTAAGAACTCTACACCTTGATAACTTCTATCTTCAACTTCTAATTGAAAGCCGCTTACTGAACCTAAGCCGGGAATAGCTGGTGCATTCGCTGTAAAAATCATTGCTTCGTTGATATTATTAAATTGTTTTTGTAACTTTGCCATAATACCAAATGCACTTAATTCTGCCGTTTTGCGCTCCTCCCAAGGTTTTAAAATAACAAATATCACTGCTGAATCTGGCTCATTAATTGAATCAATCACGTTATAGCCATTCACAGCTATGCTACTAGCTATACCTGGTGTCTTACCCAAAAGAGCTTGCACTTTGCTAATAGTCTGCTCGGTGCGATAAAGCGAAGAACCATCTGGGCCTTTTAAAATAACCATAAAATACCCTTGATCCTCATCTGGAATAAATGAAGTCGGTAAGCGATAAAAAACAATTGCGGTTACTAAACCCAAAATACCAAAAATAATTAATACTAATTTACTATGACCAATACAATATCTGACAGCAAGCTGATAATAGTACAGTAGTTTTGCATACCCTATTTCAAACCAACGAAGAAGAAAAAATTTATTTTCTTTTTTTTGTTTTAAAAGAAGCCCACATAATGCCGGCGTTAACGTTAATGAATTTATACCAGATAAGGCAACAGAAAAAGCAATAGTTAAAGCAAATTGATTATATAAACTTCCTGTCATTCCAGGAATAAACGCTACTGGAACAAATACTGCTAATAGAATTAAAGTTGTAGCAATAATAGGCCCTTGAACTTCTTGGGTTGCTGCAAGGGTTGCTTCTTTAATATTTGTAATGCTCTGCTCAAGTTTTTTCTCAACATTTTCAACTACTACAATTGCATCATCTACTACTAAACCAATAGCTAATACGAGACCTAAAAGGCTTAATGTATTAATAGAAAAGCCAAAAATTTCTAATAGAGCAAACGTTCCAATTAATGATACGGGTATTGCAATACAAGGAATTAAGGTAGTACGCCAATTTTGAAGAAATACAAAAACTACAATGAATACTAAAACAATAGCTTCCAATAATGTTTTGACAACTTCTTTAAGGGATTCACGCACGAAATTAGTAGTATCGTAGGCAATAGTGTAAGTCATGCCGGGTGGAAAATTTTTTGATAAATTTTGCATAACCTGGCGAATATTATTTGCTACTTGGATAGCATTTGATCCAGGTAGTTGATATACACCGATACTAGCTGTTGGTTTACCGCTAAAATTAGACGTTGTAGTGTAGGTTTGCGCGCCCATTTCTACACGACCTAAATCTCTTATCCTCACTATCTGGCTATTACTATTAACGCGAACAATAATATCTTCAAACTGACTAACTTCATTTAGTTGACCAAGTGTTGAAAGTTGATATTGAAAAGGCGTATTTTTAGGCACAGGCGGCTGGCCTATTACACCAACCGCTGCCTGCTGATTTTGTTCTGCAACAGCTTCAATAACATCTTGCGGTGAAATACCCATACTAGCTAATTTATCTGGATCTAACCAAATTCGAATTGAATATTCTAATAAGCCAAAATTAGTTACATTCCCTACACCATATACACGTTGTAGAGCTGGAGTTATTTGAATTTGTGCATAATTACTTAGAAAAAATTCATCAAGGCTATTATCTTTACTTAGTAAATTCACGACCAAGACCATATTGGTAGAGGCTTTTTTAATGGTAATTCCAGATTTACCTACCGTTTGAGGAATTAAGGGAGTTGCAGTGTTGACATCATTTAAAACATCTACTGCAGCAATATCAATATCATAACCGACTCTAAAAGTAATATTGATATTGGAGTTGCCATTATTTGTACTAGAGGAAGTCATGTAAATCATGCCTTCCACACCATTAATATTGGTCTCCAAAGGCGTTGTTACTGTATCAGCAACAACCCCTGCCCCTGCACCTAAATACTGTGCGCTCACTTGAACAACAGGAGGAACAATTGAAGGATACTGAGCTACCGGTAAAATTAAAATACAAATACCGCCAACTAATACCATTAAAATTGCGATTACCATGGCAAATATAGGGCGGTATATAAAAAATTTAACCATGTTATTCTATCCCTATTTACTAACCAAATGCGGTATAACATCCATGCCAGGCTGAATCTTTTGTAAGCCATCTAGAATAAGCCTATCTCCTTCTTTAAGTCCTGAAGTAACAATATAATTTTCACCTTGTTGACCTGAAATGGTAACAGTACGCGATTGGACCTTATTATTGGAAGTCACAACATACACAGAGCGCATTTCTTGAGTTTGTAATACAGCAGCAATAGGTACTAAAATAGCAGGACTTTTATCGCTAAGAGCTAATCTTACATTAACATAAATACCTGGTAAGAGAAGGTTTTTAGGATTATCAATAATAGCTCGCATTAAAATTGTGGAAGTTGATACATTTGCTTGATTGTTAACTAAATTAACTTTTCCATAAAAACGAGTTTTTTTATCATTAGGCAAAGTTACTTCAACTTTAAAAGGCATATTAGCCTGATATTTTAAAAACTCAGTAAAATCAGTTGTACTTGGGTTAAATTCCACATAAATAGGATTAAGTTGCACTACATTGGCTAATAACGTATTCGAACCGCCACCAACTAGATTACCAACATCGACATATTTATGACTAATAATGCCATCGATAGGAGAATACATTGAGCAATAACTTAAATTAATTTTTGCTTGTTCAACCTGCGCTGTTTGAATTTCTACTTGAGCAGTTGCCTCTCTATATTGTGCTGTAACTTGATCAAAATTAGCTTTCGCTACATCCCCTTTAGCCACTAAATCTTTTAATCGTAAGAATTGAATTTGTTGAAATTCCTTATCTGCAATACTCCGTGAAAGTTGACCTTGTGCTAAATTTAATTGTGCTTCAAATGGGCGTGGATCAATAACAAATAATAATTGATTCTTCTTAACCATTGCACCTTCAACAAAATTCATTTTAATTAAAAATCCTTGCACACGAGCACGAATATCAACACTTGCTATTGAGCGAGTAATTCCAATGTATTCTTTATAAGTAGGAACGTAAGATGTTTTAACTTTACTAACCTGCACTTCTAGTTTAGGCTGGGCAGGTGGAGATTTATTATCTGAACAGCTGATAATTAATAGGATGGGTAAAGTAATTTTAGCTATTTTTTTTAATTGCCAATAGATTTGATAAACTCTATCTATCATGCGATATATTCCTTGAGTTACAAGTAAACTTCTTGTAAGGGATCATCTCTTTCTCACCGAAAAGCTGGTTTTGATGCCGTTTAAACTAAAATTACGCTTCAAAACTTATGTAAAATGCTACATTGCGTTTTTCAAGTATCATTTGAGTCTAAATTGCACGCTAATCAAACTTTTCATCAAGATTTAAGATAACGCCTAATCTATTACAACTTTTCCATTTTGATACGATTAGTATATTAATTTCGCAAACTCAATATTTATAATGAGTTAAAAATTTCTAGTTAATGACCTAAAAGACAGGATCCAATTGAGATTTAAATTCAGGTACTAAACTTTTTAACAAAATATGTAACTCATCATTATTATGTTGTTCGCAAGCATCTGCAAGTAATCTAAGTGTATGAGTTAACTCACTCCAATCAAGTTTACGAAATTTTGCTTTAAATAATTTTTCATGTTCGGTTTGCGTCAATTCTTCTGACTCATGAAATAATTCTTCAAATAATTTCTCACCGGGCCTTAAGCCTATATATTTTATTTGAATATCTTGCCCGGGTACTTTGCCTGCTAAGCGAATTATTTGTTCAGCTAAGTACCTAATGTTTATTAATTCACCCATATCTAAAACAAAAATTTCACTACCAAAACCATTAATCATTGCCTGTAAGATAAGTTGACATGCTTCTGGAATGGTCATAAAGTAACGTTGAATATCAGGGTGAGTAACCGTTAGAGGTCCACCTTCTTGTAACTGTTTTTGAAATAATGGTACTACACTTCCTGTAGAACCTAAAACATTGCCAAATCGCACAGTTATAAACTGGGTTTCTACACGTTCATTTAAATTTTGACAATAGATTTCAGCAACTCGTTTTGTGGTACCCATTACATTAGTTGGATTAACAGCCTTATCAGTAGATATTAAAATAAATTTTTTAGCTCCTGAATTAACACTAGCTTCAGCTACAATTTGAGTACCTAAAACATTATTTTGCACAGCAACTCGAATTTGATCTTCAAGCATTGGAACATGCTTGTAAGCTGCTGCATGAAAAACAATATATGGTTTAAATTTATTTAAATGAAAATTAATTCCCATATAATCCGTTACCGAAATTAATACGGGCATGATGACTGCATGTGGATAAGTATTTCTCAGCTCGCGCTCAATAGTGTATAAATTAAATTCTGAATTATCTATAATAAGCAGCTTGCTTGGCTTTAACTTCATAATCTGGCGACACAATTCAGACCCAATAGACCCTCCACCACCAGTAATAGCAATCGGTTTATCATAGATAGCAGCCCCAATTTTACTCCAATCTAGATGTACTTGATCTCGGCCTAATAAGTCCTCAATATTAACTTCACGCAAGGCATTAACCTTAACTAACCCTGAAGCTAAATCAGATAGACTTGGAAGAGTACGGAAAGGAATTTTGCATTTTTCACAAAGGTTAACAATTCGCCGCATTGCTGCTGAACGTGCTGATGGCAAAGCTATAAAAATTAAATTCACCTCATGCTCTAATACAAGCTCTGGTAACTCTCGAGTAGAACCTAAAACTCTAATGCCATGAATTTCCATACCACGTTTATTAAGATTATCATCTACAAAACCCACCGGGGCATAGGTGGTTGTTCGCCGCATGTCTCGTGCTAAACCTTCACCTGCATGACCTGCACCAATAATTAAAACGCGGTAAACACACTTATGTGCTAAATTTTGATTATGTCGCTCCCGATAAGTACGCATAAACAATCGGCCGCTACAAAGTAACGTCGTTAAAATAATACTATATAAAGGTAATACAGAGCGTGGAATATGCCCCAAGATGGAAGTTAAATAAAGACCTGGCAAAGTTAATATGATTGCTACTGTAACGGCTTTAATAATCCGCATAACATCATTAATAGATGAAAAACGCCATAGGCCTCGATAAACTTTAAAATAATAATAACAACCTATCTGAAAAACTAATAAAATAGCAAGCGCTGCTAAAGAATGTTCATTTTTGAAATGGTTCGGCAACGGATTCATATTATACCGTAACCAATAAGATAAATACCAAGCTACAGGGATTGCTAAAATATCAAAAGTAATTACAGGCAATTTCTTATAAAGTTTCCATAAAACTAATTTTAGTGTCTGCATTGATTATTTAATCCTATCATACTGTCTATCAATATCAGTTACCTCACGAATGATTTGCTTAGAAGTTTGAATTGCCACTTTAAGCGGTATAATAAATAATTCTACCTTACTATAGCTTTAATGCAATGCAGTATAAATTTCATAATAATATGTAGCATTTGATGCACCAGTTTGAAAGGCTATTTTAAAAACATAATTATTACTTGATTTTATATATTTAAGTAAACAAGCATCTACGGGTGGATAAGTACTTTTTTTATCTCTTAATGAAGAGACAATAATAACCTTAGGCTTTTGCTTAATAATTCGCATACATTCCTGTTCAGCTGAATTTTTGTCAGGGTTTTTAGCCATTTCCTTATTATTTAAGCAAAAAGAATCAATAAAATTTAAAGAACTATAATAAGGAATAAGCCCACTATCAGCCAGTACAACTTGACTTTTAGGTGGTATATTCTTTTCAAGCCAATACAATATTTGCTCTCGTAATAACTGCCCTCTTTGTGGATTAATAGTAAAATAGGCTAAATTACTTAAACTTAAAGCTGGGATAAAGAAAAATCCTATCCAAATAGCAATAATTATTACAATAAAATGAAAATAGTTATCTTGACTTCCATTTTCAAGAAAATAATTAACTATAATACCTATTCCTTTTAAGCTTAGAGGTAGAAGTAAAATAAACGCTGGTAAAAATAGGCGATTTTCAAAAGCCACAATGGGATCTGCACTAATTAAAAGTAATAAATAAGTAACACTGGGTAACCAAAAGTAATAATGAAGACGATCTTTAGCCTTCCATATAGCTAGACTAATTAACAATAAAAATGGCCAGGCAAGTTGTAAATAGCTTTTATCAAGTTGTCCAAAATAGGAGGCTACCAAGCCCTTACAATGAATAGAATTAGGGAATAATTGGCCAAAATAGTATAGACGCCAACCAAAATAAGGAATATAAATAAGAGAAAAAACTAAAAGGCCTAAGAATAAAAAAGGCTTACTGTCTCGAAAGCTATCAAACCAAGCAATAGTATAAAATAATATTATAAAAAATGGCCCTTCTGGCCGAGTTAAGCTAGCAAAAGCAAGTAATAATCCACTAATAATAAAACCAAGTTGACTACTTTTTGCTCTAATCTTAGGATAATTTTGATAACCAAGCCCCCTGAGTAAAGCAAAGAGAGAAAAATAGAGCAAGGCTTGGTAAGTTGTTGTCTCAAAACCACTAACTGCCCAAATAATTTGTCCACGGTAAAGTACCATTCCAAAACAAGGAAGTAAGGATAGAAGAGGCGAAAACCATAGGCGAGTGAGTAAATATATACTGCAAGTTGCACATAATAATCCTACTAAACCCATCATTTTAAGAGTAACCACAGGATTTAGGCCAAGCTTAATCGCTAATACTGCAAACATTACAAAGCTAAAATTAGAGTAGCCCTCCACGGGCGGCTCATTAACATTCCATAATAAACCTTGACCGTTTGCCAAATGCTTAGCATAACGAAGGCTAATATACATATCATCTACCGTAAAAGGCCAAATAGTAGTTATTTGTAAGACGATTAAGTATGCAAAGCTAATTGTTAAAAATAATAATAGCCAAGTTTTTTTACCCATTTGCCAAGGCCACCCATGTAAGTGATAAAAAAACTAATAGGTTTAGTCGGGAGAGCGGGTCATGAATAAAAACTGAAATAGGATCATCATCATAAACAGTCCTAGAAGAAAGCCAAGCAAAACGCCAAATTCCAATTGCTGCAAAAGGTAGAGTTAACAAAAAATAAAAAGATTCCTGGCGCGCGAGTATTGTATAAAGAAAATAAGAAAGAAAAGATCCAGCTGCGGTTAAAATTATTAAACCATCTAAGGTAGCTTGTGAATATTTTTTTAATACGGCTCTTGTGTCAACATGTACAATTAATTGTTTTTCTAGTCTTCGCTTACAGAAAGCAATAAATAGACTAATTAAGGTAGCTGTTGAAGTTAACCACCAAGATATTGGCAGGCCAATACCTAATGTCCCTGCAAGTACACGAAGCATAAAACCACTTGCTATACAGATAACATCTAAAACAGGAATTTGTTTTAAACTATAGTTATAAGCTAAATTAATAACTAAGTAGCAACTTAAAATTAGCACCAACGTAGTGGATATCTGCCAAGCTAAAAATAATCCTACAAATAGTAAAAAAAATAGGACAATTAGTGCCCAATTTAAAGAAATTTCACCACTAGCTAAAGGCCGCCTACATTTTTGCGGATGCATTCTATCATGTTCGCGATCTTGTAAGTCGTTATAAATATATACAGCACTGGATAACAGGCAGAAAGCCAAAGCTGCTAAAAAAGCATAAACTATATAAGATGTTAATCCCGAATAAATTACGCCTAAAAAAACAAAGGCGGATTTGCTCCACTGCGGAATTCTTAATAAATAAGCAATTTTTTTCAATAAATACATCCTTTTGAACTTTTATTGAAATTCTACTATATCATTTGCCATATTTTTTCAAAATATTGGCTAAAATTTGAAGGAAGAATTATTACAAGAAAATTTGAGCACTGCCGCAACTTAGCAATTGGTTGCTGCAATAGCGTTTAGAAAGAAGTCTATTGCATTTTTTGAACAAACGCTCTTAATATACTAAAGACCACTTCTCAACAACGGACGTGAGGTAAAAATGCACCTAGTACTTACCGATAGTTTTTTAAAAAAATTACAAACCCTTCGCACAGATTATGAAAATCGAACCAAGTTAAATTTAGAGTCTTCACCACATCCTTATAAAGTATCATTATTTTTTGGTAAAAAAGATATAAAGACACGTCTAAAGCAAATAACTTTTATCGAAAATTGGTTAACACTACTTAACGATAAGTTAAAGCCTAATTTAGATTTCCATACTGCAGAAGAACTTCAAGAACATTTATTAGCCTTAAGAATTTTAGTTGCTGTCACTTTTTACATACGTAATCAAATTGATGAAACTTATACAATTCGTAGTGGTAGTAGTGCGATACTGGTGCAATTATTAGATGAAGCACTATCTTTAAATAAAAACAATCTCGTAGATGACGAATCTTATGCCTGTTCTTTATTGGCCGCCCAAAATTTCATATTTACAACACCATTAAATAAAGTTAATAGTCTATTATCAGCCACAGTAAGTAACACTAAGAGTCACTATATAAATGATTTAGAATGGAATAAATTTAATCTTTTTATTAATAAAGAATGTAACCGTCCAGATCGAAACTGGCGCAAACAATATCCTATTACAGCTGTTACTATGCCTTTATTTGGTTTACCTTTGCAAGCTGCAGGCACTTCTGTAGGCTGGTTATTAGGTGACCTTACTTCTAAATCTTATTCTCTATTACCGATGCGGCAAGCTTTTACAGCTGTTTTTGCTAGTGGTTTAGTTTTACTGTTGGGATCAACATCGAGTATGGGTATTTTGCTAATTGCACCAACTTATGCAGGCAAATTGCTTGATACTTTTTTTGGTGTCTCATTTGCCTATCTTTTAGGCTCTGCTATGCGTTTATTAGGTAATGGAATAGGATGGGGCATTGGAATGTCGCTTGATGTAAGTTGGAAATTACTTAGTAGCGCATGTACGTTAATTGCAACCGCTTATAGCGGCAAAACAAACACTCTTCCTACAGGTTTTACACTAACAAACGGCCACCGCGTCTTAAATGGTAATGAATTAAAAGTTATGGAATTACCCGAATTTGAAAAAATTACTGCAGCCGATTATGAAAAGAAGCCTATTATAATTAGCAATACAGAAGAAGGATTTATTATAAAAATTGGTGATGAAGAAGCTAAAATTAAATGGGCGGTTCCTTCCGAGCAAGAGTTACCTCATTTACAAGAATTAATGAATAAATTAAAAGAAAAACAAACAGTTACTATTGAAGAAGTCTCAGATAAGCAAGAGGAGATTATAGAGGATGAACAAGGAATAAAATTTATAACTTAATAAGCTTCTAGTTAAAACTGCTACTAAAAGATCCAGAATATCTTTTCTGGATCTTAACTATAGAAAACTTAAAGTTTTTGCTTTGTATTAGATAAAATTTTCTGTATCAATAAATTGATGTGTTAAATTAAATTTTTCTGCAAGATGTTGTCCTAAAGCTTGAATACCGTAACGTTCAGTTGCATGATGCCCACAAGCAAAATAGTGAATGCCTAACTCTTTCGCCTGATAAAAAGTTCTTTCTGAAATCTCGCCACTTAGATAAGCATCTACTTTTAGCGCATGCGCTTCCTCTATCAAATCTTGAGCTGCCCCACTACACCAAGCAATTGTCTTAATTGATTTATCATTGCCAGGTATATGGATAGGTTTTTGCTTTAATTGCTGAGTTAATAATGATAGAACTTCATCACTAGTTTTATTCAATGAAAACGAACCTGACCACAATAGATTTGGTGTATTTCCAATACGATGTTGTTTTAAATCTTGCAAATCTAATAATTGACCTAAACAGGCGTTATTGCCTAATTCCAAATGACAATCTAGTGGTAGGTGGTAAGCTAATAAATTAATATCGTGGTTTAATAATTTAGCAATCCTTACGCGTTTCATTCCCGTAATGGTTGGTTTTTCACCACGCCAAAAAAATCCATGATGAACGAGCAATGCATCAACCTGCAAATTAATAGCTTCATTAATTACACTCTCAGAGGCAGTCACGGCAGTTGCAATAGATGATATTGCCTCCTTACCTTCTACCTGCAAACCATTTGGCGCATAATCATTAAAATTGGAGCAAGTTAATAACTCTTGAATATACTGAACCAACTGTAAGCATAAAATCATCTGTCTGACTCGCGTTTAATATCTGCACCTAACAATGATAACTTCTCTTCAATACGTTCATAACCTCTATCGACATGATAAACGCGCTCTATTTGCGTCTCCCCTTCAGCAATTAAAGCTGCAAGGATAAGGCTTGCCGAAGCCCGCAGATCAGTAGCCATAACTGGCGCACCTGTTAAATGTTCAACTCCATTAATTAAGGCCGTATTACCATTAAGTTGTATTTGAGCACCCATACGTTGTAATTCTTGAACATGCATAAAGCGATTTTCAAAAATGTTTTCCGTAACGGAAGAAGCACCTTCAGCTACTGCATTTAACGCCATAAATTGTGCCTGCATATCGGTAGGGAACGCGGGATAAGGTGCGGTAGTAATATTCACTGATTGAGGTCGAAAACCATGCATGTTTAAACATATCCAATCTTCACCCATGTTTAATTCAGCACCTGCTTCTTCAAATTTACATAACATAGATAATAAATTTTCTGGCTTAACTCGCCTTACAGTAACTTTACCACGTGTAATTGCAGCAGCAGCTAAATAGGTTCCCGCTTCAATTCGATCAGGCATAACCGAGTATGCCCCACCACCTAGTGCTTCAACACCCTCAATTTCAATTGTAGCTGTACCAGCACCAGTTATTTTTGCACCAATTTGGTTCAAAAAATTTGCTAAATCTACTATCTCAGGCTCACGAGCTGCATTTTTTATTGTCGTTTTTCCCTCAGCTAGTACCGCTGCCATCATAATATTTTCTGTACCCGTTACAGTCACCGTATCAAATAATAAAGGTCTACCTTGTAAGCGCCCTTTTTTGCAGCGTGCCTTAATAAAACCATTCTTAACAGTAATATCAGCACCCATTGCTTTTAATGCTTTTAAATGTAAATCAACTGGCCTTGTGCCAATAGCACATCCGCCAGGTAAAGAAACATCGGCTTTACAAAAACGTGATAAGAGCGGACCTAGCACTAAAATAGAAGCACGCATTGTTTTGACTAATTCATAGGGTGCAACCATTTTATCAACGTAACTGGAATCTACTTGGATACTCATATCTTCACCAAGTACTACCTGCGCACCTAACTGCTTTAGTAATGCTATCATGGTATTGACATCACGAAGCTGAGGTACATTGCGAATTGTTACATTATCTGTAGCCAATAACGTGGCAGCCAAAATGGGAAGTGCTGAATTTTTAGCACCTGAAATAACAACTTCACCATTTAAAGCTTTGTTACCATTAATAATTAATTTATCCACGTTTTTTCTCCCATTCTTCTTTTGTCCAGGTTTTCATACTTAAAGCATGAAGCTTCCCTGAAGTAATATATTCTTTTAATTTTCCATAAACCCATTGTTGTCGCATAACAGGAGATTTATCTATAAAAGCATCTGAAACTACAGTGATTTGGTAATGGTAACCATCACCTTCAACTTTGGCATAATGGATATCTTTAATATTACGTAGTTGTTCTTCTAAGGCATCATTAGTCAACATAACATCTCACTTAAGGGTATTCTTATTTTTATTAGCCGAAGCTGCCCAATTTAGTAGCAAGAAAAATAGCACTCGTCCATTTTATTGCTGCTCCTGCTTAAGAGCATCGGCAAATAATATAAAAGACTTGAGATTAATTTATAAAAAAATTAGCAAGTTTATGCTTTAAAATTGGTAAAGTACAGTTTCTGCTTAAATCAACTATGCAAAATAGTAAAGAATAATTTTGTGATTTAAATAGGTGAGCTCAAATTTAAATAAAACGATTAGTTATTTCTAACTAAATAAATAATAAAATTCGATTATTTGTCGGGCCTTAGCCTAATGGCGCTGCCTTAAAGCTTTTTGACTCAATCTACATCCCTCGGCTCGTCCGAGAGAGCCAAGCATCTTAGTCAAAGACTAGAATTTTGGATCACGTGGACAAGTCACGGGATGTAGGCGCTAGAACCTTAGCTATTAGACCTTGGCCCGACCTACAGGTACTAAATTATACTATAAATAACCTGATAGAAGCGGTAGGTTGAGCCAAAGCCCAACCCATTATGTTTTAATCTATCTCATTAGTTATCAATATTTTATCTACTCCATAAAACTCTGCTAGCGCCAAAATGGTTTCTGTAAAACCTTCTATTTTACTCTGTTTATTATATTTTCGTGCCAGCCTTTTAAAATCAATCAAAAAAGCAAGTCCGGCACTATCGCATAAAGAAACATTTTTAAGATTAAGACATAACATCTGTTCTTCGTTACTACGACAATAATTTAGCAACCTTTTCCTTTCACTTTCAATTGTTGAAAATGTTAAATTTTGCCCTGGTATAAACGAAGAACTATTCATTTTTAAGCTGCCTTTTTACTACGCTCACGCATTTCTTTGATTAGCGTTTGTATATCTGATGACTGCAAAGCTTGAGCAAATTGTGAACGGAAGCTTTGTAAAAGACTTACTCCTTCAACGCTTAAATCGTAAATTTTCCATTCACCATTTTTTGCAACCAAACTGTAGTTAAGTGGAATATTATTGCCATTAGGTCGAACAATTAAACTGTTTACTCTAATGAAACGTTTATCTAATGAACCTTTAACAGGTAAGAATTTTATTGTTTCACTAGTGTATTCTGCTAATGGATTTGCATAAGTACGAATCACAAGTTGAGTAAAAGCTTGAGCAAATTCATTACGTTCAGCAGGTGTAGCTTTAGTCCATGCTTGACGTCCTAAAACCGAACGTGCCATTCCATTTACATCAACTTTTGGTACTAAATGTTGCTCTACAGCTTGATAAATAATAGTATGATCTTTCTTAAGATTGGGTTTATTTTGCTTAAGTGTAGCAATAATCTGATCAGCTGTAGCTTGTAACATAGGAATAGGCGACGACTGAGCCCATATATTTTGCATTAAAGATAAAAAAAGGCCTAAAATAACTAATTTTATTACTTTCATGAGCTCCACCTATTTTTTGATGTTAAATAAAAGTTGACCAATTAAATTTTCAAGAATAATTGCTTCTTGCGTTTTAGGAATTTTATCTCCGTCTCGCAAATAAGGATGATCGCGATCACTGTCATCATCAAAGCCAGGCACAATGCTAATATAATTAGAACCTAATAACCCTTCTGTTAAAATACGCGCAGTAGTATCTTCAAAAGGGATAGATTTATCAGATCGTAATAACATGGTAACTTTTGCATTCAACTCACTCGGTTGCAGTTCAATTTTTGTTACCTCTCCCACTTTAACGCCTGCGATAGTTACAGGAGCTCGTACCTTCAAACCGCCTATATCCGTAAATTCAGCAGTAATATGGTATCCTTTACTTAGTGCAAGCTCAGAAATGCCACTTACTTTCATTACCATAATCAATAAGGCTAGCAAACCAAGCAGCATAAAAAAGCCAACGCTGACATCAATATAATGTTGCTTACTATTCATTTACCAACCTCCAATCATCATGGCTGTTAGAAGAAAATCAAGCCCTAAAACGGCTAACGATGAATAGACAACCGTTCTTGTTGTAGCTTGACTGATACCGCCTGCTGTTGGAATGCAATTAAATCCTTGAAAAACTGCAATCCAAGCAACGACCAAGGCAAACACAATACTCTTGATAATTCCGCTTAAAACATCTGTTTTAAAACTTACAGCAGACTGCATGTTAGACCAAAAACTTCCTGCATCAACACCTAACCAATCTACCCCAATAAAATAACCGCCATACACCGCAACTGCTGAAAAAATTAAGGTTAAAATTGGAAGGGAAATTAAGCCTGCTAATAAACGAGGGTATAAAACACGCCCTAAGGGATCAACTCCCATCATATCCATACTAGCTAATTGCTCAGTAGCTTTCATTAAACCAATTTCGGCGGTCACGGCCGAACCTGCACGTCCTGCAAAAAGTAATGCGCTTACAACAGGACTTAATTCCCGAGTAATACTTAATGCAAGCAATTGCCCTAACTGACTAGCAGCACCAAATTTTTGTAAAGTGTTATAACCTTGTAAGCCTACAACCATTCCTATAAAAAGTGCTGAAACAACAATAATTAAACAAGACAAAAAACCAACAAAATGAATCTGATTTAAAAGTGCTGGCCACAGTCGGCGAATATCCGGTTTACGAATAAACACACTACAGAGAAAGCGGCCTGAATTACCAATGGCTTGAAGTGTATTTAAACCCCATTGTCCTGCCTGCGCTAATTTATTAAGCATCTAACAGTTCCTCGATATAAGGCTTTGCTGGATAATGAAAAGGCACCACACCATCAGGTTCTCCATACATAAATTGTTTAATTTGTGGTTCTGATGATTCTTTTAAGTCTTGTGGTGTCCCATGCCCTATAATATGTCCATCAGCAATTAAGTAAATGTAATCAGCAATGGAACATGTTTCTTCAACATCATGAGAAACAATAATTGTAGTTGTATTTAATAATTCATTTAAACATTTAATTAATCGTACTAAAACGCCCATTGAAATTGGATCTTGGCCTGTAAAGGGCTCATCATACATCATTAGCTCAGGATCCAGAGCGATAGTTCTTGCTAAAGCTACTCGCCTTGCCATGCCGCCTGATAGTTCTGCAGGCATCAAATCAGCCGCGCCTCTTAATCCTACAGCTTCTAATTTCATAAGTACAATATCACGTATCATCACTTCGTTGAGCTTAGTATTTTCTCGCAGAGGAAATGCTACATTATTAAACACTGATAGATGTGTAAATAATGCGCTTGATTGAAACAGTAAACCCATTTTTCGCCTTACTTTGTAAAGCTCTTTACGCGATAATTGATGAATGTTTAAACCATTAATTAGTATTTTTCCTGCCTCTGGCTGAAGCTGAGCACCAATTAATTTTAATAGAGTAGTTTTGCCACTACCACTAGGTCCCATAATAGCAGTAATTTTACCTTGCGAAACAGTCATATTAACCTTGTTAAAGATGACTCGAGTGCCTCGGCTGAATGTTAGATTGGTGATTTTCACCAAACTATTCTGCATAATGAAACTCTCTTAGTAAGTTAAAGAATTAGTATATAGGCGCTTAAAAAAAAATACTATTTTTTATAATAAATATTTCATCTATAAAGAAATTTATTATAAAAATAAAAACTTTTAAGTTTTAACTTCATCATTTTAATTATTAAAATTTATTTTTAAAATAATTTGATATTTAAATAAACAAACTGAGCTCTATAAAGGCACAAAATAATTATAAAAGTTAAATTTTTTTCTTTAAAAATTAATTTTTGTTAGGTAAGAATTTGTATGATAAGCTCCTCAATTTGCTTACTAGAATAAGAAAATGAATTTCGGCAAATTAGCATTAGCTGTTATTGAAACAGAAGCACAAGCCATACTTGAATTAACCCAACGTATTGATGAACGCTTTGAGCAAGCTTGTAATTTGTTGCTTAATTGTCGTGGGCGAGTTGTTGTTACCGGAATGGGAAAGTCAGGTCATATTGCTAATAAAATTGCTTCTACTTTATCAAGTACTGGCACTCCATCATTTTTTTTACACCCCGGCGAAGCAAGTCATGGTGATATGGGAATGATTACAGGTGATGATACAATCATTGCCCTTTCAAACTCTGGTAATACTAATGAAATTGTTACCCTATTGCCTCTACTTAAACGCTTACGGGTTCCTATTATTGCTTTAACTGGAAATAAGGAATCACTCTTAGCCAAGACGGCAGATGTTTCTCTTGACGTTAGTATTAAACAAGAAGCATGTCCACTAGGACTTGCGCCTACTACAAGCACTACCGTTTCATTAGTTATGGGCGATGCCTTAGCTATAGCTTTGCTACAAGCCAAAGGTTTCAATCAAAATGATTTTGCTTTATCACATCCTGGTGGAACACTCGGACGACGCCTTCTATTGCGTATTGATGAGCTTTATCATGTAGGGGATGCATTACCTTTAGTATCAGAAACAGCTACAATAAGTGAAGCATTAATTGAAGTAACTGCCAAAAAACTAGGGATGACTTGCGTAATTGATAAACGAGGTTTCTTAACAGGTGTCTACACCGATGGCGACATTAGGCGTACATTAAATCAACAAATTGATATAAATACAACGCCAATTACTGAAGTTATGAGTAAAAATTGTAAAACTATTTCTAAAGGAGTTTTAGCAGCTGAAGCTTTAGCTATGATGGAAAAATTCACTATTACTTCTTTAGTTGTTATTGATGAAGAAAAGCGTCCTATTGCGGTTATCCATTTGCATGATTTACTTAAAGCAGGCGTTTATTAGGTTTCTATGTTAAAATTTCTGCTATAGTTCAGTACAGAGATTACCTATTAGACTTCGTTAAATACTAACTTTTAAAAGAAGCCTAATATTAAGAAGTGAGAATTAATAACAATGAACTTAATAGAAAGAGCAAAAAAAATAAAATGTCTAATTTGTGATGTAGACGGAGTTTTAACAGACGGACAACTTTATTTAGATAATTATGGTAATGAACTTAAAGCATTTCATGTTCAAGATGGCATGGGCTTAAAGCTCTTGATGGCAGCAGGTATAGAAGTCGCTGTTATTACTACTTCGCGTAATGCTGTCATCGACTATCGTATGGAACAATTAGGTATTCAGTACTATTTTAAAGGGCAGGTTGATAAAAATAACGCTTTTTCACATTTAAAAGAACGCCTGGGCTTTGCTAATGAATATTTTGCTTATATTGGTGATGACCTGCCTGATTTAGCTATCATACAACAAGTAGGTCTAGGTATTGCTGTAGCTAATGCTGTAGATCAAATTAAAGAATTCGCTATCTGGCAAACGCAACAAGCTGGAGGTTATGGTGCGGTTCGCGAAGTTTGCGATCTTATTTTAAATGCCCAACAGAAGCAAGAAGAGGCCCTAGCTAGGTATTTATTATCATGAATGCTGCTAAACAATCTGCTTGGATTTTTTGCTTATTAATTGTGCTTTCCTGCTCAGGTTGGTACTTTGCAAGCTCTCCCAAAGGAGAAAAACTTGATACTGCTACACTTGCAAAAACTCCTGACTCCATTGCAATAGGTCTTAAAGTTCAACAGTTTGATTCTAAAGGTGCCTTAGCCCATTCCTTAGAAAGTCCGCAAGCCAAACACATTCCAGAAAAAGATATTTATATTTTCGCTACACCTCATATTGTTCTTAAACAAGAGAATGAGCCTAATTGGGACATCCATGCGCAAAAAGCGTTAGCTTTTGAAAAAGGAAAGCAAATTAATTTAAGGGGTAATGTAGTCATTCATCAAGAAAAAGGACTTAAATCTCCTGAAAGTACTTTAAAAACCGAAGAGTTAACTTATTTTCCTGAACAAAAATTTGCTACAACAAATCTTGCTGTTATATTTAGGCAACCAGGTAGTGTCATTCATTCTGAAGGAATGAATGCTTATCTCGATCAAAAAAGAGTTGAATTATTAAATAATGCACATGCAACTTATGAACCTAATGTATAAGTCCAGACTTGTTAGACCTATTGCAAAAATGCGAAAGATAGGCATTCCATACTTGCTTATGCTTGCTAGTTTTCAGGTTTTGGCTTTAGAAAAAGATCGTACTGCAATTGCCAAACTAGGTGCTGATTCAGCTGATTTAAATCAGCAAACACATCAAGGCAGCTACAAAGGAAATGTGCAATTTGATCAAGGAACCACTCATTTACGCGCTAATGAAGCAATTACTATAGGTAACGAAGAAAATAAGCTTACCTTTGCAAAAGCCTTAGGAACTGAAAAAGAACCTGCTCATTTTTGGACTCAAACTGATGACAATAAACCTCCTTTACATGCTTATGCTTTAGAAATTCACTATTATGCTGAAAAACATTTAATTGTATTAATCGGTAACGCACGGGTAGAACAAGGTGAAGACTCTTTAGCTGCACCCAAAATTACTTATGATACAGAAAAAAAACATGTTGTTACGTATGGTAATAAAAAATTACGTACCACAATTATTTTTCACTCAGGTAAAAAAACATGAATGAGTTATCAGCATTACACTTAAAAAAATCTTTTAAAGGTCGAGTAGTTGTTAGCGATATTAGTATTAAAATAAAACGTGGCGAATGTGTAGGTTTACTAGGTCCTAACGGAGCTGGTAAAACGACTTGCTTTTATATGATAGTTGGTTTACAGGCTTGTGATGAAGGGAAAATTTATTTAGATACTCAGGATATAACCATAGCACCCATGCATCAGCGTGCTCGGCTTGGCATTGGTTATTTACCGCAAGAAGCTTCAGTATTTCGTAAAATGTCTGTTGCTGATAATATTTATTCTATTTTGCAATTGCGCAAAGATTTAGATAACCAAACCCGCAAGCAGAAGTTATCTAAATTACTTGAAGAATTTAATATTACTCATTTAGCGAATAATTTAGGCTTAAGTCTTTCAGGTGGCGAAAGACGTCGTGTTGAAATAGCACGAGCATTAGCTATAGAACCTGCTTTTATATTATTAGATGAACCTTTCGCAGGCGTTGATCCTATTTCGGTTATCGATATTAAACGGATTATTTCTCATTTATGTGAAAAAAATATTGGTGTTTTAATTACCGACCATAATGTTCGAGAAACCTTAGATATTTGCGAGCGAGCATATATTGTTAATCAAGGAAAAATTTTATGTGAAGGTACGCCAACTGAAATTCTAGCTAATCAACAAGTTCGCACTGTCTACCTTGGCGAAGAATTTTCATTATAACTACTTGTAGCAAGAATTAAAATTAAGAAGCTTTGAAGTAAAGAGAAACAAAGAATTAGCATTTAATTTGAGCATAATATCTATTCTTAATTCATCAATTGTTGATTTAGTAGAGTTTTTAGGTAATTCTTATGCAAAATTCGTATTTAAAGGTTGATGATGCTACTGTTAATTGATAATTATGACTCCTTTACCTACAATCTAGTCCAGTATTTTCAAATATTAAATCAAGATGTCCGAGTATTTAAAAATAATGATTTAACTGTTGCAGATATTGAACAATTAGCACCTGCTTATATTGTTATTTCTCCCGGCCCTAAAGGGCCCTTAGATGCAGGGATTTCGCTAGCTACCATTGCTCATTTTTACCAAAGCATTCCTATTTTAGGTATTTGCCTGGGTCATCAATGCCTCGCACATGCATTTGGGGCAAAAATTATTCGCGCTACAGAAACTATTCATGGTAAAACTTCATCCATTACTCATCATAAGCAAAAATTATTTCATAACCTACCCAACCCCTTTCAAGCGATGCGTTATCATTCATTAGCCATTGATGTTGCCAGCTTACCAACAAGCTTTGCTATTGATGCTTGGGCAGATAATACAATTATGGCAATTTCTCATCGTCAATATCCTCTTTTTGGTCTACAATTTCACCCAGAATCAATCTTAAGCGAACATGGCTTACAATTATTAGCAAATTTTTTAAATTATGAAACTCACAACGATTTTTGAATATTTAATTAGTGGGAAAGACCTAACTTTTAGTGAAATGCAGCAAGTAATCAGTGCTTGTATCAATGATCAAGTATCCGATGCAGAAATTGGCGCTTTTCTAGCTTTAATGCGTGCTAAAGGAGAAACAATTGAAGAACTTACTGCAGCTGCTAAAACGATTCAAGCGTCCATGCATACTGTTGATTTAGGCGAAGACTTAATTGATCTAGCTGGTACAGGCGGTGATGGCAAACACACTTTTAATATCTCTACAGCCAGCAGTATTGTTGCTGCTGCAGCAGGCGCTAAAGTAGCTAAACATGGCAATCACTCAGTTTCTAGTTCAAGTGGTAGTGCTGATTTACTATTAGAAGCAGGTTTTAATATTGAATTAACGGATGAACAATTAAAGCATTGCTTGCAACAAACTAATATTTGTTTTCTTTTTACCCCTCATTTTAATCAAGCAGCACGTCGAGTTAAGGAAGTACGCAGACAATTAGGTATTAAAACATTTTTTAATTTACTAGGTCCTGTTCTAAATCCTGCAAAAGTTAAAAAACAAGTAATAGGCGTATTTTCTAAAACTTGGCAAGAAAGTCTATTACACGTATTAATTAATTTAGGTAGTGACCGCATAATTATACTTCATTCAGAAGACGGTTTAGATGAAATTAGTATTAGCGCCCCTACACATTTACTTGAATATCGTGAGGGTAAAAAAGTCGCTTGGTCAATTAATCCTCGCGACTTTAATTGTTACCATGCTGATTTAAATGACCTTATTGTTCACTCGGCTGAGCAGAGCTTAAAGCTAATTGAAGCTGTATTTGATGGCGCTAAAGGTGCAGCTTATGATAGTATCGTATTAAATACCGCTCTAGCACTGTATTGCGCTGATATAGTTAATAATTTTCCAGCCGGTTTAGAAATTGCAAAAACTACTATCAATAGTGGCGCAGCTAAACAGCAATTTTTAAAATTTCGCAATTTTACTCTGAACCTTACTGATTATGACAACTAGTATATTAAAAAAAATAGCAGCCCATAAATTATTAGAAATAGAGCTTGCAAAAAAAGAAAAGCCCTTAGAAACTTTACGTGAATTATGTAGCGACTCCCCACGAAATTTCGTTGCTGCAATCAAACAGTCTCATCCAGCTATCATTGCTGAAATAAAGAAAGCCTCTCCTAGCAAGGGTACTATTCGCAATGATTTTGATGTTGCAGCAATTGCTAAAATTTATGAGCAAAATGGAGCGAGTTGTTTATCAGTTTTAACTGATACGAATTTCTTTCAAGGTAATAATTCTTATTTAACTTTGGCAAAAGAAGTAACCACTCTACCGGTTTTAAGAAAAGATTTTATTATAGATAGTTATCAAATTACTGAAAGTCGCGCCTTAGGCGCAGATTGTATTTTACTTATTGTAGATTTGCTAAGTGATGCTCAATTATTAGATTTTTGTCAAGAAGCACAGGCTTTAGAGATGGCAGTTTTAGTAGAAAGCCATAGTAGAGAAGAGTTAGAACGAGCACTTAAACTCCCTACTCCCTTAATTGGCATTAACAATCGAAGTTTACATACTTTTGTTACTGATTTAATGGTAACGCTTAACTTAGCAAAAGATATACCAGCTGATCGCATCGTTATTACTGAAAGCGGTATTAATACAGCTGCTGATATTAAATTGATGCTAGAAAATAATATTAATACTTTTTTAATTGGTGAGAGCCTAATGCGCTCGGCAGATATTGGTCAACAGTTACATACTTTAATTGAAGTTAAACGATCTTAAGCAGCCTCTATTTAAGTGTTAATTGTAGTTAATTCTGCTGGTCTAAGCTATGTCAAACTATAATTAAAGCTTTTCTACTTCTTAATTATTTGTTTTACTGTGCTAAATTTAAGATAATGACTATTTTTTGTTATAACCTATCTCAATGTCTAAAAATATTTCATTAAAGTTATTAAAAAAAATCGTTGAATTTGCACAAACTAATCAAGATGGTCAGACAGCTAATTATATTCCAGAGCTGGCAAATGTAGACAAAGACTTAACAGCTATTGCGGTAGCCATTTTAAATAAAGAAAGCCTCTCTTACAGCAATAAGCCACTTTTACCAATTACCCTACAAAGCACCGGGAAATTAATACCACTCATTGGGTTACTTGAAGAACTTGGCCCTGAACAAGTTTTTGAATGGGTAAAAGTAGAGCCTTCTGGAGATGATTTTGCCTCTATTACACGCTTAGAACAATTTGGTCCAAAGCCTTCAAATCCTATGCTAAATGCCGGCGCGATAACGCTTTGCTCTCATATTCCTGGTGAAGGAGAGCAACAATTTGCTTGGCTAGAGCATTGGGTACAGAAACTTTTTAATCAACGCTTAAGTATTAACCCACTCGTTTTTGCTTCCGAAAAAAGGACAGGTAACCGGAATCGTTCTCTGGCTTATTTATTAAAAAGCCGTAATAATTTAAAAACTGATGTTTATGAAACGTTAGACTTATATTTTACTCTTTGCTCTTATGAAGCAGTATTAGAACAAATGTTATATTTACCTACTCTATTAGCAAATGCAGGTCGCGATCCTATCACTAACGAACAGATTATCTCGCCTTCTACTTGTAAAATAACTTTGGCTATTATGGCTACGTGTGGCCTATATGATGAGACGGGAACTCATATGGTAAGAACTGGGATGCCAGCTAAAAGCGGAGTGTCCGGTTATACCATTGCTGTGGTTCCAGGTAAAGCCGGTATAGTAGTTATTAGCCCGAGGGTAAACGCTAAGGGTAACAGTATACGTGGGGAAATTATGTTGGAAAAGTTATCGCAGGAAATGAATTGGCACTTTGCTCTACCTTAATTTAACCTACTTCTATCATAAATTGGGCTAATTTAACCAGTTGAGGATAATGGTTAAACTAAATTATTTAGCACCTATCCATATGAAAATAGAATTAAATTAATTAAAAGTCTTTTAACAGCAAGTAATTATGTATAAATTAGTTCTCACTTAACTTTTAAAGTATTAGTGAAAAAATTGACAATTTTAAAACAAGAATTAGCGCCAATAACTGTGACTGAATTAAATCAACAAGTTCGCTCCTGGTTAGAGCATGAACTGGCTAATGTTGCTGTAGTAGGTGAGCTTTCTAATTTAACTCAGCCAAATTCAGGACATCTCTATTTCACACTGAAAGATCAAAATGCTCAAATACGTTGTGTTTTTTTTCGCAACTACCAAACTTATGCCAGTCGACATTTTAAAGACGGTCAACAAGTTATTGCTAATGGTAAGTTAAGTTTATATGAAGCCCGAGGTGATTATCAACTAATAGTACAAAACTTGATCGAAGCAGGTATTGGTGAATTGTATCAACAATTTGAACAATTGAAAAAAAAGTTAGAACAGCAAGGCTTATTTGCTGTGCACTTAAAAAAACCAGTTAAACGATTTCCTACTGTTATTGGTGTTATTACCTCACAAACAGGCGCTGCGGTTCGCGATATTTTAAGTACCCTAGCTAGACGCTTCCCTTTAACTGATGTCATTATTTATCCATGCGAAGTACAAGGAAAAAGAGCCGCAGAGCAACTTATTAACGCTATTTTACAGGCAAATATTGATAAGCACGCAGATGTGCTCCTACTAGCTCGTGGCGGCGGCAGTATAGAAGATTTATGGCCTTTCAACGATGAGCAACTAGCTTTTGCAATTAATAAAAGTGAAATACCCATTATTTCTGGGGTTGGACATGAAACCGATTTTACTATTGCTGATTTTGTAGCTGATTTACGAGCCGCTACACCTACTGCCGCTGCTGAAGCTGCAACGCCTGATAAAATTGAATTACTTAACTTATTAGTTACGCTTGAAAAAAGAATGCATGTAGCTATTTGTCGTATTACTCAACAACAACAATTAATTTTAGCTCATAAAACAGCAAGCCTATCCTCACCAGAAAAACTAATTAGCCAACATTGGCAAACGATAGACTATTTAGAAAAACAATTAAATCAGCAAACTATTAAAATTATCCATAATTATCGCCATAAAATTAATATTCATCTAACGACCTTAATGGCTAAAAATCCAATTTCTGAATTACAACATTTAAAATTAAAAGTACAAAAGATTAAACAAATGTTAGATAATCTAATTCTGCAAAAAATTGAACAATTGAGACAGCAATTAATTCATCATATGGCAACATTACAAGCTGTTAGCCCGCTTGCAACGTTAGATCGAGGTTATGCTATTGCAACTTTTAAAAAGCAGATTTTATTTAGTACCGAACAAGTAGAAGTTGGCCAAAAGATTAAACTTCAACTGGCTAAAGGACAACTTCTCTGTAATGTATTTGCTAAAGAAGAACCTGAAAATGCTGAATGAACTTAATACAAGTCTTAACAACATTATTAATAATACCCAAGCTAACCTACCCATTTTAATCGGTATTATGTTGGTAGTATGGGGTATTTTTTTTATAAATTTATTAGTCTTTAAGCAACAACTTTTATATCTTGGCATTATTCCTAGACATTTAAGAGGCCTGCCTGGTATTTTATTTGCACCACTGCTTCATGCCAATTTTAACCATTTATTTTTTAACTCTATACCTTTGTTGGTACTTAGTGATTTTATCTTAATTAATGGCTTTCTTTATTATCTTATAGTTACTGTTGTAATTACTTTAGCTAGCGGTTTATTGATATGGCTTTTTGCTAAGCCCGGTATTCATATTGGCGCCAGCTCGTTAATTACCGGCTATTGGGCTCTACTTGTAAATAATATTTACTCACAAGGTAGTGTCACAGCAATTATCTTAGGCATCATTTCCGTTTATTATTTTGCTGGTATTTTTTTCGGTATTTTTCCAGGCAAAAAAGGCGTTTCTTGGGAAGGACATTTATTTGGCCTTTTAGCAGGCTTGGCTACTGGTTATTTTCTACCTTATATTGTTAATTTTATTGTACACTTAACAATCAATTATTATACTTAGCAAAAGCTGAGGAAATAACTTATAAAACCTTTTAAACTATTTTACCAAGAAATTCTAAAACTTAACTGTCTAGTAAAGTGCCAATTTAAGAACAGCCCTGTCTTTCTCGCGCAGGCGAGAATCTATTGCTATGTTGGCACTGTGCAACTATGAAGATGGATTTCTGCCTACGCGGAAATGACAAAGTTTTTAAGCTAGATTGTACTAGTTTATGTGAACAATTATGTAGGTCGACTAAGGCCCTGTCTTTCTCGCGTAGGCGGGAATCTATTATTATGTTGGCACCGTGCGAATATGAAGATGGATTTCCGCCTGCGCGGAAATGACAGAGGCCTTAAAAAGTACCAACATTAAAATGGATTTTGATGCTGTCATTCCCACGCAGGCGGGAATCTATGTTTAGGTTGGCGCCGTGCAAATATGAAAATGGATTTCCGCCTGCGCGGAAATGACAAAGTTTTTAAACAGCATCAACATTAAACTAGATCTTCATACTGTCTTTCCCGCGTAGGCGGGAATCTATTGCTATGTTGGCACTGTGCAACTATGAAAATGGATTTCCGCCTGCGCGGAAATGACAAAGTTTTTAAACAGTACCTACATTAAGATAGATCTTTATGCTGTCATTCCCGCGTAGGCGGGAATCTATTTTTATATCAGCACAGTGCAAATATCAGAATAAATTTTAGCCTACGTAGAAATGATAAGATTCTTCATTTAATAGCATAAGGATGAACGCTTACCCAAAATCTACGGCATGGCGTACAGCCAGTGAACGTTTACGTTTACTCTGCTCTATTATAAGCAAAGTAAGGAAACCAATGACTCCAATACTTAAAGTAACAGGAATAACACTTATTCCATAAATAAAAGGATGCGGAAAGTTTGCTTGCTTAAAAATATTTATTACAAGCCCTATTAAAGTATGGATCCCGTAACCAAAACTCATAATAATCATATTAGCAATAGCTGTCGTCAACCCAGCAACATGTTCAGGTGTATAAGTAGATGCTTTATAAATAGCCAGAATTTGATAAGCACAACAGACGCCAACAATAGTAAAAGCAAACATCATACTTTCAATTGTAAATAATCCTGTAATTAAACCAATAAAATTTAATAACATAATTAAACCGGCAATCGTAATAACCAGCAAATAATTTCCTACTTTCTCCGCAACAAAACTTAAAGCTGGAGCTCCAAAACACATTCCTAAGAAAATTAAAGAAGGTAAGTAACTTGCTGTACTATTATTTAAGCCATAGAATTGTTTTAAAAATGCAGGGCCCCAAACATCAGCAAATCCTTCCAGAGGTCCTACCATAAAGCCAGCAAATAGGCATAATAAAATTACTTTCTTATTGGTAATTACAATTTTAATATTACTTAAAACTGTAGTTTGCTCTGTTTCTTTTAAATTAGGAACAACAAAATAGGTTAGCAAAGTCAATAAAATACCGAAGAAGGCAAAAATTTCAATAATATTATTGTAGCCAACTAGTTCATATAAATAGCGTAATGGTCCACCGCCATAAATAGCACCTAACAATCCAATCGTTACAGAAAGACTCAACATACGAGTAAAATGCTGCTCATTAAATGTCATACGAATTATTTTAAAAATTCCTAAAATTGCAGCTGAAGAGCCCATACCTATTAGGGCTCGCCCTATAACAGGATATATCCAATTCTCTGCATAAATTAAAGGTAATAAACCAACAACACTTAAAAAAATACAACCTGTTAAGACACGTTTTGGGCCAAACTTATCAAGCATAATACCTATAGGCAAATGCATTAAAGAATAACCAATATAATAGATACCAGAATATTGACCATACAACGTTGTATCAATATGAAAATGCTGCGTAATATTATCAAGCATGACGCTTGGCATCACTCTTAAGATATACTGATAAGCATAAAAGATGGATGCTAGTAACCAAACAATCCAAGCTATTGAACGAGTACGCATGAATTATTCTCCATTTTAAGAACAGACTTAGGAGATTTCTGAAACTGAGAAATCTAAAACTTAATGATATAAATAATGTATATATTTATCCGCCGCAGCGGAGGAGAATATTCAAGGATAATAAAATTAACAAAAATGCATTAGTTTTTTTTAGCCTGTGATAATGCATACTAACTTCCTAAGCCAAACTACTAACAAAATTTAACGCAGTTTATCCATAATAAATGCATCCATTATAAAATGCAACTAAATTGATACCTATTGTCCTTAACTAATTGACAATTAGTTCAATTTTCAATTTTCTTTACTTCATCATTAATCATCAGAAAGAAGACCATTTCTTAAAACAAACTCAATAGAGTTCAATATGATTATAAAATTTCCTTATATCTATATTAATTAATGTTATCTTAAGTTCAAATAGATAAAATTAGCAAATATAGAATCAATTTGTTTAAAAAATAGTTGCCACCGCTTGACTCTATATAAAAACTAAGTTTATAACTTATTTGATTTCTAAAATGGATGAACTAAATTATTTTCAAGCACAACTAATTATAGGGAAATTTTATGAAAATAAAATTGCTTACCAGCACAGTTATAGCCTTAGCATTAACCACATTTTCGGTACAAGCAAATTGGGTATGCAACGTTGCTAATTTAAAAGGACAACACTGGACTTTTACAGCGCCTACTCAGGCAAGTGCACAAGCCATGGCAAAAAATGCTTGTGATGCAAATAGTGTTAACGCTAATAATTGCAATCCTATTTGCGCTGATAATGGAATTACTGGCGGTCGCTGGCATTGTGTAGTTAGTAACTTAAAAGATGAACATTGGTCATTTTTCGCACCTAGTCAAGATCAAGCTTTTTCAATGGCAAAAAATGCTTGTGATGCAAATAGCATTAATCCTAATAATTGCAATCCCACGTGCCTACCTGAATAAAACAAAGCTATCTTTATGCCTATAACCTGCGGCTTACCGTAGGTTATAGCGATAATTATTTCATAGAATAAAAATAAGTCGCGATATGCTAGCCTAAAATCGAAGTGGTTTTTAATTTTTCTCAAAGGCATGCGCTTAGATTATCGATAAATAATAAGAAGCTTCATTGATTGCCATTTAAAAAAACATTTTTTTATAAATTTACACTATTTATAGTATACTGCTCACTTATTTTTTGCTTAACAACAGTAGTATTATGCTAATATCTATTCCTAATCCCGGCAAAAAGCAAACTTGGGGTCAGCTATATGGTTCAAGCCTTCCATTAGTACTAGCTCAATATTGTCAAAATTATGCAGGCGTTAAATTAATTATTACGCCTGATAATTTAACCGCAGGCCAATTACTTGCTGAACTACAGTTTTTCCTTAGTGCCACTTCTAATCAGGAAATACTTTTTTTCCCAGATTGGGAAACACTACCTTATGATCAATTTTCACCTCATCAAGATATTATCTCTGAACGTCTATCTACTTTAAGTCGCTTACAACAAACGACTAATGCTATTGTAATAAGTTCTGTTGCAACCTTAATGTATCGCCTGGCGCCGCCACAATTTCTCAATCAATATGCTTTTATTCTCAAAGAGCAACAAAAATTAGATTTATCCCAGTTTCAATACCATTTACAAGAAGCTGGCTATTATGCTGTTAACAAAGTTCTTGAGCACGGCGAATTCGCTGTACGCGGCTCTATTATTGATGTTTTTCCTATGGGGAGCACCTATCCTTTTCGAATTGAACTTTTCGACGATTACGTAGACAGCTTACGTCAGTTTGATACCGACACTCAACGTACTATTACAAAAATTGCAGAAATTAAATTACTGCCAGCACGTGAATTTCCTCTTAATGATACAAGTATTACTTTATTTCGCCGATCTTTTAGAGAGCAATTTCCTGGTAATCCTAGCTTAAGTCCTATTTATGAAGCCGTTAGTAATGCCCAATTTCCTGCAGGTATAGAATACTATTTACCTCTATTTTTCACGCAAACTGCTACTCTTTTTGATTACTTACCTGAAAATGCCACTATTTTTGCCCTCAATGACATCTCTACTCAAGCAGAAACATTTTGGCATGAAGTTGCTTTACGATATGAACAGCGACGTTATGATGTTTCGCGACCATTACTGCCACCTGAAAAAGGTTTTATTTCACCTAACGAAATCCTCACCCAAGCTAATCTTTATCAACAAATACGCTGTTACACTAGCAAAACAGAGAAAAAAAATGCATTTAACTTTCCTATACAAGCAGGACCTAACCTATTTATAGACCGTAAAGCGCCCAATCCATTACAAAAATTAACAGCTTATGTAACAGATACTAATTACCGCTACCTTATTATTGCTGAAAGCGCTGGCAGACGTGAGGTATTGCTTGATTTAATGAAACAACATAGTTTATCAGCTACGTCCTATTCCACTTGGGATGATTTTCTAGCAAGTTCTGCGCAAATTGGTATTATAATTGGCCCTTTAGCTGATGGTAGTGAGTTAGTCGAAGCAAAAATTGCTCTTATTACCGAGGCACAATTATATGGGGACTATAGCACACCACAAAGACGAACTACCACTAAGTCAGTTGATCCTGATTTAATTATTCGCGATTTAGCAGAACTCCAACTGCACGCGCCTGTTGTACATTTACAATTTGGCGTTGGACGATATCAAGGTTTAAAAACGATTGCCAATGATGGTGCTGCAAATGAATTTCTTGTTTTAGCTTATGCAGGTGACGATAAAATTTATGTACCTGTTACTTCACTGCATTTAATTAGCCGCTATACTGGTTTAGATAGTGATCATGCTCCTCTACATCGCCTAGGTAGTGACCAGTGGCAAAAAGAAAAGCGAAAAGCTGCTGAGAAAATTCATGATGTAGCAATTGAGTTACTTGAAATATATGCTAAACGTGAAACTAAGCCCGGGTTTGTTTATCAAATCGATAAAGAGGAATACCTTCGCTTTGCAAGCGGCTTCCCTTTTGTGGAAACACCTGACCAAACTCATGCAATCGACCAAATTATGCAAGATATGCAATCACCTCGCCCAATGGATAGATTAATTTGTGGCGATGTAGGTTTTGGAAAAACTGAAGTGGCTATGCGTGCTGCCTTTCTAGCGGTACAAAATAGTAAACAAGTGTGTGTTTTAGTACCAACAACCTTACTCGCAACCCAGCATTATGAAAACTTTCGTGACCGTTTCGCTGATTTTCCAGTTAATATTGAATTACTTTCACGCTTTCGCAGTCAAAAAGAAACAACAAAAATTATTACTGCTTTAAAAGATGGGCTTATTGATATTATTATTGGAACGCATAAGCTTTTTTCTAAAAATATACAATTTAAAAATTTAGGCTTGCTTATTATTGACGAAGAGCATCGTTTTGGAGTCAAGCAAAAAGAACATATTAAATCCATGCGTTTAAATGTTGATATTTTATCTATGACCGCCACCCCTATTCCGCGAACATTAAACATGGCTATGGCAGGTATTCGTGACATTTCTTTAATTGCCACCCCGCCTGCAAAACGACTTACTATTAAAACATTTTGGCAAGAGAAAAATGATTCTATTATTCGTGAAGCATTATTGCGCGAAATTCTACGCGGTGGGCAGGTATTCTTTGTTCATAATAATATTGAAACCATTGACCGAATTGGCCAAGATCTACAGCAGCTAGTACCTGAAGCAAAAGTACGCTCAGCACATGGCCAGATGCGCGAACGTGAGCTTGAAAAAATAATGTCAGATTTCTATCATCATCGCTTCAATGTTTTAGTATGTACAACCATTATTGAAACAGGTATTGATATTCCAACCGCAAATACTATTATTATCGACCGAGCTGATAAATTTGGCTTAGCTCAACTACATCAATTACGTGGCCGTGTAGGTCGCTCTCATCATCAAGCCTATGCTTACCTTCTTACTCCGAATCAAAAGTTATTAACTTCAGATGCTGTAAAACGTCTAGAAGCTATTGTTTCCCTTGAAGACCTAGGCGCTGGCTTTACACTTGCGACTCATGATATGGAAATTCGTGGAGCTGGAGAATTATTAGGTGAAGAGCAAAGTGGTAATATGCAGGCTATTGGTTTTAACTTATTTATGGATATGCTAGATAAAGCAGTTGAAGATTTAAAAGCTGGAAAAACACCCGAACTTACTGCCCCATTTAATCAAGGTCCTGAAATCGATTTACGAATTAGCGCTATTTTACCTGAGGATTATATCAATGATATTCATACTCGATTAATCATGTATAAGCGTATCGCTAACGCAACTGATAAGGAACAATTAAAAGATTTACAAATTGAAATGATAGACCGTTTCGGCTTATTACCGCCAGCTGCTAAAAATTTAATTTTGGTGACAGAGCTTAAATTATTAGCAGCCAACTTAGGGATCAACAAAATTACAGCGGCCCAACAACAAGGCAAACTTGAATTTAGCGAAAACCCTAAAATTAATACTGCATCCTTAATTAATCTTATTCAAGTACATGCTAAACGTTATCAACTAGAAGGCCCGACCAAATTAAAGTTTATGCTTGATAAAACAAGCGCTGAGGAACGTATTTTCGAAATACAGGCACTTTTATTGAAATTAGCTAGTTAGAATACACTTTACCCATTACTGTCAAAATTTACTTAACTTTTTACTTCGCTTGTCGATATAGAAAAAAATTTTGCGGAGATAGGTATGGGGTATCGTGACGGATTAAAATATAGTTATACAAAAATGGACGCTCTCGCTGCCCTAGGACAGCCTGTTTCTGCCTTATTAGGTATATCTACTGAAGTGGAGCAAACGCTTAATAAACTAGGCATAAAAAAAATATACGATCTCGCAAACTCTTCTCTTTTTAAATTAGCTTTTGAGATTGCTAATGCAGCCAATGGCGCAGGACTCTCAGTCATAGCACGTTTAGGGCGCGTACCAAGTAGCTTTATAGATGACGATTCTCCAGCAACACCTTCATCCTTGGTAGAAGCAGATATTGCTTTACTTAGAGAAATTAATACACCACTTGCTACAGAAATTAAAAATAAGTTACAAGTAGAAACAGTAGGTGATTTAGGAAGATGGCCTCCCTTTTGTGCAGCCCAGGTTATATTAAATGCCGCCATACTACCAATTAATGAGGGTGAAGAGGCCAGCGAACTTGTACCTCGTTTAGGGGAATATCCTACAGAAAGACATTATTATCAAACGGTAGTCATTGATCAGGTTACTCCCGGGGAAACAACTGATTTAACTTCGGCAGGACCTATTGATATTTCTCCTACAGTTTCTGCAGATTTCGGCTTTAAAGCACCCGCTGTTGGCGCACTGCTTACCTTTTCTCAATCATGGTTTGCCCAGGGTGTAACACTGGGTAATTTACTACACAGTGTAGCGCTTGCGCCAGGAGAAAGCACACGTATAGCTGTTTTAGATTGGTCCCGCCGTACTAACGCAACAGGTGAGGAAAATATTACTGAGTCGGAACAATTAACAAATACGAGTACTCATAATCGTGCCATCAGTGAGGTACAAGATGCCGTCGCTTCAGAAGCACAGACAGGCTTTTCGCGCACCAATGGCAGCTCAACGACAAGTGCTGGCGGTGGTGGATTAGGCTTAAGCCTAGGTCCATTAACGCTTGGTGGAAGTGGCTCATCTGCTACAACGACCTCCAATGCAGAAAGTTTTTCTTCTTCTTCAGGCACACGTAATTTAGCAGCAACAATGAATCAACGCGTTTCTGACGCAACTCAACAAGCCGCATCATCCGTGCGTGATCGCAGAGCATCCATAGTCAAAGAGGTTTCGGAAGAAGAACATCAAAGTGTTTCAACTCGCATTCTAGCGAACTATAACCATATGCATGCCTTAACAATTCAATATTTTGAAGTTATTGAAATTTATCGTGTTAATGTGCAGTTACAGCAAGTTGAGCGCTGTCTATTTGTGCCAATGAAATTAATAGAGTTTAATCGTGCCATTATTGAACGCTATCAAGGTGTATTAGCAAATGCAGCGCTAAATCGACGTATAAAGGAATTGCTAAGTGTAGAATTTGGTTCAGTTATGATTAAGCCAACTTTACCCTTAAGACCTACAAAAACTATTTTTGATAGATTCACAGGCCTTGATCGTTTACCACTAAAAGCAGCAGCCACAACTACAATTTCTCGTAGTTTAAATGCATTAGAAAGTGAAAATATATCTTCTGCAACTAGTACAAATACTGAAGTTGCGCCCTCATCAGCAGCTGCTGTAACGAATTCTTTAGATCAGCTATCTTGGGTTAAGGAAGAATTAGTAAGGGCCTCTCGAATTACTTTAGGAAGCGTTGTGCGGCCCGGAACAAGTGATCTATTTTTACCGGGTGAAACAGAGCTTAGTGGACTTTCTTTTGAATTACGTGCCCAAGGGAATGCACCTATTACAATTAACGGCGTTAAAATACAACTTCAGTCTGGAAGTTCGCTTGCTATGACAAGCTTAAGTATTTTAGAGTGGGTAACAAATGATGTAATTCCTATTCAAGAAATTAGTGAAATTCGCGTATCTTCTACTAGTACAAATTATTTAATTGGAAAATTAACGCTACAATTAGGTTATGGAAGTGCCAAATTTCCACTTAGTATTCCTATTGAAATTACCCCTAATGCACTAGATTCCGCCGTATGTAGTTTCGTAACTAACGAAAGTGAAGCCGAATTACGCATTCACCTTGAACAAAATCGGTTGCACTATAGTAAGGCCATTTGGCGATCATTAGACCCATCTAGTATTGCTTTACTTCTCTCAGCTTATACCTTTGAAGGTAAACCTATAGCTGATTTGATTGATCCCAATCCTGTTATGGTTGCTAGTAATTATTTGGTATTTCGCATGCCAAGCTTTATAGAAGCAGCAGGAATTTCAGAAAATGAAGTTAACAGTAACGATGAAGCACATAACAATTGGAAAGCTTGGCTTAAAGAGCGTGGTTTAATCTTAGGTGCTGCTACGGCAGCAGAGCAGCTTGTTCCTATTCCTACCGGTGGTGTATTTGCAGAAGCAGTATTAGGCCGCTCTAATTCTGCAGAAAAACTCGACGCAACTCGATTCTGGAATTGGCAAGATTCTCCTATTCCTTTACAGCCCCCTGAGATTGCAGCAATTCAAATGGAATCTAGAGCACAACCTGTTGATGCTACACCAGGACAGTTAAGCGCGCCGGTGCTAAATATTATGAATCCGACTACTTTACCTGATCCAACCGGCGTTGGTGCTATTTTAAATGCAGTCCAAAATGGCAATATGTTCCGTGATATGTCAGGACTTGCAGCTACAGCATCACTCGCTCAGAATCTAGCTGGATATGCTACTAGTGCAAGTACCGAAGCAGGTAAACAAGCTGCTGCTAATTTAGTAGTTGCTGCTCAAAAAGATATTGAAGAGAAAAAGATTGCAGCTCAACTTGCGCTAGCTGCTATGGGTCTTCCAGCTGGCAATGCAGGCTCTAGCAAAAATATTTCAGAAGGTGGCGCATTACTAAATACTGCCGCTGAAATGGATAAAAATTCGCCTCGTATTGGGAACTCCTCTACTAATGGAAGTAGTACAGTAGACAGTTCAACATCACCTGGGCCAGGTGGCACTAGCGGAGGTGGAGCTGGTAATTCAACGGACGGCTCCTATATGCCTGGTGTGCCGGAAGAATATCGTAATATGTTTAATGGTAATACTAGCCGTGCAGATGATGTACTATCAAAAATGAATTGGGGTAGTTTAGGGCAATCAGGTGCTAGTATCATCCCTGCTACTCAAGGATCAAGTAAGGCTGGTTCCAGTTTAAAAGTCAGTGGGGTTATTAGCTATGAGTTAGCTTGCTATGCTAATTTTCCTCGTCCCTGGCCAGACGACGCTGCTGAAGTACAGGGCTTAATGAATGATAAATGGCGCCCAGCTGCAGAAGATTTTGAAGTAATTAGTCCGGCTGCGACAAGCGCTAATAATCAGGCCACTAAACCTTTTGGCCAAGTGATAAATTCCGTTGCAGACTTAATCAGTGTAGTCAATTATTTTGCTCCTAAAGTAGCAGGTTTTGGTCAAAGTTACCCTGCTAGAGTAACCCGCCTTAATTTATTCTTATATGCAGGAACAAATAGTATAGGTTTTATGGGTACCTTAACTACTCAAGGTAAATGGGGTACTACCCTTCCTAATCAAGCTGATATTGATTCGCCTGGAATTGATACATCCATTATTACCACTATTTTAAATAATCCTGCTAATAAAGCTGCTTTAGCAAATTTAAAAAAGGCATGGGCTCCTAATGCTGAAATCTGGTTATATACCTGTGATGGAGTTGTAAGTACGGCTTTTGGGAAAAAATTTGCTAAGTTAATGGGCGCTAATGTTCGAGCATTTGATGATCCGTTTTGGGTATTACCTACCTATGATTCGAATCAACAAATAATCTTATCCCGTAATGAATTTGGTATTGGTTCAGACTTTGCAGATGCCGCAAACCATAGAACTAAAGATTTACACAGCCTTGATTCTTTAGCTACAAGAACATTTAAACCTTAAAATGAATACTCTACTCTTTAAACCAAGAGTAGAGTACTTAGTTATTAAATTAGTTAAAGTAAATTTTTGCTGGTTAAAAAAGCTAAACCTAAATTTATAGGTGATAGTGACAGTTATACCTAAGCCAGACCAAATTACTTTACCTCGGTATACATGCCAAAGAATCTAATTTTTGCTCTATACTTTTATGTGCAGCATGTTTTAGTAAATCTCTAAATAAAGTATTGGGATTAGAGAAAAACTTTTTTCCAATTGATTTATTAAATTCAGAGCCTAGTAAGAAGCCTTCGATTAAATCCTCTTTAATATCTATCTTGCTCATCAATTGAGGTAGCGTTTCGACATAATAAACACTTCGATTTTGCATATCGTTGTCATTTACACTTAAGTTAAATTTACTAAATAAACTTTCAAAGTACTGCGTCATAGGCTCACCATCTCTAGGACCATGCGGGCCTACAATAAGAGCACGCGTAAACATTAACTGAGGACTATTTTTTAGATTCCATTTGTCTATTTGCTCGTCCAATTCATTAATAATAGCTTCGCCGCCTAAATCAATATTTTTGTCTAATAGATGTTTTATTGTCGCTAAATAGACCTTAAGCTGTTGTGATGTGTGTTTAAGATTCTCATCTTTAATAAACGTTAAAATTAAGTTTTGTGTTTCTATTAAAATTTGGCTTTGATTTTCTATATTTTCAGCAGTAAAGATAGTTGGTAAATCTTTTAAAATAAGCGACAAACAATTGTGTATGTCGGTCATTCGCTTTTTAAATTCCGTCATATCAATTATACCTGCATTAAATTCCTTAACGTATTCTGCAATAAGTACAGGGATATGTGAGATTTGTTTTAATCTAGTATAAGATCCTTCTGGGGACGGAATAGTCGCTTCATCCTTTTTTATAAATCCATTATCTTGTTTAACCCACAAAGAGAGCTTGCCACATAGATTAACAATAACATGAGTTAACTTTTTTTCTTTTGCTTGTGCAGCTTCGTGATGCTGAGTTAGAAATTGATTATTAAGCTCTTCTAAAAGAGTCCCAGCTGGCTTCGTTAAATTAGAATTATCATTGTCTATATTACTTCGAAATCGCTGACTTACCGCCTTCATTGGATACCTATTAAACAGCAAAAAGATTTGAATTTTAACAAATAGTTAATTTATGAGCAAATATTGTTAAATAGATGCGCCAAGTTCGTATGACCTAGTAATCTAATTGTTGCAATTAGCCCTAGCCAAACTGTAAACCATTGACCTGGCAAAAAGCGCCTTTCAACAGCGGCTAAATTACCGTGTACCACCTACTGTTAAAGCGTCTATTTTTAAAGTAGGTTGCCCAACCCCAACGGGTACGGATTGTCCATCTTTGCCACACACACCAATACCGGCGTCTAGTGACAAGTCATTACCTATCATACTAATTTTTTTCATTACATCAGGACCATTGCCGATAAGCGTTGCCCCTTTTACAGGTTTAGTTATTTTACCATCTTCAATTAAGTAAGCTTCACTGGCCGAAAATACAAATTGTCCTGAAGTAATATCAACTTGCCCGCCACCAAAGTTAACAGCATAAAGGCCTTTTTTAACCGAGCGAATAATTTCTTCTGGGTCATGTTTGCCTGCAAGCATATACGTATTGGTCATGCGTGGCATAGGTAAATGAGCATAAGACTCACGGCGACAATTTCCCGTAGGCTGCATCCCCATTAAACGCGCATTTAATTTATCTTGCATATAATTAACAAGCTTGCCGTCTTCAATCAATGTTGTACATTGACTTGGCGTCCCTTCATCATCAATAGTTAATGAGCCACGGCGATCAGGTATGGTGCCATCATCAACCACTGTAATGCCTTTAGCTGCTACTTGTTGACCAAGTTTGCCTGAAAAAGCTGATAATCCCTTACGATTGAAATCACCTTCTAACCCATGTCCTACTGCTTCATGTAATAATACGCCAGGCCAACCTGGTCCAAGCACAACAGGCATGGAGCCTGCAGGTGCTGCCTGGGCTTCTAAATTGATTAATGCTTCGCGTACTGCTTCACGAGCATACTCTAGCGCTTTTTCCTGCTGTAAAAAATAAGAATACGCTACTCGACCACCACCACCCGAACGTGCTGCTTCACGTCTACCATTTTTATCTTCAACAATGACACTAACATTTACACTGACTAGCGGTCTAATATCAGCAACTAACTCGCCATGTAGGCCTGCAATCATTACGGCTTCATAGCAACCATTTAATGATGCATTGACTTGAATAACACGTGGGTCAAGTTTCCTTGCTTCTTTATCAATAGACTCTAAAAGAGCAATTTTTTCTTGTTTAGTCATGCTATCAATTGGATTAATTCCTGCATATTTCGCAATAGGTGCACCTTTAATAGCAACCGTCTGTAATGGCTTTGCACTCGTTAAAGCAATTGACCGAGCCGCTTCTGCTGCTCGCTCAATCGCTGATAGCATAATATCGTCACAATAGGCATAACCAGTCTTATCACCACTGATTGCCCGTATTCCGACACCACGGTCAATAGAATAACTACCACTTTTTACCGCTGAATCCTCTAAATACCATGATTCATAAATGCTACTTTGAAAATAAAGGTCAGCATCGTCAATATGTCGCCCCATAAATGAATGCAACAATTTTGCAATTGCTGTCTCATCAAGCGATGCAGGTTTTAAAATAATATCTTTAGCAATAGCCAGTGCCTGAGTCATGATAGCCTACCTATTAAACACAGGCTCATGTAGAGACATGAGCCAAAAATTAACTAATCTTTCAGCAATTTAACTTATTAGTTACCGTTAAACAATTGATGTAAATTTACAATTTATGATGTTGATTACAAGGAAAACGTTGCCTTAATTGTTCTAACTGCTCTAAATCAATGGTTGCTTTAATTATACCAGGATCAGAAGAAAGTTGTGCCAATATTTCTCCCCAAGGATGTATAATCATACTATGTCCATAAGTTTGCCGGCCATTTTCATGTAAGCCACCTTGGTTAGGCGCTAAGACATAACATAAATTCTCTATTGCACGCGACCGTAACAATACTTCCCAATGAGCTCGACCTGTAACTGCAGTGAAGGCTGAAGGAACTACAAATAATTGCGCACCCTTTTTTTCAAGCTGTCGATACAATTCTGGGAAACGCACATCGTAACAAACTGATAAACCTATACGGCCAACCGGGGTATCTATAACAACAAGTTCATCGCCTGGCTCTACTGTAGCAGATTCAAGATAAGCTTCCTTTTCAGTGACAATAACATCAAATAAATGAATTTTATCATATCTCGCCTGACATTTACCGGTATTATCAAAAACTAAACAAGCTGCACGTACTCGATTAGCTGCTGCTTTAATAGGTATAGTTCCTGCAATAATCCATAAATTATATTGCTTAGCCAATTCACTTATAGCAGTCTGAATTTCACCATCCCCAAACGGTTCGGCAATAATTAATTTATCAGTTTCTTTAACTCCCATAAAGGCAAAGTTTTCTGGTAATACAACAAGATCTATGTCTTGGTCAGCAATTTGTTGCAATAAATCCTTAATTTGCGTGAGATTAGCTTTTACTGAGCTTGATGAAGTCATTTGTATCACTGCAACATTAGGCATAATTTTCCTATTCATTAAATTTTTGATTCAATTTCTTTCTAGTTACAAACTCTTTAAGACTTACCTCTTATGTGGTATTTTAAGTATGTATAGACTTGAAAAACATAAAAATTAACCATATATATGCTACAATAACATTATAAATTATTTTGGAGCGATACATGAAACAGAATGATGTAACGATTTTAAGCCAGCGCAACGAATCGGTACTAGCCACCAATAAAGTATTACGAAATACTTACCTCTTATTAGGTATGACATTTCTATTTAGTGCATTTACAGCCTATACTGCATTTGCGCTTAATGTAAGACCTATGAACCCTATCTTAATGATTGTAGGTGTTTATGGGTTAATGTTTTTAACTCAAGCGTTAAGAAATAGCGTTTTTGGCTTAATTAGTGCCTTTGCCTTTACTGGATTTTTAGGCTATACCCTAGGTCCCATTCTTAATTTAGTTATTTCTCATTATTCTAATGGCCCTCAGCTTGTCGCAACTGCTTTAGGTGGTACTGGAATGATTTTCTTTGCTTTATCTGGTTATGCCTTGGTAACACGTAAAGATTTTAGCTTTTTAAGTGGTTTCTTATTTATTGGTGTAATGGTTGCTTTCTTAGCAATGATTGCTGGTTTATTCTTTCAAATTCCAGCTTTACAATTAGCTATTTCAGCAGCTTTTGTGCTAATTTCTTCAGGATTGATTTTATTACAAACTAGTGAAATTATTCATGGTGGCGAGACAAATTATATCTCGGCAACAATTTCACTTTTTGTTTCAATCTATAATCTTTTCATTAGCCTATTACAACTTTTAAGTGCGTTTTCAGGCCGTGATTAATCGCTTTCTCCGCTACTCATCCCGGCAAATGCCGGGATTTTTTTATTATTAGATTATCCCACGTGCTACGAACGGCTACATTTGGCGTAGGTTAAGTTTAAATTAGGCATTCAAAATGCTCATGTAGAAAACTACACTGCGCTTTTTCAGCCTAATTTAAACTCAACCAACACTCAAATCTAACCGTTCCCCAAGATTTAACCTATTCCTCTGAGCAAAGATTACTTTTCTCTAGCCTAAAATTTTTGCTTAATCTATAAACAAGCCAGCCTGTAGCCTGGGTGTAGGCCTGTAGGCCGAAACCCGGGTTTCACTTCGTTTCACCCAGGCTACATTTTATTGCGTATTAAAAGTTTGCGACCTTGACTATGCTAGCTTAGAGCCTTAACTATTTTATCAATGTTAATCAATGACTCTAGTAAAGGTTTAATTTCATGTAATGGCCAACTGTTAGGCCCATCACTTAATGCTTTATCTGGATTTGGATGAGTTTCCATAAAAATACCAGCAATACCTACCGCAACAGCAGCTCTTGCTAAAGCGGGAATAAACTCTCGCTGGCCACCAGAGCTCCCATTATTACCTCCTGGAAGTTGCACAGAATGAGTAGCATCATAAATTACAGGGCATTCAGTCTCTCGCATAATTTGCAGTGAACGCATATCAGAAACTAAATTATTATAACCAAAACTTACTCCCCGCTCACATACCATAATTTGATTATTGCCACATGCTCTAGCTTTATTAACAACATGTTTCATTTCCCAAGGAGATAAGAATTGCCCTTTTTTAATATTGACTGGTTTTCCCATTGCCGCAACATTTTGAATAAAATTAGTTTGGCGACATAAAAATGCTGGCGTTTGCAAAACATCAACTACACTGGCTACTTCGAGTAAGGGCGTATCTTCATGCACATCCGTTAAAACTGGAACGCCAACAAATTTTTTAACTTTTTCAAGTATTAACAAACCTTTTTCGAAACCAGGGCCGCGATAACTTGCTATGGAAGAACGATTAGCTTTATCAAAAGAAGATTTATAAATGAAAGAGATTTTAAGACTTTCACAAATCTCTTTTAAAAATCCTGCAGTCTCTAAAGCTAATTCTTCACTTTCAATTACGCAAGGTCCAGCAATTAAAAATAGAGGGCTTTCTAAACTTGTTTCAAAATGACATAATTTCATAAAGCGTTATCCTTTTGCTCATGATAAGAACGAGTCGCCGTTACAAACTCCTTAAATAAAGGATGACCATCACGTGGTGTTGAAGTAAATTCAGGATGAAATTGGCAACCAATAAACCACGGGTGCTCTGGTAACTCAATCATTTCAACTAAAGCCCCATCAGCTGAACGGCCAGAAACAACTAGTCCCTTGCTTATCAAAGCTTCAATGAACTTATTATTGACTTCATAACGATGGCGGTGCCGTTCAATAATAGTTGGATTTTTATAAATCGCAAAAGCTTTCGATTGTGTGTCAAGTTGACATAATTGCGCCCCTAGACGCATTGTTCCACCTAAATCAGTATTTTCATCACGCATGTTAACTCGACCATCCTCTTCCATCCACTCAGTAATTAAACCAATAACGGGATAAGATGAGTTTTTATCAAATTCAGTTGAATTAGCATTAGATAAACCAACAACATTACGTGCAAATTCAATGACAGCTGTTTGCATACCAAGGCAAATACCTAAGAAAGGTATTTTACGCTCACGTGCATATTGAATTGCCTTAATTTTTCCTTCTATACCACGCTCCCCAAAGCCGCCAGGTATTAAAATACCATCAACAGATTGTAGAAGTTCGGTACCATGTTTTTCAATTAACTCTGCATCAATATATATAATTTGCACTTTGGTTTGCGTATGAATACCGGCATGACACAATGCTTCATTAATTGATTTATAAGCATCATTTAGCTCAACATATTTACCAACCATAGCAATTTTAACCGTCATGGATTGTTTAGCCTGTGCATCAACAACTGCTTGCCATTCACTTAAATTAGCTGATTCTAATTCTAAACCTAATTTTTTTATTACACTTTCATCTAGGCCTTGCTCATGAAGTATAATCGGGATTTGATAAATACTTTGCGCATCTTCTAAAGACACAACAGCTTCTTTTTCTACATTAGTAAATAGAGCAATTTTTGCTCTATCAGCAGCTGATAAAGCCTTTTCTGAACGACAAATTAAAATATCAGGCTGTATCCCAATAGAACGTAATTCTTTTACTGAATGCTGAGTGGGCTTGGTTTTAGTTTCACCAGAGGTAGCTATGTAAGGAACTAGAGTTAAATGAATAAATAATGAACGTTGCATACCAAGTTCAATACGCATCTGTCTTATTGCTTCGAGAAACGGCAATGATTCAATATCACCTACAGTCCCTCCAATTTCTATCATCGCAATATCAAAACCTTCAGCACCAAGCTTAATAGAACGCTTAATTTCGTTGGTAATATGGGGAATAACTTGAACTGTTCCGCCTAGATAATCACCACGTCTTTCTTTCTTGATTACTGTTTCATAAATCTTTCCAGAGGTAAAATTATTGCGCTTAGTCATAGTAGTACGTACAAAACGCTCATAATGCCCTAGATCTAAATCAGTTTCAGCGCCATCAGCAGTTACAAAAACCTCACCATGTTGAAAGGGACTCATGGTGCCTGGATCCACATTAATATAAGGATCTAGTTTAATTAAGGTTACTTTTAAGCCACGTGCTTCTAAAATAGCAGCAAGAGAGGCAGCTGCAATACCTTTACCTAATGAAGAAACGACGCCACCGGTAATGAAGATATACTTTGTCATAAAGACCCCGTTTAGAACGCTAATTCGCTCATAGCAATTTTATATATAAACGGGATTAAATTTTAACAAAATTAGACAGGAAATAATACCCACTTTGGAAAACTAAATGCTAATCTTTTGTTTATACCAAATTAAATTAATCAACACTTATCAAACAATCTAAATAAATTGTTTTGTTCTTAAGTAAATGCAGGTCAAGCCTTGGCCCATAGCAGTCAAGTTAGGCAATTTTGTAGCTGCGATTATTTTTAAATCTTCTTACCTCCAAAGCAGAGGCGCGTTTGAGCTCTTTTTGGAACGTTGTTGGACATGGATGTCCAACATCGAGCCGCAGGGATGGCTTCGGCGTTTCCCAAAAGGGCTCAAATGCACCTCTGCATGCTTCGATCTAATCGTGTGATTACTTAGATTGACGGCCATGGCTCGACCATAGCGAAATAATTGTTGGGCTAAGGCCCAACCTATAATTACTACAAGTACTGCACTTAAATTTAATCTTTCGGTGCATAAGGTGTGAACGTCTGCATCGAAATTAATCAACCGTTATTAAATGACCTAATTTAAGTTGTTTAGTTTTTAAATAATGATGGTTTGTATGCGATGGTTTAATAGTTAAAGGGATACGTTCGCTAATAATTAAGCCATAACGCTCTAAAGCTTCTATTTTTCTAGGATTATTAGTTAAGAGTCGCAACACATCAATGCCCAATAACTTTAAAATTTGAAACCCAATAGCATAATTACGAGCGTCTGCAGGAAAACCAAGTTGAAGATTAGCATCAACGGTATCTAATCCCTGCTCTTGTAGAGCATAAGCTTTTAACTTATTAGCAAGTCCAATACCACGACCCTCTTGACGTAGATAGATTAATACGCCGCCTTGCTCACTAATTAAAGATAAAGAATCTTGTAACTGCATGCCACAATCACATCTACATGAGCCAAATACATCACCTGTTATACATTCAGAATGAATACGCACTAAAGGTACTTGATTGGGGATTTTAGGCTCCTTAACAAGACAAAAATGTTCAGCATTATCAAGGCTATTAGTAAAAACTGTCATTGAAAAATCACCATGTTGATGCAAAGGAATGGTTGATCTTGCTGAAACTTGGACTAGTTCTTCATGGCTAATTCGATAATCAATTAAATCTTTAATAGTGACTAAAGGAATGTCATGTTTTCTTGAAAAATGGACTAAATCTTCCCGGCGGCTCATACTTCCATCATCATTAATAATTTCACAAATAACTGCCGCTGGTATTAAACCACTTAAGCGAGCTAAATCCACACTTCCTTCTGTTTGCCCAGGTCGCTCTAAAACTCCTTTAGCTCTTGCTCTTAATGGAAAAACATGGCCTGGAGAAATAATATCAGCGGGGCTACTCTGAGGATTAATTGCAACTTGAATTGTATGAGCCCTATCATGAGCTGAAATACCAGTCGAGACTCCTTTTGCAGCTTCAATAGATAAAGTAAAAGCCGTGCCATAAGGAGAACGATTAGTTGTAGCCATTAAGGGTAATTGTAATTTATCAATTAATTCTTCAGCCATAGGCAAACAAATCAAACCACGCCCAAAACTCGCCATAAAATTAATAGCTTCAGGAGTTGCAAATTGAGCAGCTATGACTAAATCACCTTCATTTTCGCGATTTTCATCGTCCATTAAAATAATCATGCGGCCTGCTTGTAATGTAGCAATAGCCTGTTTGATGGTGGCAAAATCTGTCATGCTAAACCTCAATTTTTAACTGTCCCGAAACAGCAAGCTGATGAGCTACAATTCGGGTAAAATAATCAAATTCTACATTTACTTGTTGACCAACCTCCTTTAGGCCAAATGTTGTTTTTACTAATGTATGGGGAACTAGCATTAGTTTAATATTCCCTTTATTAACTTCATTAATTGTAAGACTTATACCATCTAAGGTAATACTTCCTTTAGGAAGCAAATAGAGATAGGGTGCTATACCAAAATTACCTACAGTAATTTCATAAAACTCGCCAATTGGCTTTTTTGATAAAAGAGTAGCCATAGTATCAACATGGCCACTGACATAATGCCCACCAAATCGGCTACTAGCTAGCATTGCTCTTTCTAAGTTAACTTTATCACCTACTTTTAATTGACCTAAAGTAGTTAAACTTAATGTTTCTGGTGAGACATCAAACTGTAAATACTTATCATGACTATTAGGAAGAAGAGTTAAACATACACCATTTACGGCAATACTTTCGCCATGCTGCAATTCTTTAAAGGAAGCGTTTAGAATTAAGCGATTAGCTACTTCCCCTGCTTCATTACCAACAACCTCCCCTTGCTGCTCGATTAAACCGGTAAACATAATTCTCCCCATGTTAAACAAGCAATCATATTATCTTCTTGCTCTATCCAAGAAACTTTATGTGGTTTGTTAAAAAAATTATCACCGTGATAAGCTTGAGTTGCTTCTTTTTCTAAAAAACTTGGCACAAGATAGAGATAAGTTTTTTGTACTAATGATTGCTGATGTAGAGCAGAGAAAAACTTCCCGCCTGCCTCTACCCAGATGTCATGATAACCTAACTCGCCTAAATGAGTAATCACAGCATTTAAATCTAATTGACCTTGTACTGCTGGCATTGCATGATAAGTACAATTAGCTCTTAGTTCCTCAACTTTAATTTTTTCATCGTGATATATATGACAGTGTTTTGCTGTCTGAAAAATTTTAAGTTCTGTTACAGCTTTAGCAAGAGATAAGTTTGTATCCACTATTGCAATAGGTTTTTGCTGGCTAATAGCTGGTAAACGCACGTCCAAAGCGGGGTTATCATTAATAACTGTTCGTGCTGTAGTTAATATAACATCTGTATATAAACGCTGATAATGTGTAAATTCCTTACATTTTTCATTTGATAGTTGAATTTGTTTACCTTGTAATCCAGCTATTTTACCATCTAAGGTTTGCGCAAGCTTAGCTGTCACCCAAGGTCTTTTAGTATTTGTCCAGTAATAATAACTTTGATAAAACTCATCAATTTCAGGTAAGGGAAAGTGTTCTACTTCAATTCCCTGTTCTCTTAAAATATATGGCGTATCATTTGCTGCAACAACCGGATTTGGATCACGAAAGCCAAAAACAACTCGTTTAACATTTGAGTTAATAATAGCTGCAACGCAAGGAGGTGTTCGACCCCAATGGTTACAAGGCTCTAATGTTACGTATAAAGTAATGTTTTTTAAAGCAGCCGGTAATTGTTGTATTACACTTTGCTCAGCATGAGCATTTCCTGCACCTTGATGCCAAGCTCGAGCAATTATTTGATTATTATGCACAGCTACTGACCCAACACTTGGGTTAGGGGCACAAATGCCTCGGCCTAACCAAGCTTGTTTGAGGGCAGCAAGCATAAACTCTCTGTACATAATTAAATCAACGCGCTAAAAAGGAGTTATAATAGCAAATTATTAATTTTATGAGTAGAGCGCTTATTAAAAATACTAAGTTTAGTAACTTGGTTAACTATTAGGTCTAAATTAAAAACAAAATTATTTCATAAATTGCATGTAATTTAATATTTGTTAATATAAAGTAATTATTATCCTACTTAAGTTATTCTGTTGTGCTATGAGTTAGCTAGTAGACCAGAGCCAATTTTTAAATAAGGCCTATGATAAAGACTATGAAAGGATCACTAGAAAAAGCTTTTAAGGTATTAAAAATAATTAAAACGTTGCTGTTAGTTATAAGTTTACAGCTTTATGCTCATAATACTTATTCCTTGACACCTTACTCAAATAAACAATTAGAAGAGCTAGAAAAGGAATTTGTTCAACAAATAAATCAATCTGACAGTATTGTTCGCAATCCCTTAGCTAATCAATACATTAATTATTTAGGTAAACAATTAACAAAAGAACTGCCATCCTTTTTGTCTTATTTCTTTATTGTTAAATCCGAAGAAATCAATGCCTTTGCAGGGCCAGGCGGTTATATAGGCCTTAATTCGCAACTTATTTTAGCTACAGAAAATGAAAGTGAATTAGCTGGTGTGATGGCACATGAAATAGCTCACGTACGTCTTCATCACCTATATCGTTTATTAGAACACGAAAAGCAAATGCGAATCCCTTTACTGGCTTCCTTACTGGCTTCTGTAGCTTTAGGCGCAGTAAATCCTACTCTAGGTAGCGGTGCTTTAATGGCATCGTTGTCAGGCTTTGCGCAAGATAATATTAATTTTATTCGTGCTAACGAAAAAGAAGCCGATAGGATTGGTATTAAAATGTTAATTAGCTCTGAGTTAAACCCCCAAGGTATGGCTAATTTCTTTAGAAAATTACAACAGCACTCTCGTTATTTTTATACTGCTAATGTTCCAGCCTTATTACGTACCCATCCTCTAGATGATGATAGAATTGCTGAAGCGGAAAACCGTACAGCTCATTTAAAATATAAAAAATATAGTGATAATCTTAATTATCGATTATTCAAAGAGTTAATACGTACTACAGTTGTGCAAAATCCACAGCTTTTATTTAACTATTATCAACATGAATGTCAGCGGCATAATTTAAATGTAGCCTGTCAATACGGCTATGCCCTTACTTTTCTGCGTGTTAGTAACTTTAACCAAGCTCAAATGCGCTTATTATCCTTAATTAACACTGATCGTAATAATTTATTCTATCAAATTGCTATGGCTCAAACCGAAGCAGGTAATAAACAATTTTTAGCAGCATTGAAAAGACTACAAGAATTACAATTAAATTACCCTGAAAACTATGCAGCCACAATGGCCTATGCTCAAACATTGCGCTTAGCAGGACAGGCGAAGGAGGCCGTAGGTATTTTGTTAAAAGGCTTCAGACAATTTAAAAATGACTTACCTATGTGTGAAGAATTAGCACAAGCACAAGCTGCAGCACAACAAAAAGGCTATGCTTATTTTACTGAAGCTCAATGTCATCTCCTACAAGGTAGACAACGTGACGCCCTACGGCAATTAAAATTAGCACGAGTTTTAGCGCAAAAAGATAATTATTTAATTGCTCGTGCTGAAGCATTAATTGATGATATCAAATATATGGCCAAAAATTAAAACTGACAGCGATAAGGGATATTAGTCAAGAATTAGGAGAAAAGTACCGTGTATATGAGTGCTTTAAGGTGGTTTTTGGTAAAGATCGGCCATTAGTCTAAACCTAATTTCTTTAAACGATACCGCAGCGTACGAAAACTTATGCCTAAGAGTTTAGCCGCAGCAGTACGATTCCATTTAGTTTGCTCTAAAGTTTTAAGAATGAGTTCTTTTTCATGTTCATACAGCAAATCATTTAAATTGCTATTAAATTGTTGATATCCTATAGCGGAAGGTATGGCTTGGGGCAACTGAATTTCTTCAATAGTAATTGTATCTCCTTCGCACATCGCTACCGCCCTTTCTAGAATATTTTCTAATTCACGTACATTCCCTGGAAAATAGTAACTTTGTAGCTTTTGAATACATTCTCGTGATAAGGGCAAAATTGTGCGGTTTTGTTTGCGGCCTAAATTGCTTAATATATAATCTGTTAGTATTGGAATATCGGTTAACCGTTCGCGAAGTGTTGGTACGCGTAATTCTATAACGTTAACCCGATAATAGAGATCTTGGCGAAAATGGCCTGCCATGATTTCATCTTGTAAATTTTTATGACTTGCACTAAGTAAACGAATATCAACCGGAATTTCGCTATGTTCGCCTATAGGTTTAATAGCTTTCTCTTGAATCGCTCTTAATAATTTTACTTGCATTGATAATGATAATTCAGCGATTTCATCAAGAAATAAGGTTCCACCATTGGCTGCAACAAAAAGTCCAACCTTGTCAGTAATCGCGCCAGTAAAACTGCCTTTTTTATGGCCAAAAAATTCAGACTCTAGCAATTCATTGGGAATTGCACCACAGTTAACAGGAATAAAAGGTTTTTCTGCACGCGGGCCTTGACGATGAATAAGCTGAGCAACTAATTCTTTACCTACTCCAGATTCTCCTGAAATGAAAACCGGCGCTTGATTACGTGCCAACTTATCAATATTCTGCCGTAACTCTTGCATCACAGTACTTTTACCTAATAAAACATCATCTTTAGCTTGCTCTTTTTTTTCTTGCATTAATAAAGCAGTTTTAACTAAGTCTTTTAATTGTTTTAAATCAACAGGTTTCGATAAATAATCAAATGCACCAGCTTTTAAAGTATTTACAGCTCCTTCAACGTTACCGTAAGCGGTAATAACTGCAACAGGAAGTTGATTTTTAGTTTTTTGAATATATTTAACTAGTTCAATTCCATCACCATCTGGCAAACGCATATCTGTTAATACCAAACTATAAATATTACTATTGAGCTTTTCGATGGCTTGCTGATACGTATATGCTAAATCACAACTATACCCCATATGTACTAGAGTAAGAGATAGCAATTCACAAATATCAGGCTCATCATCTATAACCAATATATGCGCTTTATCTATCATAATATTCCAATGGCTTGCTCAATAATAATTGCAAAACAAGTACCTATTTTAGAAGGCATTAAAACTAACCTTGCTTGATTAATTTCACAAAGTTCTTTCGCAATAAATAAACCCATACCAAAACCACTTCTTTTTGTACTAAAAAATGGTTCAAAAATAGCTTCTTGTAAATGAATTGGCACACCCTTGCCATTGTCACAGATAGTAATTTCGGTTTTTATAGCAGTTTGTTTAATAGCTATTTTAATTAATGTATCACCCTTAGCGTGACTATGTTGTATAGCATTTTCACACAAAATTACTAAAATCTGCTCTAACTGGCTCTTGTCAAACATAAAACTTATTGTTTTCATTTCTGGCTTCTCTATGACCATATTACATTGATTATAGACAGAAAAATCTTGCTTAAATTGATTAATGAAAGCAATAAAGTTAATTACTTGGGGATTTGCAGCCTCCCTCCTTGATAATTGCAACACATTTTTAATCACCCCATTCATTCGATTACAATTGTTAATAATTAACTGCTTTAAGCGTAGATCTTCAGCACTTAAGGGATTAAATTCGCCCATAAGCTGAATAGCGTGAGAAATAGCACCTAGGGGGTTTCTTAATTCATGCGCAATACTTGCCGAGAATCGGCCTAAAGAAGACAGCTTTAACTGTTGCGCTTGCTGAGCAATAATAGATAAATCATCTAAGAATATAAGTACAGCTATTTCTGAGACAAAAGAAGATGCAAGAAAATGGATACGTAGATGCGGTACTTCCATGATAGTTTGTAAAGGCTTGTTATCAAAAGATTTTTTTTGTAAAAACTGCTGACATTTATCATCTAATGTAACTGATAATTGCTTTAATTCGGTAATTTTTTTGGCTGGCTCTATATTGAAAAACTGCTTGGCTGCGCTATTTATAAAATAGATATTACGATTTAAATCTACATAAATAACGCCAGAATGTAAGCGCTCAATAATATATTTATTCATCCGCTGCATATTGGCGAGCTCATTGCTACGATGATAAGCAATACCTTCACTAATCCGTACGCGGTAAGCTAAATACCAAACAGCAAGGGCCGTAGCAAAAATACTAATACCATGTAGGCCACTATTGTAAAAACTGGTAATAGAAGATAAATCGTAGCTATATTCAATAATATTTATAAGTAATAATAAAGTACTAGCAAGTGCTGCAAAAAACAGTACTAATGCGCCAGGAACAAGCACACTTAAAGCAGCAACTGTTATATTTAATAAAATAGCAAAACTTGAGCGAAAATCATTTGTAAAACTACTTAATCCTGCTACAAATACAATGTCTAAACTACCAAATAAAAGAACTTGCTTTTCAAAGAAGGGAAATTTAAATTTGGTAAAAATAACGCCAGCTAAACTCAATAAAAAATAGCTTAAAAGGATAAAAAAATATAACCAGCCTTGCCTATCTAAGGTTGGCTTATAAAGAAAAATTATTATAAAAATAATAATACAAAGCAGGCGAAAAAAATTATAAAGTTGTAAAAGCTGCCATCGCTTTAAATCAACGCTTTGCATTCTTTGCACTGCCATTTAAGCTTGTCCTTTTACGCAACGTTAACTTTAAAGAAATAAGATCTAATTTAATAAAGTATAGAGGTATTTACAGCGCTTATTTATAAGTAATAGATCACCTGATGACTTCAAGGACTCTGTGATTTGCGCGCAGGCGGAAATCCATCTTCATGATTACACTGAGCCTATATAAAAATAGATACCCGTCTGCACAGGTATGACAGAGCTGTTTTTAAGTCGACTTACTTAATTATTTATATAAACTACTACAACACGGCTTAAACATGCTGTCATTTCCGCGCAGGCGGAAATCAATCTTTAGACTGGCACTGTGTTATATAGAATCCCACCTACATGACAGTGACAGTCTTAAATCTGTAATTTAAAATTTTAAATTAAAGACTTATAAATATGTATTACGTTAAGAAAATCTATATCTTATGATTACTTCTTACTTTTTTTCATTTTCTATTTGCTTTATTGCGCTTAAAAGCCTCTGGTCATCGACTGTAAGTAAATTATCACTATAGGTAGGATTAGCTTCATACCACCACTGTTTGTTAAAATAATGCTGTAACTTACTGTCTTGAAATTGCCGTCCATATTGAGCATAAATAGTATTTCTTATTAGCCCTAATTGAGCTTTAGTCATTTTACGTAAATGAGTTAAATCTTCTCGTAATAAGGCATAAACCACTTGATAACGAATATAATTTCGTCCTGTTTGTATACATAAAGAAAGATCATCATTAGGGGAGAAATTTTTTAGTTTCCAAATATAATGTCTATTCTTACCACTACCAACAATTTTCATACCTTTAGGCTTAGGCACTGTATAATGCGCATTTTTACTGAGTTCGCTACATAGGCGGGTAGGAGTATTTGGAATAATATCTATTTCTGTACTATCAATCTTACCGCTTTGCCATAATTTACCTGTTTTTAAGACGTAAGATACCCAATTATAACCCATCACATCAAAGGTGGCGCCAGTATCATATTGGTGATTAATGCTAACAACTTCCTTAGGAGAAAAAGTTAATAGCCATACAAAAGCATCTTTATAGAATAAATCTTTTTCTTTATTAGGCGTAATTTTTTGGCGCTTAACGGCAAGTGGCTTATTGCGAGCGCTAACCGTAAAGTTATAAACCAAAGCAGCCCCCTGTCTAGACTGTTGGCCAGCAGGAACTGCCACATTACTAAATTCATTGTTAATAGGAAAGGGAAAACCCATTTGAATCGTTATAGGTTGATTTAAATTATTTTTAAATAGATAGTTACATTGATAGTGCCAAGAGCCACCTAAATTTGTTTTATTGAGATTTTGGCCACTTATTACTATTTTTTCAGCAACCATTTTAATATTGGGTTGTTCAATTGGATAAGGAGAAGCACCCGTTCCACCAAAAGCAGTATCATTTGCTTGCGCGGTTATAACAATCGCTCCTAAAGAAAACAATGCTAATTCTTTAATAAATCTTGTAGCCATAATCCTATCTCTACTCCTGGTAATCACTTAAAATTTTTAAACCTATAAATACTTGGCACAGAAAAGAATGAAAAATATCTTTTAACCCTTCGTCATATAGCACCTAGTTTGCTTTATTTAGCAATCCAATCTTACAGTGCTCTATTTCATGGGTAAATCATAAGATATTAGCCTGGCAAAAAGCCGCTTAACCAGTTTTCGATTGTTATCCTGTGTAGAGTTATTAATAATACAACTACGTAGCTATAATATTGTGATAATGCCGTATTTTCTCTGGCTTTATTAAACAATAAATTACCAGCATAAGCAAAAATAATTCTTATTTTAGAAAGTTTTTTTTATAAAAACTGTAAATTAGCGTTATTTAACTCTACTTTTGCTAGAATGAAGCATTTATCAGCTTCTCTTTTTGCATTTGTTTAATGAGACTTTAAATTGTTAAGAAAACTCTTTTTGTTTACATTAATTTTATTAAGCTTATTTAACTGTCATGCTAAAGGCCATAAAATTGCGTTGACAATTGACGACTTACCTTTTGTAGGTCATAAAAAAAATTTTCATTTAAATATGATTATTGCAGCTCTTAAAGATAATGGCATTCCTGCTACCGGTTTTATTATTGCAGGAGAAATAGAACATAATAACTGGGTAACGCTGAAAAAATTTCATGATGCAGGCTTTAGCTTGGGTAATCATACTGTATCTCATGCTGATTTAAATAAGTTAAATATAGAAGCTTTTATTGAAGAAATAGAGTTAGCCGATCAATTGTTACAGCCCGTTTTGACTAAACCTAAATATTTTCGCTTTCCTTATATGGCGTCTAGTAAAGGAGAAAAACTAGATAAAGTAATAGCTTATTTAAAAACACAGCACTATAAGGTCGCGCCTATTACTATAGATAGCCAAGATTTCTTATTTAATAAGCAATTAGTTTCTAAACCCAAAGAAGAACGTCAAGCCTATTTAACAGAGAATTTAAAGTCCAAATATTTAGATTTTATTTGGCAACAAACTTTAAAGGCTGTAGCAAAAAATTGTCGAGCACATAATCCGAATAAAGCTCAAATTCTATTAATTCATGCTAATTTAATTAATGCCTATACCTTGCCTGATATTATTAAACTCTATCAAGAACACGGATTTACCTTTGTTAGTCTTGAGCAAGCCTTAAAAACATTTAGAGATCATATTATTGTTGTAGCCGATCCAGATAAAGTAAATAGGAGCCGTAACAAAGTCCTTGATAAAGATTGGGAAATATAAATCTATTTGTAATTAATTACTTGCAATTTTAACTAAACCAAGTATTCTTATTTATGGGCCGTTAGCTCAGCTGGTAGAGCAGGAGGCTCTTAACCTCTGTGTCATAGGTTCGAACCCTATACGGCCCATAAGTCAAATCCAGCATTTTTTAAATTATCTTAATTTAGCTATTTCTTCGATTTTTTAGTATTAATTTTATTTTTAAATGATTTATCCTTCCAAGCTCGATTAAAAAGCTCTTCTAATAAAAATGTAGCTAAAGCAATAGGAAAGCCCCCTTTTAGTAAAGCGCCCTTCCTACCTGCTAATAATTTTAATACCATTTGAATAAACTTCAATTTCATATAATTTCTAAGTAAATTCGCAATCATCTTTACTCCTTACAAATAGCATTCTAAGCGTGTTTTTTAAACAAAATATTCTCTTGTAGAGAACACAAAAATCCCTTTATTAAAAAAACTAAAGTATTTCTATTAGTGTAGGCTAATATATCTATTATGATGATAATAACACTAATTATTTTATGAAAACATTATTTCACCTTGCTTTCCCTAGTCATGATTTTAGCTTAGCTAAGTTTTTCTATCATGAACAATTAGGTTTTTCTATTGGCCGCGAATCAGAACATGCATTAATTTTTGAGTTTGCCAGCCATCAACTTGTAGCCCATTTAATTGATGAACCCCTGCCTTTACAACAGGGTATCTACCCACGACATTTTGGCTTAATCTTCCTTGAAAAAAGTGAATTTGATAACTTTTATAAACACTTAATCGCCAAAAAAACTCCCTTTGAAATCCCGCTAAAAACTCGTTTTTTAAATACTAAAATCGAGCATCAAACCTTTTTTTTAAAAGATCCAAGTAATAATTTATTAGAATTTAAATATTATACCCATCCAGCGGCTATTTTCGGCGAAAAAGACTATAAAAAAGTAGGCGATACACAGTAAATAATGGTTTGCTTTTTAATATAAAAAATAATCAATTTTTTTACCTAAATTACTTAAATTATTAGCTTTTTAGGCTAAAATTAATAGAGTATTTATTTTCTTTGAAATGAATAAATTAATTTAATAGATTTCTGTTGCAACTGTCAAAAATGAGACAAGACTTATAGAGAAAGAGTCGTATAAGTATTTAGAAGCTTTTTTATAGAAATTATTTATCTATGGCGGTTGAGAAAAGAACTTAATTTAAAAATATTTTAGGAACTGATTATGTCAATTGAAACTCGGCTCGCAAAAGCCATACAGAAGCGACATCCTATTTACTTTACTTATAATAATTTACCGCGTTTAGTAGAGCCTCATCATTTTGGTATTTTGAAAGGCAAAAAGCAGTTACATGCTTTTCAGTATCAAGGACAAAGTGTAAATGGCCCTTTACCTCAATGGCGTAATTTTAAATTACGTTTAATTAAAGATTTAACAATTAATGAAAACCAATTTTTTAATATTCGTCATTCTTATAATCCTAGTAATTGCAAGTTTTCGCGTATCGATAGATCTGTTTGGGATTTACAATAATTTAGTTTAATTTCCAAGGTAATTTTTCTTTTTTCTAAATGATTTTTATAAATTTTAAAGACCTATTAGCAGAATATTTTTATACATCATCCATCTTTACGAAATCTTATAAAATACTTGTTAAAGATACATTAACTAACTATTAATAACTAAGTATCTACAATGACGTAAAATACGCTCTGACTCTGGAGGTAGAATTTGGTAATCGCCATACTCTTTCTGAAGAATTGATTCAGCATTCTGCGGAATATTAAAATATTTATTTTCAAAAAGACTGCGTTTAAGAGGATAAACTTCGGCAAACTCTATAAGTGTTACTTTTTTACAATGGTAACCCCTTCCTAAGTATGGGCTATTTAGCTTTTTAGAAGTATACACTAAATAATCTAAGCCTTTGTTAAGTACAATTTTAGGAAAAATATAGCCCAAAGCGCGATATAAGTTGTGGCTGCGTCCCATTGGAAGAGGTGAATGTTTAGTGCCAAGCATACGTAAGAGTTTACGTGATATTCGTTTATAAAAACGCCGCTTCCAAGGTGTTACTATCATTTTGTCATATACAAAAATATCAATAAATATTCCTTGCACGTAAGGTTCATTTCCCTGTTCATGTCTTTCTAAATAATAACTACGACGGTCACGAATTTTTAATGGGGTGCCTAAATTATAATAACCAGGCTCAATTCCTGCGCGCTGCAAATGCATATCTTCAGGAAATTCAGTTGGCGCAATTTGCAAAAATTTTTCGTAACTTTCTCGAGGCATGGCAATATCCATATCATCATCCCAAGGAATAAAACCTTGATGTCTGATAGCCCCAAGTAATGTGCCTGCATCAAGCCAGTAATCTAATTGATATTTGATACAAATAGAATCAATAACACTTAGCATTTCTAACATTCTCAATTGAGCTTGACGCAGGCGGCCATCAGTAAGAATGTCTGCAGAAGAATGATTATTTATTTTATTTAATAATTGAATTGATTCCACTTAGAAAATAGCTATTGTTACCATATGGCAAAGATATCATTAATGCTTTCGTTCGTATAGACTCCCTTTTTGTACTAGCTAAGCCCATATTGCTAATAATAATTGAATTAATTATTATGTTTTTTCTTAATTGTAAATTAACCTGATTGTCGAATATTAATTACTTAAAAATTTACTAATCTAGTGAGAATCATCATGGCCATTTGGTTTAAACCTATAACTATTGAATATATTCAGCAACGTAACCAAAATACGCTTGCAGACTTTCTAGGCATTCAATTCACTGAAATAGGTGATGATTTCCTTACTGCTACCATGCCTGCTAATGAACGCACAAAACAGCCTATAGGGATTATTCATGGCGGTGCCAATGTTGTTTTGGCTGAAACCTTAGCTAGCGTTGCAGCAAATTCGGTCATAGATTTAAGTAAATTTTATTGTGTAGGTTTAGAAATTAACGCAAATCACCTACGTGCTATAAGCAAAGGTTTAGTTACGGGAACCACTCGCCCTATACATATAGGCCGCACAACACAGGTATGGCAAATAGATATTTATAATGAAGAAGGTAAAAGAAGTTGTGTTTCTCGTATGACTGCTTCTGTTATTGCTCGTTAAATAAACGGCTTATGATTTAACCTAAAAAGTAGATATATTCTTACCTAGTAATTATCGAGTTGAAAACTGAGCATTTTGTGCTTTTTTTCGAGGGGAAATAGGCGTTACTCTAGTATGACAATTTTGCATGGATGCTAAGCGGGCAAGTAATTTGGTTTTGTTAACAGCAATATTATAAATTTCTTTAATAGTATCATTTTTTACCTTATCAAAAATTAAGCGCATGCGTTCTAACTTATCTTTCTCAGGAGTATCAATTGTAAATCTAGCTATCAGCTTGCGCATTGAGTTAAAATCATAGGTATTAAAAGTGTAAAATAAATTATTTTCGTATATATGTTTTGGAAAAACCAAATTTTTTGCTATATCACTTAAATTAACTTGAGTTAGATACTTGCTTGAGTTAGTTTTCATAAAATTGACTTGATTTAGAATAAAAAACTCTTGAGATATTCCCGTAATTGATCGATCGGTAATAGAGCAATTTATAAGAGGTAAGCCTAATCCCACACAATTTAAAAAAAGTAAATTAAAAATATTACTTATATAGCTTTCAAAATCATGGTCTCTATGCTGTCTGAGTGCGTCCCAAATAAAGTTGAAATCGAGTCCTCGTCCACTTTGCCCATGGTTTTTATGATAATACCAAATTACATAATAATATCCGTCCCAGGGTGAGGATAAATATCGGTCGATTAGCATTTTTTGTAAATCGCAAATTTGATTAATCAAAGTGGGGGTAAGAACCTCAGGTAACCTAGGCTTTAAACAAACTCTCATACCATTTCTTTGATTATCTTCCACTACTAATAACTCTAATTTTTTCACACTAACTCCAACTTTAATTAATAAAGTTATAATTCTTAGTTAAAATTCAAAAATAATAGTTCCCCAGGTATAGCCAGCACCAAAGGATACTAATAAAACTATCTCTCCTTCTTTGATAGAGCCTTGATTAAATAAATCATCAAAAGCTAGGGGAATGGAGGCTGCCGAAGTATTCCCATGTTTATCAAGCGTTACCTGAATTTTATTTAAAGGAGCCTCTATGGCAGCAGCTACTGCATTAATAATTCGAGTATTCGCTTGATGAGGAATAATATGATGAATATCTGTAATGGTTAGTTGCGCCTTTTGCAGCGCATTTTCTATACATTCCGTAAAACGATTAACAGCATTCTTAAAGACTTCTTTACCATTCATCACTAAGTAAGGAGAAAATTTAGTGATTAAACTATTACCCTTTGTAATTCCCCAAGGAATTTCAAGAGCACTTTTTCCTAAACCATCCGCACCAATATCGCAATAAAAAATACCTTTCTTTTCAGAATTAAGGTTTTCTAGCAAAAAAGCACCAAAACCATCGCCAAATAGCACTCTTGTTGATCTATCCGCTGGATCAGTTAGGCGAGTAAAAGCATCACAGCCCATTACTAAAGCATAACGAAAACTGGGATTGGACTTCAGCAGGTAATAGGCATTTGCTAGCGCATAAACAAAGCCACTACAAGCCGCTTGCATATCAAAGGCAATACAGTTTTCAATACCTAAAAGCTGCTGAAGCATTACCGCGGTACTAGGCATTAACTGATAGGGTGTAGTAGTGCCTATAATGATTAAATCAATTTTTTGAGGATTAATGTCAGCACGTTGAATCGCTATAGAGGCAGCTTTAAAGCAACACTGTAGATAATCTTCTTCTTCTCCTAAAAAGTGCCTATCTTTAATCCCTGTCATTCGCTCAATCCACTCATTAGTTGTATCCAAGGTTTGCTCAAAATCTTTGTTATTAACTATTTTTTTAGGAAGATAACTTCCTGATGTTATAACCTGGATGCCCATTGAAACCTCTTTTAAAAACGGGATTATGCTAAAGGATTAGATATTATCGTTCAATAAAAGGTATTTTAGTTTAAAATTTATACAATTTCTATTTTTTTAAGAATAAATTTTAGATAAAAAAATTGATTGGAATTTATTTATTTTTTAATTTGTCGATTTATTTTTAAGATTAAATACTTTTAAATTCAAAGACTTTACTTACTAAAGAGATTTAAATATGGTACTAAAAATAACCTTTTATATCTTTAAGAATAAATATTATTGAGGGTTTTAAGTATAAATAACATAAATACAATTAAAGCTTATAAATTTAGCGGTCATCTCATGGCGTTGAAAATACTCTAGCAATAGCTAAGTAAATGTTTTTTAAGAAAAAGCAGCAAATTTCATCAAGAATTGCTTTTAATTAGCTTGATATATTTAAATTAAATAATTATCTCAAATTATAAAAACAAACCTAGACTTGAAAACTTATTATTAGCCTTGCAGCTTCATGTAATTAGACCTCTTACATAACCTATTTATTTTATGTGAGTGCAAGGTACCAGGGTTTTGAGGAGCGGAGTTTACAGGGCGTAAATGAGCACTAGAGAAAACCTTGCAACATAGCAATCGCGTAAAATAAGTAGGTTATGCAGAGGTCTATTGAAGCTACAGAGGCTATTTTTCTAGCTCATATCCTTTATCAAGCCAGCCTTGTAAACCTTGATTCAATGAATAGACATTAGTATAACCCATCTCTTGTAAACTTTTAGCAACTAAAACGCAGCGAAAACCGCCACTACAATACACAATAATGGGTGTAGCAAAATTTGTGACGGTTTTTTCTATGTCACGCTCAATAATACCTTTACCCATATGAAGGGCTGTGGGAATATGCCCAGATGGCCATTCACTTTCTTCACGTACATCTATTATATACATAGGTAGATGTTTATTAATTTTTTCTCTAAGTGCCGGTGCATCAATTTCTTTAATAGATTTTTTTGCTTCTGCCACTAAGTTTAAAAATTGCGGTGAATGTTGCTTTGCCATAAGCTTACTCCTTAAGCGTTATAAAATGATAGTTCTTTTAGAGCCCTTTCATAATCTACAGATTCACTTTAAGGCGAGGGCTTGATTGTCTGCTGGCTGCTCTTTTAACCAAACCAGTAATAAAGCGCCTATTATTAAATAAATAGGCAAAATTATTAAAGCAAATCGATAACTATGCAATGAAAATACATGAATGTCATTAACTATTTTTCCATCCCAATTTAAATCAAGTAATTTACCGATAAGAGGCTCAGTAAGTGCATCTAAAATTGCATCACTAGTGTTAATCATAGCGGCAATAGTTGCTGTTAAAGCTAAGGAATTAATCTCCTTACCTATAGCAAAAACAAGCATAAATGCCCCAAGCCCAAAACCAAATAAAAATAATAGAAATCTTAAGACGCTCAGTGATAAAGTAGGACTATATAAAATCATTATAATAGCTACGCAAGACAAAATAGTACTAAAAAGCATTATATCTCGTCGATTATTTAATTTATCTGATAAGAGCCCCAAAAGTGGACTACCCACTCCTAACCCGATAAATATAAACGATATCATGGAAGCTGCTTGAGTTTTACTTAAATGATAAGCTTGCTCTAAGAAAGGATTGCCCCAAAGGCCACCAAATACCGCAATAGGTGAAAATGCTAAACCACTATAGAGTGTAAGTAGCCAATTTTGTTTATTTTTCAGCGCTTTTTTAAGTTCAGCAATTGAAATTTTATTACTTAAGGCAGAACAAGCTTGTTTATCTTGTATGACCAGAAAAAATATTATTGCAAATACAATACCTACTAAACCTACTATCAGTAAACAAAATCGCCAACCAAAATTATCGACTAACCAAGCTAATGGTGCCTGACCAAAAACCGCGCCAGCCATAGCAGCAGTAGCTAATAGACCACTGACAAATGCATATTGATGCGGTTTAAACCAAGTAGCAGCCAACTTCATGTAGGCAACTGTTGCAAAGGCCACTCCTAATCCCATCAGCGCCCGTGCAAAACTCGCTATAAATAAAGTTTCGGCTTGAGAAAATAATAAAATCCCTAAAGCCGCGATAGCAATAGCGCAAGCAGTAAAATAGCGCATACTGTATTTATCGAGCAAGATACCAACAAATAGTTGCATTATCATATACGAGTAATAAAAAGTGGCGGCTAGACCACCTAAGCTTGCTCCTGTTAAATTAAATTCGCGCATGAGATCAGTGGCAATAATACTAGGAAAAACTTGCAACACATATTTATAAAAAAGAAACCCAGCAGCTAAAGTAATTACAAAAACAGGGTATGAAAAATTTTTTGTAACATTGGATTCAAAAACTAGCCTTGTCATTATTTATACTCTCTAAGATTTATAGACATTTAGAATACGATTTACTGAGCGAATGTATTTCGTTAAGAGCCCTGTCTTAACGTTTATAATCGCTCATCGTTAAGACAGGCAAATAATGTTAATAATGCTAATAATTAAAAAAGGGATAGACTTAGCAGCATGACTTAGGAAGGAGGATAGTAAATTGCTAAGCAGATTCATTAATAACTCAACTACAATTTGTTAGAAATAAAGGCACTGAGCTTTATTCTTGCATAAAGGGTTTTTATATGCAACTTACTTTTTAGAGATTAATTACAGCAATGCATAAAATGCTTTAACTGCTGCCAGTATCTTATACTCTCTATCAATATCTTAAGTAAATGCTCTTAAGTTATAAAAACTTATTGTTTTTGAATTAATTGGTAAAATAAGCCTCGTGCTTGCATAAGTTCTTGATAATTACCAGATTCTACACATTTGCCACCATCAATAACATAAATGATATCTGCATCAATAATCGTACTGAGCCGATGAGCAATAACTAGACGTGTAATCTTAAGTGAATGTAAATAGAGCTTAATTTTTGCTTGTATCTTATTATCTAAAGCACTTGTTGCTTCATCTAATAATAATAGTTTAGGCTTAGCGCTTAAGGCGCGTGCTAAACAAATGCGCTGCACCTCACCACCAGATAACATTTGAATACCATCATTAATCAACGTATCAATACCCATAGGAAGATTGCGTAAAAAATCTTCTAAGCCAACTTCATTTGCTATTGCATAAGCTTCTTCGCGCGATAGAGTAGTATTATTACCACAAATATTTTCATAGATTGTCCCGGGAATTAATTGGGTGTTTTGCATGACAACACCTAGCTGACTTCTTAATGAAGACAAATTAATATTTTGTAAATCAATGCCATTATATTTAATGAAGCCTGACTCAGGATAATCAAGTCCTAATAAAAGGCGAAAAATAGTTGATTTTCCTGCTCCTGAAGGGCCAACAAAAGCTGTAAAAGAACCCGGTATAATTTCAATAGTTAACCCACTAAAGAGTGGCTTATCATTATCAGGATAACGAAAAACCACATCATTCATCGCGATAACCCCATCTTGTAAATCAACCTTACTTTTTCCTTTTTCTTGTTCAGGAATACAGTCAAATATTGGTTTTGCCTTTTGAAATAAAGGAATAATCTCGATACTTTCACTGATTACACTAGAGAGTTCTAAAAGCACATTAAAAAATTGCACAAAAGCCGCATTAAATATAATAAAATTGCCGAAACTTAAAGTATTATCGCGCCAAATAATCAAACTATAAATAAGCAATGTACTAACGCCGATAAAGCCAGTTATAAGGATAGTAATTTTATTGATTAATTTTTTAGCGCTAAAATGTAGATAAGTTTTAGAAGCATATTTTTGTTCCCATAGCTGAAAGGCATTCTTTTCCTTATTTGCTACCCGTATTTTACTAATTGATGCCAATAAACTTAATAAAATACCACTAATTTTTGTTTGTTTAGTAATAACTTGGCGTTCTTTTTTTAACAAACGTAAATTTAATATTACAGTAAAAATAATCATAATTAAAACTAGCAACATAGCTATTGAGGCCAGATAAATATCAATAAAAAACATGAGTACTAAATAAAATATTGATAAAATTCCAGCGATTATTGTCGAAACAACTCGCTCACCTAACTCTTCTTGAATAACACTAATTACATTGACTCTAAAACTTAAATCACCAACACTAAATTTTTTGAAAAATGAAACCGGTAGCTTTAACAATCTATCCCAAATAGCTGTTTGGATACGATGTTGAGCTCTAAAACGAATACGCAATAGCAACAAAGCTTGTAAGAAATTTATTAAACTTATAATAATGCCAATTACAATTAATAAAATTGCTAACTGTGTTAATAAAGAATAATTCGAAAAAGGAATCGCTTGTTCGAAAATTATTCCAGTCAGAAGAGGTATCGTTGTTAGAAAAAGAGAAGCAAGGATTTGAAAAAACACAACTTTTCGCATTTCTTTTTTTAAAAAAGAAAAAGTGAATTTTAACACAGTAATAATGGAAGCATGTTTTTCTGGTAAAGCTGGATATAAAATATAGGCATGATAATGAATGTTTTTTGCTAATTTTTTATCTACTTTTTTACGTTTTCCAGTTTTACAATCAATTAATTCATAACCGTCTTTTTTAGGTAATAATGCACAGCAATGATGATTAAAAAAAGCAATCAGAGGGCCGGAATCATATTGCCACCACGCACTTTTTAAGCAGATCCGGCGTAAGCGTAATAAATTATAATTAGCTATTGCTTGTAAGTAGTCCGTCGATTTTCCTTGATGAACGTCAATTATAGGTTTATTTAATTTAATACTTAAATAATTGGCTACTATTTTACAAGCTGCAAAGTGTATATCGAATGAGTCTGTTAGCGATGAAGAAGTACGCTTTTGTGAGAAAAAGTTTTCATTTAAATTCTTTAGATAAAGCAATGGAATTTTTTTATAATTCATATTGCTCTTTCTCCACTAATTCTTGATATAACCCTGGCTCTTTTATTAATTTTTCATGATTACCATGCTGAATAATTTGTCCTTCATTAACGACATAAATACGATTACAACTTCGGATAGCACTTAAGCGATGAGCAATAATAAGTAAGCTGCATTTTATTTTACGTAAATTTTCATAAATTGCTGTTTCAAGAATAGGATCCATAGCCGAAGTTGCTTCATCTAAAATAAGCAACTGTGGTTTTAACAATAATGCTCTTGCTAATTCTAGACGTTGGCGCTGGCCCCCACTTAAATTGGTGCCGCCTTCCACTAATTTAAGTTTTAAGCCCCCTCTTGCCAAAATATCTCTATCTAAATGTACTTGTTCTAAAACAGTCAATAATTCAGCATCAGTAAAGCTTTTATCCCAGTAGGCCAAGTTATCACGCACACTACCTGGAAAGAGAAAAATATTTTGATCAACATAAGCAATAAATTCACTCAATAAAGTGCGATTAAGCTCTGTATAAGGGATATTTTTAAATAATATTTCACCTGTTAAGGGCGGATTTAATCCACAAATTAATTTAGCGAGACTAGATTTACCACTACCACTAGGCCCAACTATAGCAACTTGCTCACCCGGATTTATGATAAAGGAAATATCATTAAGTACTGGAGGATCTAGCGGCGAATAACTAAAAGATAATTGCTTAACTTCTAAAATAGCTGTGGCTGCCTCTTTTAAAGCTTGCCTATTAAATTCACTATTTTTAAATAAGGGATCAAGTGGCGTGTTCGCTATATCATTTAAGCGAACCATATCTCCTTTCATTTGAAATAAACTACTAAAAAACTCTATTATATTATCTAAGGGGGTTAAAAAACTAATAGTTAAAGATTGAATAGCTATAATAGATCCAATGGTAAGTCTACCTTGCATAACCAAATAAGCACCAACAAAAATAATTGCTAAATTCATCATTAGATTAAAAAAGCTGGGCACTGCAGAAAACAATGTTCTAGCAAGTAATAATTGCTGCTCTGATGCTAAAAATTTAGTATAAAAAGAAGCCCAGCGATTAAAAAAATAAGGCTCAAGTGCTGATACTTTTAGGGTTTCTATAATTTGAATTCCATTGGCTTCGATTCCTTCTAATTTACCTCTATTACCCGCATATTTACGGCCCAGATCAGTTAGCTTGCGTCGGCCAATAGTTAATACCGCAATATTTAAAAAAACTAATAGCATTAAGAGCAGCCATATTTGCCAACTTAAAACAAAGATTACTGTGCCAAAGGCAATAACTCTTAGGATATTCACGCTAAAATTTGGTAAATCTTTTGCTATAACCGTAGCTATTTTTTCATTAATTAAACTCCTTTCAGCCACATCGCCATTAGAGCGTTGTTGAAAAAAACGTATAGGGATATGCAAGAGATGCCAAAGAAATTTTACTGAATTTTCAACATCTAATTTAATTTCTAAATGATTAAGAAATTTTAACTGCAGCCACATTAGTAACAGAGTCATTATGTTGGTAAAAGCCAAACCTAATAAAACAAAACTAATCAAACTTCTCTGATTATCAACCAACAAGTAATCAATAAACGCCTTAGTAAAAATAGGTATAGCAATATTGGGAATAATTAAAAGAGTTGTTACTAAAATTATAAAAAATAATGCTGCATAATTTTGCTTTAAGCGCGTTAACAAAAATTGTCTAATAGGAAATTCTGGCTTACCACCTTTTACAAAATCAGGCCCAGGCGTTAATATCAGTGCAACACCTGTATACTCTTTAGTAAATTCATTCCATCCTAGGCTACGTGGGCCTGTGGCAGGATCGTTTAAATATACTTTTCGCTTTGAGAAGCCTTCAATTACTAAAAAATGATTAAAGCTCCAATAAACGATAAAGGGCACTTTTTTTTCTTGCAATTCTTCTATTTCAAGATTAGCACCATAAGCTTCCATGCCATATTTTCTTGCTGCTTTAATTATATTAATTGCTTTAGTACCATCACGTGATACACCACAAGCATATCTTAATTCCTCTGCAGTCACATATTTTTTATAATAAGCAAGTATAATAGCTAGAGAAGCTGCACCACATTCTGTGGCTTCCATTTGCAAAACAGTTGGCGTTTTTACTCTTTTTTGAATAGGAAATTTAGCTTCCATATTGATAATTATTAATAATGTTATTATTAATTGTAGAAGTTAACTAAAAGATTAATAGGTTTTTTAGTTTCAATGTTAATCATCGCATCAACTAAAGTACCTTGTGTTAGTCGCATATTAGGCCCTAGACGACTTGTCCATTGGAATCCACTTGGTGTGCTGGAATCTTTATTCATCAGTATTTTAACTGACATAAGAGGGCCTTGATTTAAAAAAGAAGCGACAAGCTGCTGATTTTTTAATACAGCCATCATACTTTCTTCAGTAACAGGCAAAAGAGAAATACTTTGTACTTTTCCCTTGATAGTGCCATATTCCATTTTATTAATAATGGTAGGTGTAATTTGTGCCTCCATGCCCGGCTTTAAGAGCTTACCTCTTTTTGCAGGAACAAAGACTAAAGCATATAAATTTTGATCAGTCGGAATAATACTTAAAAGCACCTCACCTGGTTTAGTATAATCACCTATTCTTACTCTAACTTCAGCAACCATACCAGTAGCGGGGCTGGTAATGAGATGCGAACTTTGTAATTTCTCTTTTAAAAGCCCTACTTGCTGTTCTGCTTTAAGCACTTCTAATGATAGCTCCCGCTCACGTTCACGCCATTTATCTTTTAATTCGACTAAATTAGCTTTCATAGAAATTAAATCAGCTTCATGTGAATTAATTTCCTGCAATAAACGATAATATTCAACACGTGTTTCAGTGACATTAGGTAAATCGATAATTCCTTTTTTCAATGCTTTTTCCTTTAAATCCAACATAATAGCTAATTGTTTTAATTTCTCTCGCGCAGCATTTAAACTATCATTAATTTTAATGACTTGATCATTTTGGTTTTTTTCTAAACTAGCAATATTTTGTTCTGAGCTTCGTTGTAATGCTTTTTGCTCAGCTTTTAATTTAGCTAAATAATTTTGGCTTGTATTTAATTCCAAAGCCACTTGATTAGTATAGGAAACAAGCAAAGTATCTTTAGTAACTTGGTCACCTGGTTTAACAAAAATATTACTAATTGTTCCTTCTACTGCAGGCGCTTGAACAGTCATGACGTCACGGTTAATACTCATTAAGACGCCTTTGCCTTCAACCCTTATAAATAACGTTCCTTTTATCAGCCAAATAAAGAAAATCGTAATAGTTAAGAAAAAAACTAGAAATAACAGCCAATATTTTGGTGTGATAAGTCGAATCACATCCTCATTTAAGGTAGGGCGATTAATTTGCTCTAAGGCTTTTTTACGAAAAACAATACCTTTCTTCTTATCCATTCTTAACTTTAAATAATTGATTTTGAGTTTGCCTTAAGCGCTGTGCAATTAAAGGCAAAAGCTGTAAAGCAATTTCAGGATAGGCTTGAAGTTGGGCTTTAAAATCCCATTCGGAAATAACTAATGCTTCAGTAGGCTCAAGGGCGACTACACTTGCTGATCTTGGTAAATTATCAATAATTGCCAATTCACCCAATATTTCACCAGGCCCCGCTTCATTAAGTTTTATCTTTTTACCATTAAGCTCATAGAAAATTTCTACTTTTCCTTTACTAATAATAAAGCAGCCGTCGCCTATGTCATTTTGTTTTATTAAATACTCGTCTGGTGCAAAAAACTGTTTTGTCGTTAAGCCTGCGATTCGCCATAAAATACTTTTGCTTAGCTTAGAAAATAGTGAAGAAGATTGCAGAATTTTTAAAGATTCTATCTCTATTTCTGATGTATTCACAAAATCACTCAACTAGTGAACTTAATTACAGTATAGATAAAAAATAACGGGTTATCCTTAACCTATTATTTTCATTAAGATTAAATTAATTACTCGCGGCCAACTGTTGGTCTGTTGAATTTATCTGCAGAATTTTTAAGGTCCTTTTTTTGTTTATCGACTCTAGCCGGCGCTCTTTCTGCTCTACCACCAACAATCTCTTTAAGAGCATCGTCTTGCAATTGGTGTTTTTGATTAGGCTTACCATTAATAGCCATAATATAACCTCCAAAAATAGTACTTTAACCTCTCAATCTAGTCCGATCTGCTTTAGTAGCTTCGGGGCGCGCTACTGCTGCACGATTTTCCCCTGTAACAGGCCTTCTTGTTGTTACATCTGCTGAGGTTTTTACTACATCTGTTCTGGCCATACCACCTGATATATTCTCTAAATCAGCATCTTCTATTTTATCATCTTTAAGATTTTGATTTTCTAAATGTTTGTCATTTTGATCATAATTCATAATACACCTCACAACTTAAAATATGCTCTTAAATTATAGAACAAAATTTAGGCAATTATTAAACAGTCATCGTTAAATTCAATGGATAATTATAAATCAGGAGCTTTTATGGATAAAAAATGAAGAAATTACAACTTTAATTTATTTCTTATTTAAAAATTATCTTTGCTAGTTAACAGCTTACTTAAAGATAAAAAAACTGCTATTCTTAAATACGCTAAATTAGGCTTCCAAAATCAGGTAGAATCGAGGACTTTTTTGGCACGGATGAATATAATCCAGCACCCTGTAATCGTTATGACAATACAATTACTGTAAAACAAACTAACCTACTGGCTTTCCTATGGCTAAGAAAACATTCCTGTTTTTAATAGTATTATTAACTGTAAAAACAAACTTTGCAGCTCCACAATTTAATCTCATGGATCCTATAGCTGACAATCGTTATGAAATTAATACTCAAGCCCTATGCGCTACAGCTAAAGAAACGCTTGCTTATCTTAATAAAGGAAATGATTATGATCCAGATGTCATTCATGCAGGTAAAGCGATTCAAATTCCTTTAGATAGAGTTAAGGCAACCTTAAAATTTGTTTGTGAACATCAAAATGAACTAAATAATCCAGAGTTTGTCCAGGCTCATTTTGATTTTATTCGTTGGTATCCGGATCAAAAGCAAGCAAAACAATTAGCAGCGACTAAGTCCTTGCTTAAGCATTTACCTTCTGACCGTATTTTAATGACTAAATACTATATTCATCTTGCCAAAGCAGCAGAGAAACCCAACGACGCTAAACCATTTGCTTTGTATGCACTACCGCAAGATGAAAAAAATCTATCTTTAGAAGAAGCGAATAACAAAAAAGATTTAATTCGTCTGCAATTTGGTAAGCAAGCAATATTAAAAGGTGCTCTAAATAAACACAATGTTCCAACGCTTGCCTATTTAAGCCGCAATGATTTAGAGGCCGCCTTAATGCAAGGAACAATTGTTGCTGATTTTGGCCGCCATAAAAAGACATTTAACGTTCACCGCAGCAATAATATTGGCTATGATGCTCATAAAAACCCCTTGGAGCAAGAGCGTTTTTGGTATTTTAAACAGGTTCAGGGTATTCAAGGTTATGGTAAAGATGCTGATTACAAAATCATTGTTAACCCCGAAGTAACCTTTGCAGGCGATTTAAAACAACTTGGCTTAGGTAAATTAATGATGGTTCAATATGCTAACAAAACCGGCCAAATCATTTCTCGAGCTGGAATCTTAGCAGATACCGGTGGCGCTTTTGTAAATAACTTATACCAAGTCGACTTTTTAACAGGCAGCTATACCAGTAAAGAAGCTTACTATCAAGCTACACGAAACATACCTGATTATGTTGCAGCTTATTTCATGGTTTTAAAAGCTAATAGTTAAATCGTTATTCTAATCATTAAAACCTAAAATAACTAAGAGGCAAGGCCCGCCAGCAATGAGATTAATTCCTGCTAATTCACAACGTTCTATAGCATAACGGCTTTCAGCTCCTGGCTGCATCCAAATGTTATTAATACCCTTTTTTAATGCTTGTTCAACTATTTTATCTGTAACATTTGGTGGAGTAATAATTGAAATGCTTTCTACTTCTGCTGGTAAATCTTCAATAGATTGTACAGTAGATAAGTTTTGAATTTTATCAGTATGAGGGTTAACTGGATAAACGGTTAGATTATGCTGCATATAACAACGTAATACTTTGTTACCATACTTCTCTCGATTACTTGAAGCGCCTACTACTCCATACGCTTTTGATTTTAAAAAAAGCTCTATATCATTACTCATAACTACTCCTTTGCTTGATTATTTCTTATATAATTTACTTTAGACTGACCCTGCTATAATAGCGCCACCCACTTTATCTTTATAATATTAAGTTTAAACTCATTATTAGTTTTTAGAATGTTCTAAATTAAAGCTATATGTCTTGCAATAAAATATATATAATCCTTAAATTTAATTGAGATTATGAATTTAATGCGCAGTAAACATTGGTCAAAAGTAGAATATTTACATGAAGTTGTTAAAAACCCAAATATTCATATCAAAGGAAATCATAGTTACTATAGTGACGCATGGACAGGTAGTTTTGAAGAAAACGTCGTTCGCTATCTTTATGGCGATGAATTTAGTTTAAAAAGTTGGCAGCCACAATGGCCTATTGATCAATTATATATTGGTGATTATGTATGTGTTGCGGCGGAAGTTATTATTATGCTAGGTGGTAATCATACACACCGTACCGATTGGTTTAGCTTATACCCTTTTCCTGAGCTTAGTAAACAAGCCTATAAAGGCAAAGGTGATACTATCATTTGTGATGGCGTTTGGCTTGGCATGCGAGCAATGATTATGCCAGGCATTACAATTGGCGAAGGCGCTATTATTGGGGCAAATGCTGTAGTAACAAAGGATGTTGAGCCTTATTGTGTTGTTGCAGGTAATCCAGCCAAAGTTATTCGTAAGCGTTTTGATGATCATACAATTGAACGCTTACTTAATTTAGCTATTTATTCATGGAGTGAGGAAAAATTTAATACGCTCAAAAGCTACCTTTGTAACCATGACATTAATGCGCTAGAAAAAGCCAGTGCGACTTATGATACTGAAATTGTCAAAAGCAAATAATGCGTAAGCATTTGCCTAACATTAAAGCAATAATTACATCTCTAATTTGAGGCATTAAATTCGCTTACAATTAATAGCTCTAGACCTTTAAGTAAAATAAATCAGTAAATTTGGTATCGAGTCACGGAATATGCTTAGAGCTTGATTAATAGTTTTATTTAAGAGCAACGCACGAAAATTATGCATAATGCTCAACGTAGCTTTCTACATGAGCATTTATAAAGGATGACTTCATCTCTTGCGCTAAAAGCAGACTCTGGGTGCAGAGAGTATGAATGCTTACTAAATTTTACAGTTAAATGATGTAATTCTAACGACAATATTTTTCAAGCCAACATTCATCTGTTATATCATCACAAACTTCTACAGTTTCGCAAATAGGATAATATTCTCTTTGAACCGGGACATTAATTACAATATTTGGGCCAGGAAACCAACCACCAAACGTAAAACCAAAAAAACTAGCATAATTATTATAATATCTATTTCCAAAATGCCAATCACCATACCAAGCGTTAGCATTTGAGCATATTAAGCAATTTAAAAGAAAAAGACTTATTATTACTTTAACAAACTTGTTCATCTTTTTTATCTCCAGCGCACTACAAAAAGAATTAGCGAGCTATTTTATATTTACTTCGTTATAAAATGCTCTAATTTTTATCATTGTCACACCAAGAGTCAATAGATCTACAAAATTAAATTAAAATTCTTGATATAAGTTTGGTAGTAATGAAGTTTAGGAGAAGCTATTAAGCAGAAAAAATTCAGCACTAGCTGCTCTTTAAGAGCAGCTAAGTTAAATCATTTCACATAAACTGGGACAGGTTGATCGAAACTATAAATTAAACCAAATGCAACTTGAGCTGTATAAGGAGTAATTTTTGAATCTTTTGTTACCGAGCCAAAGGGATCAAATGTATGACTCTTAATATGTTCATAATGAGTTTGACTATAATCCATCATTGCAATCCATTGGGGAGCAAACGCATGTCTTAAACCTAAACCAAAGCGAATCCCATTAAGATCATTATTACTACTATGGATACTTGGATCAGCACCTTCGTGAATTTTTACACGACCATTGAGATAGCCAACTCTTCCATAAAAGAGTGTATTTTCTGATAAAAAATAACCTGGAAGCAGACTTGCACCATAGCTACGCTTAACAGTAAATGTCGTTTTAAGAAAATTTCCATGCAAATATTCATCATTAACTAACTTGTATTCAAGAGAGCTTATATTAGCATTAGCCTCTAGAGCCAAGTAAAAGCGGTTAAAGGCCCAGCCATAGCCACCAAAAAGAGAACCAAACACGCCAGTACCAGCAAAATGCTCTTTATCTATAACGTTAAAGCCGCCTGTACCAAAAAAATTAGGACGTGTTACATGTGAGCGTTGGTAAAACAATGCACCTTCAGGCCCTGTGCTCGCACCAATATAAAAGCCTGCAAAGCAAGGGGTAAGCCCTAATGAAAGCAATAAACTTGTACTTATTTTCCCTAACATAAATAATCCTAAAAAAACCAAGTTAAATTTTACGAGGTCAAATTTTAATAAAGAAAATAAGTTAAAGCAATGAGAAAATTTCCATATCGATAACTAAAGTTTATTTTTTTAATGACGATGATATTAAAAAATATTTAAAGCATTTAATTATTTTAGAGGCAAGCTATGAAAACTATTCTTAAAAAACTTTTCTTAAAAAATACTACTACAAAAGAAATATTAAAGAATAAAATGCTCTATATTATTAACACTGATCGCAATAATGATAAAAAATAATTCTATATTAATAGGTAATCTGCTTTAAAAACCAACATTATCTATTAGAGAAATGAAACTTAATTAACTTTATAGTAATTAATGTCTATTACTTTGAGTAAAATCTTGCTGAGTAAAATTTGAAAGTAATGCCTTAGCAGCCATTCGCGCCATTTCTTCTTGAGGCATGAAGTCAACTGAGGCAGCAAAACCTAAGTCTTCATCTAGGCCTGTTAATAAATTTTGATCTAAGATAGGTCTTATCCTTTCAATCATAGCTTGCATAGCCATATCGTCTATAGACAAAAAATTTTTTCTTTCATGCTTTAACATTTCTAACAGCGTGGTATGAAGAGCATACTTCAAAACATAAATAGCAAAATCACCAGCGTCAGTTAAGCTATGCAATTCAATCATACGTGATTCATCATATAGATAGGAAAAATTATAATCATAAGGTGAAAAATCATCATCAATTTTATTGATATACTCAAATTTTTCATATTGACAGCGAAAAAAGTATAAAACCTTTTTCTGACTTATACTTTCTATAATTTGAAAACAACCCTGAAAAATAAATGGTTGCTCCCAAATCGCTACTAAGACAAGTGTTTCAATATTAATTTTTGCTAAATCTCTCATCTCTATTTTATAAAACTTAATGAGGCTATAACCTAATTATAAACAAAGGCTAGTTCATTTAACTAATTAATAATAAATAAGCTTATTAAATTCTAAAGTTTAGTTCTTACCTGACGAATACACTTAATACCTTCACTAAAACTTTCTTTAAAAATCTCATTGATAAGGATTGTCATGCAAGCATCAACTCAATTTAAAAATGCTTATTTTATGTTAATTACAGGTTTCGTAGATTATAGTATAAATTCTAATCAAACAAATATTTCTAAATCTGCTCAACCACTAAAATGTAAGGTTAAAAAGACTCATAATGAAAGTCATCTAGCTAAAACTGCTAACATTACTAATAGTTAATTTTGTTAATTAATAACTAGAGCTGCATTAACCTAATAAATATTTCAAAAATAATTAAACATTAAATTTTTATTAATCTCTTAAATTATAAAGGCCTCATTGAGGCCTTTGCACTTCTATATAAAATTTAATACTATTTTTCTTTAGCAAATTTTATCTATTTTATAACTATAAATAGTAAAATAGGTTGATTTTTTTACCTTTCGAAAATAATCTAGCAAACTACCCCGGTATTGAACAAATTGATAAGATGTTTTTAAATTGGAAAGTTAATCACAAGGAACGACTATGAATAAAAATGCTGTTACTGCTGTCTTAGTACTGTTATCTAGTTGTGTGTTTGCAGAATCAGTACAAAATCCTTTTGGCCCAAACGTTATTATTTTTGATAGTAGTATGCGAAGTAGTGATATTAACAATGCAATTAGCAAAATATATAACCAACAGCGTTTTAATGAATTTGGCGACGAGCGCTATGCGTTAATGTTTATGCCTGGTCAATACGGGTTAGATGAAAATATTGATGTAAAAACTGGTTATTATACCCATGTGCTAGGCTTAGGTGAAAAACCAGATAGTACTTTTATCACCGGTGCTGTACGTACGCAAGATATGCCCCCAAGTGATCCAAATCATCCTGACTATGGACCTGGGGCCTTAGTTAATTTTTGGCGAGGAGCTGAGAACCTCACCATAAAACCCACTTTAGGTTCTTTAGGTTACCCCAACGCTATACCTAAGGATCAAAATGTTTGGGCTGTATCCCAAGCAACCTTTTTAAGAAGAATTAAAATTGTACAAGGTTCATTACGTTTATTTGAAGTTGGTTATTCAAGTGGTGGATTTCTTGCAAACTCTCAAATTGAACAAGGTATAATTTCCGGTTCACAACAACAGTGGGTAACACGTAACTCAAGCTTTGGTAATTGGGACGGCTCTGTCTGGAGTATGGTCTTTGTTGGCGATACTGGTTCGATTCCTGGCGGAAATTGGCCAAACCCCTCTTATACTATCGTAGATAAGACACCTTTAATGCGTGAAAAACCTTATCTTTATTTTAACAAAACAACGAATGAATTTAATTTAAAAGTACGAACCTTAAGAAAAGACTCAATCGGTACAGACTGGAACATTACAGGTAAGTCACTTCCTATGAGTAGTTGCTTCATTGCTCAGCCTAATAATTCAGTAGCTGAGATAAATACAGCCCTACAGAGTTATCGCTGTTTAATACTTACCCCTGGCGTTTATCATTTAAAAGATTCTATTCGTATCACTTTAACTAATACTATTGTTTACGGACTTGGTATTCCAACGCTGGTAAGCGATACGGGCAAGCCTGCTATGATAGTTAATGATGTAAATGGTGTACAATTGGCTGGTCTTTTATTTGATGCAGGTCCTGTGTATTCTTCTAAATTATTACAGATAGGGGAAAAGAAAACTACTCGCTCTCATGCTAACAATCCTACTTTCCTTTATGATATTTTTTGCCGAGTAGGCGGAACTTCTCATTTAGGCCAAACGGAAAGTTGTCTAGAGGTTAACAGCAATGATGTTATAGGAGATAATTTCTGGTTGTGGCGAGCAGATCATGGTAATAATGTTGGTTGGCGAGTCAATAATAGTAATAATGGTATTACTGTTAATGGTGATAATGTAACTATGTACAATTTAATGGTTGAGCACTTTAAGAAGTATCAAACCGTTTGGAATGGGAATAACGGAAAAGTTTATCAATATCAATCTGAAATTCCTTATGATCCACCAAGCCAAGGTGAGTGGCAAAATGGCCCTATTAACGGTTATGCTTCCTATAAAATAGGAGATAATGTTGAAACTCATCAGACTTGGGGAATGGGTATTTATAACTATTTTAGAGATGCTGATAATATCTATCTTGAAAGCGCAATTGAGGCACCGCTCAAACCAACAATTAATCTACAACATATAGTCTTATTTTGGTTAAGCGGCAATTATAACACTGGAATCAGACATGTTGTAAATAATACAGGTGATGGCGTATATCCATGGAATCGACGCAGTAATTTAGTAAAATGGCCATAGATTAAGCAGAGAAAGGAAACTAAAAGGAATTTTTTGAAAACTTAAGAAATAAGTTGACAATCGGTAGCCTGATTATTTGCAAGCTTGTTAATTTTAAAAGATTTATTTGATTTACCGTACAAAGTTTAAAAATTTTTCTTTAATGTTTATTCTTTAAGCGGTAAATCAAATTTTAAGATGATAAGTTATTTACTAAACTTGCAAGAGGCTTATCAGAGATGTTTCCGTACTATCAATATAATTTATAAGTTTGAGGGAAGGATGCGAAAATTACTATTTAGTTTCTTTATTATTAACTGTTGTTATTGTTTAACCTTAAATGCTGATCCTGCTACTACTTCCCCTCCTCTGACTGCTCCACTTGAAGGAAAAGATAATGAAATACATCATTATATTTCGCGTAGTTGGGATGTATTAACCCGTGATAATAGAAATCTATTTAAGTCCTGGTTTGATAGTAAGCTTCCTGAAGAAAAATTAATTATTTATCTACCTCGAAATGAAAATATTGAAACTGTAAAGTTAAATGCTACTCAGCATCTTCCTAATGAAACAGTCAAGTCGATTGAGTTTCGCTATTTACCTAAAAATATTAATTCCATTAAAGAACATGGATTACTCTATCTACCTTTTCCCTATGTTGTCCCAGGGGGTAGATTTAATGAGATGTATGGGTGGGATAGTTATTTTATTGAGCTTGGTTTACTAGAAAATAATCGCTTACAAATGGCAAGGAACATGGTAGATAATTTGATTTATGAAATTAAACACTATGGTACTATTTTAAATGCCAATAGAACCTATTATTTAGAGCGCTCACATCCTCCCCTCTTAACTGAAATGATTCTTGCTTATTATTATAAAACGCAAGATAAAAAATGGTTAAAGGAAACTCTACCTGCTATTAATAAATTATATCGATATTGGATTTCCCCGCCACATTTAGTCGCAAAAATAGGGCTTTCTCGTTATTATGCTGGAGGGAATGGGCCTTGCCCAGAAGAGTCACCAACTTATTACTCTAAAGTGATTGATTATTTTCAAACTCATGATGTTCCAGACTATGAAAAAGCACTTTATTATAATGAACAAACTAAACAGCTAACCCCTTTATTTTACCGCGCTGATCGCACAGTCAGAGAGTCTGGTTTTGATATTACAGCTAAGTATGGCCCTTTTAGTGCAGCCATTATGGATTATATACCGGTTGATTTAAATGTTTTACTTTATAAGTTAGAGCAAGATAGTCAAGAAATTTATACTATTTTAAATCATCCCAAAACAGCCAACGTATGGAAAAAGCGAGCACAAAAAAGAGCAAAACTAATTAATCGCTATTTATGGGATGCTAAAAGTGGTTATTACTTTGATTATAATTTTAAAACCAAACGTCTACGAGACTATTCTTATGCCACAACCTTTTACCCACTTTGGGCCGGTATCGCTTCAAAAAAACAGGCACAAGCCTTAATTAACAATTTACCTAATTTTTTAGAAAAAGGTGGCCTTGTAACAAGTAAACATTACCCAGGTTTACAATGGGATGCACCATTTGGCTGGGCGCCACTGCATTACTTTACTGTATTTGGTTTAGAAAATTATGGTTATAGGCAGCTTGCTCATGAGGTTGCTAATCGCTTTATTAAAACCGTCGAGAAAGGCTACCAGCAAGCACACACTATTTTTGAAAAATATGATGTTGAAGAACGTAGTATTCAAACAGTCAACAAGATTAAGTTTAGCTATAAGACCAATGAAACAGGATTTGGCTGGACTAATGGTGTTTATTTAGTATTTATTAATTTCCTTAAAAATACGCAAATGAAAGCCTCTATGCTACCAGCAGCAACCCCACAGCCCTAACTGGATTAAAGTTAGTAAGGGCAATGAAAGGTTAGATTTAAGCGCAACGCACGAAAATCATACATAATGCGCACATTGTAGCTTTCTACATAGGCATTTCGAAGTATGATTTTCGTGTATTGCACCAAAGATAATCTTTCGATGCAAGATATGCTTACTAAAGTTAATAAATAAGCCTTAGTGGCTTATTCCTATTGTTTATCATAGTGACAATTAATAACTAATGCAGTAAATAAAATTGGTATAATTGTCTGAGAGGAGTAAATAGCCATCCCCTGGCATTAAAAGCAGTGTTTTAATAAAGTAGAAATAAAGATTAGCTCATGCTTTAGCAATGAATCATACCCTTACCCTCTAATTATTAGCCTAATAAATTTATAACTCCTAATTAAAATCAAACTAGATCTTTTTGTAAACTCAATGTGTTAAAGTATAGCGGTAGTCTCTACATTCTGGTTAGAAATTAAGTTGTTTTTACTATAACAAAAATTTAAGGAAAACAGGGAATGAATACAGAAGAACTTAAAAACAACATTGCAGCAAATGAATTAAATATCGAAGAACCTAATGTCTCTGAAGAAGAAAGTAATGACGCTGACAAAGAGGACAAACTTCAGCAAATAAATTTTACTCAAAATCAATTAAAGCAAATGAAAGAAGAATTAGATAAGATGATTGAAGCATTTGCACAAAACACAAGTCTCTTATCAAGAGCCGCGAAGTTCTGGGGACAACTTCCTTGGTGGCAAAAGGTAATAGCTGGTTCAATTGTTATTGTGCCTTTATTTGTAGTTAGTATTCTTACTCATATTGTAGCTCTTTTTATTATTAGTTTCTTCACACTTTTTACGTATGTAGCTAGTAGCCTCTTACTTGATAATCATCATAAACAAAGTCAAAATGATAAAGATAATCTTAAAAAAGGTATTTTAAATTTAGCAGATACTCTAGGCATAGTAATTGAGTCACTAGAAAAATTACGTAGTGAATTAGCCCATGAAATTAGTAAATTTAAAAAAGAAAATAAGCATCTTACAGCTCTAGTTGAACAATTAAGTCAAGAAGTTGAGCAATTACACTTACAAGTGAGCCACTTAGTTAATGTTGAAAAACAATTAACGCTAACAAAAGATGAGTTGCACAACACTTCAACCAATTTTGCAAACGCTGTTGAAGAACATACCAAGCTGTTAGCTAAAAATAAATTACAGCTCGAAAAAACTATTAAAGACTATGAAGAAAGTCAAGTACAACTATCAGCTAAAATTTTTGAATTAGATGAAGTTAAAACAAAAATGGGCCTGGAATTAGATCAAGCTAATAATGTCGCACTAACCTTACAAGGTACTATTGACAATCTTATTAATACAGTTATTCCTGAAACCGAAAATCAACGACTTATATTTCAAGAGCGTTTACAAGAATTTCTTGCTGACAGAAAAAAAGGTTTCGAGCAGATGAATGAGCATGTCACTGAAACTAATAATAAACTTCGCTTAGTTCAGGAAGAATTGCGTCGTAGTAATGAACGTTATGAGGAACTTTTAAATCGTAGTGCAAACCACATTGATAGACTAGAACGTACTTATAATGCCACTGTAAGTTCAAGCCCTACTGCTGCATTAAAAGAAATAGGCTTTTATGCTGTTGATAAACCAACTAAACAAGAGGCTCCAGAAAATTCAACCTTAATATTGCATTAAACTCATTTATTAGACCTCTTGCATAACCTGTTTATTTTGCGTGAGTGCAAGGCGCAAGGGTTTTGAGGAGCGGAGTTTACATGGCGTAAATGAGCACCGGAGAAACCCTTGCAACACAGTAATCGCGTAACCTAAGTAGGTTATGCAAGAGGTCTATTCAAAAATTAATTTTACTTCTCTATATAACCTATAATTTATGGTAGTAATCTAAATTTATAGGGAGATTTATGCAAAAATTAATTATAAGCTTTTTATTTACATCAATACTTTTTTCTCCTTTACAAGCCTCTTCTAACCTAGGTATAAATTTGCAAGAAGATAAAAATGCAGAAAAAGATTGTATTCAGAAGATTGTAAAAAAATGTATCGCTAAATGTGAACAAGTTGATAATTCTAATTGCGTTCAGTTATGTAGAGAAAATGCTAAAAATGAATGTCGTCAAGCCGGTGAATAATTACAATAAATTTATAATTTATTTCAATATATAAGCTCAATAACTTGCTTAAATTTTTTTTAAACATTTTTCATGATAAAATCCGCCGCACTGATTTTCTAGAGTAGCTTAAAATGTATGATTTTTTTCATGCAGAGCCTAAAAAGATACAAACTTTGAAAGAATTTTTAGCTCCTGATCCATTAAATATTACTACAAATTTTCTTAATGAATTTACAGCAATGCCTAGGGCGGACCAGATTCAAAAGGTAAAAAAACTACTCGGTGATGCTAATCAATTTGATTTTCTTGTAAAACTAATTATATTAAATCCTTCGTTCAAGGAAGTTTGTAATTTACCTCTTTTTCACCAAGACTGGCTCTCTTGTTGGAGTACCTATGGCTACTTAATTACTAAAAATGATAAAGCATTATATGCACAACCTTGCCCTAATTATCTGGATTTATTTTTAGGTATTTATTTTTATTACAAGGCTTGTAAAGTAGCTGAAAAGTTGCAAACTGATTTTTCGCAGATAGAATTAACTTATCTTAAACAAGCAATCGCTTTCAATTCCATTCATGCCTGTCAACGCTATTATGCTTATTTATATAAAAATACTACTGGTAAAATTATTAATATAGTTAATGAAGATATCGAGCAGTTATATTGCAATATCATAAAAAATATTAAGCAAAATTTTTTAAAATATTATGGTTCTTATGCCTATTTAATGTTAGCCGAAGCCTATTTTCATTATGGTATCTATTTAATGAATAATAAAAATTTTTCCCTTGCTAATAGAACATTTCAAGTAATTCCAAAATGCCTTGAATATGCTAGCATTTTACATGTGAATAAAGAAGATTTAGCTTTAACTCATAATGCAAGCTTAGGTGGAAGTATTACCACCCCTCTTCATATATCAGCAACTCCTGCTGAAATTCAATCGCTGGTTTCAAAATATAGGGAGATAATTAATAATCAATTAAAGGTTGCTAAACCTATATCTAGGTTAGCAAAGCAAGAAATTAAATCTTGCAATTTAGAAGTAAATTCGCGTAATCTGAATTCAGAATCAATAGATAAGCTTCACAACATTACTTTGCCCTAATTTAAGTGAAGATATTGCTAACCTAAAATTAATTTATACTTTGCAATAAGCCTTGCTCTTGTTCAGATAACAACTGGTTTGGCTTAACATTATTAAAAACAGACTTACTCATAGACTGTGCTAATAAACCCATATTTAATTCTGGTTTCTCTAATGAAGGCTCATTAGAAAATGGAATAGGCTCGGGGATATCAAATAAAGAGAAATCAAGCTCATCTTGATCTTCACTATCATGCTCGGAAATATACTCTGCAAAATTAGATAACTCGGTAAGAAAGGTTTTACGAAGATAATCTAATCTCTCAAGATCCTCTTTTAATTGATTATAATAATTTTTATCTATTTGATGAGGATGAATGAGCTCTACACCTTTTAACGGTATTAACCCTTTGTTAAATAAATCACCTAATGTTTCCTCTTTAAAGAAATCTTTGGTCTTAGCTGTTAATAATAAAGGTAAAAGATTTGTACCAGTACCGCTATCGTCTAATAATGACCTCTCGATGATTTTAGTAAAGCCTGCTAAGTTATTAAATATAATGTTACAAGGCTCTTGTTTTATTTGACATTCTTTACTTGTATCAGTGAGTACAGTAAAAAATTGCTTAAGATCAAGCCATCCGAAATGCATAGCTATTAAAATAGCCTGATTATTTAAGATACTTTTAAATTTTTCATTTTGTAAGCAATTTTCGATAACTCCTGCATAGTAAAAAATCAATTCACCAATAGGATGAAATTCTGAATAGTTTTTTAATGATTGGTTTAAAATAAATGGATATTTGTCCGCAATTTTTAAAGCCTTTATTAGTAATTCGTAAACTAAAGGATAACGGGTTTTATAGCAGATATTAGCTAGCTCTATTTCACTATAAATACTTTTATTATGTTCTAATAAAACTACAGCTTCGCCTGCCATACGATTAGCCAATAATTTAATATTTCTGTTGCGAACTTTTCCTTGATCACGATAATCAGGATAAAGTCCAACACTGACACGCTGGTCAAAAAATGCTTGAGTTAAAAGCTTACTAGGTAATACATCTGCAGTTTGCTCTCTTGCTTTAACAGTATCCACATATCTCCATAACATACTCACACTTTGTGATAACAATAAATAATCTGGAGGCAATAGATTCCAATCTATTAAAGTATGAGTAGATTGATTATTATTTTTAGTAATTTTAACTAGAAAGTTATAAATAAATTTACTATCTCGATATGTTAAGGAGAGGTGATATAACGAAAAAATAGGACAATGCACGCTATCTGCTTGATAAGTGCTATTTCCAGCAATAATAAAATGAACACCAAGTTCATTAGCAGCTTCTTGAAATGCACTGTAGAAGCCATCATGTCCGCGATAGTGATCGGCAACAAAGGCAATTGACTGACCATTTTGTATAAGAAAAAAATCTACCGCGCAATAGTGAACTGTCTCCGGTTGCCGCTGCTTAGACATACTGCGGCTGCCGACTTCAACTAGAAATTGATACTGTTTGTAGGAAAGAGGTTTTTGGTTAAAGGTAGATAAGTTGAGCTGCTTTGCCAGCTTATTTTCATCAGATAGTATTATAGTTTTAAGTGTTTGTACAAAGTTATCTTTATGCACTAAATCAATACAGCCCAAAGCGTTTTTATCTTTATAAACTCTCATCAAAAAACGAATAGCTTCTTCGCTTGCTACTACATCAGAACCAAAATAGGCTAATTCATTTAAGTCATCAGAAATTAACTCAGCTAAAGAACGTCTCATACTTATTTTTATTATTTTGTCAAACTAAACTTTCTTATATCATGATTTTCTTAAATGAGAATAAAAAATTTAATTTTTTTTTATTCTCAAGTGAATTTAGTCTTTTTCTTTAAGTTTTGCCTACTCAATTAGTCTAGTGTTTGATGAATTAGCGCTTAATTAACTTATTGTTACTTAATTAATTTTATTCTAAAAAAATAATCAAATTATTCATTTTTTTTATTATATGTAAATTTTTAGTTCAAAATATACTAATTCAACTCTATAATTAAATGGAATAATATGCAAAACAAGGAGAAAAATATGGAAATAAAGTCTATGCATTTACCTAAATTTTTAGGCACACTTGCAGTAGGCACAGTTTTAACAGTAGGTGTATTGACTTCATCAATGTCCTACGCTGCCCAAGGATGCGGATACGGCTTTCATAGATTTTATGGTAGATGCGTTCCCAACAGCCCAGGCCCTAATGCAGTTCCTGTTCGAGGCCGTCCTAATTGCTGGATTAATGGCGCAGGTCAACTACGCTGCTGGAGATAAGCCCAAATTAGCGCCAATCTTTAAGTTTGGCGCTAACTTCAAAGATTTAATTAAGAGACATAGTCATTTCAATAGATTGTTCATCTAGTAAAGAACTAGATTTAGCTCTTTCTAAAATATAATCTACTCTTTTCTTAAATGAGCTATTAGCAGCAAAATTTGTATTAGCTGTATATGCAATTAAGTTATCAAGTATATTTAAAATATCAGTCTGCTTATTATTACAAGCATCAATAAGCGCTTGTGCTTTTATTAAATGATGTCTATTAGTTAAAATGGCTTTCCAACCTGAGGTATAAGTTAATAAAATCTTTTTAATCTCTTCTTTGGTAAGAATGCTATCTTTAGTGAAAATATCATATTTTTTACCATTAAAGTGGCCTAGAAAAGTTAAATTTGTTGTCCAGTGCCCATTGTTTTTATTGTTTAAAGTAATAGTAGGGCTTTTAGAACCTCTATCAGCACCATATAAATAACGGACATTGCCATAATTAATAGTATTGAGATCGATTTTGAATATGCTAGCTAGCTCATCCAAATCCCGATGCGTTCCCCAACAGTTGTTCACTGTAATATTTTTTATAGCAGCTAAAATATAAGATGTATTTTTAAGTTTTAAAGTTGGGCTATCATTAACATATAAATCATCTTTAAAGGCCTTTAAAATAAGTCTATTAATAGGCTCGTCAAAGTGATTAAACATATATTTTCTTCTAGCCTCACTATAATCCTTGTCAGTCTTATTCTCAGGATACCATTTTGCTAGACGTTCCATTCTCTGGTTCATCAGCTTTATTTTATTTGCTATTTCTTTAGCATATTCTCGTACGCCAGTAGAGTAAATTAGACTATTATAATTAGCTTCAGCCGGTTCATCTTTAGCAAAACAGTGTACCATTTCCATAAAATCTATAAATGCTGTAGGGGGAACTTCATCAGGTGAATTCAAGCTTCTAGTAAGTAGCTCAACTTTGCGATGATTATAAATAATAAACCTTAAACAAGATTGCATTTCATTTAATAATGAATAATCCTGGTTGTTATAATCAAATTTTTTAATATCTTCTAACGTTATAGAAAATTCCTGAGAAGCAGTCCGACTTAAGTCATAAAACTTCTTAAATGTTACGCTATCGCCTCCTCTTGCTGCCTCATGCTTAATAATATCAATTATACCAATTGCAAATGCATAAAATGCGCAATTACCTCTGCCTGGATTATCTATTTCTTTTATAATCATATTAAAATAAATTGAATTGCTTTTGAGCTAACCGATTATACGCCACTTTATCATTTTATAAATCAGAATTTATTAATTATCGTTTAAGTCATACTGCCCCTATTGCCAGGGAAATTGAAAGTATTTATCGCTTTGTTTATGACCTTCGCTACAGAAGGTTTAAAAAATCGATTAGAAAAAGCTAGTGGCGATGATTGATTAAGCAAACTTCCTGTACGCTCTTCATTAAGTAGAGAATTAATCTTTTTAGCATCCTCATTTTTACCTATACAAACTACTAATTCTCCTTTTATCTTCTGATTCAAAATAGTTAAATAACTATTTGAACAAAGTTCTTTTACCTCCTGTAAAAAAAATTTCACTAATGACAAAAAACCGTTCTTTACTACATAGGCTAAACACGTATCACCATCACAAGTACGCTTCATAAAAAGTAGTTTAATATCTTTTTCTTTCAGATAACCTTGCGCCAATCCTTCTTTTAGCCCTAAAAAATATTCTTTAATAAATTCTATATTTTGACTAAATAGAGCAAGATAAAGTGGTGTAGTACCTCTATTACTTGCTTGTACAAATAATTTGCAATAATCGTTAGCTGTTAGCCAATGGACTTTAGTTGCCTGTTGAATAAAATTTATAAAAGGCGCAATTAATTCAGCTTTGCCGGTTTTAATAGCACTTGCAAAAGCAGTAAGTCCTGTTTGATTACGTATTAAAATTAAAGTTTGCAACGTTTTTTTAGGAAGCAAATCTTCATTAAGACATTCATTTAAAAAATTAAATAATTCTTGCAGAAGTTCTAAGCTACCATCAAATATAGCTAAATGAATAACTGAAAAGCCGCGTACAGAAGTAGTTAATAATAATTTACTTAAATCAGCAGAACTAATCCATTGATTTTGAACTGATTTTTTTAATTCTTTTAAAAAGAGCTGTAAAATCGTTAAATTATTATTAGTTATAATATGTTGCAGTAAAGTAAGATTATTACTGTCAATTTTGCTTATAAAATCATAAAATTGATTGGTAGGTAAATAATGTTGCGTGATTAAATAATTAAACTCTTCAAATAGTAAATTAAAATTTGCTGAATTAATTAGATTAGCATAATGCAATATTGTGGAATGTGGTGCCTCTGCGCTTAAAATAAAATTGATATAATCTTTAACATCTAATATACCGTTATCAATACTATTGTGTATTTCATTAAAATAAGCTTTAAAATTTTCTTGTTTCTCACTATGTAAAAAAGTATTTAATATACTTTTATCGTATTTATTTACAAAAAATAGTAAATCTTTGTAATCCTGAGGCGTTAAGTATTTAGCCTGGATAAAATCATGTATTACAGCAAAAAAAGCTTTAAAATTCTTTAAACTACCATCTTTTAGCAGCGAATTAAGGGGTGTGAAGCCACGATGGCAAGGCGTTTTTAGCAGAAAAAGAAGAGCATCTTTGCCTAATTCTTGAGCTTTTTTTAAAATGATTTTAATTAAGAAATTAATCTTTTCATCAACGTCTTTTTCGGCAAGAACCAAACTTAAGTGAATGGCATCTAGAAGATGACTATGTCCATTAATACTTGTTTCAGTTAAGGTAGCAAAATCAAGTCTATTAATCTTTGCCGTAACAACTTCTTTATTTAAAACACCTTTAATATACCTAATTATAGCTTCGTGAGCGGCCTGCGCTTTTTCTGTTCTATATGTCATAATTAAAATTTTGAATATAAATATAGCTCAATAAAAATCAAGTTTTTTAAAAAATATTGCTAGAATTTTTTAATTTAAAAATAACATATAAGTGAGGTTAAAAAAATAAAAAAGACCATTTATAAATCAAATTACTTTTTATTAACTATTAAGCTTATTAAAAACTATTTTTACAGATACGTTAAAAATATTGGTAAGCGTATTTGGAATCGGAATAAGTGTTGGGCGCTATTCCTTGGCTTAATTATGTTGCCCAATCATAATAATTCCAATCCAACTTTAACAACATTAGCAAATTAGATGATAAAAAATACTCTAACAGAATTAATTTAATAAATATTGAAAATATTTTTTTCATAACTTTATGAAATTGTAAATTAACTTTTCATAAAATACACAAAACCATTGACTCCTTTAGTAAAGAAAACGAAGATGGTGTTTTCTTTAAACGGCAAAGGAAGTAAACAATGAAATCAAAATTAAAAAATTTGGCCAAAAATAATTACAGTTTCCAATTAAAATGTTTAGCCGCATTAGCAACAACTGCAGTTGTTGCTATAGGGATTGCAGCAGCAATTAGTATGAAATCAGCAGCTGTTGCGGCTCCTACGGCGTTATTAGCAACTACCGCAGCTGCATCTGCAGCACCAGCTCTCTTCTTTGCTCTTCCTTTTCTTTTAATAGCAGCTGGAACTTTTTGTCTACTACCTCTTCTTTTCAGAGGTTGCTGTGGACCTTCCAGTAGGGTGTACACCAATGATTATTATACGCCATCTTTTGGCTCTAGTTTTTTTGCTTCAAGGCCTTCTGTTAGAGTAGATACACCTTACTATCCCTCCTCAAATTATTTTTCTAGCAATCATCATGGGCATGAAAGTTCAGGCAGTGCAAGCTATCCTAGCTCTGGCGGTATTTTTGGCAGTAGTCGGCACGGGCATAGCGGCTCAATAGCTAGTACTAATCATCACGGCCATGGTGGCAGCTACGGCAGTAGTTCTAATCATCATAGACATAGGTAATTAGTTATTTTATTGAATTTATAAAATATTAACTTGATGAAATGAAATGCATCATGCTATCTCGCTGATGCATTTCATTTGTGCTACTAAAAATAGTACTTTAAAAATCTTACACAGCTAATGATATACAAGTATAACGATTTTCCTTTTTAGCCAACCAAGCATGATTAACTAGGTCTAGACAAAAATTGCTAGTATTTTTATGTTGACCACGATGAGGTGCAATTAAGGCATCTTTATCATCACTGACTATCTTCTCGTAAGCTGCTACAGCATTTATCTCATCTTTTTCAAATTGTTGAATTGTTTTAAAGATCTTATCAACGCAATGTGGTACGCGTTGGTCATTATTAATAACACCGCCTTTAAATAATCCAAATCCAGCTACTTTCCATTTAGTTTCTTTTATATAATTTTTTAGTTCATATAAAATATTACTTATTGCAAAAGCCAACTTATCTTCATCCTCTTGCTTATATTCATCTAACCATTGTGGTACTTCTACGCAAAGTAATAAATTTAATTTAATGTTTAGATTGTTACATTTCTCTTTATCCGTATTAGATAAATTTTTTATAATTTCTAATAATTTTTTATTCATTGGCCAACCTTTGCCTAGAAAGGCGATCAGCATAATTAATGATTAATTAAAGAGCAAATTGATAGGATTTCTTTAAATAATCTTTAAAAACGCTAAAGAGATGACTTTTGCCAAGCAAAAGTATATAATATATTCATATTGATTAATTTTGAGACTAAATTGGTAGTTTTAACACCATGCGAACAAGCCTCTATTCGCTACCTAATTATTAAAGATTCTAATATTACTATTTATTTTACTAAATACGATGACTTGTTAATTCTCATGAATGTAGGAGATAAGCTTGAAAATTCGCCTGAATCTTCTTTGACATATGTAATAGACCATTCTACCGAAGATAGCTCTATTTATCATGCAGGGATTGATAAAAGTTATGATGAGGACGGCCATTATCATTTTAGAAGAAAAGATAACGACCCGCTTACCCAAGAAGATACCTGTTTATTATTAAAAACTTTAGATGAATATCAACTTCTTACCCCAATTGAGTCTTTGGTTCTAACAAGTCGAATACAAGAGATTTGGGAGAGTAAAAATAATAGTCCCCCTCAGGCAACTATATCTAATTTAACAACTGTATCTAATTTAAATAGATTCAGTATTTTAAGTAGTCATGCCATTTATAATAAGAGAAAAGGAGTGGTGGATGATTGTATTCAAGAAACTCAAGAGAATAAAAGATATCGATAGCTCATCGCCTTATTAAGAGAGCTAAGAGATTAGCATGATGTCTTTAGCTATATAAGCTACAAATTTCTTCGCAAATATTTTTTCCATCATTCCGTTAAAATCAACATTTATGACTTTAAAATTTATAGCTGATAGACCTTTTTATTAATAATAGCTGTGATACTAACTAAGACCTTTGCCTGGACCCTCATATTTCAAATCACATTTATAGAAAATAACCATTGGTTAATATAAGAATCAATATGATCATTTATAAATTAATTAGCTATAATAATATACAGCTAGGTAATTAGGAGAACTTATGCTCCGTTTCTTTAATAGTGAACAAAATCTTGAGGAAGTAAATTTTTCTAAAATTGCAGAAAAACTAGCGAATAAAAAAGACGGCTTACATGAATTAGAGGAGCCAAAAAGGACTATTTTTAAAAACGGCGATAACTATTATGTTGTAGTACGAAATTTGAGCTCAGGCTCTTTTGGGAAAATTGACCTACTTGAAGATTATGTAAAGAAACAGTTTGTCCTAAAAACCATGGAAGTGACAACAGCAGATTCTTCTCATAAAAAAACCTTAAAATCACTTTCCGAAAGTGATGTATTTAAAAAAATTAAGACAGAAACGCTTGAAGGCTCAAGAAGTGCGCCTATAAGTAGGAAGGTTAATACCTTTCAATTTACGTCAAAGGAGATCAGAGAAAAAGCTGAGCGTGAGCTTAAAGCTTTGCAACATCTTAACCGTACACCAATGGGAAAAATTATTATTGAAGAGAATCTGAGTGCCAATCATGAACTCATGCATTTTTATATTCTAATGGATTATTGTGGCACACCTGTTTTCGATATCATTAAAGATAAGCAGAAGCGGGAAGAATATACTTTAGAAAATTATCTTGATATCGCAATTTCTCTTAGTGAAGACTTACAAGCTTTACACCAGCCTAGTAAATATTCCTTGGGTTATTATCATGGTGATTTACAACCGAAAAATATCCTCATCTCAGAATTAGCTGATAGCCATCTTAAAGCGTCCTTGGTCGACTTTGGTAATGCAGCACAAATTGTTCAACAAGAAGTAGTTACCTCAACAGCAATTTGGAAAGACAATAAGACTGGAAAAATTCTTGATGAAGAAAATTATGAAGAGTTTTTTAATCCACAATATGAACTAGTCTCAGAAACAAAAAAAACCGTTAGTTTAAAACTTCAAGCAGAACATCCGCGCGCTGGAACACCAGGTTATTGCGATCCTAATTATGTGGCACGATCAACAGCAGCTTCAGAAATTTATGAATTAGGAATAAATTTAGCTGAATTATTTGACTTTGGCCAAGTAGAAACCAGTGAGGAGCATAATATTCCTATTTTTAAATTAAATGATCGAACCCCAACCAATGAAGAAAAAGATATTTATGATTTAATAATCTCGATGATTTCAGAGGATGAAACCAAAAGACCTGATTTATCGGTAGTTATAGGAACATTAAACCAGCACAAAGGTAACTTGCAAAGCGTCAATATAGAACCTGGATCTGATCTATCGCCGATACTTTCTTAAAAAATTTAATTTAACAAATACTAAAACTAACTAAAACAAGCTAGCTGAGCGCGTAGGAGCTTTTTCTAAGCTAACTATTAATGACAGATTAATTTTAAAGTATGTTGGCTTAAGCCAACATACTTAGAAGAAGTTAGAGCGATTTTAAGAATTCAATTAAAGCATTACGTAAATCCGGAGATAGATTTTGATAAGCGCTGCGACTAGCTGCTCCTTCACCGCCATGCCATAAAATAGCTTCATTTAAAGTACGGGCCCGACCATCATGTAAATAACCTTCACCGCCACTTACTCCCGCAGTCAAGCCAATATTCCAAAGCGGAGCCGTTCGCCATTCCGCACCACTAGCCGATTCCTCGCCTAAAGTGTCAGCTAATTCAGGGCCCATATTGTGAATAAGTAAGTCTGTATAAGGATGGATAACTTGGTTTCGTAATTCAGCTTTTGGATGATACGGTGAAGTAGTAAAGGTAGGTATGTGACACGCTGCACAACCGATTTGATTAAAAGCAGCTTTCCCCTTTTGCACCACTGGATCCTGTGACTTGCGCTGAGCTCGAACGCCTAAGAGTTGAATGTAGGTAGTTAATTGATCAAGGTATTGATCAGCTAACACAGCTCCACTTGGTCCACAATTAGTTTGCTCAAGGCCACAATCTGGTGAGGGATAGACAGAAGTAGTCACGGCCATATCATTGTGTAGCGCTGCGGCAAGCTGCTCTCTTACAGTTGCCTTTCCAGCTTTCCAACCAAAGCGGCCAACCCGGGGTAAATTAGTTGGCTGCTCGGTTACAATATTAATACGTCCAGCGACCCCATTTCCTTTATTCGGATTATTAGCTATTTCTACAATAGCGCTTTCTGGAATAGCTTCAAGAAGGCCCATGCCCACTAATTGTGGTGTAATTCGGGCTGTAAAGTGCTCAGGTACCACACTGAATTGAAAATTAGGACGGCGCAAGCCATTAATTTCCGTCCAATTTTTAATTCTTACATCACCTTCAGGCGCTCCAAATCGTGCAAAAGGTTGTAATATCCACCCTAATTTAGGATGAGGACCGTTACCTGCCGCATTAGACACGGCAACCAGATAATTACTTAATGTTGTATTAACCGCTGGTGGAAGGCCGCGACCATTGTTGACATGACAACCAACACAAGAACGATTGATGTAGTTAACCCCTACTTTATTAGCTAACTCAGGAAAGTTAGGATTACCTGCTTCAGAATGATTACCCGTTATCATATCTGTATGATGAATACGCCGCCCTAGCATAAAAGTCTGGCCATTTATATTAGAGGTATTAGTGGCCATTTGTTTAAAAAGCTCTTGCGGTTCAGCAGAATATTGATGATGAATCGTTGTTTTTCCACCTAGCCAAGCTTCTTGGGCAATAGGATAAGAATCTTCTCGCTCAGTATTAGGATTACCAAACACACCACGTGCTTCCCAAGGTACAATGCCTTGTCCAACTATGTATAAAAAGACAGTGCCATAGTAGTTACTGCGGCCACGAGGAGGATTATCTAAAAATTCACTAATTTCTATTTCCATGCGATCGCCAATTCGCAATGGACGATTTTCTTTAGGATTAAAATTAATAGTTGTTGAGTAATTTAAACGATCACCTGAAGTAACTGCCATTTTAACATTATGATGATATTCAGCAACTGTATTAATACCTCGATAAAATGCACGAAACTCAGGTGCACTTAAAGGCCATAAGGTTTTTACATTAGCAATAATCCGATTACCGCCCTTAGCGACTTCATCTACTAGCTCCACTTGAATGGTACGATATTCAAAGTAAAACGGTAAATAATGCTCATAGGCATGAAATTCATCTTCACGAGCATGTCTATCACGAGCGCGATCAGCAAAGCGTGTAATTAAAGACGTTGGTGTTTCAATTACTGTGCTAGGTTCAAGTGGTGTACTGCTTGAGTATAAAGGTACAAAATCACCATTAGGTGGAGGAGGATTATCATTATCACCATATACTTTTAATTCCCAAATAGAATAGCCCCACTGGTTACCAACACTTCGTTTGGTACCATAAATACGCACATAACGATAAGTACCTGCAATATTAACTGTATCAGTACGATTGCCAAAGAGGCCACCGGTTCTTTTAGCTAATGCTGTCCAATTATTAGCATCATTGGAACCTTGTACTTCATAAATTTCAGCATTAGCAGCTTCCCAATCAATAACAACTCTAGTTAATTTATAAGCTTTACCTAAATCAACGGCAAGCCAGGAAGGATCAATACCTATAATGGAGCCCCAGCGGGTGTTAGGATTCCCATCAACTGCATTTTTAGCTGGTAAACCTTCTGTACTAGCCCAAGCACGAGCGTTTAACGCGAGATTTGTATCATCTAGGGCATAGAGGTTAAAGGTTAGGAAGAAGAGTAAAATAAATGTAATTGACCTAAAGCTATGAAAGGTTAACATAAGTGATTTCCCTATCTTCTATAGAATAAACTATTAGTACAACAAACGAATAATATATTGTCTATAAATAAACTCTAAAAATTTAAGAATCCGATTACTTTAAAACCCACATGTTTTTTTATTAGGCAAGATCTGCAATAACCTATTGTAATAGATTAATCTATTGGGATATTTCTTTATTAAATAACCCTTGGGTAATTAGCAATCACGCTAGTTTATAGTGTCTTAAATTACTCAAGTAAGCTCATTAAAAATTTTAAATTACTTTGCTTAATTATCTTCTCTAAATAAAAAAACTTTATATAAATTTATCTTTATTTAAAAATAGTTTATCGCTTAAGGGTTAACTTACAAAAAAGCAGGCTATAATTTTTAATATTCCTGAATTTGATAACTATCTTTGATCCTATAGATAAAAGCTTACCTTAAAATAAGTAGGACTAACTATTAATGGATGATGATGAATTAATATATGGAGTCAATGATAAGCCCCCTTTTGTAAAATTATTTTTACTTGCTATACAACATGTTATTTTAATGACCGTGTATTTGGTACTAATTATAATTGTTGTAAGAGCGGCTCATCTCTCCAGTGATATTGCATTAGATTCTGTACGAATGGGGATGATTGCTTTAGCTATCGCTACTAGCCTGCAAGCACTTAAACCACCTCTTGGTTCAGGTTATCTAGCAGCTCCTGTAGTTTCGGCTATTTATCTTAAATCTTCTTTGATCGCTGCAGCAGTTGGTGGCCTACCCTTAGTGTTGGGAATGACTATTTTTGCTGGCTTACTGGAAATCATTTTTTCACGATTTGTTTATCAATTACGAGCTATTTTTCCACCTGGTATCTCAGGCTTTATTATTTCAGTTGTAGGTATTGACTTAGGTTTAGAAGGTTTAAGCCAATTTCTAGAAGCAGGCGCCGGACCCTATCATATGTCACCGGCTAAACACATTATAGTTGGCCTTCTTACTTTAGGGACTATGATAAGCTTTAGTATCTGGTGGCGCGGTATTATCAAACTTATCTGCTCCTTTATTGGCATTGTGATAGGTTTTTTAGCTGCCTACTTACTAGGTGCAATTGACCCTGCAGAAATAACTAAGCTTCAGGCAATTCCTTTTTTTGCCTGGCCAAATATTAATTTTATTTCTTATAAATTTTCACTTTCCTTAGTTTTTCCTTTCTTAATATCTAGTATTGCCGCTGCTTTACGGACAGTTGGTGTGATTACTACTTGTCAAAAAATAAATGATCCTTCTTGGAAAACACCCAACATTAAATCAATAAAAGGCGGCGTACTGGCTGATGGTTTAGGTGCCATTACAGCAGGGATTTGTGGCATTCCAGGTATCAGTACTGGGCCAAGTTTAGTTGGCGTTTCTAAGGCAACTGGGGCTACAAGTCGATATATTGCTTTTACAACCAGTATTCTTTTAATTATTTTAGCTTTATTTCCCCAAGTTACTTCGTTATTACTTATTATGCCAATGTCTGTCATTGGACCAGCTTTAATGTTTACTGGAAGTTTTATGATTGTTGGCGGAATTAGCGTTATGTCTTCAAGAAATATTGATACACGAATGACCTATGTTATAGGGTTAGCATTATTATTTGGTTTAAGCCGAAAAATATATGAACCCTTCTATTCATCGTTACCAGCTATTTTTCAAACGGTTACCTCTACTTCTTTATCTTTATCAGTTGTTATTGCTCTAGCCCTACATTTACTTTTTCGTCTAGGCATACGTAAACAAGCTGTATTTAATCTAAAAGAAAATATGTCTAAAAGCGAATTAACTATGTTTATCTTAGAACAAAGCAGGCGATGGAAAATTAATGAGGCAATTATAAAACGAATTAACTTAACCACTGCAGCTATTATACAACATCTGCAAAACATGGATTTAGCTACTAATAGCATTGAAGTTGTTTTAACTTATAACGAAGTTGATGTCATTGTCGAATTTCAATATGCTGGCGACTTACTTGTTCTACCTTTTGTCAATCAAAAGAAAAGTGTTTTTGTAGAAGAGGAATCTTTTTCCTATGGTCTTAGTGATTTTTTAATTGGTGTCTATCCAGATAAATTTGAACGATTCATGGTTAACAATATAGCCCATTTGAAACTTTATTTTATCGTTTAATGGCAGTTAAAAATTAGCTATTTTATTATAACCTTTCTGGCTTTATCGTTTGCGAGCAATGTTATCTATAGATATAGTTTCACTTAACGTGATACGTTATTATTAGAAACAAAAAGCTATAAATTAAATTTAGGAAAATAAATGCGTATATTAATTGTTGGCGGCACAGGGACTTTAGGGCGAGCTGTAGTTAATGAATTAGATCAGCATGAAATTATTATTGCCAGTATAAATAATGGCGATATTCAAGTTGATATTAGCGATTTAGAATCAATAAAAAAAATGTATGAAGAAGTAGGCAGGATTGATGCTGTTATTTCTACAACAGGTCAAGTTCATTTTGGCCCTTTAAGAGAGTTTACCTCTGAGAACTGGGCACTAGGATTAAATAATAAATTAATGGGGCAGGTAAATTTAGTTACTTGTGGTATAGATTATATTAACGATGGTGGCTCATTTACTTTAACAAGTGGTATTATCAGTCGCGATCCTATTAAGTTTGGCGTAGCAGCTGCATTAGTAAATGGTGCTATTGATAGCTTTGTGAAAGCTGCCGCTATTGAACTTCCTAAAGGCTTACGTATTAATGTTGTAAGTCCTACTGTTTTAGCTGAATCAATGGATAGTTATGGTAACTTTTTTAAAGGCTTTATCCCAGTGCCTGCAGCAACTGTTGCAAAAGCATTTGCAAAAAGTGTTGAAGGAGCACAAACAGGTCAAGTATATGAAGTAGGATAAATTAAAAATTCAACCTACCCTATAATTAGCTTAACTTAGATATCTTTACATATGCTGTAACAAGTTATAATAGTTACAGCAATTTATCTTCTTTATAATTACTTAACGTGCTTTTTAATTTAATTTTAAATTTTGATTGCTTTAATTCACAATAAATTAAAATTTAAGTACCCTCGAAAGATTCATTAGACCTCTTTTATCTATACCCAATGTAAGACATTATGAATAATGCTCCAACGCGGTTCATTAGAAGGCCTGGGTTTTCCGAGTAACCAATATTCGTACTCTTGATGTCTAAAGCCGTCTGTTTCTTTTATTTTTAACCAATAATCTAAAAACCATAAAAAATCTTGCTCATCTTTTCTTAAAATATAAGCCATGAGTAATGGAGCATTATTTTTTAAACCATAGGAAGTCACTGAAGCATAACCAGGATGAACAGAGGCCCAAGCTTGCGCATGTTCTTGCGTCCATAATGACCCATCAACATCAGGATACTCTGGTAGTGTATCCATATTGGGTATGATAACAAGTTTAGCATTAGGAAAATTTTCTTTTGCAAGCGGTATCATCACTGGATCATTAAAAACTGCAATTTTTAAATTTTTAATTTGTGCAATTGAATCTACATCTTTGAAGTCTTTAACTCTATTTTTTTTAACAATAAAAGCTGGCTGGTCATGAAAATAAGGCTGCGAATAAGCTGCACTTAATAAACGACTTGATATTACATAGATTGACCCAATAGCAATGTCAAACTTATCAGCAGCGATATCATTAATTAAGTTAGGAAAATCAAAATGAATAAAGGTTAACTCAACTCCCAAAGTTCGAGCTAAGTCATACATAAAAGCAACATCAAAACCTACTAATTCATGATATTCATTAAAATACACAAAAGGAATCATGTGTTCATTATATCCTACTCGTAAAACGCCTGTTTCCTGTATACGCCTCAACCTACTCGCTGTTGGCGATGAAATATTAGTTAAAAAAGCAGGATCAAATGAGACTTTGGTGCTGGAAATAAGGTTTGGCGATAACCTAAAAGTTAAAAAAGAATTTCTAGATATGGCATGAAAGAAGTTGGATTTTAAATCCATTAAAAATAAAGCGCTTAAGATTATAGCGGTTGATAACATACACAAAACAAGCGACCGCCAACGTACTCGTAATAAATTAAAATAAGCAAACGTACCAACTATACTAATAAATGCCATACCCATCACTGAAGTTAATACCTGGCCATAACGGGTAATTGGTAACAACTCAACATAAAGACTGGTGGTTTGCTTAGGCAGGAATGTCCAATTTGCTAAGAAACTAACGGCATCTATAGTTGAACTGGGTGAGCCAAGTGAAGAAAAATAAGTTAATATGATTAAAAAAATCTTACCTACATTTTCTAAAATAATAGGATGCTGAAAATAAAGTGAAGCAAAAATAATAAATAGATATAAAAATAAATTTCCAATTTGGCCAAAAGGGTAGCTCATAGTAGTAATTGTTTCGGTAACCTTTCCCATTTCCCCAGTTAACTGCTTTTGCCTTTCTACCAGTAAAGATTTAGTACTAGCTTCAATATAAGGTAGCGCTGCAACTGATAAACTTGTTGCTAAAGCAATTAATAATGCTTCACGCAGTAAAACCATTGTTTCTTTATAAGTTAAGGGTATAAAGCTAATTATTAACAAAGGAATAAACCAAAAAGTTAAAATAAAACAACCTAGAAAAAATAAAATCAAATAGGCTGTGATGTCCTCAAAGGTAGTAAAAGAAATAGTTCCCGTTGTATAAGCAACTAAGGCAAATGCGGCATAAGGTGAAGTTAAAATAATCCAATTCCAAATCTTTAATGAGGCGCTCTTAACAGCATTTAACATTTCAAGTACAGATTCTTTTTCTTTGAAATGTTGTAGCGCAAAGCCAAAAAAAAGACAAAAAACAATAATAGCTGGCATATAGTTCTTAACTAGTGCTGAAAATAAATTATTCGGTATTAAACGCTCTAAAAATCCTTGCACGGAATTTGAACTAGTTGCATTTAAGCCAATTATAGAAGAATTACTTTCAGGCAGCGCAAGCGACAAAAACCAGATAATAAAAAAGCTTAGAACTATAAGAAACCAATAAAAAAACCAATTTTTTTTAAAGATTTTAGTAGCAATTCGTGGTGTAACGGAGCCAAGCCCGTGAATAAGTGAGGCAAAAATATAAGGATAAACAACAGACTCCATTAACATCACATAGATTTCGCCTATGGGGCGCAATATTTTAGTATAAGGCCCAAAAAAAAGACCTACTACAATACCTAATAAGCTTCCAACTAAAACTTGCAAGGTTAAATTTAAGTTGCTGGAAGATAATTTTTTTTTCATTACTTTTTAGGTAATCACTAATATATAAAATCCTATATTTTTATATCCTTTGTAGCAATAGAATTTTCTTGTTATTAGGCTGTAGTGTTTGGCTTATGAAATAAATCGATATTAAAATAGTTCTTGTAATGATAATTTATGACCTTTAAAGTGATTTATAAATAACCATTACTTTAAATTAATCCTCATATCATTGATGAAAATCTTAATTTTAGGCGGCACTAATTTAATGGATCCCTTTTTAATTAACTTACTACTTAAGAATGGGCATGAACTAACTCTTTTTAATCGAAATAAATTTAACACTCACCTATTTCCCTCATTAAAACGAATTACAGGTGATAGGCGTCATTTAATTTAATACAAAAAAACACTACAAGCATTAAAACCGGATGTAGTTATAGATATGCTTGCTATGACTGAATCTGATGCTTTGCAATTGTTAGAGGTTTTCTCACCGGTCACTAATAAAATTATTGTGATTAGTAGTGCTTCGGCTGCTGGATATTTAGAAGATTGCAAGGTGTGATTTTAGTAGGTGTTTTTTAAAAGTACTTTTTCTCTAAACTTACATTTCTTAAAGGTAGTGGTAATTTCACCTACCCCTTTTGTAAAAGGAGCAGGTAAATAAGTAAATTCGAAACAAATTTTAGTGACCAGCCTTTTTGTATTAATGAACCCTTTCATTTCGCTAGTCATTGCTACCATACATTTATTCCCAAGGGTTACGTGTTCTATATACTGGCGGTATAGATGATTGATCATTATTGTTTTGAGTCGGCTGACTGTAGAATGATAACCAAGTTTGACCTAAATTAGATTGATTATTTACTGGCACAGTAGACTGATTTCTTTCACTGCCAGGGCCAGGATTAGATTGATTGTTTACTGGCACAATAGACTGATTTCTTTCACTGCCAGGGCCAGGATTATTACTAAAAAGAGGTGAATTTGATCGACCCCGGTTAAATCTTGACATAGGGCTTGTCACACTTGGCGTTTGTCTTAGGTTTGTACTTTCCTCTTGAGTTATTCCCTCTGGAAATGGAAATTTATCTGGCTCATTGCTAAGGCTTTTAACTATATTTAAAAACTCGTTCTCCTCAATGTCTTCTTTTGGAGGATAAATTTCTACAATATTAACTTGCGATGATGTTGAGTTGTTAGGCGCGCTATTTGTAGGTATTATAGATTGAGTACTAGAAACATTATTTTGCGGGTAACTTTGAGCCACAGGCTGAATTACTGATAAATGTCCGGTTAGCTCCTGCCAAACTCGCTCTCTCTCAAGCTCCATTACAGCGTCATAAGCTTTTCCTACGAACATTTTAAAATCCGTATCAGACTTTATAACGGGTAACTCATTAGGATTATTTAATTGACTTAAATAATCTACTATAAAACTTAAATGAGCATTATACTTTATAGATTCTGCATATTCTTTGTGAGCTAATAAACACGTTAAAAAGTTTAAATGACGCACTTTATTAGGTTGAGAAGCTAAACTTGCAATTTTTATCGCGGCATTTCTCTCACCGAACATACTGCGGTAAGTCTTAATAAAATCACAAGACACAGGATTTGCTAGTAAATTTATCATACAATTTAGTTTTGCCGCACCTTGCTGATCACTTAATAAAATTTTATCAGTATTTTCGCAACCGAATTCTTGGGCTAAATTTAAAATCAGTACTCCAGCACTTTCCCTACCAAATATACTTTGATGTTGTTGAATAAGATTAGAAACTTGAGGCTTGGAAAGTAAATTTAATACCTTATCTAAAGTTTCGATACCTGGTGGCCCAAAGGATAAAATTTTAACTATAGAATTGACTGTAAAATCTACAGATTTTAAAATAATAATAGGACTAGGAGAAATTAAGGCGCCATCACGCGTTAATTTTAATGTTAAGTAATTATATATTTTTTTGCTTAGCTCCTCCTTATGGTCAAAAAATCTAAAAATATAAATTAGCTCTACGTCGCTTAGACCACTATGTTGAAAGAAGCCTGCTTCACTGAACGGTCTGCCATACGCATCAACAATAACATTTCCATTGACTCTCATTGTGTTAGATCTTAGACTTTGTAAAAAATAAATTTCCTGAGGGCTTAAAGGGTTTTCAACTGGGGCTCTCATACTCTTTTCCAAAACGATAAGCATTACTTATTGTACAATTAATGAAAAATTAAGTCAATATTTGTACAATTTTAAAAATTGCTATGTTAAAATCAATTCAATCAATTTTCTGTTAATCAAGCGTATAAACTAATTAATTTTAAAGCTAAATTTATATGCTTTGCCTTGAAAATTTAGGTTAATTAAAATAAATTCATTCTTATGAATATTGTCTTAAAGCCACTTTCCAAACCTAATCTGCCACTTTTGTTAAAGTGGCTGCAAGCCCCTCATGTTAAAGCTTGGTGGGATAGTGATATTGACTGGAATTTAGCCCTTATCTGGGAAAAATATGGTACCTACCTAGAAGGCTATAAATACGTTAATCAACAAAAAAAACCCCTTAAGGCTTATATTATAAAAGCAGATAATCAGCCTGTAGGTTACTTGCAATTTTATAATGTACGTGATTTTAATGATGATATTTATTTAAATCGCCTACCACCTAAACTTGCAGCTATTGATATGTATATTGGTGAGCCTTCTCAACTTAATCAAGGTATAGGCTCAAAAGCATTACAAATACTAATTAAACAGTTTATTGCTCTAGAATTTGATAATGTTCTAGTTACACCTGATTTAAATAATTATCAGGCCATTGCCTGTTATCGTAAAGCGGGATTTAAACCAATTTACCGCCATTTAAAAAACCATGAGCTATGGCTATTAAGAAATTGTATTTAATCTTGAGAGGTATAAATGGATTATGAAATCGTTTCTATTCAAAAAGAACATATCGAGGGGTTTTGGTTAGCAGTTGATAGTGTAGCTCGTGAACATAAGTATCTAGCCTTTTTAGAAGCACCATCCATTCATACAACTAGAGCTTATGTTTTAGAAAATATTCGTAATAATTGGCCACATGTGGTTGCTATAGCCCAGGGTAAAGTTGTTGGCTGGTGTGACATTACGGGCTTAGATCGCCCTATTTTTGCTCACCGAGGTGTCTTAGGAATCGGTATTTTAGCACCTTACCGAGGTATAGGTATTGGTAGCCATTTAATGCGCGAAGCTTTAGATAGAGCAAAGGAAAAAGGATTAACACGTATTGAGCTAACCGCCCGCGAACATAATTTACCAGCCATTACCCTTTATAAAAAATTTGGCTTTGTAACTGAAGGCATTCATAAAAATGGTGTTTATATAAATGGTGTCTACGAAGATTTAATTTTTATGGCACTTCTTTATAAGTAAATTAATTCTTTAGACCAGATAAAATTTACGAGCCTTATATGGCTGTAGGCATTTATCTTCTTAATCTTTTAAGGTTTTCGTCAACCAAAGAATTAAATCATCATCAAGGCAATAATCTTCGCCTGGTAATGTAGCTTTATAATTATAAGTAACACCTCGCCCATCTGGAAGATAACCACGCTTGATATACAAATATTGTGCTGGACCATAATCAGCATAAAGGCCTACACCAATGCCTACTCGCTTACTTCTTAATACACATTCCTGCTCTGCCTTATCTAAAAGTAAAGAGCCAATACCTATATTTCTAAATTTAGGTAATACATTTAAGTCCATAATTTCAGGAATTTTATCTTGGTAGAATGGTGGATAATACGATTCCCACTTCAAGGTTATGTAGCCTGCAAAATAGTTACCACAATAGGCTAACCAAATAAGACGCTGTTGTTGTTGCTGCTCTAAAAGATAGTGCTCAAACAAAGTTGCCGATTTTATAGTCCAATTAGACTTCTTAAAAGCGGCCACTACACTTGGGATTTTATCTTCAGTTAATGCTGTTATTGTTATAGTGTTAGCGCTTAACCATTTCTCCATTTTATAGTTAGTTAATTCAGCACCACGAATAAGTACTTTTTGCTGTTTAGAAACACTAAAACCGCAGCGCTCAAAAAAAGGTTTTGCGGTAATACTAACTTCAGCATATAAGCGTGGAATTTGCTCATTTTGAGCGCGACCTTCAATAGCTTTTATTAATGCCCAACCTGCTCCTTGCCCTTGATATTGATGGTGAATGTAAAAGCAATCTATGTGTCCATTGGACTCAAATTCGGCAAAACCAATAATTTCTCCTTCATCAATAGCTACCAATGGTAATAATTTTTGCCATTTCGCTTTCCAGACATCAGGCTGCAATGAAGAGGCTGGCGCCCAAGCATTAATTTGTTCAACTGAATAATGCTGGCTATTTATTTGATGTATAGTGTGGTAATAAATAGCTGCTAATGCAGTGGCATCACTTTCCTGATAAGACCTAACAACAATTTTATTATTCATACTTTAGGCTAATTTATATTAATATTTATGCATGCTGTCGCAATAAGACTTAGCTTATTACAGGAAACTTAAAAGGACGTCAATTAATAATAGTTTTTGCTAACTTGCTATAATTAAAAGCAAACGTCATTTTCAAGAACAATTATGCGAATTGCTGTCTCCGGATCACATTCATTAGGTAAAAGTACCTTTGTTGCTGATTTTGTTAAACAGCATCCAGAATATCAGCTAGAAGAAGAACCCTACCGTGCTCTACGTGCTAATTATGATATCAAATTTGGTAAGGATTCCACACGCTTTTGCAACGGTATTCAATTTTATTATAATTTAAGTCGCCTTAAACAATATCAAGATGCCAGCTGTAATGTAATTTTTGATCGCAGCCCAATAGATTATATTGCGTATTCTTTGTATACCGAAACTTACAAGCAAACCGATTTAGATATAAAATTTATTGAAAGCCTAATTGCACCTACTAAAGAAGCACTACAATTTATTGATCTATTAATTTTTATCTCTATTAATGAAAATCACTTAGTTGCTATTGAAGATGATGGTATTCGTCCTATAGATAAATCTTACCGTGCAGAAGTCGATGCTTTTTTTAAAGATATCTATTTTAAGGATAGATATCAGATACTGTCGTTAGAACAAGCGCCTCAATTTATTGAGCTTTGGGGTACGCGTGAAGAAAGAGTTAAGCGAATTAGTCAGATGTTATAGCAAAGCGTTTAATCTTTTATATTCACATCCCTCTCTTCCAACCTTCAAAAGTTCGTATCCAGTACTATTATCAAGCATGGGTAATTCCTCAAAAAATGATTATTATAATCTTGTTTAAATTAATTAAATTCTTAACTCCCGTATCGCTCATGCCTAATTATATTTTATATTCTTTACGTTTTTAACCATTGTCTTCATTTAGTGTAAATCTATTCTCAACACTCAGCGTGCCTAGGCAGTAATAGGTTCCCGCCTACGCGGGAATGACAGAGAAAAAATTTAGCTTCTGTAGTTATTCTCTTTAAGTAACCCTTTCCAAGAACCTCTCCATTCCAAAAATTTTGTCCATTCCAAAACTTTTGTTCTTTCCAAAAATCTTGTCATTTCCGCGTAGGCGGAAATCTATTTTCATGCTTGTATTTTGCCTAGGCAGTAATAGATTCCTGTCTACACGAGAATGAAGAATAAAATCTTTATTAACAGTTACATTCGCCTAGTTAGCAATAAATTCCTATCTGTGCGGGAATGAAAAAATAATTTCGGTTCAAAGCTAACTACACCGATCAATTTAAAAAACAAATTATTTTCGATTATTTACATATTTTCGAAAATAATTATAATGAGTACTTAAATAATTTAAGAAAATACTAATGAGCACCCATAAACAAACAAAATCTACTCAAGTATTAGAAAAAATGCGCTCAGATATATTACAGGGGCTTTTTAGGCCAAAAGAAAAATTATCAATGGCGCTCTTAAAAGAGAAATATCAGGTAGGATACAGTCCGCTAAGAGAAGCACTTGCTAATTTAGCCGCAATCGGTCTTGTAATATTTAAAGATCAATGTGGCTTTTATGTTGCCCCTCTCTCCCTAGACGAAATGCAAGATTTATATCAAACAAGAATCTTGATAGAAACTCAAGCATTATCACTTGCCATCGAGCATGGTGACGACACTTGGGAAGCCAATATTTTGGCTTGTTGGCATCGCTATACTAAGTTTCTTCGCCAAGTTGAACTAAAACCGCTAGCCCTTACCTCATGGGATACCTTTGAGAAAGAGTTTAGTAATACGCTTCTTAGTGCGTGTCAATCAACCTGGCTACTTCGATTGCAAAATATTCTTTATGATAACACCGCTCGTTATCGCTATCTTTGCATGAACAATAATCTAAACGATCAAACTGTAATCTTTAATTATATTCAGCAAAATGATGAATTAGTAAAGGCTACTTTAAATCGCAACTTAATACAGGCAATCACCCTATTTCGGGATAGTTTTCAATCTTCGTTAGAGATTATGACTGAAAAATTAACAACAATGTGGGTTATAGCTTAATTAACCTTTTTTATCTGCTGACAATCAAGGAAGTTTTAATGTTTACTAAAAAAGACTATCTAATAATACCCTCTGTGCCGACACCAAACGGCAGATTACATCTAGGTCATGTGGGCGGACCTTATTTACGTGCCGATATTTTAAAACGTTATTTACAAATGCAAGGCCATTCGGTGCTTATGATGTGTGGTAGTGATAGTTTTGAATCTTATGTAACTCTTCAAGCAGATAAAGAAGGCAAATATCCAGAAAATGTTTGTAACTATTATCACCCCCTTATAGCCAGTGATCTCAACGCTATGGATATTAGTCTTGATTATTTTATTAACCCCTTAAGTGATTATTGGTTACCTACTTATACAAAATGGCATAATGATATTCTTAAAAGGTTAATAGCAACAGATAATATCAAACAGGTTAGTGAGTTATTTGCTTGGGATAACCAAAATAATCGCTATTTAGTGGGTTGTTGGCTTTCAGGTTATTGCCCTATGTGCAAAATAGAAACTGAAAGTTATTTTTGTGAGGATTGTGGGGCGCATTATAAACCTGAAGAAGCTTACAATAATTTAAAATATACAAAGTATAATGTTAAAAATTTATTCCTTAAACTTCCTAAAACAGTCAACTTAGAGCATTTAGGAATTAATGATGAGCATAAAGATAAATTTAACGCTTATTTAAAACAACAACATAATTTATTTCGCTTAACAACGCATAGTAGTTGGGGGCTTTCTTTTAATGACTCATCTACGCTATTTAGTTATGGTTTTATTTTTAGCTATTTTTTACTCTTTGGTGACTTAGCAGGTCAGTTACTAGGGCTTGGCAAAAATGCCTTTGCTATTGATTCTAATGTTACTACTGTAGCAAGTTTTGGCCATGATAATTTCTTACCTTTTATAAGTAGTATTTTGGGTATTAGTAATGGCTGCTCAGAATATAAGCCCATCGATTATTATTTGATAAATTATTTCTACCATCTTGATGGCAATAAATTTTCAACTAGCCGCCGCCATGCTATTTGGGTTGAAGAAGCTATTACAAAACATAAATTTTCAAGTGATATTGTTCGTGCTTATCTTGCATCCATTGATGTTCAAAATTCAACCGGTCAATTTAATTTCATTGAGTTTAATAACTATTATTCTTGGACCTTAAGCTGGATTGAAAAATACATTTATCAAGTATGGAAACCATTCTCCTTAAATAAAATAACAAAAGAATGTTGTGCTGATTTAAAAGAAAAGATTATTATTTTTTTATCATTTCAAGAGAAAAACTTAAGTCTTAAGCATTTTTCTCCTCATTTAGCTATAAATTTACTTGATGATTGGCTAGAGTTAGGTCAAACATTAAATCCCCAACAGCCTAATTATTTTTGGTGGTTACAAACTCTTGCGCTTTTTCTTTATCCTTTTATGCCTAAATTTGCAAAAAATCTTTGGCAAAGCTTAGGATACCCCAATTTTCCCGCTAAAAAGTATCTATTTATTCCGCCCCCATTTTCTATTCAAAATAAATTCAATAATTCATTATCTATACACCAAACTGATTTAGTTTATTAGGAATAAATTATGTTATATAAAAAGGCAGAAGAAATTTTTGATCTAATTGGCGTAGGCATAGGTCCTTTTAACTTAAGCTTGGCTGCTTTATTATCACCATTAAAAAACATCAAAAGTAGTTTTTATGATCAAAATAAATCGTTTCTTTGGCATCCAGGTATGCTGCTACCGGAAGCAGAACTACAGGTAAATTTTTTATATGATTTAGTTACTTTAGTAGATCACACCAATCCCTATTCTTTTATTGGTTTTTTAGCTAAACATAAACGATTATATCATTTTCTGAATGCCCAATTTAAGCGTCTACCACGTGCTGAATTTAGTAACTACTTGCAATGGGTAAGTCAAAGTCTTCCTAATTTATTTTTTGCTGAAAAAATAGAAGAAGTTTCTTTTAAAAAATCTCTATTTAAGGTTTTAACTCAACAAAGAATTATATATACAAAAAACATTGTACTAGGCAATGGCCTAATAGCAAAAATTCCCACGTTTGCAAAAAACTATTTAAACGAAAATGTTTTTCACAGTAAAGACTTTCTTTTTAAATTAAAGAATTGGCATAATAAAAAAATAGCCATTATTGGTAGCGGCCAAAGTAGTGCTGAAATCGTTTACCATTTGCTGTCAGAAACATCGATGGTGCCAAAACAACTAGTTTGGCTTAGTAAACGTGAACAATTAATGCCTCTCGATGATACAACCTTTACCAATGAACTTTTTACGCCACAATACAGTGATTACTTTTTTAAGTTAGCAAAAGAAAAACAAGTAAAGCTTTTAAACCAACAAGCCTCAGCAAGTGATGGTATCTCTCTGCACTTATTAAATAAAATTTATCAACAACTTTATAAACTAGAGTTTCTAGAGCAAAAAGAGAATTTCTTTAAGCTGATAATGAATCATCGCTTAAGCCAACTACATTGCACTAACAATTATTATCAATTAGTTCTTACAGAATGTGGAGGCACTAATCAACAATTTATTAATGCTGACATTATTATTTTTTGTACTGGCTACCAGTGGGAATTCCCTGAGTATCTCTCCTTATTAACAGATAGAATACCTCTTAAAGAAGGCCAATTTTGCTTTAATAATGATTTTTCCATCCAATGGGATGGGCCAAAACAAAATCATATTTATGCCCATAATGCTGCACGACATCAATATGGCGTAGCCGAGCCAAGCCTGCCATTAATGGCATGGCGTAGCGCTAAAATTATTAATAGTTTATGTCAGGCCCCCATTTATGAATTAGATTCTGAAGCAAACCTTTTTACCAATTTTAGTAATAGACCTCTTGCCTAACCTATTTATTTTGTGTGAGTGCAAGGCGCAAGGATTTTGAGGGGCGGAGTTTACAGGGCGTAAATGAGCACCAGAGAAACCCTTGCAACGCAGCAATCGCGTAAAATAAGTAGGTTATGCAAGAGGTCTAATGAAATAAGATGGAGCAATGCTACCTAATGTCGAATACGATTAAGTTAAATTTAGGGAAAAAAGAAATGCTGGCAAAAGGCGTTTTTTTAAATGAGATTTGCCTTGATAAAAGTATACCATTTAACGCTAGTTATTTTGAAGTTCAACCAGGTTGTCAGACTCCACTGGATTACCATGAAGAACAAGAAATCTGGATTATTTTACGCGGGCATGGAACACTGCATTACAACCAAATTATTTCTCCTTTGAAAGAAAATGATATTATCTATTTTGATTCCTATGTTAACCATCAGGTCTTTAATCAAAGTTCTGAAATTTTAATGATCTATTCTTTTTACTGGCTAAATAAACGCTGAATCCAAAAATTATTGTGATTGGATCTTATATTATGGATGCTCTCTACTAGAAAAAGAATCTATTGTTGCACAACAGGATAATATTGAGAAAATTATCTGAGGCCACTATTTTTAAATTCATTAATTAAATCGTTAAAGGAAATAAAATTATTATCGTTATCAACGCCAGTATGTTTTTTTGCTTCCTCAACATCTTTAGGTTTTCTATTCTCAGTTGGTGATTGGCTTAAACTCTGTGGTTTATATTCAGTACTTTTTGTAGATTTAGGTCGATCATTATTGACTGGTTGAAAAAAGTTCCTACTTAGGTTTTCTCTATTTCTAGTTTCAAGACTAGATTTTTCATTTAATCTCTGAACTTTTGTACCTTTAATCTCGTCTATTTCTCCAGCGGCACGTTTCTTAGATACTGTTAGATTTCTATCTTCCTTGCCAGTCAAATCAATATCTTCTTTATTATTTAAATTCTTTACCACATTTTGCTCAGATGCTACCTCCCAGGAGGTTTGTTGAACAATTTTATCTTCTAAAAAAAATGGCGGTAAACTTAGAGGTTCTGATGAAACAACGTCTATACTATCGCTTTGTTCTTTGTTAGAGCTCATACCATCTTCTTGTTCTAATGTAGAACTGGAATTAAAGTTTACAGCTTGCTCTTTATCTATTTTTTCCTTAAGTTGTTTTTTTTCCTCAATCGCTGTAAATAAGGTAATTATTTTATTAATTATATTTTGTTTAGTGAGAGCATCCTGGCTATTATTTAAAGCGCTCGATACACTTTCAATTATAATATCACGAAGTGCTACAGTATCTTGCGCCTGTAAAATTTTAATAACTTTATCTTTATTACTTTCAATTAAATAAAATAAACTTACCTTAACGGCATTATATTCTAATAAATTTTTAATAAAATCTAAGCTGTTATTAACTAATAAACTCTTTTCTTCAGACGTTAAGTTAAAATTACCTTGAATATTAAAAATTTTTAACCTATCCTCTTCGGAAAATTTTTCTAAAAACTCAGTTAATTCTATAAAATCCAAATCGGGATTTAAAACACAATATGCCATTAAGAAATCGTCAATAGTATCATGCACCAAAGCCATAACTTTACCTAAAAATAATATATTAATTCTAATTATTATACTAATTGATTAATATTTAATCAAAATTTTATTTAGATTATATAGTAGAAATTGACGTTATAAGCTTAGAAAATTTTTTTTAAATATAGGTCAATCACAGCAAGATAGTCGAACTTAAAAGTAGTCAACCGTTACTAACGCTTTTTACTTAATTAAAATTCAGCCACATTTTTGTTTTTTTAGGCTCAATATTAAATTAGTTAAAAAAACAAGGGTTTTTAGGGTAAGTAGTTATTGCAGAAGCAAGGCATTTATTACTTGCTTTATAATTACCGCAACCATCGCTGTAGGAGCTAATGATTTATTAGCAAAAGCAAAGTTACTTTATCGTTAAATCAACTAACTTGATATTGTTTCAAAGAGGCTATAGCCCAGTTTTTGTAGTTAATAAAACCGTCCTTATCTTGATAGTCAGTGTATCTTTTATCTCGATTCAATTCAGAATCTGATTTAATCGTTAAGGCTTCGTCTGGGTTATAAAATAAAGCATATGTATATCGTTCTATGCCTGCAGGTGCCTTTTGAACCATATGTTTTGTTGCTTTCAAACGATCATGCGAAATTAGCTGAGCAAACTCGCCAACTTGAAATAACAAAACTGCCTTATTAGGTAATCTTACTTTTTCAAAAGACAGTGCATTAGTTGGCATAATATATAATCCTGCACTTTCTGGCTCATCAATTTCTTTGCCATTTTTAAAGTAGGCAGCGGGCACTAAACCGGTAAATAAGCCATGATCGTAATGAGCACCACACCAATCATTATGGCTTTGAACACTACTTTGCGCTTTTTGATAGTGAAGCATTCGCCCGTAGCCTTGAAGTAACTCATGATTTATATTATTACTTTCATCTAAACCGATTTTAGTTAATAGTTTTTTTCCTGTTGTAAAGATAAGCTCACCTAATTTTAGATAAGCTGTTTTTAAGTCTAGTTCAGTTGGCCATTTGTTTAAGGAGTTATCAGGTACATAAGCATAGTAAGAAGCTTTTTGCTCATCAATTTGCCATTCACCTTCTGAATTTTTAAACCACTCAGCACCAATTTCATAACCTTCGGTTAATCCAGCTTCTAAGTCTGGCGCGTATTGTTTCTTAATTGCTTCCCTGAGTAGAGAAAATTTTCTAGCTACTTGAATATATTCTCTATAAATTGATTGAAAATTGGGGACATGACTGATTCCTATAATACCTTTTTTTAATAAAGGCTCTTCCAAGTTAGCTGCCAAAAAAGTAGGATCTATTAATTGTTCATAAGATATGATATCGATTTCCAAATCAGCTCTCCTTGATAAAGGCCAATTTCAAGCTTAAGTTTTAAGCTTAATTCTCATTAAAATTAAATTTATTAATGGCTATGAAATGAAGCTTGTTTTTTTGTCAGTTAATAATTTAATTAACTTACGCATCAGTTATAACTTTGGTAGGCAATGCTAAGGCAAAAGGCTCTTCATTGCTGCCATCAATTCTTTTATCATTTAAACTAACTTTGACTATAATTTCTTTAGGTTTTGTTTGAAAGCATTGAATTAAATTGGCTGCATTACATAGTGACACCTGATGAACATTATCAATAGCACTATCATCTTTAGCAAGCTGTTTACCAGATTTCATATCTAAAATCTCTAACTTTAGCTGACTTAAATGCCATAGCTGGCCATTTTTATTAAAGCCAACCCGACGCTCATGAACCAAAGTAATTTTATCTTGTGGGCGAATTTTTAAGTGATAAATAAGTACAGGTTTTTTAAGGGTTAATTTACTTTCGATAATAAAGTGTCTTTGGTAAAAGGCTGTTTGTAAGTTCATATAGCCCCAACCATAGGTAGGATTCCATTGTGACCCTGCTATAGGATGATGTCCCCCTCTATACGCATAAGTAGGATCGTCAGGGCCAGGCTTATTACTATCAGTCCAAGTATCAGCACTATTTATTAATAATGCTTTAATTGCGATAGGATTGACAATGCCTGCATCATTTAGCAACAAAACTGCTCCGCCTACATGGGGTGCCGCTGAGCTTGTTCCACCCATTAAGCGATAGCCATTTTTATATTGCATAGCGCTTGGATAATGTAATTGATATTTTTTAGGATCAGGTGCGCAGGTTAAAGTATCATTACCTGGCGCTGCAATATCGGGTTTTTTTCTACCAATTAGCGTTGGCCCTCGGCTGCTAGAAAAATAAATAGCATGACTTTGGCGATTAAATTTACGCGCTGTAGCTTTTGCATTAGTATACATATTCATATTAGCTACTGTTAAAGCATTATAACTTTCGGCAGGTACAGTTAAGGTAGAAACGAATGGTGCGCTTTTGCGTTGCTTGATATAGCCATTATTGCCTGCTGAAGTCACCCATAATATTTTCTTTTGATTAACAATATAATCTACAATTTTTCCCATGCCACTCCAATCAGGACAAAAAGGACAAGTCACATCACCATTACCAAAACTATAATTTATAACTGTTGGCTGATAGGAAGAAGATAACAACCAATTTAAACTAGAATAAGTAAGCCAAAAATGATGTTGATGTGCTGTGCCTTCACCAGCTAAGGTGGATAAAATTATCGGCGTTTTGTAAGCCACTCCTCTAACATGCTGATTTTTATCTCGGGGAAACCCAGCATAAATACAGGCAACTCCTGTACCATGTGCTGTACGAACACCAAAAGGATAATCAATATAATGTGAATCACTCGTTTTATTTATAATTACTTTTTTCCCTGCTAACGCTGGATGCTCAGGAGAAATTCCTGAATCGATTAAACCTAACACACCTTGGTATCCCTTAAATCCATGTTGCCACCATAAATCAATGCCTGGATAGCGAAAAGGCACTCTTGGATGAGTTGAATGAGAGCTTAATTCTACTTTCTCATTAGCAGGTTTATTTAGAGCAATATAAAGAATATCTGCAGATTGCGTAATTTTTTTATAAATTTTCGCAGTAGGTATAAAAGTAACTATCGCTACTGGCATAAAATTTAAAGACATAACCGAAAGATTAGGATTGGTTTTTATAACGTCAATAAAAGCATTTCTCTTCTCGTTAGAATTAAAAAACAAAAATAGTGATTGAAAAACGCCTTGCTGTCCTAAATAACTTAATTGCATTGCCTGCCTTACATCTTTATCAATAAAAGGCTTACCATTTACAACAAAACTAAAGAAACAAAGAAAGCAGACAATTACTTTTCTAACCACGAAGCCAGTTTCCTTTTATTAAAATAGAATTTAAAAGTTACCTATTATGCCACGCAGTAAAGCTATTAACCTTAAAATTTTAAATTTTTAATCATCAATATAGGTCTCTTTAATAAAATAAAGAAGTAAAATGGAGAATAATACAAAAAAAGGTAGTAGCCACAGATAGGTAAAAAATTCTTTAGAAATAGAAGTTAAAAATAAATAGGGAATAAACAGCATAAACGTATTAAATAAAAATACACAAGTATCAATAAAGCTTATTGCAACTCCACGAATATTATCTGAAGCAATTTCATTAATCATGGTATAAAAAAGCATTGATCCCGAAAGTAGGAAACCTGTTAAAAAAGAAACTATTTTAATAATAATTAAAGTATTTATATTATAATGAGGCAAATAAATAACCAAAATAAGCGCCATTGTTCCCAATACTAAGGACAAATGCAAAATTAATTTTCTCGATTTAACTAAATTAGATATCCAACCTATAAAAGGCGTACCAATTCCTATACCTAAAAAAATCATCCCACTAATAAAAACGGCCTCAAGATTACCTACAGAATAATAAGATTGTACTTTCATATACCAAAAACTAGCATAAGCCAGTAAGATGCCAAAAGACGTTGCAGCTGCTAACGAACAAAGAATGATTTGCCGATTTCTTAAAATAGAGAACAATGATTCTTTTAAAGAGATAATATTATCTCGCTGGTAATTAGGTGGCGTTTTTACAATTAACAAAGATAGGATTAATAAAATGAAGCCAACCAAAGAAAGTATGCCATATAAGCTATTCCATGTGTAAGTTTCTAAAGCTTGTGTAAAAACATAATGAATTATTCCTGCTAAAATACACGCAATTGCCTGAGTAAGACCAAATAAAATAGGAAATGCCTGGGCTGAAAACCATTGTGATATTAAAATTGCTGCGGCAACAAAAGCAAAAGCAGCTCCTAAACCTTGTAAAAAATTAGCCAAACTAAACCATACTAAACTAGAAGACAATGAAATAAGTAAGTTCCCTAAGGCAAGCAAAAATACCCCAACGCTTACAACATATCGTGCATTATATTTATCTAATAAATATCCTGCAGGAATCTGCATTATTGCAAAACCTAAAATAAAAGCACTTGTTGCCATAGAGGCACTTAAATCTGTTAAATTTAAAGATACTTTAATAGCTTGTGAAAATACAGCTGCTGCTGTACTTAAGCAGAAAGAGTAAACAACAAATAATGTTATGATAAACCAAATAATAAAACCATAAATAAGCTTCATTGTTTCCCTACATTGAGTTATTGAGTAGCTATTTATGCAGCACTTTAATAGCAACTAACTACTATATTAGTATAAAAAGCAAAGTTCATTAGGGAAGCTTGCGAAAAAATTTTTTGGCCTTTCTGTAAGCGAAAACCTAGCTTAGACTTTTGTCCCTTTTAAATATTAGCCCTATTCCATATCATTTAATCCTATCTCATTGAAATTAAAACTATTTAAATTTAATATATTTCCTTGCTTTAAATTTCATTTAAGGACTATGACTATGGCAAGGATGTCTACTGGTGCAGTACTATTTCTATTTTTTCCTAGCTTATTTGCAGCTGAACAGCCAACCGGTAAAATAATTCAAACTGTTACAAAAGAACTAAAATCTTTTCCATTAAGTAATCAATTCCAGCTGAGCTCTAATCACTATCGCATTGTTGAAATGGATATTAATCATTTATACGCTGAATTAGAGCATGTACAAAATCGAGATGATCTTACAAAAACGCCACCTCTTTTAATTAAATTGCCACAACCTGATGGAACTACTCACACATATGAGGTGAGAACAAATAGCACTATGCATCCAAAGTTAGCGGCTCAATTTCCTGAAATTAAAACTTTTGATGGTTATAGCATTGATGATTCAGGCGAGCTAGTTAAGTTTGATATAACACCACATGGTTTTCATGCCATGATTTTATCACCTGATAAAAATTCCGTTTTTATTGACCCTGTTGAAAAAGGGAATACACAAACTTATATTGTTTATAATAAAAAAGATTTTATTACTAAAAGAAACCTTAAATGTAATGTTTCAGGTCAGCAAATAGTACCTCTCAACAAATCTAAAAATTTTATCAATTTTGCAAGTTGTGAACTTCGAAGATATCGCCTAGCTTTAGCAGCAACTGCTCAATATACAGCTTATTTTGGTGGTACTGTGCCAATGGCCTTAGCAGCTGAAGTAACGACGATGAATCGAGTTAATGGTATTTATGAGCGTGATATTGCAGTAACCATGCAAATTATACCTAATAATACTAGTATTATTTATACCAATCCGGCCGCTCAGCCTTACACCTCAGGAAACACTGAATTATTATTACCCGAAAATCAAGTTAACCTAGACACGGTCATTGGTTCAGGCAACTATGATATTGGACATGTTGTTGACGCATCTAATGGAAATAATGGCTTGGCAGCGCTGGCTAGTGTTTGTAACCCAAGTGAAAAAGCTGAAGGCGCTACAACCTTTAATAATCCTATTGGTGATCCCTTTGATGTCGATTATGTAGCTCATGAGATGGGACATCAATTTGGTGCTAATCATACTCAAAATAATAACTGTAATAGATATGATCCTACCGCTGTAGAACCTGGTAGTGGTAGTACTATTATGGGGTATGCAGGCATTTGTGCTCCTAATGTTCAGAAATATTCTAATAGCTATTTCAATGGAATTAGTTTACAAGAAATTGGTAACTTTATTTCTAGCCCTACGCACACTTGCGCTGTTAAAATACCAATCCCTGCTGCGCCAGTTATTAAGCTATTAACTGAACTTGTTATTCCAGCAAACACGCCATTTTTATTAACTGCAATAGCAAATAATGGTACTAATAGTAGGCATTTAACTTATACTTGGGAACAAATGGATAACGAGGTTTCACCTCAACCGCCATCAAGTGAAGCCACCGGTGGGCCTAATTTTAGAAGCTTTTCACCAAGCTTAAATCTTACACGTTTTTTTCCAAGACTAACTGCCTTAGCTAATGGTGGTCCTTTTACTTGGGAAGTGTTACCAGCTGTATCAAGGACTATGAACTTTCGTGTATCAGTTCGAACTAACAGGCTAGGTGGTTCTTGCAATGCATACCGTAACGCCCGAGTAATCGTTGATGCTAATGCAGGGCCTTTCGTAGTCACAGCGCCTGCAACTGGTACACAATGGGCTGGAAATACATGGCAAGTCGTGACATGGCAAGTAGCTAATACTAACCTACCACCCATTAATGCAAGCTTGGTTAATATGTTATTATCTGTTGATGGTGGTAATACTTATCCGTATGTAGTGGCAAAGAACTTGCCAAATACAGGTATTGGAAGTGTTTTTATTCCTAATATTGCTACTCCAACAGCACGCTTAATGGTTATTGGTGCTAACGGAGTATCTGTCAAGATAGTTCCTAATAGCTCATTTTTTAATATCTCTGGTAACTTTAGCATTTTGCCATCAGCTATTAAGTTGACGAAGGCAAATCGAAACACTAGGAAATCTAAAAATGTAACCACTGTTCCTAATATTTTATAGATTAAGAACTAAACTAGTATGAATTTATCAGTTTACTCACTATAAAATTGTTACTTAAACCAATTAGAGCATCTTTCGATGCTCTAACCAAATCTTGCAAGCCTAACATGCGCTTATTGATGTTAGGTTTGAGATTAAATTTCTTAAATAGAATAAGACTTACTAATAAATCACAGATAATTACTATTAAATAGATTCTTACTTTCTAGAATTTCTCTAAACAGTATGAAATCATGCAGGGTTATAAGTTGACTCTCATATCTATTTGTAAATTACTGCAATTTTATGACCTTAAAAGAAAGCTTATATCTTTTAAGGCCATAAATTATAATTATCTATGCATCATTCCTTTAAGTGCAAGATATGCAACCATACCAAAGAACATAGATTGTAGAGGATGATCTTGTACATAATCAAGCCAATCGTGACCTGATTTTTTTAATTCTTGTGTTCCTCTATCAAGCATTTCATTAACATTTCTATTTCCTTCACTTGTATAATTTCTCATAATTTTTCCTTGTTAATAGTTAATTATATCCCTCATTAAACTTGGCAAATTTATTCCTAATTGTCAAATTAAAGAAAATAAAGTATAAAATAAGAATAATTTGGCAAATTAACTTTTCTTACAAGGAGTTATTTAAATTTTTACTATATTTTAGTTGGTTTTCTACTATTAATAATTTACTTCATTTCAACTTACATACCAGTTATTGCTGTTGCTTCATTACCTCTATTATTAGTCTAGAGCTGTTGTATGAGTTTTATTTTAATAGTTTTTACCCATTTTCCTATTTCCAATCATCATTTTCTGCTCTCATTTAGAGTAAATCAATTAAATAAGCTTTGAATTTGACTAATTTATTTACAAACATCCTGATGTCTTTTATTATCACCCTCTAATAAATGGCAATATTTTAAGCAGTCTTTCTCAATGAACTATCTAACTTTAAGTCGTACGGTAAATTATCTATTCATAGTTATGCTACTTACTAGCTGTACTCAAGCAAGCCTATATCGCGCCTTACCAAATCAATTAGAAAATGAAGCACAAGTATTAGGCTTTAAAGATATTAGAGCCTGGGGTGATAGGCAAAGCCTTGCTATGGAAAAAAGTGCCCAAGAAGCCGTAAAACAAGAATTAAAAGTTTATGGTAATCGTTTGCCTACTTCTATCAATGCTTTAGCCTTATCAGGTGGGGGGGCAGATGGCGCTTTCGGTGCTGGCCTATTATATGGGTGGTCTAAAAATGGTACAAGGCCTGAATTTAAATTAGTTAGTGGTATCAGCACGGGCGCACTCATAGCTCCTTTTGCTTTCTTAGGGCCTAAATATGATGAAAAACTAAAAGAGCTATATACCACCTTAGCTGATGAAGATGTTTATGAACTTAAAAATCCTCTTGCAATCGCCTTTACATATATTAAACCTGTTTTATCGCCTTCAGCAGCTACCAATCAACCTTTAGCACGCCTTATTAAAAAGATAGTTAACCAAAAAATGTTAAATGAAATTGCACGTGAACATCTAAAAGGAAGGCGCTTATTAATAGGAACGACACAACTTAATGCACAACGTCTAGTGATTTGGGATATAGGAGCTATTGCGGTAAGTGGTAATCCTAATAGCTTAGAACTCCTTCATAAAATTTTATTAGCTTCTTCGGCTTTGCCAGGATTTTTTCCGCCACAATATTTTAAAATGGAGTATAAAGGTAAAATCTATAAAGAAATGCATGTTGATGGCGGCGTAGAAACACAAGTCATGCTATTTGAAAATGCTATCACACCTTTTGCAAGAGTCTCTCATGACTCACAAAAAAATATTAAACGTCATTTATATATTATTCGTAATTTAAAGGTATTTCCTGAATGGGAAAATGTAAGTCCTCAACTCCATAATATAGCGAGTCGAGTAATTGCCACTTTAACTAAAACTCAAGGTGTAGGTGATTTATATCGTATTTATGTCTACTGTCAAAGAGATAATATTGACTATAACTTAGCTTTTATTCCTAGCAGTTTTGTAGAAAAACCAAAGTCACTATTTGATCATCGTTATATGCGCAAACTTTTTAATGAAGGTTATATTTTAGGAAAAAAAGGTTATAGCTGGAATAAATATCCGCCCAATTTTACTGAAAATAAGTAATTTTATTTAGTATGCTTTTTTAATTATGAAAAGCCGTTGTATACTCTGCCATGATATTAATAAAAAACCTAAGTAAATTTACATTTATCAACAGGGGAATTATGAAAAGTTTTAAGAAGTTTACCATTTGCATTGCTACATTCAGCTTATTTTTTTTGGCTAGTTGTCAACAAGGGCCCGCAGAAAAAAAAGGCAAGCAACTTGATAACAAAGTAGCAAGTATCAAAGATAAAATTCAGAATAAAGGGCCTGCACAAAAAGCTGGTGAAAAAATTGATGATATAACTGGTAACTAGAGTTAGGATAACTGGACTAGAGCTAGGTCGAGCTTAAAGCCCGACCTAGAAACTAAATATTTTAAAAGCTTATTTAGTATAAACAGGTGGAGGAGTGTAAGCAGGCGCACAACCAAATAACGCACAACCACATCCAGTTAATGCGAAAGATGATGAAACAACAACTAATGCGATTAGTAATTTTTTCATAATGGCAATCCTTGCTAAAGTTATTAGTATTATCCTTGGCAACAAATTCTTAAGCAACTTTTCCACTATTAAAAATTAAGCTTATATTACCAAGTTACTAAATTATATACCAAGATAAAAATTTTGGAGGGTAATATTGCAATTTTTATATAAAAATTGCGATTAGTTGATCAAAAATTAAATTAACTGTTCACTAAAACGCTTTTATTTATTTATTTGCTAAAAAATTACTCAGAAATATTATGTCTAAAATTAAAAAAATTGTTCAATTCATTCTATTTCCAACCTTTAAGATTACAAATAATTCTGTTGTATATTTTTTTAGTTCTTATTTAGTCAAACGTTTTTAAATTTCTAATTATTATTCTTTAAAAAAATATTTCTGCAATTTACCGATTTTAAATAGTATTAATTTTTTTAAAAATTATGAAAAGACTTTTAAAGTAATACTTGCTTTACTTAATTATATTTATCTTTAAAAATTATTTACTTTCTATAAAGTAGACAATTCATCAGTGAGATCAACAAACTTAAATTTTGATATAGTAGCTTCTTCCAATTTAAATAGGTTCTTCATTTTAAATTTTCTACTAAGTTTTTATAAATTATATCTTGTGATTTTTCATATTTTATTAAAGTTAATTTCATACAAAATTCTTAAGTTTAAAAAAAATTATAATGAGATATTGAAAAATTAAGTGTGTTTTTTTTATCCTAAATTGAAAGTTAAATTATAACAAACTGGCATTCTTGGATTAAGGCTGGGTTTTGCGGAGTTAATGAAAAATTTATTTTAATGTTAGCCTTTTCGCCATAAGCCAAAAAAGATCCGCGTAACTGACTTTCAGCAACTACATCACTATAGTCATAAATAGGACCTGCTTGCTGAAATAATAATGATGTTTGCACTCTTAAATCTTTAAGGGGGCAATCTAGAAAGAAATTATCAGCAAAGATTGAATTCGCTTCTACATCTTGCCAATTTGGTAATAGAGCAATCAGTGCTCTTTTTCTCATATCCAATAATAAAGACGTATTCAATTGCCGTCTGGGTAAACAAGCTTCTTTTATTAAGAAGTTTAAAATTTGTAAATTTATTTGACTCGTTGGGGCATAAGTAGCATTTGTTAAAAGGATTAAACCCAACCCATAATCTGGCATAATAAACCAATTACTGCCAAAACCTGGTAAACCACCAGCGTGCCCAATATACACTTTATTTGCACCATCTTGCAAATAGCGTAATCCATAGCCATAGCCACTCATCATAACGGTTTGCTGACCATCTAAAAATTGATAATTATTTAGCTCTGAAAAAGACCAAGCTTGTTGCATCTCACAAATTGTACTAGCTTTTAAGATTTTATTATCTAAGTTCTGTTTTTGGAGAAAACCTAATTGATGTAAGGCAACATAATGACTGAAAGATTCTAAAGAACAAATCATTCCGCCCATAGCCGCAAAACAGCCATCTGATAATAAAGGTTCATGATAGAAACCTCCATTATACCATCGATATCCTTGCGCTAAATTATCCCTACAAATATCGTTTACTTCCCAAGATACTTGTGTCATACCAAGAGGTTGCCAAATGGTTTCCGCAATAACCTTCTGATAAGCCTTACCTGTAACACGTTCAATAATTAATCCTAACAATACATAACCTAAACTACTGTATTCAAAAGCTGTTCTTGGTGGATTTGCCCAGCTAAAACCTTGTTTAATTAACCTATTTAATTCTGGTTGAGATAAGTTTAGATGCCTATCTCCCCATGGATCATCGCTTGGTAAGCCAGCTTGATGAATTAATAAATCACGAATGGTGACTGGCAAGCAGTTAGGCATAGGAGGCTGAAAATTTAAATTAGGTATATAATCACTTATACAATCATCTAAGCGCAATTTTCCCTCATCACGTAGTTTAAGAATCGCCATGGCGGTAAAGCTTTTAGTCATTGAAGCTATTCTAAACATGGATTGCGTTGTTGTAGGTAATTTCTCCTTAAGATTAAGATAGCCACCACTACCACTGTGTACTAATAAGCCATCTAATATAACGCCAAAAGCGTATCCTGGGACATGATATTGATGATTATATTTTTGATAGAGCTTATCAATTGCGGGGAATAAATCTTTTAATTTAGACAAGCGATTTTCTTTATTTGGAAAATATAACTCGTAAGCTGAGGTATGGTTTATTAAATGAACTGAGTTTTTTTCCATAATGGAATACAGATTCGTTACAATGACTTTTAGATTATCAGTAAGCGTTAATAAAATTCAACTTATAGAACAAATTAGATCTGAGCTAAACAATTTAATTTAAAGAATTAACGTACTACTAATTATAATTTATCCATTTAATAATTTTCTTAGTTAGTATATTATTACTTACTCAATGTGCCTTATAAAAAGGCTTAAAGTTTACCATCGTTTCAATCTGAGCCTTATAAAATGAAAAAAAATGTCTTTTTTATAGCTATTGTTTTTCTTACGCTGGCTCAAACTATGGTTGGGGTAAATATTATTACCTCCAAATTACTATTGGCTACTATCCCGGTATGGGTTTTATTAGAAATTCGTTTTTTGTTAGCGACCTTCGTATTATTTCCTCTTCATTGGACAACGCCTGCACGCAATATTTCTCTTAAAGCTCATTTAATGAAGCTTAACCGTCGTGATTGGTATTTTATTTTAGGCCAAGCCTTATCAGCAGGCGTTTTATTTAATTGCTTAATGCTAACAGGATTAAATTACACTGATGCTAATGTAGCTGGTATTATTACTAGTGCCTTACCGGCCATGATAGCTATTATGTCATGGCTAGTCTTGGGTGAAAAAATATCGCGGCAAAAAGCCTTATGTGTTGTCTTTGCTACGATGGGTTTATTACTTATTGGCTATGATAAATTAAATAGTGTAAGTCATAATAATTCGCTTCTAGGCAATAGCTTAGTTTTGTTAGCGCTTCTACCGGAGGCTTCTTATTATGTGCTCTGTAAAGTTTATTCTAACCGACTACCTATATTCTTAATATCAACACTACTTAATGGTATTAACGCGCTCTTATTATTACCTGCACTAATTATTATAAATTGGGAGCCAGCAAATATTAATGTAGCAACCTGGCTGCTCCTACTTATTATCGGACTAAGTTCAGGATTATTTTATGTATTTTGGCTTATGGGAGCTAAATATGTAGACGGTATTTTAGCTTCTCTTTCTACTGCTATTATGCCTATTGCAACGGTCATTTTGGCTTGGTTAATTTTAAATGAACAGTTAACCAGGCTTGAATTAGTAGGTATGGCGCTTGTTTTGTTTTCTATTCTTTTCTATGCAAGAAAATAAATGAAACGTTTTTAGCCGCTTGTAAAAAATTAAGCTTTTAAATAATATATCTCCACTAGGACTAACAAAGATTATGCTCTTTGTCTTAATTTAAATTCAATCCCATCGCTTTTAAGACAGTCATAATTTTAGGACAGCATGATGCTAAATAAACTTCGTAATACTATTGGCCCCCTTTTTCTTATTATTTGTTGTACCCCATTTGTCATGATGATGTGGTATACCAATACTGTTTTAAATGGCTCCCTCAATGAGCTTTGGCAGCTTATCTGGCAACATGGACTCTTTAAGACAATTTATCAAATTTGGCAGCCTGTTTTTTGGGGCTCAACTACTGCTTGGTTAATCATTGTTACGTTTATTATATTTGAAGTTATTTTAATTAAAGTTCTTCCTGGTAAACGATTTTGTGGTCCTGTAACTCCTAAAGGTAATGTACCTATTTATAAGGCCAATGGCATTTTAGCTTTTTTAACTACCGTACTTGTATTTTGCTTATGTAGTTTTTATTGGCAACTTTTTTCAGCCACTATTATCTTTGATAATTTAGGGGCCATTTTAGGTGCATTAAATATTTTAAGTTTAATGACCTGCGTTTTTTTATATTTGAAAGGACGTTATAAGCCTTCTTCTACTGATGCAGGGACTACGGGTAATTTTATTTTTGATTATTATTGGGGTACGGAACTTTATCCTATACTTGGGGGAATTAACCTTAAGATGTTCATCAATTGTCGTTTTGGGATGATGAGCTGGGGGTTAATTTTGTTATCTTATGCCGCTAAGCAGCATCAATTAGTTGGCTTAAGTAACTCGATGCTAATTGCCGTAGCTTTACAATTTATTTATATCACTAAATTTTTTATTTGGGAAACAGGCTACTTAGCATCTCTCGATATCATGCATGATCGAGCTGGTTATTATATTTGTTGGGGTTGCATGGTTTGGGTTCCTGGTATTTATACTTCTCCCACTATGTATCTTGTTTATCATCCTAATCAATTAAATATCTGGCTAGCTGTCGTTATATTTATACTTGGCACTTTAAGCATTATAACTAATTATTTAGCTGACAGACAGCGACAACTAGTACGCAAAACGGAAGGTAATTGTAAAATTTGGGGAAGAAAACCGAAAGTTACCAAGGCAAGTTATTATACTACCACAGGGGAGCGTAAAGAAAGTATTCTACTCCATTCAGGCTTTTGGGGTATTACTCGCCATTTTCATTATTTGCCGGAAATTGCAGGGGCCTTCTTTTGGTCTGTTCCAGCTCTTTTTACGCACTTTTCACCTTATTTTTATGTTTCTTTTTTAACACTACTTTTAGTTGATCGTGCTTTCCGTGATGATATACGTTGCTTAAATAAATATGGTAAATATTGGCATGAGTATTGTGAACATGTTCCTTACAAACTTATTCCTTATGTAATTTAGAGCTGCTACCCAGGCACTCTCCTTGCGCCTTGAACTTATTTCTTTACTGTGCCAAATGTATTTCCTCTACGTACCGCGACTTGGTCGCGGTATCCAGCCCACAGCCACCTCACTGGATCCTGCGGACAAGCCGCAGGACGTAGGCTAAAGTGGCGTAAATACTAGGCCATTTAAAAATATTTAGTCGCTTTTACAGAAATGCACTTACTTTCTAAATTAAAGCTCCCAAATGTATTTAATATTGCTATCTAGGACAAAATAGTTACAATAACGCTCCCTAATTATAACTAAATGTTAGTCATAAAAGTTTACATTGGAGTTTATTGTGAAAATTGCAGATCAAATAAGCGATACTAAAAAAATTTTCTTTGATGCCATTAAAGAAGGAAATACCTTTTTATTTAAAGCTCTGCTCGAAGCTTTATTAAAGGAATTTAAGATAGAAGAAATTATTGACTCAACATTTGGTGCTAATGCATTACATTGGGCAGCAGATAATGGTCATTTAGAAATAGTGCAATTCTTAGTGGAAAAATTTCCCAAACTAATTGACGTCACCGCTGCTGATAATGCAACACCTATATTATATGCCATAATAAATGGCCATACAGAAGTTGTAAGATATTTAGTACAACAAAATGCTTGTTTAACTATTACTGCTAAGTCTAATAAGAATCCTTTAACTGCTGCTGAAGAAAAGCCTGAAGGCCACCCTATACGAACTTACTTAAAAGAATATCAAAATATATTAAATGCAAACTTTGCTAAAGCTATTACCAGTGAAGACCATATGCTTGCTGCAACATGGCTTGATAAGGGCGCTGATATTGAAACACCTATTCGATACGCTCACGATGATAACATAAAATATACCGCTTTATTCCATGCTTGTTCCACTGGTAATATTGATTTAGCCCGGATGCTTATTGCGCGTAAAGCCAATTTAAATATTATTGGTGCAAGAAATGGTTTTACGCCATTACATGCTGCCGTTCTATTTAATCACCAGCCCATTGTGCAGTTATTACAAAACTCAGGCGCACGCTTCATAAAAGACAAAAGTAATCAAACGCCACTTGAGCTTGCCCAAAGTCGTAATATGCAACATATGGTTGCGATTTTAAAAGATAAATATGAATTAAATAACGTCTCTCAAGAAAAAAATAAACCAAATTCTCTTACTGCAACAAATACTGCTACATTGGATAAACTTAAAAATGAATTTACTCAATTAACCTCTTTCACAACAGTAAAAAATAATACTATCGATGAGCTACAACAGAGATTAAATAATCTTAAGCCTAAAATGACTACTAGTAGCCATATCGCAAATAGTATATTTAAGCAAGAAGGCAGAAAAGCGGTTGAGGTGAAGCTGTTAAGAGAACAAATTGATTTAATGTCACAGCATGTTAAAAATATGTCAATTGCAGGGAAAGAATGTATTGAAGGTTATAATAGTAAATGCCCCCATGAAGACATGAAAGTTAATTACAATGAATTTAATCAAGATGTAGAAAAGCTACAAAAGCTAGTAAGCAAACTGCAAGAAATATTTAGCAAAGATATTGAAGAAATTACCAGTATTATTAAAGAAAACCACTTAGTACATAATAAAGTATCTAGCATAAAAAATATTCCAAGTAATAATTATCATTCTCTGTATAATAAAATTATTCCTTCGCAAGAATATGGAAAAGCCTATTCTACGTTGTTTTCAGAGATGACTGCTATAGAACAGTTAGCAGAGAAATTTGGCAAGCAAATTACAAAAATTTCTGATAATAAAATGGAGTTAATGGCCGAAGCGAAAAATAATTTGGAATATGTATAAAGTTTTATAATATAAAAAGTCAGCTATAGTGGATGATAATTTTTTTAACAACTGCTAAATAGCATGGATAAATAATTCAGTTATGAATAAAGAATATAAGACTAACATTTAGCTGATATTCGTTGTTTGGCATTGAAGATTAATACAATATATTAAGCTTAAGTGCCAAGCGTTTCCTAGTGCTTTTTTTATAATTTTTGCACACTACGTGAGTAAGCAATAATTAGTTTAAATAGACGCTTAACAAACGTTTTTTGTAGATGACATTGTTCTGATAACTGTTCATAAAATTCAAAAAGCCTTTTTTCTTGTGCCAAATCAACAATTTCTTTTTTCTCTGCTAATTTTATTTGGCCAATTTGTTTTGCTAGCTCTTGACGCTTGGCCAATGATTCAATGATATGCATATCGGTCTGTCTGATTTGTGTTCTTAATTCTTCAAGCTTGCGCATGATCTTCTCCTTTCAACAACTAATTAATTTAAACTTACTTAAATTAGCTGAATGCTAAGTGCCCAATTTCATAAACCCTCTCGGTTTTTTACCACTATAAATGCAGTTAAATTAGAACTACTATCTTCAATATTGGTAGCTAAAATATCCAAACCATAGAGCTCAGCTGCGCGCTTAGGTGCTATCACCGCGGTATCTGCACTAAAAATTCCTTCTGATAGATCTCTGGCTGCTTTAGCAGTATTAATCCATTCATGAAGCACAACGCCTGTAAACTCTTTTTGTATATAATCTTTGCATTGAGCAAGGCCTTGTGGGTGCGAGACGATATTTTTTATTTGCTGTTTTGTCACTCCCGGCAAAGCAAGCAAACACTGTCTAACATGAAGCCATAATTCATCAATAGGTTGAAACAAATACTTACCCATTGCTTGAAATGCAGGCTTTACTAATCCACCTTGTAGATTTACTACAGGCAAAATACCAAAATTAATATCGCCTCGCTCAATTGCACTTAACACGCCTGCCATGTCTATTAAATAATGAAAAGTAGGTGATATAGCTTTTTGGGCTGCATAAAGAAAAGCTGCTTCTTCAGAAAAAGAGCCCTTATCACCAGAAACACCCATTATAATTGTCATTAATATTTACTCCCATATGCATATACTGCTCTAACTTGACTACAAAATTTATAATTAAAAGCACTATAACAAAGTGTTCTCATAAAACATGCCTACCTGCTAATTCTAAGAGAAATGCTTCTGTTTCTTCCCAACTTAAGCAAGGGTCAGTGATTGATAGACCACTTAAATCAAGTGCTGCAGGATTATTTAAATCTACATTCTGTCTACCATCTTTTATAAAGCTTTCCATCATAAAGCCTTTAATAAGATGCCTTAAATCAGGTCGCTTTTTAAATTGTTTAATAACACTTAGAATAATTTCTGGCTGAAGGCGGTGATCTTTTTTCCCTTGGACTAAACAGTTATCGTGGCTCGCATCTATAATAATGGAGGGGTTCTTGATTTGATGTTTTTCCATATGCTGCTTTACTTCATCAAGGTGCTTAACCGAATAGTTTGGCACATTATTTGTCCCCCGTAATACTAAATGAGCATGGGTATTGCCATGTGTTTGCACTTCATGACCGTCAAAAACAGCAACATGTGAATGTTGAGCTGCAATAATACTATTTACACTAATTGCTAAAGAACCATGGGTAGGATTTTTTAGACCTACAGGACAATCTAAGGCTGATGCAAAAATGCGATGCTCTTGATCTTCAGTACTGCGAGCGCCTATGGCAACCCATGAAAGCAATTCTAAAAATCCTTTAGCATTATGCGTAAATAATGCCTCATCAGCTATAGGTAATCCCATTTCAACTACCCTAAGCATCATATTACGGGCATATTTAACGCCTTCTTCTATGTCTGGAGCTGCGAAAAGATCAGGTTGATTAACAGGACCTGTCCAACCTTTAGTCGTTCGGGGTTTTTGAATATATACTCGCATCACCAATTTCAAAGCATGCTGCACTTTATTGTTTAATCTAAGAAGCTGCTTCGCGTAAGTTAATACAGCTTCTTTTGGCCAAGCAGAGCAAGGTCCAACAATCATAAGTAAGCGTTTATCTTGACCAGATAAAATTGCTTTTATTTCTTCTCTGTTGCGCTTAATTTTTTCTTGGGCTGCGGAGGTTAAGGGAAAAGCTTTAACAATTTCTTCAGGAGTGGGTAATTTTTTAATAACTGTGTAACTCATACCATCCTCCGAATTTTAGCTAAACTAGGAGGTAAATGCTGAATAATTTCCTTTAATCGATATATACCAATGTAGATACTTAAAAAGCCGCTAGTATCAGGTTGTAAGCCAGATTGAATGAGTAACATAAATTACACTCCTCTTGGTTAATCCAACCTCCTCTGGCAGGCTTTGGGGATTTTGGGTACCAAAAAAAACCCCCGAGCTATGCTGGGGGGTTAGAGTGTTGATAAATTTTATCTACCCACCCAGCCTAGGGCTAAAATAGCTAAAATAAAAAAAGCTAAAGTAGTTTTGCTTTAAGCTGTTTTTTAATTTTAACGTTGGTAGATAAGTGCAAATATTCATAAAAATGTACAAAATTTGTATATAATGACTAATTTACAGGAATCACAATATTTTGTCAATAGGTTTAATTTAAATAACTTTCATAGTCAAACTGCGGGTAGAGACAGTTTTTAGCGCTAATACTCATCTTAAGGCTAAAAATTCCACTGTTTTAAATTAGTAGTATTAATAAAAATATTTATTTTGTTAAGCTTAACTAAATTAGAGTTTTCTAATTAATTCTTATTTGTTAACTACTCTTCGCTTAAAAAACTAGCTATTAGTTTAAAAAATTCATTGGGATTTTCAATAAAAGGCGCATGACCGCAATTTTTAATAGTTGCTAATCTGGCATGTGGAATATGGTTGGCTAAAAAAATAGAATTTTCATAGGGTGTTAATAAGTCTTCCTCACACCCAATCACTAAAGAAGGGCTTTTAATTTTAGCTAGAAGATGAGTTGTATCATGATTACGAATAGCTTCTACTTGGCCAATATATCCTTTGTTTGTTTGCGGGTAAGGATTATTTAAAACACTTTGGACAAAGTTATCTCTATTTTTTTGCTCCTTTAAATAAGACATAGAAAAGAGCACAGGTAAATAATTTTCAATAAGTAATTTTTTGGGAATATTATACTGACGTAGGGCAACCTGCATATTAGTGGCTAAATAAGAAATGGTGGAGAATACCTGCTCACTACATGCAATAACCGCCTTATTAACTAATTCTCGATAATTTGCTGCAAGATATTGAACTATATGTCCTCCCATAGAATGACCAACAAAATGAGCTTTTTTTATACCCAACTCTTGGCAAAGCGCTACCGTATCCTCTATAAATGCATCCATCCCATAAGCAACCTCTGGTACATCAGTTTGGCCAGCGCCCCGATTATCAAAAGTCAGTACACGAAAGCTATCTTTAAAATAAGTTAAATCCCACATGGTATGATCAGCTGATAAGCCAGAAATAAATACTACATCAGGACCTTTACCGGTTTGCTCATAATACATATTAAGATTATTTACTTTTAGCGTTGGCATTTCTCTTATCCTTGCTGCTAAATTTATTACTATAGAAGAATAATTAATTTAGTTTAAATTTCTCCCTTAGCTAAGACCTGATAGGTAGCTAAAATTACCATTTCTATTGCGACTAAGTTAGTTAAATAGAATAAAATTGAAAACCTATTAAACCCTCTTTTAATAAATTAATATCTCACCGCTTGCCCATGAAATCCATGGTTCTTAACTAAATGCTAAATTACAAGGCCACCATAAAGAGCGGTAGAAAATATTAAACTGCTATACGCTTTAAATACTGAAATTAATTCAATATACTCATTTTATTTAGGGTTAGGAAAGCTATGAAATTTGGCTACACTATCATTTATGTTAAAGATGTAAAAGCATCTTTAGCTTTTTTTCAAAAAGCCTTTGGCTTAGAAACACGTTTTTTTCATGAATCAGGTTATGGAGAATTAGATACAGGGGCAACAGTATTAGCTTTTGCATCTCATGAATTAGGATTAAATAATCTTTCTACTGATTATGTAGCCTCAGATACCTCTTCAATACCTTTAGGCATTGAAATTGCCCTAATCACAGATACAGTTGTTGAAGCACATGAGCATGCTGTTGCCGTAGGGGCTGAATCTATTAAAGAGCCATCTGTAAAACCTTGGGGGCAAACTGTATCTTATGTCCGTTGCCCTGATGGTACCTTAGTTGAATTATGTTCACCTTTATAAAGATGATGGCATGATTAAAACTTAAAAATCTTACGCAATAGTCTTACCAAAATTTTGTGAATTCTAACCTATAATATTAAGTTTGTTGCAACCTATTTATGCGTAAGTTCACTTGAGGGACAATGAATTAATAGCTAAAAGGAATTTTATGAAAACAACATTTTTTGATAGCTTACCGAAAATATTTACTACAACATTATCTAAGTTCTGTATAATATTATTTTTATTTTTTAGTACTTTCACAAGTGCTAAGGCTTTTGAACCTTTACTTTACCTTCGCCCGAATGAAACGCCCATATTTACTGAATTGTATCAACGTTATGGACTACTTAATCCTCCTAAAATTCATGTTTATGACAGCTCGGTCTATTTGGGTCAACCTGGAGAAAAAAGCCTATTAATAAATTCCAGTGAAGCGTTCTTTAATGATGTTGATCAAGCGCTTCGTACTTATCATAAACGCCTAAATAACCAAGAGTTATTTATTAATCCTAATGAATCGAAACCTATTTTTTCTTTATCTAATGGCTCACTGCAAATGCTTTTTGCGCTAGTCTATGCTATTGCAACGACAGAACCGCAAAAAAACTTTCTCTTTGTGGAAAAAATTCCTTTTTATTCATTTCACGAACATGCAGTCTCTTACAGACCTTACTCTAATGCGCGGTTTCAAGGTTTTAATGATCCCAGTGAAATTAAGCCGGGTCCAAACGAAACAGTAGTTGAATTTGTCACGTCACCTAATAACCCAGACGGGAAATTTCGCCAACCTTATACTCAAGCAAAAATTATCATCGCCGATTTTGTTTTCGCTTCACCGACCTATGGTAGTAATGGTACAGGCTATATTAAAGAAAATATTGATTGGCTTACTAAAGCAAGAAATGAAGGTAAGCACATATTTGCTTTCAACTCGGTTTCTAAAGCGCTTGGGAGACCCGGCTTTCGCCTTGGCTATATGTGGTTTCCTATGACAGATTCCTATGCAGCAAGTATTTTCCATAATTACTTTTCCTATATCTGGAAACTAACAGTAGGAGGTAGCACCCCAGGCGTTGCTGATGCCTTAAACCTTATGTCTGCGATTACAGCCCTTCCTGATGCAGGGCAATCTATGCGCACTGATGCCTTTCAGACAATTGCTAAACGGCATAAGCTTGTTACCACTGAAATGCTTAAGCGTTTTCCAGGAACAGAAGTCGTAAGTATTGAAGGGAGCCCTACTTTTTTTGCAAAGCTAAATACTCCAGAAGCTCAACAAATAGCAGCTAAAGATATTCTTCTTAAAACCTTAAATGTGTCAGTTGATAATGGCAATACCATGGGCGCTACTGATAATTTTATACGTATTAATTTATGTGGGTATAGTGGCGATCTCGCTGAGTTTTTAAATCGCCTTGCTGGAAGTAACAAATATAAAGCGGATGAGCTCCTAGTATCATCGGTAAATCATTGTACACGTACGGTAATTCATGGTAATGAGATTAATCATTATGTTATTAATCCTAATGACTGCGATATCGATGTTGACGCTCAAGGTGCTAATGTTGAAATAATCTTACCACCTTTTATCAATTATCAACGTAGCAATTTAATTACTATTAAAAAAATTGATAGTAGTAATCATTCCATTACGGTGCAAACTAATAAATCTGCCACAACGATTAATAACAAAAACGAACAATTACGTGTTCAATGGACACAACCATTTTTCTTAAATGGACAGTGGCAGACTGTAATAAATCCTTAACAACTTTGCCATAATTTAGTGGCGTTACCTAGGCTAACTGGTAATGCCACTAAAACATATTTACTTAGAGATTTACTAAATTCAAATAGCACACTTTGATTACTTAATAATTGCTAATCAACTCTTTAAGTTGGTGTGCTAAATTCGATACATTGTTTTTAGATGTATCAAGGATAATTCCGCCTAATTCTTGCGTCTTCTTCTTAAGAAATTTAGCCCAAGTATTCATTTGAACATTAGCTAACTTTAAAGATTTTTTGGCATAAATTTGAATAAAATAAGAAAAACCATGCTATTTATTTTTTATACTATGTATAATTAACTTGCTTAAGCAAGAAAAGCTATTACATAGGCTTAAGCAAGCTATAAGAATTAAAACCTATTGCTACTTACGTCCGCCCTTTTGGCCCTTTTCACTCATGCTTTGATGTGAAGATGATTTTTTATGATCAGCAGATTTTCCACCTTTTTGGTCTTTCGCGCTCATATTTTGCTGTCCTGCTTTTTTACTGCCTCCCGATGTACTAGCCATACTAACCTCCTTATGAATGAAGTTAAATTTTTCATACAACGTAATAATTTTTATTAGAAATAACTACTAATGTCAACTATCACTCACTATAATTATGCAGTATTACTAATTTTTTATTATTTGGCCTTGTGTTAGATAACTTTTTCTAATTTTATTCCTAGCAGCCTTAATTATTAGCGGTCTATTCATTATTTAATTTATTTAGATCGATGTTGGTATTAATACATATATAAAATAAACTTAATATAATGTATTAACAAATTACTACTATGCCTAAGTTAGCCTTACCTTCTAATATTATAATAGCAATTTCAGCTGCTATTTTATTTGGGGCAAGTACGCCTTTTGCTAAATTGTTGTTAGGAAATATTTCACCTATCTTATTAGCGGGACTATTATACCTAGGAAGTGGGATCGGTTTACTCATTTTTCGATTAATCAAAAATAGAGGGTGGCAAGCCTCTGGTCTGTTTAATACAGAGTGGATATGGCTACTAGGTACTATTATATTTGGCGGTATACTGGGGCCTGTTTTATTAATGTTAGGGTTGGTAAAAACTAGTGCTGCAACAGCCTCATTGCTACTTAACTTAGAGACTGTATTCACAGCATTATTAGCCTGGATCTTCTTTAAAGAAAATACAGATATACGAATTTTATTTGGCATGTTACTTATTGTAGCCGGCGGCGTTCTTTTAGCTTGGCCTAAGCAATTCAGTCAACATTGGGTTGGGTCTGTAACTATCGCGCTAGCTTGTTTATGCTGGGCAATTGATAATAATTTAACAAGAAAAATCTCAGCAGCTGACCCCTTATTTATTGTACTCATTAAGGGCTTAGTAGCAGGTACCACAAATATTTTCCTTGCTTTTATATTGCATGCCGCTTTACCCAGTTGGATACAAATAAGTTATGCTTTATTAATTGGTTTTCTAAGTTATGGTATTAGTTTAGTGCTATTTGTATTAGCTTTACGAAATTTAGGAACAGCAAGAGCAAGTGCTTATTTTTCAGTCGCCCCATTCATTGGAGCAGCAATAGCAATTATCTTTTTTGATAGTACAATCTCTAATTTATTCTGGATTGCAGCTATATTAATGGCGATAGGAGTCTGGCTACATTTAACGGAAAACCATGAACATATACATACGCATGAATGCTTATTTCATCATCATATTCATACTCATGACAATATTCATCAGCATGCCCATGATTTTCCTTGGGATGGGAAAGAACCACATGCTCATCCTCATCACCATCAATCAATTACCCACTCTCATTCTCATTACCCTGATATTTACCACAGACATAAGCATAAAAATAAAACTAGCGATTGAAGATAATTTTTATATACGATAACTTTCCATCTGCTCCTTATCTATAATTTTTTGCGCCGTCTTCTCACTATGACAATCAAATAATGTTTTCACTAAGCGGTGCTCAGACAATTTTCCTGAATTTTTTACATAGTCATGTTGTAGTAACGCAAGTACTAGTATCACTTTAGCTGGTTCTTTCTCCTCAACTTGCCTTTCTAGCAATTTTATACAAGCATTTGCACTGCCACCGCTAGCTATACCATCATCAAGAAAAATAATTTTTTTTCCTGTTAAAGCTTTCACCTTTTCAATAGGTAATTCAACTGTATCTGTATCCCCATATCCTTTTTTAAAACTTTCTAAATAAAGTAATTCCTCAGGGATTTTGTAGCCGCCTTTTTTACGTATAGTGTACAAGGGCAACTGTAAGCGATTAGCAACTTGTGCCGCTATTGGTAAACCACGAACTTCAGGGGCGGCAATAACCACATCTTGCCAATCTAAATTATTTTTTTCTAAATAGTGACGAATTTTAAAGGTAAGCTGTTTAACCATTAACGTATTTAAATTGGCATCTTGATGTAAGCTTAAGACATCAAAAAATTTATTTCCCTTATAATCATGGGAAGCCATATGGCGCATTGCCTCATTCCTTTTTAGATGCCAACTTACTTGATAGCGCTCAGAAGAATTAGGAACATTTTCATTACTAGCATGTCTTTCTAAAGGCTCTGTAACTTGCTTGACTTTAAACTCAATAGACGAAAGACAATTAAAAAAGTGCTCACGAAAAAAATAAGTATAAGCTTGGCCTACACAACGTCTCGCGCCAGCGGAATGATAAAGCCCTGCTTGTTTTAAGTTTAAACACACCATACTTCCTGCAGAAAGCTGACTTCCATCTGGCAGCACTATAGATTCATCTAATACACGAGTACGAATGGGAAAGAGATAGCCTTGCTGAAGTCCTTGTTTATAAACTTTCATACGTACTATTGGATCATGCAAATCAGCATTTTCCTTCACTGCAAAGGCTAATGCTTCATACATTACATTTTCAAGAAAATCAGGCTCAATTATGAGATCAAATACACAATCAGCAATAATCTCATTAATTTTTTCTTCACTTAAATTTAGTTTTTCTTTTAAATTAATTTTATTTAGTGTTTTTGCAAAACGGCTAACCATGGCATCAGGCGTGGCATGAATAATAAAATTTTTAAGGTTATTTTTAACCTCTTGTAACTGATTATTAACTGGATAATGATATAACCAAGAAGTTATACCGATTGGGTCAATGCTCTTATAATAATTAGTATAAAAGCATTGTTTCATAGCTGATAAAAGTTGATTTCTATTTTTTTGATAGGTCTCTAAGGAGCAAGCTTTACCAAAGAGATATTCTGCCCAAAAACCACAAAAAAAATTATCAAACGTAATATCTAAAATAAATTTTTTTTCAGCAAATAATGTTTTCTTCAAATGCCTATCAATTAAATTTTCTATATTCTTTCGATCATTTTTAATAGTTTGTCCTAGGCCATTATGAATTAGCTTCCAATAATTCACTTTATCACTTTCAGTTTTATAAGCCTGTTCGTTATTTGTCTCAGTTGCTACAAAATCATATTTGAGCTCAGCTGCAGTAGAGAAATGCTTATATACATGGCCTAAATGACTCTTCCCTTCTAATACTTTTTTGACTTCATTTGGCGTTTCAAGATAAATAACGTTTTTATTAAAAAAAGAAAAGGAAAAATTTTTTGTTTGATAATGCGTTTGTATTGCTCTAATGGTGCTGTATTCTATACCCGTTTTCCACCATTGGGAAAGCATTGCTGTCAGTCCAATTGGTTTTAAGTGTGTATCAGTTTCTTCTTGCTTTAAAGGTAATAAGTTTTCTTGTTGTAAGATTTCATGAATTGAATCTAAGCGTTGTAATGCGCTATAAAGATAAATACTAGTAGCTTGAATGGATTCGTCTGTCTTAATGGTAATAGCCTTTTTACCTAATTCTTTTTTAATTTGATTGAGTAAAGGTTGAGTTATATTTTGATAAAAATTGTAACGTTTTTTAATAGCTAGTTGGTTATCATCCGAACGAGAATCAGCACGTTTTAACATTCGCTCATTTAATGTTTCTTCACTTACCTCTAAATGAATTAACCCCGCAGGCTTACCCCATTCTTTTAAGAAATCGTTATATTGCGGCAATGTACGTGGATACCCATCCAGCAAAACTATACTGTCTTTATCTGCTATTTTTGCTAACTCTTCTATTAAAATTTTTTTAATGACTTCGTCAGGCAATAAATTACCCTGACTTATAAATTCTTTATATTCCTTAGTAATTGGATGTTCTGGATTCTCTAGATATTGACGAACTACTTCGCCTAAAGATAGATGTTTAAATTTAGTATGCATTGCCATTAAAGCAGCCCCTTGAGTACTTTTACCACTACCGGGAGCGCCTGCTAATAAAATAATATTCATGTTAACCCTTTAAAGTCAATAAACTCTTGTACATCATACTTATGTTCTGTAATTTAACTTCCCGTATTGATTACGGGGAAGGTGATGCGCGCTATTTCTAACTTACTATTTAAATTTGCAACTAGTTTTGATGTAAAAGATTGGCAGGGAGTAGAAGATACTTTAGCTGATAATATTGTATGCAATTATCAAGATTTACGAGGTGAAATTAAGACTTATTCTAAAGCGGAATATGTTAATTCACGAGCAGAGGTATTAAACAACCTTTATACGCAACATTTTTTTTCCAATTTAGAGATTGATTATCATCGAAACGAGGCTTACTGTCGACTAAGCGCTATAATCTACAGAAGAGATAAGGAAGGCAGCTATTTTAATTCTCATGTTATTTATAATTTTAAATTAACTAAGAAATCTAAGAACTGGAAAATTAAAGAAATTAAACAAACTGTTTTATGGAATGAAGGGGATTCCATTATTCATAAAGGAGTTTAGAAAATAATTACTTGTTTTTAATTAAAAATTACACGTATAGAGTAATTTAAAATCATTTAATGGAGTAATATTTTGCCTGCAAAAAAAATGCACTCAAATAATGATAAATTTAAAAATCGGAAATTAGCTAAGCAAAAGCAATGTTATGATCTTAGTGTTACTATCTCTGAGCAATTAGTTACCTTCCCAGGCGACCCAACTTATCACCTTGAAAATGTAAGTTCATTAGAACAAGGCGCGTTTTTTCATCTAAATAAAATCTATTTAGGAAACCATACAGGCACACATATTGATTTTCCTGCTCATGTCATTAGAGAAGGAAAAACAAGTAATGATTTTTTAATTGATAGATTAATTGGTAAGGGATTAATCATACAAGTTCCTGATAATGAAATTTCTATTACAAAAACTTTTGTTAAGAATCAACCAATTTTAACTAATGATTTTGTTTTTTTTAAAACCGCAAACTCTAAACTTTCAAAAAACTCAACCTTTACAAAAAATTATGTTTATATTGAACCTGACGCTGCAGAAGAGTTACTAAAAAAAGGAATAAAAATTGTCGGAATCGATTATATTAGCGTTGATAAATATGAGTTTGAAGACTTACCCGTACATAAAGCTTTATTAGCTAATGATATTCTTATTGTTGAAAACTTAGAACTTAACCACGTGCCTAATGGCCGATATACCATTTATATTATGCCACTAAAAATTAATAATTTAGATGGATTGCCTGCTCGCGTGATTGCCATAGCATGACCTTCAAATAGAGTGCTTTATATTTTTCAGTTTGACTTTTTATATCTTCATAATCGATGTTAGTGGCTTCTAATAATGAGGTTATCAACAACTCAGGTGTTGTTTCTAATTCTTCAGCAGCTTCGCTTACTGAGTTTGTAGAGAATATTATAGTAGCTACGGCATTAAGAGGCATTGCTGTGTTTCCTTTAGTAGGTAGTTTTCTTTTTAAGCTGAGCTGTACTTTAAAGAAATTGTAGGGTGTCACTGACGTGGGAGCCAACGAAGAAACAAAAGACTCTGATGTTAATTCTGGCTCAGCTTCTATTATTTGATTCCCTTCCAAGCTGTCTTGGGGAAAATTATTTTCTATAGTATCGGTAATTTTTGACCTAGCAATTATGTCCAGATGATCTGTCATGAGCCTGTCATACGCCGCCCCCAAGCCACTTTACCTGCCTCCTCGGTAGTCCAGACCGTTTTCATGGCATCATAAGTTAAGGGCTTCACCATCCCTTGGCCATCTAGAGGTAAATTTGCCGAGATGACTTCGCAGTGTGACCTGTTTTACACCTAGTAGTATATGATCATAATAACTTTGTTATAATTCAGGGCCAGGTTAATAAGTATACTACCTTCTTATTTTTGCAATACTACCCGTCTCTTTCCTTCAGTAACAGGTATTTAAAGGCAATTTGGCTGAAAATAGAATAATTGAAATTTTATTGATCAAATTTTTTAATTATTATAAAATTTGATCAATATTTATTAAGAAAAAGGTAGTAAAATGGTTTCGCCTGTTTTCTCTTATTGGTTTAATGGATCTTCTAATAATCTTGAAGAAGTTTGTAATTATTTACACAATATTGATAATTATGAAGCAAAAGAAATTATTTGTTGCCAAGAAGCTTCCAATAAATGTGTGATTCTTCAGGAATCAGATAATAATAAGATACAACTTACCTATTTAAATGCTCGAAAAGTGCAAAGAAAAACACTAATTATTCCTTCTGATCTTAATGGATACGTTATTGAAGATAAATCAAATAATAATAAAAAATACACTAGCATAGTAAGTGCAGTCCAAGAAATTATAGGTAATAAGACAGTTATTCTTAAAAACTTTAATTATGCTCGTACAATGCTAAACCAAACTCATAAAACTCCTCTTTCAGATGATACTATAACCGAAATTTTAACAATTTCTAATGCTTATGCTCTTGCTGTTACCGAGAAAAGTGAAGAAGCAGAAAACTTAAGAGCGGAATGTCTTTTTTATCGGTTTAAATGCCAATTTTCTAATTTAAATAATATAGATCTTTTTACTTTTCAAAAAGGTGTTACTGAATTTGAAAAAATCATAAATGATGAGCTGGAGACTAATATAATCAGATCACAATGTTACTTTTATTTAGCAGATTTAATGGAAGAATTACGAAATACTAATAATGATGAATATTCTTACTATACGATATATGCTTGGTATGCTTTATACATGGCAAAAATAAATACTAATAATACAAAGATTGAATTTAAAAAAATTGCTAATAAATACAAGCTTATTACTTTAGAATTAGTTGGGAGAGAGGAATCAGATTTCGCACAATTTGATAAATATTTTACTCAAAATATATCTCTTTTTCTGTTTAAAATATTTATTGAACACTGGAAAAGTGAGAGTACAGAAGCTGATGAAGTTAAGAACATAATGAAGTTAATAAAGAAGATAGTAAACTATTCTTTTTTATATAAAGAATTTAATATTATATCTCTTCCCAATGTAAATAAATTAAAAAAACAAGTTTTGGATTCTGCTCAACAATTCAAGACTACAAATCAGCTATTTAATTGGATTGAAACAAATTTACCTTGCTCACTAAATAAGGACTTATTATACAGATGTATCTATTTTATCGAAAAAAATAGCGTTTTCCTTAAACGTGAACTCATCATTAATTTTACTGAATTTGATGATAGTGAATTAAGAAATAAAAAAAGACGCCATTATTCTCCTTTATTATTTAATACTAGTTCGCAAGTGGATAAATCAAAGTTACGAGGTATAATCACCGAATTGAAGCCGCAAAAAATTACTATTGATGCACACGGAAGCGAAAATATGACGATAACATTAGATAGTAATAAATCTCCTGAGGAAGCAGCAATTTATTTGGCATCTCTTTTAGAAGGATTTAATCAAAAAGAGTGGGTAATAAATTTACTTAATTGTTTTGCAGCTGGCTCATCTAAAAATCTCATTAGCCCTGAACAATCATTTGCCTCTCGTTTTTGCATCAAATTAGCAAAACTTAATATTGAGGCTACAGTTATTGCAAGGTTGGATGAAGTTGAAGTGGATAAGGTCAGTGGAAAGAAAAGTGTGAATGGAGAGCATCATAAGAACAAAACGAAATTTAAATTTAAAAGTGATAAAAATAATATTATTCAAATACAATATTTTGAATATAGCAGTAATTCGTGGAAAGACTATACGCCTACTGTAGCTAGTAACAATTCTTTTTTGCCAGTTATTTAATGGATTATATCGTGATTTTGGAGGACTGTTACAAAAAATTTGGCTCCGCTGCAAAAAATGTTAAACTTAAAAAATCTTAAATTTTGCTAGATCTCAACTGTAAAGCCAAATTGTTTGTTGATAAAAGAAATCTCATTCGTTTCATACATCCACTCATCAAATTGCCCTTTTCTAAACATGTGCATCACTTTAAACTCTTTAGTGGTAACGTAGGCGGTTTTCATGGAATGAAACTCTTTCACGGAATTAATAATCTGTTTAAGCTTGCCCTGATGAGACTCCAGGCGGTTATTGCAATACTTAATTTGGTGATGCGCAACATACTGAGATAACCGATTTTCTCGTTTTAGCTCTTTAATAGCCTGAGTATACGCTGAATTCTTGTCTGTATTGATGATGTTGAAATCACAGGTTGGATTGTTCTTTATTAATTTTTTCAGAAAACGCTTGGCAGACTTTACATTACGCCGATGCGATAGATAAAATTAATGGTATGACCAAACTCATCAATGGCCCAGTAAAGGTATTTCCATTGACCTTTAAAAAATTGAATGGAGTTTAATAAAATAATTAATGTGCTAAAATTCATGTTTATTTTATGGCTCAATTTACTATTATCTAGCTTGAAGCCCTGACCCTAATTAGCTAAGTTAACATCTACTCTCTGGGAAATATTACACAACCTTATCCACAGAATTTGTGAATAACGTATTGGTGTCGTGAAATAAAATATATTTTTGTGAGTAATTATTATTCATAATTAAAACTATTTATAGTGGACTTTGGTGATTGGAGCTTCTTTTATGCTGTGAATAATTACGTTACATGACCACCGCAACCTGTCTGGTTAAATATCGTATCATTTGTCTAAGCTTAAATCTCAACATAGAGCAATATCCTGAATAATCTGTGGGTTTGTCAGATTTCATGCGAGATCATCCCATCTGCTAATATTTTTTTAGATGACTAATAGGCCCGATACCTACCCTGCGATTCTTGAATAACTCAAGAGGTTTTTGTGAAATAGGATTACCCAAGGCATCTTTTAGCTTCCTACTAGGTTTTTGTATAGCGACTGCCTTTATCCTAAAATCTAGTGCTAGTTTTCCATTCTCTTTGAAGTAATAACCTTTATCGGTACCAATCGATTCAATCAGTGTTTGAAAAAGCTCCATCTGTTGCACGCGACCATCTTTTAAAGATTTACAGCATCAGGCATTCGAATAGAATTGTTGGGAATAGAATAAAAAAAATTTCATTCAACCCTACCAATTTAAAATTAACGCCCAAATTCAAGACCTTTGTGGTGCTTGTTTTTATTAAAGTAATCTACTACATTTGATGCAAGGAAAATATCTTATATTGGTGGGTCGCATTCTGATAAAAGCATTCAAAAAGCTCACTTAATAAGGCAGGTGCTTTTTATATAAGTTATTTTTCAATTCCCTGATCAGTTTCATTTAAAAGTTGCTGTATAGGAATACTCTTAAATGAATTCGTATTTAAAGTTTTCTTCCCAACCACCATTTCAATTTATGTGTCAATTCTTCCCAATCCAGAGCATTCATTAATTTATCAGTGGATGAGTAGGTGACACTTTAGGCTAAATTATTTGAGAAATTTAACGGCTCCTTATTAAGCAATCCATCTGCTATTTTTTGCTTAAGTACACCCGTTTTAAATAAACCTATTCCTATAAGCGTTGCGACAACTCCGCCACCTGCTACTATTAAGCCTGAAATACCAAAAGTTGCAGCATTAAGCGCTATAAAGGCGAAGACAATAGCGCTAATGCCTATTACACTTATAAAGCCGCCTAAAACCTGCATACTAATATTACTCAACATAAAAGAATTAATTTTTTCTTTTTTTTGTTCTTTAGTTAAATTAGAAGTTTTAAAGTCAACCGACGTGCCCTTAATAGTATTATTACGTACTGTCTCTAAGAAAGTTTTGGTGTAATCTAAATTATTCACTAACTTTTTATAAGCAGCGTAAACAGCTTCTGTTTCGTCTATTTCACCTTCTGTGGTTATTTTATCTAATGTGGCTATAAATTCATTTAACCCTTGTTGAATTTTTATTTTAAGCGCAATAATTTTCATTATAGAATTATGAATTTTATTATTTTGTTCCCACCTGTCTTTATAATCTCCATAATTAATAGAAGTAATGATACTTAACTCATCTTCAACCTCTTTCTTTATAGAATTAAATTGATTGACAGCGTCAACTACCTTATCCATGTTACTTAAAAGATCTTTTTTAGACATATTGTTTAAATTAATTAAAATTTTTTCTGGATTGTATAGTAAAAAAATATAGAGGCCAATAAAAGACAACTCTATTATTAAAAAATTGGTCTAATAGAATATTTTTACTATAATTTGAGGGAAGAAATGCTTCTATTTCATTATTTAGCCAAATTAATAACTAAGTTTTGCAAATCGCTAAACGCTTACCCTACCTAAATAAGCTATAAATTATATTAACTCTAATTTGCTTACCGTTTTATAAGGAATATAAAATGATTAAAAATGCTGATCACATCACTGTCGTAGTTAGTGATTTGCCTGCGGCTATTAAATTCTTCAACTTATTAGGTTTTATTAAAACACATGCAACAATTATTGAAGATGAGCCCTTTGCGAAATATATGAATATTCCGAATATAAAAGCAGATCATATCACTTTAGTTCTGTATCACAATAATAAAGAAGCAGAACCTCATTTTGAGATTCAACTTTTACATTTTTATAATCCAATACCGAAAAAGGATTCCTACATTAATCGACTCGATAAATACGGCTATAATCACTTATGCTTTGCTGTAGATGATATTGAGGAATTAATTAAAAAGTTACAACACAATGATGTTAAAATACTGAGCAATATATTGGATTTTAATGATAGAAAGCTAATTTATTTTGCAGGACCGGATGGAATAATTTTAGAACTTGCTGAATTAAAAAATACAGTAAAAAGCTAAATTTTACTTATCATAAAGACTACTGGTTAAGCCAGCCAGGCGCGGCTCATTTACTAGTCTTGCCGCTTGTTGAGTAACCTTATCGAGATAAAGAATATTATTTAAATTCATTCAAAGGTTTTACTATTTGCTCCTCGGTAGTGGTCAATCGCTTCGGGCTAAAAAAATGTATTCCAAGTAAAACTCCCGGAATAAAAAAGCAAATGGAAGCAACAAATACGAGCAAGCCTTTCAGAATGTCTTGTGGAATAGAACTATGCGGCTTGGTTAGAATAGCCTGATGGTGTTGAATGATTTCCCTAAGTTTTGTGAACCGATCATTAAAACTTAAATTCTTATTCTCCAATATTGTTTTTGCCGACTCTAAAATTCTTTTTTTCTGAAGAGCAGCAGGATTATTAGATAGCTTGGGAAGAGTATCTAGCCGCTTAATTTGTGCCTGAGTGCGTCTTTGAAATTCTTTAAGTAATTCCTGTTTGTTATCTTTTTCTTTGTTTTGTCCATTAACATTTTCTGCATCAATAGTAACTTCAGGTTCGGCTTCTTGCAGGCTTAGTAGCCTTTTACTAACTGCTGCTAATATATCAGAAGTGTTAGGAGTATCGGCTGCTTTGACGTTATCTTTATCATTATTAAATTTTTTATATTCTTCGTTTTTATTATCTACCACAGTGTAATCGATGACTTCTGGCTGCACCTTTTGACCTGAAATCATTCCTGCAATAGCTGCTATTGACTGATTTTTAGGAACTTCAATTTTTATAGCGTAAGGAACTTGGATTATTTTTTTATCATTATTCCAGAAAGATTTTTTAACCTTTACCTCACAAGCGCCATTAAAACTAAGTTTGATTTCATTTAAGTTTGATTCCGAATCAACAAGTACCGTTTTTGCGCCTGTTAGTTGCGGAACACCCGAAAAATCTTCTGCAGAATAACAATGTAAACAGCCCATTAAGGCAAACCACTTACCAGGATGCTCTTTTACTTCCTTCTCGATAATTTTGGCAGCGGTATAATTCATACTTTTAAGACGAAATTTATCTTTAAGTATTCCTGTTGGTCCACCATAAGCATATTCCATATGATTATCATTATACTGTTCGGAATAGGTATATTCAGTGTCTATGCCCACTATTCTTATACCATATTGTTTCGCCGTTTTTACTAACTCTGAAAAATTATTGCCAGCTAAATAACACTTTTCACAATGACAATCGCTATTATGCTCCCTTTTGCCCTTAGCAGAAATCCAAAATTCATTATCTAAATTAGCTAGGCGGTTTTCTACTTTTTTATTTACCTCGGCCTTACTTAAAGAAGTAGGATCATAATCATCTAGCTCTTCTTGATCATCATAATACAAATGCTCCAAAAATAGGGTGGTAAAGCCTGCTGCTTTTAATTTTGCCATAATTTTAATTAAAAAATTCTTAGAGGCACGGTCAAGGTGATTTTCGGCTACAATAAAATTGGTTTGGAATAAATCCAACAAGGTTTCTACTGTTATTGGAGTGCTTACTTCACAAGCAGGATAAAATGTATTAAGTTTCTTTTCAAAAGGTTCAGGTCGAAAATTTTCAGGATTTCCCGTAATTTCACGTACAAATTTTTTGTATCTATTATCTTTAGTTTGATCAAATGAAGGAAAACTATAACTAACTGGATGATAAGCCATAACTTAAATATTAATTAAATACAAACTTATTAAACAAAGTTTGTCAAATTAACAATACAATATTAAGGATTTATTAAGGAACTTATAAAATTAATATAGGGACTACTTTCAAGAAGTAAGCGAATTTTCATAGCTGCACAATTTTTTAAGCTTTGATTCTTTGCTCTGAGCGATGAAAGTAGAGATACTAATATCAGTCTAAGGCCCTATCTACACCTGATTTAGTAAAAATGTAAAAATTACTTAAATTTTAAGTCTATATCTAGTGGCGAGGGGTGAAAAATTTTTTGTTGCTCACTTTCAGCTATTGTAAGTTTATCTTGCTCAACATTTTCACACTCTATTTCTTCTTCAGAAGTCTTAGTTATTTTTTTAGTGGTTGGGGTGAGTTTAATCGATAAAGGATTAGGTGCCGTAGCTATTGTAGGATGTTCAGCCTCTTTAGTGGCGTATGATTTAAGCGTTGGGCTAGGTAACAAATTAAGCGCCAACCTATGAATAAAAGCATCATGCAAAGCTTGCGTAGGCAATTTGATGCTTAATGCATAAATATTTCCTTTATTATCTTGAACAATATTTAAACATTCATTAGGAATATGATGTTCTTTTTTAAATTCATGAAATTCTTTCAAAATCGCATTAATAAATTTTTTTAATGCAAGCCTTTGCTCTGCAGTTAATGAATCTGGCTGACATTGCAATTTAATAGTTAGTGTATTTGCGTCGCGATTATTGTCGATAACTAATAAATTTGCATTGAGTAAATCTGCAATAATGTTTGGATTAAATGATTCTTCATTTAATGCCATATCCAAGTTATCGTCTATTTTAGGAAAATCTACAAAATCATCCCAACTCCTTTCATGAACTGGTTGACTTGCTAATGATTTATCACTAGTTAAACTTGTGGTTTCTTTTGCAGAATTAGTAGAACTTTCACCGCCACCACCGCTTCCGCCACCACCTCCGTGTCCGCCACAGACTCTTCTTGGTGAAATCTCTCTAAAGCATATTTTACAACGACTTCGCATAGCTTCTATCGCCGCTTCTTTCTTTTCTGCTTCTTTGATTAATTTTTGTATTAGCTGGCCTGATGACAACGACTGATTACTGTCTTTACCAGCTTTACCAACTGAAAAAGGTTTAATAGCTCCCATAATACATACCCATTAACTCTTATAGTTACATCTATTTTAAAATAACTAGGTTGTTGAATTATGCTACTCATTTAATTTTTACTTAGTCTTAACAATCAAAACCTATAAATTTAGATATAAATCTAAAAAATTACTTTGCTGGTTTTATATATTTGTAGCCAGTTTTAGAGTTAAGATATTCATTACCTTGTCAGGCATTTAAACTTGTTTAGTCTGCCTTGATTTGATTAACCCACATTTGCCATTCTTTAACTTTGCCATTAAACAATTTATAGAAGTTCATAACATCTAAGTTAACATGCTCATTATCTGGAACAGAGAATGCATTTTGTTTGACATGAAATGCGATACGGTCATTCTCTATAATAATATCCTTTATTTCACTTTTTAAATCGGCATACTTTTTATGTATGTTAGGTAGGCGGGATTTTAAGTCATTTAAATCAAATTGTTTTGACACAGAATGATTAAAAAGTATAAGGTCAGGTGAGAAATATTGGTCAAGCATAGTTTCATTTCCAGGCGCAAATGCGGTTACAAATGAATCAAATGCAAATTTATTTGCATCATTATTAGTCATCATAATATTTTCCTTATTAAACCAAATGATTTTAACAATTCTCAAGGTTTGCCGCTAGGAATCCTATAATTCAGGTGAAAAGAATAATTCAGAAATTCACCTGTTTAAACTCATCTGCGCCTTAACGTTCGCTTGCTTTTAAAGCTAGTAGTTACTCTTGTAACCACGTCTTAATTTTTTCCTGCTCTGCTAACTCCAATAGTGCTGGGGCATGGCCTGCATTTTCTATTTCTAGCAACTCGGTATGCGGATGAATTTCTTGCATTTTAGTAATATGTTCAGATAACAAAATATCAGAATGGCGGCCATGAATAATAAGAACTGGACATTTGACTTGACGCCATATGGACCATAAATCAACATCAAACAAGACTCCTTCCAAGGTCTTTTGAGGGTGACGAACTAGTTCCCATACAAATTGTTTGAGAGTTTTATTATGGGTAATATTAGGATCACATTTGGCAGTGTATTTGCCATCAGACTGCAGCCTAATGCTATTCTCTGTAAGTTCAAGCCATTGTGACTCACTTAAATCACCAAAACCTGCATAGATAGTTTTATAATATCGTTTTGCTTCCTCTTTATTGGAAAATACAGCACGTGTACCTGTATATTTAGCTAAGCGTCGTAAGCCCTGAATTGGAATTTGTGGACCAACATCATTTAATACCAAACGGCGAATAGGAGAATTAGGTAATGCTGCCATCATCATCCCAATTAACCCACCCATTGAAGTGCCAATCCAATCAATTTCTATAGCGCTTGACCTAGCAATAAGAGAGGTCATATCAGCAATGTATTGAGCAAAAGTATAATGCTGTGGATTTTTAAACCAGTCACTATCGCCACGACCTACAATATCAGGACAAAATATATGGCGCTCTTGTAGACTTAAAAAATTAGCTAATGCATCGAAATCATGTCGGTTACGAAGAAGCCCATGAACACAAAATATAACAGGTTTTTCTGATCTAGGCTGTCCCCATTCAGTATAGGCAATTCGATGGAAGCCATCAGCCGAAACACCAAAAAAATAGTTAGTTTTCATAGGTGGACTACCTCCTTGTAACCCATTTACGATACGTTATAAATAACAGGATTGATATAGATAAACGAGAATTATTCCTATTCCAGCCATGTATGAAACAAAATTATACTGGCTTGCCACTTTAAATAAATCAAGTTTAAGTATTAACTTATCAACTTTATTATTTCATCTCTCTTTGGTCATTACAAATGACTCTATATTTTTTTAATTTTTAGTAAATTACTTTTTACAATAAAACCATCTTTGATAAAAATGACAATGTAAAAAGGCTAGCTAATCCACGGTTTTGATAAAAAGACGTAGGACGGGAAAAGAGTCCTAAAAAAGGCTTAGATCTATTGCAAAAGGTAATTTCCAGTTAAGCAATATCAATACACTTGCTTGAAACAGAACGTTAGCTCTCATAATATTTTTATTGGTAAGTAAATCGATTGCTCACCTTGTTTCATGATTGTTCTTAAGGCACTACTTAAACTATTTTTTTAAGATTTTGTAATCTTTTTGCTCGTCAATGTCTCCATCATTAGGTCTTTTCAACGTTGCCGGAGAGAGCGTGTTGCTTGCTGGCAAGCTAAATCTGCTATTAGATTTTAAAGCTTTTTGAGATTTAGTAGGTTGATCAAATTCTGTTTGCTCGAGGTGTATAGCAAAGAATATTATTCTAGGAAGAAGATAATGACAAAGTATAGCCTTACCTTCTGGACTCAAAGTTCCTTGTGGTTGATGCTTAATTGATAAACTCACGGTTTGAATTTTAATAATTAACTTTTTTTTAGCTTCATCTAAAATAGATTGCTCTATGCCAATCAATGTTATTTGTTTATGGTTAAAATGATTTTGATAAGCACAAGCCTCTGCAAGGTCTATTGCGTCTGCATCGCTAACAGGATTGTCGCGAAAGTTAAGCGTTAATCCTTTTGGAAACTTACCCGATTTTAAAGCATCTACAAAGGCTTTTATACCTTTAGGGCTAATCTGAGTAGATTGAAGGTTAAGCGTTAATCCTTCTGGTGCTTTACCTAATCCTAGCGCCTCTGCAAGGAATATTGCGCCTGCATCGCCAATAGGATTACATTGAAAACCAAGCGTTAACCCTTTCGGCGACTTCTTTAAAGCATCCGCAAAGTGTTTTACACCTGTATGGTCAATGTTAGTAAATTTAAAGTTAAGCGTTAATCCTTCTGGTGCTTTACCTAACCCTAACGCATCCGCAAGGACTTTTGCGCCTACATTACTAATAGGATTGTAGCGAAGGTCAAGTGTCAATCCTTTTGGCACATTACCTGACTTTAAAGCATCTGCAAAGGCATTCGCGTCTGCATCGCTAATCCTATTAGATTCAAGTTTAAGCGTTAATCCTTCTGGTACTTTACCTAATCCTAATACATGCGCAAGGTATCTTGCGCCTGCATCTCTAATAGCATTGTAGCGAAGGTCAAGTGTCAATCCTTTTGGCGCCTTCGCTAAAGCATCCGCAAGCTCTCTTACGGCTTCAACTCTAATTAGACAAACACGGAGCGTTAATCCTTCTGGCGCTTTATCTGACTCTAAGAGTTCCAAAACTTTTTTTAAATTCATAAATTGATTAATAATTTTACTATTTATTTAATTTTAATACTAAAAATAGTTTAGTTGAATACAGTAATTTGGAAACTGTTTATTTCTAAATCAGAAAAAATTCATTGAGTACTGTTGTAGTAAATCATTTGATTTTTTAACAGTACGCTTTATTAAGCGCTACCAGGTTTATCATATAAAACCCATTCAGATGAGATGAGTAGCCTCTAAGATTTAGTGAAGTTTAACCTCAGGTCGCCTTTTTCTTAATAAAAAATCGATTAAAGCACTTAAAACAACATATCTGACACCTTTTAAAACTAAAAGATGTTTTTTATAAAGTAACCAATAAGTAAGTCGAGCTAACTTACCTTCTAGATAAAATGTTTTTGTGGCCCGACCCATTAACACGCCTACTGCTTGACGATGACTTAAACTTATTAAAGAGCCATAATCTTTATAAATATAGGGTAATAAAGGCTTACCATTAATTAAATTGCTAATTGATTTTGCAAGAATTCTAGCCTGTTGATGTGCAGCTTGAGCTCTTGGCGGTACAAAAGAAAGCTTTCCTTCCTTATCTACCTGCGGACAACTAGCACAATCCCCAAAAGCAAAAATATTCTTATCGCGAGTTGTTTGTAATTTATCATCTACTACAAATTGGTTAATACTATTTAGCTCTAGCGAATGAGTATGTAGTAAATTAGTTACTTTAACGCCCGCAGCCCAAACTGTTATAGAAGAATCAATAGTTTGTTGATTATTCGTCTCAAGCCCAAGCTCTGTGACCTTAATGACTTTAGTATTAGTTAAGACTTCAATATTACTTTTAATTAAGTGTTGCGTAACACTTGTAGAAATACGCTCTGGCATCATGTTCAACAGGCGGCTATCTGATTCAATCAGCGTAATCTGAAAGGGTAAATTTTCAACAGGTTCAGCACTGTTTTGTAAATACTTAAAAGCTTTAGATAGTGTATAAGCTAACTCAGCGGCTAATTCTACACCTGTTGCGCCTCCACCAATAATACTTACTTTAATCTTAGCCTTGCTATCGCTTTGGTTTTTTAAAATGATACTATCGATAATTTTTTGATGAAATAACTCCGCGTTCGCCAAGTCATCCAATAATAAACAATACTCTTTGACGCCTGGAATATTAAAATCATTTACCTGACTACCAGTGGATAATATAAGAATATCATAGTCAATTTTGCGCTCATTATAGGGTAGCCTTTTTGCCTCCACTGAAGGTAGTTTAACGGTCACAAATTTATTTTCTTGATTAATTTCTTGTAAATCACCAAGTGCAAATTTAAATCCTATTTGATAAGCATAAGAAATATAATCAATTTCATCTTGATAAACAGAATAAGTTCCTGAGGCAACTTCATGCAATAGAGGTTTCCAGAGGTGTTTTAACTGTTTATCTATTAACGTAATTTCAAGAGGCGTTTTATGGGCAAGCTTAGATAACCTAACTATTAACTCAAGTCCGCCTGCACCTCCACCAACAACCACTATTTTTTTAGGGTTTAAATTAGTCATTTATATTGTCTACTTTATAGAGCGATAATCATATCGCTATTGAAGGATTATTTAAAATGGATATATTAAATATCATATTGATTAAATAATATGCTATTTTTTAGTCTATTACCAATTAGCAGTTACTACCATTTTTACCGGCTCTTTTTAGTCAGCAAGCTTCAAATTTGATCAAATTTAAATATTATAAGTACAATAGGTTATTAAATAATTAAATTTTATAAGTAAATTCATGAAACTTATTGATATTTTAAATTTTGAGCTTTATTTTCGTACTGCTATAGTTACGTTATATGCCTTATTTTTATTTAGAGCAGGCTCTTCACGGCTGCTGGGAAAATATTCTCCACTGGACTTAATTATTACTATTGTTATTGGTGCTGTATTAGGAGCGTCTATTGTTGGCACTTTACCGCTAATATCCTCTTTGATATCAACTGGTATAATCGTTATTATTCATCGCGGCTTGCTTTTTATTTCTTTTAAATTTCATTGGTTTGAGCGCTGTATTCGAGGTAATGAAACTGTAGTTGTTAAAGATGGCAAATATATAGAGGGAAACTTACAGAAAACTAAACTGACGGTTGCAGATATATTGCAAGCTCTACGTGTCCAACAAGGAGAAATTACAATAGAGAATGTCTATCGCTCGTTTGTTGAACCAGACGGCCGAATTTCCTTTATCATGAATAATGAATAATTTAATCCAATAATGAATTTAAATTTTTATAGCTAACTAATAAATTTTAAAAAAAAGATTATTTAACTAGGTTTATTACGACCAAATTTAAACTCGTTACACTACAACAGATTAGAATCAAAACCCGATAAAAATCTCTTACCACCAAGCCAATATCCCGTGGCTTGTCCACGGGATTCAGTATTGTACTCTAAACACTGGATCCCGCGAACAAGTCGCGGGACGTAGCGTGGGCTGAAGTTTTTATTTTTGCAAAAATTGTTAAGCTCTACAAAAGCAAAAATTGTTAATCCTTTACAAAAAGCTAAAATAAACGTTATTAGCAGCTCTCACCACCAAACCTACGTCCCGTGGCTTGTCCACGGGATCCAGCGCTGTGATCTAAACACTGGATCCCGCGAACAAGTTGCGGGACGTGGTAGTAAATTACAGAAGTTATTTTATTTTATGTAGAGTTCGTTAATTTTTAACTAAACTTTATTTTAATTAAAAAATTCCATATTAAAAAAATACTAAGTTGTTTTTACATTTAAAATAGTGCTCTCTTTCATGGGCTTTGCAAAAGTTTCTCGAATACCGAATAAAGCGATAAAAACACTAATTAGAGGCATAATTACTAAAAAGCTAAAAGAATAGTGGTAAGCCGTGAGTAAAGGTACCTTATGTGATTGCCATAATAAAATACTTCCTACTATGGGCGCATTAATAGAAACTAACAATATTATAATTGCATTTTTAAGCCCTAAACCAGCTGCTAAATAATGAGTTTTACACTGCTCACCAATAACTACTAACCCAATACTTGCAGCCCCTATACCTAAACCAAGGGTAAAAAAGCATAAAATTGTTATTAATTTTAACGGAGGTAAATAAATTATACCGAACAATGAAGTAAAAGTAGTTATTGCACTTAGTAAAAGAAAAGGCTTACGACGCCTAATTTTATCTGAAAAATAACCAAAAATAGGCGAGCCAATTGCAAAGCCTAGCCAAGCCAAAGTAATCATATAAGATGAAAAATTAGAAGAAAAACCACGGTGCATTAAAAACGTTTTTCCTTCATTTTCTGATAAATATTCTAAGCTAAAATAAATAAACCCACCACATAATATGATACACCAAATCTGAGGCTGCTTAATCAATGTACGTAGATTCTCTAGCGTTGCCCGAGGCCGAGATAAAATTATAAAATTACCTGAATGTTGTTTATTTTTTTCAACAAAAAGTAAAATACCCAAAGACAGCACAACTCCTATGCCAGCCAAAAGTATAAAAATTCCACGCCAAGTTACAAGTCCTGCATTAAAAAGTGTATTTAACGGACCGCCAGCAAGCATAGGGCCAAGCGTACCAAAAAACTGTGACAAGCCAATAAAAAGAGCAATATTAGGTTTTGGCATCCAATCATAAACAGCTACTAGTAAACAAATAAAGCCAAATGATGAACCTAATCCCATAAGGATACGACTAGCAATCGCCATAGGATAAGTAGTGGCAAAACCAAATCCAAGATTAGCAATAGCGCAAATCAAAACCGCCACAAACATCGTTTTTTTCAAGCCAAATTTATCCACAATTATCCCAACTGGAATTTGCATAAGGCCATAAATTAATAAATAAGCGGTTGAGCTTAATAAAGAAAATTGAACTTGGCTAAGTTGTAACTCCTCCATAATAGGCTGCTGAAAAGTACCTAAAATAGTGCGCAGCAAGAATTCATATAAATAAAAGAAAACACATATCAGCCATACTAAAGTGGCTTTAGCTGTTGGTTTAATTAAGCTCACTACTTTCTGCCTCTTGTTGTTCTGTCCATGCTTCTAACGTTGTTTCCGCTTGATTATTATCAATAAAGGAAGCTATTTTAAAAATGCTTTGGCCTTCATAAACTAAGGGATTACGATTTATTCCTACAATTACGCCATCCTGATTTGCTTTAATAGGCTCTACTGTATCAGCACAAAATGGATCAATGATTCTACCAATAGTTTGTCTTTTTTTAATAAATTGGCCCAATTCTACCTCAACCACTAGTACTCCACTGCGATGAGCCCGAAGCCAATCTTGTTCTTGGGAAAATACAGGTTTTAAACTGTTAGAATCTTTTGGTTCTTCTGCATCAATCATATCTAACGATTCCATGATATTTTTAATACCTTTAATACCAAGATTGATAGCAGTTTCATCAAAACGTCGCGCTTCACCCGCTTGATAAACTAAAAGTGGAATATTTAAATCGTCAGCCGTTTTACGCAACGAATGATCTTTTTTAACGTGATTAATTACCGGTGCTAAAAATTGTCTAGCTAGCTGTTTGCTTTCAGGTTGATCTAAATCACAATAGATTTGTGGTAGTAAATCATGATTGATTTGACCAGTTATCATTTCAAGACAATAAGAAGCCTTAGATAATATTTCGCGCGTAAATACATCCGCTATGCGCTCGCCATAAGACCCTTCACGATTACCAGGAAAGCACTGCTCTAAATTAGTCTCATGCGGCATAAGATTAGAATTACTAATTAAGCCAAAGACATTTAATACTGGAACAGCTATTAACGTGCCGCGAATTGACTTTAATTGGTCAGCTCTCAGTAGGCGATTAATAATTTCAATACCATTAAGCTCGCCCCCATTGACGCCGGCAAAAATTAATAAACAAGGCCCTGCTTGTTTACCATGAAGCACCTTAATAGGCATATAAAAATTGGTGCAGGAATAATATTCTGGTAACGGTAGCGCTAAATTAGCAGTTTCACCTGGATGAATAATGGCATCACAGATTGTTAAATTTGTATTTTTCATAGGAATTGGGCTTCTAAAATTAATAGTTATAAATTACTTTAATGCTAAAATATCTAGTCATTAAAAGCACATAAATTTAGCTATTATATCAGAAATAAATAGTTTCGATAAAATAGAAAAATTTGGCCTTAGTGCATAATATTTCTAAAATTCTTTCTAGAAGATAGATTCATTAAGTGAAAGGATTAATATAGCTTATATAACCGTGTTAAAAAGGCAAAATCAATATTTTTGTACTAAATTAAAACCGGAAGTCTTGATGTGCCGCTTCATTTGGCTTACATATAAAGAAACTTTTTATAATCGTTTTGCTTTAGCTATTTAATTTTTTTCAAGCTTTGAAGGTTTAACGCCAGAATCAACCATCTTATAAAGTAAATTCACATAAGTATTGTATAAAGTTTCTAATGGTTTAAAACGCTCTTTTTGTTCAGCAAGGTGTTGGTTTGCGACAATGCATTTTGCAGCAGAACGGCCTTGATTCATAGCCATCGCTGAAGAAAAGCCAAGTCGGTAGTGCGATGACATGGCACAATCGCCAATAGTAATAACACTAGCGCCATTAGGATGTATATATACTGGATTATCAACATACTTCATATCAGAACAAAAAGTAACAGCATTAAGTCGACTTACAGCATCTTCTCCTTTAGTATCTATATCAAAGTGATCTCTTGGTATTCCTGTTAAATTAGAAGCAAAGATACTTAGCCAATTTAAAATGGCTTCTCTTTTTTTATTTTCATCCACAATCAAATGAATATATTCTGGAATTTCAGCAGCAATAAATAGTCTGGGCTGCCAACTCTTATCATCGTTTAAGCTATCCTTATATAAATTGGTATCAGCAATATACATAGGATCTGAAGCCAGCGGATCCCAGCCTAGTTTCTCTGCTTCATCAGCAATTGACTCTCTATCTTCCATAGGAATTCTTATTTCATCCAATAAAGTACGATAATCCTTGTTCTCTTTATTTTTTACAATTAAACGGGCTGCAGCATGATAGGTTTTCTTGCCCATTGGCTTATAAGTAAAAAGTTTTGGTTCTGTTGTTTTTTTGAGTTCTTCATTAATTTGCTGTACAACTTCTCGGCGCTCCCCTTCACAAATAATTAAATGATCAAATTCTAATTGTTGCTCTTGACCATTTGCATTTACAGTATGTAAGATTTTTTTATCTAAATCACATTTAATGATTTTAGCCCTTTCATGCCAATTAATGTTTGTTTTAGAAGTATCACAGTTATCAAGATACTCTTTTAAGGCTTTTTGTAACTCTTTTATAGAAAAATTTTTAAAGGTTTTAAAGAAGGGGCTTATATATTCTTGCTGCCGTAGTAATTTTCTTAAAAATTTTTTTTGCTGATTTAAATCCTCAATAATTTTATTATCTTCTAATAAGTTCCCCTGCTTATCGACAGATAATTTGTGCTCTGGATCAAAAAGATGTTGGCAATAATCATCCCAACGATATCGTTCTGCTTCAGTCGTTAATTGAGTTAAGAGGGTTTTTTGTTTATCTGGAGTAATGATAAGCTTTTGCCGTCTTTTAAAATCCAAGTCTCTTTTCTCAACAATACTGATTTCATAAGACGTAGAAGGATCTCTATCATCAGCTTTTTCTGCTACGGAGGAGGAAACAGCTGCTTTTAGATTAGAGTCTACAGATTTAGTCTCGGCTTTGCGTATTTCCTCTGTAAGAGAAGCAGCCATAGCTAGCCCTGCAGGCCCTGCTCCGATTATAACTATTTTCATATACTTTAGCTCTCTAATTTTTAAATTAGCAAAGTTTTTTATCTTTAAAAAATATAAAAACTAAACGTATTCATACTTATAGTTAATATAGTTTAATTTTTAAGCAATTGAAGCAAGTGATGATTAGCCATCTTTGCCTTTCATTGACATTTTCAAATATTTAATGCAATGATTTTTGTAGGGAAACATAGGATGTTATTAATAAATCTAAGGAAATAATATGTATCGCTATCATAACTTGCGATGTTCAGTTTATGCCTGTGTATTGCTATTTAATGGTATTAGCACTTCCTCTGCTACACCTATAGCCCTTAAAGCTGATTCTCCGAAAGAGCAATATCTGCAAACTATTGACTATGTAGCTAAAATGGCAAAAGATATTTATTGTTATTGGGATATAAAAAAGAAACAGCATAATGTTGATTGGCAAGCAATTGTCGATGATGCTAAAAGTAAAGTAAATGACCACACCAACTTCAGTCAGTTTCAACAAATACTTACTGTTGTAGCTTCTAGTTTACACGATGGACATGTTAATTACATTCCTGACTCCCTGCAGCGGGTATTTTATACGCCAATCAGAGTAAAAAAACTACCTAGTGGCTATTATATTTCTCAAGTAGAGCAAGATAAAATGTGGCCCTACCCAATTGATATTGAGCCTGGCGATAAGGTTTTAGCAGTCAATGATCAATTAATCGACACTTATATCCAAGAAAAGAGTAAAATGATGTCAGCGTCAACCCCTCATGCGCTCCAATCATATACGGCTTCCGCCATACATGCCCTAGATAAATTCAATGATGCGCCAGCAAATAATTTAAAATTAACTCTTGAAAAATACACAACTCAACAAGTCAAAACGGTTGAATTACCTTGGATTAATTACCAAAAAACTGATTTAGACAACGAAGCCTTATCGGATATCGTCCAAACCAAAATTTTACCGGGTAATATTGGTGTATTAACTTTAACCGCCATGCATCATGAGTCAGGAAAAGATGCACTTATAGCCTTTGTGAAAAAGACAATGACTACCTTAAAAAACACAAAAGCGCTCATTGTTGATGTACGGAATAATGGAGGAGGTTATGGCGAAATTGGTGATAGTGTAGTTGCCCATTTTATTAATAAAAAAGTCAGACGATATCAGGCTCAATTGAAAAACTCCTCGCAAGCTATGTATGCTCGCCCAGAATTGGCTGAGCTCTTTCAACAAACTGATCCATCTGTTTCTGAGTATTCTGAGTGGGTTGATTATGATATTGAACCTTTGTCCAAAGATAAGCCCGCTTACGCTAAACCAGTTTATGTTTTAACCAATGAACGTTGTTTCTCAGCCTGTGACACTTTCGTTGATAGTTTTTCATCAAATCACATAGGTAAAGTCTTGGGCGCGCAAACAGGCGGTGGTACAGGATACCCTTTATGGTTTCAATTACCATGGCAATTTGGTAATTTTCGTTTCTCAATTTTAAGAGGCTTCTCTAACCATAATCGTTATTTAGAAGGGGTAGGCACCATACCTGATGTAGAAATCTATAATACTCCACGCGATTTATTTCATAATTTAGATGGAGAATTAATAAGAGCTTATAATTTTGTCATGAATGAACTAAATCATACAAATAAAGTTCAATATGCGAATAAAAAGACGGATTTAACAGCTCATTTTTCAATGAAACAATCCAAAATCATACCTTTTTATGTTGAAGAAGCTTATTGGCAGAAAGTACAAAAGTAGATGAATTAATAAGTTATTTGTTATCACCCTAGGTTAAGCACTTTAGAGTAGGCTTATAAGTGTCTATTTAAGTGAGCAAATCCTTATACTCCATATGGAAAGAAGAATGGTAAAGAAATCTTAACTCTTTAGTCTTATTGAATGAGACTTTAGTGGGAAACAATTATGAACATCGGAAGCGTTTGGCAATCACTTAAAGAGCTGGCTAAATTATGGAGTATAGATAGGGTTCCAAGCTTATCTGCAGCTTTAGCCTTCTTTTCTATTTTTTCACTTACACCCATCTTGCTTATTTGCATTATTCTTATCGATTTTTTCCTGGGAAATGCCGCGGCACAGGGCCGTATTCTAGATCATATTTCTAGCTTAGTAGGAACAAAAAATGCTTTGCAAATTCAAGCTATGATAGAAAATAGTCAACAGGCTGGTAAAAGCAATCTGCCTCAAATCATTGGCATTTTATTTTTGATTTTCGGTACCACCAGAGTGTTTATTGAACTTCAAAATGGATTAAATAGAATTTGGGGGGTAATGCCTAAACCTGGTAGAGGGTTATTGAATATAATTAAAGACCGTTTCCTGTCTTTTAGCATGGTTTTAGGAATTGCCCTCCTTCTCCTTGTCTCAATGCTGTTAAGTGTCGTCCTTGCTGCAATGAGTAATTTTCTTGTCCAGATGTTCGGCGGTAGTGTCTACATTTTTATGATCATGGACTACATAATTTCTTTTCTCATTATGACACTACTTTTTGCCATGCTGTTTAAGGTCTTACCGGATGTTATTCTTGACTGGAAGGATGTAGGAATAGGTGCTTTTATTACAGCTATTTTATTTACTCTAGGAAAATTAATTGTTAGTTACTATATTAATCACAGTGGCCGGTTCTCAGTATTTGGCGCTGCCAGTTCTTTAATTATTATTTTAATCTGGTTTTATTTTTCCTCACAGATATTATTTATAGGCGTTGAAATAAATAAACTACTAGTTTTGCGAAAAGGTAAAACCATCACACCTAAGAAATCTGCTCTTTTAGTTGATAATCACCAAACAAATATAAAAAGTACAAATGGAGTCCCTTAAAAGTGACTGCATGTGCTGCTTAAAAGAGTATGAGCGTTTAAAGCCAAGGTAGGTTGGGCTAAACAAAGTGCAGCCCAACATTTTTTGTAATAAAAAGTACAATACGATCCTGATTCGTTAGGCTGGGTTATAATTAGGCTAACTTACGCTTAATGGTACAATGCTGCCTGTAAAGACAGTTGCATTAGTCTTTACTGCAAGTTCCATTGCATTCTACCCTACTTATCATAAGAGGTTTCCTTTTATTTTGATTTGAAGTTCGCACTTCTATCTAAACTTAAAACTCGTTCTTTTCAAGTCGTATGTCAGATTACATTCATACTAATGCAATTAATGCATAACATAACTTTTTTGAAGCAGTATATCCGCTATTTTATCTGACTCTGCATTTACAAAATCCACATATTTTTTATTTATGAATTTCATTAGCTGGCTTTCCTTTTCTGTCCAATAATCAATGGACGTATAATTATCCTCACCATAGATAATTTCCAAAGATTTTAAAGCTTTAGTTTCTTTTTTAATAATCATTTGCCTTGCAAACTTTACATAACCTAGTAGGGTTATTACTTCTTGTTCCACCATTTCGCCAAAATTAAATGATTTTTCTAAAATTTTTATATAAATGTTGATGTAAAGAATCAAGCCTGCAACGCCATATTCAATGGCGGCTTTCCCAGCTTGTAAAATAGCCATATATTCATCATCTAAACTTAAAGCAAGTTTTGCATTTTTTTCTAAACGATTAAAATCAACCTCATAAATTTTGTCACAGGCTAGACCAAAGCTCTTAATATAAAGTGGGTTATCATAAGAGTATATGCCACGATTAGCAGTCTTAGCTGTAGTTTTCATAAGTAATAACTCTATATTTAATTAAGGTTTTATTTATTAACTTATCATTTCAACAAGTAATTATTTTTATTTAACATCACTGTGTAATACTAAATATCTTTTTTCCAAGATGACCTATCTTCTATTTCTTGAATAGGACTTAACAGCATAGGATTAATAATTTTTTCCAATTCACTATCTTGGTGATTTAAAACAAATTGTTTAGCTTTCTCAGCCATTGCCTCAAACACTGCCGGAATAATATTACTTTGAAACATAGTAGCCGCTTCTTTATCGATCTCAGCTGACCTTATTTGCATATCTTTGCGAAAATTATCATATTCTTCGAAATAATCATTGGGTAGTCTGAAAGCCTTTGAACAATCTTGTTTGTATTTTTCCCAAAGCGTACTAGATTGACAATTTACGATAATTTCTGGTGGCATGTGATGCCATTTAACATCCAATGCATGCTCATTAAATTTAGTTTTCGTAACTTCTTTTTTTTCAAGGTGCCTATAGAGTGACTTTTTGTTTAAAGCAAACGCATGAGAAAGTGCAAAGATAGGACAGCTTACACTGTCTTTATGTATATTATGCTTGCTGGTTAATCCGGTTACCAAATAGAGCTTTTGAAGCGTTGCTAACTGTGAAATCTCCTCAACTAAATCTAAAAACCTTAAATCATTAGCAGCATCTAAAACTAGAGAAAGAAATTCACCTTGCTCATTGATATCAAGATCGACCACGCAATAATGCTCAGCAATTTTTACGATAAATTGCTGATTTCTAGCAATTACAGGCTTTTTTGATACTTCTTGCTCAATTTCATCAATAATATATTTTCTATCTATAAGGCGAATCGGACATTTGGTAGGATTTGCTATATTATATTCATGTAAAATAATATTTATCCCATCTTTATCTAAACCAGTATCAGATGGTGACGCTTTAAGTTTAGTTAATTCTATTAATAATCTTTCTTGAAGTGGTGTTGGCATAATAACTTATTTCTTATCCCTTAATTTACTATTATAGTTAATAAAAACTAAGCTTTTATTAAGGGATTATAAATAAGCTTTCTAAATACCTTTAAGCGATATTTATTTAGGACAAAAATTTCAGATAAATTAGTTCCGATAGTTTTCTCAGATTGTTAAGCTAAGTTACTTGACCTTATTTATTGTAATAATGATTTTTTATGGCAACTTGCTAAACATCACTGTTTCAGGGTATTTAATAAGTAAGAAATTAAAGTGTAATTTAAGATTAGTACTTGATTGATATTGTAATATCTTATGTAAGCTATATAATTTAAACCATTGATTTATAACGGCTTCAGAATGGATTAATTTTAAGTAATTTCAGATAATTCACTCCTATTATCTACAATAATTTGTAAGTTTTGCATGATCTTTAATTAAGAAATTAATCCAAGTCAGCTATTTTAAGCACTCTAAATTTTGAAAACAAAATAATAAATTGTTTATTTATTAATGTAACCTAAAACAATGGAGAACAGGATGGGTAAATTTTCAAGTGGTATGAAAAAATATGGTAAACAATTAAAAGCAGAGTTTTCTTTTGATAGAGAAAAGACTAAGCAAATAAAGCAGGAAAATAAGTTGACTCATGCTGAAAAACTAGCATTAACGCCTGTTGCTATGGTGGTTGATCCTCTAGTACTTATTCCGGTTGGTATAGGCTTGACAGTAGTGGGTTTAATCGCACTGCCTGCAGGTCTTGTAAGTAAAATTCTATTTGGCAAAGGTGGAACTGTGGCTGCTGTAGGAGGTGGATTAGTGGTTGGTGGCGTAGTAGTAACTGGGGTAGGTGCTGTTAGTCCGGTAATTGATGTTGCTAGTATTCCATATAATAGTTATAAAGCCATTAAACATCGCCATCATAATCGCCATCATAAAGATAAAGTTGTCCCAATTAATCACGTTGAAGAAATAGCAGAGAATAAATCTTATGTGATAATAAGAGAGAATTTAAGCAATGGGCAAAATTTAGCTAGCCATCAGGCAGAGCCTTTGCCTCCATTACACACTACTCAGTTATTTCCTGAGGCAAATAACGTACAGGTTCAGGAAGAAGTATCAGCCATGCAGAATGTGGTTAATTTATAACGGGTTAAATTTCATTTCATCTCGATTAGGGCTAATAGAACCATCAAATAGCAAAAGTAGGTTGGGCTAAACAAAGTGCAGCCCAACATTTTACGTTATAAAGAGCGTAACACATTGATGATTTGTTGGGCTGCGCTTTAGCTTAGCCCAACCTATACCTTGCTAAAGTTAAATTTGTTTTACTTAAAAAATATTCTTTATTTTCTAATTGACTAGAAAGATCCTAAGCTATTCCAAAAGATAAAAAATTTCCAATTTATATAAAATTTGCCCTATAAACTCATTTAATATAGAATTCAGCCGATTTTATTTAGCCGTAAAATGTATTTCACTAGCCTATGCCTAATTATTATCTAGTGTTATATGTTTACTTTAAGCAACGTCGATAAGCAATTTAAAATAGAGAGTATCTATATGGCCTTAGCATTTTTTATAAGCAGTCTTGGTGATAGTGATTTAGCTAAAAAAACAATTGAGTACTTACAAAATACAGGTTTTAGTGATGAATTGTATGTAATACCATTAACCTTAGTAGCTAAAGATCGAATCAAAGATTTAACGTTTAAAGACAAATTACATCTAGCTAGCCTTGATACAATAATTGAAAAGCCCGGTATTTATAATAATCGTTTAAACCAAGACGAACTTATCAAGGTCAACGAGTTTGTAGCAACTAAAAACGTTACTAGCTGTTATGTTGGTGTTCCTTCTGCTATTGATGAAGAAAGTGCTTATCAACTAGTTGAGGTTATTTCACCTTCTATCCCTTGCACTATTGCTTATGAATATATGTTTAAGCCCAAAAACCATGCATTTTGGGATAAGTATATTAATACTTTAGCAACTTTACCCAATTGTCAATTTGCCACCCCTTTAAAAACAGCAAGCGCAGATATCTTAGCTATAAATGCTAATGCAAATGTTGCTGAAATTGGCCATTTAAGTATTGATCGTGCCATAACAGCAAGTGCACCTACTGATATTCAGACTACAAGACAAAAGTTACTTTTAAATGAGACAGATGACTTGCTCTTTATTTCCGGTACTTCACAACCTATCGATGTTGATATGGCATTTGTTGAAGCGCTTTTAAACGAATTACAAAGTGGTGAACATCCACATATGCAAGTTCGCTTTGGCATTCATCCAGGGCAAAAAGACCTGGTTAACTATTTTGAAAGATTATTTGCCTTATGCGATAAATTTAGCGGAATTGAAAATCATTTTAAAATTATTCTTCCAGAAGCTATCAAACAGACTTTGCTTAAAGCTAACAAAGAGCAAATCTCTGAATCATCCATTCATTGTAAGCCTTATATACTTGAGGCGGAAGTTAAAGGCCCTGACGCCTGTGCGGCCGCTCTTAAAGTTGGTCAAGCCGTTGCAGGAGCATTAATTAATGAAGAAGCTGTAAAAGGGAAAAAGCCTTATTGCCATGATAAAGAAGTAAAGCCTTACTTACCAAACCATTTATTCGCTAACAATATTCAACTATTTTTTAGTACGAAAAATATTCCAGCTGTTACAAAAAAAGATTTGGATTTAGTAGATGAGCCTATTCAACAAGCAATGGCGAACTTATTACTACATACCTAATTTAGGCAGACTATAAGATTTTAACTTATACAAATAAATTAATTAGAATCTAAAAATTTATTATTTGTATTGCGTCAGTGCAGTTTTAGCTGCACTGACGCCAAAGCTCAAATTAATTTATTCTTATAATAACTTAACTGCGAAAACTTTCTGTTCTAATGCACCAAATAAACTAAAATAAAAAACCCCAATTACCCCCCTTTCCCGTTAAAAGGATGACTACAGAATCTATCAAATATCACTGATCCTATCTTAAAGTGCTACCAATATTGGGTGGCGTAGAAGGTCTTTATGGCAATCAAATGACTGGGTTATTTAAATCTACGAAAACTAGTTCAAGCTTAGCTTTCTCTTTTTAAAAGTAATGAGGCATTTGTAAATCATAATGAAATTTTACGAAGTTTTTATAAACTTCAATTACACTCATTTACCGAGCCAAATCTTTTGATAACTCTATTTAATTTAAAAAATTTAAGTAAAATTAATTACGAACATACAATAGAAAATATTACTTAAATAAAACCGGTATTATGTTCAACAAATTAGTATGTGATTTAATGAATGTTGGGATTTCATTAATTAAATCTAAATACTCATCTTCTTCTCTATTGAAGATATAAGGATTTTCATAGCCTTCTATTTTTGCAACTGCTTTAGCCCATTGTATCTCTATATCATTAGGTGGGAATTGTTTATTCCAAGTTAAAAATAATTGACGTTGTGCATCACTTAACCGAATATTGTATTTATAAGACATAAATAAATTTGCTCTTGCTACAGTTCCTTTAGCATAGTCGGCTGGCTCTACGCGCCTAGTAGCAGAATCAATTGTAATAGGACACCCATAAAACGTTGTATGAGTATCTAACATACCATAGCGATAATTTGAGCGAGCTTGATTGACTAGGCCTACTGCAGGCCATAGATTATAAAGCTCAGCTTCAGCTTGCCTAAACTTAGGATCAATACGCTCGCAGCAAGCGCGTCCTCTATATAGCTTACCGTTTTGCTTCTGACAAAGTAGTTCACGCCAGCAAGCAAACTGATTACCAAAATTCTCGGCAGGCATCATATGTTCCCACTCAACCCGGTGTGCTCGCTTCAACGTAGCTGCTGATTGCATATTGCAACTTTTTAAATCAACTTGCAGGCGCGCGTCAAAGCGGCAGTGACAATAGAGTGTTTCCCGATGAAATGCAAAAAGTACTCGGGCAGTCCTTTTCGCTTGTCCAAAGTTTTTTATAAGCTGACCGACAACGGTAGCTGAAATGAGTAAAAGACATATAATGCTACATATTTTTCGCAATAATGTCATAGCAGTATTTTAACTATTTTAAATTTTAGTGTAGCAGTACTTTGTAATTATGCAGCTAAGTAAACACAATTATGATTGCTCTAGTATTGCGCTGTGCTATGCTTAGCCCAACCTACGCCTCGATTAAAGCAGTGATCTTCAAGACATCACCTATATAATACTGTTTACTCGTTAAGGTAGCCTGAGTGCAGGCTTGAGGCACCTACCATCAATATGTATAGTAGGGTCTGTGATAAATCTTAGAGAAAAATAACAAGGTTGAGGTGCTCAATTGCTCAACCTTGCTTAGCTTATTACGGCATACTTGTAACAATTTGGGGCGGCTTATTGTTTTCCTCTTGCCTTGGCTTTTGACTAAAAAATTTATTACCGCAAGCTTTACGCCTTGTTTCTTTTTCAAGATCCTTTTCTTGAGCTAAGTCAGTGTGTCCGTATTTCTTTAAAGTGTAAGCTCTAATAGGTTCCCAAATATGCTCATTAAAGGCTTTTTCTTTATCAGCAGTAGATTCAATCATTAAAAACTGCTGAGCCTGATTCCATAGTTCATCTCGAAATACAGGTTTATTTAAATTAATAAAATTTATCTTATCCGCTAATAGGCTTTCAAGCTGACTAAGGTTATCCTTTTTAGTAATAAGCGCTAAATTCTCTTTATTAAATACTTTTTCGGTATATAAAGTATCAATAGTTGGCGCTGCTAAAAACGCTTTTTGCTCAAACTGATCAACAACTGCCATTGGTTTACCAATTGCTGTTGCAAAGATTTTAATATGCTCCCATATTTCTTCGTTAAAATCTTTAGTAAAATTTTCATTGTCACGTTGGTTAGCTATCTTATATAAACTGCCAAGTAAAATGTCTTTACTAATACGATTGCCTCTTTTAATTTTTCCTATAGCTTCCCATATTTTAGCTTCGAATTGATTTAAACTTGCTAAGTTATCATTCCCTAGCGCTTTTTTAATACCTTCTTTAGTAAATACTTTTTTACCATTAGCCTCTAAATTATAGAGTACGTCGGCGTTTTCCAGTCGAGGTTGGAGTGGATTAAATTTAATTGAATCCTTAAGAGCTTTAGCTATCTCCTGAGGAGAAACTGTAGTACGTTTTGGTTTATTTAATGCTTTCATCTTAGTAAAAATAAGCTCGGCTTTTGAATTTACTGTTTTCTCTACTGAGGGTCCTGGTTTTTCAGTACGGCTGTGTACCTCTTCTATTCTCTCCTTAGTTTGAAGGGTCATATTCCCCTGTAAAATTTCAGCAATCCTTTTTATAAAATCAGCCTCTTTTTCCACTGACAATGGCGTTTCTTGCGGCTTACTATAGTCTTTGTATAGCTCAATTAATAGGGGCTCTGCTATAACAGCTTGATCAGTGTGTCCTAAGAAAGCGCCTAAACCTGTCAAGATCTCTTTAATCGCAACATTAGCACTTGACGAAGGAATGTGGTTACTTACTGGCTTACTTGTTGAGGTCTCTTTCATTTCTAAAGACTTTTTAGCTTTAGCTACCTCAGCAATTTGCTTAGCAAGCTCAGTAAGTTTCTCTTCACTTTCTACAAGATAAGCTTTTAAATTTTGATTTAATCTAAGCTCTTTAAATACAAGTTCCACATTAATATCATCAAGCCTGCGGCTTTTAATACCAACATACGTTTGGTAAAAAGCTTCTTTAGCATCTGCTGGAACATCTTGTACTGCATTTACGGGTACTTTAAGCGAATTAAGGATCGCCTGGCCACAAGTTGATAGTTCTTTACTACCATCTTGTGTCATTTCTTGCCAAACTAAATTTTTCTGCTTTATAGCTTTCGCCTCTAATTGTTCCGCCAGACTCAATTGCGTTGCTGGGCCTTTTACCCTATTCTTTTCGTCTTGATTAGAGGTTACTGATTTTAATTTAACTTTTGCAATATCTTTTTGACTAATAATAGTGTTACTCGTTGAGCCAGTATTATTAGTTGGCTTATCGCTAGAATACTCAGAAACTGGGTGAGTCTTACTAGGTAATTTAAGCCCCCCGGTAAGGTTAGAAGGCGGCGGTGGCGGTGGTGGCCCTGGTGGCGGTGGCGGTGGTGGCGCAAGCGGTTCATCTGTTGAAACTTCTGTATTAAATATACTACTATTAACATCATTTTGCTTTTGAGCATTGGTAGTGCTAGAAGTATCATCGTTTCGCGTAATAACAATCGTGTGGGTAAATACCTCTTGATCAATCATACTTATCACATGAGGATAACAGGATGTTAAAACAAATTTGACCAGTTCATTCTGCTTTCCAAGTTCATAAAGCGCCTGTATGTTTTCGCCTGCTTGTTCAAGCAGATTAGCTGCGAGCGTTCTATTACGTAAGTAAAAAAATAGTATCTCAAGGCCCTCACCGGTGGTCGCCAATACTACCTCAAGGTTAAAGTTAAACTTCTCATTAAACAATAATTCAGGATCACGATGATAGATTTCTTTAAGCAGCTCTGATTGCTCATACGTGGTTGTGTCACTATCTTGATGACGATTTACGAATACTTTAAGCTCTAACATCTTTTTAAGCGTATCAAAATTTTGGTTAAGTATCTTATCTGTATGAGTTACTTTAGCGTGTTTTTCAATCCACTCAACCAGTTCTAAATTTGGATTATCTAGATTTAAATTATTTTCTATGACCTCATAAATTTCAGATGAAGCAAGCCATTCCGGTGGTAATGCTAAAATTTTTGGTTTAATAAAGTTAGAGGTAAAATCACAATTACCAATAAAAGATTGAAATAAATTTTTGATATGCTGATGCGTAGGCGCTTCAGGACTGACTTGGATATCTGGCTCTTTAATCAGTAAGGAAATAAGAGCCTTAGTTGCGTCAAATCTTATCTGAAGACTGATGTCTTCATCTTCTTTACAAGCTTTAATAACCTCATGATAGTAATGTGCAGCTAAATGATGCTGAGAATTTTCTAAGTAGATATTAGCTTGATGTAATACGCTCCTTAATCCATTATTTAATTTTTCTTTTGAACCTAAATTATACTGTTCAGCAACTTTAGTTAAACAGCTTTCTAGAGTGTTATCTTGCTTAAGATTAGGCAATGAACTATTTTTTTGTAAGTCTTCTAATAAACGATATTGATATTTAATAGCCTGATAAGCAGCCAGGACAGTTGATTTCTTAAAAGTAAAGGATGATGCTGTGTCTTTTACATTACTGTTAGCTTCATCATTCAGATTTTTAAATATCTTTTTAATTTTTTTTGTTGTTTCACTTATAGATTGCTCGGAATTAAATATACTCTTTTTAATTTTTAGAATTTCCTTCTCTGACTTCTCTTTTATTTCTATAACTATTTTTTGGTATTTACTATAGTTCTCATCTTGTAATTTCGGCTTAGGAGCCTTCTCTACTTTCTTTTTAGCCTGAGCTTTCTTCTGTGGTGCTGCGATGGTAGAGACTGATTTGGCTACAGTTTTTGGCAATTCATCATTGATGTCTTTAAGTAAACTACTAATTGTATAATCTGCTAAGTAATGTTGCTTTAAAGCGGCCTCGAATAACTCAGGTTTAGCTGTTCTTAGCACCTCAAAGTACTTAGCCAAAGTGATTTTATCTACATTCCTATAATCCAATAACAATTTATAGATATCTTCAACATAGTGAATATCATTGACTTCTATATTTATTTTGGTCAAGGCCGTGGATTGACTTGGTTGACTTTCAGACCTTGGTCGTGTTTTTACCGCTCCTGGGTTAGTATCTCCTTTCAATTCAACTTCTAGAGATGAATTTTTTTCATCTGATTCTAGAGATGAACTTTCATCTAATGAGTTGGTAGTAGTCGTTGCTAAAGTTGGTTTATCATTTTTCGATTTTGTAGTAGTTGATGAGGGTAGCCTTACCGGCTCTACGGTGCTCTTTTGAATTGGCTTTAAAATATTTTGAATAGCTGACGTATTCTTAACAGAGCTTGCTACCTTATCAGAACTAAATTTGTCAAAATAACTTTTAATAACCTCTTGATGCTTATTAATTTCTGACGCGTTATCTAAAATAGCTTCTATTACTTGCCCAACTAGTTTAGGTGAGGTTTTGGCAGCTAACCAAAATGCTTCACGAAGTTGTTCATTTTTACTGGTTACAATAGCAATGGCTGCAGCTTTATTTTCATTTTCTAATAGCGCTTTTTGCAATGCAGGTTCTGAAAGCAGTGGCAGCAAAGCTTCATCAAAAGCAGCTCTAGTCTCTACTTGCAACCCGTTTAAAAGTTCTTCTTGATTTAATACTTTTAAGAAGAGGTCGATTTGCTCTTTGGTAAAAAGCTTAATGTCTTTTGGCAATTGCGGAAAAATATGAACTACTTTGCTTAGTAAGTTGCTATCGTTAATCAGCTCTTTTTCTAGAGAGTAGTGAGGTTTTTTAAAGAGTAATAGTGAAGGATTTTGGCCAATAAAGGTTGAGTCGATACGTGGGTCTTTTAATAATTTAAGCCGAGCGCCGTCACTAAGTTGGCCTATTAATTCATTAATAAATTCTTGAGACTCTTGGTTTAAAACAAGAATGTCTGTGAGAAGGGGCTTAAATGCTTTACTAACCTCTACCTTACGATACCAAGCTAAAAATACTTTTGTTTCTTCATCAGTTAACTTCTCTTGTGTAAAGCGTCGTAAATTATTAGAAACTAATAAATCATCTCTTAGCGCTGAATTAGATTGGGCACTCTGCATTAATGTTAATAGAGGGCCTTGGGTAAATAAAAGCCTTTTTGCTTCGGCCTTAGCGTGAGTTAAGTTGTTTTTATCAAACCAAGCCAGCATGCTGTTAATGTGCTCTATATTCCATTCACCCTTTAGCTGCAGACAAGCAAGCATAAGCACAGGTGAATCTTTTAAGTATTGATCAATTACTGGGTGAGGAACGGATGGATCAAGCTTTGTAATCACATCTATAATCAATACGTTATCCCCTACATTATCTAACAGTACTTGTGCAATCTGGACATCAGCATTCCTTTGAAAATCTTTTTCTTCCATCAAGTCTAATAAAATAGATTTAAAGTCGTTTCTAGCTTTAATAAATTCCAAATCATTGTGGGTAATCGCACCGTAAGCAACTCTTTTTATGACCTCTTCATTAGTAATACCAAGGCCTAAGATTAATAAGGCTTCTATAGTGTGATGCTTAGCATAATTATAAAATTTATTAGCGGAATTCGATAATGACTTTTCAGCCTCTTTTCTCAATTCATTTTGAATAAGTTCTTGTCTACGCTCACTAATGGGCCAAGCTAGATTTTTTCCTTTCACTTCGCCATTAAAGCGTGCAGCAAGTATATCTAGTTCGTCGATGGTGTTAATCTTTTTAATCTGGCTATTAAAGTAGGTGTAAAAACATTCAACGTCAGCTTTAGATAAGTCCTGAAGGACAGCTAAAGGCCGCTGGAATAAATCTGCTCTAGCTAAACTAATTAGCTTTTTAGTTTGATCATGTTGGTTTTCCGCACGAACACCATATATTGCTTCATTTAATGCGACTTCCCTAAATTCAGGGTCAATTTCTTTTAATACGTAGTGAATACTCTTATCGCGTATTGCTTGAGCATCTTGAGGCTTTTTACTTCCTAAATTTAATTTACCGTAATAATGTTCTGCTAATGCTTTGTGTGCTTTTTGCTCGATAACTTCATCTTTTGCTAATTGTTGACATTGTTGTTCAGTTAAATTAAACAGTTGGTGTAAATTTTTATTTTTGATTAAAAATTTAAGATCATCTTTCGTACCATCTTTGCCTACCCAAGCTCTGTTAGAACTACGTAATTCATCCGTTAGAAAAGCTATAGCGATGCTTCTAACACTCCTATAACCGAAATTTAACCAAAATTTTTCTTCTAACATTTTATCAAATTCGGCTTGGTATTCAGGATGCTCTTTTGTATAGCGACCAATTTGAATGACTGATTGAAAAATAATACGAGCCCTATCTTTACTATCAATCTTACCCGCTACTTTTCTTAAGAGTTCGCCAGGATCATCAGTAAGTGGTAATAATTGTAAAAAATTATTAGCATTATTTTTACATAGCGCTTTTACTAAACTAGGGTTTTCCTTTAAATGCATGATTACCCATTCTTTATGCTCCTTATCCCCTGTTAATTTAGTTATGACATCTTGCTGTACTTCTGGTTGTTCAAGCGCTTGCTTTAATAAATTGATTTTAAATTTTGTCAATAAATGAAAATTTGTAGCAAAATCTGCAATAGAGTTATTCTGTCGGAGACGATCAACCACTTGGTTAAGCTTTTTCAGTTGCTTAATGTCAACGACGACTTGGGGAGGATCTGCTTTAACAATAAGATCACCATAGGCTTTTATAATTTGTCGTGGTTTATGAGATAGTAAAAGATAAGTTTTAAAAGTAGCTAGATCAATTCTGTTTGGCTCTAATGCTGATTTAAATAATTCCCCCATAACAGAAGGTTCATAGGTGATAAAATCCGTTGCTTGTTTACTGCTCTTTGTCGTTAAGCTCGTTTTAATTTTATCTTTTAATTCACCCTCATTACGCTCACTGGTAGTCAAATATATTTTTAATAACTTTATCCTAGTTTTAACAAGGGCCCAACATAAAGCTAGAACTTGTTGAATGTCAGCTAACTTAAACATATCGTTTAAGTGCGTAGTTTGTAAATATGCAGAACAGGGCTTTGGATTTTCAATAAAATAAGCTAAGTTGGCTTTTGCCCAAGGCTTATTATCTTCTTTAAAAAGATTATTAATAATAGTGCCTTGCCTGATAGGGATTACGTTGTCCTTCGTTTTAGCCTTAAATTCTTTAATAGCCGTAATGAAGTCATCCTCCCTATCTAAACCTGAAATTTGGATAAGCTTAGATAACGATAATTGGCTACTCACGGTATGTAACCATTGTAAATTATCTTGAAAGGCTAATAATAGCTTTTTAAATTGTTCCGAATCTTTCTTTAATTTATCAAAATAATTTTTAGTAATAAGTAGAACAGCGACCTCAATAGATTCTAATTTAATGGCTTGATTAACTAGAATTTCAATATTTATTTTTTGGCCTAACTGAGGATAGTGACTTAAAAAATTCTCAAAGGCTTCTTTCGTTTGCAGTTGCTGCTTAACACTCTTAGGTAAATCCTCAAATGTGTTTGCAGTAGAAATATTCTGTTGAAGTTCTTTATCGCGCTTTAATAGATCTAAATTAATAGTAGCAGCGGCGGTTCCTTTTGGCATAAATAAACTCCAAGTGAACAATAAGATCACATATTGTAATAAATTTTGCTTAAGGAAATATTAAGTCTTATGTAAGCTTGCATAAAAATTTTTATTAATTAACTTTTAGGAATTAATATTAGTAGTTGAAATTAAAAGATAATTTACCGATTGGGTAATTGAAAGGTTACCTGACCATAACCTAACGCTTTATAACTGCCATTTCACGGATATAGCAGAGTTAATAGGTTAAAAATATATAAAAAAAACCAACTATCCAGCTATAACCAAATGTAAAATGATAAAATATCAAGTTGCGCACGCTATAAAAAGCTTATAAGAAGATTACTAAGATTTGATATGAACAACGGAATTGGTATATTAAGTAAGTTGCAATTGATGAAACTACAGCTTTACTTAAACCGAACGACACATCTTAGATGTGGATTGCGGTTCAGGAAAACCATAGCGCCCTGCCTTCAAAGCTATCACTTTAAGATGTTTAGTGACCATTTTTAGCATAGTGGCTAACCTGCTGAAAAAATAGCCAGCTTATCGCAAATAATAATTTATTATTTTATCTAATATATAATTTATTGATTATTTAAAGATTATTGACCCAGGCAAGTGATAAAACTTGCCCGATTATCAATGTTAGCTCATGTACTGAATTTCAAAGAATAATTGATTTGCCTTTACGTGCCCGCGCCAACTTCGGCCATTAGCAAAACCATCAGAATTGGCATAGATTCGAGATGGACCATGAAATTTACCGCCATCAAAATAACGATAACCAAGATTAACACCTAAATGGCTTTGAGTAGTGCGAAAACTTAAACCTGCAGAACCTTGCCAAGCAAAGCTATCATGACCTGTATCAGAACCAATAGACGTTGTAGAGCCGATGGCAGTCCCATCTACTACCTGAGTGCCTACAGTTTGAAAATGGCGTACTTGATTGTAAGCATAGCCAATACCGCCGCCAATAAAGGGAGTAATACCAATTGTTGCAAAGCCACTCCAATAGGGATCAGGATGTAAAAATCCATTAACTAATAAAGCTCGATTAGCTAATTGAAAAAAGCGTGTTCTAGCATTTCCGCTAAATCCTGTCTGGCCACCTGACTGGCCTGTTTGAAATTTTTGATAATCAAAAACTTCATGATTTAAGTAAAGAACGCTAACATCAATATATTCTTGAATAGACTTACCAACAGCAAAGGTGTAAAAACCTCGATCGCCTATGCTTGCATCATAGCCTTCATTAGCAAAATCCCAAAAGGTAGGATCAGGATTTTTAATACCTGGTTTTTCAGTCCAAGAATAACCAGTTCCTATAGAAGCAAACCAAGGACAAGTAGGAGAAATAGGTTCTCCCATAGTACCTGCATGCAAAGGTAAAGAAAGGAAAAAAGGTGCCAAAAACATTTTTTTATTCACAGTAATATCCTTATAATAAACAGCGAGCCATTATTGCAAATAACCCAGGGAAGCTCAATGCGTACAAGCTCCTTTACCAAAGTAGATAAATTTGCTTATTTGGCAAAGCAGGGTTTTAAGCGTAGCCTTGATGCAACGAAGTGTAATCAAGGTTTATTTATTCCAATCATTAAATTACTATTGTCTCATCCAACAACCAACAAAAAAATTTAAAATGGTAAATTATAGAAGGAACGCTACTTCTGGAGGAATATTTTTCCTCACTGTAACCTGGCGAGATAGGATGATTTAATCCTTAAGCCTAACAATGGTTTAGGCTTTGGCGAGTAAACCCTTGATTACGCTATGCTACATCAAGGCTACGCTCGCTACATTTATAAAAATATTGCAATTAAAAGATAAAGTCTTTAACTTTAAGATTTAAAGGATTTTTACAATGAAAAGGATTGTTCTATTATTTTTAAGTTTTATCCTCCCTTTTAAAGTCTTTGCTTGGTGGGAAATGGGGCATATGTTAGTAGCCAACATTGCTTATCAACATCTAAATGAAGAAGCCAAAGAAGAAATTAAAAAATTGTTACCTATTATGGAACAAGAAAATAATGCCTTCTATCAATATGATTATGATGCTAAATATCCCAATAGAAGCATGATGAAAATAGCCGTATGGCCAGACCATCTATTTTCTAAGCCCAATTTCTTACATACCATGTTTAATTGGCATTTTAAAGATGACCCTATCAGTGTAGATGGCACTCTACCTGAGAAAATATATACACAAAATGTAGTATGGGCAATTCAGGAATTAACTGACAATTTAAGCCACCTGGATGGCAATCCAAGCATTAGAGCTAGATCATTAGCTATGCTTATCCATTTTATAGGCGATATACATCAACCCCTCCATAATTCAAGTTTATATTCCAAACAATTTCCAGACGGTGATAGAGGTGGAAATAAGTACCTAATATCCTTTAAAGAAGAAAATGGCGATATTTTAAATAATCTACATCAACTTTGGGATAGCGGTATGACTTTATTTCCAAGCTATGGATTTCCCCATAATTCAAAAAATCTTATCGATGCAGAATTAATTACAGCTATTATTACCAACCACCAACCAGTAAAAAATTTTGATAGTAAAGCTTTTACTTTTGATCCGGAAAGTTGGCATAAAGAAGGCTATCAAATTGCAACAAATATATATGATATTGATTTTTCCGGGGAACCCAAAGCAAACTACTTAGCTAAAAACTCATTAATCATTGAAAAACAATTGGCTTTAGCAGGATATAGATTAGCTTTTTTATTAAATAAAGTTTTCTCTGATTCTCAAAGAAGTTAAATACTCGCCTATTAAAGTTAGAGTAGCCTGGGTGCAAGCCTGTAAGGCCGAAACCCGGGTTCAACCTCGTCACTACGATCTACACTTGCTTTATTGCGGTTCTATAAAGAAAAAGAGATGTAATTAGCATCAGAAAAACTGTAACTACAACAAAGAAAGACAGCGCCCAATGATTATGAGCTGGAATTTTTGCCACGATTATGGTTAAACAACCACCCAATAGCGTTAGTAATCCTAAAGCCAACGCCGTTGCAGCGCCTGCCCTATTAGGAAATACCTCTAAACAATTAGCAATACAGTTAGGGAAAGCAAATCCAGAACCTAGCATGAATAACACCATCGGTGATATAAAAGTTACTAAAGTGTGTTTGCTAAAAATCATAAATATAAAGGATAAAATGATACCTAAAGTAGCGCATATAACGCCTAAAAAAATGAGAGCATTTGCTGATAATCTATTAATTAAAATTGTTGAAAAGCTACTCCCTACTATAATAGCCGCTGAGGTAAATATAATGAGCCATCCTGTTTGCATAGGAGATAGTCCAAAGGTTTCTTGAGCGACCAACGGCATTTGTATTATGTAGGAGACTTCGCCTGCGTAGAATAAAGTTGCAATAAATAAATTATAAGTATATGCCTTATTCTTTAAGCACTGGTAATAGATAGTTATTAAATTATTTAAGCGGAAATCTTGTGATCCTGCATAAACATTAGTTTCTTTAAAAAAAAATTTAATGAGGCAAAACATTATGATTCCACATATAAATAAGAAGTAGAAATTTGCTTGCCAGCCTAGATAGGTTTGTAAGGTTCCGCCCATTACTGGAGCAACAACGGGCATAACTGCATAGAGGGCAGATATAACACTTATCGCTTTATTTAGCGTTTTTCCATTATAAATATCACAAGCTATTGCCGAACCTATACTTAAGCCAAAACCAAGGCCCAGTCCTTGTATTGTTCTACCTAAGATTAACGTAAATATAGATTGAGGTAGAATCAGTAATGAGCTACCTATAATAAAAATGATAAGTCCTGTAATTATGATTGGTTTTCTACCTATATAATCTGAAAGAGGGCCATATAGTAGCTGAGAAAAGCCCAGCGCAATTATCATTACATTCAATGATAACTTTACTACTGATTCGTCCGTACCAAGATCATTATAAATTGCTGGCACGGACGGCAAATAAATATCAGTACCGAGCTGCACTAGCATCAGTAATAAAATTGACTGAACATATAAAAATAACTTTGTGCTATCAGACATAGTTGTCTTGCCTATATTAACCTTTAACAGCTCTTGAATAAGTAAATTTGGTAACCCTAATTTATAAGTGATGAAACTCAGCATTAATTCGTTGTAATTGTTTAAATGCGATTATAATTGATGTTTCATTAAGGATTACCCATTTTTTATCAAGTCATCTATAAATGCGGTTATAATTTCTGGCTTTTCAAGAGCACCGATACCAAAATCACCGCCAGCTAGCATCTTGCATCTTGGAGGTATTTCTTTTACTCTCCAACTATGCAATTCATTTAGTTGGCGCCTTGTAATTGGATGCTCCCACATAAATCGATTCATGGAAGGAGCCACAACGAGAGGCTTTTTATTAAAAACCCATGCCCTTGCAATAGTCAAAAGCAAATTATCAGCTATTCCTTGCGTAACTTTTGCTAAAGTGTTTGCTGATAGAGGCGCAATTATAAATACATCTGCCCAATTTCTTAAGGTGATATGTAACACTTCATCACCGCGTTTTTTCCATGCATACCACTCGCTTTCGTCGTCAAATACTAACACAAGTGATTTAGCTAGGCTTAAATCAAAAAAATGATTAGCATGCTCACTAACAACAACTTTAACATTAAACAATTTAGTAAGAGATCGGATTAAATGAATAGTATCTTTTGCACCAATGCCAGAGTTAACTCCAAGTAATATATTTTTCTTCATACTTTAAATAATCGTTGCTTGCTGCATATGTGGACTAAGATAAGCATTTTTTTCTTTCTGCCAACCTCGCTGTGCTTTTATGTTTACAGTTGCACCATCAGGCAACTCAGATTCAACGATTACAATTGCATAACAAGGTTGTACTTTGTCAAACACATCATCAAGAATTGACCAAGCAGCAACTTCAAGAGAGATAGAGATGTTGGTATATGTGTCGATGTATTCTTGAAAAGAATGAAATTCAAGTAAGAATTCTTTTGGGCAATAAATAAACCTTAAATTTCCAGCATTTACCTCGTTTGCATCTTCAGATTCATTTGTTCTGAACGAGGTAAAATTGAAGCATATTTCATATGCTCTTTGTCTTCTTTCCATTTTTATTTTGTTAGGTAATAGTTTAAATCTAAAATCAATATTCATAGAGTATTTATCCTTTGCAATATAGGGAGCTGTTCTTTAGATTAGATCCAAAAATTGACAAGGAAATACTTCAATAACTTTTCCATCTCGGACAATGGTATAATTAAAGGTTATCGCCAAAGACTTTTTAAGTTCTAGCTGAATTAGTTTTGCGCAGACTCCTGAATATTTATAGTACTGTTTAAACACTTCAGGTAAAATAAAGAGTAGCTTTGATTGCACTGCTGATGGTTTATACAGTATTAGATCCTGAGAATCCAATGCAAACCTTTTATTTCCGGAGTTTATTTGTCTTCTAAGCCAGTCTAAAAATTTAGGCAGAGGATTTTTTTTAAATAGTTTCTTCTTTCGTATAGTAATTAAAGGTTGAATTCTATTCTTGTTTTTAAAATTTTTTTTAGGTTCATTTAAAAAAATTTCATAATTACACAAGCTATTTTTTTTATTTATTTCCATACTATTTTTCCTAACCTCATTTAAAATTTTATGATTAATCAGTAAACACAGGCTCCACTTGATTTAATGTCCATGTGTACATTCTTTAGGGCCGCTATTTAGCCACTTAATTATTATTTATTAAATAATTTTTTTACCATGGCAAAAACCATAGTAAAATAACAGCTTGAAATATATCTTATTGTTGTCGTTTGTAGGTGTATTTATGGAACTAAGAAAAATCTATTGGAATGAAATTAGGAAAACAGTAAAAAACATTGATGTTAAATTTACGCAATTAGTTGATGAATTAGGCCCAGGCAATAATTATCCTCTTTATTTAGCATCTTATCATTACGGCGAAACAATTGGTGATAGCAAAGGTACTATTTTAAAAGATGACTTAGGACAATTTTATCACCTTGGAGACTCTAATACACCAAAGGATATATTTAAAAATCTAAGTTATGGCATTAAAAACTCTCCATTAATGATGATTTTAGATAAAAAATTTGAATGGTTTATATCCGATCACCAAAAACATACTTCTTTCCCTATTTACGTTGAAGGCCCTGGATTTTTTATTGGAACACGTCAGCTAATTGCTGAAAAAGCTTCAAGAACTTCTATTTCTAGCTCGATTATGTCTTGTACAGCTGGATCTAGAAGTGTCTTTATGCTTCCAAATATTGGAAATCAAAAAAAGCATATGTACCTTCAACGGCAATTAGGTATTACCTGTTCTACACCAAAAGACATACAAAATCACTGGGAGGTTTTTAAAGAAATAAGCTTATTAAGCAAAAGTACGTGGCGAGCTAACGTTTTATTCTTTTCCTCTAAATGGATTGATAGTCTAAAAAACAATTCTAAATGGATACACTTACAAAAATATCTAATTGAAAAAATGATTAAAAGCTGGGAACATGATAAAAATTATTTTTTTTATAATTTTGCTTTTTCAAAAGCTCAAGAAACTTACAATATTCTCTCTAACCCATATTTGAATGAGACAACTAAACATATACTAGGTATAGCTTTAGGAGCAAATTTAGGTTATAAGCCAGCTACAGATAATTTTTCTATTCCATTAGATGAAATACAATTAGCTTATCAGGAAATATATCGAATTCAACAAACTCCGATTTTGTTAGAACCAGATAAATTTGATATTTACAATAAGCCTCAGCTTCCTATCTATTATTCCTTACAAAAACCTTTTATTTGTTTAGAAAAGCAAACTAAAACTGAAACAAGGGCGTTAGCAAACCTTCATTCTTTGATCAGAATGATAAATAAATTATATGCCTTTTTAGAAGCTCAACAAAACGGAGATTACAAAGGAACATTATTTCAAGAAATAACAGGAAAAATTAAATTTACTTACTTTCATCATTCTCCTGGACAGGATGATAAATGCAAAAGCAATTTTATCATTAATAATTCTTCAGAGATTGCTAAGCAAGACACACGATTTAATTTGAAAAAATATAATATGGAATACCTCTTTCCTGCTGACGCTAAATTTTTTAGAGGTTGTATTAAAATTTCCAAAAATTAATTTTAAGTCTGTTTATCAATTATTATTTAAATTATTTCTATATAAAAAACCATATAAATTATATTAATTTTTCTCATTTAAGAGAACCATAAAAACTATACAATAACTTCAGCTTTTTTGAATAATTCAAAACCAATTATGCAAAGAATAATTGCTAATGATAAAGGCGCGCAAAACATCCAAACATTAATCGTTTTATAATTAACACCAAAGTAGCCTACTAATGACGCCCCAATAATACCACTTACATAATAAGTCATTTTCCAAGTAGCAAATCCAAGTCCTTCTTTTCCTTCTCCCAAACTTATTGCAGCAACTTTTTTTGAAATTGGCGAAAAAACCAATTCTCCAACCGTTGCAAAACAAATAAATAATAAGCTAGGCAAAAAATACGTCGTTAACCCAAAAAATAAATATCCAAATCCTACAAGGCTCCCTCCAATTAATAGTAAAAAGGTATTTGTTTTATATTTTAACTTATTAATAAGCATTGGTTGTAGTAAAACTACGCATAAAGGGTTGGCAGATAAAATTAACCATAAAATCCAGGGATTATTATTAAATCGGACATTTACTTCAAAAGGAAAATAAACTTTGACCAAAGAATAGATTAACCCATACAAAAAAACCACACATACGATCATCATTAAAAGCAGAGGATCAGCCTTATTTTTCTCTAATTTAATCAATTTTCCATTAGATGGATTAAAGCCTTTAATCCTAAATACAAATACACTAGTACAAGCTAGAACTATAGCGCATATAAAAAATAAATTTTTTATATGTTCTGTTTTTAAATAGCAAAGAAGAAAACTAAATATAGACAAAGAAAAATTAAATATCACTGACTGAATAACAAGGATTTTATTTTTCATAATATCATCTTCGGCTAGCTTAATTAGAGCAGTTAAGTTTGCCACCGTAATAAATACCCCACCACAACCACACAAAAGTAAAGTAAACATTAAAGGATAATAAGAAGTAATCATTGATAAGAAGGAAAAACCTAGGGCATAAATAAGAAATCCTAACGCAGCTACTTTAGTAGGATTTAATTTCACAGTTAAATAGCCACTAACTACAGAGCCTGTACAAACTCCAATAGATAATGCTGAGATAAGCTTGCCAACTTGAAAAGAGTCAAAACCTAAGGACTTTCTTAAATAGACTGAAATAAAATAAGTTATACATATAGCAGCTGATTCAATCACTATTAGTGGAATTAATTTACCTGTTCCCGTAGGGGCATTAAAATAAAAGGAGTAAAGTTTTTTAAAACTAGTTTTTAACATTTAATTTATATCTCATTATCTAGCTAACATACACTCAGTTATGAATGAGGAATTAAATCCTATTATCATACCAATAAATACATTAAAAAAAGAATTTATAAATTTAAATGTTTCTTATCTGAAATAGCTAATAACTTTTTTGTTAATTATTGATTTTCATTTAACATACGCCGAAACCAGGGTTTCACTCAGGCTACATTTGCTTAGCCCAACCTAGGCTGGCTTAATTATCAAAGGAATATAGATTTCTTCTAACCCTTTTGACTTATAATAAGCTCATGCCTTAAACCAAGCTGTAAGAGCGGTTCAATCCCAATCATTTATTTTTCAATGTCTACTCCATGATCCATCAACTATATCGAGAAGATACAGATAATGCTGACGACTATGCTGATTTCGTATTAGAATTAATTAAAGAAGTGCGTTCAATTGATACTTCTAAAAGTAATTTATTAAAAATAATTGACTTGGCTATTAGTTCTATTTCTTCCTACAAAGAGAAACATAAAAAATATACCCATGTCATTTAAGAAGTTGGTTAATATGGATGTAACAGCTGTAGAAATTATACTTCATCAGGAAACGAAGGATTTTCTTTTTGAACATTATGTAATATTACGTCGATTGTTCTCCAATGTGTTAGGACAACTCGAGACAGACTACATATCAATTGCTTTAATTAATCAAAACGGGCAACTCTTTTTTCTATCTTCAAAACCTTCTATAGAGCAAAATTTAATTGAAAAAGGGCTTTGGCAATATGACGGCAGTTATCAAGCTGATTTTATTTATCAAGAACAGCCTAAACTATGGGCAGAACTTCTTTGTCTAGATCATGCAGCTCTCTTAAAGCAATATAAGCAACAGAGCCAAGGCTTAGTAATGGGAACTTCAATCCCAACAAACTTTACGGACTATAGAGCTATATTTTCTTTCGGCTTCAAAGGAGAAAATTTTTTCATTCAGAAAAAAGAACCTAGTCAGTGCAATAAACTATTTGCTTTAGGTAATTATTGCTTGAGAGAAATTAAAGATGTTGTACCTTTTCCTGACCAAAAAAAGTGTTATACAACAAAACTAAAACTAAAGATAATTATTAATAATCGGGAACTCTATGAAAAAACTTCTAGATAAAAACGATCCAATTTTAAGACAAACTGCAGAAGCTGTATTAGAAGCAGAATTCGGCAGTGATTGGCTTAAACAACTTACTAAAGATATGTTTGATATTATGGCTGAACAAGGTGCAGTAGGTGTTGCAGCTCCTCAAATTGGGATTAGTAAGCGAGTAATCGTATTTGGAACGAACTACACTAAGCGCAGGCAACCTGAATATCCTATTCCAGATACTGCTTTAATTAATCCTTCTTACAAAGTTCTTTCAGATGCAATTCAAACAGATTATGAAGGATGCTTAAATTGTGGTAAATTAATGGGACAAATTCCGCGCTCTATGGAAATTGAATATACAGGTTTCGACATAGATGGTAATAGAATAACTAAGAAAGCTACTGGACTAGAAGCGAGAATTCTCCAACATGAAATAGATCATCTCGACGGTTTATTATTCTTTGACCACATAGATGAAGAATCCTTAACCACAAGATCAGAGTTACAAAAAAAACAGGCTTAATTTATGAAACATCAAACTCAAATCATTCTAGCAGGTGCGCTCGGTAATTTAGTTGAGTCCTTTGATATGGCTATTTGCGGCTTACTATCCGTTTACATTGCTAAATATCTGATGGGAGATACGTCTCAAGGATTATTTCTTGTATTTTTAACTTTCTTCGCCGGGTATTTAGCTAGGCTATTAGGCGCTATTTTGATGGGATTATTATCTGATATCTATGGTAGAAAAATAATCCTAGCCTACTCTATTCTGACCATGGGGGTAGCTACAATTTTAATTGGCTTTATACCGACAAATAATATGATAGGAGTATACTCTGCTATTACTTTATTAATTCTAAAAATTATTCAAAGCAAAAGTAGCCTTAATGCAACAAAGTGTAATCAAGGTTTATTTATTACAATCCTTCCATTACTATTGTCTTATCCAACCAGCAAAAAAGTTTAAAATGGTAAATTATAGAAAGAGTACCACTCCTGAAGGAACATTTTTCTTCACTGTAACCTTACAAGCTAGGAAATCAAATTTGCTAATTGAGAACATTCATTCACTACTTAAGTAAAGGGCTTATTCCTAAAAATTGGGCTGATTTGATCCTTGAGCCTAACAATGGTTCAGGCTTTGGCGAATAAACCCTGATTATGCTACGCTACATCAAAGCTACGCTGGCTAACTAGTATCCTAGGTGCAGGCCTGTAAGGCCGAAACCCGGGTTTCACTTCGTTTCAAGGGTAGGCTAGCTTAAAGCGTTTTTGTTGACAGAATTTCACTGGCAAATTTTTCGGTAGTATGCTGATTACTAACGCGGTACTCATGAATAAGCTCTAAGACTTCTTCTACCGCCTCTTCAATTTTACCGTCTTGATTCACAATTATCCTATCACCCAGTTGTTGATGCTCAATGATGTCTTTTGCATAAGTCATACGTTTAGCAATTATTTCTCCATTTTCACCACGCGATATTAACCTTATCTTTAATGACTCAAGTGAAGGCGGTACTATAAAGATTGAATAACAATTAGGAATTTTACTTTTCAAATCCAGTATTTGTGAGTAGTCTAAATCAACAATGAGATCAATCCCTTGTTTTAGTTTTGCCAATACTTCTTGCTTTGAAAGACCAAAACCATAAAGCTGATCACTAAATTCCATGTATTCAAGAAAGTCATTGTTTTTAATTTTATCTCTAAACGCTTCTCGGCTAATATAGTGATAGGTTCGATCGGCCTCTTCATGGGCACGTCTCTCGCGTGTTGTATATGCTACAATTTTTTCTAAATGATTATCTTTACTGAGAAGGCTCTCTATGATTGTTGTTTTTCCAACACCAGAAGGGCCTGAAACAATATAAAGACGCCCTCGATAAGATACATTTTCTTTAAAAAATGGTAATGACGTTTTTGCATACATTTAAATTAATTCCTTTGATTTTACTTAAACTGCTCAATCCACTGGCTAAAATCATCAACTGAGTTAAAATTAAAATGGGCACGCTGGGTAGGTTGTTGAACAAGTTTAGAAGAGCACCAACCAACTAATGCACATTTTACACCGGCAGCCATTGCACCTAATACATCGTGATCATGATCGCCCACATGCATAAGAGAGCTTAAAGAAACATTTAATTGTTGTGCCAATAAAAGCAAGCCCTCAGGAGATGGTTTATTTTTTGAAACCTCACAACCTCCTACAAGAGCTTTAAAGAAATGATCTATTTTATGATGTTTTATTATGCGCAAAGCTGAAGCTCTATCTCGTCCCGTCCAAATACCCATGGTTATCTTTTTGTTTTTTAGTTGCTCTAGAATCGGCTTAATTCCTTCAATAAGCAATGTATCAGTTATAGAACGATGTGAGTAATCCCATAGGCGCTTTACTGCAACTTTAGCTTTTGTTTCATCTAATCTATCTCTAAATAACTCGGCAGACGTTAAGGAGCGCATAGTTTCTAATTCTTCTACGGTTACCTGCATGTTATAAATGCTTAACGCATAATTAAAGGCACTCTCCATTAAATGCCCAGAATCGATTAACGTACCATCTAAATCAAACACAATGGTATGAAGTTTCATATAATTTTTGCCATTTTGTAGTTAGCTTAAATACTTTACACCATTATTCATCGCATAATAGTCTTTAGGCGTCTTAATCACTAATGGAAATTGCTCGTGAAGCAGCTGACACATTTTAGTACAAATTTCTTGTACTTCTTGTTCATTGCCCTGATTACTTAACCTGCCAATAAATAATTTATGATAATCTTTTAAATTCATACTAAAAGTAAATGCATTTACCTTAGTAGCTAAATTAAGCATATTTGCATATTCCATTCCTTTCTCTGATAATGTGCGCAGATTATATTCATGCTCAAATGTTTTTTTAAAATCAATAAAATTTAAAATAAATTTTTTTTGTAAGATTTGTTCTTCTGCTGCACCTTGCAAGCGATATAACGTCTCATCCATAGCTTTTGTATTGCTAGAAGTTAAACGTGCAACTTTAGCCTCGGTGTGTGCAACAAACTCAAGACAAGTTTCAATAGTCACTCCGGCAATTAAAAAATCAATGTGTGTAGCAGTGTGGACTGATAGATGTTGGTAAACTTGAGTCATTTTTTTATTATATTCTGTTGCGTCTTTAGGCTGTGTAGAGAATGATAAATAAGTAACTCTTGATTTAAACTCAGCACGCTGCTCATAAGCAGGCCTATCGATATCAATATTAAATTCTTGATAAAGTGCTTTTCCTTGTCCCGTTTCTTGAGTCATGTTGAGTATCATGCAACCTGGTTTTAAGACAAAGAAACCAGTTTCGTCAATTTCACCACCCGCGGACTTTATCAATTTAGTCATTTTTTCTCTATAAAGATTATTTTGTTTCATTTTTTTTAACCTCGCGCCATAACTCTTTAATCCTAATTGGAGTCACGTGTGACCAATTTTGATTATTTTTTTCAAGGGCCGTTTCAATGTGTTTACAACGTTGTAGATACTTCAATACATTTTTTTTCACAATACCTTCAGGGTGTAAGTTAATAAATCGGCATAAGTTAACTAATGAAAAAAGCAGTCCCCAATTTCTTCAATAAAATGTTCGAAGTTATCATTACGATGAGTAAAGGCTTCTCGAAGTTCGGTAAATTCTTCTTGTACTTTTTCCATCACTTGCTCAATAGTTGTGAAATCAAAATCAACCTCAGCTGAATAATCTTGCGCTAGATAAGCTAAATCTAGAGGGGTCGTCGCGTCTTGCATGGCAATTAGTTTTGTTGAAAAATAATGACTAGCATTTGGCTTTAAATTTTTTTCCAAATCTTCCCAACGGTACGGAAGACTTTCAACACAAAGAGCACCCCTTGACAATAACTCTAACAAGCAAGGGTAAAGTAAATGTTCACAACTTAGTTTAAGTTGTTCATGCACTAAAGAAATGTCACGTGTCAACCTACCATTTAGAGATAGTTTCTTAGAAATCATAACAGGCATGCCGCAGTCAACCTCACTATCAACAATATGCGCTGTACTTGCCAAATAAACTTCACCATTATTAATCGCGTCGCGAATAGCATGCATTCCTACATAACGCGGCTTTCCTTGCTCATTTTTAATGGTTAAATCAGCTGGATGGACATTAATTCCTGGGAACTCTTGCACAAAAAAAGAAGGACTAATTTTCATAAAACCAGCATAGATAAGCGTATCAATATTCAGAGATCGCAAATAAACTCCTAATTGCTGAAAATAGCTTTCTCGTTGTGCGTGGGTAGTCACCTTCCCTTCTAAACAAAAATAATCTAATTCATATTTTTCGCTAATTAAACGCGCTTGACTGGTTTTCTGATCAGTACATATCGTGACAAAATTTAAATTCGGATATCGGTAAGCTTGGCTCAATAAAGTCTCGGCATTACTGCCCTTTCCAGACATTAAAATTGCCATACGTGGTGTGCCTTTATAAATTTCGAAAAGACGTTGTGCTAAATTTAACTTAGTGGTAGAGGTGTCAATAATATTATTAGGCTGCATAAATACTCTCATAAGCGACTAGGGATAAATCCCGGTAAAACTCTTTTTTTTCATCATAAAAAGCAAAGCAAGGCTCAAAAACAGGGAATACATCTTTAAATGTCGCTGCATCATCATAATTAATAAAATTTTTATCCAATAAAAGAGCTATAAAATCGTTTTGTACCGTTTTACAAAATTGAATATTTTCCATTTTTATTTCTTCTTTAATTTCTACTAAATAATCTATAATCATTTTTTGATAGTCTTTAGCTTCTTTTATTACCTCCTCAAAGCGGACAAATAAGAGTAATTGACCCATCATGTATTTAAACAACGCTTTACGTTGGCGTTTTCCAAAATTATCAAGGCATTCAGTTTTGTATTGTAAACTTTCTCCCACTCGTTGAAAAAGAATGCTAAATATATTATCAATTAGGTCATCTGGGTGAAAAGTGCTCAATTGTAAGGAAAATTCTTCTATTGTATCAATGGCAAGATTTCCCTCATCGCGTAGAGGTTTTACTAATTTCCACCATTTTTTTAGTTCTTTCGAATTAGCTTTAAAACACTGATAGTTATGCTTGGTCCACTTAAAATCTTCACAGAAAAATTTCATATATTTTTCTTTAAATAATTCAAGGTTATTCGAACCATGACGATACTTTTTTGAAAGTTCGTATAAACCACTGTCATTGCCTTTAAGACAAAATTGAACTAAAGCACTTAATATTTTTTTTATATTTTTGAGAAAATCGCTCGTTTGCCTAAGATCAATGTCAAACTCTTCAAAAAGCGGATAAATTTTTCGCTTTGAATAATCATATTCAAAGCCACTCTTTTTAAGGCTATCAACAAACATCATATCAGCTAGAACTAAGGTGAATGCTTCACTCATCATGCGATAAATGATATAAATTTGTTGATTTTCTACTGTATGTTTTCCCGTATATAATAAATCGGGTATTAAGAAATGGCCAAAATCATGTGCCATATAGGTTAATTCATGAATAAGATCTCTTTTAGGTGTTAAAGGAAGACCCGCGTTAAGAGGAGGACACCAGTAATTCTTTTCCCTACGATTTTTTGCCGATTTAAAAAAGACACCACGGTTTAATACGATATAAAATAAATTGGTAATACCATATTGTTTGGCCACAGGATTATTAAAATAGCTATTTTTTCGTATAAAAATCGCTGGATCGTTGCAAAAATCAATACTGGATTGTTGTTCTTGTGGATTAAAATTAAGGTTAGTTGGCCTAGCGTAATGAATTTTATTACAAATAAATTTTGATACTGCCATCGCCTGCGATGTATTTTTCATACCTCGGCATTCTAAATCAGAATAGGTTAAATTAGATTTTTTAAGTATAAATTTTTTGTAAAAAAATTCTGAATGGGGACAAGGGAGTTGAATTTTAGCGTCATCCCAAAAACCTAATGTCGAATAATTAAATTTATTGCAAATTATTTTTCCATTTTTTAGTTGATACGCGTGTAAAATGCAACAATCTTTGACAATCCGCCTAACGGAATTAAACTGCTTATTTGATTCTAAGGTAAAGGTGTTGTGAATTTTTAAGGCAGCAAGTACCTCTTTATTATCAGTCCATTTTTCTTCTAAAAGTAATCTTAATTCTAACTCATTTTGTATTTTAATCGTGGTAATGATGTCAATATCATAACGCTTAAACAGTTTACTGATTTCTTCATACTGCCTTGAGGCATACAGTTGATTATCAGTTATTAAATAAATAACTTGTTTTCTCATTCTACAACTCTTATTTTTATTTTACAAAAAACGAATAAGACATAACACGTTGGTTTAAACGCGTATTAAGAAAATCCATTAGCGCTTTGTAGTCAGGGATTCTATTTCCTCTAAGTACTTCACCTAGCGTTCTGGACCCCAGTCAGTTCGTAATTTTTCTAAATATTGTGATTGATGACATAGATGAACTTGCATGACTGACCAAACAGCAACCTTCGAATCAGTGAGTGGTAGATAAAAGAGCGCTCTAGGGGCTTTTCTCAAGTATATTTAACATCGCCTCTTCTTAACCTTAATTAACTCGAGTAATATGTATTTTTCTTGTAGATAGGCAATAATAAAAATTCAGGATTCAGCCGGAATTTATGTGATGCGCTTTATTCAACCATTACATCGATACTCTAACTATATAATCACGCAAAAAACCGTAATTCTCTTTCAACTAAACAAATTGAATTGCCTCCATAGTGATCATATAGCAGCATTTTAGCAAATAAATAAACACTTAATTATCCGTAAAAACACGGATAATTAATCATATTATTCTATTGCTAAAGGTAGATCATTTGAGAATTGATATTATTCCGTTATTACAGGTAAACGCAGTTTTTAATTTTGATTAAGTTAATTTATCTCTTGCCATTGAAATATGGTACTTACCTTAAGACTAAGTGCCGTAAACACTAAACGCTGGAGCTTAATTCCAGTTTATAAAATAAAATAATTATCATACCCACACTAACAGAAAGGCTACCAAGCAAAAAAAGATGTGAATCCAGCTGAGTAATAATTTTAGATAAATAACCAGAAAGTAGTGCACCAATACTTAATAATAATAACCAACAGCCCATCATCAAACCTTGAGTATCTGGCGATGCAATTTTCGCTATTATGGAAAAACCAATCGGCACTATTAGTAATTCAGAAATGCCTTGCAATAGACTACTTACAATTACCCAATGAATACTAACAAGACTTCTAGACAATAAGATTCCTATAACAACAATAAATAATGAGGCACCCATCGCTATTAATCCGACAGAAAATTGCAAAGCTGGATTTATGTCTACTCCCTTTTCTCTTAGCCATTTAAATAGATAACTAAGTAAATGACCACCTATAATAATTGCTGTGATGTTCACTAACCCAACCCATTGGGGTGGAATTGTAAAAATAAAAAAATGCCTATCAACCTGTCTTTCAATAAACAATGTCAATAATGTAGGCGTTAAATTCTGTAAAGTTGCAAAGATAAGTACAGGTACAACAAATATAAAAAACAGGCCTAATTTATTTTGCAATGGCTTATTACTTTTTTTCATAACAAATGCACTTATTAACATAAACAAAATCAGATTGATAACAAAGAAATATGTTTTATTGATTACTATATTTTGCATTAACTTGCTTAATAAAAATGGCATAAGCATAATACCAAGCAAAGTGATTAACTGTTTTAAAAAAGTTTGATTTGGAACATTATTGTGTTCGAGCTTAAGTTGTTGCCAATTTACAACAATGATTACCCACCCAAGTAAACAGATGATACTCGTAATCATGAACAAGCGTTGATAGTCTTGGTAAATAGTGTAATAACCGCTCAAGAAAAAAGCTGTTAAATAACCAATATTCATTCCACTATAATTGCGAAGAAAGACTGTTTCCCTTTTTAAATTATCATTTTTAAATAAAGTCGTAAGTAAGCAGTTCACAGCAATCGTAGAGGCTGAACCTAGCGCAACAAAAGATATTCCAATGTAAAGATAACTTGGAAAAGTGGCTAAAAGGCAACCTATCATCATAAACAAAGGGCTAAATAACAATAATTGACGATAAGAAAGATGTAGGCCAGCAATATATCCAATTGTAATTCGTAAAATGCCAGTACATCCCAAAAAAAGGGCTATTAAGTTAATAGCCGATAAATCAGAAAGATTAAGTTTATGAGTCGTATATAGAACCAGTGTAGAGCTAATTACTCCAAATGGAATTACTAACAACATTTTAACAAAAAATAAGACTCTTACAGTTAAAAGTGCTCTGTCGGACGCAGGTTTAGTAGAGTGAGGCAAAGTAAGCGGTCTGTTCATACAAGCAGTTATCTGATTATTATTGATATAAATTTTAAAAAAAGTTGGCGCTTATCACACAGAATGATATCTTTGTTCATTTTTATAATCAAATAATCAAAATGAAGGCAAATATAGCTATCTCATCCTGTCATGAAGTTGCAGACATTATAAATCCTAAACTTACACCACATGGTATGACTGTTTTTAATTTTTACAGAATCTATTTTGATGGTCGAATGATACGCTTATCTTCCGATCAAAAATGGACAGAACATTTTTTCCAAAAAAATTACATGAATACAATGACAGTACCCCAATCCTACTTAATCAAACCTTTAAATCATTACATCTGGTTAACTGAAGACTGTCCGGAATTACTGCTTGATGCTGCGCTTAATTTTAATACTTCAAATGGCATTTCAATTGCAGAAAAGCATCAAGAATATATTGATTATTATTGCTTTGCTACCACGACAAACAATACGCGAATTATTAATCATTTTTATTTAAGCAACCTAGATTTATTACATCAATACGGGCTTTATTTTAAAGATAAAGCAAATAAATTAATAAAAATGGCAGAGAAAAGTACGATACAACTTCTTAACCCTGACACCTGTAAGGCGAATAATCGACCAGAAAAACATTCATTAATTAAATTATCTCATCGAGAATCAGAATGTGCGCAACTACTTTTACAAGGTTTAAAGTATAAAGAGATGGCAAAAGAACTTAAAGTATCTCCTCGAACAATTGAATGCTATATAGATAACCTTAAATCGAAACTTGATTGCCAAAATAAAGCTGAGATAATTATTAAACTGTTTAAACTAAATTTACCATTTATCCACAATTCCAATACTCGATAAATCTATCTATAAGAAAAGGGAAGCCTTTTTGATACTATTTTGGAGTATTAATTATAATTTGACCGCAATTAACAGGTATCAATCAACGTTTGTTCCCTTAAAATAATTATGTAAACCATTGGAATGCTTACCGACGCATAACTTGAAAAAACAAAGCAGAAAAGTGCACTGAAGCCATTACTCTAAAAGAGCAATATGCTATTACGATTAATAGTCTTATCTGATAACTAATGGAAATAATTTTTAATTGTAAAGATTGTGCCTAGACTCTAAGCAAGCGTAGCCTTGATGTAACGAAGTGTAATCAAGGTTTATTTATTCCAATCCTTCAATTACTATTGTCTTATCAAGGTGGAAGAAAATTAAAACTTTATTCTCAAACTCCCTACATAAGTCAGGTTTACCATTGCTTAAAACCAAACATAATGAATTTTGCCTCTGGCAGCGACGTTTTTGAGAACATACCATTAAAGATGAGGCAGATTTTATAAATCATGTTAATTATATTCATTATAATCCTATCAAATACGGCTCAGTTAAATCACTACACGACTGGCCTCACTCTTCATTCCATCATTACATAAGTCAAGGCCTTATTCCTAAAAACTGGGCGAATTTGATCCTTGAGCGTACTGCTAATTCTAGCTTTGGAGAATAAAAACCTTGATTACGCTGACGCTGCATCAAGGCTATGCTGGCTGAATCATAAAATGACGAGCGATGTTATTGCAGGCTATATTATTGCGGATGTAGAGCGGTTGAGAAAACCAATGCAACTAATTACCGATTATATTTTAAAGTGTATGGGAATCGTTAAATCGGCTGATATTATTGCCCTACAACCTAAAGAGAAAAAATTAAATGACTGATTTAACTAACCAACATTCAGAACTACTTGCTGCAATTCGAACCACATTAAATGAAGCAAGATCTCAGTTACAAACTACAGTTAACCATACAATGGTTCAAGCCTATTGGAACGTAGGGCGCTTGATTGTTGAACATGAGCAACAAGGGCAAAAACGCGCTGAGTACGGACAACAGCAACTAAAATCACTTTCTAAACAACTCAAAGGTAAGTTTGGAAAAGGCTTTGATGAACGTAATTTAAGAAATATGCGTGCATTTTATTTAGCTTACCCAAAATGGAACGCAGTGCGTTCCGAATTGACCTGGACGCATTATCGAGTGTTGTTAAGGGTAGAAAACCAAAAAGCTAGAGATTGGTATTTACAAGAGTGTATAGAACAAAATTGGAGTGCACGTGCATTAGAAAGGCAAATCAGTACATTATATTTTGAGAGATTGCTGTCAAGTAAGGATAAACAACCGGTAATTGCTGAAGCTAAAGAACATATCCAAGAGCTACAAACAAATCCAAAACACTATTTACGAGATCCCTATATCCTAGATTTTCTTAACTTACCTCATGCCCCACTACTAGAAAACACCATAGAGCAAGCACTAATTGATAACTTACAACATTTTTTACTGGAGCTAGGAAAGGGATTTGCCTTTGTTTCGCGTCAGCAACGAATTAGTACTGAAGATCAAGATTTCTACATCGATTTAGTTTTTTATAATTTTAAACTTAAATGCTTTTTGTTAGTCGATTTAAAATTAGGTAAACTCACCCATCAAGATGTTGGCCAAATAGATACCTATGTCAGAATTTACGACCAACATCGTAAAGGCTCTGACGACAACCCTACCATCGGCTTAATTCTCTGCAGCCAAAAAAGTGAAGCTGTCGCTAAATATTCTGTGTTAACTGACAGCAAACAACTCTTTGCTTCTAAGTACCTCCCTTACTTACCAACAGAGGAAGAATTACGGTTTGAACTAGAACGTGAACGTGCTGCTTTAAGTCAATTACCTGATAGCAAAGAAGAAGAAATTTAGTTCGTTTTTTCGCCACATACAACGTATGTATATTGCGCCCTTAGAAAAATGATTTTCTACGGGATGAAAGAGAATTGAAACCTAACTTGCGCAATCGATAGATACAATAGGAAATATAAAGGATCAACTTAGAAATGAACTAATGGTAATATTACTAATAATTAAATTATCGTAATTAACCTTTTAGATTTCAGTACGGTCCATTTTGAAACTCAGTTATCAAGGATTCCTTGACAGCTGAATTTGTTTTAACAGCATATAAACAAAACTTAATTATAAAAATAAATTTAAATCAGAGCTTATGCAGTAATTTTTTATCGCTTAGAAAATCAACTTTGTTCATTTTTTTAAGTTGTTCATTTTTATTGAACATACCATAATTATGAACAAGAAAGCAGGAGCGATAGTTATGGATACGGAAAAATTGTTGTCTATAATAAAAAACAAGTTAGGCGCTGAATGCAGGTATGACAAACGATCAAATCAGCTCAATATTCGTATTCAACAAAATAATCTTACCTTTAAGCCCGAGATAATTGGCAACATCGATAAATCGAATATTGGTGTAATCACCCACTATCTGCAGCACTTAAATAAAAAAAGTATATTAATTACTAACCACATCAACAAAGTCCTTGCTGAAAAATTACAAAAGGCAAATATTGAATACATTGATTTCTCAGGCAATATGTTTATCAACACAGCCCCCGTTTTTATCTCTATCAAAGGTGAAACGCCTCAGAAGTCACCTATATTAGATACCCAGCATTTTTCACTTAGCGTTGCCAGTATAAAAATTATTTTTACTTTACTAAACATTAAAAGCGCAGTAGATCGCACTTATCGTGAAATTGCAAAAATGAGCGATGTTGCCCTTGGAAGTGTAAGTAAAACTCTTTTAATGTTAGAAAAATACGGTTATATAGTCACAAAAAATCATGGTGAGAAGCATCTCGTTAATAAAGAAGATTTATTTAATAAATGGTGTATTGGATACATAGAAAAATTGCGCCCTAAATTAATAATGGAAAAATTCTCAACAGATAACATAGCTTTGTTAAAAGAAGTAAACCCTACAGATTTTAATTTTCTTTGGGGTGGAGAAATAGCAGCGGCCAAACTAACTACCTATTTAAAACCCGAGTTAATTACCCTCTATGCATATGATAAACTGCCTTTATTACAATACAAATGCCGGCTAAAACGAGATGTTAATGGCAATATTGAACTACTTAAAAAATTTTGGAATTTCGATACCAAAACTTACGAGCAGAATAATGTACCGTTTATCTTAATCTATGCAGATTTATTAAGTTCCTCTGACGAGAGAAATCAGGAAACAGCAGAAATTATTTATGACAAATTTATCAAGAAGCAAATGGAATAATATTTCAGGCAATGATATTGAATTATTTAAACTGATAAATAAAATTATCCTTAGCAATAATTGCCCTTATTTTCTAATTGGGGCAAGAGCAAGAGAAAGGGCTTACTGACTAAAGTAGCTAAAAGTATCGATAAAATAAAAATAAGAGTAGTCTACGCTTTCTATAAGTTCTAAGTATAATCATAAGCCTACTTTTTTCCTAAGCGCTGAACCTCAAAAGGCTTTTGTTTTTTATGACATTGTTAATAAATCAATTTGTTATTCTATTCTAATTAGACATAATTAAGATAAAATCCGCACCTCGAATAAGTAAAACTTAACAAATTGGAGAGGTTGGTTATGGCTAGTAATACAGCTGACATATTAAAACTACTAAGTGATACAAGGTTCTTTAATACTTCAAGACAAACAAGTGTGGTCTTTTCTAATGGCTCATCTATAACATTTAACGAAACTCGCTCTACTAATTTATTAGAAATTGATGGACATCGCTATTCTTTAGATGACCCGAATGCAGTAGTTAATATGCCACAATCAACACGTGAGACTTTCTGGAGTATTTGTTCTGACAAAGCTAAAGACTCTGAATTATACCGCACTTATGCTCGTGCAATCTTAGTGAAAAACGATATCTCTTTAGATAGATTTAGTTCAGAAAAAGTAAAACTAGCTATCATAAACAATGCTTCTGATTTTGCTAAACTAATATCTTCTTGTAAACAGTATGGCCATACAGATGCTTTACAAGACTTGCAAAATTGGGAAGAAGACCAATTGGTAACGCTTGTAAAAAAAGCAAGTAATATTAAAGAATTAGTAAAAATTTTTAATCAATTAGGATATAAATCACCGCTTACTACTTTAAAGAATATAGAGCCCACTTATTTAAATATTTTATTAGAAAATGCTTACAATGCAGGTGAATGTTTAAAAGGATTGATAAAAATTGGTTATCAAGATGCCCTTACATTACTGCTTTCAATGGAGACGCCTAAATTAACAAATCTTCTTAATAATCATTATAATTCGTTAGAGGTAATAAAAGGATTTGCGAAATTGGGGTATCAAAATGCATTTAATAAGTTTATAGAGCTTACCCCTGAACAGAATAATGTGTTTGTGAACAATCATTATAATTGCTTTGAGGTTATAAAAGGCTTTGCGAAACTAGGGTATCAAAATGCATTTAATAAGTTTTTAGCTCTTACTCCTGAGCAGAATAATGTACTTGTGAACAATCATTATAATTGCTTTGAAGTAATGAAGTCTTTATTAAAGCTAGGGCATCGCGATCCATTTGTAACTTTCTTTTCTATAGAGCCACAGAACCGTCAACTTATATTAGATAATCACTATAATTCATTTGAACTTATTAATTTCTTCCAGAAAATAAATTATTCAAACCCATTACAAACTTTTTTTGATTTGGATCCTACTACTCGTCATTTATACCTCAACAATACTTATGCTGCGAAAGAAATCATGTCGGCTTTCTATAAACAAGGTAAGAATGACCCCCTTTCTTATTTAAAGAAATTAGGTAATGATGCATTCATTACTATGGCGAATTCCCAATATGAATATATATCTCGGATTAAGCGTGGTGTAAACTTAGAACTTGAATTCTTACCAGCTGTTTTAGTCGATAATGAATTTAGTTCCGCATTAAAAGCTTTTATAAAAATGTTAGACAAGCAGGAATCAAATACTTCTCTATTAGAAGCTCTTAATGTTGATAATAAACAGCTAGAACAATTTAGAGATTCATATAATCAGAAGATTGTTAACAAGCCAGTTAGACTAGATGGTGATTTATTTGATTTAGACACTTTAACTAGTTTAAGAGTAGATAAAAAAGGATATCGAGCTAATCCTTTAACGCAAGAAAAGTTCTTATTAAGTGATTTACAACCTGCTAAAGATGTTCAACGAAAAATAAGTGAAGTAATTGAACATGCTCAGTTAGAACAATCAAGAAATCAAAGCTTCACTCTTTAGTAATTAAGATTAAAAATTTAATTTATATTATTTTTACATGGGCTTCTTGTTAAGAGAAGCTCTAAGTTAGTAGCGAATTTATAGCCAAAGTGGCTTAAGAACCAGAGCTATCATAGCTTGCATGTTGAGCCCTCATCTGCTGCGCTAAAATTTTATAGAAATAAGGGTTATATCGATATGCCATTTGATGATCCGGATGGCTATGAAGGAGATGCTCGAGATATTGCGGTAGGGAAGATATTATGATTCAAATTGAAAAAATAACGGGTGAATTAGCTCAAGCCATGTGTCAAACAATCACAGAAGATTTACCTGAGTATTTTGGTTTGCCCGAAGCTAACAAGCATTATGCAATAGGTATAAAAAAAAGAAATTGCTTGGAAGATAGCAGATTGGATAAAGAATACAGAAACAGCTGATTTCCAAGCAAAAGGTTTTTATCTCAAACACAGATATGAAGTGTTTTATACTACATAATAAGGCACTCCTCACCACTGCGCTGGGTTTTTAAACCATCAATTATTTGATTTTCCTCTTCAGAGGCAGGCGTATTTAATGTATTAATATAATCTTCGCGTGATACAAAACAGATTTCTGGATTGATTGTTTTTAAACATTCCAAGCCCTTTTCAAAAATTGTTTTATCTTCCATACATTCATGAGTAGGTTGAAAGCCAAAAAGTTTATTCGATGATTTTGTAAAATGTTTATTAAATAGAAATGCATTCACATTCTCGCCTTTTTCAAAAACTTCTATACAATGTGCTAGCATGCCTGCTAAATAAAAAGCGGTGTTAAATTTGAAGAAATATTCTTTATCTTTATATTGTTGGTAATCCAGGTCTGAATATTCTCTGTTTAACTCATTGTAATACTTCGACTCTCCACTTGGACACCGTAAAAAATTCTTTTCTTGTCCATAATAGACATAAGTTGAATCATCATCGGCTAAAATTACATTTTCTAATGTTGTACTATCTGTTACTTTAGTAATGTCTTTTTTAAAATTCCCTGCAGATAGGCCAAAGTTTTCATACATTTGCCTAGATTTAAGTCTATCCTCTGGTGTTAAGTCATCTCTTGATAAAATAATTAATGAAGGTTTTACTACTTGGTATCTGTCCGGACCTAAAGCTTTAATAAGTAATTTTTCTACAAATTCAACATTGCGTTGTTTTTGGCCTGAACTAAAAAAAGCAACTTCAATATTATCTTTACTATAAAGAAAACGCATTAATTCAATAACACCTGGAAAAACTTGATGTTCTCGTTCTGCTGCAGAGATTAAAGCACTTTTTCTAAGAAAATATAACTTTTCTTCATCTTCTATGGATGAATGGCCAGCTAAGGTATCATCTATATCGAAGATAACGGTTAAATTCTTATTTTTGTTTGACAACATTTTTTTCTGTGGATTTATTATATCATTTAAACCTGATTCTACTGCACGCTTTTTTAAAGCCTCTCTAGTATGTTTTGAGATAAATTCTTTAATAATATTTTGAGCGGCTATATATTTACTCTCAAATTCACGCTCAGCTGTTATTGAACTGAAGCTATATATCTTCTTGTCATTAACCATGGCTTTCGCTGAAAGTTGTAAAGGGTTTAATCCATCTTCATCAAGCAGGGTAAAATCAGCGCCTTCCTCCAGTAACAATTTTGTGGAAAGTTGGTTTCCGCAAGCCGCTGCACAATGTAACGGGGTGCGCTTTGTTTTACTTTGACAATTAATATCTGCCCCATGCTTGAGCAAATATTCGATCGCAACTAAGTCCCCTGTTCTAGCCGCTTCATGTAATGGTGTGAATCCATTATCATCAACAGCATTAACATTGGCTCCATGATTCATAAACCGATCCATTACAATCTCGGCTGCTTTTTCTAGATAATTTAAATCTTTTTTATCAATGAGCAACGCTAAAGGAGTCTGTCCATCGCGACCTCCTATTCGGGGATCTGCGCCATTTTCGAATAGAAAATCCAACATTTTTAACTCATCTTGAAAATATTTTTCCGAATCTTCAATCAGCTGTTTTTGTGTTTTTTCAAGCGCATTACGCATATGTGCTGCACCGTAACCACCGCGTACCAGATCGCTCATCGTACTAGTAATATTACTGAAAGATGGTAATGCATATATAGCTTCATTTAATAGTGTACTGCCATATTCACTTTTTACATTAAAATCTGCACCATACTCTTTTAATAAAGTTAACAACGCTATGCCATCTTTTTTGTGCAAAGCGCTGAACATCATGTCAACATACCAAGGGTCTCGACGGAGCTCTTTATGTTCTGGTGTTAAATAACTTTTTCTAATTATTTCATTTTTTATCGTCACTGGGAGCAACATAGCAACAACTTTAGTATTGCCCGCATTTATTGCAAGCTCCAAAGGCGATGACCATTTAAATTTATTGGGATCAGCTTTGTTTTCTAATAGTATTTGGACAATTTTGGTATGCTTGTCTGACATATCCCATTCACTACCAGAGTATTTTGCAGCGATACTTAAAGGGGTTTGGCCATCTTTATTTTCCAGATTGACATCTGCACCCTTTAAAATGAGTTCGCGCACACGCTCCAAATCGCCTGTCTTTATAGCCTTGTGTAAAAGTGTATTTCCATCGTTATCCTGCTGATTTACATCTTGGTTGTCTTGAAGAAACTCGACTATCGCGATATGATTTTGTTTTCTTGCAGCCTCAATTGCCTCAATACTAGCCGTTTTGCTTTTAGCGGCATCCTGATACTGCGAGATAATCAGTGTTTCAATGACATCAAAGTTATTACTGTTAGTAAAAATAGCAGGAAAGTAGTTCCACTCATCGGCAGCCAGTTTAATCATAGGCGTGATAGTTTCTATTAACGCCTTGCGATCAGTTAGATTACTGTATTCAATAAGTTTGATAGACCTATCATGGTTAACAACAACAATAAAGTTTTGATTTTTTGCTTCGGCATCCAAAGCAATAGTTTGGATAGCATTATTTAGTGTATCTTTACCAATTCCTCTAAGCATGTGCATAACTGAGGTCAATTTTTTATTGCCCGGTAAAATAATTTGATACTTATCAGGTGTTAGCGGAATTGAAGTTTTATGTACTCGACCCTTTACCACCGATAGAAATGCTACGCTTGGGTTGTGAGATATAAATTCCCTAGCTTCTGAAATCAAGCGGTTCGCCTTGTTGGCTGTATGTTCAGCGTGTGCATTAAATAAAATTTTCACAATCTCAATGTGACCGTTTTGAGCTGCTGAGACGAGTGGAGATCCATTTTCTAAATTTGGATCTTCACCTGCCTGAACTCTAGCTTTTACCGCCGCTACATCACCGATTGCTGCAGCTCGCTCTAAGGGAATTAAATTGATAACACCATCTTTACTCACCAATCTGCCTTTTTTATCCAGAGCTGTATTTAAACGACTAACTAAACTATCTTTTCTACCTTGATCATCAAGTGCCATTAAATTAAGCGGTGTGAGAATTGCATTTTGAGCACCAGATTTCGCTTCTTTTTCTAAAATTTCTTGAGTTACTGGCTTGCCTGCCACAGAGACACCAATAAAATTCATGCCAGAAACATCTAAATCGCCTAAAAATACTAATCCGCCATATTCTCCAGAAAAAAGACCTGTGCTTTTTGCTTCGAAATCACAACCTATTGCATAATCCATACATATTCTTACAATGCGTGTATATGAATTTTTTAATTTATCTGCTTTTTCTTGTAACTCTCTTTTTTTCTTATCAAACTCTTCTAAAGAATTTAATAAATTGTTCAGATCACGTTTAAGACGATCTTTATCGTTTACGATTATGTTAAATTGCTTAGATAAATTATCTGTAAGTAATCGTAAAAAATTGTCTTTTTCCCTTTCGTTATTCTTTAATTTGTCAACATCCTTTAACAACTCATTCAATTCAGCAAAGAATGCTTTAGCTTTTGATGTTAACGAATAATTAACATTAAAAGTTGATCTATTTTGATAGAAAATATTAAAAGCATATTCAAGCTTGCTTATCCTATCTCTATCACTGTAATTACGCTCTATAGCAGATATGTATTCTCTATATCCATGAACGTAGATTTTTTCATAAGCAAGATTTAGAGTAGATGGTACCTTAGCACCATGTCTAATCAATGATTCAAAAATATGGATATTTCCATCATCAGCAGCTCTGGCTAAGAACGTGGTGCCGCCGTACAACTCTCCCATTGTTCCACCACCGCATAATCCATTAGCGTCTGCGCCACAATCAAGTAAATAGTCAACGATATCTACATGTCCTTCTTTTACGGCGGTTCTTAAGCCATAATTATCGTTCCATCCGTCTCTATTATCGCGTTTGGTTAAATAGATTTTTGCACCATATTCAACCATTAACTTAACGGTACTTAGTCTGCCAGATTGGGCAGCAAAATGAATTAATGGCGCTAAACCACGATTATTATCATCTATGTATGCATAAGCATCTGGTGACAAACCAGCATCAAAAAGAAGTTTTACAATATCTTCATGCCCTGCCAAGATAGCATCGCGCGCTGCGCCTTCTATTAGGTGACTGTCTGTATGGTAATCCCAAAAATAATGCCCCCCTAACCTCGTTTGTTGTTGTGCGAGCAACTCTTTAAGTTCTGTTATTTTATTGTTTTTTGATAAATTATATATTTGTAATGCAGTTTCTTTTTGAATCATTTCAATCTCTTTTTATGGAGGAACAGATATTGGCCTGTGGGATATGCCTATATTTCGGGCAGTATTTTAGTATATTTTTTAATCGATCCGCAAATTATATTGATTTAGTGCATGAAGAAAATTAGTTGCGCTATATATTTTGGCACTCTAAATGACCTTCCAAAGGGCCGTTCATTTCTTATTGAGAACTTTATTATGCCCTTTTGCTTTGTAATGGCCAACGATATTTATTTAATGCTGCAGCAAATCTATTCTTATATTCTTTAAACATTAAATTAGATTCTTCTTCGCAGATTCCTATAATAAGGTTTGGTTTTTTAGGATGGTTATTGATAATAAATTCAGCTCTTAATTCGCTTTCAACGCCCCATAATTCTAACATGAGTGGGATGCCTGTTGCATATACCACTTCTTTTAAGTTCGCCCAACAGCAGGCAGCTGCACACATGCAACAAGGCTCACCGGTAGTATACAGTGTTAACGTATTCCACTTTATATTAGGATATTTTTTTGCACATGCATCAATAGCGAGTATTTCGGCATGATTAATAGGACTTAGATGATTACCACATGCACTTGCTAATAGCTCCCCATCTTCTGAATAAATGGAGCAGCCATATGGCGCAGTTGAATTATTCGTACGCGTATAGGCAATCAGCTCATGCATTCTTTGTTCATGAAAGTTCATAGATTTTAGTAAATTTATAATAAGACGGTCATATTATGAGCAAGATTCAGAAAATACAAGATTTCTTTACGAGATTAATTTTTCTTGCTTTTAAAAGTAAAAATGTTGCGAGGATATTGGTTCACCTCACGACTTATTTCTTGAAAACAACCATTGGCATATTCATTGATAATTTTTCGCCAAAAGCGATAAGCGCCTTCATTACCTGGCATCACAAAAACTTCCCAACGTCCTTGAAATTGATTAAAACAATGAAAAGCAATTTGCCTACCTAACCCACGTCCTTTAAATTTTCTGATGATAAAAAATTGCGCCATATTATAATCATTTTTGATATCACTTACCTCTTTATCGATAATCGCAAATCCAGCTAGTTTACCATCATAACGAATCAAAAATGGATAGGTATTTTCTTTATTAAAATAACGTAGGTAATCTTGGCCAATATCATAAATACCATTTTCTTCCATAGGCCACTGCATGTACTCACTGACATCATAAGCATAATAAGCAGTCATATTTTGAATAATGGGATAATCATCTATAGAAGCAGGTTGTAATTGTATCTGGTCTAGAGAAAGAATGATTTTTTTAATTTCATAACAAGGAACTAGATTATTGCTGAAATTAATCATTCCCAGATAGCTCATACCTGATTTCTCTAACACGTGCCTTGAGCGTTCATTTTCTGGATGAACTCTTGCAATTATCCGATTTAAATTCTTTTCCTCAAAACCCCATTTAATCAAAGCGCTTGCTAATTCAGTTGCATACCCTCGATGCCAATATTCTGGACGCAAGCGATAAGCGAGCTCAATTTCAGGCCGGCTACTATCAAAATCTAAATGAAACAGTCCAGCTTGACCAATAAAAACACTACTATCTTTTTTAAAAACGTTAAACAATCCTAAGCCATGTTTTTTAAAATAATCCGGCGCGGCTTCAATAAGAGGTTGCACTTGTTCCCTTGCTTGTACTACACCATTAGGGCTATATTTCCTTACAGCAGGATTAGATAAAAGAGAGAATATATGTTCAAAATCTTCTCTGGCCATTATTTTTAAGATTAATCTTTTTGTCTCCAAAACAACTGGCATCTTACTTTCTCAATTAATTTTTCTTATCAAATTACTTAAGTTAATAAATACTAACTTTGAGTTCTACTCTCATTTTAAAGGAATATTCTATTTAAGCTGACTACTGTCCCAATAATATTTATGTTCAGATCAGAATTGACTGATATTTTTGCCCAATCCTCATTAAGCGCAATTAACTCAAATTCAGGATTTATCTTTGTAGCAGAAAGCTGTTTATATTTACGAATTAAAATTTCTTTATCTTCATTGAGCTGAGCTACAATAAAATCACCAGGCTTAGGTAATATTTGTGGATCAACAATAAGAATATCCCCTACCCTAAATTCTGGAATCATACTTGAATCTTGCACTTCTAAAGCAAAAGCATATTCACTAATTCGCTCACTTAGCTTTGGCGCAATAGGTATTAAATCGACCTTTTCTGAATAGGTATCTTGTTTAATTTGATCAATATGCTCAACTGGGTTACAAGCTTGTTGATAAGTTAAGATAGGAATTAAAGCACCTAAGCCAGGTGATTTTTTCAAGGCGCCTTGTTTGTCATCTGATAAACACATTAAAAATGCTGCGGATACTTCTAGGGCTTTAGCAAGCTGCTTTATTTCCAGCGGACCTGGCGTTCTTTCACCGCGTTCATAGTTATTAATACGCGATACATTCAGGTCATTCGTTAATTCCGCTAACCCTTTTCGAGTTAAACCTTTTGCTAAGCGTTCATCCTTAATACGCTTTCCTATTTTTTCTTTAATACTCATAAGTTACTCACGATCCATACTGTTAAAAAACATCATATCAGATATTGAATACTTCTCAATATGTGTTAATATTTAATTTTAAATACTCGAAATAAGTATTAATGCACGCTTAGTGTTTTCATGGTTATTTTTCATCATTTTTTCTACCCGAAATGATGTGTAATTGGACTACAAAATTTGAGAGGACGCAATGTACTTCATGATCAATAGAGAAGAATTAGCAGCACTGTATGAATTACCACATATACAGCAGCTTGCTTACTTGAGGCATTAAGCCATATATGAATATAAAGACAGGCGTTGTTGGACTTGATCGGGGTATTAATCACCAATCTATCGCTGAACAACTTTTTGTTGAGTCTCATCAAGGAATAAAGAGTGTAACTTATTCACGTGCCCAGGTTAGACGTGCACTTGCTGGCTTTGAACGCGCCGGCTTAATTCAGCTGCAATCAACAAATGAGAAATTAATTTTAAAATGCTTATTAGCTTCGTTAGATTATTTTGCTCAAAAAAAAGCCGTGTGAAAATTTTAATCTGTTTAAAATTATCAAATAAATTTAATACCATTAAATGCTTATCCTAGAATTGCTCAATAACCTTTGAGGTACGAGTACCGTGCCATATGTTCTAAAACTATTTTTTGATACAACTTTTACCACATAATTATTTGTAATTACGATTAATGGATTTATCTTGAATCATTAAACTAACTTTTAATTGAAAAGGACTTAGTGAAAGAAAAATTATAAATTGTAAGAGATTAACTACCTGATTTAGTTAGGTAATTAAAATCTTACTTTTTTTTTAAACTTCAATTTTACAATTATTGGAGTTTAATACTTATGTATAAAGCAAAAATGTTTCAGCCAAACTCGCCACTTGAATTTACATTAGATGTTGATAGTTTATTGAAAAATTATCTTTATTTAGATAAAGCTTTATTTAAAAAAAGAAAAGATAATAGTATTGAGCAAGGTGATGCCTGTTTTAAAAAATTTTCTAATGAAGGAAAAGGTATTATTTTGCCTTTAAGAATGAAACTAGATGCTATTGCTACTGCTATTAGAGAAAAAGAATTTACGCCTGAAGATACTTTAGGTTACATTGATGTATTTACTTTATATTCTAATCATTTAGACCAACAACGATTTAACGAAAAGCCTGCGCCAAAAGAAAAAGAAAGATTGGTATTAAATTACCTTGAAGCAGCCTTTGCTCTTGATAAAAAATATGATTATGAGCATTTAGAAAAATACAGCCCGAGAGAATTATCTAGTCATGCTCAGTTGCTTCATTATTTAGGTAAAGCACGGCGTTACACAGGAATTTCTGCAAAAGAACGTTTACCTTTACTTTCAAATGCCTTAAAAATAGCTCAATACCTAAGTACTTTGAATTGTGATGAAAAAGAAGACCCTCACAATTATGAAAATCGTATTGCTACTTATGAAATGCCCGTTAATTATTGTCTGCAAGATATGAAACAGTATGATAAAGCCGCTGAATTAATCAAACCTCAACTCGCATTACCTAGTGCCTTTCATCGAGCTCAAGCTTCAATCCAATTAGCGAATATCTATATCAAAAAACATCAGGACTTTGGCTCTGGAATAGAGGTTGCGAAACAATATGCGCTACAGGCTGTCCAAGAAAGTCTTATGCCAGAAAGTAGCAGTTTAGTAAACTTTAATGCACGAGTTTGCTTGATGAATGTTTTAGAAGCTGCAGATGAAAAAGATGAAGCGCAATTAATGGCTAGCAGTATCTTAGAAGAAATGGATAATAATCCTGAGTGCGGTGCTAAACCCACTCATAGGGAAGCAGCAGAAAAAGTAATTAATACTCATAAAACCTGCACATTATAATTAAAAACATGATGCAGGTAATCATCGTCTTACCTGCATTTATTGAATTCTCTTATTGAAGGCTCATTATTTGTTGGGGCTCATGCTCTATAGTAGGCTCTACATATGGAAGCAATAAAGTGATAAATTTGTTCAACCAAGAAGATATTTGCTCTACTGCATTAAAGATAGAAGGATTATAAATATCGTAAATAAAATGAGAATAATTATACAGATTATTGTTAAGTTCAGAAAAACGATCGATATCCATTTTCATTACTGCAAAAATTTTTTCAAGTAGTCTCTGAGCCTTGCCATGGCAATTAAAATAAAGGCTCATTAAATACTGGCTATTCCAATAAATATCCAGATTAATAAAAAAATGCTCAATATATTGTTGTTCTTCAATATAAGGTAGAAGCAATTTAGGATTATCTTTAAAATTAAAATTATCTATTTTTTGTTCAGCAAAAAAATCATGAAGCTTTGCTATTTTCTCTTTAGATAGTCTAGAAGAAAGACAATATTTAGTAACATAAATTTTATCTTTTCGCTCATATTTTTCTGCTGTTCTGTCGTATAAAGGATAAGTAAGTAAATGAGTTACTTGAAATATTTTGGCTAGCTGGTTTTTAAAAAAAGCTAACTCTCGCCAGTCTAAGGAATATAGATGCAAATTAAAATAGACGTCATTTACCCTTTCCAAATAATAAAATGGTTTAGGGCCAAAATAATCAAAGTGAAGATTAAAGAGGGGATCATGCGCTCGTTCCCAAAAGATGTGTGCAGAATTGCCTAAATTAGTTGTTTGCGGTTTGAGTAATTGTAGATGCTTTACATCTACCCGCTTACCAGCAAGATTTACTTCCTCAAAATAATTGTTCCAAAAATAGGTTTGGCAATTAGCCGATTTTTTTACAATTTTATTAATACGATGAATTACATCTAAATAAGTTTGATTCGGCGTTGATAAATAAAGATTTGCCCATACGGGTATCTTATTAATTTCTTTTGTTTCGAGCATTAATAATAAATGTTGGCGTGCTAACAACAATAAAGCTTTTGATTCTTGTTTCACTACCTTTAAAATCAAAGAATCGAAACTTTTAGTAACTTGATCCAATGGAGACAGTTTATCAAACTTAATTAATTTAATGTGTTTAAGTTTTTCGTTGTAAAAGCGGTTATTTAAAGTTTGAATAACAAAATTAATCAATTCTTCTAATAATTCAGCATGGTCTTTCGCAGAGAGCTTTTGGTACATTTCTGGTGGAAACGCATCAACGAGATGTAATGCTTTGATGTGCTCACCCTGCTCAAGTAATTGTTTGGCTACAAAATAAGCAAGCGTACCTCCATAAGAAAACCCTAATAAATTATAAGGACCTTTAGGTTGAATTGTTTTAATCGCTTGTACATATCTACTAGCGGCTTCTTCCAAAGTTTTAGGTAATAATTTGGCGTCATAAATACTCGGATCTGATAAACCATAAACATTGAATTGATAATGAGATAAAAAAACCTGCGCTAATTCTTTATAAGTAAAATAACCCTCTCCTAACAAAGGCGGTAGAAAGAAATAGTTAGCTCTATCATTCACTGGTGGATATAAAGCTCGGACTATAGCACTAGTCTGTGTAGTTTGTTGCATATTTTTTAAAGAAGCTCGTATTTGCCTTAGTGTTAAAGAAGGTAAATTAAGTATTTTTTGATAATTAAAAGTTGGGGCAATATTCTGTTGAATTTGAAAGACTAGTTGGCTTAATTGAATAGAGTCCCCGCCTAAAAAAATAAACTCTTGATCTTCATCGCTCTCAGTTATTCCCAGAACATTACACCAGCTACGTGCTAACTGATCATAACGCTGTAATGTCTCTTTTGCGTCTTGCAAATGATGCGCCTTTACACCACAAAGTGGATTAGCTTTGTAGGCTGCAAGAATTTCTCTGGCTAACTCACACGCTTTATTTTCTTCTTTGTTTTCTATACAACACTTAATATAGGCTATTGCAGCATTACTAAATACAACCTGATATTTATAAAATTGTCTTGCTAATGTAAGCGCCTCGCTAGCCCATTGCAATGCTATCTCAGGTTGCTGAAGAGAGAGTAAAATCCTGGCAATATATGACTTATATTGTATGATATGGAAAACTTCTTGCTTTTCAACAGCCAAAGTAACTTGTTTTTTTGCTAATTCAAGCGCTTCCTGTAAGCTACCTTTATCACACAAACAAAGCATCAAGCCTAGATTATAAGTTAATAATCGGCCTCTAAAATCGTGCTGATCTACGAGTTCTGATTTTTCTTCTAGATAAGAAGCAATCGTTACTGCTGACTTTAGAAATTGACTGCGTTTTTCATGAATATTATCTTTATAACGTAAGGCTTTACCATAATAATGCAGTAATTGAGCATAGCTAGCTAGGTGAGTAAGTGAATAGCCTTCCAAAACAGTCTGCTTGACGTTCTCTTCCAAAAGCTCTAAATATTTCGGAAAAAATTTAGAAACTAACTGATAAGCTGCCTCTAACCATGCCAGGACTTTTTCTTTATTACCATTTAAAGTTAATTCTTGATCAAGATGGTTTGCTGCAAGAACTAATTTATCAATTTTCATAAATAAATCATCTTCAGTAGTGTACTCAATTTGATTATTTTTAATTCTTTCAACAAATTCATTCATTTCATGCATGATAGAAGGCTCTAAACCCATACCACTTGCAGAAAATTTTTCTTTATTTTGTCTTCCTTCATTAAAGAAGAATTCATCTGGATGATCAACTCTGGCAATAAGGGCTCGACGATCTATTTTTTCACTAGGAATTAAACGAGGAAAATCAGATAGTGTAACAATAATAGGTAACTCTTCTTTACGTAGCCATTTCTTCAAATAAGCCATAAAATGAGGTTTAGAAAATTCATGCTGTACTACAAGGTAGGCAAATGGTTTATTATTATTAAGCCAGGGTTTAACGACCACATAAACTTGTAACACATTTTGCCCTATTTCATCATTGTACTTTTCAATACATTGTTGAATGGCATATGGATCTACTTTAACGCCTGATACTTTTATATGTGCATCATTATCTATTCTTCCCTTAAAAATGAGTCGATTATCTTTAACTAAAAATTTATTTTCTGTATTAAAGACACGTACCCAGCGATTATTAATGAATAAAGTCGGGAAATTTTTTTTTGTAAGATCTGGAGCATCAATATAACCAGGCGATAAGAAAGGCGATTCTATATAAAGGCACTCATCAATAATATGAAATTTGACTTCTTCACCTTGGGGAAATCCTATTGGAACGACAAGTTGTCCATTTTCGTCCTCAATTTCCTCATGATTGACACGCAATATACTCATGCCAAACGTAGCTTCAGTTGGGCCATAACAATTCCATAAATTAATATGGTATTTTTCACAAAGCCTCTTTAAGCCCATGCTGCAAGCATCGCCTGTAACCATTAAATGAGTTAAACCAGCTTTAGCAAGTCGCTGTATAAGCGCTTCCTGATTAGGCATAGTTAATTGAGAGGCAATTAATATCAGGCAAGTTATTTTCTCTTGCTCACATCGTTCAATAATCTCATTGAAATCTTTACGTGCTGCTTGCGGCATGAGAACTAAGGTGCTACCTGCTGCAAAACTGCGAACATATTCAGAAATTCTGGCATCATAAGCAGGACTGCGTGTGCATAATATTTTATCTTTAGGTGATAGTTTAAGTAATGACTTTTCTACCTCTGCCCAATAAGTAAGCCCTGGTGAATTAATGGGAATCCATTTCTTATTACTTGATACACCTGATGAAGCAACTATATAGTTAGGAATATCAGGATTACGTTCAATGAGTGGCAAACAAACAGACGTTAGTTCATTATTATTTTTAGGGATAATACCTTGAATAGGAAGATACGATTTAATTTGCTCAGGTATTTCATAATTTTGACAGAGTTCTTCATCAATAACGATTTTATCTAAGTTGAGTTTCTTAATATCAGTTGCTAACTGCGCCGGTGGAATATCAATATCTAATGGTACAACAGTAGCATTAATTTTATCTAATGCGAGGTGTAGAAAAGGATGAAGATCTTCAGTTTTTGTAAGAACTGCGACTCTATTTCCTTGTTGTACGCCTACAAAAATAAAGTACTTTGCCCAAAGCTCGACAAGTTCATCAACTTTCTTATAACTTAACTTTTCTCCATTACTTAAAATGATTGCAATTGAGTCAGAATCTTGCTGAACAGAATGATAAAATATATTAAACATCAGAGTATAATTTGCTGAATAATTCTTTGATTGTAAACTGTCATGATCAAGCTACTTTTACTCGTAGCACCAAATTTCTCTTTAATATTTTCGAGGTAAAATTCGATAGTTGTTTGCTTAAGTCTAAATGTTTCCGCGATCTCTTTAGCATTCTTACCCTTAAGAAGCTCAATAATACATTGAATTTCTCTTTTTGAGAGTGTAATTTTTTTATCATAAATCACCACCGGATAAGAGCGCCTAATAAAATTATTATCCATCTCTTCCTTACTCATAGTAATAGCAGTTTCTAGAGTTAGTTTGAAAGGTAAATATTTTGTTTTTACAACGCCTAATATGGCTATAGGTTTACTTCCTTGGTTAAAGATAGGATAAATTGTCCCAGTCATTTGCTTTCTTAATAATCTATTTTTTTGCGGGAGAATTTCTTCATTGACTACCAAAGATTGCTCTGTTTCAAGAACTTCTTCATCATGCTGTAAATAAATTTTTATTTTTGTGGTATCTCTGCAAAGATCATAATCTGTTTTTTTATAGAGGTTCTTTAATGTATTAAGTCCCATAAGATCTAAAAATTGTTGATTTGCATTTTGATACACTGAGAATTTATTCTTTACAAATATAAAGTTTTCTTTTTCTGATAATAAAGATAGAAAATCTTTTTGTAAGATAGTTAGTTTATAAGAATTCAATTTGCTTATAGTAAAATCATACATCGTTAATATAACCCTAATTAAACAATGAGCATGCTCCTTTGCAAATTTCCCTAGAATTTAATTTAATATTCTCTCTAAGTATTAATTCTTAATAAAAAAATATTAGTGATGAAAGTGGCTGAGAGTAGCATATAAATTGGTTCTGTCGCAAAAAATTTCTATACTGGCCTTTTCATTTGACAAAGTATTCCTAAAGAATTACCGAATAAGAGTTAGAATATTATATTTGATAAACGTTCCTGATTGGGGAAGACCTATTTATAAGCAAGACAACTTGTTTTGCTACTACATAATAAATTTGCTCAAATACCAAGCAAAAGTGTTATAAAATAAAATTTATGCAGTGGAGTACTTATGGTTTTAGAAATTTTGAATTATAGAAGCCGTGTTAAGGTCCTCTGCGATTGATTAATAATGCCCCCGTAAATGAGAAAGACCCGAAAATATTGATTTAACAGACTCTATATCATTTAATATCAGACAATTACATTTTAAAATCGGTACCAAAATCGGTACCAAATATTTATAAATTCAAGCCAGCCAACTTTAAAACTCAATCCAGATCTATGCCGTTGAGCGGAATCGAACCGCTGGCCTATTGATTACGAGACTATTTTCCTCGATTATCAAACAGTATCAAACGATAGCAAATAGATACACTTAAATATTAAATATCAACAACTTATATAAATTTACTGTTGCAAACAGTTGCAAAAAATTGTAAACCAGTACAAAATTAAGTGTACCCATTGGTGTACCCAAAAAGAAGAATAAAAATGGCTACCTTTACTGACACTTACATAAAAAATTTAAAAGCAAAAGATAAACGGTATGAAGAGTATGAAGGAGGAGGATTTGGAATCCGCGTTTCACCCAATCAGCTTAAATCATGGATATACCGTTATAAAATAGGCAATAAAACCGATAAACTAACGTTAGGGCACTACCCTACTATGTCACTTTCTGCAGCTCGAAAGAAATATCTTGAGCTTCAAGAATTAAGACGTACAGGTCAAGCTCCAAAAGTCATTATTCAACAACAAATCGAAAAAAAGAATGACACTGTAGCCAAACTAATTACCTCTTGGTATATCAATTATATTGAAAAAAATAGAAAAAAACCTCTTCAAATTAAACAGCAAATTGAAGCAGATATTATTCCCCTTCTTGGCCATTGCGAATTAGAAAAAATTCAACCTATAGATATTTCTAATGCACTAGATAAGATTGTCCAACGTGGCGCTCCAATTCAAGCAAATCGAGTCTTAAGTACATTAAAGCAAGTCTTCAATTACGCAGTCAGTAGAGGAAGCATGCAAACAAACCCTGCTTCTAATATTCGTGCTCGCGATATTGGCGGGTTAGAAAAACATCGGGAGCGCTATTTAAACCTAGAAGAAATTAAAAAGATTTGGCTTTTTTTAGATAGTTCTCAATGCCAAATGTCAATTCAAACTAAAAGTGCTATAAAGATAATTATTCTTACCGGAGTTAGAACAGCTGAAATACGATTAGCGAAATGGAGCCAGGTCGATTTCAATAATTCACTTTGGATAGTACCACCTGAACATAATAAAGGCGGAATTACTGTTAAAATTCATCTATCAGATTTAACTAAATCAATTTTTAAAGCATTACATGATATTAGCGATTCTTCTTATGTCCTACCAAGTTTAGTTGAAGACAAGCCGCTTGACGAAAATTCTCTGCCAAGAGCTATCAGACGAATTCAATCAAAGGTAGGCATTCCAGAATGGACTGCTCATGATTTAAGACGTACGTTTGCAACTCAGCTTGGTGAAACGCTCCATATTGATCCAGTCGTGATTGAAAAATGCTTAGGCCATAAAATGCCTAAGATTATGGCTACTTATAATAAAAATGAAATGCTACCCCAAAGACAAGAAGCACTTGATAAATGGGCGGCCTATATCCAAAGACATATTACATATCAGCCCACTTTGCAAAAACAAGAGCAATTATGTATAATTTAATTAACATAACCGCCACGCCTAGAGAGTTTCGACTCTTGCGTAACCTTGGCGGTTTTTTTATATATGTATCATGACTACTACCAAAAAAGAAAAGTATCTCAAGCCCTCACTTAATTTCCAAGAACAGTTAGAGAAACTAAAAAAACGAGGCTTGATTATAACAAACGAAGTATTAGCCTTAGACGTTTTATCTAATATAAATTATTATCGTTTAAGTGCCTATTGGCTTCCCTTCAAGCAGAGAGACAAATACGGTAATCTTCTGGAGCAATTCCAAGAAAATGTTTCCTTAGAAAATATTCTAGAATTGTATGAGTTTGATAGAAAGCTAAGGCTCCTTATTATGGATGCTTTAGAACGAATAGAGATATCCATTAGGACACACATTACTTATCATTTAGCTGATTGCTATGGGCCATTTGCTCTTAACAACAGTAGGAATTTTCATAATAAGTTTGACCATAAGACTTGGCTTTTACAAGGCCAAGATGAAATTAAGCGCTCGAAAGAACCATTTATTGAGCACTACATGAATAAGTATGAAGGCTTCCCTAACCTACCTGTATGGATGGCAACGGAAGTTACCTCTTTTGGCTCAATCTCTTTTTTATATAAAGGGCTAAAGAATGAAGATAAGCGCGCTATCGCTAGAAAGCATTATAATCTACACCCAAAAACATTAGCTAACTTCCTACATTTTCTAACCTATGTTAGAAATATATGTGCCCACCACAGTAGACTTTGGAACAAAGAACTTGCAATAAGACCAACTCTCGAAGGGTTAAATGAATTATGGCACCCGCCCATTACTCCTAGAAATGATCGCTCTTTCTTTATTTTGATTACTCTTAAATATTTGTTAAATGAATCAGAAACAACTAGTATTTGGTTGAACACCTATAGAGAGCTTATTCTACCAATATTGAATAAATATCAGTGGAGTGCCGACTCAATGGGTTTACCTAAAAACTGGCAGTCTCATCCAATATTGGCTCTAAAGAAATCTATATCCTAGGATTAATATAAAAATCATATTTTAAACTTATTAACTTAAGCTTTATCAGTACGCCTAGCAAGCTCTATTGTTGCTTCTGTAACATTTAGTGAATAAATTTCAGTGGCACATTCTAGCTTACGAATAAAATGATTATCAAACCATTCAACTTGATATAGAAAGCCAGAACTCTCATTTCCTCTTACATCAACTAAAGTAGCTTTACCATTAACATCAGAAGTTGCATCTTCCTCAGCAACCCGAGCTGCACCATGAGAAATATGGAGATTATTTTCAGTATAAGCGCACATTCCAAAAGTAGTCTTGAAAAATTCAACTGCCCCTGACCAACCAATTACTGGCTTTTTTACATATGTTCCAGCAGGCGCTATACCAATAAATTCTTTCATTTCACTTTGAGGAACGCCGCTATAGGGATAAGCCATTAGCAGTTCAGCCACATTGTGTCGCATATGAGATTCATCAGGTAGATGCATTTTAGCTTCTATTGCCTCATTGCGCTTTATAACTTCTTTAAAGTGCAGTAACTCATAGGCTCGATCTGATGTTTCATTAATATAGCCTTTAGTTTTTAATTGATGTGTTTGCTCAATCTCTTTATTCTTCTGCCAATCAGGCAACATTAAAGCCTGCCTTGGCACTATCTCTACGCCAGAATCAGGCGTAACCAATCCTTGTTGTTTAAGTGTCTGAATACTCGCTTGAACCATAGTCTCTTTTTGTTCATCGGTGATAGCAAAGGTAACTACAGGTATAAAGCTAAATGCTATTAGTACTTTTTTCATATTATTTCTTACCTTAATTTTGATCCCACCAACCGTCATAGATGCTACAGTCTGAAGCTTGGGTATTCGTATCAAGAATTTCGCGGCCACGATCTAGAAAATAGTGAAACCCAGACACAAAATACGTTCCACCAGGTGCAGATTCATTCCAATGTACAGCTGCTTGTCGCCAGGTGTAACCCATGCCTGTATCAATATAATGGTAACCCTTATTTGGATGTTTTAAATCATAGTTATGAAAACTGACAACACGCCAATTGTAATTGTGCCATAGATACCAAGTGATTGACTCATTATTAAAACAATTAGCTCGACTATGGGCAGTAGTTGCATAAACGCCAGCATGAGAAGTAAGAGATAAAGATAATATAAATACTCCTATTATTTTTCTTAGGTACTTCATTGTATAGCCCTCGATATTTCACATTAATTTGTTTCTGGGCTCCATCTATAATTAAATATTTTTAACCTCTAAGGTCTGATTTATCCACTGCTCTATAACTTTATAGTGCCATGACAGAATTGAACCGTTTAGCTTAACTGGCTTTGGAAATTTACCTTCCATCCACCAACGTCGCAGAGTATGACGGTTACGACCTATAAGCTGCTCAACATCATTTATAAATAAAACTTGCTGCTTAAAGCTGCCATGATACATATTTAACTCCTGTTATTTAATTCAACCAAAATACTCGATTCGAGTATAATTAAAACATACCGAGTATTCATATGCAATATATAAATATGATAGGTGATATCCATTAGCAATTTTTTGAAACAACAATATTTTCTAATTAGTTAAATGTCTCAAATTAAAACAGATAGTAGCTCTATACCTCGGGGGATTTTATCAATACAATAGGGATGCAACTTGACTTAAGAGGAAATGGTATGAATTTTTTAGATGAAATTGAATTCGCAGTTGGCAATGAATACTTAAGTGATTATGAATCCATTGATTCAAAATTACTTTCTTCAATCACTAAAGAACAATTAACTAATTTATTAACTCAACCACATTCTAATACAATCTGTGATATAACTGATTAAATGCATACACTCATTGTTGCGGGCTCAGGGATTAAGTCTATTGCCCATTTAACTGCAGAAACTAGGCAGGTTATTAAGAAAGCAGATAAAGTTCTTTATTTAGTTAATGAAAATAATTTCAAAGCCTGGCTTGAGCGCGAAGCAATAGAAGCAGAATCCTTAGAGCCTATTTATTTTAAATCAATTAAACGAGCTGATGCATATAAAGAGATAACCAAGTATATTGTTGATCAATACTATCAAGTAAAAAATCTGTGTGTTATTTTTTATGGGCATCCCACTGTTTTTGCACAATCCGGGTTAGATGCAGTCAAGCAAATCAAAAAAGAAAAAGGAAATGCTATCATTCTACCTGCTGTAACAGCTATGGATTGTCTTTTTAGTGATTTAGAAATAGATCCAGGCCAGCATGGCTGCTTTACAATAGATGCTACAGAGCTTTTAATTTATGAGCGCACTCTAGATGTGCACGGACATCTTCTCATATGGCAAGTTGCCAATTTAGGTCAAGCAGATACTCAGATTTCATCTAAAATAGGTGTCTTGCAAAATTATCTGGAAAGGTACTACTCTAAAGCACATCCTATTTGTATTTATGAAGCAGCTCTTTTACCAACACAGAAACCTAGAGTTGATTGGCATCAAATAGCTGAATTAGGATTGCTAAATATTAATCCCTTATCAACGCTTTATGTTCCACCTACTATACAAAAAAAAGTAAGTCAAAATTACTTAGCCCTTTTAGAAATTGATCCACATAATTTTTAATCATCTACTTAGCTGAACACAACCACGAAATAATTTAGCATCGGCTGAAAATGTCGTGCTATTTTGGCTATAAGAAAATAAGAAGCGTTTGTCTTGTTCTAATAATTCTGCAGGTCCTCTTACCGAATGTTGTTCATTCGCTTGATAATGATAAAATGTAAATTTCAGTTCTTTACTTAAATGGTAAAGAGGACTTCCATAGGCATCACTATTTTCCGCAGTAAATTCCTCTTGATAAGTATGCAAAACATTTTTTAATGTTTCGAGTTCGGTAAGAGTACTATTGCTTTGGTTTGATTTAAAAGTATTAATGTTAGCAAATGGGCACTGTAATGGATAATAAATCATATCTCTACATCCGTTAAGTGAAGCTGGAACCATGACAGTAGGTGTATAAACTAAGCCATAACATTCAGCATAAGCATGCTGAATAGTTTTCAAAGGTAAATATTGCTCATCATTAGCTGGCTTTGCTCCAATACCTGGGCCCATACAAATATTAAAAATGTATTTTGCTGTATCAATAATAAAGGGCGTCGGCCGAAAACGATTCACCTTTTTGGCATTTAAAAATAAATTATTACTCGCCATATCAAACGTATCTCGAGTAATTTTTTTTCTTAACGCTTCAGAAAAATAAAGCTTTAACTTAAGCCAATGTTCGTCATTTTTAACTTTTTCAATAAAAGACTCAGAAAAATATAAAATTTCACTACACCAATCATTTGTCTCATTACGTACTATTTCCTGGAAAACTTGGTAGTGTTCATAAGGTGACTTAGGTGCAGGAGCTGTAATTTTAAAATATTTTTGAATTTGTCCATGCTTTCTTGCACAACCAATATTGGGCAAAAGGTAAGATGAAAGCGCTCCTGAAGAGACAGATAAAACATTATTATCAATGGTCTTATCTTCATCAAATATAATTTTCATATTAAAAATAGCGCCAGGGCCTTGAACGTATTCAGGAAAAATACGCTCATTTTCGCCAAAGTAATGCCATTCACAATATTTATCTAAAATCATACCTAAGGGCAGACTATCTTTACCATAACCTAAATGTTTATATAACTCATTATCAATGGCTGAACTGCCAATTTTAGCAAGCTGGCCAGAACTAGCGGGTAAATAAGCATGATTTTTTACACCAAAATGGGCACCAAATTGGTAATGGGCTAAAAAGAAAGGAATATTATTATCTGGTTGAAGTTGTTCGATAACTTCATAGATGGCGGGATTAACTATTCTAACTTTGTTTTTAACTTCTTCCCAGAATACTTTTTTAATACGGTTCATTCCTAAACACCTTAACAACAGGATGTAAACTTATAACGTCTAAAGAATTAGATAAATAGCAGTAAGTCTTAATAATAGCCATCTTTAATGATAGAGTCACCTTTTTCAGGATGTATAGGATGTAAAAATGAATAAGCAGCAAGCAAGAATGCCCAAAGGAGTTATCCCACTTTATTTTATTAAAGCATATTCCACCTTTTCGTATGCTACCCTTTACTCTTCTTTAGCACTTTTTATTACTAAGGAACTAGGTTTAGAAAGTTCTTTTTCAAATGGTATTGTTGGCTTGTTTTTAGCTTTTAATTATGTCATGCAATTATTTGGAGGAGTATTAGGCGGAAGTTATCTGAGTAATCGAGCATTATTTCTAATCACTGCTGTTATTCAAAGTAGCGGCTTATTTTTTCTCGCCAAATTTCAGGGTAATCTACTTTATATAAGCTTAAGCTTATATTTAGTGGGATGTGGGCTTAATACAACAAGTTACTATAATATGCTGACTCAACGTTTTGACGCAAACGATAATCGGCGTGAGAAAGCCTTCTTTTTTAATTATGCTGTGTTGAATTTTGGTTTTTTTGTAGGTTATTTTTGTAGTGGCTTTTATGATTATTCTAACCATTATGGCCCTTTATTCTATTTAAGCACTTTAGCTAATACATTATCTTTATTTTTTTTGGTCGCTAATTGGAAAGTACTAGCCGATCGAGAAACACCTTTGCTTAAGATTAATAACACATTAAAGCAGCAAGCCAAAAATATTAAAGGCGTTATTCTTATAATGTTCTTAATTCCTTTAATCTTATTTTGTTTTAAGTGGGCAACTTTAAGTAATTACTTAATTATTGCACTAAGTTTAGTCATGTTTGTTTTAATTCTCTATTTAAGAAAACAACAAAAGAACCTTGTCGATAGACAAAAACTACTTGCTTATCTCATTTTAGCAGTTACCTCTATTATTTTTTGGATGATATATTATACAGGCCCTATGGGCATTACGCTTTTTATTAAGAATAATGTGGATAAGCACCTTTTTAATTTTGAAATTGCTACCCAATGGATTTTAAATGTTAACACTGTAGTAATTATTTTAGGCGCGCCCACTCTTTCTATAGTTATCGATAAATTACGCAACAAAGGATTTATTTTCTCAATTTCAAGGCAGTTCTTTAGTGCGTTTGTAATGTTATCATTGTCATTCTTTTGCTTAGCTTATGGAATTAAATTTGCTAATAGCGAGGGCTATAGTAGTGCAAGCTGGGTAATAGGACACTATTTCTTTCAAGCTATTGCTGAGTTATTAATTGCACCTGTAGGGTACGCTATGATAGGACGTATTGCCCCTATAAACTTACAAGGCCTGCTTATGGGAATCTGGACAATGACATCCGGAGTTGCCGCAACATTATCTCATTACTTTTCTAATGCCATGACTAAGGCGTCTTCCATTCACCCATTAATAACTAATAACAACTACTTATATGTTTTTCAAGAACTAGGCATGTGGGCTCTTGCAGGGGCAATCTTTCTTTACTTCATTGCTAACAAAATCAGCCAATACATAGACGATTCTAATCAAGAAGAATCTGTTTTAGCTGATGGAGTTCCTACTTAATTGTATTTTATTAGTAATTTTTTCGAAGTAAAAATACTAATTTTTTCACCGATCCTATTATGGTTAACTTCTGTTTATGAAAACACAGTTCATTGTTGTTAAGTTGTAAACAGGAGTTTTTTACATGGGAAGTCTAGTTAAATTATTAACCTCCACTGATCTAACTATCCAGTATAGAAAAGAAGCTCAGAAATACTTAGTTGAGTTCATATTATTTCAAAGTAATAATGATTTAAAAATGTTAGCTGAGCTTTTAGATGTAAATCCGTTTTATTTAAGCCAAGTTGCCAGTGGCAAAGCTACGTTTGAAGAGGAAGTCGCAAATAAACTATTTAAATGGTTCCTAGTGATTATTAGTGACTAATTCGCTTTGCTAAACAATCACGAGTCCTTATTTTAACTGCGAACTGAGAAAGGACAACAGTAGCGTTAACATTATCTTGCCATTGAATAAAGTAAGTGTTTGAAACCTAACCTTACCGTAAAATATATTTGTTAATAATTCGTAAAAATCCAAAAAATTGCTCTATAACATAACCTTGATATATTAAAATTTGAACAAGTAGATGATGTTATGGAGTGCGAAATGCCAACTAATGCCAAAACTAAAGGAAAGCGAAGCGAGGAACGATCAAATGCTTTAGATAGCAACCCTTGCGGTATATGCCGGGCAATGGGCTCACCTATTTGCAAAGGCCATGGTGGTGGCGGAGGAGGCGGCGGTGGCGATAAAGGTGAAACAGCCCAAAAAGGTAGTGCGCCTACTCCAGAATATAAACCTACAAATCTAGAAGTCAGAGCATTATCCTCTTACCTAGAACATAGTGAAGTTTGGCAAACTGAAGATGATTTCCTTTATAATTTTAATAATGGATCTGCTGTGTTTTCAATGGGATTAGACTTAGCAAAGGGATTAATCCATTTTGAAGGTGATGAATCTCTTGATGATACTGATGCAAAGGATCTTAACGAGCTTTATGATAAAATTGAAGAAGAACTGAAACTATTTACTCAGGAAGTCAAGGGACAAAATATTAGCGTCTCAAGAAAAGGGAATGACCTGAAAATTAGTATTCCAGATCAAAAATTATATGATCAATTTGTTACTAAGCTTTTGAATAAAAACCTTATTCCAACCAATAACTATAATGCAGATCTTGCTTATAAGGCGAATCCAATTACTAACCAAAAAGTTGATGTAAAAGACATGGCTGATTCTACTTATAAATCACCAAATCCATTTGATATATCGAAAGGACCAAGGCCTAAAAATGATTTAGAGAGTAATTAAACAAAGATTTGCTTCTAATCTAATGAAAAAAACGCGATACACTCTTTAAGATAAGTTTACTTGTAGGGGTAAAAACTGCAACTATCAGGCACAAAGATTTGTTTTATAATGAATATATATTTAGATTATTTTTAATACATTATGCCTAAGCCGTCTGTTGATACTTTACAAAAAATAACAGCCCCTGCTCATATTCCAGCAATAAGCTATGCTTATGTTGAGCCAAAAGAGCAAAACAACACTGAATTTGAAAGTACTGCAATAGCTTTTGGCAAAAAAAACGCCGACTCCCCCGCTACTGACGTAAATAATAATACCCAATTCCCAGCGTCCTCCCTTAGCAAAATTGTATTTACTTATTTAGTTTTACAATGGGCTGAGGAAAATAAAGTTAAATTGGATACACCAATTTATGAGATTGTTAGGGAAAAACAAATCGAAGTGCGTAAACAATTGAATGAAGCTCCAAAAGAAACTACACAATTAGAGGAACAAGCTAAACAATTAAATGATGTTTTGGAATATGAGAGATTTATAGATGAGGGAAAATATCCTGAACAAGCTAAAAAGTTAACCATTAAACATGTATTATCACATACCACAGGCTTACCAAATGTAGGGGTTAACCCACATTCAACCTTGGCATTTAATTCAGAACCAGGAAAGGGATATTCCTATTCAGGTGAATCTTTTCTCTACTTACAAAAAGTCCTTGAGGCCATAACGGGGAAAGACCTAGAAAAGCTAGCAAAACAGTATGTGTTTGGCCCATTAAAAATGGAAAACTCAACATTTTTGCCTCACTCAGAGAACGCCCTCAATATTGTTAAAGTTCATACCGAACTAGGCCAATCAGAAAGTATTTATATAGGCGATCCTCCAGTGCATGCGGCTGGCTCACTAAAAACAACAGCTCAGGATTTTTCAAAATTAATGGCTGCTTGGTTAAAGAATATGGGAGACGCATTTAATCCCACCAACGCTAATGATTTTCCAACTTGTGGCTTAGGTTGGCATATCTATACCTATAAAAATAAAGATAACAAAGATGAGATAATCGCCTATCAATATGGTCAAAATCCCAATACTCGCTCTTTTGTTGCGATTAATGTAACCCATAAAAAAGGTGCTGTTTTTTTTACAAATTCTGAAAATGGAATGAGAATTGCAAACGAGCTCTTCAGTTCATCTGATTTGGCGCCCATTGGTAATACAGAAGAGCTATTTAAACGTATGCCTAATTATCCTCAAGGTTGCGATCCTGTTTGGCAAAATACGCTTGAAGGTTTGATTGCTGAACGTGAGGAAAAATTTGACCTAGCGCGAGATAAGTTTACTAAAGCGCTTGAGTTTTCGAATAATCACGAATCCAGCAGACTGCGTTTAGAATGGTTTAATCAAGCTCACCTGTCCACTTCTGAAGCGCAAACATTTGAAAAACCACTAGAACATTTTGAAGGTATGTTAACAAACAAATATAATGAACAGAGAACACTGTTTATTAGAGAAGGTAGTTTAATACACGAGCAATTTGGAGAAGAAATAAAGCTTATTAGAGTATCAGAAACGGAATTTTTACCGGAAAAGGATCAATCTTATAAAATAAGATTTAATGGAAACCAAGTAAGCATTGATTTTATCGATGGCCCTCCTAAACAATTTGATAAACATCCTTTACAAAAACTCCAAGAAGAATTGCTAGAAAAACAGCCAATAAATGAAATAACCAATACAGCGCATTTAGAGTCTGCTAGAGAAGTAAATCAAAGATATCGAGATGTTGTAGATGGTGTTCGGAATGAGACAGATAAGGTAAAACAAGAAAATTCACTTTCTTTTCAAACTAATCAATAACGTAGTTATATATACCCCTATGATATTAACGCCTATTGTTTGGGAAAAGAGAACTTTATTATAACCATTGATAAAAAAACAGGGTTTCATGAATTAAGAGTGGTTAAAGCATTAACGCCACGCGAATGTGATAAAGTACGCTATTTTAGGCAATTTTATCTTTTTGATGCGGCTGGGCTTTCAGCTCCTTATACGTGGACTTTTGAGCATAATGCCCATGTTCATTTGGTTTTATATCAAGGAAGTGACATCAGTGGTTATACTCACTTGAAACAATGCCCTCATAACAGAGCAGCATTACGGATCATTGTAATTGATGAGCATAAATGAAATCATCAATACGGTAGCCAATTTTTGGCTTTATGCGAAAAGTGGCTCAAAAGCCAGAATTATCAGAGCTTGCATGTTGAATCTTCATCCGCTGTGCTGAGATTTTATAGAAATAATGGTTATATTGATATGCCATTTGACGATCCAGATGGCTATAAAGGGGATGCTCAAGATATTGCGGTAGGAAAAATATTATGATTCAAATTGAAAAAATAAAAGGTGAAGTGGCTCAAGCCATATGTCAAACAATCACAGAAGATTTACCTGAGTATTTTGGTTTACCCGAAGCTAACAAGCACTATGTAATGGGTGTAAAAACACGTACTAATTTTGCAGCGCAAATGCAAGGTAATACAATTGGACTTATTTCGATTGATTTTCCTTATCCTAATAATGCCAATATTTATTGGATGGCTGTAAGACATGATTTTCATCGCCAGGGCGTAGGAAAGCAATTAATCGAAGGAGCTTGTCATTTTTCTAAAACAAAAGGCGCTAGAACCATAACTGTTGAAACACTAAGTCCTTCTGAATCAGATGAGAATTATCTTAGAACGTACTTATTCTATCAATCAGTTGGTTTTAATGCTCTTTTTGATTTAAAACCAGCGGGATATGAATGGAATATGGTTTATATGGTAAAAAACTTAAACCAACATTAAACTTTGTCAAAAAACCGTTGCAACATTTAGTTACGGCGATTACTTGGAAAAATTGTGCAAGGTTAGGTTCCTGATGATTTTTATCAACCTAATAAGCATACCTTAAGTTTCCAATCAAACAGGATTGACCCATGATTCAATTATATTTTATAGCCGGTGCTAGTGGCAGTGGTAAAACAGCCGTAATGCCAGATTTAAAGGAACTATTAGGCGATAATATTGCCGTTTATGATTTTGATGATATTGGTGTTCCTGAGAATGCTGATAAAAAATGGCGTCAGGAATCAACTGAACAATGGATTAAAAAATTACTAAGCGAAGGCAAAGATGCTTGTTTGTTGGGACAAATTGTTTTAGGTGAAATCCTAAGTAGCCCTTCTGCCAGGCAGATTGATAAAATTAACTTTTGTCTCTTGGATGTTAGTGATTTTAAGCGTATCCAGCGGCTTAAGAAGCGCAATACCTATGGCGCAGATCAGAATATGCTTAACTGGTCTGCATGGCTTCGTATGCATCATCAAGATCCAACATGGGCTGTACATGTTATTCAAGAATCTGCTGCAAGTATTATGGATTTTAGGCGATTTGACCAGCTAACGAATTATAATGATTTAGCTAATATTCTGATTCTTGATACAACCAATCTCACTTTAAAAGAAGTTGCTTGGAAAATAGTAGATTGGATAAAGAGCACAGAAACAGCTAACTTCGATGTGTATGTACCAAATACAAACTATAAGTTAGAACTCAATGCCAAAGATTCATTTAAGATTGTGGATCAAAAACTGTTTGAGTTTAATAAATCGTGTGCTCCGGCTACACAAAAGCCAGCAGTCATTGATATAAATTTTACGATCAAAAATGGTGATGAGACTATTGCAGGTATTTGTTCGGAGGTTTATATATGGAAGATCCTATATATCAGTGTCTTTTTTGTTGGAGAAAGCTACCGCAATCAAGGTCTTGGTACAATGTTAATTAACAAAGTTGAAGAAAAAGCAAAGCAATTAGGCGTAACTTTAGCTCATCTCGATACCTTTGATTTTCAGGCAAAAGATTTTTATCTCAAACACGGATACGAAGTGTTTGGCACTCTAGATGACTGTCCAAAGGGTCATAAGCGTTATTATATGAAGAAAGTTTTATGAAGTTATTTTTCATTAGTTAATAATCAGTTTCCTAAATGAAGGGCTCTAGTGTTCCTATCATCATTTTTACTAGCCGTATTAGTAGATGACGCCAATGTAGAAATTGTTTAGAGACCCAGCAATCTTTATTTACTTACCAGCTCTTAAACTTTGTTAAATTAAAGTAGAAATGGTTAAGCTTTTTTATCAAAAGCTATTATCTGTTTAAGAAGCTGGTAATTATATTGATATAATTTTTTATGGCTTGTGTCCCAGGTTCCTGTTTTAACCATGAAACCAATCATACCAATGACTTTGCTTAAACTTAGAATTGGCAGCATTCTACTGTAATTAGGTAGAGTACGAACGCTGGCATAGCCTTGCAAAAATAATTGTCTAACTTTAAGTGTGGAAAAGCAATGCGCATGCTCTAAGGAGTAAAAGTCTTCCTCAGCAAAACTTGCTCGCCCTGAAGCCCAATCAATGATACCGCTTATTTTATTATTCTCAACAAGGATATTCCCAGGACGAAAATCACGATGAGTGATACAAGGCCCATCTACTTCTTTAAGCAAATAAAGTTGCTCATTCATATAACAACGACAGCGCTCAAGTAAAACTTGCGGTAAATGAGCAGCACATTCGGCAAGCCCTTCTTCAAATTTAAACATAAAATGATTGCAGGGGTTAGAATCTAGTGGCGTATGAATTAAATCACCAAAGCCTTCTACACGATTTACATGAATCTCAGCTAACAATACACCAACTTGATAAGACATCACTAAAAAATCAGACTGTCTAAGTAAATCACCAGGCAAGCATTCCATTAACAGCGCACCATATGAGTTTTCAGAAGGCGGAATACTAGCAACAAGACGTGGCACGGGTAATTTATTCGCTAAACAATTTAAAAAATAAGCCTCACGATAATAGTCATCAGAGCGTGTACTTATCTTTAGAATAAGTGGTGAGCTCAAGGGGACTATCACTTTATAAACAATGGCAACCATCGTATCGTCGTGCTGAATATGCACAAATGTCGCATTTTCTAAACCTAATTGCTCTTTATAAAAATTAATGCAAACAACCATAAGTAGTATATTTAATTAACCGTTCATTTCTTTTTATGAAAGAATGAATCTAAATAAAATTATCTTAAAAAGCTATAATTTCTCTATTAATTTAAATCTAAACTATATAAACACTCATATCGATTTCTATATGGGCTAACTATAGGGTAACATCTAAAACCACATTGCTGATAAAATCTAACTGCTTCATCATCTGTTTCTGCTTTTAACTGTTTTAATGAAAATGAATGGATAACTTCTTTGATTAATTGCCATGCAATTCCCTGCCTTCTGTAATTTTCAACTACAGCAAGGTGCTTAATAACACCTAAGTTACCTTCAAGATAAATACCAATGATTGCGATAAGATGGTTATCAATAAATCCACCGATTAAGTAATGTTCCTTCTGATTATAACTTTGCAAAATCTTTTTAATTTTACTTTTAGTTGCATGGCCAATACTAAGGGCAATAACCTTATTAATACTCTTATAATCAGGTGTTATTTTATTTAGAGAAAGTACTTTTTTCATTGGTTAAATTACTTGATATCAGAATAGTTAAATTTTTGCTTAAATTATAAATTTATCACGCCCTATTTATCTAAATTTCAAATCCTATTTAATAGTCAGTTGTTTCTTTGTTACTTTCGAAGATAAAAATATTGCGAGGATACTGGTTCACTTCACGACTTACTTCTTGAAAATTATGATTAGTATATTCACCCACAATTTTACGCCAAAAGCAATAAGCACCCTCATTACCGGGCATCACAAAGATTTCCCAGCGGCCTTCGAATTGATTAAAACACTGAAAAGCAATTTGCCTACCTAATCCGCACCCTTTAAATTTTCTAATAATAAAAAATTGCGCCATATTGTAGTCATTATTGCTATCGCTTACTTCTTTATCGATAATAGCAAAACCCGCTAGCTCCCCATCATAACGAATCAAAAAAGGAAAGGTATTTTCCTTATTAAAATAACGTAAATAATCCTGGCCAATATCACAAACACCAGTCTCTTCCATAGGCCATTGCATATACTCACTGACATCATAAGCATAATAAGCAGTCATATTTTGAATAATGGGATAATCATCTATAGAAGCAAGCTGTAGTTTTACTTTATCTGGAAAAATAATAGTATTTTTAATCTCATAACATGGGATTAAATTATCGTGAAAATTAATCATTCCAACATAGCTCATCCCAGATTTTTCTAATACTCGCCTTGATTGCTCGTTTTCAGGATGAACCATAGCAATAATTCTATCTAGCTTCTTTTCTCTAAAACCCCATTTAATTAAAGCAATAGCTAATTCAGTCGCATAACCCTTGAGCCAATATTCTGGAAACAAACGATAAGCTATTTCAATTTCCGGCTGCTTAACATCGAAACCTAAATGAAACAACCCTGCCTGACCAATAAAATCACCATCACTTTTATTAAAAACATTAAAAAAACCTAAACCAAATTCTTTAAAATAATTTTGATCAAGGTTAATGAGCTCTTTGACCTGCTCTTTCGTTTGTAAGTTTCCACTACCTATATATTTCATTACCAAAGGGTCAGAGCGAAGAGCAAATAAAGAATCTAAATCTTTAAGTGCCATCGTTTTCAAAACCAACCTTTTTGTTTCTAAAATGATGGTCATGTAACTTTCTCAACTAATTTTCAATAAATTAAATTAACTCTAAATCTTCTAGTTAATTACTTTTTAGTTCATTGTTCTATTTAAACTCATTACTGTTCCAATAATATTTATGCTCACCTCTGAACTAACTGATATTTTTGCCCAATCTTCATTTAATGCAATTAACTCAAACTCAGGATTCATCTTAGTAGCAGAAAGCTGTTTATATTTACGAATTAAAATTTCTTTATCTTCATTGAGCTGAGCCACAATAAAATCACCAGGCTTGGGTAAAAGTTGTGGATCAACAATAAGAATATCCCCTACCCTAAACTCTGGAATCATACTTGAATCCTGCACCTCTATAGCAAAAGCATATTCACTAATTCGCTCACTTAGCTTTGGCGCAATAGGCATTAAATTTACCTTTTCTGAATAGGTATCTTGTTTAATTTGATTAATATACTCAACTGGGTTACAGGCTTGTTGATAAGTTAAGATAGGAATTAAAGCACCTAAGCCAGGCGATTTTTTCAAGGCGCCTTGTTTGTCATCTGATAAACACATTAAAAACGCTGCTGATACTTCTAGGGCTTTAGCAAGCTGCTTTATTTCCATCGGACCTGGCGTTCTTTCACCACGTTCATAGTTATTAATACGCGATACATTCAGGTCATTCGTTAATTCTGCTAACCCTTTTCGAGTTAAACCTTTTGCTAAGCGTTCATCCTTAATACGCTTTCCTATTTTCTCTTTAATACTCATAAGTTACTCACGATCCATACCGTTCAAAAACATCATATCAGATATTGACTACTTCTCAATATGTGTTAATGTTTAATTTTAAATGCTCGAATTGAGTATTAATACACATTTAGTGTTCATGTAATTGTTTTTCATCATTTTTTCTACCCGAAATGATGTGTAATTGGACTACAAAATTTAAGAGGATGCAATGTACTTCATGATCAATGGAGAAGAATTAGCAGCATTGTATGAATTACCACATGTACAACAGCTTGCTTACTTAAGAGGCATTAAGCCATACATGAATATAAAGACAGGAATTGTTGGACTTGATCGGGGTATTAGTCACCAATCTATCGCTGAACAGCTTTTTGTTGAATCTCATCAAGGGATAAAGAGCGTGACTTATTCTCGTGCGCAAGTTAGACGTGCACTTGCTGCCCTTGAACGTGCTGGCTTAATTCAGCTGCAGTCAACAAATGAGAAATTAATTTTAAAATGCTTGTTAGCCTCGTTGGATTATTTTGCTCAAAAAAAAGCCGTCACAAAGCCGTCAGCCCAAGCCATCACCTTAAATACTAATAAATACCTTGAAAACACTGGTTTAGAATCGGCAGGATACGTAAAAGCCAACATGGGCAAATTACGAAAAGCCGTCACACCTCATAAAGATAATAATTATTTATATCTTTTACAAAAATTCGAAAAATTTTGGTCAAATTATCCACATAAAAAATCTAAAGACAAAGCTCAAGAAGAGTTTCAAAAGATTAACCCCGATGACACTCTCTTAAGCGAAATACTTACAGCACTTCATGCACAAATCAAAAACCATGATGAGTTACAACTAGCTGGCCAATGGGCTCCTCCTTGGAAATATCCTGCTAACTGGCTCGCTCAACAATGCTGGAAGGACGAGCTTACACCTATTACAACCTCGGAGCGTAAACATGCAAAAACTACAACATATTCTCGAAAAAAATCTACAGGCGAATTTTTCTGGAAGGAATGCGCAGGCGCCGACTTCGATTTTGACGAAGATGAGCCAAGACGATCAAATCCAGAAAATGTCTTTCTCCTCAGAAAAAACTGAAATACAAGATAAACGTATAGATACACTATTTACTCGCCTAGGTGCTATTTATGGCTATATCTGGTGGAGTAGCTTTCAAAGTGAACATGCACTCACAGTTACTAAAAAAGAATGGTCTTCTGCTTTACAGCGTTTTGATAATCGAACTATTAGAGATGCCTTACTGATATTTCGTGAGCGCCATCACTTTCCACCTACATTGCCGCAATTTATTGAATGCTGCAAATCAATTTCTCAAAAAAATATATTTCGCAAATCAGTCGAAGAATTTGATAAGCAAGCCTTTCTAGAAGCAGCTGAATTAAACATTAAAGCCATGTTAGACATTTTAAAAGGTTAATTAAGGAGAGTTTCATGCTTATTCTTACCCGCCGAATTGGTGAACAAATTCTAATCGACAAAGGTCAAATAGAAATTAAGATTTTATATATTCGTAGAGGGAATATCGCTGTAGGTATTAAAGCCCCTAAGCATATCGATGTTGATCGCAAGGAGATTTTTCTTAAAAAAAGGGAGAGTCTACAACTAATAGCTACACCAGAAATATCAACTAAACCAAATTAGATAACCGGGCATCAGCCCGGCTGGAGTTTGTGTATGTTTAAAATCTTCATACTTATTTCATTGAGCTTAGTTGCCTTAATGGCTCAAGCTGCCAATGTTAGTCAAATTAATCGATACACAACTGTTGCTAATAAACCATTACCTGCACAAATTAATCCTCTTCTTGCAATACAGCAAATACGATTCTCGCAGGATATTAGAACGATCGCTGATGCAGTCGAGTACTGGCTGCAATATTCAGGTTACACGCTAGCACCTAAAGAGAAACAACCCAGTATATTAAAAACTTTAATGGGTAAGAAGCTACCACAAACTCAAAGAAATTTAGGCCCTATTTCTGTAAAGGAAGGATTAGAAATATTAGTTGGAGCACAAGTGTTTAGCCTGCTAGAAGATCATTTACAACGCGAAGTTAATTTTCAATTAAAACCTGCTTATCAACAAACCATTAAACATCAGTTGAAGGGTTAAATATGATTTACTTTAAGAAATGCATTAATAAACATTTAGCCTTTATCACTTTAATGATTCTTTTTGCTAGTGAAGGCCTGGTCATTAAAAATAAAAGCGAAGCAATTAATAAGAACACTCGAATTACAACGATTATCTTAAACGATATTCAATCGCAGCTTAACAGTATCGACCAGCAATTAAAGCAGCCAAGTGAAAAAATTGATTTAACCTCATTAAATCAAGAGCTAGATATATTAACAACCAAAATCGATCAGCTTAAAGTTAATGGTGAAAGCCAAATTAATCAATATCAATTGCTAACTAATAATCGCAATGAGGTAGCAAAACAATTAGAAAATATCCATCAGGTCGTAAACTCCTTAGATAAGAAACAAAATCCTATTCACTATCTTCCTATCTCTGCTCTACCTTTCCAACTTATAAGTATTGATAACATCCAACATGTTAATCTTATAAATGTATCTTATGACTACAAAACAGTTCCTTTAGAAAAAGGGGATTCATTAGCAGGTTGGCATGTTTTACATATTGATTTTGGTAAGCAATGCGTTGAGTTTGAAAATAAAAATAAAGAACATGTTGTTGTGAAGCTTGATGAAAGTGGAGAGCAGCATGGTTAGAAATAAAATTCTGTTGCTCCTCTGGCTAATAAATCAAACAGCACAAGCTGAACTGCTTATTCCCGGCTTTAGCTCTGAAAATTTAAATCCATTGACCATACAAGATCAAACGTTAGCTCGCGCCGGTTTAACTATCAATCAAGAAGACATAACCTCTGATCAAAATATTAATGAACTTGTTTTAAATCCTAACCAAATACATGAAGCTAAAGTTTGGGGTTTGACATTGGAAGAAGAAAAACGTTACGTACTTCTAATGCAAAATAGAAGTCAGCTCTATTACAAAGGATTAAATTTAACTCCCTTAGACATTCTAGGTATTAATGCTCGTAATGAGATAGAACGTAATCATTTTGCAACACTTGCAGCAGAACAAGAAGCTCAAAAAGTAGCAAAAAATATTGCTTGGAATAATGCTTTTTATAAAGCTTATAATAAACTTTTTGCTAATATTCCCATCGTTGGAAATTTTGATCCAACGCCCTACTCACCCTATGCACATAAGCCCGTACAATTAAGCCAAGGCGATATATTATATTTCTTTATTAAGCCTGAGGATTCAGTTGTAAGTATTATTTTAAGCATTATCGATGTAATCAATAGTACGCCTAATACTTACTTACACATCATGTTATTAAAAAGTGATGATGCGGCGATTCAATTATGGGCTAACCAGCACCAACTATCACAGCAATTAGTCAATAGTGGTCGTATTACCCTTAACCATGGTGATCTAAATTTTGATGCCCTTCAGATAAAAAATAAATTCACACCTTTATTACTTCTAGCAAAAAATGGCAAATCCAATATTGTCGACTTAGGGAAATTTTAAATGAAAACAAAGTCTTTATTTGTAGGCAGCTTATTAATAGCAACTGTTTGCTTTAGCCATCAAACAGAAACAATACAAACTCAGCTTAGTGCTGAATCTCTAGAATTAGAGGAAAAACTAGATGCTCGACTACCTATAAATAGCCAAGCCCAGGTAGGTCATATTAAGCGACGAAAAATAGATCTTACTCATCTTTCTCAACCTCTTTTTATTCTCGGTGGCGATCCTTTCTCATTTAATTGGCTTAAAGAACATGCCCATGAATTAGAAGAAAAGCATGCTATTGGATTTATAACCAACATTGATAACTCTAACCGCTTGGAGGAGTTTCAACGCTTAATTAAAGCCCCGCTCTTACCTGCTAACGTTGATGAACTGCTGATTATGTTTCATGAAAGTCATTACCCCTTTATTGCTCATGAGGATGAAATATGGCAGTAGAAAAGGTTAAACAAAAGCGTTCAAAAAGAATGGTGTTCAACCTACTTTTACTTATTTTTCTAGGTTGGTTAATTTTATTAGGCTGGAGTTTAAGCCTTTGGGGATTAAATGATTTTAATACAGCTTGGCAACGTATTTACAAACTGGCTAGCCAGCAGTCTTCTGCCGTTTCAGAGTTTAATGATGCTTCAATTGCTAACTACATTGACTCTAAAGTAAAAAGCATACCTACACAAAAATTAACTAAAAAAATAGAAAGTACAGGTATATTTATAAAAAGTGAATTTGATAACCTGCTGACTCATGCAGATTCTGATCTTGATGATCTTTTTATAAATGTATTTCAAGTAGTCCAACAAATCTGGAGCCTTATCTGTATAACCACCGCTGTAATATACGTTAAGGTCATGATTTTAGTTGCAAGCATTCCTCTGTTCGCTATGGCTACAACAGCCGGTTTAGTTGATGGATTAAATCAACGCGCCATTCGCACAGCATCTCTTGGGCGAGAATCATCTTATGTTTTTCACCGCTTAAATCACTATTTTAGACACGGTTTACTGCTGCTTTTAGCATTATGGCTAGCTATGCCTATTAGTGTGAATCCTGCATTGGTTTTTGTACCTGTCAGTATTTTTTTGAGTGTAATTGTCTCAATAACCGCTAGCCGTTTTAAAAAGTATTTATAGGAGATGAAATGAAATATTGGCTTTTATTCTTTGCGCTGACATTTAATTCCTGTCTGTATGCGAGTGAAGCAGCGTTAAATCAGATTTTAGTGCGCGTAATTAACCAAATTAATGCCATTATGCCTTTGCTAGATGAAGCAGAAAAGGAAGTAGATCCTACAAATCGCCTACAATTTCATATTGATTCTTTTAAGAGCGCTGATGGCAATTTCCATCCCGGCTTACGCCAGGATTTATTAGAAATTCGCAACACGCTAATTGACTACATTAACAAACCAGCAATAGAACCTAAAACAGTTAAGCCATTAGCGCTTGACTTTATAGGAAGATAGGCATGAACAAAGTAGATATTGCGAAGACATTTACAGAAAGTTTCAGACAAGCTACCGGTGATATAACTGCTAGCACTTTCTCAAGTTGCATTCGCTTTATCGCTATTATGCTCACCATTATCGCTGTCATTTGGTGCATTAATTATTTCATGGATAGCGCTGAAAAAGCGCAAGAAGGATTCCTCATTGTTCTTGGCTCACGCCTTGTGCGTTTAGTCATAGGACTGTGTCTTTTTATACTCATTTTAATCGTTAAGGGGAATTAACTATGAAAAATCAACTCAGCCAATTAAGGCAATGGACACAGCGACTAAGCCTCGGCTTTATCAGCTTAAATTATGCACCAGCGTTACTAGCCGATAATTGGTTTCCTAAAGTAGCTAATGCAGATGACATCAGCGATGGTAATAAAAGTTTGATGACTGTTACTAGTAACTACGTCAAACAAGGTCTAGGTCTATTACTCTTTATTGCATCTGTTATTAGCTTCATTAAATTCATCACTACTGTGCAACATGGCATAGAAGAAGCTAAAAAGAACGATGGGTCAATGGTGTCATTCGGCATGTTTGCCGTTATGGGCATTACCTACCTCGCTATAAGTATCGTTGCGGGTTATGTCGGCTATCTCATGATCACTAAATTTAAAATTTAAGGCCAATATGATAAACCGACCTTCCTCAAGACATCTATCTCACGATTATGAGGCCTATAAAGGGCTAAGCTTACGTGAATTATTTTGGATAGTTTTAATAGCGACGCCAACATCAAGTCTGTTATTAGTTTTTATTGGTTTACTTTTAGGCTATCCACTGGCTTTAGGATGCGTCGGTTTTTTATTGGGGTTCATTTTAGCAATAACCATTATTCCTAAATGGATTGCTCATGTCAAAGCAGGCAAACCATATGGTTATGTCATGAAAAAAACACTTCTTCTTTTTATACGGTTAGGTCTTAAACGCTCACCTTATCTTTACTATCAAGGTGTCTGGCAAACAAGTAAATTGGTAGATCAACATGATGTTTAAATATTGGCAAAAAATTGACAGCCTAAATCAACTAAATCGCTTAATGCTAGCCTTCACTGCCTCATTGCTGGTGATAATTTTAGGGCTGATTATCACGCTTTACTCCTTACCAAAACGCTATGAATTCTGGCTTTCGCCTAGCATGGCAGCTAATGGCGGACTTATCAAAGCAGAACATATTCCAGCAGAGTATGTTCATGGATTTGTAGCGACCCTTATGCCAGCTTTAAACACGTGGTCAAATGGTGGCAAAAAAGAATTTTCTACTAATCTTGCCGGTTTTCACTATTATTTTACAACCCGACACCGCAAGCTTCTAGATCAAACGCTTAAAGCTTATAAAGATGCCCAGTTATTTAATAGGACACAAGTAGCAAGTCTTTATCGCTTTATTGAAAATGGTGATGTTAAACCGCTTGGTAATAATACCTGGGAAGTACACCTTGTTTTACGGATTACACAACGCCTAAAGAATAATAGTCCGGTTGTTATCGCTGATAAAGTAGTCGACTACCACGTACGTGTTGTTAAAGTTAATTTATCTCGTCTCGAGAATCCATTCCAATTAGCACTAGATGGCTACACTCAACCTGAAAAATTAATAGAAGACCTGCTTGCTAACCCCCTGGAGAATAAATCACATGATTCGATTTAAATTTTTAATTGCCTTAATGATGTTAGTTTGTAGCATTAATACATTTGCGCTCGATGCTGACCATGTTCTTTGGGATAAAACACCCATTCCCATAACGCTCTCCTTAAACGAAGAGCGGCTTATCCATTTTCCACAAGCCATTAGTATTGTTGATAATGAAGCCGATGAAAAAATAGCTGTACTGAAAGTACAAGATAGCCTTTATTTAAAAGCTAAAGAACCTTTTACTAATCAGCGCTTGCTAGTGCAACTGATGCCACAGGGCGACGTTATTATCTTAACTTTATCTGCATCAGAAAATATTGTAGCTACAAAACCGATTGACGTACTACTTGAAAGTCATAATAGTGAACATGACAAAATAGACAATACTGTTGATTTTGATTTTAACGCCGTTACACTCACTCGCTTTGCAATCCAATCTCTTTACGCGCCAGCTCGTCTTCTAATTATTCCAGAAGGCGTTGATCGCGTGCCCATGCAAACACAACGTAAAATTAACCTTGTTTATGGGGCAAGTGTTGCAGCCTATCCCTTAATTTCGTGGCAAGGTGGAAGCCTTTATGTCACTGCAATTGAGCTAAAAAACCTATTAAAGAAAGAAATTACCTTAGATCCTCGTCGCCTGCTCGGGCATTGGCAAACAGCATCTTTTTACCCTACTAATACACTAGAACCTCGTGGTGAAAATGATACTACCACTTTATTCCTCGTCTCCGAGCGCCCTTTCAATGATGCTTTTACTGCAGATAAGGAATTTGTGCGATGACAAAAAACTTAGGCCTAAAAGTACTAACAGGAAGTGTAGTTGGCATTACTGCTTTAATAGTCTTAAACAATCATCATGCAGTAACGCCAGCTAATGAACAAACAGCGAATCCCAATAATTTTAATGAAGCAATTGCCAGTCAATTTAATGACAATATTCGCGATGTTGCTGCCCGCTTACAAGAAACAGAGCAAAAATTATTGTCTTTTGAGAAAGCGCAACAAACAGCAAACGATAAAGCCTCAGAAAATCAAGTCTCGCCTGATGCGCACTTGATTGAAGAATTAAATACATTAAAAGAGGAAATACGGGCGTTAAAATCAGCTAGTGAAAAAGGGTCTGAATCCTATCCTATTGAAACTTCTCAAGCCTCGAAATCATCAACTGATACGTTGATTAAAGATGTTGACCAACTATTGATGAAGCAAGAAAGTAATCAGGCTGAGCTGGCTTACTGGGAACGTCTTAGATCAAAGCAGAAAACCATTACTAAAAAAGTGACTTTCTCTAAAAAGCAGAAAGAAAAAACCACTATACCTTACTATACCATTCCTGCAGGGTCTGATTTAGGACATACCACCTTACTTTCTGCCTTAATCGGCGAAGTTCCTGTCGAAGGAAAACTCATGCAACCTTTGTTTCCTTTTTCTGCGATTATTAATCGTGGTGATTTAATGGCAGCTAATGGTATTGCGCTTCCTCCAGCTATCTCTGGCATGAAAGTAAATGGCTATGCAATTGGGGTTGGATCTTTTCTCGATAATATCAGCTGTGTACGAGCTTACGTTACCTCTGCTTTATTTGTTTTTACTGATGGCCACTTTGTAACGGTTGGTAAAGAACAGATGACCGGCACAGCAGATCTCATTAATAATGAGAGTTTAGGCTATTTAACTACGGCATTTGGTAACCCTTGCATTAAAGGACAATATTTTACTAACGCCCCACAAGTTTTAACAGCCATGGTTACTGCCGATGCTATGAAAGGCTTTGGTAATGCCTTATCACAATGGCAAATGTCTTATACCGCTAATGTCAATGGCAGTATTAATACACCAACAGGTTCATTGGGAAATTATGCGCTTGGCGGCGCCTTATCGCAAAGCTCTATAAAGGGCGCTGAGTGGCTTGAAAAGCGCATTCAAGGTAGCTTTGATATGGTATTTGTCCCAGCTAGCTTCTTAACACCGGTCGGTTATAAACCTACACAGTTATCACTTCATATCACCCAAACCATTCACCTCGATAAAGATGTCAACGGGAGAGTATTAAATTATGGTCAGTCACAACAAACATTACATGATTTTAGTTTGCGCTAGTGCCCTCGCTTTAAGTGCTTGTGCGTCGTCTGTCAAATCAACGCAACCCTTACCTGAAGGTGGCCTAACAGTTAGTGAGCTTTACCAGCAAAGTATTGAAAAACCCATACAGCGCTGGTCTGTTAATATAGCAAAACCAATTCACTACTCTGGCTATACTCGCACAGCAGTGAATGAAATTAAGTCCCTCTTTAAACCATTAGATAATCCACAAATCCCAATCTATGTCTTTCCACATATAGCATTGATTGGTGATGAGCAATTAATTAAGCCAGGTTATACAACTAGCTTTTTTCTATATAAGCAAAATCAATTTGCTCTCGCATCAGAGTATTATTAAGGAGTGCTATGAAGCAATGGTTACAGTCATTAAATAACTGGTTGATAGGTGAGTACAGCTCATCTCCGGTTACCGAGAAGGCAGTTAAAGCACGCTATCAAAATAAACTACCCTCTTTACCTGATCAATGGGCTATTGTTGATTTCTGTGACAAAGAAAATCTTTTCTTGTTACAAGATGGTGTTAGCATTGGCTCTGGTTTTGAACTTGCCAGTATTCCAGCAGAAGCCTCCTCAACTGACCACCTAGAAGCAGTCTTTCAAAAGGTAAAGGAAACCTTTGCCACAGTTGTACCTCTTTACAAAGAAGACCCTTGGGTTATGCAAATGTATGTTAACGATGATTACTGTCTTAAACCAGTGTTAAAACACATAAAACAACATGTTAATTCCGGCCTTATTGATGATTCATTTACTCAGGATTATTGCAATCGACTGGCTGATTTAATGACTAAGATGACCAGAGAGGAAGGACTATTTTATGATCCTAAAACCGGCATGCCTTATCGCGGTCGACGTCGACGAATTCGAGTTTTGTTTTATCGGTTGTATCAACAGCTAGAGTCAACGAGAGAACAAGCGCTTGCTGAACATCTCGATGTTATAGCACAAATTGAAAATAAACTTCGTTCACCTGGATTACAATTAAAACGCCTAACAGGTAAAGACTATTATTATTGGTGGGTGCGTTGGTTTAATCCAAATTCTCAATTAACGCAAGGAAATATAGAAGAACTGATTACTCGTTTTCCTTATCCCATTAATAAAAAACCTGCTGGATATACGCTTGCACAAGCTGTATTTTTTACGCCGCCACAAAGCACGAATCAAGGCTTTATTTTTGATAGCTGCCATCATCGAATTTTATATGTTGATGGCTTACGTGAAGCGCCTGATATCGGCCTACTGTCTCGAGAGCGACCTCAGGCCAATCCTAAACATCGCTATGCCCTACTAGATCGATTACCAGAAGGAGCAACCTACACTATACAAGTTATATTTAGTCATGATGATGCCTTAGACGCACATTTAATACGCTTAGAGAAAGGCATTATTGGAACAAGCTTAAAACCAACCCAAGTAAAACAAGACATTAAAACAGCACGTGATGAATTAGCGACTGGAAACCGCTTATTTTGGGTGAATCAAGCTGTCTTATATCGAGCAGAAACTGAAGAAAAAGCGCTTCATATTGAAAAAGAATTAAAAGATCTATTTGTGGATGCCAAAATGCCACTTATATCCTCGCAACATGATTTGCATCCATTAAATAGTTATCTTTGTGCACTTCCTTTTAATTTTATTCCGGCCTTTGCACGCCAATTTTTACGCTTTGATCGCTTATTATATGCTTCAGAGCTCGCAGCCCTATTACCTGTTTATGGCCGCAATCAAGGAGCAAAACACCTACCTTGCTTTACCTTCTTTAATCGATTAGGTGAGCCTGTCTTATTTGACTTATTACATACTGATTTCATCAGTCAAAATTCTCACTGTGCTATATTTGCTAATTCAGGCGGTGGCAAATCTGTCTTAATTGGCTGGATGATTAATTCCTTAATGGCCATTAAAAATGCCCGTATCGTTTTATTTGAAATGGGTAACTCTTTTGATCGCATGCTTATTCATGCTAAAGCTCATGGCAAACATACCAAACAATTATTACTTAGCAACAAAAAAGGTGAAGCTGTTCCGTTAAATCCTTTTTGTGAGGCTTACAAAGCCATTCCTGAAATTACTGATAATCTAAATTCAGAGCAAGCCGCTTTAATTGCGCAAAAGATAATGGCTTTGAAAGAAAATTTGGAGCAACCGGCTAATCCCTTTGAGCTTTCATGTAATGATTCTCGCTCTTATCTTGCAGAGCTTGCTTTGGCTTTGCGTACCATGATTACCGAAGCAAATACTTTGGAAGAAGAGCAATTTACTTTAGCTGATGAAACACTTTTAATCGAAGTCTTAAGTGATGCCATTTTAACTTCCTTTAAGAATGACATACCCCAAATGCTAACAGAGCATATCGTAGCTGCTTTTAAACGGCGTATGGAGAATGAAACGGTTGCGCGTAAAAAAGATCGAATTTTGGATATGCATGACCGCTTAAACAGTTATGTAATAAACAGTGCCAAATCCCGTTTTTTTAATGTGCCTACTGAGCCCTTAGGTGATTTTGATATCTTTCATATCGATATTTCAGCTATAAAAGATGAGCCAGGAAAACTAGCCTTAGTGATGGTGTCTCTGCTGCCAAGAATACTTGGCATGGCAGAAGCAACACAAAATGATAACCGCCCTACTTTTCTCTTTATTGATGAATCACATCTGCAATTTCAAATTCCATCAGTGGTTACGGCATGTTTATTAGTAGCTAAAGTCGCAAGAAAACTAGGCTTGTGGCTTGCTGCTATTACACAGAACGTTACTGATATGAATTCTGAAAAAGCCACTAAAATTCTATCGCTTATTGAGACCTGGATTTTATTAGGTCTGGATGAAAAAGAAATTAATGATGTCAAACGATTTAAACAATTAACACCGCAGCAGGAAGCCTTAATCAGAGATATTGATTCACAAAAAGGCTTGTATGCAGAAGCTGTCTTGTTAGGTTCACGTTATCAGGGATTATTTCGTGTTATTCCACCTCGCTATTTACTTGCCTTACTTATGAATGAAAAAACAGAAAAGGCAGAGCGACATGCTTTGGAGAAAGAACATGATGTCCTTAAGGCTGCAGAAATTATTGCTAAACGCTTGGAAAACAAAAATCAAAAACCAAAACAAGAGGACTGCTTTTACAGCGATTAATCTAGCCATTTTAACTATAATGACTTGCTTAACCGCACAAGCTAAAGAAAGTATTAAGCCACCGCATCCCGTTAATACGTTTACTATCGCCACACGCGTTTTAAGTAAAACATTAAGTAATTCCCATTATAAAATTATTGGTAGCTGCACTTGGGCTGAAGGAAAATTCCCACCGAAAATGGTAGCCGTTCCAGCAGTGGAACAATTCTTACCTGATTTAATTGTAACTGTTGCTAATCGACCTGAGACCAATCCATGGATTGAGGCAAAAGCATTATTTGAAAATCCGGGAAGTCAAGCACTCTATCAGCGTGCTTATAAACTAGCTACTGGTTCTGATCTAGGTTTTGGCGATGATGCTGGCCAGATCAACAATATGCATATTAATGATGAGCGTACTCGAGTTGTTGATGTAATTGGCAGCCCTGCGGGATTTTATCAGATTCCTTATCTATCACATCGTGCAGAAACACATTATGGCTACCCTTATTATATCAGTGAAGCCGATGCTGTTTCAGATAGAACGGAAGTAGCAGAAATAGCTTATATGCTTACTCATCCCTATCTGCTTATTAATCATGATATTGGTAGCCTAGGAGATATCTGGGGACATGAAGTACCAAGGCTTATGCGCGTTACTCAACCCTCACGCTTTCGCGCATCAGTGGTTGCTGCAATGCATGCTGCCGATATCGTTACCAATAGAAATAGCCTACACGTTACACAAAGTACTAAGAACTCATGTGGTAAAAACTGTATTGTTGCCAATGTCACTTTTGATCCACGCCAAAAGCATGTTATTTGGCAAGAAGTTTACCCTAGAAATCGGAATATAAATGCTGCCAATGCAAAGGATTTCGGCATTGCTGATGATATAGCAGGTAATGGTAATTATGTTTTCGTGGTTTGGCGTAAATACCGTGGCTGCGTTCAGCACGGCGGTAAATACATCGCATCTTTATCCTTTCCAAAAGTTAAACACCCAGAAAAAAGGTAGGTGTAACAATGAAGCAGCCCATATTTGTACTAATTGCCAGCTTAACCTCATCAGCAGCCCTAGCTGGTTCGTTTCTTCCTAATGAATCTGACTATTACTATAAGTTAGGCGGTATTTCTAATTTATATATTCCGCCAGTAAACACTGATCAAACAATAACGATTGGTGGACATGTTAATGGTCGCCTTGGCTTTACTTGCAACGGCTTTAATCCAGTGGTTTCCATTACTAATACTTTCCAGGATATGAAATCATCCGCTATGAATATTCCTAGTGGCATTATTGAAAACTTAAAAGGCTCTGTAGCCGGTTTTCCTATGTATAAATTACAACAATCAATGCCAGCCTTATATAACGTTTTACAAAACACCGCAGCTGGTGCACAAAATGAATTTTCAATTAAAGTTAAAGATTGCCAAGATGTTAAAAAAACACTAGAGGAAGGCCAGTCACCTATGGAAAGTATGCTGTCTGTTTCAAACAGTCAAGGCTGGCTTGAAGCAGCAAAGCGCGCTAAAACTGGTAACGTAGATGTGCGCGAAACAGCTAAAACAATTGCTCAAAAAAGAGATGAGTATGGCTTACCTTGGATAGGGCGAGAAAAAGGTAACGCTGGTGGAAAATATCAAAGACCAATTAAAGTAATTAATGATGTTGTCATTGCAGGTTACAATATTTTACTGAATCGAATCCCTCTGGATAATCAACAAGCGCCCACCGCGCAAATACCATTAACTCAAAGCTGGAAAAACCCCACTGAAGCAGCTAATTGGGCCGTGAAAGTATTAGGCGATATTCATGTTAGTGCCACTGAAGATAAAACAAAAACAGCCAATCATGACGCTAAAGCCGGTATAGGATTATCTGCTCTATTACAAAGTTGCGATAGCAGCAATACATGCACGAGTAATGTATCTCGAGCACTTTGGCAGCTGGTTGATCGAAAATGGCCGCTCACAGAAGAAAAATTAAAGCTCGTTAGCGCCTCAAACCTCATGATTACAGATGAAATAATCATGACCATTCAGCGTATGTCACGAGAGGAGCAGATTTTAACTGTTTCTAAGCTTGCCGAAGAGATTGCTGTACAAAATATGCTAGATAAAGCGCTAATGATGCGTCGTATTCTGCAAGCAGGATTACAAGTGCAAGAAGTTCAAAATCTAAAACCCGCTTTAGATATGGTGCGCTTCGCACTAAAGAAACTTGACGATGATATCCATTCACTAGCTTTTGAAAATGAAGTCCGCAAAAAAATGATGACAGAAACGCTTGGTGTGCTAATGGATTTAAGACATCAAGGTATTGCTAAAGGCTTACCAGGTGACGACCACGAACAACCTGTTGTTAAAAATGGCGCTGTATACTTAAAATCTGAAAATAAGGGAGCTTGATATGGTTGTCTTTAGCCCTCTATCTCTTTATACCACCTACTTAGGCTGGCAGCAGTATGAAATTTTATTTAATGCGCTCTGGCAAACAGGATTGCTTTATTTAGGGTTTTTAATGGTAGCTTATCGTTTCTTAAAGAATGTATTGGCGCCTTCTGGATCAACCCACCATGCAGCTGAATATGCATTAAATAACTTTCTCTATGAGTTAGCAGTTACTTTTTTAATCTGCGCTATTTTCGTTTATCCATGCGTTCCTTTAGAAGAAAAAGCCTTAAACTTTAAACCCATGTGTGGAATTAAAGGTAATGCCAAAACCTCTATCCTAAAAGATACCGGTACAACCTACGATGAAGCATTTGCAGATGTATTAACATCGAATGTTAAAATGCCTATTGGCTTTGCTATTCTACAGAATTACATGTCCGGATTAACATATAGCTTAATGAAGGTAACTGGATGCTCTGATAGCTTACAAGCCATAGAAGGCGATTTGATCTCAACGTATCTTCCAACAGATGTACGTGAATCAGCTTTAAAATTTCATCGGCAATGTTTTCTAGAAGCTAGAAATAGTTATTACAGCGAATCTCAAGACAATGCTAAAATTGATGACATTCTCAAAAAATATGGTGGTGAGGAAGATCTTAAATGGGTAGGATCAAAAGTCTATCAAACGCTTTACTACGATAAGATTCACGCGCGCCAACCTGTTCCTGGATTTAGCTTTAAAGAAGCACCTAACAGTAATTTAGAAAATGCCGCAGAACGCGGTGATATTGATGCGAAACATCTACCCGACGAAGGCTATCCAACCTGTAATCAATGGTGGTTAAAACTTCGCAATGCTTTAGTGCAAGTGGCTAATAATGCAAGTGTCTTTGACAGTCATCTAAACTACTTTGCTGTCTTAGATAGAGTGCGATCCTTTAAAAACAGCCATCCTAAAGCATGGAACTCTAACCTAACCTCTGAAGATTATATTGCCAAAATGTTGCTAAATGATAGCCGCGACATGCAATCTAATAGTGTCAAAAATTTAATGGATAACGCCAATGGCGTATTTAGTAGTGTCATCACCCAAAGCCTAGTTAATGCGGGACAATGGGCTAAATCTTGGACTGCGACACCATTAAAAAGAGAAGCTATTATGCAAACACTTCCTGTTATGCAAGCATTTCTTTATTTCTTTTTAATTATTATGACGCCTATTGTTTTAGCTTTAAGCGGCTATAGCCTTAGGGCACTAGGTAGTTTATGTGGTTTATTTATTATGGCTATCTTTATCCAATATCTTTGGCATTTAGTGGGCTTCGTGGAGAGAAGCGTTTTAGATCCACTTGGCAAAAATGAGGTCTTGTCTGCCATGCGTAATATAGCGGTGATGTTTTATTTTATCGCTCCTTTCTTATTGTTAAAACTTTCAAGCCATTTTGGTGGTGAAGCAGGTGCAGGTCTTATGGGATTAATTAATGAAGCTAACGTTCACAGTGAAAATGCCACCCATGTCAGTACTCAAGTTTTAAGAGCAGGTGCTAAAGTAGCTAGTGCAGGAAGATTATAAGAGATCGTTTTTTATTGCTCTATTGTATTCTGCAGCATTTATCAGACCTTTTTTATAAAGATCTTGCGCTTGATAAGGTGAATAGCGCGAGTAAGAGCGACGATCTGAAGTAAATAGACAGACTACTTGTAGTAGTAAAGCTAACATTTTGCAAAGGATTTTAAATGCCGTAAAGGCCATGGATTGATGACTTTTGATAGGCTTAATCATGAGGAGACATTCCATGTTTTATTATTTATGTTCAACCATTATAGTCTTAATTAAATTTCTTATACCAGCCTTCTTGCTTTTCTTACTTATTCCGCAAGTACTACAGTTAAGTAAGCCTTTACAGGAAGCCCAGCATTTTTTACAAATTCATCATGTCCATTTTTTAATAAGCCATCTTTTATTCTATCTACTACTTTACCTTCTTTGGCCTCAATTTATTCAAATTATTATTAATCGAAAAAACTATGAAGTTACCTCCGATCAACTAAAGCTAGCATTACGTAGCCGCTGGTCCTTGTTAGTAGTCTTAATCTTTACTGAAATTATATTTTGGTGGAGGTAGCCACATGGCAGATTATCCAGTTGAAAACTTGCTTCGCGAACCCACTGAACTTTATACTAGTTTGACCTGTGCTGCGCTAGCTTTCCTTGCACTACATAAACCTCATCTTTTTCTTTTAACACAGAGCATGGGATGTTATGCAGCAACAGGACTAAGCTGTTTAAGTTTATTAAGAGGCTTGCAAGGCTTAAAAATTAAACGCTTTCATTGGCGTTTATTAGCCATGCCTTACTACGCATTGTCTACTACGCAAATTCCCTTATCAAAAAAATGGTTATTCTTAGGTAAAGGTTTTCGCTGGCTACCGCATCATACTCAACGCTTACATCAAATTAAGCAAATCAAAAACGAATCGTTTATGCAGCGCAATAAATACTATCGAGCTGCAAGAGAATACTGCCAAAATCACGAAGACACTTACTTAGCTAAATGGCTTAATTACCCTTCCAGATTAAACCCTTTTAAGCCAGATCCATCTGTCGGTGGCAGCCCTTATCTGCATGGTTTAGGTGAAAAAGACTCACCCGTGTATATTCCGCAAGAGGTACGCGTAGGACATACTTTTGTTGTTGGCACAACACGTGTAGGGAAAACAAGGCTTGCCAGTATTCTAATTAACCAAGATATTAGAAATGGCGATGCAGTTATTGTTGTTGATCCTAAAGGCGACTTAGACTTAGTTCGCGATATGTATGCCGCTTGCGAAGTATCGAACAGATTAAATGATTTTCGCATTGTACACCTAGGTTTTCCTAACTTATCTGCTCAATACAACCCTTTAAAAAACTATGATCAGGTCAGTGAAGTTGCAACACGTATTACGGATGCTATCGCTGCTGAAGGTGAAGGCAAACAATTTGCAGCCTTTGCCTGGAAATATATCAATATTGTGGCCATCTGCCTTGAAGAAATGCAGCAGCACATTACTTATAAATCTATTGCTTTTTATATTAGTCGTTTAGATCAATTACTGATGGCCTATGCTGATACAATCATGCCTCTGCATTACTCTGACTATCATTCACAGATTGAAATCATTCTTACTACTCATGAAGAGAAGGTAAGCCGTAAAAATAAAAAGATAGCACCGATGGATAGAACAAAAGCGGTAATTGAATACTTAAAAAATTATATTTCTAAGACAATCACTACGGGAAATGTAGAAAGTCTACACGATCAAATACTGATTGATCTCTATGATGCCGCCATCATGGATAAACATTATTATGATAAAATTACCGCCAGTGTCGGACCAGTCCTATCCGAAATTAACAAGAGTAATGCATCAAAAATATTTTCATTTAAGCATAGCAATAACGAAATTGAGTTAATGAAGGCAATCAAAGAAAAGAAAGTAATTTATATCGGCCTTGATAGCTTAACCAACCCTAATATTGCTCAAGCTGTAGGTAAAGCCTTTTTATCTGACTTAGTATCAACTGCTGGAAAAATCTATAAAGAAAGTACCACTCATTATCGTTTAAATCTTCACTGCGATGAACTCTCAGAAATTATTCAAGATTCATTTGTAAAAATCTTAAACAAAGCCGGTGGCGCAGGTTTCCAAGTCACAGCCTATGCGCAAACAATTCAAGATATGGAAGTAGCATTTGGATCAAGAGCGAAAGCTGATGTTTCTGAAGGTAACTTCAATACTTTAATTGTGCTTCGAGTTAAAAATGAGGAAACAGCTAACCTCCTAGTTAAAGTATTACCGCAAGTTGGTGTAGTCGGCCATACGCAAGTTTCTATGGTCAATGATACGCCCCATGGGGAAGATGGCGTTTATTTTAATACGACAAATGAAGATCGAGTTCAGACTACTTCTATACCTATGATTGAGGTAAACGATATTATTTCTTTGCCTAAGGGGCAGGCTTTTGTTTTGGTTAATGGTGGGGAACTTTATAAAGTTAGAATACCGCTTCCTTTAACTCAAAAACACTATACAGATAATAAGACTATTATTAATCAAGTTAATGAACTTAAAAAATAAATCTATTTACCTTTAACAATACTCAATTGTGATATATTTCAAATGTAAAATTAGATAAATTTCTAGATTGCTAAGTTAATTAATCACTTAAACATAAAGTGTTAATTATTTATTAAATAATTTCATCTTTAACTATCATTTAGACGAACTACTACAAAAATTTTCTGAAATTTTTAGATAATGGGTAATTTTTAATCTTTTAAGTAGTAAATCCTTATAATAATTATAAAAGTTAGGTTTTGGCTTTAGGCATAATTTTATATAAAGTCAATGATTAAAAGAATTTTTAAAGTCATACAGTCATAATGTTGAATTCTAAAACTAATTCTATAACTCTAAAAAATTTACTTTTTTAAATTAATAAACATCTTGGATTTCGAAACTTAGATTGTCTATTATTTAATCATATAAATTTATACTTAATACTATTAATAAAATCGAAGCAAGATTAATGGCTCCGGAATTATAATTATTAGGAACATTGAATAATCAGGAAGTTAGAAATGTCCAAAATTAATCAAATACAAAATGCATTAAAAGAGTTAGATGGAGGAAAATTTCAGAAACTCTGCGACTGCTATCTGATTGAAAAAGGATATGCTAATGCTAACTTAAACCCTATTGGTTCTGTCTTTGGAGCGGATAAAGTACGCAAGGGGACACCAGATACAGCGATAAGAGATGCGAATGGGAAATTTATATTAGTAGAATATACAACTAGTCAAAATAACTTATTTGACAAACTTTCATCCGATATAAAAAAATGCCTTGATGAAGAAAAGACAGGTATTAAAATTGCTAACATACAGCAAATAATTCTCTGCATTACAACTGGACTGACCCTTCAAGAAGAACAGAAGCTACATCAGCAAGTAAAAAACAGTAAAATTTCACTTAAAATTTATGATATGGAAAGTTTATCTTTTGATTTGTATCGTCATTTTCCCGGCTTAGCAAAGGACTTTCTGGGAGTAAATATTGATACAGGCCAAATAATAACAATAACTGACTTTGTATTGAATTATGATAAAAGTTATTACTCTACCCCATTGAATACAGATTTTTGTTTTCGTGATAAGGAAGTGGAAAAAGCATTGTCTAACTTGAATTCAAATAACTTGCTATTAATATCAGGTTCGGCTGGTGTAGGAAAATCACGCCTTGCTTTAGAAATTATACACCAATTTAATCAAAGAAATCCTGAATACCAATCCTTTTGTATTAGAGATCGAGGACAGGACTTATTCGACGACTTGCAAATATATTTCTCAAGACCAGGTAGTTTTTTAATTTTTGTAGATGATGCAAATCGTATAGGTGGATTTAATTATATAACTCAATTATTGCAAGACTGCAAACAAAACAAACAAATTAAGGTTGTTGCTACTGTTCGTGATTATGCTATTGAGAAAGTAAGAAGAACTACTCAACTATTAAATAATGTTTCAGAAATAAATCTTTCTGCCTTTGAGAAAGAGCAGATCAGGGAACTAATACAAAAACTCTATAATATTTCTAATGGTTTGTGGCTTGACAGAATTTGTGAAGTTGCCTCAGGGAACCCTAGAATTGCAGTAATGGCTGCAAAAGTAGCAATTGAAGAAAACAATTTAAATAGTATAAAAGATGTCTCCAGTCTTTATGATCGATATTTTTCTTCAATACGCGATGATCTGCAAGAACTAGATGATCCCAACATACTTAAATGTGCTGGAATTATTAGCTTATTCAAAAGTATAGATAAAGCAAATGACAAACTCATGAGAACAATATGGAAAGCTTTTAATATTGACTCCCATACCCTCTGGCAGTTAGCACAACGCCTTCATGAGCTTGAATTAGTTGATATATATGAAGAAGAAGTTGTAAAAATTAAAGATCAAGTTCTAGCAACCTATCTCTTTTATCTATGCGTATTTAAACAAAAAGCAATAGACCTAAAAATTATCCTTGAGCAACTATTTCCCAATCAAATTAATAGAATACAAGACGCTATCTATTCCTGCCTAAATGCCTTCGATTATGAACAGCTTGAAAAACAAATTCGGCCAGTAATTTTAGATCAATGGACAGTGTATCGAAAAAATAATAAAGATGATAATTTGCGTCAGCTGATAAGAACATTCTGGTTTCTATTGCAGACCGATGCATTATTATATATCCATGAGAAGGTGCAATTAATAGAATTAGAACCCTTTGATATAACTACAATCAATTGGGATGTATCTAGCAGTATAGACAGGAACTCGATTCTCTCTTTGTTGTCTCATTTTTATCAAGCTGACAATAACAATTTAAAATTAGCATTAGAAATTATATGTGACTATATAGAAAGAAAACCTAAGATTGTAGCTGATTTAGTATTCTTTTTATCAACAAATTTTGGATTTAGACGGTACTCTCATTATCAAAATTATAATAAACAGCATATGCTAATAGATATGCTTATTAAGCGTACTAAAGATGGAGAGAATATATTGTTCTCTAAGCTATTGATAGCCTTAAGTAAGAAACTTTTATATACCTATTTTGATGATAAAGAAGCAACACAGGAAGTCATAACTATTTATCAGTATAACCTTCATGCTATTCCCTCCTTATTAGAGCTAAGAAAAAAAATGTGGACTCACCTTTTTAAGCTCTTTAATAAAAAGGAACTACAGCCTGATATTATAGATCTTTTAATTTGCTACTGTAGATCTGGCTATTATATAAACGTGAAAGAAATAGCGGATTATGATTGCAAACTATTAATACCATTTTTTTCAACTAAACTTGATCCTAAAAATTGGCAATCTTGTTTAATTGTACAGAATTATATCAAATTTGCCACTGATAAAGAACTAAACTCTAATACGAGTGAACTATCTAAACTCTTTTATAGTGAAAAATACCACATATATAAATTACTTTCCCTAGATTATCTCGGTATTAAAGATAATATAGATCTGCAAAATTTTGAAAAATTTAAGCGTGACGAGATAGATAAGTATACTCGTCAATTTAAGTTGGAAGATTACAAACTCTTACTTTTAACTGCACAAGATATTTATTACAAAATGAAAAATAATCGTGAAAAATACCAGCTACTCGAAGGGCTTAAAGAAATATTTAGCACCTTAGCATATAAAAATAACCCGGCTTTGTATGTTAGTGTTATTACTTACTACCTCGCTGAGGGCGAATCATTTAATTTTGCTTGTCCCATACCGCTTATAAGAAACTTGATAACCATAATAGGAGTAGAGGAGACAAAAAAACTTCTTGAGAAGAATAATTTTCCTACAAAAATACATTGGTTATTTGCCTTCTATCAAACCTTAAAAATTGAACAAATAAAGCCTGAGCACATCAATCAATTATATGCTCTCTATGAAAAAGCAGGGCCTGGAGAAGTACCTTTTGATTTTGATTATTTACTTAACTATTTAGCGAAAGATAATTCCGCGATCGTCAATATTATAGGAATTCTACTAAATAGGGCTTCAGCTAATCAAAATTTTGGTCATAGTTTGCATGCACTCTTTAATCCTTATATGGAAGTCAATAAACAATTATTGCATGTATTTAAGGGCAATGAAATTATGGTAAAGCAAGCATATTTAACACATGCTCGTATGGAGCCACATATTGATCATAATGGTCAAAATTTTAATCGCATATTAAATATTGATCCTAAATTTTTATTAGAATATATTGATCATATTTATTCAGATAGTGAATATCCTGAGCACTATGATGATTTACGTGATTATAGTTTCTTATGGAGACGTAAAGATATCAAAAAGATAATGACTTCTGCTATACAAAGGATTCTCAGTTATGGATCGGCCAGAGGGTATAGAGTTGAGAATTACTTAAAAAAATTGTTTTGCGTTAGTGAAAGTCAGTCCGTTTCTCAGGATATTAAAGAGAAACAGGATATTTTCATAAAAGCGATAGTCGATAAAAATGCATATAACATGGATATGATGTCGTTAATTTACGGTACTATTACACATTTTGAGGTTGAAAGACGTACTCAGTTAGTAGCACATTTCCTAGCCAAAAATCAAAATATTGAAGATTTTAAAATTCTACCTCTTGAACCTAGTGTTTGGGGATGGTCTGATAGCGCTGTTCCCATGATTACAGCTAGAATTACTTATCTGGAGTCTCTTTTACCCTACTGTAATTCAACTAGTTATCTAGTACACAAGAAATATATTGAGGAAAGAATTCGAGAAATTCAGAGACACTTAGAAGCAGAAAAGAAATCTGATTTCTTAAAAGATTAATAAAAATATCTCTGTCAACTTAAGTAATAAAGCATCTTATATCTAAACAGTTTAGTAAGTTTTAGCTGCGTCACTGTTACATAACAGTGACGCAGAATAAAATTATTAAATTTCTAATTTATAATCAATAAATTATATTATTTTATCCTATCGGGCCAAATCCGATAGGATGAAATATCCCTTCCAATACTATTGTCCAACAAACTCCATTCTGCTAAATTTTTCATTAAGCACAACTGAAGAGCCTGGGCAGTTCAGGTGAAACCTTTATGGTCTTGTGCAAAGCCACACTGTTCCCTAACCTTGTGGCGGGACGTTTAAGTCGGGAAACCCTGCATGGATACCTGCCAATTGGCAGCGTAAATTTCTTCAAAATTTACTGTCATTACAGTTTATTGTTATGACCTAGCTTCTAGGCGATATTGCTTTGCCTATTTATAAATGTCTAAAACAAAGGAGGAAACACAACAAAAGCCGGTTGTATTTTGGCAATATCGTTTGCCTTAAAGCGATTGATTTGCCCCTAACTTGAGCCTTGCAGCAACAAGCTGGGTATCACCTTTTGAGTGAACCGCTCGACCAACACTAAACTAAATCAGGGCAAATATTTTCAGAGACATTAATAATGCGTAAACAATCTTTGAGGCAAGCTGCTAACCGATATTTACAATTGGATAATCGAGGCAGTATCAAGGATAAAAAACATCGTGCTTTTGTCATCCATAAGATGATAAATGACTTATTTAAATTAGGCATTGTCCCCAGCGCTTGGCTATCTCTAAACCATGATCACCTTCACAAGTTAATAGAGCTTTGGCAAAAGGAGAAGATTAAGCCTGCGACCATGATGGATTATATGACTACTATCCGCGTTTTTCTGAGTAATATAGGATGCCATTTAGACAAAATTGACAATAAGTCACTTGGCTTAACACGATCATATAGCAGTAAAAGAAAGAAGCGAGTTTCTGAAGATTTTTGGATCAATATTATTGATCCAATCCCACGTTTTATTATGGCGTTGCAAACTCAATTTGGCTTAACTTTTCGCGAAGCAATTTCACTGGTTCCTGATATTCATATTCAAGAACATACCCTTTGGATAACACGTGAAATAGCCTTTAACTCTTTAGATAGAATTATCCCTATACGCTATGACCAACAAAAGCAAATAGCTGAGGAATTAATTCAGTTTACTCAAGGTAATAGAAATTTAGTAAATAGTCTTTCCTATGAAGCTATTCGCGTCCTCTGGCGAAGCGCTTTAAGTATTCACAAGCTACCATCCAATAAAACCTATCGCTATCTCTATGCACAACAATTAAAAAAGAATTTATCACCTATACTTGGACGCTATCAAACCAATTGGATTATCCGCGATGAAATGGGCATTAAATCACCCAATACCTTATGGTTATACTTAAGTGAGTAAATCAAAGCTTAAAAATGCATGTTATTCAGTTAATGAATGCTTGAAAGACATCAAAGGATATTCTTTTGCTAGCAAAGCAGACATGCGCCATATCTTAAATCGTTGTATGAAGGATTTACATAAACTCGGCTATAAATTAAATCATATTAATGGCTTAAAACCTAAGCATATTTTTGTTTTAGTAGAACACTGGAAAAAACAGGAAAAGAATACTGGCACTTTAAAAAATTACATGGCAAAGCTACGTAAGGTTTCGCTACTACTCAATAAACCACAATTAGTGAAACCCACTAATGAAGCTTATCAAATTAATCGACGTAGCTATATGCCAACTATAAACAAAGCCATTCATCAAATCGATTTTACTAAATGTACTAACCCCTTAATACGATTATCACTAGAGGCACAACGCCTATTTGGACTTCGGCGAGAAGAATCAATGAAGCTTGTAGTTAGTGAAGCATGGCTCGGTAATACTCTCAAAATTAAACCTAGCTGGACTAAAGGGGGTATTGGTCGTACATTGCACATTATCAATAATGAGCATCGCCAATGGCTTATCAGAGCGTTACAACTAGTTCCAGCAGGACAATCTTTAATTCCTGAAAATAGAAGTTATAAGCAGCACTTAAGTCATTATCAACTTGAAACGAAAAAAATGGGAGTTAGCAAATGCCATGGATTAAGGCATGCTTATGCGCAACAACGTTATCATGAATTAACTAAAGAATTTGACATTAAAAAAATCGGCTTAATTTGTCCTATTCAAGGTGGAAAACCTAGTAAATTACTTAATAGCTATGAAAAGAGGCTTGATATCAAAGCGCGTGAAATTATTAGCCGGGAATTAGGCCATTCAAGGCTGGCTATTACTAAAATTTATTGTGGTTAGTAAAATATCATGCGCGGTAAATATAATTTATTATTATTTTTAAATTAGTTATTTCAAAATTACTGCACATAACATTTAAATAGTCAAAAATATTTTCTGACTAGTTACCCTGTACTTACATTTGGAGCAAAAATGAAAAATCCTTTCTTTACTTTCTATTTGAAAAATTAAAGTAATCTTAGCGACTATACACTAAACTACTGGATCTTGATTTTCAAAGTGTAAAGATAACTAGAATGTTAATTATCTTAAAAGATACTGTCCATAAAAACTATAAAATTATGAGACAATTTTCGGTCCTTATTATAAGTATTGTCCTTGTACTCTCCAGTGGAGTCTCCCTAGCTAATACCTGGCAGCCGTCACTTGGGCATAAACAAATACCTATATGGCCAAATGGAAAAATGCCAAATCCTGTCTCAGATATAAGTCCAGAACATGTTAAGCTAATAACTGACCGTCCTATTGCTGGAAAAACCTGGAAGGCGATATATAATGTTTCTCAACCTACAATGACTGTTTATTCTCCACGAGAAAAAAACACAGGTATTGCAATTGTCGTATTTCCAGGTGGTGGATTTAATGGTTTAGCAATTGATTTGGAAGGAACAGAAGTCTGTACTAGATTAACATCACAAGGAATAACTTGTGTATTGCTAAAATATAGAGTTCCTGACTCCGGGCCCGCGTGGCATGATAGCTGCCAATGTAATATTCATCCAATAGCACCCACGGCTCTTCAAGATGCACAAAGAACAGTTGGGCTTGTCCGAAAAAATGCGGTGCAATGGCATATCAATCCTAATAAAATTGGTGTACTTGGATTTTCAGCTGGTGGTTATATGGTCGCTGACATCAGTACCCACTTTAAAAAGCGCGCTTATAAACCCATTGATATCGCAGATAGAGTAAGTTGCCGACCAGATTTTGCGATTGCTCTTTATCCAGGACATTTATGGACTAATGAAAAAAAATTTGAGCTAGACCCAGATATCACAGTTACCAGTCTGACACCACCTACTTTTCTGATACAGGCAGAAGATGATCAGGTAGATAGTATTCATCACTCACTTGTTTATTATACTGCTTTAAAGAAAGCCAAGGTACCAGTTGAAATGCACTTATATGCGCAAGGCGGTCACGGATTTGGAGTGAGAACAACAAATCTTCCAATAACAAACTGGCCTCATTTAGTAGAAATTTGGCTGAAAACTATAGGGATGATCTCGAAGTAAATACTGTATTGAAACTCAACTACACTTTTGAAGGAGAACTATTTGGACTTCTATAATGTTATAGATTAAATTATTAATTGGATATAACAATTTTTATCAGACTGTGAACAAAAAATACTTGAAAATAGAATCGCTGCTTCAATGGGCTTTTGAATACTTAAAGGCTAACCTTAAATTCGACATTAATAACTATGAAAAGATTGTTGAAACATCTTATTCTGTAGTATATAAAATAACTACAAATCAAGAGACGCTTTACTTAAAACAAACACCCAAATCCCTCTTTCTAGAGCCTAAGACGTTAACCTATTTTAATAAACAGACATGCCAAAATATTCCTAAAATCATTGCTGAAAATAAAATTTTAAATTGCTTTTTGATGACATCTTGTGGCGAGGAATCATTACGTCATCTTTTTAAAAGGAAAGTTGATTTAAATCTGCTCAACCTTGGCATTTCTAACTATACAAAAATCCAACGAACATTAGAAAGCAAACTACCACAGCTATTAGCCTTAGGCATACCTGATTGGCGGCTTGAAAAATTTCCTTCATTATTCTTTAAGCTTATAGAGCAGAAAGAATTATTAATTAATGATGGCTTATCTGAAAAAGAAATTAATCAACTCAATGAATCCTATAAAACCTGTGTCAATTTATGTGAGGTCTTATCTCAATATCAATTACCAGAGACAATTAATCATTGTGATTTCCATGAAAATAATATGCTACTTAATAAAACCACGAATGAAATCAGCATTATTGACTGGGGAGAAACAGTTATTTCCCATCCATTTTTCTCTCTAAATGGGTGCTTGTGGAACATAACTTATTTTAATGAGGTAAAACAAGATGACAAAATATATAAAGAATTACAACGGCAATGTATTACTCCTTGGTTAGAGTTATATAATGAGCAACAGTTGTTAGAATCCTTAACTATTACAAATCAATTAAATGGTATTTTTGCGGCACTGAGTTATGAACGTATTTATAATGCAACAATGGATCAAACTCGAACTGTACAACAAGATCATCCTGGCTCAATAGCAGGCTGTTTGAGATCGTTCTTAAATCACTTATCACACTAACTTGGTTAATATGATTAACAATCTTTTGATATCAAATAGGTAAATTTAGTTACATTTTTTGAATAGCTATTGATTTCTTTTTTTGGCTTGCTAGAATCAAATTAATACAGCTGACGAGCCAGTGAAATTATGGCGAAACTAGATTTCTAGTCCTGTAAATGCCATCTTCTTCCCTAATCCTATGGCAGAACGTTTAGTCGGGAAAACCATTAAATCTGATGTTTTTAGATTTAATTCATGGATTAAGTTTCAGTACTTACCCTCAAGGAAGGCTTACGCCTACTTTCATTAATAACTTGGCAAAACCAACCGACGAATCGGTGATGTTTTCTATGCATAACCAATAGGGATTGAACTATTCTCTTTGGGATATCAGTCTCTTTGGTTCAAAGGAGAGATCATGCAATATACAAGCACTGTAGAAAGAGACATTGAGCACTTACTTGCTGAATTAATTTATTGTTTAAATGCTTTGCGTCACTTTCGTGAGCAGTGGACTTTAAATGACATTCAACAAGTTGAGCTCGTCCTTGCAGATTTTAAGCAACATGTATCTGCTTACCACTGATTGAATTTAGCTGTCTTTCCGCATCACAGAAAAACTACTGCTGATGCGGAAGTTTTCCTGTGGTGCTTTTACTTAAAAACAACTAGGAGAACACGATGACTGCTTTTTTAAATAAAATTCAACTTATTGGTCATTTAGGTACGGAACCAAAAACTATCACTTGTAAGAGTGGTCAGTCATTAGTTACGGCTACGTTAGCGACAAATGAGTCATTCAAAATTAAGGAAGAACGGCATACGCGAGTTGAATGGCATCAGCTGGTCTTCTTTGGCTCTTTAACTAAAGTCACTGAATATTTAAAGAAAGGAAGTTTAGTCTTTGTTGAAGGCAAGCTTCGCTCAAATCCATGGACTGATGAAGATGGCAATAACCGCCACTCTATTAGTATTGTGGTGAGTAATATACAGTGTTTAGGGCAAGAAAAGGCTAATCAAGCTCCAACAAATGTTGCTGACAGTCACATTGCTAACCTGCGAGACATGTTGCAAGACAATACAGTAGATGTCTCCTTTTAACTATTCATCATTTAAGGGATATAAGTCTGTTTATTAATCTATTTAATTAAGGAGAATGCAAGATGCTTACCCCAAGCATTTATGTTGCATGCCTGGCCTCTTACAACCATGGCATTTTACACGGAGCTTGGATTAATGCTAATCAACATGCTGATGAGATTAGTGATGAAATCCAAACGATGTTAGCTAAAAGTACCATTGAAGAAGCTGGCGACTATGCACTTCATGATTATGAAGGATTCGGGAATATCCATCTTAGCGAATCTGAAGACATAGAAACCGTCTCTAGATATGCTGACTTCATGGCAACATACGGCAAACTAGGGCAAGCTCTTATTGCCAATGTTGGCTTTGAGGAAGCAGTTCTTATGATGAATGAATGTTATCTTGGCGCTTATGATTCAGAAGTCGATTTTGCCTGGCATATTTTGGAAGAATGCTATAGCCATGCGATACCGGATAATTTAGTAAGTTACTTAGATTACGAAGCGTTCGCTCGTGATTTGTTTCTTAGTGATTATTATTCGGTTGAAGCGAATGGTGAGATTTATGTTTTTTCAAGGTATTAAGCCCCTATTTTGGGGCTTAAGTTGCCTGTACAATTAATTCTATTTTCTAATTTGAGGTAGGAATTCTAATTTATTTATGTAACTTTAAAACATCTCTAAAATAAATTTAATACCATTAAATGCTCATCATAAAATTGATCATTTACTTTTAAAGCCCGAGGTTCAGTGCCATATATTGTAAAACCATTTTTTTGATACAATTCAATTGCCGCTCGATTAGTTGTTACCACAGTTAAATGAAGTTGCATAACTTTATCCTTTGCATATGCAATAACATATTGCAACAGAGCATTTCCAACACCTAAATTTCTATATTCTGGCTTAGTATACATACTAAAAACAGCGCCTTTATGCTTCATTTTTAAAAAAGAATAAATAAAAAAACCAACGCAACCAATTAAATCCTTTTCCTCAAAAGCGCCAAAGATAGTACTTTTATTAAAATTTATCTCAAATTCTTTATCAGATAAATTAACCTCTTCCTCAAAAGAAGAGCCAAATGCTTCTGGGTTTGAAAGTAAAGCTTCGAGTCTTAATGTTCGAAACTGTTTCCAATCCTTATTTTTAATTAACTCTATATTCATTTTATTTTTGCTTATCTAAATAATTTATAATTGAAAAAGTCTCTAAACACATGAGGCAATAGCTAATAATTTAGCTATATTTATCTTAATAAACTAAGTCATATTAATTTATTTATCTTGAAATTATAAGTTACGAGTTACAGTGCTATGTGGATGGCCGAAGTGCCCTCGGATTTGGGAAAGACCCTTTAATTTGCTAAGTGTACCCTAAAGTGTACCCAAATGATTATTAAAATTTAATTTACAGAAGAAAACCCTTTTCAGTTCTATGCCGTTGAGCGGAATCGAACCGCTGGCCTATTGATTACGAGTCAATCGCTCTACCGACTGAGCTACAACGGCAGTTTTTAAAGTATATACTTGGGGGTTTGGGGGAGCAAGTTTGGGCTATGCTCCTTCTTTGGCTAACTCAAATAGGCGTCTAAGGACCAGCTGCCGGCGCCTACTATTAATAAATAGCAGCAGCCCATAAGCATAGCCCAGTCAGATCGGGATTCGTGTAGGAAGCTCCATGTGCCGTAACGGTTTACTTCGTGTACATGGAAAATTCCTAATTTGCCACCAAAACAAATAGGAAGTTTAGTGGTTATTAGAGCAATAATCATTAGAATAATTAGCGGAATGCAAGCAATCTTAGTACATAATCCTAAAAGAATTAAGAAGCCACAAATTAACTCAAGCCAGCCTACTAAGGGACCTAAGAATTGTGGAAAAGGTAGTCCTAAGGATTTAAACCAGCCTTTGCCAAAAAGTTCAGGAAAAATAAGTTTTTGTAGCCCTTCGGTAAAGAAAACCAACCCAACGCTTAAGCGAATAAAAATAACCCAGGGGGAGGCTGTAGTGCTGAAAAGGTCATGTAATAGATTGTGCTCCATGCTAAATTCCTTTTATTAATTCTCAGTAATTTTTAAATTAACAGCACAACTTTAAAATAACTAAGCAAGTTTAACTAGACTTTTTGCTGTAATACCACGCCTAAGCTCCAGTCGGTACTTTGCTCACTAGGTAGGTAATTTAGAGCTTGGTCAGGTTTGATACCATAGCCGTCAACCATTAATGCATAATAATAGGCTGGAAAGAGACAATAACCGTATAAGTAGTCGTTGGCTGCGTATTGAGCACTTAAATCTTGCCACTGTTGATTACAAACTAAGGAATTGGCTTGCTCAAGTAGTTCTTGGCTTGTGAAGTGATTATTAGAAAAAGTAAACGGTTGACTCTTAGCGAGTTCTTCTAAGCCACCGCCCACATACCAATTGGTCACTGTAGTTGAGCTTAATATTGGTTGAACAACTTGATTAACATGATGTACTGCATTCATCAATGCAGACACCTCACTTTTGCATTGATAAGCATCTCCACTTGCAAGCTCACCTGTTGGCATTTCATAATCTTTAATAAAACAGCTATTGGTATCTAAAAATTGGTGAGTTACTTCGGTTTGTCCAAGCCCTAAAAAGCTGTGAATGTAGACTTTAAAATGCTTGCCATATAAATCAATGTCTTTAACATCTTTTGAATTGCTAGCTTGATTGCTGATTATGGGAAATGCGATTTCCACTGAAGCACCACCCATATCCATATAGCCTACCGGCTTGTCATCTGATAATTTATTTAAGCGGTAATTTAAAGCAAGCCAACCATATAAGCCCTCATCATTACCACTAATTGTTTTCGCAGCAGCGAGTTGCCAATTAGAATGAGTTTGAAACCAATTGTTAACAAGGCTATAGAGTTGTTGCTGTTTAGCTTGTGGCAAAAGACGCATACCAGCAGTAGCATAAAAATAGACAGGATAGTTTGACTCAGGAACGCCTGAAAAAAGAATAGTTAAATAAGCATCTATGGTTGCTTCATTGGCTTCAATAGTTGCAAAGCCTGGTTTAATTTTTTTATTAAAACGCTCGGTAATTTCAATAGGAGAGTTAGTTTTATCTAAATCATAGGAATAAAGATGTAAACGAGAACCGGTGCTGCCAACATCAATGACTACTACGCACTGTTGTTGCTCACATCCACTAGAGGAAACGGCGAAAAGAGTAGAGGTATAAAAAAGACCTGCTAAGCAAAAACTAACTAATAAACGCATTAATAAGACATCCAAATCCCTAGTGCGCGCATAGTACATAATGGACATTTTAATGTCAATACTTAATGCCAGCTCTAATTAACTTACACGTTAATACAATGACTAGAGTAAAATTAAAAACAAGTTATCAACTTGATTTTAACCTTAAAACAATTCTATTCCAGAAAAATGCTAAAGATTTTTCATAACAACTTTAGTCAAATAGCAAACTTGCTAATTTAAGTAAGTTAATTTATTAAGTAAATGATTTATAAAAATAAATACAAATTGTATAAAAATTTATCAATAAATGCAACCTTTAATATAATTAACTATTTTTTAATAAATTATTACAAATATTTTACAACTTTGATTACTTTATTTAATATTGCCTTAACTCATATTTTTTATAGTTATTAAAAGGCTGTAGATTGCAAATTTGATGCTAACATTAAGTGATTATAAAGAGGAAGTTAAAAAGGATTGGCATAAATTACAAGATATTCCGCAAAACTTAATCCCTGCTGAAGATAGTGATAGTTTTAAAGAATACCTTGAGATCTGTACTATTGCTGTTAAGGACTGTCCGGCTGCTTTGCAGTTTATTAAGCCACCTAAGGATAATGTAATTTCAGATGATTATTTAAAAGTATATCTAGCAGCCTTAAATAACCCACTTATCTCATCAATCTATGTTGAATTTTTACCGCTGCCTGACATTACTATTGCTAAAAATTTCACTGTAAATCAACTAAAGCTCTTAGAAAAAGCAGTTTTAATTAGCCCTTTATATATACTTAATCATCTTGGAATGATTAAGCGAGATACGCCTTTATATAATGAATATTTAGATTTTTTTAAAAAGTTAATTGAGAAGGAATCTTCACTTCCTAAAGAAAGCTTAGGCCTCTTTTTTTCTAAAAAAAATGAAGATTTCTCCGAAAAAGAAAAAGCACTTTATATCTATTTTGTCCAAAAATATCCTCTAGGCTTTAAAAATCTGAAAAATGAAACTATAGAAAAAATAGTTATTAATGCTTTAGGCTTAAAGCATTTTATTTTAGCAGACTTTACCTTAATAAATGCTGTTCCCGCGGAATTTAAAAAAGAAGCGGAAAGCATTATTTTGGAACAGTTTAAAGATAAAACTTATTTGATTGTAACGCCAAATATTTTAGAAAATGAACTTAAAGATGCTTATGAAACTTATTGTAATCATCCAAAACGTAAAGGTAAATGTGCGCGTATAACTGCTGACTATAACCAAATTAGTGTGGTTTTAAAGCTATGTTCAACACTCCAGCAGGATATTCACTTAACTTTTATTGGTCACACGCTTAATAATTCAAACGATATTAATAACTTTGATGCTAGCAAAATTTTAGAATGTATTAACTTATGTCCACGTATTAAAGAAGTTATTTTATTAGGATGTAAAACTGCCGTTTTAAAAAAAACGGAAGAAGAAAAAAATACACCAACTAGCCCTATACCGCAGAGCACTACAAGTAGTTTTTGCCTATCTCATGAAAAAATATTACAAAATGCAAGCACTAGTCAGCAAAGCTTAATTAGGATAATAAAAAATATAGGTTTAACGAGCGGCTTTGTTTTAGTTTTGGCCGAACCTATTAAACTATTTTTTATAAATCATGATCAAGTTACAGGCTACACGATTACTAAGAACCAATTCGGCAAGATAATTGAATTAGTTAATATAGGCGATATCGATGAGCTTAAGTTACCTAGTGATAAAGATCCCTTATGTATCCTACGCACAAAAAAGAAACCTTTACAAGCTTGGCAAGTGGAAAAAATTATTGACCTTACAGATAATGAGCTATCTAAATTCGATCGCACTGTTCCAGAATTATATAAACGAAATAAGCAAAAATATCCCTTTTTACGTTGCATAACGTTACGAGATGACGACATTAAAAAAATAGATGCTGAATGCTTGTTAGGACGAGTAGTAAAAGAATTGCAAGCAAAAAAAGTAAGGCCTGTAACAATTAAAGCCTATGTTGGCGTTGTCTATGCCGACACGAAAGAGTTACGTTTTTATTCCATACATTCTGGTGCTTCTGTTTACGCCGGTGATCATAATCAGACATTTTGGAGCACAGGCAAAGATAATATTGATAGAAAAAAACTATTAGAAGCAGAAAACTACGAAATAAAAAGTATAAAGCAAAACGAGCACGCTGATAGCGAAAGCGCGGAGTGCCTGGCAAAATGTGTACGCGTTGAATTTAAATAGAAATCTTAACCTAGCCAATAATCTTTTAATGAGCTTTATAACAGCTAGGCTTTATACCCTGACTATTAGTATTAAATTCAACAGTTATCATACCGCAATCTATAGTATTTAAAATTTTACTATTATAACGTTTTAAAGTTTCAAGCGTTTGCTGATGAGGAAAATGATAGCGATTGTCAAAGCCTGCTGAAATAAGTGCAAATTTTGGTAGTACTTGCGCAATAAAAGCATCAGTCGAAGAGGTCTTACTGCCATGGTGGGCAACAACTAAAATATCTGACGCTAACTGTTTGGGGTAATGCCTTATTAAATAGCGTTCTGCTTCCTTTTCAATATCACCTGTTATTAAAGCGTTGCCACTGGGTGTAATAATTTGTAATACGCAAGAAGAATTATTTTTATTTTTCTTCGATAGATAGATGGGTAAAAAACGAAAAGTAATACCATCCCATTGCCAAGTAGCATATTCATGGCACTTGGTGCCGCGGTGATAGAATTGAGGGTTATCTACTAACAATTCCACTTGGCCATATTTATCTTCTACTGAGGCAAGCCCACCTCGATGATCCAAATCAGAATGACTAATAATAATCTTATCAATTTTTTTAATTCCGCGCGTTGTTAGATAAGGAATTATAGCCATCTGTGCCATATCACCACCTTGATAAAATTTCATACCAGTATCATATAGCAGCACATGGTTTGTGGTACTAATTACAATGGCTAGGCCTTGGCCTACATCAAGTACATCAAGGCGAGCAGTGTTTGGTTTTAATTTAGGCACATAAGGAAACAGTACCGCTAATATTAACAAGCTGGCACCTGCAAGCCAGCTTCTAAGAGGAAGAATAAATAAAATAACAAGTGCACTACTAAGCGCAAATAAGTTTGAAAAATTAACAAGGGAAAAATTTAAATTAAGGTAATTAAACTTATCTATTGCTTGTAAAAAAATTAATAATCCTTTGATTAAGTAATCTGTAGGCCATAATACCCAAGGCTGTGTCGTTAACTGGCTTAATAACAAACTCAATAGACTTAAAGGAACTATTAAATAACCTACCAATGGAATAGCTATTAAATTAGCGAAAAGGCCATTAAGCGCACCATAAGAGAACCAGTAAAGAGTAAAAGGTAGCAAACCAATTAAACAGGCCGCTTGTAGGGCAATTAATTTTTTTAAACCTTGATAAGGAATACGCTGGCTTGCAACCATTAAAATAGCAACAGCGATAAAAGATAAGTAAAAACCAGGAAGTAAAACCGCATGTGGCTCAATAACAATAATGAGCATTAAAGCATAACGCCAAGCTTGCCAGCTGGAATAATAGCGTTTAGAAAAATAACGAAGCAACAAAACAGTACAGGCAATAACAGCTCGTTGCGCAGGTATAGCAAATCCAGCTAACAGCGCATAGAAAAAGCCCATCAATAAGCCACCTAAACTGGCTGCTTGCATGGCTGGACGATATAAACAAAGATAACTGGACCGCCGCCAGAACCAATCCATCAAATGATAGAAAAGGTTAGCTACTAAATAAATGTGTGCCCCAGAAATAACCATTAGATGGGTGGTTCCTGTATGGCGAAATAATTCCCACTGTGACTTATCAATATGGCTGGTTAATCCTAGCGTTAAAGCTTCTATAATCCCTAATGTGCTACTATTGGGTAGCAGTAATGCTAATCTCGCCGCAAGTGATTCACGAATTGCCAGCATGTTATTTTGCTGCTTTGCTCTCAATAATTGATTTTGGCCTGGCTTTAAATACCCTACCCACTGAATATGCTCGGCTTGAAGACGTTCCCGAAAATTAAAATGGCCCGGGTTGCCTAAGTTTTCTGGGCGTTTTAATTTAGCTTGTAATTGCCATAGCTGACCGACTTTAAAAACTGGGCAATGATTAAAACAGGTTAATAAAACATAAGCCTTCACCGGTTTTTGATTTAATTGTCGTAGATGAAATTTAAATTGAGTTTTAAATTCTGTGACGATTGGAATAGATGCAATTTCACCGACCATAGCGGCATGCTGTATAACCCTAGGCGCTTTTGTTTCCTCACGAGCCATTGAAGCTTGATGCAGGTAAGCCCAAAGTATTGCCAAGCTAAACCAAAAGACAATATACCAGCTGGCTCTTAGCCAAAGAGCAACCATAATAATTAAGACTGGATATATTGATTTTGTATAAATCAAAACCACTCCAGCTAAAAAGCAGAGAATTTCCATATTGATATTATTGGACTTGCAAGCAGGCTAATTTAGATTAAATTAATATATTAATCAATCAATTAATTATTAATTTATCAGCGGTGACTTTTTCCTTAAATATCATATAATTGCATTTAACATGCTTATTAATATACAATTTTTACAAATTTTTTACTATTTGTACTATTATATTTAATACTATCTTAATAAAAAATCTTTATAGTAGGAAGAAAGTTGTAATGCGATAGGTTTACTATGCAAACGTTAGAAGAGTATAAAATCGAAGTGAGTAGAGATTGGCGAAAGCTAAGAGCTATCCCTACCCATTTAATTCTTCAGCCGGCAGATTATTTTAGCCTTTATAAAAGCGCTGTTGAACAATCGCCTGAAGCATTAACATTAGTTTCGCGTTCAGCAGATACCAATAAAATATCTAATGAACAGTTAGAAATTTATTTAATAGCGCTTAATCATCGCTACTTCACTTCAAAAGAATTAGATTTTTTACCGATGCCCAATATCTCCACAGCGCAAAGATTAACAGAAAACCAATTAAAATTATTGGAAAAAGCTGCTGCTATCAATCACCTAGCAGTTTTAGAACCTCTAAGCCAGATTTCTCCAGCCAATGGTACTTTATATAGCAATTACCTTACACTTCTTCGCCGATTAATTGATAAGGATGATGAGCCGCAACTTAGAGAAAATATAGGCTTTCATTTACCATTTCATGGTACAAACTTTTCTAAAGAAGAGGAAGATACTTATATCGCTTTTGCTCGCAAATACCCTGATGGAATACGAAATGTTCATAACGATGCTATAAAAAGTTTTATGATTAAAAAATTAGGTTTGGAACATTTTCTTAAATCAGATCTTACTTTAATGTCTGTGGTACCAGCTGAGTATCAAGATGATGCAGAACTCTTAGTAAAAGAACTCCTGAAAACAACGCACGTTAAAGGTAAAACTAATTTAGTTATTACCCCGCCTTTCTTACAAGATAATGTTAAAGAAGCTTACGAATCGTATAGCGAAGAAAAACATTCAGGCCAATGTGTACGTTTATCTTCTCTACATTTTGAAACTGTTAGGGAAGTGTTAGCGATGGCAAATGATGTAATTCCTAACATGAGAGCTAAGTTGGTTTTGATGGGGCCAACACTTAGTACTTCAACAAAAATTGCAAATGTTGAGCCAAGTCAAATCGCTGCCTGTATAGAAACATACAGAGGCATTCAAGAAGTTGTGCTAATGGGCTATAACACAGCCGGACTTAAAGGTTCTGCTGAGGATAAAGAAGGCTTACTAGGACGCGTTGCAAACGAATTTAAAGAAAGGGATATCAAAGGGGTAACAGTTAAAGCTTATACTGGCGATGGATTTAGCCATGCTAAAAAACCTGATATTAGCTCGCCTGTTGGCTCTCCAGCAGTTTCTTTTTTTAGTCACATACCTTCTTCAGAAAGTACCAGCCCAGTTTCAGAAACATCTAGAAAAGTTAAATTTATTTCTTAGCACTAACGAATTACTTTCAAAGTAATGCCATAGCAAGGATGCTAACCTTTATAGAGCTTTTTAATTTACGTTTAGAATTTTATAAAAGAAGGTTCTGATAAAATTGATAAGCTAATTTCATAAATTTATTTTCAAATTGCGATAAAGAGTAGCAAAATTTATCTGTTTACAATACGATAAATTATTTAGTTAAAGGATTAGCTATGATTATTGCTGCTTTAAATGAAAGTCCAGCAGACTCTCGAGTTGCCATTACTCCATCTATTGTTAAGCATTATACTAAATTAGGTTTTAAAGTTTATTGCGAAAAAAATGCAGGCCTTGCTTCTGGTTTTAATGATAAAGCTTATGAAGAAGCCGAAGCAACTATCAGCGATAATCGACAAGAATTATTAAATAATACTAATGTCTTGACCTTTGTTAACACCCCAGATCCTACCTTACTAGCCAATCTACCGGAGAAAGCACTTATTATTGCACCTATTGATAATGAGCCTGAGAGTGAGCTAATTAAATGGTGTTGTCAACAGAGAATAAGCCTTTTTTCTATGAATCTAATTCCACGAATTAGCCGTGCTCAAGCGATGGATAGCTTATCTTCACAAGCTAATTTAGCAGGCTATCGAGCAGTCCTTGAGGGTATTAATCATTTTAATCGTGCTATCCCTATGATGATGACTGCTGCAGGTATGATTAAACCCGCTAAAATTTTAATTTTAGGTGCAGGAGTTGCGGGGCTTCAGGCTATCGCTACAGCTAAACGCCTAGGCGCTGTTGTTTATGCCTTTGATGTTCGCCGTGCAGCAAAAGAGCAAGTTGAAAGCCTAGGTGCTGAATTTATTGAAGTCGAAGATGGGGCTGATCTTGAAACGGCTGGCGGTTATGCTCATGAAATGAGTGAAAGCTATAAAGCGCGCCAGGCAGCACTTATTCACAAATATACGAAATTAGCTGATATCGTCGTAACAACTGCTCTTATTCCAGGCCGGCCTGCCCCTGTTTTAATTACTCGCCATACTGTTGCCGAAATGAAGGCAGGCTCTGTGATTGTTGATTTAGCGACTTCTAGAGGTGGTAATTGTGAATTAAGTGAGAAAGATAAAATAACTAAATGTGGTGATGTTACGATCGTTGGCTATAGTAATTTTGCAGGTTTAGTACCTGCTACAGCTAGTGAACTTTATGCCAACAATATTTTAAATTTAGTTCGTTTAATAACCGTTGCACCTACTTCGTTAGTTTTTCAAGTAGAAGATGAAATAATTCAGCAAGCGCTACTTTGTCATGAAGGAAAATACATGCCATTTCAATCAACCACGGAGGTTTAACATGTTAAATCATACGGTTACTATGAATGATTATATTGCTATTTTAACTATCTTCATTTTAGCTTGTTTTGTTGGTTATTATGTTATCTGGAAAGTAACTCCAGCGCTGCATACCCCATTAATGTCGGTGACTAATGCTATCTCTAGTATTATTATTTTGGGTGCTTTAATTGCCGCAGGTAGCACGGCGTTAGGAACAATTACTATTCTAGGCGGGATTGCTATTTTTGTTACCGCAATTAATATCTTTGGCGGCTTTGTTGTAACGCAACGGATGCTCAGGATGTATAAAAAATAACAACGGATCATGTTATGACTTCACTAATTTCATTTCTTTATTTAATTGCAGCTGTTTTCTTTATTTTGGCCTTAAAAGGTTTAGCAAGCCCGACTACAGCTAGGCGCGGAAATTTACTCGGTATACTAGGGATGGTTATTGCTGTAGTTGCCACACTTATGATGCCAACTATTGATAATCATTTACTGTTAATTGGTTTAATTGCTGCAGGCGGCATAGTAGGAACCCTTATTGCACTTAAAATTAATATGACGGCTATTCCGCAATTGGTGGCAGCCTTTCACTCATTAGTCGGCTTGGCGGCGGTTTTAGTTGCTTTTTGTGCGTTTCTCTCCCCTGCTTCGTTTCACATTGGACTACCAGGAAATATTGAGTTTAAAAGTTTAATTGAAATGAGTTTAGGGTTAATAATTGGAGCTATTACGTTTTCTGGTTCAGTCATTGCCTTTTTAAAGCTACAAGGCATTATGTCTGGCCAACCTATCCGTTTCATAGGTCATGCTTGGATTAATTTAATTATTGCGCTCGCTATTGTAGCTTTACTTATTGTATTTGTTATGCAGCAATCACTCAGTATTTTCCTAACGCTAACGATTTTAGCCTTTTTAATTGGTATTTTCTTAATCATCCCTATTGGGGGTGCAGATATGCCTGTTGTCATTTCAATGCTTAATTCCTATTCAGGGTGGGCTGCCGCGGGCATTGGTTTTACTTTAAATAATAATCTTTTAGTTATTACAGGCGCCTTAGTTGGCGCAAGTGGAGCTATTTTAAGCTATATCATGTGTGTCGGCATGAATCGCTCCATTATTAATGTTATTTTTGGTGGCTTTAATACAACGCACGATGATAATGCGGTTAGTAGTCAACGAGATAATCAATCCGTGCGGCAAGCCAATGGTGAAGACGCTGCCTTTTTATTAAGTAATGCCCAAGACGTTATTATTGTTCCTGGTTATGGCATGGCTGTTGCTCATGCGCAGCATGCTGTTAAAGAATTAATGGATGCACTTGAAAAGCGTTCTATTCGGGTACGTTTTGCCATTCATCCGGTTGCAGGACGCATGCCTGGTCATATGAATGTTTTATTAGCTGAAGCAAATATTCCTTATGATCGCGTTTTTGAGCAAAGTGAAATTAACTCCGATTTTGCAACCTGCGATGTTGCTTTTGTAATTGGTGCGAATGACATTACCAATCCTGCGGCAAAGACTAATTCTAGTTCACCTATTTACGGTATGCCTATTTTAGAGGTAGAAAGGGCTCGAACTGTCTTGTTTGTCAAACGTAGCCTCGCCTCAGGTTATGCCGGTGTTGAAAATGAGTTATTTTATCGGGATAACACTTACATGTTATTTGGTGATGCTAAAGCGATGACCGAATCGATTGTTAAAGCGTTAGCAAATTTATAGCAATCAATAGGCTTAAAAGTTAATTAATAGTTAATTTTTAAGTCAGATTGTTTTATTGCTAAGGATTTAAAAAAGTAGACTCAGGTAAATCATAATTGCCATAGTTAAAATTTAAGGGTATCTTAGAGCCATTTTTTTCTATAAAGGATATTTCAATGCGAAAAATTGCTCTAAGTTTATTATGTGCAGGTGCTTTAATAAGTAATACAACCATGGCAATGACTCATAGCTTAAGCCCACAGGCAAGCGTAGAATATGAATTAGCGGCTAACAAGCCAGAAGTTTTTACTAATTTTACTATTTTTAAAGTCCATGCTGTTTGTAAAGTACAAACTCAAGATGAAAGCAATACGCTTCATGTGAAAGGTTTATACCGCTCAGGTCAAGTTAATGGCAAAGTCATTAATGCTGGCGATGAGGTAGATATTATTGTTCGTAACGGTGATTCATTTGATTTAGTAGCTGAGGCTGCTGCACAAGTAGAATTAACCAATATTGGTGTTCATTCTATCAAGACTAAATGTCAAGTTTCTTAGTGTATTTAAGTGAGCTAGCCCCTCTTTCTATCCTGAAAGAGGGGCTAGTTAATAAAGTAATCCTTTAGGTCAGCAAAATTAATTGATTAAATAAAAAGCATAAATCATAATCTAATTAGCATTAAATCCCATTAATGCCGTTCTAGAATAATCATCTAAGTCTTCACGACTAAAATTACCAGCTACAGCATTCTTTACATTATTACTTAAGTTCTTTATTTGATCAGGATTAGCTTCCAATAAATTACTAGCAAAAGTGCGATCATCTTTTACGAGCTCGGCGTGTAAATGACGCAGATAGTTACGGAAAGAATATTGCTTATGACTACTAAATCGCTCATTAGCTAACGCTGAACTTATATTTTTAACAATAATTTGACCTAAATCCTTTGATAATTTTTCTAATCTTTGCGCTATTACTTGCTGACTATTATCTACATTACCTACTTTATTTACATCTATTATAAATTTCTGTATCTCTTTTACTACTTCACTTTGTAAATGAGCTTTAAAGGTTTCTATAACTTCTTCAGCATTCTTTGCCCCATTCTGGTTATGGCTAAAAAACCATGTTGCATCTTTGTTTTTAGAGTCACTTTTATAAGCTTCCCTAACTTTACCAACCTCTATAAGAATAGTTTGTATATTATCTACTACAGTAGCCATGCCTTGGTTTAAGTCCGGAGTAAGTTTTTTGTTTAAAAATTCACAAAAATTATCAAATCTTATAGAGCAAATTCTCTCTCTCGTAATAAATATAGGGGACCTTATAATGCGGGTAATATTATCTTTATTTTTATTTTCTACTTGTAATTTAGCATTTTCCTCCTGAAATTTAATTTCTATTTCCTTTAGTCTAGCAACTTCTTCTTCTAATTTTTTATTCTTAGAATCTAAATCGCTCTTTTCATGCTCTAATTCTTTAATTTTTCTGTTAGCTTCTTCAATTTCTTGCTTATGTTCTTTCAATGTTTGCTTAAGTTTCTCGATTTCTTCGGTGCTCTTAGAGCCTAGTGTTAAATATTTTTTAAATATTTGCAAAAAGCCATTTTGATCTTCTTCACAAATGACACTTGCACCTCTATCAATTTCAATAAGCACCCAATCATCAAGTTGTGAATCTTGTCTATCTTGTTTGAAAGCCTTTAGAGCTTGTTCCATGACCTCTTTGCGGTAAGTTAATAATGCTATTACTTTTTCTAACTCTTCTTGATTTTGATCCGCTGAAGATTTTGCTTGTTGTGCTTTGTTAAGTAAATCAACATATTCAACGATAATCGCCTCTAAGCGACTTACTAATAGCTCATCTTGACGTTTTAACTCTGTGTTTTGGGCTTTATCAATATCTTTTGAAAAAGTGCTCTCTGTAAGATCAGCAAATTGAGCTCCAAATAAGCTTTGCCCTCGCTTAGCTACTGCAGTAGCATCGTCATGAAGACTTACAAATGCTTGATAAAAATCAAAAGGAATGGCAGTAAAGGTCTCATTCAAATTTTGATACACGACTTTAAACTGTTCTTTAGCTTGCTCTAGTGGCACTTTATCAGAAAAAATACTTTGCCACTCTGTGTTAATTGTACCATTGCGTTTTCCTTCCGTATAAACTTGGTAACAATCTATATCGAATTGCTCGATAGCATTGTGAAGTAACTTATTTACCCGATCAATTTCAAGTAAATAAGGATTGGCTAGCTTAAGGAATTGATGAAAAAAGTTAACCCCATTTTGATTAGCCAATTTATAAATTTTATTAAGCTCTTCTGTCAGAACCATCAATCTATCGCGTAATTGAATTAATTCAATTAGATTTTTCTTATTTTTTTCTATTGCCTTTAATAAATAATTTTGTTCTGGCTTTAATTTATAAGCTAAACCTTTATATAAATTTTGATATAGCTCTTCATAAGAAAAGACTGGGTCTATAAATACTTGTTTAATTATGGGGTCATTTAGAAGCTTGGCTTCTTCGGTAGTTATAGGGCCTTTACTTGGCGCAAGATCAAGCAATGTTGATAGCGTAACAGTAGTTTGCGAACTTAATAAAGGAAAGAGAAGATTATTTGTTCTTCGAGTCATTTCCCCTAAGGATGTCAACGTTTTACTAACTTTAGTATAAAATTCTTTTACTCGATTACCAGGTTCCGGTTTATGTATTTCCATTTCTTCACTATAAATTCTTTGTAATGCAGAAAGACAGGAAAGATAGTTAGTATCATTGCTATGACTCTTTTGAATTTCTGGATTTTTTAATAGTCTTTTTACAAAGGATTGAATACGATTATGATATTTCTCCCTTTCATTAGGACACTTTAATGCTTGCTCACATAAGTGAGCTAATAGCGCCATGGCAATCACTTTACCATGTGAAATATCAGCTAAATTAGCACTACCAAAATAGCGCTTTTGATTATCAGCAATATATTGAGCACACGTATTATAAACAAAATTATAATAATGACATTTCCTCTTTAGCTCCTCGTCTTCCTTATTTTGCATAGCAATAGCTAAAGTTAACTCTGATAATCCACCTGGAGTTGGTAATTTTAACCCTTGTATAGCCCCTCTCTGATTGGCTAGATGTAGGTATGCCAACCAACCTTGAACTTGATCAAGATCATGAGATATGATGCTTCCTGAAATATCACCCTTTCCTTCCTCATAAATTTTTAAAATTTCTTCTATAAAAGGTGTCTTACGATATATAACTGAAGGCATAAAAGGACTCACAAAGAACAAATAATGATCAAATTATACGTGAGTAAGCTTAAGCTAAGATTAAATTCTAAAATTTTTAGCCATTATTTTGTATAATTATTTATATTTTTGATTATTTTTAATACAATAATTAATTAAACCTTAACATCAATAAAGAAATATTTATACGTACTAAATAAAAACATAAAATACTTATTTTATGTAATTGGGTTTAATTTTTAACTAAATATTTGCTAAATTTTCGTCCATTATAATTTCATCAAATAATATTAGCTTCAGGCTAAATAGATTGATCAAAACTTAAATGTCTTCTTGCGCTCTAACTTCTTTTTTGGAAGCCATACTAAGTATTTTGTCTAACTGTTTAGTACTTAAAATACGTTTTAATATCGCAAAAAGATGCGCAGGAAAAGTAATTAAATATTTTGCTTTAGGGTTAGGTGATTCAATAGCATGGACTAATTTATCAATAACAGCTTCTGTTTTTTTGGTAAAAAGTGAATTTTTCTTCTGTTGTCGATAGGAACTAAGCATATAATTATATTCATTTTTAAAGTGACTATGCTCTAGATCAATTTTTGTTAGCGAGAAATCAAGCACATTGTCTCTAAATTTACTTTCTATGGGGCCAGGTTGTACGGTAATCACTTTTATCCCCGATGGAGCAAGCTCAAGCCTTAAGGTATCACTTAAGCCTTCAACAGCATATTTGGAAGCATTATAAGCGCCGCGAAAACGCATGCTAATAAGCCCTAAAATAGAACTAATATTAATGATTCGCCCAGAACCCTGTTGCCGCATAATTGGAATTGCGGCGCGTGTTACTTCAAGCAAGCCAAACACATTGGTTTCAAATTGAGCGCGTAGTACTTCACGTGAAATATCCTCAAGAGCTCCTGCCTGACCGAAGCCTGCATTATTAATTAAAATATCTAAACGACCGGACGTTTTTGCTAGCACCTCTTTAAATGCTTGTTCAATGGAGTGAGAGTCATTTACATCTAATAGTATAGCTTCTAAGCCCTGAGCTTTTAATCGCTCTAAATCAGGAGCTTTGCGGCAGGTAGCAATAACCTTATGGCCACGTTTTGCTAGGGCCAGTGCTGAATCATAACCGATACCACTTGAACAGCCTGTAATAAGAATAACTTTTGGTTGCATCATTAATTATCCATCTAAATATATGCGCTAATTTTGCCAGAAGCAGGAAAGAAAAGCGAAAATTAGGAGATTTTATTCGCGCTTAGGAAATAATTGTAAAAATTCGTCAATAGTTTGTGAATTGGCTTTTTGGTAGGTGGCTCGGCGGCTAATAAAGTTACCCGTTAATTCCTGTAATTTTAGCGCCATTTCAGCAAATTTTGCACAGACTGCTATTCCATTAACGATAACAGCGCCATCAATAGTTAAATTCTTTTGCCTGGCTAACAAAAGCATAGGTAAACCACCTGCTAAGATAATTACTTCAACGCCCTGTGCTACCATAGGTTTAATCTGCGCTATAAAATCATCTCGCAAGCGTCGATAGACTGTTTCATCTTTAAATGCTTGTTCGAAGTCGTCCACTTCGGCATTAACCGCGCTAACGGCCGTAATGCGTTGTTGCAGCCCATAATAATTAATTTGATTTTCATGCCAAGGAATAAAGATAGGGTTAATGGTTGCAAGCCCTATTGTACGCCCAATACTACAGGCATAAAGCATATTTGCTTCCCCTAAACCAATAACCGGAATATCAAGAATAGCTTTAATTTCATTAATACCAGGCTCTTGAAAGTGACCAATTACAAACGCGTCAAAGCCTTCTTTCTCAGCCTGGATAGCATGACAAATCGTTTGCGCCGCACAGCGAAATTCTGTTAAAGGATGGAGATTTTTATCTGGTGGGGTTAAGCCATGAACGGCAAACTTAAAATTTTTATCAGCATAAGTATCTAGATAAGCTTGTAAATGTTTGATGTAATTTTTCTGCTCGTTTGCATCAACAAAGCTTTGATACCAGATACGCTTTTGCTGCTTCAAGTAAGCTCTCCTAGCAATTTCGCAATAATGAGTAGATTATAGCACCTGAGGAAAATTTACTTTTAAAGCCATGAAAAAGCTTAAAAAATAATTTTAATTACAAAAGGCTCAATATGACTAGAATATTAACATTTTTTAATTATAATGTGGCTTAACCTTGCGCGAGATATTATTCGTGTTTAAAAGTTAGATGACCAATAACTATGACTACCCTCCCAAATATCATTTCTAATTACTATTTAAAACAAGATTTTAAACAAGATAAAAATATCTGCGAAGTTTTTTCAAGTCAATTTATGCGTTTTATTGCACAAAAAATTGGTGAAGATCCAGATATTATTGCTAATGTTTCCTATGTTACGAGAAACTCTGCAGAGGGAAAGCAAATTTATATTGGCTCTAAAATATTTAATGGTTACCGCGATTTATTTTTAGATGCTTATCTTGCCTATCAACTACCTGCTTATCAAAATTTACGTCAAGTAGCTGGTAGAAAAATAAATACTTTGCCTCACAAAAGACCAGGCTATCTTAAACATGATTTCTGTACTGATACCATAATTGAGGCAGGACGCTATACTGCTCTTACTCCCGGGTTAGCACTACGAGCTATCGTTGATGATCCAGACAGCCATTTTAAAAATATTGGTGCAATACCTATCGTTTCCTCAAGTGATGAAGAGTTAATCCCTCTTTATGAAAACAATGGTTATAGCGGATATTGTGTCCAAAAAGCAAAACCCATAGATCATTTAGGTAAAGTTACCACGATAAAAATTAAGGGCATTAACTATTATCAAATTCGTATAGCTCGTGAGCCAGATATTGAAGAATATAAAGAAGCCTTAATTAAACATAATAACCACTATTATTTAATACCAAATATTAACAATACTCACGCGGTCCAAATTGATTTTGGTGGCGCCCTTGGCGATTTTCGTCTGCCTAGTCGGCGTACATTGGATGGCAAAATTCATATCAAAGCGCTACATAATTTATTTCGCTACTATCCCTCTTATGAGGGTCCACCGGCTTATCAGAATCAAATTTCGACAGCTTTAACTAGTGGTGCTACTTATTTTTTTGAAACATTAGCACGCTTTGCCATGATTGATAAAAATGAAATAGCTTCTTTCATTAATAAGGAAATTGATAAAGCATTCCTCACCTATGAGGACAAACCAGAAGTTTTATTACACTTTGCCCAACGTATAGGTTTAAATGCCTCACAAAAAGAATTAGCTAATCTTAATTTACTAGGCAATCGAATCAAGCAATTTCTGCAATTAAATTTTACCAATCGTCAAGAACACGCCAAATTACTTTTTCTAGATCACTTTTGCAAATTAGATTATAGTACCCAACGCAATTTAATGGATAGCTATAGTCAAGCTATTGAGCCGCAAGAGAAATTAAAAGATAAACTAATTAGACAATTTTTTTATCATTTAAAACAAGAGAACTTACTACTTTTTGATACACTCAAAGCAATAGATAATTTACATCTTAATATTGTCTATGATCCTGACAGTAGTATTTACTTAGAAAAAATTAAAGTCAGACTCAATCGACAAGTATGTCGTGCTTTCCTTAAAAATAAGTTAGAAGAGACTGCTAAAGAAGTTAACCCTATTATTAAGAAGACGGATAACCTTTTAAAAGAATTTGTTAATACTAAATCTAAGTTAAGCAAGATACCACTAAGTAATCTTTATGAAGCCAGCAAACACATAGTAAATTTTATTAATATAGCTAACCAGTATAAAGAAGACTGTATTGCTACTTCTACGAAGCAAGACATCATAATAGCAGCTTGCACATTAAGTGGTGCCTTAACAGGAGCAATTTTAGGTGCAGCAGTTGGTCTATTTCTAGGTGGTTTAATATTTGGACCACTCACGATGGCTGCAGGTACAACGCAAGGTTTAATAATAGGTACAGCCATAGGAAGCGCTATTATTAGTCTTTTAGCTGGTGGAAGTACTGCTAATAAGTTAACGCGTTATCACCTCTTTAAATCTATAGATGAGCATACTAAAAATTTAAGTGACTCCTTAGCGTTGTCAACCTATGATTTAGGCAAACCACAATTAGCTTAACTTACATCAACATATCTAAAAGCTGTATTTGGTGTGATAGATCACTTAATAACATCAATTTAAAAATAGCCCTATCCTCCCGCGTAGAAAGGAAGCTATTTTCTTAAAGGCACCGTGCAAGTATTAGAATAGATTTCCGCCTACGCGGAAATGACAAGTCTTTGGCAACGACAAAGTTATTCAAATGATATGAATCTTGTAAATGACAGAACTTTTGCAATAACGGCCTATTAAGGTTTAGAACTATCAAACTAGATTTTTATTATGTCTTTCCCGCGTAGGCGGGAATCTATTTTCTTCTAAGCACAGTGCCAGTGTGAAGATAGATTTCCGCCTACGCGGAAATGACAGGTAAAAAGCGGAAATGTCAGATAAAAGGATTGTGGGTGCTTTAATTTAATGTTCTCTTGTGGCTAAAAATTGGATTTTCGGATATCGCTCTTCCGCCATAGTTAAGTTTACCCTCGTTGGAGCTAAATAAATTAACGAATCGCTACCGTCTAGCGCCAAATAATCATACGCTTTAGTACGAAACTCTTGCATTGCTTTATCATCTTCACTATATACCCAGCGAGCGCAACTGATGTTAACTGCTTCGTAAATACAATCTACTTTATATTCATGACGAAGGCGATGGGCAACTACATCAAATTGTAATACGCCAACAGCACCTAAAATTAATTGATTACTATTTAAGGGCCTAAAGATTTGTGTAGCTCCTTCTTCGGATAATTCAATCAAACCTTTTAACAACGCTTTGCTTTTTAAAGGATCTTTCAAACGCACAAGCCGATACAATTCTGGCGCAAAATTAGGAATACCAGTAAATTTTAAGACTTCACCTTGCGTAAAAGTATCTCCAATACGAATAGTACCATGATTATGTAGTCCTATTATGTCGCCTGCCATTGCAGTCTCAGCGTGAGAGCGATCGCCGGCCATAAAGGTTAATGCATTAGCAATGGTTACCTCTTTGCCTAACCGTAAATGATTTAATTTCATCCCACGTTTAAAGGTTCCCGCACAAATTCTTAAAAATGCAATTCTGTCGCGGTGTTTAGGATCCATATTAGCCTGAATTTTAAATACAAAGCCACTAAAATTGGGTTCTTCTGGAGCAACCTTACGTTCGCTAGCTTGGCGTGGTCGTGGGCCTGGCGCATATTGCGTAAAGTCATCTAACAGTTCTTTTATGCCAAAGTTATTAATCGCTGAGCCAAAATAAACAGGGGTTAATTTACCAGCTAAGTAGTCATTTAGATCAAAAGAATGGGAAGCACCCTTAACTAACTCGATTTCATCACGCAATTCTTGCGCCATATCACCAAGTAATTGATCTAATTCAGGACTATCTAAACCCGCAATTTGATAAGCTTCCTGCTTCTCTGCATTTTTTCCAGTTTGATAAAGATATATTTTATCTTGATACAAATGATAAATACCTTTAAATCGTTTACCCATACCTACAGGCCAGGTGACTGGTGCACATTGAATGCCTAAAACTTCTTCAACTTCATCAAGTAGAGAAATAGGTTCGCGCCCTTCACGGTCTAATTTATTGATAAACGTCATAATGGGCGTATCACGCAGCCGACACACTTCCATGAGTTTAACAGTTCGTTCTTCAACGCCTTTAGCTACGTCAATAACCATCAGTGCTGAATCCACTGCTGTTAAAGTTCGATAGGTATCTTCCGAAAAATCCTCATGCCCAGGTGTATCTAAAAGATTAACTACATGTTCATTGTGTACAAATTGCATAACGGATGTAGTAATAGAAATTCCCCGCTCTTTTTCCATTTCCATCCAGTCAGAAGTTGCATGACGTGCAGCTTTACGCCCTTTTACCGTCCCTGCTAATTGAATAGCACCACCAAATAACAATAATTTTTCTGTTACTGTTGTTTTACCAGCGTCTGGATGGGAAATAATGGCAAATGTTCGTCTTTTAGTGAAATCTTCATAAAAATCAGACATACAATAACCCAATTTAAGAAAAGCGGTAATTTTAAGGGAAAGTGTGGCAACAAACAAATGTATATAATAGAAAGCGCTCTAAACTTAATTTATTCCATTGTATCTTCATCATTATTTATTATAATGAACAAAATTAAACTTTTTATTATATTCCTTGAACAGATTAAAATTAGCAAGTTGTCTTTTACTTTTTTCTACTTATCTATGGTCTGCTGCCCCTAGCTTTTTAACTATTTCAGATATTCATTACGGTACAACTAACAAGATTGGGAATGGCTACGATACAGGAGATGTATTATGGAATACAACCCTACCTAAATTTACAGACTTACATAAAAAGGCTGATTTTATTTTGCTACTAGGCGATTTACCTACGCATTCACTTATGATGAGTGATGCTAAAAAAGCTCTCTTGGAGACAAAAATATTTCATGATTTATATTTAGCTGATACAGAGCATAAGCCTATTTTTTATATTCCTGGTAATAATGATTCGTTAACAGGAAATTATCAGCCCTTTGCCAAAGAGGGAAAGTCACCACTTACTTATGCTTATGATTGGCAAGGCGCTTGTGCTTATTGCGATAAATTAATTATTGATAAAACAGCCATGGAAAGTGATGGCTATTACACAACGTATGTTTTACCTGATAATAAAGATATTTTACTTATTGTTCTAAATACCACACAATTTGCTAAACTTCCTTTCTGGATGTCACCTTATTTAAATCAAGAGATAGATGCTGACCGGCAATTAAAATGGTTAGCAGCACAACTAAAAAATCATAAAGCGAAGCAATTATTAATTGCCATGCATGAAGAACCTGGCCTTGATTACCGCAATCAAATGGTTTGGCAGCAAAAACCACAGAATGAATTTATTGCACTATTAAATACCTATCAGCAAAATTATCAGCAAATCTCTTTGTTAACATCACATAGTCATTATGATGAATTAAGAAAAATTACCTTAAAAAATGATAAACATATCTATGCCTACTCAGCGCCTTCTATTAGCCGCCGTCATTATAACAATCCTGCCATGAAGATATTTCAACTAAACGATAACTTAGTTATGCAAGATTTTACTACTTACTATACAACTGATGAAACCCAATGGAAGGATAGTCATTACCAGGCAATTAAATCGCAGTCTAACATTTTTAGTACTTGCCAAGGCCTTACCTTGCCTGCTTGCTTAAATTCATTAACTACAAACCAGGTATGTGAATTAATGGAAGGTAAAGCCATCTATAGTACCAAAAATGAAGATAAAAAAGGATTTAATTGCTTAAATACTTATCAAATAAATTAAGTTTTTACATAATAAGTTATTCACTAACTTCTCGGTATTAAACTTTTTTCTTAAAATAAAATTAGCTATTCCGATAAGAGAAAAAAGATAATAATTTAGCATCTTTTTTCAAAGTCTACTAAGGTAGCCAAGAAGGGTTAGTTTTCTGTGGTCCGTTAGCTTACAAACTTCTATATATAATTCGCTATAGTCTTCCAATTAACCCCTTTTGTCTCTCCCTAGCGACTATTAAGACTCGTGTTTAAATTTTTAAGCGCTGTACAGAAACTTTCAATTTCCTCTTCTGTATTATAATAATGCACAGACGCTCTAACTAAATCGGTAATATTTCTACTTTCTAAATCGAGACGAGAATATTCTTGCAAAGAAACTGAAACATTAATATTTAATTGCGCTAAATGTTTTTTAATATCTTGGGCAGACAAATTTTTTAACGTAAAGGTAACTAATCCACACTGATTCTCACCTAAATCTTGTAATTGCAAATTGGGTAGTTGAGCTAAACGTTGGCGCAATAGACTTGCTAAATTATAAATCCTAGACCAAATTGTAGGCATCTTTAAATCTAAGGCATATTCTATTGCTTTAGCCAAACCAAGTTTGGCTGCAATATTCTGCTCCCATACTTCAAAACGTCTAGCATCAGCCCGCCACTTATACTGGTTTTTTGCTGTCCAAGTCGCTGAATGCAAATCAATAAAAACAGGTTCACTTTGGTTAAGCATTTTTTCGCGAATATATAAAAAGCCAGTACCACGTGGACCACGTAGATACTTACGTCCTGTCGCACAAAGAAAGTCACAACCTATCGCCTCAACATCGATAGGAATTTGTCCTACTGATTGGGTTGCGTCAAGCAAATAGGGAATATTAGATTGACGCGCTATTTTACCTATTTCTATTACAGGATTAATTAATCCACCCTGCGTAGGCACATGAGTAATGGCAATTAGCTTTACATCATTAGTTAACTTATTTTTTAAATTCTCTAAATCTAATTGGCCACTTTGATCATTTTTAACTACCTCAATATCAACACCAATGTTTTTAGCACGCTGTAAAAATGCTAAGTAATTACTGGCATACTCACTCATACCAGTTAAAATACGATCGCCCTTCTTTAAGGGTAAGCTATAAAAAGCCATATCCCATGCACGCGTCGCATTATCCATAAAAGCAATTTCATTAGCCTGACAATTTATAAATTGGGCAGTTAAAGTATAGAAACGTTCAATTTGCTCTTCTACTTGCTCAGCCGCTTCATATCCTCCTCTAACCGCCTCTAGATCAAGATGAGCTTTAACAGTATTAATAACCGGTAAAGGCATTAAAGCAGCGCCAGCGTTATTAAAATGTAAAACTTGTTTAGTACCTGGCGTTTCTTCACGTAATTTATTTATAAGTTGCTTATCAATACTCATTACTTATTAAACCTCTTTTATTAACCTAGTCTTAAAACTTTTAAGTTTTCTGGCATTTTAGCATCTCGATATCTATTATTGATAAAGATAACTTACAATAGGTCATTTAGTTATGGACAACAACAATAACCTTATAGCTATTCCGGCAAGTTTAAAACGTCATTGGGGCTGGTTACTGGCATTAGGAATTTTATTTATTATTCTCGGAACCTTAGCCTTAGGAATGCTTGTTTTAGTTACGTTAGCAAGTATTTTAGTGATTGGCGCTATTTTAATTATTGCCGGCATCATTCAGCTTATAGATGCCTTTAAATCGAAAGGCTGGAAGGCAATCATTTGGCATATTCTTATTGCTATACTCTATATCTGGGCTGGAATTTTAATTGTTTATGATCCAATATTGGCTTCAACTATTCTAACTGCCATGCTAGCTTGGGTTCTAATTGCCATAGGTTTTATTCGGTTTATGATGGCTTTTACCCTAAAAAAAACAAAGGGCTGGTTTTGGTTGATTTTAGCAGGCATTGCTTCAATTATTATGGGTATTATTATTCTTAGTAGTTGGCCTGTTAGTGGACTTTGGGTTATTGGCCTACTTATTGCTATTGAAATTCTAATTAGTGGCTGGAGTTATGTCTTTTTAGCTCTCGCGCTTCGCCATGGAAAGTAGCTTTTTGTTATAAGGATGATGTAGTATAATAGGCTGCAGTTATTTTACTGCAGTTCATTTTATTTATTATAACTGAATAAAAATTATTCTGCTATAATAAACGTCGTATGGTTTAGATGTTCAAAATAGGATATTAACTTAACATAAGGAAGAGCATCATGAATAAAGCTATCTTAGGTTTTTCTATTTTAATGGCAAGCAGCGTTGCTTGTTTCGCTAGCTCCGGTAGCATGAGCAATACTGGCACTACAGGTACTACTGGTACCACAGGCGCTACAACTACTAATACTAGTACTACTAGCAACATGGGTAGTAATAATGGCCAAATGACTCATACGAGTATGAAAGCTCATTGGATGTGCACAACTAATGCTAGCAGCAGCAATTCTCAAGCTGATAAAGCTGCTGATGATAAAATGCAACAACAAAAAATGTCTGCTAAAGATGCTTTTAGTTTTGCAGCTAAGCATTGCCGTGATTGCACTAAGATTACTTGTGAAGTACAAAATGACAATAGCAGCAACAGCAACAATAACAATAGCTAAGACTATTGATTTTACTTCTAGGGCTCTTAAGAGCCCTATTTTTTTAAAGCACGCTGAGCTATTAATTTGCCTGTGCTAACGCGAGATCATTAGGAGGCTAATTTGCAAATTGTCTTTTTATTTTATGATAATATGACCGCTTTAGATGTGATTGGCCCTCATGAAGTCTTAAGTAGAATACCGGGTGCCGAAATCAAACGCGTTGCTTTAACTAAGGGCGTCATAAATACTTATGCTGGAGACCTTAAATTAATTGCTGATTATCAGCTATCTGAAATTAGCAAAGCTGATGTACTGGTTGTTCCCGGAGCTGGTAATGCTACCTCACTAATTGAATACCCTACTATTTTAAATTGGATTAATACAATTCACGAAACGACAACTTGGACTACTTCTGTATGTACAGGCAGTCTTATATTAGGCGCTGCAGGCCTTTTAAAAGGTCTTGATGCTACTTCGCATTGGGCTGTATTAAATCAATTACCCAATTGGGGAGCTAAACCAATTCAACAGCGTGTAGTTGAAGCTGGGAAAATTATTACCGCAGCAGGCGTCTCTGCCGGAATTGATATGGCTTTGTTACTTACGGCAAAGCTTACTAATGATACTATTGCTCAAAGTTTACAGCTTAGGTTGGAATATGATCCAAAACCTCCTTTTGACACGGGTTCTCCACAAAAAGCATCTTTAGAAATTATTCAATTAGCAAAGCAAAACTTAGGCGATTTTAATACCTCTTCGGATAATAAAAAATAATTTGCACAAGATAAAAAATGAAAACTCAAAAGGATTTCTCCTTCAGGCTGATATTCTGTGGTTTATCTACAAAATCCAAAGACTTAATTAGATTATTCTACCACGCCTACGTCCTGTGGTTTAGCCACAGGACCCAGTGATTTAACTAACTTACTGGATCCCGCGAACAAGTCGCGAGACGTAGGCAGAAGTGAAAGAGGAAGAATAAAGAAGAATTTTGCCAGGCTATCAGTCTGTGGTTTATCTACTAATCCAGAGACTTAATTAGATTACTCTATCAAGCCTACGTCCTGTGGTTTAGCCACAGGATCCAGTGATTTAACTAATTTACTGGATCCCGCGAACAAGTTGCGGGACGTAAGCAGAAGTTAAAGGGGAAGAATAAATAAGGACTTCCCTAGGTTATTATTCGGCAACTTATCTACTAATCCAAAGATTTAATTAGATATTCTACCAGGCTATTATTCGGCAGCTTATCTACTAATCTAGAGACTTAATTAGATTACTCTACCACGCCTACGTCCTGTGGTTTAGCCACAGGACCCAGTGATTTAACTAACTTACTGGATCCCGCGAATAAGTCGCAGGACATAGGCAGAAGTTAAGGGACGTAGGCAGAAGTTAAGAAGTGGGAAAAAGTTAAAGAGTAGGAAAAAATTAAGAGGCAGACAAGGTTAAAAAATAGGTACAGGTTAAAAAGGTATTTCTATCCTTTATAAAGTAAAATAAAGCGTTTACCTAGTATTAATTTTGGTAGAATATTCATCATAAGCAGCTTTTAGCTGCTTTAATAAATCTTCAATCAAAAAAATTTGATAAGATGGATGTTCTCCTAGCCAGAGTCCAGCGAAATCAAAATTATCATTTCTTTTAGCCTCGCTTCTTAAATAAGATGTTGCATAATGCTGAATTGGAAATGAATAGTTAGATTGGCTTAATAGATGAGTTAAGGGGTTTGCTATACTGCGTACCCATTTACCTGTCAGAGCATCAGTCAAAATGGTTTTAACATGTGGGGCCTGAGAAACGAGGTAGTGTAGGCACTCCGCATTTAATAAGCTCAAATTACTTAACATAAACAATGTTCCTAACTGTACGAAATTAGCACCTGCTTCCCAATAAGCGCTAATATTACTTAAATTAATTCCACCTGCAGCAATTAAAGGCAAATTTAAATTTAAGGCTTTAATTTGCTTTAATAAGGTGAGAGAAGAGAGCTTATTTGGTTTATTGGTTAAAAAGCTACCCTGATGGCCTCCTGCTTCAGCCCCTTGTAAAATTAAAGCATCACTACCCTGTGAAGCGGCTAATTTTGCCTCGGCACAATTGCAACAATTAACTAGAATTTTAATACCATTAGCTTTTAAATAATTTGTGATGTCTAAATCAAAAATACCAAATGTAGTACTAACAGCAGGCACCCCGTATTTCACAAGCAGTTTCGCAAAATCTTCTTGCTCAATACTCTTAGGTATCACGAATGTATCTTGTGGTATGAGACTCGCTTCTCTTTCAAGAGCTAAAAGCGTTCTAGGTTTTGGTAGAACTTGTTCCTTAGGTCGATTTTTTCAATAAAAATATTAACGATATAAGGCTTTTTAGTAAGTTTTTTAACAGCTAAAATGAGCTTCTCGGATGCTTTTAAACTAAGATACCCTGTGGCAATTGAACCTAACATACCTGCATTAGAAACAGCCGCCGTTAATTCAGGGCTAACAATTTTGCCTGCCATAGGGGCTTGAATAATTGGGTAAGGGATAGTATTAAATAAGTCCGTATTGTCCATGCTAAGCTCAATAATCCTTTATTTCAATTAAGCTTAGCATTTCATTTAAGCTTAACAAGCGTCTTTAGGAATAATAATTAATTCAGCAAAATAAGAAAAATAACAAGGCCCGTGGTATTTTTGCGCAATCAGAGGTATTAAATAATTAGTAAGTGTTTCACCATTTTCTGCATCAGTCATAATAACAGCGCTAACTCTGCAATTTGGAAACATAATCAATCGGCTAAAGGACACCTTAACTAAGAAAGCTTTAGCATAAAGTCAGTTATGGGGTAAACCACTTATGTGTTTCAGTCCTTGGTAGCGCTTTAACATTATGGGCATCAATAAAAGCAACGAGTGCCCAACGGGCGAATGGTTGTCCAATTAATTTTTCATCCAGTTGAATAACATCATGCCAAGCGGGAAACAAGTCATCGCTAGGCATAATTTTTTGATAATTTGATGAAATCATAAAAAGCGCATGACCTGAGTCATGTTTTATTATTTTTAAATCATCGGGATTTTTACCAATTCGAAGGCCCGGGCAACTTTCTGCAATAGCGAGGGTAAAAGAACCCGCATCATAATGAGGTTTAGCTAAATATTTTCCTGATTGTTGCCAATTATATTTTAAAAATCGTAAGAGAATATGCGGCTTATCTGTTGCAAAGATACTATCAACTATACCTGAATAAATTGGTTCTAATAATTTACATATATTAAAAGTAGTCTGATAAACCTCATCCCAAATAGGTTTGGCTTTATTAATAAAGTCAGCCACATCCTTATGTGTAGCTAAATAATCTTTACAGTGGGTAAAAATAGCAGGATGAAAATGAAAAAATTCTTTATTATCATTATAAATATGATCATCTGCTTGTCGATGCTTAAAGCCAACATCACCGCGACGATGATTAGGCGCTATAGTAAAATTTATATACTCTTTAACCTCTTTGGGCTCCTCGAGAAACTTAAAAAAACCTGCCATTGCTTGCTCTATTTGTTCATTATTAATAGCAAAAGGGATTTGAATATAAGCTTGTTTTTTTAAAGTTTGTAAGATTTTATCTACTGTTATCATAAAGGTTGTTTAGACTACGAATTTTTCCTATCATTATCTAATTAATAGCATTTAATTAATAGTCTACTTAAGTTTTTAATAGTAATCTTGAGCAAACCCTTAGTCCAAAACTCGTTAAATCATTAGTTGGGTCAATGCTCAACTTACTTTATAATAAAATTCTAATATTATTTTTCGCCCGTTACTAAATACATTGAAACTTGAAATTGATACTTCCCCTGCCATTTTTCCTGACATTCTTTTTCATACCAATTAACCATTTCTGCATTAAGTATTTTTATTTCAGATTCTTGTATTTGTCCTTGATAAAAGGCTATACCATTAATAAATTTTCTAAAAAAATCTAGATTTGGCAAAGTTATAGATTCAGATAATAAAGCTACATTAATTTTTTTACAGGTAATAGTACTTAACTTTTCTGTAAGATTATCTAGCTCCTTATAATCTACTGGTGGCTTAAAACCTTGAAGAGCTGGGAACTTGTCTGAATTTTTAAGCGCATAATATGCATTAATATAAGGATCATCCCCTGCTGGAAAAAGCGTAAAGATTCTGCCACCGGGCTTAAGTGCTCTAATAATGTTTGTAAACGCTTTTTTAAGGTTTGTAGCCCACTGCAAGCACCAAAAAGAAACTACCAAATCAAATTGCTCAACATAATTCATGCTAAGTACATTAGCTCTTTTTACCGAGAAATTAGGGTAATCTAGGCAAACCTGTTGCGCTAAAGAAAGCATATTGTCAGAAGGGTCAATTCCTAACACTGACCCTTGGGGGACTTTAGCAAGGATTTTGCGGCTGTAATTACCATTGCCGCAGCCGATATCTAAAACGTTATCCGTTGGCTTTATAGCTAAATTTGGTAATAATTTATCCGCCAATGTTGCCTGGACATACGAGCCAATTGCATAATCCTCAGCGGGCCACTCCACATTAGCCATAGTTATAACCCCTTAAATTAATTAATAAATTAAACAAACACATTACAGTAAGAATATTACGTTATTTAATTAAAAAACAAATGTAATTTACCAAAATTTTTCTTTGCAAAATAAATATTTATTTCATGCCTTCTTTTTAAGTAAACCTTAAGTTTTCAAATATATAATCTGGCACAGTGTGTTCTATTTGAAATCATAAAGAGGTATTTTGTGACAACCCATGTTTTTGTTGGCGCAGGTCCTGTTAACTTGCATCGTGCTTTAAAAGTTAGAAAGCTAGATCCAGAAGCTAAAATTGTCATTATAGATAAGCGCTTAGACGTAGAAAATAGGTGCTTTAATCGTGCTGCATCACGCGCTAATATTTTTCGCTTCGAATACGAAGACGTCACTGCTAAACTTATTGAAGATGGTGTTGATAAAGAAGCATTATTAAAATTAATGCATCAACGTAGCTTTTCAGTTGAACAAGGATTTCAACAAGGTGATGACACTGTTTTTGCTGCTAAGCAATTTAGTCAAATCCAAATTCGTGATATACAGCAAATATTACTAAATACCTTATGTAATCAAGGAAATACCTATCTTATCTCTGAAAATCTTAATTTAACGTCTACCTTAGCAGATCAAGTGATTTTTATTTTAGAAGAGCAAGGCTTAAAAGATGATGATATCCAAATTCATTTGGCTGTAGGCACTCTAAAAGGGGATAGTGAGAAACATGAGATTATTTATCCGGATAAAAGAACTTATTCTTTAGAAGATACTACCTCAGATGTAGCTGCAATGCCTGTTGTACCCTTTCATGGTACCACAACCTTCTTTATTAAAGATGAATTTGGTGTAGATATTCTTACCTGCGATCAGTTAGAAAAAGCGCAGCGCTCCTTAGACCTAACTGCCTGGCAAAAACCCCTAGAGAAATATGGTTGGAATTTAATAAGGCCGCCAAGAATTCGGGTATTTTATGCCAATGACGTATTGTATATCGGTGCTGAAATTCCTTTTTCAATGATGAATATGTCAGATAAGCGTGAATTTGAAAAGCAAATTGCTGAATACACGCGTGAAATTGCTTCATTAGTTTTCCCTACCTTGCCTATTCATGAACTGCCAACTAATACTGTCCTTCGCTCACGCTTTCCGACTGGACGTGGTGAATGTGGTAACGTCATCTCAACTAACCTTTCTCCTATAGATGACAAAAAAATCAAAGTAACCCTTTTTAATAATGGCGATAGTCGCTACCTCCCTCATTACCAAACAGGCAGTGGTTTTGTAACTGGTTTTTTACAAAATGAATTATATGCCAAAATTTATGGCCATAAACATTTTACAGACTTGTTCACTTGGGCAAAAAAGGAAGGTTATCTTGCTCAAGATATAAATTTCGGCCAACTACTTGTCCATTTTAAACGATTAACTGAAAAAGAGGGTGAGGCATTACCACCAAAAGAATACAGCCAAATGCTCTTACGTGCTTTTCAGCATGAGTTATATGTTGTTGCAAGTCGTCAAGTTATTGCAGAAAACAAAGAAAAAGTAGGCCGATATTTTAATGCTTTACATAGGCAAACACTAACCTTGCTACCAAATCAGTATGAAGAGGTATTTAGTCAATTTAAAAAATATTCTGCCATTCCGCCCATTCTACCTGCAAACATCAAAACAGATACTGATAAGTTAATTGCCATTTTAGCCATGCTTAAAAGTGACAATATTAATTTTTTAAGAACTGTTTTACCTCGTCTTTTAAACATAGATATTAATGACCTTAAAGAGGAAAAAAGTGTAATACATTTAAGGGATGTTCACCTTGAAGACTTAGAACGTAATCTTACAGCAGAGGAAGCTAAAGCCTTTAATATCTTTAAACAAAGTAAAAAATTTACAGCGTTGCTTAAACAAGATCAATTTAAGTTTGAGGAAATTTTATTTTTCTATAATCAAGAACATAATACGAATTATGAGACTTATCAATTTCCTAAAGAAACACGCTTGTTAATCTTAATGGAGATGCTTAATCGCAATAACCCTAATATAAAGTTTCTGCGTAACGTTTTACCTATGCTAGTTGATGAGGATATCTCTCAATACGAAGATAAAGCTATTTTAAACTTACGTAATCAGATTACTGAGAATTATATTGATTATATTGATTCAGATTTTATTAAGGAAGCAGCAAAAGTCATTTATAGTAATTTTGATTTTACTAGGCTACTTCCTTCTAAAGATTCCCTACTAAAACTTAGAGGTTTAAATCCCGAACAGCAATATATGCGCATCATTGCCGCCTTCGCGCAAAAACCCAATACTGAGCTAGTCCGATTAGTTATGCATCAGTGTGGTCTACCCTTTATTGCAAAAGAAAAAGATCAACAGGAACTAGGTTTACGCTTGGCAAATGAGCTTTTAAACCAACAAGATGAACAATTAATGCCAAGTAATTCTTTTTCTTCTATAGAAACTGATATAAATCGTTTAATACTAGCGGACAGAAATACATTAATTAATAGACTTAAATTAGTTAAATCCAATTTTGAAGACCATAAAGAATTACATCAACGTAAACATAAAGGTATGTCTTTTTTTAAAGGAAAACATAGTCATACCATTAATGAATTTATTCAAGCCCTAGACGATTTAATAAAACAAGATTTATCTAAAGAAGACTTACAATTAGAAACGCTTACGCTTTTACTTATATTTCATGATAACTTGAAAGCTAATTATTCAATAAGAGCCATTGCAACTTTAAGAGGGGCTATTGTCAATAGTATAGAAACTAGGGATCAAGAAATCGCATTTCAACACCAAAGTAGCGCTTCGATATAATTAGAAAAATTTTCTTTAATGGTTAAAGCGTCTATTAATTAATTTTTCATTTTGTGCTAGTATTTGCCAAAATGTTTATATCTATTAATGATGCTTTTTCGTAATAAACTGTCAATTTGGGAAGAAAATCCAACAGCGCCGCTTACCTTATTATTTTTGCATGGCCACTGTACTAATAAAAATTTTTTTTATCAACAGATGAATGCTGCCGAGTTTAAACCTTATCATCGATTTGCTATTGACCTACCTGGCTATGGATTAAGCCCACCGCCAACTAATCCCTTAGAAACTTACAATTTTCCTGGCTTTGCAAAAGCTATTATTACGACTTTACAACAAACAGCTATTGAAAAATTAATAATTATTGGTTGGTCTTTAGGTGGCCATGTAGCTTTGGAAATGATTGATCAGCTTCCTCAACTAATTGGCTTATTCATTACTGGAACTCCTCCTATTGAAATTTCTGTACATGGATTACAAAGTGCTTTTAAAGCTCTTGATCCAGAGATTATGGCCTGCTTCGGTAAACCACACCTAACCTTAGAGGAGGCCAAATTATTGGCTAAAGTTTCAGGCTTTGATGGTAGTAGAGAAAAAGAATTTTTAGTCGATGCAATATTAACTACCGATGAAAACGCACGTGTGCTTTATCCCCAATCTATCCTTAATGGCATAGGAAGAAACCAATGCACGCTTGTTGCAGCCTCAGATAAGCCTATTGCTATTGTAGGCGGAGAAAAAGACATTGCAATTAACTATGACTATGTTCAGCAAGAAATAGTTGTAAAAAATCTTTGGCGAAACAAAGTACATTTTATTAACAATGCTGGCCATGCGGTCATGCTTGATGAGCCCAATAAATTTAATCAATTACTTTTAGAATTTATTCATGATGTAAGTTAATTACCGGTTTCACAATATTAATAAACTATTCCTTTAACAAAAAAATAGTTAATCGAATAATCTTAACTAAGTCAGTCAGAAGCTACTTTAAAAATATAATCAAACATTGCAAAGCTTAGCAAAATTTATAGAATACGCCTGTTAACAATCTTAATTAAATTTACAATGACTAAAGGGAGTTAAATAATGCCTCTTAAGCTTAATACCAAAAAAGATGATGTCTTAGTTTTTACGCAAGATTTTGCTGCAACTTTGATACCTGTGCATGGCTCTTCTAATGGCACAGCAAAAGACAATCTTGAAAAAATTTTATCATCTGCAGAAAGTGGTGACATTATTAGTGGTGATTTTAATATTAACTTTTTAGAGCCTTCTAATATTAAGGAATTAGTTGCTTACTTAAATACAAAACAATTTCGCATTGACATTGCAGAAGAGGTAGTAAAATCCTTACAGCCCTGGTTTAAGATGCGCTCTGTTAACTCACTTTATAGTCAACAACTTTTAAAAAATGGTATCCCAGATATTTTTATTAAAGATTTATCCTTTAAATTACTTAAAAAAAGTAACTCAGAGGAGCCTTCTATCCCATCATATTTACAAGATAAGTTAAATGATTTGCAACAATTACGGCAACAATTACTGATTAAGCTTGAGCAATTAAAAGAAAATAATCAGTTTAATGAAACTTCAGTTAGCCTGCTTTGTACCCAGTTAGGTATTATAAGTTACCATAACCTGCAACAATCTTTTGGCAATGATCATCCTTATACCTATTATTATGATAATAGTACTAATACAGTATTTTTCTCCCAAAATAGTGTTCAACACACGGCTTACGATTTCAAAAACCACTTTAAAGATGGCATTAATGTTGATATAGAACATTTAAAAACGCTTTATACAAATTTAGACAATCTTGTTTGTACAGAAATGTATTGTTTATTAGCTATAAGAGATAATATAACTATTAATAAAGAAGATATTCATCAATTAAACAACCAAGAAAAAATAGCTTTTATTAAAGAGCATTTAAAGTTTAATCGAACTAATTCTAATACAGCTACTGCAATTACTTTATCTAAAGAAAATATAGCTAATTACTTTAATACTATACTTCGCTCACAAGAATTATCCGCAATCAATGCATTATTAAAAAAACCGTTTAATTTAGCTGATGAGAACTTTATTTTAGAGCAACTTAAACTGTTACTATCAGATAAAAACTTAACTAGTTACGCTGGTGCGCTTGATAAAATAATTAATGCCATTTATCAAGGGTTAAATCCTGAAAGACCAAAAAAAGACGAGCAGTCTATTGCTTTAAATGGTACAGGCTTTTTACCCTTTAGAAATATTGCTAATGAATTAATACCCTTAGAGGAAATTGAGCAGAAACAAATTGATTATCAAATTGAGGCAATGAATCAATTACATAGCCAATATCCAAACGCTACCTTTGTGGTAACTATGATAGAAGCTAAAGGGCAAGAACATAAATGTGAGCTAATAAAAAACGCTGTAGAAAAAATTAATGCAGAAGTAAATAATGAGTCAGCGGCTTATAAAACATCATTAAAGCAAGTTAAAAGTTTGAGTGTATTTAATAAGAAAAGTAGCCCATCTGAGCAACAAACCACGCAGTCTCAATTTGTATTAAATTAATAATATTCGATTTATTCTCTTACGAAATACCTACAGGCAGTAGGTATTTCTATTCATTTAAAATTGACTTTACCAAAGCTGCTCATCCTAGAGTTCAACAAATTACTCTACTACGTCCCGCAAAGTGGTCACAGGACATAGCTTAAATTCGGTTAATAAGCTGGTAGGTTTTGTGGCATTTACATCCTGTAATACCAAGCTAAACTTTAGCAATTAATTAATGCTCTAAAAGTAAAGTCAGCTCTTCTCCATCGTGTTCAAAATAGTTCGCTACTAAAGCTGGGGTAATAGCTTTTAAGTTATCGGGCGACCATCGTGGATTTTTATCTTTATCAATTAACAATGCCCTTATCCCCTCATAAAAGTCATGATCTTGCATAAAATGACCAACTAAACGGTAGTCCATTTTAACACATTCAGCCATTGACAAAGATTTCGCTCTGTTAATTTGCTCAAACGTCACTGCTAAGCTTAAAGGTGATTTTTGCTCTAGCGTTTTTAACGTTGCTAAAGCCCAAGGATCATCACTTTCTTTTAAAGAAGAGATAATGTCTAGCACACTACTTTTAGCAAAATAATAGTTAATTTTTTCACTATTAGGAAAAGTTAAATCGCTATTTTTAGCAAGAGTTTGGAAGAAATTTTTAATCTGTTCATGTGAGTTTTGACTTAAATCTAATTCACAAAGTCTAGGTATTACTGTTGTCAGGTCGTTATTACTGATTAAATAATTTACTAAGCCCGCAGCGTAAGCTTCCTCTGCATTTAGACGATTACCAGTTAATGCTAAATACAGTCCTATTTCACCTGGACACCGAGCTAGTAAATAACTTGCGCCAATATCAGGGAATAACCCAATCCCTGTTTCCGGCATAGCAAATATAAATTTTTCGTTAGCGACTGCATAAGAGCCATGCAAAGAAATACCGACACCACCGCCCATAGTAATTCCATTGAGCAAAGCAATATAAGGTTTTTTTAAGTGATGAATATAATGGTTTAATCGGTATTCATGCCAGAAAAATTGCATTTGCTCAGTTTTATTTTTCAATCCAGTTTCATAAAGCCAGCGCACATCACCACCGGCACAAAATGCTTTTTCTAATTCAGACTGAATAACAATGGCTTTAATTGAATCATTTTTCTCCCACAACAGCAATTGCTGTTGCATAGCTTTAATCATAGGTAAATTAATAGCATTTAAGGCCTGTGGGCGAGTTAAAGTAATAATACCAAGCTGATGCTTACTATCAAAACGAACGTCATTCATAGCTTAAACTCCTTTAAATGACGCAGCTCGTTTATTTAAAAATGCATCAACTCCTTCAGCTTTATCCTCACTTGCACATACTTTAGCAAAATGAATTGCTTCAAGATGTAACGCATCATTTAAAGATAAATTATAACCGTGATCAATAACTTCCATAATACTTGCTGCAGCTAAAGGCGCTAAAGTAATAATACTTTTTAAAATACGATTAGCTTGCTCTAATAAAGCAGTAGGTTCAACAACTTCGCTAATCAAGCCCCAAGCTAATGCAGTTTGCGCGTCAATAAAACGGCCAGTCAAGCATAAATCAAGGGCTCGTCCCTTACCAATAAGTCGAGCTAAGCGTTGCGTACCACCATAACCTGGAATAACTCCTAACTTAATTTCAGGCTGACCAAATTGAGCATTAGTTGATGCTATCCGTAAGGTTGCAGCAATAGCAAGCTCACATCCACCACCAAAAGCAAAACCATTGATAGCAGCTAAAGAGGGTTTACCTAACGTTTCTAATTGGCGAAATACCTCTTGCCCATAGCAAGCAAATTGATAACCAGTTTGTGCATCACATTCAGCTAAACGATTGATATCAGCACCGGCACAAAAGGCCTTACCATTTCCAGTGATTAAAAGAGCTTTAACTTCAGCATTATATTTAGCATATTCAATTATCTCTTGTAGCGTATGCAATACTTCTTCATTAAGTGCATTTAACTTTTCAGGACGGTTAAAAGTAATAGTTAAAATTCCATCGCTAGCTAAACTTCGTTCAACAATACTCATGTAAAAATACTCCTTTTAATCAATAAAAAATTCTTCATCTAAGGTAGATTTAGCAATAATTTCACGCATAATTTCATTAGTCCCTTCAAGAATTTGATGGACTCTTAAATCGCGAAATAAACGCTCAATTTGATAATCATGTAAGTAACCATAACCACCATGTAGCTGCATTGCTTTATCACTAATACGAAAAGCAACATCCGTTGCTAAGCGTTTTGCCATAGCGCAATACATAGGAGCGCTTTTATCATGTTTATCTAATGCATCAGCAGCTCTATAAACCATTAAGCGTGCTGCTTCAAAATCTGTAATCATGTCTGCAAAATAAAAACGTAATGCCTGCATTTGAGTGAGTAATTTACCAAACTGTTTACGTTCTTTTAAATAAGCTTGGGTTAAACGCAGACAAGCTGCAGCACCACCAAGCGAACAAGAAGCAATATTGACTCGGCCCCCATTTAAGGCATTAAGCGCAATTTTAAACCCCATACCCTCATCACCTACACGATTGGTAATAGGAACACGACAATTTTCAAAATAAAGCATGCAAGTTGGCTGATTACGCCAGCCTAATTTTTTTTCTAATTTACCAAAACTTAAACCTGGTCTATCTTTTTCTACTAATAAACAAGAAATTCCTTGGTGTGATTCATCACCTGTGCGCACCATACAAAGATAAACATCACTAACGCTGCCACCTGAAATAAACGCTTTAGTACCATTTAATACATAATCTTGGCCATCTTTTACAGCACGAGTTTTTAAAGAGGCGGCATCTGAACCTGAATCTGGTTCAGTTAAACAATAACTAGCTAATGCCTCCATTGAAGTTAAACGTGGCCCCCAAAGCTTACGTAAGGATTCATCTGCATAGCGATCAATTAAGGAGGTTACCATATTATGAATAGATAAATAAGCACTAGTGGTAACACAGCCAGACGCTAATTGTTCAAAGATAAGCGCTGCATCTAAGCGTTTTAAATTAGACCCGCCAATATCTTCACCGGCGACCATACCTGCCATACCCAGTTGCGCTGCTTCACGCAAAATATCTATTGGAAAATAGCTTTGGTCATCCCAAAGAGCTGCATTAGGAGCAAGTTTGTTACGTGCAAACTCACCAGCCATCGCCCGAAACGCAGAATGCTCATCACTATAGTAGAAATCCATAAGCTTATCCTTAATATAAGTTAACTTCATCATATAGCATTACCCACTAGGCTTGGTACTGCATTGCAAGTTTATGGGGCTTCAATCATCTACTACTTATATCTGCCTTCACCTCACATATACCGTGCCTAAAACTTAGTGGCTTATGCTATACATTAGCTAATTAATAATGATGACCTAACTTGTTTTATTTAATTATAACCGTTAAGACCTAATACCTATTTATTTTATGTCTAAGCTACCTAATTTTTTTTGCCTATCTTATTTCATACTCGTCCGCTTAACTATTTTCTTTACAAAAATTTATACCTCTCACCTTTATAGATAAAAATGCTATTATTGCTAATTTCTGATGTACGATAAATAACAAAGAAAATTAGATGGAAATTTTGGCTAATCCTCAAACGACTTGCATTGATCCTGTCACTGTTTTAAAAAATTACTTTGGTTTTACTCAATTTAGAGGATTACAAGAGTCTATTATTAAAGACTTATTAGCTGGAAATGATTTATTAGTTTTAATGCCTACAGGCGGAGGCAAGTCATTATGCTATCAAATTCCAGCTCTAATTCGCAAAGGTTTAGCAATTATAGTATCTCCTTTAATTTCTTTGATGGAAGATCAAGTTGCAGCGTTAAAATTACAAGGGATTCGTGCTGCCTATTATAATTCCTCCCTAGATAGCGAAGAATCAAGGCAAGTTCTTGCCGAATTACATAATGGCCAGTTAGATTTACTATATGTTGCCCCAGAGCGTTTAGTGAGTGCTGCTTTTTTAGAACGTTTGGATGAATGCCAGCTTGCCTTATTTGCCATTGATGAGGCGCATTGCATTTCACAATGGGGACACGATTTTCGTCCTGAATATGCTCTTTTAGGTAAACTGAAACTGCACTTTCCAGATATTCCTATTATTGCGCTTACAGCAACCGCTGACCAACAAACTCGTTTAGATATTATTAATAAATTAAATTACAGCCCTAAAATTTATCTAGCTTCTTTTAACCGTCCTAATATTCATTACTCGGTTATGCTAAAAAATAACGCTTTTAAACAATTACAGCATTTTTTAGAAACTCAACGCTCACAAGCGGGGATTATTTACTGCGGTACACGAAGTACGGTAGACCGCTTAGTAGATAAATTAAGAGCTGCAGGTTTACAAGCACGCGGCTATCATGCTGGTCTTCCTTATGCTGAAAGACGCGAAGTACAAACTATGTTTCGCTACGATAGAATTGAGTTGGTCGTTGCAACGATTGCGTTTGGAATGGGCATTGATAAACCTAATGTACGATTCGTCATTCATTATGATTTACCTAAAACTATTGAAAGCTATTATCAAGAAACAGGTCGCGCGGGTCGAGATGGGCTAGCCGCAAGAGCGTTATTATTTTATGACCCAGCGGATAGTGCCCGCTTACGAAGTTGGGTGGCAACTATTGAAGATGATCATAAGCAACGGGTTGAAACTGCCAAATTAAATCATATGCTTGCTTTTGCCCAAGCCAATCATTGCCGTCGACAAATATTATTGCGTTATTTTGATGAGCAATATGAATCAGCCTGTAACTATTGTGACATTTGTGATAATCCACCTGTTTTACAAGATGCTACAGAAGACGCCCAAAAATTTTTATCGTGTGTTTATCGGCTTAGACAAAGTTACGGTATGGCTTATACTATCGATGTATTGCGTGGCAGTTTGGCTGACAAAATTAAACAAGCTGGGCATGATAAATTAAGCACTTATGGCATAGGAAAAAATAAACCAGCTTATTACTGGAAACAGCTAGCTTGGCAGCTAATTCATAAAGATTATTGTTATCAGGATATTAATCACTTTAATGTTTTACGCTTAAATAATAAAGCAGCAGCTGTATTAAAAGGTGAAGAAAAGATTAACCTTGCTTTAGTTAATATTGATGAGCCTCAACTGCCTAAAGTAAAAGAAAAAGCTAAAACGCTGCAACTAAAAAATAACCCACTTTTTGAAAAATTGCGCGCCCTAAGACGTCAAATTGCAGATGAAGAAAATAAACCACCTTTTATGATTTTTAGCGATAGCACGCTACACGAAATGGCCATAAAAAAACCACAAAGCTTAGAAGAATTATTAACAATTTCCGGTGTTGGTCAATACAAGCTCAACCATTATGGTAATGAATTTTTGAAAGTATTATTACAAGAAGAAATTGATATACCTATTTTATAAGCGATTACTGCATTCACCAAAATTTAAAACAACATGATGCTCTATGGGCCTTAGCATTCTAAACAAAGCCTGCAATTTTTTATAAATTGCTAGTTAAACTATAGTAGGAAGGTTTGTATTAAAAACTAAATTCGCAACAAAAATTAAAATAACTGCTACTGACTTGGCAATCCCGCAAATATTGCGGAACTGACAAAAGAACAAAAGCGAAGAAGCTAGTATTACAATCTTTTAGATACGGCCAGCAAGGCATCCTTAGATTGTGGCCATATAAAAATTATTTAATGTGTATGACAACCAATTTTTAAATGTACTTGATAATATTTATGCTTATTATCTTCAATAAAACCACGAGTCTGGATTATTTCATACCAATCTAGCTTGCCATATAAACTTGCAGCTTTAGCAATTCCATTATTAATTGCGTCTTCAATACCGTCTTCTGAAGTTCCTACAAGCTCTACAATCTGATAAACACGATCTGTCATCATTTTATTCCTTCTTATTTATTAGATAACCATTTAAGTTTAACGCAATTATATACCTATGCAACTTGATTTTTAAGTTAAGTAAACGTAAAAGCAATAATGAAAATCCCATACCTTCGGAGTAAATAAGTATATTTTTAATTTAAGCTTGCTGCGCTGCAAGTGCTTTTGCAATAGCTTTACGTAGTGCTCTAGCCTCTTCTGAATCAGGCGGTGCTAATTTCAATAATCGCTGCCAATAATCAACTGCTTTCGCATAATATTTATTATCATACGCATCGACAGCAAGCATAGCTAGAGCATCAGGTTGACTAGGATTTTGCTTAAGCAATTGATCAAACAAACTACGAATATCGTTGTTAAATTGTTGACCATTTAATCGCCACAAACTATAAGCATAATTAATTGTAATCCCTTCATCATTTAAATTTAATTGATGTGCCTTGGCAAAGGCATCTCGAGCTGGCTCCCACGCTCCTTGACTTACATAAAGTCGACCTAACAAATACCAACCACGTGCACTAGATGGCGTGTCATCTAAATGAGTTTTTAGTTTAGTAATGAGTTCTTCTGGCGATTTTATTTTTTCTAATAAGGCTTTTGCTCGCTGCTCGGCAAGCTCATTTTGCTTATATTGTTGCCAACTTAAAAATGAGCCCCATTGATAATAAGCCAATGCCATAACTAACAGTAAGCTTATTACAAACAGTGTAAAGCCCTTCTTTAACGTTTTTCCTAAGGGATAAATAATAATCAAAACCGCAAAGCAGGCAAGCGTTATTAAACAACTAATTAATCCCCAACTAATCATAATACTTTTCGCTTAATACAGGTACGCCAGAAAATAAAAAATCCTAATAGTAAAAATAAAATAGGCCCATACCACAATAAGACAGTTACGCCTTTAACTGGCGGATTAAATAAAATAAAATCACCATAGCGAGATGTTAAATAGTTAATAATTTCTGTATCACTCTTACCCTCATTTACCATGGTATAAACTTGATCTCGCAAGTCTTTAGCAAGACTTGCATTTGAATCTGCCAAGTCTTGATTTTGGCAAACCAAACAACGTAATTCTTTTAAAAGATGTTCAAATTGCGCGCTTTGTTTAGCAGTCGGTAATGGGTAGAGCGTACTTGCAAAACCCCCAGGCAACCATAAAATCAAACAACATAGAAAAATGAACTTTTTCATCCTTGACCTTTTAGTTGCAAAATTCGAGGTAGAAATTCTTCTGCCCAAACTTTTTCATCTAAAGCACCTGCATGGCGGTAACGAATAATACCCTTAGCATCAATTAAAAAAGTTTCCGGAGCCCCATATACTCCTAAATCAATAGCCACTTTTCCAGCTGTATCTGAACCCACTTTTTTATAGGGATTACCCCACTCAGCTAACCATTTTTTTGCATTATCATTATTATCTTTGTAATTTAAGCCAAAAATCGGAACACCAACATCAGCTAAACGCAATAAAAATACCTGCTCTTCGCTGCAAGCAGTACACCAACTAGCCCAAACATTTAAAATTGATACATCACCCTGTAAATCATTATTCGTTAATACTTTATTTTCAGCAGTAAGCAGCGGTAGTTTAAATTGGGGCAAGCTTTGACCTAATTGTGCCGAAGGTAATTTTTGCGGCTCTAAAAATAAGCCTCGCCCTAAAAAAATAGCCAATAGTGCAAATAGCACAAGAGGAGTTAAACGCAAAAGATACTTTTTCATATCAGACTTTCCCCTACTTTATTAGCAGCTATTTTTTTCTGCTTTACATAATAACGTCTATCTGTCATGGCTAGGATGCCACCTGCTAAAATCATAAAGCCTCCACCCCAGATAAAGCGAATAAGAGGTTTATAATATAAGCGAACTGTCCATGATTTATCATCAAGCGGTTCGCCAAGTGCAATATAAATATCGCGTATTGGACTGACATCAATTGCTGATTCCGTCATAGGCATTTTGCCAACGTCATAAATGCGTTTTTCTGGAAAAATAACGTTAAAGTTATGCCCGCGGCGAACCTCAAAACGAGCTTGATAACCATGGTAATTTGGACCTTTAATTTGGGTTTCTTTAAGAAAGGTAATAGTATAACCATTTAACTGAGCGCTGCTTCCAGGTGCCATTTTCACATCATCTTGGATACCGTAACCGGTAGAAACACTAACTCCAATAACACTAACTGCCAATCCACAATGAGCAATTACCATGCCCCAAAAAGATTGTCTTAAAGTATACCAAGCTTGTTGTTTGGCTCTTATGTAAACAAATTTCCCGGTACTAAGTAAAATCCATGTTGCAAACACTAATCCCAGCAAAGAATAATAATTGATAACTCCAGTTAATAATATTAGCGCAGCCCAGGGTAGAAGCAAGCTCACTAAACCAATATTACCTAACTTTTTTACAATTTTTGATAATTTATCTTGCTGCCAATTTAGATGAATTCCTAACCCCATAAGAATTAAAAGAGGAATCATTAAAGGCACAAATACAGCATTAAAGTAAGGTGCGCCTACGGATAATTTTCCAAGCCCTAAGCTATCTATTAATAAAGGATAAACAGTACCCATTAACACGGTAAGCATAATAACAACTAAAAAGACATTATTTAGTAATAACGCACTTTCTTTAGAAAAAACGCTGGGGCTAATTCGACTTTGCAAGGTTTGGGCACGAAAAGTAAAAAGACTTAAAGAGCCACCTATAACAACCAGTAGAAAACCTAAAATATAAATTCCTCGCTGTGGGTCAACAGCAAATGCATGCACAGAAGTTAACACGCCTGAGCGGACTAAAAATGTACCCACTAAACTAAGTGAAAAAGCACTAATTGCTAACAATAAAGTCCAAGCTAAAAATTGTTGGCGCTGTTCACTGACAGCTAGAGAATGCAATAGTGCGGTACCTACCAACCAAGGCATAAAAGAAGCATTTTCCACGGGATCCCAAAACCACCAGCCGCCCCAACCTAGCTCGCGATAGGCCCACCAACTACCTAAAGTGATCCCAGCAGTCAAACAACACCAGGCAGCCAGGGTCCAAGGTCTAGTCCATTTTGCCCACGCTGTTTCAAGCCTCCCTAACCAAAGTGCCGCAATTGCAAAGGCAAAAGCAACTGAAAAGCCTACATAGCCCATATATAACATAGGTGGATGAAATAAAAACCCTGGATCTTGCAACAGTGGATTTAAATCGCGACCTTCAGTATGCAAAAGTTGAAATTGTCTCGCAAAAGGGTTAGATGTCGTTAAAAGAAAGAGAATAAAACCTACACTAAGCCACCCTAAAATAATCAACACACGTACTTTAAATTCATTGGTAAGTGACTGGCTAAAAAGAGTAACCATCATCATCCACAAACTTAAGATACTAACCCAAAGGAGCATAGAACCTTCATGTCCGCCCCATACAGCACAAAATTTATAAAACCATGGCAGCAGCGTACTAGAATTAGCCAAAACATAAACAACGCTAAAATCATTAGTCAAAAAACAATAAGTTAAACAACAATACGCTAATGCAATAAAGAAACACTGACCACCTACATAGAAAGGAGCAGCTGCAACCCATTCTGGCTTATTTTTTCGCAAGCCAATTAACGGAATAATAGCAAGTGAAATAGCGCAAATTAAAGCCAATATTAATGAAAATAAACCAATTTCAGCAATCATCCTTTTACTCCATTTTGCTTTGGAGTCGATTTAGCTAATGCATTTTTTACTTCAGGTGGCATATAATTAGCATCATGCTTTGCCAGTACCTCAGTAGCTTTAAAGCTATTTTTATCAACTACAGTACCTAATGCCACAACACCTTGCCCCTCACGAAATAAATCAGGTAATATCCCATAATAATTTACAGAAACTATTTGTTTAAAATCTGTCAACTTAAATTGTACGGACAAGCCATCTGCTCCACGCACAATACTTTTTTCTACTACCATGCCACCAATACGGACCAATTTATTTTGTGGGACCTCACCTTGCGATACTTGGCTTGGCGTGTAAAAAAGACTAATATTTTGCCGTAAAGCATACATAATTAACGCTAACGAAACTGCAGTTACAATTAAAATAAATAATATTATGCGTAGCTTACGACGTCTTACAACATTCATTATGGCCTCTTAAACCAGCGCTGTAGCTTCTTTTTAGTTTGTAGACGCTGTACTTTAATCCCTAAAAGATTCATCACAAGCACAACACAAACTAAACCATAAGCAGGCCAAATATAGATTGAATAACCACTCATTGCTAACCAAGCTATTAGTTTATTCATATACTTTCCTTTTCAACTAAGTCCTTTACCCAATTTTGTCGACGTTCACGAAGTAATACCTCGTTTCTAGCTTTCTGTAAAACCACCCATAAACAATACAAAGAAAAACCTAAAATACTTAGTAATAAGGGGTAAAGCATAGGTAGAGCAATTTTAGGTTTAGCAAAAACAGATAAGGTTGTTCCTTGGTGTAGGGTATTCCACCAATAGACAGAATAATGGATAATAGGTAGATCAATTGCCCCCACCAAAGCCAGTATTGCAACAATTTTATCACTTTGTTCACGAGTACTAAACGCTTTACCAATAGCCAAGATTGCTACATAGAGCAATAATAAAATTAGTTCTGAGGTTAAACGTGCATCCCACACCCACCAAGCGCCCCACATAGGCTTACCCCAAATACTACCTGTGGCCAGTGCAAGAAAAGCCATGATAGCACCTGTTTGTGCCAATATAGTTAACATAAGGCCAGCTAATTTAATTTGCCATACTAATAATAACAAAGCACAGAAAGCCATAGCGGCATATAGTGTCATAGACATAAATGCCGTTGGAACATGAATATAAATAATACGAAAAGCATCGCCTTGTTGATAGTCTGGCGGAGCAAATATTAATCCCCAAAGTAGACCTATAAGCAAAGACAATAAAGCTAAAAAACCTATTTTAGGCAGCCAACGTCCCGTCAAATAATAAAAAGATTTAGGTGATGCTAATTGATATAAAAATTTCCACATCGAAAGTTTAGCTTTCAAAAAGGCCAATTTTATCATGTATTAGCTGCTATATACTATAGCCTTGCCCTATAAAATAAGGCTGGCAGTTAAGTGATTAAGCTGATTCTTACAATAGCTGCTATGGCAAAAGGCAGGAAGCAAATACAAAGAAGTGAAATCGCCAATAAAATAGCTATATTTCCGGTGACTTGTGAAAAGGTAATGGCTTCTAAACTACTACTTCCAAATATCATAATGGGCAAGGTTAATGGCAATAGAATTAACGCCATAAAAATACCCTTCTGTTGTAAGCCTACACTAAAGGCAGCTGCTAAGGAACATAGTGCTAAAATTGCCGGCGTACCTACAATTAAACTAACTATTAACGTCAGTAATTCTAACTTAGAAAACTGGAAAAATACGGCTAGAAATGGGCAAAAGAATAACAAAGGAAGCAAGGTTAATAACCAGTGGACTGACAGCTTAGCACTAATAATTATAGTTAAGGAGTATCCTGAAGTTAGCCATTGCTCAATGAGGCCTTCTTCATAGTCTTGTAAAAATAAGCGATCAGCGGCAAGTAACATCGCCAGTAAAACAGCAATCCAAATAATACCTGGTATTACCTGTTTTAATATATTTATATCAGGTGGAATCGTTAAGGGAAAAAACACCACAATCATGATAAAAAATAAAGCAGCATTTATTAACAAACGAGGTTCGCGCATATTTAATAATAAATCACGCTTAAACTGCCTGTTAAAACATTGCCAAGTTGTTAACATAATTGATATTCCTGACAATCTTTAAAATACGCAGGCAATGCTTGATGTGAGGTCATAATAATCAGTCCGCCCCAAGCGAGATGTTCATTAAAACAGGTTGATAATAATTCAATTGATTTATCATCTAGGGCATTTAAAGGTTCATCTAGTAACCAAAGTGAAACTTTTCGCATTAAAAGCCGCGCTAAAGCTACACGTCGTAGCTGTCCTGCAGATAGCTGCGAGCAAGGTTTATCTGCTAAGTCCTCTAGCGAAAGTCGGTGAAGTAATCTTGGCAGATAAACGCTAGGTCCCTGCCAATGAAAATCTAATAAACAATTTTCCGCAACTGTCAACTGACTGTTGATACCCAATTTATGACCAACATAGCATATCAATTGTTGGAAGGAGGCTAAATTATGATAAATTGAAGAGCCTTGCCAACAAATATCACCTTTTACAGGCCGCAACAAGCCTGCTAATAATTTTAATAAAGTTGTTTTTCCGACACCATTACCACCTTTTAAATGCAATAAGGTTCCAGCTTTAACTGAAAATTGTATATTTTTTAATAATGGCTTTTCTTCATAGTCGAAAGAAAGCGAATGAATCTCAAGCATAATGTGTAATGAGAAATAAGACTGAAAGACTATATAATGGCTTTTATTAAGCTTGCAATCATTAATTTATGTTTGTTCTTAAAAGATAATAACAAATAGGCTGTAAGATTTGCAAAATTCAAGGTTAAGGTCAAAGAGTTTTATATAAAGCTTAACTTTACTAAGTAAACTATTAATTAGCTAACTAAACATTTTTAGTAAAATGAACTTAACTTTTGCAAGCTTTTGTAATTTCAATAAGCGAAATACTTGCACCAAAGCGCTGTCACTGTGATAATCATTTTCTTCTTTTTTCATCAAGGGAAATCATGGATTTTCTTGCACAATATGGGTTATTTGCTTTAAAAGCTTTAACAATAGTTATAGCAATCCTATTACTTTTTGCTGGATTGTTAGCAATAGGCAAAAAAACTAAACCCAAACTGCAGATTACACCTCTTAATAAGCAATATGATGACCTTAAACATCATATGCATCATGAGATAAAGGGTAAAAAATTAGATAAAAATAAAAAAAGTAAGAAGGATAAAAAACACTTAAAAGATAAGCCTTCCCTATATGTTATAGATTTTATGGGTGATATCCGAGCATCGCAAGTAGAACCATTACGGGAGGTTATTACGGCTATTCTTTCGATTGCGCAAAAAAATGATGAAGTAGTTCTACGTCTAGAAAGCCCTGGTGGCTCTGTAAATGGTTATGGGCTTGCTGCCTCTCAATTACAACGTATTCGTGACCGGCAAATACCGCTTACTGTCTGTATTGACAAAGTGGCAGCCAGCGGAGGCTATTTAATGTCTTGCGTAGCTAATCGTATTGTAGCAGCACCCTTTGCAATAATAGGCTCCATTGGCGTTGTTGCGCAATTACCTAATTTTCATCGCTGGCTTAAAAAAAATAATATTGATATAGAATTAATTACCGCAGGCGAGTATAAACGTACCTTGACTATGTTAGGCGAAAATACAGAGAAAGGACGTAAAAAATTCCAAGAAGAGATTGAAAAAATTCATCAAACTTTTCGTGATTATGTTTTTGTTCATCGTCAACAACTCGATATTGACAAAGTATCAACAGGAGAACATTGGTTAGCTACAGACGCTTATAATTTAAAATTAGTTGATTACCTAAAAACGAGTGATGATTATATTATTGATAAGATGAATGATTTTAATATTTTTAAAGTTTCTAAACCGACTAAACCTTCCTTTATGGAGAAATTACTTAAACCTGCTTTAAATTTACTACAACCTTGGTAGAGCTTAAGGCGCCAAGGGCGCCTTATTAAACAATTACCATTGTTTATCTTTGTTAGAATCTTTATTCCAGCCTTGAGCTTGTTTGTTTTGACCTTGGCCTTGTTGACCTGGTTTTTGTCCTTGCTGACCTTGTTTTTGTCCTGATTGTCCTGATTGGCCAGATTGACCTGATTGATGACCTGATTGGCCAGGTTTTTGTCCTTGACCCATATTATTTTGACCCATATTATTATTTTTTCTATCCATTGTTATATCTCCTTTTTTAAGTGGTGTTTTAACCATAGTTTAAGATTATAAAAATCGCAAATTGCAAGTTAACTAATTTTTTAAAATATAGTTAAATAACTAAAGCTTAGTAGGTAAATAAATTTAGTATTAAAATTTTTTTAAATACATACTGGTGATAAATACTACATAAGCTATCTTAAATTTTGTAAAAATCTGCAATTAAGTGCAATTTGGCTAAAAAGCGCACTAAGCGGACAGGTAGTAATGTATTTAAAGCCTTTTTATCTAAGAAAGGCCTGCGTTAGCGGTTTCTAGAGAGGAATATTGAAATATTTTTCTGATAGTTATATATACTTTAAGAATAAGAAATTATCACGGAGTGAATATTATGAGCGATTTTAAATCTAAGCTACCTAGCTTACAGGAGCTTACTCACATAGCAAGCAAACTATTTAAAGATGTTAAAAATAGTGTTTCTGAAATTATTGATGAGTATAAGCAAAAACGCGCTGCAGAGGAAGCAGCCAAACCTAATGATAACGAGTCAACGGTAACTTCTTCTGATGATGTGACTACAAATAATACTACAACTACCGGTTCAGCTAGTAACCTACATACTAGTAGCTCAACTGTTAATCCCTCTACTGCAACTGTCCGCGGCTCAGGCTCAACTGCACCAATCACTCCCGCAACTGAGGCGCAAACCGTGCAGCCACTTGATGAGGTTACTCCTACTGATGTGGGGGGTAAAGAGAAACCTTCTAGTACTAAAAAATCAACAAAATCAACTAAACAGAAACAAAAAACACTATCCGGAGATGATGATTCTAACAAGCACACTAGCGCTGAAATTAAAACAACTGAGGTTAATATAGAACATCATGTTGATGAACAAAAACCCTTAAAAGATGATGTTTTATAACTACACACTCGCCTAAGTTAAAGCAATTAAGCTTTTTCTGGGCGAGTTAAACCATATTTACGCATTTTCTCTACTAAAGTTGTACGACGCATGTGCAAATAATTAGCAGCATGCGCTACAACCCAATCTGATTCTTCTAAAGCTTGACTAATTAACGCTACTTCAGTTTTAACTAAATGCTCTTTTAAATTAATTCTATCCATAGATAATTCTTGAGTAGTTTTGTGAAGTAATGTTTCTCGCTCACTACTCAGTACTCCTGTATCAATTAAGCTTAAGTCACCCACTTTAAAACGTCGTGGTAGATCATCTACATCAACAATTCCATTAGGATATAAAATGGCTAACCGCTCGACTAAATTAGCTAACTCACGAACATTACCGGGCCAATTATATTGAGCTAAGGCATTTAGTGCGGCTGGTAATAATCTAACTCCTGAACGATGTTCACCCTCAATTTTTGCCACTAAATCATTAAAAAGTAAGTGTAAATCCTCTTTACGAGCACGTAATGGCGGTACTTCAATAGGAAAAACATTTAAACGGTAAAAAAGATCTTCGCGAAATTTACCTTCTTTAATCGCTTGCTCAAGATTACGATGCGTTGCAGCTATAATACGTACATCAACTGCAATACTTTTATTACTTCCCACCCGTTCAAAACATCTTTCTTGTAATACCCGCAATAATTTAACTTGCATAGCTAACGGCATATCACCAATTTCATCAAGAAATAAAGTACCACCATGAGCTAGTTCGAAACGACCTTGTCTAGAGGTGATTGCCCCGGTAAAGGCGCCTTTTTCATGACCAAATAACTCACTTTCTAATAACTCAGCGGGAATTGCCCCACAATTAATTGGGATAAAAGGCTTAGTAGCTCTTGATGATAAAGCATGAATATTTCTGGCAATAACTTCTTTACCAGTACCAGATTCTCCTAAAACTAAAACACTAGCTTCAGTATTAGCGACCTGACCGATTAATTTTCGTACTTGCCGAATGGCCTCGCTACTGCCGACTAAACTACGAAAGAGTGGCGTACGAACTTCATAAGCTATTAAGTAGTTATTGTTTTCTAAGGCAATTTGACACTTATGCAGTGCTTCTATAATTTGAGCATAGGTAAAAGGGAAATCAAGTAGTGCAATAACATTAGAAAATTCAGTTGGTACGCTAGATACAGGATCAACAAGAATAATAGGTAATTTTGGCATAAAATTTTTTAATTCTTGCAAAATGTTAACTGTGCCTGTTGACGAAATGGGGGCACCAACTAGTAAGATTTTTGTATTTTTAGTGCAAAACTCAAAAGAATTACTGCTATCTGTCCATGAATTAGGTTTTCCTAAGAAATCCATAATTGTAATAAGTTTATCGCGACGCTCTTTATTTTCATCAATGATCAAAATTTCCTCATTGATACGCATAGACTTATCCTTGAGCAAATGCAGTGATATTACTCTTGAGTATTAGTTAATGAACAGTACCTGTCAAATAAATGACACAAACGTAGTAATACTGTCTTAAACCAGGTCCTTACCGAAAACAGGTAATTTGTTCGAATGCATGACAGCATTCCTTACCAAAGCAAAGCTTCTGATTTCCTATTGCTTTTGTAGCAGCAACATGCTTTTGAATAGAATAGCTACTGACTCGTAAATAACCCATACGGCGACAAAAGGAATAAGCAGCTCGACGTCCACAACCTGATTGACCATTGTAACACCAAGCAACTCGATACCTATTATAATGGGGATAAACAAAACGACGATAGCGATAATGATAGGCCTTAGGTGGTTGATGTAACATATAACCTACGCAGCGTATTGTTTTAAACCCATTACATTGCCATCCTTTACATTGTTTAGGGCAAGAAATGTAATTAGTTAAACCAACATTATGGGCAATAATTTGCTGATCAGCACGCGCATACCCCATCATTTGACAATAACGATTTGCAACCGGTAGGCCACAATTTCCTCCATTTACCATGCAATAATCTAGACGTTGCCCATGATAATACGGCTGCCAGAAACTGCGATGAAATAATTGCGAACGCTGTACTGCCTGCGCATTTTGCATTAACAATACTAATATTATAAATAATAGATTTTTGTAATAATTATTTTCTTTCACAATTTAAACATCCTTATATATCTAGCAGCCCATCACTAGTAAAGAAAAAATCTTTCATTAAATTAATTTTGCAAGATTTAATTTAACTACCATCCTAGCCGATGACAACAAACAAAAAAAGAATTATCAAATAAAAATTGTATTTAAACTACGACTTACTCCGTCACAACCCATCAATAATGCAAAACAATGTTTTGCGCCCCTAAAATATCTTTTAATGCGTTAATTAATTCGTCACTTGGCATTACCCACCATTGTTGTGGCAAACTAAGTAAGCCTTGTGCTTTTTCATTACTATATTTTATCTGTACTGCACATTTGCCCTGATTGGCAGATAAAATAGTCTTTATTTTGCTAACTTTTATGTCATCGTTATCTGCTAAGGAAAGCATTAATGATTTTGCAAAACGAGTACGGGCTTCAGTAATTGTAAGGAGTTGGCTTGCTGCCATTCTCGCATTGCCACTAAATTCATCATGGGCAATTTCTCCTTCTGCAATAAGCATCTGGCCTAAATGTAGTGGGATTTCTAAGGCTTCATAAATTTCTGAGAAAATAACTACATCCATTTTACCGGTTGCATCTTCTAATGTAGCAATAATTAATTTTTTACCCCGCTTGGTTATAATTCTTTTTAAACCAACAATTAAGCCACATAAACAGGCTTTTTTAACTAAAGATGTGTTTAACCGAACAACCGGTGTAGTGTAGGCTTTAAATTCTTCCATATAATGTGTGGCAGGATGGCCTGTTAAATAAAACCCTAATGTTTCTTTTTCGCCCTCGAGCCTTTGTATAGCAGGCCAAGGTTTACATGTACAATAATCCTCTTCGCTCACTGATTCTTCATTAAATAATGAAAATAAATCCCCCTGCCCTGTTGTTTGATTTTGTTGTACTTTATCAGCCAGTTTTAAGGCTTTTTCTAATGATTCGAAAAGCACTGATCGCTCTACTTTCCAATCATCCATTGCCCCACTTTTAATTAATGCTTCTAGAACACGTCGATTAACCTTGCGTAAATCAAGCCTGCGGCAAAAATCAAATAAATTTTCGTACGGTCCCTGTTGCTCGCGTTCATTGACAATACAATTAATAGCAGACTCACCAACTCCCTTAATTGCCCCTAAACCATATAAAATAGTCTGTTCTTTGCTTACTGTAAAAGTAAGAGTCGATAAGTTAACTGAAGGTGGTAAAACTTTTAAATTCATCTGCTTACTTTCATTAATAAAATTAACCACTTTATCAGTATTATCCATATCTGAAGATAAGACTGCCGCCATAAAAGCAGCGGGATAATGCGCTTTTAACCAAGCTGTTTGGTAAGCGACTAGTGCATAAGCTGCTGAATGAGATTTGTTAAAGCCGTAACCGGCGAATTTTTCCATTAAATCAAAAATATAAGTTGCTGTTTCCTCTGCAACTCCTCTAGCAACAGCACCCTCTGTAAAAATAGTTCGCTGCTTGGCCATTTCTTCTGGCTTTTTCTTACCCATAGCTCTTCTAAGCAAATCTGCAGCGCCTAAAGTATAATTTGCTAAAACTTGGGCGATTTGCATGACCTGCTCTTGATATAAAATTACGCCATAAGTAGGTTTTAAAATTGATTCAAGATCAGGATGTGGGTATTCTACTTTGGCCCTTCCATGTTTGCGGTCGATAAAATCATCAACCATACCAGATTGTAAGGGGCCTGGGCGAAATAGCGCTACTAACGCGATAATATCTTCAAAACAGTCAGGCTGGAGGCGATTAATAAGTTCTTTCATTCCTCTTGATTCTAACTGGAATACTGCGGTAGTTTGACAAGCTTTAAGGAGATTAAAGGTTGCAACATCGTCGGTAGGAATTAGAGCAATATCTATTTCTTCCTTTTGCTCATCACGCTTTTGTTGATTGATAATTTTAAGCGCCCAATCAATAATTGTGAGCGTTCGCAACCCTAGAAAATCAAATTTTACTAAACCTACTGCTTCAACGTCATCTTTATCAAACTGGCTAACAATTTGTTGTGAACCTTCTTCACAATAAATAGCAGTAAAGTCTGTAAGTTTTGACGGCGCAATTACTACACCGCCTGCATGTTTACCTGCATTACGCGTGACACCCTCTAATTTTAATGCTAGATCAATAAGTTCCTTAACTTCTTCCTCTTCTTGATAACGTAAACGTAGTTCTTCTTCATCTTGCAATGCTTTTTCAAGCGTAATCCCAATCTCAAAAGGAATTAATTTAGCAATTTTATCTACAAAGCCATACGGATGTCCTAAAACACGTCCCACATCACGCACAACAGCCTTAGCTGTCATGGTACCAAACGTTATAATTTGAGATACACTGTGTCTGCCATACTTTTCAGCAACATAATCAATAACGCGGTCACGTCCTTCCATGCAAAAATCAATATCAAAATCAGGCATTGAAACACGTTCAGGATTTAAAAATCGCTCAAAAAGTAATTCATAAATTAATGGGTCAAGATCCGTTATATTAAGCGCATAAGCAACTAATGAACCTGCACCGGAGCCCCGTCCTGGCCCAACAGGTACGCCGTTGTTTTTAGCCCATTGAATAAAATCAGCAACAATCAAAAAATACCCTGGAAAGCCCATATTATTAATAACATCAAGCTCTAATTGCAGACGCTTATCATAAGGGACGCGTTTTATTTCTACTTCTGCAAGTGGTTGATTACGAAAAATGATTGCTAGCCGCTCTTCTAAACCTTTTTTGGCTAATTGCGACAAATAACTTTCAACAGTAAACTTTTCCGGAATAGGAAAAGTAGGTAGAAAATTATTTCCTAGATCCAATTTTACTGTACAGCGTTGACTAATTTGTACAGTATTTTCAATAGCCTGCGGTAAATCATTAAATAACGCGATCATTTCCTCAGCTGAACGAAGATATTGTTGCGGGCTATATTCAGGTATTCGCCTTGGATCAGCTAAGGTACATCCTTGATGAATACATACACGTGCTTCATGAGCATCAAAATCATCTTTTTCAAGAAAAAGCACTGCATTTGTAGCAACTATAGGTAAATTTAATTCCTCAGCAATTTTGATTACTTGTTCATTATACAGAGCCTCTTCGGGTTTACCGGTGCGCTGGATTTCAAGATAGAATCGATTAGGAAATAATTGCGAAAAATAGCGGGCTAATTCATAAGCTTGTGTTAAATCATCAGCTAATAGAGCCTTACCAATAACACCTTTGCAACCACCTGATAAAACAATTAAACCTTCGGAAAAATCAGCCAACCATTCATATTGAACACGAGGTTGCCCTTGATATTGGCCTTCTAAATAGGCTTTCGAAATTAAACACGTTAAATTGCGATAACCTATATTATCTTGACATAAAACTAGTAGGGATGAACTAACATTTGGTGGTTGATCTTGAAAATAACAAGGTAGATCACTACCAATAATAGGTTTTACGCCAGTATCAACCGCGGCTTTAAATACTTTTACTGCCGCAAATAAATTACAAAAATCAGTCACAGCAATAGTATTCATACCACGCTTAATCACGGTCTTCATTAGTGGCTTAATACCTACTAATCCATCAACTAAGGAGAATTCTGTATGTAGACGTAGATGAACAAATTGCGATCGCATGAAGTAGTCCTAGCTATACTAAATATATAAATAAAGCAACGTCAACGCAGATAAACAATTCTAGTATTTAAGATATAAAGACTTAATCTAAATACACTAACCATTGATTATTACGATTGAATTTGTATAGCATCACCCATCAAGCTTTATATAACGTTACCAACTCATTTAGCTTAAGTATGTACTGCTGAGGTACACTATCTCGCCTCACGCACTTTTGTCTTGTCTAAAATTTAGGGGATGATGCTATAGAGGATTATTGTAATTAATACTTTCGGTTATGGGTACCCTTTATAAATTTAAAATTTTTAATTAAGTAAGAACCTGCAAATTTACTAATCAATAAATTCCTTTTTTATATTTTTAAGCACCTCTCTTATAAATTTATTATAATCAAAGAATTCAAAGTTATATTTTAAGAGCTTAGTATGATTATAAAAATTATTATAGCTTCGCTTATTATTATTCTTGGAGCGTTATTAATTAAAAAATTTACTTCTATAACTAAGCGTCATATCCGCTTAAGAAAAAAAGATATTGATGGTAATTATTCTGCCAATTTCGCTCCCCATTTTCCTTACCAAAACACTGCTATTTTAGATTTGCATGCTAAGGGAGAACGATACTTATTTATTGGCGGCAATAATCAAGCTGATAAACTATTTCTGCTTAAAGATGAACAACTAATTGATGTTTCCGAACAAGTAGGGCTCGGAAATTTTCATAATAATTCATATTGTGCGATAGCTGTAGATGTCAATGGAAACGGTTTACCCGATTTATTTGTAGCACGAAGGGATGGAATTTATCTTTATGAAAATCTGCAGGGAATATTTAATATCAAAAAACTTAATATTAATCTTGCTGACAACCATATACCTATTTTTATGGCTATTACCGATTTGCAAAAAACCGGTGCAGTAGATTTGTTTTTAACAACTTATTGCAAGTCTAATAAAAAGAAGCAACAAACTAATAATTGGCAAAGTTTTGTTTTCAAAAACAATGGTGATAATAGTTTTACTGAGTTACCGCAAATAACTTAAAATTTCCTTCTAAACTGTTGCCCTTATTTATTCTCCTGTTCTACTACTTAGAGAAGTAAATTAGTATATTTATATCTATTTGTTAATTAAAACCCAATTGGTACTTAAATAAAATATCTAAAATTTAATTGTGCTTTATATAAAATAAATTTATAATTTTGATCCACTTTGTTTTATTTTTTTAATAACGGGTAAGTTTTGTTGCAATTATTTAGATTACTACCACTTTATTTATGTATCTTCCTACTATGTGCTATTAATAGTAATGTGAATGCTGAATTAACGGACTTAGCTCGCCTTAAAAAAGCTTATCCAGACCAAATACATGCCGTTTCCGAAAATTATATCGTTTGGACAGACGGTACACGCATGGCTCATCAAGAAAAAAAATTTAATAAAACCGAACAAGAAAAATTAGATCACCCTTCACTAAGCAATCAAATTGTCAATATTTGTTATAAACCTGGCATACCAGCTAATCCTAAAAATTACCGTCCTAAAGATGATCCAGGCCGCATACGTTATGAGCCCTTTTTTCGTAAAATGTATGGCAATACTGAAGATGAGGTGAAAAAGCATTTAATCACTATATATTGGATGCCTAAAGTATTTGGTCATAGCTATCCTTTACGTGTTACCACGGTTAATCAAGTAGATCAAAAATTAAAAAATATTTCTAAAGAATTAGAGGTACTCGTACAAAAACACCCTAATTACATCCCCTTCCTAGATAATCCAAGTGGAACATTTACCTGGCGTTTGATTGCTAATACGCATCGACTTAGTAACCATAGTTTTGGAATGACTATAGATATTAACGCCGATAAATCTGATTATTGGCAGTGGGACCTTAAAAAGGCTAACAAACCTATTATAGAGGCTGCCCCCCTACCCTATTACAATAGTGTTCCATGGGAAATTGTTCCAATTTTTGAAAAATATGGCTTCATTTGGGGCGGTAAATGGTATCACTATGACAGCATGCACTTTGAATATAGACCTGAATTACTTCTTTCTTGCTAATCTTTATTAAATTAACTTCTACTTTTTCTTTAAGAAGTCACTTATCCATTTTAAACCAACTTTTAAGGTAATGTGCTAAAAAATATAATTAACTATAGGTTACATTAGCAATCCGAATTTATTTAAATTTTAAACGAAATGCTAAATATGTTGATAGAGCAAAAAAAATAGCGTTAGCAATATGCACCGAGATGGGCATAAGGTATTTACCAATGGAAGGCAAAATCATATAAACGATAAAAATTAAAGTTAAAAGCACTATAGGATTAAAAATTATCATCCAAATTGGATAATTAGTAGCGCCTTGCCAAACTAGATAAATAAAAAAAACAGAATAAACTTGTAAAATAAAGCGCATAATTCCTAACAAGGTTTTATCATAAAATTGATAGCCTTGCATTAATGAAGTTAGGTGCTTAGGTCCTAGTTGCGTTTTTACTATTAAACTAATTATAGTTCTTAAACTAACCCAGGCTAGCTGAATAATAAAACTATATCCTGCTAAAAAAACTATCGTTAATGGCAATATCCCAGCTCCAGGCTCTAGCATCTTATATAGATGCCAGAATCCTAATACATAGAAAGGGGCTGTTAGTACAAAAATAAAATAACCTCTCTTTAAGTATTTTGGCGAGCTTGCTAAGCTAAAAGACGGGAAAGACCTATTATCATTAGCGATACCAGGAACTAATAGAAATTCTCCTAGCCCTAGTAAAATAGCAGAAAAACAGCTAATTAAACCCGTAATAATAGTAGCGTCCATGCTTATTAAGCTTCCCATAAGTCTTTATACGGGTTTAATGCCAATCTCTTCTTTGCTGATTATTACGAAATGGTGCACGAAATAGACGAACAATAATAAATATTAATCCAGCTATAATAAACCATGAAAATAGAGCGCTACCAAAACCATGCCCAAAAAAGAGACTAGCTAATAAGCCACCAAGCACAAAACCTGCTAGACCACTTTTCCAGCGGCTACCTACATTGCGATTAACTGAAGAGGATTGTTTTGGGGCCGCTTTACTATAAGAAGTAGCACGAGGAAAACCTATAGCGCGCCCGCCTCCAAATCGCTTTGCAGCTGCTTCATTAACCACTAAACCAAAAGAAAGTAAGGTAATCATAAATAATGAAAAAATTATACGCATAAGGCACCTGATTTAAATTCGGTTGCCCTATACTATCATGAAATTAAGCTAATTAAGTGATTTATTTAATTAAATCTTTCTCTTCTGACTCTATAGGGGTCAAAGGCTTCCCTTATAGCATCTGCAAATAAATTAATGACCAGCACTAATATAAACATAAACAAAAAAGCTGCCATCATTGGCCACCATACTGTAGGTTCGCGTGCTAACTCAAGGCGTGCACTATTAATCATATTTCCCCAGCTAATAGTCATTGGCGATACCCCAACACCAACATAGGACAAAACAGCTTCTGCTAAAACTAAAAAACTAAAATCAAGCACTACGTTAATTACCACAATAGGCATCACATTAGGTAATAGATGCTTATAAAGAATCCTCCAAGAACTACTACCTAAAGCCTTTGCTGCTAAAACAAAATCAATTTCACGTAATTTTAATGCTTCAGCACGTAAAATTCGGCATAAACTAGTCCAGCTAGTAACCCCTAAAATTAAACAGAATGCTAACAAGCGTGCATCAGCACTTTCTTGTAGGGTTGAAAATTGCTCAGGGTGATTAGCAATATAAGTTTGCATAGATAAAACGGAAGCGGTAATCAGCAAAACACCTGGAATAGAGCTTAAGGTGGTATATACATACTGAATAATATCATCTATTAATCCACCAAAATAACCAGCTGCAATGCCACAGACAATAGCTAAAGGTAGCATAAATAAAGTAGTTAGAGTACCGATTATTAATCCTGTTCTAATACTTTTAACGGTGTAATAAAAGATGTCTTGACCAATTTTGCCTGTACCAAAAAGATGAAAGTAGCGTGATAACCAATAACTAAAGAATAGAAAAAATAAACACAGAAACAGCGTAATTAAGCCAGCAATAAAGCTAGCGGGCAGCGTGTTTTTTTTAATTAACTTAAAAGTCCAACAGATAAATCCAGCTAATATTATGAAGATTGTAAACGCTAATACACTCTGTATTAACGATTTCTTAAAAAGCGACATAATAAATTGGTGTTTTTGAGCAGGTGTTTTAATATCGGCAGGTGGATATTGTAACTTTGGATAAATTTGTTTAGCTTTGCCATTAACAATTTCTGTTTCAATACTATAGAGCTTTAAAGCTAACGGGGCTGAATAAGTTTTTTCATACATCTGTCCCACGGGCGCCATTAATTTATCTAAGAGAGAAACTAAATCATTCTTGCCCTCCTTTTCAGAAGTACGAAAATGAATTGAGTCTAAGACGCTAATAAGCAAAAAAAAGATTAAAATAATACCTGCGCTTAAAGCAATAGGATTATAAATTAGATAAAGACAAGATTGTCTAAACGGCTTCTTGCGCAAATTAAATGCAATGGTAATTAGACTAATTCCAATTAAGATTAAATACCATTGATCAGTCCATAATAAATCCATTAAGTTAACCTTACACGTGGATCAGCCCAAAGGTAGGAGAGATCGGTTAATACTAAGCCTACTATGTATAATACCGAGCCTAAGAAAACCATCGCTCTTACAATTGCAAAATCTTGTTGACCGATAGCATCAATAATATAACTACCTAAGCCAGGAACACCAAAAAAGGATTCTAAAATTAAACTACCCATAAACAAAGAAGGGATAATAACTACAATACCCGTTAAGATGGGTAACATGGCATTCTTTAAAACATGTTTAAGTAATACTTTCGTTTCAGATAAGCCTTTAGCACGTGCCGTTTTTACATATTCTTTATTCATTTCCTCTAAAAATAAGGTTCGATACCATCGTGACTCTGCACCAATATCACTTATTATCGCAACCAAAATTGGTAATATTACAAATTTAATACTACTTAAACCATTGTCATAACCTGAAATAGGTACCCAACGTAGTACTTTACCAAAAATATATTGGCCTCCAATAATATAAAATAAACTTGAGATAGACATTAAGATAATACAAAGCACTACACCACTTAAATCTAAATAAGTAGAGCGAAAAAAAGCCATACACATAGCCAAAAAAATATTAACGCCTATCCCTACAATTAAAATAGGAATAGCAATAGTTAAGCTTGGCCACATACGATGAGAAATATCAAAGCTAATATCACGCCCTGCATCTGACATGCCGAAATCAAAAATAAATAATTTTAATGATTTTTGAAAAAATAAGGTCTGCGTGAATTGCTCTAAGCCTTGCTTAGCTTCATTATAAAATAGTGGTAAATTATAACCATGTTGCACCTTCCACTGCACTATAGCAGCCTGTTTAATGTGTTTCTGGCCAAGTTGCATGCGTGCCATATCGTCAGGAGAATTAACCATAAAAAATAAGGCAAAAGTTATTATATTAATACCGATTAATATAGGAATTGCATAAAGTACACGCCTAATAAAATAATAGATCATAGTTTAATACGCCTAGCCTGTTGTTTTTCTGTTCGCCTATGGACAATAAAAATGGGCAATATTAATAAAATAAATAAGCCAAATAAAATAATAAAAAAAGGCCATAAAATTGGTTTATTCCATAAGAGCCTTAACTGATTACGTAATGAACTATCAACGGTTAAATATTTTAATGAATTTAAACTAATCATATTAGGCTTTGTTAATGACAACCACTGTTGCGTGAGGTCGAAGGTTTCAGTATTAACCCCCCATACCCAAGGTGCATCATGCCTTACTATTTCGACCATACGGTCGATAATTGCCTGGCGTTTAGCACCATTAGGCAGATTTTTCATTAAATCAAATAATTGGTTATATTCTTGATTATTATAATTGGATGCATTCTCACCACCGTGTAAAACTTTGCCGTTAGGTCCATAGAGCATAACCAAAAAATTTTCTGGATCAGGATAGTCAGCAAGCCAACCCCAACTAAAAAGTTGGGTATTACCACTGCTCATTTTTTCTTGGAAGCGATTGTATTGTGTTGCCTGAACATTTAAATCAATACCAATTTTATCTAATTGTTTACGCATCCATTCTAATTGTGACTTTTCATCTGGCCCAGTTGTTATAGATACATCGTAATGTAAGATCAATGCTCTTTGGGTCTTTGGATCATAACCATTAGGGTAACCTGCTTGGCGCATGAGTTCTTTTGCAACTTCAATACCATGTCTTTCTCCTTTTTTCCCATTCCAAAAATATACATAAGGATTAAGTCCTGCTTTGCCTTCTTTATAACCAAAAATACCAGGTGGAATTGGTCCTTGCGCCGCAAGGCCACGACCATTTAAAAAAATGGTAATGCTTTCTTCATAATTAATGGCAATGGAAATTGCAAGTCTAAGCTTTCGCGCTCGTTCACTATTACCGCCGACGATTGGATCTAACATATTAAAACCAATATAATAAATACTTTGATCAACGGTCGTTGTTAAATGAATTTTTTTAGCCTTCATTTCAGGGCTTAAAACGGGTTTTCCTAACGTATTAATTTGAATAGCTTGCGCATAACTGTCCGCACTAATTCCAGATAAATCATAATAACCTTGTAGAAATTTATTCCACCGCGGGATAGCCTCTTTTTCAAGTGTATAAATAGCTTGGTCAATAAGCGGCAATCGTTGCCCTAAACTGTGCGCATATCCTAAGTTTAAATCGTCTTTACTTGCGTTAGTTGGAAAATATTCTTCATGAAAATTAGGATTTCTATCCAGAGTCATTTGTCTATTAGGATTATTCTCGCTCAGCATAAATGGACCTGTTCCAATAGGATACCAATCCAGCGTTAAATTTTTATCCTTCATACCAGCTTGACTATAAAACTGATCAGCCTCCCAAGGAATAGGTGAAAAAAATGGCATTGCAAGCCAGAAAATAAATTGAGGGTACTGCCCTTTAAGCGTAATTTCATAAGTATAATTATCTATTTTCTGTACTCCGCTTAAGTTATATTTCCTCAGATCAATAAAATCCTGATTAACCGGTAACTTTGCAGCAAACTCACGAAAACCAACTATTTTCTCACTCATTAATCCATAAATTGGGGAACTTGTAGCCGGATTCGCTAATCGCTTAATTTGATAAATATAATCATCAGCTATTAATTCACGCGTACCTGTATGAGGAAAGTCAGATAATTCTGAAATATCATGCTCTTCCAAATAATCAGGAGTTAAATTTAAGTACAGGTAATGCAAATCTTTATCTTTTGCTAAAGCGGGATGAGGTTGATATAAAATGCCAGGTTTAATATGAATAGTATAAACACTATAAGCAATATCGTTGGCATCTGGCATAACCATTTTCAATTGAGTATTTAAGTACTGAATAGAAGGCATGGCAGTAGCGATTAAAGGTATCAATTGATAAGGTCTAAGAAAATAGTCATACTGCAAAATAGGCTCATAAATTTGGGCAATAAATTGATATTCATTACTCGAATAGGCACGAGCTGGATCAAGCGTTTTAGGTTGCTCTTCAAATGAAGAATAATAAATTTTTTTATTTAATTGGTCATGGGGATAAGGATTATTAAGGACCCAGTTTATGGCATAACTTTTTAGCCCATTTAACAGTAAAACTAAAATAAAGATCCTTTTTATACCTTGCCTTACCAAAATTTAATCCTACAAAATGATTAGTAATCAATTATAATCTTAAAGTTAACAGGAATGCTTTGCTACTGCTAGCTTTAAGCATCGGATAAAATAGAAATCAATCAATTCAGCTTCTTTCTTTAAGCCACCAGCTGTGGCATGTCTTAAAGCCTAATGATAGTTATTTAGACTACCCTACTACGAGCTTAATATGGAATAATTGTTATGTTTAAGTTTTCAGTTAAAGAGAGATACCAATTGCCTTCTTTTAAGTTTTTTTCGAATAATTTGCCAAGTGTTCATATTCTAATGCCCGTCTTTAATGCAGCGCCTTTTATTACAAAAGCACTTTCTTCTATTGATGCACAAACTTATCCTAATATTACACTCATCATTTTTGACGACGGGTCCACCGATGAATCTATTGAGCAGGTTAATACTTTTCTTAAACAACATGAAGACTGGAAGATAAAAATATATATTGAGCAAACAGCAAAAAATCAAGGTATTTCCGCTGCTCGACAATTTTTGTTTAATTATTCGAGAACATTAAATCCGCAAGCATACATTTTTTGGCTAGACTCAGATGATTGTTTTAAGCGTTCTGATGCCATCTCCACTGTTATGCAACAAATGCGCTCAACAAAGGCAGATATTTGTCTTTTTAATTTTTCTGTTAGCTTTGAAGATGAAACACAAAAGTCTAATGCAGCAGGACTCTTAGCTGATAAGGCGAAAACAGAACAAATGCTTCAGGCTGTTCAAGAAACTGAATCCAAGATAGTATCGGCTTTAAATTTTGATGTCATGCAATTTTCTTCTTTGGGTTGGATTAAATGTTATGCTCCAACTATTTCTCTTCCTAAACCTGAAAAATATCCTTTTGAAGATTTTGTTTATATGAGTGCTTTACTTAAAGCAAATCGTATTACCGCCTTGCCACCACAAATAGAAATTATCAACTATTTAAGACGCTCAACATCAACTTGTGGAAAAAGAACGCCTGAAAATTTTCTTATACATATACCAGCGCAACTTAAGTGTCTGATGGAGAGTATTTTTGAAGATAAAAATAATGATGAAAATACAATCAAAATAGCTAAAATGGCTACTGAGTTTATTGCAAGAAAAATAAATCAATACCGTAATACCTTAGAAAATTTAATTAAAGCTAAAACAGATCCTGCATTTGATTTCGAATTATTAAAAAAGTTTGATCTTATATCGGCAAATCTTCTTCTAGAAATACAAAATCAAATTGAAGAACATTTTCCGCAAAAAAATTATTCAGTGTAGCCTGAGTGAAATGAAGTGAAACCCGGGTTTCGGCCACAAGGCCTACACCCAGGTTAAGCTAACTTAATATAGCAATTAAAGTTTATTTATATACTTAGCTTCATTATGCTACGCTAGCTAAGTTTAACGAGAAATATTAGAAATGTAGCCTGGGTGAAACAAAGTGAAACCCAGGTTTCAGCCAGAAGGCCTTTATCCTCTACTTATTGCTAAGAAAAGTTACTTAGGGACAATAACAAAAGATAAATCCAATGATATTAAGAATAAGAAATTTCTTTAGTACAGCAGCTATAAAAGAAAAAATACTTACCGGAACTTTATCGGAAAGCCAACTCTTTATCTATTTTTATCTCATATTTATGTATGACGCGTTAGGACTAACGCAACAGTGTCTAGCTATGATTGGAAGACAAGCGACCCTTTTAGATTTAGTTAATATATGGGGATATTTACTCATTACAGGCGTTGGTCTTTTAATTTTATTTATAGCAAATGGTGCTGCAAAAGGTAGGAATTTCGTAAGTAAATTTTTTGCATTTTCTTTTACGGTTGGCTATAAGTATGGCCTAGCTTTAATTCTATTAGATACATTATCAATTGTCGGCTCTTCTACAGCCAATCAAATCTTTAAAATAACGATATACTTAGTTATTAATTTATTAATGGTTGCAAACATTGCTTTTCGCATATACCAAACTAGATAGAGCAATGCCAATAGTCATTTTTAATACTACTAACTAATAACATTATTAAATTGGACTTTTATTTTCTAAAGGGTGGCTTTCCAAATTTATCATATACAGTTTTTGCTTAATATTTTAATTTCTTTAAAAGGAAAAACTCTAATGATTCGATTGCTTTATTGCTTTGTTGTCGTTTGAGTAAAGAGACATGGATATCATTTAAAGCTGGTAAAAAATTTAAATCAAGGCGCTCTAAATAGTTCGGTATCATGGTTCGTTGAATAGCTGTAATGCCGAGTCCTGCACTGACAGCTGCCATTTTACCCGCATAACTTGGACTACTATAAACAAGACGCCAATTAATTTTAGCTTTTGTTAACGCTTCAATAACATTACCTCGATAGACACAAGGTTTAGGAGAGAGTACTAAAGGAATGACTTCTTTTTTGTCTAGAGAAGGTAAAAGTTCTTTTTTTCCTATCCATTCGACAGGCTCACTCCATACTTTAACACCTTCTGTCATTTCATGACGATGTGTCGATTTAATTAGAATTAAGTCAAATTTTCCTTGGTTAAAATTTTCAATTAAATTTAACGTTAAATCACATTCTACATTTAGAATGACGCGAGGGTGAAGACGAGAAAATTCAACTAAAACATCGGATAAAATCATGCTAGCAAAATCTTCTGGTAAGCCAAATTTTATTTCCCCTTGCAACTCAGGCTCTTTAAAACGATCTAATGACTCTCTATGTAGCTCATAAATACGCTTAGCATAACTTAGAAACACTTCACCATCTGTAGTTAAAGAAAGTTCACGACCCCGATTAATCAATGACTTTTCAACAATAGCTTCTAATTTAGCAATTTGCTGGCTAACAGCAGATTGCGTACGACCGATCCGCTCTGCGGCTTTAGTAAAACTTTTTGTATCCGCAACCGCTAAAAAACATTGTAAGGTAACTGTATCAAGTGACATAAGGATTTTAATAGAAATATAAAAATTACTTACTTTTCCTATATTAACATTGCTAATACATTTGTTCAATTGAAAAAGGATTGCTAATGTAATTAATCTTATGTAATACATTGTTAAACTAATTATATTAGTTTGCCGATATGCATATTTTTAATACAGAGTATAAACTTTAAGATAGTTAATTTTATATAGTCAAAGTAGGTTGATAAATAACAATACCCATTTGATTAGGCTACCTGTACCATAATGCTGTTAGCGCATTCCAACAAGTTAATTAGTGTTAGTAAATAATATAAGAGTAAACTAATGGCTTATCACAATAAAAAAATTTTGTTAGCATCCAAACATCAAAAGGAACAAGCTATAGCGCCGGCCTTTGCAGAACACTTGGCATGTGAACTGGCCGTGGCTAACTTAGATACAGACCAGTTTGGTACTTTTACGGGAGAAACAGAGCGACTATTAAGTCCTTATGAAACTTGTGTACTAAAAGCAAAAACAGCAATGAATCAAGAAAATTATTATCTAGCTATTGCTAGTGAAGGAAGTTTTGGTCCACATCCTGCCCTCCCTTTTGTAAACTGTGGGCATGAAATTATGGTTTTTGTTGACTTACATCACGACTGGATTATTGCTGAGCAACTATTAACGGTTAATACTAATTATCATACGCTTACAATCAAACAGCACGATAATATTGACTCTTTTTTACACAAGGTTAAATTTCCTAGTCACGCGCTTACATTACAGACTAGCGATAAAAAAGTATTAGCAAAAGGAATTACAGATTATAAGACCCTAATGTCTCTTATTAAACAAGGTTTTTGCCAAGATGACTCACTGCTGCTTGCTGCCGATATGCGGGCAATGATGAACCCAACACGCATGAATAGCTTAGGCGAGCTTGCCAATAAATTAGTTAAGCGTATTAAAGTTCATTGCCCTAGTTGCCAAGCACCAGGCTTTGGTTTTAAAACTACACAAGATTATTTGCCTTGCAGTTTATGTCATCAAAAAACATCGCTTTATCGTTTCGAGGTTTGGGGATGTATTCAGTGCCCTTACGAAGAAGCTAAGTCGCGACAGGATAAATTAATTTTTGCCGATCCAACCCACTGCGACTACTGTAACCCTTAATAAAGGTGTGTGCCTACTTTTTTTATAAATGTTTCTCCCTGTATTAAAACCCATTTTCCTGATTTAGTAAGCTGATAGGGCTGTTCGGTCATCGGATCTATCGTTAACAAGTGTACCCATTCGTTGAAAAATAAGGTTCTTAAAATCTGGTGTTTTTCAATAACCTTTGAAACTAACTCGCGAGGTGCATAAACTACAGTAAGTAGGCGCTGTGGCTCATGATAGATTTTATCATCACCACTCATAACTGATTGAAGCGGAAGCCCATGCATCAAATCACTGCCGTTGCCTTGCATAATACCTATTTTACCAACCACATTGTGTGTTATTTTACTGCCACTTCCAAAAGTAACATTATCAAGAGTAGAAAACAGGTATTGAGTATTAATCCATTCAGCAACCACCATGGGTGCTGTTAAGATAGTTTCCAGCAAGCTACCCTCTAAGTCCTCTTCAAAGCGATAAGAATGTAAAAAGCAGCGCCCGTCTAGATGAATATTTTTTGTAATTGTTCGAGGTGCGACAATGAATGCTGCATTTCTTGCCAGTCCCCACTCCGGTCTTGTTTCAGACCAATCACAGCTTCGCCGGATAATATCTTTTATTGAGTTAGTACTCTCTAACTTAGCGCCCCGCTCTTCATTAGTTTTAATCCCAGCTTTTCTTAAATCAGCTTGCAATTGCTTTAGAAGACTTAAGTAAATGGGTTTGGGCGTATCTTCTGTATAGATTTCAACTGTGTCAACCGTGGTATTATGAAGTGCACCATAAACGATGGTATCAAGTGGTATATGAATGCCGCGGTCCTCTAATCCTCGCCTAACTTGCGGTTTATTGAGAATACTTGCTAATAATTGTGCATTTATACCACCGTGATTACCGCCGCAAGCGCCACAATCAAGTGCTGATGCATAGGGATTATTTTCTGTGGTGCTCCCATGACCGCAAAGGAGAATTAATTTAGCAAACCCTGAGGTAAGTCCCATTAGGCGCAGTACTGTTTCAGCATAGTTAATTTGCTCCTGTAGCGATATACCTTGATCTAACTTAGTTTGAGTCAACTCATAATCCCACTTAGTTGAAAAATTAGGTGCAACAGTATTTTTAATTGTATTTACGAGTTTTCTACTTAAATTAGGCGCTAACGATTTTAATAACATACTTGCACCGCACCAAAGGCCTAAGGATTCTGCCAACGCAAACGGGGTTGAAAAGTTATGCTTAAGTTGCTTATAGAGGTTTTTTGCACTGGTAATGAATTTTTTTCCCTGATGATAACGCTTAAGGATATTTTTATTTGTTGCAATGAGTTTTTCTTCAATGGCAAAGCGTGGCTTTAATAAAACTGGACAACACGCTTTAGCCTTAGCTGATTTAAACTCATTCACTTGCACAGCAAGGCCAAAAAAACCTGCGAAACCAAATGTTTCATAATTTCCTAATGATTCTATTGCACGTCGAAAAGGCTCTGAGCGAACATCAATACAAAAAACCAATTGAGCCGTTTTTCTTGCAGTTTTAGTTTCTGTTTTTTTGACCTCTGGTAAAATAAGCTTCAGTAATTGTTGTCGGTAAGCATCCTCTTTAATTTTTAATTTTGCCACCATTTTTTTAACCAAAGAGCCATCTGCGAGACTTTTTTTTTCTTGCGTAGCATTAGGCCAAAGTAAGCAAGTTAGAACTAAGCGAACCGCAAGAAAATCAACAAGTGTAACCGGTTGGCTTTCTTGCTGATTTAAACGTTGCCAATCGGTCTTATATTTTACAAAGCCTGCCCAGCCCGGCAAGTAAAGCAATGTTTGTGAAAGAAATGCTTCTTCGGCTCCTGGAGAAACATTAAGCTTAAGTAGGCAAACTTTAATGGCTTTTTCAGCAGATTCAGGCAACTGGCTTAAAAATTCTTTGGCCTCTTTTTTATTATGATGCAATTGCTTATCAAAGTAAGCCAATTTTAAAAAGCCAAAATAAAATCCTTTATCTCGATGTGGCATATCAATACTGCCTTGTCCTGCATCGAAAAAACCGCCGCACCATTTAATCATTTGTAAATTGACATCTTCTAGTTGCAGATTACGTGTAGCTCTTTGTCGTCTAAATCCTCCTTTAGCAAGTGCCTCTTCAAAATTTTGAGCTTCAAAACCTTGTAAAGGATTGCAAGCAATAAACGTTTCAAGCGGCCACACTGGTGCAATACATTTAGCAGCCTTTTGTACCAAGGCCTGTATTTCAAGATCATTACCTTGCGCTTTTTGATAAACATTTGCTCGCTTATCCTCAGTTTTTATAGTGTCTTTTTCAATTATTTTGTGTGCAATAGACATAGAGATTCCTTAAGTACGTTTAGTATTTATAATCGCTTCGCACCGTGGTAATGGTCTTAGCAGAAGGCTGACTTGCATTAAATAAATTCATATAAAGCCAGCAACCAAATTTTGATTGCCAAAAGCTTTTATACTGGCGGAGGTTAAATCCTATCCAAAGGCCACCGAATAACATCATGACTGTCCAATGCAGGAACGATAATTGAAATTCAGGTACAATCGATGCCGAGGGGAGCAATAACTCAATGAGATGAATGCTCGTACCATACATGAGGCCTGTAAAGGCGGCGAGTATTAATCCAGTAATTAGACTGCCTATCGTTTTATGGCTGCAAATCCAAGTTAACAGGAGTTGGGCGCCTGCGATAAAAGCAAAAAATAAAATGAAGGTCGTAGGCGCAAGTATTGAATAGGGCTTGTGTGTGATAAAAGCAAACGTACTCATAGCCATCAATCCGCCTAGAAGAGATATTATTAAAAGAGTTGGTGTAATCTTAGAAGAATTAATCACCGCTGGATGTTGTGTTGCGGCAGATCCTGCACTTAAAAATAAGTAAGCCTTAAAGAGACCATGCCAACAAAGATGCGCAATGGCCGCGGCAAAGAGTCCAACTCCACACTGCATCATCATAAAGCCCATTTGAGCTAATGTTGAGCACGCTAACATTTTTTTAATGTCATGCTGCATGAGCTTCCATACCGTACCTAAAAAGGCTGAAAGCGCGCCCAGTAAGAATAAAACATTGAGTAAAATTGGCTGTAAGATCATGAGAGGCGCAAACTTAACAATAAGAATACCTCCGCCATTGATAAGCCCTGCATGCATAAGAGCAGAAGCTGGGGTAGGTGAATTTAAAGAGCTAATAAGCCAGCGATGAAAGGGAAATAACGCCGATTGAGTTAATGCGGCTATTAGAATAAGACTCATAGAAAGGAATAATAAGGATACATCCGTAAAATTAGGTTGGTTAATTATTGCCTCAATAGAGTTTGTGGTGCAGCAACGACTTAAAAGAATAAAGGCTACCAGTAAACAGATGCATCCTAATCCTAAGTTATAAAGGGCTAAAACACCTGAATTTTTTGCAGCTTGCCATTGGCTTTTATGAATCATTAAGCGTACTAAAAGCACGTTTGAAATGGACCAAGCGCCCCAAAATAAAAATAAATTATCGGCGAGCATTAAAAAAAGCACACTTAATGTCAACGCTGATAATAAAGTAAAAAAATGCTTGTAAAACCTATCACCAAGCATATAACGCAATGAAAATTGATGAACAATAAAGCTAATAAACAAGATTAAGCTACTTAACAATAAATTAAGTGTATTGAGCTTAATTGACCATCCTAATGCAGTTTTTTGAAATATAAAGAAATAGCAAAGTAAGCTTATTGCGGTCAAAAAACTTATACCTATAAGCTTTCCTGCTAGCTGTGCTGCTAACCGGGGTTGAGATACCAAAAAGCAGTTTAAAAAAAGTGCTATAATCGGGCATATCAACATAAACCCCAGAACAAATAGGATCATTGTATTCACCTAACCTCCCATTAGAATTTTTTTTACTTGAGTTAAAATATATTAGAAATTCTGATATAAGTGAAATTAAAAATTTTTATCTTCTGGATTAGAAAATCTAATAACATGACTATTAGAATGCTGTCATTCAAAGTTATTACTAATAATTTATTGGAGTTGAACAAAGATTGTTTATAGATTTAAGTAGGAGATTAGCCTCTTTTATTATCGCAGCAAATTAAGAGTATCTTTATTAGGGGTAAGTAATTTTTATAGGCCTTTTTGAGCGATCTACCTTTGCAAAAGCGGTTAAAGAATGCACGTGAGCAGATGTGCAATTTAAAATGTCGAAAACGGTAATACCACGAACTATTTCTGCATCTGCAATAAGTGAGCGATGACATCGCCAAGGTAGCGCCTTGGTACACATAATAGCAACTCGCCTTCTAACGCCCGTAATAATGCCTCTAATTCTTTTTCATTCTTGCTTATCGATGATTTAGACTTATGTTAAATTGTTGATACATAATTAATATTTACTAATAGGTATAGCCTATCTATGCAAATAATAACTCTTTTATACAGTAACTAATTTATTTAGCAGTACTTTTTAATTTTTTATCTTATAAAAGCTACATGCCTTTAAACATGGTAGAAATATGAATTTATTAGAAAAAATTGTCAGATTAGAAAAAGAAGCAGCTCAATTTGGCTTTCGATGGGAAACTGCCAAACAAATTATGGAGCAAATTAAAAGTGAATATCATGAAGTCGATGAGCATTTGCCTAAACTTGCTGAGCAACCATTAAATAAAGCTTTACAAGAAGAGATTGGTGATTTATTACATGTAGTCTTCTCGTTATGCATTTTTTGCCAATTTGATCCTAAAGAAACATTAAATTTGACCCTACTTAAATTTGAGCGACGTCTTAAAGTAGTTAAACAATTAGCGGTCAACCGAGGTGAAGCCAATTTAGAAAATTATTCATTTACACAATTAATGGAAATCTGGGAGCAAGCTAAAAAGCTATTAGACAAATAATGATTTAATTTTACAGTTGATTGCAAAAATTAATTATCATTACCTAATATCAAAGGGACAACTAATTAGTTCATGCTATTCTTAATTAAGATTAATTTATTAATTCGCGGAGAGAATAGTGCTTAAATATTTACATACGATGGTTAGAGTAACCAATCTAGAAGATTCACTTGATTTCTATTGCAATAAACTAGGATTAGTCGAAGTCAGACGTATAGAAAACTAACAAGGACAATTTACGATAGTATTTTTAGCAGCTCCAAGTGTTCTCCAGAAAATATTTCAATTGAATTATTACAAAAAGGAGATGCTCTACCTCAATAAGAATCCTGGAAGTCTGCTCCTAATATCGGCCATTGGTAATTAATAAAAATCCTATTCGTAGCCTTGATGCAACGACGAAGCATAATCAAGGTTTTTTCTAATTTAAAAATCATATTCAAAAATATTTGTTCTAAATTTTTATTGTTAAATTTATAAAAAAATGATCAAATTAGCCTTAGTCAATTTGACGTAAATTATAGGAAATTTAATGAAATTGTTTTTAGATATTATCAAAGAATATGAAACTAATTATTTTAGCTTTTTTCCAGAGCTAGCATTAATTGAACATAGACCAGATGCGCGCCTTGATTGCTTTTCTGACTTTTCACTTAAAGGAATTAGCCAGTGGGAACAAGAAGAAGATCGTTTCATGCAAGCTCTTAACAAAATAAATATTGCTGACTTAACTACTCAAGAAAAGATTACCTACCAATTGTTAAAAACACATTTAGAAGCAAAGGCAGCAAGCCGTATTTGCAAAACTTACCTTTGGGATGTCAATCCGCTAGACGGATGGCATGTGCTTTTGACAAATACTGCCGAACTACAACCTGTTGAAAGTCATGAGCAACAAACTTACGCATTAACACGCTGGAATAACTTTCCCGAAGTAGTAGAGACACAAATAAACAATTTAAGAGAAGGTTATAAACAAGGATTTACAGCACCTAAACCAGTTGTTGAAAGAGTAATAGAACAATTTAAACTTATGATGACTGAAAACATCGAAGATTCGCCTTTCTACTCGATGGCAAATCGCAGTAATAATAAAGTATTCAATGAAAAGATAACGACAATTATTAAAAGTGTAATCAATCCTGCATTACAAAAATTTAATAATTTTCTGCAACAAGAATATTTACCCATTGCAAGAACAGATATCGGTGTTTCTGACCTTCCTCCTGGTAAAGAAGCCTATCAAGTAAAAATAAAACAGGAATCAACATTAAACATAAGTCCGCAAGAAATCCATGAATTAGGACTTAAATATATAGAAAAGTTAAAAAAAGAAGCCGAAGATATTGGTGCAAAAATTAATATAAAGGGCAATATGTCGGAAATTTTCCAAACAATAATGAATAATCCGGCAAATAGATTTTCTACTGAACAAGAGATTTTAGATTATAACTTATCAGCACTTAAGAGGGTAAAGGAGAAAGTAGGTGAATGGTTTGATATTATGCCAAAATCTGAAGGCATTATCCGACCCTATCCTCTTTATCGTGCCAAAACTGGCTCCCCCGGTGAATATCAATCGCCGAGCAAAGATGGTAAAGAACCAGGAATTTTTTTTATAAATACGTATGAGCCTGAAAAAATAAATCGAATTGATCAAGAATCTACTTTATTTCATGAGTTAATTCCTGGCCATCATTTTCAAATTGCGCTAGAAGTTGAAAATGAAAAAGCTATCTCCTTAAATCAATATTTATGGAATAGTGGCTATGGTGAAGGTTGGGCACTTTATGCTGAACGATTGGCAGATGAAATGGGATTATTTATTGATGATATTTCTCGCTTAGGATTATTGTCTAACGAAGCATTGCGTGCAGCACGCTTAGTTGTCGATACAGGTATTCATGCGATGAATTGGAGTCGAGAAAAAGCCATTGCCTATATCAAAGAACATACAGCACTTTCTGATGATCTGATTGCAGCAGAAGTAGACAGGTATATTATCCTGCCCGGGCAAGCAACTTCTTACATGCTTGGCAAACTTGAAATTGAAAGATTACGAGATCTTGCTAAAGACACGTTAAAAGAACATTTTGATATTCGTAAGTTTCATAATCAAATTTTAATCAATGGCGCTGTTACACTCCCTATGTTAACAACAAATATTGAACGCTGGTTAGGTGAGGAAAAGAAAAATCTTCTTAAGCCCTTAGAATCTAAAACCTCTTTAGGAAATCGCTATGCTTTTCTAAATACGAAAAAAGATATAGAAAATCCTTCTGAAGAAAAGTCAATGACAACCTCTTTAGCGAATATTTAAAAAGGTAATTAATCCAGATAATAATTTATCTTTTACATGCTGCGACTTTCACAGCACATAAGTTTTGTTGCAACCGTGACAACCTCTTTAGCGAATATTTAAAAAGGTAATTAATCCAGATAATAATTTATCTTTTACATGCTGCGACTTTCACAGCACATAAGTTTTGTTGCAACCGTTCAGGTAATGGCGTCAATTTAAGAGAATTTTTATGTAGGTTAGACCAAGGCCTAATGGCGCTTCCTTAAGGCTCTAGTCTACGTCCCATGGCTTGTCCACGGGCTCCAGAGCTCTAGTTCTTATACGAGATTCCTGGATCCCTCGGACAAGCCGAGGGATGTAGAGTGAGTTAAAAAGATTTAATGCAGTGCTATTAGGCCAAGGCCTAACCAACAGTAGGCTTAAGTTGACAGCCTTAGCTCAGCGGTATATTCAAATCTTGGTGAGCGGATTAATTTGAGTGCAGGTTGTGCGAAAATTATGGTGAAAAAACGTAGCATACATCTGTATGTGAGGCTTTTGAACCATGATTTTCGCACAAGATGCGCCAAATTTAGCCGTTCGTCAATGAGGGTAAACTCTTACCTTTAGTTTAGGTACTGTAATAGATCCTCTTCATTTAATACTGGCACGCCCAACTGGTTAGCCTTCTCTAATTTAGAACCTGCCTCACTTCCAGCAATAACATAATGTGTTTTAGCTGAAACGCTACCCGTTACTTTAGCACCTGCTGCCTCTAATTTCGCTTTCGCTTCATCACGACCCATACTAGCAAGCGTTCCAGTCAAAACTACCGTTTTACCATATAAAGGGTGTTCTTTATTAAATTCCTGTTTAGGCGTAATTGGCCATTGCACGCCGTAAGCTATTAATTTATCAATGACCTCGCCATTATGGGTTTGTGCAAAAAAGTCGACGATGTGTTGTGCGCCAACTGGGCCTATATCTTTAAGCATCATCAATTCATCTATAGTTGCTTTTTTTAATGAAGCAATGTCTTCATAATGAGAAGCTAAAACACCGGCTCCTACTTCACCAACTTCGCGAATACCTAATGCATATAAGAAACGTTTAAAGGTAGTTTTTTTGCTTTTTGCAATCGCCTGCAGAAGGTTTTCGGCGGATTTTTTACCCATTCTTGGTAATTCAATTAAATCTTCTAATTTTAGTTGATAAAGATCAGCCACATCTTTAACTAACCTTGTATCGACTAATAGATCAATAATGGCTTGCCCTAAACCGTCAATAGCCATAGCTTTGCGCGAAGAAAAATGCCAGATAGAGCGTTTGAGTTGCATGCCACAAAACAAACCACCCATACAGCGAGCCACAGCCTCCCCTTCTTCACGTATTACATCAGCACCACAAACAGGACATGTTGCAGGTAAGGTAATAGACATTGTTTGTGATGGTCGCTTATCTTTAACAACAGAAACCACTTCTGGGATCACATCACCAGCTCGACGAATAATAACTGTATCACCAATTAAGATATCTTTACGTACAATTTCATCCATGTTATGCAGTGTGGCATTACTCACGGTAACACCCGCAACACTAACAGGTTTTAAACGAGCAACAGGTGTTAAAGCACCAGTTCGCCCTACTTGAAAATCGACCGCAATAATTTGGGTCATCTCCTCAAGCGCAGGATATTTATGTGCACAAGCAAAACGAGGCGCGCGTGCTACATAACCTAGTTCTTGCTGTTGGCTTATACTATCTAGCTTGTAAACCACACCATCAATTTCATAAGGCAAGGTAAGGCGCTTTCTTGCCATCGCTTCGTAATACGCTAAGCAACCTTTTTCGCCACATGCTTTCTTATTTTCTGGCGAGATACGAAATCCCATCTGCTGCAAAAATTGTAATTGCTCAAAATGGCTATCTGGTAAAGGGGGACCTTCATAAGCGCCAATTCCATAATAATAAATAGCAAGCGGCCTCATTGCGGTAATTTGTGGATTTAATTGTCGTAAGCTACCAGCTGCTGCATTACGAGGATTAGCAAATGTTTTTTCACCCATTTCGCGCGCGCGCTCATTAAAAGCTTCAAATCCTGCTTTAGGCATATAAACTTCCCCTCTAACTTCTATAAAATCAGGTGGGTTTTCTACCATGAGCTTAAGTGGGACTGCCGCGATTGTTTTTATATTGGTAGTGATATTTTCACCAACTGCCCCATCACCTCGGGTGGCTGCATAAACTAAAAAGCCTTTCTCATAAGTTAAATTAACTGCTAAGCCATCGAGCTTTGGTTCACAAGTAAAAAGCAAATCATCTTCTTGAGAGTCTAGACGGTCAGCAACACGCTTAACAAAAGCATGCAATTCCTCTGAGGTAAATACATTGCCTAAAGAAAGCATAGGTTGCCTATGTGCAACAGGTTCAAAAGCTGTCACGGGGTGCACGCCTACTCGCTGGGTAGGTGAATCCTCGGAAATAAATTCGGGAAATTGTTTTTCTAAAGCTTGTAACTCGCGAAAGCACCGGTCATATTCGATATCAGGAACTAAGGGCTCATCTAATACATAATAATGATAATCATATAAACGAATCTGTTGACGTAATCCCTCTATCCTCTCTAAATTTTTATCCAAACTCATGTCGCGTCGACCTAAATCAAAGTAATCTTAAAACGCTTAAGTATGAACAGTTCAGCTGCGAGCTTCAATACAATATTTTAGTTTTAGTAAAAATAAAACTAACTTAATTACCGAAATATTTTTCCTAGGTAGATACTTTAAAAATTGTAAATTTCTATTTGGCTATTGCTGAGTTAAGGGAAATTATGATATAGAATGACTACAGCGAAAAACCGGCTTAAATATATGGACCTGCCACGTTTTGTTTTTGCTTGCTTTGTCATTTTTACATCTCTATATAGTTTATCTATTTATAGTCAATCGCTTGATAATAGTCCTCTTTCCAAACTTGCTGGCAACAAGTCTCCTGATTTTGGTATTGCTTTTATTCATGGCAATAATGATCATCGTAGTGATGCAGAGGGAATTTATTGGAAAAAAGAATTTATTAATACCCTAACTTCGGTACTACCCAAACCAGAAAACTATTTTGTTGTTGCTTGTGACTATAGTCACTATATGTGGCATGAAGATGCTGCTGGATGTACAGCCACTCAATTACTTTCTTTTATTAAGAACAACCACATTAGTAAATTAAAAATCTATACTCACTCTGAGGGCGCTAATGTTATTCGCTGGATTTTATCTAATCCAACTTATGACCCACGTTATTTACAACTGTCAAAAAGAGTAGCGGAAGTTATTGCTTTATCTCCATCTAGTGGAGGTACACCACTTGCCGAAGAAGTAGTAGAAGGAAACTTATTTGAAGCTTCGGTTAGTTGGTTAATTGGCTATCTTAATGATGGCGTGCGCCAACAACGTGTGCTTGATATGGCTATTTATAATAATGAACTATTATTTGGGAGCTTAGGACGTCCTTCTTTGTCGGTTCCTTTTCGAGTCATCATTGGTACCGACGTCACAGCCTCTCCTTTAAATGGAGCAAGCTATTGCAATGGTTATCGATATAATGCTGGCCTTAAGGTAACTAAACTCTATTTAGATAAGTGTGCTGATGGTTTTATAGAATGTATCTCTCAACGTAGTGTAGGCACAGTCTGGTTTTATGATATCCAAAAGACAGAACATAATAATGCACTAAGCCATAATCAAAGCCGTCATAACTGTTTTGGACTTGATATGATATTAAGTCAGGATTTAGCTAACGGAGTAGCCTAATGTATCTGCTATTATTGTTTCTTTTTATAAACTTTATAAATCCCAGCTATGCTATTACCTTACCTAGTCAGTCATTAAAAGCTTACGATTGTACCCATTGTGACACCCTCTCGCATATACCTTTAAGTACCTCTTGGCCCATTCATAATAAACTTTTTAAACCACAGAGTAATAAGCAAATAAGTAAAAAATATCATTTTGAAGTAACTGCTGCTCAACTATTTAAAGGCATACCTATTTATACAACAGCGCCAAAAGCGATTATTCGTATTGTGCCCATGAATAAAAAGATAATTTTAAAAGATAGCCAATTTCGCCTTGCTAAAGGGTCGAAAATAAACCTTCCCTTATCTGAAGTCTCAACCTTATCGCCGTATCATTCAGAGGACTTACCTGCAATAAACCTCGCTAAGATCATTGAATTAAAGCCTGAACTAGGTAGCGGACAATTTACTTTGTCATTATTAGACTTTAACTACTTAGCTACTGAGCGTTTTCAAATTCGTATATTTGATAAAGCCTCGACTGCAGGCCTTCTTGTAGAGACAAATCAAGCTTATTACCAATATGGTGATGAACTTACCACCACAATTTTTTTAAAAAAAGCTGCAAAGCGGTATTCAGCTAATAATGTTAAAGCTAATCTGTTAAGTCCTGATGGACAATCTGTACCTATTCCACTTACCGAAGTTGAGCCAGGACTATACCGAGGTAAAATAATACTAGATAATGAAAAGAATTTTCCTGGTCAGAATTGGTATATAGAAACCGATACTAGCGCTAAAGTTGATAATCAAATAATTAATCGCCATGCTCATACTGCTTTTTCTTATGCCATACCTTCTGCCCTCATTAGCGAAATCACTCGTCTAAATTCTAATAAATTAACTTTTAATGCAGCTATTAATGTGGCTACAGGTAGCCGCTATATGCTTCAAGCTGTTCTTTTTAAAGCTGATGTTCAAGGAAAAAAACATGCTATCGAAATAGCTCAGGCAGCAGATTGGCTTGCGCCTGGAAATGCCAATTTAACGTTTTCCTTTAAACACAAGATTGATAAATTAGAACAATCACCGTATTATTTGGGGTCGATTCAACTTATCGATTATGGTCAGCTTAAACCAGTTTTTGAACATAATTTGCCTATCGATATTGCTAATTTAGGTTAAAATGATTGGATGGCCTCAGTTTACACTGACACAAGGACTAATTGCCGCGCTGGTCTTTCAATGCTGTTTTATTTTTTTTATTTATAAACGTCTAGTTGCTTTTTTTAAACAAACAGATTATCAAAAAATACAACAATTTATTCTTGAAGAGTTACATCAACTGCAATTGGATTTACAAGATTATAATCAAGTTAATTTACAACGTATCTTAGAACAAATTACTCAAGGGCAAATCAATAATCAGCAATTAATTAATCAAACCATTCAACAATCTATGATTGATGTACGTGAACAAATTAATCACAGCTTTATGCAACATGCTCACTCGCTAACCTCTCACCTACAAAGCTTAACAGAGGAAATACGTAGTCATTTAAATAATCTTACCCAGCAAGTTAATCACAAATTAGCAGAAGGCTTTGAAAAAACCTCAACTACTTTTACAGATATTGTAAGAAGACTTACCATTATTGATGAAGCACAAAAAAAGATAACTGAGTTATCCTCACATGTGGTGAGCTTACAAGATATCTTAGTAGATAAGCGAGCTCGAGGTGCCTTTGGTGAGGTTCAACTAGCTACGTTAATTAGCAACATGATTCCAAGTACACATTATCGTATGCAACATACTCTCAGTAACCAAAAGCGTGCTGACTGTATCTTATTTTTACCTGAACCAACAGGACATGTGGTTATTGATGCTAAATTTCCTTTAGAAACATATCAGAAATTAATGAGTACTGATGTTAATTCAGTAGAAAGAAAACATCTACATCAACAATTTCGCCAGGATATTCAAAAACATATTAAAGATATTGCAGAAAAATACATTATTCCTAATGAAACAACCGATGGCGCTGTTATGTTTATTCCGGCGGAAGCCATATTTGCTGAAATTCATGCCGGTTACCCAGAAATCATTGCTTTATCACAACGACTAAAGGTCTGGCTAGTCTCTCCTAGTACCCTAATGGCTGTACTCACTACTGCACGTGCCGTGTTAAAAGATGATGCGACTCGTAAACAAGTACATATTATTCAGCAACATTTACAAGCGCTAGCACAGGATTTTCAGCGCTTCGAAAAGCGGATGGATAAGCTATCAAAGCATATTGATTTAGCACAGCAGGACGTGGGTGAAGTCACTATTTCAGCTAAAAAAATAACCCAACAATTTCAAAAAATTGAATCGGTCGATTTATTAGTACACGAAGAGTAGGAGGCTTAATGGCAGTGGAAATGTATTTTGCCTCTTTGTGAGTCTTAACGTAATGCTAAACCATTTAAATCTAATAGTTATGAAATACTTTTAATAAACACTTGGAGAAAATTTTAATTATTCTAAAGTAATTAACTATCACTTATTTTTTTATAGCTATATCTTGTTATCCTTTTCTACGTCCTGCGACTTGTTCGCAGAATCCATAAATTACATTTCTTAACTGGATCCTGCGGACAAGCCGCAGGACGTAGAGTTGATATTAAATCAGAGTTTTTATTCTTTAATTCATTTACCGCTTTTAAGCAGAAATCGTCTGCAAAAGTAGAGGTCGAAAAAATAAAGCTACTTAAAAATACTATAAAGTAAGAATAAAGTTGATTCATATAAATTACCTGGAAATAATTATGTTTTTAAGTGCAGCACTATAAGTTTTAGCTTGTGTTATAACTTAAAGATAATTTTATATTTAGAATAAATTTAGATTATTTTCTAATGGTTAGCGCCTTTTTATATAAAATTGCTAGTTCTTAAGTTAAGTAAGACATACTTTAATCATTTATTTCTTTTCGATAATTACCTATAATAGATTTCTTCGGAAAGGACCATTGCCGGCCAGTCTCAAACAAAAAAATGCTTCAAAATGCTCATTTACTCCCTGTAAAGTGTGCTTTTTTAGTATTTTTTTGCTTGATCTTGTTTTAGCACTAGCACTTTCCAAAGAAGTCTAATATTCTCAAAAATAAAAAGTGCAGGAATAATCATGCAATTTATCGCTCGAGTGTTTGCCGTTTGGGTATTTGCTATTTGCTTTACGCTAGCTTTCGCAAGCCGCTGTAGTGATTGTAAAGGTGATGATTGTCCCAAGCACTGTCTTGGCCAATGCTGCGAAAAAATGGGCGGAGTCAGTTATTGCGATTCATCTGCTGGCCGTTTAGTATGTAAAAATGGTTATTATTCTTCTTGCTATTGTACACGGCATGCCATTATGGACTTACAAAACGTTCAAGGATGTTGTTTATGGCAAGGTGGCGTGTTGACTGTTGATGAAAAAGGATTGGTAATTTGTAATAATGGCGGTATCTCAGAACTTTGCTCAGCTCAAGCCAACGTTAGACATGATAATTGTAATAAATATAATTAGTTATAGATCATCTAAAGTGTCAATTTAAGAACAACCTGTTATTCTTGCACAGGTGGGAAGCTATTTTAATTAAGCTTAGTGTGAGTATTAAGATAGACGTCAACATACAGAGCTATTAGAATTCTTAAATTCAAGCTATTAGGTTATCCAGTACTTAAATTAAATCTATTTAATTTCTTACAATTTTGGCTAAATAAACCTTAAATTCGGCAAATTTAGTTAAGCCCCCTGGAAAATAAACCAGTATTGATGATTGTTACTAGACAATTTACTTAGCAACAATCATAATTATGCTTTTGTTTTGAACTTATCATGACGGTACCGCTAATTGAAATTTGCCATGTTTACAAATCTTATGGCAGTGCCTTAATTCTTAATAATATTTCATTATCTGTTTTTGATGGTGAATTTTTAACTTTATTAGGTCCCTCTGGTTGTGGTAAAACTACTTTACTGCGTCTTATCTCTGGTTTTGAACAGCCAAGCCAGGGAGAAATCTTTATTAATGGACAATGCGTTAATGCCTTGCCACCGCAAAAGCGCGACGTTCATACGGTTTTTCAAAGCTACGCCCTTTTTCCTCATTTATCAGTATTTGATAATGTAGCGTTTGCATTGCAATGTAAAAAGATTAATCGTCGTGAAATAGCCAAGCGCGTTAAAGAAGCGTTACAGCTTGTGCAACTAGAAGCATTAGCTGATCGCAATATTAAGCATTTAAGTGGCGGACAACAGCAACGAGTAGCTATCGCACGAGCTATTGTTAATCGACCCCAAGTATTATTATTAGATGAGCCTTTAAGTTCTCTAGATTACCGCCTGCGCAAAGAAATGCAGTCTGAATTAAAGCAATTACAAAAAAAACTCAATATGACCTTTATTTTTGTAACTCATGATCAAGAAGAAGCATTATCCATGTCAGATAGAATTGTAGTCTTTAATCATGGCCATATTGAACAGATTGGTACCCCTAGAGCGGTATATGAAAATCCAGCGAACTTACATGTCGCTAAATTTATTGGCGAAGCCAATATTTTTGATATTGAAGTTAAAACAAGCGATGAAAATCAATTAACTACGATGGTTGAGCAAATAGAATTAGTTTGTAAAAATACTGGCCATTATCAAGCTGGTACACAACTACATCTTATTGTTCGTCCAGAAGATATTCGCGTATGGAGTTTATCTGAAGTGGAAGATACCAGTAATATGCTACCAGGAAAGATTGTAGAAATTGTATATAAAGGTTCTACCGTCGATCTTAAAGTTGCATTAGATTCAGGAAAACTTATTAATGCTTCTGAATTTTTTGATGAAGATGATGATAAATTAGAATACTCGCCTAATGAATCGGTATGGGTTGAATGGTTACCTGGATGGGAGGTGCTACTGCCTTATGAAGGTTAAATCAACTTCGCTTTATATACTTTATGCATGGCTAATTGTTTTTAGCTTTGTTCCCTTATTACTTGTTCTAATAGCAAGTTTTTTATCTAAGGATACTGCTAATTTAGTAGCCTTACCCTTTACATTTGATAATTACAGCGCTTTATTATCGCCGGTTTTTGCGAAAATTTTTTTTCGTTCTTTATTGATTGCGATAATTGCGACTGCTTGTTGTTTACTATTAGCTTATCCTTTTAGCTACTTATTAATTAAGTCTAAGCACCAATCTGTTTTATTATTGTTAATTATTATACCTTTCTGGACTAGCTCATTAATTAGAACTTATTCACTTATTGCCATCCTTAAATATAAAGGCGTACTTAATGCCTTATTACTTAAATTTCACCTTATTAATGAACCTTTGAACTTACTTTATTCAAACTTTGCTGTTATCACAGGATTAGTTTATAACTTATTTCCCTTCATGGTATTACCTATTTTTACTAATATGGAACGCTTTGATTTTCGCTTAGTTGAGGCAGCAAAGGATTTAGGCGCAGGAAGGTGGGCTATTTTTACACGAGTATTCTTACCTAATACAGCTCCGGGCATTTTGTCAGGTTGCGTTTTAGTGCTTTTACCTGCTATGACATTATTTTATATTCCTAATATTTTAGGTGGTGCTCGTTCTATTTTATTAGGTAATTTAATTCAGAATCAATTTTTAGTCATTGAGAATTGGCCTGAAGGCGCTGCCACAAGTGTCATTTTAACCCTTTTACTCCTACTATTATTAGCTTTTTATCGTCAAGATAGTAGTGAGGTCATTCAATGAAAGGATTATTGCAGAAAACTTTTTTATTTTTTGTTTTTGCTTTTCTCTACTGCCCTATTTTAATTTTGATACTTTATTCAGTTAATGATGCTAAATTTTCATTACAATGGCAGGGCTTTACCTGGTTTTGGTATCAAGAGCTTTTTCAAGACAGAGGTTTATGGTCTGCTTTTTTTAACTCTATTCTTTTAGGTTTCTGTGCCTCCTTTTTTGCTACGTTATTAGGTTTACTTGCTAGTGTAAATCTATTTTTATTTCGTGCAAAAAAACAAAAAACCTTTTATCTTCTTCTTTTATTATTAATAATTATTCCTGATTTAGTACTGGGCGTTGCCTTGCTTATTTTCTTTAATGTTACGCAGATACCACTTGGCTTTTTTAGCTTGTTAATTGCCCACATTACATTTTGCCTTCCCTTTGTTATTTTAACTATTAAAGCTCGAATCAACACCTTAGATCCTAATATCTATTTTAGTGCATTAGATTTAGGAGCAAGCCGCTACATCGCTTTAACAAAGATTTTACTTCCTTTATTATGGCCTGGTGTATTAAGCGCCTTACTATTGAGTTTTACCCTCTCCTTTGATGACGTTATGATTAGTTATTTTGTGGCAGGTCCTGACTTTAATATTTTACCATTGGCAATTTACTCACTAGTACGTACAGGCATTACCCCAGAACTTAATGCTTTATGTACTATTACTTTTCTTCTTTCCATGATCTTGGTTAGTTTATCGTATCGACTTTCAGGCAAGGCATTATGAAACGATTTGGCTTATTTCTCCTTTGTCTTTTTTCAGCTGTTGTTCATGCTACTAGCCCTGTGGTTAATGTTTACGTGTGGGGAGGCGAAATTCCTAAGGAAGTAGTGCAGCGATTTGAAAAAGAAACTGGAATTAGAGTTAATTTTTCTACTTATGACAGCAATGAAACGATGTATGCTAAATTAAAAGCTAGCAGGCAAGCTGTTTATGATGTCATTTTACCATCAGCTTATTTTGTAGAGCGCATGCGTAATCAGAATATGCTAACTAAAATTGATCATAGAATGTTACCTGATATTATTAATTTAGATCAAAAATTTACCCGCAATGATTATGATAAAGGGAATAATTACAGCATCCCTTTTACATGGGGAACAACTGGCATATTTTTTAATAGCCAAAATGTGGTTAATCCACCTACGACTTGGCAACTCTTATGGGATAAGCGCTGGCTTAACCAATTAATGATGCTTGATGATTCTCGCGAAGTATTTGCTATTGCTTTACTTAGCCTTGGTCTTGACCCCAATACAAAAGATCCTATCTTGATTAAAAAAGCCTATGAGCAATTAGTAAAATTAGTACCTAATATTAAAATATTTGCTAGTGATAGTATTCAAGCCATTATGATTGATGAAGATGCATCAATTGGCGCTGCCTGGAATGCTGATGCTTATAAAGCTGCTAAAGAAAATAATAATGTGCGTTTTATTTATCCTAAAGACGGTTTTATTATTTGGGTTGACTGTTTAGCCATTCCTAAAAATGCACCTCATCTTAAAGAAGCACTAACCTTTATTAATTTTTTGCTTAAACCTAACGTCGCCTCTCAAGTTGCTTTAATAACCGGTCAAGCTATTACTAACGCCGAAGGACGTGCGTTACTGCCAGCCGCTGTTCGCGATAACCTTATTGTTTATCCTACAGCAAACATACTAGAGAAAGGCATTTTCCAACGCGATGTTGGCGAAGAAACGCTTGCTTTGTATAACCAATATTGGCAAGAATTAAAGTTGGTTTTTTAAGTCTTTAAAAAGATATAATGCTCTTTATTATGAAATCAAATAGCAGTCTTTGCTTATATAAAATCTAACCGTTCATGAAATATGCTTGCATTGGTGTAAACGCTTATAATAAATTGTTTATTTCTATTTCTTCTCTGAGGACTCTTGGTCTTGGTCGTCTTTTAAAGCCTTATCAAATGTAGGCTTAGTAAGTCCTACATCAGATTTGTCTTTAATTGATTGGTCCTTAAGGGAAGCTTCTTCGTCTTCTTTTAATGCTCTATCTAATGCTGCTTGAAAAGCTTCTGGGTCAAACGTATCTTGATTCTGATGTTTAATTGACTCTTCGCCAACCAAAAGCGCTTCATCTTCTTTCGCAGCCTTATCTAACGCTGCTTGAAGTGCTTCTGGGTCAAATATATCTTGCTCCTGCTGCTTAATTGTCTTTTCTTCTAGCAAAGATTCTTGTTCCTCTTTTAAAGCTTTATCTAATACTGCTTGGAAAGCTTCTGGGTCAAACGTATCGTGTGGCTTGACTGTTTCTGTTTCCAGCGAAGATTCCTGGTCTTCTTTTGCAGTTTTATCTAACGCTGCTTGAAAAGCTTCTGAGTCAAACTCATTTTGCTCCTGGTTCTTAATTGCTTCTTCTTCAAGCGAAGTATTTTGTGGAACCAATTCGTCTTGCTCAATAATTTCTTCAGCAATTTCCTCTTGTTGGGCTTGTCTTTTCTCTTCTTTATTAAGTTCAGCTGGACTAGTTAAATTTTCTTCTATTGGCGGCTGAACTTCAAGCTGACCAGCTTCAGCTGTAGCTTGAGCTTGTTGCTGACTAGAAGGTAAATCTGGAACGGGTTCTACATCTTGTCTAGCGGGAGATAAGGAAACACTGTGTCTGACATCAGGATAAAGCTGTTTAATGCCACGGTAAAAAGTACCTTGAGCATTGAAAACAGCTAATAAGAAGCCTGCTACACCGTCCATAAAACCACGTTGCAAATAAAAACAGCGGAAAAACATCCAACCTGTACTAAAAATTATTTTCATAATACCCGGTGGCTCACCCTTTTGTGAACGAATTTTCGCGCTGTAAGACGTGTAGCGATTAATTTTATATAATGCATGGCTTACATCACGAAATGAATGATGCATGATAGGTAACGTTATTTTTCCAATTTGCGTATCTTCAGGTAAAATGATTTTTTCATGGACAATATCTTCACTGTAGCGTGCCTTTTCTCGCTTAAATAAGCGGATATGCCGCTTAGGACTCGACGAATAGCGTAAAGGTTTTCCATAAAAATTCATACAAATAGGAATACGATAAGCATCTGCTTCACCAGATGCAATTGCATCTTCAATAGCTGTTCTTAAATGCTCTGATACTGACTCATCAGCATCTAGATTTAAAACCCAATCACCGGTGGCTAAATTAAGTACACGCTGCTTTTGTATACCATAGCCATGCCAATCTTCACTTCTATAAACATTTTCTGTATATTTTTGTGCAATAGCAGTTGTATTATCAGTACTACCTGAATCTAGTACTACAATTTCATCTGCCCAGCTTACAGATTCTAGACAGCGTTTAATATTAGCTTCTTCATTTTTACAGATAATAATTACGCTTAGCATAAACTAACCTAAACTAATTCGTTAGACTTCTATTTAAACTAACCGTGGCAACTTAAGCATAAGTGAGTACTAAAATTACCATCAAGCAGTTTATTTATTTTATATAGGATTTTGTAATTGTAGCTGGGAGTATTAACGCAAGCAAATGCATAATGACAAAATAACTAAGAAATTAAGTAACTTAGCAAATTTTAGACTGCATAGATTAACTTTAAAAAACTCCCCACTTTAGTTAAGTGGGGTAGATTAAATGGTCAGCAACTAAGACTTATTTGATAGAAGGGTTAGATAACCCCTTCACAGTGATCATGGCTATCGAAATGTAGTTTGCCATCTTTTACTCTAATAACTACATGTCCGCCTTTCATTAATTTTCCAAATAGTAGTTCGTCTGCTAGTGGTTTTTTGATTTGTTCTTGAATTAAACGAGCCATTGGTCGAGCACCCATAGTTCTATCATAGCCATGCTCAATTAACCAATCTCTCGCTGCTTTATCCACTTTAAATGTAACACCTTTATTACTTAATTGCTCATCAAGCTCCATAATAAATTTATCTACAATAAGCCCTACTGTCTCGGTATCTAGAGAATCAAAATTAATTATTGCATCCAAACGATTTCTAAACTCTGGACTAAATTGTTTTTTAATGACTTCTAAACCATCATTGCTATTATCTTGTAGCGAGAAGCCTATTGAGTTACGCGTAATCTCAGTGGCGCCTGCATTACTTGTCATCACTAAAATAACGTGCCTAAAATCAGCCTGGCGGCCATTAGTATCTGTTAAAGTACCATGATCCATAATTTGCAAGAGCAAATTAAACACATCAGGATGGGCTTTCTCAATCTCATCAAGTAGCAATACGGAGTGAGGATTTTTAGTAACTGCCTCAGTTAACAAACCGCCTTGATCATAACCAACGTAACCGGGAGGCGCACCTATTAAACGAGATACAGTATGTTTTTCCATATACTCAGACATATCAAAGCGTAAAAGCTCAATACCCAATACATTAGCTAATTGCCGGGTGACCTCTGTTTTACCTACTCCGGTTGGGCCTGCAAATAAGAAACAGCCGACTGGTTTATGCGGATCACGTAAGCCGGAGCGAGCAAGCTTAATGGCTGATGCAAGCGCTGTAATAGCATTATCCTGACCATAAATCAGTAATTTTAAATCTCGTTCCAAATTACGTAAGGTATCTTTATCCCTTGCTGATACTTTCTTAAGTGGAATACGCGCTATTTTTGCCACTACATTTTCAATTTCAGTTACACTAATAATTTTTCTTCGTTTATTAGCCGTTAATAAGTTTTGGTAAGCACCTGCTTCATCCACTACATCAATAGCTTTATCAGGAAGGAATCTATCATTAATGTATTTAGCCGATAATTCAGCAGCAGCTTTTAAAGCAGAGATAGAGAATTTGACACCATGATGCTCTTCCAGTTTAGATCTTAATCCTTTAAGAATCTCAAATGTTTCTTCAATGGTTGGCTCACTAATATCAATTTTTTGGAAACGTCTAGCAAGTGCCCTATCCTTTTCAAAAATACCGCGATATTCTTGATAAGTAGTAGAACCTATACATTTTAATTCACCATTAGCAAGTAAAGGTTTAATTAAATTTGACGCATCCATAACACCACCGGAAGCCGCCCCTGCACCAATAATGGTATGAATCTCGTCAATAAACAATACAGCTCCATCTTGCTGACCTAATTGTTTTAAAACAGCCTTTAGACGTTTTTCAAAGTCACCTCTGTATTTTGTACCAGCTAATAATGCCCCTAAATCAAGGGCATAAACTACACAATTATTAATAGCCTCTGGTACCTCGCCATCAACTATACGCTTAGCAAGACCTTCAGCAATAGCCGTTTTACCAACACCCGCCTCACCAACAAGCAAGGGATTATTTTTACGGCGACGACAAAGAACTTGAATGGTACGCTGAATTTCTTCATGACGACCTATGAGCGGATCAATTTTTCCTAAGCGAGCTCGTCTATTAAGATTCAAGCAGTAACTTTCTAAAGGTGATTCACTACCTTCACCAGCCATAGCTTCTTCATCCATAGCAGAATTAAGATGATCATTGGCTTCGTTATTATGATATTTAGAAACACCATGGGAAATATAATTAATAACATCTAGTCGTGTAATATTTTCACGGCGAAGAAAATACACAGCTTGACTTTCTTGCTCACTAAAAATAGCAGCCAAGACATTTGCGCCTGTTACTTCGGTTTTACCAGCTGACTGCACATGAAAAACAGCTCGCTGCAAAACACGTTGAAAACCTAAAGTAGGTTGAGTTTCCCTATCATGCTCCCCTTCAGGAATTCTGGGCGTAGTTTCATCAATAAATTCAATTAAATCTCGTCTTAATGCTTCAATATTGGCATCACAAGCTTGAAGAACATTGCCTGCAGCAGGATTATCAAGTAAAGATAATAGTAGATGTTCAACCGTCATAAACTCATGACGTTTTTCTTTCGCTTCCTTAAAAGCAAGATTCAAGGTGAATTCAAGTTCTTTATTTAACATTGGCATTGCTCCTCTTCACCCACCTGCATTATTCCGACTCCATCGTACATAGCAAAGGGTGCTCATGATTTCTGGCATATTCATTTACCTGAGCAACTTTCGTCTCTGCTATATCCCTGGTATAAATACCACATACCCCTTTTCCCAAGATATGAATCTGTAACATAATTTGGGTTGCCAGCTCTTCATTTAGTCGAAAAAAACGCTTTAGTACATCTACTACGAAATCCATTGGTGTATAATCATCATTCAATAAAATCACTTTATATTTCTTCGGAACTTTGACTGCAGGGAGAACCTCTGCCTCTGCGTTTTTATGTTCAGTAAATTCTTCTAAGTACCGGCCACTCATCTTCATACCCTTTATTAATTTTATAGACTTTCAATGAGCATTTGGCCAGTAAAAAATGATTTTTATTATGATAAAAAAATTAAACTCTGCGACAATGTATATCATGATGAGTAGATAGCACTCATACTGACATTTTCTAATAGGACTTATATTAATTTAGACTAAGCTTTAATTCTATTTAGCAATGTCATCAAAACTCTTTTTTACCTAATTTAAATTCAACAACAACTATTTGGCATAATCTAATGACCATCCCAAATAAGCAAAATCTATAGCAGCTTGAATTTAATTCATTTGACCTAAATGCTGAAGTTACTCTCAGGGCTTACGTAAAACTTCAATTTCTTTATTAAAATGCCTTAATTTAAGATATAAACTCCCTCACTTGGCATTGAGATTTACGTAAGTCCTGACTTTATTTAAGGTTTGTTAATTACTCCAAAGAAACCAGTTTAGTTACGCTCCGATTTCCCTACTTCCTATTGTTAACATGGCTTAAATTAATTATAGCTGCTTTTTAATTAGGTGTGTCATTAATTGACTTTTTGCAGCAAAATAGCACTAATTTTAACTTAAGTAAGGCGAATGGTTAACCCTATTTAATGAGCTTAAGTTAATATTGGCACAAATTCGCGCTATTTGCAGCCGAAAACATTAATCAATGACACTTTCCCATATTAGACTTTTAGTATACTTTATATTAATTAAATTAATGTTAAGCAGCTTACATATTTTCAATCATTGCTTTAGCAAAGCCTGAACAGCTAACACAATTTGCATCGTCCATCATGCGGGCAAAATCGTAAGTTACCGTTTTAGACTCAATTGTATCGGCCATAGATTGAATAATTAAATCGGCAGCTTCAATCCACCCTAGATGACGTAACATCATTTCTGCTGATAAAATTAATGAGCCCGGATTTACTTTATCAAGTCCAGCATAACGAGGAGCTGTTCCATGAGTAGCTTCAAATACCGCAACCTCATCACTTAAATTCGCCCCAGGCGCAATACCAATACCTCCTACTTGAGCCGCTAGCGCATCAGAAATATAGTCACCATTTAAATTAAGGGTAGCAATAACGCTATATTCTTCAGGACGCAATAAGATTTGTTGTAAGAAAGCGTCTGCTATTACATCTTTTATAATGATTGGCTTACCTGTTTTAGGATTAGTCAATTTCATCCAAGGCCCGCCTTCATATAATTCAGCCCCAAAATTATCTCGAGCAACCTGATAACCCCATTCTTTGAATGCACCTTCAGTAAACTTCATAATATTACCTTTATGCACTAAGGTTACAGAGTCTCTATCATTATCAATAGCATACTGAATAGCTGCTTTTACTAAACGAGATGTACCTTGTTGCGATACAGGTTTAACACCAATACCACAGTTTTCTGGAAAACGAATTTTAGTAACACCCATCTCATGTGTTAAAAAATTAATAACTTTATTAGCACTTTCAGTACCTGCTTGCCATTCGATACCAGCATAAATATCTTCCGAATTTTCGCGAAAAATAACCATATCGGTTTTCCAAGGCTCTTTCAGTGGGCTAGGCGTACCAGCAAAATACTTAATAGGACGCAGACAGATATATAAATCCAGCTCTTGACGGATAGCAACATTTAAAGAACGGATTCCACCACCAACAGGTGTTGTTAAAGGCCCTTTAATAGCGATGACGAATTGTCTAATAGCCTCTAGGGTTTCTGCTGGCAACCATTGATCGCCGCCATAAACTTGAGTGGCTTTTTCACCTGCATAAATTTCCATCCAGGAGATTTTGCGCGTATCTCCATAACACTTAGCTACCGCAGCATCAACAACATTACGCATTGCAGGCGTTACATCAACCCCGATTCCATCACCTTCAATAAAGGGAATAATTGGAAAATCTGGCACATTTAATCGCCCATTAGTACACGTGATCGGTTGCCCTTGCTCTGGTATATGAATTTTTTCAAATGTCATTGATATCCCCTACTTTTAAAGAGAAACATCATAACATGCGAAAACACTTGCCCCAAGACAGAATAACGTCATAATTATAATTTTATTCGATGTCATTGACCGTGCCTACTATATTACTTTTCAACAAACCGTTTGGTGTTCTTAGTCAATTTACGGGCACCCCGGATGAGAGAACGCTAGCTGACTTTATTAAACTGCCTAATTTTTATGCTGCCGGACGATTGGATAAAAATAGCGAAGGTCTACTTATTTTAACTGATGACGGTAAGTTGCAGCATCAATTAAGCCATCCTAACTATAATAAACGTAAATACTATTGGGTTCAGGTAGAAGGCCAACCTACTGAAGCTGACCTACAACCTCTAAGAATGGGCCTAAAAATTAAAGAGACTATTTTTTTGCCAGCTAAAGTACATATTATAGAGGAGCCTAAACTTTGGGAGCGAATGCCTCCCATTCGCTTTCGAAAATCAATTCCTACCAGTTGGCTAGAAATAATCCTTGCGGAAGGAAAAAATCATCAAATTCGCAAAATGACGGCCGCTATTGGATTTCCGACCTTAAGACTTGTTCGCCATAAAATAGCTAGCTGGTCATTAAATGGCTTAGAGCCTGGCGCATATCGTTTAATTCAATTAAGCTAAGTTACGATATATTTTAATTTTGCTACGTAAAGTGTCATCAGCGATGAGACGTAACCAGGGCCAGAGCAAAATACTGAGGATTGTATTAATTATCACAGGTACAAAATTGATGTGAAAACCTAAGAATGCATCTAATGTAATCATAATAAGTTGATAGAGAAAACAGAAAAACCCCACTAAAGTCATTTGCTGACCGATAGAAAAAAAGTAGAATCGCCGGGCCTTGCTACTAGCAATCCAGGTAATTAAAGATAGGGCAAGTGTATGCTCACCTATTACAGTCGATAATAAAGCATCTAAGACAAGTCCAAGTAAAATTAAGATAAATAAATTAAAATGTTCTGGAAGGTAAAACTGCATATATAAAATGAGTAATAGTACCCATGGTGGTTTGATACCGATTAATAAGCTAGGCATAGGAATGATGGTTAGGCATAAAGCTACAATAAAAGCAATTGTTAAGCGCATAAAAGTAGAGTTCATTAAGAGGCCTCTACTATATTCATACGCTCATTAATTTGAGCAGTCAGTTGCTCTTGTTCTTTATCAGGCCATATTAATAGCACTAAACGATTTCTATTTAATAAAGCAATTGGACTTACATCAACTTTAATAAAAGCTTCTCCAGGAATACTTTTAACACTTTCTACTTTTCCTACAGGATAGCCTTCTGGATAAAGCCTACCCAAGCCAGAAGTTACTAGTAAATCACCCTTTATAATAGCGGAAGTCCTAGGTAAATTAATTAATGACAACTGACTTATATTGTTTAAGCCAACTAAAATAGCACGCTCACCTGTACGATTATTTCTAACAGGGACTGCACTTTTAGCATCAGAAATTAATAAAACCGTGCTAGTCATATAGCCGACATCTATAACTTGCCCCATTACACCTTTAGCGTCTAATACAGGTTGACCAACATAAACTCCATCGCGTTTGCCCTTATTTAAAATTACTATTTGGCGGGCAATAGTCGTATCGACTGCTAAAATTTGTGCAGCCATTGCTTTCATCTTAGCTTTTGAAGAAGTTAACAACAGCTCTCTTAATTGCGAGTTTTCTTCTTTAATAACAAGTAGCTTCTGTAATTCTGCTTGTAATAAGGTTTGTTGATATCTAAGCTGCATGTTTTCATCAATCAAAGCTTTTTTAGTACTTACCAATGATTGAAACCACCCAATAACACGTACGGGGTAATCAACTGCGTATTGCAAAGGCGCTACAATAAAAGAAAAGGCATGCCTAACACTATTTAAATAGTGATAATGATAATCAGAAAACATTAAACCAATAGATAGAACACAGGCAAACAAAAAGCCTAAGAAACGATGTTTGCCTCGGGAAAATAGCCTATCTTTAGAATTATTCGGTTGAGAGGAAATCACCGCCACGTAAATCCATTGTTTCAAGTGCCTTACCACCACCACGTGCAACGCAAGTTAAAGGATCTTCTGCGACGAGAACGGGTAGCCCTGTTTCTTCCATTAAAAGTGTATCCATATTCTTTAATAAAGCGCCACCCCCTGTTAGTACCATTCCACGCTCAGCGATATCAGCTGCTAATTCCGGCGGTGCCAATTCAAGCGCAGCTCTTACAGCTCCTACTATACCTGAAAGTGGTTCTTGTAAAGCTTCTAAAATTTCTGCACTGGTTAAAGTGAAACTGCGTGGAACACCTTCTGCTAAATTTCGCCCTCTAACTTCAATTTCAAAAAGATCACGACTTGGAAAAGCTGAACCAATTTCATGTTTAATACGTTCTGCTGTGGTTTCACCAATTAAGGTACCATAATTACGTCTGACATAAGAAACAATAGCATCATCAAATTTATCACCACCTATGCGGACAGACTGATGATAAACGATACCGCTTAAAGAAATAATAGCAACTTCTGTAGTACCGCCTCCAATATCAACAACCATAGAACCACTTGCTTCTTCAACAGGCATACCTGAACCTAGAGCCGCAGCCATTGGTTCCTCAATAAGAAATACTTCGCGTGCCCCAGCACCCATAGCTGATTCTCTAATTGCACGCCTTTCAACTTGCGTTGAGCCACAAGGCACGCAAACAAGCACTCGAGGACTTGGCCTTAAAAAACGGTTTTCATGAACTTTATGAATAAAGTGCTGTAACATTTTTTCAGTAACAAAAAAGTCTGCAATAACACCATCTTTCATTGGACGAATGGCATTAATATTGCCAGGGGTCCGACCTAACATACGTTTGGCCTCTAAGCCAACTGCTGCAACGCGTTTTTGCCCTGACTCACTTCGCAGTGCAACTACTGAAGGTTCGTTTAAAACAATTCCTTTATCCCTAACATAAATTAAGGTATTGGCTGTACCTAAATCAATAGATAAGTCATTGGAAAAAACACCCCTTAATTTCCTTAACATATACTACATTACCCTCAAACTTTTTTGGAAGGTACTGTATCCTAAATTTGCCTAAAAATCGACATCTCTTTATGAAGATTTCTAATTAGAATTAATAGAAAGCTTAAATTAGCTAGAATTTTAGCTCAAACTGCTTAAGTTATTTAATATTAAATCTTTGCACAGGAAAAAGTTAACGCAGCTCTTTTAATTAGCGGATTTCAATGTAACTGGCCGCTAATCGAAACCAGTTACAGAACTTGGTAAAAGATAGGTATTAAATTACCCGCTTAACTACTTTACTTGAAAATTTTTCTGTAGTTCATCTAAATGACTAGTAACAAATTTCTGGCCAAAGCCTGGAACTTTTGCTAATTCCGAAACGGATTTAAATTTACCATGCTCCTGCCGATATTTAACAATAGCTTCAGCACGTTTAACTCCAATTCCTTTAAAAGATTTAGTTAAAGTTTTAAGATCAGCTTTATTTAAATTGATTTGGGTATCAACGCCCGCTAAAGAAATAGGATTAGATGACGCGCTATAAGAAAAAGGTAAAACAAAAAAACATATTACACAGACTACACGCCTTATTTTCATTATTTTCTCCGTATTGATTGGACTATAATTTTGCTTCTTAGATGTTCCTTCAAAGAAGCGTGTGGAGTATGTCAGTAATTTTAAAAATTGTCGAGAAAAAATGAAAATTTATTTATTTATCAAATAACTTAATAGGTGCTTACTAGCTTAACGCTAAATTTTAAGATAAGCAAAACTTAGCCTAACATGGTTAGGCTTTCCACAAAAGGTGATAACTACTCTTTGTTTAAAATATCAGCATGAAAACGCAAATGATCTTCAATAAAGCTAGCAATAAAATAATAACTATGATCATAACCGTTTTGCATACGCAGATTCAGTGAAACCTTCGCTTGTTTACAGGCTTTTAAAAATAGTTCTGGTTTTAACTGCTCTTGTAAAAATGGATCATTCGTGCCTTGATCAATTAGAATAGTTTTATGAGGCCAACCTCTATTAATAACTAGTTCACAAGCATCATATTCCTGCCAACTTTTTTTATCGCTTCCTAGGTAACCGGTAAAAACTTTTTTCCCCCAATCACACTGACTCGGTGCACAGATTGGAGCAAAAGCTGATACTGAACGATATTGTTGTGGGTTTTTTAAGGCCAAGGTAAGTGCGCCATGTCCTCCCATGGAATGACCAAAAATCCCACAGTTCCCCGCTTTAAGTAAAGCATGTTGTTCTAACAATCTAGGTAATTCGTACTGAATATAAGTAGCCATTTTATAATGTCTAGACCATGGCGCCTGTGTAGCATCAACATAGAAACCGGCACCAACACCAAAGTCATAATTATCACTATCGCCTGGTAAATTAGTTCCACGCGGACTTGTATCAGGTACCACAAGTGCTAGACCTAATTCTGCTGCAACTCGCTGCGCCCCGGCTTTGGTAATAAAATTTTGCTCACTGCATGTTAATCCTGAAAGCCAGTATAATACTGGAACGCTATGTTTAGCAGCTTGAGGCGGTAGAAAAAGCCCAAAATGCATTGTACACTGTGTAATAGAAGATTCATGAGCATATACATGCTGCAATCCATCGAAACAAAGGTGCTCTTCTACAAGCTTAATAGTCATTATGATTACCCACTATATAGGGCCTGTTGACAATTTTTTTAAGTCTAAAATTTGTATTTTTTGTCTTATAAAACAATTGCCGACAGACCTTAGTTTAAAAAGTAGCAACTGTACGAATTGATTTACCAGCGCTCATTAAATCAAAAGCATCATTAATTTGTTCGATAGGTACAACGTGCGTAATTAAATCATCAATATTGATTTTGCCATCCATATACCAATCAACTATTTTAGGCACATCTGTACGACCTCTTGCGCCACCAAATGCAGAACCTTTCCAAACACGACCTGTAACCAGCTGAAAGGGCCTAGTACTAATTTCTTGGCCTGCTCCAGCCACCCCAATTATGGTTGAAACGCCCCACCCTTTATGACAGCATTCTAAAGCTTGTCGCATCAACGTGACATTACCAACGCATTCAAAACTATAATCAGCGCCTCCTTTAGTGAGTTCTACAAGATAACTAACCAAATCTTTCTCACCTATTTCTTTCGGGTTAACAAAATCAGTCATCCCCATCTTTTTAGCTAAGGTCTGACGCTCTGGATTAATATCTACTCCAATAATTTGCTCAGCGCCAACTAAGCGCGCCCCTTGAATAACATTAAGGCCAATACCTCCTAGGCCAAAAACAACTACCCTAGAACCAGGTGTAACTTTAGCTGTATAAATTACAGCGCCAATTCCTGTAGTTACGCCGCAACCGATATAACAGACTTTATCAAAAGGCGCATCTTGACGAATTTTAGCTACCGCTATCTCAGGCAGTACCGTATAATTAGCAAACGTTGAAGTACCCATATAGTGGAACAATTTTTTACCATTTAAACTAAAACGACTTGTCCCATCTGGCATAAGGCCTTGCCCCTGCGTACTACGTATTGCTTGACAAAGATTTGTTTTTTGCGAGAGACAATATTCACATTGTCGACACTCAGGCGTATATAATGGAATGATGTGATCACCAGGCTTAACAGAAGTAACGCCTGCCCCAACCTCCACTACCACACCTGCTCCTTCATGACCTAAGATAGCAGGAAATAGACCTTCTGGATCCTCGCCTGATAGAGTATATAAATCTGTATGACAAATACCAGTTGCTTTAATCTCTACTAATACCTCGCCTGCTTTAGGGCCTTCTAAGTTAACCATCTCAATTGCTAGTGGCTTTCCTACTTCATAGGCTACAGCAGCTTTTACTTGCATTTAACTCTCCACAAAAAGTATAAGTGAATTCATATTAATTATTGCAATAACTTTTTTACCTGCTTTACAAGGTAAATTATTGCAGCAAAACCAAAATTTAATCTTGCTAGACAAGCTAGTTAAGTCTGTAAATTAGCATGCTTATCTAGAACAAATGCCACACATGCTGTTAATTTCTTTACCATATCTAAATGTAGAAATTCATTAGGTCCATGCGCATTAGAATGTGGTCCTAGCACCCCAGTTATCATAAATTGGGTATTAGGAAAGGTTTTTCCTAACATACCCATAAAGGGAATAGTTCCACCCTCACCCATATAAACTGCTGGCTTATTGTAAAAAGCTAATGAGGCATCTTGAATTGCTTCTCTAAGCCAATCCGCTACTAAAGGCGCATGCCAACCTTCAGCACTATCTTGAATCGTAAAGTTTACCTTTGCCTGATAAGGCGGATTTTCTGTTAACACTTGTTGAATGGCAAGTGCTGCTTGTTTTGGCTCAGTTAAAGGTGGTAGACGCATAGATAATTTTAAGGCCGTTTTTGGCCTTAGTACATTGCCTGCATTGGCAATAGGTGGCAAACCATCAGCGCCAGTGATGGCAAGCGCCGGACGCCAAGTACGATTTAAAATTAATTGGGCGTTATCAGCATTAATAGGTTCAACCCCTGAATAAAGAGGAAATGCTTCATAAACATTTTCTTGTAAGGCATTTGCACAATCCTGCGCCTGCTCTTCACGCTGCTCTGGAATATCACAATATAAAGAGGGTAACTTAATTTCGCCAGTTACCTCATCTTCAATACGACTAAGTAGCTGGCGGGCAATTCTAAAACTATCAGCTACTATACCACTTGCATTACCAGAATGAACACCCTCTTTTAATAGTTCAACCGTTAATTCGCCAACGACATTCCCCCGCAAAGAGGTAGTTATCCATAGCTGTTCATAATTGCCAGCGCCTGAATCAAGACAAATTACCAGTGAAGGAGTACCTATTCTTTCATTAAGAATATCCATATAGTAAGGTAAATCATAACTACCACTTTCTTCACATGCCTCGATGATTAAAACGCAACGAGCATGAGCTATACCTTGGTGCTGTAAAGCTCGAATAGCAGTTAGGGAAGCATAAGCGGCATAACCATCATCGGCACCACCACGGCCATAAAGTCGCCCCTCTTTTAACACAGGCTTCCAAGGCTCTAACCCTTCTTGCCAACCAATCATTTCTGGTTGTTTATCTAGATGACCATACAAAAGGACAGTATTCTCAATGGTGCCCGGAATATCTAGAAATAATAAAGGCGTTCGGCCTGGAAGCCGAACAATATCTACTACTGTGCCAGCAGGTGCATAACGTTGGCACCAATCAGCAATATGGGTTACTGCCTGCTCCATATAGCCATTTTTTTCCCAGTCTGCGTCGAAATGGGGAGATTTATTGGGAATCTTTATATAATCACATAGACTAGGTAAAATTGCATTATCCCATTCATCTGCAATAAATTTATACAAAATTTCGGGATTCAGCATGTAGTTGCTCCTTAATAAGGGTTATTATTTTAGTTGTCGCTGATTCAATTTTTAGCGCTTTTATACGCATTACAATTTCTTCTTTTATAAGATAAGTTTCTTTAATAGCTTGAATTAAGCTTTGGCTAGTTAAGGTATCATTATCAAGCACACAACTAATACCTAATTGCTTAAAATAATTTGCATTTTGAATCTGATCACCTCGACTAGCACTTAAAGGTAAGGGAACTAATATATGTGGTTTTTGTAAGGCTAATAATTCACAAAGTGAATTAGCCCCTGATCTGGAAACGACTAAATCTGCAGCTGCCAATAAGTCAGGTAGTTCCTCATCAATGTATTCAAACTGACAATAGTCCTTTTGCTCGGTTAGAGATAAATCTTTCTTTCCTTTACCACATAAATGGATAATTTGAAAACGTTGCGTCAAGTGATCTAGCGATTGCCTTACAATAGCATTTAAGCTACTCGCTCCTTGGCTTCCGCCCATAACTAATAAACAAGGTTTTTCATTACTAAAATGACAATAAGCTAAACCTCGCAGGCGAGAGCCTAAAAAAAGCTTAGGCCTTATAGGCGTCCCCGTTACTGCAATATAGTCATTTTTTTTAAAATGTTCTTTGGCAATTTCAAAATTAACACAAATTTTATCAGCAAAAGGAAAACTTAGGCGATTGGCTAATCCAGGACTCATATCAGATTCATGTATAATCACTGGAATACGATTTAACCACGCGCCAACGACTACTGGAAAAGCAACAAAGCCACCTTTGGAAAAAACTACATCTGCTTTAAGCTTACGCAGTAAACTATAAGCTTGAATAATGCCAACAACGATTCGAAATGGATCAATAAAGTTTTGCCAACTAAAATAGCGGCGCAGTTTGCCAGCACTAATAGCATGAAAAGGAATGGTCTTATGATTTTTAATTATCGTTTCTTCTACGCTATCTCGTGCTCCTATATAATCAACCTGCCAATTTTCTTCTTTGGTGGCTTCAATTAAAGCTAAATTGGGTGTTACATGCCCTGCACTTCCACCGCCGGTAAAAACGATTTTTGGCTTCATTTTTTTCCTAATTTACTAAGTGCCTATCTTTAGAATCGCTAAGGTGATACGGCTCTAACAAGTCCTAATTAATAAACTTAAATCAATTGCCTGAATGGATTTAGTAATACTTCCGACCGAAATATAATCTACTCCTGTTTCTGCAACCGCTTTAATATTGGCAAGTGTAATCCCACCTGAGGCTTCCAAATCACATTGCTTGGGCAGATTTAAATTCACAGCTTCTTTCAACAAAGCGTGCGTAAAATTATCTAGTAAAATACGATCAGGTTTAGCCTGTAGTGCCTCTTGCAGTTCTTCAATGCTTTCAACTTCAACTTCAACTAATAAATTAGTATGCGCTTTACGAGCGCCATTAATAGCATTGGTAATTGAGCCACAAGCTTTAATATGATTTTCCTTAATTAAAAAGGCATCATATAAGCCCATACGATGATTAACTCCTCCTCCACAAACAACTGCGTATTTCTGAGCATAACGTAAACCGGGTATGGTCTTTCTGGTATCTAATAAGCGAGCTTTTGTTCCTTGTAACTCATTAACATAACGACGTGTCTGTGTTGCTGTTGCCGCTAAAGTTTGTAAAAAATTTAAAGCACTACGCTCAGCCATTAAAATAGACTTTGCTTGACCTCTAATTAAGCATAATGTAGTTGCCTGGTCTAGCCATTCGCCCTCCTTGACTAACCAGCTAAGCTCTATAGATGAATCTATCTCATGAAAAGCTGCCTCAACCCATGGTATACCACACACAAGCATAGGCTCACGCGAAATAATTTCTGCTTCCGCTTCTAAATGAGCTGCCAATAAGCCAGCACTTACATCACCACTACCAATATCTTCCTCTAAAGTCCGCCTTACATCACTTAAAACTAACGATAAATTAATCATTTTTAAACGACACCTTTTTGTTTAGCATATCGGCTTTTTAACCAGGGTGGTGCCACAATTGTAGTGACTATAACCATTAAAATAATGGCTGAAAAAAGTTGATCAGAAATGACACCTAAAGTTCTGCCAATGGAGGCAAAAACTAAGCCTACTTCACCACGAGGCAACATGCCAATACCAATTAATAATCGATCATCTTTTTTATTTCCACCTAAACCACTAAGTAATTTGCCTACAATAGCAGCCACAATTAAACCAAAAGCCATTCCAATTACCTGCCAATGCATAAAAGCTTCAATTTTAACTTGTAAGCCAATTAACATAAAAAATAATGGGGCTAACAATGATTCAATAGGTGAAATCAAATCATGAATTTTAAAACTATGCTGACGTTTGCCTTCAAAAAAATTATCGTTGATAATTAATCCAGCAGCAAAGGCACCAATAATTGAAGCGAGTTTTATAACAGTTGCAAGCCAGGCTAAAAACATGACGAAAATAAATGAAATAAATAGTTTTTCTTCCCATAAATCTAGAAACTGAAAGTATTTAATTGATTTATTTAATAACCAAGGACCTATTAAAATAGCTAACATAAAAAATAAAATAGTTAGAATGATGACCTGACCAATCATCAAAAAATTAACCTGGCCCTGCAGAACTATACTACTTACGATAGCCAAGATAATAAGGCCTAAAATATCGTCAAACATAGCCGCACCAAGAATGGTCTGTGCTTCACGCGTCTTTAATTTTTTCATTTCAGATAACACGCTAGCTGTAATACCAATACTTGTTGCTGACAACGTTGCGGCTACAAAAAGATTAACTTTATATGAAGCTTCAGGAACTATCAGATAAGCTACTATAAATCCTAGAATAATAGGTAAAACCACTCCTATTACAGCTACTCTTATTGATGCAAGGCCAGTGTGCCTTAGCTCTTGAATAGAGCTTTCTAAACCTACTTTAAATAGAAGAAAGATAACGCCATAGCGCGAAAAGACATCAAGTACATAACCTACTTTAATATATTCAATGCCTAAAGAACTACTTAAAGCATGGGTCACTTGCGAAGCATAGTAGGCATTCGGAATGTTTTGTGTTACAGCCTGTTCAAGTGGTATGTTTGCCAATAAATCCTTCATAATATTATAAATTGCGGCACCTTCACGCAATATAACTATTAATTGCGAGCCAAAAAAATAGCAAATATTACCTATTACAACTCCCATTAAAAGCTCACCAAGTACACCAGGCTGATTTAAAAGCTTAGCAACATAGCGGCCTAAAATTGCAAAGGAGAAAAATATGGTTACCCATAAAATCACATTAGAGATTGGGTCATGAGGCTGTATATCGGCTGCCAAAGCAATAGACGGACCTAATAACAATAGGCCCGAAAAATAAATCTTATTTAACATAGTTAGTTATTTACACTTAGCAAGAAATAAACAGGTTTCTAATACGGAATCCGGATTTAAAGAGACGCTATCTATTCCTTCTTGCATTAGCCATTGTGCAAAATCTTGATGATCAGAAGGACCCTGCCCACAGATACCTACATATTTACCTTGCTCTTTACAAGTTGAGATAGCCATATGCAGTAGAGATTTGACGGCTTCATCACGCTCATCGAACTGCGCAGCTACAAGCCCTGAATCTCTATCAAGGCCTAAGGTTAACTGAGTTAAATCATTAGAGCCTATTGAAAATCCATCAAAATAATTTAAAAATTTACTTGCTAATAAAGCATTAGAAGGCAACTCACACATCATAATAATACGTAAATCAGCTTTACCTCTTTCTAATCCATTTCGTTTAAGTACTGCAATAACTTGCTCTGCTTCCGTAGTAGTTCTTACAAAAGGAATCATAACTTCTACATTTTTAAAGCCCATCTCCTCTCTAACCCGTTTAATTGCTTGACACTCAAGCGCAAAACAATCTGCAAAATCAGAAGAAACATAGCGGGAAGCACCACGAAAGCCTAACATAGGATTTTCTTCTAAAGGTTCGTAATATTTTCCACCAGCTAAATTAGCATATTCATTTGATTTAAAATCAGACAGGCGTACGATTACAGGCTTAGGATAAAAAGCAGCAGCAATAGTCGCTACACCTTCACTTAAGCGATCAATATAATAGTCAACAGGCGAGGCATAAGCTGCAGTTTTTTCAGTAATGAATGCTTTTAATTCTTTATCTTCTAAATTTTCATATTGAAGTAAAGCTTTTGGGTGAATCCCAATGGTGTTAGAAATTAAAAATTCAAGCCTTGCTAAACCAACTCCTTGATTAGGAATAGCTTGAAATGCGAATGCCCGTTCAGGATTGCCGACATTTAACATTACTTTTAAAGGTAGTTCAGGCATGCTAGCAACATCTAAGGTAACACGTTCAAAAGGTAATAGGCCTTCATAAACGTAACCGGTATCACCTTCAGCGCAGCTTACAGTTACATTATCACCATCTTGGATAGTTTTGGTCGCATCACCGCAGCCCACTACCGCCGGAATACCTAATTCACGGGCAATAATGGCTGCATGGCAAGTACGGCCACCACGATTGGTAACAATAGCGGCTGCTCGCTTCATAACAGGTTCCCAATCGGGATCAGTCATATCAGATACTAAAACATCGCCTGGCTCGACGCGACTTATTTCACTAATATCTTTGATAACTTTAGCTTTACCCTGGCCAATTCGTTGTCCAATACTGCGGCCTTCAACGAGTACCTGACCTTTTGCTTGTAATGAATAACGCTCTAGTTTCTGCTCTGTTTGGCGACTTTTTACGGTTTCTGGCCGCGCCTGTAGAATATAGAGCTTTCCATCTTGCCCATCTTTAGCCCATTCAATATCCATAGGCCGACCATAATGTTTCTCAATAATAAGTGCCTGTCGAGCCAACTCTTCAACTTCTTCATTAGTTAAAGAAAATTTAAAGCGCTCTTTGACATCTACTTCAACTATCTTAACAGTACGGCCTTCTACCTGTTCTGTACAGTAAATCATTTTACTTATTTTACTGCCCAAGTTTCGGCGGATAACAGCTGGCCGGCCAGCATGTAATCCCTGTTTATGTACATAAAATTCATCCGGGTTTACGGCGCCTTGCACAACCATTTCTCCTAAACCATACGAAGAGGTAATGAAAACCACTTCATTAAAGCCTGACTCAGTATCCATAGTAAACATAACGCCGCTAGCCGCTAAATCACTACGTACCATCTGTTGAATACCAGCTGATATAGCAATATCTTTATGGTCAAAACTATGATGGACGCGATAAGCAATGGCACGATCATTAAATAATGAAGCAAAGACATGCTTAATGGCAATAAGCACAGCGTCTAAGCTTCGAACATTTAAAATAGTTTCTTGCTGGCCAGCAAATGATGCATCGGGTAAATCTTCTGCGGTAGCCGAAGAGCGAACTGCCACACTAAAATCACTGTGGTTAATTGACTGAGTGAGCTTCTGATAAGCCGATTTAATTTCCTCCTCAAAAACCGCAGAAAAGGGCGTTTGAATAATGAGCTGACGGATTTCTTTACCCACAGCAACAAGCTCGTCTATATTATCTACATCTAAAGAATCTAGCTTTGCATAGATTTTTTTATCTAGGCCATTGGTTGATAAAAACTCGCGAAATGCATCAGCTGTGGTTGCAAAACCGTGTGGTACTGAAACTCCAAGCTGAGTTAAGTGGCTAATCATCTCACCAAGTGAAGCATTTTTGCCACCTACCTGCTCCAAATCTTTCATACTCAAATAGTTAAATTCAACCGTATGCTTGCTCGTCATAATTGTAGATACCTTAAGGGCCTTAAACTTTAACCATTTTACATTAAATTAATAATTAATGTGAATGAACTTATAGAATATGTTGTGCACTTTAAATTATTGACAATGCTACCTAATTTAAGAACCTGCCTTCAGAGTCGCCACCGATAAGCGAAAGGGATTGATTTTCGCAGACTATAGCGGAGTATATAAAAAACTATGTCAGCAAAGACCCACAAAAAATAATCCTTTAGGCTAGATTAATAGACTTTGAAGATAGGCTCTAAAATTTAGCAAAATCGTGGCGGTAAAAATTTAAACACCTACGTTACAAAATTAATCTTTAAATGAGCTTTATTAACGAAAAAGAACAACTACAAAATTTAGTATAAATTACTTTATAAAGGTTTTATTTAAAGATAATTAGCTTAGTTAGTTGCTTCTAGGCTAGACCTACCCTATATTTATCCTGTTTTTTCTCTAATTATCTTATATACTAATAAGCAACTTGGGTTTGGGTAATTTACATGACTTTATCGACTTTAAATGCTATTTCTCCTATTGATGGGCGTTATCAAAAAAAAACAAGTGCATTAAGCCTCTACTTTAGTGAATTTGCACTTATTTATTACCGCTTATTGGTTGAAGTGCAATGGTTAAAATCATTAGCCGCTAATCCTGACGTTAAAGAAGTACCAGGACTTGATGCAACAGCTAAAACTTTTCTAGATAACGTTATTAGTCAATTTAATGAAGCAGAAGCTGAAAAAGTTAAGCTATTTGAGAAACAAACAAACCACGATGTAAAAGCAATTGAATATTATTTAAAGGATAAACTTAGCCAATGTTCAAATTTAGATAATTGCGCAAGTTTTATTCATTTTGCATGCACTTCAGAAGATATTAATAATTTAGCTTATGCTTTAATGATTAAAGAAGCTATGGCACAGGTTATTCAACCTACACTTGCAGAAATTATCGGTGGAATAATGATGCTAGGTAAGCAACATGGTGATGCAGCCATGCTGGCACGTACTCATGGGCAACCAGCAACACCAACAACAGTTGGAAAAGAATTAGTGAATTTTGTCGCCAGACTTAAACGGCCTCAGCAACAACTTGCTGAAGTACTTATTCCTGCTAAGTTCAATGGTGCTGTAGGAAATTATAATGCACATGTTATTGCCTATCCTGAAGTAGACTGGCGCAAGCATTGTGCAAATTTTGTAACCTCTCTTGGTCTATCTTTTAGTGCTTATACTACACAAATTGAGCCACATGACGGTATAGCTGAAGTTTGTCATATTATGGTACGAATTAATAATATTTTACTGGATTATACTAAAGATATTTGGATGTACATCTCACTTAATTACTTTACTCAAAAAGCAGTAGCTAGTGAAGTTGGTTCTTCCACGATGCCACATAAGATTAATCCAATTGATTTTGAAAATGCTGAAGGTAATTTAGGTTTAGCTAATGCGTTATTTGATCATTTTGCCTGTAAACTAACACAATCACGCATGCAAAGGGATTTATCAGACTCCACTGTATTACGGAATCTGGGTTCAGCTTTTGCTTATAGTTTAATTGCTTATCAAGCTATCGCTAAAGGTAATGATAAACTGCAGATTAACCGCCATGCTTTACAAGCTGACTTAGATTCTAATTGGGAAGTACTAGCTGAAGCTATTCAGACGGTAATGCGTCGCTATCAAATCCCTAATGCTTATGAGCAGTTAAAAACTTTAACCCGTGGACAAGAGCGTATTGACAAAACTGTGTTGTCTAATTTTATTAATTCCTTAGCTATTCCTGAGTCTGCTAAAGAACAATTACTTAGCTTAACACCTGAAAAATATACAGGCCTTGCGGCACAGCTGGTAAAGGCATTTTCATGAGTTTAAGTTCACAGCAAGGCATTACCCAGGAATTTGACGTCTTAGTGTTAGGTTCAGGCCTAGCTGGATTACATTATTGTTTACAGTTGTTAAAATTAAAACCAGATTTAACTATTGCATTAATTAGTAAAGCTTCTTTAAATGAATGTAATAGTAAATATGCGCAAGGCGGTATTGCCGCTGCTGTATCAGGTGAAGATTCTATCGAATCGCATATTCAAGATACATTAAAAGCAGGTGATGGTTTATGCTATGCACCTGCTGTCGAATTTATTATTCGCCAAGGGCCAAATGCAATTAACGAGCTATTGGATTATCCTATTCAATTTATTAAACAAGCTGGCGAATATGTTTTAGCCCAGGAAGGCGGCCATTCACATCGCCGTATTTTTAATAGTGGTGATCAAACGGGTTTGCTTGTTATGCAGACTTTACTCAAGGCAATTGAACATCATCCACAAATTCATTGCTTTGAAGACCATGTTGCGGTGAACCTTATTACCCAATATGAACCGCATACTGTTGAAAATCAAGGTGAGGTTTTAGGGGCCTATATTTTAGATTGTCAAAAAAATGTTATTCATACCTTTCTAGCTCGTTGCGTAATCCTTGCAACTGGTGGTGCGGGTAAAACCTATCGCTACACCACTAACCCTATGGTTTCTACCGGTGATGGAGTTGCAATGGCTTATCGTGCTGGAGCACGAGTAGGTAATATGGAATTTTATCAATTTCATCCCACTCTATTACACCACCATACTTTAAATAATTTTTTAATTTCAGAAGCGGTGCGTGGCGAAGGTGCTTTTTTAAAAAATGCTGAAACAGGCACACGTTTCATGCACCATTATGCGCCTCTACAGCTTGAATTAGCGACACGCGATGTTGTCTCGCGTGCTATCTTTACAGAGATAGAGCAGGGTCAGGCAGGGTTTGTATACTTAGACATTACGCATCAACCAAAAGCATTCTTAAAAAAACGTTTTCCTCATATCTATGCTACCCTTTTAACGATTGGTATTGATATGAGTCAAGACATGATTCCTGTGGTGCCTGCGGCACATTATCAATGTGGCGGGGTCTTAACTGATATCTATGGCCAAACTGACTTAAAACGTCTCTATGCTATCGGGGAAGTTGCTTTTAGTGGCCTTCATGGTGCTAATCGTCTAGCTAGCAACTCTTTACTTGAGGCAATTGTAATGGCCAGTAGCGCAGCTTGTCATAGCTTAACCGATATCGACCGGCCTTTTAAAAATTTAGATAATATTGATAATTGGAATTCACCTAGCGAAGTTAATACTCGGCGAGCCAGCCAGATTAATGCTCATTGGCGAGGCTTAAGAGGTGAAATGACATCTTATGCCGGTATCGTTCGTACTGAGGCAGGTCTGCAAGATTTACTACAATTAATTATAAAACGGCAACAGATTATTGAAGAATATTATTGGAAACATTGTATAACACGAGACTTTATTGAGCTGCGTAATATTATATTAAATGCAGAGCTTATTGTGCGGGCTGCCCTTGCTCGACGTGAATCACGCGGGGGTCACTATCGGGAAGATTTTCCAGAAAAAGATAAGCAAGCGAAAGAAAGTATTTCTCGACTTAATTTACCGCTTAATCCATTTATTTAATGAGATATAATTTTATGTTTAATAACTCTGAAATTTATTATCCTGAACGGACATTAATGCATATTACCAATGATATGCAAATATGTCAGAGTGATTATCCTCTTGATTGGTATCAACCAGAATTCACCCCCTATGCGGAGGAATATCAGGCTCTTCCAGATCGCAAATTAACCACTATATTAGATTGGATGACGCCTTATATGAAAAAGGCACAAGCGCACTTTGGTGATAAATTACTGTTGTTAGCTCACTATTATATGGGTGGAGAAATAGTTCGACTAATAGAGCAGTTTGGCGGGCAAATTGGCGATTCTTATCAATTAGCTTTAATGGCCGCTAATAATCCACAAAAATCAGTTATTATTGAATCAGCAGTGCATTTTATGGCTGAGTCTATTAGTATTTTAGCTAACAACCATCAACAGGTTTATATTACCAATCCTAAATCAGGCTGTACCATGGAAATGCTTGCAAAAGACTTTATGGTTGAACCGGCCTTTATGGATTTAAACGAACGTTATGGTAAAAATAATATTTTACCGGTTTGCTATATGAATACGTCTGGTCGTGTTAAAGCCATGACTGGTGCTCAGGGAGGTGCAGTTTGTACTAGTTCTAATGTTAAAAAAATTTTTCGTTGGGCTAGAGAACAAAATAAAAAAATTCTTTTTATTCCTGATCAGCATATGGGAGAAAATGTTGCCTACTGGTTAGGTATTAATAATATTGCTTACTGGCCAGGCGGAACTGCAGGTGCACAGTACTCTTTATATAATCAAGATCAAAAAACCTTGGATCAATTTGATAAAGCAGAGCTTATTTTATTTGCTAGCCATTGTGCTGTTCATACTCACTACATGCCAGCTATGTGCGATTACTGGCATAATTTAGGTTACACGACTGTCGTTCATCCTGAATGTCGTAATGACGTGATTCGTGTAGCTCAACATGCAGGTTCTACCGCCTTTATCTGGGACTTTGTGGTCAATGATCGTGCTGGTACTAAGCATTATGCTATTGGTACTGAAAATCATATGGTTGAAAATGTTAGGCAATATTGTAAAAACTTAGGTATTACTGTTGTTAATTTAGCTGAAGCCCCCCTTAACGCACATGAAAAAGCGCTGGGATGCGGTTGCGCTACCATGTCACGTAATGATCCACCTCATTTAATAGCCTTGCTTGATCTATTACGACAAGGTAAAACTATGCCTTATAATGAGGTTAAAGCAGGCGATATGGTCAATGAATTCACAGGTGCTCGCCACCGCTTAGAATTAAATGACCAACAATGGGTTATTGACAATGCTAAAAAAGCCTTACAAAAGATGATTGAGATTACAGAAGCTAAATAGACTATAAAATAATTGTCCCTTTTATTCCTATAAGAAAATGATAAGAGAGGGATAGTTAATTTTCTTAAATAAACTCTAGCGACAAGCGCAAATGTGGTAAGTTAAATCTATATAAGACAGGCAATAAAGTATATTCATAAAAACGTTTTATACATTACTCTTTACCTTTGTTTTTAAAAATAAACGATATTTCACCATTACGCTCTAAAATAGCTTTATCGATTCTGCTTAGATCATCCGTACTATGCTGTGTTCTAAGTGATTGTAAAATATCATTTTCTGTAATACGACAACAGTTTAAACTATCCCATTTATACTTTCCTTGATCAATAATGATCATTTTTTCGCCTTTAATATATTTGCCGATATACTGACTTTTATAAGATAAATAAGCCAATATTCGATGTACAAGGACAATAATGGCACAAGCAACCATAGCAGGTAATAAAGGTAAATTATTGACAACTGCCTCGCTTAAAATGGCGCCAAGAATAATGGAAATAATAAAATCAAACGTAGAATATTCACCGAATAAACGCGCGGAGGTTGCTCGAAATAAAAACAAAGAATAAAAAGTAATAATGACGCTACGTAAATAAAGCTCATAATTAAGCAGTTTGCTAAAACCAATAAGCTCATCCATTATTTATAGCCAGCCTTTATGCTTAAAATACTTATAAGGCAGCCAAGCGGAAACAAGCATCATTAAAATCGCTATTTCATATCCCCATTTAAATGATAACTCAGGCATAAACTGAAAATTCATACCATAAATACTAGCAATTAAAGTTGGGGGTAGAAAAATGACCGCTGCAACTGAGAAAATTTTGATAATGGCGCTTTGCTCAATACTAATCATACCTAAGGTGGCATCTAGTAAGAAGTTTATTTTATTTGAAATAAAGCTAGCATAATCACTTAAAGAACCTAAATCTCTTAATAGATTAAGCAATCTTATTTTGCTTTCTTTATCCATTTGGCTATCTGATGATTGTCTGAAAAAAACAACTAAGCGATTAAAGTTAATTAAACTTTCTCTAACTTTTGCAGTTAAATTACTTTTTATACCAATATTTTGCATTACTCGTTGATAATCAGGTCTATTTTTAGTGCCGTGAGTATAGTCATGCTGAAAAATATAATTTGAATAATCATCTAAATGCTGACCTATATATTCTAATATGTCTGCAAGCCTATCTACCGTAGCTTCTAGAAGTGTGATTAAAATATCGGTTGGACGATATTCTTTAGTAGCCTTTAGAAGGCCATTGCTTAACATTTTAAATGATTGAGGCTCAATATAGCGAATAGTGATTAATTGGCTAGCTGTTAGGGCAAATGTTACAGAATCATATTTAGGATTAATAGAAGCAGATTGAGCAATCATCACCGCTGTCATAAACAAAACATTATTTTCTGTATATAAGCGACTAGATATTTCAATTTCTCGCATTTCCTCTTGCGTTGGGATTTCTATAGCTAATGCCTCTTCAACCCAGGTTTCTTCTTCTTTAGTTGGGGCAAATAAATCTATCCATATAGCTTTATCTAATAATGATAAATTATGTGCATTAATGATTTCTGGTTTAAAATGAGTATCATATAAATAGGAAATTATCATGTCTAAACCTCAATAGGCGGATTTTTAAAGTATACAGCTTAGTGGGTAACGCTATACTTTATTAAACATTTTATATTAAGCTAGAGGTTACCAAAAAACCACAAGCATTACAGTATTTAGCTTCTTTATTATCTTACAATCAATGCTTATTAACAGTCTTTTATAATGATTTTTTGGTATATTTACTCGTTAAAATTATTTAAAAAATTCAACCATTAAAGGTTGATGGTGATCATTTACTTGGTATCATTAGAGGCCGTATTAATGTTTTGCAGCAATATCATTATTTCTTGCAAACCTATTTAGTGGTATAAAAAAAAATTTAGTTTACATAATTTATGTATAATTAGCTTGGCTATTTTTTGTAGTTTCATTTATCAAAGGATAAATAACATTATATTTAGGAGGTTTTATGTTAGGACATTATTTATTAAGAGAGCTAAATCATGGCATGCTAGCTATGAAGGCAGAAAACCCTGATCCCTATGAACCAATGCCTAATGGTACACCAGAGCCAGAACCAGATAATTTGCCCGAGCCAGAACCTGTTAAAAAACCTGAGCCTCTATCAGATTAATTTACTACTATAATTTAATTTTAAGCGCGAAAAAGAACTCTCCATGGAAATTTCCTTATACTCTGCTGAAGAATGTGAGCGCATTGCCAAAGCAGCCTCATTGCGTTATGTCAAAGATACTATGCCTGGTATTACACGTAAAAAAAATGGCAAGCATTTTGTATATTATTATCCTAATGGCGAGCGCATCACTGATAGTAAAGAATTAACCCGTATTAATGCCTTAGCTATTCCGCCTGCTTATAAACAAGTTTGGATCTGCCCCTATGCCAATGGCCATATTCAAGCGACTGGGCGGGATGCTAAAAATAGAAAGCAGTACCGCTATCATAAACTATGGCAACAAGAGCGTCAGCAAAAGAAATTTCATACCATGATTGATTTTGGACGTACTATTTTTAAAATTCGAGAACATATTGATCAAGAACTTGCCAAATCCATTCAACTTAATAAAAGCCAAGTTATATGTTCAATAATCTATCTACTTGATAGCTTTTTTATACGTATAGGGAATGCCATATATGCTAAGCAAAATAAATCTTATGGCCTGACTACACTGCGTAAAAAACATTTAACGATTGAATATAATAAAGCTATCTTAGAATTTATTGGTAAAAATGCTAAGCCCTGGCATATTGTCCTCAAAGATAAAAAAATTATTCGAATTCTAAAAAAGTGTGAGACTATTCCTGGTTATGAGTTATTTAAATATTTTGATGATCAAAACCAGTTAAATATCATCACTTCACAAGATATTAATGCTTACTTACAAGATTTAACTGGGCATAGCTTTACAGCAAAAGATTTTCGTACCTGGGCAGCTTGTCGAGAGACTTTAAGCCGACTAATTAAATTAGAAGATGTTGAACAGACACTACTTAAAGACGTTATTCAAGAAGTAGCAGAACTCCTTGGTCATACACCAGCAATTTGTCAAAAAAGCTATATTTATTCTGAGATTATTGATTGGTGGAAAGAAAATCGTTTTTCAGCATGGCGTATAAAACAAGGGAAAAAAATTGAGAAGCTTAATGAAGATGAGTTACTCTTATATTGGCTAGAACAAAATTGTAAAACTACCTGTTAACGAATTTCATTCTAAATTATAAATTAGATTTATATCTAATAAGTTGCTAAAAGGAAATTTAAGCAGGTTACAGACTAAATTGTAAACTCATGTCATAATTACAGTAACTGCTTAATGATTTTAATTAGGAAGTAGATATGGAAAAGGTTAAAATTAACTTCACTGAGAATGAAGTTACAGCTATTACCTCCTTTGTTGGTTTAGCATCTAAAATTCTTAATGTAGATACTATTATTAATAAAGGATTGACCGTTACTGAATGGAATTTTCTAGCTAAATTAATGGAAGTTGATGTTTTACTGGTTCCAGATGAACGAGGCAATATTACCCCTATTTCACCTTCATCAATAGTTAAAAAAATTGAAAAAACAGTGAAGCAAAAATAACGGGCTTATTTTCGTTCACTGTATAGTAAAAAAGTTAACTAGATTTTTTGCCACGCCCTGACCCAGATTTTTTACCACCACCACTGTCTTTATTTACGGTAGCCCAGGCTCGCTTTTCGGCTTCTTTTTTCCCAACACCTCGCTTTTCATAACCTTCTTCAATATGTTCAGCTTGGCGTTTTTGCTTATCTGTATACTTTGATTTATCCCCTCTACTCATATAAGCCTCCTATTTTTAAGTAGTAAAAGAAAGCAATTTAAATATTTAGAGATTTTCAATTTTCTAAAAATATACAAAAAAGATAATAAAGTTTATTAAATTAATCATGCATTTTGTTAAATTCATTCCACTCAAAATCTATATAATCTTCAAGCATTTTCTTAATTTCTTCTTGTACACCAGCTAAGGTACTATACTCTGTATGAAATTTCTGGGGTGGATGATCATTTTTATCCAAAAGACATTGTACATATCCATCTGCCTTATATAATTTATTGTTGCTTTTATCTGAATCGATATTGTAAACAACTTTAAACCCTTTATAGATATATTCAGGCATCTTATATCCTTTTTAAATCAAGACTGCAAAGCTTTAAGCTTTGCAGTCTATTTCGGTCAATCAACTCTTTTACAATTCATTCCCCATACAGCACCAAAACAACAAGCAATTGCACCAATAAAAAATAGTGCAAACACTATAAAGGCGCTGACAGCTAAGCTTTCAGGTGAAGCTGCTACTGCATTTTGGCCGCCATTTCCAGCTTGAGTAGAAGTAGCTGTTAATGAGTTTGCTGCTGTAGCCATAGTATTATTTTTAGCCCCAACTGTACTACCACCTGTATGTGCCATAGTGTTAGTATAGTTTGATACATAATTTCCAATATGGGCAGTAACAATAGCACTTAATAACAGCGATAACGTCCAAGTAGTAAAGCCATAAATAATGCCAGTATTCCTTTTAGGAGCATAGTGACGCCCTAAATAGCCGGCGGTATAACCAGCTGCTACCATAGACGCAATAATACCAATTAACATACCAATTAAGCCACCAACAGCAACGGCAGTAGCACCAGTATTACTGTTTACTGTAAAAGCAGTAAGGCCAATAGCAATACCGAATAAATTTAAAAGAAATCCTAAACCTACTCCTACAAGAGCACCCACGAAAACAGCGCTCCAAGAAATACGTTTTCCATAAGGATATCTATTCCCTGCAACTGTATCATCCATATGGCCATGATGTGGCATAGGATCAACAACAGTATGTTCTTTCATCATAATACTTTCCTTAGTCTTATTTATACTGTATTAAAAAATACGTGCTAGTAACCAAATTATCACTAATATACTTAATGGAACGCCTAGTAACCAAGCGAGTAAGTACTTAAGCATAATTGTCTCCTTGTTGTTATAACAATTAAATACCAAGATATAATTTTCTCATACCGTTTAATGCCGTAGATAAACCTATCTTAGTCATCTGCTTTAACCACTGTTGAAGATTCATCCTTTTACCACTTTCCCAACCAGCAATGAAAGAAGGCACAAGCAGAGAGACTACAGCTAATTTATGATTATTAGCGAGTCTATTAAAATACTGCTTATGTTGTGCTAACTGCACTTGACTGTTTTGAACTTTTAAGCTCGTGCTGATTATCCGCGCCATTAGTTCTTTCTTGGAGCTCATGAGCACCTCTCACTTTATGATTTACAAAACAAGCCCGTGTTTTCTCAAAACTCATTTGACGTACATTGCTAATTAAGCGTTTAACTACTATAGCCAAAATAATAGCGTTAAGTAGCAACACTGCTACTATACCTAGCCAAACATGCCCGCTTAATACAGCTACGATGTAGCCTATTAAAGTCATTGTAGAAAACCAGATAGTTAGCAATAAAATTGGCAACAAAGCCAAATTGATGAATAAGGGATAAATATTTAATCCCGCTAGCTTCGCTTCCAGCTTAAATAGAGCCCAAAAGTTCTTGGCAAACTCTATTTTGCTGGAAATAAGCCCTTCTAGATGTTCAAAGAATTTCATTATTTTTTAAGCAATGCTGAAATAATGAAACCAATACCACCTGCAATTAACAAAGAAGTAAGTGGCTTTTCTTTAACAGTTTTAACCAATTCATCTGAATATTCTTTTAAACTCTCTTGAGCTTCAGATACTTTTTTCATACTTTCTTCATAAATTTCACTTGCTTTTTCTTTTGTCTGCTTGTAAATCTCTTCTGCTTTATCCTTACCTTGCTCATAGGCTTGATTTACTCTGTCTTTTCCTTCTTCATACATATTGCTTGCAGAATTTTTAGCATCTTTAAGATTATCGTGCCCGTTATTTCTTTCAATAGCCATAATACTATCCTTCTCTGTTAACGATATTAACCTACCCAAGTAAAAGTATTTTTACTTAAGCACCTTTTGCCCAAACAATTAATAAAATCAAAATCATGCCGCCTTTTAAAGTCTAGTCTTTATTGAGAAATATTTGTATTATTATTTTCATTATTATTTTGTTTAATGTTATTAGCGTCTTTAACAGTTAAAGATGATTTAACTGATTTAATACCTTTTACATTTTTTACTATATTTATAATATTATTACGTTGCTCTTGTGTATCAACATTACCGGCTAAATAAACAACTCCGTTTTTCGTTTCAACACTTACAGGCCAATACTCTATATCTTTATCACCAAATAATTTTTCCTTCATAAGAGTGCCTTTTACCCTTGCGGTAGTAAAAGTATCTGCTATTGGAGATTTACTATCTTTAACTAATAAGTTATCCGCATCTACATCATCTACACCTTCAACAGACTCAGCAAGTGCAATTGCTCGCTCATAAGCCATATCAGTATCAACTTTACCTTTTAAAACTACGCGATGATTTGTTGTGGTTATGCTAATAGCCTGATTATTTACTAGTGGCGCCTTTTGATAAAGCGCTTTAATTTGATTGGTAATTGCTGCATCATTTATTTCAGCATTTTGTCCATTAGTGCTAGTACTTGTCGCTGATGTTGTCTTACCCTGGCTAGAATTAGTTGCAGGGGTGGTTACTGTTGTAGTACTTTGAGTTGAAGAGTTAGTTGAAGTATTGGCTTGTGATGCAGCAAAATTCAATAATGGATAAGTGGTAGCTAATGCTAGCGCACTAAAAAACAAGCCTTTCTTTAACATAAGTCTCTCCTTTATTATTCTTAACTTTAAGAGCTTAAAGTAACAGATTAATTCTAACTCCAAACTATCGTCACAATATATAACTCAAATGATGTGACCATTTTAAGTTAATTCATAATGCAAATTCTGTCAATAATTATAAGACGTTAAACTAAGTATAGGCCATAAATGTTTTTCTTTTAGTGCTTAGCTTTATCAGTTATTTATCTATAGTAATCGTCAATAGCCGCAGTAAATTGAGTATCAGCAAAATTAGGCCAATTGTCTTTATCAAAACCAGGAGCATTTTTTAGCCTATCTTTATCGATATTAATAATAAAGCAATCATCTGCTGGGTCATAAGTAAATAAATGCCAAGGAAGAGCAAAGAATTTATTACCAAAACTTAAAAATCCACCAAAATCAAGAACAACATAATTAACTTTGCCAAATACTTTATCAATAACGATATCATTAACAGTACCTAAACGTTCATGCGCTGTGCTTTTAACATCGACACCGGTAACTTCGCTAGCCTTAACTACACTCCTGTTACTCATAGTGAACACTCCTTATTAATACAGTTATAGATAGTCAAAATAAAACATACTTTACCTAGTTTAATAGCTAGTAAAATCTAATTAGTTTTATTGAGAGTCATTATTAGTTGTTAATGGTGCTGAATTATTTTGTTTATGAGCTAACCACTCATCATCATGAGTAAAAATGTAGCGGCAGGCATGCTCAATAAAAAAATCTCGATAACGAATACCAGCCCATTCACAATAAGCAGTAATTTCATTATAAACTGCTTCACTCATGCGGATACGAAATTGGGTCTTTTTCTCAGTAGCAGGTTCCCGAGTAATAAGCATTGTCCTCTCCTTCCCAATTCACTACTTATGCAGGTTATATAGTATATATCGACTTAAGGTTAGACATCCTTTATCTTACTTAAGACAATATGGCAGAAAATATTATTCATTTGTATGAAACTTTAATAGGTTAGTCAATAGCTAATGATTTAAGCTTTTTAATAAACTATTTTAAGTGTTAACAACAATTTTAGTCTATATATAATGAATTTTTCAATATTATCAAGTTATTAAAAAAGAAAGATAGATTATATTGTAGAGATTAGCAATAATACTTTAAAGATTAAGTAGTAACTTAATATATTTAGGCAAGCATTAACTGTTATTTACTAAGTTAGATTTATTAAGCAATCTAGCTATTGATTTAAAACTAAGTTGTATTAGGAGAATTATAATGGATAAGGTTTCCACTCGAAAAATTAGTGCTATTTTAAGCAGTCAACATCGAGTAGAGCGTGTTTTTAACAAATTAACTCAGACAACAGTTGCAAGGCATGACATTACTATTCAAGGAACTCCTGCTGACTTAGCTGATAAGTTTGGTGAGCAGTATGTGGAACCAGATGTGGTGCAAAGAAGTGCCGATGCTCCTAAACAAGAGCCCTACCTTGCTGACGATTTTGGCTGGCTTAAAGGTTTTGCTTTTTCAATACCAATGTTTATAGGAATTGTCGTTGGTGTCTTTATTATTGGTGATGTTCAGTCACTTACAGATAACCTACTTTTTGGCTTTCTTGGTGCATTAATTGGCGGTGCAATTGGTTATGTTATTTCACGCTTTATTACCATTAGCCGCGAAAACGCTCACCGTAAACAAGCAAATCAAGGTGGGTTTGTTATTTGGATTACTATTAATAATGAAAACCAAATCAATGAAGTTATGAATATTTTAAAAAAATATGGTGCTGATAATATAAAAATAGAATAAATAATAAAGGGATTAACTTACATACAGAAGTTAATCCCTTTATAAAATTAAATAGGCAAGACTTTCAGAATTAATAGCACTATTAAAATTAAAACTAGTAAACCTATAATTCCTGATGGCCCATATCCCCAGCCACTACTATAGGGCCACGCAGGTAATACTGCTGCTAAGAGCAGAATTAGAATTATGAGCGCAATTAGACTCATGTCAACTCCTTGTATTATTACCCACGTAAATTATAGCAGTTTATACAAAAAAATTTATTATTTTTAAAATCTTGTCTATGCTTAACATGAGATTTCTTTAAAGCTGTAAGTTTTGGTTTATTTTAGTAGATCAAAATTGGAAATCATTTATTTAAAGTAAACAATTTATAGCAACAAGGAGAAATAAAATGGATGTCACAGGAAGGACTACTGGCACAGGCACTGGCTCTCAAAACTTTCAAAATAATCTTGGCGCCGGCTCAAATCAAGGTCTTGGAGGAGATACGTCTTCTAAAAGCGGTAATTTAAGTGGGGCGACAAGCGACTTTTTAAAAGAAGGTAAAAAAGTTGCTAATGAATTGTATGAAGAAGGTAGACAACGAGTTTCTGACATGCAAGACTCAATTCGTACTTATTCTGATGAGTTAATTAAACAAGTACATGCTAAACCAATGACAACTTTATTAATGGCTGCTGGTGTAGGTTTTATTTTGGCTACTCTTTTACGTCGTTAAAAAACTGCTCTGTTTTAACTTTATTAGTTAAAACAGAGCAAGTCCTAAAATCAAACTAATCAATACATTGCTTAATTTTGATGAATCGTCAACTGCGGAAAAGGTATTTCTATCCCTTCCTGATCAAACCTCTTTTTAATAAGTTCTTGTAAATAATCTTTTGTCGCGCTTAAGGCATCGTTTTTAACCCATGCCTGTAATTTAAGCTCAACACCGGACGCTGCAAAATTATTAATAATTACTTTTGGCTCGGGATCAGGAAGAACTTCTTCACATTCATTAGCAAGCTCAAGTAATATTTTTTTTATAAAAGTAATGTCGCAACTATACGCAACACTGATAGAGATTTCTGCACAGCGAGTAGGAAAAAAACTTAAATTAGTGATTTCAGATTTAATCATAGTTTCATTAGGAACCCGCACAAGCTTACCATCTGATGAGCGCAATTTTGTTGATAACAAATCAATAGATACAACGGTACCAATTATACCTTTAACATCAATTGTATCACCGACGCGAAAAGGATGCTCAAATAATAGAAATAAACCGCTAATTAAGTTTGAAGCTGCAGTTTGTGAAGCAAAACCCAGTGCTACTGTAATAATTCCTGCTGTACCTAATAAAACTTTTAAATTAAAACCTAATTCTTGAATAGCATTAACAAAAAATAAAGCTAATAATATGTGAAAAATTAGGCGCTGAGTTAGCATTGCCTGATGTTGCGAAAAACGCTTACAGATTGTACTTCTTGCCAGTGAGCTAACTTTCTTAGCTATAAAATAGCCGATAATAATACTTCCTAAAGCGTAAAGAATATTAACTAAATGGATGTAATTAAAAATACTCACTTCCTATTCCTAAACAGTTTATCATGAAACATTTGCCACAAGGCGGTGATCTATTATGTCATAATTTATAGGTATAAGGTGAACTAGAAAGAATTTTTTATATATCTACTCTGATAACAAATTCCTCAATTTTATATAAGTTCCTACCTTTCTACCAATGCGTCTTAGTGATTCACGAAATACAATTGTCTGACAGCTCACTAGATTCTGCGGATAAACCGCAGAACGTAGGCGGTAGATTAAATTCCACGTTTATTTCCTTATCGTGCATCTCAGCCCTAAGCAAGTAGAAACGATGTGAGACCTGGGTTTCGGCCCGGTAGGCCTATACCCAGGCTAATAAGTACACAAGAAATCATAACCCTACGTACCGCGACTTGTTCGCGGTATCCAGTCTGCTGCAATTTCATTGGATCCTACGGACAAGCTCCAGGACGTAGGCTAAAGTAAATTAAGATAAATAATCCGTATTAATAAATTCCTAAATATATCTGTGTCTTAAATAAATTTATTAAGTAAGTTTGCGTAATTGCTAAGAACAGACTAAGCTTTCCTTGTGCACCGCAACATCTAGGGAGAGAACTATGAATCAACAATATTTTCAGCGTTTAACTCAGATAATTAGGAATGTACAACAACCTTTACAGGCAATGACTGAACTTAATATTAAAACTATGCGCAATTTAAGTTACCTTAAGCCTGAAGAATTAGTTCACATTAAACCAGAAGAACTTTTTGAAAAGCAAATTAATCTAGCCATTGAAAACGGTCATAAAACGCTTGATTATATGCAAAAAAGCTTTGAAATTTTAGAAAAAGCTTTTTTCGCGACTAATGATAAGCTAAGAGAATCAACTAACTCTTTAACTGAAGCAACCTATCCTGGCAATAATATGGGTATGGGTAATAAATCATCAGCAAATCCTGCTAATATGATGATGGATATGGCACAAACTGTTCTTGATCCTCTATCTAATCCTATGATGAACGTAGCTAGAGAAGTGTTTAATCCTACTGTTCCAATGCAAGAAATGATGCAGTCTACTTCTAGCCGCTCTAATCAAATGAGAAGTAAATCTAAAACTAAACAAGCAGGCTCAGGCTCAAGTTCACGTAGCACTAAACAAGCTAGTTCAAGCTCTACTGGTAAAAGTGCAAGTAAAAAAGCTAGCTCAAGCTCTGCTGGTAAAAGTGCAAGTAGAAAAGCTAGTCCAAGCTCTACTGGTAAAAGTGCAAGTAGAAAAGCTAGTTCAAGCTCTGCTGGTAAAAGTGCAAGTAGAAAAGCTAGTTCAAGCTCTGCTGGTAAAAGTGCAAGTAGAAAAGCTAGTCCAAGCTCTACTGGTAAGAGTACAAGTAGAAAAGCTAGTTCAAGCTCTACTGGTAAAAGTGCAAGTAGAAAAGCTAGTTCAAGCTCTGCTGGTAAGAGTGCAAGTAGAAAAGCTAGTTCAAGCTCTACTGGTAAAAGTGCAAGTAGAAAAGCTAGTTCAAGCTCTGCTGGTAAAAGTGCAAGTAGAAAAGCTAGTTCAAGCTCTGCTGGTAAGAGTGCAAGTAGGCAAGCTAGTTCAAGCTCTAATGGTAAGAGTGCAACTAAACAAGCAAGCAGCTCTAATCGATCTAGATCATCTAATAGTCGTAAACAAAAGAAGCAATCTTCTATAAGCAGGCCAAGCACATCTACTGGGATAAGTGCTAGGTTATAGTAGATAAATATAAGTAGATAAACATAAGCGGTAGAATTACCGCTTATGTTTCTAAATAGCATTTTATTTATTTTTAAGTATTATTTTTTGCCTTAGATAGGTAAAATATTTAAAATAAAAAGGTTCAAAAAGAAATCTTTAAAAATTAAAAGCTTATTAATTAATTTTAATTTTAAAATATCCCTCAAATGAAATTAAGGTAATAATTTTCTGCCAAATTTATTGAAATTTATTTCATTTCGTGTAATATTTGTCCACCTATGAAAAGAACATTACTATATCTTACCCTTCTTGCCATTAGTGTTATTGCAGCAACTGCCGGCTTAATTGTATGGGAATTAAATAAACCTACACCCGCACCACTGGTGCTTAAAGAGTCATCTTTTGCTAAGTTACCAGGTTGGAATGAGGCTAATATTAAGAAATCGCTATCGGCTTTTCAAATTTCCTGTAAGACTTTCTTACGGCAAGATCCTGAGCGAGCAGTTGGTAGCCAAAAAATTCCTTTAAAAGTTAAAGATTGGCATCCTGCTTGTAAAGAGGCTCTAACACTTAGTGAAGTGACAGAAACAAGCGCCCGTAACTTTTTTCAGAAGTGGTTTAAACCTGTAGAATTTTATACTAAAGAATCAGTTCAAGGTCTTTTTACAGGATATTATGTCCCTTTACTGCATGGTAATTTAACTAAAACTGATGAATATAATGTTCCAATTTATGGTTTACCTTCTAATTTAATTACCATTAATTTAGGAGATTTTAGCGCTGATCTTACTCCAAGAAAAATCGTAGCACGAATTGAAAATAACAAAGTTTTACCTTTTTATGACAGAGAAGCGATTAATAAAGGTGCCTTAAAAGATAAAGCTCCAGTGCTGGTGTGGATTAATAGCCATATAGATAGAGTATTTTTAGAAATTCAGGGTTCAGGCATTGTAAAGCTTCCAAATGGAGAAAACTTATATTTAAACTATGCTGGTGAAAATGGCGCTCCTTATACCTCTGTTGCACAAGTATTAATTGATAAAGGTATTATGACTAAAGATAATGCTTCTATGCAACGTATTAGGGCTTATTTAGAAGCGCATCCTAAAGAAATTCATCCTGTACTTAATCGTAATAAATCTTTCGTCTTTTTTCGTACTTTAAAACATACTTCTGCTATGGGTGCACAAGGTGTTGCACTGACACCTGGTTACTCCTTGGCAGTAGATAGAAAATGGATTCCACTAGGAGCTCCAATGTGGCTTGATACAACCAGGCCTAACAAGCATTCTGATAAGGGTGCAAAATTACAGCGCTTGATGATAGCTCAAGACACAGGCGGCGCAATCCGTGGCGTCGTACGAGGAGATGTATTTTGGGGTGCAGGTGATAGAGCAACCTTTATTGCTGGAAAGATGAAGAATAAAGGTCGCTATTGGCTACTTCTACCTCGACATGCTATTGAATCTTTACCCAAAAAGCTTAGTTAAAACTACGAATCCTGTTAACGAACTAATAGATAATTTGTTTGTTTAAAAGCCGGTGCATCTATCTTTAAAAGCGTCTGAATGAAATTAGAGTCTAACAAACTTGTAGTTTCATCATTTTCAGCAGGTGCATCTGCTGGCATATCTTTATTAGGGCCATCTTGCTGTATAGGTGTATTAATAATAGGAGCAGGTGCCTTTAATGCTTCTTCTAGGCTGATAAATTTATAGCCATTTTTTTCAAACATATCGAGCACATCGCCTAAGAAGTAGCTATTTAACAAATTAGAATGAACTAATAAAATTTGTTTAGTGTTAGTTTGATTCTGCCCTTTAGCTTGTGCTTCGGCTCTTAATATTTGTTTCTGAACATACGCTAAATAACGTTTTTTAAGGCCTCCTAAACCTTGCGGCCGTAATCGATAAGGAATAGCATATACTCGCGCGTTAAATTGATAATCTTTACTATCTATGGTTATGGGCGCAATAATATAATGATGAGCAGCTAAATAATCATAAACTTTTTGTCGCTTTGCACCTGTCCCCTCAGCTAAATAAGGATAACGAAAGTATTTAGGGCCATTAAAAAGAGGTTGAATAATTTGATCTGCTTTATCTACATCAGCAATATATTTCTCTGCAGATATTCTAGCCAAGTTCATATGGGTGTAGGTATGGTTGCCTAGAATAAAACCTTTATCGCGAAATAATTCTAATAACTGCCATTGATCTTTACCAATGGAACCCGCAATAATAAAGCCTGTCGCCGGAACTTTATGATCAATTAAAGTTTGAACTATTTGCATAAAGCGGTCATGGGTTCGTTGCACGTCAGCCGGTGTCTTAGATCTTGAGCCTACTAAAGGCAAATCATCAATGGTAATAGCTACTTCTTTAGTCTGTCCATTGATTTGTCCATTAGTCTGCCCAGCATCCTGGCCAAAGCATAGAGAATAAAAAGCTAGACTAAACCAAAATATAAAAGCCAATTTTATTTTGCACATTGCAATTCCTTACTGGTGGTTTTTTGTTGATTTAATCTAAAAAATTAACCTAAAAAATCGCAACTACCTCTTTAGTAATATCACAAATTAAAATCTAAACAATAGCTTAATCACTTATAAATTCTAACCACTCTAACTGCCATAATTTATATAAAAATTGCTGATTCTCTTTTTTATCGACGAGTAGGACCATTTCCTTTAAGTTTAGATATCGATTATTAGCAATTTTTTTAATTAATTCTGGATTAACAGCATTAGTTTCCCAATACTGCCCATTAATAAATAATACTGGTAAACTTGTTTGTTCATCATTAATGTAAGCGAAACGACACAAAGGATTAAAAGTTATTTGACTTGCTTGTTTTAATTGGCTAAGAAATTGAGCTAATTTTCTCTTTTTAGTATTAACAGGTAATAAGGTTTCTGCTTGTCTATCTAGCGTAGTAACAAAGCAACCAAACCATTGACGCAATAATTTTTCATCTGCAAGCACTTCTTGTAATAATTTTTTAGCTTGTAACCAAGCTTGCTCAGGGATTTCTGCAGGAGCTTTTAAACTAGACCATGATGGATCTTTATATAATACATCATTGCTTTTATTAAATGATAAATAATCAGCTAAGCTATCCCACATTTCAAAAGCGCTGTAGCTTCGATAGCCAAAAGAGTAAGTCATACAATCATTTGATAAGGCTATACCATAGTGTCCTATATGTGGTGGCAGATAAAGCAAATCACCTTCATTTAAAATGAGTTCCTGCTCTATTTCAAACTGTTTCATAATACGTAATTGAACATTAGATAAGTAGTTATCTGGATGACAGTTTTGCGTCGTAAGTAGCCATTTCCGAGATCCCTGCGCCTGATATAAAAATACATCATAATTATCATAATGTGGCCCTACGCTACCGTTTTCTACTGCATAACTAATCATTACATCATCAACACGCCATTGTGGTAAAAAATTAAAATACTCTAAAAGAGTGTTAACTTCTGGAATAAATCGGTCAACGCCCTGAACGAGTAAAGTCCAATGAGTTTTTGGTAATTTAGCAAAATCTTTTTCTTTAAATGGCCCACGTCGTAAGTGCCAATAAGGAGACTCTTTTGGGGTTTCTAATACTATACGGCTTTCTATCTCCTCTTCCATCGCCAACCCTGCTAATTCATCTGCTGATAATGGTTGCTTGAAATTTGGCAGTGCATTTTTTAATAAAAGTGGTTTTTTCTGCCAATAATTATTTAAAAAATCACTTACAGTTAGTGTCACAAAATTTATCATTTATTTACGCCTTGATTATTTTTTATAAGAAAAAATACTATTTTAATTTATTAGTCTTCTCTAGAAACTGTCATTATCAATGAATCTCAAGCAAAAAAGCACTGCAAAATACTCGCTTAATCTAGATAAACTGCGCCTTTTAACGCCTATTTGTTTGACTTAATTTTGGATCTAACAGCTTCTAAAATAGATATTTTAGGGCATTAATTTAGCTGGAAAATTATTTAGGAATTTTTAAATTTTCGCCTACCTAAAAGTTATTGTTAAATTATTGATAAATAAATAGTAATTAATTTAAATAAACTTAAATTGTTAAAACTTATCTATTTTTTATCATTAAATTAGCAAAAATTATTGCTCATTATTTAAATTAATTGTCTATAATTTAAACTGAAAAAACCATTGGAGGGTCAACTTATGGCTACTTCAGCATTTAGACAAATTAGCTTGTTACCAAGTCTCATTATCTCATCCTTCTTATTTACTGCAACAATAAGTGAGCAAGCCAAAGCCGAATCAGTTAATGTTCCAGCAAAAGGCATGCAACTTGCCTGGTATGGCGGTCATGGTTGGGGCGGCTGGGGTCATCATGGCTGGGGAGGCTGGGGTCATCGTGGCTGGGGCGGTTTTGGTTACGCACCTATAGGCCTTGGTTTAGGCTTTGGAGGTTTTCCAGGTTATTATGGAGGTTTTGGACCAGGTTGGGGTGGTTGGGGCCCTGGCTATAATTATGTCAATTGGGGACCATCTTATTATGTTGGTTGTCAAAAACGTTGCTTTGTTAATCGTTGGAATCGATTAATTTGCTCAACAAGTTGTTATTAATTTAACTCTTAAATTAGAAAAGTTACTGAGTTGTAAATAGCATAGTCTATGTAAGAGCAATTACAGTAACTTTTCTGTTATCTAATTTAAAAACCTTTCTTTTTTTATTTAGCAGTTAAAATTTATTTCTTAAATGTAAAACTAGTTTAATTTCTAAATGTCAGTGTTAGTCTATCAATCGTATTAAAAACTAAGAAAATAGCGCTATTTCTTATAGTTAAATTAATCGTCTAAATAAGCTTTAATAGCTTATTTGGATAGTTTTTCTATTTGGCAACAACTCTTAAAACCTTATTGTAGTCAAACAGAAATAGAAAATTATTTTAAATTTAATTCATAAGGAATCACCATGCCAAGATCTATTTTTTTCTTTAAAACGAAGGTAAAAAATTCTATTAGTTTAGACAATCCTGACTCCATAATTAAACAAATCTTAAGAGAAATTAATGAATCTAAAAAATCAGAAAATACTTATATATTAAAAGAATTAATTTATGAAAAAAGAAGTGCTTTTTTAAGAGAAATAAATACAGCTTCCAGTGAAAACAAGCGTCAGGATTTAATTTATGCTTATTTAAATTTTGCAAAAACACTTGAATCTTGTATCTTTGACAATAAAAATGGCTTAAAGCATATCAGCAAATACTATACTTCATCTAATTATCGCTTTATTTATTTAGATAACCCAGCTAAAGATCAAGCGTATAAAATCGTAAATAACTTAGCCGTTGCGGGCACTATTGCAAGTTTGGGAATACTAACTGTAAGCGCTATAGCTTTAGGTCTTGGCTTCCCTGTCCTTGGTATGATTGGTTTAAGCTTAGCTTTTACTATTCTTATGCCTAGCTTATTTTATTTAGCAATTGAAACTTTGCCTAAACAAATCAAAACTTTGAAAGCCGAAGCAGAGGTCTTTAAAGCAGCACTGAACGTTAATTCTTCTGACGTAGAATTAAATGCTATTAATAAAGAGAGATGTAACGATGAAGATATGGCTAATACTCCTGTTATTTCTATTGCTTAATCAGGACTTTATTAATTCATGCTTTGCATCATGATTACAACTTTCTTACATGAAAAATTATTATTTTTCAGCTATCATTAGTTTTTTTAATTCGTAATAGATCAGGGAAGTTTTGGAGCCCTGGTGAAAGGCTTGATTTGAGTGTCGTTTGGATTAAAATACTACTGAAAAGTGAAGTGTAACTTTGTATATGAGCATTCTTAGGTATTATTTTCATTCAAAATGCTTCAAATGAAGCCTTTCAGTGAGCGGGTGATCTATTACTTTAATTCAGGAGCAGATGTATGAAAGTAGGTCATGATAGCCTATCAACACAATCTCAATTAGATGTTAAAGATAAAACTTATCATTATTTTAGTTTAAAAAAAGCTGAAGCTAATCATTTTCCAGGGATTAGCCGCCTACCTTATTCGCTTAAAGTTCTGTTAGAAAATCTACTTCGCTTCGAAGATAATAAAACGGTTACTACTTCTGATATAAAAGCACTTGCTCAATGGATTAATACCAAAACCTCACAACATGAAATTGCTTATCGGCCTGCTCGTGTTTTAATGCAAGACTTTACTGGCGTCCCAGCGGTAGTCGATTTAGCTGCAATGCGCGATGCGCTTAAAAAGATGGGGGGCGACGCTACAAAAATATCACCCTTATCTCCTGTTGATTTAGTTATTGATCATTCTGTGATGGTTGATCGCTATGCCAGCAAAGATGCCTTAAAAATTAATACAGAAATTGAAATTCAACGTAATAAAGAACGCTATGAATTTCTGCGCTGGGGACAAAAATCCTTTGCCAATTTTCAAGTTGTTCCTCCAGGAACCGGTATTTGCCATCAAGTTAACTTAGAGTATTTAGGTAAAACTGTATGGAGTAGTGAAAATGATGGCCAGCTGTATGCTTACCCTGACACACTTGTTGGTACAGATTCACATACCACGATGATTAATGGCTTAGGTGTTCTTGGTTGGGGTGTGGGTGGTATTGAAGCTGAAGCGGCGATGTTAGGCCAACCCGTTTCTATGTTAATTCCAGAGGTCATTGGCTTTAAATTAGTTGGTCAATTAAAAGAAGGTATTACAGCAACTGATTTAGTTTTAACCGTTACCCAAATGTTGCGCAAAAAAGGCGTAGTAGGTAAATTTGTAGAATTTTATGGTCCAGGTTTAGCAAGCCTTCCTCTTGCTGATAGAGCAACTATTTCTAATATGGCGCCAGAATATGGTGCGACCTGCGGTTTTTTCCCAGTTGATCAAGAAACACTAAATTACCTACGTTTAAGTGGACGCGATGACAATACAATTGCTCTCGTTGAAGCTTATTGTAAAGAGCAGGGCATGTGGTACAGTGAGCAAGCAGAAGAACCTATTTTCACTGATACATTATATCTTGATTTAGCAACCGTCGAACCTTCACTGGCTGGACCAAAACGTCCACAAGATAAAGTGAATTTAACCACCCTACCACAAGAATTTAATCACTTCTTGCAAGATGCCGGTAAAGAAAATGAAAAGAATAAGTCTTTTACTGTTAAGGATACTGATTATTCCCTACAGCACGGCCATGTAGTAATCGCTGCTATTACCAGTTGTACTAATACTTCAAATCCTAGTGTAATGATGGCTGCAGGTCTTGTTGCTAAAAAAGCCATAGAGAAAGGCTTAACGCGTAAACCTTGGGTTAAATCTTCTTTAGCGCCTGGTTCTAAAGTGGTCACTGATTATTTAAAAAATGCAGGCCTACAACCTTACTTAGATAAATTAGGTTTTAATCTCGTAGGTTACGGTTGTACAACTTGTATTGGCAACTCCGGCCCACTAGATGAACCTATTGCTGAAACGATTAACGACAATGATTTAGTAGTAAGTGCTGTACTTTCAGGTAACCGAAATTTTGAAGGACGCGTTCATCCACAAGTACGTGCTAACTGGCTAGCCTCACCACCATTAGTCGTTGCTTATGCATTATGTGGTACGACTACCAAAGATTTAAGTAAAGAGCCTATTGGTCAAGATAGTAAAGGTAATGATATCTTCTTAAAAGATATTTGGCCTACTAATCAAGAGATTGCAGATGAAGTAGCTAAAGTTAATGGCACCATGTTTAGAAAAGAGTACGCTGAAGTCTTTCAGGGTGATGAACATTGGCAAGCTATTAACGTACACAGTGGAATTACTTACCAATGGGATGGTAATTCTACTTATATTCAGCATCCACCCTTTTTTGAAAACCTCTCTGCTAAACCTGAGCCTATCAAATCTATTAAGGATGCCTTTATATTGGCCTTGTTAGGTGACTCTATTACGACGGACCATATATCTCCAGCTGGTTCTATTAAAGCCAACTCACCTGCCGGTTTATATTTAAAATCTAAAGGGGTAGAAGAAGCAGATTTTAATTCTTATGGTTCAAGGCGTGGTAACCATGAAGTGATGATGCGTGGAACGTTTGCCAATATCCGTATTCGTAATGAAATGGTTCCAGGCATTGAGGGTGGATTTACTCGTCATATTCCTTCAGATAAAACCCAACCTATTTATGATGCTGCCATGCAATATCAAGCTGATAATCAACAACTAGTGATTATTGCAGGAAAAGAATATGGTACAGGTTCCTCGCGCGACTGGGCGGCGAAAGGCACTAATCTTTTAGGTGTTAAAGCGGTTATTACCGAAAGTTTTGAGCGAATCCATCGTTCTAATTTAATTGGTATGGGCGTTTTACCTTTACAATTTTTAGATGGAACAACTCGTAAAACATTAGAATTAAATGGGTCCGAACGAATTAGTATTAAGGTGGACGATAATTTAAAGCCTGGTACTCAGTTAGCAATGGTAATTAAGCGACAAGACGGCCAAGAGGAAACTGTACCGGTATTATGCCGTATTGATACGGCTAATGAGCTTGAATACTACCGCCACGGTGGCATATTACAATATGTATTACGTAATCTAAGTTAATTCTGTACTGTTTATTTAATCTGTATTAAAGTGCTACACCTAAAGCTACAAATTAAGTTAATAGCTTAATTTGTAGCCATTAATATTAATTATAAAAAAGAATCTTAGTTTTAATTAGTTGTATTCAAGGATTTTTGTGCATGTACCCGCCTAAAAAAGTGCTTTCCGTTTTTTCCTTAGTCATGATCAATGTTATTGCCGTTGATAGCTTACGTACGCTACCTATGAGCGCAAAATTAGGTTTGCCCTTAATTAGTTATTATGGGGTTGCTGCCATTACTTTTTTTATTCCTATTGCTTTAGTTGCTGCAGAACTCGCCACAGCCTACCCAAAAACAGGCGGTATTTATGTTTGGGTACGAGAAGCTTTTGGACAGCGTGCTGGCTTTATTACCATTTGGCTGCAATGGATTTATAATGTTGTCTGGTACCCTACTATTTTAGCCTTTATTGCCGCTACCTTTTCTTATCTTTTTGCCCCTGAACTTGCTAATAATAAATTATACCTTTTAACAACAACTATCAGTGCATTTTGGTTATTTACCTTATTAAATTGTTTTGGCATGCGCTTATCAAGTTGGGTCAGTACTATCGGGGCTATTTTTGGCACTATTTTACCTATGCTAATTATTATTGGCTTAGGTATAATTTGGCTATTACAAGGTCGACCAAGTGCTGTTGACTGGTCAAGCTCTTGGTTACCTGATTTTAGTAATTTGGGTAATTTATCACTCTTTGCAGCGGTTTTATTTGGTTTAATTGGGGTTGAGATGTCCGCTGTGCATGCTGAAGAGGTCAAAAACCCCCATAGAGATTATCCGCGGGCCATTCTTTATTCTATCTTCATTATCTTCTTAACCCTTGTTTTAAGCTCTCTTGCCATTGTTGCCGTTGTTCCTAATGCTAAACTTAGTGTGGTATCAGGCTTAATTGATGCTTTTGCTATTTTCTTTAATAGCTATAATATGGCTTGGATGACTTTTGTGATTGCCCTATTAATCATTCTTGGGGGATTAAGTGGGGTTTCTGCGTGGATCATCGGTCCGACTAAAGGGCTTTTAATTGCGGCTCGTGATGGTTCATTGCCAAATATATTTGCGCGAGTTAATCAATATGGCTCGCCTGTTGCTATCTTAATTATTCAAGGAATTATCTTTACGTTATTAACTAGTGTATTTATCCTATTTGATTCGGTGAATGCAGCTTATTGGCTTCTTAGTGACCTTTGTGCGCAAATGGCCTTATTAGTTTATATTTTCATGTTTGCAGCAGCAATTAAATTACGCTATAGCCAACCTAATTTACCACGCGTCTATCGCGTTCCAGGTGGCAATGCAGTCATGTGGTTAATTTCTCTAACAGGAATCCTATGCTGCTTAGTTGCAATGCTCATTGGCTTTGTTCCGCCCACCCAAATCCCTATTGAAAATATCGCCTTTTTTGAAGCATTTTTAATTATCGGTCTTTTTGTCTTTGTCGCAATTCCTTGGTGGTGGGCAAAGAAAAGAACTAAAGCCTAAGATCAGTGCACATGTTACATTACTAGATCCTGTGGACAAGCCACAGGACGAGGTTTAGCAGAAAGAATCTGCTAGAAAACTTTCATTTTTATCTTGTGCAATATTAGTAGTCGATTGCAACCATTACGTCATATAACCTTAATTTTCATTTGTTAAAGTAGAGCAATAGAATTTAATATTGAAGTGATGCTATGTATAATTTCCGCCTATTTGAAAAGTCAGCTGAAGATGCTGCTCCGATACTTGGAAAGCTCGCAAGTAAATGGAAGGTTTCCTTTTATATGAGCTACGGTGGCGAAAGCGAATCAGATGAGATAAATACAAAGTTGTTTAAAGAGCTCTTAGAAATACCTACTGATAAACACTTAATAAGCTTACCTTATTTAGTGTTTGAAGCTTCCTGTCATATCTTTCATGAATTAGCAGGTGATGAGAACCATCAGCTTTTTGATAAGCATACTGTTAACATGCTTGCTCCAGCTGCCGTAGAAAAAGCTTATATAGATCTCAAACTAGATAGTAAATCAGTAACACTTGATGAAGTATTGGTTGCAGGAATAGCTATTTGGAATTTAATGCTACCCGAATCAGCAGGTGGGGTTTATCCAGAAAAAGATTATCCTAAATTTGCAGAAAATATGCATCGTAATCTAACTAAATTCTGGACGGGCTACGATTGTGAAAAGAAAATTACTGTGGAAATAATGCAACAGTCTTTTGAAAAGCTTAAAACTTTTGCACTTTGTCGAATGCTAACTGAATTAGAGTTAGAAAAATCCTCAGTAATGACAAGAACCCTTTAACAATTTATTAGCTTTAATAACACTTAGAATAATGAAATCACTAGTGCAAAGTGATTATTGCACTAGCTTTCTGCAAAACAATTTTTAGCGGCTGCTTAAATTTAAAAGTAATAATGATTCTAACATTTAACTACTTTAACCTATTTGTCATTGCTAGTTAATCTTCCGGCAGTGACATTAAACTCGCATTACCGCCTGCGGCTGTCGTATCAACGGTATAAGTTCGTTCATGACATAAACGCAGTAAATAATATGGCCCCCCTGCTTTTGGCCCTGTACCTGAAAGCCCTTCGCCACCAAATGGCTGTAAGCCTACTACAGCGCCAATCATGTTGCGGTTAACATAACAATTACCAGCATGAATATGTTTACGTATATAATCAACTTGTTGATTTATGCGGCTGTGAATACCTAAAGTTAAACCGTAGCCAGTGCTGTTAATATCTTCAATGACTTTATCTAACTCTTTTCGTCTATAGCGAATAACATGTAAAACTGGCCCAAATACTTCTTTTTTTAACGCCTTAATAGAGTCAATGGCAATAGCGGTAGGCGGCATGAAGTAACCACTTTTACAGTCATCATTTAAATTACATTGATAAATGAGTTCGTGGTCTTGCTGCATAGTACGTACATGATCTTGTAATGCTCTTAAAGCATCCTCGTCAATAACAGGACCAATGTCAGTCACCAACCATTGTGGATCACCTATTTTAAGCTCTGCCATAGCTCCTTTTAATAAATGTATTAATCGGGGATATACTTCGTCTTGTACATATAAAACTCTTAGTGCGGAGCAGCGTTGTCCAGCACTTCCAAAAGCTGAATGAATTGCATCAACAACAACTTGTTCTAACAGCGCTGAAGAATCTACAATCATGGCATTTTGCCCACCTGTCTCAGCGATAAATGGAATCATCTCACCACCGCGAGAAGCTAATGTTTTATTAATACTGTCAGCAGTCTGGTTTGAACCGGTAAATAAAATAGCTTTAATGCGTAGGTCATTAACTAATGCAGCACCTACTACTTCCCCTGAGCCAGGTAATAGTTGCAAGACATCGGCTGGAATACCAGCTTGGTACATGAGTTTAACTGCAGTAGCAGCAATAAGTGGTGTTTGCTCTGCAGGTTTAGCAATTACACAGTTACCCATTACTAAAGCCGCGACAATTTGACCGGTAAAAATGGCTAAGGGAAAATTCCAAGGGCTAATACAAAGTGCAATACCGCGACCGTGTAAAGAAAGCTCATTAAGTTCTCCTGTATAGCCTTGTAGTTTCTGCGGGGAAGCCATTAATTTCATGGCTTGCGCTGCATAATATCGACAAAAGTCAATGGCTTCACGAACTTCCGCTACACTATCAGACCAGGTTTTCCCTGCCTCTTTACAAAGCATTGCTAGCAGCAACGGTTTATTTTCCTCTAGTAAATCAGCAAGTCGCAATAAAATTTTTGTGCGCTCTTTTACAGCTTTTGTATTCCAGGAAGGGAAAGCTGTTTCGGCATTTTGTAGTGCCGCTTGTATATCTTCTGGCGTAGCTTCTGAAATTCGACCAATAGTATCTTGTTGATTTTGAGGAGAGGCGACACTATACTCAACCTGCTTAGTTGCTTTGCCCGCTATTAATGGTCCTGCCTGCCAATGTTTAAAATCCATTTGCTCATAAATCGCTTTTAATTGCCGAACTTGGTCACGATCACTAAAATCGAAACCAACAGAATTAGGCCGCTCTGGCATAAATAGATCTTTGGGCGGCACAATATTTGGATTAGGTTTATTAATGAGGGCCAGCGCTTTGGCAACTGGGTCTTCTACTAAAGAACTAATGGGTGCTTTCTCATCGACTATACGGTTTACAAACGAAGAGTTAGCTCCATTTTCTAATAAGCGTCGTACCAAATAAGGCAATAAGTCTTCATGACTTCCTACTGGCGCATAAATACGACAAGGAATACCTAACTGATTAGCGGGCACTATTTGTTCATAGAGCTCTTTACCCATACCATGTAAGCATTGAAATTCAAAATCACGATAATCACCTACTAAATTTAAAATCATGGCTACTGAATAGGCATTATGAGTGGCAAATTGCGGATAAATAGCATCCGTCATGGTTAAAATCTTCTTAGCACAAGCTTGGAAAGACACATCAGTAAAAACTTTTCGCGTAAAAACAGGATAATCAGAAAGCCCCTGCATTTGTGTTTTCTTTATTTCACTATCCCAATAAGCGCCTTTAATTAGTCTGACCATGATGCGGCGATAATTTTTTCTTGCCAAATCTGCAATCCAATCTAATAAGAAAAAGGCTCGCTTCTGATAGGATTGCACTGCTATTCCAAAACCGTTCCAACCATCAAGGCTTACATCATTAAATACTTTTTCTATTACATCTAAAGATAATTCCAATCTTTCTGATTCTTCAGCATCAATAGTTAACGCAATGTCATATTGACATGCCGCTTGCGCTAATGCTAATAGCTTAGGTGGTAGCTCTGCCATTACTCTATCGCGTTGTGCTTCATAATAACGTGGATGCAGCGCTGATAATTTAATTGAGATACCGGGGCGCTGATAAACGGTACTATTTTCTGCAACTTTGCTGCCAATAACTTCTATGGCCTTACTGTAGGCTATGAAGTAACGTTCTGCATCAATTTGCGTAAGTGCTGCTTCACCAAGCATGTCATATGAGTAGCGATAACCTTCTGTTTCTTTCTTCCTTGCCCGCGATACGGCTTCAGTGATTGTTCTGCCCATTACAAATTGTTTACTCATAATTCGCATTGCTTTTTCAACCGCTTTACGAACTACTCCTTCACCACTACGATTAATTAACGTTAAAAGTGCTTTACTTAACCGAGTGTCTGCTCGTTCAGGCGTTAATACTTTGCCTGTTAACATTAATGCCCATGTCGTTGCATTAACAAAGAAAGACTCACTTTGCCCACGATGTGATTTCCAATCAGCAGAAGCTAGCTTATCTTTAATTAAGCTATCTATAGTAGCATTATCAGGCACCCGGAGTAATGCTTCAGCGAGGCACATAAGCGCAATACCTTCTTCGCTTGATAAAGCATACTCGGTAAGAAAGGAATCAATTCCTGTTGTTTTCTTGCGCAGCGTTCTAACTTTCTCTACTAAGTTTGTAGCAAGATTCTGAATCACTTGTACCATTTGGGGTGACAAAGTGGCATTTTTAATAAGTTCATTAACTAAGGTCTGCTCATTCATTCGATAAGCTTTATTAATTAATGTTCGGCTTTCTTGTGGAAGATACGTACTTGACCTTTCCAACATAGCTATCTCCAATAAAACTGGCTAAATACATGATGGGATGATAATTCAGAAAATATTTAAATGAAATTATATTTATCAAAAATACCTCAACACCAGCATACCATAATTTGATTCATTTTTAACCAAAAATTAAAAATTTATAGATCTTTTTTTTAACAAATAGATATTTAATAAAACAAATTTTTACATAAAACACTATTTTTTTTGAAAACAAAAAATACTATATGTATATATATTATACATAACAAAATTTCGAAAATGTATAAGCTTTTGAATTGATTAAAAAAATTATTAAATGATCAGTCATTATTCTTATAATTTTACATTTGCTTCATTTGTCAATATAATCACCAATCCTAACAACACCCTTTAACCAAATTTGGGTTCTGGTTTTAACTTTTTAACCCTGCAGTTGCAGATGTTTATCTTCTAAGTTAGCCAAGTTAAAAATGGTTCAATTAACCGCGCTAACCAGCATAAAGGAATTATTTTTAACTGCAAGTAACAAGAGAAATACATTCTATGATTGTGGGTTTATCAATAAAAAACGAGGAATTATGAATACAATATTGAGCCTACTGTCTGTTGCTCTATTCTCTTCTAGTGTTTCAACAACTACGCCTACAGTAACAGCACCTTCAACACCAAATCAACTAATTAACCAAACAGCAGTTGAAATTAAAAAACCAATTATTGAAAAAGCAGTTGAAATTAAAGAACCGATTATTGAGAAAGCAGTAGAAGTTAAGAAAATTTCAGACATTAACCAACAAGTTCAGCTCCTAAGTCAAAAAGCGCCCGAGCTTGATCAAAAAGTTTTACGACTAGCGCTAGCAGCTTATCAAAAAGCATCAACCAAAGGTGATGTTAAAAAACCTGTATTAACTGTTATCGATTACTCTTTACCCTCCTCTAAACAACGCATGTGGATTTTTGACTTAAAACAAGAAAAGCTCCTATACAATACCTATGTGGCCCACGGTAGAAATTCAGGCGCTAGCGTTCCTCGTCATTTTTCCAATCGCATGTCTAGCAAAGAGACGAGCTTAGGTACTTATGTTACACGTGGCACTTATATAGGTTCTAAGGGCTTATCATTAAATCTGCAAGGGCTTGAAAAGGGTATTAATGATAATGCTTATAATCGTCGAGTAGTTATTCATGGTGCGTGGTATGTTGAACCAACTTTTATTAAGAAAGCAGGTCAAGCAGGTCGAAGCTGGGGTTGCCCGTCGATAGCAAAAACACTTGCTAAACCGGTTATCAACACTATTAAAGATGGCTCTGTCGTTTTTGCTTATTATCCAGATAAATATTATTTAGCTCATTCAGGCTTTGTATTAGTATAAAAAAATAAAGCCAGGGCTCTTCCCTGGCTTTTCGCAGTCTTCCAACCAGAACATCCTGTTCTGCTCTCAATCCTTGAGTATCATTTCCGTATGATTCCAAATCCTTTTGTAGACTTCAATTCCTTATGAAGTCATGCTGTAAACTTAGCAGCTAGATGAGTATACAGCAAGCTCAAAATTTTAAATAAGTGACAACTTTAAAAACTTATTAATTTTTTAATTATTTATTAATCAATAACTTAATAAAAAACCAAAAACTTTCTTACCAGCAAAAAGCTCTTTCTCTCAAATCAACTTGAGATATTTCTTGGGCCAAAACAAGAAATATTCCGATTCCATTTATCACACATCAGATAGGAAAAGGCTTTTTATTAAAGATGTTTTTATTTACAATTTAGCCTTATTTAGAAATAGGAAGTCAACCACTAATCACTAACGAAGCGAAAATGGTCTTCTATTAAAGAGACAAATCTGTAATAAAGTGAGGTTGAAATATAATGGATGGTATTATAAGTAGAAACTTTCCGAGCATTTTAATTATAGTAGTTTATAATTTAACATAAACTTGTATACTGCTTAATTTAAATTAAGTTTGTAATACTAAGCTATTTCTTAAAAATTAGCATGGCAATTAACTATATTGAGTAACGTTATGAATCAGCATGAAGGCGCAAAAAAAGATAAGCAAATGATAATTAATTGGCTTATTGAGCATTTTCCAAATGCTTTTTTTAAAAAAAGCAGACAAGTTAAACCATTACAAATTGGTATTTTTGATGAGATAGTTGAATTTTATGATAGGCTAGATTCACCCCCTTTTAGTAAGAAGGCATTAAGAGAAGCATTAAGCTATTACAGTTCATCACCTGCTTATTTAAATTGTCAAAAAGCAGATAGCGCACGGGTTGATCTTTATGGCAATGAAGTTGATGTTGTAACAACTGAGCAAGCTAAATATGCTTATCAGCGATATCAGCAACGCTATGTCGAAAAGAAAGATAATGCCAATGCTACTACTGCTAAAGTAAAAGAGTAAATCGTTGAGCTAGGTCTAACCTATGCTTGCTAAATTACCTTTCATTCCCGCGCAGCTGGGAATCTATTTTTAAATCAACACAACAATGTAAGTTAAAGATAGATTCCCTCTTAGGAAGAAATAATAGTACCCTTAAGTTAACATTATTTAAGCAATCTATTCATTAACAATTCTTTTAAACTTTTCTACAGCACATTAAATAGTTCACGCTTACAGAAGGTTGTAAGCTGGCAGTGCGACTCAGTGGATTATAATTCATTCCTCTTATGCTTATAACTTCAAGGCCTTCTGCTCTAGCCATAGCAGCTAATTCAGCAGGCTTTATAAATTTATAGTAGTCATGAGTCTGCTTAGGCAGTAAATGCAAAAGGTATTCAGCAGCAATAATGGCCGCTGCGTAAGCTTTTAAGGTACGATTAATAGTAGATAAGAATAATAGACCGCCAGGTTTTAACAACCGTGTACAGTGCTTAATGACTAACTCAGGCTCTGAAACATGCTCAAGCATTTCCATACAAGTAATATTATCAAAACAGGTCGCTTCATAATCCTCAATAGGCGTATTAACATAATTAATTACTAAATGATTAATGCTTGCATGTGCTTTTGCTATCTCAATAGCCTCATAGCCTGCATCAATACCCGTTACTAAAGCCCCTTCTTCTGCTAATGCTTCACTTAAAATACCACCGCCACAACCAACATCTAAAAAAGTTTTTTGCTTTAATGCGGTAAATTCTTTAACAAACTCAAAACGAGCGGGGTTAATATCATGCAACGTTTTTAAATCACCTTCCCTATCCCACCATTGAGCGCTAAGCTTAGCAAATTTGGCTATTTCTTGTTCATTTATTGTGGTCTGATTATTCATGGCAATTTAATAAATTTAAGGGTTTAAAAAAATCTAAAACATCGGGATTTGTAATAAAACTAATATTGTAAGGATGTTCAGAGGTTAAGCTTTTAAAGAGTTTTGTCTCTGGTATTTGCGCTGCAAAATAACCAAATAAAATTAATTGTAAAGAAGGATTATAATCTGCTAATTGTTTTAATAAACTAGCCATAAAAGGGCGCCATTGCTTAGCATGTAGGCGAACAGGTTGGCTAAAAACTAAAGTTGCATTTAATAATAAAAAACCTTGATGAAGCATATTTAAAAATAATTGCTCGGCAGTCTGACAATAGTGAGATTTATCCAGTTTAGCAATAGCTGCTTGGGACAAATCATTTTCTTTTAAATCACCTCGGGTAAGCAGCAACATTTTAATAAAGTTGCGCAAAGAAGTTGCGCGATTAACTTCCTTACTTAAGCCTTTGGCACTCCAAAGCGATTTAACTGCGTTATCCCAAAAAGCATAGCCATTTGCTGATTGTGCACGAGGATAAGGTGATTCGCCCAATAGAATATAACGAACTTTTGATAAAGGCCACTGAAAAGCTGCAAATAGCCTATCTAATCCAGGCAACCAATTAGCACTCTTTTCTATCTCTTGTAAATAATTTTGATCCATACAAGCCAATGCATTTTCTAAAATGGCATGCCACTCTGGATGTGTTTTGGCAATTAAATGGTTCAAAAGAGCTCCTTTTTTCATGAAAACAATTTAATTTTAGCAAATTAAATACCTTGAATTTAAGAAAAACTAATAAGCTTAAAACCAAGCTTTCGTAACAATGACAGTTGTAATTTGGCTATTCTTATCACGTTGTAATATTGTCCAAGTTGACTTACAGCGTTGTAGATGACCTAAAAGTTCTGTTTGATTATTACAGCGATATCGTATAGGCATATTATCATACATTGCTTCTTTATCTAAAGCTTCACATCGTTCGCCGGTATTTAATTCAATTGCCCAAGGATAGGTCTTAGAAACATCTAGTTGACTATGCTGACTATTGTTAACTGCTGCTGGTAAGTTGATTAATACACTCGCTCCATTCCACGGGGATTGTGGGCAAATGGCTTGCTTAAATGCACTAAATTGTTTTACAAAGCAAGGATCATAGATTTTGTCTTGTACCTGGCATCGCCAGGCATCTTCACGCTGTATTCGCCTAGATTGCTGCCAGCACACCCCTGAATAGGTTGCTTTTATAACTAGAGGCTGTTGCTCTACTACATCGCCAAAAGGTCTATATAATTTTATTTCAGTGTCTGCATAACTTAACGATACAAAAAAGATTGCAAAAATCAATGTAACTTGCGCCCACATAGGTTCCCCTCTTGATTTTATTTAGTGTATTATTTCCGCTATATGACAAAACCACTTTTTTACAGCTTAAACTTAAAAAAAGTAAGTTTTTTGTCGTTAATAAGGCCTTCGTGCTATTAAATTAAACTCACAATGATTCTATAGCGTCGCGCACTAAGTTTTAAACAAGGCGCAAGTGAGCGAGGCAAAGAAATGTACAGAAAAGATACATGACTAAGCCGAGCTTACTTAGTATAAAGTTTAGTGGGTGGCGCTATATCACTCTCTATTTGATTTCGGAGTACATAATGACAGATGTCTATACGGTAAAACAATGCTTAGAAGGTGAAATAAGCATTGATAAAACAGTGACCGTTCAAGGTTGGGTAAAAACAAGACGGGATTCAAAAGCGGGCCTTTCTTTTATTAATCTACATGATGGCTCTAGTTTCTCGCCAATTCAGCTGGTAGTTCCTTCTCAATTATCAAATTATCAGCAGGATGTTCTAAAAATTACGACCGGATGTTCACTTAAAGCAACTGGTAAGCTAGTTGCTTCGCAGGGAAAAGGCCAATCTTTTGAAATTCAAGTAGAAGCACTTGAAGTAGTTGGCTGGGTTGATGATCCTGAACACTACCCTATTCAAGCAAAAAAACATACGCTTGAATTTTTACGTGAAGTAGCACATTTAAGACCACGTACCAATACAATTAGTGCTGTAACGCGTATAAGACACACACTTGCTCAAGCTATTCATCGTTTTTTTAATGAGCGAGGTTTTTTTTGGATTCATACTCCAATTATTACAGCAAGTGACTGTGAAGGCGCTGGAGAGTTATTTCGAGTTAGTACTCTAGATTTAATGAACTTACCAAAAAAAGAAGATGGAAAGATTGACTTTGCAGAAGATTTCTTTGGTCGGGAAACTTTTTTAACCGTTTCAGGACAATTAAACGTTGAAGCTTATTGTCTTGCCATGTCGAAAGTTTATACTTTCGGCCCCACCTTTAGAGCTGAAAATTCCAATACTAGCCGTCACTTAGCAGAATTTTGGATGGTTGAGCCTGAAATTGCTTTCGCCGATTTAAAAACTATTTGTAACTTAAGCCAAGCTTTATTGCGCTTTTTAAGTAAAACTGTTTTAGAAGAGTGCCCAGATGATATGGCCTTTTTCAATCAATTTGTTGCACCGGGCTGTATCGAGCGTTTAGAAAACATCATTGAATCTGAATTTGAGGTCATGACCTATACTGATGCGATTGCCCAATTAGAAAAAGCACAAAAATCGTTTGATTACCCCGTAAGTTGGGGACTTGACTTACAATCAGAACATGAACGCTATCTTGCTGAGGAACTTTGTAAAAAGCCGGTAATTATTACCGATTATCCTAAAGAAATTAAAGGCTTTTATATGCGCCTAAATGAGGATGGCCGCACCGTAGCAGCGATGGATGTTTTAGCGCCAGGTATTGGTGAGATTATTGGTGGTAGCCAACGTGAAGAGCGTTTAGAAATTCTGGATAAGCGAATGGAGGCATGTCACCTAGATAAAGACCATTACCAATGGTACAGAGATTTACGACGCTATGGTTCAGTACCCCATGCAGGTTTTGGTTTAGGTTTTGAGCGCTTAATTACTTATGTGACAGGGATTGCTAATGTGCGCGACGTCATTCCATTTCCTCGCACACCTGGACACGCTGATTATTAAAATGTGTGTTAAAACGGCTTTCTTACATACATGGAAAACGTTTTTCGTGCGAAGAATTTAACTACAACTATTAACCTCTGGATCCCGCGAACAAGTCGCGGGACGTAGACAGAGGCGAACGTTTTCGTGCCAAGATTCTAACTACAGCTATTAACTCCTGGATACCGCGAACAAGTCGCGGGACGTAGACAGAAAGGAACGTTTTCGTGCCGAGAATCTAACTACAACTATTAACCTCTCGATCCCGCGAACAGGTCGCGGGACGTAGACAAGGGGTTTGAGCTTTTAGTTTTTTTTATACATCAACTTTAAGGTCTATATAGCTGGACCTTAAAGTCTATCTTTATGCATTCGAATACATTCGACGTCCCGCGGCTTGTCCGCGGGATCCAGGGAGATTAGTCTTAGCTCAACATTTATTACCTATTAGATCTAGCACCGAATTACATTATTGATACAAAGAACATTCCAAATAAACTAAGTTAAAACGCCCTCTTTAATTGTAAAAATCTTATCCATTTGCGAAGCTAATTGTTGATCATGGGTTACGATTACTAATGCTGTATTTAAATTTTTATTTAAATTTAACATCAATTCAAACACTTTATGGGCAGTGGCCTGATCCAGATTACCTGTCGGTTCATCCGCAAGCACACAAAAAGGCTTGTGAACTAATGCTCGAGCTATAGCCACACGCTGCCTTTCACCGCCAGACAGCTGTGAAGGCTTGTGATCAAGCCGATGACTAAGCCCTACTTCCTCTAAAATTGCTACCGCTTGTTCACGAGCACTAGTAATAGCTGTATCACCTAATAATAGAGACATAGCAACATTTTCAATAGCACTAAATTCAGGCAAGAGATGATGAAATTGATAAATAAAGCCTAATTCCTTATTACGAACCTTACAACGCTGTTTTTCACTAAGCGTATGCCAAGCTGAATTTTCAATAACCACCTCACCCTTAGTCGGATTATCAAGCCCACCTAGTAAATGTAATAAGGTACTTTTGCCAGAACCAGAAGGCCCAATGATAGCTAAGCGATCACCTTGATTAATTGTAAGGTTAACTTGCTTTAAAACTTCAACTGTATTAACCCCATCATGATAAGTTTTACTTAAATTTACACAATTTAAAATAGTATTATTCATAGTGTAATGCCTCCGCTATCACCGTTTTTGAGGCACGCCAAGCAGGATAAATAGTAGCAACAAAACTCATTAATAACGCTATTATACAAACTTCAATTAAATCTTTAATCATTATTTTTGAAGGTAAATAATCAACGAAATAAATGCTTGAAGACATTACTTTAAAATGGAAAAGTGACTGCAGCCCATTGACTATTGCTGTTGCATTACTCGCCAAAATTAATCCACCTATTAACCCTATTAATGTACCAACTGCGCCTACTACCATTCCTTGCACAATAAATATCCAAAGAACAGTTCCAGGAGTAGCACCAATAGTTCGCAAGATGGCAATCTCAGATTGCTTATCATTAACAACCATCACTAATGAGGAAACAAGATTGAAAGCAGCAACTGCAATAATTAGCAGAAGAATTAAAAACATCATAGTTTTTTCCATTTTTACTGCTTCAAAAAAAGCGCCAAATTGATTAGTCCAATTAGCCACTTGGTATCCTTCGCCCAGCTTATCGCTAAGCTCTTTAGTCATTTCTGGGGCGTCATAAACATTCGCAATTTTCATTTTAAGCCCAGTAACGTCATTTCCCATCTGCAATAATTTTTGCGCATCAGTTATATTTACAAATCCTAAAGAAGTGTCAAAATTAAAACCGCTGCCAGCTGAAAAGACTCCCACCACTGTAAAACGCTTAAACCGCGGTATCATACCAGCTGGAGTAACCGTTGCCTGGGGTATCATAATAGAAACTTTATCACCTAACATTAGACCTAAATTGTCAGCTAGACCACGACCTAAAATAATACCAAAGTGCTGTAAATTGGCGATATCACCTGCTAACAACTTATCTTTTATATGAGATACTTGTTGTTCTTTTTCAGGTAATACACCTGTTAGTACAATTGGCAAAACTTGTCCATTATGAGTTACTAACCCTTGAGCTCCTATAAAAGGCGCAATTGCTTTTACACGTGGGAAGGTTGTTAGCTGATTTTCTAGCATTTGCCAATTAGCTATTTTACCGCTAGAACTTGTAATGGTAATTTCTGGTGCCATACCAAAAAATCGGTTATGAATTTGCTCATCAAAGCCATTCATAACTGAAAGAACCGTAATTAAAACCATTACCCCAATACCAATACCAAGCATCGAGCTTAAAGAAATAAACGAAACAAAATGATTTTTCTTTCTTGCTCGGGTATAACGTAAGCCAATATAAAGGGCTAAAGGTTTAAACATAATTTATTATTTTTAAGTTATAAAGTTATATTGTAGTTAAAATTATCTTACCTGGGTATAAAAAATTTATTAATATTCAGTTACTATAAAATTTTATTTTTGTAATTAAAACTATTATTTAAGTAAAGCAAAAGTTGTACCAAGGAAAGTTACTATAATTTGAACAGAATCAATATTTAGGATAATTATGTTATCTTCGAGTGAATTAATCTTACGTTTATTATTATCAGCCTTTTTAGGCTGTATTATTGGCTTAGAAAGAGAACGCTTATCTTGGGCTATGGGCTTGCGTACTCATATGCTTGTATGCACCGGTTCATGCTTAATTATGGTTATTTCTGCCTTTGGGTTTTTTGATATCTTAAGCCCTGCACACAATCATATTGTTCTTGATCCCTCGCGGATAGCAGCCCAAGTTGTATCAGGGATAGGCTTTTTAGGCGCAGGCGCGATTATTTTACGTAATAATGTAGTACATGGCCTAACTACAGCAGCAAGTATCTGGGTGGCTGCAGGTATTGGCCTTGCTATTGGTGGTGGCCTTTACTTTGCCGGAATTGCAACCACAGTTATTATTCTGATTATTTTAATTGTAGTTAAACCACTTGAGGATAAATTTGAAGCGAAGCGAACGAGGCGCGTTCTAAATTTTCAAATAAAGCATGGGCTTATGTCTATGGAGTTTCTTAGAGAAATTATTGGTGATAATGTTAACCAAGTTGGGCAGTTAATCGTACATCCAGCTAAAAATTTAGAGCATGATACTGTAACATTAATATTTGCTAAAATACACTATAAGATAGCTAATGAAATTATAGAAAAATTAGCAAATAATCCTTATATCAGAAATATTAATGTATCTAATACGATTTATGATAAGCAGACTTCTGGCTCCCAATAAATGATTTCATTTGCTAAATTTCTTTAATTTATTTTACCATCATTTAAATCTCTGACTATAGTTAATTTAAGGCTTAATATTAATAGAGCTTTGTATAACCGATAGATTTTACTTTATTGACAAGGCGTAAGCGTTTTAAGGAGTTAAATTTATTAGCATATAAGAACATCAAAAAAAGGCTTACAAGGTAGCAGTAAAGTAAAATCTATCGGTTATACAAAGGCTCTAGTAAATGGAATTAATGGAGTGATTATGCCTGTACATGAACGCAGACAACATTTTCGCATAGATGATGAAATCTATTTTGAATATAAAGTCATTGAGTCCGGAACTTTCAATTCAGATAAATCAATTACTGAAGAGTTGCTAGGTCATAGTGGGCAACGATACTTAGAAACAACGCGCTATTTCCAAAGTCTTGATTATGAGTTATCTAAGCTAACCCAATCACTTGCACTTAAAGAACCTGCCATCGCTCACTATTTAAATTTATTAAATGCTAAAATTGATTATCTAATGCGGCATTTATCAATTGCTGAGAAAACACCTAAACATAAAGTTAATATTAGCCTGGGCGGTATGGCTTTTTATACAAAAAAGAAAATAAAAGAAAATACTTCTTTGAAAATGGTTATTTATACCAAACCAAAAATGATACCTATTATTGTGAATGCTATAGTTGTTTATAGTCAGTATTTCAGTACTGATAACTATAGAACAGCAGTTCAGTTTGAGAGCTTAAATACAGAGCAAGAGCAGTTATTATCACAACATATTATGCTTGCGCAGGTACAATGCCGCCTAGATTGATGTTGTTATTAGGGCTGATTGAAAACTAATTGATGTTGCAGACGTAAAAGGCCTTTAATAAGCTTTTATTAATCGATCTTTTGACCAAAATGTTTTCCAAAAGAAAAGTTTAATTTATTTTTACCGCTTATCCCTATAAAATAACTTCCGATTACTACAGCAAAAAAGTAGGCCATTTATGACTAGACAAATTTTATGTGCAAAATTAAATCAAGAATTAGAGGGCTTAGACTCTACACCCTTCCCCGGCCCCTTAGGTGAGCGAATTTATCAGCAAGTTTCAAAGCAGGCTTGGAAAATGTGGCTTGCGCATCAAACGATGCTTATTAATGAATATCGCTTAAGTCTTATTGATCCAAAAGCACGAGAGTTCTTATTGAAAGAAATGGAAAAATTCTTTTTTGGTGAAGGTTCAGACAAACCGACAGGTTATATTCCACAAGGGTAAAACTCTAATCAATTAAGTGATTATAAAAAAGAAATATGTAAAAAAAATTTAATTTTGATACTTGACTCAAAACCATTAACAGAGTTTAATAGCAACCTCTTGGGGCCAGATAGCTCAGTCGGTAGAGCAAAGGACTGAAAATCCTTGTGTCGGTGGTTCGATTCCACCTCTGGCCACCATTAGAATCCATGACATTAGCTTAGTCTAGCTTAATTAAAGTGTCCCTTCAAATGGTGTAGAGCCCTTTTATTGTAGCTTTGTTTGATTAACTATTGAATCATAAGCCTCTTGCGTTTGCTTATCTCTCTTTCTATAACTGCTAAACAATAAAGGTTTATCATTAACCGCTTTTTCCGCAATTTTGCTTATCTCTGTAAGAGCTTCACTCGCTAATTGAGGTGTATCTATTCCTGCTTTAGCTTTTTCATAAATTTTATAAATGTGATTTGGAACTTTAATAAGTTTTCCATCTACTTCTATTTCTGATTTACTTCCCCACTTGCCAACTTTCCAAGGGGTTTGTTCAATTAATGTTTTTATATTTTTAAGCAAATCAATAGTAGATTGCTGTTTAATTTCTTTTTCCTTTTTACTTGAAATGTCTCTTTTAAATTCTTCAAATCTGGATTTATATAATGAAGAACCATTAGCCAAGCTTTTTGAATATTCAGCAAAGTTTTTTAAGTCATCTTGATTTACTTGGTGAAAAGATTTCAGTTGGTTGGGTACAGATAGGTCCCTTATATTTTTACCATAAAGCGCTGATGTAGCATTTAAAAATGCATTAAAATTTATATAATTAAAATCAGTACCGCCATATTGTTTTGCTAGTACCTGTACAAAATATGCATGCCATTCAAGCTCATCTCTCGGAAGATGTTTTCTAATCCCCTCCGCTGTAATACTTTGTTTATAATTATTATAAAGTTTATTAATTTTAGCTACTATTGTCTGCTCGCCTGTCTGCTCATCCACAGATGATACTATTGGTATCACAGCACGAGGTAAGGCTAGTATAACCCCTTTAAAATCATTCATTGAAGAATTAAAAATATAGAGATTTAAATTCTCTAATACCTGTTTTGCGGTATAAATGTTGTTATAATTTATATTTTGTAACTGTTCAATAGCTACTAAAAGAGTACTTATATTATAAAAACAGTTAACTAAGCTCCGCTCATTTAAACAATCATTAAATTCCTTAATGTATGATGATAGTTGCACATTATCTTTATTTTGTTCTGCAAACTGCTTAACCCATTCTAAAAATTCACTAAAATTCATTTTATTCAACCAAAAATATCTCTACCTCTATTTTAACATAAATTTTGATCAATTTGCTTATTGTTTGATAATATTATTTAACTTATACAGTACAATAAGCGTAATTTAATAAAATTGAAGTCTTCAATTTGTAAAATTGCCTTAAGCAATTTCACCAGCTAAGCCCCATTCCAAGTCTACTTGCTGCCTTAACTAAGTCCCTTATAAATTAAGTTATTATCAACTAGCCAACAAATATGATTATAAATCAATCAAATTGTGTATATACAATACTAATAATATATTAAATTTATTACAGAACAAGGAAAGATGCTCATATTAAATTACTTTATTTACTCGAATGTCTCGAAGTGTTTTAGCTAGCGTAGGTCGGGCCTGTGGCCCGACAAATCCAAACTATTCTCCAAAGTGATTATCTGCTGGCAATGTATCACACCATGCCCAATCATTAGTAATTATTCCTCTTTGGATATATCGGTGTATGCTAGAATATCTCCAGTTAGAGGCTTTTTGAACATAACCGTGTTTCACCGGGTTAAAATGAATATAATTTACATGGTTTTCTAAATCTAATTCATCTCGGATAAGATGCTCCCAAAAGCGCCTTTGCCAAATACCTCGTTCTCGCTTTTTTTGTCTTGCAGGCGTAATGGGTTCTAAACAAGGGAATTCTTTTGAAAAGAGAGATTTAATCATACGCAAACGTAATGAATAATTACTATCATTTTCAGGCAGGCTCATTATTAGATGCAAATGATTAGGCAAGATTACATAGGCAAGTATTTTAAATGGATATTTTGTTTTTGTTATTTGTATAACATTAGACAACAAATTAATTTCTTTAATTAAAATATCATTTGTTCTATTAGCAAGATTAACTGTAAAAAAATAAGTTGCACCTGCTAGGAAAACTCTTCGATATTGCATGAGTTTGGACTAGTTATTTTCCATAAAGCTTATTTCTAAATGAATTTTGTTTCTTAATCAAGTGCTTTTTGTCGGGCCAAGGCCCGACCTACGCTAGCTAAATCCTAATTTCTAAAAATTTGGTAGTTGCATTAATACGAGATGTTTTATTAGCCGGCGTAGCCTGGGAGAAGGGCGCAGCCCGTATCGCAGGTTTACCTTGAACCTCAATTATTCACCGAACTCTCCACTCAAGAAAGCGCCTCCCCAATTTCTATCTAATAACTCAAACTGAACATAATAATGAAAACTGGAATAAATCCACTCATTAGCTGTGGCAACATAGCCATGCTTTACATGATTAAAATGAATATAATCCACATGCGCCTGCAAATCTGACTCATTACTTATTCGGTGCTCCCAGAGCTTTCGCTGTCACAGCTGATATTCTCCGCGCTTATCGGGTTTTATAATAAAACCCGACTTGATTGATAAGACCTAGTATTTTATAGCAATTCTTAATTTCGAAAAATCCATCGAAAACCTGGGATACGGGCTACGCCCTTCTCCCAGGCTACTTGCTGATTCTTAATGTTTTATTGCATTGCATAAAAAAATAATACAATTTCAATATTTTAAACAGCTAAAGAAAAAGGATTAAAGTTTGTTTTAAAGTCGTAATAATCAATGTTATCTTTTTCCTTTAAATAATTAGATACTTTATAGGTAATAGGAAGTGCGCAGAATTCATAGATGACTTTAAGTGCATACATAGTGGCTATTATTTCCCAAAGACTGTGGTATGGCATGGTAAATAGAAAGGCGATATGCATAAAAAAGATAGTATCAATGCCAACGCCAATGACGGTACTTGTCACAGCGCGTAACCATAAATGATTTCCTGAAGTTAATACTTTTAATTTTGCAAGAAGCATAGAATTTGCAAACTCACCAAAAAAATAACCGATCATTGATGCGGTAAATACACGCAAGGTTGCTTGATATACTGTTGCGTAAGCTGCTTGTTCATGCCAAAAGGGTGAAGGAGGAAGGTATATTGTGCACCATGTACCGATAAAGATAATGGTATTGGCAAGAAGTGCCATCCAGATAATGCGCCGACTTATCTTAAAGCCATACACTTCAGTTAAAATATCATCAAAAACATAAGTTAATGGAAAAAATATAAGCCCTGCAGGAAAATTAATAGTAGCAAACGTCGCAAGCTTAAATGCTGTTAAATTAGCTAAAATAAGAAAAGCGGTAAAAAGAATACCAACGATAATGACACTAGATTTAGTAGCCGGTGTGGTCTTAGGAAATTTTTTTATTAACTCTAAATTCTTAGTATGTTCTGCTGTATAAAGAGCGGCAATATGAGCTACATCCTCACGCGAAAACTTTTCTAACCATTCTTTCTGATAGAGCTCGCTAACCGGTCGGTTAAATGTTTGCGACTTGCCTACTAATTGAATTTTTACATAAACTTTTCCGGTGTTATGATAACTATCATCAACAGAAATAATACGATACGAATTAGTCATGATAAGTATCCAAACGTGATTCAACTATAGTGCCATAAATTGTGTGTTCTTTATCTAGCTTTAGTGCTGGCTGACTTTGATCAAAAGATTGAAGTAATACATCAGAGCCATCGAATAATACTTTACGCACTGTAGGATGAATACCGTCTAAGGCAATAATAATATAATGGCCGTCTTTATATTTTGCTTCAGAATCAATAATTAGAGTAGAATTTTTGCGAAACCTAGGCTCCATAAAAGCTAAGCTTTGTAAAGCAAATGAATTTTCTGATAGTGCCCGCTCTGTACCAATCCAATTCTTGTGTTGTAGCGGGGTTATAGTTTTTTGCGTAAAGCGCCAGGATTTTATTTGTTCCCAAGCAATTATAGGAATAAAGCGCCATGCTGAAGGATTCGTGGTATTTACCATACCCGCAATTCGATTAAGGGGCAGTGGCTCAAAACCACATAACTGCCCTATTGAAACACAAAAAAAATCAGCAATAGGCTTTAAAGTGTTAGCCCGGGGATCAGTAGTTCCGCCTAATAGTAACCGATTAATAGTTGTTTGCGGTAATTGAGTCTGTCGGGCTAGCTCTGCTTCAGTAATCCTGCATTCTTGCATCAATGATTGAATAATACTGCTAGCTTGATTTAACTTCTTCTGATTATTCATCGCTATTTTTATCAGTTTAATTTTTATGCATGATAATAAAAATGGCTAATATTTGCAATATTATCAGCCAAAAAACGTTAAAATGAACGTTTTAACGTTGACATTTGTTGCACTGATCATCTACGATACAGTCCTCTGTAAATAAATGGCTTTTAGTTGTGAGCAATAAAATAGTTATTATAGGTGCAGGAATTTCAGGGTTAGTAATGGGAATTTTGTTGCGTCAGCAAGGATTTCAAGTAGAAATTTATGAAAAACAGGCTGATATTGCGCCCATAGGCGGCGGATTAGGTATTTGGCCTAATGGTGTTGAAGTGCTTATGACACTTCCCTGCAAAGAAAAAATTAGTTTGCTCCCCGCAACTATTACGTATGATATATTTGCTGACGCAGCTGGCCATAAATTAATGGACGTACCTAGAGAGCTTTTCTTACAAGTGAATGGCTATCCTATTATGAATGTCTGTCGAAGTGAGCTGCATCAGCTTTTAGCGCATGAATTTGGTATAGATAATATTGTATTTGGAGCAAAATGCATCAAGATTCAGCAAAAAGATGCCAAAGTAACAGCCTATTTTGATAATCACCGTGAAGTTAAAGCTGATCTTCTTATCGGTGCGGATGGCACTTATTCTGCTATAAGAAAAATCATCTTTCCTGAAACTAAATTGACTTATTCTGGTTATCTTCATTTCTTAGGTGTCTTAAGATATCCACCATCGCAACAGATAGCACATAATTTTATTATTGGAAAAAATCGTTATTGTTTACAATTTCCTATCTCAAAAAATCGTCATATTTTTTATCAAGTACTTCCCTATAAACAAGGAGAAATTCAGCATTTAATTAATCGTCAAGAGCGCCTTTGTTTGTTTAGGGGCTGGTCAGCAGAAGTTGACCAATTATTAGATGCCTATGAGCAATCACTTACTGAGGCCGATTTTAATCAGCATTTTTATTGCGAAGAGGCCTATACTATGTCTAAATTACAAAATTGGCATAAAGAGCGCGTTGTTTTAGTTGGTGATGCAGCTCATCCCTTAGGTAGTATTTTAGGTTTAGGTGCCGGCTGTGGTTTAGAAGATAGTTATTGGCTAGCTGCAAACCTAAAAAATAAGAGTTTTTCAGAAGCTATTACCGCCTACGAACAAAGGCAAATCCCAAGAATTGCTAAATTTTATCAGCTTGAAAAAGCAATGACAGATTTTATTCTTAATGCTAACGATGAAGAATACACTCACTTTATTTCTGAGTTTAAGAGAAAAACACCTTTTGAAGCTAATCAAGAACTCATTAATGTTTTAAAAATTAGTTAATAATTTAAAGTAAAACCTGGGTGTAAGTTTACACCCAGGTTATGAATTACTAATAATCTTCACATTGAATATAACAGACTCTATTATCCCATTTATTTCTATAACATGATTTCATACATTGACGACCATGCTTCCAGAAATATACATCAGGATACCAATACACATCATGCCAACCTGGATACCAACCATGTCCGAAGTGTCCATGATGTCCTCCACCCCAACCACCATAGCCACCATGTCCGCCATGTCCGCCCCAACCGCCACCTTGGCCGCCGTAGCCACCATGGCCACCCCAATTACCACCTTGACCACCATTACCGCCGCCCCAATTACCACCTTGACCCTGTCCACCTCCCATTTTTCCACCTTGGCCACCATTTTGCCAGCCGCCACCTTGTCCTCCACCGCCTTGACCTTGTCCGTTTCCTACTTGCCCACCTTGGCCACCATAACCACCCCAATTACCACCACCGCCTTGTCCTCCACTGCCTTGACCTTGTCCACCGGCTTGCCAATCAGCTAGTATTAACTTGCCTGTTTGTAGCGTATCGGTAGAAGCAAACAACATCGGTGATACTGTCAAAGCTATTGCGGCACCTAAAAGCTTCATTCTTTTGAAAGTTGACATAATCACGCTCCTTGTATAAGAAATAATTGTTATAAGCGACAGTATAAGTATAAGCAATTTGACTAGTTTGCACAAAATTTATAAATGCAGATCTTTTCTCAATCATATAGGGACTGGATTTTTAGGTATTAAAAATTTATTAAGCCTAAGGCTTCAAGGCTAAGATTGACTAAAAATATTGATCTTTAGAAAAGATTAATCAGAAAAATTCTTCGCAGCAGGTTACTACATAAATTAGAAATTTAATTTGGCTATCCACAATTACTTGAAGATACGATAGGTAAAAAATTGGCCTAAACTATGCTTATTTATCTGGATCGGTAAAATTACTTAAAATACCTTCATAAAAAAACTTATTACTGACGGAGATATCACCTGAATATGGATAATTAAAACTTAATGCGATAGCTAGATTAAAGCCTAAAACGATAGAAAAAAATAAGACAGGGGCTATGTTTAGAAAATTCTTCTCTCCACGCATTAAACCTAATATCACAACAAGTATTATTGAACCTATAATAAGTGCTGAGTTTAGTTTATCGGGGATTATGCTCTCTAGGCGAGCCAATCTATTTCTTCTTGTTTCTGAAACAGTTTCAAGATTCCTGACAATTTGTGCGTAATATATCCTTTCTAAATTTGTATGCGGATCAAATGATTGTAACGTTACAAATAAATTATAAATAGTCTCCCAAGCCTGACGGTTATCTATTCCCTGTTTTAATGTTTCCCATTCATGTACCCGAGCTAAATGAATATAATTGCGAAGCTCTGTCATAAGTTTTTCTTTAACAGGCTCTGGAAAAACATTAACATCACGCACTATTGCCGCTAGGGCATCTGCTTCCTTAGCTAAATCATCTTGGGTTTTCAATAAATAATTCCAGGAATTAATAATAATAAAAGCAAGTAATACAGAGAAACCTGCACTTAATATACCAATTAAAGAGTTAGATAATGATCGATGCTCTTTATCGACAGGAAAAGTAATTAATCGAGTAGAAATAACTGCCGATAAATACGTAAGTATAGTAAGAGTCGAAATACATAATAAAACCAATTCCCAGAAGTGAAGTTCATTGATTAATTCCCGGACCATCCTGTTTCCTATTATTAGACTTCATTACTTTAAATAGTTTAGTGTAAAATTATAGTAGTGTAGAATTTAGCTTTTCATTTATTGATAGCGAATTTAAGAATTTGCATTAACACCTAAACACTCTATATAGTCAATCTCTTCTATTGTAAGCTCGAAATCATTGAGATTTAAATCATCTCTCATATGCTCAGCTTTAGTAGTACCAGTTAATGATAAAATATTAATTTGTTGAGCAAATCGAAAAATAATTTGTGGAATAGATTTACTATATTTTTTGGCTATTGAATACATAACTGGAGTTAAAAGGTAAGAAAGGTTGGCGGTAAGTAATGAAAATCCCTGATAAATAATACTGTTCCTTTCGCAAAATAGCCGATTTTCTTTGTCCCATTGGGTATTAGCAAAGCAGCGATTTTGGACAAAAGATGGTTTTATGGAAACCGTGTTATAGAGTGTTTCTAGTTGTTTATTGTTGATATTTGAAATCCCTAAGAATTTAACTTTGCCCTCTTTTACTAGTTCTTCCATAGCTTGCCAAATTTCTAAATCATCCTTAATAATTCCTTGTGATAAAGACGGGCCGTGAAGAATGTAAGAATCAATATAATCCGTTTGTAAATGATTTAATGAGCTTAAAAAAGATTGTTTAACTTGCTTTGTTAAAGAGTCAAATTCATTATAGGGCTTTCGTTCATCTTGGCCTTGTGCTAGCGTAAATTTAGTTTGAATAAATAAGTCTTGCCGAGTTTTTTCGCCAGTTTTTAAAAATTGTGCAAGGCCTGCACCTACGCCTTCTTCATAATAATGTTTACGCTGATTAGCGGTATCAATACCATTAAATCCTAGTTTTAAAGCTTGAAAAACAAGCGACTCAGTTTGTGCTTCTTTCCAGGCTGTGCCGTATAAAATTGAGGGTAACTTTAAAGCATTCTTTGATTTTTTTTCATGCATTGCTATTGTCCTTTATTAGACCTACTTAAACAGCTGACTTAAGAATTAATGCATTATATATCAATCAACTTCAGAATGATTTAATTGATCTTTATATATAAAATATACAAAAGTTAAATGATAAGTTTATGCTATGGAATGAATCGTGACAAACACTTCAAGAAAATGATAATTTAAATACACAAAAATTTTAGTTCTAATTTAGCTAATATTGCTACTTAAAAATAAATATTAATTTATAATTTTAAGCACCTGACTGCAAAATCTCCTATAGTGGTCAAAAGGATTGATTTTCTGTAGACCATTTTACACCTATGTTTATATATGCTCTACAGCCCTCAAAAATCAACCCCTTTGTCTTTCTCTAGAGATTATAAGACAGAAGTTTAACTTAATAAGTAATAATATTATTTAACTTATTTAAAATATTTTCTGCCATTAATAGGACTATTTATACACCGGTCCCAAATCCTTGCGTTTTTTTAGATCCTGGCTCTTCCATAGAATTAATATGAATAACATCTTCTTTTAATTCCTCTAAAAGAGTCTGCGCTGGATGCTGCTCAGGCTCTTTAGATTTTTTCCTAAAAATAGTAAATTTTTCCTTTTTTTCAGGCTTTGGTAACTTTGCAATTTCCTCATCAATTTGCTCAATAAACATACTCTTACGTTTACCAATAAAATCAGGTGGAACTGACGATATTTCTACATAAAGTCGGGCATTTTTTAGTGATATCCTTAAACTATCTAAGATAGTTTGAATTCTAGGCTCTTTTTTACCTTTGTTCTCCCACTTTGCTATAATTTCTGAAACTTTCTCTATATAAAGAAGTATTGCTTGGTGGCTTTGTGAGTTTTTAGGATTTAAATTACGTCCTTTAACTATATCGTCAAATTTTAGTTTTTGTATATCTGGTAAACATAGCTCTTGTATTTTTAGAGGTAGACCTTCGTTATCAACTTTATCAAGCGAATAACCATTATAATAGTATGCATAATTCTGAAAATCGCTATAAGCTTTTCCTTCCGGAGTGCGAGAACGACTAAGAATATCCATAAATCGAGAAGTTATAGCAATATTTAGAGCACCAACCATCTGATTGGCAAAATCCATTACTTTTGTTTGATTTATTGGCTTTCCATAAAACACTTCTTTAAATTCATCTGGCTCTATTTCTAGTACTTTCGCAAAAGTTGCTAACATACCTTCGGTTAACTGTCCATAATAAGGGTTTACATTGCCAGTAGATAAATATTGATTACAGTCAATAAATTCATGCAATAAAAAGCCAATTTTATTAAGCGTATAATCATAAAAATTTCCTTTCTTAATCTCTTCTAAATACTCTATGGCAAATTCATCAATAGATTTTGTATCTAGAGAAGGTAAATCATTAAAAATACGGCTTAATTCTCCTACAGCTTTGGTTCCATATGCTTTCTGAAAGCGACTTTTTGATTCTGGATCAATTAGAATAAATTCCTGTAAGTAAGCCGGTATACTATGCATACCTTTATCACCAAAAAATCTTTTCTTATGCATTTCATAAGTATAAATTTCTGCCTTGTTTTCCATATAACTTCCCCACAATATTTAAGATTAATAAAAAATTTAATTTACTTTTGGTCCGCCTAACTCTACAGTCGAGGGATTTATCGCATTATTATTGATATCTTCTTTTAGCTTTTGTAAATGTGAAATGGTTTGCGCTACATCTGACTCTGTTTTTTTCTTAGTAAAAATAGTAGGTAACTTGTCTAATATCCGACTTAAACTGCTTAATTGATTAGTTTCGCAAATTTGTACAAGACGATCTTTAGCGTTGATATCTACACAAATAAATTCCTGAATGTAGTCAGTCACGTTGTATTTTCCAGGATCCTTAATAAATTTTTGCTTATGTTCTTCATACGTATACTGCTCTGTTTTTGTTTCCATGCTATCCTCAGTCAAATAAGCTAAACGCTAAAAAAATTATGTGGATTTACGATTAATTAATAAACGATCAACTTGTTTAATTAGTAAACAAAATTTTACCATAGAATTATTAAGCAAACCTTAATAAAGTTTAAATTTTATACATTTTGAACATAATTATTAAAGCAAGAAACTTTGCTGAAAGCGCTGTTCGAAAGACCTACGTACCACGACTTGTTTGCGGTATCCAGTCCACGGCTACTTTACTGGATCCTACGAACAAGCCGCAGGACGTAGGCTAACGATAGAATAGGGTGCTCTGATAGGTTGACCTTAAGTCATCGCACCTAAATAAATAAAAGACCTACGTACCACGACTTGTTTGCGGTATCCAGTCCACGGCTACTTTGCTGGATCCTGCGAACAAGTCGCCGGACGTAGGCTGAGATAGATTGGACTTAGGTTATCTCATCTTAAGATAAAAAAGGCCTACGTACCGCGACTTGTTCGCGGTATCCAGCAATCAAACTGTCACGGTGAATCCGGCGGACAAGCCGCAGGACATAGGCTATAGTAGAAAGTTACAAAGAAATTTACATTACTCATAGTGCTGTAAATTTCCACAAAATCTATCAATTACAAAGACTTGTACTATACTAATTAATTATTATTTTCATACCATGGATGGCTATGTGGTTAGTGTGGGTTGCTTTATCTCGTCCTTATACATTCATTGTCTTAGCCTTGATTTTACTCATCATTGGACCTTTAGCTATTCTACGTACTCCCACTGATATCTTTCCAAATATTAATATTCCCGTAGTTAGTGTCGTTTGGAGTTATACCGGGTTGCCACCCGATGAAATGGCTAATCGTATTACCGGTATTTTTGAGCGCGGAGTTACTACAACGGTTAATGATATCGAGCATATTGAATCGGAATCGTTGCAGGGAGTTAGTGTTACTAAATTATTTTTTCAAAAGGGAACAAATATTGCGGTTGCCTTAAGCCAAGTTACAGCTATTGCCCAAACTATGCTTAGGCAATTTCCTCCTGGCACCTTACCTCCTTTAGTGCTTAGTTATAATGCCTCTACAGTTCCCGTAATGTCGTTAGTCTTATCGAGTACAACGTTACCTGAGCAGCGTTTAAATGATTTAGGTAATAATTTTATTCGCACTCAATTAGCGACAGTTCAGGGTGCTGCGCTTCCCTACCCTTATGGTGGCAAAGTCCGACAAATTCAAGTTGATCTTAATCCAAAAGCGATGCAAACCTATGGTGTTACACCGCAAGATATTAATAGAGCCATTAATGCACAAAATCTCATCATTCCCGCCGGAACAGAAAAAATGGGTATTTATGAGTATTTAATAAAACTTAATTCTAGTACGCTTAAAGTTGAAGAATTAAATGATTTACCGCTTAAAAAAATTCCTGGTGGTATTTTATATATTCGTGATGTTGCTCATGTTCGCGATGGATCCGGACCTCAAACTAATATTGTGCGAGTAAACGGTCAACGCGCAGTAATGATGTCTATCCAAAAAACAGGAAACGCCTCTACCTTAGATATAGTTAATCGCATTAAAGCACTTTTACCACAAATGAAAGAAGCTTTACCGCAGAGTTTAAATTTAACTATGTTTGGTGATCAATCCATTTTCGTAGTAGCCGCTATTCAAGGCGTTATTAGAGAAGGGGTTATTGCTGCAGCCTTAACAGGACTAATGATTTTAATTGTCTTAGGCAGTTGGCGCAGTACCTTTATCATTACCCTATCTATTCCTTTATCCATTTTAGCTTCTTTAGTGGTTTTATCAGCACTAGGTGAAACGATTAATATTATGACTTTAGGAGGACTTGCCTTAGCAGTTGGTATTTTAGTTGATGATGCAACAGTCGCAATTGAAAATATTAATTGGAACTTAGAGCAAGGTAAAGACATTGAAAAAGCTATTATGGATGGTGCAGAGCAAATTGCTATTCCGGCCTTAGTTTCCACCTTGTGTATCTGTATTGTCTTTGTGCCTATGTTTTTTATTGGTGGAGTTGCCCAATATTTGTTTGCACCCTTAGCAGAAGCGGTCATTTTTGCAATGCTCGCATCTTATATTTTATCGCGTACTTTAGTAGCTACTTTAGCTAAATACTTGTTAAAAAAACATGACCCAAATGCTAAACCTCGTAATTATTTTGCTAAATTTCATCAAAAGTTTGAAGCTCGCTTTGAGCAATTTCGTGCATTTTATCAGCTGAAATTAGCGCAAGTTTTAGAACATCGAATTTCTTTTATTCTTTATTTTTTAAGCTTCCTGCTAGCTTCTATTTTATTCTTATGGGCCTGGTTAGGTGAGGATTTTTTTCCAACCGTTGATGCCGGCCAAATTAAACTACATTTACGTGCTCCAACAGGAACTCGGGTAGAAGAAACAGCCCGATTAGTCGATAATGTTGATACCTTAATTAGAAAAGTGATTCCTCCAGACGAACTAGAAAGTATTGTAGATAATATTGGTTTGCCTGTAAGTGGTATTAATCTATCTTATAGTAATTCTGGAACTATCGGACCTGCTGATGCGGATATTTTAATTTCTTTAAAAAGCAATCATCAAAACTCATTTGACTATATTAGACAATTGCGCCCGCAATTATTGAAAAATTTTCCAGGTGTAACGTTTGCTTTTTTACCTGCTGATATTGTCAATCAAATTCTTAATTTTGGCTTACCTTCACCTATTAATATTCAAATAGTTGGCTTAGATAAAAAAGCCAATTATCAATATGCTAATCAACTTCTTGCTCAATTTAAACAAATTCCAGGTATTGTAGATGCCCGCGTTAAGCAAGCTACTAATTACCCTACTTTATTTGTCGATGTTAACCGGAGTCGCGCTGAAGATCTAAACTTAAGTCAGGCAGATATTGCAACTAATTTATTAATTTCTTTATCAGGTAGCTTTCAAACCTCCCCTTCATTCTGGCTAAGCCCTGAAAACGGCGTTTCCTATCCTGTGGTTACTCAAATACCCCAATATAATATTATTTCTATACAAGATTTACTTAATATTCCTATTGCAAGCTCTAGTAATCAGAATCAACAAATTTTAGGCGCTGTTTCAACTATTAAGCGCATGATCTCTCCTGCAGATGAATCACACTACAATGCCCAGCCAGTGATTGATATTTTTGCAGCCATTGAAGGACGAGATTTAGGAGCCGTTACCAAAGCAATTAATAAAGTTATTACAGACACTAAAAAAAATCTACCTAAAGGCTCTAAGATTGTGGTTCGTGGCCAAGCGCAAACACAGGAGCAGGCCTTTACGGGACTATATTTAGGGTTGGCTTTTTCAATTTTATTAGTCTATTTATTAATGGTAATTAATTTTCAATCTTGGGTTGATCCCTTTATTATTATTACAGCGCTACCAGCCGCTTTAGCTGGAATTGTTTGGATATTATTTCTTACTCAAACGAGGCTAAGTGTCCCTGCTTTAACCGGGGCCATTATGTGTATGGGTGTTGCAACGGCAAATGGTATATTAGTTATTAGCTTTGCGCGGCAATATATGCGTGAAGGAGGGCATGATGCCATAGCTTCAGCACTTGAAGCCGGGAAAACTCGTCTTCGGCCGGTCTTAATGACCGCCCTTGCTATGATTATTGGGATGCTTCCTATGGCATTAGGTTTGGGCGAAGGTGGTGAGCAAAATGCGCCTTTAGGTCGAGCTGTTATTGGTGGGCTTTCTTTTGCAACCGTTGCTACTTTATTTTTTGTACCAGCTGTTTTTTGCCTAATTCACGGACGCAAAGCTAGAACAGGCACATAATTATGAGTAACCAAAAAAGTCGCTACCGGATAATTTTAGTCATTACCTTGCTCTTTATTATATTAGCTATAATGTTATTTTTTCGGATACAGGCAGAAAAAAATTTACGTCAGGAAACCAAAGCGCAAGCATTAGTTATCGTAAAAACCATGATTGCTAAATCAGGGCCGGCAAATGAAGAAATTATTTTACCCGGTAATGTTTCCGCGTGGCATGAAGCAACAATCTATGCTCGTACAAGTGGTTATATCAAAAAATGGTATGTTGATCTTGGTAGTCATGTAAAAGCTGGCGATTTACTCGCTGAGATTTCCTCTCCAGAAGTAGATGCGCAGTTACAACAAGCAGAAGCTAATTTACAAACAGCGATTGCTAACCGTAATTTAGCTGAGGTGACGTCTGCGCGCTGGCAAAGCTTAGTCAAACAACATTTTGTAACGCAGCAAGCAGCTGATGAAAAAGCCAGTGCTGTTAGAGCACTTAGCGCGGTGGTGGTTGCAGCTGAAAAAAATCGCGATCGCTTAAAAGAATTAGTAGGTTTTGAACGGGTCATTGCTCCATTTGATGGCATTATTAGCTCTAGATCAACAGACGTAGGCGCCTTAATTAATGCCGGTAGCGGCAATAGTGTCGTTCCTTTATTTCATCTTGTGCAACCAGACCCACTTCGTATTTATGTACGTATTCCACAAAATTATACAAGTAGTATCAAACCTGACATGAAAGTCTCATTACAATTTTCTCAGTACCCAGGCAAATACTTTCCAGCAAAATTACTAGAAACTGCAAATGCTATTGATCCTAATACGCGGACTTTATTAGCACAATTTATTACAGATAATAAAAAAGGAGAATTATTAGCTGGTGGTTATACACAAGTTCATTTAACTATTTTTCATCCTCATCCTTTAATCCGCTTGCCTGTTAATACTCTACTTTTTAGAGCAGAAGGCTTACAAGTAGCCACCGTAGATAAAAACAATAAAGTTATTTTAAAATCTGTCACCATTACGCGAGATTTTGGTAATGAAGTGGAAATCGGAAACGGCTTACAGCCGGGCGAGCGTATAATCCTTAATCCACCAGATGCGTTACAAAATGGCCAAGAGGTGAAGCTTGTGAATTCGTCACAATAAAAAGCAACAGAACGTGATAAGAGATAAGTAACAGTTTACTTATTTTTAAATAAATTTTTAATCAAGGTTTGCGGGCTCTTAGGCCCGATTTACTTTAACTATTGAGGGCGAGGATCTTCTTTTAGAGTCTTATTTTCTTGATTAACACCATTTTTTTGGCTTGAACTAAAAATACCTGTAGAGGAAGGCACGCCTTGATAAGTTGGTGGCATACGTGGCAAGTAGTTAATATCTAATTCTGGTGGTGTACGTTGAAAGTCACTAGTATCTAATGAGGAGTGCCAACTTGGCGGCGTTGCTTCAAGCTTATCAAAGCTATTATCTTCTGTTGCTTGGTTAGTACCAGGTATAATAATGGGCTGTGTTGCATCTTTGCGCGGTAAATGTGGATCTAGTCCTGGATCATGTTCGGGGGAATCATTCTTTTCACTTACTAACCCTTTTTCTTTAATTTTATTACTTGTATATTTTTTGTAGCCCAATTTACATAATTCCACGCATAATTTCACCAAGGTTGGAACAAAGCCTATAGCCGCACCAACCCCTGCGCCAATCAATGTACCGGCGCCTGGGAAGAAGATAGTTCCGATAAGGGCACCAATACCGGCACCCAGACCCATACTACCAAAGGTGCCAAGTGCCCAACCAGCCACGGAGTAACCTTTAACTCGATTAATAATACCTGAAGCCACCGAGCTTACGGCAAGACCGACACCGGCACCGAGAGCGGTTCCAAGGACCGTACCAACACCAGGAAAAACAACCGAGCCAATGATAAAACCTATCGCGGCCCCTAAACCGGCACTTCCTGCTAAAGTCAACCCGGTGCTAGCTCCAGCGCCGAGTTTAGTATTGCTTTTCACTAAATTAATTATCCCGCTGGCCGCAAGCCCCAGACCTGCGCCCAAACCCGCACCAAGCCCAAGACCAATAAGCGTACCTACACCAGGGAAAATAAAGGTGCCAATAATAGCACCTATGGTCGCGCCTAAACCAGCACTTCCTAATAAGGTCAATCCGGTAGCCGCTGCGGCACCGACTTTAGTCTTGCTGGTAACTAAGTTACCCAGCCCACTGGTGATGAATCCTAAGCCTGCACCCAAACCCGCACCAAGCGCAATACCAATAACGGTTCCTACACCGGGGAAAATAAACGTTCCAATTAACGCACCTAGGCCTATACCCATGGCCGTATTGCCTAACACAGTGACCGAGGTACCTAAAACAGGCGAATTTTTCCATACGTTATAAAGACCAACGCCTGAAAAGCCAAGCATGCCACCTGCCCCTGCGCCAATTCCTGCACCAATAGCCGCACCAAGTGCTGTGCCTACGCCTGGAATTGGGAAAACAAAGGTACCAATAATGGCACCTATTGCTGCGCCTAGGCCAGCTGTACCTAATACAGCTAATATTTGATAGAGTATATTTCGCCAAGTAATTTGCTTTTCTTCTTCCTTTAGCTTTTCTTTTCTTTGATTTTCCTCTTGAATTTCTTCTTTCCTTGGATTCTCCTCTTCCTGAATTTCTTGTACTACTTTAATTTCTTCTTGCAGATTTTCCTCTTGATTTTCTCCTCTCCTTGGATTTTCTTCTCTCCTTCGATTCTCCTCTTCTTGAATTTCTTCTTGCTGCTTTTCTTCTCTCCTTCGATTTTCCTCTTGCATTCCCTGTATTACTTTAATTTCTTCCTGCGGATTTTCTTCTTCTTGCAGAATTTCTTCTTTCTGCGGATTTCCTCCCTGGTTTTTTCCTTCCCGTGGATTTTCTTCTTCCTTTGAATTTTCTACTTGAATTTTTTCCTGCCGCTTTTCTTTTCTCAACTCTTCTTTTTCGATTTCGTCTGCAAAAACTTCATTAGTGAGTTGCTCAAAAGCTATCTCTTTTTCTTTGATACTCTGCTTTTCATCTGTACTTTTTAAATAGCTTAATCGCATATTTACTAATTTTCTAAGCTTTTCGATTCTCTCTAATAAGTAAATGCCCTCCTGTAATATTTTTAACTCATCATCCTCTCTTTTTTCAGCTTGATGGTTATAAAATCTTTTAAGCATTACCTCTCTAAATACGCCTCTTAATTCTGTAATTAAATATTTAGGTAAATGTTGTTTTAATAATTTTAAAGTATGTTTTGTTGAGAGATCTTTTTCATCATTCAGCTCAAATTCATCCCGTAAGCCCATTATAATGAAATCTAACGGACGTAGTACATGAGCTTTAATATTAGCTTCCTCAGCACCTTTTTGAGGCGCTTTAAATTCTTCAGCCTTACCATAAAAATATTTAGCAGTTGTATATTGACTAAGCTCCGGATCTTTTCTAATTTTATCTTTTAATCTTTTTCCATTTTCATCACTACCCCAAATGGCTTTTGAGCTTAGAATTGCAATTATCATTGTATTTTGATCTACAACTTTCGGCACCCCTTCTTCTAGTTCTTCTCCTACTTCACTTTTTAATGCAGTAAATAAATTTTCTACTGTGCCAATAAATCGAGCTGGATTTATACCCAGGGGGTCTGGAAATGTTTGCTTTTTATCGTAAAAGATACGTTGACATAAATTATTTATACCTTCAAATACAGGTTTTACTTTTTTTAATAGTTCTAAATCCTGCTTTTTATTTCCGGATGATGGTAAAATAACAAAGGCATCTAAATCGCTATACTGTGTGGCTTGAGATTTTGCTAAAGAGCCAGAGAAATAAACTTCCATTCCAGCTGGAGCAATTTTCCCATAGTAAGCTTTAAATGCATCATAGATCATTTCCTTATAGAAATTATTAAAGCCCATTTCCCAGACAATCCATGGAGCTAAAGTTTTAGCTTTCGTAGATTTATTACCTTCTTGAGATTCATTAACTTCTATAGATTTTGGAATTTTTGTTTCTAAAATGCTTAAATAATAATTATATTTTTTTAAAGCTTCGCCATGTAATTCTTTCTTAGGATCACTATATAATAATGGTACTGGTAATTCATACTGAGTTACTTTTTCGACTTTTAATTCCATTAAAAACTCATATACAAGCTTGATTACATTTATTATACTTTTAGATCATTAAGATAATATTAAGTTTAATTTTCGCACAAATTATAGTTTTTTCTTGGTGAAATTTAATCCTTACAGCTCTTTTAAGCTTTTGTTTAAATATTTCTTAAGTCCTTATTTTGATTAAAAAAGAGCTTAATAAATAAACTTACGAAAGTGAAAAAGCCAGTTGATTAATCCTAAGCAATATTTCATTAAACCAATTCCTTACACCAATCATCAGCTATTTAATGCTCCCTTAATAAACCAACTGTATAATTTAATCCCATTTGTTGCTGGATTTCTTGCTACATGCGGATATTTTTAATTTAGGAAGAATTAGCAAAAGAAGTTTTTGCATAGTAAGCAAGTATTCCAGCTTATTAAATATTAAGTTGGAGTTGATATTGTTATGCTTACTCAAAAAGATGCTAAAAAACTAATAAAATCGGCTTATGAAGGTTTACATGGTTTTTTTTCTGCAACTTCTACTGAATCTAGCCAATCTGAAGATGTAGCGTTATCAACTCAAATTCATCCAGTACAATCAGAGCAAAGCCAGTCTGCAAAGTTAAACGAGTTACAACAAACATCTATTGAGCAACTTGCATTTATTGAAAAAGGAGTAGAATACTTAGAGGCTTTAAGAGATAAACTTTATATTTATCATTTTGAAAAACATCCCTTTTATGAACGCATAGAGGTAGGCATTAACCATATTGTTATTTATCCTCATCCAACTCAAGCTGGCCGAAAATTACTGGCATGCATGGTAGCAACCATGTGGGATAAAAGAAATTATGATTATTTTAATGTTTATAAAGATTTACTTGAACCAGGCACTGAACAAGGCGTTGAGTTCGTTTTAGATCACGCAGGTAATAAATATTCAAATCCTGTTTTTAATTCCTCTTTAAATAGTGCCGCCGAACATCCTCATTTTCATCCAGTAAAGTCTGGTGGTTACCATACTCATTATAGTTACGGGTGGCAATTTTCAGGCCTTATGGCAGTTCATTCTATTTTAGCATTAGGCGAAGTTTTTTTAGAAGAAAGTGAACCTAAAGACTTATTTAAGCAAGAAACTGTTGCCTGTTTAGAACATTTTAGCCGCTATATTGCTACCATTTTATTAGCTACCCTTCCATTTGATAAGCTGCAAAATGAAAAAGTAATGCAGGATTTAAAACTTACATTAGACTTTATTTACAACAATAATCTTTTTAAGCTTGTCGATAGTAAATTCTTAGACCATATTAAAAGTATGCAGATTACAAGTCAAACAATACAATTAATTAGAAGAAACTACACAGCTATAAAACACGATGACTTAACTAATATTCTAAGAATCTTTATTTATGATTTAAAGCATTTTGCCAATAATTTTGAACACATGCTTAAAGTTGAATTTACAAGCACAGCCTCACTATATCGCTTTGGTGATCAACAGTCTATCGAAGAGCTCTTTAGACTTGCATGCTGCCTACACCATCCTGATACCTCTATTGAGTTTATCGACTATGACATGCTAAAAGAAAAACTTGATAGCCTTGACCAACAATCCAATTCTGTCCAAAAGCAACAAGAAGTGGAATTCATTTTAAATGAATTAAACTTAAGGGAACTTAGACATCAAGCTCATTTAGATAATAAAGAGCAGCTAAAACAGTTACGATTAGAATTTTACAAACTATTAAATAGTAATGGAAGTTCAGTAGCTGATTATACTGAAGTTGATGAAGAATTGGTTGGTTTTCGTGAAAGAGTAGCAGCGAGGCTGCATAATAGCAGTTTAGCATTTACTAGTGCTGAAATTAAAGAAGATAAGGAGCATGTAAAAAACGTCAGTCGACCAAATACCCATAACGCGCTAGCAGAAATAACTAAAAAACATAGAAAAAATCAACGCGATCAAATTGCTGCAAAGCTTTTTCTTGAAACTGTACTTTATGTTTCTGCCGAAAGTGTTAAACAAGGCGAATTAAATTCTAATATTTGGCTAACTCTTTATGATGAAATCATTCATCTTACTTCATTAATTAATGAGCCTCTCAAAACAACTTGTAAAATCCATAGTGTCCTAGAACCAAACGCAAAGCTTAATTTTTCTCTTATACTTCCTTCAATTACTATCGTAAAAGATATTATGGAATTAGATGGTGGTAGTAACCATCCTAATGAGCCTATAGATGATAATTTAGTGCCAGAATTAAAAATAGCTGCCCGTTGGGTTCCAGCTAAAGAATCAGTTTTATCACCTTTTAACCCTAACAAGACTTGTAAATTGGATACATTTCAAATCCTTAGCGACATTGAAGAAATTGATTTTCCCGTTGTAGATCCTAGAACAGTTAGTAAGGCACTTCTAACAACATATGGCGTTTCCTTACATTCTATATCAGAAGAATTAAATCATCAGGATAATGTTACCTTATATGCAACTGAATACGAATTTAATGAAAATTATCTGAAAAATTATATTTTAAATGAAAAATGTGGCGGTGGCCTTCCGATTCAAATGAAAAATTTTAGACATTATTTTATTCCTATGGAGTCAAGCTGTCGAGGCGGACTTATTATAGGGCGCCAAGTCGAGCAAGATGAATGGTCTTTTATTGCCCTTGAAGTACCATATGGCTATGTATTACAAATTGAGCCAGGGGTTATACACAGTGATGCATTTTGTAAAGGTAGATACACCATTACTTTAGCAGCTCCAACTGAAGAAAATATAGCTTTAATTAAGAAAAATTGTGATGCTATACAGCTGGTTAATCAGCATTTAGCTGAAATTGATAATGTCTCTAAGCTTCTTTCAACATCGCGTAATTAATAATCCTATTACGAGTAAATAACAGGTTATTTACTCGTAATGTATCCTCTCATATCGTTAAAATTTTATTTTGAAGTGGCGTACCAATTTTTCCCTGCCATAAGCTTATTCCACCATTGCTCAGTTGTTTCATGAGTCATTATCGACCAATTGGGTGGGTTGGCTACCAGCGCCTCACCCATTAACCTTGACTTAACTGTCTCTTCAGCTATAACGCTTGCCTGATATTTTTTCCATTCGGCAATCATAGTACTACTTAAATTTTTACTTTGATTATCCTGTAAAAGATTGTAGATTTTAATAGCATCGCCCAAGGCTTTAAGCACTCCTGAGCCGCTATGTGGCCTTAATGTTACGGCCGCATCTCCTACAAAAATCACTTTATTAGTAGTATAAGCTGGCAATTGGAAATCAAAAACAGCTTGAATAAAAGGCTCTGCAGTTTTATTAATAAGCGTTGCAATCGATTTAGGCAATACTTTATTTGCAAATGCTCTAATGTAGGCAATTTGAGCATCTGATAAACTTCCTAAAGGTAGCGATTGTGCATGTTTTTTACCATTTTTATCAATTAATAAATCGTTTAATGGTTTCTCTGGGCTTTCATAAATAACCCAATTTAATAAAACTTCACCGGTAGCTTGATAATTTTCAGTTGGAATTTTATATAAAATAAGATGACCACCCGGATAGAAGTAATAATTTACTTCCTCTTTAAATAAGTCTTTATTTTCTAAGTAAGTTTCCTTTAAGAGGCCGCGCCAAGCAATATAACCTGCATAATTAAGTCGAGAAGAAGGTAATAATTGCGAACGTACAAAAGAATTAATTCCATCTGCGCCAATAATAAATTGCGTTTGGTAGCTATCTTTTGAAGTCTCTATAACAAATTCATTATCTGTATGCTTAATTGCAAGCGCTTGGGTCTTTGCGCAATAATATTTTTCTTTAACGCGCTTGCGTAAATTTCTATAAACACTACTCCACTCAACTGCTCTAGAATTAATGGGCTGTGTCCAGAATATAGCCTCCTCTCCATTATTATCTTTTCTAATAAAATGACGCACTTTCAAGGGTATTCGAGAAATATCTTCATCAAATAAATCAAGCGCTATACATTGATCGATTAAGCTTTCAGATAAGCTGATCCCAGCGCCTTGATTCTTAAAGTTGGTAGAACGCTCTAAAATCACAAAGTCTACATCTAATCGCTGCAACAACGCGCCAAGTGCACATCCTGCTACAGAGCCACCTACAATGACGATATCTTTTTTTATCATTGTATTTACCCCTTTATATAAGTTCTACTTTAAATATAGATAATGTTTAGAACAATACTCTATTTAATAGGTCACTTCGCTTTGGTTTATTAATTGTAAATTGCTTTGCTGCCTCTTGCTACGCTCACAAAGTGCTATGGCATTTAAGCCAATAAAAGCACCTATAACATAATAAAGTGCTGGAGCGAGTAAATTATTACTTTTATGAATTAGCCATAGCATAACCATAGGCGCTGTACCACCAAAAATAGATAACCCAAGATGATAGGCAACCCCAAAACCGCTGTAACGATATTGTTTAGGAAACAAAGATACCATATAGGCATTAAGTGGTGCATAAGTTAAAGCAATTAATACAGACATCAATAGCAACCCCCTCGTGATATTTCCTACACTACCTGTCGCTATAAAGTAAAAAATAGGAATACTTAAGAAAGCCATACTAATGATACCAATAATACTAACTTGTATATGCCCTACTTTATCAGCAAATAATGCTATAAACGGCTCTAAGAGCGCATCTAGTGCTAAAGCACAAATAATAATTATTGACACTAAACTCAAAGGTAAACCAAAGTAGGTTGTTAAATAAGTTGTCATAAAAACATAAGTACCAAAAGTCATAATACCCACAAGCCATGCCAGGCCCATAACACCTATCATAGCCAATGGCTTTTCTTTTAATGCGGTAAGAAAAGGCTTTTTTAATTTTTCATGTTTTGCAAGAATTTGAAATTCAGGTGACTCTGACACATATTGGCGCAAGAAAAAAATTAATAAACCTGCCACTAGAGCAATAGCATAGGCTAATCGCCAACCCCAAACAGGCATGAAGGAAGCAGTAAAAAAAGAAGCTGCTAAGCCTGCTAGCATAGAACCAATACTGTAAGCTGAGCTTGTTAAAGAGCCATAGAAAGCTTTCTTATCTGATTTGGCATGCTCTACTAAGAAAATAGTAGAGCCACTAAATTCAGCACCAGCAACAAATCCTTGCATCATACGTAATAAAGTAATTAGCAAAGGCGCTACCAAACCAAGCGTATTGTAACTAGGTATAATACTTATCAAGGCAGTCGGTATAGCCATTGCGAGAATACTTATAGTTAAGGCCCGCTTTCTACCGTAATAATCGCCTAAATAGCCAAAGACCAATGAACCAAGTGGTGCTAGTAAATAACCAACTGCTAATACCCCAAAGGTACTTAGAAGAGAAATAAAATGATTATTACCAGGAAAGTAAGTTTGCGCGATAACTGGCGAGAAATAGCCTAAAAGCGCAAAATCATACCATTGTAAAACAGTACCTAGAATGCCCGCTATTAATGCTTTATTTGCAGCTGATAATTTCATGGTTAAGGATAAATCCCAATATCATACTTATTATTAAGCCAATAGCAACCATAAGAAGTATTGCTTACTCATAACAAGACTATTCTATTTAAACAACGAATTTCCCTTCTCCCCATGGGGAGAAGGTGTCGCGCAGCGACGGATGAGGGGAAATGAAATTTATTCGCTCTGTTCTAAAAAACGTAAAATGGTTTCTAACACTACCTGTACATTAATAAAAATATCATTATTCCAAAATCGCAAAACGTTATAACCCTTTGCTGTTAGATAAGCGGTGCGTTCTTGATCATATTGAGCTCTGTCCATATGTTGTCCGCCATCAATTTCAATAATCAACTTTTTATTACGACAAATAAAATCGACAATGTAACAACCAATGACATACTCTCTAACGAATTTATACCCGCCTAATCGTCTATTTCGCAAAAAGTACCACATGCGGTTTTCTGCATCGGTCATTTCTTGCCTTAAAGCTCGAGCTCGATCCTTCATGATTCCTCTAAAAAATTTGTTTTAATATCGATTTACAAAACCCTCATCCGTCGCTATGCGACACCTTCTCCCTGCAGGGAGAAGGGATACTTATTATTTAAATGAAATAAGGTATTTTTTACTTAAAAATAGCTAATGCTTAACATCTTTAAAGCCACCCTCATCCGTCGCTGTGCGACACCTTCTCCCTGCAAGGAGAAGGGATGTTTATTATTTAAATGGAGCAAGGGTATCTTACTTAAAAATAGTTAATGCTTGCCATCTTTTCTTAATAAATAATCCTTTGTTATAATCTGCTTTTTATGAAAAATTCTCAGACTTATCTATTAGTGCATGGGGCATGGCATGGAGCATGGTGCTGGGAGTATGTCGCTACAGCACTTCAAGCTAAAGGGCAAAACGTTCTTACTCCGGATTTGCCAGGTCGCGATTTAGACCCACAATACTTTCATACTATTAGTTTACAAGATTATGTTAATAGCCTTATCGAAGTTATTCAGCAACAAACACAACCGGTAACTTTAGTTGGTCACAGTATGGCAGGGTTAATTATTTCTGTCGTTGCTGAAGCTATTCCAGAAGCTATTCGCGAACTTGTATATGTTGCCGCTTATGTGCCGCAAGGCACTCAATCCTTATTTTCAATTGCACAAAGCTCACAATCTAATAATTTAACACCTTATTTAATGATTAACGAAACTGAACAAGCTATTAGCCTTAACCTCTGCTATGACTTAATAAGTATCTTTTTTAATCGCTGTAATCTTACAGATATGCAAAAAGCCATGGCTAGAATTAAATCCGAACCATTAAAACCCCTCACTGAATCTATTAATGTTGGCACTAACTTTTCCCGTATTGCTAAGCGCTCCTTGGTAAGTCGATATGATCAAGTCTTGCTGCCAATTGATCAATTACGTATGAGTAAAGCGGTAACTGATAATATTGTATACTTAGATGCAGATCATGCGGCTTATTATTCAGGCGCTAAACAAATCATTGAATTTTTATTAGTTTAAGAGAGTATTTTATGCTTAAAAAAATTTTAAATAGCTATAATGTAGCTACAACTGCCCTACTAGCAAACTACTGGAAATATGAGGCTAAAACAAAAGAAAACTGGCAAAAATTAACTCAAAAACAAGGTAATCGGCAGAACGATTTATTTAAAGATTCAATTATGGAGAATTTTATTAATGAGGAAATCAAAGAAGAAGCAGATGCCCGCTTAGATAGACGTATGCGTTTACCTCTTGCCACTCGAACCCGCTTTTTTAGACATACTATATCTAACGCCGTTAAACATAACGACGTTAAACAAATTATTATTTTAGGTAGTGGCTTTGATACGTTAGCAACTCGTAAAGAAAAATACAGTAAGCAATTTGGGGTGCAATTTTTTGAAATTGATCAACCACAAATTTTAAAGGCGAAAGAAGCGATTTATGCCGAAAAATATCTAAATAAAAATGCTACTTATATTGGCCTTGATTATATTAAAGGTAACTTAATTGAAACATTAAGTAATCATGCAGTTGATTTTACGAAACCCACCCTTATCTTATGGGAAGGTAATACTTTCTATTTAAATAAAGAAGACGTAATAAGAATCTTAAATGAATTAGCAAATAAATTTGCGCACTTAACTATTACATTTGATTACATGCATGACGTTATGCAAACTAAAACTGAGCAACTTGATTCGGTTGCTAAAGAAAACTCTCTCGAAAAAACTTTAACTAATTTTGCTAATAAACAATCACCTTTTAAAGCCTTTTTCGCGCCTGATGAAATTGTAAGTGTTTGTGATAAGCTAGGTATTCGATGCATAGATCATAAAACTGCAGCAACACTTGCTAAAGAATATCATGTTGATGAAGAACCTTATTATACGGCTGAAACATATTCCGTTGCGACATTCCAAAAAGGTTAGAAGTTAAATTATTTTAAAGCAGTAATCAATAATCGTAGCCTGGGTGAAACAAAGTGAAACCCGGGTTTCGGCCCGATGGGTCTGCACCTAGGCTACATTTGCTACGAAATATTTCATTTGCATCCTATACAGCGCTAATATTTATACTTTCAAAGTTACATTATAATTTATGACTAATTTTAAAATTTTTATTCGTGAACCTAATTATCAAGATGAGGCGCAATTTTTACAGGTTATGCAAGATAGTGCAAAATTTCATTATCCCTTTGTTAGCGCTCCTAAAACATCTAACGAGTTTCAACATTACCTAGAACAATCTAAACAAGACAGGCAACAATCTTTTTTAGCTTTTAAAAATCATGAAATTATAGGTGTGTTTAATATTAATGAAATTGTTCGTGGCATATTTCAAAGTGCTTATCTGGGTTATTATGCTTCAGTTAAATTTGCAGGTAGTGGCCTTATGAGTCAAAGTTTAAAGTTAGTTTTGGTAGAAATATTTTTAAATTTAAAACTGCACCGGATTGAAGCCAATATTCAACCAACCAATTTAGCCTCTATTTACTTAGTACAAAGAAATGGCTTTTTTAAAGAAGGTTTCTCACCTAGGTATTTAAAAATTAATGGTGTTTGGTGTGACCATTTTCGCTTTGCTTTAACTTACGAAGATTGGCTTTCTAACTATAAAAATTCTAGTTAATAATGTTAAAATTAATTAAGTTTAAACAACCTGCCCTGCTGCCCAACCAGAAGACCATGCCCATTGAAAATTATAACCGCCTAGCCAACCAGTTACATCTAAAACTTCACCAATAAAAAATAAACCGGGTACCTTTTTAGCTTCAAATGTTTGCGAAGAAATTTCATTACAATCTACCCCTCCCAAAGTCACCTCTGCCGTTCGGTAACCTTCAGTTGCATTAGGTTTAATTGACCAATTTTGTAGAATTTCTGCAATAGTTTGTAATTGCTTGTGATTAAATTGTTTAATAGGTTTTTCTAAAAGGTAATTCTCATAAAATACTTCTAAAACACGTTTAGCAATGTAACGTGCTAATATCGTTTTTAAAAAACTATCAGGCAGCTCTACCTGAGCTTGCAGTAGTTCGTTATATAAATCCATTTGTGGTAAAAATTTAATATGAATTGGCTCACCTGGCTGCCAATATGAGGAAATTTGTAGAATTGCAGGTCCACTTAAACCACGATGCGTAAAAAGCACATTTTCCTGAAAAGACATTTTACTAGCACTTACCAAGCCTTCTATAGAATTGCCTGCAAGCACCGATAATTGTGCTTTATCTTTATCATGCAAGGTAAAAGGCACAAGGCCGGCCCGAGTAGGATAGACATGCAAACCAAATTGAGCTGCCAGCTGATAACCAAAAGGACTAGCGCCTAACGTTGGAATAGATAAGCCGCCACTAGCAACAACTAATGAGTCACATTGATAAGTAGCCTGTTGGCATTTGATGATAAATTGGCTACCGGCTTTATTAATAGAATTAATTGCTTGGTTAAGATGAATAGTTACGTTATTTTGCTTACATTCTGCTAGTAGCATATCAACAATTCGCTGTGATTTTTCTTCACAAAATAACTGTCCTGCTGTTTTTTCATAAAAGGCAATCTTATGTCGTTTGACTAATTCAATAAAATCCCATTGCGTGTAACGACTTAAAGCTGACTTACAAAAGTGAGGATTATGAGAGATAAACTGCTCTGAACTTGCATATAAATTAGTAAAATTACAACGCCCACCACCAGACATTAAGATTTTCTTACCAGGTTTATTACTTTTATCAAGAATTAAGACCTGTCGATTGCGCTTACCTGCTTCAAGACCACACAACATTCCAGCCGCACCTGCACCAATAATAATAACATCGACCTTAGTCATAATCATGCTAGCATTAAATCAATCTGGCCATATTGTAGCATAATAGATTTAATCTAAACGGTGACTGGCAATAAAATTAGCAAATATAATTTAAGCAATATTGCTAAAATAAAATTCACTGATTATGATAACTTATTGTATTTATTACCTGGTTGCTAAGAATGGATTTATCTGCTGCGCAAATTGAGTTTTTTGATGATAATGGCTACTTAGTTATTAATAATTTTTTCTCTAAAGCTACTTGTGAAAAACTTATTGAGCGTATTTATTGGCTATTAGATAATCAACAACATGAAATACCTCTTACTATTTTTTCAACCAAAACCAATGAGCATGCCCAAACTGACTATTTTTTAAACTCAGGTGATAAAATTCACTTCTTTTTCGAGCCCGATTCATTTAATAATGAAGGCCATTTAAAAAAGCCTATAGAAAAGTCACTGAATAAAATAGGCCATGCTTTGCATGATTTAGATCCTATATTTCAAGAATATTCTTATGATTTAAGATTAAAAAGCATGTGTCATCAGCTTGGTTTGCAAAAACCAAGTTTGCTGCAATCTATGTATATTTTTAAGCAGCCAAATATAGGTGCTGAAGTAGATTTACATCAAGATAGCACTTATCTGCATGCAGAAAATAGTGAAATTTTAGGTTTTTGGTTTGCTCTTGAAGATGCCACTATAGAAAATGGTTGTCTGCAAGTTATTCCAAGTCCTACTTCAACGCCATTAAGCAAAAAAATGATTCGTAAAGGCAACGATATTTATTTTGAAAATTATCATCGTTTAATTTGGCAAGAAAAAAGTTGTATACCGCTAGAAGTAGAACAGGGAAGTATTATCTTATTGCATGGCCGTCTACCACATAAAAGTAATGCTAATCATTCAGAACGCTCAAGACATGCCTATACTTTACATGCAATTGATGCAGCCTTCCCCTACCCTAATTCAAATTGGTTACAAAAACCTGATGGACTGGCTGAATGGAATTAAAAGTTTTGCTAACTCTTTAAAATTCACTGTGTTAGTAAAGCTTCTGTCGAAGCTATTACTATAAATTATCATCTTCATTTTCACCGTAGAATCCTGGCCTGGGAGCTTTCTTTGGCTCTGGTGGCTCTGGTAGTGGTTTATCTGATAGCTTATAAAATCCTATCCTGGGAGCTTTCTTTGGCACTGGTTTATCATCTTGCATAGAGGAAGAAACTAACTTTCGAAGCTTTGTTAAGTCCGCTACTTCTATATTAGTGATAGCATTAATTAAAGTTGCAGTATGAGGAGGTAATTTAGAATCTGTTAGTTTGTTAGCTTCTTTTTTTAATTCATTGAGAATATCTTCAGAATCTTTACCATTTTGATTGGCAATTTTATAAAATTTCTCATAGGTTGCTGACTTTTCATTCTTCCAGAAACTAGCAGTAGTAGGATGTGTAATTTCTTTCACTAGATTAATTATGTCTTTAACTAATCTCTCCCGCATTTCCTGTGGTTTAGCTTTAAAACTATCCTTTTCAATACTCTCCCTTATATCCGGTGGAATTTCTACGGGCGGGTTTAGGAAAAGCTTAAATTCTAAATCTTCCGACTCTTTAACAAGTACATTTTTAAGTTCAGAGAAATCATCACTAAACTCAAAAACACATAAAAACTCATTAGTGGTAGCCCCTTGCAACGTATCTTTCTGTTCATCTGTTATAAACTTGATATTTATACCCCCATGTCGGAGTGAAGAAACAGTATACTCTAACTTTTTAGCAAAATTTTCTGAGTTTAAATCTACTCCAACATATACTAACCCTTCTTTATATGCAGGCATAACAATAACTCCAAATGGGAATTAATTTAATTATAGCCCAAGGAATAAATTTGTAGGTTCAAGTATTTGATAAAATTAAACTTTTTTCTCATTCATAGATAAGAAATTTTAGTTTTTTCCAACTTACATCTACAGACTGGTAGTACATCAGCAATAAATTTGATGAATTACCTTCTATTCTATATTTCTTCTAATTTCGACTAAACGAATTAAAGTCTGTAAGTAAGCAGCAAGGTTCTCCTCTGCTGCAATAGCTATTTTTTTACGTTTTCTCAATATAGCAACTAATGTTTTATCTAATTTTATATGGATATCATCAAGTTCACTTATGTCAGAATCTTGATATAAGATAGCCACTTGTTGTTCAAGGTTTTTTAAATTAATTTTAAGTTTAGCTGCTGTATATTCAGCCTCGTCTTGATTAATAGCATTGATAATATTTTTTAAAGTAAGTTGGAGTAAAACAGTAGACCTAAATGCATCATGAGATTTTTCAAGCCTTGCTTGCTTATCTTTATTTAGTTTTTCATTAGTTAAGGTATCAATTAAACTGCGACATAACCAAAATAAATTAGTTAAATCATATAATGTTCCTTGAGTACGTGAAGTTAAAAGAACAACACAATTATGAAATAAGTAAGTTTTTAATTTTTTAAACTGCCTTTGTAGCATAGCCATCAAATCAGTTCGCCAAATTAAATTACCTACAACAAAGCTTGCAAAAATCCCAATTATAACGCCAGCTAAGCGCTCTAATGGCGCAGCAATTTCTACAGGAGGGCTACTGGTTTGAGTTAAAGTTATTAATACAGCAACATTAGCCTGTAAGCCTAAATAAGAGTAAGCTGTTGACTTGAATGACAGATAACTAAATCCCCAAGCAGCAAAAAAAATAATAAGAATTAAAAGGTATAAATTTAAAGGTAGCCAATACATAATAGCAAGTGGAATACCGCCACCAATTAAAGCGCCTAAAAAACGCAATATACCCGTATTTTTCATTTCAAATAAATTCTTTTTAACTGAAATAATAATACTGCTAATAATACCTGCGAGCCCACCAGGCCAATCACTAATTATCCATAAAGCCAACGCTAGCAAGGTTGATAACCCCGCTTTTATACTGTGAATTAATACATCAGGATCATTTCGCAACTGCTGCTGGGTATTTATTATATTGTGGGTAGTAATTTGTCTTCTTCCACCAAGCAATATTTTTTGCAAATCTGTGATTATGATATTTGTTTGGCGAAAGAAATGTGCTACTGCTAATTCATTTTTAGAAGATAAAGGTGGCAAGTCATTTAACTCAGCAATTAAAACAGGTAATTCTAATTTCACTTTTAAATTATCATTCAAAAAAGCCTTTTGTAAATTAGTTAAGTCTTGCCGTGCTTTACTAAATAATTTATCTGTTAAATTGCTAAATTTAGATTTGCGTCTTTTTCCTGTTACCAAGTTTAAAGAATTAAAATAATTAATAGCCTGATTTAAATCAGAAAGGGCGGCAATAAAAAAGCGAAACTGATCAATCTTATTTTTGTCATTATCAAATTCCCTATGCATAAAGCTAATTAACTCAGATGCTTTACGAATTTTCTTTTTTATTTTTAAATTTTCTTGGCGAAAAAGTAAATTAAGCTTCTCATCAGAAGTTTTATACAGTTTATCTGCCTTATCAAATAGCGCATCAATAGCGTTAAAAAGACCATTTATTTCTTTAGCGACATCACTTGTAATACTGTTAGGAAAAATAAATAATGCCACTACCCCTGAAACAACAACACCAATTCCTATTTCAGCAGGTCGCCAAATAGCCACACTAAATGCAGATTGTGGATCCATCGCCAATTGACCTACCACAAAAAAAGCACCTATTCCACCTAGTAAATAAGCATATGCGTATTTACTAAAGTTATAATAATAAGTTGCAGCAGCAATAATAAAAAAATTAACTAGGATATAAAGTAAAAAGCTATTAACAACAAAATGGGTAACATAAAAACCAGCCCAAACACCAACAAATGTTCCAACTAGCCGCATAATTGATTTATCAATAATATTACCGGTATAAATATTAGCTACCATGGCCACTGTCATTCCAGCCCAATAGGGTTTGTCTAAATGAAATGCAAAAGCAATAATAATAGCTAACACTACACCAACAGCAGTCCGCAGCGCTGCTCTATTTTCTAAAGAGCGCGGCCAGCACTGTTTAAAAATAGCTATTGTATTCATCGATAAGTTACCGTAGTTGCACTAGCACCAATACGCAAGGGATACTCAGGACTTACATCATCTAGATAAATACGTACTGGAAATCGCTGCGCTATTCGAATCCAATATTCAGTAGGCTCCATATAAACTAAAGACGATGGCGCACCACTAGCTTGTACTCGGTTGATACCCCAGCCAATACTTTTTACATGGCCATGAAAGGTTTTACCTGGATACATATCCAACCAAATATCTGCTTTATCGCCTGGTCTAATTAGGCGAATAGCTGTTTCGCGATAACGCGTTTCCACCCACCATTGACTTGTATCAATAAAAGCAAATAGCCATTGACCTGTTCTTATGTATTGCCCGACCCGAAGATTAAAATTTGTAATTAAACCATCAGTTGGTGCAACAACAGTAGTATGTTCGTATAAATAAAGAGCCTTATTATAAATTGCTTGTGCTTCTTTAATTTCATTATCATCAAAATTTTGTTGCGCTATTTTAACATTATGCGTTGCTGCAAGTACTGCCGCTTCTTGTTCTTTTACACGCGCAATAATATTAATTAACTGAATTTCAGCTAAAGCGCCTTGGCGAGTTAATTGACTAAAACGACGGTAATGGTCTTGACTTAAGCTTAGAAAGGCTTGACTTTGCTTTAACCTTTCTAGTGCTATTTGAATAGCTAGCTTGCGATTTTCATAACGAACTTTTGCAAGATTTAAAGCCGCGCTGGCTTTATTAAGTGCATATAAATAGGGCCTAGGATCAATCTCAATAAGTTTATCACCTTTTTTAACTGCCTGATTTTCTTGCACATATAAAGCACTTACGGGTCCTGACACTAAAGAGGCAATATTAATAACATTTGCTGATACAAAAGAATCATTAGAGCGAGTGTCGTAATAGGCAAAATAGCGATAGCCCAGAAACGCTAGAGCAATAATGACTAACGTGATCAAATGCGGCCAATATGGAAATTCAGCCAATTGTTCACGATTCATAAGTTATCCCTAACTAGATGAGCTTAATATCCATAAATTTATTCAAGCAAGCTTTAGCATTTATATTTCTGTATTTTATTCCATAATATATTTTTAGCAAAATTCATACCATTGTATGGCATGTCACTAAATTTTAAGTAAAAGGAGTTTTTCGAATTGTCTTTTGAGGTAGTCAGAACAATACTATGTAAGCCATTGTATTAAAAAGCTTTTAAGACATCACAAAAGTATAAATTAGAAGGTATTTTCTAAATAAATCAATATTTTTTACAATAAGATTGGTTTTTATTCATATTTTCTTAAGTTTTTTTCGGTAATATTTGATTAAATCAAAGAATATTTAGCATCCTTAATTTAAAAATTTATGAGAAAATCATGCAAAGTAATCAAGAAATTCAACAAAAACTTGACCAAGCTAAAGAACAGACTGCAACAAACTCTATTATTAGCAGCGAAATTAATGATGAAGATGAACTCCTTTTAACAGTCAATCAAAAGCTAGCGTGGCAGTCTTTTTTGTTAGTTAATGAAGAAGGTTATATTTTTAAAGCTATTACTGAAAGTAAAAATGAAAATTTTTTAATGCCACCAAAAATGGAGAAAATTAAAGATAAACCTTACTTTGCTTACGCCTTTATGGAAGTGGAAGTGACCATGCAGGATACAAAGAAAGCACACCTTCTTATAATAAAGCCTCGGGAAAAAGATGGAACTAGTAAGCATAACGATCTTTATGCAATAGGAGCCAATCTTTTAAAAAAATATTATTTCGATAAATTAGGTATAAAGGAAATTAGAGATAAAACATTAAGCCAAGGCGGCTATGCTGTCACCGGTGAATGTGAAGATGTATCTATACTTTCAAAAAAAGATTTTCAAAGAAAGGAGCCTGTTCACTTAAGGGATTTAAATATTAGATTTAATACTAAGGGTACAATAAGTGAAGCCTATAAGCCATTTACGACAGTGGCTAATCAAAAAGACTTAACTCCTGAGCAAGTAAAAGAAAAGAGACAGGAGTATGATACTCTAAAAGGAGAAAACAAAATAAATTTGTGCCCAGAACTACATACTTATATCCCAGATGAAAATTGGGTTTTACATGAAGATTGGGACGTGGATTTAAATTTAAATAGCCCTACAAGAAAAAGGCTAAATCCTTTAAAAGAGCAAGTACTTCAAGAAGATATGTCATTAGATAATGCTTCACTTTTACAGTCTAATACTTCTAATCAATCTTTGAATAATAACCAAGAGTTAGATAACCCCTCAGATAATTTTAAACAAGTGATCAAAAAAGACGATATTACTTATAGCGCTTTAAGAACCCATGGTTTCATGGGCATAGGAAGCCGTAACAATATAATAACAAAAAGACAAAGTTCACGATCAGCTCCTTACTCTATAAATAAAAGACCTAGTGATGATAAATCAGAGACACGGGAGACAGAGAGTAACGCCTCTCAAAATAGTTGCAACAATTCTTAAGGAGTAAACTAAGAAAATTATTATTGCTTGCATAAATTATTTTCTAAAAAATTAATAAAACCATTTAAGTGCTAATATTAATCCTGCAAACTTGATTGCATTATTTTGCAAAACACTTTAACTGATTTTATCTTAGCAATACCGATACACATTTAGCGAAGTGACCTTACTTCCACTTTACGGTATAAAAATATTTATCCCAACGTAATTCTGCGGTAGTACTTTCAGATATTGAGCTTACGCCCGCAGGCGTTCCAGTATAAACAATATCTCCCGCTTTTAAGGGGAAAAACTGACTGATATAAACCAATAAATTTTCTGGATGCATCATCATATCTGTACCTTTTGCGCATTGCTTGAGCGTATCATCAAGAAACAATTGAAATTCCACCTTCATATAATCATGAAATTGCGCATAGGGAATCCAGGGACCAAGGATAGCTGCATCTTTAAAGACTTTTGCTGTAGTCCATGGATGTCCTTGCTTTTTTAATTTTGTCTGGCGTGCTCTTAAAGTCATGTCAAGACCAAGCGTTACGTCTGCAATAGCTCTTCTTGCCTCCGCAATTGTCATCCGATACCCGTCATAAGCTAAACGGAGTACGATTTCACATTCAGGTTGTACTTGAGTGTCTTCATAGGGATAAACTACGTGGATTTGCTCACCCCAACCAGAAATTTGTCTAAGAACACTTGCTGGCTTTAAAAAAAGTACCGGCTTTTCTGGTACCGCATCACCAAGCTCTTTAGCGTGTTCAAGATAATTTTTTCCTACACAAATTATTTTATCAATTGTCGGTTGTAAGGTTACCATGTTCATCCTTCTTGTATTTCGCTGTTAAGTATTACTTAAGTGTTAGAATAATAACTACCGCTGAGATATTAAAAACAGGACTTTGCACTGAAGTTAAAACAAAGATTATTTAGTAAATATAAAAACTAGCTCGTTTAATTAGAAGCAATAATCTTTGCAAGTAGCTAGCATTTTGAAGACGCATAATTAGTGTCTCACTCACTAAAGTAAGATTTATATCTTTTATTTTTCTTCAATACGACTAAGCTTTTTTGTAATAGTTTAGCGTACAGAGTCAGGCAATAAAGGTAATAATCATACAAATAAACTAACTAATTAAATGAAGCCCTGTATTTAGAGACATGAAATAGTTTACAAATTCAAGCAAATCTATACTACAAACTTATAAAAAGTCACTATGGAAAATATAATTATTATTATTCCCATTACTAATTCAATATAATGGATTTGATTAATAAAAATACTTTTAAGTTTCTTATCACAAAAGTAAGCTATCAAACTAAACCAAGCAAAGGTCGTTAGGCCAATACTTATTAAGGCAATAAATTGAAAATATTTATCAAGGCTCATAAATAAAGGCAAGATAGAAGTAAAAAATAAAGTAATCTTAATATTGGTTAAATTCGTAATGAAGCCCATTAAAAAAGATTTACTTAATGGCGTAGGAGCAGCTTGATGATACGTAAATCTTTTTGAATTATAAAATTTACGAATTAAACTAAACCCAATATAAAATAAATAGATTAGTCCTATAGATATAAAAAGAAAATAAAATGCTGGATAATTTTGATAAAGAGTAGCGCCTAATAAAAAGCTAATCATACCATTTAACAACATGCCAGTAGCAATACCACTGGCACATAAAATTCCCTCTTTTCGCCCGCATGTAAGGCTTGTATTCATTGCTATAGCAAAGTCTGGTCCAGGCAAAGCTACAAAGCCTAAATGGAGAAACAATATGCTGGCTAATATAGAAAACATCGCATTATTCCTTGCAATAAAAATTAAACTACACTCTCTACCAAAGATTCATGATGTTTATTTATTTTTACATTGTTATTACATAAGTTTTGTTTTATGTAAGCGATTGCTTCTTTAGCTTCTTGTTTTATTTTAGGAGCCAGTTCAAATTGTTTAGTATCAATACACTGCGTTGAGGAAAGTATATTATTAATAATATCAACACAAGCTAAAACACCTTCCTTTTCCATACCATGATATGCAATAGTATTAGTACCAAACCTTATTCCACTAGTTACAAAAACGGAATGCTGATCTTCTGGGATTCTATTTTTATTTACAATAACACGGCATTGTTCTAATGCTTTTTCAGCAACAAATCCTGTCATCGCTTTAGAAGAGAAAATATCTACAAGCACCATATGAGTATCCGTGCCACCAGCTATAACTTTATATCCTTTTTCATGTAATGCATCAGCTAAATATTTTGCATTTTTTTGTACTCGTTTCATCATAGGTAAAAAAGTTCCATTACCTAGTATTTCCCCAAACATGACAGCCTTAGCTGTAACAGAAGCTAAGTTAGGTGCGCCTTGAATCCCAGGAAAAATACTACTTTGCACAAGGTTAGATAATTTTTTACCATTCACCATAGTATCAGCGTCTTTACCCATCAAAATTAAACCACCACGCGGGCCATATAATTGTTTCGAAGTACTCGTAACTACAAAATGAGCTTCATCGATTGGACTAGGGATTAATTCTGCAGCAATCAAGCCTGCTATATGTGAAATATCAGCTAATAAATAACTTTCTGTTTCATCAGCAATTTCACGAAAAATTTTATAGTCAATCAACCTAGGGTAAGCGCTAGCACCACAAATTATAAGTTTTGGTCGATGCTTTTTAGCTAAAGCTCTGACTTCATCATAATCAATTAAACCTTCTGAATTAACGCCATAAGAAATTGCATTAAAATATTTACCTGAAATAGAGGCTTTCGCGCCGTGTGTTAAATGCCCACCCGCATCAAGATGCATGCCAAGGATGGTATCATTAGCATTGAGTAAACTAAAAAGTAAGCCATTATTTGCGATTGCTGCACTTAAAGGCTGAACATTAGCATAACGTGCTTTAAAAACTGATTTTGCTCTTTCAATAGCTAAATGCTCTATTTGATCGATTACTTCACATCCAGCATGAAAACGATTACCAATATATCCTTCTAAAGTTAAATTGGTAATATCACTAGTGCTAGCTGCAATAACTGACGGATAAGCAACTCCAGATGATGCAACTAAAATTAGAGAATTATTTTGTCTTTGATGCTCTTCATCAATTAGCTTAAATAAATGATGATCGCTTTTTTCTAGTAATTCAAAACAATCTTTTATATAAGGTAAAAATCTATTTTCCATCATAGTGCTCTATTTTTATTATAATTTTTTTAAGTCTATGCGATTAAAAATGACTGCGTCAAGGAAATAATGGATTAATTATAAAAAGAGTGAATTTATAATTGGCGGAATTTGAAAATTTCAACCACTAGTACTTGCCATTTATAGTTAAAGTATCATCTTTATTGAAAATTAAATTTAGACAAAATATCTTTTATAAGAAGATAATTTAAGTTCCGTCACTCTTTTATTATAAGGATGTTTAATATGCCTACTGTTAAGCTTGCTGATTATAAACCTTCAGACTATCAAATTAATCACACTAAGTTAAAAATTGAACTTGATGAAGAAAAAACGATAGTCACAGCAACACTTAAGATAAAAAAAGAAAATCAGGATTCAGCAGAGCCATTAATTTTAAATGGTGGTGATTTTGATTTAGTTTCTATTTACCTCGATGGTAAACCGCTTAATCAAACTGATTATAGTATCGAAAATAATAACCTTAAATTAAAAAATACACCTCAAGGTAATTTTGAAGTAAGAATAGTTACCGCATTAAACCCTAGTAAAAACACTAAATTAGAAGGTCTATACAAAGCCGGTGATATTTTGACAACTCAATGCGAGGCAGAAGGATTTCGTAACATCACTTATTATTTAGATAGGCCTGATGTCCTTGCACCCTTTACTACCGAAATTCATGCCGACAAAAGAAAATTTCCTATCTTATTATCAAATGGTAATTTAGTTAATAAAGGTACTGATGAAAATAATCCTAATAAACATTTCTTTATCTATGATGACCCTATTCCAAAGCCCTCTTATTTATTTGCAATGGTTGCAGGAGATTTAGCATTACGTGAAGATAAGTTTATAACGCGCTCAGGAAAAAATATTCAATTAAAAATATTTGTTCCCGAACAAGATTTAAATAAAACAGAACATGCCATGGATGCGTTAAAAGCGGCAATGCGATTTGATGAAGAACATTATGATCGCGAATATGATCTTAGTATTTATAATATTGTTGGCGTGCCGCAATTTAACGCAGGCGCCATGGAAAACAAAGGCTTAAATATTTTTAACAATTCATCCCTATTAGCCCACCCTTCTGTTTCTATAGACACCGATTTTGAATGGGTATATGGGACGATTGGCCATGAGTACTTTCATAACTGGCGCGGAAATCGAGTCACTGTTAAAAATTGGTTTCAACTCAGTTTAAAGGAAGGCTTTGCTTCAATCACCGAACAAGAGTTTTCGCAAACCTTATTTAATTCTATGACTTCAAGAATTGATGACATTATTGCTTTGCAAAATAGGCAGTTTAAAGAAGACGCAGGTCCATTAGCACACCCTGTATTGCCTACTGAATATGAAACACCTGATAATATTTACTCAATGACTATCTATCTTAAGGGTGCAGAATTACTAAATATGCTTAAATCGTTATTAGGTAATACAACCTTTAAGCACGGATGTTCGATTTATTTTGCTGAACATGATGGTAAAGCGGCAAATATTGAGGATTTTATTGCAGCAATGGAAAAAGCGTCTAATAAAGATTTATCACAATTTTTACTCTGGTATCATCAAGCTGGAACGCCACAACTTGAAATTGAAGATACCTATGATGAAAAGAATAAAATTTATCATTTAAATATTAAACAGTCTTATCCTCCTACTACCCAAGATCAACCAGCAAAAAAACCCTTGCTTATTCCTATTGCCGCAGCATTACTTGATAAATCTGGTCAAGAAATTCCTTTGCAATTACAAACCGATGCAAAAGAAGAAAAAAGTACAACCCGTATTTTAGAATTGACTCAACCCGAGCAGCAATTTTCTTTTATTGGCGTAACAGAAAAACCTACACCATCACTGCTGCGTAATTTTTCTGCTCCAGTTAAAATTATAAAATCACCTATTACATTGGCAGATTACAAATTTTTATTAAAATATGATCAAGATCCCATAAATCGCTGGTTTGCTGCGCAAAATCTTGCTAGATCTGCGATTCAAGCTAATATTGTTAATTTAAAAAATGGCCATTCACTCAGTGTAGATCCCGAATTAATTAGTGCACTTCGCGCGGTTTTAGTCGATAAAAGTATTGAACCAAGACTTAAAGGCCAGCTCCTTTCTTTTCCAGCAACCGAAACCCTTTTTGAACTTATGCAGCCCGCAAAGCCGGACTTTATTTATCGTGCACACCAATTTTTGGTAGAAACATTTATTGAAGCTTGTTATCCGGAATTAAAATCGCTCTATCAAGAAACAACAAAAATGCTATCAAATTCTAATTATGATCCTCAAGCAGCAGGGCTTCGCATGCTAAAAAATACTTGCTTAGACTACCTGGTGCAATCTAATCGAAAAGAAGCAGTAGAGTTATGCATTAATCAATTAAGATTAGCTAAAAATATGACTGAGCGATTGGGCGCTTTATCCCCTCTAGCAATTTATCATCACCCTTCACGTGAATCAGTATCTCAAGCTGAAATGAAAAATTTTATTCAACAATGGCAAAATGAACCACTTGTCGTTGAACATATATTAAATCTTTATGCCTTGTCAGATGCCGAAAATGCCCTTGATCAAATTAAAGAAGTGATGCAAAGCCCTTTATTTAAAAAAGATAACCCCTCCCATGCAAGAGAACTAATTCGTAGTTTTTATCTGTATAATCCACTGCGCTTTCATGATAGCTCAGGAAAAGGCTATCAATTCCTCGCAGACTGTATTATTGAAATCGATGCAATCAACCCGTCGACTGCAGCAATTTTAGCGCCTGCATTTAGTAACTGGAAAATGCTAGATTCACCCTATCAAACAAAAATGCTTGAGCAATTATTTAGACTTTACAAAATAACAACACTTTCTGATAATGTAAAAGAAATAATTAATAAGAGTATTCAAGACGCGCTTGAGATGAAAAAATTCAACGCACAAAAGCCACTTAGTTTTTTTTCGCAATCCCCTACCCCAGTAACAAGAAGTACAGTAGAGGAAAATAGCATAGTATGCACATCGCCTATGTAGCAATCTTAAACAACCGTGTGGTTTTAAGATAGCTACAGTTAATGTAAACCTTAAAGGGTAAACCGCCACGTTCGTAACAAGAGGTTTACCCTACTTAAAATTATTATAAATAATAGGTTTTATAAAAAAGCTGTTTAAAGGAGTAAACAATGCAAAATATCAATTCGACTTGGCTCATTCCTATAATCATCATAGCAGGTGCTCTACAAGCTTGGGGGCCACCTATAAACGGTGCATTAAATAAAGCAATAATTAACCCTTGGCTTGCAAGTCTTATCTCCTTTTTGCCTATTGTATGCCTTTTATTTTGTCTGCTTTTATGTTTACCAAGTCCCTTACCTAGCTTAGAGAGTATATATAATATGCCTTGGTGGGCACCGCTTGGTGGATTAGTTGGCGCATTTGCAGTTGTTGCAGGATTACTTTTTGTGAACAGAATAGGTGCTGGAACTTTTGCAGGGCTGACCATAACGGCTAACCTTTTAATGTCGCTGCTGATAGATAAATACGGCTGGTTTGGCATCCAAGTTCACGAACTTAGCATTGGAAGAATAATGGGTGGCGCGTTAATGATTATTGGTATAACTTTAATTTCTAAATATTAAAGTTTTATAATCTTAATTTTCATTTTTAAAAGGCTATAACTAAGGTAATTTTTAATCTGAATTACGCAGCTGGTTTGAGAGAAGAAAAAGTACTCATAGAAATATTTAAAATTTTTTTAGGCAATAAAACTTTTAATTAAATATATCTTACAAAAAATTTAGCTAAAAAATTAACTAATCAATGGATTATTAAATAAAATTTTGTTCTATATTTCTATGGATTATAGGGATAGAACAAAATTTTATTTTACATTTTTACTTCAAGCTAGATTATTCTTTAATAAAATCATTAACTGCTTTTTCTGCTTCATCTTTACTGTAGCCATAGTGCTTTTGAAGCTTTCCATAAATTTCTTGATGATTTCCTTCAATAACCTCATAATCATCATCAGTTAATTTACCCCAAACTTGTTTCATTTTTCCTTTCAACTCTTCCCATTTTCCTTCAAAAATATGTTTATTCATTAACGTCTCCTTTATTTAATTTCTCTTCTTTATCTCATTTTGTGACAAATTTGTCAAATAAAATTGAATATTTAATGTCAATAAATTAGAGAGTTAGAAATTCATTATAGGTCTTATAAATTTAGCAAAAACATATAAATCAAAATATATAATGCACCTTCTAAGTTGTTAGTTTCTATTTGACTCCTATCTTAGATAAATTATTAAATCACTGATTTAAGATAAAAACAGCTTGACTAATATTTTTCTTTAAAAGAAACTGTGTTATTCATTTTAAAAATGAATATTAATTTTGAGCGTATTTAAAAAATATAAATAATTCAATTATTGAATTTTTTGATAGGCTTTATTACTTTCACTTTGGCTTTGTAGTTACAAAGTTTGCTTTAAGGTTAACAAGAATATGAAAACAATGAGATTAGTAGGCTTAACTGCCTTATTTGCATCACACATGGCTATTGCCGCCCTTCCATGTGATGGGTTTGAAATAAAATTAAAAAATAATTTAGCAGATGATTTACTGGTGACAACCATTAAATTACATGGTGGTAAGTTAAGTCCTGGTGGCATCCAAAAGTTAGATAGTAAAACAGAACAAGTTTTTACAGTAAATAATACTACTAATCTACCAATGACGGGCGAGCTTGTATTCCATACAATTACATTACCTAGCAAAACGGTTAAAATTCATTTTGATTTAGCAAATAATGGTTTAACCTGTAATCACACAGATACTTCACCTGCAAGTGATTACTCAGTTTCTTCAAGTCGCTCATTAAATCAAGTTAATTACACAATTTATAATCGTTAGTAATGATTTTTAACTGCGCAAGAGCTAAATTATGCTTTTGCGCAGTTGCGATAAACTAATAAGTTATTGCAAAGCTATTTTCTTATGAAGAAGATTTAAGAATGGGGAGCTGCTTGCTTCAACAATATCAGAAGCAATGTAGTCTAAATACATAAACATTCCTGCTATAGCAATTTTTGATTCTTCATCTTGAGCAATTAAGCTCTCTAATATTTCTTTTAACCCTATTTGACTCGCTTCAAATCCTATATATTCAGGATTGCTCATAACGTAGGCATCAACAGCAATTCCAGTTTTTAGATTAAGTGTGAAGGAGAAAACCGCATCCGTAACTATTATTGAATTTCGGCGCATATATTCAGGAAGTTTATTAAGATCAATTTTTGTTGAAACTAATGCTGTTAGCCCTACGTAATTTCCATCCGAACCTTTAGTGGTTGAAGTAATTACTCCCTTAATAGAAATTGCATCACCATACTCATCTGTATATTCCTTAACGGTTTCTTCCAAAAGTTCTATAGCACCAGGAATCATTCTATTACTTTCCTCAGGTGATAATAATTTGGTGAAATCAAGTCCAATTGAGCCTCTAAAAGTAGTAATTGGAGACTGGCCATTATCATAGTTATAACTTAGATTATCTACTTTAAATTCAAAGATATTTTTGGAGCCAATTTTATTATAGAGTCCATTTAAAGCAATTTTTTCTGCATGGGTGTTATTAAATTCCACTGCATCAAATTTGAGTTTTGCACTAGTATTGTTATTTTGAAATGGCGCTAAAATGTTTTTAATTTCTGCATTTAAAAGATCAAGAGTATTATCAGTTGCAAATGCACCAGATACCAAGCAAAAACTAAAACCTAAAGAATAAAAAAGTTTTTTCATAATGAAACATCCTGTTAATGTTGTTTAGTAGCTCTTATTTTTTGAAAAAGAATAAAGCTCCAAAATTAAATGATTTTATAAACGGTGGGCGCGCATTTTGACATTTTTTGGTAATAAAAAGAAGCTCTGCTGCAAAAATTTCTAAGCTTTTAATTATCAGAATAAATTATTAATTAGTGTTACACAAAAGCGTAACTGCAATATTAAATAATTCGCTAATTTTTAGGTCCGTAAAAAAGATCATACCTGAGCAAGGATACATAACACTTTATATTATAATTAAGATAACTCACGCTAAATTATTAAAATAACTAAAAGCCTCAACCTATTAGCACAAGATAGCGTTAATTCTTTATAAATTTTAAATTACTAAACAATTGCTTAAAGGAAATCTATGAATAATATTTCAGCAATGAATCTCGGAAAGGTTCCTGAAGTTATGCTTACTTTCTGGCTAATTAAAATCATTGCGACTACATTAGGTGAAACGGCAGGTGATGCTGTTACAATGTCGATGAATTTAGGATATATCATTGGCACTGCTATTTTCTCCACTATTTTTATAGTTGCTGTAAGTGGGCAGATAGTTTCGAAGCAGTTTAACCCATATCTTTATTGGACTGTAATTGTTGCAACTACAACCACAGGTACCACGCTAGCTGATTTTGCAGATCGTTCTTTAGGAATTGGATATGCTGGCGGTTCGGTGCTATTACTTGCTTGTCTTTTAATATCATTTATTCTTTGGTATTACTCTCAAGGCTCGGTATCACTAAGTACGATTACCTCCAAAAAAGCTGAACTATTCTATTGGATAACAATTATGTTTTCGCAAACTTTAGGTACTGCATTAGGTGATTGGATAGCTGATAGCGGCCTTGGCTATGAAGGCGGCGCGCTTGTTTTTGCTGCGGGACTTGTAATTGTCGCTGTTGCTTATTATTGGCTAAATATATCGCATACTTTTCTTTTTTGGACTGCGTTTGTTCTTACCCGGCCACTGGGAGCAACGTTAGGAGACCTTCTAGACAAACCTATTGAACAGGGCGGGCTTGCTCTAAGCCGCTATTCTGCTTCAGCAGTTCTTATAATAATCATTCTTTGCTGTATTGTGTTTCTGCCGCAAAAAGCAGAAAAAGTATCCTTTGTAGATGATAAATAAATTGTAATTTTAGTAACAAGAACGGCCTCGTTAACTGAAATATTAAAGTCACTCTACCTCATGTCACTTTAGATGATAAAAAATTAGCGGATGACATTGCCAAAGAGCACACCTATACTTTTAAATTTTAAGGTAATGAACTTAAGCCTTTATTGCTAGATTACAAGCGCTGCCTAGTTTGTCAAAGAAGATGTCATTCTCCCTTTTACGAGAATGACATCGATTATAGATTAGCTAAACCTTCCCATCTCTATTCGAGCAGTTTAGACATAACAAATTCACGCACATAATTACGTTCGTTTAATTAAAATTAAAGGAGTTAGATGTATCATGATGGTGCGAACTCATATCTTGATGAGCAAAACTTGAAGCATTATGGTGCGAACTTGTATCATTAAAAAACGACGAGTGCCCATGCCCATAAGATGAACCTGTATCATGTGTAACATGGTGTGCCTGAGAACTTGTATCATTGTGATGACTAGAATGGTACGTAGTTGTAGGGTGGTTATGATGATGAGAAGGCTCAGAGATTGTCGAATTGTAAGTATGATGGCTATGAGTAGGATTACTCGTTTCATAGCTATTGGATGTTGACGAGATATTCGCATCATGATTATTATGGTGATTATGATGACCATGATGATTATGATGATGACTTGTTGGGTGGCCAGAAGTACAAGTATCTTGGTTAGTCAAAAACGTCTGAATGTAGGCTGCATCTGTCATTAACCTAAGTATATTAGATGTATTACCCGATGTTGACACCGGTGCGCGATAAGGCGCCGGATTTGGTACTGAGGTTACGATTATCGTGTCCGGCTTAATTTGCAGTTTTTCACTCTTAACTTTTTCTTCGTATTCCTCTATCTTCATAGCGCATGTTGAATTACCAAATAGACGGTGATATTTCTCATCCTTCAACGGCGACAGTTTAGCAACTTGTAGAAGACGCAACGCTTTATCATAGTCATGTCGCTCAACATAAAGTTTCGCAAGATGAATCACTCCCTTTGTAAGATGTCTTGCATGCAGCTTTGCCATATCGCTCTTAAGGCTATGCAGTTCTTCACTAGACAATTCTCGTGATAAGTTAGTTAAAGCGTTATTAATTTCTTGTTTTAAAGCTGTAAAATCTTTTTGTGTTTTCATTATGAAAGTTCCTTTTTGAAAAATGCATCAAATTCATTAGCAAAATTAAACTAAGGTTTAAAGTTCGAAACATGAGTGTCGTCATCTGAACTCATGAATTGCTTTAAGATGTCATCGACGTTACCTGTAAATGTTGACCCTTTAAATGTTTGTTTTATTTCAACACTTTGATTAACCGTTCCTGTAATTAAGGGTTTGGAAGAATCTTTTAAATTCAGATTTTTATTATTCTTAAGCTCTTCTTCAGAAACTTTCTTTCCATCTATTCGTATAGTTGATTCATAAAATCTAGGTTTGTACATCATTACTCCTTTTGTAAAAAAGCGAATATTATCATTTTTTGGTGATTAGCTCTCTACTTAGATATTATTAAATAGGCAGCTCGCTACAAAAATATTAAAAAGACTAGAAGTAAAAGTAATATGCAATTTTTAGAATTAGATTTTATGTCTTCCTCTATGTTAACTTAGTAGAAAAGAAGGAGCCTTACGTTAATGAACAAGCGAATCTTAAAAAATACTTTAGTAACTATATTAATGACCTTTTCAGTTTCAGGCTTTGCTGAGCCACACCGAGCTAGTGTCTCTAAAGAAGAAGTCAATGGGACGTTCGCTATGCCCTTTCCTGCCCCACATCAAGATGTTGCAAACACGTTGACTATTCATGCGTTAGGAGGTGGAAAACTTAAAATTTCTTTTAACCTAATCTATCCTTATGAAGTCAATGGCGAACTTCAGGCTAATACAGGTGAGCTATCCGGAGTGGCTACTATTGAAGGCGACACCGCTATTTATTCCTCTTCGGAATATGGTACGTGTAAAATTACCATCACTTTTGTCAAACCAGGTCAATTAACTGTTAATCAAGAAGGAGCTGATTTCGATTGTGGATTTGGCCATAATGTTTATGCCAATGGTACTTATTTTAAAAAACAAAAGTAAGCAATAGATTCGCTAAAAATTCTCACCTTTAACCTAATTGTAGAGAAATCATCGAATTATTAACTTTAGAAATAGTATTTAGCTATGCTAATAACTTTAAAGTCAGGTACAAACTTAAATTTTGATAAGCCCTAAGTAATACTATATCTGTCCTTTTCAGCGCTTGCATGTTAATTTTATTAAAGATGTTTATGAAAGCCAGGAAGACTTATGAAAAAGTTATGGATGCTATTTGTATTGAGTTTGTGCTGCTTTTTTGTGTATTCATCATTTGCGTATTCTGAAGAAGACGTTATTAAAACCGTTATAGAAAGGCTACCTGTACCGGTTACAGTCAATGTCTCTAATCAATATTGGATTGAAACGATTTCTGTTTGTAATACTACCCCAAATCCTATTCCGTTAACCGATATCGAATTAGATTTCAATTATTCTGTACCTATGCCTACTAATATATGGGGACAGCCCTGGGCTGCATGGCGTGTTGCTAGCCAACAAGGAACTAAAGTTATCCTCTTAGGTGGATCGCAATCTGCATTACAACCTGATCCTACTTGTCGCAACCCACTCACTATACAATTTAATGCTGCACCCGATTTGCCAGCTCCGACTGGGCCTTTTGTATTTTTGGCAGCAGGCGTGGTGCCGCCAAGTAATACCGGCAATTTAACAATTACCGTACCAGTTGCCCCAGAAGCGGGATTAAGTACCCCACAAATCACTGTGACCGGGATGGGTCAAACATTAAAGCAAAACGTCAATTGGGGTAGTCAGTGGCAATTAACTAATCTTGCCGCAGGTACTTACACTATTACTGCAACTACTGTTAGTAATGGAACGCATTCATATAAAGCTAATCCTATAAATATGGCCATTAACGCACGACAAACTGCTCAAGCAACAATACAATATACCCTCATTCCACCGGCTACCACTGGCAATCTAGCTATTAATATACCAACACAGCCAGAAGCAGGGTTAAATAGCCCTCAAGTCACTGTAACTGGCATGGGTCATACCTATAATCAAACTGTTAATTGGGGAGCACAATGGAAACTGACCGATCTTGCTGTAGGTACCTATACAGTGACTGCTTCTTCAGTAAGTAATGGGACTAATACCTATCAGGCTACCCCCATTAATATAGATATTACCGCTCAAACAACTGCTCAAGTAACCGTGGTATATACCAAAAGCCAACAACCCAATGAGTATGGCAATGGGGCTTGGGTCTATGATGCTACCTATGATGGCAGTGGTCACAGAACCGGTATCCAACCCGGATTATTTGCTACAACTATTAATCAATATAACGCCATAGCAGGTGTAGGACATAAACTTACACAGCTATTTACTTACGGCGGAGATATGGAAATGAATTGCAAGGGCTCTGGTGGAAGCTCTCCTACCACGCCCTGTACTGCAAACAATATGAATGCTTCTTATATAGCTCAATCCACTGCAGCTTACCTTAATGCTACAAGTAATACTGCTAATCCTGTTGTACTGTATCCTATTTTAGATGGCGTGGTAGGCGGACCCTACCTTACAACATTTAACAACCTCACCCAAGCTGAAGCAAATATCTATGCAGATAATGTGGCAAGTCTCTATTGTGCTGATGATAACGTTTCAGGGGTTTCATTTGATCTAGAACCATTTGATATTAACCAACCAGGACAAGCTTTTTTCTTTGCACAAATTGCTAAGAATTTCGCCGGTCAACATAACGGACCAGGCCAACCAGATCCTTATCACTGTGTAGATGTAGCGCATCCAAAAGGCCGTATATTTTCTGTCTTTACCTCTGCATCGCATGTCAATAAAGCGCTTGCAACTATTTTGAATCAGTATGGAAATGGTTATATGATTGACTCGTTATATGACTTAGGTTCTAACCCTGGTGGCGTTCCTAATTCATTGAGTAACTATACCAATTATGTGAACGCTGAAGTGGTAAGGATGATCACTAATGCGAAAACCTACAAGGTAAAATATCAATTTGGTATCCCTGCTGCAGCTTCTGTGCACGAATTCGAAACCGTAAACGGAGTAAGTTCTGGAGTTAAGCAACTTGCCTATGTCCAAGCGGCCATCAATGCCATCAATAATAATAATGCAAGACAAGACTCACTATTTCTAGGTGTAGATATTTGGGGTTGGAATCAGATAATGATTTGGAATGGTAAACTATTTACTCCCTCTACACCTAATACGGCCGTACTCAATTATTTAGCTTCATCATTATAAATAGTAAGCCTGGGTGAAACGCAGTGAAACCCAGGTTTTAGCCCTGCAACTATGATGCAAGAGGTCTATTGAAAAGTGTGCACATCAATGTTTGCAAGCTATAACCAGATTATATTTAAATCAAGATCCATACAGGGTTATAGAAGATTCTTAGTTTTTAATCTTTTAAGCCGATTATGTTTTTTTAGAAACTAATATTTAAGCTCATAATAAGGTTTCTTTCATCTTCTTGCGCGCACGATTTTCTTTTTGCGAAAAAAGAAACAGGTAATTTTGCTAATTTCATTTCAAGGTTATCTACTTTATCCGAAAAATAAAACTGATTAGCTTTATGCGGTTTAAGTGCTTGAGTAGTACATGCAACTTCTTGTACAGTGCAGCGCACTGAGCCACCTGAACTATGCATCATTTTATAAGGCACTTCAATAATATCCATAACTCCGTTAGTTACGGCTTTTAACTGAGCTAACTGCCTAGCTGTAAAGGAAATCGTATGTTTCTCAATGGCAAGATCTTCATTATCCGTTAGACTATTTCTATCGCCGTTAACAAACATTTTGAAACGGCCATCAGTTACACTTTGCAAAACAGCAGCGTTAGTAGCGAAAGCTAACGCCTCAGGCTTATTGATTAAGATAAGTTTATCCTTAGGATAAATAGTGCGAATTAATGCTCTGCTCTCAGCTGCCATTGTTTCTGTCTCAGGAACAAGTATGGGCCATTCATTATTATCTAAAATATAATTGCCCCCGGCATCCCGTACATACTCCCCTTCGTAAATAACGGCTGAATTATTTGGTAGGGGCAAAAAACAACAATCTAGATGATAAAATTGCTCTTGTAGCAATTTTATTGGTAAAACAAAATAACCACTTATCTTAGCTATTGCTTTACCAGTTTCTGCATCACTACGATATCCTTGTCCAATAAAAAATAGTTTTTTACCTGGCATTTGACGGATATCTCCTCCCTCAAAAATTAATTTATTACCTTGCGAAGAATGTAAAGGGTAAACGTGTGCGTTAATATTTTCGGCTTGCGCAATTGCCAAACGCTCTTCCCCTTGACGTTGTTTATTTTTAAAATGGGAAGGAATAAATAATAAATCACCATTTTTAGTGAAATATTGACCTGTGTCTGTAGCAAAAATTTGATCGGTATAATAAGAAAATTTTTCTGCTTCTATTTTAGCTTTATCTTCTAAAATGATATTTACTGCAACCCCATTTTCTTTCAATGCTTTGAACAATCCACGTTGTTCTTTGTGTGCTTGTTTAGCTACTTTTTGTTGATATTCTTGTTCTAACACCTTTCTTTTTTGAGCCAAATTTTCTGGTGTGACACCTGCTTGAGTCAGCTCTTCTTCAATCTTTTTAGCTCTCAGCTCTACAGTTTTTTTCATATCTAAGTTATCAGCCGTTGCAATTGCAAAATGACTTGTAAGCCGGATTATTGCCATTTTGGCTGTTTCTGCGGTTGGAATAGAATTAAGGATAGTTGAAAGCTCGGCTACATTATCAATATATGGCATCATCTTACCAAGAGATAAATTTTTTGATTATACGTTTTGTCGATAGCCCCCTTCAACTACTAAGTGACCCCATCTTGTTAAGTTGTTTGAATGGGATAAAATAACTATATTACAGAAACTACAACAGCAAGGTGAGAATAGACTTAAAACCTTGTGCAACTACAATAAACATTTTAGATGCTTAAATTAACCTATTGTTTGTTTTACAAATAACTAATTAATATTTTAGTAAATTAATTTGATCATAATTTTATTATTATGTATAATAAATGATCAATTATTAAGTGGGTTAGCTTGTATGTCTAAGCTTCAAGCAGAATTAAATTCTTATGCTGATAATATAGATAAATTTGAGTTTATATATAAATGTTTCACAAGGCTTAAGGAAAAAGTTGATAAGGTGCTGCTCTTTGGCAAATCTAATAGCCCAACTGCTGAGAAAACGGCTGATCTTTATTATAAAAATAATAATAGAAATCAGTTTTTTCCTATTAACTACTCGCAAAGAGAACTTGATGTTCTTCCTGCTGTGATAGCTGATAACCTTCGTTTCAATGATGAAGATTTGCAGGCTGGGCAACAAACTAGTGAACCGTATGCACTTTTTTTTAAGTATTTTAAAGATGCTTATCTTTATGGAACAGGAACATGTGAAAATTATGCAATAGTTGGAGCTTATATGCTAGCGACTGAATTTAGTGATATTAAGTTATCAATAGAAACTCTATATTCAGATCAAAGTCATACCTATATTAGAGTCCATACAACGCCAGAATATATTTTTGATTTCTGGGGCGATTTTGTATGCGAATATACTGATACCCTAACGTGGAATGAATGTGCTGGCGAGTTCTTTCCACGCAATAATCAATCTTCTACTGAAACTAATATTATATTTCTTAATAGAGCACAGTTAATTAATTTAGCAGAAAATATCTTTTCAGAAGAAAATGAAAAACGACGACTTAATATAATTAATCAAGTTAACACCTTACTAAATAAAGAGCAGCAACTTGAAAAAAATACGCTAGAAGCTTATCGGATAGGATGTTGATATCTATTTTCAATCATCTCGCTTAGGCAAGTAGAGTAAGTAAAATGATTTATGCAACGATTTGCTTTTTAGCGCTGGAACACTTAAAAATTAAACATGGTTAGTTTTGAAATTAAAATCATTTAGTTTATGAATGATATAAAATCTTCAAATTTTCCACCGGCGCTGCGAGGGATTAAGTCCACAAAGTTAAAATAGACATTAAAAGGATAATTAAAAATTATTTTTAGTTTATCTCGAATTATCTTTTCCTCTGACGATGTAAATGAACTAGCTCTCACCACATTAATCTGTAGTTCTGTTAATGACGTTTGTACAACCTGGAATTGAGAGCAAGAAAGAAGATCCATCAACCGGACACCCTGACTAGCAAATGCTGGCCAAAATCGTTGTCCGTTTGGCATTTGCAACATATTTCGTTTTCTTCCCAAAATTCGTTTCAATACAGGAAGATTTCTTCCACATTGGCAGGTGTCACCAGGAATAGCATAATCGCCAATATCATAGCGGATTAAAGGTGAAGAAAAATTATGAAGTACAGTTACAACAACTCGCCCAGGTTGATCAACAGCGCAGGGTTTATTATTTTCATCTAATATTTCGACTAAAATATTTTCAGATTGAACATGATAATAACCACTAACAGGACATTCTAAGGCAATATATCCACACTCTTTTGAAGAATAGTTATCTATGAGAGGAACTCGAAGTACTTCCTTAACTAAATCACGTAATCCAGGTTCCACTATTTCGCTATGAGTATGCACTTTCTTAAGATTAGGCAGTTTTTTTCCATGTTTGGCTAAATATAAAGTGATTTCTCTTAGCGTAGAAGGGTTGCAGTTTAAGTAGTGCGGATTTATTCGTTGAAGCCATATGGCCTCTTCTTCTGGAGTACATAAAGTAAGATGATAGCATGGCCCAGTTTCGACAATAGGATAAGTAGCGGGGCTCCAGCATAAAAATTTAGTCCCTAAAGGCGGAAGAGCGTCTTTATTTTCTGTATAACGAATACTAGCAAAGGAGTTATCAAATTCATCACCATGCCAGAGATGATTTCTAAGTGAGATAGCATTCCAATAAAACTGCGTAGCTATATTACCTTTAACAGTAACTGGTTTTCCCGTTGACCCACTAGTAGATAATAACTCTGCAGGCTCATGACCTGCAGGAACTTGTGTTGCGAAAATAGCTTCTTTTGCTTGTTGAATATCTTCTCGCGTTAACAAAGGAATGTCTTGCCATGCTTCTTTCAACGCTTCCCACGCTTGGAAACTAGGTAATTTCGCTAATTTTTGCTGATAATAAGGAACCAATTGCCGTGAAAAATTTAATAAAACTAACAATTGGCTAAACTGATTTTTCAGAATTTCCGTAGGTGGAAGTTTTTCTGAATAATTAAAATAATGAAGTTGATAATACAACTGAGCACCCATAGGATGAGGAGCAGGAGGCCAGATAATCCCTGGTATCGCACTGCTCAGTTGTAAAGGGGATAACATCATTTATCTAAAGCTCATAGTAAGTCTGAAAACATTATAAACAATCAGTGGATAATGCTACACCAAAGAATAACCCTTGATTATTGTAATTAGATGTTCGAGGTAAAAATGTACTTAGTGAACCCTCTCCACCAATCACGCCAGTTGAAGGACGTTCAATAGCGTCAAAATAAGTTTCAGCTTGCCAACCAACTTGAAAATCAATTACAGCGCGTTTACCAGTACTTAAAAGTCCAATAGGATACTTATAATCTAGCCCTACTCGAAGACCTAATTTCGGTACTTGTGTTAATCTATCATCAAAGTATCTGCTTGAATCACTAGAGCGCTGCGCTGAAAGATAAAATTCTCTAGATCCAATTAGTAAAGCTGCATTAGCACTCGCAAATACATTAAGTTCCTGATAAAGATTATAAAACACATCACCTTCAATACGTGGTCCTACCCCATGAAAAACACTGGTGTTAGTAAACCCTCGATTTACCGTTACTGTGTCTGTTGTAGCATACACTAAAAATCTTGAGTCAATTTCAGCATAATCAGCACCTATTCCATAACGAATCAACCAGCCATTATTAAAAAGAGAGGTATGGGCAATAACGCCAGAAACTTCATCATAATCAAATCTAGCTCTACCTAATACTGATGTCCAAGCACCTTGAGGTAACCAGCGTGGTTCTACAGCAAATTCTTCACTAGGAAAAGTAACATTGTGATCACTGGTATGAAGTCTTTGCCATGAGACCGTGAGATCATTATTGTTATAAAATTTTATGCCACCAAAAAGATTAAATCCCCAATCATAATTTAAATCAACATTAGAGGTATATGTTGGGCGATTAGTAAAAACTGTTACATAATCTAAGTCATCATTACGTGGCTGTAAATAAAGAGCATTTATTCCCACAAATAAGCTAGTTTGATCACATACGCTTACAGGCCCCATAGTGCCCGCGGTAGAAAGCTGATTATTGAAAACGCCGATAATAAATAGACTTAGGGTAGTTTTTTTTAAAGAGGTCATTAATTCCTTCTCCTTTGACAATTTTCTCCTTATATGAAGGTTTGTGAATATAAGCGAGAAAATTTAAAATTGGAAGTAATCTTTTACTATCTAGTAAAATTTATAACTCATTATCCCCCCACAAAGGGGTTGATAAAGAAGGAATTATTAAATTACATTTTAATATTATTTGTAGCGGAAGTTGTTAGAATATCATCTTGCTCCTTAAGATTGAATCTTGCTTTAATTTGTTCAACCTCTTTTTTAGCTTCTAAGGAATTCCGCTCGAAATCAAGATTTGATAACAAATAACCAGACATCTTTTGTAAACGTATTTTGGCATGAAACCAATTTTTCAATTGTCCTTGCGTGGCTTGCCAAATATTTTTTCCTTGGCGCATTATAATCAAAATTTATTAACGTTATATTAAGAATAAATTAAAACCATTTATTGCTTTTGGCACCAGTTAAGAAATATCTTTTCCACGCCACTCCTACTTTCTCCGACCTGTTAGCAGAATATAACGTAGCGCTTAAATCACTGGATCCCGTGGACAAGCCACGGGACGTTGGCAAGAAAGAGAGTTTTTTCACCTAGGTTCTATTTTCATCTAGTACAAAGCTTTTAACTTTATAGAGAAGATTGTTAGGAAGAATCAATAAGCAAGTAGCCTGGGTGAAACGACGTGAAACCCAGGTTTCGGCCCGCAGGCCTACACCCAAGCTATATCTTGCTGAAGTTATACCCTTTAGGTTCGTAATGACACCTTTTTTTATCTATTCTTTGTTTTAACTAAACCTCATAATATATGCAACAACGCCGGACAAGCTACCGGACGTTGGCAAAAAAAAGGGGGGGTTCATCTATGTTCGAGAAACTTGTACCAATATTAATTAAAGGCTGATTTTGCAACAGATTTAGGTATTAATAACTGCTATTTTTATCTTTCTCACATTTCACACAAAGAGTCGCCAAATGTCATTACATCAAATGAAACTAAAAATGCTCATTTTGGTCACTTAATGTTCTCTTAAGCTTGTTTTCATATAATGCAGCCGTATTTATTAATCATATTATTTATTAATTAAGTTGTATTTATTATGCCAGAGCAGAAAAAGAGTGTAAGGCCTTCAGAGATTAAGACGTGGGAAGAGAAACTCGATTATATTATAGCCGAATGTGATTTGATGGCTAAGAAGCATGATAAAACTTCACAATTGAATGAATCCACAAAAAAAGTGCAGGATATGATTGATAGCAGCCAAAGCTTTATTATTGAGCAGGCTACTACATTACAAAATGGTTTAGAAAAAAAAGAAGAAGATATAAAAGACCAGATTAAAGAAAGTATTGCAGAAAAAACAAAAGAAGTAGTTGCTACAAAAATAACTGGAACATTAATTAATCCAGCTAAGGAACAGATTTATTCATTGGATAAAGGAATTAATAAATTTCAGAATGGTTTAAAAACGATATCACAGACTCTAGACACTCAAGACAAAAGTTTTTTTGCAAGAACTTTAGAAAATACCACTAGCTTTATTAAGAAACAAAAAAATAATGTAAGGAAAATGCATGAGCAGTTTAAAACGACAGGATCTATTAAGACCAACTTTCAACAACTGACAGATAGTTTCCCCGAAACTCAAGCAACTACTCAAGAGTTATTTAAAAGTCCAAGTAAAGAAACATTGGACTCTGCTATTACCTCTGTAAGTAGTACAGCAAGCTTTTTCCTACGTTATTTAAATGAAAAGTGTGAAGAAACCATAGATATTGCCAAAGAAGAAAGCAAGGTAGTTGAAAAAAGCGTAGAAAAACATAAAGGCGTTCGTCAATATACCAAAAGTCTTCTAAAAAAAGCTGACTCTTTCGTAGAACAAAATACGCAGAAAATAAATCAATTAGATAAATGCAATACTTTTTACCAAAATACAATAGAATTTAAACAGAAAATAGAAAATTCATTGCGTGATTCAGCTAATTTCTCTTCAGAAGAAATTACAGAAAGTAAAATTTCAACTAAACCATAATTACCTGCTAATGAAAATGTTGATTAGGGGTTTGATGAAGTGTATAAGTTTCTCTCTACACAGTAGCTAGTATAGTTTTTGCAAGGCAGCTAAGCCTTGCAATTTGATTTTCACATAGTATTGGCTAGTACCACTTGATTACATGGTGCATTATCTATTTCTAATTGAGGAGCTCTCTTTTTTCCTTGCCAAAATATTGCAGGGCTATTTAATAAGGTATTAGACGGCGTATTATTTTGCTCTATAGATTTAGCTTTAATAGAATTATTTACACTGATAGCGTCTTTTTCTACTTTTTGCGGTACTTCTGGAAATGCTGAAAAGGCTTCTTTTAACTCAATATTAACTCTTTTTTTATTGTTATAAGCCTGTGCCGCTTTAAAGAAAAAATCAAATAATTTTAAGCAAACTTTTTTTTCTGATTCTGCTCCCATATGACTAGAATCAGGAAATACACCATGTAAGGTAATTTCTGGATGAAATTGCATTCCAATTAAAGGCGCACCATACTTTCCTTCAACTGCCTCAATTAATTTACCATCACTTGCCCAGCCTGTTACCTTTAAATAGGATGGTTTTAGCTTATCAACAATCTGCCTATGGGCACCAAAAAAACTTCTTGTCACCGTTGATGAACTAGAAGATAAATCCTTTGCATCATAATTAAAAAGTTGACCTAAAATAGATTGCGTATCAAAAATAATTTTATCATAAGACATATAACCTTGTTGATTTAACTCAGCCGGAGTTAATGAGCGCAATGTACTATTATAATAAACAGCAATGGCTTCATAACCTCCGCAAATGCCCATTATGGGCATCCCACGTTGGGTTGCCACATGTATTAAGGCTAACTCTGCAACTGTTCTTGCAAAATCATAAATGTAATTACTATCAGGTAGTTGGTTAAATAAAGAAGGATCAATCATAGCAACATTTCCTGATAATGCTAAGCCATCGACTTTATCAAGAATTTCATTAGCCTTATATTTAGCATGTAAAAAAAGCTTTTTCCGACCTTCCGTAGTTTTATATGCCTTTTCAAATACTTCTTTAGGTATATCTTTCATCATTTCTCTGAAATCAGCATCAACAACATTACACTTTACAGAAGCAAATGACTTTTTAAGTGAAGGCGCACTTAGGCTTCCTACTTCCAGGCTATCGGTGACAGCAACTTTAATTCTTGACATAGTATAATAACAATCAAATTGGCCATAAAAATGATTGTATAGCACAATTACAATCAATTTGAATAGAAAAATGTTTGTAAGATTAAATATTAATGGGTGAGAATCTAGCAATTTGGAAACCCTAAATTTCTTAATTGGAAATAAATATTAGGGTAATAAAAAGAATATTGGCGGTATTGCACCAATGAAATTGTAGTATTATTAGTGCATTACGATAGGATTTTCTATAAATGTTAAAAATCTAACATATTTCAAATGGCGTGATTTTTATAGCGAAGTGATTATGCAATATACTTAATGGACAACCTGCTTATTTTGCAACATTGATCCATATATATGGCTTATAAATTACTTAATAAACTAGAACTAATATAATTATTGCTATAATTATTAAGTAATTATCTTTAATAAAAAAATATGAACCTATTATCCTGCTTAAAAAGTTTTATCGCTACAGTCGACTGCGGCAGCTTCACGGCAGGCGCGCGCAAGTTATATATCTCTCCGTCGAAAATCAGCAAGCAAATTACCTGGCTTGAAGAGGATTTAAAAGTAAAATTATTTGTCCGCTCAACGGCTCGGCTAGTTTTAACTGAACAAGGTCAGCTACTTTATCAAAAAACAATGCGGCTTTTTGATAAGTTACAAGAAATTAAGGCTATTAGTCAATATAACGATATTGAGCCTAAAGGAACTATTCAAGTTTACTTTACTGTAACGCCCCTTATTCCCTATCTAACTGATTTAAGTATTCAATTCATGAAAAAATATCCACAAATCAAAATCAACATTGTAGTTGGGTCAGAATCGATAGAAATATATAATTATCAATTTGATATTGCTTTTTCATTTGAAAATATAAAACATCCAAAGTTAATCTATAAAGATTTTTTTTCTATTCAGCGCCAGCTCTTTGCCTCGCCTGCCTATCTCAAACAACATGGATATCCACAAAGCACTACTGATTTATCTAAGCATAATTGTTTAATTAACACCTTATATGGCTTACATAACAATTGGTTGTTTAATAAAACGGCAGTTAAAGTTGAGGGCAATTTGTTAAGTAACAACGCAACCGTATTAAAACAAGCTGCTATTGACTCACTAGGTATTATTTGGGCACCTTTATTTTCAGTGCAACAAGAAGTATCAGAAGGCAAATTGGTTTCTATTTTACCAGAAAGTATTTCCCCCCCTATTATGATCTATGCGATTTATCCATCAGTCATGTTAAATAATAAGAATATTAACTTACTTTTAGCCTATTACTATGAGCAAGCATTAAAAGATGGCATCGTTTTTAGCTAGTTAAATAAGCCAGCCACTATATTTGACCATTAAAGATTAAACAAGTTAAATATATAAATAAATGCCTACTTCAAATCTTTATAGTCTATTAAATGCAGTGGCTCTAGGTGTGCTAAAGTCATAGAACAATCTTCTCATCTGATTAATATCGTATTTACGCCCGGCAAATCATCCCAGGCGATTAAATAATAGTATTGAATTTATCAAAACATATAGAACTAAAAGAAACGAGGAGCTTAGCAACCAGGTAACCAACCAAAGAACTAAAAGGTTAAAATTCGAGAGCACCTCACTCCAAGTAGAGTATCTTTATCAGTGGCACTCATAAAGCTGCCACCAGAGGCAAATGACCGGTACCACGCAGCGTTCGGGCTACCTTCAAATTCGGTAGAACTCCAATATAGTCCTGCAAGAGTATTAAGAATATTCGTATCTATCAAGCTGGATTGTATATTTTGTAGCACCGGCGCATTTGAAGCACCACAAGTAACGCCTCCATAACCTAATTCACAGATTGCAGGTAGATACCAGTCAGAGTAATTGCTAATACTTTGTTTGCATAAGCCGGTAGCGTAGTAAGTAAGATTTGTTGGTCCATTAGAGGCACTAAAAGGCGGACTATCTCCACTTCCCTCAGTATTATTGGTAATAAATCGGTTGTAAAAGGTGACGATGTTACTAGTATTACAAGCGCCATCGGATTTTCCATTGCACATAGCAAAGGAGGCAGGAGTAAAGGGATTAGGATTAGTATAGGTTGTTGCAAAAAATGCGGCAAATATACTGTAAGTGGGCGAACCTACCAAAGAAGTGGATAATTGATCAATACCTGGCAATAAATCATAGCTGACACCTGCTGGATTGGAGCCATTATTTCCACTATTCGCCGAGCCATTAGAGCTCCACACAATGCCATTAGGATAAGGCGAAGCTTGATCAGATGTTATAATAACCTTGCCACCAACACTACTAGTATCAGGAGTAGTGTCATCGAAAGCATATACATAACCGCCCTGATAAATACATCCATAGTTTAATACAACAACATTGCTGGAGACTGTGGTTGTATTATCGGCGCTGATTTCAATAACTCCAGGCACAGGTGCTGTTCCATCCGAGCAAGGACTAGTACCATTTGAAGTGGCGGTAGCACCAGGCGTCACGGTAATCGTACAACTGCTACCTGCAGCCAACGTGCTGCCGCAGTTTGTTAAGCTTGTAGTACCTAAAGGCCAATTAGGTGTTGTTAGCGATAAGTTCACTGCAGGATTACTTCCTGTATTAATAATGGTAATTATACGAGCAAGCCCAGAGGAAGGCGTGCCGCTTATTCCATACTCCGTAAGCCCTGTTACACTTAAGGCTAAATTATCAGTGCTAATGCTTAATACAGTCGTATTCACAGTACAGGTTACTCCAACATTAGTAACATTGCCTCCACCCATGGTGCCGTTGCTATTAGTCACTATACAGTTTTGTCCAATTGGCTGTGTAGAGACAGTGACGTTATAAGGCGCGCCCTGCGCAACAGGGGTTGAAAAGGTAAAACTCCCATTACTATTGATAGAGAGGGGGTCTACACCATTGTTTTGTAAAACAACAGTGCCAGACAGGCCAGAGACGATGCCACCCACCATATAAGCATTGGTTGCACAATTGACTTGCACATTAGTAACGTTTGAAATTTCAGCTGTTCCAATACCATTACTTACAGTACAGGTTTGGGTACTAGGTTGATTCAGTACTGTCACATTGTACGTACTACCTTGTGCAACAGGCCTCGAAAAGTTAAAGGAGCCATTGTTCGTAACTATTAAATTGTCAGTGCCGTTGTTTTGTAAGGTAACAGACTCAGATGAAGCCAAACCCGTTACCTGCCCTCCAATTGTGCGAGTATTGGTTGAACAATTCACGGTAATATTAGTGATATTAGCGTTCGTAATAATGCCTGTGCTATTGGCAACTGTACAGGTTTGATTGGCAGGCTGGTTTTGTATAGTTACAGCATATGTACTACCTGGTAAGAGTTCTGTAGGAAACGTAAATTTGTCATCAGCATTTAAGGTTAGTGTCACGCCGTTATTATTAGCTAATACGATTGTGCCTACTAAACCAAACACTGTTCCACCTAAAGTATAGGCCGCATCTGGGCCACGGGTAATCACTAAACGATGTAGGGGGCTTGGCTGGTAACATTGATTTAGGTTGCCCTGACTACATACCATGGGTCCTCCTAATATATTTTCTTTTAAAGCGCTGCCATCAATAATTAAGCTCAAAATACATGATTGTTGATAGTCTAATACAAATGGATTAGGGCAATGCCCTACACTAGTTACTTGCCTAACACCAGGTATTGCTTGCATCACTAAGCTATGTAATCTTCTAGATTGATTGGTCACTTGATAGCTTACAGACACGCTGTCATTGGCTGCGACAGTGAGTGTTGTAGCGGTTAGGGGTGTGAAGATCAGCAAAGGTGTTCCTGCGTGCATAACTGTCATGGCTAACATCAGGCATGTACCTATAATTAATTTTTAATAACTTGTATAACATTCATCTAAAATCCTTATACGATGTAAGTTAGCTTAACAAGGAGCTAGGTTATATTATTTTTATAGGAGCATTTTTAAAAATAAAATTTTTTAGGTTAGTAGCACTGTTAGATTGATAGCCTTTTAAAAGATTTTTAGTAAAAGATTATTAAAGTCTTACTAAAAGACTGTATTTGGAACATGTTGGGCGAATATCGGCTTTAAAATAAGCATTTGGAAAGCTAAACTGCGTTTTTCAGCATAATATTCAACCAGGTTTCACTCCTTCAAAGCCAATTTTTTGCTAAAGTTTAAGCTATCCCCTGAGCTATTATAAGGGAAGCTATTTTGGTCTACAAACTATTTTAAAGCTACAAAACGTAAGCTTAAAATAGTATTAAATATTATAACGTTAATGCTCGAGAGCAGCGCACGCCAAAGTCTAAAAATTTATTAGTGCTAAATTGCAAACTACCACTGCTTGAAGCGAAGTTCTTAATCCAAGCAAGACCTTGTGGGCTGCCTGAGCCTTCCTCTATTTACCCTTAAAAATTCTTTTCTCTCATGCAAATTAGACTAATTAGATAAAGTTATTGAATGAGCACCAGTTCTGGTTATTGATCAATTTAAATCAAAGCATCTGCGTTGTGATGTTATTGATTTTACATGACTCAAATTATTTGTTCAGTTATCGTTATTAAATAATTAAAATTTGTATTAAATTTTAATTATTTAATAAAATGTTAATCTTTTTGATTTATACTTTAACTAATTGATTACTTATCAAAGGGAATTTATGAAATATCAAGAATTTAAAGATTGGTTAGAACGATTAAGGGATGAAAATTCAACGAAGCCACACATTTTAAAACTCATTTTGCCTATATTTGAAGAGTTAGATAAAATTTCTCCGAATAACCCTCCGGGCTTGACCACTTGTAATACATTAAAAGATTTATTATATAAATTAGCATATCACGGTCAAAATTGTGAACTTTCTCAACAAGAAATAGTATACCCTGGTATGAGAGGTCTGACCGTATATGCAGTCTTTAATAGTGATCAAGGAAGAGCTGAGTTTATTAATAGTATTACAGAAGAGCCTGAGTTCAATAAGGGTATGAAAAAAGCTGAAATAATAGTTAAGTTAGAGAACTATATTAAGAACTTCAAAGAAGAAGTCGCTAATGCACGTAGCAAACCAGAAAAATACTACAAAGGGTTTTGGGGTAGAGTTACTGGAATGAATGCTAAAGTAAAAATAGATGCGGCGCAAACCTTCTTAGATATTTTAGAAGGAAAGAAAGAACCTAGCGCTTTGACTCCTATAATGTTCCAAGCCCTAAAAGAAGGGAAGTTGGGAGATATTGTTAAGTGCTGTGAAGAGAATAATCTGTTCTCATGGAAGGACTTTACTGCGACACCTAATAGTATAATTGAAATGCTAGATAACCAACGACCAATTCCTATAGAGCGTCCAGGTACTAAATTGCAATAATTTTGGGCGCGTTGCAAATATTATTAAAGATAATATATACATGATTTCAAAACCCATAATTGTAATACAAGCAGTTTTATAGCATAAAATCCTAAAACAAATTGAATAGTGCTATTTGAAATTCTAATGAATTTTTAAAACTCATAGAAATAATCAGTAAAATCAGTAATAATTTTAATCAATTTTTTAAAAAATAGAACAAATAAGTATAAAAATTATTGCCTTACTTTTCATCTTATGTAAGTATTGCGCCAGTATGAATAAGAAGTTAATTTACACAATAAGCATTTTTATTTGCCTTACCTTTTTTCATGTAGGGCTTTACAGTAGAATAAAAGGTCAAACAAAGCCGATAAACATTAAAAATGTAGTGATTGAAGCTCAAGCAATAAAGATTGCTACAGACAGTATTCCAATCAAATTTTCGGCAAAAATTGATCCTGATTCTGCGCGAGCCCCAGACACGATAGTTGCAAAAAAAAGTGCCTTACTTAATCAACCTCCTAAAAAGGTCAAGGTAAAAAACAAAAATCTTTTTTTGACTTATGTGTCTTTTAAAGAGTTACCGGGCTGGGATCAGACGGATATGCAAAAATCTTTATTAGCATTTCAGACATCATGCAAGATGTTTCTAAAAAAATCGCCATTACATCCCATTGGAACTCAAGTTGTTAAGTTAAAAGTTCGTGATTGGTATCCTGCCTGTAGGGCCGCGTTAAAACTAAATGCTGTTTCAAAAGATTATGCAAAAAATTTTTTTGAAAACTGGTTTCGTCCCGTTGAATTTGAGCAAAAGAAAATTGGCCCTGTTTCTAGTGTATTTACCGGTTATTACCTGCCAAAAATACAAGGTAGTTTAAAACAAAATGATAAATACAATACTCCCATTTATGGTTTACCCAATCGGAAATACTTAACCTTATATACGCGAGAGCAAATTGATAAAGGAGCGTTGAAGAAAAAAGCACCCGTGATTGCCTGGGTCCAAAGCCCAGCAGAACGGCTTTTTCTAGAGATAGAAGGCTCTGGTGTAATTCAATTGCCTGATGGTAAAGACCTCTATTTAAGTTATGCTGGTGAGAATGGCGCCCCTTATACCTCTATTGCCGAAGTACTAATTAATAAAGGAATCTTAACACGTGATAAAGCTTCTAAAAATGCTATCTTGCATTATTTACAAAATCATCCTGAAAAGGCAAAAAAAATTATCCATACCAATAAATCTTTTGTTTTTTTCGAAAACACCAATAGACCTGTTGCGCTCGGCGTACAAAATATGACGCTTACACCAGGTTATTCCTTAGCTGTAGATAAAAAATGGATTCCGGTTGGTGCCCCTCTCTGGTTAGATACTACACGTCCTAATATAAAACAACCTAATGAAAAAAAACTACAACGCCTGATGATTGCGCAAGATATTGGTGGCGCCATTCGTGGCTTTATGCGTGGCGATATTTTTTGGGGGTCTGGAAAACTTGCAACATTTTTAGGGGAGCATATGAAAAGTGAAGGCCATTACTGGCTTTTACTGCCAAAGCATATTATATAACCAATGTAACAGCTCTATTATGCTATTAATTAGCAGCATGGCAAAACTATTGATTTACTTGTCTTACCGCAAAAATACAAACTCTGCCAAACATTATTAAACACTTTGAAATCATACTAAAGTTTAAACAAGACCACTTGGAAAGAGGATATATAGAGACATTATGGAAGTTTGTTTTATCAATAAACAAGTCGGGCTTTACCGTTGAGATTTACTCAAGATTTAAATTTTTAAGTTTAATCTTTTCGCAACAAAGCCCTATTCAAGTAGTAAACTAAAGCAAAACCTAGCCGTTTGGTGTGAGGTTACTTTTACCTTGAATTTCTGCCTTACTATCTGCTTTTGACCCACGGGAGAAAAATAAATTGTCACCAGAATGTGTTCTAGCTATAGATAACTGATCCATCTTTTCTTCCAAAGAAACCTCGCAACCTCCAAAAGATTGAGTAGTACGAATAGGAACTTCATAAAGTTTATTAGAATTATTATATACCGTAATTTCTACACCCTTTTTCTCAAAAAGCTCTCTAGCGGCATCAACAACATCTGAAGCACTACTATAAGCATTTACTGTTACTGTAGAGTCCTTAAAAATATCTAATATAGTATTATTTAATAAAAAATTAGGAAAAATTGTTTTAGATGGAAACGTTAAATTAACATCACCATCGTAAACCACTGTTCTAACATCTGAATATTTTTTTTGTATATTTTGTAATATATCTTTTATTAAATTATCCAACTCTTTTAAATAAGTTTCTAAGGCTTCTAAAAAAGACTTCTCTTCTGCTTTAAAATCAAGAGGCTTATCATCAGCATACTTAAAATCTTTTACTTCAATTTCCGCTGACTTAGCATCAAAATCTGCTAATTTTGCTTTTCTAGCTGAGGAAAGTTCAAGTTTCGCTTGACTAAGCAACCTTTTTTCATCAAGTTTAAGGTTGCCAAAGGCTTTTCCATGCGTGATTAGTATACCTAATTTTTTATCTGCTTCATTATAGTAAGTTGCCACAATAACTTTCATTCTTTACTCTAGTAATATACTGCATGATATAAGTATAAATAAGTTTTATTAACAAACTATTAACTAGTGTTTAATTGTTTAAATATTGAACAAATTTAAACATAATGGTACAATAAAAGAACTTTGCTTTCTTAAGGTTTTTTTATGTATCCGATGGAAAATAACAAATCCCTACCCCAAACACAACGCTACTTTATTAAAACAACTATTTACTTTATCACTGGCGAACCGGTACCTGAAGCAGCTTATCAAACCTATTTTACCAAGTCTAAAAATAAGAAGTTTAAAAACTATGTTGAAATTAATGGAGCACTTAGAAAAAACACAAACTAGCAATGAAAATGAGAGTGCGCCTAACCAATCAGACAAGCAAGCTTTACATACAGAGCAAAATATACCTGTACTTAAAATGAATTCTCAGCCTATTATTGCTCAAAAGCGAGCATTAGCCCAGGCATCAGGCACCCCCATCGCCTACTCTAGTCATGAAGTTAGACGTATTATCGATCAAGTCGCATCCGCATCACAGATTGGATTATTTGCACATCACCCAAGAGATAATCATAAGGATAATAGAAAAAGTAAAAAGGGTAAGCTTAATCCTTCTCTTTAATTAAAATACCACTTTTATGGCGAAGTCATTTAAAATAAAAGGCTTGCTAATTCTATAACACTTAAATAACGTAGTAATGGCCTAACTTAAATTGTAATGGTCAAGGAATTTTGGATACTTTTATTAACCTTAAGGAAAGTTATTAATTATTTTATTGTCTTTATTCAGGGAATGAGCTCATCTATTCCATTTGTACTAGTCACAACTACCTTACAAAGTTGGTACATTGCTATGGGTGCCTCCCTGACTACATTAGGATGGCTTGCATTAATAAACCAGGCTTATCTCTTTAAATTTTTATGGGCCAATTATTGTGATATTTATATTCCATTTGGTTACCAATTAAGGAAAAGCTGGATTATCAGTATGCAGCTAATGATTATACTCTTAACAAGTATAATCGCAGCTCTTTCTCCGGTTGAAAATACATTTTTATTAGGATTAATCGCTGCCTTGATTGCCTTATTTTCAGCAACTCAAGATTTAAATATTGATGCTTATCGTAGCGAATTGATTGCACATAAGGGAAGCCAAGAAAAGAGAATTAATACTTTTTACATTGTAGGTTTTCGTTTAGGTTATTTGTTGGCAGGCGCTGGAAGCTTACTCATTGCACAAGGTTATAGTTGGCAAATAGCTTATCAATCGATGGTAATTATTATGATAGTAATTTGCCTTATAACAGTTAAAAGTCATGAAAAGCCATACACTTATCAAGCAGGTAATTTTTCAAAAATTAACGCAATAAAATGCTTATGGTCAAAAAAGAACAGTGGCCTTTTGCTCAGTTTTATTTTCTTTTTTGAATTTGGCGACAGCCTTGTTAATTCAATTTACCCCGCTTATCTCTATCAGGTAAAAAAATACGATTTAGGACAAATTGCACTTTTAATAAAAGCAACCAATATTATGGCATTGAGCCTTAGCCCGCTAATAGCTATTCTTTTATTACGTTTAAATTCTTTTTTTAAAGCTATCTCGTTAGGCCTTATTGGCGAGGCAATTTGTTTAATATTGTTATCGGTAATGAGTGACACTATGTCCCATTTATTTTGGGTACAATTAAGTTTAGGATTATTTGAAGGTCTACTGGGTGTGTTTATTATCATACTTTACACGGATTTAGCTCAAGGCCCATTATGCGCATTTAATTATGCCTTTATTGCTGCTATAGGTGGTTTAAAATCTTTGTTTACACCCGCATTAGCTGTAGGAATGGTTCATTATTTTTCTTGGCAGACTTTATTTAATCTAGGAGCAGTATTAACGCTTCCTAGCTATTTAATAAGTAACTATTTAATAAAACAAGTAAAAAACAATAATTTCCAATATGCCGCAAATCATTTGGCTAAGTGACTTATATTACAAATTTAATTAAACGGAGTTAACTTAATTCAGCTCATCTATATATTTACTATCAGTTAATTATTTATTATTACTAAGTTAATTAACGAACTTACTAACTTACAAAATAGTTGATAAGAATCTCAAAAAACCACCCGGCCTGTTGCAAAAGGTAATTTATATTTAAGCAAGATTAGGAGATTAATAAAAAATAAAAAAACTATCCGTTTAATATTGATAACAATCGCTGCCATGTAAGCTTGTATTTGCACGTTATGAATGCCACGGAAACGTGCTTTTGCTAAGCAATGGTAGTTTTTTAACTCATTCATGACACTTTCAATTTTTGAGAGTCTTTCTACTAGTTTCTGTTTGAATAAGGCTGTCTGCATATCCAATGTAACCTGTTGAAATAAATCAAAATGGGTATGGCGTGCAATCACTCGAATCGCTCGATTTTTTTTCTTAGGCGCCTGACAACTGATAGTGCAGGTCTGACAATGCGTTACCCTAGAATGATAGAGTTTGTAGTCATTGTCTAATAATTTGCCAGGCTTAAGCGCATGATTGGCTGGACAACGGTAAATATCTTTCTCTGCGTCGTAATGAAAGCCAGGTGTTATTGTTCGTTGTGAGACGCCACTACGGGTACTAAATAAAGGAATGTAAGTGGTAATACCCATTGATTTGAGCGTTGAAATAATATGCCCTGAACCGTAAGCACGATCAGCAATGACTTCATTAATATCATGGTTTAAAAGAGATTTAATCGCATTGAGCTGCTCAAGGTAAGGTTGCGAATCATGGACGGCGCCTGTGGTGATTTTAATGTCTAAAATAACGCGACTTTGGCTAGTCGTGCAGACATGCGCTTTATATTTTAAGGCGCGAGGCGTGCCCTTTTTAAAGGCTAAGCTTGCATCTGGATCGGTTTTACTTTGATGAGTCTTGTTAGAGACAGCCCGCTTAGTAGGCTTAACACCGCGCTCGCCTTGTGCAGCCTCTTCATGACCGGATTTAGGTACCAGTGAACTCAGAGAAGCATTGGCTTGGAACAAGGTGCTATCTGTCATAACACTTTTATTGGTAAGCAAGCCTGCGTGTTTACATTGTTTAATGATTGCATTAAAAAAAGATTGAAATACACTAAATGATAAGCGCTTAAAGAAACGACTAAGCGAAGAATGGCTTGGTACAGGTGACTCCAACGCTAACCCGCAAAACCATCGATAACTAATATTGTATTTTACTTCTTCTATCAGACGTCGGTTTGAAGGTATTGAAAATAAATAACCAATAAGCAGCATGTGAAAACAGAGCTCCGGTGATATAGAGGGCCTACCATTATTGGGACTATAGCAAGGTGCAGTTAATTCATTAACAAAGGAAAAATCAACACACCGGTTAACTTTTTTTAATAAATGAGTCGGTGCAATAAGGCTGTTTATCATTGAGTTGTCTGAATTAATCAGTTCATTTCTAAATCGACCTTGCATAAGTTATTACAACTGCGTCAAAAGCCGCTGATTAGATCATGCCAAGCTTAATGGGTAAAGTTTTTTCACCTTTTGCAACAGCCCGGACCCTTTTAATAATAAGCAATATTCTATTTAATGATTATGCTGCACCTACTTATTGCAGGGCTTGCTGCATTAATAGCAGCAAACTGGAGAAAAAGTATAAAAATCTAATAGGTGTATTCAATGAATCCATTAGAGATAGTTAACAAGTACTTGCATAGCATAAGAATCTGGCAGAACACGTAGATTGTAATCACCCCAACCATGTCCTGATGACCAAATAGTCCATCCAGCGAAGCCATGATTTTTATTCTTGCTAGAGTTTTGCTGTAAATACTCCATAAATTGGTTAAGCGCTATAGCACAACTCGATGAATTTTTACCTACACCAAATTCCGTTACTATCGCTTTTAGTTGGTTTTTTTCCAAATATTCGACAAACGGCATTAAGTTAAAGCCTTGTTCACCTTGTGTGGTTAAATCGGTTAGACAATCATTATGGGTGCCGCTATAGTCGCTATCTAAATATTGATGCACATTAATTAAAATTTTATCTAAGTCGGTAATACCTTCTTTATTAAAATTCTCACGCGTAAATAAAGTGGCATTTGAATAAGTTTGGTTGTATTTCCCATTCCATTCTTGACTCCAGGAATGTAATCCTGACCAATTATTACCTTCAACTAGGATATAGCCAGTATAGTGATTAGCTCGTAATAGTTTAATAAGTGAGGTTTGAATGGTAAACACTTTATCATCAGGAACACCTACGGGCTCATTCATTAAATCTAGAAGAATATAATCCTGGTTAATTGCGGGATCATTCTGAATTAATTTAGCAAGCTCTCCCCATACCGCCTTATAAGTGTTTTCATCATCAATTAAAGTACCGTCAGGACAATTACCACTAGGTCCGCAACCTGAATATTGCTCGCCGAATTTAGAATAACGCATGTAAGCATGTAAATCGACAATAGTATGGACTTTTGCGCTAGTTAAGGTTTGTAGCAAAGGTTTAATATAATTGTCATAATAAGCTAAATTTAGCTTACCTTTGCCTGGTCCATCAAGTTGCAGAAAACCCCAACTTACTGGAACGCGAACGGTATTCATACCTGCTTGAATGAATGCTTCGGTATCCTTTAAGTCGGAATATTGTGAACTGCTATCTTCTTGGGATAGGTTAGGAATAACCACAGGATCAATTACCTTGCCAAATTCAAGTCCGGAAAGATTAATACCTGCAAAATCCCAGTATTTGGCAGCTTTAGCATGATTAAGTTGAGTATTAACACTAATAGGGGTATAGACTATTTTTCCCCTAACTTGCCCTAAAGCTGTGATACTCGAATCAATATAACTAATATGGACTCCCTCAGGAGGTGTGTAATTAGCAATAGAATTATTACCTTTGTTACTAATACTAAAGCCAATATATCCTAAATAGGGCTTATTGTTATCACAGCTGTCAAATCTTAGTGCACCACCCGCATAAGAAGGATTGCCAGATGCATCATTTGCGTCAACAGATTGGCCTGGCGCCAGCTTTAACTTAATATTGCCTGTTTTGTCTTGAATACAGATCCAAGGTTTAATTTTACCCTGCGGGCCCACACCTTCTATCTGATTAGTGAGATTAGCAGCAAAGGTTAAGCTAGGTAACATAAGGAACGCTGTAAAAATTTTCATAAAAACCCTTTAAGCTAAAAAATACTTATGATGTATAATATTTAATCTTTAGAGTGGCGAAAACCTGTCATTTCTACTAGGTTTTGAGGAAAATTGATGCAAGAACTGTTTCATCGCTTTGCAAAAGCACAAACAATGGCTGAACTATCGGGGCTTCTCAGCCAGTATTTTACTGAGCAAGGGATTAAGAGCTTGGCAGTTACTTATTATCAACAGCATACAAAATCGGGTAATAATTTAGTCTATGATTGGGCAACGCCGGCATTAGAACCCTGGCATCAATATTATTTAGAGCAGCAATATGCCGATATTGATCGAACCTTAGAATCATCAGAACAAGCTATGCTCCCTATTTTATGGCAAGTTAACGAGCAATTGAAACTCGCTAAAAATAAACGAGAAAAAAGAATGCGGGAAGAGTCCATCCAGTTTGGTATTGATAAAGGTTTAAATATTCCTATCAATGGGCCTAAAGGTGATTTTGTAGTACTAGTCTTGCATCAGCGAAGATATGAGAATGGATTGGAAGATTGGCAAAATAAACAGTATATTTGGTTATCCGTTGCGCATATTTATCTGCATTTTTTAAGACAGTTCTTGCTGCCTAAACAAATTAGCTTAGCTTCCTTAACCAAAAGAGAAAAAGAATGCCTTACTTTAACTGCTCAAGGCATGCGAATGGATTTAATTGCTAAACAATTGCATATTTCCAAACGTACGGTTAATTTTCATCTCCAGAATGCTAATAGAAAATTAGGTGTTAATAATAAGTATTTAGCTGTACTGGCTTGGAAAAGCGGAGTCTAATTATTTAAATTGAATAAAAAATGATTATATTGTACTATTAATAAACATAAATTTATAGGCTATTTATCATGTTCTCAAATAAACCTTTAAGGTATCAAGCATTAACTAGTCAGAAGAAAAAACAGGCAAATAAAGTTTGGGTTTATGCTAATACTTGTACTGCTTATGAAGGGTCATTGAGTCACATTCCTTTTGTAGAAGAAAAAATAAAATGCCAATTTTATAATGATAAATAAATTAATTGTATTAGAGAAGATTGGTCCTGTTGCTCGGGATAATCGAAAAGCACAGGGGTTATATTTTAAACCTATCGATGCTAGTACAGAAAGTCACCCATCAGACGCCTTAAGCTACGCTAGTTTAAGCACGCCTTCAATTAATGCTTTACCGGCCATTTTCGTTGATTCATTTGAAAATAATAACGATAGTAATAATTATGGCTATTCTTCAAACTATTCTGCTCAAACCCAGAGTACTTTTACTTCTGAAGTGGAAGATTATGAAGAAAATTGTCATTTCATAACACCTGCCTCTTCTTCTAACCTTCTTAGTTACAATTCTATTGCACCTTATGACTTTGAGGGCTCTCTTCCTGAAGATATGAATGTTATTTATAAAAATAAAGATGAGGAACCATTATTAACAGAATCAAAGGATTTATTTAATTTTCCTCAAGAAATGATTGACTGTTATGGACAAGATAGTAAAGAACAAGTAGCAAAAAATACTAACAATAACTTAAAACTTGAAAACAAGTCTAAATTAGTACAGGATATATCCCAAAACTCTGCTTCAATCTCTCAAAGCCCAATGTCGCTTTTTTCGAAAAAGAGTAAAAGGCCTAGTGATGAACAAATAGATTCAATTGCTCAATGCCAACTGATAAAACGTTAGAGGAAAATGAAATTAAGAGACCCAAAGTATAAAGCTCTAATACAATGAACGGCATCGATAGCAAGCGTAGGCTGGGCTGAAAAGCCCAGCAAATAAAGAAATAACGTTACAGCTAATTGAACAATAGCAACCCTACTGAATGTTTACATCATATTGCACGCCCTTAGAAATACCGGAAGTACAATTTGAGTAAAGGAAATAGGTAAATTTACCATTCTTGCCAGGCAGTGTTTTATCTATAAAGGTCAGTTGATTGCCTTTCCACATAAGTTTATTTTGCCAATCATTTACCTGGTAGGTTACTATAGTATCTGAATTGGCAGGTTTTGCCCAAGTGAGAGTAATTTGTTTTTTATCCGCCGTATAAGTAGATTTAATATTTGCTGGAGGTAAACAAGTTTTATCAGGGGGTGTATTGCCTGTTTTCACAGAATAAGTTTTTACACTTTGTATATACATACTGGCACTTTTTAAATGCGGACTGGGAGCTCCAGCATAACCACCACCTAATGCCAATGCAGTGATAAAATAAAAGCCACCATTTGGATCATGGAAACCACGAGCAAAAGCATTGGGACCATCTGCAGGCAAGCTATCAGTAGCAAGTGGACCCCAAATCTTCACATTATCGAAATAGCCATTAAGAATCATTCCGCCCTTAGCACTATTTGGATCGGGCTCCCATTCAAATCCCCAGGTATGAAAATTATTATAAAGAGGACCATTGCTAAAGGCAGAAGGTAAGTGGAAACCTACAAACTTACAATCACCATTGCCGCAACGTGGATCATTGCCATTAAAATGTAAAGTAGCTGTTCCTTCACTTAAAGATCTACCCTGTTGATAAGCCTCAAATACATCGATTTCGCCATTCATAGGCCAATCTGTATCATGCGTAGGAAGCAACCAAACTGAAGGCCACAAGCCACGATGATAGGATTCGGGTGCAGCATTATTTTGACATAATCCATCATCACTTACATCACATTTGGGTAATTTCACTCGTGCTTCAATGTAACCATGTTTTATATCATTAGTGGTAAATGGTGTAATTTTTGTTGGAGAATTATAAGGCGCCTGATCCAGGTTGACTCGTGTCATAATCTCCCCAGAATTAAACAAAGTGTTATTAACTCGATTGGCTGTTAATTTAATTTGCCCTGGTAAATTCACATTGTCTGTATAGGGGGTTACTAAATTTGCTTTAAAAACATTGATTTCACCTGAAAAGCGATGATCATAATTCGTTGGGCCATAATAATGCAGACCACTTGGTGATATATCATTTAATATATCTTTGTACAAAGTACAGGTTTTATTTTTATCAAATGTACAAGCTCCATCTAGATTGCCTCCTGTGTCTGATTTAAAGACAAATGGTCCAGTAGGTAAAGGTGTAGAAGGAGAAGATTCAAATTTAACTTTTAAAGGTCTCATACAACTTGGATCTGGTGGCAAGTCTGGAGTCGTTTCTGTTCCACCTATTAAAATAACAGACCCATTTGTTTGACTTGCAATCTGCCAATTTGCCCAGGGCTTACCCCAAATGGTTAAAGGCATAGGAGATGAATAATTAAAACTCAATTCAATATTATGCAAAGAAAGATTTTTTCCAGAAGTATTACAAATGGAAATTGTATTGGTCCAATTTGAGTTATTAGCGCTAATACTAACATTGACTGGAGTGGGGGCGGTATTCACCGTTAAACCACGTGGAGAAGACCGATTATCCGTTTGTAAAACCAACTTTACTGATTTTTTGGGTAACAATTTCTGATCCGTTCTGGATACATTAGCGGCATAAATAATGCTATCTGTATCAACGCCTCTTGGTCTATAGGAGAAATTTAGAACGCTATTATCTTCTGCGTTTTTTATTTCATAAATTTGGCCACTGTAATCAAACTGTAAGCTGATATCTTTTAGATTTAAAGGTTTATTGGAATTGTTGGTAAGAATGATATTATTACCTTGAAAATTTATACCGACATCAGGTATCGATTGCGCATAAACTAAGATGCTTTTTTGCAGTAACAAAAATCCGATAACACTATAGTTTATCGATTTTTTTTTCATAAACATTTCTCCTAAGTTCATCTTGTATTCCCTTCTACTTCAAAAGGTGCAATAGACCTCTTGCCTAACTTGTTTATTTGACGCGATTGCTGTGTCGCAAGGGTTTATCGGGGTTTACTTAATAAAATCGGAGGCTTATGCCTCCGATTTACTTGCATAAAATTGTTAATTACGATACTCCCCCTGTTTTACCGCCAGGACAGAAGGTAATCGTATAATCCACACTGTTTACTTGAGTACCTTGTCTGTCTTTCATTGATTTACACATGAAGGTACTGCTCATGTCATCAAAGGGATAAGTATAAGCAGTAGGACAAGCTTGTTTTATCCACTTCAGACCAGGCATTACATTGGAAACCCAATAATCGTTCTTATTAACACACTGTTTTGTGAAAGGCGCAGGCGGAACATTTACACCCACTTGATCCCAATTCACACAACCACAACAATTATTTTGGGCATTACCTTGATAGCAGGATGGAATGGGAGCACAACCTAGCAATTGAAATACTTTAAATGCATTATTAGGCGCAGGTAACTGTTGTTGGCAATTAAAAGGCGCTCCATAATTTGGTTGAACACCGCAGATTTGGTTTGCGTTCCAATAACCAAGTAACTTTCCGCATGTCTTTTGCAGCAAAGGCGTTTTACCTGGATTAAAACTTAAACCACAAACAGTACCGTTTTGACAATCAGAACTTGCTGTACAAGCAGAGCCACCCGCACGCACCCAATTATATTCGACCAAGTTAGGGTTTAAATTCCAAGTACATGCGCCGACATTTGTAATTGGAGTCGTAGCACCTGGTGCTCCGCAACTGTAAGGATCATTAGGATTGACAGGTGTATTAATCGGAGCCATAGCCACTGGTATATTCAATCCATTTACGGCTTCAATATCATAGTAATCAGAATCTGATACTTGAAATGTAAACTCCGCTTGTGTGGCAGGTTGTTTAAATCCTTTTCCTGCAGGACAGCCGCCCTCTCCACCACCACAATCCCCTGTTTCACATCCAGCAGCGGTGCAATTTGTTCGACCTGCAGCAGCACCACTCCATACTGCTCCATTTGGTAATGTAACAAATGGGATTACTACACTATTAGAGCCACCATTGGGAGCCAGCTTAAAGTTATTATCTGCTGGAACTGGATTAGTCCAGAAACAATGCTTTCCTCCAGCACCTCTGTCAACACACGTATTGTTAGGATGACAATCGGCATCCGTTACACAGGTCTCACCGCCCGCTTTATTTGGTGTTGCTCCGCTTATAAAGCCAAACCAAACAGAGAATGGGCATTGGTTCACAAAATTAATTTTGCGACTTCCAGCATCACCATTGTTAGTTGGCGTATAAGTAATATTTAGATCGGCAGTATTAGGTACTACTAACGGGTTAGGCATAGCTACAAAACTGTACCCCGTTATATTGGATGCAACCTGGTATGTATCTTTTGCCAAATTTAACACTGTACCATTCGTTACAGTTCGAGTAAGCGTTGAGTTTTTTCCTGTCAAGGTCAAAGGAACTTGAGCAGTAGGTGCATTAATAAGATGTACTGTGACTGCTGTCGTTGGTGTAACGTGATAGCTCACCGTAACATTTGTTGTTTGCTGGTTTTGTACTTGAACATTCAGAGGATCGGTTAAATAGGTTTGACCGCCGCCACTAACTGTAGAGCCAGAAACCGTATACGTACCCACAGGTAAGTTAGTAACATCCCAATTAGTTCCCCAATTAAGTGTTTTTTGGAGATTTGTATTGGAACCTGCAACGGTTATAACAGGCTTAGGTAAAGTCCCATCTGGAGCTGCGCCTAAACTAATATGTAGGTTGCCCACTAAAGAGGTATTACCTGTTTCTGCTTTAAAAACAAATGGGCCTGTAGGTGCAGGTGCAGAAGGAGAAGCATTAAATTTTATGGTAAGTGGATTCATACAACCGGGGTCAGATGGAAGCTCTGGAGTATAGGGTGTACCACCTATCAAAACCACTTGATTTCCTGTTTGACTAGCTACTTTCCAATCAGCCCATGGAGATCCCCAGATGTTTTTTGGCATAGGTAGGCTGTAATTGAAATCAAATTCAATATTATTTAGCGGTATACTCTTTCCTGATGTATTACAAATGGAGATGACTTCAACCCAATCTGTATTACGTACTGAAACAGTGACATTTACGGGCTCAGGAGCAAGGAATTGAAAATTGTTAGGAACATCTTTTTTATCAGTCACCAATTTTAATTTCAAAGAGGCGTTGGGAGGTAATATGTTCTTCTGGTTACTATCGAAGGAAATAGTATAAACTTTATTACCGCCACTTTGTCTCATGTCTTGTAATTCAAATTTAACTTCTGAGGCTTTTTGTTGCTCCGTCGTAATTTTAAATACTCGACCAAAATAATTAAACCGCAGTTTAGTCTTATTTAAGTTAATATCCTTATCGGATTTATTGTTAATCACAATTGAATTTTTCTCATATTTTATACTGACTGGAACCGCTTTTTGGGCTACGGCAGCATGTGAAAATGAAACAAGAAAAATACAAAGAGACAAAAGACGAGATATCCATCTATAAGTCATATCATTTCTCTCCCTAGAAAAAATTTAAATATAACTTCTCATCATAAAAAAATTAATTTTTATTTTCAATCACTTATTTTTTATGAATTGAGCACTTTTCCCCTTAGCTAGTTAATTTTAAGGTTTAATTTTATTTAGCCTACCATTAATATAGAAAGTTTCAGTTGAGTTAAAATTATAAAGATGTACTTATCCCTTTACTGGCTTTGGTTAGTGGTATTGTTTATAGTGGTAATAGGCAATGTATATAGCCTATTTAATCTTATTTACCTTTACCGTTCCACTGAGCGCTTAGAAAAGCGCTGTATTAACCATATGCATGTCTGGCCTAAAATATCTATTATTGTTCCTTTTCATAATGAGCAACAAAGTTTAAACAGTGCTATGATATCCTTGTGTTCCTTAGATTACCCTAATTATGAGGTTATTGCTGTAGATGACCGCTCCACAGATTTAAGTTATAAAATAGCAAATCAAATAGCTAACAAAAATCGACATTTAAAATTAATAAAAATAAAAACATTACCCTTTGATTGGTTAGGCAAGCCACATGCCTTGCATGAAGGTCTGAAACATGCAACAGGTGATTATATTGTGTTTACCGATGCTGATGTTAACTTTAAACCCTCTACGCTCAGTAAAGCTATAGATTATATGCTAACTGAAAAGTTAGAGCATTTAACGTTATCACCAAAAATTGAAATAACACATTTGAGCATGAAAATATTTATGCCTTTTTTACTCTATATCATGTTGCTTTCTATGATGCCTTGGCGAATTAAGAGTAAGAACTCTAAAGATGCGGTAGGAATTGGCGCTTTTAATTGTGTAAGTAGAGAGGCACTTAACCTAATTGGCGGAGTAGAGTCTTTAGCCTTAAATCCGATTGATGACGTTGGCCTAGCACGTCAGCTTAAACAGCACTTAATCAAACAAGGCATCGCAAACTCGGAAAGTTTATTAACTCTTCCGTGGTATGAAACAATTAGGGCGTGTAAATTTGGGTTTGAAAAAAATATTTTTGCTTTCTTTGATTTTAGCCTTGTTAAATCAGTGATGGCATTACTTAGTTTTCTGACCTTTATATTTATTCCATTATTGGGCTTAACTTTATCTAGTAATTTAAGTTTATTATTTAGTAGCCTATCGATTATAAGTATGGTTTTTGCAGTCATGCTAAGTTGTCACCAATTAAAGGTGTCAAAAGTCTATGCTCTTTGTTACCCGCTGGCTGCGCTGATAACTTTATATATAGGCATACGTTCTGTCAGTTTATGTATTTTAAGACAAGGGATATATTGGGGCGGAAAGTTTTTTCCATTAAAAAAACTCGTTACTTTTTATAGGTTGCATAAGTAGCAGCATTAGAGTTGAAACTGATACATTTTAACGAATTCCCATGGTCCATCTAAGTATCGCCATAAATTTAAACCAATAATACTTCCCCATAAAGGGGCATTCTGAGTATAAAGTGCTTGATTTAATAATTTAGCTTCTTCTATAGAAACTTTATTTTGTATTGTAACATGAGGTTGCCAAGTTTGTTTATCTTGCAAAATTAACCAACTATCCCATGCTTTACGCAGCTGTAAAAATAACGTTTGGTCAAAGTCTAGAGAATAAGCATTGCCCCTACCTAAAAATTTTATCCCTGATATAGTTACCGGCACACAAACATTAGTCGATGTAATTTCATTGAGCTTGGTATTAATTTTAGCAAAGTGTTTTTCCGGAAGTTGATGAAAAACACTCACATGAGCTGGAACTTTATTTAAATTAGAGGGATAGTACTGCCGGCGTTGTTGCTCAAAAAAATTTTGCAGCACTGAATCCAGTTCTAACGTTAAAATAAATGTCATAGTTATCTTATTAAATAAATGCGTATTTTAGACAGAAAAGTACACTACTTAAGGTAAGATTAGAACAAAAAATAGCACTGTTGCAACACGCCGGAATTTGTAGCGTCTATAAAGACAATCAAAAATACCCTGCAACTAAGATCCTATTTTTATCTGGCATTTATTTCCAATTTGTAAATTTATAATTTCCAAATCTCTAGGTTCCCACCAAACAACATTAGTATTAAAATAGTACTTATTGTTTAAATATTTAATTATTTTTAATGATTTTTTAAAAAGAGATTTTTCTTTATATGCGGTATATCAAAGGATAAAACAGGCTAATGAAAGTGCTCAAAATCACGCAAGGAAAACACACCACAGTATGTAATGTTTTTTTTAGTAATAAATCTAAAATTACTCTACAAAAAGCAGAGGTATCGCTATGAAGCAGTTTATTTTTAATAATTATTTTATTTTACAACAAGAAACTATTTTCGGACATGCCGTTGGGTCTAGAGTAGAATTAAAACCAAGTGGAATTGAGATTGCTATTCGCTTTTATAATCGAAAATATTCTACCAATTTAACTTATCACCACAATTTAGACCTTATAGAATTTGATATAAAACGTTTAAGAAAAAAAATTTTAAACCTTAGAGATTATCGTCAAGCTTTCATTATTAATGAAAAAAGCCTAGGACACCACTCTCTCACTCTTTTATATATTAAAGAAAACAATGAAGAAATACTGTTAGTTATTGACTCTCAAGGTACAGCTAGAAAAAATAAACAATTGAAATTTGTGAAATCATTTTTTAAAGATACGACTATTCCAACCTATGCGGTAGAAGATGCTTTTCAAAGCGATAACTACTCATGTCATACAGCCTCCCTTGTAGTAGCCAAAGATTGTACAGCCAAACATCCTGATGGCACCTATAGATTAGCCAATTTATTAAAATTAATAAAAGAACGCTCAGATTTGCCTAATGAGCAAGGAATGGCCTGGGCGATATTACCCAATGAATTATTAAAAGTACCTCACCTTACTGATTTTATAAGAAAACATACAGAAAATTCACCAAAACCAATTGATACGAAACAATCTAAATCATTGAAGCAATTTCGAACGCAATATAAAGTAAAATTAGAGATAGATGGTCACTCGGTTAAATTTAATGATTATTTAAGACGTAAAGGTATAAATATAAGCAAAAATATTGAAATACAATTTTATCTTGAACAACTTTTTTCAGCCTTTGAAGAACTACCTAACGAATTAAAAACACAATGGCCTATATACTGTGATGAATTTGTTCAAAGCGCCAAATGTATTTTGAAAACTCAAAAAGATGCATCTTTATATCAATTCGCGTCAACTTTTATAGATAGTAAATTTTCTAATAACGAAATATATAGAACTTACCTAGCTAATCTCACACCAGAGCAAGTAAAATTAAAATTAATAAAAGCAGCAGAAGAAGAGGATTTACTACAGGTACAATCACTTATCTCACTAACCACTGCAAACAAACTAGATAGTGAAATTATAGAAGAAGTCGCTAACAAGGCGTTAGCAAATAATCAATGGGACATCATAGAAATCCTAATTAGATTAACGAATGAAATTAAACTTAGCACTACGACAATTACAGCTATTTTAGATAAGGCAAATACTTTCTCTAACTATCAAGTACTGCAGTTTTTGATTCAGATGAAGACTGATAATAAGCCACCAAGAGAGGAATTAGTCAGATTATTATCGGATGCTTCTTTCTTAGGCAATGAAGAACTTGTTGAACTTATTTGTGCAATGACATCAGACAATAGGCCAACTAGCGAAGATATTAAAAAGCTTCTTAGAGAAGATCCTGATGATTTTTTTAATCTTCAACCTGCAATCAAGAATATATTAAAAGAAACATATAAGCGTTTTCTTTTATATGAACAAATTGAATCACTCCAAAATTATGGTGAAGAGCTGAAAGCACAAGGAAATGTAGTCGATGGCAATAAAATAATTATTGCTGCCATAAGACTAAAACAATCAGCAATAGATTACTTTTTAAACCCAACTCCAGCTATGCAGTTAGAGTTTAAGAAACATTTAAAAAGCTGCTTTGCAGAATTAACTATAATTAATAGCCCACAAATATCTATTGTAATAGACATTAAAATCCTAGCTATTAAAGCGGGTTTACTTGTTAAAGCGCCCAAAGTATTAAGACAATTATTTTTTAAAGAGGAAAAAGAGTGGGCAACTAATTTTTCTCCTAAAAGTGCTCTTAATGGTTTAAAATAAACTTTTGTTTTAAAAGACTTAGTACGACCAATAAGTTTTTTATAAATAGATCTAATGAAATAACAGCAAATAATATCCATATTGATAGTGGCGCTAAAATAAACCTAGCTAATGATGGCATCAAAGCGTTAGCAAATAATGTCATTTTGCAAAATATTCAAGTAGACGATAATAAAAATGTAAGTATTCTCCCGTAATATTTTTCAAGCGCTGATCAATAGACTTAGGTAGGCCGTTTAGCTTTAGTAGAAACAAATCTATATCATAGTAGAGAAATAGGTTTACCAACTAGGCTGCCTTCTTTGCTTCGGCTATGCTTGTCTAAGCATCACGTTGGAATCATTATCGTAATACCAGCCTGATTTCGTCCTTGAGAAAATAAAGTTATTTATAATCAATAAATTATCATTGACATTTATTAAATAAAAAGTAAGATGCTCACGTTTTTAATATAATACCAAGAGAAGTAGATGCAAAATAAATGGGAAAATAACTCTGAACAAAACGCCTTGATTTGGAAAGTTTCACATCCAAATACCACTAAAGTTAGCTATTTATTTGGTACAAACCATAAGCTAGACGTAAAGAAAACTAACCCTATAATTAAAAATATTGTAGATTCAAATATATTAAACTCAGTTGACTTAATTTTAACTGAAGTTGGTGATGTAGATAACGACTCTGATAAAATTTTTGAAGGTTCGTCTCTGCTACCAATGAAAGATAAGGTTATAAAAAAATATAAAAAAACGATGGATTACAATTTAACTTCTCTAGGAACTGAACTTGGAATACCTGTTCTTCCTTTAGAAAAAATTGATCAAGGTGTTAACGCATTAGCTGAAGCTCAAGCAAGCAGATTATTCAAACCAAAAAATATTGCAAAAGGTTTAGCAATTACGCTTACCTTTCCTATTGGAATTCCTATTTATGTGATTCAACGAGTAATTAAAAATAAAGCCATGCTACACAGGTCAGAAAAGCATTATTTACATCAAGATATAACGTACGATTACTTTAACCATAAAGAAGTAGATAGGAAACTTATTATAAATAATAGAAATCAATTTTGGTTTAATAATGGTGTAAATAACTTTAATTCTTCTAATAAAAAATTATGTGAGTTATTTAATCAGGAGGATCTTAATGAGAATTGCTTTGCAATAAAAAACTTACTTGATAAATATAATCTATTCATAGCCGTGGGTGCAGGACATTTAATATCAAATGGGTTTGGCCTTATAGAAATTTTAAAAGAAAATGGATATAGTGTTACACCAGTAAATATTATAGAACAACCCGAGCACCATCAGAGTTGTCAAGTTATTTAGCTTGTATTAATAAGATTGGGCTTTATCTTTCAAGATAAAATACAACTTTAAGTGAGAAATATTTTTGATTTTTACCAAATGATATACTTTATATTAAGTTAATCAAAAGGCAATTCTAATTAGCAAATGTTGGTTGCGTTAAAAGCAAATTTTTGACAGGAGCCAAACTAACTCTGGCTCCCAAAATCAATTTAAGTAGGTTATTTATCTCTAGCTAAGAGAATAGGAGTTTGCATAATAAGGATTTGTTGAGTTAGTCCTGAGGAATTTTAGGCAGGCATTAAACCAAATACAGATAATCCTTTTGCATGTTTTGCTATTGATAAATTATCTTCAAAACTTACAACAACTTCGCTAGGAATCTTATCGCCTTCAAGCCCGGCTTGTTTTCTTATAGTTAGCATACTAGATTCAAAATTAGTTATTAATTTTAAAACGTCTCCTAAAAGACATTTTCTGCTTCAAAGACAGTAACGTAAACTCTAGACTTTAAGTCTTCTACCCTCGTATTAGGTTTAGGAACAATGACACTTTCGTCCACTGGAAGTGATATAGGTGCTATCCAGGTTTCAATTGCCTTAGCTAAAGTCTCATCATTATAATGTTTTCTTATAGGGAACCAAGCATCGATCTAAAGATACATATTATCTGCTTTTCCATAAACACTATATGCAAGCGAGTAAGATTTTAACCTATAACTTTGAGACTTTAGCATAGGCTTTTGATTCAATTTCAATAATTGAATCAATGTTTTTATAACCTTCAGCTTTTAAATAATCTTCAATTGATTCAATTGTGACAACATTACTATTTAAATAAATTCTTACTTTCTTATTATCAAGTTTAATCGTGAATTTTAAGGTCATATCTTCACCAAAATTTTAAGATAGCTTGACTAACCAGTCCTTTCCATCAACGAGCCGAGCAATCATCAAGCTACTTACGCTATTACAGATTACATTGATCATAGTCGCTAATGGATCAATAATAATACTTATCGCAGCAATGGCGATTAACACAGATGGTGGAAATCCATAAGCACTTAGAATCAATAACTCTCCAATCATGCCTCCACTTGGAATGGCACCCATAACAGTACCAACCAGTATAGATATACCGATGGCTGTAAGTAACACTGACACACCCGAAAAGCTTATATGAAAAATTCCAAATAAAAAGGCAATTTTAAACATGCCTCCAATAACAGATCCATCTTTATGAATCATCATACCAAGAGGAACAGCTGTCTCATAGATTTCAGGTGAAACATGCATTTTTTTTGTTGCCAACAAATTAGCTGGAATACTGGCAGCACTGCTACAAGTTGCTATTGAGGTAACCATTGGAAGGAAAATGTTACGCCAAAATAACTTTACGCCTTGTTTTCTTCCTGCCAAATAAGCATAAAAGGTAAAAGCAATGAGAAAGTAGAGAAATGCAAAGACGTAATAAAGTATGGTAATTTTTAAGTAACTTTCCATGAGTTTTGGCCCTAGTTCATGGACTAAAACTGCAAAGTACGCAAAAAAACCAAGGGGGGCATAATACATAATGATAGAAAAAACACGCATGAAGACTTCTTCACCTGCTTGTAAAAAAATAGAAAAAGCCGAGCCTTTTTCCGTTGATTTTCCTGTAGCAAGACCTACTAAAATTGAAAATAAAATTAACGCTAAGATGTGTTCGTGTGACAATAATTGGCTAAAATTAGGTACAGTAAAAATTCCGACAATTTGACTTGAAAAACTCACGTTTGATGTTGGTGTAGATAGTGTTAATGGGAGTTGAACATCCTGTGCCGGCGGAAACATTTTTACAATAAATAGAGTGTAGAGAGCTGCTATTAGAGAAGTGAATATAAAAACAATAGCCATGTAAAAAATAATCTTACTTAGTTTTCCTGCGGCGCCACTACGTGAGATTGCAGATGAGATGCTAAAAAAAATGAGTGGAACAATAGCTGTGAAAATTAAATTAAGAAATATTTCCCCTATAGGTTTTAGATAAGATGTATATTCACCGAAGTAGTAGCCTGTTATGCCTCCAAAGACGATGGACATAATTAGGATTATAGGGAAAAAGTAAGCACCTCTCTTTTGCATAAATTGTAACCTTATTTTTGTATCTAAATCCTAGTAGCGCAATTGAAGGAACTATTAATAAATTCTAATTAAAACTTTATTCAACCTATAATAATTTCTTGCGCGGGAGGCCTTAAATTATAGTGTGAACTCATGCTATAACCATAAGCGCCAGCATTTGCAATTAAAAGGACATCGCCCTCATGGGTATAAGGTAATAAGCGGCCGTACCCTAGTGTATCGCCTGATTCACAAATTGGCCCAACAATATGAAATAGTTCTGTCTTAGCTTCCTTAAATCGACTTAAATTAACAATTTCATGATAAGCGCCATATAAAGAAGGCCTAATTAATGAATTCATTCCAGTTTCAATACCTATAAACTTAGTTTTACCTTTTACTTTACATTGAGTCACCTTAGCGAGCACAATGCCGCTTTCGGCCACATAAAATCGTCCCGGTTCCATCCAAAATTGTAGGTGAGGATAATATTTTTTTACTGTTAGCAGTAAAGTGTCTAGTTGAGTAAAATCCATTGGCAGCTGTTCTGGCTTTTCTACAATACCAAGGCCGCCGCCTAAATTAATAAATTGTACTTTTGGAAAGTGTTTGGAGAGCCCGGTAAGCATAGAAGCAGTTTGTTGCCATAATTTAGGAGTTAGAATGCCACTACCTGAATGCGAATGTAAACCCAGCACTTCAATATTATACTTTTTGGTTAAGGCAATAATTTGGCTAATATCATTTTGTGTAATACCAAATTTAGATTCATTGCCACCAGTATGAACGTGTTTATGATGTCCCGCACCTGCACCAGGATCAATACGAACAATAATTTGTCGATTTTTAAATAATTCAGGCCAGTGTTCTAAAGGATAGAGACTGTCGATAGTAATGTGACAATTAAGAGTTAAAGCATACTCATATTCTTGTTTTGGAGCAAAGTTCGGTGTAAATAATATGCGTTTTTGCTCTATATTAGGAAAAAGCTCTACTACTCTATTTAACTCTTGAATGGAAACACACTCAAAACCTATGCCCTTTTGTTCCAATGTCTTAAGAATTACTGGATGGGAATTGGCCTTAATGGCATAAAAAAGCCTATCAATAGCGTTTAAAGCTAATAATTGTTCAGCTTTAGCTTTTTGAATGGAACTATTATATACATAACAAGGAGAGTGCAATGCAGCGATTGTCAGTAAACGCTCACGATCTGCTGCCCACCATGGTGTTGCTTTTATCCTAGTTTCTTTAAGTTTATGGCGTTGCAGCATTTTTTTATCGCGTAAAAACCAATTTAAATCTAAAAAAGCATCATTTCGAACGCCAATTATAATTAAGAATAGCTATATTTGTCAAATTTTTTAACAAATTGTGTGATATATAACTCTAAGTAAACTAGATCTCTTTTTATTTAATTAAATTAAACATCTTAGTTGTTTCATTATTAGCAAATAACGAGTTACTATTTTTGCTTTTTTATCCTGCTTTATTGCTTTAGCCAAACGAAATATCTTAAAAGACGGATAATTTAAATTAACTCCCAATTATTAACAACTGGTAGAGATTCAAATCCTGGTTTTGCAAAATAAAAACCTTGCATTAGGAAGATTTCATTTTCTTTAAACCAACGCGCTTCCTCAGCTGTTTCTATACCTTCTGCAATAATTTTTATATTAAGTGAATTTGCGGTCAAAATAATTCCTTTTATCAACGCTTGTTTTACAGGACTCATATGGATATTACGCACCAATTTAATATCAATTTTGATAAAATCTGGTTGAAAATCGGCAAGCAAGCCTAAACCAGAATAACCTGCTCCAAAGTCATCAATGGCAGTACAAAAGCCTCGTTCTTTATAGTACTTAAAAATAGATAGTAACTTACTAGGGTCTTTAATTTGTTCATTCTCGGTTACTTCAAAAATAATTTTTTCGAGCGGAAAATTAGCGTTTTCGGCAGCAGCGATAGTAGTCCGTAAACAAAGTTCAGGGGAATAAACAGCATTAGGTAAGAAGTTAATCGAAATACATTCATTTATATTTAATTGTTGTGCCTTAGTAATACAGGTTATTCTGCACGCTTGGTCAAATTGGTAACGATTTTTATCATTAACCTTTGCAAGAATTTCCGGCGCACCTTCTCCGTGTAATCCTCTCACTAATGCTTCGTAGGCAAAAATTTCTTTCTTATTAATATCAACAATTGGTTGAAAAGCAAATGTAAAATCAAAATCAAGTTTGATATCACAAAGATTACATCCAATATTCTTTTCCAAGTAAAATCCTTTTCATTAACTTAAGCCTATTTTAAGGATAAATCCACATGACAAGATCGTCAATCATTAGGGCTATGGTACCAATTTCGAGTATAAAGTAGCGTGTATTTCCAATTTAATTATTTATATTAAATTATAAACAAATGTTGTTTTTATCACGCGGCCTCAAATATTATCGTAACATCCTTATGATTTGAAAGACTTTAATATTTTTAGCTTGAGTAAAAGCCTCAGAAGGATTTGATACTCAAGTCTAGCTGTGGAATACCACTTTTTTTCAAATATCTTAACAGGTTATTGTCCGAAAATTGGGACAAGATTAAAGGAGCTATGCTATCAAATCAGCTACTCTTAATCCTATTTAAAATTACTACATATTGCTGGCAATGTTGGCTCAATTTTGAATAATTCTTTAATTTGTTCTACTGAAAATACATTTGAGTCTGTTTCTTGTCCATCCCACAATAACATCGCGCCATCCTCATTACTTTCAGACCAAGCCCATATCCCACTTTTATAATTAGGATCTGGGGTTTCAGAAAACTCAAAGACCAGAGCATCATGAATGAAACTATTTTTTTCATTGCAAACTCCTGCCATAGCTAAAAATAATGAAATAGCAGGATCACTAAGAGGCAAGTTTTGAGTTTCAGAAAATTTAATAGCCTCTTTTCTGTGTTTGAATCGCTCTTTAGATATTATAATATAGATTTCTTTTTCTTGTCCTTCTTGAAATACTAAGTGAAGTTTTTGCTTATCATTTGTTATTACTTTAAACCCGTGTTGATTTAAATCTTCTTCATCTATGCTAAGCCTAGGTATATAGGCAAAAAAAGTATCATTTCTTGATTTCATAGCTTTCCTTATTATTATAATTTAAATCAACTATTTCGCGCCAAATTATATCTTGGAATCATAGTGCGAGAAAGTATTACATTATTGCCTCTCGATACTCATAACTGAATCTTGCTCCGTATAAACTCTTTTTTCCAAAATGGCAATTTTAAGTTTCCAAATTACTATCTTCACAATATTGTTATTTTTTCTAAAATATATCCAACTAGTATTAACTTTAAAAAATTAGATTAATAATTATTCTCTATATTTCAATAAAATTATTAAAATTTAGCCAAAGAATCTAGGCATGTATTAATTGCTATAAAAAATATTATTAATTCTAATTAAATTGTGTAGGAACTCTGATGCAAAGCAAGACTGATAAAAACCTAGCTATTCTTAAACAAATTAATGAGGAAATTAATCAACAGCTTATCTGGACACCTAATCGGTTTGATAGTTTAGAAGAGGTGATGAATTATGTAGAGCATGGCACAGAGCAGTATTTTTTATATCATCTTTATAAACATCTTAATCGATTATTTAAGCAATTTTTACACGACAATAACTGTACCACTACAAGCTTAACACCAGAGCTTAAAGAAACTTTTCAAAGTGAAGTACAACGTAGTGTCAAAAAATTACGGGATGACCTTATCATCCAAAAAAAGTATATTTTTTCAAGTGATAAATTGCCAAAGATGGAAGAAGGAACAGATAAAGATTTCTTTAAAAGAGATCAAGTCATTTTAGAAAAACAGATAGAACAGTACTTTAAGCTAAATTTGTCGACATTATTAGAGACACTCTATTTAGGCCAAGAGTTAGTAATTGAAGATAATGACTTAAATGAACGCTTTAAGCAACAAGAGGCTTTAGCTGATTACCGAGAGCAATATGGCAAGGACTTTCTATCACAACGTGCTTTGGTAAATAGCTTAGATGAGTCTGATATTACCAACCTCAATCGAAAGCTTGCTTATTTCTGCCAGGGTTTGTATTTAGAGCGGATGCATGTACGTGTTGGACAATGTGGTGAACATACAACACTGTCGCTAGTTAAGTTATTGAAAGAAAATCGTTTACCTTGGAACACTGTCATTGAGGCAATTCATAACGATTATTATAATCAAGGCCTTATTGATGACAATCATGTCTTTTTAGCTATTAATCGTGATCCAAACAGTGACTTAGCCGACATTTCAACCTGGGGTGAGGAAGCGATTGTCTTTGACTCCTGGAAAAAAGAAGTCTTTAAAGCAACTGACTATTTATCTCATCGCTATATGGATGGCGGTGAACAAAAAAATTATTCGGCTACAAAATTTAATATTGAAGATGCAGATTTACTACGTAATTTAACTGATAATGATGTTTATTTACAAACAACTGGTAATACGCAACTAGACAAGCTAGTACCGGCACTCATTGAAGAAAATCAATTAATTGCTATGGATGGGGACTACTTTACCCAAACAAACCAATTGCTAAATGATTTAGTGGAAGAAGTAAGGCCTGCTAACTTCGATTTGAAGGTTAGATTTTACCTAACTACAGCTGGAAATCAATTGATTCATACGATAGCAGGCTTTCCTGAACCAACCATTATTCTTCACCGTGAGTTTTTTAACCATACCAATGACAAAGCGTTAATCGCTGAATTACGGTTTGCAATAGCCCAACAATTATTGGTGATTAAACGGTATGGCGTGGGCATTAATAATAATCTAAGTGCTTCCATACACTATGAATTAGACCGCGAAGCCTTAAATCTAACCGGTAATGGTGAAACCGTCATTAACTATCTACGGCGGGCCCAACAATTTCGTGAATTGCATAAAGATGAGGAACCTTCGCAAACGTTACCAGAAATGATGGACCATGTACTAAGACAAAAAGCGTTACCCGCCACATTTGAGCAACGAATTAAAAACCTCATGACTTATTTTGCTTCTGAAACAGCTAACTTAAAGGAGCACGTTTTTTCTGGTACATTAACAGCAGTACGCAATGAATTATCATCTGTTAAGCCATCCTTTTTCTATCTAGATAAGTTTAATCAACAAGATTCTATCATTGCAAAACTTACCTATTTAACTAAGAAACTTGATTCACTTAAAGAACATGAATTATTGCCTTATGAATTAACACATACCCCTAGTGTTCGGGTACGCGAATTTTGTCAACTTTTATATAGCTTAACGATTGATTGGTCTGATGATGCGCAGGTTCAAGCCGTAGATGAACTCATTGCTCACGCTTTTGCATTAAAAGTCCCTGGCTTTGACCGGATTTATTTAGCCATTCAACAGATTCCCTTTCCAATGGTTTTCCGTACGCTTGAAAAAAAATTAAAAGCGTTAGGCCCTTTTAAAGACTTACAAGACAGTGTTAAGAATTTTGGCAATGCTACTAATCTAGCTGCAGCTAAACAACAAGCCAAAATTTTTATAAATCTTTTTAAACAATTGCACCCTCATCTAACTACAATCTGGGCTTCTAAATATATAAAAGCTTACAAAAAAAGTCATCAGGGTAGATTGCCACTCGGAGATGCACGCTTTTTTGGTTCGCAAATTGGACAAAAAATTAAGTGGCAAGGCTTTAATGAAGAACAAGCTTTAGGTATTGATAGGTTTCTACAATGGGCAACAGAAGATAAAGAAGGCGATATTGCTGAATGTTTATGGCATCTAGGGATTAAAACACATCCCCTTATTTTAGCAAATATTTCTGATAATATTAAAGAAGCGGCGCTATCAAAGAATAATATCAATTTAATTAAATTTTCTACGCCTAATCAGCTAAAGCAATATAATCCTCATGCGGGTGAACTAGCCATAGCGGTTATTCAAGACTCTGCAAAACACCATCACCTGGTAGACACCTTTCAGAGCACCGAGCCCTTTGAACAACAATTTATTCAATTTTATGATAATAATATTAAAGCACTGCGCGGTGCTGCTGATTGGTACAATAACAAAGTAAAAATTAATTTAAATAATGATAATCCTACTGTGCGCTGTTTATTAGCTAAATTTACGGAAATTGCTCTAACAGGGACATCAGAAGAGAAAGCCATCGTAAAAAGCTTCTTTTTAGGCCGGGAAGATAAACGTGATTTAAAATCGCTTAACATTTATATGACGTTTAGTGAATTAACGTTAAATTCGCTTTATTATCAGTTTTGTTTTTACCAACGTTATGAAAATCAAACTTTTTCTTTATTTAGCACTGATCAGTTAATTGCTTTAATTAATGAAAAGCGAATTTATGATTTTCCGCCGCATTTATTATGGCACTACCTTGGCTTTCCTGATAAAGAATTTACACTGACGTATTTAGCACCTTTTTTTGAAGAACTAAATAAAAAACAATTAAATGGAGTGGTATTAGGTGTTAATCAAATTATAAAACAGCATCTTCATAATTTCGGCCCCTACCATCTATTTAGTCATGAAACCGCGCAATTACTAGCACTTCAAACTATTAATTCCCGTGTAAATCAAAAAGAAATTTTTAAATCAAGTATTACTCAAACACCCTCTGACTTACTTTTTTCTAAATTAGATATTAACGAGCTAGTAACAATTTATAAAGCTTATGAAGCAAATTTCTTATTTACCTCCTTTACTGAGCAACAGCAATGGGGACAATTACTTTTAACCCAACTAAAAGCAAAGCCAAAGGAGCAACAACTCGAAGCAATTGATGCTTTGTTAAATAGCAAACAATATGGCCGACCATTAACGGATATTGCTTTACGTAATAGTCTCATTAAAATATGGGTGCGTATCCAAAGCGAATTACTAGGTCCTGATGACAATACAGAAATCTATCTCACCAAAATAAAAACTATTATTGTAAGTCTTTCAAAGAAGCTAACTAACGTTGAGTTAGAGCGCTTATTAGCCAAGCTAGCTAAGTCAATTCAATCTCAGCAACAAGTGAGTGAATTGATGGGGATGACACTTTGTCCCGAGCGTTATTCAAAAGATCATGAACAGGAAAATAATCAAATAAATGACCTCATTCTCGCTAATTTAGCGACGACTACTTCTTTTTTAGGTGAAGACAAGCTCACTAAAGAAAACGCACTAGATTTTATTTCAACACCATTGACCCCAGAGTCTGTAAGCAATTTTGCTACTTATTTAGTTGATCACGAAAAAGCAAGTAAGTTATGTGATCTCTATTATGGCTCAGATTATATATTGACAAATAAAGATAGAACTGAACAAATTAGTCAAACCAAGATAGCGCTTAGTCAATTTTATTATCACTTTTGGGATTGTAATTTAACTCAGCGTGCAGTCTTATTGGATCAATTAACGCTTCCTGCCAGTGAGGTGGTGACTGATACGCAAATTACAGCAGCCTATAACGATACCTTTGTTTATACAGCGCATAAACTATTTCCTAAGGCTCATCTTAAAAATTCAGATGATGAATTAGCCTTAGAGTTTTTAAAAACCTATCTTGCTGTTGCTAATAAATATGAACGAAGTATTCTTTTGGCAGGCTTAATTGTAGTCACTAATAAGGCTTCAACTACAACAAACGAAATAAGAATAGGTAAAAAAATAGCGCTACTTTGTGAGCATATGGGACCTGCATATATTAAACTTGCCCAAGCGATTCATAGTCATCCCCAAACGCCTGAATCTATTCGGCAGGATTTACATCACATTAAGGGCCGTGCTAATCCACCAGCCCGCTGGGATTTATGGCGTCTTTTAACGGAAGTCTTACCCGATAATGAAATAGCCAATATCAAACACGTCGGTGCCTTATTAGGTTCAGCCTCTTATAATTTAGCGCTAGATATTGACTATAAATATTTTGGTAATCAGAAAGTACTGATTTTGTTACGTGAACAGGCTAAAGCACAAGCGGAAAAAGGCTTTGACCAACTTAAGGAAACTATTGAGCAATGTGCACATCCTAGAGCACAAGCGATGCGTGATACTTTAAGTACTATGCTAGATGAAGCAAAGCGTTTGTCAGAAGCTGAATTAGATTACCATATCTCTGATAAGCAAAATGCGCTTGCTCATACCATGTATCAGCTACCACTATCAGTAACGCTCCAAAACCAACAATACAATGTTTTGTTAACTTCAGCCACCAATCTCTGCAGCGGGAATGGTTATCGTGTAATTGAGCGGATGTATGGCACTGAATTTAATGATTTACCTGAAGACAGCCAAGAACAATGCACGGCCAAAAAAGTCATTGCTACTGCTATTGTGACTTTGGAATTAATCCATATCTTGCAAGGAAAGCAGTTTGATAGTGACCGCCATGGCAATCAACTGCGAGCGCTTATTGATGAGGAATCGCACACCATTTATTTAGGCTTATATGATTTTGGCGAGCTCTCTCTAGAAGAGCCTAAACCAGAAGAACTACAACAATTAGCCGCCCTAATTAAACAACTGTTAAGTCCAAAAAATTGGTCAAACCCCCAAACCTTGGCGACACAAATTGATAATCTACTGTCAAAAACGATTACTGAAAATATTAAACAACATAAACCTGCCAATTATCTTATGCACATTAAAAAAGGCTTATTGGCTTTGCAAGATTTTCAGAAATATTTAAGTGCCGAAGATTTGCAAGCTATTGTAAACAATATTTTCCAAAACTATCAGGAAAAAATTCATCCAACTTTAAGAGACGAATTAAAAAACTCTTTATTATTAGCAAGTTGGGCTTTCGAAGCACAGCAACGTGCGCATAGAGTCATGGGATTTTTTAAAAGTGCTTTTTTGGATCCAAATGCTGATACACAAGATTCCTTACAAACACTACCCTGTCACAGACTTATTTAGCTATTTATATAATCTAAAAATTAAGTCTTTTAAAGGAAATTTAGCGCTATATAGTTGTCATTTGCAAATAAAATACCGTAATAATTGTCTTGAGTTTTATAAGGGAAAACTCAAGCGGCTTATTAATCCTCTTTTTATAATTCTGGGATATAGATACAGCTACATTTTAATTATGAGGATTTAAGCGACTACTCCAAGTGGTCAAATATAGCTCAAAGATTTATTTATTTATTTATTAAGAAACCTAAAATTAAATACAAGCAATTACGGGAGTTGCGCCAGCCCCGCTAATAGGAACTGGAAAGTTACCAAAGCCTGTAACTACGAGTTGGGTAAGAATTAAAAATTAATCAATTTTATTAATAGGCTAAATAGAGCAACTAGTAGCCTTCTCAACCTAGAAAATTATTGATTATATACTTCTACAGCTCTGGCTATCTTAAATCATTTTTAGAAGCTTCTGAAACTTGCTTTTTGTCATCTTGATCTTTTAAAGCAAATAATCCGCCTTTAGACATATAAGACATTCTAGATCCCTCCGTTGAGCTAGAAGCACCACCATACCACGTGCCATACTCCCCTTTCCCATTTAAATAACTAGCAATTTCTGCCTTCATTGTTTCTTCTGTATGTAGCGCAGTGTTTGTTAATAGTTTAACAACCAATTTTTCTGTTGCTTTCTGTCCATGGTATGAAAATATATCCTTAGCTTTTAAATAATCATAACAAATTGATAATGCTTTACATAAAAGGGGATTATTTTTAATAGGATTAATACACTCCTCATCATATAATTTTTCAGATTTAGAACATAGCATTGCTACAGTTACAGCTTTTGCTTGCTCTGTAGGAATATTTAATTCCCTATATAACTCTACAGCAGGATTATTTAATTCTACCATTAGAAAAATTTTTACTAAGTCTAAATCAGGCCTTAATTGCGGCTTTTTATGCCGCATTAAATTAGCAAGATAATCTACATTCTTATTTCCCTTATTTATATTTTTTAAAATAACTCCTAATGAATAGATATCAGATTTAACAGAGGTTTCCTCATAGTCATCAACTTCAGGTGCCATATAACCAGGAGTACCACAAACTTCATAATAAACAGTGGTATTGCTATTTTCTATCTGTCTTGCTGTTCCAAAGTCAACTAAAGTAACTTTTTCCGCTAGGATTACAAAATTACTTTCCTTTATGTCTCTATGAATCCTTTTATTTCCAGAAGCAGCTATGTACCCTTTATGGAAATTATCTACTTGTATTACACATTGTAAAGCTATATTAAGTCTTTGAGATTCATTTAAATCATTTTGCCTTAGAAAATCTGAAAGATTAGGTCCTAAGTATTTCATAACATGATATTTTTTAGAACTACCCTTTCTATGGATTGGTCGTGCTTTTTCTATTCCTAAGTCTTTTGCTATATCTGCTTCATCCCAGTTAATTTCCTTTGAAATTTTTATAGCAAATAATTCATTATTCTTATTTTTAATAAGTTTGACTCTTCCGTAGCTACCTTCCCCCAAATATTCTCCTGATGCTAACGCATAAATATTGTCTTCAATTTTTATAAAAGAATGTTTAAGCGTCACTTCTTTTTTAGTGTCAGGATGAGTGTATTTTCTTTTCCAATTAGTTCTCTTAATTTTTGTTCCCTCAGGGACCGTTTTTAAATGACGCTCAGCAAATTCCCACTCTTCAGGTGTAATATTTTCTAGAGAGAGCATAATAAGTTTTCCCTCTTAAGCAATAAACAAGAAGCCTTATTGCTATTTATATATACAATAAGTATATATTTAAATCATAAGGAAAACAGTAGGGATTACTATTTCAAAATGCGGAAGTTAAGGTTTAACTGTTATTTAGCCCGCTTGTATCGAAGGTTGATACATTACATCTGACAAATAATCGCTAAAATACAACTAAAATGTACAGGCTTTTCTATAATTAGAATTAACAAAGCTGGAGATTGTTATGAAAAAAGGAATTTTTCAATTGCAAGATGAATGTTTTTTGCTGCTTCTTCAAAGCTCATTGAAGTCAATTCCTTTTAATATTTTTTTATCCACGTTTATTTGGGGCTATCTGTTATATCGTCAGGCTCCAATTAAAGAAGTAACACTTTGGTACGGTTTAATTTGCTTTTTAAGTCTCTATCGCTGGTTTTATAGCCAGCAAAGTATTAATAAACGCTCTTACCTTTTAAAAAAAGACCAAATCAAACTGATTTTTATATTATTAACAGGTTTAATGGGCGGCTTATGGGGAAGCTGTTACATTTGGTTTTATCCTTATTTTTCAGCAATGCATCAAAACGTGATTACACTCGTACTAGGTGGCATGGCATCAGGAGCGCTTGCTTCTCTTTCAATTTATTTACTGGCCTATTATGCTTATCTCCTTCCTATGTTTTTACCCCTTATTTTGTACAATTATTGGCTCGGCGGCATTGATCATACCATTTTAGCTTCTATGTTCTTACTTTTTGTTATCATGTTAATTATGACAGCTAAATTTCCTTCGACTTTATTAAAAGAAACTATTGAACTAACCAAAGAAAAAGATAAGGCATTAGAAGAGGTTCAACGTACAGCTATCACCGATGGGTTAACAGGGCTTTATAACCGCCGCTATTTTGATCAACGGTTCAATGAAGAATTTAGACGAGCCCAAAGAAATAATCATGCATTAAATTTAATTTTAATTGATGTGGATGACTTTAAAAAAATAAATGACCAGCATGGGCACCCTTCAGGTGATTTATGTTTAAAGGATTTAGCAAATACCATAAAAGACTCAGCTGGGCGAGCCAATGATGCCACATTTCGCATTGGCGGCGATGAATTTGCAGTTATATTAAGTAATACTTCGCTTGAAAAGACCATTTCCCTTTGCAACAAAATTCAACAAAAATTTAAACAAGAAGTAGCAATTTCAAAGCCGACTATTAGTATAGGAATTGTTAGCATCCCACCTGTTTGTTCTAATGAAATTGATGAGGTTGTTTCAGTAGCAGACCAAATATTATATGCGGCGAAAAAAGCAGGTAAAAATCAAATATATTCACAACAATTAAAATGTTAACGTTATTATAGCTCTTTATGTTATTACATTTTACAAACCAATATTTTCTGAGACTGCTCAATCTACTGCTAGTGTTATATTTTATTATGATTGAGAAAGGACACTAAATCCTCAAAGCCATTGAGAGCTTCTTTGCTTAATAAAATATATTTCTATAAATGAGAATTATTTGTTCGCCTGCTCTTGCCATTTTGGAAACTCTCGATTTCCAAATTACTAGCTTCTAAATTAGTCTCTTTAAGTATAAAATTAATTCTAATTGTACAACTTTTAATCTATTTGCTATGACAACACCCTTAGACTTATATCAAGCATTAAAGCATACTCCTAAGTGTAGTGGAGGTATATGCTTTGGCTTTGCACTGCGTGCTTTAGAAGCAGGTTTAATTGAAGAACTTGCTCAATTTGATTACAGGAATGATTATGTTGATAGTAAACCAGTTGCAACTTTAGTTAATGAAATCGACTTAGTTAGAAAAAAGGTTAGTGAGCAGGCTAGAGATACTACTGAATCGCCCTTAGAATTAAATGAGCAAGAACGCATGCTTCTTAACATTTTAAGTTTTTATGACAGTTTAAACCTTTATCAAAATGTAAGAAATTGGTGTTTTTTAGTTGGACAAAAGAAACTAATTCAAAGTCACTTTGAAGCAATGTCTACCATTGCCTCGTCAGACGCTATTTTAGCCCGTGGTGGCTTAGTTACCCTCTATTCTGAAGCATTAATAAAAGATGAAGCGGAAATAATTACTTATTTAACTGAGCTAGAACATGAGCTTAAAAGGGCTTGTATTGACAATAAAGCGCCTATCGGTTTTCTTCTCGAAAGTGAAGATCACGCTGTTACCTTAATTTATACGCCGAATGTTGGCTGGTCTTATCGCGATATTAATCAAGATCCTCTTGATGTTGAAGCTAACGATGATCCCCTTGATCATGCTAATAATCTATCAGAACTTGCTGAAGTTATAAGCATGGGATTTAATTTTTCTACTTATGAAGAAATCAATGCTTATACCGCCTTTAATATCAAACTTGTTTTAACAAAGAAGGACCCGCGTTGTAATCTATTAAAAGACATCCTTACAGCGTTCAAACACACGCATATCGTGACAGAAGAACTTGCTTCTCGTCGTGCAAACGGAATTAATTTACTATGGCTTGCTGCGTATTTTGGTCATTTATCTCTTGTTAAAGAGTTAGCCGGTCAAGGTGCTGAAATCAATCTAGTTGATAGTGATGGTGATACCCCCCTTCTTGTGGCTTTAAAAAATCAATATTCAGAAATCGCCAGCTATTTAATATCTATAAAGGCAAATGTGAATTTAGCAAATAACAATGGCATCACTCCGCTTCATATGGCTGTAATTAAAGAATATATAAAAATTAGTAAATACTTAATTCAAGCAGGCGCAGACTTATTTTTAACAACTAAAAAAGGTAATACACCACTTAGCCTGGCAGCAAAAATAGATTTAGCAATCGTTAAATCTCTTATCAAATATTTCGTTGAGATAAAGACTGCAGCTGCTTTAAATTTAACGGCCACTGAATATAAAAGTACATTACTTCATCTAGAAACACACAATGGATATTTGGAGGTTGTTCAAGGTCTGATTCAATCAGGGGCAGACGTAAATGTACAAGATTGCAATGGTATCACCCCGCTATTTATAGCCGCATTTAGAAACCATTTAGTAATTGTTAAGCACTTAATTGAAGCAGGGGCCAACCTAAATTTAGTAAGCATTAATGGCGCGACTCCGCTTTATGTAGCGGCAGAGAAAGGAAATATAGATGTAGTTAAGGCATTGTTAGATGCAGGTGCTGATAGTCGTAAGCCCTGTACAGTAAGTGCTGATAAATTAGCTAAATTAGCAGAGACTAAACCTCAACATATTCAAGCAAGAATAGCGTCTCTTCCAAGAAAAACATCTACAGCTAATACCGTAGTCGTAACACCTTATGAGATAGCAACTATTATGGGTCATACTGATGTTGCAAGTGAAATTGCAAAGAGAGGTCGCCAACTAAGACTAAATGCGCAACTACCTAACCTAAGTTTGTTTCAGCTTAACAACACTCAGTCTAATAAATCTTCTAAAAAAAGAAAACAGCCTGAGTTGGACGTTAAGCAGCTTAAGTTAGGCTAAATTTTAAAGTAAATTAGGATTAATTTTCTATCAGTGCAGAGGATTTTTTTATAGTTGGAGCTAATACCAGCTGCGTTGCAAATACTATTAAAGATAAGAAAAGTTAAATTTTAGATGGATCTCAACTATAAATGCCGAACTGTTTATTTAAGGGTGGAATTGTTCATTACATTACTTACTAACCCGCTTAAACATACGTTTCATAATATGTTTTATTTTTGAAATAGAATTCCTAAAATATTTAATGTATTGATTTGTGTTTCTTTTTCAATAACCCCTAATTTTTTGACAATACGGGTACGATCAATTGCCCTTAATTGATCTAAGGCGATCTGGCCTGCTTGATCTTTAAAGAAAGTCATAACTCTTGTTGGAAAATTATCTTTAATGGTGCTAGTCATTGGTGCAATAATTACCGTCTTTAACCTACTTAAATTCATAGAATCTGGCGATATAATCACCGCAGGACGGGTTTTTTTTATTTCAGAACCAACAGTTGGAGCTAAATTCACCAAAAAGACATCAAACCTTTTGATCTTTACCATGTCCATTCATCCGTATCAAAATCATTGGCTATATATAAAGGAGTTTCTCCCATACTAGCATCGGCAGCAGCATTAAATTGTTCTAGCCATCCTTCTTGTTGATTTTTTATCGGAATTAAAGTTAGAACACCCTTTTCATCCACTTTAATCTCCAATTCTTCCCCTGGAGATAAATGAGCTTCTTTAATAATAGTCGAGGGTATACGTATACCAACAGAATTTCCCCATTTAGTTAAAGTTACAATAGACATGGCTTTCTCATGAAGTATAAACAAAGTATAATTATATAAAGTATATACTTAAAGTCAAGATATGATTTTGAGGACCTCCTTAATTACAGTAATTGTTTTTCATGATTATCAATTTTTATTTTTACTCAGAGTTCATTTTTATTTAAAATATCATTTTTTCATGAACTTAAATAAAAATTATGCCTAAAAAAGGTAAAGCGAAAGTTTTAACAGATAGTGAATTTAAACGCAATGGCAAAGTCGCTTTACATCAAATACTTTACCAAAGTTGTTTAGGAGATTGTATGACAAGGCGGGTTATTATAGGCGCAAGCTCTCACTTAGGACGTCGGATCTTTACTACCAAACTGATTGAACAGGGAGTCAATATTAAAGCGGTATCTCGATTAGCGAGCCATGCTTCCATTGTCACAACCTCTATTTATGTTGATGATAACTTCGATAGGCTCAAATGAATTGTGGCGAACTTAGCTTCAATCTAGGTATATTTTTTCGATAGTCATTTTAATCCAGCTAACAAGCCACGATTAATTTTAATTAACCAGGGATTACACATGAGGATTTTTATGCGTTATTCAGTTTATCTTACAAAGTTGGTTCCTTTAGCTACGATGTTATTAGGTGCTATTTTATTTTTTTACCCTTTACAATTACTAATTCAAAAAAATATTCAACCTTTACAAAAACCAGGTGCCACCATTGCTCTTGCCTCTGGCTGGATTAAAGTTAAAGACTCAATATTACCTACGATTAAATTTAATGAAGGAACATTAGGCGGTGAGAGCGTAACTCGATTAGGAAATACCCTTTATCAATTTTCTAAATATATTTTACCTGTGGGTGTAATAGTGACAATGATATTTAGTATTTTTCTAATATTGGGATGGGAATTGAAAGCATTGCTTGAAAAAAAATTATTGTAAATCATTGACGAATTTTCATTATTATTCCCTAGTTTTGTGAAAGGCCAGGAACATAACATAGGAAAATTAATTATATATATATATCATAAAAACTATTTCAAATTATCTAGGAAATTTTTATTAAAAAAAGCGTTGCTTAAACTTTATTGAATAAATTATTGATGTCTTATAGTTAAGCTGAAATTAAAGCTAACTAATAATTATCACGAGTAAGCTTTTATTTAATATGAAACATGCTTAACCGTCGCATTAACGTGTTACTAACCCCCAGCCAAACCTCTATAGTCTAAACTCTTTGAAGACTCTAGTGAATTTTTGATATCTGTTTTATCAGGTATCTGATATTTGAAAATAGATTGATTTATCAAACTACTAAGAGTAGAGGAAGTATCTTTATCACATTCTGTTGAATCAATCTCTTTAGCTGTGGACGAACATCCTTTTACGATTAGCTGCTTGAAGTTATGAAATCCAATTACAATATGCTCTACTAATTCATCTGGCGATAAACCTTCAATCAAGGCTGGATCAGAAAGTATACAAAGAGGAAGATTATTTTTAGCTAAAAGGAAGTTTAAGAGCTGTTGAGATAACCGTAAGTTGCCATCACTAAAAGGATGAGTTAATGAGAAATAATGCGAAAAAGTTGCACATGCTTTTATAACTTCTCTGGCTGGATCAACTTTACTACTAGCATTAGTAATATCAGAATAATAATTATCTATTAACTCAGTTAGTTTTTTTTCAATTTCATGAGGCTGTGTATATATTTCTAATATAAATGAATCAAGGTAGGCTGATGCTATAATATTATAGCCAGCTCTATGCCTGCCGTTATTGGTTATATTTTCTTTTTCTACCCAATCTAATATGTCATAAAGTCCTAATAAAGAGGTGTTATCTATCAGCATGCCAAATCTTATTGGCTCTTTTCTAAATTCTCCCGGAATTATAGCAAGGCTTCTATTGGCTTGAGGTAAAATGACATCAGTCAAAGCTAACTTATGCATTTCTTTTATAAAATCTGTAGATAATTCGTTATTTTTAGCAAAAATTGTCCGAACAAGTTTGATCATGGCTTGAACTGAGCCAGGTTCTATTTGATTCCATAAACCGATAGGATCATTGGTTTGTGCTTGCTGTGTAAGATCAATAAAATAGCGAGCTAAAATTTCATCTGTGGTATCTAGTAGTAATACAGCTTGATTAGATTGATACTCTTTTACCATTAGGTCTAAGTTACTTGGCAGTATTTCTTTTTGCGTTGTTAGCTTGGATTGTTGTAGGTAAATTTGTTGTATTTCTTTCTGCAGTTCTATTTGTTTTTGAACTAAATGTCCTAAATGATTAGTTTCAGTACAGCGTGTTTTTTCAGGAAATGTTTTAGCTACAATAAGCGATTCTTCTGCCTTATCGAAATTTCCTTTAATAACATAAAGCCAGCTCCTTAACAGATGAAAGTAGAAAAAAGTAAAGTCTTCTTTAGCTCTAAACCATGGTGGAAATCTTATTATCTGTTTACTTAAATTATTTAATAAACAATCGATAGTTTGCTGCCCTGTTTCATCTAAAATAAAAAGTTGATTATTTTTTTTTATATTTAGGAATAAATAATTAAGTTGGAAGCATAGAGAGTGATAATAATCAGTGCAATTCCTTTCACCTGCAATTAATCTTAAGCCTAAGTCAAGCATTGACCTGTATAAACGTATCTTTACTTCTGTTGTCACATTAGCCTCTTTAGGTAAAATAATCTTTATTTACGTCAATTCAAAAGTTAAAATCGTGCATCTTAATGTAACTGGGCTAATGTCACAATTAAAAAATAATATAAATAATTGATAAAATTAAGGTTTTTTAAGTCAAAACTTAATAAAAGAAACTTACCTACAGAATTTAAAATAACTTTCTAAGTGGTTTAATGAAAACGATTGCTCTATTACAAAACAACATTCATTTATAATTTAATTTAAATCGATTAAATAATAGAATCAAAAAAATGCGTTCAACTAAACAAATATCATTCAAATAATATTACTTTCAGAGCGAAGTAAACTTGCAAAGCGTGCATGATTAAGTGACTTACCTATTGTAGATAAATCATTAACTTTTAATTTATTAAAAAATGTTCTTTAAAGGCATATAAATCGACTTTTAGAAACGCTCTATACGATTGAAACCACATGTATAAATGAAAGAATAGGTATTAGGTGTTTATAGTAAAAATTCAGTGAACTTCAAAACTAAAAATATTTTTAATTATAAATTATCTACCTTTTCTTTTGGTAATAGAGTTACATTCTTCTGATGAAGGCTCTTCTGTTTGTTTTCTTTTAGAAAACAATGAAGAGCTTGCCGAAAAACAATGGTCCTGACTTAAGTCATTTTGATTTATAGATTTAAGGTGATCTGTAATAAGGTTAGCAATCTCATTATGCCCCATTATTTTAGCAATATCATATGGCTGCATTTTAATTTGCTCTGAAGATTGTGTTTTTAAAAATTCATGCATGCGTTGACTGATTTCAGGATTCTGTTGCTTTTCTGATTCCTCAGCTGCAAATTTTATCAATTCTTCTTTAGTCGATTCAAAAGGAATTTCAATATTACACCGTTTACTCATTAATAATAATTTAACTACCTCAACATGACCATATTGTGCTGCGATAAATACAGGTGTGGCATTATCTATTAGCGCTTTATCTAAATCTGCATTTGCTTTAATTAAAACCTCAATCACTGCAATATCGCCCCTTTGCGCTGCAATAAATATCGGTGTAGTGCCATCTGCCATGGCTTTATTTACATCAGCTTTTCCTTGAATTAAGGCTGTCATCACCACAGCATCCCCTATTGCCGCAGCAATCATAGCAGGGGTTACACCCTCTTTATCCGCTTGATCTAAATTAGCACCTTTTTCGGCTAAAAGATTGATAACTGGCAGATGACATAACCGCACAGCAACCATCATAGGTGTTACACCATTTTTATCAGGCTTATCTAAATTAGCACCCTTTTCTGCCAAAATATTAATAGCTGAAATATAAGCATATTTTGCCGCCAAAGAAATAGGCGTTACCCCGCTTTCATTACCCTTATTTAAATCAACCCCTTTTTCAACTAAAATCATAATCATTTGAACAAAATCATTTTCTACAGCAATATAAAGAGAGGTTTGACCTTTCGGTGTTGTTCTATTTAAAAACTCTATGTCAACAACATTAACTAAAGCTGCCATAAACGCAGTATCATTTTGTTGAGCAGCTAATAAAGCCAATGTAATACCATCTTCATCTTGCCGCAGAGTAAGCTCTTTTAATGCCTCATTACTTGGCCTTGCAGGAATTAATTTTTTTAATTCAAAATTTGTAATATTATTAGTAGTTAAAATAAAACTTGTATTAAAAGCAACATAGGGTGATGAATTATTTGGATCAAAAGCCTTTATAATCTTATCAACCAAACTATAATCTATAGCTGTCCTTGTCATTATCAGTGTCATTAAAGGCTGATTTATGTCACGAAATAACCAGCCTAAACTAGGTGTATAGCTTAATGAAATAGTATGATTATAACTCGATAATAAAAATCCAATGGGTATATTAGTATCGTTTAAAGTATTACCTATTAAACAGGCTAAATCTTGCAGATAGCTGTAAAGTTCATCTCGAGTGAGAATCTTAGGCTCTGAATAAATTTGTCCTAAATTGCCTTGTGCCTCAATCATAGCAGAGGATGCTACGGGTGAAATAAGCGAAACATCATTTTGATTTAAATTTTGCTCAAATAAGGTAGTATATTTCTCAGGCGAATGAAATAGTTCTAAACTATCAAAAAAAGCAAATATACTAAGTAAAGCGTTATCTTCATCAGTAAGACCTTGCCCTTTTTTAGATTTTGTTTGCTCTATTTTCGCTAATAATATGTCCGGTGGGATGTGCTCAATATTATTCATACGCCATTCAAAGCGTAGAAGCTCTATCTCACCTAAAAAAGTTGCCTCTAACCAGCGCAGCGAAAAACCATGACACAATCCTGCAGATTCTTTTTTATAACCTAATACGTTATGTAAATTTAATAATGCACTGTGCAACGCCATAAATTGATAGTTTATTAATATAATTGTTTTATATTAGCACAAATAGATTAATAAATTATTATTAAAAATATTACATTGAAAATAAAAACTCTTATATGGCACATATATTAAGCAGTTCTTACAAGATGGGAGTATTATATTTTTTAAAGTCTTATATGGTCTGATGGAGAACAACAAATCATTGTCTAACAACTATATTAAACTGTGCCTTTAATTTATAACTGACAAGTCAAAGATATAGAGTTTTATACTCAAATTCAATGTAAAAACGATGAACAGGTAATAGAGAAGTTAGAATTTATTTATTTTTTATTCTAAAATTGAACTCCAGAGTAGCGCGTATGTAAGTCAAATTGACTTCTAGCTAGTTAAATGTGAAACTGTGTAATCAGCCTTAGCTATTATTAGCAGCCATAAGATTAAAGCAGAATAAAATCTATTTTTTTCAAGTATTATATAAATTTAAAACTAATTATATAAAAAATAACACGTAATTCTTAAATAGACTTTAGCCTGGAAATAAAATAAATAGAATCATATTGCACAAGTTTTGACATGAAGACCAATATGTTTGTCAATATGCTCTTGTCTTTCTTGAATGATTTCATTCATTTTTTTAACAAATTGTCTTACTCCATTTATCTTGAAATGACGACAATGCTTTGTGGTATAATTAATAAATTGTAAAGCTATTTCCCTACAATTTTCTGGTGTATATTTTTCATTACCGTTTAGACCCTCTTGATACATGTTTCTCAATGCTTTTTCAATTCGAGGTCCGGTTATCTTCTCCTCTCTTACACGTAAAGCAATCTCTTTAGGATAAATTGCTTTAGTAGTTGGCTCTGCATGTCTCTTAAAAAGAGAGTGTTGGAATATTGTCTTAAGCATACTTCTCTGAGATTGTCTTACTTCCGCATAATGAGTTGCAGCAGTAATTGCAGTTTCAAGCGCTTCTTTGGAAAAAGAAATATTTGTTTTGAGACCATATTCAGCAAATACTTTAGTAACTTCTGGTGAATTTAGTACATCAATCATTTCTGATAAGCTATGAAAACCTGATTTGCAGGTATATGCCAAGAAAGTTTCGATAATATTATCTATATCTTTTTGTAAAGTAGGGCTTTGCAAGTTTTCTTTTACATATTCATTTAACACAGCTGCCAAGGTATAAGCTGTCCCAGAAACTGAGTTAACAAAGGGGATGTCCACATTTTTAGCAGAGTAACCATCTTTAATTGTTCGGTCGATGGAAAAGCTATTTGTAATACCGCCTAATATTGGCTCTTCACTCAGCTCAACTAAAGGTATCGGGCAATTTGCTTTGATGATACCCGGATTTTGTGAATACCCTACATCTTGTAGCATGCGTTGTGCACCCCTGTCTTTAAAATCAGATAATGCATTTTCTTCATGTCGCATCTCTATTATCTTATTTAAAACAACTGCTGTAGCGGTTTCATCTTCACCAAATCCTCTTATTGCAGCAATAACCATTTCTATGTCTTTCAAATTATTAACTTTTTTAAGTTTTGAAAAACCTTTCATTTCTGCATAAAGATTATTGGCCCCAACCATATATTTGGCAAGGCGATCAAGGCTGTCTTGGTGTTCTGTCGTATCAAGGGTTTTCCAGTGTTCAGTAGCCAACTTAGTTTCAAAATATCTTCTACTTTCTACTTGTTCTGGCTTACTGTTTTTAGCCGCTTTTATCGCAGCCTGTTCAAATAACCTTACAATATTTGGCTCATTTAGAATTTTGGCTACTGCAATAAGTTTTTCAATAGCATCAGTGTAATTAATCTTAAGATAATCCATTTTAATTGCTTCTATTGCTTCTAATATTGAGTTTTGAGTTACTAGATGTTTGTTTTTAATTTTTATTATTTCTAGTGCAATTAAAATAAAATCAGAGGTATCAATATCGCCTGTTTCTAACATTTTTTTAAGATTGTGAGATTGGTAAGGCATTTAATTTCCCCTCTATAAGATAAAGTAACTCAGTAAATAAAGCATATTTTATAAATAAATTTTATATACGATTTACCTTATTTTAAAACTTAATGATTAAGGAAAAATTAATTTGAACACTTTTAACCCTTAAACTAGAAGGTTTAATTAGATAAAAAATTTTTGAAAATTTAGGCTATTTTCCACTTGAGCTTTATAATTGGCTAACGGTGAAGATATTTAATCAGAGCTAATCCTTAAAACGGGTAAAAGATTAAAAGGATAATAAAGACCATCTTTTTGAATTAAATTTTAATTAATTGTATAATGAAAAAATCATTTTTTTGGGATTTATGTATAACCGGCTAGAAAATGATAAATCACTTCTCGATTCGCAACGCCATTATAATAAAGCAGCCCTTTGCTTTATTATGGCTGAACCCGTACCCAAAGCTGCTTATTCAACGTTTTTTACAGAATTTACTAAAAAACTACTAACCATATAGTTAACTCTTTATCAGACTTAATAATTTCAAAGAATGTTCTTGGACTGTTCTCTTCTTGTTCCAACTATCTTATTTTTTGCAACATACCTATTTAGGCAATATTTTAAGTAACCTAATAAATCAGTTAATAAAATTTTAATAATTATATTGTACAATAATTATACTACATACTGTCAATGCAGTACGTGCTACATGCTGAAGAACGTAATGCATCAGAGCACACTAGAGCCCTTTCCCCACTCACTTTATCAAATACCTCAGATATTTCTGATAATGGACTACCACAAGAAACTCTATTAACCATGTTAGATATTATTAAAGATGATGTTTATTTTCTTGCGGGCGTAATTGATCCTTTTGATGAAGCGATTGAAGAATCACCTTATCCTAAACACGACGTTGTAACCTCTAGTTATACTAAAAAGGTTAATTTAGATGAAGCAACATCCGGTGAGCAAGACATTATTTTAGATGAGTTAACTTCCTGGCCAGAGGACCTCCTTGCGCAGGATTCAACAGAGGTTACTTTTGAAGAAAGCCGAATACGAGATCATGATAGCGTACCTAGCGCTGAGCTTGAAGAAAGTACCTTACGGTACAAAAACGTGTCTAGTTCATCTTCACTGCAAAGCCTGCCAACCTTTTTTAATTCGACACATAAACGAGCTGCTCGGGAAGAAACTATGGAAAATGACTTTAAGCAAGTACCACAGCCTAAAGTAGCAAAATAATTACTTAGATAGGATCTTAAGAAAGAACCCTCTTTTAATAAATTGGAATTTATTAGGCTAATAAATTTTTGCAACTTAATTTTTCAACGTGCGCTATTTGAAATCAACTAGATTTTATACCTCATCTAATCACTACTTAAATTAACAATATACTATTTCTTTTTTACAACACGTCATAATTTATTATAATACTATTTTAGGTATTATAGTATCATAGCTAGGGATATCATTATTTGTTATCGTTTCAAAAAAATTAGGTGTATATTTTTTATTCGTATAATTATCCTTTTTATCTGAAGTTTCATTAGGTATTGACGATTGATTAAAATAATTATCTAAATTTTGCGTAATATGTATATTAAGTTTTTCTATAGCTCCATTATTCATAACGCCTGTTGAATATAATATAAAACAATCAGGGCTATCTTTTAACAGTAGTGGTATTGATTGTTGTAATGCCATTTTCCCATATTGATGATCAGCAATGTTTGTAAAATTTACTAAGGTAAGCTCAGCATTATGTCGAGATAAATGTTCTGCTAACTGGTAGCATTGTTTACTATCCATTAGGTTTAAATGGATTTGTACAAAAAATAACTTGTTTACTGCCTCTTTACAGGACTGAAATCGCTTTTCATTATGCAAAAAATGATATTTTTCACCTAGAGATGGTATAGAATTGCCTATGCTACCAACCAATAATCCTTCTAGTAGATCTAAAGTTGCAATTGAAGGTAGCTGAGTATTAGTTAACCAAGGTAATTTTTCATTTTCAATTGGATTATTCTTTTTATAGCAAGCAATGAAGTCATAAGAGTCAACTGACTGTTTAAAACAAGTTAGCAAATGTTTATTATGTAAATGCAACCTAGGTTCAATATCAGCAAGTATAACTATGTCGGCACATTTAGCTAATTCAGGAAGAATAGAAAGAAAACGGGACTCACCAAATAGCATAGCCACTCTAATTTTCTCAGTATTTTTAGTATAATTCATATTTAAAGTAGTTAATATTGATTCATAATTATATTCATTCGAAAAAGGATAAAGATCAAATTGTTCACTTAACCCACAATTTATTAAAAATTCTTTTTGCAACAATGTTACAAGGCTTTCTAATTCTTTTTTCTCTTGCATTATATATCCATAGTTTTTACTTGTTTTAAACTACTTTAGACAATCACTAAAGGTATAAAATGGCGTATCTTAAGCAAAATGATTTTATAATGACAGAAAATTATTATAAAAATATAGTTCTTAAATATTCATTACCGATATAATAGCAAACCTACCAAGCATTTTTGTAACGGTAGTCAAAATAGCAACGACAAAAATTTCTTAATTTTAAGAAAATCTAAAATAACGCTATTAAAATTCAGTTAGCTCCGTTGCAAATAAGAATCAACTTAAATATTAAGCTGGTAAATAAAAATTCCAATTTAGTGGATGGGATAGTGCAACATTAGCGCTAATAGACTTTATATTATTGGCAATAACGCCTTATTAGTTACAATAGATTAATAATAAGCTTAACTTTTAAATAATAGCGTCTGCACAATTTCGCTATAAGACTTAGCGTTTCCATGGCTTAAACCATACCTTATTTCATTTAAATTAGTTAATGCTTCACATTGCTTTTGTGACAAGGAAGCATGCCCTTTATTTTCAACATAGCTTTTAATAATTCATAAGTAATTAATAAGTCAAGGTTCTTTTCCTTTGATGTATCTTCAAAACGTTGGCTATGTTCAGCAATTTTTATGTTAGTTACCTACTTTTAGTTTTAGATTTTATTTTGATTAAGAAAGGGGACTAAATCTTCAAGGCCATTGAGATCTTCTTTAGTGAAAATATGCCCTTGCCCCTGATTCTTAGCAAGTAGCTTTTCTTTAACTGCAAATAAGTTTAATCGTAGTAAAGAAGGTATATCCCCATTGCTAGGCAACCCTACTTCTCGACCATAGCAGGCCCGCTTAAGTGGATTTTTTTCAATCAATGCTAAATGACTAGCCTTCGTTAAGCTACTAACGTCGGTTTTCAGTACTTGTAGTACAAGATTACTTGCCAGCGCTTTAATGCCAATATCGCCAATCCGATTCCCGCTTAAGACAACTGTTGTTGCAGTTTTGTTATGTAGAGCAAAGTCTTTAGCCCCACTAGCGTCAATTAGATTCCTGCTTAAATCAACTGTCGTTACAGTTTTGTTATGCAGAGCAAAATCTTTAGCCCCAATATCGCCAATATGATTTCCGCTTAAATTAACTGTCGTTGCAATTGTATTATGCAAAGCAAAGTCTTTAGCCCCACTAGCGCCAATCTGATTCAAGCTTAAATCAACTGTCATTACAGTTTTATTATGTAGAGCAAAGTCTTTAGTCCCAATATCGCCAATCTGATTCAAGCTTAAATCAACTGTCGTTACGGTTTTATTATGTTGCGCAAAGTCTTTAGCCCCCAAAGCCCCAATCCGATTCCAGCTTAAAGCAACTGTCGTTGCGGTTTTATTATGCAGAGCAAAGTCTTTAGCCCCAGTATCGCCAATCTGATTCCCGCTTAAATCAACTGTTGTTACAATTGTATTATACAAAGCAAATTCTTTAGCCCCATTAGCACCAATCCTGTTCGTGCTTAAATTAACTTTCGTTGCGGTTGTATTATAAAAAGCAAAGTCTTTGGCTCCTACAGCACTAATCCCATTCCAGCTTAAATTAACTGTGGTTGCGGTTTTATTATGTCGTGCAAAGTATTTAGCCCCACTATCACCAATTAGATTCCTGCTTAAATCAACTGTGGTTGTGGTTGTATTATGCAAAGCAAAGTCTCTAGCGCCAATAGCACTAATTTGATTATTATTTAGATTAACACGCTTTATTTCAGGATGCTTATTAAGAAAATTAACAATATCTATAATATCTTTATCTTGAACACCTTTATTGCTTAAATTAAGTTCTTCAGAATTAGATAATAAAGATAATAACAATTCTTCTGTAAATTTTCTCATTAAAGATTCCAAAATAAATTTAAGTTGCTTGCTAATTTATCTATTAGGTCTTTAATTTGCAACGGTAATAAAAAATAAAATGATTAACAACATACGGCTATGAGGTAAAAAACAGGGTTTAGCAAGAAGGATCATCCGTATCGTAAAACGACCGCCTCAGAAATTAGAGTCAAGAAAAGCAGAGCTTTATATAGCTTCAGCATGCTATCTTAGCAATTATAAAAAAAGATTATTTAGGGTAATTGTTGACAATATAAAAATAACTTTCAGTCATTATACCGATAATAAAACATCATAAAAATTAAATTATTGTTTAATAACTTAAAGGCTATTTTTTAAACTATTTGTTTGCCAGAAGTTAATGCGCCTTCTTTTTTTTCAGCCTAATACAACGCATTTTATTGGGATTAAGTGAGTGTTAAGGCCCATGAATAAAACACGAGCCAATTTGTCAGTAGAGCTCCATTAGAAACCTGTAGGCATGCTAAGCCTACTAATATCTATCAAGTTTATTATCTAGGCGTTATTGATTAGTTTATCATAATATATCCTAAGATAAATTCCGTTGTTTCTCCTTCGCAATTAATATCTGTAGACGCAAAATGAGACTTGTACTTTTCAGGACTCCAACATCGATAAAGTGCAGTAGTATTAGGTAATTTATCCTTATATAACCAACCTAATGTACGCAAACGAGTGTAACCTGCTTTAGAACAAGTTCCATCAAGAGTAATGACATGATCAATGCCGCCCGACCAGCGGCTAACACATTCTTCTATTGCTAGTGTTTGTGGGGCATTGGTGCCAGTAAGTTTGCGAGACATAAGATAACCTAAGCGACCTAGATATTTAAAAAAGCCAGGTGTAGCTGCTGTTGTAGTCCAAAACTCATTTGGATTAGCAAGAGGATTAATCCAGCGACTTAATTCTATACCGACCTGGGGTATAGAACCATCCGTATTTGGTGTGTTTGTCGTGCTAATATTTACCTTTCGTTTAACAAGATAACGTGAACTAAAATTAGCACCTGGCTCTAAATACATATAAGTCATAATAAACTGGCCATTATTCCATACCCGCCCACCTTCCATAGCGGTTGCAGACAGATAAGCAAAAAGTTCAGTTGAATTTGGTTGACGATTCCAACTTGAATTATCACTAACAAGAATAGGGTCTAATAATTGTGCGAAATTTGTATAATCAGAGGAAAATGAAGCACGCACGCCTTCACTAGCATTAGGAAGGGATAAAAGCATTACATAGTTTTTTTCACGCCACACTGAGGCAGAACCAAATACCTTAAGCGCAGTGGCATTACCTCCTAAACCTGGCGAATTCCAATTACCATTATAATATTTATACCAGGGGCCTGCTGGATTAGTTTTTAAGGCTCTTGCAACTATCGTACGGTAATCACTATTACGTAATAAATATAAGTAATTGTATATATCTTTTCCTGGAACGACGTTACCATCACCCTCTCCAGTAATTTTTCCCGGAGTCGGTACGTCCATTCCTGTTATAATTTGTCCAGTTAAGCTCCACGTTTTGCCATTATCAGTAGACTCAACTAAATTCATGGATTTATGTGTGCTAGAATTGGTGCATGCGGTTTCGGCATGGGCAAAGCCTAATAAATGATTATTATTCCCTGCATCAATTAAAACGTCGTTAATCCAAAGTCCACAATCAGCATAGCCATTAGCAACTGGCCCAATAACAGGCGTTAGCTTACTTTTTTGACATAAAGGATCACTACCTGTCATCTTATAACTATAAGAATTAGCCGTGAAACATAAATAAGAATTATTAGTTAAGCGAATTGAATTAAATAAATTATCTATAATATTAGGTGCTGGCCCCAATGTTATAAAAGGCGCACCTACCCGTACCTTAATTGATTGGATATCAGAGTTAATATCGGCAAAAACTGAGGTTGATAAACATAATAAGAAAAAAATAAGCTTTTTTTTTATCATACACTTCCTTGCTAAAAATAAGTTATCGCACCAAGTTATATTTATTACCTCAAGTCTATAACAAGGTGTTAAATAGATATTAATTTACCCCTAAGCTATCTAAATTTTTATTTAATACTTTTTATTTAATAAAGGTATCGCAAAAATAATTAACCTTTACCAATAATAAAGTAACTTATAACAAACAAATCAAGTTAGTGAAAACTCACTAACTTGAGAATCTTTATAAAGAGGTAACCTAACAGTTATTAACAACTCCATTTGTCGAGCATTGCGATTTAGGCGTACTGCTATTGATAACAGTACCTATAGTGGGGCTGGCCATTGAAGGATCATTCGCTTGAGCAAAGACTTGGCTAGCACCCCCAGTGAAAATAATTTCACCATTAGAAGTCTTAACGCCAGTAGCTAAGCCACCTAGTGTATTTTCTGCGCTAATAAATGAATTGCTAATTTTTATAGTGCCTTCACCCGTATAATCAATTACACCAATGGCTTCATTATCAGAATTGCTCTTTACATAAATTTGAGAGTTACTGATAGTTGAATTAACGGAGTCAACAGCATGCGCTAAACCATTTGCTGTAGTATTGATTATACTATTGTTAATAATAGAATCTTTTCCTGTACTAATACCGAAAGTGTTATCAACTCCACTAACATTAACTAAGGAATAATTAACAACTGCATTATTAACAGCCAGGATACCGTTAGTGTAAGCATTACCATTAACATTGATTATAGAATGATTAACACTAGCATTATTAGCTGCGTAAATGCCGAACACGCCTCCAGAATTTTTATCTGTGTCATTAACTGTTATCTGAGAATTATTTACTCTTACATTAAAAGCAAAAGCGCCTGTTGAGCCGTTTAGGGTAGCTCCTCCGACATTAACTATAGAGTCATTCATATTAAGACTACCAATAGCAAGAATAGCATTATTTTGTTGAGTACCAGTTCCAGTTGATACTATATATGAATTATTTATTACTATATTACCATTATCTGAAACAACTGTGTCTACGTAACCCGTATAGTTTTCCTGACCAATTGCTAATATTTGTGATGAATTAATTAAAATATTGCTGTCCTTGTTATTACTATAGATTGAAAAAATTGCTGTATCAGCAGGACCACCACTTGCTGTTGTAATAACTTGTACATTATTTAAAGTTAAATTGGCTGCAGCACCTACTCCCATGACTGTATCATTGTAGGCATTAGTGATATTTTGAGGGATAATTTGATTAAAATTAATTACTCGAAGATTACTTAATTGGCCACTCCCGTTCCACCATAAGCCTCCTACGATATTAGGTAAATTATTATAGGATGCTGGATTAATAAAATCACCTGTACGTCCCCAAAGCGTTTGCCCATCCGCTAACTGAATAAAGCCATTATTTCCTGTACTAGGCAGCGTATAGGTGCCTGGTGCAAACCATAGTTGAGCTTGAGGAGCTATTGTTGCAATGCCATCCGTTAGGGTTTGGTCTAAGTTTAAGCATGGATTTTCCGCAGTACAATTTAATAAATTTACTGGCATGCCATGCCCTTGATAAGTTCCATTCGGACTAAAAAACCAAATATTATTGGTGATAACTTGAGTAGGTGAAGTAGGCTTAAAACTTTTACGAATAGGCGTTCCTAATCCTTCATATTGACGAGCTAGATGACGAATAATTGGTGCTTGCATACGATTAGATATAGGTTGTATTTGTCCATAATTAAATCCGTCAAAGCTAAAGCGTATCCCTACAGAAAATTTATTTTTATTTTGATTATCATAATTATCTTGAATAATAAGAGCTGCGTTTTCTCTCGCTAGTAATTCAATATTCGCTTCTACACCTGTAATTTCTTTAGCATGATTAAAATGAAAATAGTATACTCCCCCTCGTATCCACCCACCTTGATACCACGGAAAGTAATGACCTAACTCTGCTTCCACACCGGTCCCATATTCATCGGTTAGGGAAACAGGGGTATCAAAATAACTATGACCTTGAACATAATTGAAATGGTTGATATTTTGTGAGCTTTCAAAATTTATTTGTCTAATTTGACTTGCTAAGAGGTTTCGACGATAGGGTTGGCTTGCCTGACTTAAAGGAATATAACCTTGTATTCGTGCTTCATTATACTGACTAAGCAGTTCAATACCTGGATTAGCTATCCAAGCTTGGGTGCGATTAGCTGTTTTTTGATAATCAGCAAAAAAAAATCCACCTAAGGTAATGGGGTCTTGATTGAAGTTAGTGAGCTGTCGAAATCCTGTACCAATACTATAAACTGCATTTTTAGTATGAAAATCACCACTACCACCTAAAATGGAGCCATCTAGAAACCAGAGTTGACTATTGTTTCCTATTAAAGGCTGCATGCCATCAATAAAACCACTTATATGCTGGTTGCCAACTAATCCCTGGCCTGTAAATCTTGTTGGCCATAGAGCTGGGGCTATTGAAAAATTACTGTAGGTTACTTCTGAATACAAAGAAAAAATCGAAAGTGTCATTAAATTTAGACTTAAAATTACTTTTTTCATTTTAACTGCCTTGTTAAATAGCACTAATGCACTGATCAGTAAAAATCTAGTCCAATGCCATGAATATATTTAATATTTTGATTTCTTTACTACCAAATTTAGAGAAAGACTTATTAAGCTAAGTTAATAAGTCTTAATTGGAGATAATTTCAAAATTTACTATTAAAAATCAATTTATAATTTCTTTAGAGTGAAAACAAGAGACAAATTTATCACCACTTATTTTCACCAAATACAAATCATCCGTTAATATTATTAACGAACAAATTATAGTCTCCTGGGGGACCTACAAGAACTTGTGGCTGTCCTGCAGTATCAATATAAACTATCATAGGTACACCAATAATACCTGTATATTGCAAGAAAAATTGCTCATTTATATTAAGGCCTTGTACTGCTGACGGTGTAGGATTGGTAATTGCAGGTATACCACCGCCGCCAATATTTTCTGGTGTATTGACATTAAAATAATCTTCATTATACATCCAAGCGCCAACTGGAGTAGGTGGATAACCAGATCCAACAGGAACTCGACCATCTAAAATTGCCCACGCCTTACCTTGGGAACTATCACTGATAAAATGTGTCAAAATCCAATGGATAGAAATTTGATTACTATCAATATAAGGCTTTATATTCTGATAAAATTCATGACAAATAGGACAATTGGGCTCTACAAAAACGTAAGCTGTTTTTGTCGAATTTCCCTGTAGAAATGAATCTAATGAACCTAAGAGAGAATAAGGAAAATTAGCTGGAAATTGGCCAAGGCTACCATAGCTAGTACCTGGTAAATTATTAGCATACACACTAAATGTAGTTTGAAAACTCGGACCTGTGCCAATAGTTTGACCGCCTACAACAGCATAGCGTAGATCTTTATCAATAAAAATAATTTGATAGTTTGCAGTTTGATAAGCTAAGAGGTTACCAATATCATTTGAAAGAGTAGGATCACTTGAACTAAATGGAATCCTTGTCGAACTATTAATAAGGCGATTAATTTCATTCCCATCTGTTATGATTGTGCCACCAAGAATCATATATTCCCCTCTATCATTGGTTAAACCAGTTTGAGGTGGAAGGGTCAAATTTAAAGGAAAAGTTGCTGTAAAGCGCTGTAAATTAAATAAATAAGGCGTGGTGGTTACCAATGGCGTGGTGTGAAAAGTATGACCAAAAAATAAAAATACGCCAGTGCCTGCGCTACTTAAAGGCGTTAAATGCAGTAAGCTATTGGGACTAGGCTGTGAACATAAAAAAGCATCAGGTTGATTGTTACCAGGTCCTTTAGTTTTACAGATCACAGGCCCACCATGAACACCACTGGGAGGTAAATCACTGCCTTTTGCTTGTAAAGCTAAAGTGCATGATTGCCCAGGAGCAAGTATAAAAGGATTAGAGCAACTTCCTGCCACCATATTTTGCTGTACACCGATAATAGGCACCATGGTTAAAGTTCGTGTTATTTTTGTATTATTAGTTACTTTATAATTAATGTCTGTATTAAAATCTAACGGTACTTGTGTAGTAGTAGGCGTAAGCGGGATTATACTAAACGTTGGTATAGCAGCAGCTTGTAGAAATATACTATGTGTTATTAAAGGTAAAGCTATAATCCAAATTATAAATTTATTGATAAAATTCTTCATTGATTCTTTCCTTAGACTGTATAACTTAGTGAAAACTATAATTGATGAGTATAAAGCTTATTAAGTTGCAACCCTGTTCCAACGGCTTGTAAAAACGCACGACTTAATCTACTTCTCGCCAATCAGCAAATTTATAACCAACACCAACCTGCCAATTAGGATTAAGACTAGGATTAAGGTTGAAAGTATGCTGCTGTACTAAACATAACACTTAACACTAGCTTTTTTAATATTATCCATGCGTAATTCCTTTACATAATAAAATACACTTTAATTTATTCACCAATTTTCTAATTTAACTATTTAATAGTTAACGCTTAACAGATAATATTTAACTGTTAACCAATTAACTGTTATTGGTTAACAGTTAATTGGTAACAATAGTCATTATTAGTAAAAATAAATATTGAAGCAATATTTATTTTTAATTTAGTGATAATAACTAACAGTCAACGTTAAAAAATATTAAAAAAGGATAACTATTCATGAAGAAATTAATAATTAGTTTGTTTGCTTTGGGGGTATTCACCTCTCCCACATCCTTTGCTGAACGCTTAGAAATGCCTTCACCTGTACCTTGTAGCACCTGTTCAAGTCAAATTACTCAAGGTGAGCGATGGAATTATATTTTATCTGCTTCGCCAAAATTTTCTGTCTTAGCTAATGTCTATGATATTGATGGCTTTGATAACAGTGCTGCAACAGTGCAGAAAATACATAATCAAGGTAATAAAGCAATTTGCTATATTAGTGCAGGCACGTGGGAAAATTGGCGGCCAGATGCTAATCAATTCCCTGCTTCAGTTAAAGGAAAAGCAAATGGTTGGCCAGGAGAAAAATGGCTTGATATTCGTCAAACATCTATTCTACTGCCTATTATGCAAGCTCGAATTAATATGTGTAAAGAAAAAGGATTTGATGCAGTAGAATTTGATAATGTTGATGGCTATACCAATAAGACTGGTTTTCCTTTAAATAGCGCCAATCAAGCCTTTTATAATGCATCCTTAGCCAATATGGCGCATCGAGCTGGGCTTGCTGTGGGTTTAAAAAATGATATTGATCAAGTAACCCAATTAGTTCGTTATTTTGATTTTGCTATTAATGAGCAATGTTTTGAATATAATGAATGTGATACATTAAGTCCATTTATTAAAGCCAATAAAGCCGTGCTTAATGTTGAGTATAATTTAAGTACTAGCAAATTTTGTTCTAAAGCAAATTCCATGCGTTTTAGCTCTATTAAAAAAGATATGGAATTAACAGAAAAAGTCACTTTTTGTAACTAGATTTTCAGCCCTGATAACTATTTTATTACCAGGGCTTTCAGTTCTCATGTATTAAGTAGATATAAAAAATAATTACGTAAATGTATGAAAAATTATTATCAGAAAGCATATAAAATTAATTTGCTAATTTCTAAGGCCACTTTCTAACCTTAGAAATTAAATATGAACTTTAAAATAATCGAACACAACGTACACTAAATTGATAATATTTATTTGTATTAAATTGAATACTACCATTATTTGGTGCAAAGTATTGATCCCAAGCTTCAAGTTTAGGATTTCCCGAACTTTCTGTAGAGCTCCAGAAAGCACCCGATAGTAAATTAAGCCCAGAATTATCTACTAGATTAGTTTGAATATTCTGTAGTCTGGGTGGCATCATGCTACAGCCAGAGCCCACATTAGATTGGTCATAACCCATTTCGCAAATTGCTGGCAAATACCAATCAGAGTAATTATCAAAGGTACCTAAACACAGGCCTACTGCATATGAATTAGAACTTGTTGCACCCAAAGCGACTAATCCTGTATTTGAATTGGTTGTATAAAGATTATAAAGCGCTAGTATATTGGCACTATTACATTTGCCATCGACCGCACCATCGCAGGAAAAAAATGAGCTAGAGGAAGGAAAAGGATACGTAGTAGAATTAGAATATGTATTATTGTACGTTAACCTAGCATTATTATAACTTGTATTACTCGTTAAAATCTCGCTAATTTCTGGAATAATATCATAAGTAACATCAATAGGATCGGTGCCACCACTACCGCTACCTGTATTTCCATTCGAACTCCATACAACTCCATTCGGAAACAGAGGAACTCGGTTTGAGGTATTAACTACTTTTCCACCTACACTTGTCGTATTAGCTTTAGTATCATCAAAAGCAAAGACATAGCCACCTTGATAAATACAACCATAATTTAAGATAACGACATTGGTCGACACAGTAGCTGCGTTATCAGCGCTTATTTGAATGACATCAGGAATAGGCACTGTGCCATTTGAACAAGGATTGGTACCATCCGAGGTGGCTGTAGCGCCTGGGGTAATCGTAATCGTGCAACTGCTGCCCGCTGCCAATGTATTAGTACACGTTGTAGCACTCGAAGTCCCTGCGGGCCAGGTTGGTGTACTAACTGCTAAGTTAAACGCGGTATTACTGCCCGTGTTGGTAATGGTAATGAGACGCGCAAGTCCCGAAGAAGGCGTTCCATTAATTCCATACTCAGTTAGTCCAGTGACACTTAAGGCTAACTCACTGAGACTGGTCGTTAAAGTAACTGTATTGGTAACACAACTCACTACAATATTGGTAACAGCCGCCCCAGCCATAATCCCACTACCATTCGTGACGGTGCACGTTTGGCCAACGGGTTGGCTAGCAACCGTGACATTATAAGTCGCGCCTTGAGCTAGGGGTGTAGCAAAGGTAAATGATCCATTGCTATTAATCGCTAGATTATCACCGCCCTTGTCTTGCAAAACAACAGTGCCGGATAATCCAAATACCATACCACCTAGCGTATAGGATGCTGGGCCGCGGGTAATTGCTAAACGATGTAACGGATTAGGTTGATAACATTGATTGATATTGCCATGTTCACACACTATAGGCCCACCCATAATGTTGCCGTTTAAGGCGCTACCATGAACAATGAGAGTTAATAAGCATGATTGTTGATAGCCTAACACAAATATACTTGAACAATGGCCTGGGCTTAAGTCTTGAGTAATCCCAGGAATGTCTCGCATTACCAGCGTGTGTACGCGCTTAGATTGATTGGTCAGTTGATAACTAATGGTGGCAGTGTCATTAGCAGATACTGTCAGTTGCGTAGGCGTTAAGGGTGTAAATGTCCATAATGGGATGCCGGCATGAGCCAAAGTGAGAGAAACCATTCCTATTATTATAACTAAAATTTGAGCTACCCTGCATTTCTCCATTAATAAGTCCTTTAAATAAATGAGATTAATTAACACTCCATTTTATAAAAGTGATTAAACTTTAGCTTATATTGTATTTGTGTTTTGTCATTTTTTGCAACACGGCCAAAAACGTTTTTTTCAGCAAAACCAGAAAAATCTGTTGGCCATTTTAATATTTATAGTAATCCGAGAATTGAAACTAATAATATTCAAGCAAATTTAAAAACTAATATTGCGAAGCCTTAACTAAAATACTTACTTAAATAGAGAATCACTCTAACTAAATAAGAGGATTATTTTTAATACTCAATACTTCTTTCTACTTAGATTAACTTCTTTTTGGCGCTGCTGCAAAAACTGAAGGAGTCTTATAATCATTATATTTACCTGCAATAATGAGCTAAACAATCCCACTGATTTCCTTACTATCAATTTTTAAACCAATATTTGAAATTGAAAATAACAAATAATACAATATGATAAATTTTTAACTCATTCTAAACTAACTATGAATATGTTTGACATAGCTATGACTATGTTTGCACAACGACAGTTATTAAATTTCTGTCATAATAATGAACTTCGTTTAATACAGAAATCTATTACAGATGATCATTTACATGACATTATTCAATTTCTTAATGACCATCCTCATATCACTGCAGTTGATTTAAGCCAAAATGAAATTACTGATGTTGGGGCACAATATTTTGCAATACATAATAAAACCGTAACGACAGTTGATTTAAGCTGGAATCAGGTTGGCGATCTGGGGGCTAAAGACTTTGCACTACACAATAAAGTCGCAACGACGGTTCATCTAGGCAATAATAAGATTGGCGATCTGGGAGTTAAAGACTTTGCAGTATATAATAAAACCGCAATGACAGTTGATTTAAAATGGAATCAGATTAGCGATATTGGAGCTAAAGATTTTGCAATACATAATAAAACCGCAATGACGGTTAATTTAAGCGGGAATGAGCATATAAGTGACAAAGGTATTAAAGCGCTCGCAAGTAATATCATACTTCAAAAGATTGAAATTAATCATTCAACTAATGCAGGTCTTTTAGCTTTAAATGAAAAAGATCCACGCAAGCGTGCTTGCTATGGGAGAGAGGTGGGTATACCCAGCGAGGTTCCCTCGCTACTACGTTTAAGCTTGTTTAGTTTAAAAGGAAAGTTGATGAGTGATAATCCAGATCAACGAAAGGTTTTTAATAAAAATGATTTAAATGGTCTTGAAGACTTAATGCCACTGCTTAATCAAAATAAAATTTAAGTAGATAACAATGAATAATATTAAATGCTATTAATTTAGTATTAGACTTGACTCAAAAAACGACCCTTTCTTATATTTGTCGAAAGGAAGGAAGATTTTTATTACTTATTTCTTGAATTGCTTCACTTAGATGGCTAATGTCTTCAGGAAATTTTTGAAGCCCTATAAATAAAGAGATAAAATCCGTCCAACTGGGGAAAGCCCCTTTTGCACTAACGTAAAGAAGAGCTTGTTGAAAATTTTTATCAGTAATTTCTTTCTCACAAAGAGAAAACCTTGAATTAAATTTCTCAAAGGAATATTGGAACCTATCACAAAAATCTGGCCGAACATTCTCAAAAACCTTCAAGGCTTTCTCATCAAGCCTATACAAGCATGCTTTAAAAAAGTCATCGGGTGATAAAGAGCGCGGTAATTTATCCAAATTATTTTTTATACCTACTAGTATTTTTCTGGCCTCATATAAATCAGGATCTATTTTTTCGAAATAGTTAGTTAGAAAACTCAATCCGCTATTAGAGTTTCCCATAATTTTATCTAGTCCTTCTATCTCTTCAGCAATCTTAACGGACCAGTACTCACAAAAATAGTTAAATAAGTAAGGTTTAATTTTTTCATAAGTAATGGTTAAATCATTCCAACTAACATCACTACCATGATTAGGAATATTAAATATCTCATTTGGCATAAACAATGATGACTCATCAAAATCATAAATAGGACTATTAGCTTCAGGAATTAATACAAGAAAACGAGACAACTGCTCTATCATAGAGCTTAAGGCGCCAGGGCCTGAAGTTTGCAGAGTGGTAAGATATCTGGTATCTCCTCCTACTAAAAGATTCGGATTCCTCAGATTATTATTTCGATGAGCATCTAATAATCGACTTTTCTGATATAAATTTTTATAATTATTGAGTATTGTCTGCCGATACTCTCCGATAATAGTGCCTTTAGGAATACTAGCTATTAAGTCATTATTTAATCTATTTTGCCCACAATCATGAAAAGCAAAGCCAAATTTTAATTTAAAATCTTGAGGTATAGGCGCATTTGGAAACATATCTTTGGCATCGATATAGATTCCTCCATATTTGTATAAGATTTCTGCCCTTAGAATATCTGAGGCAGCAGCTAGATTACGATATTCGCCACTTATTTCATCATCAAAAAATTGTTTACCAGGCATTGCTAAGTAAAGTTCTTGCTCACCTACTAAATTATCCTTACTAGCTTCTTTTGGTAATGAAATATCGCAAATAATAACTTTATTTTCTTTAGCCCATTTAAGCAGTTTAGGAAGATCGTTTAACCTTTCGTCTTCTGTGTAGGTGCTTGAATCAATCCAAAGTCTTGCATCAAAAGTTGGGTTTTTTACTTTCCAGTCCCGAACATTATTTAAAACGTCGGATGAAGGTGGTTTGCCTAACCACACAGCGTGAATTGCATTTGGAATAGGTAAGAAGCCTGGCTGCATTAATCTACTCTTTAAAATCTTATTTTATAAGTATAGGCGAGAGACTATGAATAATTAGTAGAGCCCTATTTCTTTTTAACGCCTTAAGCAAGCCTGGATGAAACAACGTGAAACCCGGGTTTCGGCCCGCAGGCCTACACTCAGGCTACAGCTGCTGAAGTTATACCCTTTAGGTTCGTAACGCCGGTATAACTCTAACTTATGTATTCCTTTTGTTATCTGAAAAATTAACTGTTAAGTGATTTACGCTATGAATTGTTTCAACATAACAGCCACTTGTGCTACTTATTGGAACACCGGTTATAAAAGTAATTGTGTCAAAAGGACCTGTTGATGTCATACTACGTTTAGTATCAAGATAAAAATCACAACCAGAATTACCGTTAATGTAACGGAAGTGCTGCATACCTACCTCTGTTGGAACACTCAATACGACTGAGCCATAGGCTGGTATGAACTTGGCCTCTTTTGGGATTAAGTTTGAATTAGTTGTAATCTCCCTATTCGCTTGATTATTTAAACTAATGCGAACATAACCCTGATATTCATCGCTTGGACCAGCATTTATCATGGAAATATTTGCGTGGCTTAAACATGAAAATAGCACGCCTAGAATTAAATAATGAATTTTCATAATAATAGTCCTAAGTTAGTTTAGTTTCTAAATTTACTAGCATGATTATTTATTTTAATCATCTTGAAACGCTAAAATATCTCCTGGCTCACAACTTAAATACTTGCATATTGCGTTTAAAGTTGAAAAACGAATGGCTTTTGCTTTCCCTGTTTTTAATAACGATAAATTTTGCTCTGTAATACCGATAGCCTCTGCTAATTCTTTAGAACGAATTTTGCGCTTAGCAAGCATTACATCTAAATTGATAATGATTGACATGGTTGTTTCATCATACAGTAAGTTGGTGTTCTTCTTGAAGTTGATAAGCTTTCATCATAATCCAAGAATTAATTATAATTAAGAATGCCAAGAACATCATTTCAATACGATCAACACCAATTCCAACCTCTGTAAGAGAAGAAGTAATCAATTTATATAAAGGAATAAATAGTTGCTCAGCTAATAAAATGTAGCCAATATTGCGAATAAACTTCACGTTATAAAGGGTGAAAAAACTGTTTTTCTTATAGGAATCAAATAACCGAATAAGAAAAAATAAAATCAATAAATTTGCTAATGTGGATATTAATCCTATAGGAAAATTAACCCAAGGCTTTTCTAATTGAGTAATGCCCATATAAACTGCTAACCAACTAACGATAAATACCCCGCCTAGTAAAAAAGAACTGATTATAAAAATTGTTTTGAAAATTGAGCTTATACGTTGAATTTTATTCATAAATAAGTACCTTAAACATAAAAAATACAGTCTGTTAGTGGCAAATAATATATCATTAATTATCGTTTTTCAATAATTAATAAATAAATTATAATAAAAAATTATCATAGCAGCTTAGCAAACACATTCATTGCAAAAACACAGCAGCTAACACCTTAGGTTGTTATACTATGAGGTTAAAGCAATTTCTAGATAAGTTAGTGTTAACTAATCTAGACTTAACATTTAACCGCTTAAAACCTTTAACCACCGCCGAATTCTGTGATTACGTGCTACATGCTGAAGAAAACAATGCCTTAGAGCACACTAGAGCTCCTTCCTCAAGGGCTTTATCAAATACCTCATATTTCGATAATAATGAACTACCTCAAGAAACACTATTAACCCTGTTGAATAATATCATGGAAGAAGATGTTTATTTTCTTGCGAGCGTAGTTGATCTCTTTGAGGAGACTATTGAAGAATCACCCTATCTTGAACATGAAGACGCAGCCTTTAGCTCTACGAAAGAGGTTACTTTAGAGCAAGCAACATCCAGTGAAGACGTTGATGATTTAGAAACGTTAATCTCCTGGCCAGAGGACCTCCTTGCCCAAGATTCCACGGATGTGTCTTTTGAAGAAAGCCCAACAGTAAATCAAGATAGCGTACCTAGCGTTGAGGCTGAAGGAAGAAGTACACCATAGCATAAAAACGCTACTAATTCATCTTGAATTCAAAACCTGCCGACCTTTTTTAATTTGAAAGGTAAACGCTCTGTCCCGGAAGAAACTATGGAAGATGGCTTTAAGCAAGTATAGCAGACTAAAATAGCAAAATAATCGCTTAATTTTTTAACGCATAGGCATTACCACAATACCCTACTGATACTATAATTTTATTGCTGCAGCCTGCCTGTTAATTTAACCTTAATAATTAAATGCTACCCTCTGTGATCCAAAATATACCTAATTGTAATGTAGCATGACAAAAGTAACCCATCAAGACTTAATAATATTAGGCAAAACACTTGGTTATAACAATATAAATAAAGGGGTATGCCGGGGGTTTAGCTGCATGTGGGCGCAAGCTGTATTGGCCGGTGATGAAGCTAGTTTTTTTAACAGGCTTGAATTGATAGAGTCTTATCATCGCAACTTTGACCAATTAAAGCGAGACATTGACCAAGTTAAAGCACAGGTAAAAGCACGTGCCGTGCTTGGTGAACGCGCTAAAGCCTTACTGCAAATCCTTGCTTTTTTTGATGGCATAGCACTTTATTTAACTCCACCAAATTATAGAGACCTATTTTCCGGTCGTTATGTTTCTCAATTGAATTTAACCACCATTTATCCTACTACTCAGCCTGAACAACTTAAGCAGGCTGAACTTGAAGTCTTGCTTAATAAGCCCTTTGTGTTTAAATCATATGAATTAGCACTGTACTTAATAGAGATAGACAACTTATTAAGTCAGGCTCCTTTAAGATATCCAATCTTATTAGGTAATAATAATCATAGCGTTTGCCTAACGTATGACAAAGAAACAGATATGTGGGATTACCTCGATACCAATGATTTTGCGAGATACCCTTCCCATCCTCACTATATACGCAAGCTCAGTTGCGCCGAAACCGTTGCCAGTATCTTTAATTCTTTAGACGGCGATAGCCACGTGGCTTTAGAAATAACCTTGCTTACAGCAAGCAACCGTAAGTCAGTAACGCTAAAAGAAGAGCTTGCAAAGCTTGACAAGCAATACGACGTTATCTCACCGGAGTTAGCAATTCGATATAATAAATGGGGTACGGGCTTATTACACCTTGCATGTTACGGTGGCCACCAAACAATGGTGCAAACCTTGTTACAGTACCCAGAAACTGCAGTTAATCAAAAAGAAAGAAAAAATGGTACTACACCCCTTTATAGAGCTTGCCAAAATGGCCATCAAGAGATAGTTGACATCTTATTAAAATACGGGCAGATTGCAGTTAACCAAGCAGATAATAATGGTGTCACATCCCTTTATGGCGCTTGCTTCCATGGCCATAAAGGGACGGTAGAAATCTTATTAAAACACCAACAGATTGCAGTTAACCAAGCAGATAATAAGGGTAGCACACCCCTTCATGTCGCTTGCCAGAATGGCCATCAAGAGACGGTAGAGATCTTATTAAAACACCAACAGATTGCAGTTAATCAAGCAAATAATAAGGGTGTCACACCCCTTCATGTCGCTTGCCAGAATGGCCATCAAGGGACGGTAGAGATCTTATTAAAACACCAACAGATTGCAGTTAATCAAGCAGATAATGATGGTAGCACACCCCTTCATAGCGCTTGCCAGAATGGCCATCAAGGGATAATAGAGATCTTATTAAAACACCAACAGATTGCAGTTAATCAAGCAACTAATAAGGGTGTTACACCCCTTCATATCGCTTGCCTCCATGGCCATCAAGGGACGGTAGACATCTTATTAAAACACCAACAGATTGCAGTTAATCAGGCAGATAATAAGGGTATCACGCCCCTTTATAGCGCTTGCGAAAATGGCCATCAAGGGATGGTGGATGTCTTATTAAAACACCAACAGATTGCAGTTAATCAAGCAACTAATACGGGTGTTACACCCCTTCATATTGCTTGCGAAAATGGCCATGAAGAAACGGTAGACATCTTATTAAAACACCAACAGATTGCGGTTAATCAAGTAGATAATGATGGTAGCACACCCCTTCATGTCGCTTGCGAAAATGGCCATGAAGAAACGGTAGAAATCTTATTAAAACACCAACAGATTGCGGTTAATCAAGCAGATAATGATGGTAGCACACCCCTTCATATCGCTTGTATCATCGGCATTAAAGAAACGGTAGAGATCTTGTTAGGACACCAACAGATTGCGGTTAATCAAGCAGATAATAATGGTGCTACACCCCTACATATCGCTTGCGAAAATGGCTACCAAGAAACGGTGGATGTCTTATTAAAACACCAGCAGATTGCGGTTAATCAAGCAGATAATAATGGTGCTACACCCCTTCATATCGCTTGCCATAATGGAAGAGACACCATTGTTGATTTGCTAGTCAACCGTGAAGAAATAGTGGTTGATGCCATAAGATTTCATGGCTATACGCCACTACAAGTCGCTTGCTTATCACCTCATACGCATGACAAACCCACGATATTTCAATCATTATTAAATAAACATGCAAGCCTTACTCATCAAAATGAGTTTGGCCAGTGCGCCCTAGACATTGCCCTTGCACAAAACAATGCTGCAGCAATAACCACCTTATTAACCTTTATCTATAACCAGACACTTAATGTGGATTATCTGATGTCTAAGGCCTCTTTAAAAAGGGCTATTGAGTGGTCAAGGCAAACGTTGCCTGACGTTCATCACTACTTAGTGCAAAGCCAATTTAAACAACAAAACACCGCAGAGGGTAACCTGAAAAAACATAAAGTATCTCAAGAAAGTATTTTCTCGGTAAAGAAAAATAAGCTTAATAGTCCACTTGAACACTTAGAGCCGCCCAGACTTTTAAGATTTTAGAGATTGATTTAGCGTTAAAGGTCAAACCTAAGGGTTTTATAGTTACTAATCTCAATAAAGGACTGTTTCCGAGAATCTATATTTATTTATGCTATTGATGAACAAGGTAATATGTTTGATTTTTATCTATCTCATTAACCTAATAGCAAAACTGCAAAATAATTTTTAAAAAAGCCTCAGAAATAACTCCACCTTCGTGTTTTTAATTTTTTAATGGCGTCGTTGTAAGCTGGATTTTTATTGTTATTAATGACACCAATACCGCAGGTCAGATTGTTCCTTATTAAATTTTTTTAGAAACCATTTCGCGGCTTGGCCCTACATCAATGGGACAAGTAAAAATCAATGGTATTAGCACCTTCATCCATTTAAGGACTTAAAGTCATGAGTATGTTTTGAAAAAGATAATTTAATATTGGGATGCAGGCTAAGCAAAAGAAGTCTCTTTAACAATCAGTTAGTTCACGGTTACAGCTGAAATCTATCCTAAGTTTATGTTTATGCGACTTTCATAGCGTTTACAACGATACCTAAAATTTACATTTAAATTATATTATAAACAAATTGTATATTTTTATACCAAACCATGTTACTATGGAATTAGTTTTATGATGACATGGTTTAATAGATGAAAGCAAAAATAGTTTATATCAAAGATACCTTAGCAGAAAAATATGGCGCTGATTTAGGTATTTATAAAGAAACGATACAAAAATTTTGTGACCACGCTAGTATCAGTGGCCTTAACTTTGAAAAACTACATGGCAGTCGTCATGCGCCAGCCCAATACAGCATTCGCCATGATAAAGTGCAACGCCTTATATTAAGTTCGGTTAAAAACGGACAAGGTGAACAAGTTTGGGTAGTCACCGATATACTTGAAAAACATGAGTATGACCAGCTTAAGTTTGAAAAAAAATCAGATGACTTTTTGCTGGTAGATGTCGATGTGGAAGAAGAGATAACGGATAGCAAAACTGGCAAAGAAGAGCGCACAGCTGTCGAGATAGTCATCACTGATGGTCTAGAATATTTAGAAGGCCGTTATATTTTGCTTGATGATATACAAGCAGGCCTAAAGGCTGCCTCACTACCCTTAATTATCAGGGGGGCACCGGGCTCGGGCAAATCAAGTACGCTGTTGGCAATCATTAAACATCAAATTTTGCAATGGGCAGCGCAAGCTACTCAAGCGAAACCACCTACCTTCTTAATTATTGCTCAGTCCCCTTTTTTAGTGGCGCAGTTACAGAAAGAGTGGGCAGCAATGAGTGAGCATGAGTTTAAAGACTTAAAAATTGACCCTAACGTTGTGACCTTTCAAACACCGGAAATGCTCTATCAAGCCGCACATCCGGGCGACGCGTTTGTTTTCCAAGGCGGGGCGGAGTTTAGCACTTGGTATAATGACTATGCGGTTAGATATAATAAGTCAAAAGCTCAGAATGAGCCTTTACTACCTATTGCTTCTAAAAAGACTAAAACTAATCAAGATATCACCCATTTAATTTATCAAGAATTTTATACGATGTCAGGTTATGAGACCTATGCCGACTATTGTACCCAAGTGGGCGATAAGTTTTCACTCTTTAGCGAGCCTAACTTGCGCAGTAAATTATGGACTGTTTTTAATGATTATAAGGCGTTCCTCAATAAAAATGGTTACCTTGATTTAGCTTTTATCCCCCTGGCTATCACTGAAGACTACACTTTTTTAGGGGTGGATGAATCGCCCGATTTATCACGCCTGCAATTGCGCTCTGTAGTTTATGCTAAAGAGCGTCTGAACCCTAATGTTATCTTTTGTGTAGGCGACCATCAACGTTTGTTTGGTACTGAAAAAACGCTGCCTTTTTTACGCTCCCTTTATTGGGAGAGTGGGCAAAAAGAGGTTACTGAGGTCTGTTTAACGGCAAGTTATCGCTGTGCTCGGGCTGTTGTGACGCTCGCTAACGCAATTATTGACACCAAATACCAAGTAATAGGACACGCATTTAAAGATAAAAATGAACTGGCCACTATCAGCGCTGTTGAAACTACTGACGCCGGCAGCCGGCAGCCTGCAGTGGCTTGAAACGGAAAAAGACATCGATGGTATCAGGCACACTTATCAAGAAGACGTTAACTTTATCGTGATTACTAGTCCTGATAACCTAGCAGAGGCCATTGCCTTATTCGGTGCCAGTCGGGTTTTTACGACCGAACAAATGAAAGGGTTGCAAGCACCCACTGTCTTATTATACCGCTTTTTTGAGCAACCGGGATTTAACGCGGTTAGTAAGAACATGGATAATTCATCTCGTGTAGCTGATGATAATCAACGTCTTTGTCATAGCAACACCTTTAACGATCTTTTCGTGGCTTCTACCCGTGCCCAAACGACCTTAATGATTTATCAACCACCTAATCGAGCGCTAGCCGCCATCACTGACCCTTTAAAGCACGTGGTCCTGGAGACAACACAAAAGCAGAGCGCCCCAGTTAAGCCTGCCGCACCTGTTGTTTCTTCAAAAGCAGCGTGGCTTGAACAAGCGCAAGTATTGCGCACTCAAGGCAACCTTTTACAAGCACAAGCCATTGAAGCGCAATGGGGTGAGTCGCTTGCGACATCAACGCCTCCAAATCAAGCGGTCGCTACCAAGCCTGCAGCCTCCATTAAAGCCACTAAAACTAATAAAAGAACTAAAACTAAAAAAAAGAACAAAAAAAACGCTTCTATGTCGGGTTTAGCTGCGCTCGCTGAAGAGGCTGAGAAACAAAGCCCCCTAGTTGTTTCTTCCGAAGAAGAGCAGCTCGATAGGCTGTGTTCAGCTATTCTTAACGGCCAAAAAACAGCTTTAGAGGCACTGTTAAACTTTCCCTTTACAACCCTTAAAACCTATAGTGAGCTCACCCCAAACCAATGCCTTGCTAAAAATCTACCCGCTGTTACGCTGTTTACTTATCTCACGAAACAACAGCAACAAACTCTAAACTTGCCAGCGCCCTTTTTAGCGCTGCTAGTAGACTATGCCCGCCACCTGCATAATAGGGTAGCGATAAAACAAGATGCCTTTATTGCTCTCCTAAACTATCGCCCTACACCTACCACGGTACCATTAGCCCTCCCCCTCTTAAGAGCATTGAATAAAGAAGAAAACGCCTATGATATTATTAAAAACTACAAGCAACAACGACGCAATAAATTAAGTCTCCTCTTAAGCGAAGGACAATTAAGCGCTCTGGCTATATTAATGCAATTAGATCTTATTAATATACCCGACCACGATGGTAATACCCCACTTCATATCGCGGCGGCATGTGGACATAGTGACATGGTGCAACTGCTGCTCGCTAACGGTGTCGATACCAATGTAGTAAACAATGAAGGTATAACACCCTTGCATGTGGCTGCATACAAGGGACATATAAATATTGTTCAAATGCTTCTAAACACAGGTACCGATCTCAATGTTGCAAATCAAACAGGTGATACGCCACTTCATTTGGCTGCAGCAGAAGGACATGAGGAAATTGTCAAAATGCTCCTTGCTAAAGATATCGATGTTAATGTTAGCAATAAAAAAAATGCAACACCACTTCTTTGGGCTGTAAAAAATGGACATGTAAATATTGTTCAAATGCTCCTAAACAAAGGGGCGAACCCCAATATTGCAATTCAGGGCGGTATGACACCCTTGCATGTGGCTGCAGAAGCAGGACAGGATGAAATTGTCAAGATGCTGCTCCTTGCTAAAGATATCGACATTAATGTTAGCAATGAAAAAAATGTAACACCACTTTTTTGGGCTATAGAAAATGGACATGTAAATATTGTTCAAATGCTCCTAAACAAAGGTGCGAACCCCAATATTGCATTTCAGGGCAGTGTAACACCTTTACATTGGGCTGCAATAAAAGGACATGTAGATATTGTTCAAATGTTGCTAGACAATGGCGCCGATCCCACTGTTGCGACCCCAAAGGGTGCTACACCACTTCATTTCGCTGCAGAAGCAGGACATGATGAAATTGTCAAAATGTTCCTTGCTAAAGATATCGATGTTAATGTTAGCAGTGAAGAAAACGTAACACCACTTTTTTTAGCTGCACAAAATGGACATGAAAGTACTGTGCAAAGGCTTCTAAACAACGGTGCCGATCCCACTATTGCAAATCAAGCAGGTGATACCCCACTCCATCTCGCTGCAAAAAAAGGACATATAAATATTGTTCAAATACTTCTTGATAAAGACGCTAATCCCAATGTTGCAAATCAAGCAGGTGAAACACCCCTTTCTTTAGCTGAACAAGAGAAAAATAAAAAAATTATTCAAATGCTTCTTGCCAGGAATTCTAATGCTAATTCTACAATTAAAGAAAGTACTGTGCCACTTCATCTTACTGAGAAAAAAGAGGCTAATGATATTGATAAAACGAGCGCCGTACACAATAAAGGGCTTACTGATAATGTACATTCCTTTTATGGTATTAGTAAAAAACCCAAGCAATCAAGTCAAGAACAGCAGCGAAATACAGCTAGTAATAAAGCTGGATAAAACATAGCGCTTGAAATAAATGCTATCAAAAATAGTTAAGGTTGTCTTTTTGTTTCATAATTATAATATATACTACGACATCTTACTAACATGACAGCTAACAAATTGAAGCATTTACTTTTAGCAAATGACATAAATGTTAACAAGGAAACTTTATTAGCTCACTTATCAATTATCTTTTAGAACATTTATGACTTATATCAACTCTTAAATATCTATAGAAATAACTCCTAAAAATCTTAAAAGTAATTATAATGAAATTCCAACTTATGTCGAAATACCACTAGTTCGACAATCCGATAGTGTAGAATGACTTCATCATGAAAGTGACGCCATCTAAAGGCAGTAGGTTTTGTTGATTGCATCTTATTAAGTGCTTAATTTGGATAAAGTCAATTTAACTTATAAACTAATATCCATTTTTGCAACACCATCTAAAAAAACTATAATAAGGTTAAATTAATTCAAAAAAATAGGCCAATAAATACCATAATAATTTCGCCCAATAATTTTTTAGTACACCCTCAACATTTAAATCACATTCTTTATATCAGCTGACGACTATAAGTTTTCATTAATCAATAAATCTTGCAAATAAAGCTACCATTAATCCTTGCGATAGTTAAAACAAATAGAATCAATAAAATTAATTGATTTTATTAATCAAAAAATATTTTTTATTATTAGAGCATATAGATAAATTAATAAACAAGCGGTATGAATTATGAGAAGTAAAATTATATATGCTTATCAAAAAGCTTTAGATAACTATATAAATAGAGCTGAGCGTGGGTATAAAATGGGATTATTTTCTTATTTTAGACATAGCTTTTCTAAAACCCCTAAAATTGCTTACCTGGAAAGTCAATTAATAACAAGTTTAAATGACGAGGATACTTTAACTATTATTATTAATCATCTGTTATCTAAGTCGGCTACTTTTAATAATCACTCTTTTAATAGTTACTTAATCGACGCGCTAAAAGAGTCATTACCCGCAATAGACTGGAATTGTTTTACGCCTAATGCCATTAAAAAGTATCAAGGCGTAATCTATAGAGGAACGAGCCAACCACCTGAAAAACTATTTAATATAGGAATACATGAACTCAAATTTTCAGATAAAATAGAAGATTATTTAAAATTTAGAAATGGTAGTGTAGGTATTTCAACCTCTAAAGACTTTGAGTGTGCGCTTGAATATGCCAATAATAGTAACCGCTCTGGCCGTCAAAGATACATTTATAGTATAAATTATAGAGGTAATGAAGGTTATGATGTCCTTGAAACCGGAAAAGCACGAGGCTTAAGTTTTCATTCTTTATTTCATAAAAATCGCTTTTTAGGTTGGAAAAAACGTGAAGTTAATATTAAAACGAGTATCGATAATACCGATATTATTGGTGCTTGGAGTATATCAAAAGGATTGTTAACCTGGATTGATAATCCTAACTATCAATTAAATAAAAATACAAACAGTGTCGTTGCAAAAATGGGTAGTTATCAGGTATAAAAATCAATCTAGACTAGTTAATTTTTCTTTGATTCATTATGTAATGTAAGAAAACAATCCTATTAGAATGACAAAATGATTGAGAAAAAATTTTAGTTTGTCCTAAAGCCTTAATATATATCCTTTTTAAGATGCTAGGAAGCCCTAATAAATGAGTTTGGCTCTTCTCTTCACCTAATCGATTACCTTTTAGAGGCTCATCATGATAGTCTGGTATTTTTCGAACTTGATAAACACCTAATTATTCTATTGAATCAATCCAAATTATATATTCTGGTATTTTTTGTAAATCTTTTTGAGCCTGTTTAGAAAGCGCTATAACACTTAACGCTTTCAATACTTAGTCTTAACCTTATTTAATCGTATTAATTTTACAAAAAAATGTGTAAAAGACAGTAAATACAGTTTAATGAAATATTTTGCAATAATCTTAAAAAACTACTATTTATGATAAAGAATTTGTGATTGTAATGAAGGTTATTAGATTTTCCTCTCCTTTTTTCAGCCGTCTTGTTTTTAAAAGATAACCACTTGCAGCAATTTATTAAAATCGCTTTAATTAATCATTTAATATACCGTTAATACTTATATTGTATAATAATTGTACTAAAACAATCCTAAGGCAGGATAACATGGCTGGTCAAGATATAGCCCGTAAAAAGTTCGAAGCGCTTACTTTCCGCGAACTACATGGTATAATTAGACAGAGTGAGAGCATAGTTAAAGCAGCTAAAGAAGTAGGTATAGGTAAAACGACCTTAGAAAAATACCTTAAACAACTACCCTACTGTCAAATACCTTTCACGTATGGCTCAGTAAAAAAGATTAAACCTGCTGATTTAGAGAAGTCTTTTCTCGGTAATTGTGATGCCAAACTTACCTTGGACCAAACGCCGTTAACGAAGCGTACTTTTAAATCGCTTCATGAAACAATTTTAACTAGCGATAACATATACACTGCCGCTTCTCGCTTAGGCGTTAATGACAAAACGTTACGTTCTTATCTAAGTAAGTTGCCTCATATTGAGCAATCGTTAACGTTTCAACTATTAAAAAGTAAATCTGAACAGGAGATAAAAAATTTTTATCCCGGTGACTATGAGGCCATTCCAACGCTTATTAAAATACCGTTAAAACAGCGTACCTTCAAAGAGATTCATCAAGCAATCCGTGCTAGTAGCGGTATTACAGATGCAGCAAGTTGCTTAGGTGTTGAGATTGAGGCATTCCAATCTTACTTAAATCAATTACCTTTTATAAACGAGCCGTTAACGTATAACTTGTATGACTTACTTAAAAACACCGAGGAAAAAGATATCATGACCATTTATCTCGGTGACTATGAGGCTATTCCAACCCTAAATAAAATACCCTTAAATCAGCGTACCTTTAAAGAGATTCATCAAGCCATTCGTGCTAATGATGGTATTTCAGAGGCGGCGCATCGCTTAGGCGTGGGGCGTGAGGCATTCAAACTCTACTTAAACCAATTACCTTTTATAAACGAGCCATTGACTTACAAACGACTTCAAGACACCGAGGAAAAAGATATCATGACGATTTATCCCGGTGACTATGAAGCTATTCCAACCTTTATTAAAGTACCGTTAAATCAGCGTACCTTTAAAGAGATTCATCAAGCCATTCGTGCTAGTAGTGGTATTTCAGAGGCGGTAATTCTCTTAGGTGTAGGGCATCAGACATTCGATGTTTACTTAAATCAATTGCCTTTTATAATCGAACCATTGACTTATGATAAACTCCAAAGAACCGAGGAAAAAGATATCACGACGATTTATCCCGGTGACTATGAGGCTATTCCAACCCTAAATAAAATACCCTTAAATCAGCGTACCTTTAAAGAGATTCATCAAGCCATTCGTGCTAGCAATAGTATACTTGACGCTGCCGCGAAACTAGGTACCTATAAAAACTCTTTAGCAGTCTATCTTAGTCGTTTACCTCATGTAGACAAGCCGTTAACCTATGACCTATTAAAAGAGAAGGCGGAGAGTGAGATAGGTGATATTTACCCTGATGCCTATGAAGCAGTACCCGTGATTGACAGGCTAGTTTTTCGAGAACTCGCGTTAGAAAAAATTCACAATGCTATAAAAAATTCTCCTGATGTCACAACAGCTGCAAGTAAGTTAGGCTGTCATTATAAATCAATAAAGCGCTTTCTAGACAAGTTATTGGTAGTTGACTCCGTTTTAACATTTGACTACTTAAAATCTTTATCTACGACCGAATTTTGTAATTATGTACTCCATGCTAAAGAAAATAATGCATCAGCGCGCCGTAGAGCACCCTCCTCACGCGCTTTATCAAATGCCTCAGATTTTGATGATAATGAACTACCGCAAGAAACCCTATTAGCCATGTTAGATATCATTGAAGATGATATCTATTTTCTTGCGGGCGTAGTTGATCCCTTTGAGGAAACTATTGAAGAATCACCTTATCCCAAACATGATGCAGTATCCTCTAGTTTTCCTACAGAAGTTAATCATAAAAACGCAAGCTTAGCTCAAAGGAATTTAATGGTAAATCCTGATGATTTAACCATTGAAAATAGTAATCCTATGGTACTGGAAGACCATACGGATTTACCCCTAGACTTTATTAATTCTTTTAGCGAAGCCATTGAAGAATCGCCCTATCCTGAACACGACGATGTAGCTTCTACTGAAGCGGTTACTTTAGAGAAAGTAACCGCCTGTAAAGAAGATGTTAATTTAGACGAGTTAACATCCTGGCCAGCTGACCTCATTGTGCAGGATTCAACGGCGGTTTCTTGTGAAGAAAGCGCAACAGAAGCTCACGATAGTGGGCCTAGCGTTGAGATTGAAGAAAGTGCCTCACAACGTAAAAGCACGACTAATTCATCATCACTTCAAAGCCTGCCAACCTTTTTTAATTTACGAGGTAAAAGAGCTGCCCCGGAAGAAACCATTGATAAAAACCATGAGCAAGTATGCAAGCCTAAAGTAGCGAAAGGTTAACTTAAATTGGGTCTTAAAAAACGACCAATAACTGCTATTATATTTTACTTCTTTGATAAGGCACCCGTTTGAGTGTATTAAAATAAATACACTGCTATCAATCTATACATTTTATTAGCCTCTATTCACTTTAGACGTATTGGTTTAATCACTTTTAACTATTAGTTATTGTTAGTGGAATCAAATTGGTAATAACTTTCTTGCTCAAATACTTGATTGTTAGGATGTTTTTGCGGTTTTGGAAATAAGCCATACATGGATAGGGTTTCATAAGCCGGATACTTTGTATTGGTAGGCTGCCTTGGCGCCTCTGCCCTTTGTGGTTGTATACGCGTTGAAGGATAAGAAAAATGCGCTAAATAGACTTGATCTGTTCTGCGTAAAAGGAGTAGCTTGGTATTGCGCTTGTTTCATATAGTCTACCATATTGGTCTGAAAGTAAGGGGATAGAACAGAGTTTATTATTATCAATAAATGTTAGGCTATAACTTTCTAGCTTATTAGAACAATACAGGGAGGAGTCATACCTAGTTAGGTTAGGTATTTCCTCGTCTATTGCTGCTGTATTCGGTATGGTATAGGAATACGAAGGTATAGTATAGGATGGGGTAATATTTTGAGAAGTCGAAGTAGTCCCTCTTAACTCTTTTAATAAGTCATCTAATTCTTTATCGTCGTAATCTGTCCTGAAAGTCGACATCTCCACTTCCATAAGCCAATCTAATAAGCTCCCTACATTTCCTAAGCCATGGAGTAAAATTGATGATCGCTTAATTAGGGGCGCTTTAAATTGAGACCTAGGTATTAATTCGTCTCCACGTTCCCAGCATTGTTTATAGCTAGGCCCAAATCTTTTTTCCAATTCTTGCTCTGAGGCTGCTTGTAATTTGTCAAAATCTAAGTCTGTGTTACTACGGAAAAAGTCATTTAAATAAGTATATAGAGTCGCGTTCGATATATTTAGTTTAGCAGCGGCTCCTCGCATGCTTTTATGACATTTGATAGCATTATGAATAACATTAAATGGGTAATCTTCTGGCCTGCTTTTTGGAAGTATTTCTAAATATTTGTCATACGCTTGACCATATCTTTCCCTCATGGCGCGAGGCGATAATTTTTTAATCTCGCCATAGCGCAAATTTGCACGATTTAGGCTGTCGAACGAGACGTCTCTTAAGTACTCCTTAAGTGCATTATGACGCACCTTTAGCTTCTCTGCAGCATCAACTAAATTAGAGCTCTCTATAATGACCTTATGAATAGTAGAAAATTTAAAGCCTTTTAATTTGGATGGGGGCGTAACCGTAACTCTAAAATATATGTATAATATTTTAACAATTAATATATATTTAAGTCAATATAATTATATTTGAAGGGCAATACGGAGCGCTAAATTTGTGTCTTTAAAATAGCAGGGTCTCAAAAATGACCCTTAAGTAACTTACTGTTCTAATTTCAATTTTCTCCAAATTGATTTTAATTATTCATGGTAATAAGATAATTAGCTTTTAGCTTATTTAGAGTTGTTGTGGTTAATTTCACTGAGCAAAAATTATTATCTTTATGTCCTAATTCCCAAAGAACTTAATTTAAACCACAAAGATGTTAGTTATTTCATATCTATAACTGAACTACGCCCTATTGAGTGTTTTGTAACACTACCCCTAGTACCTCATTTAATATAAATTTAATAATTATTCTGTATAATAATTATACTACATGTTATTAAGGCGGGATAATATGGCTGGTCGAGATATAGTTCGTAAAAAATTCGAGGCACTTACTTTCCGCGAACTACATAATTTAATTAGAAACAGCAAGGACCCAGTTCAAGCTGCTAAAGAATTAACTACAAATCAAAACACCCTACAAAAATACCTTAAACAACTACCCTACTATCAAAAACCTTTCACGTATGGCTCAATAAAAAAGATTAAACCCGCTGATTTAGAAAAATCTTTTCCCGGTGATTGTGATGCCAAACTTACATTTGACCAAACGCCGTTAGCGAAGCGTACTTTTAAATCGCTTCATGAAACAATTTTAACCAGCGATAACATAAACACTGCCGCTTCTCGCTTAGGCGTTAATGACAAAACGTTAAGTTCTTATCTAAGTAAGTTGCCTCATATTGAGCAATCGTTAACGTTTCAACTATTAAAAAGTAAATCTGAACAGGAGATAAAAAATTTTTATCTCGGTGACTATGAGTCCATTCCAACGCTTATTAAAATACCGTTAAAACAGCGTACCTTTAAAGAGATTCATCAAGCAATCCGTGCTAATGGGGCTAGTGCGACTATTTCAGAGGCGGCAAGTCGCTTAGGCGTTCAGACTAAAACACTCACAGCTTACTTAAGCCAATTACCTTTTATAAACGAGCCACTGACCTACAAACGACTTAAAGAAACCAAGGAAAAAGATATCATGACCATTTATCCTGGTGACTATGAGGCTACTCCAATCTTTGTTAAAATACCCTTAAAACAACGTACCTTTAAAGCAATTCATCAAGTCATTCGTGCTAGTAGTGGTATTTCAGATGCGGCAAGTTGCTTAGGCGTAATGCCTGAAACATTCCAATCTTACTTAAATCAATTGCCTTTTATAAACGAGCCGTTGACTTACAAACGACTTCAAGACACCGAGGAAAAAGATATCATGACGATTTATCCTGGTGACTATGAAGCTATTCCAACCCTACGTAAAATACCATTAAAACAGCGTACCTTCAAAGAGATTCATCAAATAATTCTTGCTAGCAATGATATAGCTGATGCTGCCACTAAGTTAAGTACTTATAAGCAAATTTTAGCTATTTATATTACTCGGTTACCTCACCTAGGAATACCTTTAACCTATCAATTGTTAAAGGATACACCAAGCAATGAAATAAGCACTATTTATCCGGGTGTATATGAAGAAGCGCCTATGATTGAGAAGCTAGTTTTTCGAGAGCTCGCGTTAGAAAAAATTCACAATGCTATAAAAAATTCTCCTGATGTCACAACAGCTGCAAGTAAGCTAGGCTGTCGTTATAAAGCAGTAAAGCACTTTCTAGACAAGTTATTGGTAGTTGACTCCGTTTTAACATTTGACTACTTAAAATCTTTATCTACGACCGAATTTTGTAATTATGTACTCCATGCTAAAGAAAATAATGCATCAGCGCGCCGTAGAGCACCCTCCTCACGCGCTTTATCAAATGCCTCAGATTTTGATGATAATGAACTACCGCAAGAAACCCTATTAGCCATGTTAGATATCATTGAAGATGATATCTATTTTCTTGCGGGCGTAGTTGATCCCTTTGAGGAAACTATTGAAGAATCACCTTATCCCAAACATGATGCAGTATCCTCTAGTTTTCCTACAGAAGTTAATCATAAAAACGCAAGCTTAGCTCAAAGGAATTTAATGGTAAATCCTGATGATTTAACCATTGAAAATAGTAATCCTATGGTACTGGAAGACCATACGGATTTACCCCTAGACTTTATTAATTCTTTTAGCGAAGCCATTGAAGAATCGCCCTATCCTGAACACGACGATGTAGCTTCTACTGAAGTGGTTACTTTAGAGGAAGCAACATTCAGTGAAGACATTAATTTAGACGAGCTAACATCCTGGCCAGCTGACCTCATTGCGCAAGAGTCAACGGCGGTTTCTTGTGAAGAAAGCACAACAGAAGTTCAAGATAGCGGGCCTAGCGTTGAGATTGAAGAAAGTGCTTTACAATATAAAAGCGCGACTAATTCATCGTCACTTCAAAGCCTGCCAACTTTTTTTAATTTACAAGGTAAAAGAGCTGCCCCGGAAGAAGCCATCGAGGATGGGTTTAAGCAAGTACCACAGCCTAAAGTAGCAAAATAGTCGCTTAGATAAGGTCTCAAGAAAGGACCGTTTTTGAGTCTGTTTGAATGCTTAAAATGCAAGTTGCTTTCACTAAAGTTATTTATGCTAAAATAGTTAACCCTTTATCAGCTATTAAATTTAATAATTTTAAAGAGGTACCTCTTGGATGTTTTTCCCCCTGTTCCCATTGGCGAACAGTTGATGGCGATGTATTTAAATATTTAGCAAAAACAACTTGACTGACATGCTCTTTTAGACGCAAAGTTTTAATTTCTTGCGCTGTAAAAGACTTAATTGGAGGCAAACATAATGCATCAAATTCATGCATTGTAGTAGCGTCTACAATACCAGCATCATAAAGACCTTTAGCAGACCCATGCACAACATCTAAAATTGATTTTTTCATTTTTCACCTACTCTAATTAGATTGCCAGAATCTAATGCATTCATAATTTCTATATCTGATAAAGAAAAATAAAGTTTGGCTAATTTTTTTAAGGCCTTAAGTTCCTTATCAGTAATATTAGATTTTTTATTTTTTGCAAAACTATATATAAAAAAAAGCTTTATTATTAAATTTAAAGGCAACTATAGTCCTTGCGCCGCCTCGCTTACCTTTATTATCTAGTAGAATTCTTTTTTTATAAACATTACCGCCCAGATTAGCATCAAAAAAACCATTATTCATTTCTAAGACTGCATTTATAAGCACCTGATCAGAAACCTTGTACTCTTCTCTTGAGCCCACTCAGAAAAAGCATTGATTTTATATATTTCCAAATTTTTCTCTTTTAAATAATTATATCACCTAGTGTTATAATTACAAATAGTTATTAATGCTTAATGGCTGTGGTTTAAAATAAAATTTTTTTAGGATGCAGCTCCTCTATAGATTTCAAAAAAAGAAAATGTAAGTCTTGAAAAACGAAGTTTTTTGAGACTCTATAAAGTTATAATACCAGCGCACGCACTCCAAAATGACTTCACCATGAAAATGACACCATTTAAAATCAGATTGATTTTTTAAACTTATACAAATAACCACCTAAATTCGATTAGTACACAACAAGTTTATTTTTACAACTTGCCTCTAATTTGCAATCAAGACAAAGATTGGTATAATATTAGTACATTAAATTTCATTTAAAAACAAATCGATTTAAATAAGAAATAAATATAAAATCCCCAAAAATTTGTGAAATCACACATTAACTTTATGCAGTTATAATCACTTTAATAATTAATTGTAGAGCCTTGGTTTATGAAACGACGTTTTTTAATTACCTGTAGTACAGGTGATATTGGTACCGAATTATGTTTATATTTAGCAAAAAAAGGACATGATTTAATTATTACAGGACGTGACTTGGAAAAACTAAAAAATCTCTCTGTAAAAATTACAACATCTTATCCAGACGTACATGTTAATTTCTATTGTGCTGATCTGGGTGTTCCTGAAACAATGAATGAACTAATAGCACAAACTAAGCTACAGGGTATTGATGGTATTGTATTGATGCCGCCAAGACCACCTGTGTTACCAGATGATCCCATTCAACAATTTCACACTTTAAATAAGGTTATGCAGGATTGTTTTACAGGACCTCGCTTTTTGCTTCAACAGCTATTGCCATGTATGGAGGAAAGTAGTTTAAAATCGGTCATACTAATTTCCGGTACTTCAAGTAAGCAACCAATTTCCAATCCAAATTGGGAGGCTTTTAATGATATCCGTACCACTTGGGCTGGTTGTTTAAAAACATTTGCTGATACTTACGGCCCTAAGGGAGTTCGATTTAATGCAATTTCACCAGGACAAGTAGCTACACAAACATACAATAAAAAACTCGAGATCGAAGCGCAAGCAAAGTCAAAGCTATTTACAGAGGTATTACGCGAAAAAACTTCAACCGCACCTTTAGGAAAATTAGCCAGTGTACATGGGGTTGTGAAAACTATTTACTTTTTTCTAAAATCCAGTGGTTCTAATGAAATAACAGCAAATAATATTCATATTGATGGTGGCACTATACGTCCTTATTATTAAAAAAATAATAAAGCTAAATAATTTGCTTTGCATAATACGTCAGAAATAACCATTATTCAATTGAGCTGAAATAACTTTAACGATGTAATGACTAAATATCCTGTTGCTCTCTACTTGTTTAATCGGCACAAAGTGCATTGATAGGCGGCTTGCTGCTTCAACTATTCCTTCTGCATCATTAGTATCATTTTTATTGGTCTTAACAAAAGGTTTAACAAACTGAGAGCTAATTAATTTTACAGTATGGACGTATCTTTAAAAACCCGCCTAGTAATTTGACCCACCATATGACTACATTACAATAGTACAAGATGGTAAATTAGCAATATATTCAGTTAATTTAGTGCACTCAACTCGCTTTTTTAATAGCCTATCCACTCCATGTAATTGAAAAATATTCTTGGCTATATTTACCCCTAATACGCTAATATTCATGCTTGAACCTCCCACTTAGTTTAAAATTTTCCAATTTTTATACTAAGCTGATAACACATGTTTGCCAACTCAGTAGGTGGGATGGTTCATTACATTACCAGCTTTTGTCTTGAGCTTGTTTTCCTTTCTTTGATCTTTTATTTTTCATTATGCTCCAATATAAAAGAAATCATCATCAATTATTATAGCCTCACTATTAAAAATCATAGTTTATAACTGAAATTGTTCAACCAATTGGAGCCATAGTACACTCATTTTTGCATTTTTATGAGCTTGAGCTTACTGTCTTGGTATCGGTCACGATTTTTATCAATTAAAGTAATATGTCCAACCTTACGCTTAGGATGCGATTTTTTGCCATAATCATGATAATGGAGACCCGGTATCTCAAGGCACGATTGGATGGGGAACATCTTGCCAAGACAGTTGACTAAAAAGCAATTACTCATAAGCTCCGTAAGGCCTAAAGGTAGAGAAAAAATTGCACGTAAATGATTTTCAAACTGACTGGTTATTGCTCCTTCAATGGTTAGATGCCCCGAATTATGGACTCTAGGAGCAATTTCATTGACTATTAGTTCGCCATTATTGTGAAAAAATTCGATGGTTATGACGCCGATATAGTCCAAACAATCTATAATCGTTTTAGCAATATTTTGAGCTTTTTGTTGCAATAAATGATTATCTAACGGGGCTTCGGACCATTGAAGGATGCCCTGATGATGTTGATTTCTAATAAGGGGATAAAATTGAATCTCTTCATGCTGATTTCTCACCGCAATAAGCGATACCTCCTCTTCAAAAGGAACAAACTGTTCCAAAATCAAATCACAAGAAGTCATCAATTCCCAGGCTCTTGCTAAGTCAGACAACTGATGAAGAATATACTGTCCTTTGCCATCATAGCCTAACCGTCTTGTTTTCAAGATAGCAGAGCTATTCCAGCTTATAAAGGTATCCTGCAGTTCCTCTTGCGTTTCAATCGCAGTAAAACGAGCTGTTTTTATTTTTAATGAGTTTAAAAATGCTTTTTCCAAAAATCGATCTTGAGTTATTCGGAGCGCTTTAGTCGTGGGATAAAATGGAACTTTTTTGGCAATGAATTCAGCACAAGCTAAGGGTATATTTTCCGTTTCAAAAGTGACGCAATCGACTTCATTGCAAAACGCAGTAAGTGCTTTCTCATCACTAAATGATGCTGAAACCAGACGAGTTAAATGCCGCACACAGGGATTGGGATCAGGTGAAAAGCATAGGGTACGAATTCCTAAGGAGTGCGCAGCCAAAACCAACATTCTTGCAAGTTGTCCACCACCTAAAATACCGAGTTTCATAAGGACTCCAATTGGGGTTTATTGTTATCAAGAACCTTTTGGGTTTGTTGCGCTCGGTATTGCTCTAAGCGTTCACAGACTTCCGTGTTATTGTTAGCAAGGATTGCGGCTGCTAAAAGTGCTGCATTAATTGCGCCTGATGTGCCGACTGCTAAAGTGCCAACCGGTACTCCTGCTGGCATTTGTACTATGGACAGTAGGGAGTCCAAACCATTAAGTAAGGAAGAAGGAATTGGAACACCCAAAACAGGAAGTCTGGTCATTGCTGAGATCATTCCAGGAAGATGTGCTGCACCTCCAGCACCAGCAATAATAATCTGTATTCCGCGTTCTGCTGCGTTTTGTGCATAGTCATAGAGTTTGTTAGGTGTTCGATGTGCTGATACAATTTCGGCATCAAAAGAAATTTTTAAGTCCTTTAAAATTTTTGCGCTTTCACAAAGTATTGGCCAATCGCTTTGAGATCCCATAATAATGCCAACCAACGGTTTTTCTTGCATTTCAATATACTCCTACTTGGGTTAAGGATTACAATAATCACAATATTGGGTTAAATTACAGAAATGGGGCAAATACAAACTGAAATTCTCTTTTTGAAAAAAGTTAGAGCGGCATTGAGTAAACTATAATTTGTTTGCCCTCATAATTATCATGCCTCACATAGATCATGCCAGCTTTTACTAATATATTAATCGATGCTTTGTTTTCCGGGTATGCAAATGCTATTAAAGGAAATGGGATATTAACTTTTCCCCAGGCAAGCAATGCTTTTAATACTTCAGTCGCAAATCCATTGCTCCAATATTTTGGTAGAAATTTAAAACCTGCTTCGACCTCGTTAGTTTCCATCCAACCCGTCCCGCAAAATCACTCGTACTTTTTAAAAACATAGCCCATTTACTAAAACCATACTTCTGTTGGTGTATTATATCATCTTCTAGATTAAGCAATGTTTCAGCCATTGTTTGTATTCCACAGGGAATATATTGCATTACCTGTGGATTAGAATGCAGTTTAAATGTGATTCTTTAAATAATTAAATAAGTCAATTATTATACACTTTAATATGCTTCTTTATCACTCTCAATTCTTTATCAAGAAACGACCGTTTATGATACTAGTATAGTATTTATACATAGTACTGAACCAATTCTAAAATATAGGATTACTAAGATAAAATCCTATACACTAATTCACAATAACTATGCGCCTTGAGCAAGTCGATATTCATTAAAGATTTCCTTTAATTTGAATTGAGGTTTTAAGCTAAATTCATTGGATATGGGTCACGTTACTTTTTTCTGAACACTTTAGTTTCAGGAAAAGTACATTGCTCTTCAAATATATTTGAATAAAGCTTACTCCAGTTTTCAGATTCAGCGGTTTTTAAAGTAGAGTGATAACATTTAATACCGGGATATCTAAGGTTTCTTTCTACAAGAGAAGGAAAAAATGCTGCACTAATTTTATCTTTTGACCTATAGGAACTTAGAATAGTTCTATCATACTCGTCTTGTTTTGCTTGAGTTGTATTGGGATAGGCTTTTTCATAATATTTTACAAATTCATTATATGCGCTACTAATGCCTACACCATTAGCCTTAAAAAATTCTTCTAATTTAATTCCATGAAATTCAATATTAAAAGAATCCAGCACATAAATTTCATTATTTTTTTGCCATAATACAATAGCATGATCTTCACTAAATTTTTTATTATTGTCTGTGGTTGCAATGCCTTCTTTATAAGTAGTCGCTTTAACATAGGCCCATTTGATATCCAAGACTCCAGCAACTTGTAGCCCGTAAGCAAAAAGAGCATTCGCTGCTCTGCAATCTGCAAACCGTTGCTCGATATTTATTTCAGTTGTCATAAAGGGATATGATTCAGGATTAAGAATATCTTTTAAACTAGCTGACAAAAGTTTTTTTTGAATTTCTACATAATTTTTAACTTCTTTATTAGCATAAAGCGGATGTTGGACATGGTTATAATCCCCTCCATGGACCTTCTTGCCATCTATTGTGCTCACTGGGAGATTAACCAGTTGTACTACCAAAAGATGGACACGATTAATTTTTTCAACTTCACTAAGGCGGCTTTCTCTTATAGCAACACAAATATCTCTAAAAGATTTTTCTACCTCATTATCATTTTTGAAAGGATGAGGTAATTTTCCACTTCCTGTTACTGCCCAATGGGGATATTTTCCCTTATGTGGCCAACTACCAACAAAAGCTATCACTTCATTTTCATTAGTAGGAATTTCTTTCGCATTATCAAACCATTCTTTACTTTTTATTTCATTAAACTTTTTATTTTTTGAGAAGGGCATAGTTAATTCCTCCTCTTTTGCTTTTATAATTTATGTTTTGTGATGTCTCTAAATTGGTATTTTCCTCATTTATACTGTTTCCTAGCGCTGATATGTAAATGGTTAATGTCTCATCAAATAAGCAAAAATTAACATTTTCACGACAAAGGTGGGTACACGCTTTAAGCATGACATACTCCTCATTATGCGTTCATACAAGTGTTAATTATGAAATTTGATTTTAATTTATTTTTATTAAGAGAGTATTAATAAACAATCAAATTGATTAGTTTTATATCTAAAATGAGAAGTTACAGCAAAAATTTAGACTTAGAAGGGCTCTGTTGCAAGAAATTTTTAATTTGCAAAATATTAATTTTTGGGTCGATCGCAGCTGTATAGCCCAAATTGTTCATTAATAAACGACACTTCGTTACGTGTTCCTAAATCCAATGATTGAATTGTCCTTTCTTAAACATCAACATCATTTCAAATCCTTTGATAGTTGCATAGGCTGTTTTCATGGATTGAAATCCAAGCGTAGGCTTAATAAGCCGCTTTAGTTTTCCATGATCGGATTCAAGTCGATTGTTAAGATATTTAATTTGGTGATGTTCAACTCGCTTAGATAAATTCCCTACCTGTTTCAATTCTCTAATGGCTTGATTGTAGGCTGGATTTTTATCCGTATTAATCACGCTAACATCACAGGTAGGATTATTCTTTACCAGTTTATTAAGAAACCGTTTAGCCGCTTTGGCATTGCGACGATGAGACAGATAAAAATCAATCATATGGCCAGACTCATCAATAGCGCGATATAAATATTTCCATTCCCCTTTGACTTTGACATAAGTTTCATCGAGATGCCATCTCCTAGAGTAACGTTGGTTATACCAATCTAATCGTTTTTTAAGCTCCGGCGCATAGTACTGAACCCAGCGATAAATTGTCGTGTGATCGACTGATAAGCCACGCTCCGTCATCATTTCCTCTAAATCTCGATAGCTGATCCCATATTTACAATAACAGCGTATACATTGCAGGATGACTTCGCCATGAAAATGGCGCCACTTGAAATCAACAGGGTTTTTAAAGCTCATCAGATCGTTATACAAAATTAATTAGTATACTACAGCCTTGTTTTTGCAACAGGGCCGTATACAACCATCTTATTTTTGCAACACGCCCTCCTTTATAATACTTGGCGATAAATTATTGCTTTATGAACATTAAAAGTTTTAGCAATTTCACTGACTAACCTATCTTCTTGTAATAGCCGTATTTTATTATTAAATAGCTTTATTTTAAGCAGCAGAAATTTCAACGTGCATAGGTATATTGTACTGGTTTAATGAATCTTGTAAGGCAAGCCGAACAAATTGTTTATCAGAATAGCCAAGTTTATCTGCAAAGGATTTAGCTTTCTTAGCACTCACTATTTTACGATCATGCTCTAAGTCACAAAGATACTGAACAGAAATGCCTAACCTTTTAGCAAAATGAGTTTGGCTTTCCTCTTCACCTAATCGAATAGCACGAAGGGTTTTACCTAAACTTAAAGGACCTACTTGTTTTTCTAGATATTCACGTGCATTAATAGTCATGTTTATTTACCTCTTCGATTGTAATAAGCTCCATATTGCCGTTTGATGTCATCGTATAGATAGCTCGGTAACCTTTAGAAAGACGTATAGAACGCTAACCTAGTCGGTTACCCTTTAAAGGTTCATCATGATAACCTGGTATTTTTCGAACTTGATAAATACCTAATTGCTCTACTGAATCAATCCAAACTAATAATTTAGTTTTTATATATTCTGGTATTTTTTGTAAATCTTTTTGAGCCCGTTTAGAAAGCTCTATAATATTTAACGCTTTCAACGCCTGGTCTTATAATTTATTTAATAATATTTATTTTACACAAAATAAGTGTAAAAAGCTAGTAAATATAATTCAATGATATTTACTTCATGACTCTCAAAAAACGACCATTTTGAGACTACTCCCACTCTATTTTTCATTACCAAAAAGCCTTACTCATCCTGCTTTTTACATTGCTATTTTTCTTATATTTTCATATCATAATCAAAGTATTATAAACTTATTAAAAATAATAATAATTGAGAAATTTGATGTCACGATTAATTGGTTATGCCCGAGTTAGTACACTTGAGCAAAATTTAAATTTACAGGTGGATGCCCTCCTCAAAGCAGGTTGTCAGAAAAATCTTATTTTTAAAGATAAAGTTTCGGGCTCTAAAACTGACCGACCTGGTCTAACGCAATGTTTAGAAAAATTAGAAGCAGGTGATGTCTTAGTCGTTTGGCGTCTTGACCGCTTAGGCCGCTCAATGGTGCATTTAGTAACCCTTATTGAAACCTTGCGAGAAAAAGGCGTGGGGTTTAAATCGCTATGTGATGGAGCGATTGATACAACCACTGCTTCCGGTGAATTGGTTTTTAATATTTTCTCGTCCATGGCTCAGTTCGAACGCAGACTTATCCAAGAGAGAACACAAGCAGGTCTTTCTGCTGCTCGTGCTCGCGGCAAAAAAGGTGGCCGGCCTAAGGTGGATGCCTCTAAAATTCAAGCTGCTAAGCGTATGCATCAGGATAAAGCATTAGCGATTGCCGATATTTGCAAAGTACTTAATATTTCTAAGCCTACACTTTATCGATATTTAACATCATAGGTACGATAAGGTTTTCACTAAAGAGTAAATAGCAATCCTAAAGAACTGATTATTATTGGAGTTATTGCGCTAGAATAGCGTAAAAAAGCACTTAAACTGCATACCGAACCAGATAGGTAGGCTTTGCCCTGGTTAATTTCCTTTAAGAAATTTAATCTTTAAGAAAACTGTAAAAAAGAGAGTCTTTTTATGTGCCTTAGCTCGCTCCAAAATTAGCCACTAATTCCTTCAAAGGGAACGATTATATTCGGTACTTTTGTGATAATGAATGTTATAAGGCGTGGAGAGAGCAAACTCAGAAATGGCTGGATGATAATAAATGACTATGACAGACAAGAAAATGGGTAATAAAACGAGACATCAACTATAATGAAATTTTATGTTGCTTCTGATACAGAATCTATATCGCTAGCGATTGATTAAGGGCATGAGATAAAATAATGTAGAAAATGCTCAAAGAAAGCGATGATAGAAATTAGCTTTATAAATCCTCTGTTATGTACTATTGCAGAGATAAGTATTTCATAGGAAGGAGACTTATCATGGCTAAAGCAAATTTAATTGGCATTAACCACATTGCACTTGAAGTAGGTGATGTAGAAAAAGCGTTAGAATTCTATAGTCATATCTTTAATTTTACGTTACGAAGTAAGAGTAACGAGCATGCATTTATTGATTTAGGCGACCAATTTATTGCGCTTATGAAAAGTGCAACTCCTCATAGAGATACGATTCGTCATTTTGGCTTGGTCGTTGATGACCGTTCTAAGGTTAAGGAATTGGCAATAAAAGCTGGAGCAGAATTAATAGGAGACAGATTTTTTGATTTTTTAGACCCTTGGGGTAATTTTATTCAAGTAGTTGAATACGCTGATATTCAATTTACTAAAGCCCCTGAAGTATTAGCTGGGATGAAATTGAATGTTCAAAAAAATGAAGCAGCATTGCAGGAGCTTGCTAATAAAGGAATGGCACCTCAATAATAATATAAAAGTGAATTTAACTGGTTACCTCTTATGAAGTTAAAAAATACATATATCGATATCTAGCAGTCTGACTTTATTTAAATTTTATCTAGGGAATTTGCAGAGAAAAGATATATTTTTAAGTGTTAATTTCACCATACAAAAATTCTTATATAGTGAAATATATATACTTACCATTTATTTGCATATTGGATTTGAAAAAAACTATTACTAGCTAAAATAGTCGGACACTGCTTTCATATTTTTTCGCATTAGCTCTACAAAGATTGTCGAAGTCATCCAGACAAGGGATAGGTGGATAGTAAACATTGAATGCAGTTAAGGATGAATTTTCATTTCTTTCTAACGCGGCCTTAATTTCTAAAAAGCCATCATTATTAATATTACTATTTGTTAAATCAATTTCTCGAATCCAATTGTTATGTTCAAGCAAATCAGCAATAGGATCAGCTATATCAAAAAGATTACTATTAAGGTCAAGGCTAGTTACTGTATCATTATTCTTTAATCCATTAATAATATGGACAATGTCTTTATTATTTATCTCGTTGCTACCTAACTGAAGATCTTCAATCGTGTGATTTTTTTCTAACATCGAGCCTAGCGCTATAGCTGCTTCATCACTTGAATTATTACCTAAAAACTTGAGCGTAATAACTTTATTGTTACTTTCTAATGCCTTAAAAATTTCTCTAGACTGTATTGAGCTTAAGTTCGCTTGTCTAAAATCAACCACGGTAAGGCTAGAATCATTTTGAATTAATTTTGTAAGGATTTCCTCGTACTTAAATTTCACTCACTACTCCTAATAAACTTTTAATTACTAGTTCGATATTGACTAATTTATCTACCCTTTGCTTAATTTGAAAATATAGTTCCTACTGGATACTTTAATGCATAGAAACAACGACCTTAATGTGCTTAAGCTTGTCTTGTCGTCTATCATCAACGTACCTTTGAGCGTAATTTGCCTTCACGTCCAATAACCTAAGCATATATGAATAAAGATTAGATTACGATTCAGCTCCGTACTAATTAGCGAATTATGGACACTTATTTCATCTGATTCTATTATATCAAAAGTTGCACTCATCTGTTGAATCCAAGCTGAGTTAATATATAATAGTTTAAATTCATTAACTTGTTGATTTAAAATGCTAAAATCACCACCTTTTACAGATAAGGGACTAGGTTTTACTGAGATTCAATCACTTTCTATAGAAATTAAAGAATTAGTAAACAAACTCCAACGTAGCCCTAATCCTCTTTTATTGAAACAAATAGAAATTAAAGTAGAGCTAGCTAGGAATTATTTTCAAAATTTAAAGCCAAACTCGCAAGCTTGGGCATATGGTGAGCGCTTTAAAGGCTATATTTATTTATGTGAAGCAATGGGGATAATTAATACTTTATTTGCAGAAGCTCAGTTAATCATGCTTCCTTATCAATCAATTAATAATAAAGCCTTAGAAACTAGTTATACAGAGGAGTTATCGAAACTTATAAAAGAAATGTCACAATTACGCAATGAATGTGTTTTACTATTAAACGAAGCTAAGCAAGCGGCAATACCTCAAGCATTAGAAGAGCGAATAAAAAAACTTGAAGAAAAAGTAGGCACTTTACAAGAAATAGAAAAACCTAAGCAGAATAATGAACTTAAAAATGAAAAATCAAACTCTACTACATTTTTTTCACCTGTTTTTTAGGATTGATGCTGCAAAAAAGATTAAACTTAAAGTCTTAAATTTTAGGTAGAGCTCAACTCTAAAGCCCAAATTTTTCATTTAAGCACTTTTTTACATAAATGACCGGTTATTATGTGGAATCACCCCTAATCTACTCCAAGAAAGCGAGAAATCAGCCAATTAAGTGGTCATTTAACTAGGGTTACATAAAGATTAATTTACTTTTATTTAAATGACCAAAGACAATCCAACTAGAGCTCAGTCAGGAAATAGTCTTAATTTAAGATTTGTATTACCAAAATATTCTATAAGCTTTTCTGTACGAGCTATCAAGAAGAGTGTCCTTACTTAAATTAGTTTTTGTAAAGATGCTTCTAGGAAATTTCTTTTCTTAGATACAATTTAGCCATATAGATAACCAATAGACTTTAAGAGATAAGCTTATCTAGTTTTAAAATTAACTAGTCATTTTGCTTGATATAGCTAATGTACCAAAATTTGTAACTATTTTGTGAGTTACATTTCTATTATCTAGCTTAGCGGTTTAAGTCGTATGTAGTTTAATTATCCGTGACTTTTATATAAATATCACACAGCCTTATCCACAGAAATTGTGAATAACATATTGCAACGCAAAATAATTTACTCATTATTAGAAAGTATAAGAACAAACGGCACTGTACCTTTCTTTTACTCTATAGCTACCCGCTGTGGATACGATTAGTATCGCGATAATCCTCTAGAACAGGTACAAAAAATATTTGCAAATGACATAAATAGAATTTATTTAGGAGCAGATACGGATTATTTAATAACTACTGATGAATTAAATATTTAATAATTGTTAAAGAAACTAAAATTTTTCATAATGAAAATCCAAAAGAACTTAATTTATTTTCACCTTTATTATTCATTGCTATTTCATCAAGTCGCTTACCATAATTAGATAAAAAATCTTTAATTTTATGTGATACATTTCCTTTTAAAAAATAAGAATCACTAAGTAATTTTTTTGCTAATATAGAAGCATCATCAGGATTAGTACAATTTATTAAAGCTAACTTTAATTCCACTAACTTATCTTTTTTGTAATTTTTTCTATTCCTGAACAAAGTAATTGAACTTAAATCTTTTTCATACCCTTTAATTAAAGTATTTATTTGTGTAATAAAGTTATTTTTTTCTTTTAAAAATACTAAATTTTTCTCCTTTTCTATCAATAAAGCTGAGTTGCCATTTTCTTTTCTAATACTCTCTATTTCTGATTCTAATTCATTTATTTGCTTAATTACTTGTCCATTAAAATAAAACTCTGGGCGTTTATCTAAATCAGCACGAACGTTACTGGTCTCAAATAAGTTTATCTCTGTTTTAATACGATATATTTTGTCGCTTAACGATTTATATTCTGAGCTATTGTTTAACTCCGTCGCTCTTTTTCTCTTTTCTTCTCGCTCATTTCTAAGCGCTTGCATCTGATCTTTCCTATCTTTATAATCCGGGTAATCTTTAAACAACTGTCTTTCTTCCTTATCTAATTCCACCAAGCGGTTTCGTAGAGAAAGTAATTCTTGATCATATTGTTGTATTTGCTCTTTTAATGCCCTAAGTTGAGTTAAAGTTTTTTTACAAATTGATTGGCCAAAAATAATTAACTTACCTTTTTTATTATCTACACCTATACTAATATTTGATACTTTAGTATTAGAAATAGTATTAGTTAAGGCTCTTACTTCAATGTTATATCCTTGTTCAAAAAGTAATTGAGCCACTTTTGAAGCAAAGCAAACGTTATTTAACATAAATCCAATTTCACAACCAATTAGATCAATTTCCTTAACACTAGAAGGTAAGCGGCAAGTATTAACCAGATAGTATACAAAGGCTTCTGGCGTATAATAGTGATTGTCTGGATCACCAAAAAAACCGTTATGGGCATGAGCAACAAAGGTTACTCGCGAATGATTATGTGTTAACGTGTCATAACCTATTTGTTTATGAAAAGTTGATGAATCAAAGTCAGGCTCAATAATATCATCTGGATAATTTTCTTGTAAAAAAGTTGTTAACGCAGTAATAGCTGAATCTTTTTTTACTACCACTATTATGCTTTTCATTAACTATGATTCCTTAATTAATTCGACTTATTTGTAATATTTTAACTCGTTTATATTAAGAAATTATGAAAGACGAGATATTGCTAAATTATTGCAGACTTAGTGAAAATGTACCTTTAGAAAGATCCTTAATAATTTGCTTCAGCTAAAAATCCAATTCATTTCTTTAGACTATTCTTGATGAATTTTCTTTCCAATTTGGAAATAGATAGTTTCCAAATTACTGGATTCTCATAACGTATTTTTTGCATTAAAATTGTACAGTATGTAAATAAGACTTGGTTAAAATCTATGAAACAAAATGCAACCAATGCACCTAAAGATGCAACTAAAGAAGACGATGATAAAAAACCAGACTACCATTTTGAAAACGAAATTGAAAAATTTTTTACAGAGCATGAAAAAAATTGCTATGAAATATTAGGCGTTCCACCGACAGCAGAACCTTCAGAAATTAAAGATCAATATCGCAAATTAGCTCGTCAATACCATCCTGATAGAAACCCGGGTGGTGACGAAAAGTTCAAAGAGATTAGCGCTGCATATGACATTCTAAGTAACAAAGAAAAGAAAGCATATTATGATAGATTATTAGCCACCAAACTTGCTGCACAGCCTACAGTTAAAAATCATGGTTTTGCACCATCTAAAAAAGAAATTGTTGGCTTAATTAAAGTTCGGAAAATCCCTGTTACTTCAAGTAACTTCATAGATGGTGTATTAGAGCTTCTTTTTGTCAATTCAAGAGCAGCACAAGCTTTCGTAGAGGAATGGAATGAGCGTTATGCGAATGGCTTAGTTCATCATAAGTTTGTGAGCTTAGGGCAGCTATGTGTTTCATTTTTGGAACCTGGTAATAAAACACAACAGCAACGACAGCATATAGCTAAGCTTTTAGCTGAGCATAATGGGATACTTAATACGCTAGAAGAATATTATATTATTGCTCCAGATACGATTGAGTACATAGACCCATTTGTGCCATCTCAAAGGCCTACACCAAAAAAATCGCCGGAACCAACTAAAGGCGCTGATGCAACATCTTCAATGCCACAACCTGAGTTTGTTGCTGGCAATCGTAGGAGCATTGATGGATTATGCAGTATCAAAAAGAAGGATAATGTAGCTGAAGACCGATCTCATCTAAAGTATGTAAGTCTTAAATTTAATAGCTCCGTGCAAGCAAAACAATTTGTAGCAGTATGGAATAGAAATTATGCAAAAGATAGTTTGCTTCAGCTGATTACTCTAGATCATGACGATGTAACTGCCATGGTAATACTCGATAGAGGGTTTGTTGAAAAATATAATGCCGAGCTTAATGCTACTAAAACGAATGCTTGTGACATTATTACTTCACTTATGCAACAATATTTTAACATTGATAAATTCGTTGACGTGAAAGCAGCTCAAACGGAAGCTGCTAAAACGACAACTACGCCATCACCTACGCCTGCTAAACCAGCTAAGGCATCGTTCACGCCTACTAAACCAACTAAAGTTTCTACAAGTTTCTTTCATACTACACCACCTTCTACAAGTGCATCTTTAGATTGCATCCCTATCCCTGGATTAGAAAAAATAATTAAACTTGACACCAACCCTAATGCTGATAATGGTTTTTTGTTGTTGAAATTTAAGAGTTCTACAGAAGCGCAAAATTTTAGAGATGTATGGTGGAGAAAATATGCTGAAGAAAATTGTTTTGAATTTATATCGTTAAATAATGAATGCTGTGTGAATAAATTATATGGTTTTAATGAGCATAATATTTATCCTATAAAAGTCCAAAAACAGTCTATTTATGAAATTGTACTTAGTCGACTTCAATCAAAATACTATATTCCAAGTAATATCATTTCAGATGATAACTTAGATAAGCAATCTACTTCTGTTAACAAACCAATGTAAGTCATGGAGAAGAATGCCTTATCCTGCAATAATAATATTCTTCTATATTAGGAAAGATGAATATTAGAACACCAACAGGCACTATTACGATACATCGTAAATCTTTTGGATATTGATTAAAAATTATAATTAGTCTTTTTTTTGTAACTTAGCTTCTGGCAGTTGTTGTTCCTCATCTAGTGCTCTTTTTTCTGGTTGAGAAGCAAATAAACTATGTCTTGTATCTGCTACTCGACTATCAAATTTATTCTCAACTTTTTGTGTAACCATTTCATCAATTACGGCTACAACCTCGTGATGACCCATAATCATTGCAATATCATATGGTGTAATACTGATTTTATCATTATTTAATTGCTCTGTTAAAAATTTAGTTAAACATTCCTCAACCATAGGCTCTTTATCTTTAATAAGAGATTGTAAATAGACTTTATTAACGACACAGGGTTCTTTAACATTAACTTTATGTAGAATTAATTCTTTAACAACATTAGCATGACCATGTTGTGCCGCAGTAAAAATAGGTGTTATCCCTTTTTTTGTTGCTATATTTAAGCTAGCATTAAATTTAGCAAGTATTTTAATAACTTCAACAAATCCATTATCCGAAGCTATGTAAGCAGGCGTTAATCCATCTTCCGTTTGAAAATTTAAATTAGCTTTAAATTTTCCTAATTGCTCAATGGCATTACAGCTGCCAAACTCAGCAGCAACATACGCTGGGGCAAAACCATTTCCGTTGATTTTATCTAAATTAACCTGCCAAGCCCCTAACTTTTCAATATAATCTCCTAAATTATATAGAGCAGCAAAAAAACTTAAATTAATAGTTTCTGTTTCACGAGAAGCTATCTCCTTAGTCAAAGGCCGTTTAAGTTTAAACTGTTTAAACCTTTCTTGTAACATCTCATAACGTTTATCATTACCTGTAACAATTAACTGTATACTAAAAGCTGTATAATGGCTTTCGCTATCTATATTTTTCTTTTTTTTAAAACTATAAACTATATCTGAAGTAACAAATGCTATATTTTTTTCATAGTCCTCTTCAATATCATCAATATCATCATTGCTATCAAAATCATCTGACTCATCACCGGGATCTGCATTACTTAAGCCGGTAACGGACCCTTCTAAATCAGCCTTATCCATATTAGCTTCAGCATCTGTGCTGTCTATACTAGCAGCTATATCAGGCGAATCTAGGTTATCTTCTAAATTTTTAATATCTCTGTATGTAAATTTTTCTTGTACTGGATCATAAGCTAAAGCAACCGTGTGTTCGTCATCCGATAATAAAAAGCCTATAGGCTCTTTGTAATCATCTAAATTCTTATCTAGAAACTGTTTTAATTCATGTAAATAAATTTCAATTTCATCCGTAGTTGCAATTAGTAAATCTAACCCAACTTCTTTTAAACCGCCTGCTTTCTCAATTTCAACTGATGATGCATAAGCAGAAACAACTTCAAACTGCTCTTGATTAATGTACCCTAGATTGTTAAATAAGGATGGGTAATTTTCTGGGGTTTGGTATAAGCTTAAGCTATCAAAAAAGGCTAGTATTTCAATTAATTCGTAGTCGTTAGAGGTTAAATTTTGTCCATTTTTAGCTAAGGTTTTATTTATCTGTTGAATTAAAAGATCAGTAGGTGTTGAAAGAATATATTTAATGCGATTTTCGAAACGTTCTAATTCTAAACGTCCTAATAGAGCAGCCTCCAGCCAGCGTAATGAAAATCCATGGCACAAACCTTCCTCTTTGGGGTATTTTAATTGTTGATGTAACGCTAATAAGGCAGTTACTTTTAATGGATTTAATGTATCTTGCTCATTATTAATTGGCATTAAAAATATCCAAACAATTAATTACTAATTATAGTTTAATTTGTGCAAATATTTTGCTTCTACCAGATAAGCATCCTTGTTATTTCCTGCCTACGTCCTGTAACTTCTTTGCGGGTCCGCGCTCAATTAAATCACTGGATCCCGTGGACAAGCCACGGGACGTAGTCAGAAGGATCAGAATAATAGCTTAAAAGCCATCATGGAAAACTTAAGTAACTTAATTAGCAAAAAACTTTGTTTCTGTCACATAATTACTGCTTGAAAAATAGTATATTTTATACCCTATATAATTTTCAATTACTAACTCTCTAGTGCCTTTGCTAAACTGACAACAAGTAGCAGGTGATGTTTCAAAATAAATATCGTTATAATTTATCGAGTAATCATGATGAACGTGTCCTGAAATTATTAAATCTATTTCAGATTGACCAATAACCGCAAAAAAACTTTCTTTATTCTCAAGTATATATTTATCGATTAAGGGGGTATTAACTTCTATTGGATGATGATGCATTACTAAGGCAACAGGTTTATTTCGCTCTTTTTTAAGCTCTAAATTAAGGAATTCAAGCTCATCGTCTAATAAAAATCCTGACTCTTTTCCATCTTGTTTAGTATTTAAAAAAATAAAATCCCATAAATGAGTAGCTAAAAAGTTTCCTTTAATAAAATTTTTTTTCTTAGCAAATACTTGGTGCATATTAGTAATAGAATCGTGATTTCCTGGAATCCAGAATATTTCGTTATTAAACTCCTTTAATGAATCTACAATTATTTCATAGGATTCTATACTTTCGTCTTGAGATAAATCGCCAGTTAAAAAAATAGCGTCTGTATCAGCAAGATCAGCCTGCATATTTTTTATTACTTTTTTAAATGCCAAATTAGTATTGATATTAAATACCGTTGAATTATCTCTAACCAGATGAGTATCTGTAATCTGTATTATTTTTATTTTTTCTTTGTTCAAATTCATATCTATTTTCGCTAGACTCTACAGTTGAAAAAATTTTAAACGAAAGAAGAGTAATTTTGAGTTATAAATCGCCATAATTCTAGGAATTGGGAAGGTCATTTTATTAATGTAGATTTTTACATTTAAGCACGATATACACAACTTCTAAACCTGCATCTTGGATGCTTAAGATTAAATAATTTAGTCTTGTAAACGCTATTGAAATTTTTTAGGCCATTAAATTGAGCTTTCTGTTCATGGCTAAGTTCAACTTGCGTTTTAATTTAAATTATTAGTTTGGAATTAGTAAGACCTAAAACTCACGCTTTAACTTTCCTTTTTTGAATTTTATATGTCCATAGAAGCACTATTTACTGAATATCTGTTTGAATAAATGTATATCTTTTTTACAGCAGAGCCCTCTTTGTTAATTTTTTATTAATCATTGTGTGCAATAATACTATATTATGGTTTTAATTTATCTATTCATTACACGAGGATTTAAGATGCCAGAAATTCCTAAAAAAATTCATATTGTATGGGTAAGTAAACCAATACCGAAAGACTATCTATTAAGTATTGTAAATTTAGCCCACTTAGCAAAAAAAAGTGGATTTGATTTCAATCTGTGGATGGATAAAGATAGCGATTTTCATAACACCGTTGCTAACCAGGATATTTTTATCCCTCAAGGTCTAATTAATATAAGAAATATTCAAACACTTTTGATAAACGCAAGAAATGATCCTTTTTATAAAACATCAGAAATCCAAAATTTAGGTGGTGAAAAACAACTGGAATCTTGTTTAGGAAGGGAAGCGGTAGGTAACGCCAACCCTGCAGCACGTAAAGATTTATTGATTCCTGAAATTCTGCGGCAAGAAGGCGGATATTTTTTTGATGCCGATACCATTTTTTTAATTCACTATATTGATTTTCCAGCTGTACAACCACAATTACAATCAGATGATGCTGAGCATGGTTTTAAAGCCGGCGTTGTTGTTTTTGATGAGTTAGGTAAATCTTTTTCAGGAGGTAATGACATTCTCGGTTCTATTGAGAATCATGAAATATTAAAACAACTTATTATAGAGATACTTACTACCTATAAACAATTTGATAAGCACCCTTCCTTGCTTTCATTTTATGGAGCTTTAGATGAAAAAAATGATTTAAAAAAACACCAACTAACATTGATGGATAAAAAGAGAAAAACTCAGGAAGAACCGCCTGAACCCGGCTATTTTACCGAAGACCGGTTTAACCTTACTATAAAAGGCTCTGGTCCTGAAGCTTTATGTAATACTCTCCAAAAATATTCTAAAGAACATCATATTGATAACCTTCAAACATTTACTTTTCCTATCGCAAGAGTAGATGGAAAACGCCGTTTGCGAGGTAAAAGTCAAGGTGGCGGTAAATGTTTTGAGGTGATGGGTATAAAAGTTCAATCAAATTCTGATAAAAATTGGATAAAGCAAGAGCCTGAAGAGTCTTGTAGCGCAAATAAACAAACTAACTTTGAATATCATACATCGCCGTCATTTTTTTCAAAAAATAGCGCTAAAGATAATGAACAACCTCCAGCTAAGAAATTAAAACAGACCTTTAATGCGTCGTAGCAAGATTTAATTTTAAAATGCTAATTTTAAAGTAGTGTCTATTAGATAGAGCAGATTTAATTAGTAGATAGTTTCATCAGGAACTATATGGGAAAAAGCATTGGTTTTAAATCATGGTGTAATGTTACAATTGATACAACTACTTCTAGTAAATTAGTTTTTAATATTCTCTTATTCATAGCCAATCTGAAGTATTATATTTCTATAGACAACTTAAAAGGAAATTAGCCATAAAAAATGAGTAAAGTGGAACTGTTAGCAAACCATAGATAGCGATTTTAGCTGCTAGTGATATATTTAGCTCTATGGGTTAAGCTATAATTTAATGACTTATGTATTTGTAAGATTTAGTACTCAATAAGATGCCACAACTTATTACGCAAAAAACCAAAACTCTAAAAATAAGACCCAATGGCCGTTCAGCAGACTTTATTACACCTAACTTTATCTATGGTTGTGCTGGAGGATGTCGTAACAGTTACTGTTATGTCATGCGTCATAATTTTAACAATATTTATATTAATGAAAATGTTGATGAGATTCTAGGCATTATTAACAATCATTTAATAAATCTTCCTACTAAAATACCGAATCAAACAGATGATAAATACTGGACTTATGATATTGGCTGCTCAACCGATGTTAGTCTACACTGGAAGCATACTGATTGGCTTAAAATATTTGCATTCTTTAAACAGCATCCCAAAGGCAAAGCGACCTTTGCAACTAAGTATGTCAATTCAAAACTGCTAGAATTTAATCCTCAAAAAAAAGTTAGAATACGATTTAGCATCATGCCCCAACAGATTAGCTCTACTTTAGAGCCTAAAACAACACCTATTACAGAACGTATAAATGCTGTTAACGTCTTTATAGAAGCAGGCTACGATGTGCATCTTAATTTCTCGCCAATTATTGTTTATGAAGGATGGTTAGATGAATACCGCGATTTATTTATCCTAATTAATGAAACAATTGAAAATAAATATAAACCCCAAGTTAAAGCTGAATGCATTTTTTTAACACACAATGCAAAACAACATGAAAGAAATATTGAATTAAAACGATTTGACAGTGAGTCTTTAATTTGGCGTCCAGATTTTCAAGAAAGTAAAGTCAGTCAATATGGTGGAGAAGCGGTACGATATAAATTAGGCCTTAAGAAAAACCTGATTCAACAGTGGCTTGCTCTGCACAATCAATATCTAGCCTGGAATACTATTCGCTATATTTTCTAATTAGATTTCAAGTAAATGACCTATGAAATTTTAGTATCCACTAAATAAGCAAATGGTTAAAAAGAATAATTCAATTGTTGGGTGGCCAAAATACCTAGCGAAGTGTCGTTTCGCTTATTAATGAATAACTTAAGCCTTACAGCTGAGATCCGCCCAAAAATTCATATTTTACAAATTAAAATTTCTTACAACATAGTCGCAATTCTTAGGGTTATGCAAAGAGCCTTATCTAGCTAAGAACTACTAATTAAGGAGAGTTGCATTTTTTAATAAATTGAATAATAATAGATTATTTTGTATAAATTGCTCCAAACATGAGTGATACTATTCCACAAAAAATGGTTAAATGGTTATTTCATGATACTGATTCCCTTTCGTTTAGATTTGGAGGCTGGATAAAATTATTGTGGGCAATGATTTTTAAAGCAAGCTCTTCATTTACAGTGCAATTTTTTAATGCTTTAAAAGAAAAAATCGCAGCAACCTTTGGTGATAAAACGCTAAGCGCCGCAAAAAAAGAAATTATTTGTTATAATGCGTTATCTTATTTAGCATTTGCGCACCCCCAAGAAGGTAGCCAGCTTGATATAAATGGAATCACTTATACTATTCATAAAATCAAATTGACATCAGGGTGGTTTAGCTCCCCTTACTATGCCTATGGTTTAACGAGTAAGGCATCCTCAATACTTATTTTTCCAGGCACAACAGTTCCTAGTGACCGTGGTTTTATTGCGGGGATTTTGGGTGATACTATGCCTGGCGGTGCTGTTGGTACTTTCCTTTATAGCCGCGGTAAAAAGCAGATTCAATCATGGATTAATAGTGAATATCAGCGAACTGGCCGTCCCGTGATATGCACAGGACAAAGTTTAGGTGGGGCGATGAGTATGCACTGTCATGTTCACCAACCAACGAAAGTAGATTTTTATGTATTTAATCCCCCTACTTTAACCTCACGTGAAGCTAGAATTTATGAACGAAATAAGAGTATCTCTAGTGATAAATCTGAAAGAACGTTAAAAGTAATTACCCATCATAGCGATCCTGTTTTCCGTATGGGTAGTTATTACTTACCACCCGGCACAAAAATTTTTCGACATGGTTCGAAAAATGAAAATAGTCTCACAGCCCATGCAAAAGCACCTAATTTTAAGAATCATACCCCAGAAATACCTGATACATTTGTCGATTATGAGCGTCAACAATTAAAAACTCGGATTTGGAAATTACAAAAAGTGTGTCTATTTATGGGCGCATTATTATGTCAAATGATTTGCTTATTGCCACGATTCATTATTCATACAGCCTATCATATTAAGCAATTTCACCACATGATTAAGCGCATAATTAAAAACCTAAGCGAGCATATAATTCATCAACAATTACCACCTAAAATGTCCATTAGAGGACTATCTAAAGCATCTGAATATATTGAAAGTTCTCGCTTAATTTTAAGTCTTATAGGACCTAATGCAGCTTCGTTTAATAATTATAAATCCAATACTAGAGCATTAGGGACTTGGGATAAATTAGAGTATCCTACTTGTATTAATTATAAGAAGGAAGATAGTCCGCCTATCTTTGTTAAAAAAAACAATGTTAGCAGGCATTTAAATGCTCAAGATGAAAAGGCGTCATTTTTGAATAATTGTAGTTTTACAACTTCTGTCTTATAAAAGCTATTTCGCAATAACTCAACCCCTTTTAAAATAATATAATTTGTACTTTAGACTGTTTCAGTAGGAATCTTTTATTTCGAACGATGCAGTCCCTTTGATGAATAGGTATCAAAAACAATAAATTTTTTGCCATCTCTTTCCACTGTTTTGCCAAAGAGGCGTTGTTTGCCGCTTACTTTGGCCTCCCAAGTATCAGCACCTAAATATTTAATTCCTGATTGGCCAAATTCACGACAAATCTCTCCTTCTAATGCAGCTTTTTTTAACTTTTTATATAAAACAAAGTTCGTTTTTTTAAGCTTATTAAAATCTGAAATATCTTTTTTAATAACAGGAAAAAAGCTTGAATTATCTTTAGCGATAAAGTGTCCTTTAATCTGGGCGCCAACTTTACCATCTGGAAAAGTTGGTACATCTATAGCTTCCATACTGTCAACATCTTTTTTACTATCTTTAACCTCTTTTTCTTCTTGTACATCAGTCTCTTTAGCTTTTGATTTTTTCTTTTTTGATGTCGATGAAGAAGGGAAAAATGATTGAGTTTGAGTGAATTTTTGTTTTAATACTTGCTGTTTATCGTTAATAGATATTTGTAATTTTTTAATATTGTCTTGATAATTTGCTGATTGCTCGCTGATTTGGGGATGCTGAAGTATTTCCTCACAAATTTTGCTAGCACCTTTTAAATTATTATGAGCTATATAATGTTCAATTAATTGATGTTTCGCTACGAAAAGATCTTGATATAATACAGCAAGCTCAAGTGTATTTAAGTCTCCTAAGTAAGTATGATTATCAATAAGCTCTTCGATTAAAAGTACCTTAGCGCTAACTTTCTCTGTTTTCTCAACTAATTTTCTCAGAACCTCATTGGCTTTTTTGACATATTCTTTTGTATTATCAAGGTCTATCTCCATCAAACTATTATAGCAATCAAGCGCTGCAACAAATTTTTTATTTGCTTTATTATTTGTTGCAAGCATATTATAACTAGTGCGCATTACAGACAGGTAATCATTTGGCTTATGGTCTACCGACCCTAATGACAAAGTATAGTAAGCGGCACACTTATCTGCAGCAATTGCAATTATACTCAAATTGGGACTTGGTTGAGTTATCAACGTTCTAAGAAGCAGAAAATTTAGGTCAGCAATAATTTGAGGACGAATAAATTTTGATGGCAATCTATTCGCAATAGAAATTAATTCTTCACCTATTTCAAGCGCTAGCCCATCTTGACTATTAATTAATTGTAAAACTAATGAACTCATCATTGAATTCACGAGCTCTTCATTGCCTGTTTTTAATAGAGATCTTATATATGTTACAATATCCGATAGACTTTTTTGTAGCGTACCCTCTGATTTGAGGGTTTTTTGTAAATGATTTATTAAATATTTATCTATAACCTTAGCAATTTTAATAATATTTTCTTTATCGCTAGAGCCAAGTTTGTTACTTGTAAAGAATATAGCTGCCTCTATAGCCAAATCAATATTATCCCTTTGGCTAGCATCTTCTATTGCTTTGAGCCAAAAATCTGTTATTCCCTTATAAAACCCTTCTCTTCTCTCTGAAGGTATATTTAATTTCTGCATTTTAACATATATTTCCTTGGTACCTGCCAATAATTGTTTAAATGCAGAACGGTTTGCCGCACTAAAATCACCAAAAAATGATGTGTTAGTTTGACTTAAAAAAACGAGCCCTAAAGCAGCTTCTTCTATTGTTTTTGTGTTTGTTGTATTACTTTCTGCTGATTTTAATGCTTTTGAAATAGCTTTAACTAATGAGCTAGCTACCTTTTCTCTGTCGTGTTGCAGGACAGTTTTGGATATGAAAAGTCCTAGATAGAAAAATAATGGAGCTTGTGCAGGTGGATGTGATTCAATAAGAGCTATAGTAGACGACAAATTGTTATCAATTTTTTCAGCTATAGTCTTAAAATTATTATCTGAAATATTTGCCTTTGTTAAGATTTTATTTGAAAGAACTTCAATATCCTTAAGATAAAAATTGAGTGAATTAAAATTAAATGATTGCCGCTCTTCTTCTGTACTTTGCAAAAACATTGCCTTTTCGGTAGCATTAAGTTTTTCAATAAAAAAATAAATTCCTTGTGTTATTTTCCTTGGATCTACCGCTGGTAGTTTTATACTCCTCAGGGCTGAAGCCATATTATACATTACATTATGAAGTCGCATCAGATCTTTTTTATTATTTGTAATTTGTAATACAAACCAAAATTTTTCCGTATCAGTTTGTATTTTCTGAAGCGCTTGATCTGTTAATTTCGTCGTGATCCGTACTTGCGATATTATTAGATTATTAAGGTTTGGATTAGGCTTATTTGCATCTCGATAATACATTTCAAGTAAACCACCAATTTCTCTTATTCGAGTTTTATAGTTATAGCGAATAACATTTTTAACGAATGATGGATCACTTTCTAACCGAAAAACCTTGGTGATTAAATTTAAGAATTCTATATCATTTGTTGGCTGTGCACTTTGAATAAATTCTTTTTCGATATTATCCAAATCAGTAAAAACTTTTAAAAAGCTATCGTTCATATTCTTCATTATTGACAAGGTTTGATTTTTTTCTTTAACCTTTCCTAAAAAACTATTAGAAGCAATAAATAATTCACGTGATAATTGAGAATCTATGTTATCTAAGTTACGGCCAATATTCTGAAGATTTTTAGCGAGCCTAAACTTTTCAGTATCGCCTATACTATCAGAGTTAACACCTTTAATAATCATGAGAGATATTTTCTGAATTATTTCAGGATGGATAGATTTATTATCTTTAGAGTAAATACTAAGAAAATCTAAAATTCGTATCACTTGCTCAGCCGTCAGAGCATTTTTTACAAGCTTGTTATTTATTGTATCCAAAATAGATAGGCTGTTTAGATCATTTAATTTTATAAGTTCAATAAATGACTCGTATATTGCCTCTTGTTCAAATAATATGCTTGTAGGATCTTGCGAGCTAGAACTTGCGAATGCACTTAATGATAACTCTAAACTTTCTGCAGCTTGTTTAATATTGCCATGATGTAACTGATATCTAAATAAACGCCAATTTAGGGGGCCATTAATAGCCGCCATAGTCGATGTATTAGCCGAATATTTTTTGGGGTCAGTCATACCTTGAGCTTTTTGAAAATAAAATTGGCTAAGGTCGTTATCATTTTTAGCTTGATAATAATCTGCTAAACTATAGGCTAATAATGCATATTTTGACTTATCAGCATTGGAAGTTTTATCAGTTTCTTTCCAGTTATCTACCCATAATTTTACCGGATTTAAGACTTTTGCAATTATTTCAGGTTTATCTTGTGCGTAATCTAATATGGTTTTCCTAGTCCTAAGTCCTCCTTTGCTTACATCAGCACCGCTTTTTAATAAAGCTTCTACCAACTCAACGTTGCCTATTCTGCACGCTTCAGCGAGCGGTGTTTGTTTATAATTAGAGCTTAAATTATCCACATAAATACTTTTATCTTTAGGCTCATCTTCTTGTAAAAAGGCTATTATTTCAGCAAATTTATTTTGTTGTATCCATTCGTGAATAATTCCAGGAGATACATCTGATTTTGGCATAACTCCACCATAAAATTGATAAGTCTATTAAATTATAGAGCATATTTATCAATTTACGGCCTATTTCTTAATATCCTATCCCTATACTTAATCCTACCAATAAGATGCTTTTATGCTCTGATGAAGGGCATTTTGTGAAGCATTTAACATGCAAGAAAGTAAATAATCCTATAATTTTGATTGCGCTTCGCTATATTAATGCTGCCTTAGCTAGCTTTGGAATTTAGAAATTTTTAAAAGATATTATTTAATACTTATTTGAACGTTTAGCAAATACAATTCGATTCAATAAAAAAGTTAGAGGTAATAGAATAATTATTACCAATAGTGGAGCAAAAGTTATTGAAAACCCAAACCAAACTAGAAGTTGTAATGCTGCCGCACCTAACAAATATTGCAGTAAATAGATTAAGGGAAATTTTAAAAAAGTATGTACCGATATGGGCCTTTTAAATACAGCACTATTCATAAAATATAGTGCAATGATTGAAATACAATAAGCTATTAAATAAGCATATTGGTAATTTATAACCTTATATAAACATACATAAAGAATAAACATTATCAATGTACTTAATAATCCTGCCACAGCGAAACCAAACATTTGTTTTTTCACGGCTGGCTTAATAAATTTCATTTTTACAACTCTCAAATTATTTGTTAAAACACTAAATATTTTATTCATTAAATCGAGTAGTTAAGCTTTATAAATTACTATTTAGTAATAAAGAGAAGCCTTTTAATTTCTTAATTTTTTTACAAAAGAAATTCTACTTTTTAGAACTCTAAAATTATAACTGGAGGCATAAATTCAAGAGAAAGTTAGTAGAATAGCATAATCACTTGTGACATCCATACTATAAGACTTTCGATAGTTAGAATTTTTATTTTTAGTATGCGCCTAAATAAAAGAAGCAAAAGTAATAAAGGCTAGTATTATCAAGTTATCAAGTTAAATCTATTAAAATTGCTAATGTGCTAAATATAATGTCTATTCCAATAGCCCCATAAACATAATTAAGTTTAACCTATTAACATTTGAGTTACTAAAAAATGAGCCATTTTCTAAAAATACCACCTACACATCTAAAAAATTATGAATATCGTTTTAAAAACTTTAGGCCATAAGGAATTATCTTTGTTCTACAGAAATAATCTCACCGCTATTGCCATAGTTCAACTTAGACTTATACTAAGATTTCATTTCAATAGTAGTTAGCTATTAAATAAATCTAATAATTTGGCGACTTTAAATACCTACTTAAAAAGCCTAAACATACTAGTTTTACATTATAAACCTAAGTTTACAGCAGTAATCTCATTATGTTTTTCCGGCGTATTGCTTAATAATGCCGGTGGTGTTATCGAATATTTATGGCAATAAGCTAGAATATCGGCTTTAGCTCCCATTTTATAATGACCTTTACCATCTGAAAAAGCATAATTATCACAGCCGCTTTGTTTAAATAAAAACGCATAACCAGCATTTGCTTGCTGTTGAAAAAATTTATTAGCTTTTACATTTTGTTCGTCGTTCGGAAAATGTAAAGATTGATTATGAATATTATTCTCACCAAACTCTTTAGCAAAATTTTCAAATATCTGATGATATATAGCTTGAACTTCAAACGGTTTAGGAGCTGGTTTATACATATTTTGTAAAATATCTACTGCAGGAAGCTCATCTAAACCTTCTTCATCAATTAGCCTCATCTGAAGCTTTTCCAATTCATTCTGCTCTTTAAAACTTAATTGCTGCTGCCGCGCTTTTATTAACAAAGCCGCTTCTTGTTCATTAATAATTTTTCTTAACTCTTCAAGTGTTTTTGCCATACTAACTTTTAATGTAAATGAATAAGATTATACTAAAAAAATGCATAAGTTTTAATTGATCCTTGTTTATTATTTTCATTATTTTTACAGTTATATAAATAAACTGTATTTATAGTAAACGATTTTTTTATTACATTTTAAGAACATTAATATATTTTTTAGCAAATTCCTCACGATCATTAAGATCAAGCATTGTCTGTTCTCGATTATTAATTCGTTCTGAATAATTAATCCTACCGCTTACATCAAACTTTCTACTTTCTTGGAAAAATAGATAGGGTTCAATCGTATTTTTATTTATTTTAAACACTAAATCTTTAAAAAATTTTTTATGCTCTGGGTATTTTGCAGCCATAATTTGTAGCGCTTTTGTAAGCTGTTGTTCAAAGAGACCTGGATTTTTAGCAGTAATGAAGCGTTCAAGGATATATTGATTATTAATTTGATAATTATTGCTCTCAATCTCTCCATGCTTAAATCGCTGTACTTGTACTAAATGAAATGTTTGCGCAATAATTGTAAAAAATTGCTTCTGATTTTGTTCAAATGGGGTATTAGGGAATTTTGTAGCTAGTTCATTTAATAAAATTAAACACTCATTAGCTATTTGTTCTAATTTTTTTGTTAACTCGGGGTTTCTAAATGCATTCTTAAGGCTTTTAGCAAGCCAAAATTCATACCACTTTGACTGCCTTTTTTTATTATTATTTAGGTATTGAAAAGCTTTTTCAAATTCAGCAATTACTTCAGATAATACGGCCATACTACTTCTTTATTGAAATCATATATCATAACTTAGCCACAAAAAAATTTATACATTGTAAGAAAAATTCTATTCATTCAAATTAAGATGTAACTTACAAAAAATTATAGGTTAATAAATTGACTTTAATTAACCCGTAATTCATTAAGGCTATACTAGCTGAAAATATTATAGTAAGCATATTAAATCATTTTAGTGAAGCACTCTTATTAGCTATCAGAAAAAATTAATAATCCAGGAAAATGAAAAAGAATAATTTACCGTCTCAAACTATTATACGATTCTGGAGTTTCACTATCTGCAATATTTGCTAATTCAAAGAAATTAAATTCTTTTGGTTCTAAAGTTAAGTAAGACTCCTTAAAACCTATTAGATCATGACTTATGTTTGGCCCTCCGGCATACCAGCGACCCTGGTTATCCAAGTAAAACGTATGTGAAGTGGCGGTAATGATGTTAATGATTTTATTTGAGTTGGGTAAATTTATAGGGTGAAAAATTTTACTATATTCCCACGCTCTTGTAACAGGGCGCCTAGTATCATTTGCTTGATATCGGATATAAGCTCCAGAAAAATACCATTGATTTTGCTTATCGCATGCAAAAACATGATAATCACCCACTATAAGTTTCTCAATTGGAAGATTATCTAGCGTTTTATATTCAAAAATAGAATACTGCGAAACAATATCACTAGCTCCTAATTGGTTACGACTATTTTGACCGTAAGCAAACCATCGGCCGCTACTTCCCTTTAGAAAAGTATTTTCTTTCCCAAGCTTAACATCCAAGATTGCTTCTTCGTTGGGTAATGTGATAAGCACAGGCTCATAGACTTCTTCTTCAGCACCAAAAAACTCACCTTTACCAAATCCATACCACCTACCATCATTATCGCGCAAACAAGTATGCTTATCTTTACTAACTATATGGGTGATATTTTTACCTTGCTCCTGAAGATAATCTAATGATGCTTGATGTGGCCCTGAAGAATGCCACTTACCATTGTTATCACACATAAAATAGTTGTAATCACCTGTCACAACTTTAGTAATAATACTATCTTTAAGCTGTAGCTTTCTTATTTGTTCGGCATAGGTGGGAAGTGCAGTTAAAGAGAGATGTTTACCAAATTCAAAATAATTATTTTTCCCATCACTAAAAATAGCATATTCACTGCCAACATGGATGGTACGTATCGAAACATTACCAGGTATAGGAATTTGCTCTATAGTTTCTTTTAAACCGCTATAGGGTCGTCCAACAGCAAAAACTTTTCCTCTCCACAAATAAAAGCTGCCAAATGCATGGACTGCAATAGCTAATCTTTTATTATTCATTATATTGTTTAATTCATCATCTAAACCAAATTTTTTGGAGGTTAATCTTAATGAAAAAATACTTTGTAGAGAAAGGTAATTAGAGGCTAATACGCCAATAACATCCTTAGGCACATCTAAAAGCGTTGTTTTGTTTAGAGCAGTTTGACTTGATAAAATAGTTTTTTCTTCTGGCATAAAAATATCCCTTTAATGTCATTAGGATGTAGTTCAAACTTGGTTGCCAATTTTTAATTAGAAAAAATTTTTGATGCCATCAAGTTTAAGCAAACAAATTTTGATTTAAAGCTGTTTACCATCAATAAATATCTGCATTGGGCTCGTCCATAATACATATTATTTTGATGAAGACGTCTATTATTATGATAATAAATTCATTCGTCTAGCTATATTTGTAGCACACTGATAATAATATAAATTTTTCATAAATAGATATTGATTTGCAGCATCACATTAAGGTTAACATTAGCTAAACTCACCAAATACTTACTCAAGCAAGCGATTAAGCTACAAGCACATAAGTTTACGATAAAATTGCTATGCAATTAGAAAGGATTTGCCATTTTAATCGGGTCTACTAATTTATCAAATTGTTCTGCAGTTAAATAATTAAGTTGCAAAGCAGCTTCTTTGATAGTGATATTTTCTTTAAGCGCCTTAACAGCAACTTCACTTGCCTTATCATAACCAATATGAAAATTAAGTGCAGTTACCAAACTTAAAGACTTCGCCAACTTTTCTTTAATGACGTCTCTATTTACATCAATTTTAGCAATACAATTTTTATTAAAACTATTAATACCATCCTCTAATATCCGAATAGATTGCAATAGATTGTATATTATAACTGGATTCCAATTACAAAATTCAAAATTACCATTTGAGCCGGCAATCGTAATGGTTTGATGGTTACCCATTACTTGTGCACATATTTGAATCATCATTTCTGACTGAGTTGGGTTGACTTTTCCAGGCATACTAGAAGAAGTTAATCCATCAATAGGTAAAAGAATTTCGTTAATGCCACAGCGTGGCCCAGAAGCGCCCCAACGTATATCATTTGCTATTTTCATCATGCTAGTGGCAATAACATTTAAGGTACCTGATAACTCAACTAAAGCGTCATGCGCTGACATACCTTCATTCTTTACTTTAAGTGACGAAAAAGTATACCCGGTTAACTCATTTAGATTTTTAATAAATTTTTCTGGAAAATGGGGATGCATATTTAAACCTGAGCCTGCAGCAGTACCACCTTGTGGCAGTTCTCGTACCCGCTTTAATGAATCTTTAAGTCTATCAATATTATGTTCACATTGTTTTGTATAAACTTCAAAATTCATTGTGAGATTAACTGGCACTGCATCCATGAGATGAGTTCTTGCAATTTTAACAATTCCTTGGAATTGGGTAGCTTTTACTGTTAATGATGCTTTTAGCGATTGGAGTGCTGGAATAAGGGATGCTATAACTGCATGATAAGCTACAATTCGCATGACCGTTGGAAACGTATCATTTGATGACTGGCCTAAATTAACATGGTTATTTGGGTGCACTGGTGATTTTGTTCCTTTTTCATGCCCCAAAATTTCATTAGCACGATTGGCAATGATTTCATTTGCATTCATATTTGTTTGGGTGCCTGAACCAGTTTGCCAGATAGTTAACGGAAATTGGTCATCATATTGGCCAGATATAAGCTCATCAATAGCCATAAGCATTGCCTTTGTAATTTTCTTATCAATGAAGCCAAGCTCAATATTACTTAAAGCGGCTGCTTTTTTCTGAATACCAAGCATATGAATTAATTCATGCGGAAATTTTTCACAGCTAACTTGGAATATTTCACTAGCTCGTTGAGTTGAGCTGCCCCAATAAGCTGATTGCGGAACTTTAACCTCTCCAAAGCCATCATGTTCAATTCTATTTACTTCACTGCTCATATTCATTCTCCTTTAAGAGAGTTGGCCGGAGATTCTAACGAAAACAATTATTTTTAAGAATAATTTTAGTACAAATTGCATTTTATATGCTTAAATTGGCTCGTGTTTAAGATTTTATTTACTAAAATAAAAGTATTTTTTATTAGGCCAGAATAGGATTGGTTTTTTGCATGATTTAGCGAGCCTAATCATGCAATGAATAGGATAATCAGTTTAACAAACTAAACGTCCTTAACTGTAAATTAGATTATCGAGGGTCTGATAGTTAATTATTTGTTCCCTTGTGATGAAAGATTTTTGTAAATAGTATGCGATGTATATATTCCATAATTGGCGTAAAATATCGTTCAATTAAAGGAGTTAAATAAATTACAAAGCCGACTGACACTAGTGCAACAACTACGCCACCTATCATATCAAATGGAAAGTGAATGCCTACATAAATTCGTGCCCAAGCAACCAAAACCGTTGCAAGAAGCAATAAACTAGTTATTAGTTTTTTAGGTTCTCGCCATAAAAAAACAAGACTAATAGCACACAAAGCTGCCACATGATTGCTAGGAAATGAACTATCAGGGGCATGAATAAGATAGGTATGTCCTATCCCTATCATAAAGGGGCGTGGATGAAACCAGAAAAGACCAATTATCCAATTTATAAATAGTGCAAGGCAATTTGCACTAAATGCCTGCATAAGCACACTGCGATCCCTTTTGGAACCCCATAACCATAGTGCAAATAAGAATAAAACAACAAAAATAACAAGGTATTTTGCCGTAAAGATGGCCAACCACAATGGATACCCGCTTAAATCTGCGCCTGCATTGATTTCAGAAAATAAAGCCAAGTTTAATTGATTCATATCATGTCAAATTTAATTTATTAATACTATCGTAAAAGCTATAAACCCTAAGCGTCAATAATCTATTACATTTTAATTCACAAACGTTTGATAAATAACAAATAAAATTGTTTCATTTCAGCTAATAAGTTATCTTAAAAGATTAGATAATTTATTTTGAGTAAAGTATGGTCTTAGCAAAGGATTTATCGAGATCAACGGCACTAAAATTTGTTATTTTTCTTGGTGTAGTCAGTCTATTTGCTGATATGACCTATGAAGGGGCTCGAAGTATTACCGGCCCTTATTTAGCAGTCTTAGGTGCAAATGCTGCAATAGTGGGATTTGTTGCCGGATTTGGCGAATTTATAGGCTATGCACTGCGTCTTGTTTCAGGTTATCTTGCCGATAAAACTGGTAAGTATTGGGGGCTTACAATCTTTGGCTATGCTTGCAATTTACTAGTTGTACCTTTGTTAGCCTTAGCAGAGCATTGGTGGGTAGCAGCTACATTGATTATTGCTGAGCGTGCGGGCAGAGCAATTCGTATACCTTCGCGTGATGCTATGTTGTCTCATGCTGGGCAAAAAATGGGGATGGGCTGGGTATTTGGGCTGCATGAAGCTATTGATCAAATTGGCGCGATGCTAGGACCTTTAATAGTTGCTAGCGTATTATATTTTAAAGGCAGTTATCAAGAAAGTTTTGCAATCCTTTTAATTCCAGCTTTACTTGCCTTATCAACCCTTTTATTTGCTCGCTGGCTTTACCCTAAGCCACATGAATTAGAAGTACCACAAAGCAGCTTAGAAGCTCAGGGAATGAACTCTTCTTTTTGGATTTATCTTCTAGGTGCCTCCCTGATAGCTGCGGGATTCGCGGATTTTCCATTAATTGCTTATCATCTTCAAAAAACAGCCCTTTTATCTCCCGTATGGATTCCAGTTTTTTATGCTATTGCTGTTGGTCTTAATTCTTTAACAGCACCTCTTTTTGGCCACTTTTATGATAGACGCGGTTTTTTAATTTTAATTCTTGTTTCTGTTTTTTCTTGCTTTTTTGCACCCCTGGTGTTTTTAGGTAATTTTTATCAAGTGCTAATCGGTATTATATTATGGAGCACCGGTGTCGGTGCGCATGAATCCCTAATGAGAGCTATTGTAGCAAATATGGTACCTAAGGAGAAACGTGGCTCTGCTTATGGCATCTTTAACACCGGATTTGGATTATTTTGGTTTTTAGGGAGTTTTTTAATGGGTATCCTTTATGATTTATCCATTCCCGTTTTAGTTGCTTTTTCAGTATTTATTCAATTATTAGCATTACCACCGTTATGGTTAGTTATGAAAAAACTAAAAACTAACTCAACAGTAAATAAATCTTCTCTCTAGATAATTACTCAAAATAAAGTGTTGCTTAAAAAAGAATAAACAAAGAATGTTATAATTAGTACATAAGGAAATTAAAAATATTATAGCTGAGGCATGCTTATGAAGCATCTGAAAAAAAGAAAGAATCAACGATTACAGAAAAATGATTTGCATTCTCCCAAAACCGCTGAAGAAATCATAGACGAAACATTAGAAGAAACTTTTCCAGCTAGCGATGCGCCTTCCTGGTATGGCGGAAAAGATAGCAAAAAAACAATTCAGCCTTTAAAAAAATAATCTCCACCTATTTTGTGCTTGCCTAAAGACAAACACATACTGATAAATTATTTTACAATTTTAATTATTTTTATTATCGCTATTTATATTAATCACTTAAGGCAACACCATAACCTAAAGCTATGATAGCTTAGATTATACTGACTAAGCTCTATTTACCCTGCGTCATCAATGACTTAATATCAAGATAGTTAAATTCTTGTCTTATGTTAGGCGCCTCATCTAGATAAGCTACTTGAAAAAAGGGTTTATCAGCTTGCGATATTAAACTTGCATCTTCTGGATATTCTAACAAGAGTGGAAATAATACAGCACCTCCCACTACTGCGCGTCTATCGCTTGAACGAGGTGTTAGGCCCCAAAGATTCTGATAAGTCATAGCCATTAAGGTTGAAGGCTTGTTAGGATTAAGGACCTTACCAATATATAAAACTACATGACCACCAATGTAGATAATAGTCATAAAAGGTCTACCTTGGTTTAATAAGTAATCAAGTCTTTGTTTTGCTGACAGAGGGCTTAAATCTACTTGCTTACCCATTTCGACTTGATGAGACGAATGCCTTGGCAGCCAAATACCAAAAGGGGTAAATAAACTTTTTAATTCAGCAGAACAATCATTATAAAAATAAGCGCCGCCCCAACCATAAGGCCGTCCAATCAAGTTATGCATGACTTTAGCAAAATTATGTGGTGTTGCTTTAAGTGGCATTAGCGCTGCCTGTTTTGTAGACGCATATGCCTGCGCTATTGAAGCATGGTGATTACGATCAGCAATTGGCACAAGTAAGTGAATTTCTCCATTAACCTGGCGCGCTGGAAATACAGCGCCTACATAACTTGTAATTAATAAATGGCCTTTTTTATCAAGCAATTGGGTTTGGGGACGAATAATAGCTGCCATTTTTTCTTGAGCTTGTGCTTTCCATTTGCTGACAAAATCATTGCTGCTACGAGCAATGCCTTTACTCTTAACCCAAGCAATATACTCAGGTGTTAACACAAGCGACCAGGCATGATCTTTACTTTGTGCCAAAATATAGACAGGTGTACCTGCCCATAGAGCTGATTGTTGTAAATTATCAAAAGGATAGCCTTGGCCAGGAATTTTATAATGATAAAAGTGAACATCGGTGGTTGGTAAAGCACGTGCTGCTAAATTTTCAATAACAATACCACGATTTTTATCTTGATAAGTTAGGTTATCTAATTGAGCAAAATCAATATTTTCTGCAATATGCATTACCCATTTTTTAGGGTAAGGTCTAAAATTTTCGCCATAGCCAATGTGGTTATTGTCTTTACCTTCATTACTGAACCCATCTAATGTACTTTTTTCAAAAGCTTGAAGATTATAAGGTGCTGGTTGCTGTAATAATCGGTTAACAAAATCGGCACTCCACGGTGACGCCTTACCAAAATAATGGTCAAAAAACTCAGCTATTCGTTGCTCTTGAATAGTTTGGCTTAGCAAAGGTTGATTATAATTTGGATCGGTCGGTTTAATCCAATGGGAGACATTCTGATTATAATGTTCTATAGGAAATAGAGAAACGACCTCTGCATCCGCCCAAACCTGAATAATAGAGCTAGAAAAAACTATTAAACCAAATAGATACTTTTTTACTAATTTGAACATGAACAACTCAGTTTTTACAAAAAAAATTCTATTATAACTTAATTAAGTCAAATAGCGCCAGCTTAAAACGCCTGACTCTATAATAACAGGTTGTTTACAGGCCTTAGAATAGTCGGTTACTTGTGCAACTCGCAGTTGCAAAATAAAAACCTGTGGCTTTAATAATGCGATAGTCAAGCGCCAATGCTCGGTAGCATATGTCTTTTCTTTAAGTTTAATTCTTATACAATTAAATTTCCCTAAATATTCTGCTAAATAGCGATAAGTAAACGTCTTATCTAGTTTTAAACACCCTAATTGCTGCTTCTTTAAGCTATTAATAACGTCATTTGGCTCAAGGCTTTTCGTAACACAGCTAGTGTTTTGCTTAAGCTGACTTAATTGATTGGTTACCCGCAGAGCTATTGTTTCTAAAAAATGTAGTGCTTGCTCATGGATTATAAACTGGTTAAGTGATTTTTGAGATAGGTTAACAAGCTCTATTTGTGCTAAAAGTAATAGGGTAATTAGGCTTAGAAAAACAGCAGTAGTTAGCAAAATTATGCCCTGTTGTTGCTTCAAGATAGCCGCACTCTAGTGTATAACTGCATAGCCTTATCCTCTATCCCTAAGATAACATCAATAAACTGGTGCTTACCTTTCTTTAATAATTTGACAGAAAAATGATTAATAACTGATGTTAATTGCTCAGCATGATTTATTTTGTAAAATAAGTTTTTTATATTTTGTTTATCAGTTTTGATAAAAAATTGTTCTTGTAACCAAGAGCCTATATACATAGGCGCCATATAAGTAAAACTAAGCGGTTTTTTTAAACCGATTAATAAACCTGAAGAAGTATACTCAATAGAATCTAACTCATGAATTTCACCATAAACACAATCAGCAATTAGGACAATATCGCCTTTAGCTAAGTCTTTTGTATCTGGTATTAATAAATGTTGTGAATCAAATTGGCGCTTAACTGTAAAAAAATCATCACTCATTCTTCTAATGGTTAAACTGTTTTCCTTAATCTCAATAGCTTTAAGCAACGCGCTTGTGCCTTCACGCCCATCTTGCATAATTAAATAATTCATATTTAAGCATGGGGTAAACCCTGCTGCTCTAATACTATCGCGAATTAATTGATTAACTAGTTGCATATCAACCGCCTGTGTTAAATCCTTCTCTGTTGTCAAATAATGACGCTTACTCATAAGATAAAATTGAGTAGCTATAGCTATTAGTAAACAAAATAGAAATAGGCTTATCATTAATTCAATTAGACCTACACCACGTTGAGTAATCATCTTTCTTCTAATTCTTAAGTTTGCTAATTGGTATTTTTAGGCATAACTATTTTACTTAAAAATAACCGTGCATTTACTTAGGCAAGCAATTTAAATATTATTTAAAACGTTATATAACTAACCCATTTATTGTAAAAATTGCTCAGTTAAATTGGTAACATTTATAAGCTTTGACCACTCTGCTAGTATGTCATGGCTTAATAAGGAATGATGTAACTGTTGATTAAATAGCGACAAAATTGTAGTACTAATAATAAGTAACGAAATAAGCACTTCGATTAATGAAAATCCGCGTTGCATATAATAATCCATTATTGAGGTTTGAAATTGCCCGCCAAGAATAGCTTTTTTTCCAGCTATTAGGCAAGCAATATTTGTTATATAGCGTCACCCACTAAGTTTTAGACAAGGCGCAAGCGAAGGAGGCTAAGGAGTGTATACAAAAGTACATGACTTAAGCTGTAAGAGCTTGCAACAAAGTATAAAGTTTAGTGGGTGATGCTATAGTAAATAAAATTCACTTTGTATGGTTTCTTCAGTAAGATGAGCAACAATATGAAACAACTCTAGACCACGTGTATAACTAAGGAGAGTATTTTGCCTTGTGATTACCAAAAATTGCCTCATAAAGGTATTAGAGATTTAAAACCTTACATACCTGGCAAATCAATTGAAGAGTTAGGCCAAGAAAAAAAAATAACCGATATTATCAAGCTTGCAAGTAATGAAAATCCGCTAGGTTGTAGTTCTAACGTTATAAGTGCCATTGCTAAGCTAACTGGTTTAAAAATTGCTACTTATCCGGCACCTGCCAGTCACCCTCTTAATAGAAAATTAAGTGAAAAACTAGCTATTCCCGAAAACAAATTATTCTTAAGTAATGGCTCTGATTCCTTATTCTCTTTGTTATTGACTATTTTTGGTCTACATACCAATAAGCATATACTTACTCATGATTATGCCTTTATCTCTTATCGTATTCAGGCCCAAATATTAGGTATACCTGTTAAATCAAGTCCGGTGTTAACTAGTTGGGAAGTTGATATTGAGGCTATGATAAAGCTAGCTGATACTAATACTGCCTTAATTTTTCTAGCCAATCCTAATAATCCTACAGGGCTACTTATTCCGCTAGAAAAGATTCGTCACTTACTTAAAAAAATCTCTGCTGGAACTATCGTAGTACTTGATGAAGCTTATTATGAGTATGCTTATCAAGATGAACCAGGTGCTCTTAGTTTACTGCAAGAGTTTCCCAATTTAGTTGTATCTAGAACGTTTTCCAAAGCTTACGGCCTTGCCGGATTAAGGTTAGGGTATGCAATAGCGCATCCTGATATTATTAATCTACTTTATAAAGTCCAGCTACCTTTTTCAGTTAATCAAGTTGCTTTAACTGCCGGCGCTGCGGCTTTAGAAGATGAAGAGTTTTTAACATCAACTCTTGCCCTAAATATCCAAGGATTAAAGCAAGTAGAACAAGGGTTAATTGATCTTAATCTTAGCTACCTACCCTCAGTAGGAAATTTTATTACCTTTGATTGTGGTATGCAAAGCGAGCCTATTTACAAGAAATTACTAGAAAAAGGAATTATAGTTAGACCATTAGATAATTATGGCCTAACTAGTCACTTACGAGTAAGCATTGGGCTACCTGAGCATAACACTCGATTTCTTGATAATTTAGCAATTAGCCTTAAAGAAGGAAAATCCTATGAGTAGCGAATTACGCCAAAAAAAATGCGAATCTTGTGAAGGTATTGGTCAAGCCTTAAATCAAGAACAAGTTAAAAATCTAATGCCACAGCTTAATGAAAATTGGCAGGTTTCTGCAGATAATAAAATTATTAAGCGTTCATTTAAATTTCATAACTTTTATGAAACCATGGCATTTGTAAATGCACTTGCCTGGATTGCCAATTTAGAAAATCATCATCCTGATTTAGAAGTTGGCTATAACTATTGTCATGTTAGTTTTATGACGCATGCCTTAAAAGGACTCACTATGAATGATTTTATCTGTGCTGCTAAAGTTGATGCACTATTGATGGATTAGTTAGCGTAGGTTGGGCCATTTGGCTCAACCTACAAGTTTAATAATAACAACCTATACACAAACCAAAATTATTGTTTGATAAAAAAATATTGCCATAGAATGTCGCTGTATTAAAGACACATGAATTTTTCTTACAATTAAAGGATATTTTGAAAGATGATTTTCATTCAAAATGTGCTAAATACAGCCTTTCGGAAGGAGAAAAATGATCTATTATTCGGTTTCTTCTACGAATTAGGAACATGAGCGATTACCTAGGAAGATAATCGCCTTAATTGATAAATACCTTAGTATATTTAATTAATAAATTAAGAAACAGCATCCCAAATATCTAAAATTTCAGCTGCCTTCTGGTCCTTCCTACCTAAGGTACCTAGTTGCAATATATCTTCAACTGTTTTTAAGATACTATAGTGGTTATATTTAAGCGCACTAGTAGCGCCTGCTTTTACACCAGCGCCAACAAAAGCTGTATACACCTTATTGGTAAAAATATTATCGTCCTCATCAAAGGTAATAATAAAAAGGGTATTATTCATTACGCTTGCATTATTAAATATCGGACCAAAGGTTTTAGAAAAATATTTATCGGCAAACGCCACACCGGTGTCGTGACCATCATTATTGATATCTGGTATGTATAAAGAATATTTAGGCAGTTTATTTGCCGCTAAATCGGAGAAAAATTGTTGACCAGGTACAACTTTGGCACACTCACCAGCATTACTTTGGACATTAACAAAACTAATAAAAGGCTCATGTTTACGATAATAAGTGCCACTGTTAGCACCTTGGAAGCAATTACCAGGATAGCCTTCAGCATATGACTTCCAGGTTAAACCCTTTGCATTAAGCAAATTGCCAATATGTTTGGCATTAATATTATGATTACCATCGCCAATGACCCCAAACGTACAACCACCAATTAAAGCAAGATAATTAGGTTGTGAAGGGTGGCTAACCGCTGAATAATTGGATAAATATGCTCCCTTAGTTGTTAATGATTTAAAAAATGGTTGCTCTAATGCATCTTCGGAACCAGAATTTTCAAAAACAATAATCACTATATGTTTAATCTTATTCCAAGAAATAGGACGGTTATTATTTTCAGGGGTATAAGCAGGTAATAATGCCGTTGTTGAATTAGCAGCAACGAGAGTATATTTCATTTCAGCTTGCAGCGTTTCGCTTTCTGCTACGGTGATCTCTACTGGATTTGCTTGATAGGTATCAGTGTCTGTAACCGTAGAAGAAGTTACAGTGTAATTACCAGCAGCGAGATCAGTAAGCTGCCACTGTGTACCCCAAGGAACTATTTGATTGAATGTTTTTCCCATACCTTGCACAGTGATTACAGGATTATTTAATCCATTAACAGGGGCATCCGGTATTGTGATAGTCAAATTGCCTGCACTAGATGGTGCAAGTGTATATTTTACCACCACTGGTGCCGTATTATTAGCTTCTAGAGTGGTATTAACGCGATTTGCTTGATAGGTGTGTTGGCCAATACTCACATTAGAGGCAGTAATCGTATAAAAACCAGCAGCCAAGTTCTTTACACTCCATACCACTCCCCAAGCCATAGTATGTTTTAAGGTTTGCCCCATGCCAGTAATTGTAACCTCTGGATTAGCTAGTCCAGCTTCTGGTATGGATGGCATGGTAATGTTTAAATTACCCCTGGTTTCTACCCAGTACTCATTTTTGACGGCCTCGTTAACTGGTGCAGATGTTTGTTGTACAGTAGTACGTATTACGTCAGATTTTGTTAGAGCGTTGGCAGAAAATGTTGTGATAAACAAGCAACATATAAAACTTAACAAAAGTATTCCTATTTTTTTCATAAAATTTCCTATAAAAATTCTATACCTCTCACTATTGAAGCGGGATTTTTACGGCTTGATTTTTGTTTTAATAGGGCAAAAGCCAAAGTCTAATCCCCTGAATGGTGAAGGTATATACCATTTTGTTGAGAGAGAATTTAATTCTTTATAGCTTTAGTTGGAAAATCAAATAAAAAGATTAAAACGAATATTGATTTATGTACAGTGTTTATAGGTTAATTTAAAACTTCTGCTGCAAAAGTTTAGTATCTTTATTAGTTCTAAAGTTTTTTTGAAAATACTTTTTATCTCAAGTCAAAGTAGCTGAAAAACATAAGATTTTAAGCCACCTAACATTAATTGCGGCATAAATTATAACTTACAACATAACCAACCGTTTAATTATGTCTCATATTGTTACGGCTTAGAAAATAATGATTTGTAGAAATGATTTAGATAATAACTATTTATTAAAAACTGAGTACTTTAAGAAGTAAGAAATAAATATTGAAATCTTATCTGGTTTGTAAAAATGCCTTTAATTCTGAAAATTTGTTTCCAAGAGATTAAAGGCCTTAATAGTTTTTACAATTACTTTATTTTTTATCCACCATTGGCCGTACGATTAAAACATCGCATTCAGCGCCATGTAAAATGGCATTGGCTGTTGAGCCTAATAGCAAGGCTAATCCATGCTTACCATGACTTCCAGTGACAATAAGATCAATTTTTTTCTCTTTAGCGACTCGAAGAATCTCGTTTTTAGTTGAGCCATACTCGATCATGCAATGCGCCGAATCGACGTTTAGCATTTTAGCTAACGAGGCTAGTTCTTTCTCAGCTTGTTCGCGAATAGAAATTTCTACCTCTGCAAAACCAGCAAAACCAGGGTAAGCATAGGCTGGAATAGGTTCAACTACATGAACAAGTAATAAATCGGCTCCATTTTCATCAGCAATTTTCTTAGCTTTTTTAGCAGCCTTAATACCTACTTCATCAAAATCAGTAGCAAACATCACCTTTTTATACATTCTAATCTCCCTTAGAATTCCATAAATTAAACAACATTAGAACGCTTGCAACGCAGCAATAAAGCAAAACATAATTAATACAATAACACCTCTGAACAAGACAGGAATCGAAAGTTAAAAGCTATTTATTACCTTTTATCCTGTACAGACACTTTATTATAAACGTTGCCTTAATTTTATTATAAGCCTATCAGAAAATAATATAATTTTCATAAGTATTTGCTTTAATTGCTTAAAATTTGTTAAATTATTGTTCCGAGGTGTCTATTAAAAAGTAGATTTGATTCTAAGCCTGCCTACGATCTAGTTAACCTCTTGGCCTATTGGCGCTGCCTTAAGTCTTTTTGACTCACTCTACGTCTCCCGGCTTGTCTGAGGGTTCTAGAATCTCGGCCGAGAATTAGAGCGCTGGATCCCGCGAACAAGTCGGCGTTGTTGCATATATTATGAGATTTAGTTAAAACAAAGAATAGATAAAAAAGGGGGCGTTACGAACCTAAAGGGTATAACTTCAGCAGCTGTAGCCTGAGTGTAGGCCTGCGGGCCGAAACCCGGGTTTCACATCGTTTTACCCAGACTACTAGCTTAACCAGCCTCCGCCTTGGGGCTAGCGAAGCTTCAAGTTATGCAACAACGGCAGATAAGCTACGAGACGTAGGCTAGAGTCCTAAGGCAGGCAGCGCCATTAACCGATTGGCCCAATTGCAAAAGCTTAGGTTACAAAATAAATAGATATAAATTTTTTATAGTCTGAGATTATACCCATTAAACCTGTTCGGGTCATGCCGACGAAGGGATAGATTATGTTTTTAGATATACTTGGCACATGCCTATCACTTTTAGCAACTATTTATTTTATTCGTTTAAATAGTTATGGATGGTTAATTAGTTTGGTTGCAACAAGCTTAAATAGTCTGCTCTATTGGCAAAAAGGCATCTATGCCGATATGTTATTAGAGATTTTCTATTTTATTACAAGTTGTTATGGATGGTTTAAGTGGCGGCAACCTAGTGATAATGAGCATCAATCTATTCAAATTCTAAAGGCTAAACAGTGGTATATACTCTTAACCATAATTTTAAGCCTTTTCCTAAGCATTAAATTTATCTTAACTTTTTTTACTAACTCAGATGTTGCCATACTTGATGCTTTAACGACTTCCTTAAGTTTAGCTGGCCAGTGGCTTATGTGCTATAAATTTATAGCAACTTGGATAGTATGGCTTATTACAGATGCTCTCTACGCTTATTTATACTTGCAAAAAAACATCCCTTTTCATACCTTGCTAATGATTATTTATACGCTAATGGCACTTTATGGCTATCATAATTGGTCTAAAATTTTAAAATATAATTCTTTAAAAAAGAAAAAATTAATGGAGAAGCCAGTCAAGCCTACCGCATAAGAGATTGTATCTTAATTTAATAGGTCAAAGTTTTAATCGTTAAGAGTTCTATTATTTCCTTGTAGGCGCAAATCTATCTTAATATTTGGTATTATGCCAGGTAGAAATAAATTTCTACCTGGTGTGAGAATGAAAGAATCTTTAAGCTGCTTTTTACCAAGATTCAAGATACCCAACCTGATGTATTACCATAGCTTTAGCTATCGTCCCTGTTTCATAATTAGGCGGGTATAGTGCATCGACTTCTGTTTTTTTGTCTTCATTTTCTATAAAAACCAATTCTAAAGCGCTCACTAAAGCTTTATTAATTGCCGTAGTAATTTTATTATCTAGTTTTAAGTCATTCCTAATAGTAACCTTTTGAGCCTCTAAAGAAGGCCTCGATAAATTAGAGAGTTCCACTGCGGTAACTTGATCACTAAATTTATTTTTTCCTAAATAGACAGCTCCCACTATCAATAAAAACAAACCGGCTATTAAATGACTACGCCTTGGGAAAAAAGATTGTCGAATTATTTTATTATCTAAATTAAAAAAATGATTTAGATGGGTATTAATTCGAGCGATATAACCACTAGTTAAATTATAAAATTCACTTAAATTTTTTTCTGTTAAACTCTGATTAATTCCCTTATTTAAAGACAGTTTTTTAAGTAAATATTTTCTTGTTTCTTTTTTACTTAAAGGACCTAACTCAATAGTATGAATTAAATTTTTAAAAGTATCCCCGTGTAATGAATTTAATAATGGATTTAAAGAAAAATCTGTAGCTAAACAAATATGAAAAAAATTATGTTGATATTTTTTTACTTCTACTAAAAGATTTTTTAAAAAATTCTCTTTTAAATGATGAGCATTATCAATAATTATTAAAATATGTTTTTTAATAGAATTAACCTGTTCGACTAGATCACTTAGTTCGGGCTTTAAACTGGGTACTAAATTACAAAATTTTTCTAATTCAATTAAAACTTGCGCTTCTGCCAGAGGTAGCTTTGCATCTATAATGCAAGTACTTATTTCAAGATCTAAGTTTCCTTGTAATAACTGAATAAAAGAAGTTTTACCCCCTCCTTGCTCAGCCATAACAACAATCATTAAATCATTAAATAAAACAAGATGGTTAATAAAATTAATGTTAGCTAACCAATTATTAGGCTTATATAGGGAAGTGGTGGCAATCTCTGGCAGAAAAACAGTATCGCTGGAACTAGATAACATCTTACTAGTCTCCTTCAACTGCGCTTGCCATTACTTCTTGAATCATTAGTCCGTTAATGTCACTTGTAAGAGAGCAATTTCCAATACTTTTAATCACAATAAAGCGCAACGTATTATTTTTAATTTTTTTGTCTGTTGCTAACAACATGTATAAATGCTCCAGATTAATGTCTTTTGGTATTCGTCTCGGTAATTTTGCTAATTTTAATAAATTATCTATTTTTTCAACTGACTCCCAATTTAATTCACCTAATCGATAAGACAATAACGCAGCACAATATAAGCCAATCGCTACTGCTTCACCATGAAGCCAATATTGATAATGAGTATACGCTTCCAGAGCATGGCCTATAGTATGACCTAAGTTTAATAAAGCCCTTAATCCTGCCTCACGTTCATCTTTTTGCACATAGTCTGCCTTTATTTGACAACAGTGATAAATAATTTCAGCCAGCTCTAATGAGTAGCTACTTAAGTTATTTTTTAAAGCTTCTTCTACTTGTATAAAGAAATTACCACCTACTAAAATGGCATACTTAATAACTTCAGCAAGGCCTGCACGAAACTCTCGTGGAGGTAGAGTACTCAAAACAGCAAGATCGACAATTACTGCCTCAGGTTGATAAAAACTACCAATCATATTTTTCCCTTTTGGGTGATTAATTGCAGTTTTACCACCTACTGACGCGTCTACTTGAGCTAGCAGAGTAGTAGGTATTTGAATAAAAGGAACCCCTCTTTGATAGGTTGACGCTGCAAAACCAGCAATATCTCCTATCACGCCACCACCTAAGGCAATAATAGTTGTATCACGGTGATGTTTTTTTTCAATCAAGGCCTCAAAAATTTGAAAAAGACTTTGTTGATTTTTATGTTCTTCACCATCTGCAAGTATGACACTATCAACTTGCTTATCAACCAATGTTTGCTTTATATAATCTAAATACAAAGGAGCAATTGTTTGATTTGTAACCACCATTGCTTGCTTAGATTTTACATAAGCAGGTAACAAATCACATTTATTTACTAATAACTGCTTGCCTATAAAAATAGGATAGTCATGTCCTGGTAAATTAACTCCTAATGTATGAAGCAGCTCAAAGTTCGCCATAGATATATTTAATAATATTATTAGCAACAGCTTTAACAGTTAGCTTATCTGTCTCAAAGCTAATATCTGCCAACTCTTCATAATAGGGTTCACGCTCATCACGCAACATTTCTAGGCGACTTTCCAAGTTATCTGTTTGTAAAAGAGGCCTTTTAGTATCACGTTTAGTACGCTCAAACTGTTGTTGTAAGGACGTTTTAAGATAAATGACCGTACCCCGGCCAGCTAAGGCATTACGATTTTCAGGAGTCATTACTACCCCACCGCCGGTAGCTAAAACAATATTGGTTTTTTGAGTTAACTCATCAATTACCTTTTGCTCACGCCGACGAAATCCTTCTTCTCCCTCGATATCAAATATCCAGGATATATCTGCCCCGGCACGTTCTTCAATTACTTCGTCAGAATCAAAGAACTCTAATTTGAGCTCTTTTGCCAAAGTACGGCCAATAGTGCTTTTTCCTGCTCCCATAGGCCCAATTAAAAAAATGTTACGTACTTTAACTATGCTCATTTTTGATCATATACCTCTTTGCTAATTGAGAATTGTAAACAAACAATTCTTTTTGATTAACTTAATACCCAAAGCCTATATATAGCATCTACTAAACTTTATACAATATGGACAGCACCTATGGCTTAGCCACCAGTGCTTTGTCTAAAGTTTAGTGAATAACGCTATAGGATTACTTTCATTTTGCTTACGTTCAATAACTTTAGGCTCATTTTATTATAAATTATGCTTCATAAATTACTAAATATATAAAATAGTAGCTATACAACCGATTAAAAATTGCAAATTATTATTAACTTCTTGGTGTTTATTCAAGAAATTTATTTATAAACATTAATTGGCTTTCCAAATTTATCTAATTCAATGCCTCGTCCATTTACTGCCAAAATGGATAAATTATCCGTTATTATCCTTGGAGTAATGAAAATGAGCAACTCTTCATTTCTAATTCTTGAATGTTTATTACGAAATAAAACGCCAATACCAGGTAATTCACCTAAAAAAGGCACCCGATTAATAGTACTATCTTTTTCTTGTTGATAAATACCACCTAATACGACTGTTTGGCCATTATTTACTAAAACGCTAGTCTGAATTTGTTTAGTCAAAATAGCTGGCACCCCATTTACTAAACGTGGGGAAGGTGTATCTTGGTTAATCTGTAAATCTAAAAGTATCTTATTATCAGGTGTAATCTGAGGGGTTACTTTTAAACTTAAAACTGCCTTTTTAAAGGCAACTGCTGTAGCCCCGCTTGATGTAGCTTCCTGATAAGGTATTTCTTCACCTGACTCAATTAAAGCTGCTTGTTGATTGGTCGTCATTAATCGTGGGCTAGCAATAATGTCTGCTTTATCCTCACTTTCTAACGCAGAAAGTTCTAAATCTAGCAAAATATCATCACCAAGCTTAGCTAATGCAATACCTATAGAAGCAGGATTTGCAACTGGAGCAGGTAAATCTACATTCAATCGCTGCGCAATGGGAACTGCCGCTGGTATGAGAGTTCCGGTAACAGGATCAAAGGCTGGGGGCACTTGGAATGCATTAGCACCCTCTAGCGTCCCACTCAAATGTGGCGGCCGAGAAATTCCAAAACGCACACCTAAATCTTTAATAGCTTCACGTGATACATTTACGATACGTGCCTCAATTTGTACTTGTCTAACTGGAATATCAAGCTGTTTGACTAAATCACGAATATGTTCAATTTGATCACCTGTGTCTTGAATCCAGATAGTATTAGTACGCGCATCAACACTTACCGAGCCTCGTCTTGATAATAATGATGTATTTCTATCTTTTAAAAGAGTAGCAATATCTGCTGCTTTAGCAAAATTTAATTGCAATAACTCAGAACGTAGTGGTGCTAAATTAGTTACAACTTGCTGCGATTTAAGCTCTGCTTGCTCTCTTTTGACTAAAGTATCTGCTCTTTCAACAAAGATAATATTACCAGTCTGCCTTTTATCAAGGTTATTAGTCTTAAGAATAATATCAAGTGCTTGATCCCAAGGCACATCATGTAATCGTAAGGTAATTTTGCCGTCAACTGCATTACTTACTACAATATTAAAACCACTAAACTCCGCTAATAACTGCAATACTGCCCGAATTGAAATATCTTGAAAATTTAAGGAAATAGCTTTGCCCGTATAAACCTGTTTTTTTAATTTCGCCTGTCTTACTTCTTCCGCTGTTAAGGGGAAAATATCGATAAAAAATTGCTTATTAACCTGATAGGCAAAATGACCATAGTCGCCTTTATTTTTGATAACTAACTGCGTGTTTTTGCCAATTTGTCGTAAGGTTATCAGTTGAGCTGGGCTTTGAAAATCAGCCACATCGTAAAGTTTCATTAACCGTTCAGGAACACGAGTACTGATAAAGTTGGCTATAATATTCTTACCTACTTGTTTGATTTCCACCGGTATGCTACCACTTGAAACATCAATTATGGCTCGCCCAACTTGCTTACCCGTTCCCCGAAAATCAATATTATTAATCGTAAAATGAGCTTTAACTGGCCTATGAGTAATAAATACCTCTTTACGTTGCTCAGAAACAGGCTGCGTTTTACCTGTAAGGGTTAGCGTATAAATATTGCCAGCAACATAACCTGAATAAATAGCTACTGTAGATAAATTAAGAATGGCGCGTACTCGTTTATCAACTGCTACGATAATATAGTCACTTAAAACTCCCAGGTTAATTTTTTTAGCCACTACTGTCTGATCAAGTTGGCTCATAGCCTGTGCAAAATCCAGTACTAAGCGCATGGGCTTTTCGGTGATAAAGCTTGTAGGTAAAGTAGTTAATGGCTCACTGAAAACAAAATCTATTTTTACTCTTTCACTTGGCAAAGGGATAACTTTTATCCCTACTAAAACATTATCTTTAGCAAATAAAGCACCATAAAAACTAACAAACAGTACAACTACGCCGATAAACCTACGCAAAACCAAACTCCTATTTCCCTGCATTTAAATTAAATTGAATTTTTCTTTTCTGCCACTTCCCTGCAATTTGAATTGTTTCTTCTAAAAGAAGCTCGGTGTCAGTAATACGAATTATTTTACCAAAATTTTTTCCCATATAATCACCCGGCTTAACCCGGACAATTTCGCCATTAGGTAGACTAATTAACCCCCATATCGTAGACACCTGCTCTATTACACCTACAAATTTTAAAGCATCAAGTGGAAATTGTTCTAAACGCTGCTTAGGTCTTTTCAAATCAGGTGTAAATTGATCAGGTTCGGTTGTTACTATTACTTCTTTTTGTTTAAAAGGACTACGACGATTATCCTGCTCAGGATAAATAAATTTTACTGGCGGTATAAAAGTAGGTAGAGGCTCAATTGGACTTACTTTACGCATTTTAATTGAGCTAATATATTGCTCTAAATCATCTTCGCTTGTACTTGAACAAGCAGATAATATTAAAATCAAAAATAAATTTAGCCATAGTTGCATTTTCATTTGGTTTTATATCTATAAATTTTTGCTGTTAATTGCATTATTAATAAATCTTTTATAGGTTTTTTTAATTTTTCATCCATCTGTGGATTTATCTCAAAATCATGTAAAGTAACAATACGACTCATTTGAATAATGCGACTAATAAACACAGCTAATTGATGATAGTTGCCTATTACAGTAAGTTTGATTGGAAGCTCAATATAGAAATCGTGCTTTACCTCAGTTTGGGGAGCAAATAGATCAAAAGCTAAGCCACTAGCTATACCCGTTTTGGAGATATCTTCTAATAAACCTGGCATTTCATTTTCTGCTGGAAGCTGTTTTAGCATAGTGCCAAATCGCTCATTCATGATTTGTAACTGCATTTTATAGGTTTGTAAATTAGCTGCTAATTGCTGTTTTCTTTCAAATTCTTCACGCAATGTTTTTTCCTGCGCTATATAACTATCACGTGATTCAAGATTTTGTTTTATTATTAATAAATAACCAAAGACGATGATAATCGCTATTAACGATGCAGCTATTAAGTATTTTATTATAGGTGGCCATTGGCCAACATTTTCTAATGTTAATTCACTTAAATTTAAATTATTCATCATATGGGATTTTTCGCTTTAATTACAAAACTTAAAACAAATTCATTATTAATTTCAGAAGCTGCCTCTTTGCTTTTCTTAATCTCAGTAAGAGCTGGAGTTTGAATCCACGGACTTTGTTCAATGTTACGCATTAAGATAGAGACGTTTGTATTAGACTCAGCATAGCCATGTAATGTTACCGTATCTCCTACTCGTTTAACTTGAGTAAGGTAAATACCATCAGGAACAACTTTAATTAGCTCATCAAACAAATGCACGGTCAGCGTACGTCCTTCTTGTAGACCTTGTATTGTTTTCATTCGTGAAATTAACCCAGCTTTGACTTCTTTAAGACGCTTTATTGCCGCAATTTGTCGATTAAAAGTATTAATTTCATCCTGAAGACGCTGATTTCGTGCCATTTGTTCAGTGACTAAATCTTGAACATAATAATTAATGAGTATTACAATTCCAATTCCTATAAGAAGAGAACCTATAAGCAAGGTGGTAAATTGTCGCTTTTCTTGCTCTCGCCTTAATTCTCTCCAAGGTAATAAATTAATATTGGTCATAAAATTTAACCCATATGCCGTAATGCTAAGCCACAAGCTATCATTAACAAAGCTGCATCATTAGCTACATATTCAGCATTTAACTTCCTATTAAGATTTAAATAAGAAAAAGGGTTTGCTGCTATTGTAACGATATTAATTTCTTCTTCAATTCTCTTTGCAAGCTCTGGTATTCTAGCAATACCACCAGTTAATATAATTTGATCAATAGTTGTATAGTTACTGGTTGAATAGAAAAATTGTAAAGCACGTTTTACATGTAATATTAATGTCTCAATAAAGGGTGTAATAATTTCTGTTTGATAATCTGCTGGTACTTGTTGTTGCTGTGTTTCTAAGCGTAACGCTTCTTCATAAGAAATATGATAATAGTGTTCAATAGTCTCAGTCAGTTGGCTACCTCCGAACTCTTCTTCACGCGTAAAAATAATTTCATTGTTTTTTAGGACATAAAGATTGGCAAAAAAAGCCCCTATATCAATTACAGCTGTAATTTTATTAATTGGCTGTTCTAATTTATTGAGCAAATTACATACCCTTTCTATAGCAAAAGACTCAACATCCATAATTTTGACTTGTAACCCTGCTTTTGTTGCTGCTTCAACCCGAGTGTTCACATTTTCTGAGCGTGAAGCAACAACAAGGATATCAAGCATGGCTGTATTTCTAGCTGATTGACCTATTATTTCAAAATCAATATTAATTTCTTCAATTGGGAAAGGAATAAATTTATCTGCTTCCATAATAACTAATTCTTCAATTTCAAAATCATTCAACCCTTCATTTACTTGAATAACTTTACTTATTACTAGAGAATCAGGTACAGATAAAACAGCTAATTTACTTTTTAAGTGGTAGCGATTAAGGATATTTTGGATGGTTAGACTCACTGCATCAATATCTTTAATAGTGTGCCCTTCCATAGTATTAGGCGGCAATAACTGATAGCCATAGCCCTCAACAGTACGAGAGTCTTCACGCCCTGATATTTCAACAATTTTAATAGCTGTTGAACTAATATCTACCCCTAAAATAGGGGGGCATTTAGACTTAAATTTAAACATTAACTCCATCTCCCTATGTCTATGTCGCATGCTAGCTTAAGATTTACAAAAAAGAAATCTTTTCACTTAATAATAATTATTATCTGTTCATTACGTATTATTAATCATGATTAGCAAATCTATTTATGCTCTTTAATAGCCATATTAATTGTTATCTTTTTCAATTGTTCAAGGCTTGCCCTCACCGCACATATTAAATATAGTGTTTAAACAAGTGGAAATTAACCCTTGTAATTACGTAAAGGAGCTATTATGTCACGTTTACAGGAATTTATAACTAAACTAGGTCGTGTAATTATCCATTATGCTGAAACCCAAACTTCACAAACTTATAACACAGAAGAAATTTTAAAAAAGCCTCATTCACTATTAGTCGATGAACTATCAAAGCTGGTACAACAAGCTGTTACGTATGAAACTAGGCGTTCATGTCTAAATTATTTTATTTACGTAATTAACGAGCTAAAACCGCTTACTGAAAAAGAAGAACCTTTAAGTGAATCAGAAACCCTGGTAATTAAAGAAACCTTAAAAAATTTTCTACTTACTCTCTTTGAATTATTAGATATTCGTAAAGATACTAAAGTACAATTAAAATATAACAATGTTGACACAGAAGCGGCGCGTTTCATTAGCAGATGGAATTTTCACAGGGAAAAAGCATTGTCTATTATGGGCGAAACAGTTACCAACTACCTTGTTAATAATATTAGTGCTAAAACCAGTGAAGAGGTAACCTTATATATCGAAACTATTGTTAATGAACATCAAAATATTTTACTTGTACCCATTTTAACAAACAAGTTAGAGCAACTTAAAATAGAGAAAGACTTAATCGCTCAAGAACTAAAAAAAACCTTAGAAGACAATAAAAATTTAAATGAGTTATTGGTTACAGAAACTAAATCCAATTCTGCAAAAGATGAACAAATTACTCAATTAGAAAAAAAATCTCAAATACAGCAAGAGACAATTCAGGCAGCTGAAAACCAGATTAATGATTTAAAATCTAGACAAAGTGAAGCGGAAGAATTAATTGCTAAACTGCAAACAGAAAAAAAACAGATCCAAGAAAATACAGGACCGCAATCGATTTTACGGTCTGCTTTTTATCCAAATTTAGCCTTCTTTCCAGGAGGAGCTCCTAACCGCCTTGGGCTTAATGCACTGACTAATAATAGCCCTACCTTACCTAATGCATCAACTTTTTCCCCGAGGCTTAGTAATATTGGTAATACTCCGGACTAATATTGATATTTCAAAGGTAGGTAAATTTAATACAAAATAAGCCTCTTAAAGAGGCTTTTTTAAGATTATTAAGTATAGAAATTAAGAATAACTTTATGATAACTTCAGTCAATATTTATACTTTATCTAAATTAAAAAGAAAAATTAAGCTATAAATGCATAGTATTATTCGCAAAATCATAAGAAATAGCGCTATAATCGCAAATTCAATATAATTATACAAATTATCTTAATCTAATATGAAAAGAGCGATTTACTTCTGGCGCAAGGGTTTATGGGCACTTTTGAGTCTATTTTTCTTGCTGGTTGTTGGCATAAGCTTTCTTTATCTCTATTTAGAAAGCCAATTACCTGATGTTGAATCTCTTAATGCTATACATCTACAAGTTCCACTGCGAATTTATACCCAAGATGGAAAATTAATTCAAGAGTATGGTGAAAAAAAACGCACTCCTCTTACTTATGATGAAATCCCTAAAATGCTAATCTATGCTGTACTAGCTACTGAGGATCAACGTTTCTTTGAGCATTCAGGCGTTGATATTTTTGGACTAGGGCGTGCTACTCTACGTATGATCCAAACAGGAACAAAGTCCCAAGGTGGAAGTACCATTACAATGCAGGTGGCGCGAAATTTCTTTCTAAGTCGCAAAAAAACTTTTTTACGTAAGTTTAATGAGATTTTACTTGCCATTAAAATTGATAGGGAATTAAGCAAAGAAAAAATTTTAGAGCTCTACCTTAATAAAATTTACTTAGGTAATCGTGCCTATGGCGTAGGTGCCGCGGCTAACGTTTATTTTGGAAAGGCATTAAAGGATTTAAATTTAGCTGAATTAGCAATGATTGCTGGTTTACCACAAGCACCTTCTACGCAAAATCCTATTGTAAATCCAACAGCAGCTCGTAAAAGGCGCGATCATGTCTTAGAACGTTTATTTGAAGAAAAATATATCACTGAAGAGCAATATAAAGAAGCAATTAGTCAGCCTATTACTGCTAAATATCATGGTTCTAAAGTAGAAGTACCAGCACCTTATGTTGCAGAAATGATTCGCCAATCTCTTTATAATCATTTTGGCCCATCCGCTTACACAAAAGGTTATAATGTTTACACTACTATCAAAGCCCCTCTTCAACTCTCAGCGAACCAAATTGTAGCGGAGCATTTACTCAGTTACGATCGTCGTCATGGCTATCGCGGTCCAGTTAGTAATATAAATATAAAGGATAAATCGCCTGAAGCATTAAGTAAGTATCTTCTGCAATATCCTGCTTTTAATGGCCTAGAGCCTGCAGTTGTCTTAAGTGCTGATGGTCAAGAAGCACAGGTGTTAACACGCTTTAATGAGCCTTTTACTTTAAAATGGTCTGGCTTATCTTGGGCAAAGCCTGCACTTAAAAAAGGCTGGGTCGGCAAACAACCAACTCATGCTAAGCAAATACTTAAAGAAGGCGATATTGTTTATGTAAGGCAGCAACAGGGTGAATGGTTTTTAAGCCAAATTCCTGAGGCTGAAGCAGCATTAATTGCTCTAAATCCTAATGATGGCGCCCTTGAAGCATTAGTTGGCGGATTTAATTTTGATAAGAGTAAATTTAACCGCGCTACTCAATCGAGCAGGCAACCTGGTTCTAGCTTTAAGCCATTCATTTATGCCGCTGCACTAGATAAAGGTTATACATTAGCTACTTTAGTTAACGATGCTCCGATTGTAGTTGATGATCCTAGTCAACCAACCTTATGGCGGCCACACAATGATAATTTAACCTTTAATGGCCCTACTCGGCTTAAAGAAGCACTTGTACGTTCGCGTAATATGGTTTCCATTCGTGTCTTAGATGACTTAGGTTTTAACTATACAATAGACTATCTTTCACGATTTGGTTTCCACAAAGAAAATTTACCAAAAGCTTTATCTTTAGCACTTGGTAGTTTATCAATTAGCCCGATGGAATTAACAACTGCCTATGCTGTTTTCGCTAATGGTGGTTATAAAATTGAGCCTTATTTAATTGATCATATTACAGATAATGAAGGCGGATTATTATTACAGGCAAGACCTGCTAAAGTTTGTCAAGAAGATTGCGAGCAAAAAGATGATTCCGAGCTCGCACCAAGAGTTATTCCGGCCGATACAGCGTTTTTAATGACTAAGGCTTTAAGAGGTGTGGTACAAAATGGCACAGCACACGCAGCTAATATTCTTGACAGGCAAGACATAGCTGGTAAGACAGGTACAACTAATGAGCAAGTGGATGCGTGGTTTGCTGGATTTACACCAGACTTAGTGGTGACTACTTGGGTTGGTTATGATAACCCTCAATCCTTACATGAGTATGCAGCAAGTTTAGCTCTCCCTATGTGGATAGATTTTATGAAAATTGCTTTACAAGACATACCTGAAAGAGCACTTCCACAACCTAAAAATATTGTCGCTGTTCGTATTGATCCTAAAACAGGATTATTAGCCAGACAAAATCAAAGTAATAGTATTATTGAATATTTTCGTGATCAAGATGTACCTACTGAAGAAGGTGCAGGTACTGAAGGAAGCGGTGCCAATGTAGCAGGTGCAGGCAGCAGCGCAGAGGACCAGCAAGACCATTTATTTTAGTAGTAGGTCTATTAGTAGGTAACGTCTAGAAAATTAATCGGCCGAAGGCCCAATTTACAAACTATATTAGGCAATCGTGAGGTAGTTAATAGTTTAAAATTACCAATGCCTAGCTTTCTGGATTCCGCGCATAAAGCGCGGAACGTAGGCGGTAAAGGTTTTTATAAAATGTGTTATCTTGATCAACTATTAATACCTACGTTCCTCGACTTTGTAGGATTAAGTCTTTACTCTTAGAAGTTCATATGTAAGGTATAGAACATAGGCAATAGCGGTTTTAGACTTATTTTAAACCCCCTATCAACACCTACGTCCCGCGACTTGTTCGGCATTGTTGCATAATTCTGAAGCTTCACTAGCCTCAAGGCTGAGGCTGGTTAAGCAAGTAGCCTGGGTGAAACGACGTGAAACCCGGGTTTCGGCCCGCAGGCCTACACTCAGGCTACATCTGCTTAATTTAAATCCACTCTCAACCCTAGGTCCCGCGACTTGTTCGCGGGATCCAGGTTTCACGCACTTTGCTGGATTCTGCGGATAAACCGCAGAACATAGGCGGTGGATAAAATTCTGTATTTATTTAAATTAAAAATCGACCTTAAAAGCTATATTTAGCGTAATAAGATGATATTAGCCCGTCCTTGGGTTAAAACCATCGTATTATTAACTATTTAAAGCACTAATAGCTGGTACATATTCATAACCTAAATCTAGGGCAACTGCTTCATAAGTAATCATTCCCTTATGTACATTTAAACCATTTAATAAGTGCGGATCATTTAATAAAGCACCTTTAACACCTTTGGTTACTAAACTCATAACAAATGGTAAGGTAGCATTATTTAATGCAAATGTTGATGTACGTGGAACAGCACCAGGCATATTAGCAACACAGTAATGGACTACATTATCAACAACATAGGTAGGTTCTTGATGAGTTGTTACACGACTAGTTTCAAAGCAGCCACCTTGGTCAATAGCTACGTCAACAACAACTGAGCCAGGACGCATTGCTTTAAGCATAGAGCGAGTAACTATTTTCGGTGCAGCAGCACCATGTACAAGGACCGCACCTATCACTAGATCAGCAGTTGTTACGTATTGCTCTACTGCATCAGACGTAGCATAAATGGTATTGAGTTTAGCGCCAAATTGAAAATCTAATTCTCGTAAACGTGGCAAGTACTTATCTAACACAATAACCCGTGCTTCCATACCCATAGCCATACGGACAGCATTAGTACCAACAACGCCTCCACCAATAACCACTACATTTGCCGCAGCGACTCCAGGCACGCCGCCTAATAAAATACCACTACCTCCTTGCGCCATCTCTAGACAATGAGCACCCGCCTGAATTGACATACGTCCAGCGACCTGAGACATAGGAGTTAATAAAGGTAATCCGCCATCATCTTGCGTTACTGTTTCGTAAGCAATAGCTGTAACACCAGATTCCTTTAATAGACGTGTTTGTAGAGGATCTGGTGCTAAATGTAGATAAGTAAAAATTGTTTGACCTTCTCTTAAACGCTTACATTCAATAGGTTGTGGCTCTTTTACTTTAACAATTAATTCTGCCTTGGCAAAAATTTCATCAGCCGTATCCAGAATCTCTGCACCTGCTATCTGATAATCAGCGTCGCTAATTCCTATTCCAATCCCTGCTCCCTTCTCTACAAAGACCGAACCTCCAGCTCGAACAATTTCCCTAACACTTGCAGGAACTAAACCTACTCTATTTTCTTGAGGTTTAATTTCTTTAGGTACACCAACAATCATAATATCTCCTAATGTTGTTTCAATTGTTCAATTAGTTCTGGAACTAATTCAAATAAATCACCAACTAAACCAAAGGTGGCAATTTGAAAAATAGGAGCATCTGGGTCTTTATTAATGGCGACAATGATCTTTGAATCCTTCATACCAGCTAAATGCTGCACTGCCCCTGAAATACCTATCGCAATATATAATTCAGGAGCAACAATTTTACCTGTTTGCCCAACTTGGCAATCATTGAGGACATAGCCTGCATCAACAGCAGCTCTAGACGCCCCCACAGCAGCACCTAAGACGTCTGCTAATTCTTCAATAAGTTTAAATTTATCAGCACTTTGCAAACCACGCCCGCCAGAAACAATAATCTTTGCACTCGCTAAGTCTGGACGAACTGACCGACTTAACTCTTGCTTCACAAAAGTTGTCTTTGTTTCTGGAATGATATTTTCAAGTGTTTCAATACAGCAAGCTGTCTGACTGGCTGTAATGCCTTCGAAAGCCGTAGTACGAATAGTTAATACTTTTTTAGCATCTAATACTTTGACTGTTTCAATTGCATTACCAGCATAGATGGGATGTTCAAAAGTCGATTCATCTATTATTTTAGTAACATCAGAAACTTGAGCTACATCTAATTGTGCTGCAATACGAGGCATTAGATTTTTACCAAACGTGGTTGACGGCGCTATAATAACTTCATAATCTTTTGCAATAGTCGTAGCAAGCTTACTAGTATTTTCAGCGAGCTGATGTTGGTAAGTTTCATGCTCAACAAGTAAAACAACACTGGCTCCAGCTAACATTGCAGCTTCTTCAGCTACTTGTCTACACTGATGACCTATAACTAACAGCGCTGGGCTCTTATCTAAATTTAATGCAGCAGCAAAAGCACTCCGGGTTGATGAATGCATTTTTTGATTATCATGTTCAACAATAACTAAAGCGCTCATTATTTCTCCTTATTAAAGCACTTGGGCTTCATCTAATTTCTCAACAAGTGATGCAACTGAATCAAGGATGATACCCGATGAACGCGCTGAGGGAGGTTTAACTGAAAGTATTTGAACATGATCTTTTAAGTCTAGTTGCAAACTTTCTATAGGCAAACTATCTAATGGCTTACGTTTAGCTTTCATAATATTAGGTAAGCTAGCATAACGAGGTTCATTTAAGCGCAGATCAGTACTAACAACAGCAGGTAGCGGCATCGCCAATGTCTCTAAACCACCATCTATTTCTCTAACAACTTGCAATGAATTATCATTAATTTCAAGTTGAGAAGCATAAGTTGCCTGCGACCAATTTAGCAGTCCTGCTAACATTTGTGGAGTTTGATTATTATCTCCATCAATAGTTTGCTTACCCATAAGTACTATATTTGGTTGCTCTTGGTTTACAATTTTTTGTAAAACCTTAGCAATATTTAAACTGCAGTAGTGTTTTTCACTCTTAATGAGAATTGCTCTATCGGCACCTAGAGCTAGAGCATGCCTAAGTGTTTCTTGCGCCTGATCATTGCCAATAGTTACTACTATGACTTCAGAGGCAATATTTTTTTCCTTTAATCGAACCGCTTCCTCAACTGCTATCTCATCAAAAGGATTCATAGACATCTTTACATTTTGTGTCTCAACTCCCGTTTGATCTGGTGCAATCCTTATCTTAACATAGGGATCAATAACACGTTTTACTGCAACAAGAATTTTCATAATTCCTCGCTGGAAATCCAAATCAACAAGCATCTTGCCAGAGGTATATATCCAATTCAAGCTATGGCGTAATATTCATTTCAATTACTTAGAGGGTAGTTAAAATTAAATTTCCTCTTTGCTTGTAATTTAAATATAGTTTAATTTAAATCCTCTTATAAACTTTACCCGAAAGAATAAACTTCTTCCGTTAGAACAAAGTTAAAAGCTATATTTTTACTGACCTCTTGCAACTAGTTCGCACGATTTTGGTGTAGAAAAAAGTCTATTTAAACGGCTTCCATTTTAGTTCTGTATAAAAAATTAAAAATTTACTTTGTACCGATAGAATATTATCCTATTTTTTTGTTTTATATACAAGGAAGTTAAAAATCAGTCTCTATTATCTTAAATGTTAATTTTAAATAACTAAACAACTTAGGTTATTTAATTAATTACAAGCTTCTAGGTACAATTTAATAAACTTTGTAGGTAACTAGAAAATTCTTTTCCTATTTCCTGATGGCGTAAACCAAACTCTACAGCCGCCTGTAAATAGCCTAATTTTGAACCACAATCATAACGCTTACCACGAAAATGATAAGCAATCACCGGCTCGTAATTTAATAAGTGTTGAATAGCATCAGTTAATTGTAATTCACCGCGGTGATCAGCTTTAATCATTTTTAATGATGAAAAGATACGTGATGTAAAAACATAACGTCCCACAGCAACAAAATTTGAGGGCGCTTCTTCAACCGCTGGTTTTTCAATCATACCTTCTACTTTAGCGTAATCACTATTTGGTGAATCAAGTCTAACTACTCCATATTGTTGTACCTTTTCCCAAGGAACCGGCTGTACTGCAAAAATAGAGTGATTGTTATGTTTACTATATTCTGTCATGGCAGTTAAGCAAGGTGATTTTGACTCGTCAATTAAATCATCAGCCAGTAGTACAGCAAAAGGCTCATCACCAACGACATGTTCAGCACATAAAATAGCATGTCCTAAACCTAGCGGTTGATTCTGTCTAACGTAGGTAAACTGGATATTGGTGGGAGAAACATTTTTTACTAATTCTAATAAAAATTCTTTCCCTTCTACTGCAAGCCTCGCTTCCAGCTCAAAATGCTTATCAAAATGATCTTCAATAGCTCGCTTAGTAGAACTGGTAATAAAAATCATATGAGTAATACCTGCTTCTACAGCTTCTTCTACTGCATACTGAATTAAAGGTTTATCCACAATAGGAAGCATTTCTTTTGGATTCGCTTTAGTTGCAGGTAAAAATCTTGTGCCTAAGCCTGCGACCGGAAAAACAGCTTTTTTAATCAGCATAATTAACTAGCTCCATCATTTCTTTACAAGCAACCACCGGCCGGCCAACAGAATGGTAATAAGCTAACTCTGCTTCTTTTACTGCAGCTAAGGTAAAACAATTTCGTCCATCAAATAGTGGCGCCCCATTTAAATGCTTACGCAGTAAGGATAAAGAATAATTTTTAAATTCTGTCCACTCAGTAGCAATAATTAAGACATCAATATTAAAATTGAATACTTCATTTAAATCCTGGCACCATACAATATTATCCTTTGCCTTAAATAACTGCTGTATTTTGGGTATCGCCACTGGATCAAAGGCTATAATACTTGCACCCGCATTTAAAAAAGCATTGATAGCCACTAAGCTGCTTGCTTCGCGTAAATCATCAGTACCTGGCTTAAAAGCTAATCCCCAAACACCTATTTTTAAACCTATTAATTGTTGTTTAAAGTAAGCTGTTACCTGGTTAAAAAGCCAATTTTTTTGTAATTCATTAATATTATCTATTGCATTTAGAAAACCCGGGTCAATACTTACAGACTGAGCAGTTTGAGCTAAAGCTCGGACATCCTTAGGGAAACAAGAGCCACCATAACCAATCCCTGCTTGTAGAAAATAAGGCCCTATACGGGGATCCAATGCCATACCCTCTCTAATATCATCAATATTAGCATCAAATTTTTCTGCAATCTGACTGACTTGATTCATAAAACTAATCCGACAGGCCAACATAGCATTAGCAGAATACTTTGTTAATTCAGCAGAAGCCCTGCTCATAGCAAGAAAAGGGACTCCTTTATCAATTAGCGGCTGGTAAAGTTTTTTTAAAAAAGAGATTGAATAAGTATTACCACCAGCAATAATGCGATTAGCATTTAAAAAATCACTAATAGCGCAGCCTTCTCGCAAAAATTCAGGATTTGCAGCAATTTCTAGTTTAATATCTCTATTAAATGCAGTAAGCTTTTGCTGTACTAGTATTTCAATTAGAGAACCTGTACCTACAGGAACTGTTGATTTAGTAACTAAAACAGCGTCAGCCTCAGCATACTCTGCAGCTAGGTTAACAACGGAAAAAACCTGGGATAAATCAGCGTTACCATCAGGTAAGCATGGGGTGCCAGTAGCAATTATATAAATTTGACTGAATTTAATAGCTTCAATCAAATTATTAGTAAAAATTAGCTTACCTGAACCCAATTGTTCTCTTATTAGAGCCTCTAACCCTTCTTCATAGATAGGGCATACACCAGTTTGTAATAGTTCTATGCGTTTAGAGTCTATATCAGCGCAGATTACTTGATGCCCAAGCTTAGCGAAACAGGCAGCCGATACTAAACCAACATACCCAGCGCCGAAAACTGCAATATTCATTATTTTCTCGCTATATAAAAATAAGGCATTATTATTAATAAAATTTGCTCAAATAACAAATAATCTTAATTAGATTGCGCGCTGTAATGAAATAGATAGCCTGTTGCAAGGGCAACACTCAATACCCAGGAGACCAATTGGCTAAAGGAATAAGAAAAATAGATTAATTAAGGGAACCCATAACTCATGTATAAGCCATCCATTGTTTCACATTCATCTACTGGAGTTAACTTGTCATTAGATTCTTTATCGTTGTAATTTGCCATAAGTGATTGCAGTATCACTTTAACTGCATCAATAGTTTCCTTAGCTCTACTTTTAGCTTCTTTAAAATAAGCATGATGGGCTAACCTATCGATAATCACCTGGGCTGACATAAGCTTTTCCTTAATTGAGATAGGTTTTAAATCAATTGAATTTAATTCTTGTAAGGCTTGCTCAATCAGATAGCTTTTTTTTGAGCCCCGTCGCCATGTCGCAAAATATTGTTGCTGTTGTAAATGTTGATATTGCTCTAATCTAAGTGCTATTAATTTTAATTCTAAAGTTGTAAAATTTAATTTACCAGGTAGAAAAGCTTGCGGTAATAAGGTTAATGCTAGTGTATTAACTTTTGTATACTCAGCAGGTATTTGCTTTTTTTCTGAGAAACCTAATAATTGATAGATTTTAGAACATGCTGTAAAACCGATATAATACGTAGTATTCACTGCAGAGAAATTAATATTAATAAAATGTAACATTAAGGTTGTCGCTGCATTAGAGATCATTTTACTAAATTCACAGGTTATTTCACCAAGTTCACGCCAGCCGCTTACATCGCCCTTCTTAAGCCAATTACCACCTTTTGTAAGGGTAAATAACACAGCATATAACAAGGAAAGCTCCTTTAGATACAAACCAACACAAAAACCACTTGTTATATAAGGTAGTGATTTAAGAATAGTTTTAAGCCATCCAGGATCAAGTTTATCAGTAGTAGTTTGAAATAGTTTAATATTTTGTAAAAGAATAATAGTACTATCAATCAATGCTTTTTGCGTTATTGTTGTTGCTAGCCCTCTTTTCTCTTTAAGATATATGATTAATTTATCAATATATAAATCATTTAAATCATCTTGTTTAGGTATAAAATTATCTTCTTCTGTATATTGAGGCTGCTTTAATTCTTCAGCACAGGTCCTAATAAGATTAAAACATACGCCATTGTTGCGTCCGCCACTTAAGCTATTTTCTAACCACTTAACCTCGGGTAGGGCTGAGTCTAATGCTAGTTTATCGGGATGAAAATGTAGGACAAGAATTTTTTGTTGCCGATCAATTTGAGTTTCTTCAACGCCCTTACTTGTTAAAAATTGCGAAAAGAGCGTAATAAGTTGTACTTCAATTTTTTGTAATTCACTTGCTGGTAATTGTTTAGAGTCATAGGACTTATTAGAGACATTATATTGAGTATAAGCTCTTACAATATCAGCTAGGCTTTGCTTAAAGCTATTCATTATTGTATCCTTACTAGCAAAATGATTACTATTAACCTAAGAGTCCGTTTTAAAATCATTATGACTTATAAAAGGATAGGTTAAACAAGAAATCTATTACATCCTTTATTTATAGATTAAAGTAGTAATTAAAAAAAACAAGTCTTTCATAAGATGAACTACTAAAATTTATACAGCATTACTAAGGTTACATGGTTTAGATTAGTCAACTTTATCTCCATATTATACCTAAGCTAAAAATTTTGTAGTTGGTATTAAATACAAGCGATATTTATTTAACATGACTAAATTACCTATATATACTAAAAACTATTTAACCAATAACCCTCAATTATTTTTCTTATTTTTCTTTTTAGTAGCGTTATTGACACGTTTATATTTACGTAGTTCATTACTAGAATTAGATGAGGCAGAGCAAGTTATATGGGCACAACAGATTCTTTCAGGCTATCCAAATCAGCCACCTTTATATTCCTGGTTACAATATTGTTTTTTTCAATTACTAGGCATTAACTTAATTAGTCTTGCTTTATTAAAATATATTTTATTATTAGGCTGCCTATACTATTACCATCAAATTTGTAAATTTTATTGTCATAATAAATCACTTGCTTTAAGTGCTACGGTAGCCTGGGCGCTAATTAGCTCAATTAGTATGGATTTATTAAAAGATAATACGCACTCGATACTAGCATTATTAACTGCATGTATAACATGGTATTGGTTTATTACAGAAACTAAGTCTCCTTTTAACTGGTACTTACGTTTAGGCTTTATAATTGGTTTAGGCTTTTTATCTAAATTTAATTATTTATTATTTTTGCTAACTTTCTTAATCTGCTTAACTATTCAAAAAGAATATCGCGCAAAATTAATTAATTGGCGTATTTTATTTACCGTTTCTCTAATACTAATTATTATTTTTCCTTACGGTAAATGGTTAGCTCACCATTATCATATAGGCCTACACGCTACATATAAACTAACACCTATTCGAAAAACACCCTTTAATGGCTTTATTAGTTTTCTAGGCGCTAGCCTTTTTTTCACTGTACCGGCTTTAACTGCCGCTTATTTATTTTTTCCACTACCTTTTGATTATAAAAAAACAGCAGCAAATAAATTGTTGCTTCATTATCATCTTATTTATTTTCCTGTTTTAGCTACAATTATTTTATTAGCAGGCATTCGCAATTTTGAAACCCGTTGGCTCATTCCTATCTTATTTTTAAGTCCGCTTGTTTTTTTTAGTTATTTAAAACCTAATAGTAATTTAACTATTTATACTAAACGCTTTATTCTTTTTTGCTTATTGGTTCAGCTTAGCTTTTTAATTATTTTAAGTTATAGAAGTTATTATGGGCAAAATAAACGTCAAACGATACCTATTAGCGAGATTGCTAAAATTCATAAAACCAATTTACATCATATTGACACCTTAGTCTCTGACTCCTATTGGTTACTCGGAAATATACAATTACAATTTCAAAAAACACCATCTTATTTAGTTAATAACCAAGTAACCAATATCCCTTTAGGTACCACACTCCTATTATGGGAAGGTGAAACTATGCCTTACTGGGCTGAGCAATTAGTCAAGCAGTATAATGCTACTTATATACATTGGATTAAAAGTGAGAAAACAAACCACGTTGTGGCAGGGCAAGCCCTCATTAATACGCTAAATCCCAAGACGGCTTAATGAAGCAGCTCAAGGCAAGCTATTTAAAACTTGGTGAAAAGTCAAACATAAGTGGGGTTAAGGCGAACATCAGGTAAAGCAACATATATTATTTTCTATAAGCATTTTAAACATGATGTTCGTGCACTGCGCTAAACAAAGACTTTCATTGAGCGAGTGCTATTTATTACTTTAAATTGAGACTGAACTTTTAAAACGAGAAGCTCGTTCTCTAGTAATTAGATATAAATTGCGCGAGTAAATAAAGACACCGCTAAACTGTCCAACTATAAATACCGGATCTTGCTTATAAACAGCATACATAAACAAGGTAATACCACCTAAGAGACTTAAATACCAAAACGTAACAGGAATAACACTTCTTTTCTCTCGTTCACTAACTAACCACTGAACGATAAAACGTGCTGAAAAAATGCCTTGACCGATTAAACCAACTATCAGCCAGATATAATCTTTATTCATTAGAAAACTCCGGAGCACAAGGGCGTCTTAGTAACCAACGTACGCCTATTAAATCATGAATGCCAACAAAAACTCTGTTCATCACACCATACTTAGAAACACCATGCCTGCGTGGCCTATGGTTTACTGGTACGTTAACTAGTGTATAACCTGCACGTTTAAATAAGGCTGGTAAAAATCGATGTAAATGATTAAAGTGCGGTAAATTTAAAAATGCATCACGCGGAAATAACTTAAGACTGCAACCTGTATCTGGGCATTGATCATTTAAAAAAAGTTGCCGAACCTTATTACCAATCACAGACGAAATTTTACGTAAGTGGTTATCATCGCGCTTTTTTCGATTGCCCAAAACTACTGTCTTAGTATCTTTAAAATAACTCCATAAGTATGGGATATCCTTTGGATCATTTTGCCCATCCCCATCTAACGTTACCAATATTGGATACCGTGCAGCCCTTGCACCGCTAACTAAAGCTGCACTTTGCCCATAATTATGTTTATGACACAAAAGCTGTAAGGTATTATTTTCTCTTGCTAAGTGGCGTAAGCGATCTACTGTGCCATCGGTACTACCATCATCAACAAAAATAACTTCAAAGATAAACTTATCTGTAGGCAACGCAGCTACAATTTCTTGATATAAATGTTCTACATTATCAACTTCATTGTAGACTGGAATAATAACTGATAAAGAAATTAAACTACTCAAAACGTCCTTCCTAATTAAACGATAATTATTACAATTTATCTTGCCAAGCAAGCTCTAACCAAGATTTTTTTAAAACCCAATATACGAAGCCTACTACTAGTATGGCTAAGTAAGTGGCAGTTAATACATCACTAAAATAATGATGAATTAATAATACACGTGAGATAGCAATCGCAAAACCACTTACTATATACAAATAAAAATAACGCGGAAAAAGAATACATAAACCAAAAGCAATCGCCATAATAGTTGCTGTATGCCCGGATGGAAAAGACCAAAACGCCGCTTGCGTCTTCAGCCAGTAAAAGCCGTAATAGTGACCGTCAAACCAAATATCAGGGCGAGCACGGCCAAATATAATTTTCAATGTGCCACAAAATAATCCACTTGTCACAACACACAACCAGAGAAACCACATGCGCGCCTCCCAAATACGATTAATTTGGATATAGCGAAAATAAAGTCCACTTACAAAAAAACTAGTAATATAAAAAACACCTAATCCTAGGCGAGTAAAAAGTTTTAAGTAGACAAAATTCACTCGCAAGTTCAGCATCGCTAAATATTCAGCTAATGGCTTATCAACATAGAGAAATAAAATAGAAGCAATTAAGATATAAGTTAAAATAATATATGGCCTTGTCATAATTGAAATTAAGCGATTAAACGGTGCCATTTATAATTTCTCCTCTGTTTCTTGACCGATAAGAAATAAGGTTATCCAACGTCCTTTGCTATAATTAAATCCTCTTTCTTGCGCTAAAATTTTTATTTTATTAGTAAGATAAGGCCAAGATTGTAATGATTTATTATCGACAATAGCTAATTGTTGAGGTTGAGTTAACAATTGAGCAATCGCAGTATTAAGATCAACAAAACGGACCAGCTTGGTATCTAGGTTAAAGACGAGGCTTGGCTCATCAAAGCCTACAACTAATAAAGGTTGTTTCTCAGCAATTTTGTTTTTATCAATATACTGCGCGATGGTGTGTGTTAGCCATATTGGTTTTAGCGAGGGTAGCAGGCGATTAAAAATTAATGGAAAAACGATAGCTGCCATTAGAAAAACAAATATTACACTATGATTAAACATACTTTGGCGGCCAAAATAAATTGCACTAACAGAAAAAATAACAATAACTGCGCCGATAATTACACTATCAAAGCTTAATTCTTGATTTAAACTATATCCTATTAAAATTAGTGCGAAACCAAAACCCACTGATAATATTAACCAAAAATACTGCAAAAAATTTAACCACTTACTTGATAACAAATAGGTATATTGTTTAATGGCTAAGGCACTTAAAATGGCTAAAGCAGGAAATAGGGGCATGACATACTGCGGCAGCTTAGTTGGCATGCATTCAAAAAAAATCCATGAAGGAATTAACCAAGATAATAAAAATTTAACATAGGTTAAGTGGCGATTTTGCCAAGCATAAAGCCCAGCAAGCCACAAAAATAAAGAGGCTGGCCAAAAAGTAATAGGTAAAATAGCTAAATGGAATAAAGGCGGCTTACCATGAGATTCATGCCCACCTTTTAATTTAGGCAGTAAATCTTTATTAAGCATTTGTAATAAGTAATTACTTTGCTCAGCTTCATTAACTAATAACAACCAGATTAATGTTAAACCAACTACAAACAGTAGTCCTGGTATTAGCTTTAATTGTTTAAGCCAACTAACTTGCTTTTCTATCAGACATAAAGCAACAATAGTTAATATACCAACTAAAGGCGTAACACCTTTTAAAACAATACCGAAAGCCATGGCCGACCAAAAGCATAATGGCCAAACCCAAGATATTTTTTGTTGTTCTTTATAATTCTGATAAATAATCCATAAAGCGCCTTGCATTAACACAACTGAAAAAAGCAAAGTTGCATCAATGACTGCCATATGAGCTTCAACTACTAATAAAAATGTAGAACCAAGTAAGCCTGCAGCTAAGGCAGCAGTTTTTAAATCAACAAAGCGGCCAGCAAAAAGATAGGTTAATAAGAGGGATAAAAAACCACCTAATATGGAAGGGATACGATAAGGCCAAATTTGGTTAGACTTAACATCGCTAAGTCTCTTAACACTAGCAGCTTGCAACCAGTTAATACCTGGAGGTTTTTGAAAGCGCGTTCTATCTTGAAAGCGAATTTGAAAATAATTGCTGGTTTGGAGCATCTGCTTACTTGCTTGAGCAAAATGTGCTTCATCCCGATCAATAACAGGTATCTTATTAATGCCTAGTGCAAATAACATCAGTGAAAATAATAACAATAAGAAACTTATTTTAATCTTTTCCAAAGTCAAAGACCAAATTCTATTAATGCTTGAATGTAACGTATAATATAAGACCAGGCATGGAAATGCTAGGGCCTGTTGATAATTGAGTTATAACAGGAAATGAAGTTAAGCTTGTTCAAATTTCGCTTAGATGGCAAGAAGACTCTATTTAATGAATTTAGCTCGTGGTATGAGCAAATTAACTTTATTTGCAGCTGTAAAATCAATTATCAACAGACCCTAGCTATATCTTAAAAGTATGGTTAAAATATTTGATTGTTTTACTCAGTATTTGTCTGATGCCAGAATTAACTATTATACAACAAATCGCTGTTTGGATTATTCCTGTTTTATTTGCTATCACTTTACATGAAGCAGCTCATGCGTGGGTGGCTTATCGTTTAGGGGACACTACAGCGAAAGTATTAGGTCGTGTTAGTTTCAATCCATTAAATCATGTTGAACTTATTGGCACAATAGTTGTTCCAATTTTAACCTTAGTATTAAGTAATTTTACATTTGTCTTTGGCTGGGCAAAGCCTGTACCAATTAACGCTGGCCAACTAAGAAATCCTAGACGCGATGTTATCTTTGTTACCGGTGCAGGTCCTTTAATTAATTTTCTTATGGCTATTTTTTGGGCTGGTCTTTTTAAGATAGGGTTATTACTTGGTCCACAAACATCAACTATTGCATTATTTATTATTCTTGCTGGTAAAGCTGGCATAATTATTAATCTATTATTAGCATTTTTAAATCTAATTCCTATACCGCCGCTGGATGGTAGTCGAATTGTTGCAAGCTTATTGCCCATACGTCAAGCTATTCAATATCAAAAAATTGAGCCTTATGGTTTTTTTATTATCCTATTATTATTAGTAACTGGGATTTTAAGTTGGCTTATTTCGCTTCCTATTAATTGGTCTTTAACAGCCTTAAGCACTCTTTTTAATATATAAGCAGATAATGAGTATCTTAAAAATTGGTGAAAGGTTGGATTTGAGCGCAGTTTGGACGAAAATAAATTTGAAAAAGCGAAGTGTAGTATTCTACATGAGTATTTTGAAGAATTATTTCCGTTTAAGATGCGCCAAATACAGCCTTTCGGTAAAAGGTTGACTGATTACTATGAATATTCTTGCTGATTCAGCCCTACCTGGCCTAAAAGAAGCATTCCCATCGCCCTTTAAACTTACCCTTTATCATAATCAAGAGGAAGTAGGTAAACTTCTAGCTAAGCAGGATATATTATTATGCCGTTCCACCCTTAAAGTAACAAAAGAATTATTAGCTAATTCTTCCTTACGCTATGTTGCTACCGCAAGCAGTGGAACCGATCATATTGATGAAATTTACCTTAGAGAAAAAAAAATAGCTCTTTTGGATGCTAAAGGCAGTAATGCTAGCGCCGTAGCTGATTACGTCCTTGCAACTATTGCTTATTTACAAAAACATACCCATTTTAATGGCCAGAAAGCTGGCATTATTGGTTTAGGCGCTGTAGGCAACCTAGTTGCTAAACGTTTACAAGCGCTAAATTTTACAATCATACCTTATGATCCTCTTAAAGCCTGTATAGATAAACACTTTAAAAGTGCTTCGCTTCAGGAGCTTTTGCAATGTGATTTACTTTGCATTCATGCAAATTTACATACTAATCCGCCCTATCCAAGTCTTAATCTCTTTAGTGATGCTATTCTGTCACAATTAACACCAAATACCGCTATCATTAATGCATCTCGTGGAGGAATCGTAGATGAAGCAGCCTTATTAGAACAAGCTTCTTCCTTTTTTTATTGTACTGACGTTTTTTTAGGTGAACCTAATATTAATCCAGACATTGTTAAATTAGCTTATTTATGTACCCCGCATATTGCTGGTCACAGTATAGAAGCTAAATATAAGGCGGTTACTTTAGTTAGTCAGAAGCTCCATAAAGTATTAAATTTAAAACAACCAAATTATGCTATCTCTCTTCCTATTCCATCCTTTAATTTTAAGCAGGCAGAGAATTGGCAGGATTATATTTTGTCTCTTTATAATCCAATGCATGAAACCAAATTATTAAAAGCAGCTATAAACAAGAAAGACTGCTTTCTCAATCTGCGCAAAGCGCATCAAAAAAGACATGACTTTTCAGTTTATGAGTCTCAATTACCTGATTTTCCAAGACCATTATTAAGTTGAGAATGTAAGTTGTGCCAAGGCCTAATGACGCTGCCTTAAAGCTATAATCTACGTCCCGTGGCTTGTCCACGGGATCCAGAGCTCTAGTCCTTGAGCGATATTCCTGGATCCCTCGGACAAGCCGAGGGACGTAGAGTAAGTCAAAAAACCTTAAGGCACCGCTGCTTTGGACATAAAAGAGTTTAAGTACTGGTAGCCTGGGTGAAACAAAGTGAAACTCGGGTTTCGGCCCGGGGCCTTCACTCAGGCTACCTTGCCTAGTCTACGTCCCGTGACTTGTCCACGGGATCCAGAGTTTTAGTCCTTGAGCGATATTCCTGGATCCCTCGGACAAGCCGAGGGACGTAGAGTAAGTCAAAAAGCCTTAAGGCACCGCTGCTTTGGACATAAAAGAGTTTAAGTACTGGTAGCCTGGGTGAAACAAAGTGAAACCCGGGTTTCGACCCGAGGGGCTTTCACCCGGGCTACATCAGTTGTAAAGCTCCTCTGAGGCCCAACCCATATAAAATTCTTATGCGAAAGAGTTGACCATTTCCTTGATAATTAGCTGATCAGAAAAGGGATGTTTTACTCTACCAATTTGTTGGTAATCCTCATGGCCTTTACCAGCAATTAAAATGATATCGTTATTATTCGCTAAACTAATAGCTTTTTTGATAGCCATTTTTCTATCTTCTAATTGATAAACAGTGGCATGATTAGCAGTTATACCTTGTTTAATTTCTGTAATAATTTGCTCTGGATCTTCTGTTCGGGGATTATCACTTGTAATAATGGCTATATCAGCATAACTTGCTGCTATATTCCCCATCATTGGCCGTTTAGTTTTATCTCTGTCCCCGCCACAGCCAAAAACCACAATTAATCGTCCTTCTTTCAAATGACTTAATGTTTTTAACACATTTTCTAGCGCATCAGGCGTATGCGCATAGTCCACTACAATACACGGAGATTGATTCACCACTTCCATTCGTCCTGGCGCTGGTGAAAGCTGCTCCATAATAGCAATAACTTGTTTTAATGGATAATCACTAGCTAGTAAACTAGTAAAAATTGCTAACGCATTATAAATATTAAAGTAACCTAACGTTTTAACTTTTAACTGCGCTGGCCCCCACGGTGATATAATATTAATGATTGTGCCTGTCATAGTAACTTGGCAATCTGTTGCTTGCACATCACAGCCTTTCTGTAAGCCATAGGTTAGGACTTTACAAGACTGCGCCAGCTGTGACTGCATTAATGTAGTATATTTATCATCTTTATTTAAAATAGCAACTTTAAGTGATGAATAAGAAAATAATCTCGCTTTAGCATTAGCATAAGCTTCCATAGTTTGGTGATAATCAAGGTGATCTAAAGTAAGATTTGTAAAAATAGCTTGCTCAAAGCTAACCTCATCTACTCTCTGTTGAGCTAAAGCATGTGAAGAAACTTCCATACATACAAACGATATACCCTGACACCAATAATCATGAAAAAGTTTTTGTAAGCATAAACCGTCAGGTGTTGTATTATCTAACAAAGTAAGATTATTCACTTTACCTTGACCAATAGTGCCAATATAAGCGGACTGATAACCTAACAGTTGATGTGCTTGCGCTAATTGATAAGCGATTGTAGTTTTACCATTAGTACCGGTAACACCGGTAAGGTGCAATTTTTTACTTGGCTCATCATAAAATCGGCTGGCAATTGCTGCTAAGTGCTGTGCTAAATTGGGAAAGGGTATTAATGCTATGTCCGCTGTAAATGTAGTATTAATATTATAGTCTTTAGGCTCATATAAAATGGCAATAGCGCCTGCTTTTACAGCTTGCTCAATATATCTACGACCATCATTAAGAGCTCCAGGATAAGCACAAAACAGAAACCCTTGAGCAACCTGGCGACTATCATTATGAATACCTAGAATCTCTAGAGAAGGTATTTCATCCTGAATCCATGGCATAAGTAGCGTGTTTAATTTCATAAAATAAACTAACCTGTTGTTTTATCGGGAGGAATATTTAAAATTCGTAATGAGCCTGACATTACTTGAGCAAAAAGGGGTGCCGCTACTGCTGCACCATAGTAACTAGTACGCGTGGGTTCATGAATAACTACGACAACAATAAGCCTTGGTTTTGAAACAGGGGCAATACCTACAAAACTCGCGATATGTTTATTTTCTTGATAGCCTTTCTTACCAGCAATTCGAGCTGTACCCGTTTTGCCAGCAACTCGATAACCAGGTATGCGGGCCTGTTTACCTGTGCCTTCATTTCCTAGTACAGCCTCAAGCATAGCTAACACATGACTAGCTGTTTTTTCATCAATAACTTGCTCACCCACGTCAGGGGATTCTTTATGCAATAGCGTAACTGGCAACGATTTACCGCCATTCGCAAAAATTAAATAACCTTTTGCTAACTGCAAAGCAGTTACTGAGAGACCATAACCAAAACTTAAAGTAGCTAAAACAAATGGATTAGCATCTTTAATTTTAACAATGCCTCCGTCACTTTCACCAGGATAGCCACTTTCTGTACGCTGGCCAAAACCACTTCGTTGCAATAAACCAATATATTGTTCAGGCGGACTTAAAAGAATCATTTTAGATACACCAACATTACTTGAATGCTGCAAAACACCTGTTACATCTAATACCCCATAATTATGTAAATCTCTTATCGTATGCCCATGGACTGTCATCCAGCTAGGCCGTGTATCAATGATCGTTTCAGGTTTTATTAAACCACTTCCCAACGCACTAGCAATACTAAAAGGTTTAATGACCGAGCCTGGCTCAAAAATATCAGTTAATGCTTTATTACGGTATTTATCACGTGAATAACGTCCACGCACATTAGGATTAAAAGATGGCGAATTGGCAGCTGCAAGAATCTCACCAGTTTGAGCATCTAAGACTACAACAGAACCTGATTTAGCAGAAAATTTTTCCAAGGTATTTTGCAGTTCATGATAAGCTAAATATTGAATCCGCCTATCAATACTTAATACCAAATCCTGCCCTGGACGAGGCTCCTTAATGACCCCTAACTCTTCAATAATTCGTCCCATTTTATCTTTAAGGACTCGCTTTTTACCAGGAACGCCCATTAGCCAATCTTGATAAGCTAACTCCAAACCTTCTATACCTACATCGTCAATATTTGTGAAACCAATTAACTGTGCGGTACTATCTGCCTCTGGATAATAGCGTTTAAACTCTTGTTGAAAATTAATGCCAGGAATTTTTAACAGCTCAATTTTTTTAGCTAATGTTGGTGGTAATTGACGTTGCAAATAAAGAAATTCCCGAGTATTTGCTTGCTTAACACGATTGGCTAATATTTTTGGGGAAATACCAATAAGCTGCGCTAATTTATTAAGTTGCTCACTTGTTGGCGAGAACCCTTTTGGATTGACCCAGACAGATTGTACCGGTGTACTAACTGCAAGTGGTATACCTTGTCTGTCTGTAATCATACCTCGATAAGCAGGGATATCTTGAATGCGTAAACTACGCGCATCACCCTGCCCTTTTAAGAATTGTCGATGAAAAACAGTTAAATCTACCATTCGCCAAACTAATATACTTAGCAGTATAATAAAAAACAGCGATACAGCAATTAATCGTAACTGATGACCATTTTTTTTCATTTAGCCTGTAACACAAATGTTTGTTTATCGTCTGGAAGCTGCATCTGCAATTTTTGTCTTGCAAGTGCCTCTACGCGTGCAGGGGTGGCTAAGCTTGCCTGCTCAAGTAGTAACTGTCCCCATTGTAATTGTAAATAATGCGCTTGCTGCTTAAGTTTCTGCAACTCACTAAAATTAGTACGGTACTCATTGGTTGTATAAACAACAGATAAAGCACTTACTAAAAAAAGCAACATCAGAATTAAAGTAAACCAAAGCTGTTTAGAAAGACGCATAGCAAATAATTGACCATTAAATAGTGTGCTTTGATTAATTATTCTTGCTGCCGCGTTCATACAATTTTTTCTCCTATTCGTAGGATGGCACTGCGTGAGCGAACATTTTGCCTAGTTTCCTCTTCTTTTGGTTTAATTGCTTTCCCTATACGTTTGAAACGTTTAATTTCTTCTGCTGCGCGTATTGGTACATCAAAAGGTAACTGCTGACCCATTTCCATATCACGCATAAATTGTTTAACTATTCTATCTTCAAGCGAATGAAAACTGATAACTGCTAAACGACCACCTTTCGCTAAAGTTTGAAAAGCGCCTTCAAGTCCTTTCTTAAGATCATCTAACTCATTATTAATGTGAATTCGGATGGCTTGAAAAACTCGTGTTGCCGGATGTTTATGTTTCTCCCATTTAGGGTTAGCTTGTTTAATAATCTCCGCTAGCGCTGTTGTCGTTGTAATAGGCGCTTTTGCTCTAGCTTCAATAATTGCTTTAGCAATACGGCGCGCAAAACGTTCCTCACCATAGGTCCAAAATACTTTTGCCATCTCATCTAACTGTGCATTATTAACGTAAGTAGCAGCATCTAAAGACTGCTGTAAATTCATACGCATATCTAGAGGGCCTGCCTGCATAAAACTAAACCCGCGTGAAGCATTATCTAACTGCGGTGATGACACGCCTAAATCAAGTAAAATACCATTAACGTGTTGGTAAACATTTGCTTGCTTAGCAAAATTAGGTAAATCGGCAAATGAACCTTGAAAAATTTGAAATCGTGGGTCATTAATGAAATGGATTTTCGCAAATTCTATAGCTTCAAGATCTTTATCAATAGCAATCAGGCGGCCTTGATTAGATAAGTGATCTAAAATACCTTGGCTATGACCACCACGACCGAACGTCCCATCGATATAAATACCATTAGCTTTAATAGCTAGACTTTCAATTGATTCTTGCAGCAACACAGACTGATGCGACATGATATGTTCCCGTTATCTTAGATAAAGCAGTTAAAATCTACTGCGCAAGCCAAGAGCACTGAATCTGTGAGACTTTTTTGATTTTTTTCGTTTACTGTAGTAGCAACTACTGCTTTCACAAAAAAATTCAAAAAAACCCAACATCTTCAATACCTTTGGCTTGCTACCGTTTCAATTACTTTTTCTAGGATTATAAAGAAAAATTTTTCATTTCCTCTGGTAAACTATCTAATTGCAATGCTTTTTCAGCCAACCAATGCTCACGCTTTTGCTGCCACAACATTTCATTCCAAATTTCAAATTTATTACCTTGACCAATTGTAACCATATGCTTATTTAATGATGCATATTCACGCAAGACACTAGGTAATAAAATACGTCCACTACTATCTAGTTCAACATCAGTAGCATGGCCAATTAACAAGCGTTGAATACGCCGCGCTACACTATCAAAGCTAGGTAAATTCTGTAATTTTTTCTCGATAATTTGCCACTGTGCTGTAGGGTAAGCGAGAAGACAGAGTTCCTCAGTATCAATAGTAATTACTAATGAATTATCTCCCTCAGCACATAATACTTCACGATAGCGGATAGGCACCATAAAACGGCCTTTGGCATCTAACGTAATAGTATTGATTCCACGAAACATATTTAAGTAATGTGGGTAAACCTAATTTACCCACAATTCTCCACTTTTTTTATATTTTACTCCACTTTTATACACCATAGAAATGTAATTTTCTAGCGTTAACTTGATCAAATTTTTATAAGTGGAATCTAAATGAAAAAGAAAAGTTAAAATAGGCTATTAATAAACTATTGTGATTAGTAGAAGAGCATTTAACAGCCTACTGAATTTTCTATTAAAAGTTTGGCCTGAAAGCTATTAAATAGTTAGCGATTCATAATGGCCGCTTGGCGAATACCTTGCAAAACTAAGTCAGGAATTAAGTGATGATAGAGCTCTTGTTCTTCAAATAATGAAGCAAATCCACCTGTGGCAAGTATAAGTACCTCTTGATTAGGGAAAGCTTCCCCTTTAATTTTTGTTAGTAACTCACGACAAGCACCTAATGCGCCAAAAAAAACACCTGCTTGAATACTTTCCGCTGTAGAGCGCCCCAATGCTTGTTCCATTTTAACTATTTCAACTGCTGAGAGCCTTGCGGTATTAGTAGAAAGAGCATCTACTGATAAACGTACGCCCGGCAAAATTGTACCACCTAGATATACCTTTTGGGCGGTAATTGCACAAAAAGTGGTGGCCGTACCAAAATCAATAACAATAATATTTTGACCAGGATAAGCATATACTGCGGCGATTGCATTAGCTATACGATCAGCCCCAACTTCCAGGGGATTCCTATATTTAATATTTAACCCAGTTTTAACGCCTGCCTGTAAAACAAAAGGATCTATAGAGAAATATTTAATACAAGCTGCCCGTAAAGAGTAATCGATTTGTGGAACAACTGAACAAATTGCAATCTCACTAATCTTTTCTGGCAGGCATTGGTTTTCTCGTAAAACAGTTTTTAAAAAAATACCTAATTCATCCGAGGCACTTACTTTTGAAGTATGACGAAAGCGAAGTTGTAAATTTTCTTCAATAAATACGCCACCATAAATATGAGAATTACCAACATCAATGCATAACATCATAGCAAAAGCTCTCCATAATTAGAGATGGCGATAGTAAGTCTCAGGAAAAATAAAATCAAGATCTAGGTTGAGAAAGAAATTTTTAACAAGCGCTTTATAAGGCCAATTACAGCAATATATCTACGGCAAGAATTCTTAACTAAGTGTTGTCAGCGAGGATAGTGAAATATATAGCATTACTTATTAAACTTTAGGTAGGTATTATATAAACTTCTTCGCCTTATATACTTTAGTCTAAAGATTAGTAGGAAACGCTATCGGATAACTAGAAATAGCTTAAAATAATATTAAACTTTTTTCGAAGCTGTCATTGACAGCCAATCTCAAATGAAAAAAGTACTTCAAAATATTCATATACTTTATATACACTGCGCTTTTGCAGCACCTTTTCATTTGACCTTGTCGCATCACTAACAGTTTCGAAAAAGTTTATTAATATAAGCAAGCTGGCCGATAAGCCGGGTTCTGTCGTGGACAATCATTTATCTAGGATATATGTCACCATATACCTCAAGCGACCTACCCGAACCCCACATGGGTCATGTGCACTCAAATTAATGAGAATGGGTTCCTATTTGGTCTTGCTCCAAGTGGGGTTTTCCCTGCCACAACTGTTACCAGTTGCGCGGTGTGCTCTTACCACACCATTTCACCCTTACCTTTAAGAGCCTGTTTGCAAATCTACTATCTTGACTAGAGATTTGCAAACAGACCCTAAGAGGCGGTATATTTTCTGTGGCACTATCCGTAAGCTTTCGCCTCCCAGGCGTTACCTGGCACTTTACCCTATGGAGCCCGGACTTTCCTCCCTTTATGTAAATAAAGAGCGACTGCCTGACCAGCTTGCTTTTATCGTAGCAAATTGTTTTTCAAAATGCCAGAATTAACCACGTGTACCAATAAATTCGTCATCGAAATAACGTTTTAGTTTAGTACGCAAGGTTCCTCGGCTAACACCTAATACACGAGCAGCTTTGGATTGATTATAGCGAGTCAATTCCATAACAGTACGAAATAAAGGTGCTTCAACCTCTTCAACAATTAATTGATAAAGATTTAAATTGGCATCTTTACTGCCCACTGAGTTTAAATATCCCTTTACAGCGCTTATCACCTGCTGCGTTAATGCTTCATTAACTTGCTCAATGTCCTGCATTACTGCATTCATTACCTCTCTCCATATACTTAAATAAATAAACTAATTAAATAAAAAACGCTCTATTTATCATAAACAGAGCACCGTGGCTCATATAGTATCAAATATTACAAAGTATGTAAATATTGATTTATTGATATTCATTTATTAAGGGAAGCTTAAGAAAAAATTGAACATTTATCAAGCTTTTTTTATAGCCTAAAAGCAAAATGATATTTTCTAAGATGCTTACCATTATACATATACGCTATCCTTGAACTAAGAACCGAATTTTTATTGTACATTTATATGAAAAATTAATCAAGATGCACAATAATAAATAAAGAGATATTTGCTTAAAAATAAGATAATAACTATAGAAGTATTAGAAAAATTGATATAAAACGAAGCATCCTTGCCTTGAAGGCTTTTAATTAAGATCAAAAGACTCTACTGTGAAACTTTCACCACATCCACATTGGCCAGTTTGATTAGGGTTGTCAAAAATGAATTTATAATTTAACCCTTGTTTGACATAATCAATTATCATACCTTTTAGAAAAGGATAACTTGCCTTATCAATCCAGATTTGATAGTTCTCATTTAAAGATTGCGCGATGTCATTTTCTTGCGGATGAATTACGTAATCTACTACGTAAGATAACCCCGAACAGCCTGTCTTTTTCACTGCAAAACGAACACCCTTACTTTCCGGCTCTTTATTAAGATAGGTTATTATATGCTGTTTTGCTGCATCAGTTAATGTAACCCCTACGTTCTCACGGCTACTTGTATAATTAACAACTTCACTCATTTTTTTCCTCATTAAGCTTTTCTTTCATCGCTAATATAATATGGTTATAGCCTTTTTCAACCAAGATCGCTATCGGATATAGATGATTAGGTATCTCTAATTGCTTTATTAAAGTTCGATAAGACAATTGGGGATGTTCCCCAATATCACTCCCTTCTAATTGTTGACAAAGCCACTCAAGACTAGCAATTAAATAAGGACTACCACACGCTTTAAAGCATGCTGTTACAATTAACCCGGCTTCATTACAAGCTAAATACAAATTAAAATAGTTACTTTTAAAGGCATCACTTAAAGAACAATATACAGTTCTTGACAAGGTATTATCTAATGTACCTACATGTTTTGGTTGAAAAAAGTAACTCTCTACAAGCTTATTATAATTCATAAAGACGCCATTTGCTGTAGACGCAGAATTTGTAAGTTGATAATCTCAATTGCTTGATTGATATCTTGCTCTGTGGTGAAACGACCTATCGATAACCGAATTGAACTATATGCAGCATTATCACTTAAACCAAGTTCCTTTAAAACATAAGAGGGTTGCAAGCTGGCAGATGCACAAGCAGAGGTAGTCGAAACAGCTAATTGCCGTAAAGCTAGTAATAAAGACTCGCCGTGCAAACCAGAAAATGTCAAATTAAGATTACCAGCTATTCGTGCAGTAGGATGCCCGTTTAATTTAATCCCAGGAATATCTTTTATTCCTTGCCAAAGCTTTTGCCTTAAAGATAATAATCTGGCCTGCTCATCGACGCGCCCTAATTCACCTAAAGCAAATGCTTCACCCATACCTACTATTTGATGCGTAGGTAGTGTGCCTGCTCGTAAGCCTCCTTCATGAGCACCTCCGAAAGAGCGAGGTTCAATGCGAATGCGAGGTTTATGACGAATATATAATGCGCCTATACCTTTAGGGCCATAATTCTTATGCGCCGATAAAGACAGTAAATCTACCGCTAACTCTTGTAAATTAATGGGTAATTTACCTGCGCTTTGTGCTGCATCAACATGAAAAATGATGCCTTGGTCTTTTAGTAAATTACCAATACTTTTGATATCTTGAATAACGCCAATTTCATTGTTAACGTGCATAATTGAAACTAAAATAGTATCTGGCTGCAAAGCACGGTTTAATTCCTCTATATCTAATAAACCATCTTGTTTAGGCTTTAAATAGGTAACTATAAACCCTTCTTTCTCTAACTGAGCAAAGCTATCAAGTACGGCTTTATGCTCTGTAGTCATGGTAATAAGATGCTTACCTTTGCGTTGATAAAAATGAGCAGCACCAATAATTGCAAGGTTATTGGCTTCTGTTGCACCTGAGGTAAAAAGAATTTCATTGGGACTGGCAGAAATAACGTTTGCAATCTGTAAGCGTGCATTTTCAACCGCCAATGCTGCTAGCTTGCCATAGATATGGGTCATTGATGTTGGATTACCAAAAGCTCCCTCCGGCCCAAGATAGTCCATCATCTTTTTAATAACTCGAGGGTCTACTGGTGTAGTAGCCATATAATCAAAATAAATAGGTAACTTTTCAACGCTCACTTACTTTATTTCTCACTCTTTCGTAGTGCTCTTTGTACGTAGGTAAGAATGCCACGTAAAATATTAATTTCCATTTTTTCCAAACCTACGCGGTTAAATAGCCTTCTCAATCGTTCTTTTAATCGACGCGGATTATCTTTTTTTAAAAAATTAATTTCCAACAAAACTTCAGTTAAATGATTATAGAACTGTTCGATTTCCTTACCTGTTGCTAATCTATCTTGAGTATGGTTAATTTTTAGGGTAGGCGTCAACAAAGCAAGCCTCAGTTCATACGCAATAATTTGTACTGCTTGGGCTAAATTTAATGAACTATAAACAGAATTACTAGGAATAGTGACATGATAATGGCACTGTAATAATTCTTCATTTGTTAAGCCAGCATGCTCCCTACCAAAAACAATAGCTATTTCTGTTGCATCTGGTTGAGTCGCAACAAGTTTAGCACAATCCCTAGGCAACAGTCCTGGTAGCTCTATTCCTCTTGGCCTCGCACTAGTACCAATAATTAGCTGACAATCCTCTAAAGCATCATTTAAAGAAGTGACTACCACACACTGTTGTAATATATCATCAGCGCCAGCAGCTAATTCAAATGCCTTTAAATCAGGAAATGATTTCGGCGAAACTAGATAAAGCCGACTAAAACCCATTGTTTTCATAGCTCGCGCGGTTGAGCCAATATTACCTGGATGTGAAGTAGACACTAATACAATACGTATTGAATTAAAATCCATAATTTTTAATATATCTATTTTCTTAAACACGAGCCTATCGCCTGCAATTTGCATTGTAAGGCTTTGATACTTCAGTGTTATTGAGTTATTTTATAGAACAATATGTTGCAATTAATTAACGTAAGTTTAAATTTTATAGCAACTGCCTTAAATTAAAAAACATGATAGAATACCTGATTTTGTATTCTAAGAGCAACGCATGCAACCATTACTAAATATTGCTATTAATGCTGCCCGGCAGGCAGGTGAAATCATTCTACGTAATCTTGAGTTAGTTGATAGAATTAAAGTTAGTGCTAAAGGTACAAATGATTTTTTTAGTGAGGTGGATGTTAAAGCTGAGCAAGCTATTATTAAAACTATTCACAAAGCCTATCCGGAGCATGGAATTTTAGCTGAAGAAAGTGGCTTATTTAATGATAATGCAGAAATAGTTTGGATTATTGACCCACTAGATGGAACAAACAATTATTTACATGGATTTCCTTTTTTTTCAGTCTCTATTGCCGTTAAAATAAAAAATCGGATTGAGCATGGTGTAGTATATGACCCTATTCGACATGAATGCTTTTCAGCAAGCCGAGGCAGAGGTGCTCAATTAAATGACCGCCGTATACGTGTTTCAAAACAAACACTATTAAACGCAGCTTTATTAGGTACTGGTGTTCCCTTTCGAAATGTTTTATTAACTCAGCGTTACTTACCTACTTTTGAGGCCATGGCTACTAAATGTGCAGGTGTACGCCGTACTGGCTCAGCCGCACTTGATCTTGCCTATGTAGCTTGCGGACGTTTAGATGGCTTTTGGGAATTTGGTTTAAGACCTTGGGACATTGCAGCAGCTTCCTTACTTATTAAAGAAGCCGGCGGCTTAATTAGTGACTTACAAGGAGGAGAAAATTACTTTGATCAAGGTGATGTTATTGCCGGAACTCCTAAAATTTTTAAATCAATTCTACAAACATTAGCACCTATCATGAATAGCTAATCAAGTAATTAAAGTATTTTTGCGTATAGAAATAATGATAGGTAGTAGTTCAGGTAATGACGTCAACTTAAAAACAGCTTTGTTATTCTTACGCAGGCAGGAAGTTAGTTCAATATCAGCATAAGATAGATTTCCGCCTGCGCGAAAGTGACATGGTTTTTAAAGAGTACCAAAATATTAAGATAGATTTCCATTTTGTTATTCCCACCTAGGCAGAAATCTATTGCTATCTAGGTACCGTGCGAGCAAAGTTAGATTTCTACCTGCATAAATGACAGAATTCTTAAGTTAATGCTTTGGTAGTTCAAATGGCTATTTTGAACCCAGATGAAAGGTGTATTTAAGTCCATATTAATTAATAATCATGCTAAAAAATAGTTATCTTGAAATGTAATTTCTATTCCAAAAGAACTAAAACAACCTCTCAGTTAGTGGTATGAGCTTCTATCATTTAATATTTAGGGGAATTAAAGCTTATTGCAGGTGATAACGCTTGACTTAATGGCCTACTTCTAAAAAAAGAAAAAGCACAGCTTGCAGGCGTAATTGCAATAGTATTTTTACTCCCTGCGCCAATTTCTTTTGGTTGCTGTACTATTATTGGATCAATTGATGGAGATGCTAACCGGAGGTTGTCAGAAAGCATTTGAACAACTTGTTGTGCATCTATCTTATAGTCGCCATCAGAAAAGAAATAAGACTTCAAATAATTTTCTTCAAAGTTCTTAGCTTTCTCTATACTAATAAAGCGTTCGGGAGGTAAACCAGATGTATAGATTTGGTAGCCTAAATCTGGGTTATCATCATGTAATTCTTCATGACTTAATGAATAACTAGTACTTTTAAAATTCCAAAAAATAATTTCACCATTTAAAAAAAGTATTTCACCGCCAAAGCTTGGCTCATTTGGGGTTAAAATAATATCTTCAGGCTTAGGCACCACCTTTTCTAATTTTTTCCTTAAAGCTTTTTGCAATAGATTGATACCTGCATGATTACTACCATACTCATTTAATTTACTGAGAGCGAGTAAACTTACATCTTGCAAATTTATATTTTTATATAAAAGATAGGCAAATAAACCATTTAACTTTTGGGGAGTAACTTGCTTAAAATCTTTATTTACAAAATTAAATTTCTGTTTGTCAAAATTACATAAATATAAGGAATTGTTTGGCATAATATAGTAGCTAGAAAATTTAATAATTATTATATTAGTTAAAATTGCAGCTTATACTTCAGCATACGCTGTTTTTTATAAAATGCAATTTTTTAGCTAGCTGTATAAAAAAATTAAGCAATGTAGAAGTCTAAAAAGAAAATTATTTAAATCTATGTAATAGATAAGGCACGATAGCTTGAAGATAATCTATAACAAATCTGTTGATGTATTTAACAGCTAAGGAGATATCTGATTCCTTAGCTGTTAAGCTAGAAATTATTCTTTAATACTAGATTGAAGGCCTAAGGCTTTAGGAAGTTGATCAGCAATAGCGGCTCCTACGTTACGGCTTACTCTTTCGAAAACGTTTTGCTTATAAGTATAATCTATGACTGAATCAAGTTTTAAAATATCGCGAGCTAGTTGACCACTGCTTGCGAAACCATCAATAAGACCACGTGCTTTAGCTTGCCCGCCAGTCCAAAATAAACCAGAAAAAGTTTGATTATCAATTACTAAACGATTGCCACGCCCTTCTTTTACTCGATTAATAAACTGCTGGTGTATGTCGTTTAGCATAGTCTGTAAAAGCTGCTGCTGCCCTGGTGTAACTGGCGAGAAAGGATCTAAAAAGCCTTTATTTATACCAGCTGTTTGTAAGCGACGAGAAATACCTAATTTTTGTATGATATCAACGAAGCCAAAACCATTATAAATTACCCCTATGGAGCCTACTATACTTGATTCATTAGCATAAATTTCATTGGCAGCAGAAGCAACATAATAAGCCGCTGAAGCACACATATCTGTGCATACTGCATAGATTTTAGTATCGGGAAACTTAGTACGATAATATCGCAATGCGCTATACATATAATCTGCTTGTACAGGGCTTCCACCCGGGCTATTAATACGAACAATTAAGGCTTTTAAATTCTTGTTTTTATATGCTTTATCTAAGCCTTTAACAAAATTTTCGGCATTGCCAGCGCCTTCATCTGATATCGTTCCATTTAAATCAACTAAACCAGCATGAGCTTTATCTAGAGTTTCTTTATCATCCTCAAATAGCAAATTTAGTCTAAAATATGCCATGATTATTAATAGAATAAACAAAAATCGAATTATCCAACGCCAACGGCGCTTGCGTTTTTGCTCGCGCATATAATCAAGAATGATTTGATTTAATAGTGCTTGTGAATCAGACTGTTGGTTAGGAAAGTTATTCATACGCTATACTACTTGTTTTTTAAATTTCAGCCCTTATTTTACGGCAGTAAGATTGTAATTAATACCTTTTAGTTTTGTTCTTATTTAGAAAGGTCGATATTTAACCAGACTTATCTTATGCAAGCAAGCATAACTAAGTCAAAATAGAGAGGTTATACAAATGCGAATGGATAAACTTACCTCAAAATTTCAAATGGCACTTGCAGATGCACAATCGCTAGCATTAGGTAAGGATAATAGTTTTATTGAGCCTGAGCATGTTTTAAAAGCCTTATTGGATCAACAAGGTGGTAGCACTAGGCCCTTATTAACTAAAGCAGGCGTCAATATTGCACAAATTCGTACATCTTTAGATAAAGCCCTTGATAATATGCCTAAAGTAACGGGTACAGGAGGCGATATCCATATTTCAAATGCGCTAAACCGCCTACTTAATTTAACTGATAAATTGGCTCAACAACGTAAAGATGCCTATATTTCAAGTGAACTTTTTTTACTGGCTGCCATTACTGAAGAAAGCAATTTAGCTCGGCTACTTAAACAAGCAGGCGCGACTAAAGAATCTATAGAAAAAGCAATTAACGATGTCCGAGGTGGCGAAACAGTAAGCGATCCTAATGCTGAAGATCAACGTCAAGCACTGGAAAAATACACGCTTGATTTAACTGAACGTGCTGAACAAGGTAAACTTGATCCTGTAATTGGTCGCGATGATGAGATAAGGCGCACTATTCAAGTTTTACAACGACGTACTAAAAATAATCCAGTATTAATTGGCGAGCCTGGAGTGGGTAAAACAGCGATTGTTGAAGGCTTAGCACAACGTATTATTAATGGTGAAGTGCCAGAAGGTTTAAAAAACAAACGTCTACTTTCACTAGATATGGGAGCACTTATTGCTGGTGCTAAATTTCGTGGTGAATTTGAAGAACGCTTAAAAGGTGTTTTAAAAGATTTAAGTAAACAAGAAGGTCAAATTATTTTATTTATTGATGAATTACATACTATGGTTGGTGCAGGTAAAGCTGAGGGCGCAATGGATGCAGGTAATATGCTCAAACCTGCCCTAGCGCGCGGCGAATTGCATTGTATTGGCGCCACAACTCTAGATGAATACCGTCAATATATTGAGAAAGATGCAGCACTTGAACGCCGCTTTCAAAAAGTATTAATTGATGAGCCTTCTGTTGAAGATACTATTGCAATTCTTCGTGGTCTCAAAGAACGTTATGAAGTCCATCATGGTGTTGAAATCACAGACCCCGCTATTATTGCTGCTGCAACCCTTTCACATCGTTATATTAGCGATCGTCAACTTCCTGATAAAGCTATTGACTTAATTGATGAAGCAGCGAGTTTAATTCGTATGGAAATTGATTCTAAGCCTGAAAGCTTAGATAAATTGGAGCGTCGCTTAATTCAGTTAAAAATAGAAAGAGAGGCACTTAAAAAAGAAAATGATGAAGCATCTAAAAAACGTCTTCAAGATTTACAACATAGCATTGATGAACTAGAAAAAAATTATACAGATTTAGAAGAAATCTGGAAAGCTGAGAAAGCAACCTTGCAAGGTGCAACCCATATTAAAGAAGCATTAGAGCAAGCTAAAGCTGAGTTAGAAACTGCACGCCGAGCAGGTGATCTAGCTCGTATGTCTGAATTGCAATATGGCCGTATACCTGAGCTTGAAAAACAGCTTCTTCAAGTTAATGAGAAAGAAGATCATGCTGAACCTCATTTAGTTAGAAATAAAGTAACAGAAGAAGAAATTGCAGAGGTTGTTTCTAAATGGACAGGTATCCCTGTTGCTAAAATGCTTGAAGGTGAAAAAGAGAAATTATTGCATATGGAAGAAGCTCTACATAAGCGCCTAATTGGCCAAAATGAAGCAGTGGACGTTGTTTCTAATGCAATTCGTCGCTCACGTGCAGGCCTTTCAGACCCTAATCGTCCCATTGGCTCTTTCCTCTTCTTAGGGCCAACTGGTGTAGGTAAAACTGAACTTTGTAAAGCGCTAGCTGCCTTTTTGTTTGATACTAGTGAAGCAATGGTCCGTATTGATATGTCTGAGTTTATGGAAAAACATTCTGTTGCACGCTTAATCGGCGCTCCGCCAGGTTATGTAGGCTATGAGGAAGGCGGTTATTTAACTGAAGCGGTAAGAAGGCGACCTTATTCGGTTATTTTATTAGATGAAATCGAGAAAGCGCATACTGATGTTTTTAATATCTTATTACAAGTTTTAGACGATGGACGCTTAACAGATGGCCAGGGCCGTACTGTTGATTTCCGTAATACAGTTATTGTGATGACATCAAATTTAGGCTCACCTTTAATTCAAGATATGGCTTCCAAAGTAACCTATGATCAACTTAAAGAGGCAGTCATGGGGATAGTAAGTCAACATTTTCGTCCTGAATTTATTAATCGTATCGATGATACGGTTGTATTTCATCCACTCGATAAAGAGCAAATTACTACCATTGCTGGTATTCAAATTGGAAACTTACAACAACGTTTACAGCAGCTTAATATTCATTTAGATATAGAACCTGCAGCACTTGCTTATTTGGGCGAAGCAGGCTTTGATCCGGTTTATGGTGCAAGACCACTTAAACGAACTATCCAACAAGAACTTGAGAACCCCTTAGCACAGGCTTTATTAACGGGGGAATTTGCTGCTGGAGAAACAATTCATGTTTCCTTAAAAGATAATAAATTACATTTTACTAGTGAGGAAACGGCTGAGATTCGGCATTGAGCTTGAAGATAAGTCTAAAAAATAATTTTTTAATCTAGATTGTTTGTGAAATCTAAGTGCCTTATACAAGATAAAAGACATCTTGCAATCTACTTCTAACGTCCTGCGACTTGTTCGGGGTTTAGACACCGTACTGGAGTCTAAAACAAGTCACAGACATAAGTCCTGCGAAAGCAAAACAGAGTATATGGCATTAGGATTTACCAAAATTGTGCCACATAATATTAATAAATCAGCTTGATTTTATTAACATTTTTGGTAAATATATACTAAAATACGTTAATGAGCCTTAACCTGCTTGACTAAGTAATCTTGGCCTAAGAGTTGTTTGGTCATTCTCATTTTTTCGCATTGCATCTATAACATTAAAGTCAACAGGTTGAAAAAATCGATGTTCGTACTTTAGTTTTGGTATTAAACCTCTTTGCGTAGTTTTACTTAAGTTTTGCTTTTCTCTTTGCGATAACAAAACACCATCAACAGTTACCGTATCAACATTAAACAAACCTGTTTTTTCTTCAGTATTTAAAATGATACTGTTGTGACTCGCTATTTGGTCTAATACACGTTCTACAGGTTTACCTATCAAATAAGGGTTAAAGTTAAAATCTGCACAAAAAATTAAACTTTGCTCCGCATATTTGTTTAAAATAGTTTGAATAAAGTTACAATACAGTTGTGTATGTGCTGAGAGCGCTAATTTTTCTGTTTTATTTGCATCACCTAAAAAAGGAAAGTGAGCAAGCGCTACATATTTTGTTACATCCCCGTATTTTAATTGCCATAGCTGAAAACGATTAATTAAATTAGGTTGCTCATCTGGAGGGTCTAATTCTATTTTAGTAACTGTATAACGAGTATCTGCAAGCATCAGCAAGCCCCAATTAGGTCCTTCCTTTGCTGGCTTATGAAACATATCATTACTAATGAATCGTTGCATCCAAGGAAATGATTTTAAAGTATTATATAAAACTTTAAGATCTTCTTCTTGAATAGGACCTTCACAAAGACAGATAGCTTCAGTTGTAGGATTACGATAAACCGCTTCTGCAATAACGTTAGCAACTTGAATAAGTCGGTTTCTATACGCTGCTTCGTCTTCTACCATTGCAAAACCATTGTTAAACCCTGTTCTTCTCTTTTTCGCCTGCATCATCACATTCCAAAAAATAACATTATCATGGAGAATAAGATGATGATCAGATACCTTACTAGTAATAACGTCCTTATTATCTAAGCAAGTATAAACGCGCGCCGCTTTTGGAGTTAATATACTATCGTCTCTCTCTTGATATTGAATTTTTGTTCTCATAGCCTTGAGCCCCTCTCTACTACTTTGTACAAGACTATTTTTGTACAACGCGACTATTAAATATAAGGTATTATTAAAAAATGTATACCAGCACGTATCATTAATAGAAATTTGGCAATAAGTCTAGAGATTTTTAATAAATTTTTTTATCAGGCTTGGGAAAGTGCTAGAATTGGCAATTTTGTAAAAGACTAGCCCTCTTTCCAAACCGTCAGTGAGGAGACAAGGTCAGTTGAAAAATGTTCTGAAAAAGCGCAGTGTACAGAGAGTACATGAGCATTTTGAAGCACATTTTCAACTGAGATTGGCCCTCAATGGTGGTTTGGAAAGAGGGCTATTGAAATTATTTCCGTGCAAGTTTTAAGTATTGCACGGAAAAAGACTAAGCGGGATTAATCTATGCGACGCATATGAGGAAATAATATAACATCTCGTATGGAAGGAGAATTGGTAAAAAGCATAACTAGCCGATCAATGCCAATACCTTCCCCTGCTGTAGGGGGCAAACCATATTCAAGGGCTTCTATATAATCACTATCAAAATGCATAGCTTCTAAATCGCCTGCATCTTTTTCAGCAACTTGTGTATGGAAACGTTCGGCTTGATCTTCTGCATCATTAAGCTCTGAGAACCCATTAGCTATCTCTCGACCTGCAATAAAAAATTCAAAGCGATCAGTGATAGTAGGGTCATTATTATTACGTCTTGCTAAAGGCGATACTTCTGTTGGGTAACCCGTAATAAAAGTTGGTTGAATTAATAAATGCTCAACTGTTTCTTCAAAGAGAATCATTTGTAATTTACCTAACCCATCATTAGCTTTATAGGACAATTGTAAATGATCTAAAACCGCTCGGCATTCTTCTAAGGTATCTAATTGAGTGGTTGTTAAATTAGGACTGTACTGTAAAATGGCTTCTTTTACGCTTAAGCGGGCAAAGGGATCACTTAAATTAATTTCTTGACCTTGATAATTAATTTTACGTGTACCCAACACTACATCGCAGAGGTAATGTATTAAATCTTGCGTAAGATTCATTAAATCCTGATAATCAGCATAAGCCTGATAAAACTCAACCATCGTAAATTCAGGATTATGACGCGTTGATATACCTTCATTGCGAAAATTTCTATTTATTTCATAAACCCGCTCAAATCCACCGACCACTAAACGCTTTAAATATAATTCCGGCGCGATACGCAAGAACATATCCATATTTAAACTATGATGATGAGTGATAAAAGGTCTGGCTAAAGCACCACCCGGAATAGGATGCATCATTGGCGTTTCAACTTCTAAAAATTGATGCTTATCCATGTACTGGCGGAAAGCTTTAATCAATTGGGAGCGAATTAAAAAAGTATGTCTAGAATCTTCATTAGCAATTAAATCGACATAGCGCTTGCGGTAACGCATTTCTTGATCAGCTAAACCATGAAATTTGTCTGGTAGCGGGCGTAATGATTTAGTTAATAAAACAAGATTATCAGCATGAATACTTAATTCACCCGTATTGGTTTTGAATAACTCACCAGTTACCCCAACAATATCTCCTAAATCCCAATCCTTAAATTGTTCATACATTTCAGGTAAATCATTTTGGCGTAAGTAGATTTGAATACGACCTGAGACATCTTGAATATGAAAAAAACTTGCCTTACCCATAACACGCCGCAATACAATGCGTCCTGCGACAGCAACATGAATTTTCTGTGCAGCTAACTCCTCTTTTGAGGAATCCTTATATTGGCCTACTATATTTTCAGCAAAATATTGGCGCCTAAAATGATTAGGAAAATTAAATCCTTGTGACCGTAGGTCTGCTAATTTTTGCTTACGAATTAAATAAACTTCACTCTCATCTAATATCACATCTGTCATACTGCTGCCCCTATACCAGCTTTTAAACTAGCTTCTATAAATTTATCCAAATCACCATCTAATACAGCTTGAGTATTGCTGGTTTCAACACCGGTTCTTAAATCTTTAATACGAGATTGATCAAGCACATACGAGCGTATTTGTGAGCCCCAACCAATATCAGATTTCGTAGCTTCTAGCGCCTGTTGCTCTGCATTTTTCTTTTGTAATTCCATTTCGTAAAGCTTAGCACGCAATTGTTTCATCGCGCTGTCTTTATTTTTATGTTGACTGCGGTCTGTTTGACACTGAACAACAATTCCACTTGGCATATGCGTTATACGTACTGCTGAATCAGTCCGGTTAACATGCTGCCCGCCTGCGCCTGAAGCGCGATAAGTATCAATGCGTAGATCTGCAGGATTAATTTCTATATCTATATCTTCATCAACCTCAGGTGAAACAAAGACGGCTGCAAATGAGGTATGACGTCTGTTACCGGAATCAAAAGGCGACTTTCTCACTAAGCGGTGTACACCTGTTTCCGTTCTTAACCAACCGTAAGCATATTCACCAACCACATGAATCGTTGCACTTTTAATACCGGCAACCTCACCCGGTGAGCATTCAATTAAGGTCATGGTAAAGCCATGATGCTCACCCCAACGTAAATACATCCGCAGTAGCATTTCTGCCCAATCTTGCGCTTCAGTGCCGCCTGAACCCGCTTGAATATCCAAGTAAGCATTAGCATTATCCATCTTACCAGAAAACATACGGCGAAATTCTAAGCTTGCAACTTGCTGCTCTAATGAGGCTAATTCATTAGCAACATCATTAATAGCGTCATTATCATCCTCTTCACGAGCAAGTTCAAAAAGCTCACTCAGATCATTAATATTTTTGGTTAAGAATTCCAATTGATTAACGACTGATTCTAACTGAGCTCGCTCACGTCCTAATGCTTGCGCTTGTTCAGGATGTTCCCAAATAGCTGCAGATTCTAGCTCACGAACCACTTCTTCTAATCGTTCGCTCTTACTATCGAAGTCAAAGATACCCCCGAAGTGCTAAAGTTCGCTCGTTTAAGTCATTTAAAGTTAGATTAATTTGGTTAACTTCTAGCATATTTATTCTATATTTAATTGTTTCAGCCGATAGTTTACTAAGAAAGCCTAAAGCTGGCCAGAAGTAGGCATAACAGATACCTTTATCTTGTTTTTAATAATAAAATGATTTAAAATTTTAAAACATAATGTATATTTTTTTTACAAATTTAGGAACTTATTATGCCAACACCACCATTAACACCTCTTTACGATGATCCACTTCGTAAACAAAAGGACGAAGAATTTGAAGAGCTCATCGAATGGATGAAACAAGATACTCTTGATAAATATAAAAAAACAAACGTGGACACACCACCTCCACTTGCAGTTAAATCGGTTAAAAAACCAGAGGACGATAAAGATTGGGCAGACATCGTTGTAGCTTATAAGGCCCTCTATCCTAAAGTAGACATTACCGATAATATTTTAAAATTTTCGTCGCCTAAAAAAGCTGATGAATTTTTCAGTGAACAAGCTAAGAATGGAAAAATATTTCTAGTTCAAGAAATGAATAATGGAAAAATAACTGATAAGTACCAGTTTTCTTTTGGGAATGGTGAGGTATATAAAGGAACACTTAAGGACATAGCACAGAAGCTAAAAGACACAGAACAGAAGCTAAAAATAGATTCGGTACAGGGCAAAGGTAATCCTGCAATGGAGGCTGAAGTTAAAAAAGCTATAGACCTAATAATGAAAAAACAAGAACAAGCAGAAAAGAAAAAATTAGAACAAGCTAATCAAGGAGCTAATTTAGATAACGATGCGGATAAAAAACAAGATAATAAATCGCCTTAAATCTAATTTTTCAAACTTTCATTATCAGATCTTATTATTTAGGCCCTGCGTGCCCTGGCGTGGAGACTGGCAGGGGTATTTCAATATTATGATGCCGCCAAAAAAGAAAATTGACTTTTTTTACTATTAAATAAGGAGATTTTTCTATAGCAGGCTTTACAGGTACAGGTGCAGGTGAGCTAATTGACTTGCGATCGACTAACTCAATAGCATTTGATTCAGCAACCTCTTTAAAGTCTACATTTTGCTTTAAATCATTTTCTACTTCATTTAAGTGTGCTAGTTGTGCTTGTAGCTGTTTCCCAATGACTTTCTCATTTTTATTTAAACTATACTTTCTAACTAGTGCCACGATTGCAAGCGCGGTAAATGCACAAATTGTTACAATAATTCCACTTGGAACAAAAGACCAACTTGCCATAATACCTACTAGTAAAATGGCAGCCATTAAATTAATAAATACGGCATTACGCTGTTTAAGGTAGCTGTATTCGTTACGCACATAACTGCGATAAAGATCTACATTAGCTTCAGTAGGTATAGGCTCTCTGTAGTACTTATATTTAATAGCAAAATGACTCAAAGAAATAATTTCTTTTGCAACATTTAAAAGAGAAGCTAAAACAAATAAGCTTGCAACTAATGGTGTCATCGGAGAGGCTGCAATAATCCATAAAATATAGGCGGTAAGATTAACTACAAATCCAGCTAGTACAAAACCATTATCCTCTAGGCGTTTAATCAAGGTTTTCTTTTGATCAGCATAATTATCATAAAGAAAATATGCTGTTGAAAACACTTTCCCAATCAACCCCAAAACGGGTAAACTAAAAATAGATAATATAAAGGATTGCAAAGCAAGCCGCACCATTATTAATTCGGGTATAAAAAGCGAAGAAAGCAAAACAGTAGCTACTCCAGTACCCGCTGCAAAAAGTTTTACCCGGCTTATTTGCAATTTTTCATCTATTAATTGCTGAATATAAGCAATTTGGATAAATCCACGCTGATTTAATTGTTCTAATAATTGATAGATATTTTTTTTCTTAATATAGTTCGGCCATTGCGCTTTAGGAATATTTAAATTGGCCAAAAGGATGGTAATTTGCTCAATTACCTCACCATCCTCTGTAATAATAACTTCGCGAAAATTAATTTTTAATTCGTTAAGTCTTTGATCATAATAACTTAACTCATTTTTTAAGGCCTCTGAATCTCCTCCTTTAATATATTCATTGATTGCCTTTAAGTTATTTACTATTGTTTTCAAGTTAATTAATTAATTGTGAACAAATTAATAATTATAATATTAAAAAAATATTACTTTATTTGCAATAATTTAATCTGTATGTCTTTATTTAATGCAATTATAGCGCTAACCCTGGGTTAGCGCTTTTAATTTACTTCGCCTTATTAAGCAAGGATAACATTTCCTTTTTATTTAAATAGCCTGCCGCAGTTAATTGCCCTTTCTGGTTACCTTCTGTATCTAAAAAAATCATTTCAGGTAAACCATAAATAGAAAATCGACTTTTAATCTTACGGGTTTCAGGTGTGTTATCACTGACATTTACTTTCAAACTCATTAAGCCATTCATGGCATTGATAATTTCAGGTTGATTAAAAACATGAGCTTCCATCGCCTGACAATCACTGCACCAAGTTGCATAAAACTCAAGAAATACCGGCTTATGCATATTTTTTGCCTGTAGAAGATAATTATCAATTTTCTCTAATGTATCTACTTTTATAAAGGGTGCTTTAAGCCCTATAGTTTTAGCGTTATTCACTTCCGTAGTTGCGATTGCGGAATATAATAAGATACCGCTTCCCATTAAAGCAAACACGCCAAAAGCTTGCATGGCACGCTGCAAAGTTGACGCATGGTTTTGAAATAAGCCTAAATAAAAACTAGCTAAAATAAGCAAACTAGCCCATAGAACATTGATAATTGTGACTGGCAATATTCTAGATAATAGCCAAATAGCCATACCTAACATCAAAAGTCCAAAAAATTGCTTAACCTTAACCATCCAAAGGCCCGTTTTAGGGAGCAAAGAGCCATAACCTGCACCAACTAATAATAATGGCGTCCCCATACCAAGTGCCAAAATAAATAAAATTAAACCCCCTTTAAGAACTTGCCCCTGCTGTCCAATATAAGTCAATACACCAATTAGTGGCGCGGTTACGCAAGGAGAAACGATTAAGGTTGAAACTACCCCCATTAAGGCTACTGATATAAAACCTCTACTACTTTGCTGGTTAAAACGGCTTAAACGAGCATTAAGCGATGCCGGTAAGCTTAATGAGAAGACATCAAGCATCGATAAGGCCATCAGGATAAAAAGGCCACTAAAAGCACCAATAATCCACGGCTGCTGCATAAGTGTTTGTACTGTACTACCTAAATACGCAGCAAGCATGCCAGCAAGCGCATAGGTAATTGCCATACCAAGAACATAAGCGGCTGAAAGTTGTAATGCTTTTCTAGATGAAAGCGAACGCTGACCCACTATAATACCTGATAAAATAGGCACCATAGGTAATACACAAGGGGTAAAAGCTAGTAAAATACCAAGTCCAAAGAAAACAGCTAAATAAACCCATGGACTATTGTTTTGAATGAAATACATCAGCGTTTCAGGATTTGAACTATCGAAACCTAAGGGCGATGCAAAAGAAAATTGCACCACACCCATAAGCGCAATAAAGCTTATTAAATAAGTAATTTTTTTCATGTAGTCCTCATAATTTATGCCTAGCTAACAGTTAATTAGCTACGGATTAATTAGTCCTAACCCAATTATTTCGTTATACAAGAAAAAATAGAAAACCTATTATAAGGCTCTTTTTGTCCTGTATAGAACGTTTTACGTCATACACAGCCATTTACCTATTAGCTGCGTAAAAATTAAGGTTTAGGAAACTTTAAGTAAATTTCTAAAAGTTTGACTACAAGGTTAAATGGGCGGTCTAAAAGGAAGTGCTTTTGGCGCAGTGGAAAATAAATTAGGTAAGACAAACAATACTAAGCCGATTGTCATAAACAGATAAGGCAGACAGGTTAAATTTTCTTCTACAGCTGTATAATAAGCAGAAGCTTGACATAAGCCACTAATAGCTGCCCTCACTGGGCATTCAGTAGTATGGGTATATTGGGTTGTAGATGAGTTCTGATTATTAATATAAAAAAATGCCGGCTTGGCCAATAGGAAGGCTAAGCTTAAAATAAGACAACATTTAAAGAAGTGGGCAGATGTCTTCATAAAAAATATACTAGCATAGGTAAGATATTCTGACAAATGTGAAATTTATTAGGTAACAGGGCTAAAAAGCTAATAGCACATTTAAATTAATGGTAAGTGTTTAAGTAATGTTGTCAGCTTAAGCCTTAATGGCCTTGGCTCAAAATTCACATGAACATTGTTGGGCCAAGGCCCAACCTACATAATATTTCTCTTAAGTTGGTGCCATTAGTACACGTTTACCATTAACCCTACCCGGCTTTTTTCCTATTTTTATTTTTCCACTCGGTATCAATAGAGCCCTTTGCTAAACTTTTTAAATTATGATCAAGCGCTACCCTATCATCAAAGACAAAGCAACTTCCTTCCCACTTTGAGTTTTCAACAGGTATCGTAGCTAGATAATTTAAAATACCACCGTTTAATTGATAAACTTGTTGAAATCCTAGTTGTTTCAAGTAAGCAGTAGATTTCTCACAGCGAATACCGCCCGTACAATACATAGCAATTTTTTTATCTTTCTTATCTATTAATTGCTTACTCACATAATCTGGTAAATCTCTAAAATTTTCTGTCACAGGATTTACAGCACCTTTAAATGTCCCTAATTTGACTTCATAATCATTGCGGGTATCAATAACGACAACATTGGGGTCAGCAAGCAACTCATTCCATTGCTCAGGTGTTAAATGTGTACCGGTAGAATCTAGAGGGTTAATTTCAGGCGCGCCTAATGTCACTATTTCCTTACGTAATTTTACCTTGGCTTTTGCAAACGGATTAAAATCATCATACGTTTTACGAAAAGTTAACTCCCTTAAAGGAGCAAAAGAGCTTAAATAGTTTTCTAAATAAGCTACAGAATCATCTGTACCACAGAATGTACCATTTATTCCTTCTGCAGCTAAAATAATAGTGCCGAGAATATTTTTCTCTTTCATAACCATTAACAATGGCTCTTTCATAGCTTCATAATCGGCAAGCGGCGTAAACTTATAGAAAGTTGCAATCGTATATAAACTCATTTTGTACCTAGTTAAAATTCTTTCTAAATCAAATATATTAAACTTTCTTAGAACAGCCTAGCGAGAGAGGCTTTCAAAGAAAGTTGGTCTTTGTATTTTAAGTATTGACCTAAAGTTGCTGATAAAAAAAGCATATTTTATCTTAAAATAAGCCTTATGAGTACTAAAAGCGTCCTTTATTTCTTTATACAAGACAATAGACCTCTTGCATAACCTACTTAGTTTACGCGATTACTGTGTTGCAAGGGTTTCTCCGCTCCTCAAAACCCTTGCGCCTTACACTCACGCAAAATAAATAGGTTATGCAAGAAGTTTAATAATTAATAAATAATCCCGCTTAATATTATAGCCTTGCCGCACCTTAAAAATTTAATGATGCTACAAGCTCTCAATATTTCGCAAACTAGTTACGAAATATTGAAAGAAGATTAAATAGACCAACTAGAATCAATTTCACATTACCAAATTATACAACGGTCATTATTAATCATAGGGCTTGGCTTACTTACGTTAAATGTCTTTGCAAATTGCTCTATATTCGCTAAGGGGCCATTTACTCGATATACTGCAGGCGGGTGAGGATCTGTTGTTAATAAATTACGTAATTGTTCAGTCCTTATATTAGTTGCCCAAACATGAGCGACACCTAAAAAGAATTGTTGGTCTGGGGTAAAACCGGCAATTGTTTTAGCTTGTTGATAATCTTTAGAATGATGATAAGCAAGGTAAGCTAGTAATACGCCCCCTAAATCGGCAGTGGCCTCACCTACTACTAAGTCTCCTTGAACAGCTAGTCCATCAACTTTATAGCTTGAATACTGTTTAATAATGCATTGTGTTGCCTGTTGAAAACGCTTTAAATCTTCTGGGGACCACCAATTTTTTAAATTACCGTGACCATCAAATTGAGCACCCTGATCGTCAAATCCATGCGTGATTTCATGACCCATAACAAAGCCAATAGAGCCATAGTTTACAGCAGCAGGCGCATTAGGATCAAAAAATGGTGGTTGTAGAATACCAGCAGGGATATTAATATTATTCATAGAAGGATCGTAATAAGCATTAATAGTTTGTGGTGTCATACCCCACTCATCTCTATCTACTGGCTTATCAATTTTATTTAAATCTCTTTTAATTAAAAATTGATTACCGCGAATTACATTTAAAACATAAGGCCCTCTATCAATTTTTAATTTTGAATAATCACGCCATTTATTAGGATAGCCAACTCGCTCCTCCATTAAAGAAAGTTTCTCTAATGCTGCTTTTCTAGTAGCAGGCGTCATCCAACTTAAGGTTTGTAAATCAGTTTGTAATACTTGGCGAATATTATGTAATATGGCCAACACCTCAACTTTAGACTTTTCAGAAAAGTACTCTTTTACATATAGTTTACCGATTGCAAACCCTAATAAGCTACTTTCAGTATTTACGACTCGCTTCCATCTTGGTAACAATTTCTGCGCACCTGACAAAACTGTTGTCATGTGGAAATCTTCATCTATAAATGGTTGAGATAAATAAGGCGCAAATCCATCTAAAAGATGCCAGCGCAAATATATTTTCCAATTATCTAGACTCACTTTAGTTAAAAGATTATTCATGCCAATAAAAAAATCAGGCATAGCAACATTGATAGATTGAATATTGGGTAAGTTTAGTGCCTTAAAATAAGTAGGCCATGAAAAATTAGGTGTTAGCTGCTCTAATTGCTTACGACTTTTAATATTAAAAGTCGCTTTTATATTACGCTGCTGCACCTGCGACATGGAAACCTTAGCTAAAGCAGTTTCGATATCCATTACAACCATTGCTTCGCGCTCTGCTATCGCTGGCTCATCCCCAACTAATTCAAATAGGCGAGCAATATGCTTAACATATGCATCCCTTATCGCTTTAAATTTTGGATCATCTTTTAGATAATAATCTCGATCAGGCAAGCCTAAGCCTCCCTGTAAGGCAGCAGCAATCATTTGCTTACTATTTTTATAGTCTGTCATACTACTGAAATTAAATAAGGCATCGACCCCAATTAACTGCAATTCAGTAATAACTGCCTGAAGACTTGCCATATTTTTAATATTATTAATATGGTCTATAAAGGGCTGTAATGGCTTAAATCCTAACTCATTAATTGCTTTTATATCCATGCCACTATAGTAAAAATCGCCAATTTTTTGTTCAATACTTCCTGGTACAGCCTGTTTATCAGCTGCAGCCTTTATAAGCATTTGATGAATTTTGTTTTGAATCCCTAACTGGAGAATATTAAATGTACTCCAACTAGCATATTCAGGTGGTATAGGGTTGTCCTTTTGCCATGTTCCATTAGCATAACTAAAAAAATTTTCTCCTGGCGCAATACTCTTATCAAGCCAATTTAAACGTAGTGCTTGGGCAGAAGCTGTATCCTCGGGTGGATTTGCATTTAAAACAGCAGGAAGCAAAATTAATATACAGCCAAAAAGTCTGCTTAAAAGCATAGTTATCCTTATACTATAAGTTAAATTTATGATTTAAAATTATGCGTCAACTTAAACTCAGGCTCGCTTATTTAAAAAATAATCGTTAAATTAATTTTATAAGCCGCAAATCATTATTCTTTAAATCACCTAGATTGATGAGCGTAAATAAATCTATTAAATAGTACTTTAAGTTGAAGCCTTCAAATTATCATAATTGCAAATAAAAACAAATTGCTATACTTGAGATAAAGCTTAAACAGGAAAAATATATGCAATTAATAAATAATTTAATCAGTTATTTATTAACCCTTGTAAAAATAATTATTTGGGTTTTTATTTTTATAACCTTATTTGGGCTCGCTAAGCCTTATGTGGCTGATTTAAATAGATATCCTTATTTAGACTCAGTCATGAAGGTTGAGAAAACTTTAAATACAAATGTTAAAAACTATATTCCTACTACAATAGCTAGTAGGGATCTATCTAGACCAATTACTATAGTTTTTCTTATTATTTTATCTGGAATTACGTCGCGCTTAAGAGAAACTTTAATGGCCCGGGCCAGAAAAGCAAAAATGAAAAAAGAACTTGGCTTACTAAAACAAAAAGTGACTACTCAAGAACAACAACAATCAATCAATACCTTAGAAAAGCAACTTGATAATAATTTAACAAATAAAAATCGGCAGCAATTATTAAAAGAATTTGTTCTATTAAAAAAAGAATTAGAAAAAACAGGACGAAATTTATCATTTTTATCCATTGATATTGTTGATTCTACAGGGATGAAAAAAGGTGAAGATCCCGTTATTGTAGAAAGAGATTTTAATGAATATCATGATTTTATTGTTAATAAATTTAAAGAAGCAGGCTATATTAAAGCAGCGTGGACGCCAGATGGTGTTATGGCTTGTTTTAACACCACTGAACAGGCCATTAATGCAGCACGATCAATTATCTTTGGTTTAAAAGATTTCAATCAAAATACAAAAATGATAAAAAGGGATTTTAATGTACGCTGCGGTATTAATACGGGATTTGTATATTATGATTTATCTACTCCATTAGAGGAATTTGGCGATAGGGTTATTGATATTGCCGGTCACATGCAAAAGCATGCAAAACCGAATACCATCTATATAGCGCAAGAGATTATTAAACCAATTAAAACGTATGATGTTTTTGAATCAAATAAAGTAACCGTAGATGGGTTTGCAGTTTGTGAATGGACGCCTAATATAGCCAGTAAGCCAATAGATGCGGATAGACCTTCAATCCCTTAATTAAAGAAAGTCACTTAAAATTGCTCTAGCGATTATAAAATAAACTTATATACAGTTAGCTTAATTTTAATAATATTTAATCATTTCAATAAGTTGAAAAAAAAATTTCTAATAGAGAAAATTAACTTGATTATGTTATATTAATTTCGCCTCAATCAACTTAAAAAAGGATTTAATGATGAAACTTAAATTAACTACCGCCGTATTATTATCTACTTTTTCACTGTCTACCGTGTTTGCTGCTGCTTCAACTACTCATAATACAAATAGCAATCAATCTATGATGCATACTAAGCAAAATAGTGGCGCTATGAACCAGTCTAAAGCTAATGCAGCGCAACAAGATGGGCAAATATTGGACGTTTTGGTGGTTCTAAATCAAAATGAAATTGCGGCTGCTAATCTTATTTCTAAAAAGAAAGATGTTAATGACTCAGTAAAAAGATACGCCAGAATGTTAGCCAGAGAACATGGTAAAAATCTTAAAGAAACAATGAAATTAAGCCATAGTATCGGCTCACCTATGCAAAATGCCACAGCTGATAGTTTAAAGAAAAAAGGAGAACATGAATTAGCTACTTTAAATCCTTTAACAGGAGCTGCACTGGATAAAGCTTATATTGATGCTATGGTAAATGATCATCAACAAGCTCTACAGTTATTTGACGATAATTTGATGCCTAATGCTAGCAATCAAAAACTTAAAGCTCAGTTAACGCAAACGCGCAAACATTTAGTTAAACATCTAAAAGAAGCGCAAGCAATTCAAAATAAATTAAACCAAACGGCTAACTCTGATACAGATACATCAAGTTCAACTGGCAGCAACCGGTAGTAACACGTCTAAATAATAAACAGCACATTATTGATATTTGCAATACTGTGTAAAGACAATAAGAAGGACATAGGTTCTTCTTATTGTCTAAAATAACAAATGTAATAAAGCACCTAGTAGCATTAATCTAAGAGCAGCTCTGTCCTTCTCGCATAGGCGGGAATCTATTTTATGTTAGCTCAATGCGCTATGAAGATAGATTTCCGCCTGCATGGAAATGACAGATTTCTTAAACTGAAAATATTACCTTTTATTACTAAAAAGCGTTAGCTTTAATACTATTACGGATTACTTCCAGTACCAGTATTACCCCCAGTTGTGCCAGTATTAGTATTAGTTGTATTTGTATTTGTTGTGCCTGTGCCACTAGTTCCAGTATCATTAGTTCCGGTGCCAGCAGTACCATTAGACATATCAGTAGTGCCTGTGGTCGTGGTTGTAGAAGTATTAGTATTAACTGATGTAGACGGTGCAGGTACGGTTGTGTTAGGTGTTTCAACGTTAATTGTACTATTAGTAGGTGCAGGCGTCGTGGTTGTTGTATTAACCTTGTTTGTATGATCACCTAAAACATAATAAAGAATTACACCAATAATAACTACAATAACTACTATGGCAACAATAGCAACATTATTGCTTGAATTTTGATCTGCCATTCCAATCTCCTTTTGTTTTTGTTTCCTATCAATATTAGTATAGAACTTAAACTATGCTATGCCATTAATTTACTTAGGCATAATTAATAATTAAAAATCAAGGAGATGACTATTGCAATAGTCATTTTTAAAAATAGCAAAAAAAAATCAATTGTAAGCTATAAAGCGCTATATTAATAAATTAAATCTATACTCATTATTAATATCATTTTTCAGTAAATAATAAATTTCTCGGAAATTAAGAAATCCAACCGGAGGAATAAGACGTGCAGGCAAGTGAAGCTATTTACGATAATGAAAAACTATCTTTTCAAGAGTTAAAAAAATATTTTCAATTTGTACGGCAAAAAACTGAAGAAATTTGCAGCCCTTTGCTGACGGAGGACTATGTCATCCAAGGCATGCCAGATGTCAGCCCTCCTAAATGGCATCTAGCACACACAACCTGGTTTTTTGAAACGTTTATTTTATTAAAATATGGTAAGTGCCAACCATTTAAAGCAGCCTACGATTATTTGTTTAATTCTTATTATTTAGGGATTAATCAACCTTTCCCACGGCCAAATCGAGGATTATTAGCTAGGCCATCAGTAGATGAAATTTATAACTATCGCCATCATATAAACAGTTTAATTTTAGAGCTTACAGAGCAAAAGCTATCTGATAATTTTAATGAAGTATATAATTTAATTCGTCTAGGTATAGAGCATGAGCAACAGCATCAAGAATTATTGCTTATGGATATTAAGTATAATTTTTCACTTAATCCTGAGCTACCAGTTTATTATACGCTAAAAGACCAAGCGTCATTAAATATAGTTAAAAAATCATTAGAATTTATACCTATAAAAGGCGATAAATTCATTATGGGGAGTTCAGCTCAAAATTTTTGCTTTGATAATGAGTTGCCGCAACATCAAATTTTATTGGATGATTTTTTAATAGCTAATAAGCTTGTAACTAATGGTGAATATTTAGAATTTATGCTATCAGGTGGATATGAAAATGCTATTTTATGGTTATCTGATGGCTGGTCATGGTTACAAGATAATGGCATTACTAAGCCTTTATATTGGTTTTACATTGATGCAAGCTGGTATGAATATACGTTAACCGGATTAAAACCTTTAAATCTAGATGAACCTGTTTGTCATATTAGCTACTTTGAAGCAGATGCTTATGCTCGCTGGAAATCTTGCCGCCTACCGACCGAAGAAGAATGGGAATATGCTGTCACCAAACATTTAATACCTCTTAGAGGTAATTTTTTAGAACAAAGTATTTATCATCCTCAAGCGGCCTACCAACAAAAAGAAAAATCAACACTATTACAATTTTTTGGTGATCTTTGGGAGTGGACTGCCAGCCCCTATAGAGCTTATCCCCGATATAAACCTTTCTCAGGTTCTATAGGAGAATACAATGGTAAATTTATGAACAATCAATATGTATTACGCGGCGGCTGTTGTGTTACATCACAATCCCATATGCGCGCTACCTATCGTAATTTTTATCAGCCAGAAAAGCAATGGGCATTTAGTGGCATTCGATTAGCTCAAGACTATTGACAAAGGAGTTGTCATGACTATGAATTTAAAAGTAACAACATTAAATCAATCTAATTTAATAGATAATAAACAAACACTTTTAACTGACATATTAAATGGACTTTCTTCAGAAAAAAAATTTATTCCTTCTAAATATTTTTATGATGATAAAGGAAGTGAATTATTTAATAGAATAACTCGCCATCCGGATTATTATTTAACCAATTGTGAATTAGAAATTTTAAAAACACATAAAGCTGACTTATCTCATTTGCTTAAACAACAAAGTTTTAACCTTATTGAACTTGGTCCAGGTGAAGGGATTAAAAGCCGAATACTTATTAAGCAATTTTTACAAGATTCTTTAGATTTTAATTATTTTGCTATCGATATTTCTAGCAAGTATCTTGAGCAAATAACTAAGCAATTTCAACAAGAATTTTCAGACTTAAAATTAGTTGCACTGCAGTCTGATTATTTTAAAGGGTTAGAATGGTTAAAAACACAATCTAGGCGGAAAAGTTTATTATTATTTTTAGGGTCTAGTATTGGTAATTTTAGCTATGAGCATACGCAAAAATTTCTTCAAGCAATTTGGACAGAATTACAAGATGGTGATTATTTCTTAATTGCTTTTGACTTACGTAAAGATATTGATATTTTATTACGTGCTTATAATGATAACGATGGTATTACAAAAGAATTTAATTTTAATTTGTTAAATCGTTTAAATAACGAGTTAGGTGCTAATTTTAATCTCGCTTTATTTTATCACTATGCTCCCTACAATGTGTACTCAGGTGCTATGGAAAGTTATCTTGTTAGCTCACAAGAACAAACGGTTTTTATTAAATCTTTAGATAAGTCTTTTCATTTTTCTGCATTTGAACCTATTCATGTAGAATTTTCTTATAAATACCTTTTGCCTCAAATTAATCAGTTAGCAACCAATAATGGTTTTTCTATTGTAAAAAATTTCTTAGACTCTAAAAATTATTTTGTAGATTCACTTTGGCAAGTTCATAAGTAAATAAAGTTGAATTAATTTGGCTTAAGAATAGCGTCCGTTAGTTAATAAGGCCAATAGAAATAAGTATTAGAACGCTTAATAGGGTTAACTTAAGAACAGCGCTATATTCTAATTAGGTACTGTGCCAACATTAAACTAGATTCCCACTTAGGCGAAAATGACAAGATTTTTAAACAATGCAAGTGCCAAAATGAATTTCTGTTATCGCGAAAGAGATAGAATTCTTAAATTGACAGCATTATTAAATGCTCTTTCCTAACCTATAGACTTAAATGCAAGTCGATACCTTCCTAAGGTGAAAGATTATATTAAACCTCTTGCATAACCTATTTATTTTGCGTGAGTGCAAGGCGCAAGGGTTTTGAGGAGCGGAGTTTGCATGGCGTAAATGAGCACCGGAGAAACCCTTGCAACACAGCAATCGCGTAAAATAAGTAGGTTATGCAAGAGGTCTATTAAGTAAATGCCTACAATATAGAAACACTTAAAGCATAAGGATATAGAGCTCTATTTTTAATAGAGCTATTGATTTAGCCGAGATTTTAAGCGATTCTTAGCCAAAATTTGCGTTTCAATTAAAGGTTTAATTTTAATGAATCCTATAAGAGTTTTAATAAGTAGAATCATTTTCTTTAGTCGCTGGCTACAAGCGCCTTTATATCTTGGTCTTATTGTTGTTTTAGGAGCTTATGCTTATCGATTTATTGCTGAATTATTTCATTTAATTATTAATATTCATGGCTTAAATGATACGCAAATTATGCTTGGCGTATTAGATTTAATTGATGTTGTTATGCTGGCTAACTTATTAATTATGGTTATTATGGGCGGATATGATACCTTTATCGCTGATCTTAATTTAAAGTCTCATCCTGACCAACCTGAATGGCTCGATCACCTTGATGCAGGTGCTATGAAAGTGAAATTAGCTGTTGCCTTAATTGGTATTTCCTCAATTCACTTATTAAGAACTTTTATTGATCCTACGAAACAAAGTAATTATGCTGTTATGTGGCAAGTTATTATCCATTTAACCTTAGTTATTTCAGCGCTAGCAATTACTTTTACGAACCGTTTAGTATCTAATGAAGACCATTAAACCTTAATTTATAACTAAAATCTTGTAGTAACAATTAAGTTAACTTTAATTTATGATTAAATAATAAATTAAAGTTATTAAATGACTTTAATAATTTTGACCTCAATTTGACAGATTTTAAATAGAGAATTAACATAAATATAAGATAACGCGTTATTTAATGTTTACACTTTCTAAGCTAATATTAAGTGCAAGCGGAGTAGTAGTAGTTGTATAAGACTTAAGTTTGAGAATTATATGCCAAAACTTTCTGCAGGCAAAAATACTAAAAGCCCTCAACGAGATTAATATAAGTCCTCATTAAGTCCTAAAGAAAAATATCTTTAGACCGAAAATAAACTCACAAATTGCCGTAATAATTTAAATTAATTAACTATAAATTTTAGAAATAAACCAAGAGGTATATTATGAATTCAAATGACCATAATCAGCAGCAAAAAAATCCAAATCGACAAGAGCAGCCAAGGCAAGATACGCAACAAGGTCAAGATAAACACTTTAAAAAAGGACAACATAATAAACAAAGCCAATTTCAACATGGGCAAAGCCAGCAAGGTGAGAATGGCCATAAATCAATAAAAAAATAAACTTCTTTTTAAAATGGAATCTAACTACAAGTTTAGACAGGGAAAATAAATGTATACTCGCGAATCTTCTTGCCAAGGTAATTTTAATACTAGTGAAAAGTTATTTAAAAACTTCTGTGATGGCTACAGACGTCGTGATTTACCCTACATTCTTAGCTTATTTACAAAAGATGCTACTTTATGGGGTACTGCTATTGACGAATATCGTCATGGATTAAAAGAAATTGAGCAACAATTAATACGAGCGTGGAACCAGGCTGAAGAAAGTGAAATAGAAATTATCAATTTCAACCCTACACCAGCGCATTCTTTTTGGGCTAGTGCTAATTGTATAGCTAAATTAAACATGGATGGGCAAGTTTATATTTTAGAACATTTAAGAATAACTATTTGCATCGATGAAGAAGATCAGGCTTGGAAAATTGCACACCTTCACGCGTCTTTTCCTGATTTTAGGAATCCGCGTAATGGTGCATTCCCTATTACAGGTTAAAATAGTCTATAATTCTTTTGCTATTATTTAGTTACTTGCTTATTGACTTTTATTTAACTAATACATGACTCATTATTTACAAGTTTCACCTAAGATTAAAGCCTGGACTAAGTATGTTGCTTTTGATGAAGGTGCTAAGCAGCAAATTCAAAACATTGCCTCTTTGCCTATTATTTTTAAACATATTGCTGTAATGCCTGATGTGCATTTAGGAATTGGTGCTACTGTAGGCTCAGTTATACCAACAAAAACCGCTATCATTCCAGCTGCAGTTGGCGTTGATATCGGTTGTGGGATGATAGCTATGCGTACAAATCTATTTGCTCATGACTTACCAGATAATTTATATAAACTACGTCTTGCCATTGAGCAAACTATTCCAGTTGGTTTTGCTAAATGGACAGAAAAAACGCTACCAAAGCTTGCTATTACCACTTGGAAAAATCATCTCAGCAATACTTATTGTAAATTAAAAGAAAAACATCCCTTAATAAGTCCTGCTAAGAAAGTCTCAAGCCATAATCCTGTTAGCCAGCTTGGTACACTAGGTGGCGGTAATCATTTTATCGAATTATGTCTTGATGAACAGGGACAACTTTGGTTACTACTTCATAGTGGCTCAAGAGGAATAGGAAATACTATTGGAACTTATTTTATTGAACTCGCTAAACGAGATATGCAACATCAATTGGCCCAGCTTCCTGATAGAGATTTAGCTTATTTTACTAAAGGTACCCAACATTTTGCTGATTACTTTAATGCTGTCAATTGGGCCCAAAACTATGCGAAATGTAACCGCGATATTATGCTGCACATGCTAGCTCAAACAGTAGGTAATTATTTAGGCAAAACTATCGACTCTGAAATTTATGTAGTCAATTGTCATCATAATTATGTTGCAGAAGAAAAACATTTTGGGCAATCTGTGTATGTTACTCGTAAAGGAGCCGTGTCGGCCAGAAAAGATGAATTAGGTATTATTCCCGGAAGTATGGGCGCTAAATCATTTATTGTTAGGGGCTTAGGTAATCAAGATAGTTTTAATAGCTGTAGCCATGGTGCTGGTCGAGTTATGTCACGCAATCAAGCGAAAAAATCAATTACTTTAGCTCAACATAAAACGGCTACCCAAGCAGTTGAATGTAGAAAAGATAAAAAAATCCTAGACGAAAGCCCTGCTGCCTATAAAAATATTGCTGCCGTCATGAAATCGCAAGAAGATTTGGTTGAGATACTATTCACTTTAAAGCAAATTTTATGTGTTAAAGGTTAAACATATGAAGTACATTGGTAAAATAATTACTTTATAAGCTCTCCATTCTAGTTATTTTCTATAAATAGTTATAAGCCTACCTGATTTTTTACCCTATAAAAAAAGATTTTCTATTTATAACATTTGACCAAAAAAATTTCTATTTTATCCTTAATCAATACTAGATTAGAGATTTGTTTTTGAAAAATTTTATGAATTATAAATTATATTTAGGTAAAAAATTAATAAAAATTTTTATATAACTTTTTTCTTTTTTTATTTCCTAGTTTTAATTTTTATAAATTTATCAAAAACTTAAAAAAATTAAATCAAAAATTAAATTTATTAATAGTCTCTTAATTTAAAAATATTAAAATTGTAAGATGTTTACTATTTAATATGAGGTAAAAAATGAGAGATAAATTACATATATGCTACGGTTCTAATAAAGCCGGTGAAGTATTATTTGGATGTTTTCATAATGAAGGACAATATATAATTGGCTATAGAAACGAGGTTGCGATAAGAAATGAAGGTAAAGTAGGTACTGAGTTTGAATTTCCTGGAGCCGCAAAGGCTACGAGACTTAGTATCAATGTTCCTAGTGCTGAAAATATGGAAAATGTTCGTGAAGCATTGGTAGGCACATTAAAAACTATAGTCAGAAAGTGCGAAGTAGAACAAAAAATAAAGAAAATAATTTTAGTTGCTGATGTAAATCTACTCACTAAGGAAAATAGTATAATTGCTGATTATTTAATTAATGATGATCTGGATAAAGAATTTGAAGAGCAAGGTATTTTATTTGAAAAGATATTAGAATCAGGCGAGCCGAGCGTTGTGAAAACATCTGTAATGATGTATGAATCACAAGTACGAACTCCTAACTCTCCTGTAACACTAAGAACAAAGAAAAATTCAGGAGGTGAAGCCGTATTAAAGGTTTTTCCTGCTGATCCAGAAAGAGAAAAAGCTGTTATCGATATTAAGGAAAAGTTATTAAATAAAACTAAAGAAGCCCCTGAAGCTGATCCAGGTAGCAATGCCAATGCAGGTGGTTGTGATGCTGCAGTTAGTGACCAAACAAGCATTCAAGGGCAGACAGTTGAGTCTATTGTCACTAAACCTGCCATCAACATTCCTGGTCTTGAAAATAATTTAGAAAAGTTAGAAATTTCAGAGCCTAAAGAAAATTCTAGCAAACTAGTCAGGAACTAATACAATTAAAGCAACCTATTTTTATTATAATTTTTTCTACCGCCAATTTTTTGGCGGTATTATTTTTAAATTAAATGTTTTATTTTAAGATGTTATAGGCTTTAAAGATAATTTAAATGTTAACTATATTAATAACTTTATTTTTATTTTAATTCGATTGGCTTGTCTTTACTTATCTAGTAATGAAGTAATAAAAAATTAAAATAGAATGTGTTATTATTTTTTATGACATAAATAGAACGAAGAACTTTTTTATTAAAAAGTTTAATTATAGTGGATTTCACCCTAGCCCAAATTCTCTTAAGTTTTGCCTAACTTTTAATCCTTCATGGAGCTAGGATTATACAAGGATAGTTAATGTCTTTTTTTTATACCGTTGGAAGGAATACAGGCCGATTTTTTCGTTCTTTTAATCTTTTCTTCGCTTTTATAGGACACGTATGTCATAGCGCATTGAGCGTAATCTTTAGCCCCTCTAATATCACCTGGCTTAATGTATTAAAAATCCTTTATAATTCTGGTACAGCTATTGCTATTCCCCTGATGCTAATTATTGTTTTATCTGCTAGTACATTGTGCCTTAATCTCTTTTCTATTTTAAAAAGCTTTAATTTACAGAATAAAGCACTACCAATTGCCCAGACTATGGTAACTAGAGATTTATTGCCACTCTTGATTGGCTTAGTATTATGCGTACAAGCCTCGCTTAATTTAATCATTAATCGGGTCAGAATTACAAAGCTGCGTCATACTCCTCATGAAGTTATCCTAACTTATATATTTCCTATATTTATAGGCACTAATATGTGTGCTGTACTCTTATATGCTTACACGCTTATAGCATCCCTGCTTGGCCTATTTTATTTATTTGCTTATTATTTTAATATGACATTACATGAATACATGCTACATGTTAATCATGCCATACAAATTGTTACACTCACAAAAGGCATCGTTAAGACGCTTCTTTTTGGTATACTTGTTAGTTTAACAGCAAGTTATTATTATTATTTAGCTGCAATTATTCATATTCCACTGCGCACAGCGGTATCAAGGATTTTAACTCGGGGTGCCCTGTGGATTGCTGTAGTAGATGCTACATTGAAGATGCTTCGTATTTAAAGCAAGTAAGTTTAAGGACAAATGAATGCGTCATGAACCTTTTTATACTTTGGTTGGTATATTTGTAGTTGGTGGCCTTGCTTTAATGTTTCTTAGTGGGCTATTTTTCTATCAGCAATATACGCAAGCGAAAGTTCAAACCTATGTTATGTTCTTCAATGGTTCCTTAAAAGGACTAACTACCACTGCACCTGTAACTTATCGAGGTATAAAGATTGGTGAAGTCTCGCTTATTCAAATTACAGAAAATAAATTAGGCAATAGAGTACAAATACCTGTGTATGTTGAATTTTTTGTTGAGAAAAATTTTGATTTAACACAAAACCCTATTCAACTACTGATTAAAAATGGTTTTGTGGCTGACATTTCTAAACCTAATTTTTTAACTGGCATCTCCGATGTTGAACTTGTACAAGGTGAGATAAAATCCGCTGACTATCAAGTCAAATATTTTCGCGGCTACCCTATTTTTCCAACAAGAAATAGTAGAGAAAAAATTACCACCATTGATGAGGCTTTAAAATCAGCACAAATAATGATTGAAGAAATTACTAAGTTGGTTCGTTCTCCTATAATTCGCGAAACTATAAATTCCACTGATGATACTTTAAAATCAGCACAGACCATGATTAAAGCGATTACTAAGTTAGCACGTTTACCAGCTATTCGTGAAACTTTAAGCTCAACTAAAGAAATGACCACCAGTTTTAATCAATTGGCACACAATATTGAGGGCTATTTACCACCTGCTATCAACTATTTTAATCAATCAGTGCGAGAAGTTGCTGAAGCGGCTAATTCTTTTGAAAACCTAAGTGATTATTTAGCACGCCATCCTGAAGCTTTATTGCGAGGTAAGCCGTGATTTTAAGAAAAATTAGTCTAATTTTATTAATACTTATGCTACTGTCTTGTGGACGCTCAAAAGAAGCCATATTTTATCTTTTAAATCCACTAGCACCAACAAAAAATAATGCATCTCATTATAGTATGCAAATTGGTATAGATGAAATTGAGCTACCTAAATACACTCAAAAGTCACAGTTAATGATCCATTATACGCCCTACAAAGTCCAGTTAGAAGAATACCATCGTTGGGCTGAGTCATTAGCTAACAATATAGGACGTGTTATTAAAGCTAATTTAACTAGCTTATTGCCAGGTGCAATCATTGAAAGATACCCCTGGGATACAAATTTTAAACCTAATTACCATATTCAAATTGATATTTTTCAATTCGAGATTGATTATAATGGCGATAGTATTTTGCGAGCAACTTACTTAATTTCTTCAGGTTTAATCATTAAAAAATATAATGTAATGTATAGAATTAAATTAACTAATCAACCTATCACCGTTGAGGCACTGGTTAAAAGTATGAATACAAATTTAAATCACTTAACAATAGATATTGCTAAGTCACTAAAAGCTTCAGATAAATAAGAGTAAATTAACCAGCCTGCTGTGGCGCTATATTATCTAGAGTATTGTATTCATCTGCCACATCTGTAGGAACATCTTGAGTTAAAGTTCCATCTGCTTCCATCCACCCTAACTTTACAAAAACAGTTCTTGCAGTACTAGTCTCTTCCCTAGCATCTCTAACAATATCACTTAAGCTACAGTTGTCGAAAGAAGTCTTCTGGCATAATGGAGCAAAAAACCGCCCAACACCAGCCACTTGATTTAAACTATTATTATATTCTTGAATAAATTTAGCTTTAGAATCCAAATTATTAACTACATTGTTTGTATTAATAGATTCACTTAAAAATTTAAAATCTTCTTGAGTAATATTATCAATTACGTGCAAATTTCGAATTTTAGGAATTAATTGCTTAACTTGCTCTACAGACTGAATTGCTAAGGAAGAGGAGATAGATTGCGATGTTTGGTTATCTTTTGTGGAAGTTGAGATATCACTAGGACGTTTGGCCAATTCTTCAAGAAAAAATACTATTTCTTTTCCTTCTTTAAAGGTAACACTACCATCAATAAAAGAAAAACCAGCCCTTTCATAAGACGAGCTCATGTTTTGGTCTATCCATTCCACTACCCATCTTGGATTAGATACATGTCTTTGAGTCTCTAAAGATAATTCAAGTTTTCCTTCTTTAGTAAGGTTTAAAGTAATATACATAATGGCTTTTTCGTGGGTAGTCTATTTTTAGTTTAAGAGAATGTATTAAAAATAGCAAATTTGTATAAAAATTATTTTTTTTAAAAATTTTATTAAAAATTTCTTTTTAAATTTAATAAAAAAGTTTAAAAAAATTAATTTTATAAATCAAAAGCTTAATTAAAAAAAAAATATAGAAAGAAAATATTATAATTACATTTAATAGAATTAATAAATTTTATGCATTTACTTAAGATTTAATTAATTAAAAGCCTTTGCTCTTTAAAACATATTTTTAGCTAGGAAAGGAAAAGAGAATACAACTCAGAAGATACGCAAAAAAAGCTTAAGCACAAGCCAATAAAATAATTCTGGTCATAGAGCTTTATAAGGACCTTTGCCTAGGCAAAATCTTTCAACAGTTTTTAATTTTGCCTAGGCAAAGGATGAAGGCCTGTTAAAGGCTTAATTTAATTTTAAACTAGGTCGCCATAGATGTTGACCAGTTAGGACTGCTAATCTCTTTATCTTGGTAAACATAAGGACGGCCTATAATAGAACAAGCCTTTTCTTTATCTTTCTGGCTTAAATAAGCAGCTATCGCTTCTAAAGGATTAATATACTCGTCGGAATCTATTTTTTTATCCTTCAATGTATTATTGGATGAAGTTTCATCGCAATCCCAGGGGCAATTAAGATCAATTTCCCATCCATCAACAATAGCGAGATAGAGCGCATTAAATAATTCTTTAGCTTGCTTGATATTCTTTAGCAATACTTTCTCACCATTATCTCTAGGGACAGAACCTAAAAAATAGAAATAATTAAGCCAGGTATTCGGTGGTTCAGGTATGGACTTCATGGTATTAATTTGGGCAAAAGCATCATAATACTGATATATTTGCTCTACTAATTTATCCCGATAAAGATGATATTCCATGGGTAAATCAGCATTTATAAAAAGCCATTCTAGGCGCTGTAATTTTCGTATTACAGCTTTAGCTTCATCACAATACTCTTTAGAAACTTGCAGCATATTGTTGGATTCATCAGCTATTTCTTCCATTTCCTGAGGTGGAAAGGTCCAATAAAGTTTAACATCTTTATCTTCCATAGAACGATAATATACGGTTTTACCAGATTTATTTTTATGCTCTCTCCGAGGACCTGTGCTATGAAGAAATATATCTTCTAATGGGCCGCTACGACAAGGGATAGTTGGGTGCTTACCATTTTCAGTTAAACGATTTATTTGCTTATCAGTTAATATACCTTGTAAAAGAGATAAGAGTTGCGATTTACAGGTATGAGATGTTTTTAAGCTTGGTCCCCAAAAAGTTAAAGATAAATTCAATTCAAAGGGCTTAAGCCTGGGCTCACGACCCTGCTCTTTTGCTTTTGCCTTTTCAAACTCATATATCTGTGCAGACCAATGTTCATAGGGATAGATTCTTGTATCTTTTTTTGCTTTTTCCGCGAGCCCTTGTTGTTTCATCACCTCATTAATAGCTTGCTCTTGCTCCGTTGCCATTGTTTGACAGCGCTGCTGCAATAATTTAAATTTTTCTTCACTTAATTTAAAAGTTGCACCATGTAAACCATGGCCTAAATCTAGAAAACGTAATGCCTCATGCTGTAGCATGCCGTGGTTACCATTTAAATCGACATCTAGATGCAATTTTAGTTTTATTTTTTTTAGCAGTGAATCAGGCGTTGTTGTGGGTAAACCATAAAACCCCCATTGATCAACTACTTCCATTTTGCCACCTTCTTCTTGCCATTGTGACAATAATAAGCAACTATGCCAGAAAGGATTACTGCCCGCTTTTTGATCTAATAAACAAAAGGTCACTGCATATTTCATTATCAATCTTCCTTCTTGGAACATCTATTAATTAATGAGTTACGGATTTTATAACTTTTATTTTCACGTGATAAGAAATGCAACAACTAAAACATCCTTTTACTTTGTAATAAATTGTCGAAATTTAAATTACTTCAATGCCTTATAAAAAAGCATATTTATAGATTACCTTAAACTTCATAAGAAATTGTTAGCGCTGCGTAAAGTTCAAATGAAAAAGGGCGAAAAGTGCAGTGTATATGACATACATAAGCATTTAAAAACCCTTCTTACCTTAAAAACTAGCCAGCGCTGGCAGTTTCTGGAGAAGTTTATTTAAGCGTACTTATAAAATTTATTTTATACAACAGATCTTATTTTTCTTTTTAACTTTTATTTACTCTAAAAGCACAATAAAAATAATTCTAGCATTTTCAATTAGCTATAACTTAAAATGTTGCTCTATACTTAGACAATAAAATTAAAAAATGGCGAGACGACGTATGCAGGATTCGCTTTTCTTTCGCTTTGGAAAATTAATTTATCGATTTAGAATCCATATTGTATGGCTATGGGTCATTCTATTCCTCTTATGCCTGCCTTATTTACCAACTATCATGAAGCCTTTTAAATCAACAGGTTTTGTTGATACAACTTCAAGTAGTGCTAAAACAGAAACTTACTTAAATAGTGAACTTGGTTTAGGCACTAATCAAATTTTAGTTATTTATACTAGTGAAACCTTGTTAGCTACAGATAGCCGCTTTAAAAATGCAATTAAAAAGTCGTTATCGGGTTTAAAAACGTTACCTATTAAACATGAAATTGTTCTTCCTAATAATAACAAAAAACAAATCTCTGAAGATAAGCATACCGCTTATGCTGTCATTTTTTTTGACAACAAACAGCCTATTGATAAAAATGTTATTGAAGATTTAAAAGGTAGAATAAAAATACCACCAAACATGACTATGCAGCTTGGTGGGAAAGCATTTTTTGAAGAAGGAATCCATAAGCAGACGCAAAAAGATCTTTATAAATCCGATTTAATTGCAGCGCCAGTTTCAATAATTACATTAATTTTAGTATTTGGTTCCTTAATAGCAGCTTTTATTCCCATTGTATTAGGTGGAGGATGCGCTTTAATTATCCTATCTTTATTATATTTTATTGGCCAAATTACCACCTTATCCATCTTTACTATTAATATTGCTCTTTTATTAGGCTTGTGCTTATGTCTTGATTACTGTCTTTTTATTATTAGTCGTTTTCGTGATGAATTAAAGAAAAATAAGACCACTCGTCACGCTATAGCAGTAACGACAGCAACAGCTGGTAAAGCTGTTTTTTTTAGTGGTTTAGCTGTATTTATTAGTCTTAGCGCGCTACTTTTTTTTCCTATTAATATCTTATTTTCGGTAGGCGTAGGTGGGCTCGCAGCAGTATTTGTTGCCATATGTATAGCAGTTATTCTTCTACCGGCTATCCTTTCTATCTTAAGAAATCGGATAAATTCTCTATCTGTACGTTTTACGCAAAAAGAGAGGGCTTCGCTTGCTTGGCGGTGGCTAGCAAAAAAAGTAGTTAAAAGACCTTTTATGTTTTTCTTAGTAACTTTAAGCTTTTTATTATTTTTAGGTTACCCTTTCATACATGCGAAGTTTGGTATTTCTGATTTTCGCATTTTACCTAAGCATTCAGAAAGCCGAGAATTTTTTAACACTTATATTGATAAATTTAGTGAACAAAATTTAGCACCCATTTTATTAGTAGCTACTAGTCAAGATGGTAAAGTGTTAACTAAAAACAATATTGGCCAATTATATGATTTTGTAGATACGCTTAAAAATAACCCGTTAATTGATCATATTAATAGCATTGTTAGTACTAATGACAAGCTTACTAAAGCACAATATCAAACGATATATACCACTAAAAAAATGCTCGATAAAGCAGCTATCAAAAGCTTGTTAGCTTCAACCACAGCTGATCGAGTTACTGTTATAAGTATTACCAGTAAGTATCCTTCTAACTCTCAAGAGACAAAGTCACTCATTAAACAGTTACGTTCACTTAAACCGCCTAAAGGTTTTAGCTTACAATTAACAGGTGAGCCCGTTAAGAATGCAGATGTTTTAGATAAGGTTTTTAAGATTTTTCCTTATGCTGTTTTATGGATTATGTTTTTAACTTACTTAGTCTTATTAATATTATTGCGTTCTTTATTTCTACCTTTAAAAGCTCTGATCATGAATATTGTTAGCTTATGTGCCAGTTATGGCGTATTAGTTTTTATTTTTCAACAAGGCCATTTTCATCAATGGCTTAATTTTGATCCACAGGGCATTCTCGATATTAGTTTACTGGTGATTATTTTTTGTGCTCTTTTTGGCTTCTCTATGGATTATGAAGTCTTTTTATTAACTAGAATTAAAGAATATTATGACAGAACCAAAGATAATCAAAATAGTATTATTTTTGGTATAGAAAAAAGCAGTAAAATTATTACCAGTGCCGCTCTTATTGTAATTTTTCTTTGTGGCTCTTTTATGGTAGCTGATGTGTTGATGGTTAAACAATTTGGGCTTGGTATTGCTGTAGCTATCTTTGTAGATGCATTCTTAATTCGTACACTCTTAGTACCATCAACAATGGCTTTGATTAAATCGATAAATTGGTACTTACCTAAGTGGTTAGAAAGAATTTTGCCAAGGTGGTAATTTAAATTTCTTAATCAATAGAATGCTATTGCTCATTTATGAATTAAAAATGAACAATAGCAATATTTAAATAATTAATTTGCAAACTTAACATGAGCTGCATCAAGCATATTACGAACTTCACCAGCTATAATTTGGTGTGCTAAGGCTGTTGGATGAACTGGATCGAAAAATAGATAACCTTCACAATTCTCATCTACTTGGCCAGGTTTAGCTGCCATTAATAAAGTAGCTTGCTTGGATGGTTTAGCAACTAACACATCATAACAAGTATCTATAGTATTATTAAACCCGTAATCCGCTGCTAATTCTAGAAGGTTATTAACCGTTTGGTATGTATTAAAATACAAAAATTTTACTTCAGAGTATTTTGCTTTAAGGTCATTTACAGCTTGCAGTAAAAGCTCATTGTGACGCGTTGATAATCTTGTCAACTGTTCTTCAGCATGTAACTGTCTAGCTGCCGGTCCCTTGCCTAAATCAGGTAAATTTAATACTAAAATATGTTTTGCACCGGTATTTATAAGCTTTTGAAAGCCTTCTTTAATACCATTAACCACCATAGTATTAGCTTCTTCTTCATTTTCAGGTAATGCTAGATAATTATTACCGCCAATCCATATAACAAATAAACTTTTAGGATCTGCTTTATCATTATGAGCTAATAGATAAGTTTTAATCTCACGATTTAAGGTAAATAATACCTCATCATCAGCAGTATTATCAGAGATTGCAGCGCCCCCAAATGCGTAATCAAGTAAATGTGATTGAACTTTATTAGGAAAATAAGAGTTAGTCAGTTGTTCAATCCAAACAGGACCATTAGTGAAACGGCCATTATAGTAAGGCGGCGATTGCGGTATACGGTGTTGCATATATTCATATAAATTACCATTATCCGATAAACTATCACCAAAAACGACTATACCATTTAACTGATTAGCGTTTACCAATGTTGAAAACAACAGGACAAACATAGCCAAATACCCTTTCATTAGTAAGCCCTTAATAATTAAGTTAATACAATGGAAGCCGATTATAGTATGAAAAATCTAATTGAATCAATTTAGAAAAATGAGCTTTAAACAAAGAGGTGACATAAATTATGTTTTAAAACTACTGACGTTTGTTTCTTTTAAAAATTAAAATTTATGCGTTAATATCCAAATTCTTTAAATTTCGCGGCTTTCAAGAATCATAGTTATATTAATATATCTATGAACATTATCTAATATAATTGTTTCTCTATTATCACCAAAGATATTAAACCTTTTATCTAGACTCATAAAAAACTGCTGCCTAGATTCATATTTTCAATAGTTAACTTTTTAATTCCAGATTAAATGAAATAATTATTTACAATTTGACTATACTTAATCCATCCTTAAGTAAAAAAAGATATAATTAATAATAAATATTAAATTGGAGCATATATGCCTAATTTTAAAGATTATGGCCCTTATAAAGTGAGGAATTACATCGAAAAAAATAAGAAAATTTTAATTAGTCCACCCTATTTAAAAGCTATTGACAACTTAAATAAAGAAATTAGAGCTATTCAGCCTGATCTACGGAAAGAAATTGTCTTGTTGGTGAGCCATCTAAAAGATAAAGAAGCGGATTATATTGAGCCATCTAAAAGTAAAATGATTGAAATTATAAACAAATTACAATCTCTTATAATTAGTGCAAATCCTATTCTTCCAGCTCAAACCTATACATTATTAAAGGAACTTACGAACGAAGGTTTCCCTGCATTACAAGGGTTTATTGAGACCTATAAGGAAAATACTAAAAAAGCAGCAGAAACAGCAGAGTTCGCATTTAATGTATTTAAACAAAAACAAGCGGAACTGTTACCTGATAGTTTTAAAGGTGTTATTAATAACCCAGAGCTAGATGCTTTAGTCCAAGCTTGTTATCAAGCTTTAGAGGAAATAAAAGAAGAGGCCGCAGCAAATATAATGGGCATACCAGATATTTGTTATGGCTTGCAGGACCAGTTAAAGAAAAACCCAGACAAGCCATTTGATACAAATGCAATCAAAAAAGTAATAGATCCAATTCGGGGTTATTTTAATCAGCATGTTAATCTTGGAAATCCTAAGTATAAAGAAACAATTAATTTAATAAAAAATGTACTTATAACTCATAATCAAAATATTCAAGAATTAAAGGATTCGAAAAAGCCATCTTCGCCCTCTATTTTAACTGTTTTGGATAATTACTTGGATAGAAGAAGTAAAGTAGTACACACAGATACCAAACAAACTAAAGAACACTATGGTTATTTTTTTAATTCCTTTAAAAAAACTTATAGTCAAAAAAAAGATGCTGTTACAGCGCTCAAGAAAGCATTAAACCGTGAACCAGGCGTTGACTTATTATCACACTTAGCAGTCCTACGTAATGGAGACCTAGGTGAAAACCTTAGAGCTTTTGTTAAAGCAGGGCATGCAGATAATATTGTTGGTAAACAGGTTAATACCGTAAGTGACTTTATTAAAGAGTTAAGCAAGTTATCTCCAGCAACTCCTCCAACACAGTCTGCGGTAGTAATAAATATTTAGTATTAATATTTATAGTAAAGTAGTTGCTTATTAAATGAATTTTATAACTACCTTAATTCACATAATAAATACTTTTTTTCTAAATTGAAGTTAAGTCATACTCTTTTTCAAAGAGCTGCTATCCTCCACCTTTAAAGCGATGCCTTAAAGATAGGAAGGGTAGCTTTTGGTGTATAGGTTTGCGCTTGGATTAAATCTAATAAAATCATTTGCGCAATTAATGTATCAATAATATTTTCCATCATAGAAGCATATTTTGTTTTCACAAATACATGCGGCTGCTGCCTTTCATAATGAGCACGTATTGGCTCTGCTTCTGACCTATAAGAATAAGTTCTAGAAGGACGTGGTATAGCTGAGGGAGTTGGCTTAAAAGCATTTATTTTATTAAATACAGAATCGAGCGGTGAAGTAGTTACATAAATATAAACTGCAGCTTTTGGATTTCTGACTCGGTTTTGAAAAGTATAAGCCTCTTCATAAGTATTAAAAAAGTAGTAAACAGCAGGCGATACAGGCACTGGCTTAAAAAAAGAGGGTTTATATTGGTGTTGGGCCTGAGGCTTAGGCGCCGCTGGCTCATTAGCTTTCCTAAATGTAGACATGGGCCTAGTCATATTAGGAGAGGGTGTGACGCTAGGAGCAACTGCATGCCCTTGCTCGTCAATTTGACCTAAATTATATAGCTCACGCTTTTTATCATCTTTTAAAATTTCATAGGCAGCGCACACTTCTTGAAACTTTTCTTTACCACCAGGATTTTTATCTGGATGATATTTTAAAGCTAATCGTCGATAAGCCTTCGTAATTTCTTCTTTAGTTGCATGCTCTTCTATTTCTAAAATTTGATATAATTTTTTAGTCATGTCAGTATTTAAAGTTAACAACTTATCTAGTTAGTTATACCAATAAATTATTAAGGAAAACTTAAGTAATATAAAAAAATGGGTTTAATCTTTGTATAGAAAAAAAGTGAAAGCTTCTTTTTAACTCGGGCTACTTCCGCGACTTGCTCTTAGCTCCTCTAATCCAGCTAAATCGCTGAACCCTATGGACAAACCCTAAGATGTAGGCTTAATGGAAAACGCTTTAATAGGATTTCATTTTGTCGTGTGCAAAAAGATTTTAGTTTTTTTATTTAAAGGATGACTCCAGATGTCAATGTCAAATTTTGAAATAGCATTTTTACGTACTTTTTATAAATCATTTATTAATGTACTTAATCCAACTAAACTACACATAGCGCTAAAACAATTCCAAACGAATGTGGCTGATTCAAATAGTAAACGCCATAGTGGAATACAAACTTTTGGCCTTATTGACTGGCAAAAACAAGATGCCGAAAAATTTACTGCAGCGATTGCTGAAGCATTAGCAGCTACTACAGAACAATTCATGGATACACAGGATTTAGACAGCATTCAAGCAATAACAGACACCCTGCGCAATGAATATATACCTGAACTAATTAAACGCTTAAATCCGCATAATCCTTTTGAAGATTTAGCGCGGCAATTACAATTTGATTTAGAGCAATTAGCTAAACAAGAAGAAAATGTAGCTATTTTTAATAAATATAGTTTTTTTGGTGGCGCGGCAGTGATAGCTTTAGGTGCCGCTATTATTTATGATTATTACAATCCGCGCCAATAAAGGATGGATAATTGACCTGTTAGGCTTAACTAACAGGTCATAGTTAATCATTAATTAGAATTAATTACACTTAATTTTAATTGCCGGCCACATACCCAAGCTTTTGTTAAATCTTGAAAAACTTCTTTAGGCATGCCTTTTGGTAACCTTACAGTGGAATGATCGTCATGAATTTTCAGGCCGGTAATAAAACGACTTTGTAAACCTGCTTCATTAGCAATGGCTCCAACAATATTACCCGGCTTAACACCATGAACACGTCCTACTTCTAAACGAAATAATTCTTGTGGCCCATCTTCAAATTGGTTGGCAAAAGATTCGTTGCGGCTAGGACGACGATTTTTTCTACTTCCTCGCTCACTAAAATCTTTAGTTTCTTTGCTAACGAAGCGCTCTTTTTTTCGAGTATCCTTAGTCACATTCACTGGTTTAGGTAATTCTGCTTGCCATGGCTTATCTTTATTGAGTAATAAGGCCAAACTGGCAGCAACATCAGCTGCAGTAACCTCTGGGTTTTGTGATAGATAGGTATCAATAAGCTGGCGATAATCTGCTAAGTTTTTATGATTAAGTCTGTCACTAATACTTGCTAAAAAGCGCTGCTCTTTTACTTGTTGAATAATATAATCACTAGGTACTGTTACTTTTTCTATGCGCTGTCTTGTATGGCGTTCAATATTATTTAGAAGCCTTGCTTCGCGGGGACTAACAAATAAAACTGTCACCCCACTTCGTCCAGCCCGGCCTGTGCGGCCAATACGATGAACATAAGTTTCACAATCATGGGGAGCATCATAGTTAATAACATGCGTGACGCGCTCAACATCTAAACCACGCGCTGCAACATCTGTAGCAACTAATACATCAATAGCGCCTTGTCTAAATTGAGCCACTATTTTCTCTCGTAGAGCTTGTGTAATATCACCATGAATAGCCATTGCTCTATGGCCTTGTTTTTGCAAATTATCAGCCACTTCTTCAGTAGCGCTTTTGGTACGAACAAAAACAATAACGCCTTGATAGTCTTCTGCAGCTAATATACGAACTAATGCATCAGGTTTTTGGGCAGGAGATGCAAATAAAAAACGCTGCTCTATACTTTTTACCGTTGCCGTTTCAGAGCGAATTTCTATTGAAACAGGATCAATAAGATAATTATTGGCAATTTGTCGAATACGATGCGGCATTGTTGCAGAGAATAACGCAATTTGCTTTTCTTTGGGTAATTTTGAAAAAATTAACTCTATATCATCAATAAAACCCATTTGTAACATTTCATCAGCTTCATCTAATACAAAGGTTTTAAGCTGATTAAACTTTAACGTTCCGCGATCAATATGATCTAAGATTCGACCCGGAGTACCAACAACAATTTGTGCTCCCTCACGCAGCTGTTTTAATTGGCGAGAGTAATCCTGACCACCGCATAAAATAGATACAGTCACACCCTGATAGCGGCCTAAAGTTTTAAATTGTCCGGCTACTTGAATAGCTAATTCACGGGTTGGTGCTAAAATTAAAGCCTGTGTTGTTGCTTGCTTAACAGACAAGGATTCTAAAATAGGGAGAGCAAAAGCGGCTGTTTTGCCTGTACCTGTTTGAGCCTGCGCAATAATGTCTCGCCCTTGCAACATCCACGGGATGGTTTGTGCTTGAACGGGAGATGGGGTTTGAAATTTCATATCCTCTAAGGCTTTTAATAAAGGAGCTGATAAATTCAGCGCGGCGAAATTTGCTAAGTTGTCTGTCATAAATCTTCCAAATGATGTATCAATAGCTTAAGTGGTCTAAGTAATGTAAAAATTGCTCAGTATAATAACAAAATAAACAATGGGTTGCACGAATTTTCAATAGCAGATGGCGGTATGAAAAAATTTTGCGGTCTATTTTTCTTCTAAATGTTAACTATTATATCACAGATATCTTTAAAATCATTAAAAAATTAATAAATTTAAATTTTTCTTAAGTTTAATTTCTAATATTAGCCAAAATTATTACTACAGAAATTTAATCTAAGCTTAGATAAACTTGCTCTATATCGTTGCTACCTTAGCACTTGCTAAAATCAATTGCCAATATTTATTATTGTTCTTTAAACAAGTGCTGAGCTTAATTTTTTTCCTTCAAGGATTAAATTAAAATTTAAAGTAAGGCTGCTAAACGACAAGCTTGATCAATTGCATGGCGAGCATCTAATTCCAATGCTTTAAAAGCACCACCTATTAAATGAACATTACAATTAGCCTCGCGTAAAGGTACAAATAATTCACGCAATTCTTCTTGGCCTGCGCAAATAATTACTGAATCTACGGCTAAAAGTTTAGGTTGACCATCAATTTGAATATGCAAACCCTCATCATCAATCTTAATATATTCTACACCAGAAAGCATCTTTACACTTCTATGCTTAAGGCTTAATCGATGTACCCAACCGGTTGTTTTTCCTAAACGTTTCCCTAATTTTTCTTTCTTACGTTGTAGCAAAAAAACTTCACGATTTGTATGCTCAACAGCAGGTTTTTTTATACCACCCCGGTAAGTACCGGTAATATCAATACCCCATTCATTATAAAATTCTTCTAAAGATGAAGTGTTTGGCTCATGAGTTAACCATTCTGCAACATCAAAGCCAATTCCACCTGCACCAATAATTGCAACACGCAGGCCGGGAATTTTTCGTCCTTCAAGAACATCAACATAACTCATTACTTTTATATGCTCAATACCTGGAATAGTTGGTGTACGTGGCTTAATTCCTGTTGCTAAAACAATCTCATCATATTCTTTTAGCATTTCAATATCAGCAGCGGTATTTAAGCGTATATCAACAGCAAATTTTTCTAATTGATAAGTGTAATAATCAATTGTCTTTTGAAAAACCTCTTTACCAGGAACTACCTTAGCTAAATTAAATTGACCACCTAATTTATTTCTTCTTTCAAATAAAGTTACCGCATGCCCTCTTTCAGCAGCAGTAGCAGCAAAAGATAAGCCTGCAGGCCCTGCACCGACAACCGCAATTTTTTTAGGTTGAACAGTAGTTTGATAAATTAATTCTGTCTCATTACAAGCTTGGGGGTTAACTAAACAAGAGGCTGTTTTATTTACAAAGACCCGATCAAGACAAGCTTGATTGCAAGCAATACAGACATTAATGGCGTTACTATCGCCTAATTTTGCTTTTTCCGCAAAATGAGGGTCAGCTAAGAAAGGCCTAGCCATTGAAATCATATCAGCCACCCCTTCTTCTAATAAACTATTGGCTATCTCCGGTGTATTGATACGGTTAGAAGTAATAACTGGAATAGTAATTTCCGGTTTAATTCGCTTAGTTATTGCCGTAAATGCTGCAGTAGGAACCATAGTAGCAATGGTTGGAATACGTGCTTCATGCCAGCCAATACCAGTATTAATAATAGTGGCTCCTGCTTGTTCAATAGCCTTAGCTAAAAGTACCACTTCCTCCCAACTACTGCCATCAGCGATTAAATCTAGCATTGAAAGACGATAAATAATGATAAATTGCTCACCTACTACTTCGCGAACATGCTTAACTACTTCAATAGGAAATTTAATACGATTAGCAAAGCTACCTCCCCACTCATCAGTGCGATGATTAGTATGGGTTACAATGAATTGATTAATGAGATATCCTTCACTGCCCATAATTTCAACGCCATCATAACCAGCCGCTTGCGCTAATTTAGCACAACGGCCAAAATGCTCTATTGTTTTCCTAATTCGGCGCTTACTCATCTGCCAAGGTGCAAAAGGACTTATTGGTGATTTAATGGGGCTTGGCGCAACCACAAAGGGATGATAGCCATATCGACCTGAATGAAGAATTTGCATAGCGATTTTTCCGCCTGCTTCATGCACAGTTCGAGTTACTAATTCATGACGCTCTTGTTCTTTTCTTTGTGTAAGTTTAGCTGCAAAAGGAGCAAGCCTGCCAGCGCGATTTGGCGCAATGCCGCCTGTTACAATTAACCCAGCACCGCCTAGTGCACGCTCACGATAAAAGGCAGCTAAACGTTGTAATCCTTCTTTATCTTCCTCTAAACCTGTATGCATTGAGCCCATTAATAATCTATTTTTTAATTGCGTAAATCCTAAATTTAAAGGCTGGAACAAGGCTTTAAATGGCGTATTATCAATTTTTAATTCCATGGAGTAATCACCTAAAATATCATCATCGATTATAAATCTTATTTACAGTACTTACGTAACACTAGAGCTGTAGCAAAAAGGTTTTAATAGGAAAGCTTAGATAAACTAAATGATCACATTAAAATCCTTTTAACAAAAAATTGAGGTTTTCGTAAGGCCTGCATTATTAACCGCTGGTTAATGTAAGAGAATCTTTAGTTAAACACAATAATTAATAAGGTCATCTTTATTAAATTTAATACTATAGCGATAGGAAGGAAATACAGCTTGATACATGATATAAGCGATTACTTTATTGTACAAAGCTTAGTAGATGCGCTATAGCGAACAAACTATCTTAATATAGATGTTATACTCTTTGTTAATTTGTATGAGTAATCTTTAAAGGTATCATTAAATTTTTATGGCCCTGCTTTGCAATAATAGCACCAATTAAAGCAATAATACCACCGAATAAAGCTATTGGAGCGGGCTTCTCGCCTAGTACTAAAAATCCTAATGCTGTAGAAATTAAGGGCAAAAAATAGGTATAAATAGAAGCTCTTGAGGCTGTTATCTTTTTAAGTGCATAACACCAAAATACATAAGCTAATGTAGCTGAGAAAATACCCATATAAACTACAACAGCGGTTGTGGCGAAACTGGCTGTTAACAAATCTTGTTTTAAAGCAGGTAAAAAATATAATAAGAATAATGTTCCGCCCCAGATTACCCAACAGGTTACAGCCACCGGATGATATTTTTGTAAAAAATATTTCTGAGTAAGGTTATACATAGCGCTCATGGTAGTGGAAATAAAGATAATAAATACATCTTGCACACGAACTTCAAGGTATTCTCCACCCATTGCTATTAATAACAGACCAAACATACTGGTCACAACACCGAACCACACTAAAAAATTAGTACGCTCTTTAAATAAGATAATGCAAAAGATTATTGTTAATACGGGATTAATACCAATGATAAAACTTGCTATACCTGCCGAGACTGATAACTCGCCAATATTTAAACAAATATTATAAATTCCAATTGAGCCTACTCCAATAAGCAATAATTGTAAGCGTTCAGGCCAAGGTATTTTCTTTTTATTAGGTAATAATGCATAAATAATTGTGATGGAAATGGATGCAACTAGGAACCGTAACAATGCTAAAGAACCTGGGGTATAATCAGTTAAACTAAACCGAATCCCGACAAAGGCTGATGACCATAATAATAAAGCTAATCCTATAGCATAATTTACTTTTTTCACAATTCACCATCATAAGGTAAAATTTAAATTTTAACTCTAGCTATGTCCAGAAATCTATTAATCCTAGCTTTAGTTAGAGTAATAAAGCTTGCTGTAGCTAAGTAAAGAATGAGACTTTAAAATAACTTACAACTTAAAGAAACAACCTCTAACCACTTTATCTCAAGGTTTCACTATTTAAACCATCGATTACCACCTAAATGCCAAACAGAGATGTGCTTAATACCTGCTGCTTCTATGAGAGCTCTTTTTTTATTAAGTGAGTCAGATGTCTGCATATAATAAGTTACATTGTCATGGCGCCAAAAAAATTCATAAGATGATGGGTCTTGAATAGCTGTTGTAAACCCAGGATAATTTTGTGATTGCGCATAAGTGTCAAGTTTAATCTTATAAGAGCCTGTCTTCCCGTGATAACCATAAGAAGGCATGCCGATGACAATTTTATCCTTATCTACTCTAGCCTTAACGTAATTGATAATATCACTGACCCATTTATTAGGCGCTATTGGATTGCCTACACCGTGATCATATTGATAGTCATAAGCCATAATAACAATGTAATTAACCGGTAGAGCATTAAAGTCTTCATACACCCATTTGTAATAGCCTTGCTCAACTGAATTTGCAATTGGTGGTCCATCAATCATAAGTTGAGCATGAATAGCTTGCAGAGCGCTACCTAATTCACTTACAAATAATTTGTAGTTAGTATAACTTGTATTTGTCCAGCTTCCGAATCCCTCAAAATCAAGTTCTACCCCAGTAAAGCCTACCTTTTTAACAAAATCTACTAAAGTGATAATAGCTTTTTTACGTTTTATTTTATCTGCAGTTAGTGCTTCCATAGCGCTGGCATCAGCAGAAACTACAACAAACTGCTGTTTTGAATTTGCTTTAATACTTTTGACATTTTTTACGCTATAAGCGTTACAGCCTACATCATCAACATTTAATTGATAAATACTACCTGCATCATCTACATTAAAATACTCAGGTTTTAAAACTTGAATAGTGCGTCCATCTGTATATTCGTTTTTTGCATTGCAAGCTGGATTTCCAGGGTAAAGCCATGCTTGAATATCAGCAGCATAAATAACTTGAGAGAAGTAGAGTAAAATTATTCCTGAAAAAAAAGCCAACCCTAACTTCATTACATTTCCTTATAAAAAATAAGATAATAATTAATTGGGATTATATGTATTTTTAATATTTAATTAAGCATATAGAATGTTTAATGAATTGTAAAAATATTTAACTTATTTCAATAGGGAAAGTATGAAGAAATTAATAAGTTTATTACTAGCCTCATTATATACAGCTTCAAGTTATGCTGGTGAATTGAATACAACTGTTTATGCTACTGGTCCGGGTAGTAAACCACTTGGTGAAATTAAATTTACAGATACACCTTATGGCCTGTTAATAACGCCTAATTTAAGTGGTTTGCCTGCCGGTATTCATGGATTTCATTTGCATCAGCATGCCAATTGTGGCGATTCAGGTATGAGTGCAGGTGGACATTATGATCCTAATAATACAAAAAAACATCTTGGGCCTTATGCTGCAGGCCATTTAGGTGATTTGCCAGCGCTCTTTACAACACAAGATGGTAAAGCTAATTTACCTTTACTTGCACCAAGACTAAAAACCAATGATTTACCAGGTTTAGCGGTTATGATTCATGCAGGAGGTGATAATTACTCTGATAATCCACCGTTAGGTGGGGGTGGCGCTCGAATAGGATGTGGCATTATTAATTCAGCTTCTAATAAAAAAGCTGCACAATCCTAATCTTTATTAATACCCGTATTTAAAATATTTTCAATACGGGTATGTTTATTACTCTTTATAAATTAAGGCCGACATACGCACTATGAATAACCGCAGCAATGCGGCCAATCCTTGCTAACGCCTGCATAGATAGGCCATGCTCTTTTAAGTTTCGACAATGAGCGCTAATACAGGCACCACAACCATTTAATATCGATACCGCTAATGACATCACTTCAAAGGTTACTTTATCTACACCTGGATTCATCATGCCCTGCATACGTAAACCTGCCGGAACATGATTTAATTCAGGCTGTTCGCTAAGATGTATAAAGCGATAATAAATATTGGTCATTGCCATCAAACTTGCAGCTAATTTTGCAGCGTCACGCAAAGATAACTCAGACTCCAACTCTGTCTCTAATGATTGAGTCAGTGTTTTGTTACCTATGTGATAAGCAACTGCTAAAGCACTGCCTATTATTTGCTGACTGCTAAGCTCATCAGTTTGATTTAAATCGAGCACCTTAGTTAAATTGATCCGGGTATCCTTAGCTAAATCCGGTAATTTTTCTTTAAGCTTTTCTAACATAAACTTGATTCCTTAAAATCAAACATGAATAGTTTCTTCGCCCTTTTTCCAATTACAAGGACATAGCTCATCTGTTTGCAAGGCATCTAACACGCGTAATACTTCTTGTGGATTACGGCCAACATTTAAATCAGTAACCATTACAAAGCGAGTAATACCTTCGGGATCAACGATAAATGTAGCACGCTGAGCTACCCCTTCATTAGCGTCTAAAATACCTAAGCTTTGAGTTAATTCACGCTTTACATCAGCGAGCATTGGGAAAGGTAGTGAATTTAAATCATTATGTTGATTACGCCAAGCTAAATGCACGAACTCACTATCTGTGCTTCCACCTAATACTTGAGCATCTCTATCTGAAAATTCTGAGTTTAGTTTGCCAAAGCCAGCAATTTCAGTAGGACAAACAAAAGTAAAATCTTTTGGCCAAAAAAATACTACTAACCATTTCCCTTTATAGGTTTCATTAGAAATAGTGGTAAAGGCACTATTCATGTCATTACTGACAGTAGCTTTTAAATTAAACTGGGGAAACGGTTGACCTACAGTAATCATTTTATTCTCCTTTTATTAATGAAATAGTTTATGTATTAAACTGTAGTGAAAATCATTGCATAAGTAAAATCGATTATAGTTATCAAAACAATTAGCTTTAACTATTGTAATTTATAACCCATCTCGACGATGTTCTTTTTACAATTAAAGATAAAGAAACCAAACCTACCATACTAAAAACAATAGCGGGAAGAGCTAAGGGCAATGTAGAGCTAACAGTATTATTAATTAAAAAATAACCAGCTAAACCTGCAAATAAAAATCGCGACGAACCTATGGCAGCCGCCGCTGTTCCTTTGGCTTCATCAAAAGGACTCATTGCGCCACCAGCGCCTGCCCCCATACAAAACGTACCCCCAGTACCTATAAGTAGCATAGGGTAAATAAAATTATAGACACTTAACCCATAAAGCAAATACCAGGCTGTCATCCAAATACCACCTATTAGCGTAATTAAATAACCTAAAAGACAAGTTCGAAAGATTCCTAAGCGCTCAACGATAATGCCGCCTAGAAAACTGCCAAATAAAAGAGAAAAACCCATAAAACAGAAATAAAAACCATACTGCGTTTGTGCAATACCTAAACAACGAATTATTAAATAAGGTGATAACGCACAAAATAGATATAAATAAGAATGTCCAATAGAAGAAGCTAAATTAAAAACCAAGAAATTACGATTACGCAAAACAAACCAGTACTGGCTTACTAATTCTTTTGATACTGGTAATCGTTGCTGCCTCGGCAAGGTCTCATTAAGCCACAGCCCCATAGTAATAAAAGCGCATAGTGCTATAAGCAATAAACTCCAAAAAGTTGCTGCCCAGCCTAAATAATAATCAAGATAACTGCCAATAAAGGTAGCAAAAATAGGTGAAAAGGAAATCATGCCATTTAAGAAGCTGTAAGCTCTGGCACACTTTTCATCGGCATATAAATCTCTAACAATAGCAAAACTAAGTACCAACATGCCGCAGGAACCTAATGCCTGAATAACTCGGTAAAATAAAAGTTGCTCAACATTCATAGCAAGCCCACAGCAAAAAGAGCCTGCAGCAAAAAAAGCAATCATCCATAGGGCTACTATGCGGCGCCCAAATTGATCCGAAATAGGTCCTATAATTAATTGCATTAATCCTGCACTTAACATAAACCAGTTTAAAGTCTGTAGCATCCTGGTGTCTGTTGTATTAAATACTTCCGTAATATGAGGTATGGCAGGAACATAAACATCCATAGCAAGCGGCAGCGCTAATACCATAGGCGTAAGCGCAAGAATTAATTTTATAAACATGACAGCTTAAACTCTTTGCATAGGTCAAAACTTGAAAGCCTATTTAAAGGCTTTCTTCGAAAGGTCAATTTTCAATGGCTTGTCCATAGGAACCAGCGCTATAAAAGCATTACTGAATCCTACAGAAAAATCGCGGAACATTGAAAGAAATTTAAAAAGAATATTTTTCATTTTTTGTCCTGTGCCAAGCTATTAACTAAGATAACTTTATAACCTATTTATTTTTTGAAATAAATGGTTATAATTAAATCGATTTAATAACTTAGCTATCAGGAGACACTATGTCTAAACAAGAAAAAATTTGTCGCATTGTACGTTATATTACAAAGAATGCTAGCTGGCAGAAAACTTGCTGTGGCCATTTTCAGTGAAAACTATCACCTTAGATGAACTACTTAAATATGAAAATCAGCAAGTAGTTCATTATTTTTGTCATCATAATCCTAGATTTTCAATTGAACAAACGCAGCAATTATTTAAAGACTTACTAGGTTGGATGTGGCTTACTATGCATCGCAAGTCATCCAATCGGCATACCTATCTTTTTGGACCATTATTAATACTAGACGAGCTATGGCATGCTTTTATTTTACATACGCATGATTATATTTATTTTAGTGAAACCTACTTTAATGACTATTTTCATCACGTGATTGAACCAATTGGCCAAGAGCATGAACTAGCCCCTGAAGAATTAGCTGATTTCTTTGAAGATTGCTTTACGTATTTGGGAGAAGAATGGGTAGAACGCTATTTCGCTGATGCTTTTGCTTAACACAAAAGCACTAAACTTTTTTAACTCACAAGTAAACTTCAGTATGTACTCATGTAACTATATCGACAAGATTTTCTAGATGACGTATTATCTTTAAAGCTTATTTAAGAAAGTAGCGTCACCCATTACGTTTTAGATAAGTAATGCAGTATAGAGGCGCTATAGTTCACAAACTAAATTAGTTCATTTTAAATGAAAAGCAATGGACCTATTAACTATAGGAAATTCAGACTTTAAAATTAAATATAACAGCAACTCATTAAATCATGCTTGTTTTATAGCGAACTTAAATTATTAATTTAGTGCTTATAAACACTGATGAGAAGCAAGTATTAATTCTTTGGAGTAAAGTGATGACAGCTGGGCATATGTCGGCTTCTTTTGCCAGACGATTGCCATTAGTATCAGGCAATCAACAGATACCAAAGGTCTATTATCGTTCAAAATTATTTACCATTTCATTTACCACTAACCCTTTAGTAGCAGCGGCGGGACCATTACTTTCGCTGGTAGAGCGGTTAAGTATTAGCCCATCTTTACCACCTGTGCAAAACATCAGAGAAAATATTGAGCATGAATTGCGTGCTTTTCATAGTCGTCTAGATGGTAAAGCGTATACAGAGGAATTTGATGCAATAGCTCATTATCTTTTATGCGCTACTATGGATGAGCTCTTAGGAAAAAGTTACTTACGTTTACACGGTCGGCCTGCAGAATTTCAAGCATTTACGCCTTTATCCTATGATGGCATAGGGCCTGAAGAACACTTTTTTAATATTGTTAATCATATTAAAGAAAATCCTAATCAATATTTAGATTTAATTGAACTTGCTTATTATTGTCTTATCGCTGGATTTGAAGGTAAACAGCATCAAAGAGCAGATGGGCGGTTAGTATTAGATAATATGATAGAAGAATTGTTTCAGCTCATTCAGCAACATCGTGTTAATAAGCCCTGTTATTTGTTTAAAGAAACAAGAAAAATGGAGCTTACCAAACCAGGCTATAAATCTATGTTAATTATCAGTTTAAGTTTAGTAGGTGTTTTGCTAACAAGTTATATTACTAGCTATTTTCTCATCGATAACAAAGCCCGGGCAGTTCAATTTGGACATGCGGTAATAGCGAAACTGGATGATTAATGGATAAGTCATTACAAGCTTTATGTGAAGTTTTAAAACGTATTGGCGCACAATTAAAACCCGAACAAAACCCTATCTCATTTATTATTTTAACTGGCAAAATGAAGCAAGGGAAAAGTGCTCTTTTAAAACAAAGTTCACTTAAGCAATATACAGCAGATACTGAAAAATATGCACAATTTTTTTATAACGATTTAGGTATTATTTTAGAACTTGGCGATGCCTGGCTTAATCAAAGTGAAAATTTATTAGCTTATAGTTTAAAAAAATTAAATCGTGCTCATAAAGGAATTAAAATCAGCGGTATTATGCTATGTATTGATAGTAGTGAGCTTTTTTTAGCGGAACCTTTAAATTTGCAGGAGCAATGTAAGAGGCATTTCTTATTACTTGAACGCTTTGCAGGTGCCCTGGGCTATCCTACTGATGCCGCCTTAATGCTTACAAAACTAGATACCTTAGCTGGATTTGCTGAATTCTTTCAATCTGAACATGAAATTGACTTAAAAAAACCTTTAGGCTTCTCGCTTGAACCAGGAATTGAAGGGACTAAGTTATTTTCCCAATATAATCATCGCTTTGAGCAAATGATTGAATTGCTTGGGCAACAAATTATTAATAAATTGCATCCGGCCCGCTCAAGTTTAAAACGTACTTTAATTAGAGAATTTCCATTACAATTAGCAGGATTACGCGCACCCATTCAAACATTACTACAAAATATTAAGTCTGATTTAATACATCTACAGGCTATTTATTTTAGTAGCGCTGAACAAGGAGGCTTAAGCGTTGATAAGCTCAATAAAAAAATTCAGTATGAATATGCGCTTACGGTACAAGATAAATTCCCGCAATCTACTAATTATCGTGCCTATTTTATTGAAGGTGCTCTCTCTTCTTTTCAAATACAAACCCAATATCATTTACCTCAATTAAGTAAAAAACAACGTATTATTATTGCATCTGCAGCTTCCGTTGTAAGTTTATTTTTAGCCACTTTAAGCTATCAATACTTCAAAACTTATAAATTGCTGGATGAAACAAGTAAAGAGCTTATTGCTTATGAAACATTAACAAGCCAAGCTAATAAAGCCTCCGCCCTTTATCATCTCTCAATGGCAGAAACAAAACTAAATTTAATCCCTAATGGAATTTTACAAGTCTCTGTCATTAATCAACTCAAAACTAAACTACATAAAAATACTAAAATAAAATTACGTAATAATTTTTTAGCTGACTTAATTGCTAACCTTGAAGAAACTTTAACTAACACCTCACAAACGCAATCTGCTCGTTATCAAGCGTTAAAAATTTATCTTATGTTAGGAGAGCAATCACATTTTTCAGAAGCAGAAGTACGGCAATGGTTTGAGCAACATTGGCAAAGCACACATGCAACGCCTCTTGATGCTACACAAGAATTATTATTGAAAAAAGCTCTAAAACAACCCTTTCAACCACTTCCTATTAACCATCAACTTGTTACAGATATTAGAAATTATTTAAATGCGCTACCAGCAACCTATTTATATTATTCCTTAGCTAAAAGCTATTTTCCTAAAAAAATGCTTGCAATTAACATAAAAGGGTTTGCACTAGGAGCAAAAGAAATTCCTATTTACCTTACTAAGGAAGGTTTTAAGACAACTATCACTTCGTTATCAACAATAGTTAAAAAACTACAACAAGAAAATTGGGTTTTAGCAAGACAAGATTTAGACATATTACCTACCCAATTAGAGCAAGCTTATTTTTATGATTATATTACTTGGTGGCAAAATTTTGCTAAAAATACGCAACTTTATCATTATCAAAACTATGAGCAAGCCCGCCAACTTACTCAAATTTTGCAGCAAACAAATGCTATTCCACAAATACTGGCCTTTATACAGCAACAAACAAGCCCAGAAGCTGATCAACAGTTTATACTTTTTAATCAAAAAATTGCCAGTCAATTTACTCCTTTAAATTTAATTACTACTTCCGCAATTCAGGAATTTACCCAAAATATTAATGAGCTTGAAAAATTCTTAACGACTTTATCGCTTATCAAAGATAATGGCCAAACCGTTTTTAATCTGACCCGCTCACGATTCTCAGGTGGAGGTACAAGTGATCCCTTAAGTATGCTCTATAGCAAGGCAAAGCAACTACCTGAACCGGTAGCAAACTGGGCAAAACAAATAGCTGATGATGCCTGGTTTCTTTTTATTAACGATAGTAAGCAATACTTAAATAAAAAGTGGCAAGATAGTGTGTTTGATATTTATCAACGTACCATTGCTCAAAGGTATCCACTAGATTCTTTACAAAGTGAAGAAGTTTCCCTTGCCGATTTTAATAATTTTTTCGCGCCGCAAGGTATACTAAATACTTTTACTAATCAGTATTTAAAACCTTTTTTAGATACAACTCACCCGGAATGGCAACCCAAAGAACTTAATGGTTTTGTCTTACCCATCTCTACTGACTTAGTTAATGAACTTATTCGGGCGAATGTTATTTCTAATATGTTTTTCCCAGATAACTCTGCAACCAGTAAAATTGACTTTAGCTTACAAAAAATAAATTTAGATCCTGTGGTTGCAAGCCTTCAACTTAGTATTGGACAAATTGTTCTTAAAGATAATCAAAACAGTGAGTCATATACAAACTTTAGCTGGCCTCAGGCGGATGCTAAATTAGTTTTAAGCTCTATTGATGGTAACCATTTTGAACTTGAAGAAAAAGGCATTTGGGCCTTTTTCAAAATGTTACAGAAGGTTAACGTTTTAGTTGATAGTAATGATAGTGCTAGTTTACAAATCCTTTTTGAGGTAAATGGTAATTCAGGCCGATACTTGCTGAAAACTCAAAACCAAATTAATCCTTTTAGCCCTGGCATTCTAACTGGTTTTAATTTAAAAAAAGAAATTACTTAATTTAAAGTATACTTAAAATCATTTTTAAGTAACTAACTCTAAATTAGCTGAAATTGTTTTGTTTTCTTTCGCACTAGGCTGCTCTTTAGGAAAAAATCTAGTTCCCGAATAAATTTCAGTACGTTTATTAACTAGCTTATTTACTCTAGATACTTCCTGCATTGCAACAGAGATATTTTCTATTGCCTGCAGCAATAAAGCAGTGTCTTTTGCACACGAGAAACGTAGAATACCTTGCTTGCTATCTATACCAAAACCTGAAGCAGGTATGGTAGCAACACCAGCAGCATGTAATAAATAGGCAGCTATTTCAACATCGCTACTGAATGTATCTGCGCCTATTTTATTATGCATATCCTTAATAACCTTATTATGCTGCGTAAAAGTTATCGTATTAGGAATATGGCAGTTTAATAAGTGACTAAAATCTACTAAAAGATAAAAGCCATTACCGCCGTAAAAACTTTGGCAACCTAATTTATCTAATGCATTGCTAACTAGATTAGTATTTTCCTGATAAGCTAATTTTGCCTTTACTATCCACTCTTCGTAGCTAGGCGAACAATTTATTTTACTATTGACTGCAGCAATTAATGCTTGCTGAGTTAACGATGAAACCGAACAAATTTCGGTTGCTTGTTTGGTTGCCATTGCAGCTATTAATTTAGCACCCGCTGCAATCATGCCTATACGCATATTTGGCGCACCTATTAAGCCTTTCGAAGCAGAATTAATAACAACAGTGCGATTTTTAAAACTTGGATCAATATCTAAAATAGTTAAATGAGGCTTAACGGTAAGTTCTCGATAAACATCATCAATAATAATAGCTACTTCTGGATGTTGATTTAGAATGGTACAAAGCTCTCTTAGTATATCCTGATTTAAATCAACGCCAGACGGATTATTAGGAAAATTTAAAATAAGTAATTTTACCTTATTATGGGTTAACGTCGCTTTAAGTTCATCTAGGTTAGGTAAATAATGACTTAAATAAGGTAGGGCAATAAACTTACCACCTACAGCTTCTGTATGCACTTTATAAGTAGGATAAAAAGGCGTAAAGGCTACTACGCTATCGCCAGGATTAACTAAAACGTTAAAAGCGTTCCATAAACCTTGAGTAGCTCCACTACTTATCATGACTTCATCTTCGTTATATTCAACGCTTGGATAATATACCTGGTAGAGCTTTTTAATGGCTGCTAGGGTTTCTGGACAACCGGCCGGTGAGGAATATTGAAACTGGCTAGCCGTTTCTTTCTGGCCTAAGTAAGCTATTAAATCTGTTAATACTTCTTTATTAATTGGTAGATGTGGCTCGCCTACACATAAACTAATTACGGGATCTAATCCCATTGCAATGCGACTCTTACTAACTTTATCTAGTTGCTGAAAAATAGCATCAATTGCATCTGGCGTGGCATAAGTCCTGTCAGCTAAAATGATCTGATCTTCTTTATGCATATTTTAATCCTGAAAATGTTGCCCGGAAGGGAGCATAACATGGATAAGTTAATTTATGAACCTTAGTTTAAGAGCGTGTTTTAATGACCTACAAATAAAATTTAATTCTGTCTATATAGTAGTAAATTGTTTAAGCTAATTATTTTTTTAGAATTATTTTCATTATAAAACAGGTTGCCTTACAATCGATTCATTTAGGCAATTAGTTTTCAATATTATGCTAAATGAACGTATTTTTGATAAGGATGATGAATATTTTTTAGCTATGGCTAAAAAAGGTTTTCATAGTTTTTTGATGCTTGGTGTTATCGAAAACAATACTCCGCAATTACTTGCACGAGTAGGAAAAATTAATGACATTGATCCTGACTCAAAAAACATATACAAAACATTGTTTAAAAACCTCTATACAAAAAATCTAGCCAGACTGGTCGACGAAGGTCTTGCGCGTCACATAACACAAATTGATTCTATAGCTTATCAAGCTTATTCAATTAATTATGAGCAAATGCAAGAGTTTTTAGAACTGATTGCCTATTTGGAAAAGAAACAGTTAGAAAATAAAGGAGTTCGTGACGCCTTACATAGAATGTCTAGCGCAGGAATTAAGTTAAATAGCCAACCCATTAGAGCTTATGTCCCTATCAAAGAACAACTAAATAACGGTAATAACATTAAAGTTGTTTTTAGACATCAAGCTTTAAATGATTGGCACCCAATAATTAATAGTGTATCTATTAAAACCCTAGAAAGTAGAGATAAAATTGCTAAAGAAATAGGCGAAATTAATATCAACAATACATGTAGACATAGTGCTATCAATATGCTTGAGGCAATCCTTGCCTTTAAAACCAATATATCTACGCAATTTTTTATTCCTCTTAACTACAAAACTAAATTAAGAGGTGGTCTACCTGATAAAACCTCATTTTATGTTCTACCCCTGCCACCAACGATTTATAAAGATTTAAATCCTTATCAACTAAAAGCACTAAAGAAGCTCTATAAGCGATTAGAAGAGATTCCTAAGACGCATTACAGTGATCTTAAGACAAGAAAAAAATTTGCTGCAGTAAAAGAGCTATATAAAACGATAGCTGGTCAAACCACGCTTAGTGCAATTGAACTCTTACAAGAAGTCATAGATTTTGAAACTAGTAAAGAAGATCAGCTATTTCAGCAGCGCTCTAATAGATTTATTAGTTTTTTTACACCTACTCCTGCAACGAAAAAAGTTTTTCAAAAAATAAAATGTGATTTGTCGCAAGAAGCAAATGCTGACGAAAATCAATTATATTCTTTATAGTAATATAGCCTTAGTTAATTACACATCTAGATTTGATAAGCTAGGAAGAAAGAGAATCTGCTATAGAAACTAAGAGGATGCGTATAAAGAGATTAAATACTTGTGATGACCTTATTTTATCTTAATTTTTATTCATCCTATTTTTACTCTATTTTCTGAAAGATTTTTCATAGTATTCGAATTACTTAAATTTTAGTAAGATTAAACCACCAGGAATAATTCTTCTGAGGTTCATGGATGATCATCTCTTCTGCTTTAGATTATCGAATCGCTGCAAAACGTAAACTACCACGCTTTTTATTCGATTATATTGATGGAGGCGCCTATGCAGAGCAAACGCTTCGGGCAAACATAGATGATCTTCAAAGCATCCTATTAAAGCAGCGCGTTCTTAGAAAAATAGACGATTTAAAGCTAGAAGTAGAACTTTTTGCAGAAAAACTGAAAATGCCTATTATTTTAGGCCCGGTTGGTCTAACTGGAATGTATGCCCGTCGAGGTGAAGTTAAGGCTGCAAGAGCCGCTGCAAATAAAGGAATTCCATTTGTTCTATCCACAGTATCGGTGTGTTCTTTGGAAGAAGTCTCTGCAGAAGACTCTAAACCTATTTGGTTTCAGCTTTATGTGCTTAAAGATCGTGGCTTTATGAAACATGTTCTGGAAAGAGCTCAAGCTTTAGGAATTCGCAATTTAGTGTTTACTGTAGATATGCCTATGCCAGGTGCAAGGTATCGTGATGCCCATTCTGGATTATCAGGACCATTTAGTAGATCCAGAAGAATATTACAAGCGATGTTTAAGTCAAATTGGGCTTTGCAAGTTGGAATTTTAGGCAGACCACATAGTCTAGGAAATATTTCAGTCTATATGAATCAAGCTATTGGTTTACAGGATTATATTGGGTGGCTAAATAAAAATTTTGATCCCTCTATTAGTTGGGCTGATTTAGAATGGATTCGAAGCTTCTGGAAAGGTGGCATGATTATAAAAGGAATCCTGGATGCTGAAGATGCCCGAGAAGCGCTAAAATTTGGCGCTAATGGCATTATTGTTTCAAATCATGGTGGACGTCAACTAGATGGTACCTTATCCACTGCTAAAGCGCTACCGCCTATCGTAGACGCCATTGGAGATGAGTTAACTGTTTTAGTCGACTCAGGTATCCGATCAGGGCTTGATGTGGTTCGCATGTTAGCCCTGGGAGCAAAAGCTGTTTTATTAGGAAGAGCTTTTGTTTATGCTTTAGCCGCTCAGGGACAAAAGGGAGTAGAACATTTATTGGATATTTTTGCTGCTGAAATGCAAATTGCTATGACCTTAACAGGAGTTACTTCAATTTCACAAATCAATCAATCTATTCTTATTCGTTAACTTCATATAGAAAATAGTAATAGCTCCAGGGCCTATCTTAAGACTAAATGAAAATCATACTTCAAAAAGCGGAGTGTAGCCTTCTACATGAATATTTTAAATTATTATTTCATTCCAAAATGTAATACAGTCTTTCGGTGAGAAGGAGCAGTCTCTATTATCCTAAATCACCTTAGAAGGTAATACTTTAATATTGGTATCTTTTGAATAAGCTTCTAAAATATCATGAATAAGTTGCTCAATAGCACTGTCTTTTGCATCTTCTTCAATTAAGCCTTCTTGTGCTTTAACGGCTGCTAGACGATCTTCTACTTCTTTTGCAATAGAGCCATTAGGAAATAGGTTAGCTAATACTCGTCTTGCTTCCGCAGGCCCTAAGTGCCTATAAAGACGATTACGAACCGCAGCATCTTCTGCTGTAGTACTAAATGCCCATAATTCAATAGGTCCAAGTGTTAAAGTCAATAACTGCACATTGACCCCTGTTTTAGTGGCATATTGCGCTAAGAATGTAGCGCCCCCTGCCCGTGGACCATGAACTCGCGTACGCAAAGCAATTTTAGCCGTATTCGATAAACCAAAAATTTGTGTTGTTTTTTCTACTGCTTGCGAAGGGCCTGCATCCATAATATAAATAGACGTAGCAAAATCAATCATAACTGAGTCAAAATCTTCTACTGCTTGCGAAAGTAGAGCAATCTGTACTTTCCATTTTCTTCCTTCACGCATATCAATCAAGACTTGATCACGAACGGCTGCTGATTTAGCAGTACGGTGAAATTCGTCATAAACAATACGCTTTGGATCTTCGCGAATTTCTAAAATTCTATTTTTATGATAATCTTTATACTGATCAGGAATATTACTCAGACTTTCTTCAGTTAAGTAATAATGACGCGCTAGAACATATCGGGCAATCATATACATGACTGACGTTTGCCTATCGGCCGCATCGCCTCCACTTTTTGCTACCTCATCTAAGTCTAGTGATACCACACGTGCATCGCCTATATCAAAGCTTGTTACTCTAGATAAAATTGGATATTCACGTACTGCTCCTGAAATCATACGAGAGAATGCATTAATTAATGACTCACCCGTAGGAGTTGTAACCTTTTCATATAAATCTTCTATGGAAGCTGTACGACATATGGATGCAGCATCAGCAATCAAGGGCATAGCATAACGTTGAGCCAGCATTGCTTCATGAATAAAACCTGCGGAAAATAAAGAATCGGTTACTTCCCACCAGGTTGATTTTGAATCTCTAATAAAACCTATTTCTTCTAAAATACTATCGATAAACTCTTCCACGCCTGGTGCATAAGGCGTCGGATTAAATTCATCGGCCATACTTTTATACAATTCATCAACCACCATCCCGGTCAAATCAGCCATGCCATCATAAGGCTTAGTAGCGCCTAAAGGAGTAGTAAGCAACGTTAAAAAGTTCACTAAAAAAGAACGCTCTGACGCTGTAGGATAGCGACAACCAAGTTGAGTATCAAAAGGGTTAATTGAATATTCAGGAGTCATACGCAAGCGGTAATAGCTTACTAAATGCCGTTGAGACGCTGGTAATGCTTCTTTTAAAAGGGAAATTAAACCGCTACTTGAAGGACCAATATCAATAATAGCAATTCGTGGTAATCTATTTAAACCCGCTGATAAACATAATGCTAGGTTCAAAGCATTTGATAATACTGATTTACCCGAACCAGGACGCGCATAAACTAAATCAATCCAGGTTGTTTGTTGGGTAGAACCTGGTTGATAAGGCCATGGTTTACCATCAGGTGAACGAAATAAAATTGCACCATATTGCCAGGGAGAAGCAGGACGTGTGATAGGCAGCATGGTTACCACATCAGATAAGGGTGCAACTGAAGGTACAGCCGCACTATTTAGCGTCGCAGCTAGCATACTTGATGCAAATCCTGCAAATGGATCACCACAAATTTCAGATACATCGGTAGAACCCCAGCCTTGAATTGCTTTAACTAACTCAGAACTGCGGCGACGCAATAAAGGTATTTCACCTTCTCTAGCCCAGGTCGTTGCGACAACACGCAATTTTACAATTGCATCATCGGTATTGAGCTGTAAATATTTTAAAAGATTGACTGAATCACTAATTAGCCTATTTTGTGCAGAAGAGAAACTTAAAATTGCAGCTAATAAACCTTTAAATTTAATTGTATCTAGCCCTTCACTCTCAATTAAAAATGAAATTCGCCACGGTATATGGGAAGGTAAGATTCGTGAAAATAGACTAATAAAAGGCCTAACCTCTTTCGGAAATAAATCAATAAATACCGAAGAATAAATTTTATTACCTACCTGTACCGTCCTTAAATCGAGGCTAAAAGCATCTCTAGGAATGACTTGCTTTGCTAATGAAGGCCATAACAAGTCGGAAGGGTCACCCTCAAAATCATTAATTTCACGGGGGTAAATTTTATCGCCTGGTAAAGTCGCTCGCCAATCTTCAGCTGTAAAATCAGGATCAGCTGTCATGCGAATTGCATGCACTGCTTCATGAACTTCCATTAAGCTTGCAAAGATGTTAAGTGTTCCTAAATCATTTAAAATAGCGCGTACATACGCTTCATGTGTATCCCGCAATTCAGGAATTGCAGCGTAAATCGTTTGCGTGTTTTTAAAAGGCGGTGCTTTAATATCTCTTATCATTTTAAGCTTCGCCTTATTAGCAGCTTTTAACTGTTCCTGTGCTAAATTAAAAGGGCGAGTATATAATACAAAAAAAACCTTCTCATCAGCACAATATTGCGCTAAATAATCAATTCTTTCTCTAAATAAATCAGCTAAACTTAGCTCCAGTCGGTCAGCTGTACTATGTGCTGGCGCATAAATATTTTCAATAACCTTTTTAATATTTTGTTTATCGTGGCTAAAAAAAACTTGTAGCGCATGACCCGGCCTAGCCATAGCCGCTTGAAATGAATTAGTTAGACCTTCAACTAATATCTGAAATTCATCTGCTCCAGATAAAGCAGTAATTCCTTCTACTTTTATAATAGAAAGTAGTGAGCCATCATGCGTGACTAAAACTGTGGGACTATCGGCAGTTTCTAGCTCACAATAAGACTCTGTAGTTTGTTTTAAGGAAGTACTAAGCCAGGCGAAAAACGTATCTACACTTTCAAAAAAAGACTCTGCCCACTTACCCATACCCTTTCCTATTTTAGCTCTCAGTGCAACAATTGCAGCTAAAGTATAATTAATAAAAACAATTTATCATCAATTTATATTTCTGATAGTCACTTTAAAGATAGTCTGTATAATCAACTATTTCTAATATATATAGAATATATTCTTAATTAATTCGCTAACCACTAGGCTTAACTAGCAATTAGCTTAAGAATAACTAATAACGAATTAACAATATCATGATTCAAACTAACTTAAATAATTAATTTAATATCTAGCTAGTTCTACAATACTTTACTAGTTTCGCATCAATTTCTCTTGATTTTACTAAATAATTAGCCAGAATTTTTGTGTTAAATAAAATGGTAGTGTAAAAAAATAGATAATTTAACTTGCCTCAGCCATTTCTTCTAAAGCACTTGCAGCCCATTGCTCAATTTGCTTACGAAACTTAGCTCGGGATGCTAAAAGACGAATATTATGAAAAAGCTTATCTGCAGTCTCTAGAGATGCACCAGAATCAATAATTAATTGACCGAAAATAGCAGGATCACTTGTCCCTTCTCCAAATTTCTCTTCCACTGCTTGAGAACGGAATTTAAAACTGCGATAGATATTCTGTGCACTAGTTTTATACCCTGTATCATTCGTTATAGCACAAAATAAAACATGACATAAACTATTTAACTCGGCTTGTGAGAGCTCAGGTAGATAAATTAGCGTACCACCGCCGTATCCCCCGACGCCGACAGATTCTACAAAAAAGCATTGCGCACAAAAGCAGCATGCGGTAGCCATATTGCTTAAACGATTGTTTGTATAATTACCATCAAGGTTCACAACTTCTTGAAATAACTTAGCTTGAAATCCACAAAATTGACAAGTATAACGATCCCGCTGAAATACCTTTAATTCAAATGCCTTAAAACGCTCGTCAGCTTTTCTGGCTGAATACAAACGCCATGCACCGGGGCTTGCCACGAGATTTAACTTATTAAGCTCCTGCTTAGAAGCCATAGATAACACCTACATACGTTATAACAAAAACTTAAAAAAGTGCCAGAAGCCAAAAGGCTTCTGAACAATTTTATCCTATTAACCACTTGGAGAAGTAATAATCGATCCACTTGGACCAGCTACTTTTCCACCTGAACTACCAAACATAGTATATCCAGCCACATCTAAAATTGTAGGTAAGAACAGTAGCGCTGCTGCAATAAGCACTAACGCTATTGGGGTACCAATAGGAATTTGCGTTGGATTATCTTTATGTTGTTTAAATTTCATAATAGCACCAATAGAAAAACCTATCCCGGCTATATATGACCCAGCAGTAATTAGACGAGTCAAACTGGCAAATGACTTAACAATGTTAGATGCCATAGTACCGATGGTTTGACCAGATGCAAAAACTGCCTCTGCCATTAACATAAATCCAATACAAGCCAGCCAAGCAAATAACCTTTTAAAATTTATTTTGTCAAAAAAAGCTGAGCTTTTCACATTTATTCTCCTATAAATTAACTTGTACCATATAAAGTATTATTAATTATTTGTAACGTAAGAACAATGTTCATCGCAACAATACCACCGAAAACGTGAACCATTCCTTTACCTAACCCACCTGGAGGTTGCCCTTGTGAAGATGAACGTGCAATTAAGACCCAACCTCGCACAAAAGCAATTAAACCGACGACCTGAATAATAATTGCTAAGGATTGTCCAACTACACTATCGCTACCGAATAATGTATTTAGGGTCGGATTTTGACTATCTATAGGCGCATATTGAAGGATACTAGATGAACCAAATGTTGTGTTAAGTAGAATACCTAACCCGGTAGGAAAATAAATAAAAATTCCTGCTACAAAAAGATAGACTAAAGGCTCTTTAAGGCTAGTATTATTCGACATCATTGTACGTGCCTCTCCATAAGATTTTAGACTATAAATCGCTTTAAATGCAAAAGATACACCTATTACATATGCAGCTCCTGTAACAAGCCTCTCTATAGGAATTAAACTTTTAGCAATATTAACAATTATATCTGCATTAGAGGTTATCCAATTTGTAACTGAACTACCACCTGCCATAATAGATTGCCTCAACTATCTTGCTGACTGAACCTAATTACTTGCCCTGAACTTGTCAAGACCCGGCCTTGATTAGGATCAATCAATTTAACTACTCCATAACCTGGAATATTCGTCCCTTCCCTTACCGTAAGTGTAGACCCATTTGAAGCAATTAACCAAGCTCTACCTGGAATAACCGCTTGAATATAATAAACGTTACGTGGAACGATTATTTTCGTCACTACCTTTTTCACTTTAGGTGTTTTTTTTACAATTGTTAATGCGGTAAGTTGACTAGCCTGCCTTTCTATTGTAGCAGAAAGTGTATTAATTATCTGAGCTAAATTCTCAATTTTTACATTTAAATTACTTATATTCGAATTAATTCCATTAAGTTGATTAGTAAGAGCATTTATATCTGACTGAATAGTTTGTTGATTAATATCTATTGCTGATATTTTTTGCTCAAGCTGGCTTAGATCAGGCGACGGCGTTGTGTTCACTGTAACGGCAGTTGGCGTAGTTGTAGTAGTAGACGAAGTCGTTGTCTGGGTAGGCGTCAATTCTGTGGGCTGTACAGAGGTTGTTTCTGGCTGCGATACTTGTGTCTGCGTATCTGCAGCCTGAGTTGGTACGGTTGCAACTGCTGAAGAATTATCGGTACTAGTATCAGTAGTAGTTGTTGCAGTAGTTGAAGGTTGATTTGATGAAGTTGTTATAGAAGGAATGCTAGCTTCTTTAGAAGTAGACTTTTTAGTAAATGAGCCAATAAATTTATAAACCACAAATGCTACTAAAACTAAGGCTACAGCAATAAGTGCATTTCTAATAATATGGCTACCACCACCATTTGGACGTACCGGTGTTGTATGATTATCTAAAGCGTCTTCCTGGCCCATGGGGTCAGTACTAACATTATCGTAATCTACAAATTCATACTCATCATTATCGTCAATTTTGTCTACCATGTCTTACCCGCTTAAGCTTAAAGAGTGATTAAATCTTGAGTAAATAGTACCCCTATTGCAGTTCCTGAATAGACATACACAGTAGTAGGAGTAGAAAATTGTTGCTGTGCAAACTGTCCCCAATTTTTACCTACTGTAGCTAATCCGATAACTGCATTTTGTAATACAGAACGCCCAATTCCATTTTGAACCGTAACAGTACCAGCACCTCCTACTCCTCCTACTGTTACTGTCGTATCAGCGGATTGGAATGCGTTACCTAAACCCTCAAGGAAGGAAGAAGCAAATAAAGAACCATAACGTAATAAATAGTGGTGATCTGTACGACTTGATAATGCCGTCCTGGCTGTATTTATATCAATGGCATAGGCATTAATTGGTGTACTTCTACTGGCTCCTGGAACAGACATAGTATTAAAGCTAATAACCATTTTATCGGCATTATTTGGCAAATTAAAGCTACCAATTAATTTTGCGCCTCTAAAACGGCCAGAAACAACTGTCGCTAATATTGGTCCAGGTTCATCACTATTAACAGAAGTATCTATTACCGCAAAAAGAACATCTCCTGTTTTAATTAATGCCTTTTGTTGAGATAGCTCACCATTTGTATTAACTACAGTTGTCTGATTTTTAGAGATTATAGTCTTATTAGCTGACGATACTCGTGTAGTAGTTGTAGTTGTCTTTACTGGGGGAGTGCCAGCCGCATAAACTTGTAGACTAACCCTACTCCAATTCTGTAAGTATTGGTTAGCTACATTAAGCATTTGATTTTCACGCTCTTGTAAATGCTGTTGATATCTTTGATCAGCCATCTGCTGGTTCTGTCGATTAATAGCAGCTTCCATTTGCGCATTTCTATTATTTAAATTTGCTGTTGGAACATTACTAACGGTAGCAACAGGAATATTAGCTGTGCCTAAGGTGCCTGGCCTTCCGATCGCAGGAATGGTTGAATCAACTGGTGAGCCATTAGCTAAAGCATTAAGCCCTGGTACTTCCGAGCCCATAGCCTTAGCAATATCATTTGGGCTAAATCCAGCGTTTTGTAGCTCTGCTGAGGTATAGCCTGCTTGAGCCAAATCACGTGCTGAAAAGCCTGCTGCCTTTAAATCTGGCGCACTAAATCCAGCATTTTTAAGTTCTTCGGCATTAAATCCTGCTTCTTTTAAATCTTGAGCATTAAAACCAGCCGCCTTTAAATCTGCTGCACTAAAGCCTGCTGCCCTTAAATCCTTTGCAGAGTAACCGGCAGCTCTTAACTGACCAGCATTAAACCCTGCCGCTTTCATTTGTGCTGCGGTAAAACCAGCCTCTCTTAACTGAGCAGGCGTAAAACCAAGGTTCCTTAAGTCTTGTACTGAGAAACCTGCATCACGTAATTCTCGTGCAGTATAACCTGCCGCTTTCAACTGCGCAGCTGTAAAACCCGCATTCTTTAATTCAGCTGCAGTAAATCCAGCATTCCTTAAATCTTGTGCACTAAAGCCTGCTGCTTTTAAGGCAGCAGCATTACAACCTAACGTTTCTCTAATAGTTGTAGCAGAAATACCAGCAGCACGTGCGGCACTAAGTGAGGCTGGACTACAATCAGCAGTGCGTCCGGCTGCTATTAAAGCCGCTGGGCTTGTACCCAGTTGACCAAGCTCAGCAGGTGTAAAACCTGCGGCTCTTAAAACTTGTGCACTACAACCGTTTAATTGAATAATACGACTAGCTGCAACACCCTGCTTACGTAAAGCATTTAACTTAGTAGGATCACAATCTGCTGCTCGAATAGCGGCATCAGAAGCAGCCATAGCTGCTCGTATTTGTTCTGGATTAAAGCCTGCTGCTGCTAAGTCTTGCGGAGTAAAGCCTGCATCAGCTAGAGCTCTAGCGTCAAAACCCGCTGAGCGTAATGCCTGAGCACTACAGCCATTTAGTTCACGAATCTGAGAGGCTGAAACCCCGCGCTTTAATAAATCATTTAACTTAGTAGGATCACAGTCTGCTGCCCGAATAGCCGCGGTAGGATTATCTAGAGCAGCTCTTATTTGTTCAGGAGTAAAACCTGCTGCTGCTAAATCTTGTGGAGTAAAGCCTGCATCTAATAAATCAGCTGCATTATATCCAGCTGCTTTTAAAGCTGCAGCGCTACAACCATTTAGCTCGTGTATTCTCTTGGCTGAGACACCTTGGGCATATAGTGCTTTTAGCTTGGCCGGATCGCAGTCAGCCGCCCTAATAGTATTATCACTTATAGCTGCACCCGTATTATTTATCTGTGCTGGTGTAAAGCCTGCATTTGCTAAATCATCATCTGTAAACCCAGCAGCTTTCAAGCTCTGTGGATTACAACCAGCGTATTGGCGAATGAGTCTAGCACTTACACCTGCTAGCCGCTCATTGCGTAATGCAATTGCATTACAGTCAGCTTGTCTAATATCTTCGGGCGTAATACCCGGAGGCAATTCACTTTGCGCAGCAGCAATACTAGCCGGGGAATAACCTGCTTGACTTAAATCTGCAGGTGTAAAGCCAGCATTCAATAAATCACGAGCGCCATAACCGGCTTGTCGAAGCTGCTCAGGCGTAAAACCCACATTTTTTAAATCAGCCGCAGTAAATCCTGCATCTCTTAATTGTGCAGCGGTGTATCCCGCAGCTTTTAATTGTGCTGCGCTACAACCATTAATCCGCCTAATAGCACCAGCGCTAACACCAGCAGCGCGCAAGCGAGCTAAGGCTTGCGGTTGGCAATCAGCCTTTTGCACCTCGCTTATAGGAATATTACTTGGTAAACCGCTGGCACGCGCTATTTCTTGATCAGAAAAGCCTGCGCCTTTCAGCTCGCCGTCACTAAAACCGCCATCTTTTAGCTGTTGAGCAGTAAAACCTGAAGCACGGAGCTCACAAGCATTGAATTGACAGGTACGCAACCGTTCAGCAGTATATCCTATACGCTTAAAGTCATTTGCATTAAAACCAGCTGCCTTTAATTCTTGGCAAGAGCAAACTTGTTGTAAGGCATTTATTTGATAACCAATATCTTTAAGTTGAATACAACTGCAAGCATTTCTAAGTACAATTAGATTTGCTCCTTGTGCCACCACCTTATTTACACTTGCTTTACTACAATTATTGGTTTGTAAATCTTGTATCCATAAGCTGCGTTGGTTACCGCTTGCTGAGCAATATTGAGCCCTGTAAAACTTAAACCACCTTCACCACCTTGGGAACCTACTCCTTGCACGCCAGACCCTAACGTTTGTGAACGTATAATAGTAGGAATAGCGCTACCGCCCGTTTTAAGAGCAGATTGTGCTTGATTTACATTTTGCGTATACTGAAGTTTTGCATATTGGATAGTTGGGTCAAGTGAACCGGGAATAGATTGAATTCCTGGCGGGTTACTCACAGCAGATGTCCCTACCGAAGCTCCTTCGTTTGAACGGATAAAACGCAATAAACCATATGAAACAGCTAAAATCAAAAGGATTGCTGTAAAAATGATAATAACGCGTGACCGGGTATTAGTGAATAACGCCTGTAAATTTTCTTTCCTACCTGCCATTTGATTATAACCCTTCTACCTTAAGCTGCATGACTTTTCCATGCCAAGATACAAGCAATACTGGCGATTTTTGCATTTCATAAGCATGCATACCATCTGCGCTCGTCGTCTGGTACTTATCCATCCTGGTGATAAAATTGTAAGGTTAGTTCGAACATACATCTTATTGTTAAATAGCCATGCCCTGGCGTCACCGCCGCTAACTGTTAGACGCTGGCTTCCGCCAGGTGGCACACCATCAAGAACATGTAATAAGATATTATTTGCACTAGCTGGCAAACTTACCTCAGTTACTGGTGTAATAGCATGTGGTCCATAACCCTGAACTCGTAAATCTACTCGATAATCAACAGCTTTTTGCCCAGGAATAAGCGTTAGCATAACAGGTGTATTTAATCCTCTCAATCTAACAGCTAAATTACCGTAAGTATACAATTTAGTAGCTTGTATCATAAGCGTATTACTTGTTCTATCCCATTGAATATTAAAGGAAGAGGGATCGCCAAGATCATATGCACTGATAGGCCATGGAGCACCAGTTGAATCTAGAAAAACTAATGAAGAAACAAATCCTTGCGCTAAACGAATAACAGGTGGTGTAGAACCAGAGATAAGTTAACAAATTGGGAAGTAGCTGTTGGCTTTGGAGGAATACCAGCTGGCGAAGTTTGAGCAAATTCCGCTGTTTGAAACATCTGTTTTAAACGAATAGTTTGTTCCGGCGTAAGAGGAAATAATTGTCGCGTAATACCTTCAAAAGCACTAGCATCTATTGATTCATTAGTTATCGTTGGTGCAGGATTTACTGCTTGCTCAGTCGGCGCCACTGTGGTCGTAGTTGTAGTAGATGTTACAGTAGCTGGAGCTGTATTTGCACGAACATTAGCTGTAGTTGTAACAGCTGCAGAAGTATTGTTGATATTGGGTATTACACTAGTAGTTTGTGTTTTACTAGCCGTCGTGCCAGCTGCATTTGTATTACCACTACCTGGGTTTTGTTGTGCTAGTCGCTGCTGTAATAATCGTAATTGCTGTAGAGCTTGTTGAGCAGAATCAGACTGCTCAGCAGCATATAGATTAGTGCCTATTATGTTCACTATAAAAAGCAACATTAAAATAACTTTTTTAGTAAAGCTTTTAGCTGGCTTAAACATAATTAGGTTACTCCGCCATTCACTGGACCAACTACAAATTGGGCAATTCCAATACCACGAGGAGAGTTAAGTGTCGAGACTCGAGTGATTAGCATAGTAACCACATTATTTTGTTGCGAAAATTCGCTCGCACTCTGATAGGTTACCAGTAAGGGCATTTGAACCCGCCAAGAATAGCGACCATTTAATAAGCCTTTTTGCAAAATAATAGGCGCTCTAGTTGCCACAGCTGAAACAATAAGTTTTTTCGCCTTAACAGCGTCAAGATTATTAGATTGTTGCAAAGCAACTAAAAATTGCTGCCAGCCATCTGCAGTAAAAAATCCTGAAGCTGCTTGTAATTCGTCTCTATAATTAACAAAGTTGTAAGTAAACGCTGCGATAGCTGCTTGATTGGCCCATTGCAGTACAGCAGAATCAGATTGATTAGGCTCATTTAGCGGGAAAAGAGGCGTAATTCGACCATTAATACTTGTCGCAAAATATTTTGGCGCTGGGGGATGTGTTAATAAATAGGCTACCATGCCGCCTAAAAATAAGTTAGTAAATAGTGAAATCAGTAAGCCTAAGACCATTTTTCTTTGGCCATCACGATAAAAATCATTACGCAAGGTTACAGCTGTTAGCGAATCTTTAACCATCTTTTCCTCTTATTATTGTGGTATGGCTTTTTCTTCATTCTCATCAACTGGGTCTGGTGGCAACAAGGGCTTTGATGAATAATTTGGTGTAGCTAAAGGAGTAAGCTCTATAGGTGGCGTAATACCATTTGTTGCATAAAAGGCTCTCTCAGGTTTATTTAAATACAAGTAACTAATAACAAGGCAAAAAAATACATTTATTGCCATAGACATTAGTAAAAACTTTAAAGCTCGTCTATAAGTCACCACATAAAATGACTTAGATTGCTTTATTCTATTCCAGGATTGACGACTCATTTAAACCTCATTTAAGGCATTAAGCAACAAGCTTTTAAATTTCTTAACAATATTTATCCTTACATCATACTTAATTAATCTACTTCTATTAGCTAAGTCAGCTAATAGAAAAATTAAAACAATTAGATTTTTTGCTAATATGTCACGATTGGTTCGTATTCAATAACTAGCTCAATTACATTACTTTATCTTACAGACCAACTTCTGAATATTAATTGGCAAAGAAGCTATTTAACCGTGTTAATTTTTACCTTATAAAAAATTATTTAAATTAAATTCACACTTAATACATATACAAATTTATTTAACTATTATGCTGACTTAGGCTACAGCATCACGGAAAGTAATTTCTATTCTTGAGCTTACAGATCGATCCCCTCCCTGCATGAATGCAGAAATTGGCTTATCGCTACCAGCACCCTCCGCAAAAATAAAGCGACTATCTACTTTTTGTGACCACAAATAATCAGAAACTGCTCGTGCACGCGCTAAAGTTAATGATTGCTCTCGTTTAGAAGAGACATATTGGCTGCTGTAGCTTGTCACGTTAACGCCTATTTTTCTAAATTGTCGCATGAATTTAACGACTTTATTTAACACTGAATAAGCTTCCCATTTTATTCGTGGTGATTGATCAGCAAATAAAACAGTTGATGGAATACTAATTAAATAATCAGAGCCAATTGTAATTACTTTAACTCCACAACGAGCAAACCCAGCTTGCTGAGCAATAACATAAGCATCTGAGGAACCAGCAACTCGAGTAGGCAATTTAAATCCTTGTTGCGTAAGGAGTAATAACTTGCCATTACCGCAGCAACATCCGGTTAGAATTAATAAGGAGACGACGACAAAATATCGGAGCAAAAAGGTTATAAAGCCAATACATACTCGTTTCACTTAAAATCCTGTCACAATATTGCTAAATTATTTACTAAAATCAAAACATACAAATCTTCAGGTTACAAGCGATTCCTAAAAAATTCATAGTGCATTGTTAAAAATGCACATAATAAAAGCAATAAATAATTTTATTTCAATAACTTACTACCCTAAGCTAGTAGGACTGTCAAGGGGGGAATCAATTATTCGTTATAAATTATTCATTATTCTCTAAATTAGCCTTTTCTCGCTCACTTTTAATTTTATCAGAAAGTTGATTGGCTAATTCTGCTAAATCTTCCCCACTAATATAGTCTCGTTCTTGTGGAGGATAACTAGTGGCTGTTTTAAAATCTTTAATAAGCTCATTAGCAATAGAGCCAGAGTATTTATCTTTAGCGCCACTGAGACGCTCAATGTTAGATAAGTAATTACGGGTACTATTAACATCAATTAAGGCTGCTGAAAATTGTTCAACATCTTTGGCTAAAAGAGGTAATGAACCTGGGTGTTGACGCAGTTTATTAAAGATAGTTAAAACACCCTCTTCCTCTTCTTCCTCAATTTCCTCTAATGGAGGTAATTCATTACGACTATGATAGGCAAGTAGCGCAGCTACACCACGTTCTATTGGTTCTGTGACATTCGCTTCATGCAATGCTTGAGTAATGAGCGTAATTTCTTCAGTTTCTACTGTTTTATTAATAGATAAGTCGCCACTATCTAATATAACTTGGAAGCCTGAAAGTTGTTTTTGTAATTTTGCTAAATAGTCATCAGCTGGCGGCTCAACCTTTAAGAATTGATTTAATTTTAATTTTTTAACAGGTTTAGGATTAGCGTAAAACATGCGTGCACGTACAATCTTTGATTTAAAGAAAATATGAGCTTCGCCTTCAGTTTGTTCTTTTAAGTCCAGTAAATCAATACGAGCTCTTTTTTCAAATGAAGAACTTTTGGTATCCATATAAGTATTGGCAATACTTGAGTCTTTTGTCTGAAAGGAATCTACTTTAGTAACATAAGCTTCACCAGCAGTTTTGGTAAAGAAATCCCAAGTTTCTGTTGGATCTTCAAGCTTCATACAAATTTTAATGTTTGTATTTGCACCAATTGATGCTGCTTCTTCTTTAGAAGCTTTCTGGAAGGCAGGTAAATCTTGGCCTGCAAAAATTGCTGAGAAGCCTAATGAACGTGCCTGGGCTGGAACTACAGCGAAACCTTGTACGGCATAATAACCATACTCGTCTAAAATACACATATAAGGTGTAGGTGCATTGGTTGCTTTTCGCTCAATAACATCTCGATAATCACCTTCAACCTCTTCCCCTAAGCCTGCAGCCATCATAGCTTTCAAAGAAGAAACAATAACTTTTCCTAAATTAGCTAATTCATCAGGTGATTTTTCTAGAGCAGGTAATAAAACAACTAAAATGCGACGATTTAAAACAACGTCTTTAAAATCAACTTCCGCAAGGTTTGTTCTGATAATATGACCATAAGTATCTGCAAGGGATGAGAACGTCCGAGTTAACTGCATGGTAATAAAACCATGTTGTTCCAATACTTGCGAAACTTGTTTACCTTTCTTTTCTTTATTATATCCAGGTAAGTTAAATACATAGTTACGTAGAGGGTCTGTAACTAATTTTGGTATAGACTCAATATTAACACTCTCTTGTTCATCACGAGGGAAAACTTTATCAATAACAATAGCTTCTAATCGATTTAAATCGAAATAATTTCGAATGGTATTAGCATCAAGTAAAAGAGCGCCTTCATCGCGCATATAAACTAAAAGCTTCATCAAAGCTTCAACAAAGCTTATCGCTCGTCCTTTCCACATATCGCCGTCTGAAGATTGATTAGAAGAACCCATTAAACTAACAACTAGCTGGGTTAACATACTAGATGAACCTTGGCAAAATGGATTAAGCGTATTAGATAAGCGTTTCTCTTGAGGACCAATAATATCTCTCGCACCAGTCATGAAGTTAATAAGAAGCAAATCATCTTCACGCCCCATACTACGAACCATGGAAAAAACTTTGGCATACAGCGAGTTATCGCCTTTACCATCTACATAAATAAAGCCGCTTGCTTGCACTAACGCATTAAAAGCTAGCGAAACTAAAGCTTCTGTTGTTTTACCACTACCAGTTGAGCCAAAAATTAAAGCATGGGTCCGCATGTCTTCATTGGCAAACCAAAGCTCTTCGTTTGTTTTTCTATCATTACCAAAAAACGTAATGCCTCGCGCCATATTAGGCGTTTTAATACCTGGTTTTAAATCATTATAATCTTTTACTTGAGCAATCTTAGGTAATCTAAAAGGAAGGGTTTGTTTTCTTGTATAGCTGTAGAAAAAACTAAAAAATCCCAAAAATAATACTAAAGTAGCAACTGCAGACATGTAGTAGGCAACGCCTGCTAAAGTCACCAGCACAATTGAGACATTAGTTGGGTCTGAAAAAAAATCTGCAACCCGTTGCCCAATTGTACGCGTGTCTCTTAAGAGCAGCGTCGGGTCAATTTCATGCCTTGAATCAATACCACGCATCATGGCTTTAACTCCTGCAACTCACGAGGAGACAGCTTCACTTCCTTTACAGCTATCTCTAAGGCTTTAATAGCTTCATCAATCATAGGAACTAACGAACGCCTTCCCAGTGCTTTTTCAGCTATCCAATGTGCATAAGGGCCAGCTACTTCAGCAAATGGCGTTTGTCTACCAACACTATTAAGCATATACCATAATCGACGATCTAGGGGCTTTAACCATAAAAATTCTGCAGTAGGTACTACGCCATCCTTACGAGCGTTTTCTAATAAAGAGGCTATAACAGTTAGCATATAAGCATGGCTACCTACTATTTCTTGCACAAGCTCTGTATTTTCGTATTTTTTAAAAATGGGCCTGGCAACAGCAAAATCAGGTTTACCTTGAGCGCATGTCTTATCTAGGCGCTCTAAAATCATACTCGCAGCACTACGATCACGATTCATACGTGCTATAAAGACAGTTGCTAAGGCATAAGCCTGGGGAGAGCAGCGCTCAAATCCTTCCCAATAGGGTCCTAGCTGCAAAGTAAAAACACGCTTCGCATCGCCACGACGAATACCTGCAGTAAACTCCATCCCCGGTACAGGATTATCTAATAAGACATCATCTTTTTTTAAAAGATTATATTTACGAGCAAATTCCATTGGGGTTAACGCCATTGCCCAACGGCCTTTACTAACATCTTCATTAACAATATCTTCTTTAACAATTGGCATAATAGCTGGCCAATTAAATTGCTCTTGGGCACGCAATGATTTCATATCATGAGCTTTGCGAAACTTTAAAGTAACATTGGACTTGTAAAGCCAAATTGCTAGCACTACTAGAATCACCACTATCGGATAGCGGATATAATCGCCTACGCCTGCAGTAAGATTAACAAATTGCTCCCAATTAACCGAAGATGGGTTTAGGGTTTGCATTAAATAAACATCATTAGAAAGCTTAGGATTCTCAATAAATAAGTTAATAAACCTAGCTTGTAATAGATTAATATGAAAAACAAACGATACAATATATTTATGGGCGGCGTACCAAATAATGTATAAAACCAAAAAGACCAGTAAGGTTATCCATACCGGCGCCATGGAGTTATCACCTCCGCCACCACCCGGTTGCTGTGGTTGTTGGGCCATTGGCTAATTAAATCCAGTTATTTTATTCAAGTATATACCTTTCATTATACTTATAGCAGCTAAAATTGGAGGGATTGCCTGCGTTTTTAACTATAAATTAACTTTAAGCTACTACATTTAATTATTAACTATCGCTTCTAATAGTCATTAACCAAGATAATTTTTTATTGCTAAGGTTTAATGCTCTATATTAGCCATTATTAAACGCCCTCTTTGATAACGATAAGTACCAGAAAGATGAGCAAAATAATCAATATTATTAAGATCTATTGAACGATCTTTTAAAGTAAGCAGTGACTTACCAAAACGATCGCGTGGCGCTTTATCAGGAGGTAAATTTAAAATAGTATCTTTATCCACCCAAATTGACACATATGCTTCATTTATTTTATTTTCTTTTGATTTAATTAAATTTTTAACATCCTCTTCCTGAGCATAAATAGGACGAGAGATTATTTGTTTGGGTAAATTAAATAAAATTCGCTCCCAAGCTTGGATATTACCACCATCACTAGTATATAACGAAATAAAAACTTCTTGTTGGTTTTCATTAAGCGCTCTACCAGCACCATAGCCGCTTTGATCTTTTATCGCCTTACTTTCATTGTATAATCTTGTCAATTCATTATGATAATCTTGCAAGGTTTTTCCAATAACCTTTAAAAAGTTAGAAGCATCCCACGGACCTCCTTTAATGGCGTCTTCCAATATTTGTAAGATCGCTTTTATTTGATCATCAGTTAAATGATTTTTACTCATAATATAAGAAATTTACACAAAATGATAATAAGATGTTAAAGTTATTATAACAGTATTCAACCTTTAAAGGTTAAATACTGATTAAATTATCTGAATGGACTTGGAGTTGACGTTGGATCTGATATCTCATCAGATGTAGATGGAGTTACTTTACCTTGACCTTGTAGAGCTCTTGATTTAAAAGCTTTCTTGACTTACTTGGGTTTCTGTAGGTAATTTATATCCAGGAGTTTGCACAACCTCCATAATTTTAGTAGTTGCCTTTTTAACTTTATCATATCCTTGTTCAGTAACTTCCTTTGTAGCTGGATTCATACTCATAATCTTTCTTGTTGTTTCGGTGAGGTTTCCCAACCCAGCAGAAAGTTTTTCTACAAATTTCGCTATTTTATCTTTTGCTTCATTATCATTGGGCACACTTTTCTCACCAACTTTATAAGAAGTAGGATTTCTACTAACAGTACCTGCAGCTGGATGATTAAAAAATCTATTTATCGTGCTCATTTTTCTTCCAAATCATTTTCTACCAATACTAGCTTACCAGAATTTTCATTAAGAAAAACTTAAAAACATTAAAAACTTTCAATTTTTTTACAATTATCTTTTAAATTCTTCTCTAAGATAAAACTTTTGGCAAGCCTCCGTATTAAATGTTAATTAATTGTACATTATATTTAATTCATGGTCAATATTTAGTCATACATTAATTCATCTAGGGGCGTATAATCTCGGCTTGGACCGCCTTGGATTAATTCATTAAGTACATCAGTCATACATAAAAGGCGTAATGAGTTCGGTGTTACTTCGTCAAAAACCACGCGCGTACCTAAAAGTGCATTTTCTGCTTCATCAAAGGTTGCGCCTAACCCATAACCTAGGCAAAGCGAACATAATTGATCAGCGCGCCGAGCAATGGCAGGCAATAAACCTGTATCAGAAAAAACCTCATCAAAACTCATGAAGCGATCATTTAAATAAAATTTTGCATTCATTGAAGCGGCAATTAAGGCCATACTTTTACGAATATCTATTTCATTACTCATTTTAATAACGCCACCATGGTTGAGAGGATTTAACTCTTCCAGCAAGAAAACTTCTTAGCCATCTTAAGAAAACAGGTACAGTAAAACCGTAGTGTTCAATAACGCCAAAAAAGATTGCTGAAACAATGACTAAAAATGCAGTCCAAAGCCTTATATGCATTAAAAATAAAAAAATAGGAAATGCTGCTCGGGCATCTACAATAAAGAAGCGAGCGCTTCTCGCCGAGTCACGCCAATGGGTTGTTTCGGTAAAACTAGCCATACGTGCTACTCCAGTTAACTCTTAAACTACTCAAGTAAAATAGCAAAGCTATATTCTTCTGTCGAATATTCTTTAAATTAAGTATATAAAATTTTGTCAATATATTTTAGCTTATTTAGCTTAAAATAATTAACTATTGGGAGTTAGATCGAAGTGATCTTTGTTTGCAAGAGATTTTTTAACAATTTCTGCTAAAGACGAGGAAGTACTTTTATTAGCTTCGGTTTTTTTATCAAAAGGCAATTCTCCTATAACTTCTTCTAAAGTTACAGAATTAACAGCTCTTGAGTTCAAACCTGCTAATATATTTCTTGTGCTATTAGCCATATAAGCACCTCTCATTAATACTTAAAAGTATATTAACAAACCTAGATTAAGGATTTATTAACTATAAATAATCTATAGCATTTTTTTTGCAATTTATAAAACATTTTTTCACATTAATTTAAAAAATTTATAAACAAAAAGTTAAGTTTTTGTTTAATAATGAATTTAATTTTAGCTAAAAAATTATCTTAGAACTTTAACAAGAATTTTAAAGACTAAATCACTTTAGTTAAAAGCTCTCTTAACTTATCTATTAAAGGATGATGCTCATTATAGTTAAATTTATCTAAAGCCTTAACAGAACGAATAGATTGCAGGGTATTACAAACAAACACAGCATCTGCGTTTGCCAACATTGCAGTACTAATCATGGTTTCCAAGTAAGGTTTATTTAACCTTTTACATAGCTTAAGGATACGGTTGCGAGTAATTCCGGGTAAAATGTTACAAGATAAAGGCGGCGTAATTATTTGTTGATCAATAATTAAAAATAAATTAGCAACCGTTGTCTCAAGAGCAAAATTATCTAAATTAAAGAATAAGACATCATGAGCCCCCTGCTCCTTTGCATACCGAGAAGCCATAATAGCCTCAAGATAGTTGATTGACTTAATTTTATAAATAGGATTATTACTATCGCGAAGCCAAGGCGCTCTAATAAGCCTTATAGGCGAGAAATCACATTGATAATTGAATGCTTCTAAAAACAGATAAGGCGTTGTGCCTTTGGCCGTTAAACCTCTGGGGGCACTTCCACTACTTAAAACAGCTTTAATACCACCATTTTGAAGATTACTCGCTTTAATATAAGAAGAAAGTTCATCAAGCCACGCAGGTAAGGAAAGATCAAATGGTATACTTAAAAAATTAGCTGATTGATGGAGCCTCTGCCAATGTAATTCTGCATAGCAAGGGACCCCATCTAAAACTTTTATCGTCTCAAAAAGGCCTTCACCTAAAAAAAGGCGATCGTGACGGACAAAATTTATATGGCTAGATTGTCCACCAAAGACAATTTTTAAAGCCATTTAATAATCTACAAAATCATCTAGCTCATCGCGAAGGCGCTTTTCTTCTAACGCCTGCTCAAGGCGACGTCGTGCATCTAAAATGGTATTTTCTGCTATATCAGTATCAAGGGGCAGACTATCTTCTGGACTAAATACTTCTTCTAATAAATCATCATCTTCATCAAATAAATCACTCATTACTATCTCTCACCAGTTAATTTAATAACTCTAAAGTTAAACTTCAATAGACCTCTTGCCTAACCTACTTATTTTACGCGATTGCTATGTTGCAAGGGTTTCTCCGGTGCTCATTTACGCCATGTAAACTCCGCTCCTCAAAACCCTTGCGCCTTGCACTCACGCAAAATAAATAGGTTAGGCAAGAGGTCTAATATTGGCTAGGCACGTCTTTGAGTATTTATTTTATTTAAAAGCACTGGCTCGTTAACAAGCTAGCTTACAATTAAACATTAAAACATACCTGCGCAATTAATAGACACGTAAGCTTAATTTTTAGCTCTATTTTTAGTGTCTTCACTAAGTAGTCACTAGAACGGCTATATACAATATTTTTTATAATTTGACTAGCCTGTTTCATCATAATTAAAAGTTAGCGAAGAAACTGATATAAAACTTGAATTTATATTTCACAACCTATGCCTTTTTTAAACTTTAATATCATCAATTTAGTAGTAAGCTTTCTTTAAATTAATTTTTAAAATTGGCTAGATTAAAAATAACTTAACATTAGCGTATGCATTCTTCGGGACTGATTAGTCAATTGATATTAAACCGTAGCATTAGCAGATGGCGAAACCGCTAGCATCGTTGGCGTTAAAGGATAAACATCCCTAATGGGGTTCCTGCTTGTGCAAATGCCATAGCCAGTAATAGCCAAGCACCAATAAGTCATTAACTTTTTAAACGCCTTTTAAAGAGTTTAGATAAAATTAAAGTGTGTAAAAATTACTTGATAAATAATTAAAATTTAACTAGATTGGATGCCTTATTTAGATGTCATTAAGTATTAATTAGACTCTGTAGCTATGGCCGATCGCTTTAAACAAATTTTACGCAATACTAATCGAGCAGTGAGAAAAAAATTACCTCTTAGTTATCAAAAGGAAGCTGCTGCAAAGATATGCACACGTATTCGACAACTTAAAGAGTATCGCTATGCTAAAAGAATTGCTTTTTATCACGCTCATGGTGGTGAAATTAGTCTTAAAGAAATCTGGCAAGCAGCTCCTATGCATGGCAAATATTGTTATTTTCCGGTGATTACAGCAGAAAAAAAATTACTATTTTTACCTGCAACACCAGCTACTCCTTTAATAGAAAATCATTATGGGATTTTGGAGCCTGATGTTGACTTAACTCACGCGATTGCACCAAGCAATTTAAATTTAATCTTTATACCTCTTTTAGCTTTTGATAATTATGGTACACGCTTAGGAATGGGGGCAGGATATTACGATAGAACACTGGAAAATGAACATCATGCATTACTTATTGGTGTTGCTTATGATTTTCAGTATGAGCCCTATATTATCCCTCAAGAGTGGGATGTTCCTTTAACAGCAGTGATTACGCCGAATAATATTTATTGGTGGAATAAAAAATGACAAATTATTGGTTAATGAAATCTGAACCTAATTGCTTTAGTATTGATGACCTTTATAATGCGCCTAACCAGACATCGCATTGGGATGGCGTACGTAATTACCAGGCGCGTAATTTTATGCGCGATCAAATGGCTATTGGCGATTTAGCTTTTTTCTACCATTCTAATTGTGACATTCCCGGCATTGTAGGTATTGTAGAAATTAGCAGCCAAGCTTATCCTGATCATACCGCTTTTGATCCTTTTAGTGACCATCCTGACCCTAAGAGTACTTTAGAAAATCCACGTTGGTTTATGGTCGATGTTAAGTTTAAAGAAAAATTTGCCAATGTTATTTCACTAAGTCAATTAAAACAATACCCGGAACTTGGTGATATGCTGTTGCTGCGTCGAGGTAACCGCTTATCGATTACACCTGTTAGTCAGCCCGAATGGTCTTTTATTAACTCACAATTACGTTAACTAACTTGCTAGCGGGTTAGTGAGCTGCTAACACTAACCTAACGCGTCTTCGCCTACTTCACCTGTGCGCACTCTTATAACTTGCTGTAATTCATAAACAAAAATTTTACCATCGCCTATTTTACCTGTGTAGGCAGCCTTACAAATAGCATCAATAGCTGGCTCAACCATATTATCTGGTAAAGCAAGTTCTATTTTTATTTTTGGTAAAAAATCCACAACATATTCTGCGCCTCGATAAAGTTCTGTGTGTCCACGTTGCCGCCCAAAGCCTCGAGTTTCAGAAATAGTAATTCCCGGAACCCCTATTTCTATTAATGCTTCATGAACGTCATCAAGTTTAAAAGGTTTAATAATTGCAGTAAGCATTTTCATGATAGCTTTCCTAATTTGATTGAGCTAGCTAAACAAACGATATTAAAATAGTGCAAATGGATGTATCGGCCTTATTAATAAATACAATAAAATTAATACTAGTGGGTGCTTAGTATATCTTGTAAAATTAGTCTTAAATAGCTCAACCGTAAGGAATTTCATGCCTGATTCTAAATTATTTGATGATTTAACTAGAAAACTTTTTGCTACTCTACCTATGAGCGTGCAAAATTTAGAAAAAGAAACCCGACAAAGGTTTAAAGAAGTTTTACAAACAACTTTTTCGCGCTTAAACCTGGTAACGCGAGAAGAGTTTGATATCCAGCTTAAAGTATTAGCTAGAACACGCGAAAACCTTGAACAATTACAACTTCAAGTTAATGAATTAACTAAGCAAAAAGATAAAGATGACATAACTAAATCTAATTAAAATTTAATTAAAAAAACTGTCCAACTTCATATTAAGGAAATCCATGAATCTTGCATTTAGCAAAACGCGAAGTGCGTTAGGTATAGACGCGCGCTGTGTATCTGTAGAAGTCCATTTATCCAATGGTTTACCAAGTTTTACTATTGTTGGCCTTGCACAAACTGCTGTAAAGGAAAGTAAAGATCGTGTCCGAAGTGCTGTAATTAACAGCCAATTTGAATTTCCCTGCCGTAAAATTACGATTAATTTAGCCCCTGCTGATTTACCAAAAGCTGGCAGTGGTTTTGATTTACCCATTGCCATAGGTATTCTTGCCGCATCAAAACAAATTTCTCCTAACAAATTAATTAATCATGAATTTATCGGTGAATTAGCATTAAGCGGCGAAATTAAACCTGTTCCAAGTATAATACCCATGATTCTTGCTGCTATGCGCGAACAAAAAACGTTAATTATACCAGAAGGAAATGCTAATGAGGCAGCTATTACAGGTTATCAAAACATTTATACGGCTAAAAGCTTACGCGAAGTTTGTGGATATTTATGTCAAAGTGAGGTAACTCTAAAGAGTTTACCTGCCCGCTTGACAAGCTCTTATGATGAAACAGTAGATTGGTCAGAGATAAAAGGTCAATATTATGCCAAAAAAGCAATGATTATAGCAGCTGCAGGTGGCCATAGTATTTTGCTAAGCGGGCCACCAGGCAGTGGCAAAACTATGCTTGCGAAACGTTTTAGAACGCTATTACCCTTACTTTCTGAGCTACAAGCTTTAGAGTGTGCAGCTATTAATTCCACTTATAATCGCTCCTTTAATTATCAAACCTGGCGCCTACCTCCTTTTCGGTCTCCTCATCACACCGCATCACCCGTATCCTTAGTCGGTGGCGGTAACCCACCTAAACCTGGTGAAATTTCTTTAGCTCACCATGGTGTTTTATTTCTTGATGAGTTACCAGAGTTTAGTAAACAAGTTTTAGAAACTCTACGAGAGCCTTTAGAATCAGGTAATATTTGTATTTCTCGAGCAGCTATTCAAACCGAGTTTCCTGCTCAATTTCAGCTAATAGCGGCAATGAACCCTTGTCCTTGTGGGCATTGGGGTAATTCACAATCTAATTGCCGTTGTACACCTGAAAAAATTAGCCGTTATCTAGCTAAGTTATCTGGTCCACTATTAGATAGAATTGATATGCATGTTCAAGTACAAGCTCTTCGTCCTGAAGAATTAATAAAACAACCAGCAGATAATAAAGAGAATACCAGTAGTAACTTACGTGTACTTATAGAGAATACCCGTAATTTGCAAGTCAAACGACAGGGAGTCATTAATACTAAATTAAATATTAAAGACTGTGAGCGATTATGTAACCTTACTTCTGAAAAACAAGATTTTTTACATCAGGCAATTACCCAATTAAAATTATCAGGTCGCGCCTATCATCGTCTATTGAAAGTAGCAAGAACTATTGCTGATTTAGAAGTACAAGAAGACGTTACTCTAAAAATTTTAAAGCAAGCACTATCTTTTAGACACGTATTACAAGCACCGACTGTCTACTAAAACCCAAATTTAATTATGCAATAATAACTCGTGACGGTTATCTTAAATCTTGTTAAAAATTGGATTAGATTTCTTAAATTATGCGTAAGGCATTAATAAGCTTTCGATAATTGCCATGCGCATAAAGACACCATTTTTAACTTGCTGCAAAATAACAGATTGAGGACCATCAGCCACATCGCTATCAATTTCAATTCCTCGATTAAGTGGGCCTGGATGCATGATTATTGCGTCGGGTTTAGCATATTGTAAGACCTGCGATGTAATAGCAAAATTAGCTCGGTAATCTTCTATATTTAACATTTCACCTGCTACTAAGCGCTCATTTTGAATTCGTAAGCAAATAATTACATCTGCATCAGTAATGCCTTCCTTTAATGAGTCACTAACTTGACCATAATGCACTTTTTCTGGTTGCCAAACGGGGGGAGCAACTAGTACTAGATCCCTAACATTCATTAGCTTAAATAAACATTGTAAGGAGTTAGCTACTCGCGAATGTTGTAAATTACCGATAATAGCAATTTTAAGTTGGTGCAGTTTTGGCTTATATTCCTTAATGGTCATTAAATCTAACATGGCTTGACTTGGATGGGCGTGCTTACCATCTCCAGCATTAATAATATGAATATCTGCATTGACTTGGTTAGCTAATTGCTGCTGTAGCCCATCTTGCTTATGCCGAATAACAAATAAATTAATACCCATAGCGGCTAAGGTTTGAATGGTATCTACGATACTTTCACCTTTGCTTTCTGATGAAGCCTCTAAATTAAGGTTAACGGCATATATAGATAAATGATTAGCTGCTAGCTCAAAGCTTATACGGGTACGAGTGCTATTTTCATAAAATAAATTAGCAAGCTTATAATTAGCAAAATTCGGATAGCTATCGTGCTCTTTAAAAAACTTAGCACGCTGTAATAATTTTTCAATTTGAGTAGTTGTTAATTGGCTAATTTCTATAAAATGGGTCATGGCTTACTTTCAAATTACTGCGTCTGTAACCATTGCTGCAGAATGATACAAGCAGCTATACTATCAACTTGGGTAGACTGGATTTTACGATATCCACCCTCTTCAAACAAGTAAGCACGAGCCTCTTTTGTCGATAAGCGCTCATCTACTAAGTAAACAGGCAGCTTAAATTCTCGCTCTAACCGTTTTGCAAAGCTTTTAGCTGCTGCAGTTGTATAAAGTTCCGTGTTATCAATACAGGTAGGTAGTCCTACTATAAATGCTTCAGGTTGCCAGATTTTAATTAACTTTCTTAAAGGCTCCCAATTTGGTACCCCTTGCTTGGCTTGCAGTATAGTTAGGGGTCTAGCTGTCGCTGTTATTTTTTGCCCAACTGCTACACCAATACGCTTAAAGCCAAAATCAAAACCAAAATAAACACCCGCTGGCATGTTTACTCCACCTATTAACAACTAAAACTAAGATTTTACTACAAAGACTATAATTTAGAGATATTTTTAGGCATGGCCAATTGACGAACTAAGTTGAGACATTTTTACACCGATCATAGAGCCTGCATATTCCCACCGCTGCCTAAACGGGACTTCGTATAACAGCTCTGGCTTATAAGGACATACTAGCCAAGTATTATCTTGAACTTCTTGCTCTAATTGATTTTCAATCCAACCAGAATAACCTAAAGTAATAAGGGCATCTTGCGGCCCTTCTCCATTTGCAATTGCACGAATAATATCATTGGACGTGGTTACTGTAACACCATCTTCTACTAATGGTAAACTAGAACGCCATTTCCCACTTGGTCGATGAATTACAAAGCCACGCTCAGGTTGTATAGGTCCGCCATATAATAACGGCCGCTGACTTTGCTCTTGAGTTAAAGGTGAAATATTTAACTGTTCAAAAACCATACTTAAAGAGTATTCAGTAGGGCGATTTATAATTAAACCAACTGTACCTTGTGGATGATGTTCACAAATATAAATAACACTTTTTTCAAAATTAGGATCAGTTAAAGAAGGCATAGCAATTAACAAATGGTTTGCCAAGGAGGTCTCAATTGTCATGATGCTTGTCTCCAAAACTGTTTATACTTGCTTTAATTATACACTAATTAATTTATTTAAATACATTTTGATTAAATTTAAATTAATAATTCAATAATATTAGTGATTTTATTGCTAATAATTTTGCCTTAAATAAATTTAATTATTTGATTTTATTTTGAGCAACGGATTTAGAGGTGATTGATTAACTGTTTAAACAATAAATTATTATGTCTATTATGAAATAAGCGTAACTTTGTACAAAGGCTATAATTGTTAATAAACAAGTTAATGATTTAATTATATTAAATTTTGTCTAATGAATAGACCTCTTGCCTAACCGATTTATTTTGCGTGAGTGCAAGGCGCAATGGTTTTAAGGAGCGGAGTTTACATGGCGTAAATGAGCACCGGAGAAACCCTTGCAACATCGCAATCGTGTAAATAAATCGGTTAGGCAAGAGGTCTAATTTTAGTTAATCGTTTATTGAAGGGTATTATTGTGGAAACAGTTGATTTAAGCAAAAAAGATCTTTTTGTCTTTCGTGCACTTGAGTATGATGAAATTACTATTTTAGTAATTATTATAATAATCTTAGCAGTCTTAATAATTACATATATCTATGATCGTCTGCAAAAACCCCATACTGTTTTACGTAACTTTCCTATCCTAGGTCATTTTCGCTATATCTTTGAATATCTTGGTGAATTCTTTCGCCAATACTTCTTTGCCAATGATAGAGAAGAATTACCATTTGATAGGGCAGAACGAAGTTGGGTATACCGTGCGGCTAAAAATCTTGATACGACTATTGGTTTTGGCTCTACACGCCCATTACATATACCTGGAACGGTCTATTTCGTTAGTGCGCCATTTCCGCCTTTAGCGACAGAGGTCACCATTAAGCCATTAACTATTGGTCCTTATTGTAAATATCCCTATACGACTAATCATATATTTAATATCTCTGCAATGAGTTATGGGTCTATCTCTAAGCCTGCTATTGAAGCCTTATCAAGAGGCGCTAAAAAGGCAGGTTGTTGGCTTAACACAGGCGAAGGCGGCGTCTCTCCCTATCATTTAGAAGGAAAATGTGATGTAGTAGTCCAAATTGGGACAGCAAAATATGGCGTGCGTGATGAAAAGGGAAACTTATCTGATACAAGATTATGTGAATTAGCTGCTTATCCTAATATAAAGATGTTTGAAATAAAATTAAGCCAAGGGGCAAAGCCTGGTAAAGGTGGTATTTTACCGGGGGTCAAAGTTACACCAGAAGTAGCGCAAATTCGTGGAATTCCTCCCTATCAAGATTCAATTAGTCCTAATCGCCACATAGACATTGCTAATGTTGAAGAGCTTTTAGATGCGATTAATCATATTCGCCAAGTTACAGGTAAACCAGTTGGATGCAAATTTGTTTTAGGAAGCTATGAATGGCTACATGATTTATGTCTTGCCATTCATAAGCGAGGTATTCAACATGCGCCTGATTTTATTACGCTTGATAGTGCTGATGGCGGTACAGGTGCTTCACCGCAAGGCCTTATGGACTATATGGGTATCCCAATTCAAGAATCTTTACCAAAATTAGTAGATATTCTAATTTTATATAATTTACGAAAACGAATTGTTGTTATTGCTAGTGGAAAAATGATTACTCCAGCTAATGTTGCCTGGGCATTGTGTGCTGGAGCTGATTTTGTTAATTCTGCACGCGGGTTTATGTTTGCACTGGGTTGTATACAAGCGATGAAATGTCATAAAAATACTTGTCCAACTGGAATTGCTACCCACAATCCTACCTTACAACGTGGACTTGTTATTGAAGATAAAGCCGAGCGCGTATTTCATTATGCTAATAATATGGCTCATGAAGTTGCTATAATATGCCACTCTTGTGGCGTAGATGAGCCAAGGCAACTACAACGTAGGCATGCCAGAATTGTGCGAGAAGATGGCTTTTCTGTTTCTTTATCCGAAATGTTTCCTGATCAACAGCCTCTTGAGCGATATTTATAGCATTACTTAGTTTAAGAGCTAGGTAAATGCTTATTTTTTTTAGTTACCGTATAAATTTTTTATGTGTTTACTAAAAATAAGCATTCATTAATGAATAATTTAGAAAAATAATGTAAAAACTATTGTTAGTTATACCATTTTTGCGTTATGTTGAATTAACCCATATTAGTGGGTATATAGCGTTACCTATTAAGTTTTAGAAGGTATAAAGGATAAATAAGGCGCAAGAGTGTATATAATACATTTACTGAAGCTGAATTAAGTTTAATTTGCCGTATAAAGCTTAATAGGTAACGCTATACCAATTGTCATTTAAGGACGAATGCAATTGCCTGCTGATTATTACTCAGCCGACGATTGATACGCTTTAGCAAAAGGAGGATTCATGGCTACGGGCGAAGTCAAATGGTTTAACAATGCCAAAGGTTGGGGCTTTATTGTACCTGAAGGCGGTGGTGAAGATATTTTTGTTCATTTTTCTGCTATTCATGGCACTGGCTATAAAACATTAAATCCAGGCCAAATTGTTAGCTATGATTTAGTGAAAGGTGAACGCGGTTTACATGCAGCAAATGTAGTCGTTACAGCCGAAGAAAGAGAGCAAGAGCCTGTATAAGGCTCGGCTGTCTTTTGTATTATTAATACATATTTAAAAAATCTGTAGCCTTCTATAATTAAAAGACTGTTGAGCTTAAATTATAAATTTATATAGAAATAATTTTAATGTATTATTAGATATTTAATTTTAAATTTCTTTAAATGAAAAATGGCTTGTTGTTAATTAACTTAGGCACCCCTAAGTCACCCGCTCCTGTTGATGTACGTCGATATTTAAAGCAATTTCTTGCAGATAAACGTGTAATTAATCTTAGTGCTCCTTTAAGATATATTTTGCTCTATACCTTAATTCTTCCCTTTCGGCCTAAGCAATCTTCGCATGCTTATAAGAGCATTTGGACAGAAGAAGGTTCACCTTTATTAGTCAATCATCAACGTTTGGTCAATAAACTGAAAACTAAATTAACGGATACTAAAGTAGCGTTAGCGATGCAATATGGCGAGCCCTCAATAAATGAAGCCTTAGAAGTCTTAAAATCCTGTAGTCAGATCACTATATTACCTTTATATCCTCAATACTCTTCAGCTGCAACTGGCGCTGCTTTGGAAAAAACGCTTAAACTTTTAGCTAAAAGGCCTACTCATCCATCCTTGCTTATCATGAGAGATTTCTTTAATCATCCAAGTTTTTTGCAAGCTCAAGCAGCTGCAATTAAGCCTTATATAGAGAAACATGATCATCTATTGTTTAGCTACCACGGCATTCCAGAGCGCCATTTAAAAGAAATAGGTTGTAAAAATATATGTCAAACGTGTCCGCCAATAGAAGAAGCTAACTCAATCTGTTATAAAGCTCAATGTCAGCAAACGACTACTGAACTCGCAAAAATACTTGCCCTGCCAGCAGAGAAATTTAGTATGTCCTTTCAATCTCGCCTAGGTAGAACTCCTTGGATTAAACCTTATACTGATTTTATCTTGCCCGACCTAGCAAAGCGCGGAATAAAAAAACTGGCTATTACCTGTCCCGCTTTTGTTGCGGACTGCTTAGAAACCCTTGAAGAAATCGGAATACGCGCCCGTGAACAATGGCTCAGCTTAGGGGGAGAAGAATTTACTCTAATTCCTTGCCTTAATGATAATAATGAGTGGGTTCAAGCAATTATTGAGATTTGTCATGTGCAATAAAAGGCTCAACTACCATAACAGTTCCCTCTATTGCTACAATTTTAACTTTTGTTCCAGCTGGCAAATCAGGTCCCCTAACAAACCAAGGTGCATCATTTATACGTATCATACCTCGACCATTTTTAATAGGTTCAACTAAAGTTACCGTTTTATCGAGCATAGTGTGAAAAGGTTTATTTATTAAAGAAGGCTCTTTAGCGATTTTTTTCTTAATAATAATCCACCAGGCTATAGCAAAAAGAATGCTAAATAATGAAAAGTTAATTAATTGCCACTGCCAACTTATAGTAAAAAGCCACGTAAATAAACCCGTTATTGCGGCAGCCATACCTAAAGCTATTAAAAGACCGTTAGCTCCCAAAGTCTCAGCGATGATTAAAAGTAATGCTAAGGCTAACCAATGCCAATATGATACATGATACATAACTATTACTCCTTGGTGGAGTTTACTTTAGTAAAAAGCTCTGCCATTCCTGCTAAAGAACCAATAACTGTAGATGCCTCAATAGGCATTAGCACCATTTTGCTATTTTGCGCTGTGCCTATCATCTTTAATGCCTCTACATATTTTTCTGCAATAAAGTAATTAATTGCATTCATATTACCCATTGCAATCGCTTCAGAGACTACTTTGGTCGCATTAGCATCTGCTTGCGCTCTACGTTCTCGCGCCTCTGCCTCTAAAAATGCTTCTTGCCTTGCTGCCTCTGCTCTTAAAATTTGTGCTTGTTTATCACCTTCAGCTTTTAAAATTTCTGCCTGCCGATGTCCTTCTGCAGCTAAAACTGCTGCCCTTTTATCACGTTCTGCCTTCATTTGATTAGCCATAGCCTGTACTAAGTCTTGTGGCGGTCTGATATCGCGTATCTCAATACGAGTAACTTTCACTCCCCAAGGATTAGTTGCTAAATCTACGATATGCATTAAACGATTATTAATTTCATCTCGTTGACTTAACATAGCGTCTAATTCTAAAGAACCTAAAACTGTCCTAATATTGGTCATAGTTAAATTACGAATAGCATGTTCTAAATCGTCTACTTGATAAGCAGCCTTAGCTGTATCTATTACTTGAAAAAAACATACTGCATCAATAGTAACCATAGCATTATCAGATGAGATCACTTCTTGAGGCGGTATATCTAACACCCGCTCCCGCATATTTATTTTATAGGTAACCCTATCAATAAAAGGGATGATTAAACCTAACCCGGGATGTAGCGTATGGGTATAACGACCAAATCGCTCTACGGTCCACTCCTCAGATTGCGGTACCACTTTAACGCCAGCTAGTACAAATGCAATCGCAAATATCACTAATAAAACTAAGGTAATTAATGCTTCCACGGTTCACTCCACTAATTTGCAGTAAAGTCAATTTAACAATAACCTTAGTGCTTAAGTTAACTTAACTTTTAACAATATCCCACTAGAAACAAATTCTATATTAATTCTTTATCTGCCTTAATAAGCTTATAGTCGAGTCCTTAAATTATTGCAAAACCCTTTTTTTATGCTATAGAAATTAATAACCAAATTAGTTGGAGCAATCATACCATGGCCAATAAGCAATTTGCTGATAGGCTTAATAGAGAATTAGATAATATAGGCCTTCCATTGTTAACAAATGAACGCGTTGAGGTATTTGCTAAGTTATTAAAAGTACCTAAATTTAAAGCTGAAGCATTCTTAAATGGCGCCGCTGTTCCCGATACTAGCTTATTACATGTTTTAGCGGACGAACTAGAAGTAGATGCTGAATGGTTATTAGGAAAAAGTGATCAAAAAAAGAGAAAAGAAGACTCTTAATTATAATTATTCCTTCACTATTACTTATCCTTGGAACCTCTGTTTGGAACTCTTTGGCTTAGCGTGTTTTTCGATATATTGAATAATTTTACCAGCAATGTTGATATTGGTTGCCTTTTCTATTCCTTCTAGACCCGGTGAAGAATTAATTTCTAAAATTAAAGGCCCATGATTTGAACGAATTAAATCAACACCAGCCACCTTTAAACCCATAGTTTTTGCTGCTCCTACCGCAATAGCTCTCTCCTGAGGTGTTAATGACACTTTAACAGCCTTACCTCCTTGATGAACATTTGCACGAAACTCACCTTCTTTTGCTTGGCGCTTAACAGAGCCTACTACTTTATCGCCTATAACAAAACAACGTATATCTGTACCTCGCGATTCTTCAATAAATTCTTGTACTAAAATATTGGCAGACATTTCTTTAAACGCATTGATAATACTTACTGCAGATTGATGACTATCTGCCAAGATAACGCCTTTCCCTTGTGTTCCTTCAAGTAATTTAATAACTAAGGGCGCCCCACCTACCATACGCACCAAATCCTCTGTATCATCCGGCGATTGTGCGAAGCTTGTTAGGGGCATAGGCAAGCCCTTACGTGCTAATAATTGTAAAGCACGAAACTTATCCCTTGATCTTGAAATAGCGATTGATTCATTTAAGGTATACATTCCCATAGTTTCCATATGCCTAAGTACTGCGGTGCCATAATAAGTAATCGAAGAACCAATACGAGGAATTACAGCATCATATTGAGGAAGAGCTTCACCACCTCGATAATGAACCTTAGGGCAAGAAGTTGCTACATTCATATAGCAGTAAAGAGGATTAATAATACTAACTTGATGGCCTGCTTCTTCTCCGGCCTGCTTTAAGCGTTGATGGGAATATAAATTAGGATTAGTGGCTAAAATCGCAATTTTCATAAGAGTTAATTCCTAAATAATTTTTATTGCGGCTACTACCACAAATTAATTTCTATATTTTGCACAAAACAAAAATTTAAAAACTTATAAATAAACACTTCATCAATATCTTGCTGGTTTTTATATAGACTTATTGCTGATCCACATTGCTTAGCATATAGCTAGATTGTTGCATTTGTGGATAAGCTGCAAGACATCACCATCAAGAGATTAAATAGTTTTTAATTTTTTGTTCTTTACAAGATTTCCTACATTTATATTCTTACGCCTTAATAAATAACAACATTTGTAAATTTATTAAGCAGCATTATAAATCTAAGTATAGCTTGACTAATATTCTTTAAACGTAATTAGCCAAGCTTTAATAAATAACTCAAGTATTATAAATTGTTCAGTAAAGTCAAATTATAGCCTTTACAATGCAAAAGGCTACTTATTTGTTAATCCTTAACCCACTAAAAGTTGATAATCTTTGGCAAGCAATGTAGCTTGATGGGGGGTAGTAAAAAATGCACTTAACTCGCCTTTAGGATTAAAAAGCATAACAGCACCACTATGTTGCATATCATAATTTTCTGAATCTTTAGTATTAGCTAAAGCAACTTTACTATAAGCCACACCCATTTCACGTGTCATGCGCTTTACTATTGCCTCATCACCACGGGCACCATAAAAATGGGTATCAAATTGCACAACATAATTTTTTAGCTTCTCTAACGTATCTCGGTTAGGGTCAATTGAGACCATCACAACCTGTGGTAGAGGTTTTACCTTATCTTGTTCAAGGATACGATACATTTTAGCTAATTCACCCATTGTAGTTGGACATAAATATCCACAATTGGTAAAACCAAAAAATACCATAGTCCATTTACCCTGTAAGCTTTTGTTATTGAAAGGCTGATTATCTACGCCAACTAAGCTAAATTGTTGAATTTCACGTGGCTTTTGCAACAATGTGCCGTGAAATTGATTAGGGTCTACCTTTTTTTCTTGATGTATAACGTTTGATACAGTTATACCTGCTAATAATGCTATAAAAGCAAACACACTACCTAATACTACTTTATTTTTCATTGATAAATTACTCCCCTAAGCATCACACCTATTAGACTGCTTTAAAAGTTTCCATTGATGGTTAATCTCAGCCAAAAAAATAGTTGAAAAACGCAACGTTTATTGTGGTACACAAATATTTCTCAGCTATTTTCTTAACTGGCCTTGTCACGTTACTAACCTTTTCTAAAGAAGTCTATTTTCTTAAGTTTAAACGTTGAACTACATTTAAAAATCTTATTGTTTATTTCAATTAAACGGTATAGTGATCCAGTAATAAAAAAATAAACAACATCATTAAATAGACAATAGAAAAGCGAAAGGTACGCATTGCAATACTAAGTTCCTCTCTTAAATAAAGAAGAATAGCCCAGTAGAGAAATCGCCCGCCTAATAAAAGTGCGCCAATTAAATACAAACCACCACACATACCGACTACAAATGGCAGCACACTTACTACTAAAAGCAAAATGGTGTAGAGTAAAATATTTAACTTAGTAAATCTCACACCATGTGTTACAGGAAGCATAGGAATGGCCGCATGTTTATATTCATCAAGGCGATAAATTGCTAATGCCCAGAAGTGAGGTGGCGTCCAAGTAAATATAATTAAAACCAGTAACAGGGCTTGTGGATCTAGTTGATTGGTAATTGCTATCCAGCCAAGTAGCGGTGGTGCGGCACCGGCTAAACCACCAATTACAATATTTTGTGGGGTTGCTCGTTTTAGATAACCGGTATAAATTCCTGCATAACCTATAAGCGTAATAAAAGTCATAACAGCTGTTAATAAGTTAACAAATTTTATTAAAATGAATAATCCAATTACACTAAGCATTAAGGCAAAATAACACGCTTGTTTGACAGAAACTCGCCCTTGAGCAACCGGTCTTTTATTTGTACGTTGCATTAATGCATCAATACGTTTATCGACTAGATGATTAATAGCAGCAGCGCTACTAGCACAACAACCAACGCCAGCTAAAGTTGCTATTAAGGTTGACATAGGTACCCAACCAGGTGTAGCAAGGAACATCCCTACTACCACAGTCAATAACATTAGGGCAACAACTCGCGGCTTACATAATTCTAAATAATCGCGCCATACTATAGGCAATAAAGTCGACTCATGAGGAGACATTATTTACTCCCTTTTGAGTAGTAAAATAAAGCAAAGATAGACAAGCTGCTAATAATAATGCAGCAATGCCATTATGTGCAACAGCCACGCTTAAAGGTAATAAATAAATGACATTTAATGCACCTAAGGTAATTTGCATAATAATTAATAAAATAATTAAAGCAGCTACAGTACGGACAGGTTTAGCTTTTATTTTCCACAAAATTAAGCTACACAGAGATAACATATAAGTTGCAACAACAATTGCTCCAACTCGATGAATAAACTGAATGGTAACCCTTACTTCATTATCTAGTAAGCCACCTTGATAATTAGCCCCAACAGGTGAGAATAAATAGAAGCCTTGTGCTAAATGTAATGGTACAAGCCACTGCCCATTACACCTTGGAAAACCTATACAGGCAATACCAGCATAATTAGCGCTTACCCAACCGCCTAAAGCGATTTGGCAAAAAACTAGTCCAATACCTAAGCTAATCCAAAATTGCCATAGGGGCGATTGCTCTGCATACTTAGCAACATGACTTAATTGGACTCTTAAGCGCAGAAGTAAAGAAAAAATTAAAATACCACCCAACAAATGAGCCATCACTACAATAGGTAGTAGCTTTAAAGTAACTGTCCACATGCCTAAAGCGGCTTGAAATAAAATCAATAACATAAGCACTAAAGGTAAAATTTTTAGTGGTAAATGGCTTTGATACCATAATCGTAAATTATAAAAACCTAATGAGAAAACAAGTAAAGCTAACAAACCAGCAGCGTAGCGATGAATCATCTCAGTCCAAGCTTTACTAGATTCAATAGGGATTTGTGGGTACTGCAATTGGGCTGTGTCTAGAGCTTTCTTAGCACTTGGTAGAACAAGATGACCATAGCACCCAGGCCAATCTGGGCAACCAAGCCCTGCATTGGTCAAACGAGTGTAAGCTCCAAGCATTACCACTATTAAAGCAAGTACAACTGCCAACGTTACAACATATAACTCTAACTTTGATCTCTTAAACATTAATTATCTTTCTCCCGCATGTAATAACTGCTGCAGATCATGAAAAATATCTTCTGGCTTTGTTTTTGATTTGTAGGCTAACACTAAATAATTATTAGGATTAGCAATAAAAATACGTCTATGCTTAGAAAGCATTTTTTGGCTGTCTTGTTGTTCTTTAGAAATTAAAAGTAAGTGAATATCTTGCTCACGCAGGCGATCATGAAGTGAATTTGGAATTTGACTTTCCTTATTCATAATAATTAATTCATCTACATTTAACAAACGTCTACCTAAAGCGAGTCGGACACGCGCTAATTTATCAATTTGCAGTAAACAATTTTTATTACACTCACCTGGGTTCCATAAAATGAGACGCCATTTTTGTTGCTCTTGGATATTTTCCAAACGTTCAGGAGGATTTAATAGCTCTCCTTTATTAACAGGATGCCCTTGTAGCCACTGCGGATGAATATAAAATAAATAAGCTGCTATTCCAGGAAAAACAAAAATTAATGCTAATATTATTAAAGGAATAAATTTATATTTTTTTAGTTTCTTCATTACTGTTCTTAAAACTTAGCCCAATCAAAATTAACCAACTAACTACAGCCATGGCAAACCACTGTAACGCATAAGCTTGATGCCGTGTTGGTGACATAGAAATAACTGCCCATTCTCGAGTGTAGCCATCTCTTTCCAATTTATTTAGGCGAATGATAAATGGATAAACAGATTTATGCAAAAATTGGCTAATTTTTAGAGGATCTATTTGCTCTATAATAGCTAAATTTGGTGCTTTCTCTTCTAAAATTTCGCCTAATGACCAATTTTTGGAAGAAGGATAATAAACTTGCCCTACTAATTGCAATGGATTTTTTGGTAATGAGATATTAGGCAGTTTTTGCCGATCTAAATCACCTTTAATCCAGCCACGATCAATTAAGATGACCTGCCCATCAACGAGCTCTAATGGCGATAGGACATTGTAGCCAAACTGGTGCTTGTAGTGTTGATTATCTAATAAAAAAGTTTGTGCTAAATATTGTCCTTTAATAATAATCTGCTGATACTGCTTAGGCTGTATACCCGTCTGCCACCTAATAGGAGCTTGCACCGCTAAATGTCTTTCAGCTTTAACCATCGACTTTTTTTCTTCGGCACGGTTTAATTGCCACATTCCTAAATAAATAAATAAGGAACTAACTAAAATAACACCTAATGTCATTGGCCAATTAAAGGTGAAACAACGATTAAAACAAGTTAAACTGGCCATTATTTTTCCTGAGTGAATAAATTGATTAAATAAGTTTGAGCCTAGTTTGAAAGTCGTTAGAAAGAGCCAAAAATCAATCTCTTTTGACCACCTTAGTAGACTTTGCAGCTAGGTTCTTAAGTAATTAGCTATAATCCGGATGAATTTTATCTATATCATCCTTAAAGCTAAAGATTTATAGTAAATCTAGGAGTATAACAAATGTTCACAAAAATTTTTATTATTAGTGTTATGTTGATTATTTTAGCTGCATTAGGTAGCAGCTTAATTTTTTTAGTCCGCGATGAAGGGAAAACAAAGCGAACTGTTAAAGCTTTAACCTGGCGTATTGGATTGTCTCTTGCCTTATTCCTTTTTTTATTTTTAGCATTTAGCTTTGGTTGGATAAAACCACATACAATTTAGCTATTTCCAGTTTAAGTCATAGCTTATTTAGAAAATGTAAGTTTTAAACGACCATTGGTTTTTAATACTAATTATTTGTAGGTAATTTTGCAAAAAAGTGCTTAATATTGCTTTTGAGCTTTATATTGTGCCATCTATTTGTTTTAACTACTCATAGTGAACAATTTGTAGGGCTTAAATCATTGTTTAAGTAAAATAGTATTTATTTTCTTCTTGACTTCTATCGATATTTTAAAAATTTATTTTCATTAATTCTAAGCAAAATGAATTTTTCCTTGCACTATTTGAAATTTTGTGCTTATAAATAAGTTTCAAAGGAAAAAAATGTAACAAGGAGCCGTCATGAGATCCAAGACAGAAGATCTTGTTGGGGAAACGGAACTTTCTGAAATAACGCTCTCTAATACCCTTATCCAAGAAACTTATGAAAATGAACAAGATAACCTACAAAAAATAGCGTTAACACAGGAACATCTCTCACAAATCAAGAAAAATCTTTCCGAAATTATTGATGTCTTATCTAAAAATAAAAGTATTGTCACTAAGGCGTCAGAGTATTGGGGAGAACTACCCTTTTGGCAAAAAATAGTTGGCGGGGCCGTATTAACCGTGCCGACTCTTACAGCTGGGCTTGTTGCTCAACTAGGAGCATTGTTAGCACTAAGTGGTGCAACAGTTGCTGTTTATGCCACAGGTAGCATTATCCTTGATGATCATCACCATTATAATAAAAATATAACCGCGGAGCTCAAAAAAGGTATTTTCAGTTTAGCTGATGTATTAGCTATCACGATTACCGCATTAGATAAAATTCGCCTAGATTTAGGAAAAGAAGTCGAAAAATTTAAAGAGCAAAATGAAAAGCTAGCTGATAATGTTGCTTTGCTCAATGATAGGCTGAGAGTATTAAGCGATCAGTTAGAAGTTTTTATTGAAACTGAAAAATTGTTGCGTGCAACTCAAGAAAAATTAGAACAAGAGGCCGAACGGCTTAGACAAAGTGCTTTAGAAAGTGAAGAATTATTAAAGAAAAATGAACTTGAATTAACTCAAGTTAGAAAAGAATATGAGAGAAGTCGTCAACAGCTTAATGAAAAAGTTGCTGAATTATGTGATCTTAACTCTTCTATGGAAATAGAAGTTAAAAAAGCTAAAGAGGTCGCTTCTACTTTACAAACTACAGTTAAAACTTTATCAGGCGCTGTGATTGAAGATAATAATCACCGAGAAGTATTTCAAAAGAGGATTGCTAAAATAATTGATAATAGCGACCAAAATGCCTTACTTATTAATGATAAAGTACAAAAATTAGAACAAGAATTAAGAGAAGTTAAGGAACAACTAGAGCAAAGTAATAATCGGTACCAAGAATTGTTAGATAGACAAGAAAGTCAGGTAATTCGTCTAGAAAAATTAGGAGTGACTGAACTTAAACTTAAGCAAACACCAGAAGAACTAAACAAAATTAATGGAGAACGTGCTAGTTTATTGTCTGAAGACCCCCTAACGGTAATTCCTGGCCCTTCAAGTAAAACGACTAATAAATTTTTAGAAGCTGAAAAAGATGGTATTCATGTTCATGGTATTTATGCTAAATCAAAACCAAAGCCAGCTAATTTAAATGAACTAACTAATACATCTTGTAACAGTATCAAATAGCCGCTTTAAAGCGGCTATTTTTCTTAAATCTTAAGGTGCCGTTACTGTTGGCGTACTACCACCTAATAAACCCATAATTAACAGGACTAAGAAAACAACTATAAATAAGAAGAAAAGCACTTTAGCTATTCCAGTTGCTGCTGAGGCAGCACCCCTGAAGCCAAAAGCCCCTGCAATAATGGCGATTATTAAAAATAATAGCGCCCATCCTAATAAAGACATAAGTAGCTCCTTGCGTTAAAGGAAATATTATAGAATCCTTTGTACATCTTATACGATTCATTCCTTATATTAGCCGTGTTCTTACCCATTTGTAAAATATAAATTATAATGTCAGGCTTATATTTGAAAGTTATTTCTTGATAATAACCATTTAATTTTAAATATAATTTCATATCTACCCCAAGTATCGCTCCTAAAGAATAGGCAAATGAGACACGTAAGGAATTAAATTATGCAAAAGCTTAAAGAAGAGGCAAAATTTTTTTTCGATATAAGCCTTGCTCAACTACTCTTAATTACTTCCTAGTAAGTTAAAATATGGTTAAAATAGGCAATAAAAAAATTAATAATAGGCCATTTGCAAAATGATAAGCCAAGATTAGCTGTATCAGTAACAAAAAATTAGTACCTAAGTATACGCTATGATAGATTTAAATCATAAACGTTCACAAAATATGCAAATCCAACTTTTCGCTGCAGGGAATGAAAGCTTACTTTTAAATAAGCTCTAACAACATAGGAGTTAGTTATGCATAAAACTTTACGTTACTTTCTTGGGCTGCTACTTATTGTGACTACTTACTCAATCTCAGCCGCTGAAAAGTGGATACTTGATAATCAGCATACTTATGTTTTATGGACAATTAAACATTTAGGCTTTTCTTATCAAACAGGTAAATGGTTTGCTGATGGCGAAATCATGCTTGATCCTGACAATCCAACAAATAGCCAGGTCAAAGCAACGATTCAAATCGCTAATGTTATTACAGGCATTAAAGAATTAGATAATCATTTAAAGGAAAAATTGTTTTTTGATACGGCTCAATATCCGGTAGCAACTTTTATTAGCAATAAAATTGATATTGTGAATAAGGATTGTGCTAGAGTTCATGGTATGTTGTCACTACATGGGGTAACCAAGCCAGTTGTATTAGAAGTTGTTTTAAATAAAATTGGCAAACATCCCATGAAAGGACGAATGACGGCAGGATTTTCAGCTACAACTACTATTAAGCGCTCAGATTTTGGTATGACTAGCCTACAAGATGCTTTAGGCGATGACGTAAAAATTGAAATTGGTGCTGAAGCTTATCAAGTTAAATCATAAGGGATTACCATGCAGATTAAAAATACTACCGCACGTTATGGCCTTGTTGCTATTACATTACATTGGTTACTCGCTATTATTGTTATTACTTTGCTATGTGTTGGACTCTACATGACTTCTTTACAACGAAGTCCTTTGCAAATAAAACTATTTGGATTGCATAAAGAATTTGGTATTGTTGTTTTAAGCTTAGTTACACTTAGAATTCTGTGGCGATTTGTAAATATAACTCCTAAATTAACTATACCTCGTTGGGAAAGAGTAGCTTCATTAACTATCCATTGGGCACTTTATATTTTAATGTTTGCAATGCCTCTTACCGGTTGGCTTATGTCATCTGCAGCTGGTTTTCCAGTTTCTTTTTTTGGCTTATTTACTATGCCAAATTTAATAGCTCCAAATGATTATTGGCGTGATATTTTTGCTATTGCGCATGAATTTTTATCTAATATTTTAATTGCTCTTATCATATTGCATTTACTTGGCGCCTTAAAACATCATTTTTATAATAAAGATGATACTATAAGGAGAATGTTGCCATGATAAAGCAGTGCTTAAAAATTATTAGCATAGCTAGTTTATTTAGTTTTTCTCTATCTCTTTTTTCAGCTAATTTACCAAGTTGGAAAATCTTACCTAACCAAAGCAATATAACATTTACTGCTATTCAAAATCATGCTCCTGTTTCTGGCCAATTTAAACGTTTTAATGGAAAAATAATTGCAGATACTGAACACTATCAAGCTAGTGAAATTGAAATAAATATTGATATTGCGTCATTAACAGCTTCTTATCGTGATTTAGTGTCTATGTTGTTGTCAGCAGAATGGTTTGATGTTAAGAAATATCCAACAGCAACTTTTAAAGCTAATAATTTTAAAAAAATTAATGAAAATACTTATTTAGCCACTGGAGAATTAACAATTCGTGATAAAACTTCGCCTTTAACCTTAACGTTTACCTTAGAAAAAAATACTCAAGGCTATGCTATTGTTCAAGGCTATACAACCATCAAACGTACATTCTTTGGAGTCGGCCAAGGCTCATGGGCAGAGACGGATACCATTAATGATGAAGTTAAAATAACTTTTAAAATTGCTGCTCAGAAAGTAACTTAGATCATAATATAACTATCTTATTTCCTTACAAACGCAGAAACCACCCGAAGGTGGTTTCTGCTGAGATCATATTAAAAGCATAAAACTCTTAATTGACCTACACTTTAATTATAGTTAAAGATAGGATATTGTCAATTTTTTGTACTATAAATCTATTAGACTTCTTCGGAAACTGTTAGTACCGAGACAAGATCAACCAAAACAGGCGCTAAAAAGGCGCATTTTACCAGGAATAAGGAAGTATTTTGCAGCATTTTTTTCGTTTGCCATGGAGCGAACATGATAGTTTCCGAAGAATTCTATTATATTCACTAGCCAATTATGAGTCAGGGGGAGGATGTAATGAAGCATAAAAGCAAGGATATTAAAGAAGTTAATGTTACCGACTATAATCTCATTTTAAATTCTATTTTAAATAAAGGCTCTGCATTTACTAATGAAGAACGGGAAGAATTTAATTTATTTGGTTTATTACCTCCTGAGGTGAGCACTATTGAACAACAACGTGCTCGATCTTATGAAGCCTTTAAAAATAAAAACACTGATCTTGAAAAATATATTTATCTACGAGATTTACAGGACTCAAATGAAACGCTTTATTACAGCCTGCTTATTGAGCATATTACCGAAATTATGCCTATCGTCTATACCCCAGTTGTAGGGGAAGCTTGTCAAACTTTTAGTCATATCTATCGTCGTCCTCGCGGTATTTTTATTGCATACCCTGATAAAAACCGTATTGATAAAATTTTAGCAAACCCACGCTTTAACTCAGTCAAAGCTATTGTTGCTTCAGATGGTGAACGTATTTTAGGTTTAGGTGACCAAGGTGCGGGCGGAATGGGGATTCCTATTGGTAAACTTGCACTTTATTGTGCCTGTTCTGGCATCCATCCTAGTGCGACGTTGCCTGTATTACTCGATACTGGTACCAATAATTCCGAACTAATCAAAGACCCACTCTATATGGGTTGGCGACATGAACGCGTTCGTGGTCAAGACTATGATGATTTTATTGATGCCTTTATCCATGCTATAAAAAAACGTTTCCCACATATTTTATTACAATGGGAAGATTTTGCACTGCAAAATGCCACTCGTCTCTTAGATAAATACCGTAATAAATTGTGTACTTTTAATGATGACGTACAAGGAACGGCAGCGATTGCAACAGGTACCCTTTTATCAGCTGTGCAAGTTACTCGTATTCCTTTAGGCGAACAGCGAATAGTTATTTTAGGCGCCGGTACTGCTGGTTGTGGGATAGCTGAGTTAATTATTCATGCCATGATGGAAGATGGGTTATCTGAAAAAGAGGCACGCAAGCGTATTTTTATGGTGGACCGAAATGGCTTATTACTTAACGAAATGCAAGGTTTATTACCTTTTCAGCAAAAATTAGCTAAAACGCGCGATACCATTGCTGATTGGAAATATGAAAATAAAAATATGATTTCGTTGCTAGATGTAATTAAAAATTTACACCCTCATGTTTTAGTTGGCGTATCAGGTCAGCCTGGATTATTCACAGAAGAAATAGTCCGTGAAATGGCTTCTCATGTTAAACAGCCTATTATACTTCCACTATCTAACCCGATTAATCATAGTGAAGCGACTCCTGAAGATTTAATGCTTTGGACAGAAAGCCGAGTTGTTATTGGAACTGGTAGCCCATTTGGCAATATCGTTAAAAATGGAAAACTGTTTCGAGTAGACCAAACTAATAACGTTTATATTTTTCCGGGTATGGGGTTAGGACTTATTTCTGTGCAAGCACGGCATGTTACTGACAAAATGTTTATGGTTGCAGCAAAAGCACTCGCTAATTGTTCGCCAGCAAAAAATGATCCTGAAGCCAATTTATTACCCCCTTTAACCCAAGTTAGAGAGGTTTCTTATCAGGTTGCTTTTGCAGTCGCTAAAGAGGCCGTACGAGATAATTTAGCAAAATCAATGAGCGATGAAGAAATTGAAGCATGCTTAAAAAGTCATATTTGGAAACCTGTATATGTTCCTTATCATTTAAAAAAGTAATTTAGCCAACCTCTTTTAAATAAAGGGCAAGTTCATGTTCAGGCCAGTTCATAATGTTTTTTTGTAGAACTTGCTTAATCTTACCTTCTACCTGCTTAGAAAGGTGAGAATGAACTAGACCATAAAATTGCGATGGCATAATTAAAGTGACAGTATCATATTGATTATGCTTATTAGCTGACTCTAATTCCTCAGCAATCTCATGAGCAAACTTATCAATATTATGTTCAATAGCAGTATTTTCTTCCTCAAAAGCGCCATGGCCTAAACCTCTTACATGATATCGACCTGGTTTATCTGTTTCTAAGTCTTGATTTTTTAGTTTATTTTCTGGGTGATTAATTTCTTTATAAAGCCGAATATCACTTTTTTTATCATAATAATAAATCCGGCAGTCATTGGTATTTGCGAGAATAATCCATTTCATAGTAGCTCCTATTGTTAAAATAATAGTGGCCTTGCAATTAAATATAATTTAAGGTGCCTAATGACGATAACTATAGGCCTCGCCCCAATTTTTCACGGCAACTTCACTAGCTAGTAGTATAGTCATCTCTTCAGAGGTTAGTGCTTTTGAAAAATGAAATCCCTGTATTTGATCACAACCACCTTGGCGCAAGACCATCAATTGCTCAAATGTTTCTACACCTTCGGCAATAACAGTTAAATTGAGGCGGTGAGCCATGATAATAATAGCTTCAGCAATGGCTACGCTATTTTTATCAAAAGTTATCTCATTTACAAAAGAACGATCTATTTTTAAAGTATCAATAGGAAAATAACGTAGATAACTTAGACTTGAATACCCTGTACCAAAATCATCTAGAGCAATATGAATACCTAATTGTTTCAATTCATTCATAATTTGAATAGCTTGTGCTACATCTTGCATAATTAAGCTTTCAGTTAATTCTAACTCTATAAAGCTAGGATCAAGCTTTGTCTCTACAAAAATATTTTGGATCTTCTTTAATAAGTCTTTCTGTCTAAATTGACGAGCTGAAAGATTAACACCAAGTCTGGCTAACGAAATACCTTGAGTAGCCCAAATCTTACGTTGTTTTGCTACATTTAGCAGCACCCATTCACCAATTGGTAAAATTAAACCGGTTTCTTCAGCAAGGGTAATAAATTGATCTGGCAATATTAAGCCTTTAGTGGGGTGCCGCCATCTTAGTAACGCTTCAGCACCGAATATTCTACCCGTATTTGAGTCAACTCGTGGTTGATAATGGATTTCAAATTGATTGTTTTTTAAAGCATTGCGTAAATCAGCTTCCCAAAGCCAACGGGATGGATCTCGGCTACGAGGGGCAGAATTATAAAAGCAGTAGTCATTACCACCCTGCTTTTTCGCCTGTTGTAGTGCCGCACTAGCGTTTTTTAAAATTTCATCAGCATCTCTACCAGCTTTAGGATAAATAGCAATGCCAATACTACAGGTAATAAAAATTTCTTGCCGCTTAATTAAATAAGGTTGATTGAAAATATCTAAAATTCGTTGCGCTGTTTGCGCTATATTCCTATGTGTTTGGGTATACTGTTCTAACAAAATAGTAAATTCATCACCGCCAATGCGTGCCACCATATCTAGATCGCGTACAATAGAAATTAACCGATTTGCAGTAACCTGAAGAACTTCATCGCCACCAATATTACCTAAAGTATCATTAACTAATTTAAAGCGATCTAGGCCTATACAAAAAACAACTAGTGATGTCTTCTTATTTACACTAACATTAATTGCCTGATTTAAACGCTCCGTAAATAGAAACCGGTTAGGTAATCTTGTCATTCGATCATAGTGGGCTAGAAATTCCATTCGTTTAATGTTGGCTTTTTGCTCACTAATATCTTTAATATAAAGAAAACAGTAACCCTCATCGTGATATTCAAAATAAGTTGCTGAAACCTCAACAGGAATTTTCCGACCGTCTGAGTGGCAATAAATAGACTCACTTCTTTTAGAACCTTTTTTCTTCAACTCATCCCACTGTAGAGCCCAATCGGCGTCTTTATTATAGAGATCAAATTGATTGATTGACATGCCAATTAGCTGATTATGCGAATAACCTAAATGCCGGCAAACGGATTCATTAGCATATTTAATTTTACTGTCAGCACCAATTTCAAGGATAGCGTCTTCGGCATGATCAACAGCAAATTGCGTTAATTGTAAATTAGATTCTAAATATTGATGTGCAGTAACGTCTTGAATTGAGGGAACTAAATAACTTACTTTACCAGTAGAATCAAACAATGGCTGTAAAAAAAAATTGGTAATATGCATTTTACCATTTTTATCGCGCATATAAATTTCGAAATGAATAGATTCCCCTTTTGCCGCTAATTTTATTGCTTTACGCATAAGCTTTCGCGTCATCATAGAAGAAGGCCAACAAGGAATTTTAGGTAAAGGCTTATTTAATACTTCTTCAGCTTTCATTCCAATTAAATCAAAAGCTGCTTTATTAACATAAGTAAATATACCTTCGATAGTTAATAAACCAATAAAAATCGTAGTGCTACAATTTTCAAGCACTAGGTTGAAATCAATTGAATTAGTGTTATTTTTTGAGGCAAAATTAAGAGCGCCAACTAACTGAATAAAGTTACTTTTGGCGACTACAGAATCTGATTTACTTATATTTTTCATAGTTTATGCCCCTATATTAAACTATGTATTACCAAGGTAAAATTCCTTAATTATAAAAGCCTTAAGTAATCTAACTTAACTAGATATAAGTAAGCTTTATTATAAAATTGATAATTAAAGTTATATCTTTTGATTTAATAAGTTAAAAATTCGCTTGTACTACTAATTTTAGCTTACTTTGATGACTTTACTGAGGCACAGTGTTTGAACATAAAATAGAATTCTTGCAAAACTATTAGTGATAAGTTAAGGTTTGACAAAAAAGTGCCGAAAAAAATACCTTATATAAGAAATAAATGAGCAGTTAAATACCTTGTTTGTAAGTATTTACACCCTATGCCTCAAAAGGCTATCTTTGGCGATGTACGAAAATCTAATTTTTCACCAAGTTTCAAGACTATCCCGTAAACAGTTACTATTTTTTTCGTTTAAGATTAGCTGTCAGTGATAGTTTTTTAAAGCATTTTCCTTTTTTACCTTGTGCAACTAAAAACGTTATTAGCGGTGGTAAACAAGAAAGGACAATGATGCTATAAATAACAATAGGAAAATTTTCTTTGATAATAGGAATACTACCAAAAAAATAACCAAAAAATAATAAACTACCAATCCAAACTACCGCACTTAATGCATTGTAATACGAAAACTGAGCCAGACGCATATAACTTACTCCAGCTACAAAAGGAACAAAAGTGCGAATGATAGGTAAGAAACGAGCAAAGAAAATTGTTTTGCCACCATGGTATTCATAAAACTGGTGCGCTCGCTTTAAATGTTTTTTATTTAAAAGCCATGAATCTTCTGCCGTGAATACGCGTGGACCAATAATTTTACCTACTAAATAATTAATTTGATTGCCTAAGATAGAAGCACCACTTAAGAGTAAAAAAAGAACAATGATATTAAGTGGGCTATCGGGATAAGCAGCAAAACTTCCCGCAACAAAAAGTAGAGAATCTCCTGGTAAAAATGGCGTAATAATGAACCCTGTCTCACAAAAAATAACTGCAAATAAGGCAAGGTAAGTCCAAGTACCATATGCAGCAGCAAAATTTATTAGATAGGTATCTATATGTAAAATAAAATAAATGAAATCTTGCATATTAGTACTTAAACCATAACCTTATAATTAATTTTTATTAATAACGATAGTGATCTGGTTTATAAGGCCCATCCAAATCAACACCGATATATTGAGCTTGTTGCTCTGTTAATTTAGTTAGCTTTGCACCAATTCGCTTTAAATGCAACCTTGCTACCTTTTCATCTAAATGTTTAGGCAACGTATAAACTTCCTGAGCATAATTACATCCAAATTTATATAATTCAATTTGAGCTAACACCTGGTTGGTAAAAGAGGCAGACATCACAAAACTAGGATGGCCTGTTGCGCAACCTAAATTAACTAAGCGACCTTCAGCAAGTACAATAATACGCTTGCCGTCTGGAAAAATGACATGATCAACTTGCGGTTTAATATTTTCCCACTGATATTGACGCAGACTTTGAATATCGATTTCAGAATCAAAATGCCCAATATTACATACTATTGCTTGATGACGCAGCCTTAGCATATGCTCATGAGTCACTACATGATAATTACCAGTAGCTGTGACAACAATATCTACTTGCTCAGCAACCTCATCTAAAGTCACAACGCGATAACCTTCCATTGCTGCTTGTAAGGCACAAATAGGATCAATTTCGGCAATTAAAACGGTTGCACCTTGCCCACGTAATGCCTGAGCGCAGCCTTTACCTACATCGCCATAACCTAAAATAATAGCGACTTTGCCGGCAATCATTACATCAGTTGCACGTTTTAGGCCATCTAAGAGTGATTCTCTACAACCATACAGATTATCAAATTTTGATTTAGTAACTGAATCATTAACATTAATGGCTGTGGTTTTTAACAAACCTTTTCTTGCCATATCATAAAGCCTTGCTACCCCCGTTGTCGTTTCTTCTGAAATTCCATGAATATTTTGCAATAACTCAGGATACTTATCATGAATAACAAAGGTTAAATCCCCGCCATCATCTAATATCAGATTGGGCCGCCAACCATTTTTAGCCAAAATAGTTTGCTCAATACACCACCAATATTCGCCCTCAGTTTCTCCTTTCCAAGCAAATACAGGAATACCTGCTGCAGCTATTGCTGCCGCTGCATGATCTTGAGTGGAAAAAATATTACAAGAAGACCAACGTACTTCAGCGCCGAGTTCAATTAACGTTTCAATTAATACTGCAGTTTGAATAGTCATATGTAAGCAACCTGCAATACGCGCACCTTTTAAAGGTTGCTCTGCCCTAAACTCTTCTCTTAGAGCCATTAATCCTGGCATTTCTGTTTCAGCAATCGCAATTTCTTTACGACCCCAAGCAGCGAGCGAGATGTCTGCGACTTTAAAATCATTGAAGGTTTTACTGGCAGCAACTGTAGTTGTATTCATAAATTATCCTTTACTAAGATGCAATATATCTAATAAGGTTAACTTTAGCCTATTCTCAGTGAAACCGGCTAAAGTTGAGGTTGTAAATAAAAAGATTAATTTTTACAGCGCTTGTTTTAAGACATCTACTTTGTCTAATCGTTCCCAAGGCAGATTAGGACGGCCATAATGCCCGTAAGTTGCAGTCTGGCGGTAAATAGGGCGCAATAAATCATGGTGATCAATAATACCTTGTGGTGTTAAATCAAAATTATTATTTATTAAATTAACAATATTTTGATTAGATAATTTACCTGTACCAAACGTGTTAACACTAATTGAAGTGGGCTCAGGCACACCGATTGCATAAGATAGTTGAATCTCACATTTATCAGCAATTCCGGCAGCAACAATATTTTTAGCAACATACCTGGCTGCGTAAGCTGCCGAACGGTCAACTTTGGAAGGATCCTTACCAGAGAAACATCCACCGCCATGTCTTGCCATACCACCATAAGTATCTACAATAATTTTTCTACCTGTTAAACCACAATCACCTAGAGGGCCACCAATAACAAAACGACCTGTCGGATTAATAAAATAGCGTGTAGCGTTTGTTAACCAATCACTTGGCAATATAGGTTTAAGGATTTCTTCATGAACTGCCTCAATTAAATCACTGTATTGAATAGACGGATCATGCTGGGTTGAGAAAACCACTGTATCTATAGCCACAGGCTGACCCTCTTCATAGCGTAGGGTCAATTGACATTTAGCATCAGGTCTTAACCATGTTAACTTTTGTGTCTTTCGAAGATAAGCTTGTCTTTCCATCAAACGGTGAGCATAAGCGATAGGTGCTGGCATAAAGACATCAGTTTCTCGGCTCGCATAACCAAACATTAGACCTTGATCCCCTGCACCAAGCATTTTTGTTTCAAGATTATCTACACCTTGCGAAATATCAGGTGACTGCTTACCAATTGCTGACAATATAGCGCAAGAAGCCCAGTCAAATCCCATTTCTGAACTGTTATAACCAATATCTTTAATGACATTACGAGTAATTTCTTCCACATCAACCCAAGCAGAAGTGGTAATTTCGCCAGCTAACAAAACCATGCCAGTTTTTACTAAGGTTTCACAAGCAACTCGTGCGTTAGGATCTTCGCTAAGAATAGCGTCTAAAATAGCATCTGAAATTTGATCAGCAATTTTATCAGGATGACCTTCAGAAACTGATTCGGAAGTAAAAACATAAAATTCGTTCACTTTATCCCTCTTTAGTTAACTTAAGCTCAGCTTTAAAAATAAATTTTGTTAATTAATGCTGAGCTAGGCTATTTTTAGTTAGCTCCCATTAAAATTTTAACTTAGGAGATAACATTGGTTAGTAAATTTTAGCTTTTAAGCTAAAATTAGTTATTTGTCTTATGCATCATCGTTATAAATTGATCAAAAATAGTTTCTATATCATGAGGGCCGGGGCTTGCCTCAGGATGACCCTGAAAACCTAAAGCAGGTTTTGTTTTATGCTTAATCCCTTGTAGAGACTGATCAAATAAAGAACGATGAGTAATATCCCAATTATTAGACAAGGATTTTTCATCAATTGTAAAACCATGGTTTTGACTGGTAATAAATACACGCTTAGGCTCGAAGGTTTCTACTACAGGATGATTAGCACCATGATGGCCAAATTTCATCTTCACAGATTCAGCTCCACTTGCTAAAGCTAAAATTTGGAATCCTAGACAAATACCAAAAATAGGAATTTCAGTTTGTAAAAATTTTTTAGTTGCTTCAATAGCATATGTGCAGGCTTCAGGATCACCAGGGCCATTAGATAGAAATACGCCATCAGGATTTAATGCTAAGACTTCTTCTGCACTGGTTTGAGCAGGAACTAGTGTAACATGGCAACCTTTATCATAGAGGATGCGTAATATATTATGTTTTACGCCAAAATCATAAGCGACTACATGATATTGCAATGGTTTTGAATTTTCTCCCCATTGTTTCCGCCCTTGATCCCAACGTTCAACTGTTTGCCTTGAAACCTCACAGGCCAAGTCCATACCATTTAAACCACTAAATGATTCTGCTTTAGCTAGGGCAAGCTCAGGCTTATCAACAATCGTGCTAATACAGCAGCCAAGCGCCCCTTTTTCTCTTATTAATGTTGTTAACTGTCGAGTGTCAATACCGGAAATAGCAACAATATTATTTTTCTTAAGCCAATCGGATAAGGATTGATTAGAGCGATAATTACTCGCTATCGGTGAATAATTACGCATTACAAGACCTGCTGCCCAGATTCGAGATGACTCCATATCTTCATCATTACAGCCTGTATTCCCAATATGCGCTGTAGTTAACATAATAATCTGACGTGCATAAGAAGGATCGGTGAGCATTTCTTGATATCCTGTCATAGCGGTATTAAATACCAACTCACCCACACAATCACCATTGGCACCAATTGAAATACCTTCTACTATTGTGCCATCGGCAAGCGCTAAAATTGCGGGTTTATGAACCATGAGAAAAAACCTTATATCGAACTAATACAAACTAAAACTACTGATGGTTGCATATTATACCGAATGATGGGTTATTAAGTATAGCCTTATAAGTCGGTCCTACTGTTTAAAATGTAGAAATTCATAAATATTAGGTTCTTCAGAAGCTACTACTAATGGCCAAATCCCAACGCTAATAATTTCCGAAGAAGCCTGTTTTACAGATTAATTTAGATTTAAAATTTCATATCTTCAAAGAATTTTCTGACCCCATCGAACCAACTACTAGACTTAGGTGAATGCGTTTTTTTACTACTTTCTAATGATTCTTGTAATTTACCTAATAAGTCTTTTTGTTCTCGAGATAAGTTAACTGGTGTTTCTACTACAGCTTTACACAATAAATCACCTGGGGCATGCCCACGGACTGATTTCATACCCTTCCCTCTTAAACGAAAGACTTTACCAGTTTGTGTTTCAGATGGGATTTTTAATGTTACTCGTCCTTCTAAGGTAGGCACTTCAATCGTTCCCCCTAAAGCTGCAGTAGCAAAGCTTATAGGAACTTCACAATGAAGGTCATTTTCGTGACGCTCAAAGATACTATGCGCCTTAATATTGATTTGTACATATAAGTCACCAGGAGAACCACCGTGAAGCCCAGCCTCACCTTCACCGCTTAATCGAACTCGGTCACCATTATCAACGCCTGCTGGAATTTTTACTGTGAGTTTCTTGCTTTCACGCACTCGCCCCTGGCCATGACAATTTGAACAGGGATCACTAATTACGGTACCTTCACCGTGGCAACTTGGACAAGTTTGTTGAATAGAGAAAAAACCTTGCTGAATACGTATTTGGCCTACACCATTACAAGTTTCACAATTCTTAGGTGAAGAACCAGGCTTAGAGCCTGAGCCGCTACAAATCTGGCAAGTTGCATGGCGAGGAACTGTAATTTCTATTTGTTTACCAACTGCTGCTTCTTCTAAAGTTAATTGCACATTAAATTGTAAATCAGCACCACGGTGTGCCCGCGATTGGCGAGAACGGCCACCTGAGAAAATATTTTCAAAGATATCCTCAAATACATCACCAAATCCACCGAAACCAAAACCACCAGCGCCGCCAGCAGAGTTGACACCTGCATGACCATACTGATCATACATGGCTCTCTTTTGAGAGTCTGAGAGAATAGCATAAGCATTTTGAATTTCTTTAAATTTTTCCTCAGCCTCTTCATTATTGGGATTACGATCCGGATGAAACTTCATCGCTAATTTACGATAAGCCTTTTTTATTTCACCATCATCAGCGTTCCGATTAACGCCAAGCACCTCATAATAATCCCGCTGGTCCATATTAACACCAATTTAATAACTGCATTTAGCTGACAATAAAACTTAAAGGAGTGTTTTTCTACACTCCTTCCCATTCTTTGATAGCCTTATAACATTCTAAAAAGCTATAGGCTATGCAAAACTCTATTAAGTTAATTATATACTTAACTTTAAACCTATTAATACCTTAATGGATCCTTATAAGACAGTCATATTTACCTCTATCACTCTCTTTTCTAAGAATCCATCTTTGGTAGACTTTAAGAAGTTTTTATAATTATTTCTTATCGTCTTTAACTTCTTCAAACTCAGCGTCAACCACACCACTATCATCTTTAGGCGATTGTTCAGTATGCGCTGTCTGCTCAGTTTGTTGCCCCGCAGCTTGGCCTTCTGCTGATTTCTTAGCATAAATGCGTTCAGCCATTTTCCCAGAAGCATCAGTTAAAATTTTTATTTTATCTTCTATTTTCGCTTTATCATCACCTTTTACGGCTTCCTTAAGTTCAGAAATAGCTGTTTCAATACCCCGTTTCTCATCTTCAGCTAACTCATTTGCTAAATCAGTTAAGGACTTTTCACTGCTATGAATTAAGCTATCGGCTTGATTACGCAAAGCTGCCATTTCTTTAAATTTCTTATCTTCTTCAGCATGACTTTGAGCATCTTTAACCATATTATTAATTTCTTCTTCACTTAAACCACTAGAAGCTTTAATAACAATGGACTGTGCCTTGCCAGTTGCTTTATCTTTAGCCGATACATTAAGGATACCATTTGCATCAATGTCAAAGGTTACTTCAATTTGTGGGACTCCGCGAGGCGCTGGTGGAATATCACTTAAGTCAAAACGACCTAGAGATTTATTCGCTGCTGCTTGCTCACGCTCACCTTGTAAAACATGGACAGTCACGGCTGTTTGACGATCTTCAGCAGTAGAAAACACTTGAGTAGCTTTAGTAGGAATAGTCGTATTCTTCTCAATAAGTTTAGTCATTACCCCGCCAAGTGTTTCAATACCTAATGATAAGGGAGTTACGTCTAATAAAAGAATATCTTTAACATCCCCAGATAGGACTGCAGCTTGAATGGCAGCACCTACCGCCACAGCTTCATCAGGGTTAACATCTTTACGTGGCTCTTTGCCAAAGATTTCTTGTACTGTTTTTTGTACTAGAGGCATTCTTGTTTGGCCACCAACTAAAATAACTTCACTAATTTGAGAAACATTAAGACCTGCGTCTTTTAGAGCTATTTTGCAAGGCTCAATAGTACGTTCAACTAATTTTTCTACTAATGACTCAAGCTTAGCGCGTGTTAGCTTGATATTCATATGTTTTGGGCCTGAAGCATCTGCTGTAATATAAGGTAAATTAACATCTGTTTGTTGAGCTGATGATAATTCTATTTTTGCTTTTTCAGCAGCTTCTTTAAGGCGCTGTAAGGCAAGAGGGTCACTATGTAAATCAATACCTGTATCTTTTTTAAATTCAGCAGCTAGGTATTCAATTAAAGCTAAGTCAAAGTCTTCCCCACCTAAGAAAGTATCACCATTAGTTGCTAATACTTCAAATTGATGCTCACCATCAACTTCAGCAATTTCAATGATGGAGATATCAAATGTTCCACCACCTAAGTCATAAACAGCAATCGTTGCATCACCACGCTTTTTATCCATTCCATAAGCAAGTGCTGCTGCTGTAGGCTCATTAATAATACGTTTAACTTCAAGGCCAGCAATACGTCCGGCATCTTTTGTAGCTTGTCTTTGAGAGTCATTGAAGTAAGCAGGTACAGTAATTACCGCTTCCTTAATCTCTTCACCTAAGTAATCTTCTGCTGTTTTTTTCATTTTGCGTAAAACTTCAGCAGATATTTGTGGTGGGGCCTTATCTTGGCCTTTTACTCTAATCCAAGCATCACCATTGTCAGCCCGTACAATCTTGTAAGGTACCATTTTAATATCTTTTTGGACTATAGGATCATCATAACGACGACCAATTAGGCGTTTTGCTGCAAAAATAGTATTTTCAGGATTAGTTACGGCTTGGCGTTTTGCTGCTTGTCCTACTAAAATTTCGTCATTATCGGTAAAAGCGACAATAGAAGGTGTAGTACGTAAACCTTCTGAATTTTCTATTACACGTGGCTTATCACCTTCCATTATCGCTACACACGAGTTAGTCGTTCCTAGGTCAATTCCAATAATTTTTGCCATATTTATTCTGCTCCAAGTAAGAAGTTTAAGCTGCAATGATTCACATATGGGGTAAAATTTAGTGATTTCAAGTCATCATTTAGCTTTTTCATTAAGATTTATTTTTCGCTACGATAACACGTGCAGGGCGAACCACCCGATCACTTAATTTATAACCTTTTTGAAACACGTTTATTACACTATTGGGTACCGCATCTGGCACTTCCTGTATAGACATAGCTTCATGTTCTTGTGGGTTAAATGCTTCCCCGAGTGGATCGATTGGCACTACTTCATATTTATTTAATACGTCTAAGAAAAGTTTTAGCGTTAACTGCAATCCTTCTAACATTCCTTCTTGCTTATCTTTCTCAGCTATTTGTAATGCTTGTTCAAGGCTATCTAATACTGGTAATAGAGCCGCAATAAATTTCTCTAAACCATACCGATGAGCGTTAGCGACATCTCGTTCTGCTCGACGTCTATAATTATCAAGCTCAGCTACAGCACGCACCGCTTTTTCCCAGTTTTCATGGGCTTTTTGTTCTGCTAGTGTTAATTGCTCTTCTAAAGCGGCATAACTAGGATGATCTAGAGCACTATTGTCAGTTGACTGTGTCTTTTCTTCTACCTCTTCTTCAATATTTTCTATATCTTCATTTTCTAATTCTTCGTCTAAATGTTCATTATTTTCTCTAAATTTTTTCCAATCTTTGGTGCTATTGTCACTCATGAAAAACGCTCCCGAATTGCTTGACCAACTAAGCTGGGGGCAAGTGTAAAAAATTCAAGCCCTTAAAGAAAGTTTTTTATAATTGATTTAAGTTAGTTAGCTATTATGAGACTTTATACAAACATTTAGCGGCGAGTAACTATAGTTTTAAATAAACTTCCTTACTCTCTCTGTTGTTACTTGCAGCTCATGATCATTTATCGCATACTTAGCTACTAGGCTAGGCAAAAAGGTTTTTCTATGAGTGCATGGTCGCCAGTTTCTTGGCAAAAATTTTCATATCAACAAGCAGCAACTTATCCTGATCCAGCACAAGTTACACGTGTTGTTGAGCAATTAAGTTTTTTGCCGCCTTTAGTTACTAGTGGCGAAATAAGAAATTTAAAAAAAGCAATTGCTTTAGCAGGCCGAGGTGAAGCTTTTATTTTGCAAGGTGGCGATTGCGCTGAATCTTTTAATGATTGTCGCTCTGAAATCATTAATAATAAATTAAAAATTATGCTTCAAATGAGCTTAGTTTTACTTTATGGCATGCGTAAGCCAATCATTCGCGTAGGTCGTATTGCTGGGCAATATGCTAAGCCACGTTCTTCTGAATTTGAAACAATTAATGGAATTACGCTTCCAAGTTATCGCGGAGATTTAGTTAATTCACAACAATTTAATGCACAATCGCGTATTCCAAATCCTAAGCTTATGTTACAAGGATATAGTTGCGCTGCTATGACGCTTAATTATATTCGCGCACTTGTTAGTGGTGGCTTTGCAGACTTAAATCATCCTCAGCAATGGGATTTAAGTTTTGTAGAACACTCTCCACAAGCTAATGAATATAAAGAAATTGTCAAATCAATTGCTGACTCTGTAGAATTTTTAGAAGCTATTGATGGTATTCGCAGTAGTAGTCTGAATAAAGTTGATTTTTATACGTCTCATGAAGCCTTACATTTACACTATGAGCAAGCGTTAACCCGACAATTTGAAGATGGTTGGTATAATTTATCTACTCATTTTCCTTGGATAGGCATGCGTACAGCACAATTGGATAGCGCACACCTTGAGTTTTTACGTGGTGTCGAAAATCCAATTGGCATTAAAGTAGGCCCTTCAGCTACAGGTGACTGGCTTAAAGAAATTTTAACTAGGATAAATCCTAAGCATGAAGAAGGACGAGTTGTGCTTATTACGCGTTTAGGCGCAAAAGATATTAGCGAACTATTGCCTCCTCTTATTGAAGAAGTTAAAAGAACAAAAATTCCTGTGACGTGGGCTTGCGATCCTATGCACGGAAATACAGAAACCACTCCAGAAGGCATTAAAACTCGTCACTTTGATAATATCTTATCTGAATTACAGCAAGCATTAACTATCCACTATGATATGTCTAGTTATTTAGGCGGTGTTCATTTTGAACTAACGGGCGAAAATGTTACTGAATGTATAGGGGGAGCTCGTGGTCTAAATGAAGAAGATCTTAAGCAAGCCTATCATAGTTTAGTCGACCCTAGACTTAATTATGAACAATCTTTAGAAATGGCTATTCAACTCAGTCGTGAATTTAAACAGTAATTTCTCGGATTATCTATAGATAGCCAGTTTAATGACTGGCTATTTAATAAGTGCAGTTTCATGAATTCCTCACTCAATTTATAAAATATATCTTATTAAAAAATAAACACATTGAGAAAAAAATTATTTTAAGTTAGATTAGCCACCCATAGCTAAGAAGCCAGGTAAACCTTAACAGTTATAACCTACTCTAAAACTTTTCGCACAAAGCTATATAGTAAAGAAAGTTAAATTAAATAGACTGCTTTCATAGCGCAAAATTTAACTTCGTAAGTTAATTAGTTTGGCTAAATAGCCAGTTTAGTTCAGTTATTAAAGGACCTATAGCATTGGCCACTAAGCTTTAGATAAAACATAACTTTTCAAGGTAGCACCGGGCATAGCAAGTAATATGAATTAAGCTAATTGTAATTAACCTTGAAGTATAAAGTTTAGTGGGCAACGCTATAACATTACAGCACTAATAGTTATGGTAAAAAATCTTTTGAAGTACATTATATATATTATGGAGATATTCAATGCCTACTAAAGCTCATTATTTTCCCGATTTAGTTTCTAAACCATCTACTAATGATTCATTAACTTTAATTTTTGATTACTTAGGTAATATTAACTTCTATTCATTACATCTACCTGTAAACATAAATTTAGGATTAACTAATTACGAGAAACAACTTATATCAACTACTGATGTTACTAATGCTTGTATTCTATATAGCATAATAGAGAAGATGAAAAGCGAAGTTAAAACAAATGATTACTTTAGATTAGATGAACTCAAAGGAATATTAGTAACCCGCATGAATTTCGCTATAGACAATAAAGCAGAAGTAGCTGAAGAAATTTTAACAAGCTGGCAGCGACTTTCTAAATTTATAGCCAATACAAGTACGCTTGAATCTAAAATTAATATTAATACAATTTTAGACTTCCCTAAACAAATAGACAATATCATCCGCGCGCTCCTAAATGAGCAACTCGCAAAAATTAAATTAGTTAAATCTACTAATAAAGCTAGCCAGAAGCAAGTTAATGATTTAGGCCTTATCCAATTATGCTTAACATTAGAATGCATTACTCGTAATATGGCTGGTGTGCCTTTTTGTTTTAAGTTAGATGTAAAAAATTTATTATTTAAACTTGCAAGACAAATTAATGCTTACTTGAGTAGAAACGACAGCAGCAAGCTTAAATCTTATTTTTTACCTATACAAGAAAAGATTAACAAGGAAATTATTGCACTAAACGGTAATTGGCTAACATCTGTAATTGATTTTTTGGACTATGAATTACAAATTAGCGAAACAAAAGACGATGAAATAGGTTTATTAGACGATGAAATAGGTTTATTAGAAGAGCTAGCTAATACTTTAAATAATTTATTACAAAATGAATTTAGTTCCCTTCCAGAAAACAAACAGACTAATGAGCTTCTTTATTATATAATACCAATTCTACGATTAGAAAAAAAAACTATTAATAGTTTTCTAACACGCGATAATGACAAGGTAACGCCTAAAATATTACAGCAAGCTGTTCATTATGCCTTATGCAAGGCAGCATTAAGTAATGATATTCAACTTAATCCAAGTGCGATACTTAGATTTAAATCTACCTATAATTATGATTATTTCCAATTCATACTTAGTCATTTAACCAAAGCCGTTAAGATAGATAAAAATCACAGTGATATCTTTGCTAATATTTTAGCTCAGATGGCTAAATTAACCCAATTTCCTACTTTTTGTAATATTTATGAAGAAGCGATTTCTTCCACTTATTTGGCGCATCCCTCCAAAGCTTTGCTCTTAGAATCAGATTTGGACGCTAAAAATAATTTAAGCTTAGTCAATTACTTAAATAAGCAGTATGGTACTGAAACAGCGTCAGTATTAAATGGAGAGCATAATAAAATTAAAATTGATTTAAAAACACTAATAGAGAAAATTTTACCTGACTGGTATGGTTGTTTAATCACTACATTAACGACTAAACCTAGGCTTAAAGAAGCCTATCAGGCCGGGCAAACTTATCAATACATTTCTGCCGAACAGTTATTAATACTTTTTCAAGAACAATATACCACCCAGAGAAAGCAATTGAATTGCTCACTAGTTACCAAAGCTTTACTTAAATCATTTAGTATTGATGAAAAGCTTACGGAGGCTTATTTAATTGAAGATAATAATAATATTGAGGCTATATATAATGTTACCCTCTATATAGAAGGCTTATCCACTAATGCTGCAAAACAATTGATAGAAAAAATTAATAAACTTTTTCCGCACGCTTATGCCAATTTACAAACCAATAATATTGGTAACGAACAAAGTTTAAGTCAACAAATTAGTATTGATAAAAGTGTATTTCTAGATGGGAAGTTTAAAGAATTTATAGGCAATACAATAAATCAACCTATACAAAATCGGGAGTCTTTAATTGGTCACTCTCCTAATATATTGTTTAATGTGGGGCAGGCAAGAGCCAGAGAACAATTTAATCATGTCCCTGATCAACAAACTTGTTGTAATATTATCTAGAAGTTAATTAGTAGGAATCCTTCGTATTATTGAACGACTCAAAAGCAAAAAGAACTTTTGGGTCGTTTTAAAGTGCTATAAACAATGCTTATTAGGATTTGTTGCACAATTATTAGAGTAATAATATTTTAAATTTGACACAAATAAGGGCGGCTCATTCTCCATTAAAAAAATAGCTTCAGGCTGAGCTTCCATATAATTTGAATCTTTTAAAATACGTTGATAAAAATTACCAGCATGAGGAAAAACCCATTTATCAAAGAAAGCAAGTAGTGTTTCTTGATCAGTAGCAAAGAAACGTGATCTTATATCACTTATAAGCTCACGGCGCATATCATAATTATTATTAAAGTAGAAGTTGCTATGATCTTGTCTCACTAAAATTAATGGGCCACCAGGATCCTTTTTAGTGCCAACATTAATCGTTAAAGCTGCTACAACACCTTTGGCATTCTCGACATAAAATTTTGTCCCTAACAAATTGTAACCATTAAATTGATTTAAATAATTTTGTAAATAATCAATTGCTTCATTACTTAATGGGTCAAAATAACTATTAATGGCAAAATTTACTGCGTAATGGTTATCTGGATTATATCCACAAAAAATATAAGTATTATAATAAAACTTATCGGGATTTATTTTTTGAATAAAAACCTTATCGATTTCTTCATTAACCTCCTCACAAGTTAAATTTAAATTTTCTACGTTACCTTTAACACGTACAATTTGCGTTGGATAATCTTTTCGCGCTAAAAATATATTTTGTGATAGCTGATTTACTTCAGTAGAATAATGCTTAATGATGGTATTTTTAGGCACTAAAGGCATTGAAAATATTACATTTTTTTGTCTATCTTGAGGACTAGCAAACGCTAAAATTGGACTTAAAATAAAAGGCGCAATATAATTGTTGACTCGCATAATAAACTCCTGTTTATTTTAAAGTTAACATCCTTGCAATTATTACTGTGCCACTGTAAAAAAAAATAATCAATTAGATCAGCATAAATTTAATCATTTATACTGTTGCTTAGTTTAGAGTCCCACCTATCCATACTCCTAGCTTTTACTAAGTTGTTAAGATAATTAACTTAAATATAACATTCTTAATGAATGTTATTTACATAAAAAATTATTGGTTGATGCAGAATATTTAGAGTTAAAATCAGGGCTTTCAAAATTGAAAAATCTATTTTTCTCATTCATTTTATGATGTTTTTTTTCTATTAACACGGTATTATTAAATAAGTCATTTAAGAGAGCTAAAGCATCTTTAAATAAAAATGATTTACATTCTTCAGTGTAAAAATATTTATAAGTAATTTCTAGTAAATTTCTTGCTTTTACAGCGCAATCTTTATTAGATAAAAAAATTAAAATAGAATTTTTATAAAAGTCTTCTAAAGAATTAGAATCATCTAAATTATTGCTTCCCTTACAAATTGCCAGCTTTTCATTATAAAAATTTTTTAATTTTAATAAATTATTTATGAGTTCAGGAATAATGTTTACTATATGTCCCTCATCTAAAATTGATATAAATATTGGATCATTTAATAACTCATTAGAAAACCTTTCAACTAATTTTTTAATTTGATTTTCATCTTCTAAGTTTTTATAATTTAATTCATCTTTGCTCTCTAAAACATTAGCAAGATAGTTAGTTTTTACTTCATGGTTCATTGGCTTAACAAAAATCATACTCTGATATAAAAAATTACGCTCATATGTTAAGTCTTTTAATTGACATAATCTGGTTAAACGATTTATTAAAATTTTTGAGAAATCAATAACAAATGGTTGATAGTTCTCGCCTTTAGCAAAATCTATTTGGGCAAAAGATGGGATACCTAAATACTTAGCTAAAATTGCTTGACTAGATTGACTAAGTAAATCTTTTGGTATTTCTTTCAAAGCGCATAAAACAATATTATCTATGAAATTATCATTAATTTCAGCTTGAAAATATTGTGCTCTTTGAGCAATAGCAGGAAATAACCCATTGATTTTTTTGTAATTAAAAATATATCCTTTGGTATATAATTTAAAATTAAACCATCCTTGGTATTCAAAAGGATTAAGTATATCTTCATAATAACCAAAGTAGCGAAATGCAGCGCCCCAATCTATACGAGCAAACTGTGTTGCTGTTTTATTATTAGACTCTAATACCTGTTTAATACATACAACATTACCACTATGTACACTATAATCGCCAAAAAGCATTGAGAACATTAATGCTATAGATAAGCCATAATAAGGCTTAAGCTCAGAGGTTAATAATGTATAATAATTTGGTCCACTTAGCATTTCTATAAGTGGGTTACGATCTGAGTTATCTTTAAATCCTGTACCAATTATTTTATATAATTCTGTAAAGTCTACCTTAGGTTGAATTAACCCATAAGAGCCGTCTTCAAATTTAATCCAATCTGCGTGAATTAAAGAATCAAAATATTGCGAAGGTATAAGTTTTCGCTGTTTAAATTCTTTTAATAATAAGCCAGCTAATAGTTCAGTGAACAATTCTTTATTATCATCTGGCTTTTTAATAAAATAAATACATCCTTCTTGATCTCTATAAAACCCTTTTGTTTGATTTTTTCCACCCAAATTACCATCAAGTTTAGTTAACTCTTTTTCTTTATACCTTAACATCAAATACTCCTTGGCAATAATAAATATCATTAATCTTTAGTCGTATCTTTGTTCCATTAAATATTATTTTTACTATGGAAACGTCACTTATGATTAATAAAAGCCATGTTAATTTAGTCAACATTTAATTGTGAATTTAAAACAGAGGTAGAATGAATCAATCAAATTGTTATTATATTAAAAAAACTGCTATTTACTTATCTTATCTCTGCAAGATAATAACTAAGTAATAATTAAAAGGCAGTAGTTTTACAAAGATTAATTTAACTTAAATTAAGAAAAGAATTTAGATAACTAGGTATTCTCTCATCTAACCAATAAATAGGCTGACCAGGAATATTGCCGCTGATAAATCCTACATGGCCACCCTTTTTACTTAGCTCTAGAATTACACAATCAGGTAACTGCTCAGCAGGAGGTATTATATCTGGTGTCATAAAAGGATCATCTTTAGCATGAATAATTAATGTTGGTGTAGTTATATAAGGAAGATAATTATAAGAGCTTGCTTTGCGATAAAGTTCATAAACATTCGTAAAACCATGGAGAGGGGCTGTAACATATTCATCAAAAGTCCAAAAACATTGCCATTTTTCCACATCTTTAAAAGCTTCTGGTAAAGGTGAGGTACTCGTTGCCCGTTTATTAATAAAAATCTGTTGTAAACGTCGTAGAAGACGTTTTTGATAAACTTTTGAAAAGCCCCGATTAACCCGATCTGCAACAAGTCGTAACTGGAAAGGAACACAAACAGCAACTGCAGTTACTAGCAAATTTTGTTTACTGTTTTCACCTAACCACTTTAATAAAACATTACCACCCATTGAAACGCCGATTGCTGCCTTACGAGTATGGGGTTCAAGCCTCGCAAAACGATTAATTACAAAGTTAAAATCTGCAGTATCCCCTGAATGATAGGCTCGAGGTAACCGATTAGGTTCATCGCTGGCACCACGAAAGTGCATTAAAACAGCACGCCAACCTTGCTTATTTAAAGCATGCATCAAACCCGCAGCATAAGGAGATTGAACACTGCCACCCAAACCATGTAATAAAATAACTAAAGGAGAATCAGCGGTTAATCCATTAATAGCCCAAGCGAGATCAACGAAATCACCATCACTTAACTCGACTCGTTCAATTTTATCAATAGGGGCCTTAATCTTACGTGTCAACGTAGGATAGATAGTTTGAGCATGTGCAGAAGGTAACCACCATGCTGGCTTAAAAGAGCTTTCAATTATCATATATTAGTATGGTATTCTGGACTAAACTCTCTTACTGCCTCAATTAGCACCGCCACTTTTTCAGGTGGAATATCAGGGGTAATACCATGACCTAAGTTAAATATATGGCCACTACCATAACCATAAGAAGCTAAAATACTTTTCACCTTTTCACGAATAGTAGCATCACTTTGCAGTAATGAAGCAGGCTCTAAATTACCTTGTAAAGCAACTTGACTACCCACTAAGGCGCGCGCATAAGCTAAGTCACAAGTCCAATCTAAACTTAAGGCATCACAGCCTGTAGCAGCCATCTGTTTTAACCACTGACCGCCACCCTTAGTAAATAAAATAATTGGTATACTTGGGTAGTGCTCTTTAAAAGTATGAACAATTTGCTGCATATAATTTAGGGAAAATTGCTGATATTGCTCTGTAGTTAGCAGTCCACCCCATGTATCAAAAATCATTATAGCATTTACACCCGCACGGGCTTGTTCAATTAAATAGCTAGTTACAGCTTGCGCTAGCTTTGTTAATAAGGTATGAGCTATTTCTGACTGTATGTCAAGTAATTGCATCATACGGTTAAAATTACGACTGCTTTTGCCTTCAACCATATAGCAAGCTAATGTCCATGGACTACCAGTAAACCCTATCAAGGGTAAATTAGTTGGCATTTCTTGCCTTATTAATCTTATTGCCGCAAATACATAAGATAGCTCTTTAGTTATATTAGGAACAGCTAAGGTTTCGATTGATTTTGCTGAGTGTAATGGTTTATGAAAACAAGGCCCTTCTCCTTCAGCAAAGTACAATCCTAAACCCATAGCATCAGGAATGGTCAAAATATCCGAAAAGACAATAGCAGCATCTAAAGGGTAGCGGCGTAAAGGCTGTAATGTCACTTCACAAGCTAATTCAGGATTTTGACATAAATTTAGAAAATTGCCTGCTCTAGCTCGTACTTCACGATACTCTGGTAAATAACGTCCTGCTTGGCGCATCAACCACACTGGGGTGCGCGCAATAGGCTTGCGATGAAGAGCACGAATGAATAGAGAATTGCTAACATCAATCATAGAAATCCAGAAGAAAAAACAATATTTTACCACTTTTAGCTTAGATAAGAATGCTAAATTTAATAGGTCATAATGTAATACGTTTTTATAATTTAGGTTAGTTTTATTCCATTTTCATAACGTAGTTTATTTTTTACTTCATCTATATGTTTTAAACGTAAATTAATAAATTCTAATCGCCGCGATAAAGATCCGCCAACATTAAATTGAGGATTATCACGAGCCTGTATCTCTAGATCAGCAATGACTTGTTTAACTGAGACATTATTTTGAATACGTTGAATTGCTTGTTTAACAATATAGTGATGTTTTCTATTCCAATGGCAGGTTATAAATAGGCTAAATGGTGGTGAAGTTGTATGTAATTTAGAATAATCATTAAGTATGGTAAGTGTATTTTCTGTAAAGCTTTTTTTCCTACTCCAAAGGTGGTTATATCGTTTACTTAATTTAAGCATACGATCATGCTCGATAATCCTAGAAATACCTATATCATTAAGAAATTTATTTTGTTGCGGCGTAAAATAGTTAGGCTTTTTAGTAATATAATTATTAAGCTCTTGGCAAGCTTCTTCTAAATAATTATCTTTTTGATTCCTTAAAAACTCTTTTACTTCTAAGCTCTCTAAATTAGAAATTTTAACAACTGCTATAATTAACTTTAAAAAGATCTTAGCTAGGTCAGCACTTGCTAATGTTTTCTCTACATTAATTATTGCTCGGCTATAAGGACAAAGCACTTCATTTAAACTAAGTGATTGCCCTGTAGGAGCAAATAATTTTTTTCTGTTTTCTTCCACAATTGCTGTTTGCAGCAAAATTAACTCTTCTAGAAATACACTAATTGGCAGATATTCAACTTCAGAATCTTGTTCTTGCTGATTTAAAATTAGTTGATGAAGTTGAGTTATATATTGAATAACAAAAATAAGCTCTCTTGGTAAATCCTCTGTAGTGATGATGAAATTGGAGTTTAGAGACATATTAGACAAATAGAAGATTATTGCATCTAGTACCTCACATGACTTTACAAGACGGTTAATACTAAAACCTTCCTTGACCATAGCAAGTAGTAAATCTTTATAAATAGCTTCTGTTGTATTACGAGGAATGTGCTGTTTTAATGCTAATTTGATATATGATTTGTCTTGTTCTCCTTCTTTTACTAATTGATGGCACTCTTGCAATTGTTTTTGTAATCCTATTATTGATTGTTTAGAAAATAACCTAACAAATTGGTTTTGCTCATAATAGACAAAGACGGGATCGCTTGGAATTTCATAGCTAATAGGGTCATAAAGACAAGATATTTTACCAGCTAAAGCTAACTTTTGTTGAGCATCTATTAAATTAATATATTTAAACATAACTAAATTTCTCATAAATCCATTTTAAGTAATTTGTTAAAACTTTACTGAAGCAACCATCAATCTGGCAGGTTTAAAGCTTTTATATTTTTGCTATTATATTTATGCTAATTTAACTACAGTAGCAAGTTAAATTTATGACCGTACTTATAGCTCTAACAATAATCATAAATTTTATCTTAGGACAAGATGTAAGCATTGCAAAAAGCAGCGTTAGAATAAAAGAGCACTTGATAGATACTTGCCATGCAGCAAAAAATGCGGGTTACGTAAGAACTCTATTAATTAATCGAATGATTAATTAATAGTCATACAAGCGACTTCTTTTTGCTTATTATTTTGTCAACTAAAACTTGCTATTAGACATCTACTTTAATTTTTAAAAGGATACCTTGAATGGATAGCCTTGAAATCACAGGCCTTACTATAGCTACCAAAATCGGCATACATACGTGGGAAAAGCGAATTATACAGCGCTTACTCTTAAATATTTCTATTCCCTCAGATTTTGTTAACTGTGCTGATGATATTAATAAAACAATTGATTATGCTAAGTTAGCAGAATTAGTGACTACTTTTGTTGAATCCAATTCTTTTAATTTAATTGAAACGGTTGCTGATAGTGTTGCAAATTTAATTAAAAAAGAATTTAAGCTAAATCAAGTTTCAGTCAGTGTAAGTAAACCCCATGCTATTAAAAATGCTATGGATGTTAAAGTATGTGTAAAACGTTAACTAGTCATTTAACTATAAAATTAAATTTTAGTTAACTTTTAAACTTAACAAGGCACCCTAACTAAAAATAAAGCTACTCGGCCTTACATCCTCATTTATTTCTTGTTCTTGGCTAGCAGTTTTTTTAAGGTTCTGGCTAAGCAAGAACTTGGTATTACTTACTTCCTCTTTAATAAGTGGCTTAGTGGATATCGATGAATTAGAATTAACTCGTTGGTCAGTATTTAAACTTAATGTATTTGTGATTGGATTATTCTTTTTAAATAACAAAGTAGTTGATAATAACAAGACAAATGCGCTAAATAAGCCTATGGCTGATAAAGTACAAACGCTGCTGAAAGCTGTGATAGCCGTTGTAAACGTAATAATTGGTAATGCTAAACCACCTGTGGCAATGGTTGCAGCTAACACACTGCCAATGATTAAAGCGCTTGCCCCTAATAACAGTCCAATAGAGAGATTTGAGCCTAATAGTTTTTTAGGCCATGAAATAGCCTCATCAAGAGCATTGTCAATTGTTAGCTGTGTTCGATAAGAATTAAATAAAACAAACAGTGTTGTTGATAACATAATAGTCATAGAAATTAATGGTGAAACAGCAATCCCTGCTATAGAAAAACTAATAATAAAAGCTAGGGAGGCAATGGTGCTATAAATTAAAATTCCTTGGTTTTGGATAGTATTTTGCTGTAAAGAGCGGTTTAACTTATTATGTTTGAATAAATAATTTAATGAGCCATTCAAACAAATATCAGTAAAAAATGCAGTTTTATCACTGGAGTCCATTGCGCAACTCACACCACCTTTTTCCGAAACGATTCGACAGCACGGAGCATCATTTAAACCGTCGCCTACAAACCATACTCCCTTAGGATTAACGCCAGGGTTATCCATAATTTTTCTTAGAAAATCCTCTTTATCCTGCGGCGTTTGACCTACATGAATATCTTCCTCAGCAAAAATAGAATTAATTTGTTTATTAAACCCTCTAGCCGATAAAAGATTATCACCAGTTAACATGATGATTTTTTTTCCTTCATTCTTTAGACGAGAGAGTGCTTCAATAATCCCTTTTCTTACTTCATGTTTAATATAGATAGCGCCCTTATAAATACCATCTTCTGCGACGTAAACAGCTGAAAAACCTTGGGCAATTTTGGTTTTATCGAGTTCAGGAAGAATAATATTATTATTTTTTAGATATTCAGCACTTCCAATTTGAATTAATTTTTCTTGCACTCGAGCAGTTAAGCCACGATTTTGCTCATCTAGTTTATGCTCTTTGACTTCATCAAAGAGAAGTTGATTATTTGCATTTGCTTCATAATAATTTTGAATTGCCCGAGCTAGGAGATGACCTCTTCCATGTAATTTTTCCAACAAATAAATTCTTTGCCATAGTGGTGAATTAAGCGCAATATCAGATGATTCTACTAAAGAATTACCGGTAGTTAATGTCCCTGTTTTATCAAATACAATAGTATGTATTTCATCTGTCTGGCCAACTGCTAAGCTTTCATCACGTAGATGAATACCCTTACTACTGCGATGATGAACACTGATTAACTTTGGCAATTGATGAGCGATTGCGATGGTGCAAGGACATACTGAAAATAAAATACCAATCACATTTGGTAAAATTAAAGCAGTAGCCATAACACTAAAAGCTATGGGAGCAAAGATAGCTGCAACCATTCCTGCACCAACTAACGCCATATAAATATAAGCAAATTGAGGTATTGCTTCTGAAGTAGCAGTATTTCTAGGACGATTTGAACGAAACAATAGACTATTAACAGTGCTATTATAAGTATTCTTGGTGGCATAAACTGTTACTTTTTGGCCAAGATTAATAGCTCCTGCAGGAATATTTTGCCAAAGTTGCTTACTTTGTTGTGACTCACCAGTTAGAAGAGATGCATCAATAATTGTATTACCTTGAACTAAAATACAGTCAACAGGAAAGCACTCACCAGGTTGAATCTCAATAAGCATACCTTTTCGTAGTAAATTTCGTTGTTTCTCTTGTGTTGCTGCAGTATTTAATATTTCCTGAATGAAAATTACATTGTCATCTATATCATTTAAAGAAATAGACTGAGAAGAATTTTGATTTTTACTTTTAAGAAGCATGTCTAATCTATGCGATAAAATTTCTAATTGAGCCTGCGATAATTGATAACAATGGTATCTTTCAGACATTTGTGGAAATAAAGCCTTTATTCCTTTTAATTGAACCTTTTTAGATTTTTCTAGAACAAGGCGTTTAATTTCATCCATACCATTAATACAGGTTATTAATATAATTGGCATGATAAAACTCATAAAAACCATAGAAAAACTAATAGCTAAAGGCATCGCCACACTATGAAAAATAGTATGCGCTAAAGATAAAAACCAGCCAAGGCTAATAGTAGTAGGCATATTGGCTAATTTTCTGGTACGTAAGTTACGAAAAAAATTAAGCAGATACTCACGCGCAGTAAAGGCTGTGGTAAGAAAAGACAGTATAGTTAAACTAGCAGTCAATAAAATTGAAGGAGGAAAAACAAATGCCAAAGTAATAATTAACCCTATAGCAATTAAATTGATTAATATATTTATCCAATTAGCTTTTTTATGTTTGCTATCTTGTTGTTCGCCCTGACCATCAATGACGTCAAAAATTATATCTTCTTTAATTTTAGCTAAAAGTTCATCATGGAAATTTTTTGGTGGAGAAAAATCAACTGCCTCACTTTCGATAGAAATTGTTAAGCGATGGATACCTAAACCATTAGGCTCTGCATCGACAATGAACTCTGCATCTGCAGGAAGCATTTTTTTTTCAATACACTCATTAATACAAGCATGAAGTAGGCTTTGAATTGTATTACCACAACTATCAAAACACATAATACCAGAAACTAGCAAAGACTCCTGAAAGATAGTTATTTTTTTCATATGAAGGAAGGACAGCTGAATAAAAAATGCTCTATTTTAAATTAGTTACTATTTAATTGCTAGACAAAAGAACCGTTGTTACATAGTTGGCTTTTTAAGCTACTTAAGCTTTTGAAAAATCGTTAATTAAATTGATTTATAAAGTAGAACTTAGTAGCTTATAGAGAAAAGAATTTAAACTTAAAAATTATAAGTTAGCTCAAACATCAATTTTTCGAATCATACCTTTCATATGCTCACTCCTTGTCATAGCAACCTGTGCTTTTTCAGCTTCAGCACGAGTAGGAAAAGGCCCAACAATTACCCGAAACCAATTAATATTGTTTTTATAAATAGGTGAAATTGCCACATCAAAGCCACGTAATACCAAAGCTGCTTTTAAATTTTCAGCATCTTGGCGTTTATTAAAGGCTGCAATTTGAATTAAAAATGCTTCTTTAGCGCGCGTAGTAGCAGAGGCAGTAATTTTACCATCAGCTATTGGTGCACCTTGATGACTCAAGGTAGAAGCTTGACTAGGTAGAAGTGCTAAAGAATTATTCACGAATTTTTGCTTTGCAGTAGCTTGTATTTGTGTACTATTATTTGCTCCTTGTATTGCACCTTGAGTAGCTATACCTGGTGTTATTTGGGAGACTGCGCCTTGCTGAGACTTAGCATTTGCTACTATAGGCCGATTCGCTATTGTAATAGGTGGTGAATTGTCCTTAGCTAATAGCGTATAAAATTCAAATTTTGGTTTAATAACTGGCTGTTTAGCAATTTTCTTTTTCTCAGTTGTTATTTCCTTGTTGTTATTAGCTAAATAGCTATTAACCCAGCTTGTAAAACTGGTAAAATCAAAAATAGTCGCTGTAAGATAGCCACATAAAAAAGAAGCTAATAATGCTATTAATTGTTTCGGAACATTACGACGCTCTTTAACTGATCCCTTTTTAACATAATCCTTTGCCATCACATACTCTCAGGGGTTGAAACACCTAATAATTGCAATCCATTTCTTAATACTTGCCGTACTGCACTTAGCAGACACATACGAGCATTACGTAGTGATTCACTTTCACATAATAAAATTATTGCATTGTAATAGCTATGTAGTCCATTAGCTAATTCACGTAAATAATAAGCAAGCTGATGTGGCTCGCTATTTACCGCTGCTAAATTAATTATTTCTGGATAACGAGTTAGTAAAGTCAATAAAGTTATTTCATGAGGTTCAGTCAGTTCTGCAATAGATTGTAATCCTTGTTCTATATTTAATGTATATTGTCGTTCTTGTAATTGACGTAAAACACTGCATATTCGCGCATGCGCATACTGTATATAGTAAACTGGATTTTCATTGGATTTTGATTTTGCTAAATCTAAATCAAAATCCATATGTTGTTCAGGTTTACGTATGACATAAAAAAAACGTGCTGCATCATTACCGACTTCTTCACGTAACTCTCTTAGAGTCACAAATGATCCGCTACGTGTTGACATTTGCATACGCTCGCCACCACGATATAAGATCGCAAATTGAACGAGTAAAACATCTAAGGCTCGTTCGTCATGACCTAACGCTGTAACAGCAGCTCGAATACGTGAAACATAACCGTGATGATCAGCCCCGAAAATATCAATTACTCGTTCAAAGCCACGATTATATTTATCCCAATGATAAGCAGCATCTGAAGCAAAATAGGTAGTTTGGCCATTAGCACGAATCAATACGCGGTCTTTTTCATCACCAAATGCAATGGCTTTAAACCACACTGCCCCATCTTTTTCATACGTGTGTCCTGCTGCTTTTAAATCATTGATACTCTTTTCAAGCGCTTTACCTTCTAATAAAGAGCGTTCTGAAAACCAGCAATCAAAATGAACACCAAATTCATCTAAATCATTTTTAATATCAGTAAGTACTGAATCTAGTGCTTGCTGATGAAATAAATTAAAGCTTGCTGTACCTAGTAGACTTTTCATACGGGCAATAAGAGCATCAATATAAATTTCTTTATCGCCACCGTCTGTCTCATCAGGCGGCAAGCCTTCAGTAATATCAGACCAAGGATAAACATATTGCTGGCTATACATTGTTAAACAATCTTTAGCAATAGCCCAAACATAATCACCGCGGTAACCATTAACTGGAAATATTAACTGGCTACCTGCAAGTTCAAGATAGCGAAGCCATACACTTACAGCTAAAATATCCATCTGCCGGCCAGCATCATTAACATAGTATTCACAATGTACCTTAAACCCTGCTGCTCTTAAAATATTTGCTAAAGTTGCACCAAAGGCAGCACCGCGCCCGTGACCAACGTGAAGAGGCCCAGTTGGATTAGCTGAAACAAACTCAAGAATTATTTTTTTATTTTGGCCAAGATTAGAACGGCCGAAATTGTCCTTTTCTGTTAGAACAGTGGCAATAACTTTTTGCAAAACATCATTATTAAGAAAGAAATTAATAAATCCTGGTCCAGCTATTTCTATACGGGTAATTTCTGGATGAGGATCTAATGCGCCCACAATTAAATCAGCCATCTGTCTGGGCGGTTTTTGACAGGGTTTAGCTAGCATTAATGCTAAATTAGTAGCAAAATCACCATGATTGGTATCTTTTGCTCGCTCAACCTTAACCTCAATGTTATGATCTTCTGCTAAAATACCTTGCGCTTTAAGCTTAATTAAGACATCAATAAGTAATTGTTCTACAATCTGCTTCATTAGATTTTTCGTTCATCAAAAGGCAACTATTATGCTCTTTTTCATGCCAGAAGCAAAGCTTTTGCTGATGTCTGCTGTCTAAGCTAAAAACTGTCTATAGCATCACCCACTAAGCTTTATACTTTGTTGCAAGCTCTTACAGCTTAAGTCATGTACTTCGGTGTACACTCCTTCGCCTCCTTCACTTGCGCCTTGTCTAAAACTTAGTGAGTAACGCTATACGCTATAGTCAAAGCCCTTCATCCTCTAAATTTTAAGCGCTAAATTTTATACTTTACTCTTCAACTGGTAATTTTTCATACGCTTTTTTAACATAACCGTCTTGCGACAAAATGATAGCTATAGGCCTCGTCGCTTTAAAATGCGCAAACACAATCATCATCATGACGGTAATTGGTACAGCCAAGAACATTCCTAAAATCCCCCAAATTTCCCCCCAAAATGCTAAGGAAAATAAAATTATTAACGGACTTAAATTAAGTGATTTACCTAAATATCTAGGCTCAACTAGATTACCAATTACAAAATGAATAAAAATAAAACCAAAAGAAATAATAAGAAATGGTAGCCAATTATAAAATTGCAAGATGGCCAGTAAAGAGGGGAAAATAATTCCAATAATAGCGCCTATGTTAGGAATAAAATTGAGAAAAAAGATAAGTAATGCCCAGAATTCAGCGAAATCAAGTCCCACAATTTTCATTAATATCCAACTAGCAAGGGCTGTAATTAAACTTAGAAAAGTTTTTAATCCTAAATAAGTTTGTGTATCCTGGACTATATGATTAACTATATTATCTACTAACTCTCGATGGTCAGTTTGCGTAAATAAAGCATCCATTTTTTGTCTTAAAAAATGTTGTTCTATAAATAAAAACAAAGCATATAAAGTGATAAGAACAGTTGATCCTGTAATGGTAGTAAATACCGAATAAATATCAACTAATAAGTTCTGTACATTAAGATTTTTTATAAAACTATTAAATCGTGCTAATGTTTTGATTTGAAAGAAACTATCAATACTTCTAAAAATATTCATTAAATTGTCTTGATAGTGCGGTGCAACATCAACCACCTCCATAATATTATTAGAAATAATATTAACTAAAATACTGATTAAAATCCCAACTATTAATAAGGCAAGTACCATTCTAAGCCAAGTAGGCAAACGTATTCCAATAACAGGCATATGCTTTATCGAAGAACTAATGGTATTAAGCAGATGCCAGATAAAAATAGCGATAACCAATGGAATAATTAAACCACGGCCAACAATTAACAAATACCCAATCAGGTAAACTAAAATCATTCCAGCGGCAAAACTTACAACACGATTCATTCCTTAGCTTCCTTCTTTTAGGACTATAGGTAAAAAATTTTAATAACTATAGTCTCACTTTGAATATAATATTCTCATTTTTCTTGCTTACGTCTCTATTTCACGTTAAGTAAGTTATTTGCAAAGCCTCTCATCTAGCGCCTCTGCTGAGTTTCCTGCTATTATTCTTCTTTTAACTTATTTATCATACCGTGCTGTTACAATCTTGTGAAACATTACCGGGTATTGGGCCTGCTTTAGCTGAGAAACTTAGCCGATGCGGTATTAAAACAGTTGGTGATCTTCTATTTCATCTTCCTTACCGTTATCAAGACAGAACACGGATTACACCTATCCAAGATTTACGTCCAAATGAATATTGTGTCATTGTAGGACAAATTTGCAAAATAGAAATTAAATACGGCAAGCGCATGATGCTTTATTGTTACGTACAAGATAAAACAAGTGCTATTTTACGGTTGCGTTTTTTTCATTTTAATAAACAACAAATAGCGACACTTAAAACCAACACTTGGTTACGTGCTTTTGGTGAAGTACGCGAATTTGCTAATCAATTTGAAATGATTCATCCAGAATATCGAATTTTAGAAAATGAGCAAGATATTACAGTCGATGAAACCTTAACTCCCATTTATCCAACTACGGAAGGCCTAACCCAAAGTCGTATTCGCCAATTAATTAAAATGACTTTAACTAATTATCAATCTGCATTAACAGAACTAGAGTGGCTAACTGATAATCAATTAAAAGGCTATAATTTTCCTTCTCTAGCACAAGCCATCAACTTCGTTCATAATCCACCACCTGATACAACAATGAACACACTTGAAGAGGGTACTCATCCTGCGCTACAAAGAATGAGCTTTGATGAGTTACTTGCGCAACGTTTAAGCATGCAATTTGCAAGGCTTTACCGCAGTCAATTCTATGCGCCTCCTTTTACATTAGATGAATCTTTATATAATCGCTTTCTTCACCAACTCCCTTTTTCCTTAACTCAAGCTCAACTACGTGTCACTGAGGAAATTAAACAAGATTTAAAAAAAAATAAACCAATGCTTAGATTAATTCAAGGTGATGTAGGCTGCGGAAAAACGACTGTAGCAGCAATAGCTGCGTTGCAAGCTATTTCAGAAGGCTATCAAGTTGCGCTAATGGTCCCGACTGATTTATTAAGTGAGCAGCATGCGATTAATTTTCAAAAATGGTTTTCGCCTCTAGGGCTTTCCTGTGTACGCTTAAGTGGAAAAATGAGGGCAAAAGAAAAACGAGAAATTTTAACCCATTTAACTACCGATCAATGTCATATTGTCATCGGTACACATGCTTTATTTCAAGAAGGGGTTGAATTTAATCGACTAGGTTTAATTATTATTGATGAACAACATCGCTTTGGCGTAGAACAGCGTTTACTGTTACAACAAAAAGGCCAACAAGAACAATTAATGCCTCATCAATTATTAATGACTGCAACGCCTATTCCACGTACTTTAGCGATGACCCAATTTGCTCATTTAGATATTTCTATTATTGATACTCTACCTCCAGGCCGGGTTCCTGTTCATACTGCCGTTATCAATCAAGCTAAGCGGGAGCTTATTATAGAGCGACTTCAAACTGCCATTGCTAAAGGAATGCAAGCTTATTGGGTTTGTACACTCATTGAAGAATCTGAGAAATTACAATGTACCGCTGCCAGTTTAACTGCTAAAACATTGCAAGAACAATTACCTAATATCCGTGTAGGTTTAGTACATGGAAAAATGAAAGCGCTTGAAAAAGAAGCTATTATGTGTGCATTCAAAACTAGAGAGTTAGATTTACTTGTCGCGACTACAGTCATTGAAGTCGGAGTAGATGTTCCTAACGCTAGCCTTATGATTATTGAAAATGCAGAACGTTTAGGACTCTCGCAACTTCATCAATTAAGAGGCCGAGTAGGCCGAGGTAATAATCAATCATATTGCTTATTACTCTATCAATCACCTCTTTCAGAACTAGGTACCGAACGCTTACAAACCATGCGCACCACCTCAGATGGTTTTATTATTGCTGAAAAAGATTTACAGCTTCGAGGGGCAGGAGAATTTTTAGGAACAAGACAAACTGGCTATCGCCAGTTTAAAGTTGCAAATCTTTCCAGAGATAATGTCCTTTTACCCGAGGTAGCTCGCTGCAGCAATCATTTAATAGCCCACGCGCCAGAAACAGCTAAACTAATTGCTCAACGCTGGTTAGGCCAATTTGAACAATTTTTACAGAGTTAATAACTTTATAGTTGCCGACACTTAATAGTTTAACTTCCCCCTCCCCCTGACCCTAGGAAGAGGGTTAATGGGGAGTAAAATTAATCACACAATAGTAACTACGTATTTGATAGCTAAACTAATTAAATAAATTTAAAACATACAAAATTTTAAGTTAAATTCATGTCAAGACTAGACAATAATTATTTCTCTGTTACTATAGCCAGCCTTTGCATGCTTCTAATCTAATATCTTGTGGATAACTATTTCTCTTTTTTTCCTTAGCGTCTCTTTTATTAACATATTTAACAAGCAAAATCCTTACTGGATATAGTCTATCAGCTTGATAACTTCTTAATTACTCGCTTACCCTTATCCACAAATTCTGTGGATAATCTTGTGCATAGACGCTTAAAATCCTTATAAATACGAGTCTTATAATAGTGGTTGAGATCTTATCAACTAGTTTCTATAGTTTATTGTTAACTATTACTAGTATTTCTATGCTATGCTTTTTAGTCATCTAATTGACATGCTATCCAATAAATTGAAGCCTATAGAAATATCTTATCCCAGTGGCTCAAAGTATATTGCTCCTACACTACCTGGTTTGCCATTGAGGAGAGCAAATACCACTGCTTCTCCAAAAGTTGATTTTTGAGGATAAGGAAGCACTTCTCTACTTTGATAAGCAACAGCCTTAGATAGATGAGATCTCTTTAAAACTTTTTGATGTTTAGGCTTCGCATTTGTATGTTTAGTTTCTGCATGCCCAAAAAGAAATAGTTCTTCTGCTTTAAAGACACCAACTGTCATAAGACCAGCACCTGCCACATAAATTCCAGGGTTAGTGTGATGGGTGCGGTGATGTTTGATAAAACCAGTTACTTTTATTGTAAAAGTAACTGGGATAGACGCAGGTGAGGTATTGCCTGCTGCATCCGTTTGTGTTGCCCGGATGGTATATATACCGTCTGCCAGCAGGATAATCGGTCTTAAAGCCCAATTGCCCTCTGAACTAACAAGTGCTGTGCCTAAAACTGTATTGCCCTGTACCACTGTCACTGTTGCACCAGGCTCCCCGGTACCACTAATTGTTGGTGTTGGATCATTGATAATAGAGCCATTTGTTGGTGTGGTAATCACTGGTGCGGCAACTACTGTATCAACTGTAAAGGTCACTGGGGTAGATGCCGGTGAGGTATTGCCTGCTGCATCCGTTTGGGTTGCTTGGATGGTGTAGGTACCATCTGCCAGCGGTGTGGCTAGTGTTAACGCCCAAGTACCGCCTGGATTAACGAGCGCTGTGCCTAAAACTGTACTGCCTTGTAATACTGTCACTGTTGCACCAGGCTCCCCGGTACCACTAATTGTTGGTGTTGGATCATTGATAATAGAGCCATTTGTTGGTGTGGTAATCACTGGTGCGGCAACTACTGTATCAACTGTAAAGGTCACTGGGGTAGATGCAGGTGAGATATTGCCTGCTGCATCTGTTTGTGTTGCTCGGATGGTGTAGGTACCATCTGCCAGCGGTGTGGCTGGTGTTAACGCCCAAGTACCGCCTGGATTAACGAGCGCTGTGCCTAAAACTGTACTGCCTTGTAATACGCTCGCTGTTGCGCCAGGCTCACCGGTACCACTGATGGTTGGTGTTGGATCATTGGTGGTAGACCCATTTGTAGGGGTGGTAATCACCGGTGCAGCAGGCGCAGTAGTGTCAACTGTAAAGCTCACTGGGGTAGATGCCGGTGAGGTATTGCCTGCTGCATCCGTTTGGGTTGCTTGGATGGCATGTATACCGTCTGTCAGCGGTGAGGTTGGGGTTAACGCCCAAGTACCGCCTGGGCTAACAAGCGCTGTGCCTAAAACGGTACTGCTTGGTAATAATCTCACTGTCACTGTTGCGCCAGACTCGCCGGTGCCACTAATTGTTGGTGTTGGATCATTGGTGGTAGACCCATTGGTTGGTGCGGTGATCACCGGTGCAGCAGGCGCAGTAGTGTCAACTGTAAAGCTCACTGGGGTAGATGCCGGTGAGGTATTGCCTGCTGCATCCGTTTGGGTTGCTTGAATACGGTGTACCCCATCTGCCAGCGGGGTGGTTGGTGTTAATGCCCAAGTACCCCCTGGGCTAACAAGCGCTGTGCCTAAAATGGTACTGCTTGGTAATAATCTCACTGTCACTGTTGCGCCAGACTCGCCGGTGCCACTAATTGTTGGCGTTGGATCATTGGTGGTAGACCCATTGGTTGGTGAGGTGATCACCGGTGCAGCAGGCGCAACAGTGTCAACTGTAAAGGTCACTGGCGCGGAGGGAGGTGAAGTACTGCCTGCTACATCCGTTTGTGTTGCTTGAATGGTATGTATACCATCTGTCAACGATGTGATTGGTGTTAACGCCCAAGTGCCCCCTGAATCAACAAGCGCTGTGCCTAAAACTGTACTGGTACCCTCTGTCACTGTCACTGTTGCGCCAGACTCGCCAGTGCCACTAATTGTTGGCGTTGGATCATTGGTAGTAGACCCATTGGTTGGTGCGGTAATTACTGGTGCGGCAGGCGCAATAGTGTCTGTAACAGTAAATAAAATAGGGACAGAAGGCACCGACTCATCCTCTGCATTTGCCTGGGTGGCACGGATAGTATAAGTTCCAACTGTCAAATTTGGTGTAATAGTCCAATTCCCATTATCTTCGACCTTAGTCTTTCCTAAAATTGTATTATTACTATCTCGAACTATCACAGTGGTACCTGCTTCACCGGTTCCACTAATTGGTGGCTTTTGCAATAAAGTTGCCCGAAATATTGCACCATTTACAGGTGTGATAATGAGCGGTGCGCTAATGGTTGAAATGTATGTATATCCTTTGTTAAATACCGCATTTCCATCTAATGTTGTCACCACTACATCTACTGCGCCAGTATTACCTGCTGGTGTTATAGCAGTGATTGTTGAATCATTTATCACGGTCACATTGCTTGCTGCAACACCCCCAAATAGTACATTTTGTGTGTGTTTTAGATGAGCGCCGGTAATAGTAATTTTGAGGCCTCCTTCCTTTTTACCTCGGGCTGGAGTAAAGCTTTTAATTGTAGGCAAGGCATCATCAATATAAGTGTATCCATTAAGAAAAGAAGCCTGTTGACCATTAGGGTTTTGAACAACTACATCCACCAATTCATCTGAAACAGCAGCTACTTTTAAGCGAGCCGTTAACGAGACAGGAGGTACAATAACTTTTACCCTTGTCGGCGATAGTACTTCAATATTTGTTGCTAATTGTCCGCCAAAAAATACTAATAAACCTTGGGCAAAATTACTACCAGTAATAGTAACTAGATTACCACCAGCAAAAGGCCCGCTATTGGGCGTCAGGCCAATAATACTTGGAGCTAATAATTTAGTGATTTGTTCAGCAATTGCTAATACTTGATCCATCTTTACTGCAGGCGTTTGTACCCATTGGGTAATATCATTTAAACGTTTTCCGCCCCAAAGATACCTTTCATCATAAAGTTTGCTGCCATCTGCCAATAAGTTTATCTGTAAGCTAACACTGCTGTTGTTTGGGGTAGCATTGTGTGATGTGATATATTGGCCAATTAGCGACAATTCCATACCTAATCTTTGCCAATTCGGCAGCCAACTGACCTCTACTAGATACTTGTCATAAATCTCTCGTGCTGTTGCCTCGCCTCTTACTTTAAAGCGTTCATCAAGCAACTGATCAACTTTAATACCAGCACCTAAACCATCACGGTCTTCACGGGAATTAGACTTAAAAATTGTGTTATAACGCACTTCATCATAATAAACATTTCCACTGACCAAAGTTGAAGGCGTTAATAAGAAATCAATTCCAGCATCTAGTCCCTGGCTGGTTGCACCAGCAATATTGCGATAATTGATGCATAACAATCCTGCTGCAAAACCTTCACAATTTTGACCATTGGACATAAAAATCTTTGAACTTAAATGCTTATTATCTGCTTTGGCATAATATCCACCAGCATTAATTCCTTGTACAAATGGCAAGTTAAATAGCTGCTGGAAGCGTACCCCATAGGCATCTTGGTGTACTTGCGATTTAATATTTCCTGAATCAAATTGAAAAGGTAAGCGCTGATCAAAACGCTCAGCGGTGAATTTAACTTGAGCTAACGGCGAGAGGCTATAACCCAATGTGCCGTTAATTCGGTATTGCTTGGAGCCATATTCCCCTAGAGCGCCAAACACTAAGTTTTCACTTAGAGGTAGCACATACTGTGCATTAAAAAATGTACCTGTTAAATCACTATATGTTATACCCCAATTAAGTCGACTGCTAAGCCCAAGTTGCTGGCTAGTTAGCGATAAATTGTTGAGTATTCTTGTCTCAGTATAATTCGTCAAAGGCGCAACAGGGCTTCCATTTATCCCAGGCTCCAAAGATGAGTTACTAGGCAATGATGATAGAGGAGTAGAGGACGATAACTTAGGCAAGGCAGGTACAACAGCGGCGGCTACTATTTGAAAAACTTGACTGAAAATCAATAAGCTAACAATAAAACTGCGAAAATAATTACATATACTAGCCCGCTTAGATAACTTTATTTTTGTAAACCATGGAGTTAATTCTTTGACTGCTACGTCCTTATACCTCATCAATCATTCCTTGTTCTATAATACAATCCCTGCATTCAAGTTATAATTCCTAACTTACACAATAGACTTCTTTCGAAACTGCCATTGAGGGCTAATCTCAAATGAAAAAAGCATTTCAAAATGCTCATGTACTTTATGTACACTGTGCTTTTTCAGCGCCTTTTTCATTTGACCTTATCGCGTCACTAACAGTTTGGAAAGAAGCCTAATCTTCATTGTCTACAAAATGCAGTATACCGCTTTAAATTAAATAAAACTTTGCTTACAAAGCCGCTTACGTTTGAGGCATGATGAACCATGCCTGCTAAAAATTGACGATATCATATAGTATTTTAAGTCCTCTCGCATTAATTAATCGGTTATACCGAATGATTAAAAGAGAATTATTAAGAGAAATATTGTTAGGACTACCTAAAAAAGGAAAAGCCATTAACAAACTTAGTTATAGCTCGGGCTAAAAATAAATCAGTAATTTTAGACAACAATAAAAATTCTGGTATATAAATTGGCTAAAGATAAAACTATAATTGTTTGATACAATCGTGGCCTCTTTTCTTTAAGAAAGAAAGCAATGTCAGATCGATATCAACAAGCTAAAAAAATAACCTTAATTGGTGCAGGAATTAATGCCTTACTTGGATTAATTAAATTAATTGGTGGACTTTTGTATCATTCACATGCTTTAGTTGCTGATGGCTTGCATTCTTTTTCTGATTTAATTACTGACATTATGGTCATTTTCGCTTCTAAATTTGGAAGCCAAAGTGCCGACAGCTCACATCCATATGGTCATCAACGTATCGAAACAGCCGCAACGTTGTTACTGGCTTTATTATTGATTCTTACAGGCTTTGGTATTGCCTGGGATGCCATTGATGAATTACTCCGAGGTACGCATACTATACCTGCTACGATAACTTTTTTTATTGCTTTATCTTCAGTCGTCTTTAATGAGCTTCTGTTTCATTACACCCAATATATAGGCAAGAAAATACAATCAGCACTTATTATTGCTAATGCTTGGCATCATCGCTCCGATGCTGCTTCTTCACTGGTGGTAACTATTGGTATTGGTGGTAGTTTTCTAGGTTTCCCCTATTTAGATGCGGTAGCTGCTGTCATTGTTGGTTTAATGATTATTAAGATGGGTTTATCTTATGGCTGGAATAGCGTTAAAGAATTAGTAGATACTGCAGTAGAGCCTGAAGTACTTAACAAAATTAGAAAAATTATTGAGCAAGTTGATGGCGTACAGCGTATTCATCAATTACGTAGCCGCATGATGGGTGGTGATATTTTAATTGATGTTCATATTCTAGTTGCACCCTTTATTTCTGTTTCGGAGGGACATTATATTGCTCAACATGTTCATCATTTATTAATGAAGCAATTTCAGCGTGTAAATGATGTTATTGTCCATGTTGATCCTGAAGATGATGAAGTAAGCTGCCCTTCGTTGAATCTTCCTAATCGCAAAACATTAGAAAATAGCTTACTAACCCATTGGAAGCAGCAATTTCCTAATATTCGTTATTGGACACTACATTACTTAGATGGAAAAATGCGTATTGATTTAGTGCATCATTGTTCAGATGAGCAATTAAAAGAACTTGCTTTATTTATTAAAAAAGAAATAGCACAACAACCATTTATAAAGAAAGTTTATTTATTTTACGAAGATAAAATTATTGCCAACAGCTAGCCTTACTTCTATACTCATTCGGCTTGAAAGCAATGGGTTTTTCGTAGCTTGATTTTTAGGTTTATTGAGATTAAAAAGAAGATTCGTATCAATCACTATTACGAATTTTTTTAAATTAAATAGTGCTAAAAAGTAATAACGAAAATTCCGTATTTTTAAGTTGAATAAATATATTATAAAGCCTGATATAAATTTAAGTTTTAATGAGAGATAAAAATGACAATTGCTACTAGTTTAAAATTAATTTTTGGTTTAGCAATCGTCGCCGTTATTCTTTTAGCAGGATGGTATCCTTTTAAAAAACGTTTTCGCCAAGGTGATGAAGAACACCTTGATTTTCCAATTGGTGAGACCTTAGCTACCGGTATCTTTTTAGGTGCAGGTCTACTGCACATGCTTCCTGATGCTAATCATTTATTTAATGAGTTTGGTTATCATTATCCTTTCGCCTATATTATTACCGGTATTGTTTTTTTATTTTTTTTATGGTTTGAGCATTTAGGAAAAGAACTTTATCATCATCACGAAGCTAATCACCCCGCTTTTGCTATTCTTGCTTGGGCTATGTTATCAATCCATTCTTTAATGCTTGGAGCCGCCCTTGGCTTAAATTCAAGTAACTCTTTAATAATCATGCTTTTTTTAGCCATTATTACTCATAAATGGGCTGAAAGCTTTGCTATTTCTATTCAATTAAATAAGAGTTCGCTTAGTATGACTAAGCGGTTAATTTTCTTTTTAAGTTTTAGCTTAATGACACCGATAGGTATTTTTATCGGTTGGTATTTTGGGCAGGGCGTTGAGACACATTCTTTATTTGATCCAATTTTAATTGCTGCATCTGCAGGTACCTTTCTTTATTTAGGTACTTTACATGGGCTTGAAAAATGTGTCATGGTTGAGCGCTGCTGTAATTTAGGGGATTTTAGTTTTGTAATTATTGGTTTCCTTTTAATGGCATCGGTTGCTATTTATGTCTAACCTTTTTATACAAAAACCTTTAATCTTAGCCTCTGGTTCCGAAATCAGACAAAAACTTCTTTATTCCGTAGGTTTAAATTTTAAAGTAGTTCCCTCAAATAGCAATGAAAACGTACTTAAACAACAATTAAAACACTCTACGCCAATAGAATTAGCACGGGCTCTAGCTGCAGATAAAGCATTAATAGTTAGTAGACTTTATCCAGATTTTTTTATTATTGCAGCTGATCAAATATGCGTTTTGGACAATCAGTATTTTGATAAACCAGGAAGTCATGAAATAGCGACCCGCCATTTGCAACAATTAAGCGGTAAAACGCATCAACAAATTGCTGCCTTTTGCATTGCTAAAGCAGATATGCTGCTTTGGGAAGAACAAGACATAGCTTCATTAACGATGAAAAACCTAAGTAATCAAACAATAGAAGCTTATTTACAAACTGATAAACCTTATCAAAGCTGCGGTGCTTATAATTATGAGAGTCAAGCCAAATGGCTATTTAAAACTGTAAAAGGTCATGATAGTACTATTCAAGGCTTACCACTATTACCACTAATCCATGCACTTCAAATTTTAAAAGTTGCCACATTATGTTAATTAAGGGTATATAATAAATAGAAAATAACGCTTCAGGGATATGATGAGATGAGCAGGCCAAAAAAAGAAAAAAGTAAACATCATAAAGAAGCAATTAGTTATATTAATCAACCCGCTAAGGTACGGCCCGGGAAACAGCATTACGACAGAATTGCTTGCGTCTTTCAAGGCGGTGGCGCGCTAGGTGCTTATCAAGTTGGTGCTTATCGAGCAATTCGGGAGCGAGGGTATCTACCAAATTATTTTTCTGGTGTCTCTATAGGTGCAATAAACTCCGCTATTATTGCGGGAAATGCACCAGAAGAACAGCTTGATAAGTTAGATAGTTTTTGGAAAACTATAACGCCTAAGTTATTGATAGATAATTGTTTTGACTTTAATAGAGACGAGTTTATGCATCATATGCATAACCATATAGGTGCTATGTATTCTCTTGTATTTGGTCTAGATGGCTTTTTTAAACCACGCCTTTTTCCACCAAACCCTTTAGTAGAGCATCCACCTGATAAATTAAGTTATTATGATACAACTGATTTGCGCACTACACTTGAGCAGCATATTGATTTTGATCGTATTAACGAAAATAAGAAAATCACTTTATGTCTTGGGGCTGTAAATATTACTTCCGGCCAGATGGTATTTTTTAATAGTCAAAAAAACCATATTACACCAGAACATGTTATGGCTAGTGGTGCGCTTCCGCCTGGCTTTCCGGCTATAAAAATTGGTGAAGATTATTATTGGGACGGTGGAATTTATGCCAATACACCTCTCGTTACAGTCTTAGATGCCCTACCACAACTCGATACATTATGCTTTGTAGTAGATTGTTTTAGCTTACAAGGCCGCCTACCAACCACCATGGATCAAATTGATGAGAGGCAAAAGGATATTCGTTACGCTAGTCACTCTAAGCGCTTAACAAATGTTTATACTGTTAAACAAAATTTACAAGCAGCCATTCAATTTTTAGGAGAAAAATTACCTCCAAAAGCGAAAGAAGATCCAGAAGTACAAAAAATCTTAAAATTAGGTCACCGTAAGCGACTTAGTGTTGTGCATATTATTCATCATGCAACGCCCTACTCTCATTCTTTTAAAGATTATAATTTTATAGAAGCGGTAATAAAACTACGGATGGATGCGGGTTATTGCGATGCCAATACAGTTTTAGATAAACCTGTCTGGGAACAGCAATCTGATAAGACACTTAACTGTTCTATCTATGGCGTGCATTCCGACTATTTTGACCAACATTAGAATTCTATTTATCTTAAAAAGACTTTTTTCGAAACGGTTAACTATGCATGGTTAGTTTGAAAAAAGTCTAAAATTTAATAAGTACTTCTTGTAGATGCTTAACAGCTTCAATTTCAATCGGAAAACCCTGTTTTGATTTCGGGGCATTGGCAAAAGGAATAATGGCACGTTTAAAACCGTGTTTTGCAGCTTCTCGTAATCGCTCTTGGCCACTTTGTACAGGCCTAATTTCGCCAGCTAGACCAATTTCACCAAAAATAATGGTTTCTGGATCAAAAACACGATTACGTAAACTTGAAACAACAGCGGCTAACAAGGCTAAATCACTTCCTGTCTCAGTAACTTTGACCCCGCCAACCACGTTAATAAATACATCTTGATCAAAAGTAGCTATACCGCCATGCCTATGTAATACAGCCAATAAAATTGCTAGACGATTGTGCTCGAGTCCTGCAGTGACGCGTTTTGGTTGCTGCCCATGTGCTTCATCAACTAAGGCTTGTACTTCAACTAACATAGGCCTTGAGCCTTCCCAGGTAACCATAACCGCACTTCCAGGCGTAGGATCAGGCTGTTTAGATAAAAAAATAGCAGAAGGATTAGCGACCTCTTTTAACCCTCGATCGGTCATAGCAAAAATACCTAATTCATTGACAGCACCAAAACGGTTTTTTATTGCTCTTATTACCCTAAAACGACTATCACTTTGGCCCTCAAAATATAAAACACTATCAACCATATGCTCTAAAACTCGGGGGCCTGCAATAGCCCCTTCTTTAGTCACATGACCAACTAAAAAAACAGCCGTTTGCGTCATTTTAGCAAAGCGCACTAATTGTGCTGCTGACTCTCTTACTTGCCCTACACCACCTGGTGCTGAGCTAATAGCTTCAGTAAAAATAGTTTGAATGGAATCAATAACCATAATTTTTGGCATTTCTTTTTGAGCATGATTAATAATAGTTTCAACTTGTGTCTCAGCTAGTAAACGAAGGTTTGCTGTTGGTAATTGTAGTCGCTTAGCACGCATAGCCACTTGCTGTAAAGACTCCTCACCTGTTACATAGAGTGTTTTTTGCTGTTTAGATAAATTAGCGAGCGTTTGTAGCAATAACGTTGATTTCCCTATACCTGGATCACCGCCAATAAGCACTACTGAACCCTCAACAAGACCTCCGCCTAAAACGCGATTAAGTTCAGATAAATCACAGTCCATACGTACTTCATGATCAATGGTGACATCTTCTATGGAGGTAATAGCAGAGCGTTGATTAGCATAATTATTAAAGCGAGGACTTTTTTCAACTTTAATAATATTTTCTTCAACAATAGAGTTCCAAGCGCCACATTGCGTACAATGTCCAGCCCACTGCGCAAACGTACAAGCACATTGACTACATATAAAACGGATTTTAGTTTTCATAAAAAATATAATACTACCTACTTGTGAAAATACTATGTAAATTCTAAAATTTTAAGAATACTACACTTACCTTTAGTAAAGTTGCAAATGACTATCCAAACTTTTAAATGGGCCGTAGTTGGTGCAGGCCCTGCCGGTATTGCAGCAGTTGGTAAATTAATAGATTCAGGTGTTGAGCCAGAAACCATTTTATGGGTTGACCCTTATTTTAAGGTAGGTGATCTAGGCAGGCTTTGGGCTAATGTGCCTAGTAATACGACTGTTGATAAGTTTACACGGTTTCTTTATGCAACAACTGCCTTTAATTATCATGTTATAGCAGATCAATTTAACTTAGTTCATTTACCTAAACACAATACTTGTATATTAAGTGAAATTGTAGATCCTCTGAAATGGGTTAGTAAACATCTTTGTAATAAAGTTGTTAGTAAAATAGCCACTATTAAAAGCGCTATAATGGATGATAAACGCTGGATCTTATCAGCAGATTCTCAAAAATTTATTGCTAGCCAAGTTATTTTAGCCACAGGCTCAATTCCTTCAAGCCTAAATTATCCTGATATCAGTAGCCTTCCTTTAGAAATTGCTATTGATAAACAAAAATTAAGTCAAGTAATTGATTTAAAAATTACTTATGGCGTCTTTGGTTCTTCACATTCCGCGTTCATTATTATACGGAATCTTATTGAACTTGGTGCTAAAAAGGTTATTAATTTCTATCGCTCCCCTTGTCGTTATGCCATTGATATGGGCGATTGGATTTTATTTGATAACACTGGGCTTAAAGGTGATACGGCCATTTGGGTTCGGGAACATATTGATGGCACAATACCCGCCAATTTAGTTCGCTATAATATATTAGAAACTGACATTCATCCCTACCTTGCTTCCTGTGACCAAGTCATTTACGCCGTAGGCTTTGAGCGCCGCAATAACATCACCATTAACAATCTAACCTATCTTCCTTATGATACTCACATAGGCATCTTAGCACCCGGGCTTTTTGGTTTAGGTATTGCTTATCCTGAATTAAAATCAGATCCACTTGGCATAGTTGAAACACAAGTTGGTTTATGGAAATTTAGTAATTACTTAGATAAGGTAATGCCAATTTGGCTTGAATATCATGTTGATTAGTTTTCTTTTTTTAAATTAAAACTAATTTGCTGTTAAACCTCAATTATCATAATAGCCTAAATCATTTTTGACATTTAATGAGCTTACCTTTTTCCCTATAACTCAAAAGTTTTCTTAACTTTATAATCAATTTTTGTTTAAAAAATTTGCAAATAATTTAAAATTTAGTTAAATTGTAATTATATAGAGTTAATTAGAGTTTTCTATGTCAGTTCCATCTACGCATGCAAAATCACTTTTATCTGAAGCTGATGATATACTTGTATCTAAGGTTGATGATGTAAAAGATTTCTTTAGGCAAAATCTACCTACCTCTACCGCTATAGAAGAGGCTAAAGCGACAGAATTACTGTCTAAACTAGCAGAAAATTATTCCTATGAAGAAATTTTAAGACAATGTTTTGTAGGTGATAATTTACAACTAGATTTAGATTTATTTGTTAAATCAGCAGGTTTTGCTTTTTCAAAAGGCAAATTAACTCGCGAGCAGATGAGTAGTATTTGCGAATTTAGAGAAATGAAACTAGGTTTTGCAGCTTTAGAATTAACTAAAAATAACGTGCAAAGTTTTAGTTTTTTAGATGAAAATAACAGTTTAACCAAAGCGCTTTAGATATATTGCCTCATTTTGCGTCTACTGAAGAACAAACTAGATTTTTAGACATCCTAAAAGAAAATCCGCAATCAAAAGAATACTATTTTTTGATTAAAATTCCTCGCAAATCATTATTAGAAAACCCAAAAATCGATGGGCTTTTAGGGTTAGCTCTGCAACTTAAAGTAATAAATAGAAGCCTTAACTTACTTATAGATAGAGGCTATTTACCTTATATAGACCTTAATGAGCAACAAGAAGAAGAATATGAAACTATAACCGTATTTAGTGTTGGCGCAAGAGATGCCTTAACAAAAGCTATTTACGGTAAACATGCCAAAAACCTTTTCCCAAGTACAGGCATATTTGATATCAATGACATTGAAAATTCTATTAGAAGATATGGGCGTTATGCTTCTATATCTTATCCAGATGTTAAAGATGAAACTTCCTTTCATCAGGTAGAAGCTCGCTCTTTTTATTTAGCATTACATGATGAGTTACATAGAAGACTAATTTCCACTATTCCTAATCCAGTTTATGATGCCTTACTTCATTCTATAGACGTGATACGTGAAAAAACAAATAGAAAATGGTCAAAAGAAATATGGGATACTTTAGATATGGAAGTTGGAATTTTTCTCCAAGAAACACAAACGTATCGTGATGCAACTGATCCCAAAGCACTAACTGAGTGTTTTGCTAGGTTATTAAATGCCAAAGTTTATAGCGAAGATAGGCCTATGGGCTTATTTACTGCTTCTATGTTTGTCGAAACGACCTGGTTGCTTATGATAGATATGGTTTTAAATAAACAAAAATGGGAAGCTTTAAGTATAGATATTCATTCCTTCCCTAAACCCTCAGTTTATAGCGAGATGATTGAATTTATAGAAAAATTCCGCCACTTAATTGAGCAGGAGAGTTCACCAGAAAAACAAGTAGCTATTATGATGGCACAGTATCTTAACCTACCTATAGGCTCTTTAGATAATATTAAGTTTGAAAAGCACGGACAATATCTTCAATTAGTAAGCGAGGGTAAATCATTATTTGTTCCTAAAGCTGCTGCCCTAATCCCTTTAACACTTAGCGAGCAAGCAGAATTAAATACAGTACTCAATAAACAAAAATTCGATTTTAAAGAATTTTCAGAAGAGGAAAAACTTATTCTCTTTAGACGAGCAAGTCATCTAATGCACTATATTGACTTAAATAAAATTTCGTTAAAAGAGCTCGTTAGCCTTACTGATGAAGAGTTTATTGCTGTTATAGATTTTGCAATAATCAATCTAATAGAGCGAAGCCGTCTAACTTTGCAAGAATTTAAAGAGTTATATGAGTTAGGATTAGTACAAATCATCAATAATAATACTAAGTTAAAGGGATTAATTTTAGAAGGCTTATTAACTGTTAGTGATTTAAAAAGATTAGATGCTGATGGACAACTTCAAAAACTTATTAATTCAGACTCTGAAATGGAGCAATTCACTATTATAGAAAGCTTTACAGAAATTAAGGATTCAAACTTAAATAATAACGTAAAAATTAATAATCAATCGCCATTAACTAATAATAGTTTTTTTAATGATGCTAATAAGTCTGATAATGAATTATTAAATAATAAATATGATAAAGGTTTTTAAATTAAATTTTTAGATATACGCGTATAAAATATTAATTATTTATAGGAGCAATCCTTTTATTTAATAAGAGATAGATAACATCTCTTCACAAAAGCTAAATTTCACTAAAACATAGCATTTCCTTCTATCTTAGGTATACTTGTCATTTTTATATTTTAAAACGGGATGGTTATGGCTAAAGCTATTCAGTTTGAAAAATCACTTCTCGAACTTGATGACATTGTTAAAAAGCTTGAGCAAGGCGATTTAACTTTAGAAGATGCATTAAAGTATTATGAAAAAGGAATTAATCTTGCCCGTAAATGCCAGACAGACTTAACACAAGCGGAACAGAAAATAGAAATACTGCGTTTAAATTCTATAGATCCGGCTGGATTATGTAATGATTGATGAACAATTAAAGTATTATCATAGCCGTCATGAAAATTTTCTTAAAGAAACTATTACACAAGTAGAAATTCCTGCAGAGCGTATCAAAGAAGCAATACACTATGCCCTATTTCCTGGCGGAAAACGTATTCGACCTATTTTAGTATATTTAACCGGTGAAGCATTAGATATTACTTTACCCTGTCTAGATGTTATCGCCGCAGCAGTAGAACTTACTCATGCTTACTCATTAATTCATGATGATTTACCTGCCATGGATAATGATGATTTTCGCCGCGGTAAACTCAGTTGCCACCGACAATTTGATGAAGCAACGGCCATTTTAGTAGGTGACGGCATGCAAGCGTTAGCTATTGATGTTCTCTTAACCCAATTACCTCATTTTTTAACCGAATCCCAAGTTATCACTATTGCGCGTGAATTAGTTTATGCCAGCGGTCCTAGTGGAATGGTCAGTGGGCAAAGCCTTGATCTCTCAGAGCTTACCAACATTACTATTAGCGAAGCAACACTTCGAGCTATTCATGAGTTAAAGACAGGAAAACTTATTTTAGCTTGTATTAAAATGGTTATTGCAGCCGGCAGCCCCAAAGAACCCTTAAAAATAGCTTTATGTCACTATGCTACTTATCTAGGCTTAGTGTTTCAAATGCAAGATGATTACTTAGATTGTTACGCTCCACTTGATAAACTTGGAAAAAATCGAGCATCTGATTTAGCTAATCAAAAAGTTACTTTTGCTAAACTTTATAGTCAATCCCATTTACTTGATTTAATTAACACCTACTTTCAAAAAGCAAAAGAACAATTAGCGCCTTTTGCAAATAAAACACAAGGTCTTTTAACCTTAACTGAACTATTACAAGAAAGAAACAATTTAGTTAATTGACGTTCACTATCTTATCATTGAGCCAATTAAGCATCCACCGTTGAGTGCTTGGTGGTGCTAAATCAATGCTTTGCATACAAATAAAGGCAATATTCTTTTTTGTTACATGTTTGAGCCTTTGTTTAATTTTTTTTAAAGAGTGACAAGCGCCATTAACAGTAATAGCTTGTAAAGAATTATCATAAACAATATTAGCATTTTTGATTTCTAGATGATAAGCCAATGAAATTGGCCAGTATTGTTTAGGATCGCGCAAAGGATAACTTATATTATTTATCAGTAAATGTGGATGTTGTTTAAAAAAACTTTCAAAAGTTGAGCGTTTTAAGGGAAATGGAACATGGGGTAGATGAAAAAAACGCTTTTCCCAGCCAGCTAACTTAGCGCTATTTTCTTGCAATGTTCGATGTTGGCTGCAGGCTAGTAATTTAACTGGCTGATGCAATAAGCTAGCTTTCAATTTATAAAGGTAATTTTGCCATTTTTTACTAGTTTGTGTTTTCCATTCACCCCGTAAAACAACTTTATTACCTTTAAAAAAATCTTCTGGCGCCATAGGTCGGACCAGAGCACAATCATCATTAACATAGATAAAACGATTAGCAAGCCCTTTAATTCGCCATAAGACAGTTTCAATTGCTACACTATTAAAAGTAGGTAATTGGTCTTCAAAGCCTGCAAAAATTTCTCGATGATCAATGATTTTAATTTTTTGAATGAATATTTTATCTTCTAACTGCTGAACAATAGGCGGAATTTGTTCATCAGTTACTATATAAATAGTTCTAAGCCAGGGAGCAAAACGACTTAAAGACTGTAGACAATAGTTAAGCTCTCCACATTCATTAAAACGCGTCGGCTCTGCAGCTACTGGACGTTGCTGTATGCCTAAATTTTTTAGTGTTTCAGCCAATTTTTTTTGATGTATTTTATCTTGCCCATCTACCCATGTAATTACGGCATCAATTGGTTCACTTATTGGCATAAAAACAATATTTAAATAAATTAGCCTTAACACAGTATTATAAGTAACGTGAAAAGATAAAGATATAGCGCCACTTCTTAAGCTTCATACAAGGTTTTTTACAAACCAACATATTCCTTCATCTCACTTACCACTGCCCTATACTTAGTGAGTAGCACTATAAAATTAACAATTGTAAACTTCATCAAAAATTTTTTTTAAATTATTTAAAAAAATAAACCTATTGAGACAAAATTTAAAAATTATGACTTAATTTATATCACACTAGCTTCTATAAATTCATTAATTTATGCAGTAGACTGTATTTTCAAATAATTCATATACAAAAGGAAAGGTGATATATGGTTCGTGTTTTCTTAGCTGGAAAGTTTGGTCAAAGCTTTTTCTCAACTGCTGTCCCACTTGTTAAAAAATCAATGCCTTATATTATGCAAACGGCAAATATAGCGACCCAAGCTTTAGCTGTTACAAAGGTGACTTCTTATTTAGCGAACCAAAGTAAAGTGATTGGCGAAGAAAAAGAAATAGGACAATTGCCAAGTCCGCGGATGTAAAGTTTTTTTATGCAAAAATTGTTTTAATAGAATTTTTACAAACTTAGAAAGATACTTCCTAGTATTCCTTCTAAGTTTATAAATTATATTCTTATACTTTTGGCGTAGGTGATTCTTGCTGCTGTGGCTCTACCGTCGCAACGGCCTTCATATCTACTTCTGGGCGCTGTTGCGGTTTTGCGGCCTGATTAAAAAATCCATTACGCGCCTGACTAACCTGCGGTTGCTTAGCTTTTTCTGTACTAAAAACATAGTTTTCCAAAAGATCTGAAATATAATTGATGGTAGTAAAAGCCAATATTCCATTAAAAGCACCCCATCCTGTTCCGCAAAACAGTGCCTTTGGACCTTCTTTCTTTACAGTGCTTATTAATACATCCCGAATTTTAGGCGCTGTAAATGTTTTAAAATCAAACTGTACTACCTGCCGTCGATACAACACATCAAACACATTGGAAGGAGGCGCAATGACAGTACCTGCAATAATAGAAGTAGCTGCATTATGCATAAAAGGATGAGCATCTCGCGATATATAAGGATTAATCCAATCACTTAATACTGTTGTTGTACCGATGCAAGCTAATGACGATAAATAATTCCTAGAACCACGAAGTGCTACGCCACTTTTAGCGAATCTAGCTTTTTCTGTTATCGACTCTTTTACAGCTTTAGATGCTACAGAAGCTAGTGATGGCAGATAACTTTTAGTACCAAAAGGTGCTATATTGCCTTTGTATAACTTAAATCTATCTGCTACCGATAGCAAGGGATAATCCTTCTGAGCTGCAAGAAGTGCACGCACATTAGCAAGATAATGGGTAAAGCCCATGTCAAGTAAGGTAACACCTGCAGCAGAAATGCCAGTTACTGCATATTTATTAATATTACCAGTATTTGGCTTATTTTCTTTTCCTTTTTCACCTAACATAGAGTCTACATTTGAAGAAATGCTATCTTTCTGAGTAATGGCTGCATTTTTCATTAAGCTACCTTGGTTAGCTTTTACATAGCCACGAAAAATAATATTCAGCGCTCTATAGTTCATAGTAGCTGGATTCATCAATGACACAGCTATCCCTAATTGTTTCTCAGCTTGACGCAATTCAAATGCATACATCACTGTTGCTACGCTAAAGCTAGTCACACCTGCAGTAGTAAGTGCTTTGCCATATTCATTTTGAACAAAAAAGGATTTAACTCTTGCTGTAAAGCTTGAATTACTACTTCCTACTGAAGTTGCTAACGAGCCTGATAGTCTTTGCTTTACAGCATCCATTGGACTTACAAAGGGGCTTTTGTTAGCTACTGTAGCAGCCACGGGAGTTTGGTTTATTATTATTGGGTTCTTAGCATCCTGCTCTATTGTCCTTTCTATCTTCTTATTAGTCATAAAAGTCTACCTCTTATTATAATTCTGACTAGGTATAGAGCTTTTGGTTTAAAGCCGGTCCAGTATATAAAAAAAAAATTAAGTCAGTATTAATCTGACTTGATAAAAATTTCATAAATCTTTACGATTTATAAAATTGTAAAATAATTAAACGCTCAGAGAGCAAAGAATTTAAAATTTGCGACTACAAAAACTAGTCTATTAGATGTACAACACAGATAAACAACTTAGAAAAAACTAGGCTTTATTAAATATTAAAAAATAAATATTTATAAGTGTTTGATTATATAGTAAAAAGCCCGCTTATTTGCTAGTAACAATAGTTTAAAAATTACTACAATAATAGTTAGTAACTTCAATTCCCCTTAAAAAAACAGTCTTACCTTAATTTTATTACTGTAATAATCGTTTAATAAATACGTTTTAAATTTGTACATTATGCATATTTATAAATTTTTTTGTTTTAGCCTCCTACAGGCTATTTGAAGCAAGCGAGAGCTTACCACCTCTTAAGTTTACCTGCAAGAAATTTTAAACATATAGTATTTAATTTAAAAATTAAGCAATAATAAAAGCTAAAAAGTTAAAATTATATTAATTTATAATTAGATATTACAAAATTATTTAATCTATTTACTTAACTTAAACGAGAACTTACCTGCAAAATTGATTTCTAATTAATCTACTTTCAGCAACTCTTAGCCAGCAATAGTAGTTTGCAAAAAAGTCTATTCATTTTTATATTCGAAACCTCTATCATAAAGATACATTGATAGGAACGTATAATTATGGCAATTGCACTCTTAGCTACAGGCGATGAAATTATTCATGGAGATACGCTAAATACTAACTCTCATTATTTAGCACATGCGCTTAGTTCAGAGGGATTAGCAGTTGGCATACATCTATCTTGTAGTGACGACGAGCTTGAGATATACCAATGCATTAGTTTTCTAGCTCATCAGCATGACATCATCATTATCACCGGAGGACTCGGCCCTACTTCAGATGATAGGACACGTTATGCCCTAAGTCGCTATTTAGAAAGTTCACTTATAGAGTTTGAAGAGGCGCTAACGCATATTCAAAATAGACTATACCATAGTAAGCTGGCGTTAAGCGAAGGCAATAAACAACAAGCTAAATTTCCTGCAAAAGCTTATTTATTACCTAATCCAAATGGCACAGCAATGGGCTGTTATGTTAGACACCATAATAAATTACTTATTATGTTACCTGGCCCGCCTAGAGAATGTCTGCCCATGTTTAATAATTATATTTTACCTATCTTACAAAATACTCAACATACCACTACGAAGCTGCTTAAGTGGCGCTTATTTGGGGTGGCTGAGAGCCAAATTGCTCAAGCAATTGATGACGCTTTACAAACATTTAATTGTAAAACAGGTTATCGGCTTGATACGCCTTATGTGGAGTGTAAAGTTTGGGCTAAACCAGAATTAGTTGAAAGAATTTTAAAAACCCTACAACCTATTATAAGCCCCCACTTAATAACTAAAACCGATAAAAAAGCATCAGAAGAATTAGTCGAGCTGATTCAAAAATGGCAAAAACCTATTATTATTCTAGATGAAGTTACGGGTGGACTTTTACAATCATTAATTCAGCTACCTGAAACATATCCTTTTATTAAATTTCATGAACAAAATCATGCAGCGCTTCATTTTCATATTTGTGGACTCTACGAATACTGGTCTAATCGGCCTAAAAATGGTGAAACTTCGCTAGCTATTTTTTATAGTCATGGCCGTTTTGAAGGTAAAGAAACACATGTCATACCACATAGGAGCCCATTGGTTATCCATTATGCGGCTGAATTAATTAGCTCTCGGCTCTTTCATCTCATCAATCAGCTCCATTAATGCATAACAAAGCTCTTTTGTACCCTCACCCGTTAGAGCAGAAACCATAAAGACTTTATCCTGCCAATTTAAGCCTTGAATAATAGTCTGTTTAATATGGTCTCGTTCGCCTTCATCAGGAACCATATCTATCTTATTTAAAACAAGCCAGCGTGGCTTATTAATTAATTGTGGGTCATATTGCGTCAACTCTTGCAAAACAACTTTTGCATTAGTAATGGGATCACTGCCATCTATTGGTAAAATATCAAGCACATGTAATAAAATACAGGTACGTGCTAAGTGTTTTAAAAAACGATGGCCTAATCCTGCTCCTAAAGCTGCGCCTTCAATAAGGCCTGGGATATCAGCCATCACAAAACTTTTAAAAGAAGATATTCTAACCACACCTAGTTCAGGGTGAAGTGTGGTAAAAGGGTAATCAGCTACTTTAGGTTTAGCGCTAGAAACTGCACGAATTAAAGTTGATTTACCTGCATTAGGTAAGCCCAATAAACCCACATCTGCTAAAACACGTAACTCTAAACGTAAGCGGCGTGCTTCACCCGGCGTTCCAGGTGTTGTTTGTCGTGGAGCTCGATTAACACTACTTTTATACCGTGTATTACCGAGCCCATGAAATCCACCTTGAGCCACTAATAAGCGATCGCCTGCTTGCTTAATATCACCTAATAATTCATCTGTATCACAATCAAAAACAAGTGTTCCTACGGGAACTTGAATAATTAAGTCCTCACCTTTTTTACCTGTGCAATTACTACCCATGCCTGACTGGCCGTTTTTAGCTTTAAAGTGCCTTTGATAACGAAAATCAACCAAAGTATTAAGATCACTATTGGCTTCTAAGTAAACACTTCCACCATCGCCGCCATCACCACCATCAGGGCCACCAAAAGGAACAAATTTCTCACGCCTAAAACTTAAGCAACCATGCCCACCATTGCCAGCTTCAACATTAATAATGGCCTCGTCGACAAATTTCATTTATTTTCTCTATTTAATTAATTTACCTGATAGGACGGGGATTTAATACTACGTAATAACCCAGTTAATGGTGCCAACTTAAGAAAATTTTCATGTAGGTTGGGCTTAGAATGAGGTTATATGCCGCAAGTTACAACCTACGGCACATTAATATCAAAATGTTGACATACATCAGATGATTGAAGTTAGCAACAGTGATTGTTTTACTATTAGTCTAGTTAGCGCTACCTTCAGCTGTTTCAATCGTAACAAATTTACGATTTTTAGCCCCTTTAATACAAAAGGCAACTTTACCAGCAACTAATGCATATAAAGTGTGATCACGACCACAACCTACACCTGCGCCTGCATGAAATCGCGTACCGCGTTGACGGACTAAAATTTCACCAGCATTTACATATTGACCACCAAAACGCTTGACACCAAGATACTTGGGATTCGAATCGCGGCCATTGCGCGTACTACCACCAGCTTTTTTATGAGCCATTGCTTTCCCCTCTTAACCGTTAATCGCAGTAATTTTAATCTGCGTAAAATTTTGTCGATGACCCATTTGCTTCATATGGTGCTTACGACGACGGAATTTAATAATTTTAACTTTTTTATGGCGATCGTGTGCGAGGATTTCGCCTTTCACAGCCACTTTTGCAATTAAAGGCGTGCCCACAGTAACATTATCACCATCAGCAAGCATGAGTACATCAGCAAAATCGACTTCACTCCCAACATCACCAGACAGCGATTCTACTTTAATAATATCGCCTTCTTTTACACGATATTGCTTACCGCCTGTCTTAATTACCGCATACATAGCTTATCTCCAACTCGCCGAAATGGCTTTATAAGTTCAACAAAGTTGCATATTTTATGAAATTACTGGTATTACTTCAAGTTGATTTTAAATTATTGTATACTCTGGCTCCAAATTTATTTTAGTACTTAACTTGGTCGCGCGTTAAGTATCAATGTTTTTTCTATGGAGATAGTTATGTCATCAATAGTTTTAGAAGCCGAAACAAGAGCTGATATAGGGAAAGGTGCGAGCCGCCGCCTACGTCGTCTTGAAAATAAAGTCCCTGCTATTTTATATGGTGGTGACAAAGAACCCCAAACCTTAAATCTTTCTCATAACAAAGTTATAAAAGCGCTTGAGAGCGAAAGTATTTACTCCTCAATTTTTGATATAAGTATAGACGGGAAAATTGAGCATGTAATCCTTAAAGCATTACAACGCCACCCTTATAAGCCTGTTATCCTACATATGGATTTACAGCGTGTATCAGCAAAAGATATTTTGGTAAAAAATATTCCTTTACATTTTATTAATGAAGACATATCTAAGGGAGTAAAAGCAGGCGGCCGTATTAACCATAATATGACTCAAGTAGAAGTTCGTTGCCAAGCTAAGAATTTACCTGAATTTATTGAAGTTGATATGAGTGAAGTTGGCCTTAATGATGTAGTACATTTAGCTGATTTAAAACTACCTAAAGGGGTTCAGCTCACTGCTAACGTCAATGATGCTGATCATAATTTACCAATAGTAGCTATTCATGCACCAAAAGGTGGTACTGAAGAAGAAACGGCTCCTAAGCCTGAAGAAGATATGCCAGAATAGGTAAATTGGGCCTTAGCCCAGTAATAACTCGTGAATGTTGGGCCAAGGCCCAACCTACATATGAATTCCCTTTAGTTGAAGCGAAAATAAATCGCCTCCTTATAATAATTTATGGCAATTAAATTAATCATTGGACTTAAAAACCCGGGCCCAGCTTATGCGACTACGCGTCACAATGCTGGTAGCTGGTTTGTTGAAATGTTAGCTAAAGCTTACAATGTGTCCTTTAAGCTTGAAAAGAAGCTCCATACTGAGCTAGCTATCATTGAACAAGATGGTCACTCTTGTAGATTGCTGTTGCCTACGACTTTTATGAATCAAAGTGGTTTAGCAACTAAGGAAACTAGTCAATTTTACCGGATTAATCCAAACGAGATTCTTATAGTGCACGATGAGCTTGATCTTCCTGCTGGCCGTATTAAATTAAAAGCCGGTGGTGGACATGGTGGTCATAATGGGCTTCGCGATATAACGCAAAAACTTGGTAGTGCAGATTTTCATCGTCTGCGAGTTGGAATAGGACACCCAGGACATAAAGATTTAGTTTTAAATTATGTACTTGGCAGACCTAGCTTAACCGACAAACAATTAATCTTGGCAGCACTTGAACGTGCAATAACAATATTACCCTCACTTATAAAAGGTGAAATGGCGTTAGCAATGAATAAAATTAATAGCTAAAGAAACTTCAAGTTATTAATTAATCGATTACTGATGTAGAGAAATACTTAAAAGAGGCCAATTATGGGATTTAAATGTGGTATTGTTGGTTTACCTAATGTTGGTAAGTCAACCTTATTTAACGCGCTTACTAAAGCAGGTATTGAAGCTCAAAACTATCCTTTCTGTACTATTGAACCTAATGTAGGTATTGTAACTCTACCAGACTCACGCCTAGATGAATTAAGTAAAATTGTTAAACCACAGCAAACTATACCGACTACTATGCAATTTGTTGATATTGCCGGTATTGTTAAAGGCGCTTCTAAAGGGGAAGGCTTAGGTAATCAGTTCTTAGCAAATATTAGAGAAACGGATGCTATCGCTCATGTTGTACGGTGTTTTGGAACTAATCAATCTGATGTTATTCACGTTGAAGGACGCGTTGATCCCTTAAGTGACATCGAAGTGATTAATACAGAGTTAGCTTTAGCAGATATGGAAACAATTGATAAGGCTTTAATTAAAATCAATAAAAATACTAAAAGTGGAAGCAAAGAGGCACTCGCTGAACAACAACTTCTGCTTAAGGTAAAAGCACATTTGGATGCAGGTTTTCCAGTACGTACCCTCTCTTTTAAACCAGAAGAAGAAACAATTATTAAACGTTTCTTTCTCTTAACAGCAAAGCCTGTGCTTTATATCGCAAACGTTGATGACGAGGGCTATGATAACAATCCTCTGCTTGAAAAAGTGATTAATCTAGCCTTACAAGAAAATGCTAAAGTAGTTGCTCTTTGTGCTGCAACTGAAGCAGAATTGGTAGAATTAGACGAGCCTGATCGATTGGAGCTAATGCAGGGACTGGGTTTAAGTGAACCTGGTTTAAATCGTGTTATTCGTGCTGGCTATGAATTATTAGGCTTACAAACCTATTTCACAGCAGGTGTAAAAGAGGTAAGAGCCTGGACAATTCCTAAAGGTGCAACAGCACCACAAGCGGCAGGCGTCATTCATACTGATTTTGAAAAAGGATTTATTAGAGCAGAAGTTATTGCTTATGACGCATTTATTACCTATGGTGGTGAACAAGGTGCAAAAGAAGCAGGAAAACTTCGCTTGGAAGGAAAAGATTATGTGGTTTGTGATGGCGATGTTATGCATTTCCGCTTTAATGTCTAATATAAAATTAGTGAGAAATGCTATATTAAGTTAATAGTTAATTAAATACGTTTTTCAATTGGATTAATTAATAATTATTTTATACTTTATTACCAATAATACTGTGATTACTTTCAAGCATGCGTGTTTGTAATTCTGCTAAAATTAATTCACCTTGTAGACCATTATTAATAATATCAGCCGAGGTCATATAGCTAATACCAACTGATAAACCTTCCCCTATTTCTGTTTCAACTAACTGCTGGACAGCGTTTTTAATACGCTCAAAAATGACTATACAGCCCTCTTGATTCGCTAAAGGGAGAAAAAAGAACATGCTTCCATTTGATCGAGCAGCTAAGTCACTTTCACGAAATACCTGCTTTAAACTCGTAAATAACTGCCCTAATAAGCGCTCGGAATTTTTTTCACCCTGCAATTCAATAAGCTTATTTTCATTGGTAATTTGCAAAATCATTATACTAAAATAAATTGAGCTATAGCGCTCGGCTAGTTTAGCTTGCCAGGTTAAAACAGATAAAAAAATAGGAAAATCAATCACTTTAAAATAATGACTAAAATTAGTATAGATACTTTTATCAATGCCACGAGCTAAATATTCACCACGGCGTGTTATATGATAATTATAAAGGCGGCGTGCTGTAAAATCTGAAGGGGCGGCAACACGCTGACATACTAAACAAACTAAATCCATTGCAGGCTCGGCAAAAAAATGACCGCAATTATTACATATCTTATCTTCCAAAGGTTTTTCATAATCCACACCTAGCTCTTCAAGTTTGGTATGACACCGAGTACATATTAATCGCTCTTGACGTAAAAACTCAGGTACTTGCGCAATATTTCCACAAGCAAAACAATGAATAAAGCGTTGTGGTTTAATATCAATCGAATGGCAACTAGGACAGCTATTTCTTAAATTAAGTAACCCTGAGCCGCAAGCAGGACAAATTGTTATTTCATCAACTAAGCTGTGGTGAGCTAATAAATCTCTTAATACTAGATCTTCCAAAAACTGCCAATGTTCAAAGCCAGATTCTTCATTTAAAAGCACAGTTAATAAGGGATATTCATAAATGTAGGGTGAGCTTGCACTCTTGTAACCATGTACCAACATATTAGTTCTTGAATATAAATAAATAAGCAAGATTGCTTCTTTATCAGTGGCTTCTAAAACAGCTTTAGATATACTCTTTAAGCGCTCATTAATTTGATTAGCGCAGGTAATGAATGTATTACTATCAGCAGCGCCATCAAAAATATGTTTTAATTTTGGCTCAACATCACCATGGTAAAAAATAGGGAGAAAACGATACTCAGGTCTTTTACGAATTTCTTTTACTAAATCAGGCCAATGTTGCTGAGGCGATTTAGCTAAAATTAATGCGTAAGGAGGTTCTGCAGGAAGATCGGTAATATTTTTTGCCTGATCAACTTCCAAAGGAAAAAGGTTTTTATCATCAATATTATTAATAATCCAAACTGTTCTCTGCTCCATCAGTGCTCCAGTTACCTATACTGTAGTTCTATAAATAGTTTTGATTACCTATTTAATCTAATTAACGCTTAATATACATAAATTATTTACTGTATATATATTGATTTTAGCTAAAGAAAAAATAATTTCCGACAAAAAATCTTACTTTTTAAACTAAAATCAAAAATTACTTAATTTGTTTAGCAATCAATTAGTATCTTAGTTACTAACATACTTATTATTTGTTAGTTAACTTGACATTAATTATTATGGACCTTAGCATTCATGGATTAAATGCTTGAGGATAAAAAATGTCGGTAGACCATTTACGAGCGCTTGTTGCTAACGACTTTGAAGCCGTTAATGCTCTAATTATTGATAAAATACAATCGCAAGTAGGGTTAATTGATGATTTATCACACCATATTGTAGAAAGTGGCGGAAAACGTTTACGTCCTCTGCTTGTATTACTTGCCAGTAATGCTTGTAATTATAAAGGTCAAAATCATATCGCTTTGGCGGCTATGGTTGAGTTTTTTCATACCGCTACCCTATTACATGACGACGTCGTGGATGAATCCAAATTAAGACGAGGAAAAGAAACTGCTAATGAAATCTGGGGAAGTAAAGCCAGTATTTTAGTAGGTGATTATCTTTTTACTCAATCCGTGCAACTACTTGTTGATGTAAAAAATTGGTCTATTCTACGTTTATTTTCAAATACCTCTCATGAAATTAGCTGTGGTGAGGTAAAACAGCTAGTTAACCGCCATAATCCTTTGTTAACTATTGATGATTATCTTGAAGTAATAAAAGCTAAAACAGCCCTCTTATTTGCAGCATCAGCAGCCATAGGCGCTATTTTGGGCGAGGTTGGAGAAGAAATAGAACATGGACTTTATAATTATGGTTTGCATCTGGGCAATGCCTTTCAATTAATTGATGATGCGCTAGATTATTGTGCTGATACTAAAGAAACAGGAAAAAATATTGGTACCGACTTAGCAGATGGAAAAGCAACAATGCCTCTTTTACATGCTCTTAAGCAAGGCACCCTTACTCAACAAGCATTAATAAAACAAAGTTTAAAAGAGGGAAATTTAAATAATCTTCCTGAAATTTTAGCTATTATTGAAGAAACGAAAGCCATTGAATTTACCAAGGAATTTGCTGCAAAAGAAATTGATGCTGCCCTTCTAGCATTAAAAATACTGCCTGATTCTATTTTTAAACAAGCCTTAGAAGAATTAGCAGCATTTGCGCTTGAGCGTACTCACTAGTCTTGCATAAAGTTTTGTGAGTAACACTATACTCTATTAATCGGAGTGTAGCTCAGCTTGGTAGAGCACTGCCTTCGGGAGGCAGGGGTCGCAGGTTCAACTCCTGTCACTCCGACCAAAGGTTTGGGAAATAATGTAGCCTGATTGCAAGCTATGGACTCTTAATCACAAGTTATGAAACTTGGTGAAAAGTCAGATTTGCTTGCAGGCCACGCTACTTCCTGACTTCTTTTTCTTACTTCAAACCAAACATCGTGTAAATCCTCGGGCTTGGTTGCTTATCTTTCTTATTACTTAAATTATGAATCGTTTGCGATAAAACATTATTTTTAGTAATCATTTTTGCGATATTAGTATCCAAATTATTTAATTTAGTATTGAACTCATCTAATATCACGATTGAATGTTCCATGTAAAAATGAGCATCTGCTAAACTTCAAAAAATTCAGCAAATATATAAGACAATAAAATTTTCTATGACAGACCTCGGGCAGCTCTAAATAAAAGTATTAAGACGTAAGGGAGAGTCTTGCATTTCAACTACCCTATTAGGTGTGGGAGCTGAAATGCAGATCATTTTATTGCGAAACCCCGTACCAACTTTAGGAATTATTGTACCTATCTCAGGAACAGTTTGTGCCAACTCTAAAACTAACTGGGGATCGGTGCCCATTTCTTTTTGTAGATATTTAGTAAGAGGGATCAACTCATCTCGATCAGCTAAATTAAATTTACGCTGTATAGAGTATTTGGTTTGATATCCAAACAATATATTCATTATTTCTTTAATGGAACGATAATGTTCTTGAGTCCTGGTATCTTTTAGTGATTGATTCGATTGATAAAATTGATGTAATGAAACATTAAAATGCCGATTCCAATGAGTGATGCGCAAGGTATCTTTCAAGGCATCATAGCCAGTGATCAAACACGCATGCTCAAAATCTCCTTTTTCTGTAACAATAGGCTTTCCGTGAAACTCAGGCTCTGACCTAGTATCAACGCTAAAAAAATTAATGCAAGGCTGTCCCTGTTGTAACTCGTGGATCACGCGTGCTCTAAATTCCTCTTCACTGCCTAGTTCCACTACTTCACTTTCATAGCCTAGTGATTGATTTAATAAAGTTGTTAATTGATCTATTTCTAATAACTCACCTTGTATTGATCCAAGATACTTAGATAATTGTCGAATAGATACTCCACTTTTCTCTTGCCCATAAACCCCTTTAGAGTTTTTGAACACAGGAACAGCAGGATAATGATTCTTATGTGCAAAAAAACGATCAACAGAGGCGATGACCGTTAGCTTACAGGTTGCTCCGTACTGTTGAACCATTTCATCTGGAGAGAATGGAAGCATCACTGATTTTTTCTGTAATTCTTCAAGATTGACAGATGGTTCAGCAGAGTTATTAATCACTTTAAACTGGATTTCTGTAGGTGGAGAAACTACTTCAGATGAAGTGTTATTTTCTTCAGAATCAGTTCGATTATTTGAGCCAAATAAAGTATTAGCTATACCTAACATAATATTACATCCTATAATAATTAATTTGCGTTATAAGCCATTTAGCTTAAAAATTATTAATAACCTATCTGAAATCGATGTCATAGGCCAAAATAGAAATTTTTGGTTTATATTTAACCAATTGCCTAGTTCAGAATAGTTGGTGAAAAAATCAAGAGAAATTCCGTTGCGAAACTTACCTATTTTGGCTGAAGTCAACGAATCGTTACTTTGATAAAATTAAGTTTAATTTATGCTTCAGCCCTATCTTCATAATATTCATAATTTTTTGATCATTTTATCAAAATTATCCTCTAAATCGAAATTTGAAATCATATTTTTATTTTAAAATTTTGGGATTGTATAGTAAGGCTCTTAAACTAAGCAAATTGTAGAAGTCAGCCTATATTTCTGCTAACTACTTATATAGAATACCTCAAACAATTATCCAAGGACGAAAACATGGTTGAGGTTACTAATTTAAAACGTGGAGACATTATTATTATAAAATTTAATGGTGTCCCTTATCATGCTGTTATATATGCACCAAACCCTGAGCAAATTGGTGACGTTATCCATATGGGCTATGGACTTAAAAGATCAGGCTTAATTAGAAGCACATTAGCACATACTATTTATTTTCATCATGAATTAAAAAATACAGGTAATCTTTTCCACCCATGGCAAAAAAACAAAATTGAAACTCAAGTTATTCGCAGTAAAACCTTAAGCGGTGAAGAAATTGCAAACCAAGCAGAGTGTTGGTTAAAACAAGGTATACTTTATGACGAAAAAAGGTTAATGGATGCGCTAATAAATAAGGATAAAGACCCTGACACAAGTATTGAAGCCCAAGCAAACAATGTATTTCAATATTTGAAATTTGCGGCAAGGCGGGAAACGGCGCCCATTAAAAATCCTATCTTCCCTCATCCCATTTCAAGTTTTGCTGCAGGCATAGGAGTAATACTAACAATACCTTCATACAATTTGTATAAACCATTCATCAAACTTGGTTTTCATTTAATGGACAAAGGAACGGCTTATGAAGGACGACCTAAAGGTTTTTCATGTGCAGGATTTGTCTTAGCATGCATAGGTGCTGCCGCTCTAAAAGATGAAATCAAGGCCATCACTCCTGAAGGTGGTTGGGTATCATTTAAACATGGCAGTATGCCCGAAGATAAAAAGAGTAACTATGCGATAAATTTACAAAAAATAAGCAACAACTTAAACGCAAATAATACTAAACATCCAGGACTACATACCTTACTAAGTGAAGAGCAAATTAAAAATTTTAATATTGACCACTACACCCATAAGTTAACTCCATTTTTGGCAAATTTAAATCCACAACGACCTAGTATCAAATCATTTATGGCAGGGATTGAGAAAGATAAAGAAAATTGGGAGGATCTCGGACCACTTAGCGAAATTAAACTCGGAAAAACAATATTATCTACCAGTAAAGTATTCAACAAAGAAGAATATAAAGTTGAAAATAAAAAACTACTGCAAGATATCAAAGAAAATCGAGAACAATTTAAGAAAGATTTTGGTAATTCAGCTTTTCAACATGAAAAATATTCTCCTCCTTCTTTTTTCAAACGTTTTATTGCTAAGGCTTTTGGTGAAGAGATTTCAGATATTGCCAACAAACAAACGCTTAAATTAAGCAACTAAAATTAGTTAAAATAGGAAGCAATAAGATATGCATTCGATATGCACCGATAATCATTCAGTACCAACTCATCCATTTTTATCTTTATCGACTGAGATTAAATTTAGTGTATTAAATAATACAGATATTGACGAGGCGGTAGAATGTCTTGCCGAATCGTTTAGTGAAGCTGAGCCTATGACACACGCACTAAACATTTCAGTAACTGAATTTAGTATTTTTGCCCGCTATCTCTGTGAGAAAGCTATAAATAATTCATTAAGTTTGGTAGCCAGAGATAAAACAAATAATAAACTGATCGGCTGTAGAATTTCTGAACCTTTAATAACAAAAGACGATGAACTGCCAGAATTATCAGCAAAATTCTTCCCCATTTTTGCATTGCTTAAAGCAGTATCTGCACCATTACCTATTATTCCATATCCTAAAAAAGTTGCACATTTCGTTACACTAGCAGTAAATAAACATTATCAAGGACGTGGACTTGCAAAACAATTATTAGCTTTACAATTACATTTTTTAAAACGTTTAGGATATGATTATTTTAGTGCTGAATTTACAAGCCCACGAAGTTATCAAGCAATAAAAAGTATTTTATCTAGCGAAATTGAATATACACATGTTATTGAGTATAAAAATTTTATATATAACGGCCACTACCCTTTTGCTAACCTAACCGGTCAAGCAATAGGTTGTTTAAGTAAAATTGATTTACTTAAACCAGATTTGGCGGAATGGGTAAATAAGCAACAAATTAACTTATGAGTTAGATAGTCTCACTAAGTTGCCCCAAAATAATGGCTACAGTAATGTATCGCAACTTAATAGTTTGGGTCCAAAGCCCAAACTATGCTTACTACCTAGAAATTGCTCTCACCTATAACTTATATTAACTTTAATTGGATTCACATTTTTACTAATTAAATGTTTCTTTATTAGACCTCTTGCCTAACCCTTCCATCATTCAAGATTTTTTAGTTTCCCGTTTCTCAGCAGAATTTATATCGTCTGTTCAGACGGGTAAATATGATGTAAATGAGATTGATGAGCAAGGTAATACTATACTACATATAATAGCTAATAAAACAACTTTCTCTGTATATGGTCTCGCACTCTTTTTAAAGGCCGGAATTAATCCAATTACACAAAATCGTCAAGGAAAAACTGCTGTAGATACTTTTTTAGATCTTAATCATGACAGAGATATTATTTTTTCTTACTATCAATTACTTGAAAAATATTATCCTGATGGAAAATTACTTACTAAACTATTAAAAAGCCACCCTGATATTGTGGGCTGTAAAAAAAATGGCTTAAATTTATTAGCTGTTCCGGCTGCATTAAATAGTGAAGAAAAAACATTTGTTGATCAACTAGTAAAGGAATTAAAAAAAGCTTACAAAGATCCTGATATTACCTATTTAGAAACTCAAAGTGCTATTCTGAAAGAAAACGTCATTTATGAACAAGATGCAAATCAAAAACTAAAAAAGTCCTTAGTGTTGGCAGAAATTAAAGCGCGTAGTAATAGTAACTTGGTTTTTTTTACACATAACGCATCAAATTTAGAGCTTTCGCCAGAAGCTTGTTCAACGAACATAATAGGCCCTAATTAACCTCTGCACAGGGAAAAATAGAAAAACTGTTCAATGCGGAATCTAACTTAAATTTCTCCTTTGGATTCCGCCGACAAGCCGGCGTTGTTGCATATATTATGAGGTTTAGTTAAAACAAAGACTAGATAAAAAAAGGTGGCATTACAAACCTAAAGAGTATAACTTCAGCAGCTTTAGCTTGAGTGTAGGCCTGCGGGCCGAAACCTGGGTTTCACGTCGTTTCACCCAGGCTACTTGCTACTTGCTATGTTTAAGTTTTAAACCCTTGTATGTTCAAAGCAGAGGTGCGTTTGAGCCCTTTTTGGAACGTTGTTGGACATGGATGTCCAACATCGAGCCGCAAGGATGGTTTCGGCGATTCCAAAAAAGGCTCAAATGCACCTCTGCCTGCCTCGATCTAATCGATTTATCCTGACGGCTATGGGCCCAAGGCCCGGCCTACAATTGCTGACAACTCTCTGGGCACTGACAGAGGGCTAAAATTAATTCAAATTCATTTTAAACTCTACGTGAATATCTTCTTCAGGGTCATTTTTAGCACTTACTAACGACGATGAATTATTTATAACCCTAGTAACATTAGGATCAGAGACAACTACATTTTGCTTAGGCAATCCGAGGGTAGAGAATAACATTTTTGTACTGTTAGCAAGTGCATTTTCCTTATTAGAATTATTTAATAGCTCAATTTGCTGCTGAAAATTAGCTGTAACAGTATGATGATTTATTTGTGGTGACGCTAACGCTTGCTCAGGTATTTTACTAGTAAGCATACCTAAAATTATTTTTTCTACTGTATCTTTACTTGGGCCTTTAGTTGCCATATGTTTGTCATTAAGAATAATTGCTGCACTCGAATTAGGTAATAATTGATTAATCCCTTCAGCAGTTTTGTAATTGACCATATGATCGTTTATGCAGGAAATTAAACTAATTGGAATTTGATTATATAAAGATAAATTTTTGCTAATATTATCGGTCAAGTTAAATCCATTCATATCTGTTTTAAAAAATTGGTTAAGTACTTCAAGTGAGCAACCGTCTAAACCCATAATCATATAGTCTAGTTTATCTGAGGATAATCCTATTTTCTTTATTAAATAATTAATACCCTTCATAATCGGTATAAGTTGACGATGATAATTTCTTAACAATTTTCCTAAATAGCTATTAAGTAACTTCTCATTTTCTTCTGAATAAAGAGGAGCAAGATTAATAACGATACTTTGAATATAATCATCTTTATCCTGAATTTTACCATCTAATAATTTGTTTAAAGCTAACTTTATGTGATGATAATTAGGATGGTGCTTAAAATTATCCTCTAAATATTGCCTCGAATACTCCTTCTCTCCTGCACCATTTGGACCAACGAGAGAAATAATTTGCTTTAAGTGGATAGTTGCATCATTGATTACCCATTGTGGCCTATGCAGAGGAATATCCATTGCAGTTAAGCTTCCGAAAGAGCCACCATAAACTCGTAAATCCATAGGTTGATTAGGACATAATTCCTCTTTTACATTTTCTACAACATTTGCTGCGATTTCAGTGAAATTATACATACTATATTCTTCATCAATATCGTTAGCAGTATCACTACTATCACAACCGAGAGGGTCAAAAAGAATAACATTAGGTAAAGGAATTTGCAGCGCTTTGGCTTGCTTTTCTAATTGGTTGGTAAAAGCTTCAGTTGAAGCAAGGCCAAAACCTGGCCCGCCCGGAATACATAAAAGATATGGCCTAGAAGCAAAAGATTCATCTGCCGCTAGTACTTTGCAATTAATTTTACGTCCATTAATTAGCAGGTATTTAGCAAAAACTGTTTTCATTTTTTCCTTAAAACTTAATATCCTAACGCCAAAAATTTTACTAATTTTTCGCTTTAATTAATGTTTTTCCACCCATATAAGGTTGTAAAGCAGCAGGAATATGAATGTTACCATCCTGGTCTTGATAGTTTTCCATAATAGCCACTAAGGTACGGCCAACTGCTAATCCTGAGCCATTTAAAGTATGCACTAATTCAATTGAAGAATCGTTTAATCGATAACGCGCTTTCATACGACGAGCCTGGAACGACTCCATATTAGAACAAGAAGAAATTTCCCGATAAGTATTCTGACTTGGTAGCCAAACTTCTAAATCATAAGTTTTAGCAGAACCAGCGCCTAAGTCTCCTGTACATAAAGTAACGATTCGATAAGGTAATTCTAGGCGTTGTAAAATAACTTCTGCATGTTGAGTTAATTTTTCCAACACTTCATAAGATGACTCAGGAGTCGTAACCCACACTAACTCAACTTTTTCAAATTGATGTTGTCGAATCATTCCTTTGGTATCACGGCCATAAGAACCTGCTTCACTCCTAAAGCAAGGTGAGTGGCAAGCATATTTTAAGGGTAAGTACTCAATTGGTGTAATAGTATTGCGAACAGTATTGGTAACTGGAATCTCAGAAGTGGAGGTTAAATAATATTGCTCATCCCCTTTTATTTTAAATAGATCTTTCTCAAATTTAGGAAGTTGACCTGTACCCAATAAACTATCGGCATTAACAATATAAGGTACATAAATTTCTTTATACCCATGCTCTTGAGTATGAATATCTAACATAAATTGAATTAAAGCACGATGTAATCTTGCTAATTCATGTTTCATAACTACAAAACGACTACCAGCTATTTTTGCTGCTAATTCAAAATCCAGTTGCCCTAATGCTTCACCTAATTCATCATGTGATTTAACAGGAAAATTAAACTGCGGCACACTACCCCAGCGTTTAATTTCAACATTTTCATTCTCATCTGCACCCACAGGAACAGTTTCATGAGGTATATTTGGTAAAGTTAATAATAAAGCATCTAAATCACTTAAAACTTGTTCAAGTTCAGCTTTTTTTTGATTTAGTTCTTGACCTAAGTGACTAACAGAATTTAATAAAGCAGAAACATCTTCACCGCGACCTTTGGCAAAACCAATTTCTTTAGAACGCTGATTACGTTCATTTTGTAAAGATTGCGTCGCAACTTGCAACGACTTACGCTGCTCTTCCAGTTTTATATACGCATCAACATCAAATATAAATCCTCTTTTGCCTAACGCACGCGCCACATACTCAGGGTTTTCACGTAATAAATGCGGATCTAACATTACTGTACCTCAATATTTTCTAATTTAACCAATATCCATATCTGCAAGCCAATGCAAAACACGTCCTGGTTCTAATTGATCCCGAAAATGACTTAAAACACTATTTACAATAGTTGGCTCATCACAAAACTCAATAACCATAGGTAGATTTAAGTGCATGTCCATTATTGTAGCCTCACGTAACTTGCCTGAATGGCCAAATCCTTTAACCCCACGAAATATAGTAGCGCCTTTAATTTTATTCTGATGCAAATAATTATAAATGGACATTAGTAAAGGTGAATCCTCACTCAAATAGATACGTGCCACTTTCACTTGCATTAAAAACCTCCTCCAATCCATCGCCCGACATGTATTCCTAAAAATGCTAATGATAAAGAAAAGATATTATTTAGTAAAATATTTGCGCAAGCGAGAAGACTATTTCCACTTTCAAATAATGCCCAGGTCTCCCATGAGAAACTTGAAAACGTAGTGTATGCGCCTAAAAAACCGACAACTAAAAAAAGTCGCCAAAGATCACTAACAGCGAACCGCTCTAAAAGTATTATCATGATGAAACCAGCTAAAAAAGAGCCTACACTATTAACAATTAAAGTGCCGAAGGGAAAACGCATTCCCAGTATAGATTGGGCTAATGTCACACTTGCAAAACGCGCAATAGCACCAACCGCACCACCAAAAGCAACTATTATAATAGTTAACATAATATTATCTAACGATTCCACGCACTGAATTATTTAAAGCATCAATCATAGGTATTACTTCAGGGCAGTCTTGTTGCATCACTTCTAGTTCTGCAACAGCTTGCTGAACTGTTAGTCCCTTACGAAAAATGATTTTATAAGCACGACGCAAATAATCAATTGCGGTTGATGAAAATCCACGTCTTCTTAAGCCCACTGTATTGATACCACAAGCGGAGGTTGTATGGCCTGCAATCATAACATAAGGTAAAACATCTTTAGTTACATAGGTTGCTCGTGCCACAAATGCATAAGCACCAACATGACAAAATTGATGAATTGCAGCATAAGCTCCAATAATTGCATAATCATTGAGAATAACATGGCCCGATAAAGCAGAATAATTAACCATTATGGTGTAATTTCCTACCATACAATCATGACCTACATGAGAATAAGCCATAAAGAAATTGTGATTGCCTATGCATGTTAAGCCACCGCCTTTTACTGTACCCCGGCTAATCATACAATACTCACGAATAATATTATTATCACCAATTTCTAAACGGGTTGGCTCACCTTTATAAGTTACGTCTTGAGGCTCATCGCCAATTGAGGCAAATTGGAAAATTTTATTATTTTTACCAATTATAGTCGGACCTTGTATTACTACATGTGGCCCAATCCAGGTGCCTTCTCCAATTTCCACATCAGCACCAATGTAGCTACCTGGGCCTACTGATACTCCTTCTGCTAATTTTACAGATGGGTGGATCATTGCACGTTCATCTATCACTTTTCACTTCCTTCGCTGCACTCATTAAATCTGCGGAACAAGCAAGCTTGTCGCCCACAAAAGCCTCACCATGCATACGCCAAAAATCACGTTTTTGCCCAATTAACTTTACCTCAAGTCGCAGTTGATCACCCGGTATAACAATTTGTTTAAATTTAGCATTGTCAATTCCAGCAAAAAAGTAGAGGAATTCATGTCCTTCTTTAGGTTCACGAGATAAATTTGATAAAATAGCGCTAGCTTGTGCTAATGCTTCAAGCATCATAACGCCAGGCATAATTGGGTTACCAGGAAAATGACCCATAAAAACAGGTTCATTAATAGTTACATTTTTACTAGCTATTAAATAGTCGAACGCTTTATATTCCATTACTCTATCAACCAGAATAAAAGGATAGCGATGTGGTAATAGTTCAAGTATTTTTATTATGTCTATAGGCTCACTCATATTGCTATCTCTCACTTAAATCAAATTATTTGAACTGTTAACAACAAAATAGTACATTTAGCCTTAATACAATAAGGTTTGCAGCGTATATCCTGTACGCTTATTATCGAGCACAATAATAACACTAGGCTTATAAACATTCACCTAATGGCGTCAACTTAGGAGAATTTTTATGTAGGTTGATCCTTGACCACATATTCACATAGCTATCGTTTGTCCAAGACCTAACCTACATAAGCTTAAATTGATACCATTAAAGACGCGCCTTGGTTTAAGTAAATCCTCTTGAGCAGTTGCTTAGGCTTAGACTAAATTAAATCTTAAGTATTTAAAAAATAACGGACAAGAGTACGCGTTATGCAATAAACATCTTTTCAAACTGCTATTAAGACAGCCAAACTCCATAGAAAAAACAACTGCTAAGTACTTATGTAATTCTTATAAACAATACTTTTTCAATTCTTTTTTCTAAAGAACTTGTCTCATCTTTAATAGTTTGGAAAGAGGTCTAGTAAAGCGCTAGTCAATTATTAAAATTATTTATAGTTACAGAACTTTTAAAGAGCTATTAAAATTAAACAATTAATATCGAATTGTAAAATAAAATTAATGCTATAGCAGTGACACGCAGGTAACTGCTATATGGCAGTAATTTAAATTTACAAATTATTATGAGTTATATTCAATTAATTTCTTTAATAATTTGATCAGTGATATCTAATTTAGAGGTGCTAAAAGGCGCTGCATCTTTCTGTAGAACAAGATCATATTTGCCACTTTCAGCCACTTTAGAGATAGCTTTTCTTATCCTTGAATAAAGATCCTCCATTGCTTCATTATGAGCAGTACTTAGCTCTTGCTGATATTGTTGCCCTTCGCGCTCGAACCGTTGTTGGTTTGATACAATCTTCTTCTCAAGTTCTTTCTTTTGATTTTGGCTCATTATCGTGCTATCACGCTTAAATTTCTCCATATCTTTTTTTAAATCATCTTCCATAGATACGAGTTTATCACGGCGAGGTTTAAAATCTTTTTCTAACTTCTGCTGAATAGCTTTCATTTGATTCGAAGTTTGCATAATTTTTTGCAAATCAACTACAGCGATTCTTGCATCCTCAGCAAATGCAGTTAAGGTCCCTAAACTCATTAATATTGCAATAAGGAAACTACCAACACGCTTCATATTTTTTCTCCAAGTTGAAAGATGTCCATGCTATCATAATTTAATCTACGTTGCGAAGATACTGATGGTAAAATCTAGCTAGTTTATTGGCTTTGCTCACTGCTGAAAGTTATACAAAGCCAAGATAAATTACTTTAATTTTTAGCCTTTAAAAAGCTGATGATAAAGTGAATTGGAATAATTGCGTATCATCACCTGGTTGTTTATTTAATGGCTTAGCCACGCTAAATGCTAAAGGACCAAAAGGCGAGCGCCATTCAAGAGATAATCCTGCTGAATAGCGAACAGGGCCTGAATCAGTCCCAGATAATAAGGGTGGAATACCGCGCGAAAATACATTACCAGCATCCATAAAGGCTGTTGTTCTAATCGTTTCACGGCTAAAAGGATAAGGTAAAATTAAACCAATACTACCATTGACTAAGAAATTAGATCCTAATGCTTGACCATAACTATCTTTAGGGCCTAAAGAAAAACTTTGGAAACCTCTTACCATACCTGGCTGTGATATACCACCTGCATAAAAGTTTTCAAAAAATGGTAACACATCTTTATTAATGCCATTTCCATAACCTATATTACCAAACATAGATAAGATAAAGCCGCGTATCAATGGATAATAAAGGTGTGCTGAGTAAGTCAGTTTATAATATGAAAATGAATCTGAATTAGCTGGCAGTGCTAATAAGCCCGTAAATTGTTGATTTAAACCTCGGGTAGGATAAGGAAATTGATCATAAGTATTTCGATTCCAACCACCTGTTAAGCGGATTTCATTAAAATTACGACCATATAAATTAACAAAATTTTGAATCTGTGGAACAACCCCTACTGATTTAATAGTTAGATTTTGAAATCCATAACCAAATTGTAAATTACTGATTTCACTTAAAGCTATATTGTAACTAATATCTCCACCAACGCGATCAGCAGAATAAGAACTTACATCAAGGTGGTCAGGGTCAACACGTTGATAATATAAGTTAAAACCTCTACCTATACCAGTTTGTGTATAAAACGGATTATAGTAATTAAAAGCATATTCTTGACCCCAATAGCTTGCATTAAAATTTACTCCAACAGCGCGGCCTGTACCCATAAAATTATGTTGGTTGAATGAGGCATTAAATTGTGGACCATTAGTACCATAACCTAGTGATGCACTTGCTTCAGCAGAAGGCGCTTCCTCAACTTGTACATCTAAATCAACTTGATTATTAGCACCTGGCACAGGGGTCGTAGTGATATTAATGTTTTTTAAATAACCTAAAAGACGTAGCTTTCGCTCAGATTCTTTTATGTTATGTAATGATAATAAAGAACCTTCGTCTTGTCGGATAATATTACGTAAAACATAGTCACCTGTTTTCGTATTACCATGAAAATTAATCCGGCGCACATAAACATGCCTACCTGGATTAACGATGAAAGTAATAAAAACTGTTTTATTTTCCTCATCAATTTTAGGCTCTGCATTAATTGCGGGGAAACCAAAACCCTTATCGCCAAGTGCAAGTCCAATAGCAGAAATACTTTCCGTTACCTTTTTACGTGAAAAAACATCGCCTTTTCTTATTTGAACAAGAGACGCTATTTGCTCTTTAGGTAAAATCGCTTTTCCCATAACATCATAGCCTGCGAATCGATATTGCGGCCCTTCATCAACATGAATATTAATAAAAACATCTTTCTTATCTGGTGATAACATCACCTGTGACGAGATAATATTAAACTTTAAGTAGCCTCTATCAAGATAAAAGGAACGTAAAGCTTCTAAAGAGGTATCCATAGCAGATTTAGCGTACTGATCCTTTTTAGAAAAATAAGTAAAAACGTTACTTGTTGACAGAGACATTTGGGATAATAATTCACCACTTGAAAAATCATGATTGCCTATAAATTTAATTTCGCGAATACGAGAAACTCGGCCTTCAGAAATTGTCACTGTAATAGCAACACGATTTTCAGTCAGTGAGGTAATTTTAGTATCAATAAAAGCATTATATTTACCGCGTGCATTATAAGCTTGCTTAAGTTCTTTTTCTAATCTTTCTAATGCAGAACGCTGAAACACACGTCCTTTAACTAAATTCATCTGCTTTAGAAGTTCCTTCATTTTGTCAGAAGGAATTTCTTTATTACCGACAACATTTATGGAGCCAATTGTAGCGCGCTCGATAACATTGACAATTAATGTATTACCTTGCCTCTCTAAAGAAACTGATTGAAAGAAGCCAGTATCATATAAGGCACGAATAATTTCTCCTGTTGTGTCTGGCCCTACTTCTTCCCCGACCTGGATGGGTAAATAATTTAAAACTGTTCCAACAGTTACACGTTGTAAACCTACAACTTTAATATTACGAACGACAAACCCTTCTGCATGAGCATTAATTGACCATGCAAGTAAAGTTGAACAGAAAACGCTGACTACTCTTTTTTTACTGACTTTCTTCATTATTATTTTACGCCCAGCACATCATTAAAAATGATCGTTTTGAATTTAATTTGTTTAACTTAAAATTGCTATTGAGTTACATTTCCAAGGAAATTGGGTATTTGCATCCCTTTTATAGGAACTAACTTGTTCTGTCAAGAAAAGCAAAAGTCACTTATGTAATAATCTTGCAAGATCATTGCTTAATCCCAGCCCCATTAAAGTAATTAATAAGACTAAACCTATGCAAAAACCAAGTGATTTTGCAGCATCAGATAAAGGCTTACCACGAATAATCTCAATCACATAATATAAAAGATGTCCGCCATCAAGCATGGGGATTGGCAATAAATTGAGTACACCTAAACTAATACTGACAAGCGCTAAAAAGGATAAATAGTAGGTAAACCCGCTACGGGCTGACTCGCCTGCACCCTGAGCTATACCAACTGGACCACTAACATTTTGCCAAGCTAACTTGCCAGTAAAAAATCGAGTGATTAAAGAAAAAGTGGCGCCAATTAAATTAGTAGTCTGCTTAAATGAAGTTACTACGGCATGTGTTGGTGATTCTCGATCGTATCTAAGCCATTGTTTAGGCCAATCTACCTTTTGTGAACGAACTCCTAAAAATCCAGTTACCTGACCGTTTTTCTCTTGGCTAGCAACCGTTAAATTAATATTTAAAATATCTTTACCACGCAAAATAGTTAGCGTCAGTGGCTTGTTTGGATTTTTGGCCACATAATTTACTAAGTTTAACCAATCATCTAGCAATTTATTATTGAGCTTTTTAATATAATCGCCTGGTTGAAGCCCTGCTTTTTGTGCTGGCGAATTCATAACTACTTCACCTACTATAGGTGGAATTTTAGGAATAAAAGGCACAATCCCTAAGCCTGCCAATGGGTCTGGGTTATTAGTATCTAATTTCCAACTCGCCATAGGAAGATAAACTATTCTCTGTTGGCCAGATTTAAGCGCTTTTAAGGTTAACTTAATTGAGTCATCACTCCCAATGAGCGGCATTAATGCATATTGAAAATCCCGCCAACTTTTTATAGGAGTATCATTAAAAGCTATAATTTCTTCTTCTGTTGTTATTCCTGCAAAGGCTGCTGGACTATTAGGCTTTACCGTATCAATTATTGGTGCCAGTGAATAAATTCCAATAATTAAAACTAACCATAAAGCTACAAAAGCAAATAAAAAATTAAAAATAGGGCCTGCTATAACAACTGCAATACGCGACAACACTGGTTTATTATTAAAAGCTAAATGACGCTCTTCAGTAGGAACCTCATCTTCACTTTCATCAAGCATTTTAACGTAGCCACCTAAAGGCAGAATAGACCAGACGAATTCTGTTCCATGTCTATCACGCCACCTTGCAAGTACTTTACCAAACCCAAATGAAAAACGTAGTACTTTTACGCCACAGGCACGAGCTACTAAAAAATGTCCGTATTCATGTACCGTAATCAATAGGACAAGTGCAATAATAAAATATATTAGAGTTAGAAACATAATTATATCCCGGGTGCAAAAATACACATGCCCCAATAAAAGAATGGTACTGCCGCTATTAAACTATCTAATCTATCTAGTATGCCTCCATGACCCGGTAAAAGATGGCCTGTATCTTTTACATGTCTTCGACGCTTGAGCATACTAATAAAGAGATCGCCAAATAAAGCAACTAAAGTCATTCCAACAGCAATAATAAACCAGTTAGCAACAAAATGAGGTTGGAAAATAAAATAGCCTACTACACTTACTAATAAAGTTAATAAAAACCCACCAAAAAAACCTTCTATGGTTTTACCTGGGCTTACCTGGGGAATCAATTTATGGCGTCCACAAAATTTGCCCATTAAATAGGCGCCAATATCAGCAGCCCATACAAGAAATAGAAGATAAACAACTAACATCCGTCCCTTATTTAATACAAAAATAGACATTAAACCTTGACCAAATAGCGGTAAAAACAAAATACCTAATAATCCTATTATAATAGGATAAGACCATAATTTTTGTAATTTAGGATACTGCTGTATTAATATAAATATTAAAAACCATATAACTAAACTTGTATAAAGCCAATAAGTATAGAACCAAGGTAGTATTAAAAAGCTAATAACAATACTTATTAGATAAATTATTTTCTCAACATTTTTAGCTATAGGAATTAATTGCAACCACTCTAAACTACAGCCTAAAACTAATATCAGTATGACACCATTTAATATCAAATAACTACTGTAATAAATGCCAATAAGTACTAAAGGAATTAATATTAAGGTAGTCAACAACCTTTGTCTAAACATGGATTATCTCAGTTAATTGTTGAGAAGTTTTACCATAACGACGCTCACGTTGCCCAAAACTTACTAATGCTTTTTCAAATTCTTCAGCAGTAAAATCAGGCCAATAGGTTTGGGTAAAATATAATTCTGTATACGCTAATTGCCAGAGAAAAAAATTACTAATTCTATGCTCTCCACTGGTACGAATAAATAAATCTGGCTCAGGTAAATCATTCATATTGAGATAATTGGTAAAGATAGTTTCATCAATATCATCAATTGCTAAATGACCATTTAAGACTTCTTTGGCTATAAGTTTTGTAGCATTTACAATATCCCAACGCCCGCCATAATTAATGACTATATTTAATATCAAGCTCTTATTTTTAATAGTAAGCTCTTCAGCTTGCTGCATTTGTTCTTGTAATAAAGCTGATAGCGTATCTCTGGAGCCTGTAAAGCGTACGCGTATATTACGCTCATGTAACTCATTTACTTCATGATGTAATGCTTTTAAAAAAAGTGACATGAGAAATTCAACTTCTTTTTCCGGACGTGCCCAGTTTTCACTACTAAATGCAAATAAGCTTAACACGGGAATAGAGTGCTCAAGGCAGCAACGAATTATAGTTTTAACTGTTTCTACACCGGCACGATGACCTTCAAAGCGTAATAATCCTCGCGCTTCAGCCCAACGTCCATTGCCATCCATTACAATAGCTACATGCTTGGGTAATCTTTTTTTCAACCAAATTCTTCCGACAACTATTAATGTATCTAGTTTAACCGCTTTGCATCAAAATATTAAGTACTAAGCTAAGACAATCATTATAATTAATATAAATTCACTATACCTAAATTACTTAATTTAAATCTTTTTCCCTTAGGTCTAATATGCTTATACTTGCTGCTTTAATTTAAATACTATAGCATCGTTTACCTAGCTTTATAAAAGTATACAAAACACTGGAGTAAATGGTTTAACGCTAAATAAATAACGCTTAAAATATAAGTGCACTCATCTTACTTCTACTAAATTAGCTTTGGAGTTTAAAATGTTTCAGCGAAAACCCCTGGTTTTAATGATCCTTGATGGCTGGGGTTATCGTGAAGAAAAAATATATAATGCTATTGCTGCTGCAAAAACGCCACAATGGGACGCCTGGTGGAAGCATTATCCCCATATGCTTTTAAATGCATGCGGTAAAAGTGTAGGACTACCTGATTTACAAATGGGTAATTCTGAAGTTGGCCATATGCACATTGGTGCTGGCCGAATCATTTATCAAGACTTTACACGTATTAATGAAACTATCGATTCAGGTAATTTTGCCGCCAATCCAAGTTTAATTAATGTCATTAATGATATGAAATATAGTGGACGAGCCCTACATGTTATGGGCTTATTATCGCCAGGTGGAGTCCATAGTCACGAAAATCACTTATTCGCTTTTTTAGCATTATGTCATCAATTAAATTTTAACAATGTTTATTTACATTTATTTTTAGATGGGCGAGATACTCCACCTCAAAGTGCTTTAAATAGCATACTTGCTCTTAATGCTTGCTTAGCTAAGTATCCAGTAGCAACTATTGTTTCAATTAGCGGCCGCTATTTTGCTATGGATAGAGATAAACGGTGGGAACGTATTGAACCTGTTTATGACTTATTAACCAAAGCAAAAGCAGATAGGACTTTCCTTGATCCTGTTACAGCTATTAAAACGTTTTACAAAGAACAAAAATACGATGAATTCATTCCACCTACTGTAATTGGCGCTGGTAAAAAACTAGAGGATGGTGATTCAATTTTCTTTTTTAATTTTCGTGCCGATCGAGCTCGTCAACTTACGCAAGCCTTTATTGATCCTAATTTCAATGCTTTTCCACTTAAAGTAAAGCCTCTATTATCTCATTTTATTACTATGACTAGCTATGCAAAAAATCTACCCACTGAAATAGCTTTCCCACCTATAAAGATGAATAATACTTTTGGCGAGGTTATCGCAGCGCATGGTCTAAGCCAACTTCGTATTGCAGAAACAGAAAAATATGCTCATGTAACTTTCTTCTTTAATGGTGGGTCAGAACAAGTTTTTCCAAATGAAGATCGTATTTTAATCCCCTCACCCCGTATATCTACTTATGATTTAAAGCCCGAGATGAGCGCAAAAGAATTGACTCAGGCTTTAGTAGATGCAATTAACAGCGATGATTATGATGTTATTATTTGTAATTATGCAAATGCTGATATGGTTGGTCACACTGGCGATTTTGCTGCCACCATACACGCTATAGAATGTTTAGATGCCTGTATGCGACAGGTTGGCCAGGTTGTTTTAGCTAAAAAAGGCGCTTTACTGATTACAGCTGATCATGGCAATGCTGAAATGATGTTTGATACCACAACTAATCAAGCCTATACAGCTCATACTTGTCAACCTGTGCCACTTTTATTTGTTGGTGACGGTTGGCATTTTACCGAGGTCAATGGTAGCTTAAGTGATATTGCTCCTACTCTATTAGCTTGGCTTGAGATAAATAAACCAGCTGAGATGACTGGAAAGTCATTAATAGTTCGAAAAGACTAATTATAGATTTATTAGGAAATTATTAGTGCTTAATTATGGATAACTAAATGATTACTCATAAGCTCTTCTTTAAATTTATCGTACCCTATCATTTATTATTCTTCATATTATTTAGTGTTATTACTTTCTCATTTGCGAGTAACAATCCAAAAGTTGCAGAAACAGCAGATAAACTTAAACAATTAACAGTGCAGATTAAAAAGCTGCAGCAAAAACTTGCTAATGCTGCAGATAAAAAAAGTACTTTAGATCAAGAACTTTCTCGTACTGAGAAAAAAATTAATGTCAATGCGCAGAAGTTACAACTTGCCCAACAGGAACTAACAATTAGACAACAAAAAATTGCAGACTTTGCTCAGCAAGTAAAAGAAATTAACCTTACCTTAAAAAAACAACAGGATTTATTAGCAGAACATATACGAGTTAGATATAAAATGGGGGAATATCAGCCCCTTAAATGGATAATAAACCAAAATGACCTATTTTATATAAGTAGGTTACTGACCTATCATCAATATTTAGCTTATTCGCGCCAACAAGTAATTGATAAAATTAATACAACTAAAGCTAGATTGGCTCAAAATCAAGCCGCTTTAAAATCAGAAATAGTCAAAAAACGTGCCCTACAAGCGCAATTAGTTTCTTATCAAGAGAAATTAGAACGCCATAAAAAATACCATGCGGTTGTTATAAAAACGCTTGATGCCGATATCCAAACTAAACAGCAAACCTTATTAGAATATGAACATAATAAAGAGAACTTAGCCAAGTTACTAGCTAACTTAACTGCGCAAGCAACAAGCTTTAAACAAAAGTTACCTCCATTTACCTATATGCGCCATAAGCTACGATTTCCTGTTCAGGTTGACAAAAAAAATTATGAAGTAATGAACCAGGGCATAACTTTTTTTGCTAATGAAGGTGCACCTGTTTATTCGGTCTATGCAGGAAAAATTGTTTTCAGTGACTGGTTAAACGGCTATGGTCTATTATTAATTATTGATCATGGCCAAGGGTTTATGTCGTTATATGCTCATAATCAATCTTTGTATAAAAAACAAGGTTCAATCGTTGAACAAGGTGAACAAATTGCCGCTGTAGGCCATACAGGTGGAATAAAGCAAAACGGGCTATACTTTGAAATAAGGCAACGTGGTAAGGCAGTTTCACCGCTTGGTTGGTTATCTTAAGTAAAATTAAATACTAGAGATTGTTATTTAATCTAGTTAAATCTCAACAATACAAATTAAGCTCCAGAAGACATTTATAAAATTAACTAGTTTATTAACAATAACTTTGCTAGTAGTGAACAGCTGGCATCTATATTGCTTTCTTCAACTTATAGACTACGTTATAGGAAAATTATTAACAATTAAACTACTTCTTATAGCAAAGAGACTATATTTTATTAATGAATGTTTGAAACTGGAAAGTGGCTGATAAAGCTAACCTATCCTTGTAGGAGAAACCATATGTTCATAAATCGGTGGTATTCTAGTGTTTTAGCAACACTATTGATGACTACATCTTTATTACCCTTGCCACTTTTTGCAGCTGAAGATGCAACTTCTAGTAGTAATTCGGAGCAAAGTGCCACGCCTACACGTATACCTATGGAAGACGTGCAACGCTTCTCTAATGCAATTAGTGAAATAAAAAAATATTACGTCAAACCAGTTGATGATAAGCAACTTTTTGATAATGCAATACGAGGCATGCTAACAGGCCTTGATCCGCATTCTGATTATTTAGATGAGGAAGAATTTAAAGAATTACAAACTACTACTGCAGGTGAATTTGGTGGCTTAGGAATTGAAGTCACCATGGAAGACGGAGTGATCAAAGTTGTAACGCCATTAGTGGATACTCCGGCTTTTCGTGCCGGTGTTAAAGCTGGAGATTACATTATTAAATTAGGTAACCGATCAGTACAAGGCATTAGTCTTAAAGATGCTGTAGAATTGATGCGCGGCAAAGAGGGTTCAACTATTGATTTAACTATCCTTCGTAAAGGCGAAACAAAACCATTAATTTTCTCTTTAGTACGAGAAAAAATAGTTGTTAAAAGTGTAAAAAGTAAATTACTTGATGGCAAATATGGTTATATTCGTTTAACCCAATTCCAAGCAATGACCAGCCAAGATATGGAAAAAGCTGTCGCTCAACTTAAGCAACAAGCCGGTGGTAAATTAAAAGGCTTAATTCTCGATTTACGTAATAACCCAGGCGGCTTATTGGATTCTGCTATACAAGTTGCCGATGACTTTATCGATATTGGTAAAAATGGCGAAAAAGAGATGATTGTATATACACAAGGCAGACTACCAGGCTCAAAATTTACAGCACTCGCTAATCCTGGTGACATCTTAGATAATGCACCTATGGTTGTACTTATTAATAATGGTTCCGCTTCTGCTTCAGAAATTGTTGCAGGTGCCTTAAAAGATGATAAGCGTGCAATCATTGTTGGTACACAAAGTTTTGGTAAAGGCTCAGTACAAACTGTATTACCATTGGACGATAAACGAGCTATTAAATTAACCACAGCACTTTATTATACTCCTTCAGGTATATCTATTCAGGCAAAAGGTATTACACCTGATATTATTATTGAAGAAGTAGAAATGGCTAAAAATGACAATGATAAAAAGCCTGCTTTTTCTGGCTTTTCTGAAGCTGATTTAAGTGGCCATCTAGATAATGGCAATACTAATAGCAATAGTACTGGTACTGGAACTGGAACTGGAACTAATGATAGCACTGGAAATCAGCAAAGCCCTCCTGTGTTAGAAGCTGATCAATCTATCAAAGATGATCAAGCACTACTTCATGAAGATTATCAACTCTACGCTGCTTTAACCATTCTTAAAGGATTAGCAGTAGCTAGGAAATAATGTTTTGTCTATTGTGCTTACGTTTTGTAAGCACAATAAACTATAAATTAGCTTTATGGTCGTAAAAATAGTTTATACTCATTCCATTATTATTCATTATTTATTAAACTATGTGGCATAATTATGGCTTTACAAAGCTGTTATCCATGCGCTTAGCCCTTCTCTTCATTTTATTTATGATACAGCTGAATTGTTTTGCGACTGTAGAAGAAGTATTTGAAGCTGTTAAAAAAGATCCTAAACAATTACATACTTTTCTCAAAGCTATGCCTAAAGGTGGTGAGTTACATTATCATTTAGCGGGCGGCGCTTATCCTGAGGCAATGCTAACACTTGCAGCTAACGGCAATTATTGCCTTAAGTCGAAAACATTTGCTCTAACTTATCAAGTAGGCAAATGTCTTAATTCAGGTATTAAAGTAAACTTAATACCTACACAGAGTGCTTTTTATAACAAAACTATACAAGCTTGGTCATTTAAAAACTTTAAAGCAAAACAAGAATCAGGCCATGATCATTTTTTTAATTCATTTTATAAATTTATGCCAATAGTTATTAACCAGCCAGCTCCTTTACTTGCTAAAGTGATGCAACGCGCTGCAGCACAGCATGAACTTTATATGGAAATCATGTTATCTGTTAAAGATTCTAATCAACAAGTTGTTAAGAATCAGCGCATTATTCCGCGTAATTTCAACCATTTAAAACAGCTTTTATTTGCTGATCCAACTTTTAATACAGCTATACAAGAAATAAGTTCAGAACTAACTAATTTATTACCCGAAACTAAAAAATATTTAGGCTGCCATACGCAACCTAAGCAAGCCGTATGTCAATTAAAAGTTAATTTTCAATTACATGTTTTACGTGAACAACCATTAGCTAACGTTTTTGCTCAAGCTCTACTTTATTTTACAATTGCTGCTAAAGTACCGCAGGTGGTGGCAGTTAATTTAGTACAAGCAGAAGATGGCCCTCTTTCTTTAAAAGATTATCATCAACAAATGGAAATCTTTAACTTCATGCATCAGCTTTACCCAGAGGTTCATATTGCCCTACATGCAGGCGAGTTAGCTAAAAGTGCAGGTATACCTTTACAAACGAAGAATTTGCGTTTTCATATCAATGAAGCAATTAAGCTAGGTCATGCTGAAAGAATTGGGCATGGGGTTGATATTAAGCATGAAACTAATGTCAAGGAACTGGTTAACTATATGGCTTATCACCCTATTCCAGTTGAAATTAATTTAACTAGTAATAAACGAATTTTGAATGTATTTAAAGATCAACACCCATTTAAATTCTACCTAAACCATCAAGTTCCTATTGTGTTATCCACCGATGATGAAGGTATATTACGTACGAGTCTAACGCATGAATATATTACGGCCGTAACTGATTATAATCTTGACTATCAAACTCTAAAACGAATTAATCATAATGCGTTGACCTATAGTTTTTTACCTGGAAAAAGCCTTTGGGCCAATCCAATTACTTTAAAGCCAATCAAAGCATGTCAAAAGCTAAATAGTCAGGCTTGCTTAAATTTTGTTAAAACAAGTGAGAAAGCAAGATTACAAAGGCAATTAGCTTTAAAGTTTATGATATTTGAGAAAGCATATAATAGCGTCGCAAATTTTAACTAGAGGATGGTTAAATATTTATTAACTCCCTTTGCAGAAAAGATAATTTCTTTATTATTAAGTTCAAGTTTAGATAATATATCGTCAAGCTTCTTAACTATATCTTGCGTTTCTTCGTTAGAAAAATTTCTTAAATTATCGAATAATTCTTTAATATGCGGGTATAAAGAGCGGCTATGGCGCAGACTAGAGAACCAACCTAAAGAATGACCTGGCCTCTCAACTTGGCTAAAATAGTCTTTGTAGGCTTGTAAAAAAACTTTTAAATAATTCATTTAGATTTGCCAATTAATACACATAATGAAATTTAATTATACAAATGAACGCTTAAATTAAACTTAACTATTATTTATAAGATAATAGTTCGACTTGCCTCAAATTATCTATTACTTAAGACAAAAGCTGGAAACTTTTTAGTTCTTTAAGGTAGCTTTAGCTATTTCCTAAGGGTGAAAGCCAAATCCAGCTTTAGGAATTAATTTATTTCTAGGCCCTAGTTCAAATCGCGATAGATAGAGCATAACTAATTGTTAAATGAAAACAAATGAACGTTAAAGAAACAGGTATTATCTGGTTTAAACAAATAACACCTGTTAGATAAGAGTTTTATACTAACTATTGGTAAGCTGTTTATTTTTAAAGCGAATTAAATAATCTATAGCCCGAAAGGCTTCAGCTACTCGTTCGCCATTAGCGACACGCTCTTGTAAAAGAGCTAAGCTTGGTGCTGAAATAATACCATTACCTAGTAACAGACCATCAAGCGCAAATTTAATAAAGCATTCCTTAACATGCTCCCAGATAAACTCATAATGATCCGTGCTTCCTTTAAGGAGAAGACTAAGTGGAATATATCCTGCAAAAGGACGGTGTTGATGATAATATTGCATGACTGCAGGAATTTCATAAGTGCCTGCTTCTACGGTTTCTACCTGATAACTATAAGAGGACTGATTTAATAAATTAAGGCAGCTTTCTAATTGCTGCTCCGCTAATTCTTCATAGTAATTAGACCATACTACTAATATTTTTTGTTCTGCCATTGCTTAGCCTATCTACTTTTAAATTAATTTATATAGTTTCCTATTCTGCAAATGGATTACGTAATATCATAGTTGAATCACGTTCAGGGCCAGTTGATAAAATATCAATTGGAATATCTAAAAGCTCTTCTATTCGTTTGATATACGCTTTAGCATTAGCTGGTAATTGATTAACAGAGGTAATATCAGCTGTAGATTCTTGCCATCCAGGCATTTCCTCATAAATGGGAACTACGTGCTCAAAGTCGTCTGCAGCAGGCGGGAAACTAGTAATTAATTTACCATGCTGGTCTTGATAACCAGTGGCTATCTGAATTTTATCTAAACCATCTAAAACATCTAATTTAGTAAGGCAAATACCAGAAATACTATTAATATCAATAGAACGACGTAGTAAGACGATATCTAACCAACCACAGCGCCTTGGCCGGCCAGTGACTGCGCCAAATTCATTGCCTCGCTGAGCTAAGCGCTTACCAATATCATCGTGTAGTTCAGTTGGAAAAGGACCGCCACCAACACGCGTGGTATAAGCCTTTGCAATACCTAAAATATAATCTAAATAGCACGGGCCAAAACCAGCGCCATTAACGACACTACCCACGCAGGTATTAGATGAGGTAACATACGGATAAGTACCATGGTCAATGTCTAGGTGAATACCTTGTGCACCTTCAAATAAAATAGAATCTCCTTGCCTACGATGTTCGTGCAAACGAGTCGTGACATCACAAGCCATATTCCTTAAGGCATCAGCCCATATTAAAGCATCATCCAAAATTGGTTGTAATTCTACGGCAGGTTGATCGTAATAATTTTGTAATAGAAAATTATGATAACTAACTAATTTCTTTAATTTTTCAGTAAATTTTTCTAGATGAAAGAGATCATTAACTCTAAGCGCTCTCCTAGCAATTTTATCTTCATAGGCTGGACCAATACCACGACCTGTCGTGCCAATAGCCGTATTGCCTTTTTCTCTTGCTTTATCTAAAGCAACATGTGAAGGTAAAATCAAAGGGCAGCCCTCACTAATATGTAAACGCGAGCGCACTTCAATGTTTTTGCTTTCTAATTCTTTAATTTCTTTTAATAAATCATTAGGAGATAACACAACCCCATTACCAATATAACACTGCACATGAGAACGTAGCATACCGGATGGAATTAGACGTAAAACAGTTTTTTCACCATTAATTTTTAGTGTATGTCCCGCATTATGCCCGCCTTGATAGCGAACAACAACTTGGATATCACCTGTTAATAAGTCAACAATTTTACCCTTACCTTCATCACCCCATTGGGTCCCCACAATGACTACATTTTTACCCATATCTAACTCTTAATTTGCAAATTGGTGAATAATAGTAAGAAGCATTAAGCCTGCTAACATACTTAAGAATCCTATAATACGCAATACCTTTTCATCTTGTATAATGATTTTGCCCAATAAACGCTTCCAACGTTGCGGAAAACCAAATGGCATTAGCCCTTCAAAAACAAACACTAAAGCTAATGCTGAAAGAAAATCAACTAACACCTAAAATCTCCAAAAAATCTTTGCATAGGGCAAAAATTTAAAAACGCTTTAATTCTACTTTAAAAATCCGATCTAGTAGCAAGATAGATGTAGTGCTTTGGCTAATTTTCTAAATCCTGCGGACAAGCCGCAGGACGTTGGGAAAACATCTATTTATTTTCTTACACCAACGTCCCGCGACTTGTTCGCGGGATCCAGGCCACCTTCCTAGCTCCTTTGCACAGGCCGCAGAACGTTGGGAAAAGAATCTATTTCATAAGTTCTTCAGTTTCTGTCTTATGCTGCGCAAAAAAATAGGTTAAGCAAGTTACTTAACCTGTACTTAAATACTTTAGCAATCAGCCGACTAAATAGTCACTTTAAACGCTACTTTCTCATCAAGACAAAACTAACAATTATAATCCGTTTTTCTGTGCTACTCCATTATCTTTTACTAAGGAATGCTTAAAGTAATCAAAAAAAGCACTACTTTGATCAAGGACCATTAGAGTATGATCATTAGTTAAGCTTGCTTCGTATGCTTTTAAACTGCGATAAAAATCAAAGAAACTAGAGTTTTTACTATAGGCATCATTATAAATAGCTGCTGCTTGGGCTTGCCCCTGTGCTCTTATGATTTCACCTTGACTTTTTGCCTGAGCAATTAAAATGGTAACCTCTGCATCAGCCGCCGCCTGTATTGCTTCAGCCTCAGCAATACCATCAGCACGATGTCGATTAGCAATTTTTTGCATATCGGCACGCATCAATTGATAAACTGCGTTACTTGTACTAGGTGGAAGTTCAATTCCTTTTACCCTTACATCCATTACTTCAATACCTAAACCACGTGCTTGTTGTTCGGCTCTTTCCCGTAATAAATTCATAATATCATCACGACCAGACACCAAATCAGAAATAGTACGCTTACCGAACTCAGCTCTTAAAAAGGTATTTAACTGCTGTTCAAGTAAAGTTTCTGCTTTAAACTCGTTTCCACCCGTTGACTTAAAATAATAAGCCAAATTAGCAATACGCCATTTTACGTAATAATCAACGATAACGTCTTTCTTTTCTCGTGTAACAATACGTGATGATTTAATATCTAAGGTTTGTAGGCGGGTATCAAATATTCTTGCACTTTCAATAAAAGGAACTTTTACATGCAAGCCAGGCTCCAATACTTTAGCTTGATTCGTGTGTGAATCATTAACTAAACGTCCTAAACGCAATAAAATACCTTGTTGACCTTGTTGTATTGTAAATACACTGGCCAGAAATAACATTAAAATAAAAAATATCAATATGCCTATTATAGCTTTTAATGCATTCATTTATTCACTCCTTCCTGGGCGGAGAGTTTGTCTAACTGTATTACGAATTACTTTAGTATTATCCGTATCATTAACTCCCGTACTTTGCTCTGCAACAGCATCACTACCTTCAACTTTGTTTTGATTTGGATTCGTAGGAAGGATACTCGCTAACTTATCTAAGGGAAGATAAAGTAAGTTACCAGCTTTAGCTTCAACGATAATTTTATTACTTTGACTTAAGACCTTTTGCATAGTATCTAAATACATGCGTTGTGAAGTAACAAAAGGTGATTGAGTATAAAATGGCAAAAGAGCTAAAAATTCTGCAACTTCGCCTTTAGCACGTAAAACTACTTGCCTTGCATAAGCTTGTGCTTCTTCAGTAATACGTTTTGCATTACCTTGAGCTATAGGAATAACGCGAGCCTGATAAGCCTGAGCTTGCTGCTTAAACCGTTTCTCATCTTCTTGTGCTTTAATTGCATCATCAAAAGCATCTTGTACGTTTTCAGGTGCTCGGGCAGGCTGTGGCGCAACGTTAACAATCACAATACCCGTTTTATAAGTATCTAAAATTTTTACTAAAGCATCATAAACATTATTACCCCAAGCTTCACGCCCCTCAGTAATAATTTCATCTAAAGTTGTTAAGCCAACCACATGGCGCAGTGCACTTGAAGTGGCTTGTTGTAAGCTTACTTCTGGATCAGCTACATTAAATAAATAAGCCTTTAAATCGCCAATTCGGTATTGAACAACTAAGGAAACTGCAACTAAATTTCCATCTTTAGTAAGCATTTGGGCTGAATAAGAGTAATCAGATACACGTTCCACATTAACTACAATTTTTGAATCAATTAAGCGCGGGATCCAATGTGGTCCTGGTCCAACAGTTTTAATATACTTGCCAAAACGTAAAATAGCTGCTTGCTCTGCAGGATCAACAATAAAAATACCTGACAAAGCCCATAAGATAAAAAGAACTAATAAAACCATTAAAGAAATTAAGCCACCATTACCCTTGCCTGCTGGCCTTTCAGTGGGATCCTCTGGACTATTGTTTTGACTTCCGCCGCCCTTTAACGCTTTACGTAATTTATTTTGAAAGCGTTTTAAAGCTTCATCTAAATCTGGTGGCTGCTTTTTGCCAGTCCATGGATCTTTATCTTTCTCTGGCTCATTCCATCCCATGTGTTTCTCCGCACTCTTAATTTTAAAGAAAGCTAGAATTCTAGGGCCTACCTACATTTTAAGCAAGGGTAAAGACTTATCTTCTTCCAAATACTAGAATTTAACATGCCATAATGTTGCTATTTTATTCTCAAATACGCCAAGTTTTAGCATTGTTAATTTGCTCACTTAATAATAGAAATTTTATTAAGAATTACGTTAATTGAATGCATCTAAGTTAGTCTCAGCAGGTAAATGGAAGAATAACTTGTGGTAACTTAGCGAGCTACCACAAAATCATTATAAAAATATTGTGTTAATTTAAGGGTGAGAGGGAGGCTTTTTCTTCTATCTCAGTTAAATTGACATATACTTCTGGCTGAGGCTTAGTCATTTCTTCTACAATACGGGCTGTACGAGTTTTAGGATGCTCATTTGCATACTGACAAACGCCTTGCCATGTATTAATTTGACCTGTTGAAATTTTCCAGAGCATCTCACTCCAAGGTGAATAAAAGGTAGCTCTTTTAATGCTTTCTTTGTATCTTTTTACAAAACTAGCAAACAGTCTTTCATTTTCATCAAGCTTATCCTTATTTATATCAGCAAGCGCTATTTTTTCGCATTTGAATGCTAAGCGATCAGCAATACCAAAAAAGTTTTTTACTGACTGCTTCCATGTTTTGTTAGTATAAATAATTTCATGTAAAGGATTATTTTTATCATGGCTTGCACGAAGAAATTGAATACTAGGATGCGCACCTTCATTAGTATATTCTTTCACGGCTTTTACTAATGCTACTCGGTGACTATTTAATAAATTACGCCAGGCTTCCGTAGAAGGTACAGCGGCCCCATGGCATAATAAAATTGCAATACCTTGTATAGCCTGTTTCGGCTCATTACTCTCCTGCAAACGTTTACATAACAATTCAAGAGCTGTATAACCATTGCTATTTCTAATATTAAGCTGCTCATGGATTAATTCACGGCTTTTAGGGTGGTTTAATAACACTTTTAAAGCATCAATTGCTCCTAAATGAGCAGCCAGTAATAGTGCCGGTTCTTTAGTAGCGAGGCATGGATTTTCTACACTTGCACCAACACTTAAAAGCCTATCAACAGCATACGAGAAATTACACGCTATTGCTTGATAAAGTGGTTGTAAACATCCCTGCATTGTGTTTTCTAACGTTACTTCACTAGCTTGATTGATATCTAAATTAAGCGCCATAATAGTAGCAAAAGTTTTTTCATCCCCTAAATTAATGGCATGAGCTAGAATCGTTTGCCCAGTTATGTCATAAGAATTTAAAGCTTGCTTGAAATCAGCAGGTGGTAATTGCGCTAAGCAAATTGGTAATAAGTCTAGCTTAGCGAGTTTTAATATTAAATGCAGTGGTTGATGCAGATAAACATTTGTTTTTGTTAATAAAATAGATTGAATGAAAGCAGTTAAATTTTTATTTTCAGGGTCATGTTGCTGAATTAAATAATTTAGCACAGATATTTGTTGGCCGTCTAACCAAAAAGCTCGTTCTAAAAACTTAGAATCCAACTCTAATTGTCTATCAATAAATTCTTTAAATTCATTGATATTTTCAAGGCGTTCTGCCAGCTCATTAAACACATCCATAGTTTACCTCAAATCTTCAGTTAGAAAGACAATAATAGAGCTATTAATCACTCGTAAATTTTGTTTTATTATCAAGTGCAATAGATTCAAAAAGTGAATTTTACATGAAGTAAATGAGCACCACAGAAACGATTGCAATAGACCTCTTGCCTAACCTGTTTATTTTGCATGAATGTAAGGGGCAAGGGTTTTAAGAAGCGAAGTTTACATGGTGTAAATGAGCACCGAAGAAAACCTTGCAACACAGCAATTGCGTAAAATAAATAGGTTAGGCAAGAGGTCTAATGTGACAACAAAGCAAAAGATGCAGGTTATACACAAGCTCTAATTTATATTACCTCAAGCAATACTAGTATTACTAATATAAATTAAAAATTTGTTGCTTTAGAAATAAAATAACTTAATTAACTTTATCTACACCCGTGGCGCTCAGTCAAAAGAAAGATATTTTGCTTTAATAGTTACTTTTTAAAATAAATTAAGTCCCAAACACCATGTCCTAAACGGTGGCCTCTTAACTCAAATTTAGTAATTGGTCTTGAGCTAGGTCTAGGTGCATAGCCACCATCAGGTTGGCTATTTATTAGCGCAGTTTCAGCTGATAAAACTGCTCGCATCGACTCAGCATAATCCTGCCAGTCAGTAGCACAATGTAAAAAACCACCTGATTGTAAACGCTCAGCTATTAATTTAACAAAGTCCGGTTGAATTAAGCGCCTTTTATGATGTCTTTTTTTATGCCATGGATCAGGAAAAAAAACTTGTACACCATTGAGTGTATTCGGTGAAATTTGTTGTTTGAAAACTGTTACAGCATCGCACATAACAACGCGAACATTATTAATTTTTTTCTCATATAAATCAGCTACTAAACTACCTACACCAGCCCGATGAACTTCAATACCAATAAAATCTTTATCAGGATTTTGCTCAGCCATCCTAATAAGAGAAGCACCCATGCCAAAACCAATTTCTACTATAATTTCAGCTTGGCGACCAAAAATAGTGGCAAAATCCCACTGCTTATCATCTATTATTAATAGGTACTGGTCTAACCAATTATCTAACGCTAATTGTTGACGTTTACTAATGCGGCCTGCTCTTAATACAAAACTTTTAATGGTTCGCTGCATACATTAATTAATTTAACTAAAACAGTAATTATAAGCTAATTAACTAAAATAAAGTAACTATGTAATAATTTTTTAGACCTTTAGCGATTAAAACGAGGCAAAAAGTCGCTTATCGATTGCAAAAATCTTCTTTTTTTGTTATAAAAGCGCTCTTTGCCTAACACTGAGTCAACATCCATTTTAATGGTTGTGATTTTTCAGTTATGGTTTTACTTAGAGAAAATTTGGAGTCACAGCATGTCAAGAGTATGTCAAGTTACTGGCAAGCGGCCCATGACTGGTCATAATGTATCACACGCCAATAATAAAACTAAACGCCGTTTTTTACCTAATATTCAAAATCATCGATTTTGGGTAGAAGAAGAAAACCGCTTTGTTACATTAAGAATAAGCATGAAAGGTATGCGTATCATTGATAAGCTTGGTATTAAAGCAGTTATCGATATGTTAAGAGAAAAAGGCGAAAAAGTTTAATTAAGAGGAATAACCATGGCAGCTGTCACTATCAAAGTTAAAATGGAGTCTACCGCAGGTACAGGTTATTTTGTAACCACGACTAAGAATCCAAGAAATTGTCCAGATAAGTTGGAATTCAAAAAATATGATCCAGTAGTACGTAAACATGTGCTATTTAAAGAGAAAAAGATAAAATAATCATTTTGCTTTAAAACCTTCTCTTTCTTTAAAGAATTAATAAAAGCCATGCTCTGAGGCATGGTTTTTGCTTTTTAATTATCCTCTTTTCATTTATACAACTCTCTAACCTAACTTAAACTAGCTAATAATTCTAACTTTCAATGATCTAAATCAGCCTTTTATTACTTTTAATCATTTTACTTATGGCTTAAGCTACTGGATAATCCTTGTGAATCAGTTAAACTTAATAATAAGCAATGATTTAAGAGGATGGTGGATGAAACCCTCGTTGCAACTTAGTATTAGTCAACAATTGACGCTTACCCCTCAGCTTCAACAAGCGATTCGCTTGTTACAGTTGTCTACATTAGATTTACAACAAGAAATTCAACAAATCGTCGAATCAAACCCTATGCTTGAAGTTTTACCTAATGAAGAAAGAGAAGAAATTAACAATAGAAATGAACAAAATATCGAAGATAATGATTTTCAATGGTCACAACTTTATAACCTTAATAAACGTAATAATTTTGAAGATACCGATGTTAATTACGAAAACTTATATTGTACGACTACCAATCTACAGGAACATTTACGTTGGCAATTAGAACTAACTCCCATGAGCGATATCGATCGGGTTATTGCCACAGCCATTATTGATGCAATTGATGATGATGGCTTTTTAACTGTATCCGTTAATGATTTGCATGCTAGTTTAAATAGTGACTCTTACCCACTTGATATCGAAGAAATTGAAGCCGTTCGCCATCGCTTGCAACTTTTTGATCCAGTAGGATGCGCTACCTTAAATTTAGCTGAATCATTATTAGCTCAACTTAGCCAATTTTCCGACTCTGATAAAGATATTGAATTAACTAAAACCATTATTAAAAATGATTTAGAATTATTAGGCCAGCATAACTACCGTCAATTGATAAAAAATTACCATGTTAATGAAGCTACCATTCTGCAGGTACTACAGATTATTCAAGCATTACACCCTAAACCAGGTAGTTTAATTCAACAAAATAATATTGAATATATTATACCTGACGTCATTGTCAAAAAAATAGATAGCACTTGGCAAGTTTATTTAAATCAAAATACACTACCGCGTCTGACAATTAATAATCAGTATGCGGCTATGATTCAGCGGGCTAATACCAGTGCTGATAATCAATTTTTAAAGAATAATCTGCAAGAAGCCAGATGGTTTTTAAAGAGTATTCAGAGCCGACAAGAGACACTACTTAAAGTTGCACGTTGTATTGTAGACAGGCAAACTGAGTTTTTAGAACATGGTGAAGAAGCTATGAAACCCTTGATATTAAATGATATTGCTACTACTCTGAATATGCATGAATCAACTATATCAAGAGTAACCACCAAGAAATTCATGCATACCCCGCGCGGCGTTTTTGAATTAAAATATTTTTTCTCAAGTCATGTTGCCACAGCTAACGGTGGTGAATGTTCATCAACCGCAATACGTGCTGTAATTAAAAAAATAATCGCCTCAGAAAATCGCCAAAAGCCCCTTAGTGATAGTAAAATTGCACAACTAATTAGTGAGCAAGGTATTAAGGTTGCTCGTCGTACAGTAGCTAAATACCGCGAAGCAATGTGTATTGCTCCATCTAATGAACGTAAAATAATTCGTAGTTAATAAGTTTTAAGAGGAGGAAAAGTTATGCAAATAAACTTCACTGGTCATCAAATGGATGTTACACCAGCATTAAAGTCTTACACTGAAGGTAAACTTGCTAAATTAACCAATCATTTCGATAATATTACTGCTATCAATGTAGTATTTAATATTGAAAAATTAGCGCAAATTGCTGAAGCGACAATACATATTGTGAAAGGAACCATTCATGCACGTGCTGAACATGATGATATGTATGTTGCAATTAATGACCTAGTTGAAAAATTAGATCAACAGCTCATCAAACATAAGGAAAAATTACGCTCTCATTAGTTATTTCTTACTGCTGCACCAAGGATAGGTGCAGAATTTTTCTTAGATCGTTATTAAATTATAAACTTGCTGACTTATTTAACCCAAGGTAAAATAATTATTTTTCACTAAATTATCTATGGAACTTAGTTATTTTCTTACCCTTGAGCACGTTTGTGTAGATTCAGTATCGCAAAGTAAAACAGCTGTTTTTCATAAAATTAGTGAACTATTCTCTACAACAACACCTGAACTTAACTTTGATGAACTATTTGATGCCTACTGGCAACGAGAAATTCTTGGTAGCACAGCCATTGGCCATGGGATAATTGTTCCACATTTACGCCTACCGAATGTGACCCGCCCTAAAGCTTGTTTTATTAAACTTATACACCCAATTGATTTTGGTGCAGAAGATAAACAACCAGCCGATCTAGTTATGGGCTTGATTGTTCCCTGTAACCAAGAAGAGCATCATTTAACTCTCTTGGCAGCAATTATTAAACAATTTCGGGATGTAAATTTTAGAAATGCTTGCCGAAAGGCAAATAATGCGGAATCATTATATAACCTGATGGTTAACGGTGTGCTGGAACCTCAAACTTAACTATTTGAATAATGCTATAAAACCAAGAAAATTTTTGTAGGTTCCATTAACAAGCAATTTAATGCTAAAAATAAGCTTATTTTACATTAAATTCACATTAATTGATGATTATAAGTTGATTCCTATGATTGAAACAAGTGTTCGGATTATTAACAAATTGGGCTTACACGCCCGTGCTTCAGCTAAATTTGTTTCTACAGCAGCTAAATTTCAAAGCCAAATTGAAGTTATTAAGCAATCTCAGAAAGTTAATGGCAAAAGTATTATGGGAGTAATGATGCTTGCTGCGACCCAAGGTTCAGAATTAATTATTAAAATTGAAGGTCCTGATGAAAAAGATATGGAGCAGGCTCTCATTGAATTAATTGAGAATCGTTTCGATGAGCCAGAATAAATTAATTTTTTATATAACACGCTTATATAACACGCAATCTTTAGATTATTTTAATAAAAACTTTTTCCGAAAGTGTTAATGACGAGTTAAGTTTAAAACAAGAGTTTATGAGCTTAAACTCGTTAAATAGTATCTATATAATAGAACAGCGGTATCTTAAATCTTGGCGAAAAACTCAATTTAAGTGATCTCTGAGTATTATCAACTATTCGTCTCACGTAAGTTAACAGTTGAACTAAATCATCTCTATTTTTTATTGCGAAAAATTAGCTGTCATTCTCGCACAGGCAGGAAGCTATTTTAGGTAGGCACAGTGTGAGTATGAAGATGGATTTCCGCCTGCGCGGAAATGACAAAAGTGTATGAAGTCAACGACCTTAAGCGAGCTCTTACACATTAACTATGCGCCTCAATTAAGTTAAAGTCCTACTAAATTATCTCTATTTTTAGTGTAAAAATTAATTGATGTCATACTAGTCACTAAAAAATTTCTTTTGTTTACGAAGCCTATATAATTTAATTAATAATTGTACAGGGCCAGATAGAACATAAATTACAAAACCAGTAAATAAAATTAAGGAAGGATTAGCCGCAATAGCCACAAATAAAATAACCACAAATAATAAGTATAAAAAAGGAACTTTACCGTGAAAATCGACTTCCTTAAAACTATAGTAACGAATATTACTTACCATAAGTACTGCAGCTAAAATGGTAATAATCGCAGTTATCAATGATATTAGCAGATAATGAGTTTGGTTTTGCTGACATAACCAGACAAACGAAGAAACTAGTGCTGCTGCTGCCGGACAAGCAAGGCCTTGAAAATAACGTTTATCAGCCGTACCTACTTTAGTATTAAAACGTGCAAGCCTTAAGGCTACTGCTGCTGTATAAATAAAGGCAACTAGCCAGCCAAATTTACCTAATTGCTGTAAATTCCAACTGTATAATAATAAAGCAGGGGCAACTCCAAACGTTACCATGTCTGATAAGCTATCATATTGGGCTCCAAATGCTGTTTGAGTATTGGTTAAACGAGCAATACGGCCATCTAAGCCATCAGCAATCATACCAATAAAAATGGCAATAATAGCCGCTTCAAATTGACTTTTAAACGAAGCAACAATAGCATAAAATGCTGCAAATAAACTTGCTGTCGTAAAAAGATTAGGCAATAAATAAACACCTGAAGGATTTTCTTTCTGGTTCACAACTAAAATCTACCAAATAAATATGCATAAATACCATTATAAGCTGCTTTAATATGCTTAGGCGCATATTTTAAGCAACTTAAAAGCATTTAAAGCAAGCAAAGTTATTTAAAATCAAACAAAATATCCTAACATACTCATTCCTAGACTGCTACGTTCATTAAACACTCTAAGTAATTTCTTAGAAATAATCTTTAATCCTACTTATAGCTTACCAATATGGTGCTATAATAGGCATATTGTTTTGATTATGTTTTAGCTATGACTAATTCTGATGTTGATAAAAAAAAGATTGTGATTGAAGGTGTTACCGAACAGGGGAAAACTTTTCGTCCGAGTGATTGGGCAGAAAGAATGAGTGGCACTATGGCTGTTTTTAAAAATAATCGTCTTTACTACTCTCCACTATTACAGCCTAGTATTAACACCCAAGGCTATAAATGTGTTTTACTTGATCCAAAGCTTAAAGAAACAAGTCCCGATGTCTATCAGGCAATTATGGAGTTTGCAAAAAAAAATAACCTTAAAATTTGTGATGAAAATTAAGTACCAATGTTCAAGGTCACAGAGGCTATCTTAGACATAAGTCCTGACAAGAAATTAACCGTATTATCAAAGTTAACAGCTAAAATTCCAGCAAATAAAAACAAAAATCCTTTTAAACCGTCTTGTGATTGCGAACCAGGATTACTAGCATGGCTTAATAATACAGCGCCTCGTACAAACCAAATAAGGCCGGCAATACGAATTATAATCGCCATAGAACCTAATACACTGTTACGATTATATTGTGCATACGATAAGATATTACCTACCCCAAAAACCGTATTAGATAAGGCAGTTAAAGCAGAGGGTAGAAACAAGATAGCAGCTCCGCCTAATATATAAGCAATAGGAACATAAATACTTTCATGTGAAGATGAATTTGCGCGATGATCACCAATCTTTCGTAGTTTTTGCAAGGCCGTCATAAAAAAGAGAATGCCAAGCATATAAGCTATTCCAGTAATTATAGGCTGCACATAAAAAAGCGATCGGCTTAGGTTGCCGAGCATTGCAATTAAATCAGTATTTCCAGTCATAGCTTAATTATACCTTAATTTATAGATTACCCCTTGCAATGCGAGCTATTTAGCCTATAGTAGATAACTTTTCCAGTTAGTAGTAAGAACATGCAAGTACAATTATTTCCCATTACCTTAATAGAAGCTTTTATGCTCTCACCTAAAGTTAAACATTTTATCTTTCAAGCAGATAAAATTCCGCCTTTTAATTACATAGCCGGACAGTTTATTACTATTCATTTTGAACGAGATAGTAAACTACTTAAGCGTAGTTATAGTATAGCTAATGTGCCAAACCAGGATAACCGCATCGAGTTTGCTGCAGGCTATGTAGAAAATGGGCCTGGTACTGAATTATTATTTAACTTAAAACCTGGTGACATAATTAATATTAATGGTCCTTTTGGGCGTTTAGTTTTAAAAGAAGAATTACCCAAGCGCTATATTTTAGCAGCAACAAGTACAGGTATTACACCTTACCGAGCAATGTTACAAGAACTTACTAAACGACTTAAGCAAAATCCTGACTTAAAAATATTGCTTATGTTAGGCGTACAACGGCCTGAAGATGCACTTTATGAGCAAGAATTCTTAGCATTTGCAAAGGCATATCCAAATCAAGTTACTTTTAGAGTACAATTAAGTCGCGCTAATGATACGAATCTAGAGTCAAATCAATTCAAAGGCTATATTCAGCATGCCTTTCCCGAAATAACCTTAGATCCTGCTCAAGATTTAGTTTATTTATGTGGGAACCCCGGTATGATTGATGCATGCTTTGAAGAATTAAAAACTCGTGGGTTTGTGATGCAACAAATCATTCGCGAAAAATATATTTCAGGTAATACAAAGTAGCTATAGTGTTATTTCTTAAGCTCTAAATAAGACGCAAGTAAACAGGGCTAAGGTACATATAATTAATATTATCTAATAACCTGACAAATTTGCAGTGCCGTATTACGGCTATAGGTAACACTATATTTCTGCAGTCTAACTAAGATGGGAGTGTAAATTAACATGTATTATGAAGAGTTAGCAGACACCATAGAACAATTAACTCAAGAAGGGAAAGGTATACTAGCAGCCGATGAGAGCAATGGTACTATCGGCAAACGTTTTGCCAGCATTAATGTTGAAAATACCGAAGATAATCGCCGAAATTATCGCCTTCTTCTAGCTAATACGCCTGACTTAGAAAAGTATATCAGTGGGGTAATTTTATTTGAAGACACCTTTAAACAAAGTGATGATAAGGGTACACCGATTCCAGAATTATTTAGACAAAAAGGTATTGTACCTGGCATTAAAGTTGATAAGGGCTTAATTAGTTTAGCTAATACTGATAATGAAAAAGTAACTCAAGGATTAGACGGCCTAGAAGAAAGGTTAATCCAATTTAAACAATTAGGCGCCCGTTTTGCTAAATGGCGCAACGTTTATTCTATCAGCGAGGCTACTCCAAGCTTAGCAGCTATGAAAGCAGGTGCTGAGAATTTAGCGCGTTATGCAGCCTGCTGTCAATCAGTAGGGATTGTTCCAATTGTAGAACCTGAAGTTTTAATTGATGGAAATCATAGCATTGAGTTATGTGCTGAAGCTTCAGAAATGGTGTTACATGAAGTTTTTAAAGCGTTATTCGTTTATCAAATCGATTTAGAGAATATTATTCTTAAGCCAAGCATGGTTACCAATGGTAAAGAAGCGCAACCTTTTAGCTCACCTGAGGAGATTGCTGAATATACTCTTAGCGTTTTTCGTAATACTGTTCCCGCTGCTGTACCTAGTATTAACTTCTTATCAGGCGGGCAAACTTCTGAACAGGCAACAGCTAATTTAAATGCAATTAATCACCTCGGTTATCAACCCTGGAATTTAAGCTTTTCATATGGTCGCGCACTACAGGAAGATTGCTTGAAAATTTGGCAAGGGAATTCAGCAAACATTGAGGCAGCACAAGCTGCGTTATTAAAGCGTGCACGCTTAAACAGTATGGCATGCTTTGGTGAGTATCAAGCTCATATGGAACAAGAGTAATTTTTTAAGCTATTATCAAGTAATAGTCAAAATTCATTGTTGGGCCGAGTGGCCCAACCTACTAGGTCTCTAAATAAATAGCTAATATATTATTTATTTAAATTAAGTGAAATTTGGCAAATAATGGTAGATGATCAGATAAAGTTCGCCATGGTTTACCACTGAAACACTGTGCTTTCTCCGCAGTTAGACCACGATAATAAATACGATCAATGCATAAAGTAGGCTTTAATGCCGGAAATGAACGTGCATGCTGCCCATCTAAAACTTTAAATGCTTCTTGAATACCTAATGCATCAGACAAAGGTTGCGATAAATGCATTTGCCAATCATTAAAATCACCAGCCATTAAAAGCGGCTCATTATCAGGTATGGCATCTATAATACGTCTCACTAAGGCTCGGCATTGAGAGGCCCGCTCAGCCTTAAAGAGGCCTAGATGTACACAGAGTAAATGTAAAATTTGATTATTATCTAATTTAATTTGTCCATGTAATATACTTCGAGAGGCCCTATTTTGTCTTGATACATTAATATTTTCAAAACTAACAAAAGGGTATTTGCTTAAAATGGCATTCCCATGATGCCCAGACTGATAAATAGCATTTTTTGCATATAAATAATGTGGCCACTCCTTCTCAGCAATATATTCAAACTGAGGTAAATCTGGCCAAGTTTGTATTCTCTGAGCTCGCCGTTGATGAGAACCTTGCACTTCTTGCAAGAATACAAAATCCGGATTTAATTTAGACAATGCATAGCGCATTTCAGGTAGCAAAAATCTTAATTTGCCAACGCCAAAACCTTTATGAATATTATAAGTTACCAGCGACACACTCTGTCGCGGTTGCTTCATAATGTGTAACCTTAAGTTAACAGAATTATAAGCATAGCATTATTAATTTCTTTTTAAAGTAGCAAACCTTAATTTAATAATATAGTTAGTAAAATTTTTTACTTTTTACCATTTATGCAAAAATGTCACAAAAATAAAATAAATAAATGTCACTAAATTTGTGTAAAATATTACTCTATGTTATTCTATAGTAGTTGTCAATAAAATTGAGTCAACATATAACTATAATAGTAATTTATTAAAGGAGAAAGCTATGCAGCGATCCTGGTGTAAAAAAATTATTTGTCTAGTTAGTGCGACAATAGGTAGTGGATTAATTTATGCAGCTTCTAATGAGATAAAATTAAATGAGGGTTTACCTCTTATGGTTGATAGCAGAACACAGCTAAATGATATCCGCTTAAAAGATGATACGGTAACGTTTACTTATCAAATTAAAGATATTGATGTGCAGCATGCATTAGAAGTAAAAGAAGAGAATAAAAATATTATTGAGGAAAATGCTTGTGAAGATGAGCAAGTACAAGATTTATTTCATAAAGATTTTCATGTCAATTTTGTTTATTGGATTAAAGACCAAAAGATACTAGAGGTTCCGGTTAATAAAAAGCTTTGCCACACTCGCCAAAATCAAGTGATTTAATAAAATTAACACTTGCAACGTTAATTTAAATTGATGCGCTACCTTAGCGCATCGCAATTAATAAAATAGACCTCTTTCACAGAAGACGAATTATAACTAATTTTTCCTTGGCAAGAAGTACAATGTAATTCACAATAAATTATCCATTGCCTATACTTTCTCTCATTCTAATGGAAGAATTTAATTTAACTATTCCGGGTTTTACCATCGCTATTAAAACCTGGGGTAAGCGAACTTTACCTCCCCTTCTAGCAATACATGGCTGGCTTGATAATGCTAATTCTTTTTTACCTCTTGCGCCTTATCTAGAGCACGATTTCTATGTTATAGCTATTGATTTACCAGGGCATGGGCTATCTTCCCCTTTAAGTGAAGGAAGTTATTACCATTTTATTGATGGCCTTTTTACTTTAATGAATATTATTGATGCATTACATATTAAAAAAATTCATTTGCTTGGCCATTCGCTAGGCGCTTGTTTGGCAAGCCTATTAGCAGGTATTGCACCATTACATATTGCCTCGGTAGCACTGATTGAAGGGCTTGGTCCTTTTTCGCGTAGTGAAGAGACTTGCCGCGAGCAACTAAGTAACTACATTAATAAGATTAGTGAAAAAGGACCCCGAAAGCTTAAATATTATTCTTCTTTGGATTTAGCAGCAGAAGCTCGCGCCGCTCAAGGCTTTTTATCCTTTGAATTTGTTAAACTGCTTTGTGAGCGTGGAGTAAGTGAAGTAAATGGTCAGTTTTACTGGCACCATGATAGGCGGCTAGTATACCCTAGCCCTTTACGCTTAACAGAAACACAAATTCTTTCCTGTCTTCAAGGCATTACGGCACCAATAAGCCTTATTCTTGCAAAACAAGGCTCTTTGTTTAATGAAAATGACATTAAACATCGGATTGCGGCTGTAAAAAATTTACAAATCTTTAGTGTAGATGGTGGACATCACTTGCATATGGAAAAACCAGATGAGGTTGCAAAGCATTTAGCTAATTTTTATCAGGGTGTATTTAACGGCTAGACGAGAAACCAGTTATACTAACAGAGTTAAAATGATTCAAATACTACTAACAAATAATCCTTTAAAGATTAATTATGAAAATTGCTATATATCACGTTGATGCATTTACTAATCAGTTGTTTCATGGCATGGCAGCTCTCGCAACGTGGGGGCGAAGTTGTATGTGAACTTTATAAAGATCATATTACCTTTTTATATATGCAAGGCGCTATTTTTATGACTAGACCTCTTGCATAACCCGCCAATAACTACAACATTATTTTAAAAAGCAAATTGATTTGTGTTGATAGTTAACTACAATTTAATTTTGAGTGTCTGAATAAAACCAAGGAGGGAGTCATGAAAAAATTCTTATCACCTTTATTAGGTATTATATGCTTTACAATGGCCAATTTAGCATTTGCCGGTATGCCAGGAAGCCCTTGTATGGGAGTAAATGGAATGGTTTGCAATTCTGGAACACAAAACTGTGTCTGCCAAAAGAATAAAATTGGCAAATGGTGCCGTGATGTGAATGGGCATCGTTGTCATCGCGGAACTCGTGGCTGTATCTGCAGACATTAATCAAAGAAATTGTTTTTATACTATAAGTTAAATGGCCATATTTAATAACATGGCCATTATACTAATTTCTATTTAATAGCGGTATATAATTGCACCCATCTAACAATTTAATCGCAAATCCCAGTAAAAAATACTTAGTAGATGATGTCAGTGAATAAGAAGCTTCATTAATAAACCTTTCATAAAACACCTACATGTTATTAATCATTTTCGCAGCAGAAATTGAGATAATTTAGCTCAGATGTTAACTTAAGTGAGGTAACTAGTTGCCGTTTAATCAAATATCGGAATAGATTAGCTAAATTTATTGCCGAAAAATACTAATAGTTGTCATACTGGCTATCAATTTAACTAATAAGTAACACTGTGGCCATAAATGAGAGGACTGCCAAATGAAGCGACTTATCTTACTAATTTTTTCATTTCTATTTTCTATACAAAATACCTTTGCCTTATCCAGTCTTAAAACTAATACGATTTATCAAATTGCTCAACCTACTAGCTGTATTACGGCAAATTTTAGTTCAACTGGGAATAGCTCTTGGAAAACTATTTCATTAAAACTAATTAATAATTGTAGCCAAGCAGTCGATTTTCAAAACGCAGCTATTACGTTTACCAATGCCTCTGCTCTAAATACTCCTTTTTGGGGTGATTTTTCTCCCCTATCCTATCCAGACAATACCTTACAAATTACGTCGCAAACACAAGCAGGAGGTAGTTTTTTAGCCACACTTAATCTACACTTCCCAACTTCTACTGGCAGTAATAGCATATTACCTAAAGGTAGCTCAATTACCATTATCTATGGTGCACCCACGGCTGATTATGTCGCAAATTCTGTAAAAGTATACTTACAGACTAGTCCCGCTACTGGAGCGATAACTTTAACTAATACTTCTCTTAAACCAGCTAATGTTAGTCAACCTTATGCTTTAGTTAATATTACTTTAAATGGTCAACCTATAAGTAGCGCGCAAGTCCCTTGGTCTGGTCGACAAACAATATCAGGAATAGCCGCAGGCACCTATGTTATTTCGCCATTGAGTGTAACGGATAGTAATGGCGTTGTTTATCAAGGTAGCGCGAGTCCTAGCACTGTTACGGTGACTGCTAATAGCACCGTTCTCTCAAGTATTAGTTATGCAGCTCAAGCCAATACAGGTGCGATTAATATTAAACTCCAAGCCTTACCTAGCCAATTATCAGGCTATACTGCAACACCCACCGTAACCCTTACTCGAGCAGATAATCATAGTTCAACGACTGCAGCAGTTAAGTGGAATGCTACTACTACGGTCAATCAATTAGTAAGTGGTGTTAGTTATACTTTTTCTACCCCCGCAATTAGCTATAATGGGTATAACTGCATTCCAAGCTTTACACCTACCTCAGCAACGGCGGCTGCTTCTGCACCAACTGTGCAATTAGCTTATAGTTGTACAGTTGTTACGCAAACACCAGTGACATTAAAAATTAATGGCCTACCCGCCTCGGTTACTTCTATTACTGTAACTTTAACGCCTACTGATGGTTCTAATCCTGTTAAGAAAACTATCCCCTTAGTTAATGGCTCAGGCTCTACTGTATTAAATCTGCCACTCGGAGCAATTTATACTGTTTCTACTAATTCAATTTCAGGTTATTCAGTCAATTTTAACCCGCAACCATTGACTACTTCAGTTAACAGCAGCGAAACCATTACTTTCTCAGCTGGTAAAATAGCTGTACCAGGCTGGCCAGCATACCTTGCTATGGGAGCAGTTACTGATGATTCGCCTGCTACTAAGTTATCCCTTGAATCTCGACCTATAGATACTATTTTTAAATATGCAGGGCTAGGTGGTAATGGTGATCCAGGACAAATTATCTATCCTATTTTTGATCTGCAAACAGTGGAACAAGCTCAAGCTTTAACTACCTACTATCAGCAACACAATATCGCAAATCGCGTTATACCCACCATGGTAATTTATACAGCTCAGATGAGTGGAGGCGCCACCTTTACGGATTTTGAATATGATAATTTAGTTATGCATTATATTAATCTCATTATGGAATCCCAAAAATTACAGTCCTATAAGACACCACAAATGCCTTACCCTGCTTCTATTATTCTTAATCCAGATTTGTTAGGTATGATGCAGCAAGGAAACTTAATGAGTCAGGCTAATGCTGCAATTAGTCAAGTACCTTTAGCAAAGGCGCTAGCTACAGCCATTTGTTTTGCCACCTCTACTATCGATACTACTTATGGCAGTGGTTTAAATTACGAGCAACTGTTTGCAGCTATACGTAGTAAAACTACCGATAATTGGTCAGCAATGAGTATTTGGGATACTTATAAAATACAGTATTTTAATAATTGCACCGCAAATCCAACTGTACCCAGTTCTATTACTATACCTTCGTTTACCAATGATTTTCCTGGCTGGGCAGAATCTACTAATTGGTTAATTCGTCAATTTGCACCTAATGTTACCTTTGGTTGGCAAGTTAATTTATGGGGAGTTGGAAGCTCTAATTGGGTACATCAAAATTATGATGCGACTACTTTAAAAACCACAATTAGTGACCCCACCGCTGCTTTAATTAAAGCAACGAAGACGTATGCTAGTCCTTATACACCTGATTTTATAGTATTTGATAAATATGAGATGGACGCTATTCCTAGTGCTACAGGTATCGGCTACCTATTTAATGCTAGAGATTGGACTAATGTTTTAAATTATGTAAAAAATATCTCTGAAGCGTTAGGTAATATGCCTGTTATGTTGTGGCAAATACCTGGAGGCCACTTACAACAGCAGTCTAATGATGTAGACCCACGTAATAATCATGCCTCAACAGAACCTGACTTCTTTTTTGGCGACAGCTATAATCCCTTAACTAATCTACGCAACTATATAGCAAATACTACATTGCCTACTGGCATCTATGGTACCAGTAGCATTATTAATTATTTACAGATGGACCCTTCAGGAACCACAAATCTCTATAATTGGCAAACTAACAATTTACAACAAGCAGCAAACAGTCATGTATTCTCGATTTTATGGGGAGGCGGCAATACTACCAGTGTAAGTAGTTTCCCAAGTGATGATGGCGGCTGGCTTGCTAGTAAAATTATTAATTATTATAAAAATCCCATTAATCTATCATTAAAATAATCTTTTGCCCTGTTATTACGATAGATAACGGGGCACATAAACTAACTTTATAGTAGAATTAAACTAGTTATATTAAAAAAGTATAGTTTAGCAGCTTTAAATTATAGCTAGTATAATAACCCCTCTCTAAATATCTATCACTGAGTTAGAAAGTGAGCAGCAAGCTTAGGATCAATCACATAACTATTAAGTTCACAGGTCAATGCTAATTCAGAAGAAGTACTAAGATAGGTTTTCCACTTTTTAAAACCAATTTTAGTCAGCATATTATTAGGCAACTTATTAGATGAACGAGGTTCACATAAAATCATTTTTAAATTAAAAATTTTATAAAATTCAAGTGCAGCCATACAAAATAATTTTGCTCCATAACCCTTGCCTCTAGATTCAACATCCCACATATGTAAGTGCATATGCGCAATTTCATCTCGTAAGATATCTTTTAAAGCGCTATAACCGATTGCTTTCTCATTAATAAGCCAAACTAAATAATAGGACGCCACCTCTTTTAAAGGAGCGCTACAAATAGCTTGTAAGGAATGAGCAAATTTTATTGGTGAATTTAGCTTAGCTTTATCTGCTCCCATCCGTATAAAATTAGCATCATTATTTTCAAACCAATAATTAACAATATTAGGAATATCTTCCTCTCTTAGCGCTCGTATGGATAAATTTGTCATGGTGATTTAATAATTGTATTGAAAATGTATTCATAATAACTATTTTTTAAAGCCAAAAGTCAACAGTACCCGGTTGATTACATAATTTTATAGGTTAATCCATTATTAATTACTTAACTATTTGCTAAAAAATAAATTAAGTATGTTAACTAGTATTCATTTAAGATAATTCTTTATTTTAAACTAAATAAATAGAATAATTATGAACTTGAAGTTGGTACTACTTTATTTAGATTAATTATAATTCAAATTGTTTAATTAATTTCTATATTTATTGTTATTTAAACAACAATTACGCACCAGGCGCTGAGTCCTGGCTTATTTGAATAGAGGCCGTTTCAATATTATCCTTGTTCCTTTTGTTGGAAAAAAGTAAAAGGTCATTATTTAAATTTTGTTTAACTTTAGACTCTAGAGCTGCATGTTGTTCTATAATTTTAGCAACCTCCTCATGGCCCATAATTTTAGCCATTTCGTGAGGCATGACTGAAATATTGGTATTTGCTGGCACATTACCAAGAAACTCAGCCATACGCCTTATTACTTCATTATTATTAATAGATGTTGCAAACCACCTTAGTTGCCCAGCTGTGCATTTAAGAGCAATGGTGTAGTCAGCCCCAGCTTTCAATAAAGATTCAACAACTCCTCGACGATTATTTTGAGCAGCGATAAAAAGTGGAGTTACTCCATCAGTTTTTTGGTTTAAATCAGCTCTATCAAGATAGTGAGTTAATATTTTAATAACCTCCGTATGCCCATATTGTGCTGCAATCCAGACAGGCGTTATGCCACTTTTATCAGCTTTATTTAAGTTTGCTTTATGTTGAGCTAATACGTCTATAACTGCAGCATGTCCCTTTTGAGCGGCAATTAAAACTGCCGTTTCACCAGCACTATTTGCTTGATCTAAATTAGTTTTATTCTCTGCTAATACTTTCATAACATTAGCATGGCCATTATATGCAGCAATTAGAACTGGCGTTGTATTATTATTACTAGCTTCATTTAGGTTAACGTTATACTTCACTAATACTTTCATGATATTAGCATGACCATATTCTGCTGCTATTATTGCTAAAGTTGTTCCATCATCAGCAGGCCCGCCTAAGCTATTGTATTTTGCTAATACCTCTACCACCTCAGCATGACCATTAAATACAGCACCTAAAGCTAGTGGTATACCTTGATAGGTTTGATTTAAGTTAACTTTATGCTTTATTAATATTTCTAAGATGTCGGCATAACCTTTTTTTGCCGCCATCCAAACTAAAGGCTCTCCGTTATAAGCCTGATTTAGGTCAACTTTATACTTTGCTAATATTTCTAGCGCCTTAACATACCCTTTTTCTACAACGGACCAAACGGGCGTTTTACCATTACAACGTTGTTCTAAGTCAGCGTTATTTTTGGCCAATACTTCTAAGGCCTCGGTTTGATTATGTTCAGCTGCAATCATGGCTGGCGTGTCGCCATTGATATTGGTCTGATTTACATTAATACCAAATCGAGCTAATTCCTCAAGCATCTTTGCATGGCCATATTTAGCTGCGAAATGTATTAAATTTGCTGCATTTGCTTTGCGAAAGGCTATCTCTTTGGTTATTTTGTGAGTTTGTTTAAATTTATCTAGCTGATATTGTATTTCCTTATATTGGGGAGCGAGCCTAGGTAATACTACTTGCACATTAAAGGTAATATAGGGCGTAATTTTCTTAGGATTACAGCTTTGCATGATAGCCGCTGCAACTTGCTCTGTGGTAGGCGATTTATTATGATTGATTGAACTTGGATTAATATCCCGATATTGAAAACCTTGGCCAGGTGTATAAAGTAAAGCTACTGTATGGCCTTCACCTTCTAATAAGATTCCTATAGGCTCTTTCGAGAGACCTGCAGCGATGTCAAGTTGCTTACTTAAATTATCTAAATATTCTTTAGTCTCAACTTCTGTTGTAACAAACGCATCAGAATAAAGTGCTTGTAAACCACCCACTTGCAATATTTTAATTGCAGAAGCTGCAGAAGATAGGCCCTCAAAATCAGATTGTACAATATAAGGTTTGTTGATTAAATAAGACCACGGGTAGGGCCTCTGAAGCAAAATAAGGCTGTCATAAAAACTAAGAATATCAAGCAGCTCCTCATCAAACTCCGTTTTATTTTTACCCTTTTTTGCTTTAGCTTGCTCAATTGCTTTCACTAAATCACTGGTTGATGCCGTAGTGATAAGGTCTATACGCTTTTCTAACCGTAATTGTTCTTCGGGGCTTAGCAAGGATGCCTCTAACCAGCGCCGCGAAAAACCATGACACAATCCGGGTATTTTCGGGTAATTTAGAGCATGATATAAATCTAATAGCGCCTGATGAACTGACATAATAAAACAAGATCAGCAACCAATATTTTTAATTATAATACAATTAGTACATTTTATATAAAATTATTGTTTTTTTTACCGCAGAAAAAGACCTATAATCAAGCTTTATCTAACCATTGTCTAATATTGTAATTTGTTAATAAACTTAGAGTTTTCTATTAGTATTCTATTTTTACAATTTCTAATTGCTCTAGGCCGTTAGGAGTTTTAACCTTAACAATGTCATCTACCTCCGCTTTAAACAAAGCCTTGGCAACTGGTGAATTCCAACTTATTTTACCTTGCTCAATATCTGCCTCATCAATACCGACTAATTTTACAGTTTTTTCTTCATCGTTTTGTAAATAGGTGACCGTAGCACCAAAAAATACTCTTTTAAGGTCTTTTTGTAAGGCTGGCTCAACCACATAAGCCGTTTCAATGCGTTTATTTAGATAGCGTACTCGGCGATCAATTTCTCTTAATCGTTTTTTTCCATAGATGTAATCACCATTTTCTGAGCGATCGCCATTCCCTGCAGCCCACCGCACTACCTCTACAATTTTTGGCCGCTCAACATATAATAATTCTTGTAATTCTTTTTGGAGCTGCCCAAATCCATAAGGTGTCACATAATTTCTATTATTATCAATCATAATTTCTGGTAATTCTAAATCGCTATCATCGTCATTTTCTTTGGTAAATGCTTTACTCATAAGTGCTATCCCTCCACTAAATTAGAAAAGCCTAAATTAAGTTAAGCTACTTTGCCAAAGACAAAATCAAATACCGGTTAAAAACCTTTTTTATCAAGCTTACGTCCCGTAGCTTGTTTATAGAATCTAACCCTGTAACTGGAAAACTGGCTCCCACAAATAATTCATGGGACCTCGGCAGAGGTTAAAGATCTTTTTTACTTGGCCTGTACAAAGCTTAATTTATCTAGGTGAAAAATAATTAATAATTCAATGATAAATTTCAAAGGTGCTTATTATTAAGTATAGATTTAGAGGCCAGATATAAAAATTTTTAATTGCTTAAATTGACTGGTGTTTAAAACAATCTGCTAATATCTAAATATAAAAAACCAAGTGCCGATAGCAACACTTGGTTGAATTTATAAATTATATTTAATGATTATTTACAAGAACTATAGTCAATAGCTACTGTTTTTAGCGATTGCTTAATGCCATCAAGTTTAAAGCCTAAATCTTTTGCAGCACTTAGTATACCGCAACCACCTTCAACAAAGGTTGAATAAGGTGTCCAATAATCCATATTCGCTTTAACCATAACATCAAATGCTTTACGGGCGTCATAGCCTGGAAGATTAGCAATTAAGTAATATAAATGGTTATATACGCCACTAGAATAGTGAACATCTAACCCACCATAATAATCATCAGCTGTATCAATTGAGCTTCCATCACGGCTTGGTAAATCCATATAGCGTAAGGCTTCATAGCCACTGCTTTCTTTCATAATTTCAGCACCAATCATCCAGCTTGCTTTACCTACAGAGTAAAATTCTGCAGCTTGAGCCGCCATATCTGAGAATGACTCATTCATACCACCCGATTGACCATAATACTCTAAATCAGAATGTTGTTCGGTAAAACCATGACTAATTTCATGAGCACCAACTCCAAGTGACACGAGAGGATACATCATGTGTTCGCCATCACCGAAAGTCATTTGTCGGCCATCCCAATAAGCATTTTCATAACCATCACCATAATGAACGCGCATTACTAATTGCATAGGCGAACCATCAGATTTAGTAAGGACATTAATACCATACCAATCTTTATACATATGGTTAATCACATAGCCTGCATAATGGGCATCATTAGTAGGTGAATAAGCACCATTTTCTTTATCATAGCCATCTGCATTATAACCAGACCAATAAGTGTCTTTTTCAATTGTTGTTTTACAATCAAACACCATAGGCAGGTTTTTTGAGGAATAACGATGTGCCATGTCAACGACTCGTACGCCATCATTTTCCATATAGCATTTTGCCGTATCATCATCGCGAGTTATGTCAAGTAGAGGTAACTCACCACCGTAGGAAAAACGGCCTACCTTTGTATTGCCACCATAACCTTTAGCTTTTACTTGCGAACGTTCGGTTTTTACATTATTCCATTGTACAAAGGGTTGATAGGTTGTTGCATCAATTATTGCAGTTGGCCTTTCAGGAATTTTGTCTTGATACGTTACAAATACGCTGACTTTATAAGCCCAATGCGCTTTTGAATTATTATCTATATAAACGATTGGACTTACTGATTCTTCACTTACTAAGTGACCAGCAAATTGAGCTTTAAATTGTTGTAGTGCTGCTTGAGCATTTTTAAAAAATGTTGGCGCAGGCTTACCTAGTTCTTTTTGTAAACCTTCATAAACTACCCCGTTCATTTTGATATCAGGACTTCTATCATTTGCTAATAGCGTTGGGGCTACTTGTGATGTATGAATGATAGCATAGCCACCTACGACTACTAATCCTTCATATTTTTGCTGCATACGAATATGATTAATCTTATTCTTATCAGTGTGTTGCTTAATAAAATCCAGCGTATTAGTAGCCATTAATCCCTTCGCTGACATATTAAGAGTAAACTGCTTCTTAACTGCTGGTAGAGATGATTTATTTAAAACTACAGGTTCTGCTGCTTGTACAGAGGAAACCACTGTTAGCGCTAAACACGCAGCTAGCGGTGATAAATAAAAATTAGAGTGCATTAATCTTAACTCCTTAACTTAATACACATGAAGCAAATCCATTTAGAATGCTCACGTCGTTAATATTGTCCATGTGCGCACAACCAATCTTCCCTTTAAATAGAAAGTTCCTTGTAAGCTGTACTATGCCTTAAAGCATTCTCAGAACCTACCTTAATAGGCTACTAGGGTGGCCAAAAGAGATTGATTTTCGTCTCACTCTAGCGACCCTCAAGATAGGTTCTAAATAATAAGTACAACCAAATAAGATTACTTTGTTATTAAAGTGGCTGATTCATAACATCCAGCTATGAACAACATGGTAACAAAAGCAATTATTGAATGCCTATTTTAATTGCATCATAGAATTTAAGACTAAGAGGTTGGCCTTACTCTCGAATTCAAGGACGTAATTCTAACAGGTAACGATCAAACTACCATAAATTTTTAAAATTTTAAATTAGACTTCTTTAGAAGAAAATAAATTTACTAAGAAAACTTAGACTCTTGGTGATTCTTTTTAGTACAATAGTAATTTTTGCGGAAAAAAGAATTTTACTAAATTATTTTTGAAGCAATAAATAGACAAGTTTTAAGTAACAGAATTTAAGGTTATAAAGGTAGCTTAAAAAGCTTTCAATATATTCCTGACTTAAAGCCATCAAGACAAATAACTAAATTAATTACATTATGAGTACTATTACTACCAATATTGATGAAGCTATTATTGAATTAAAGGCTGGTAATCTTGTTGCCATACCTACTGAAACTGTTTATGGTTTGGCTGGTAATGCTGAAGATAAAGAGGCTATTTTAAAGATTTTTACTCTTAAAAATCGACCTCTAAATCACCCTTTAATTATGCATGTTGCAGCGAATTGTGACTTAACTAGATGGGTAGGTAATATCCCTTCTTATGCGCAAAAATTAATTGATGCCTTCTGGCCTGGCCCTTTAACAATAGTATTTAATTGTAAACCTGGCTCGGTAAATCCTTTAGTTACCGGTGGGCAGTCTACAGTTGCTATACGTTGTCCTAAGCATCCTATGGCTCAAGCATTACTTGCAGCAGTTAAGTTTCCGCTTGTTGCACCGTCGGCTAACCCTTTCGGTAAAATAAGCCCTACTACAGCTTGCCATGTTCAACATAGTTTTGGTAATCAACCCTTATTAATACTGGATGGAGGACGTTGTGAGGTAGGTATTGAATCAACCATTGTGGCAGCAACAGATCCAGACCACTATCAAATATTGCGCCATGGCATCATTGATGAACAAATTATTGAAACAACCATAGCCATTGATGCATTGAAAAATGACAGTAAGATTCGTGTTTCTGGCCGTCTATTAACCCATTATCAACCAGAAAAGCCACTTTATTGCTTTGCAACGAACGATGAGCTTAAGCAACTACTAAACTTATATCCGCAGGCTTATATTTTTTCTTTTAATGACCATTTAAACATCAATAACGCTTTTCACTATCAATTTCCCCTAAATGCTAAACAAGTTGCCTATGAGCTTTATTATCAACTACGTTGCGCTGATGAGTCAGAAGCTTCTACAATTTTAGTAGAATTACCTCCAACCAAAAAGTCCTGGGAAGGCGTTAAAGAACGTTTATTAAAAATGGTTAATCAACCAGATGCTAAAACAAAGATTGAATAATTAGCCTAAATTTTTAAAAAAGTGTTAAAATAATAATTATATAGATTTGAATGGAAAACAAATGGCAGAATTACATAAACCCTATAAAAAGTTATATCGCTCACGTACTGAGAAAAAAATAGCTGGTGTTTGTGGCGGGTTAGCCGCTTATTTTAATATGGACCCACTTTGGATTAGGCTTTTATTTGTCCTTTTTTTTCTTGTTGGGGGCTCTGCCTTCTTACTTTACATCATTTTATGGCTTCTTGTTCCACTTGAACCAACCGCACCTCCTTCTGGCGATTGGAAACCTTAATGTAAGTTGGGCTAGGCCCAACTTCTCTAAAAACTTTTAAGATGACTCTATTAGGTACTATAAAGCAATCATGAGCATTTTAAAGCACATTTTTCAACTGAGATTGGCGCTCAATAGTAGTTTGAAAAGAAGTCCAATCTTTCGGTAATATGGCTAGTATTATGCTGAGATCATGCCGAGATCATCGAATTTCTAGACATTAACTAAAACTTCAGGCAGAATCGCAAAAACGTTGTTTTAGTTCACCCAAAATGAAGAAAATTTTAGTTTTACATGGACCTAATTTAAATCGCTTAGGTACCCGTGAGCCTTCGGTATATGGCTCAACGAGTTTAGCAGATATTAATAATCATTTGCGTAAACAAGCAGCAGACAAGGGTTGGGATTTAAGTTGTTTTCAAAGTAACAGTGAAGCAGCTTTAATTGATGCCATTCATCAAGCTGCTGATGCTGGTATTAATCATATTATTATTAATCCAGCTGCTTTTACTCATACTAGTATCGCACTTCGCGATGCATTAAGCGCAGTAGCAATACCTTTCTTTGAAGTGCATATTTCTAATATTTATGCTCGTGAGCCTTTCAGACATCACTCTTATTTGTCTGACATTGCTCAAGGTGTAATAACAGGATTTGGTATTAGAGGCTATTTATTAGCCCTACAAGCCATTTTAGAAGAGTCTAAGAACCTATCTTCAGAGGTACTAAAGTGAAACAAAAAAGATTAATTTTTAAAGGCTATGGCAGAACATACATAAAAGTATACGAGCAACAGACCAAAGAAAATCAATTCTTTTCGACCACCCAAGTAAACTATGAAAACAGGTTCTAATTAAGAGAGAGCTATTATCAATGGATATCCGCAAAATCAAAAAACTTATTGAATTGTTGGAAGAAACAGGTATTTCGGAAATAGAAATTAAAGAAGGCGAAGAGTCAGTTCGCCTAAGCCGTTATAGTTATCCGCCTGCTGAAGTAATGCAACCTCGCTATAATCCTTTACCACCCCAACAATCCCATTTACACACAAATACCGCGCCAGTAACCGAGCCCTTAGCAACACCAGAAGTAAAATCAGCAGAAAAAACTGTCCAAGGCCATCAAATTCGCTCACCTATGGTCGGTACCATGTATACGTCCCCTTCGCCTGATGCGCTACCCTTTGTTACTGTCGGCCAGACAGTAAAAGCCGGTGATACCTTATGTATCGTTGAAGCAATGAAAATGTTTAATGAAATTGAAGCTGACAGAGCCGGTAAAATTACAGAAATTTGTGCAAACAATGGCGATCCAATTGAGTATGATCAAGTTTTATTTATTATTGAGTAAGGAAGTTTTGCATGCTTAACAAAATTGTAATTGCTAATCGTGGTGAGATCGCTTTACGTATTTTGCGTGCTTGTAAAGAACTTGGTATTCAAACTGTTGCTGTGCATTCTAGTGTTGATAGAGATTTACTCCACGTACGTCTTGCTGATGAAACTGTTTGCATTGGCCCGGCACCTTCACAAAAAAGCTATTTAAATATCCCTGCTATTATTTCAGCTGCTGAAATAACTGATGCAGTTGCTATTCATCCAGGTTATGGCTTTTTATCAGAAAATGCAGATTTTGCTGATATTGTTGAACAAAGCGGTTTTACCTTTATTGGTCCTCATAGCGATACTATTCGCTTAATGGGTGATAAAGTCTCAGCAATTGCAGCCATGAAGAAAGCAGGAGTTCCCTGCGTACCTGGTTCAGATGGGCCTTTGTCTGATGATGATCAAACAAACTTAAAATTAGCAAAAGAAATTGGCTATCCAATTATTATTAAAGCAGCTGGCGGTGGCGGTGGTCGCGGTATGCGTGTAGTTCATACTGAAGCAAATCTGTTAAATTCAATTGCTTTAACACGCAGTGAAGCAAAAGCTGCCTTTAATAATTCCATGGTATACATGGAAAAGTTTTTGGAAAATCCTCGCCATATTGAATTTCAAGTATTAGGCGATGGCAAAGGTAAAGCAATTCACTTAGGTGAACGTGACTGCTCTATGCAAAGACGTCACCAAAAAGTTGTAGAAGAAGCACCAGCTCCTGGAATTAGTGAATCCTTACGGCAAGAAATTGGAGCGCGTGTTGTTAAAGCTTGTTCAGAATTAAATTACCGTGGCGCAGGAACGTTTGAGTTTCTTTATCAAGATGGCTGTTTCTATTTCATAGAAATGAACACACGTATTCAGGTAGAACATCCTGTTACTGAATTGATCACTGGTATTGATTTAATTAAAGAGCAAATTAAAATAGCTAGCGAGATACCTTTTACTTTAAAACAAGAAGACATCCAACTAAATGGTCATGCCATTGAATGTCGTATTAATGCCGAAGATCCTAGAACATTTATGCCTTCTCCGGGTACTATTCGCCTACTTCATCAACCAGGCGGTCCTGGTATTCGCTTTGATTCTCACATCTATAGTAGTTACACAGTACCTCCAAACTATGACTCTATGATCGGTAAATTAATTAGTTACGGAAAAACGCGTGAAGAAGCTATTTGTCGAATGCGCAATGCTTTAGATGAAATTATTATTGATGGGATAAAAACAAATATTGAATTACATCAACGAATTATGCATAACGAAGAATTTGTTCGTGGTGGAACCAATATTCATTATTTAGAATCTATGTTAAAGGAATCTTAAAACGGTGTGGTATCAACTAGAAATTGATGTTTGTCTTTCTGAAGAAGTGGATAACCTAAGTGATATTCTTGAAACAAGTGGTGCTGTATCCATTACTCTCAGTGATAAAAATGATAACCCAGTTCTTGAACCGCTGCCAGGTTCAACACCCTTGTGGCCAGAAATAACTATTAAAGCACTTTTTTTATACGAAGAATTAGCCGAAGAGATTGCTAAAAATTTACTTAACTTATATCCACATCTGCAAATCAATATCGCTTCTTTGCCTGATCAAGATTGGGAACGAGCCTGGATGGATGATTTCAAGCCGCAGCAATTTGGCGAGCGTCTATGGGTTTGCCCCTCGTGGATTACGCCACCTGATCCACAAGCGGTTAATTTAATTCTTGACCCAGGCCTTGCCTTTGGTACTGGCACTCACCCTACTACCCAACTTTGCTTAACTTGGCTTGCTAAAGCAGAGCTTGCTGCTAAAACTATTATTGATTATGGTTGTGGCTCAGGTATTTTGGCTCTAGCTGCTTTAAAATTAGGTGCCGCTTTTGCCTATGCTGCCGATATTGACCCCCAAGCACTACAAGCTACCCAAAGTAATGCCAAAGTTAATCATATTAGCGAGCAACAACTAACTATCACTGTGCCCGCTGACCTTAGCGTTCAAGCTGATTTAATTATCGCTAATATTCTTTTAACTCCATTAATAGAATTAAAAACTAGATTTAAGCAACTTATTGCGCCACATGGCTTATTGGTCGTTTCAGGAATCCTAAATGAGCAAGTAGCAGATTTGATTGAAGTATATCAATCTGATTTTATACATCAACAAACAAACAGCTTAGCAGATTGGTCTCTAATTGTATTCACACGTCGATAAAATGCTTGGCCTATGCATGGAAAGTTATCTTTGTATATTTCATGATTTATCCGCAGAAACTTCTGGATCCCGCGAACAAGTCGCGAGACGTAGGGGGAGACGTTATTTGCATATGAAGTTGGAGTAGAGCAAGGACTGAAAGCCGGAAATAGCTTTACCGCTCTACGTCCTGCGGCTTGTCCGCAGGACCCAGAAGATAGTTAATAATTAAATGCAGCAAACAAATCGCGGGACGTAGGATGAGATGTTATTTGCAGATGAAGTTGGAGTAGAGCAAGGACTGAAAGCCGGAAATAGCTTTACCGCTCTACGTCCTGCGGCTTGTCCGCAGGACCCAGAAGATAGTTAATAATTAAATGCAGCGAACAGGACGCGGGATGTAGGATAAGAATTAGATTGAAATAATTAAATTTAATAAAAGTTTTTAGATATAGATCCTAATAGAACAGCAATATTGGAGAAAATTATAAAATGCTCCCTTTTAAACCTAAAAGAGCGTTATTAAGTGTTTCAAATAAAAATGGCTTATTAGAAATTGCAACTATCCTTCATGAGCATCATGTTGAACTAGTTGCCACTGGCAATACAGCTGCTTTATTACGTCAAGCATCACTGCCTGTTACCGATGTTAGTGATTGCACTCATTTTCCAGAAATAATGGATGGACGAGTTAAAACACTACATCCGGCTATTCATGCAGGCTTATTAGCACGCGGGAAGCAAGATCAAAAAATTTTGGAGCAACATACTATTGCTCCTTTTGATATTCTTATTGTTAACCTCTACCCTTTTGAACAAGTAATTAGTAATCCTGATTGTAAATTCAAAGAAGCCATTGAAAATATTGATATCGGTGGGCCTGCGATGATTCGGGCAGCAGCAAAAAATCATGATCATCTTACGGTTATTGTTAGTCCTAATGACTATCAACAATTAGCAGATTATCTAAAGTTAAAAAAGATCCCTAAAGATTGGCGCTTTAGTTTAGCTAAAAAAGCTTTTGCGCATACTGCGGCGTACGATGCAGCAATTGCTAACTATTTAAATGCACTAGATGATCATAAAAAGCCCAGTGGCTTTCCCACTGTTCTAACTTGCCAATTTAATAAACAACATGAGCTCCGTTACGGCGAAAATCCACACCAACAAGCTATCTTTTATACTGATAAAAATGCCACCCCCGGCTCTTTAGCGCTGGCTAAGATTATTCAAGGTAAAGCGTTATCTTATAATAACTTATTAGATGCTGATGCTGCCCTAGATTGTGTGCGAGACTTTTCTAGAACAGCTTTCGCCTGTGTCATCGTAAAACACGGCAATCCCTGTGGTATTGCTTTGGCAAATAACCAAGTACAAGCTTATCAACGTGCTTATCAAAGTGATCCAACTTCAAGTTATGGTGGTATTTTAGCTTTTAATCAATGCTTAGAAGAAGAAACGGCAAGTATTATATTGGCAAGTCAATTTGCTGAAGTCATTATAGCTCCTAAATTTAATGATGCCGCAAAGAAGGTTTTAGCAACTAAACCCAACATTCGCATTTTAGAAACTGGTGATTTATCTATTGATCAACAATTTAAACTAGACATGCGGCATATTGACGGCGGTTTTCTTGTTCAAGAACATGATAATTTTTCACTAGATCTTAATAGATTTACTATTGTTACTGCAAAAGAACCTACAAAACAGCAAAAGCAAGATTTAGTATTTGCTTGGCAAGCTGTCAAGTATGTTAAGTCTAATGCTATTGTATTAGCTAAAGATTTAGCAACTATTGGTATTGGCGCAGGTCAAACAAGCCGCGTTATGAGTACTCGTATTGCTCTATGGCAAGCAGAACAGGCAGGTTTTTCAACTGAAGAGGCAGTCCTTGCGTCAGATGCTTTTTTTCCCTTTCCTGATAGTATTGAGTTAATTGCTAAGGCAGGTATTACAGCTATCATTCAACCAGGCGGCTCTATTCGAGATGAACAAATTATAGCTGCTGCTAATGCAGCTGGTATTGCAATGATCTTTACCGGTACAAGGCATTTTAGGCATTAATAAATAAGTATAAATATCACTTGAGCAAACTAATAAACACTTAGAACAAAAAATAATTATTTAAGCATTGACTAATGCATAAACATGAAGAATAATTATAGACCACCAAAGCAAACTGCTTAGTTTTAAATGTTGTAAACGTAATTTTAAATTACGAAGAGGTTTAGTATGCTCACAGAAAATGATATCAAGCAAATTTTAGAATTGGGCCGATCATTAGGTAAAATTGGTCTTAGTAATGGCGTGAGCGCCCAAATGCCTAAACTTATTATTGACATTTTAAAGCCCCCCAAAGATTTTATAGGTGTTAATTCAAATCCAGCTATATTTGTTAATAAATCTACCTATCAATATTGGGGTAAAAAGCATAAAAATTGGATAGTAAATGAGACCATTGCCATTAAAGATTCTTTTTTAAAGCAACCTAAATTAGAAGTTATTGGCGCGATTGTCCATGAGATAGGCCATGCCTTTAATGTAGCAGCAAATATAGCAAACACTGAAGCTAATGCTTATATCTTTGAAATTGAAGTCTTAAACAGACTTATCCCCGCAAACTTAGAGCTATTTAATAATATCTCAGATGAAGATATTAAATCTTACTTTGCTATGCGCTTACCCTATTATAAGCAAGCTATTTCTAGCAATGCTCACCTTACTGAATTAGTTGATCAAATCAACAGACAATTTAACTTAGATCCTAATTTGTTTACATTAACAACTTTTAAAGCTGGTGCACCAGACGTTAATAAACTGATGTTTTTTCAACAAAAAAGGGATGTAGAGAACGAACTTATATTAGTAAATTTAGCTTTATCAACTTCTAAGTAAAAATAATGGGGTAAACATTCACCTAATGGCACCAACTTAAGAATAGCTTTGCCATTTCCGCCTGCGCGGAAATGACAATGTTTTAAGTTAGCACTATTTGGAAGAATAACTCTGTCATTTCCACGTAGGCGGGAATTTATTTTTACGTAGGCACAGTGCCAATATTAGAATAGATTTCCGCCTGCGCGGAAATGACAATGTTTTAAGCTAGCACTATTTGGAAGAATAACCCTGTCATTCCCGCGTAGGCGGGAATCTATTTTTACGTAGGCACAGTGCCAGTATTAGGATAAATTTCCGCCTGCGCGGAAATGACAGTGTTTTTAAGTTAACCCTATTAAACATTCACTTCCTTTGCACAGTTAGAAAAACAGGCAAAATAGCATGCTATAGAACCGTCATTAATTACGTATATTTTTGTCTAATATTTAAATTTAAAGTTTGCGAAGATAATAATACATTTTGATTAAATTTACTGGAAGCAGACTCAATAAAATACCGCAAGCCATCTTCTATACACGTCTTCGCAGTAAATTTTAATTTTTCTTTAGCTAAGTCTGTACTACCCAAAGAGTAATATAAATCACCTTTGCGTGGCTTTTCATGGTAAATAGGTACTTTTTTAGCGTACATTTTTAACATTATTTGTGCAAGTTCTAAAATAGAAATAGCTTTACCGCTACAGATATTAAATACGCCATAGGTATCAACAGGAGATAAAACTGCAGCTAAAATCCCATCTACTACATCATCAATATAAATAAAATCCCGAGTTTGCTTACCATTGCCGAATATGATTAACGGCTTTTCCTGTACAATAGCCGTGTTAAAACTAGTTATTACACTACTATAATTATTACCTCCTTGACCGGGGCCATATACATTAAAAAAGCGCAGCCCAATAGGATTAATCTTAAAAGTTTGATGAGCTATCTCTGCATAAATTTCATTAGATAATTTATCAGCGCCATAGGCAGAACAAGGTTTAATAGCTTGAGCTTCCGTTAAAGGTAAATTTATTTCATTGCCGTAAACCGCTGCGGAAGAAGCATATACTAGTCGAATGGGCCTAGACATTTTTCTTATCACATCTAATAACCCATTAAAGGCAATAACATTATTTTCGTGACTGAAAAGCCAATCTTTGGCACAAGCTGATATGGAAGTCGTGGCAGCCAAATGAATGCAAGCGTCTACCTTACTTAAACATTCCTTTAATAATTCCTTAGATAATACATCCCCTTCAATAACTTGAGCGTTGGTGATATCACAGTAAGTTGGTCTGTAGATTGATTTATCTAATATTGTAACCCTTATACCTAAAGAAAGTAGGCGATGTGATAAGAAGTTACCTATAAAACCCATTCCACCTGTAATTAATACACTTTTCATAAGTTATCCTAGTCTCACTATAAAATTAGACTAAAATTTATGCGTATTACAAGTACAAATTGATTTTTCAGTTATCTTTGTTAAGATAGTTTAGATATAAAAATTTCTTATAAAGCCAGTACATCACACTCTAATAAGCTGATGTTTTTTTATAAACAGGAAATAACGAAAAATACTAATTCTAGCTTAATAGGTTTCTATAAAAGGCAATTGTATAAATTTTAATTTAAAAACCTAAATTCAAAGAGTAATCTTTTTAATTAAGATATTAAGATTTACTGGATGATGTAAATAATATATCTTTACCAATTTATTAATAGATTAATTTATTAATAAATTTTAAAGAGAAATTAGAAAGCATAAAAATTAATTTACCTAGCTTTCTTTGCACATTGCTTAAAAAATATTATTCTCTTTATAGTATCAGGGAAGATTTACATGTATTTATCGGTTACAACAAAGTTTTTTATTGCAATTTTCTTTTCATGTTGCTGGTTAATCTTTTGCATCTGGTTTTCATTACCCTGGATAAATGATTTAGCAGTCTATATTGGCGATTTCTTCGCTTTTATTCTTATTTTTTTTATGGCCTTGTTACCCGGTTTTATGAATATGTTTTTGATTTTAGCTTATATTTTAGATAAAAGGCCGAAATATAAACCAATAGAAGACTGGATTAATATTTCTATTTTAGTGCCTTCTTTTAATGAAGAGGCGTCAATAAAAACCACTATTGATAATATTTTAAATCAAGACTACCCTGGCGAAATTGAGATTATTGCTATTGATAATGGCTCTACTGATAAAACATTAGAGATCTTAAGGAGCTATCAACTCAAAAATTTAGTCATACTTGAGGAATCTAATAAAGGTAAATCATTTGCGTTAAATCTCGGCTTAAAAGCCGCTAAATATGATTACATCATTACCTTAGATGCTGATACATTGTTATGGAAAGATGCGATTAGGCACTTAGCAACTCGATTATTAAGCGCTCCCCCCATAACGGCAGCTGTAGCAGGAAGCATCTATGTTCGAAACTCCCGCGAAACGTTTATGACAAGAGTGCAAGAATGGGATTACTTTAATGCCATTGCTGGCGTTAAACGTATGCAAAGTTTATTTCAAGCAACTCTTGTTGCGCAAGGCGCATTATCTTTGTATAAAAAAAGTTATATTGAAGAAGTAGGAGGATGGCCACATACGGTCGGCGAAGATATTGTACTAACTTGGGGACTACTCAGCAAAGGCTATCGTATAGATTTTGCTGAAAATGCAATCGCCTTCACTACAGTGCCTACTAATTATAGAAATTTCTTTCACCAACGAAGCCGCTGGTCACGCGGTATGATAGAGGCGTTCCTAGCACATCCTGAAGTATTAACAAGAAAAAGATTAATTACGTTTATAGTCTATTGGAATTTACTTTTTCCAGCTTTAGACACCACCTTTGCACTGGTATATGTTCCTGCAGTTATAGCTGCATTTTTTGGTTATTTTTTATTAGCAGGTCCTATGACTCTAGCAGTTTTACCCTTAACAATTTTAATGAATTTAATTTTCTTTACGGGTCAGCAAAGAATGTTTGCTTTCAACAAGCTTAGAGTACGTAAAAACCTCAGCGGTTATATTTATTATATTTTATTTTATAATTTCTTAATGGCTCCAGCTTGTATTCATGGATATCTTTCAGAAATTATTGTTAGGAAAAAAAGCTGGGGTACTAAATGACAAAAAGAAAAGTGTGGCCAATAACTTTAGTGTATTCATTTAGTGTATTTATATTTTTATTATCAGTTAATGCGGCAAACTCTTCAGTAAGAAATAGCAATTTAGCGTTAGCTGGATTACAGAATAAACCGATGTCAAAATCACAAGAATTAACTCAAAAGGCTGAAAGTGAAAATAATCTTAATTTAAAATGCATAAAAATAAGCGAAGACATTGTTTCAAGCATAACCATCTCAAAGTTAACTAATCTTATTCCAGCAAGTGTGGCCATTGCATTATTACGCTCTTCTCCGCAAGAGACAAAATTTTTATCCTATGCAGAACGTGTTAATTTAGCGAAGCAATATATTAATCAAAATCAAGGCAAAAAAGCGCTAGATACCATAGCTCCATTATTATTAAATCAACCAACTTATGAAGTGTTAATTATAGCGGCGCAAGGAACCGCTGAGCAAAATGATCCGCTTAAAGCGCTAGACTATTTTACGTTAGCTTTAAAACAAGCTAAAGCCCCTGACGAGCAAGCAATTGCTGAGCAAGGCATTGTAAAAATGCAAACTTGGATAAAACAAAACAAGCAAAACTTACAATTACCCTCAGGAGAGACAAATTTTTTACCCTATGCAGAGCGCATTAATTTAGCAAAGCAATATATTAATCAAAATCAAGGTAAAAAAGCGCTAGATACTTTATTACCTCTATTAAATCAACCCAACTTTGAAGTTCTCATCATGGCAGCGCAAGGAACCGCCGAGGAAAATGATCCGCTTAAAGCCCTAGACTATTTTACGCTAGCTTTAAAACAAGCCAAAGACCCTAATGAGCAAGCGATTGCCAAGCAGGGAATAGTAAAAATGCAAACTTGGATAACGCAAAAGCAAAATCTACAAGCAAACTCAACTGAAACAAGCTCTGCTGCCTATTCACAACAAATTAATCTCGCAAAGCAATACATTAATCAAAATCAAGGTAAAAAAGCGCTAGATACTTTATTACCGCTACTACTAAATCAACCTACCTTTGAAGTTCTCATCATAGCAGGCCAGGGAGCCGCTGAGCAAAATGATCCACTCAAAGCTTTAAACTATTTCTCGTTAGCTTTAAAGAAAGCCAATGGTTCAGGTGAGCAAGCGATTGCTGAGCGAGGAATAGCAAAAATGCAAACTTGGATAACGCAAAATGCAGCTAAGCTGCAAGCTTCGCAACAATTAGAAAAAACCACACTTTATAACCAGAAGATAGCCCTTATTAAAGAGTATATAAACGCTAATAAAGGTGCCCAAGCGCTGGAAGCATTGAATTCCTTACCTGATAAGAAAATGGATTACGATATTTTAATTTTATATGCTCAAGCCTCAGCCGAAGTTAACCAGCCACTTGAATCTTTAGCTTATTATTCGCTGGCAAGTAAGCTCGCAAAAAGTAGCGTAGAAAAGAAGCTAGCAACATTAGGTATAGCTAAAATGCAGGCTTGGGTTAAAGCAGATACAATCACTAATACGAAAAACAAAGCTAATAAAGTTTGCAGACAACCTGAATTGCCTTGTGATAAATATGCTCGCGAAGGTGAAAGCGCCTTAACTTTTAATCAACGTATTGCCTTAGCAAAAAAATATATTGAGTCAGATAAAGGCAAGCAGGCTTTAGAAATATTAGAGCCCATATTAAAAACTAAAATAAACTTTGAGGTCTTGATATTAGCAGCTAAAGCTTATGCTGAGATAGAACGCCCTATTTCAGCATTAGATTATTATAAACTAGCTTATAAAATTGCTGCTACTACGGCAGAGCTCCACCTTGCCGAATTTGGAATAGCCAGGATGCAATTTTGGCTCAGCCACTATTTTTCAGCTTTCTACACTTACTATCATTTATTAACTGACGGATTAACTGGAACTGACTATGAATTGGCTAAAGCTGGTGAAGTAAAGAGCTTAGCGTATGCTGATAGAGCAATCACTGCTTATCGCGAAATTCCGTTTCAAATGACTTTCAAAACACCAGAAATGTTAGTGGCTGCTGCACAAGCTACATTGTGGGCTGATCAAGCTGATCTTACTAAACAGTTGATAGAAACATATCCTGAGATAATTAATAAAATTAAGCCAAAATCAATACTAGATAATGATTTAAGAGATGTAATATGGCAAATGAATCTTAATACTAATCCTAATAAAATTGCTGCAACGATGTTTATCTCGCGTGATTCAGAGGCCTTTCAAATAATACGCTCCAATCTTAATTATTCACATTATTGGTCACAAGTACAACAGTCCTATTTTGGGCTTGAAGATATACACTATGATCAAATTATTTCACATTTAACTGCAACAGGTTTTTATGTGGCTGAAACTTGGCGGCCTACACGAGAACTCATTTTAAATGGCAGATTAAATCCCATGAATTATAAATTGTGGCAGCCATTTTTATGGTCAACTAACATTAACTATCGACCAACTGATTTTTTTGGTATCCAGTTACTGGCTTTAAAAGAAGTAGTAGAAACATTTCCAGCTTTTACTCAGCATATTACTGATAATCAATACGCTGCTGGCATTACTTTAAAACCGCTACCCTATGTTAAAGTTGATGCTTCACTTAGTAGACTTAATTTTAGTGATACTAATATACGCAATACCTATTATGTAGCTGCTTCTTTCTTAGTCTCACCTAACTTTGGTATCAATCTAATTCTACAAGAACGCGCTTTTACTGATAAATTTGTATCTCGTCTTTATTTTAGTCCTAATCGCTATGTAGCCGATACCTTGATTGTAAGATGGAGTAGTAAAGCTGGCTCATATTGGCATTATTACATTGATGGCGGATTAGGAACTCAGTTAATTAAGAATAATGGTTCTGAAGGTGCGCGTAGTCCTACCAGACAGTGGGGGCTGGGTATTAATGGACCTATTACTGATAACTTAATATTAAATGCATACTATGCTATGACTAATCAAGCATCCGCCTTTATTAATACGCCGGACTATCGCTATCAGTATGGAGCAGTAACTCTCACCTGGTTAATTTAAATATAAAATATTAGGCCTAGAAAAAATGTTCAGCAGAAATGCCTTTGTAAGAATAGCTATGGCTATGATTATGTTATTACCATTATATGGTGCTATAAGTTTTATAATTAATTTTTCAAAACAAATTTATTGTAATATCCCTACTCAAAAACAGCCTATTCCTACTATACCTAGAATTGCGTGGCCTCAACATGGCTTACTTACATTATGGTTTGATGATGCTTATAATTCTCAAGGTTCACCTGCATTAATTCAATTGATGCAGAAATATGGTTTTGTAGCTGCTATCTCTGTACCAACTAGCTTTATATGTAAGCCTGGTAGATTAACTTGGCAGCAGCTGCAATACCTACAAAATATTGGCTGGGAAATTACTTCTCATTCTGTCTCCCATTACTGTAATCCTAATAATTACACTAGTGCTGCTATAATTGATAGGGAAGTAGCCCAATCAAAAATAACTTTAGAATCTCGGAGTTTACGGGCAGATAATTTTGTTATTCCTGGTGGATTTAGTAATGGCGTTTTACCAAACGTAGTAAACCGCGTAAAACAATTTTATTCTTCTTACCGCATAGACAAAGAACAATCTAATCCTCTACCGCTCCCTAATGCCTATGAGATAACTTCCTACTCTATTAATAATACTACTGATGAAAAAGATATTGCACACTGGATAAATTATGCCAAGGAAAAAAATCGTTGGATTATTCTAACAATTGATCAAATTGACAATAAATTATTAAAGCATCATATTAGTTTAGATAAATTAGAGCGTATTATGAATCTAATAACACAGGAAAAAATTCCAGTTGTTTTACCCGATCAAGTTATACAAATTGCAAAAATTGAATAGGCTAACTGATTAACACTATTTAATTTATAAAAGTAACGTAAGCCGTCAAATCAATTTGAACTTTATTTAGGATAGCTATTTTCTAGCATCGTTTGTTTATGACAGCAAACAAATGCATGGCGCTGTTAATAAATAAAAGAATTAAATAGTTAGTAATTTACTATTAATTTGTGAATATTTTTTCTTCTATTCAAAATAATTTTATTAACAACGCCACAGTAAAATTTATTCTAGTTTAGTTAATTTTTATCTCTACTTAGCGAAATAGCTATTAATCATCTAATAAACCTAATGACTTCACCATTTCCCGCTCTTCGCGTAATTCATTTAAAGTCGCATCAAATTTAGCTTGGCCATACGCATTATGCGTTAAACCTTCAACCACTTTAACGTTGCCTTGCTCGGTTTTACAAGGAAAAGAAAAGATTAAATTCTCATCCACACCATATTCACCTTGTGAGCAGCGACACATAGAATAAGAATCATTGGCATTGGTGTCAGTGTTTAGCCGTTTAACCCCTTCAATAACAGCGTTTGCGGCTGAAGCTGCAGATGATAGGCCTCGTGCTTTAAGAATGGCAGCACCGCGTTGCTGAACAGTAGGAATAAAAGTGTCTTGCAACCAAGCTTCATCATTGATTACCTTTGCTGCTGATTGGCCGTTTATTTTAGCATTATAAAAGTCAGGATACTGGGTAGAAGAATGATTACCCCAAATAGTCATATTAGTTACCGCCGTTACATCAACGTTAGCACGTTTGGCTAATTGAGTTTTTGCCCTTAATTCATCTAACATAGTCATTGCAAAAAAGCGATCATTAGGAATATCTTTAGCATGGTGCATAGCAATTAAGCAATTAGTATTGCAAGGGTTACCAACAACAAAAACGCGTACATCATCAGCCGCATTATCGTTAATTGCCTTACCTTGTTTGGTAAAAATACCTCCATTAATTTGTAGTAAATCGGAGCGCTCCATACCTTGTTTACGAGGAACTGAACCAACTAATAAAGCCCAATTAACGCCATTCATTGCTTCATTTAAATTGGCTGTACAAACAATTTTCTTTAATAATGGGAAAGCGCAGTCATCCAGTTCCATCGCCACTCCATTTAAAGCAGGAAGTGCTTGCTCTAACTCTAGTAACTGCAATTCAACTTCGGTATTTGGACCAAACATTTGCCCTGAAGCAATACGAAATAATAAAGCATAGCCAATTTGGCCAGCGCCACCAGTGATGGCAACTTTAACTCGATTAGTCATTCTTTTTTTCCTTCTCTAACCACTGTTTAACTAAAAATAACGCAGCAATACTGCGTGCTTCTGAAAAAGATGGATTATTTATTAATTCATTATATTCTGCTAATGGCCATTCAACCACTTCAATAGGCTCAGGCTCATCACCCATTAGCGAGCTTGGGTAAAGATTGCGCGCTAACACAAGCTCTGTGTGCGCTTTAAAATAGCCTGGTGATAGCGATACAGATTTTAGCCAATAGAGCTCTTTGGCCGCAAATCCCACTTCTTCTTGTAATTCACGATTAGCTGCAATGATAGCCTCTTCTCCAGGTTCAATAATTCCTTTGGGGAAGGCTAAGGTGTAATCATCAATACCAGCACCATATTCACGTATTAAGAGAAGCGAATTATTAGCTGTAACTGCAACAATTAAAACGGCTCCTCCTTCATTGTGGCCACCAACACGCTCATAAATACGTTCCTCACCATTAGAAAAATGTAGGTGTAATTGCTCAATAGTAAATAATTTAGTTTTTGCTATTACCTTTTTCTCTTTACAGGCAGGTTTTTGCCGCTTTTCTTCTGTCACTTTTCCTCTTTATCTTAAAATGAATTTAAGTAAGCAGTCATGTATTAGGCTCAATTTAAGTCCAACCTACATAAAAATCATTACTTAAACAGCTATGAATTTAAAACGCTAAGCTATCTAGCTGATGAGACTCATGATACTATTGCAACGTTTAACAAGCCAGTATCCTGTAGATAATGTTACCTACTTCTCTTTATATTCATATTCCTTGGTGTATTCGTAAATGCCCTTATTGTGATTTTAATTCCCATAAAAGCCCTGAAATTTTACCAGAAGAACATTACATTGAAGCATTAATTGCTGATTTAAAAAATGATTTAATTTACTTTCCAAGCCGGGAAATTAGTTCTATTTTTATTGGTGGTGGTACTCCAAGTTTATTCAGAGCTCAAGCCTATAGCGAGTTGTTTGCGCGCATACAACAACATTTATCTTTTGCTAAAGATATTGAAATCACCTTAGAAGCCAATCCAGGCACCGTAGAACAAAGCCGTTTTCAAGCCTATAAACAAGTAGGTATTAATCGTTTATCATTAGGTATTCAAAGTTTTAACTCGCAGCACTTACAAGCATTGGGACGTATTCACGATGATAAACAAGCACATCGAGCTATTGAAGCAGCAAGACTCGCGGGCTTTGATAATATTAACTTAGATTTGATGTATGGCTTACCTACGCAAACTATTGAACAAGGAATTAATGATTTACAGCAAGCGCTTCAATATCAGCCCGAACATCTTTCATGGTATCAACTAACTATAGAGCCAAATACAATATTTCATAAAAAACAACCCACCTTACCTAATGAAGATGTCTATGACTTATTAGAACAAGCTGCTTTTTCTTTACTAAAGGACCACGATTTTATACGTTACGAAATATCTGCATTTAGTAAAAAAAATAAAATGGCACGTCATAATTTAAACTATTGGTTATTTGGTGATTACTACGGCATTGGCGCAGGCGCCCATGGTAAATTGACCCTAGATTTAAAACCCACAATCTATCGTACTCGCAAACATCGTCAACCTAAAGATTATCTGAAAAAACCTCATTTTGCGGCTAAGACAGAAGTAAGCCAAGATGATTTATTATTTGAATTTATATTAAATACTACTCGTCTATATCAACCTATTGCTAATAACCTTTTTACAGAGAGAACCGGACTTGCTTTTGCAAAATTAGAAGTAAAACTTAAAGAAGCGCAAGAGAAAGGTTTGATTATATTACAAGATAATTATTGGCAAGTAAGTGAGCTAGGCCATCGTTATACTAACGATTTACAAGCATTATTTTTACCGAAAATTAAGTTAGCTATTAGATAGAAAAGTAGCCTGAGTGAAACAAGTGAAACCCAGGTTTCGGCTACATTTACTGTTAGTTATGTAAGAGGTCTATATTATAATGCTTCACAAGAAAGTGACTTTCACTGATAATGAGCCATTTATTGCGAAATTAATTTCGGGAATATGTCTTATAACCTATTAAAATAGGTATATTAAACTCAGGGTTGGAGGTGTAATGCTAAGTTTTTTATTTTTCATAATTTTTGTATTATTTGGTTATATTTGTGGTTCTTTTTGTTCCGCTATTATTGTAAGTCGGATTTTTTCTTTACCTGATCCTCGTTTAGAGGGATCTTTAAATCCTGGTGCTACCAATGTTCTACGTCTATCTGGTAAAAGATATGCCAGCTTGGTTTTAATAGGTGATATACTGAAAGGATTTATTCCCGTTATTTTAGCTAAATCACTAGGACTTGGGCCTGTAATAAGTAGTTTTACCTGTCTTGCAGCAATATTAGGGCATATGTATCCCATATTTTTCAAATTTCAAGGTGGTAAAGGCGTTGCTACAGCATTGGGTGGCTTATTAGGGTTAAGTTTTCTTGCAGGCTTTGTAACCATTATTATTTGGCTTATAGTGGCTAACTTTACGGGTTATGCGTCGTTAGCGTCTATTATCGCTCTAACACTTGCGCCACTATATAGTATTTTTGGATTTGGTAGTATTGACGTTTTCCTGCCTTTATTCTTTATGGCCATTCTTATTATATATAAGCATCGTAATAATATTAATCGCCTGATTGATGGCGATGAGCCTAAATTGAATTTTTCAAAGCATCATTTTAGTGAAGTCACAGAAGATATAGTTATTGATGAACAAGTTAATCAAGCCTTTGAAGAGGAAGAGAAAACAGCTGATGTTGTTTCTCCAGAAGAGAGTTTAGCGAGAGCAGAAGCAAGCGATTCAACGGCTACAGACAATCAAGAAGATATTAATCGTGAGCCGCCAACTGCAGCTGAGCAACCTATTATTAATGATCCTACTTCGACAACAACTAAGCAGCAACCAAAGCAAGATATTGATGAAGGATCTAAAGAGCCTTCTTAAACTTTTTTGTAAATACTTAGAAGCTTGCTTTAACAAAGTCAGGAAGCGAGACAAAAAGTGGTGATTTTTTAAAGATATTAGTCAAGCATACATAGCAGTAAGTGAGCAAGGAATTACAGAAAATCAACACTTTTTGGCTGTCGTAATAGACTTTGAAGACAGGCTTTAGGCTAGTGGCCAACGAGCTTTTACATCAACTGCTAAACTCGCATCACGCTTGCCTTGTTGTAAATGTAGATTGCCAGCAAAAGCTACCATCGCCCCATTATCAGTGCAATATTCTAGGCGTGGAAAAAATACTTCTCCTTGTTTTTCTTGCATTAAATTTGTTAAAGCTAGACGTAAAGCGCGATTTGCACCGACCCCACCAGCTATGACTAACTGCTTTAACTTAGTTTGTTTAACCGCTCGACTGCATTTAATCAATAAAGTATCTATAATTGCTTGCTGAAAAGCATAAGCGATTGCAGCTCGTGCTTCGTTATCTTGCTTGCTTTTTCTCCACACGGTTAATGCATGTGTTTTTAAGCCACTGAAGCTAAATTCTAAGCCAGGCCTATCTGTCATCGGCCTTGGAAAAGGAGGAAAATTAAGTTCTAATTTCTTATCAGCAAATTCATCTGCTAAACTCGCCAATAAAGCGCCACCAGGATAAGGAAGTCCCATTAATTTTGCTATTTTATCAAAAGCCTCTCCTACTGCATCATCTAAAGTATCACCTAGTAATTGATAATGGCCTAAACTTTTTGCTTCGATTAGTTGAGTATGGCCACCTGAAACTAAAAGCACTAAGAAAGGAAAATGTAGAGCATTCGTATCTAATAAGGCTGCCAGTAAATGAGCTTCTAAATGATGTATTGCAATAGCAGGTATATTAAGACTATAGGCTAAGCTTTTAGCAAAACAGGCGCCAACTAGCAGAGCGCCAACTAAACCAGGCCCTGCTGTATAAGCAATCGCATTTAAATCACTTTTATTTAAATTTGCTTCTTTTAACGCTTGATCAATTAGCGGGATTAGCCACTTGATATGATCACGTGATGCTAATTCTGGAACTACTCCGCCATATTGCTGATGTAATTTAATCTGAGAGTATAAGGCATGAGCAAGTAATCCTTGTTCTGAATCATATATAGCAATACCCGTTTCATCACAGGATGACTCAATTCCTAATACTCGCATTTCTACCTCTACTATTAATTATCTAAATACGTTATAATATATGATGATCTATCATCTAAGCTTATAATTTTAAGCTTTCATTTATTAAAATTGCTTGCAATCTAACAATAACTTGACGATTTTAACAAGTAGAACTAGAATTGCCGGCTTATTGTGTTTAATTATACCAGAGGACTAATTAATGCCCACCGTTCGTGTAAAAGAAGGTGAAAATCCAGAATACGCATTGCGTCGTTTTAAACGTTCTTGTGAAAAAGCAGGAATTTTAACTGAGTTACGTCGTCGTGAATTTTATGAAAAACCTACTGCTGAGCGTAAACGTAAGCAAGCAGCAGCCGTTAAACGCCATTTAAAGAAAATAGCACGTGATGTAGCTACTCAACGTAATGCTAAACGCAGACGTAAATAATTATGTCAATTAAAGACAGCATTAATAATGACCTCAAAGATGCAATGCGTGCTAAGGATCAAAAGCTAGTTGGCACGCTACGCTTAATTACAGCTGCAATCAAGCAAGTTGAAGTGGATGAACGAATAACTGTAGCAGATGATCGCATGCTAGTTATTTTAGATAAACTTGCCAAGCAACGTAAAGAATCTATTACTCAATTCAATAATGCAGGTCGTGAAGATTTGGTAGCCCAAGAGCAATATGAATTGGATATCATTGCTAAATACTTGCCAGAGCCTTTGTCAGAAGCAGAAATTAATGCGCTTATCAATGAATCTATTGCTAAGCATGATGCTAAACATCTTAGTGATATGGGGAAAGTAATGAACTCGCTTAAGCCTTTATTGCAAGGCCGTGCTGATATGAGTAAAGTTAGTGCTTTAATTAAGGCAAGATTGAGTTAATTATTCTATGTCCGGCTTAATACCGCGACCTTTTATTGATGAATTACTTCATCATACAGATCTAGTTGAATTAATTGATAGCTATGTCCCTTTAAAAAAAAGAGGTAATAGCTACACTGCCTGCTGCCCCTTCCATAATGAAAAAACACCTTCTTTTAATGTGGTTGCTAAGAAACAATTTTACCATTGCTTCGGCTGCGGTGTGAGCGGTAATGCAATTAGTTTTGTCATGAGCTATTTAAGTCAAGGCTTTGTTGATGCTATCGAGACGCTAGCTTTACGCCTTGGGATGCAAGTGCCTCGTGAGCAAAATCAAGAGAAAATTCAACAATCTTTAAGCCTTTATCAAATTTTAAATAAAGTAAGCCAATTTTATCAAAAATCATTAAAGAACGCGCCTACAGAAGTTATTAATTACCTACGCCACCGTGGCTTAACAGGCGAGATAGCTAAACAATTCCAACTAGGTTATGCGCCACTTGGCTGGCATACCTTAGAAGGCCAATTTAAGGAATATAAAGCAGATTTAATTACAACTGGCATGCTAGTTAAAAAAGATGATGGTAAAACCTATGATCGCTACCGACATCGAATAATTTTTCCTATTCATGACCGCAATGGACGTATCATTGGTTTTGGTGGACGCGCTATTGATGCTGAACAAAAACCAAAGTACTTAAATTCGCCTGAAACTATTATTTTTCAAAAAAATCGCGAATTATATGGCTTACATCAAATTTTACAACAACAAACTACTAACGATACAATTTTAATTGTTGAAGGCTATTTAGATGTTATTGCACTTGCACAGCATGGTATTTCAAATGCTGTTGCAGCCTTAGGTACAGCAGCAAGTAGTTACCATATTCAATTATTAAGTAAACATACTCGCCAAGTCATTTTTTGCTTTGATGGCGATGAAGCAGGAAAGCAGGCAGCTTGGCGCGCTTTGGAAAATAGCTTACCTTTGCTGGATAATAATCTTGATGCTCGCTTTGTTTTTCTCCCTGATGGCCATGATCCAGATAGTTTAGTGCGCGTCGAGGGTCGCGAAAAATTCCTTGAACGTATAAATGGCTCCATACCCCTTAGCCAGTATTTTTTTGACACCTTAGCGCATAAAATTGATATGCAAAGTGTAGCTGGAAAAAGCCAATTAGTTAATGAAGCAAAACCTTTCCTATTAACTATTCCAGAAGGACCTTACAAGCAATTGTTATTAGATGAGCTAGCTATACGCACGCGAATAGAAAACCACCGCTTAAGTCAATTGTTAATGACTGAAACTGCTCCACCCAAGCTTGAAACGAGCATTCAACGTTCTCCTTTACGTTTAGCTATTGCCTTATTATTGCAGCATCCAGAAATTTATATGGCTTGTAAGGAAGCTATTGATTTAACTACGCTAGATCATGAAGAACAAGGTTTACTGCAGCAACTAATTAAGCAAATTGCTATTAATCCTAACGCAAATACTGCTACACTTATTGAACAATGGCGCAATACACCCTATTTCAATTCTTTTAACAAATTAGCAACTTGGGAATTAGAAATAGCTGAAAATGCGCTAACTACTGAATTTATTGATATACTTAACTTTATACAAAAACAAAATTTAGAGTATAAAATTAATGAATATATTGCAAAATCTCGGAAACAAGGATTAACTGAAACTGAACGATTAGTCTTGCAAAAGTTGTTACAACAACGGCATCAAACCACACCTGGTAAAAAATAATACAAATTTTTACTGGCAAGTTTGCAGCTGCAGGTTTATAATCAAAAACTTTTTTTATATTTAATTACTCATTTGATATTGCCTATGACTACGAATGAACAAGAGCAACGCTCCCAAATCACTAAGGTGATTAGTTTGGGTAGAGAGCAAAATTATTTAACGTACGCCCAAATTAATGACCTGTTGCCTAATATTGTTGATACTGAGCATTTTGATGTCATCATCAGTATGTTAGAAGGCATGAATATTAAAGTATTCGAAACGCGACCTAGCGATGATGAACTAGCCCTTTTGGGTAACACTGAAGAAGTGCCAGAAGATGTTGAGGAAGCGGCTGCGGTCCTTGCATCGGTGGATAAAGAAACAGGTCGAACAACTGATCCTGTTCGCATGTATATGCGCGAAATGGGTACAGTTGAATTATTAACGCGTGAAGGTGAAATTCGTATCGCTAAACGAATCGAAGAAGGAATCTATCAAGTCCTTAAATCCCTTGCCCATTATCCTGAAACTGTCCAATTAATCTTAGATGATTATGACAGTGTTTTACGCGAAGAGATGCGTTTAAGTGAAATCATAAGTGGCTTTTCAGATAGCGATGAAGAAGCACCTGCATCAAGTATTGGCTCAATGCTTGATGAAGTTCAACCTGATGAAGATATACTTGAGGATGTTGCTCTAGAAGAACTAGATGAAGATGAAGATGGCGAAGGCGGCAGTATAGCTGAGACTGATGATGGCCCTAACCCAGAGCAAGCAAAAATTTACTTTGACGAATTACGTGAAACTTACGAGAAGGCGATGCAGTCTTTACGTAAAGAAGGCCGACATAGCCCAAAGACTATCGAATTATTAGAAACAATGTCTGAGTCCTTCTTAAAGCTTAAATTAACTTCGCGTCAAGTTGATAAGTTAACCCGTCATTTTCGACAATTGCGTAATCATATTCGTGAATTTGAGCGTAGTATTATGCGTTTTTGTATTGAAAGAGCGCGCATACCACGTAAGCTTTTTATTGATACGTTCCCAGGCCAGGAAACTGACCCAAGCTGGCTTGATACCATTATCAAAAAGCATGGTAAAAAGTTAGATTTAAACCGAATTAACGAATATGCTAATGAGATTAAAAGCATACAAGCAAAGCTCGCCTCATTTGAAGAAGAATTTGGTTTAACGATTAGTGAAATTAAAGACATTAATAAAAAAATGTCTATTGGCGAGGCAAAAGCTAGACGCGCTAAGAAAGAAATGGTTGAAGCAAATCTCCGACTTGTAATCTCAATTGCCAAAAAATACACTAATCGCGGTCTGCAATTTTTAGATTTAATTCAAGAAGGCAATATCGGCTTGATGAAAGCGGTTGATAAATTTGAATACCGCCGCGGCTATAAATTTTCAACTTATGCTACCTGGTGGATTCGTCAAGCGATTACTCGTTCTATTGCTGACCAGGCACGTACTATTCGTATTCCTGTTCACATGATTGAAACGATTAATAAACTTAATCGTATTTCACGCCAAATTCTCCAAGAAACCGGCCGTGAGGCTACACCGGAAGAATTAGCTGAAAAAATGGATTTAAGCGAAGATAAAATTCGCAAAGTCTTAAAAATTGCTAAAGAGCCAATTTCCATGGAAACACCAGTAGGTGATGATGATGATTCTCATCTAGGTGATTTTATTGAAGATAATAATATTGAATCTCCTATTGAAATGGCAACAGCTGAAGGCTTACGCGAAGCAACGCTTGAAATTTTAGAAACACTTACTCCTCGCGAAGCAAAAGTTTTACGCATGCGCTTTGGTATTGAAATGAATACCGATCACACGCTGGAAGAAGTAGGTAAGCAATTTGATGTAACCCGTGAGCGTATTCGTCAAATTGAAGCCAAAGCACTAAGAAAACTACGCCACCCTTCTCGCTCCGAGAAATTACGTAGCTTCCTAGAAGGAGATGATGATTAATCATCTCTCTTCTCTGGTTGGGCTTAAATGCAATTTGCAAAAAGACTAACCTACACGTAGCCTAGGTGCAGACCCATGCGGCCGAAACCTGGGTTTTACTTCGTTTCACCCAGGCTACTTTTCTACTTAATAGTTATTTTAGATTTGGTAAAAATTGAATTTTAGCTCAAGATACGTTAAATGTAGTCTTTCATTACCTAGTGTATGACCATTTACAAATTCAATTGTGAAAAAGATCAATTAGTGCCCCTTCTTTTAGCAATTTAATATAAAATTATTATGGTTTTCTTTTAAATTTAAGATTACAATACACCTTCCTTCGGGCCCATAGCTCAGTTGGTCAGAGCAGCGGACTCATAATCCGTTGGTCCTAGGTTCAAGTCCTAGTGGGCCCACCAACATTTCTAGTAAAATCAACAAATTATTGGTCTTCCCTGAATTAGGAAACTCTTAATCTGGTCTTTATCCGCAAATTCAAAGGCTTAGCTTAGGCTATATCGATTAAAGTGCCCCCTCAAATAGTGTAGAGCCCTTCATTCAGGCTACGCTTGCTATATAACTTTAAGCCTAATCAATAAAAGTAGCTGGCGTAACATGAAATCGCTCTGCCAATTTCTTAATATGAGAAATATTAAGCTGTCGTTTTCCGTTTAAGATTTCAGAAACAACACCTTGGCTTCCAATTTCATTTTTAAGATCACTTTGATCTAAACCATGTTGCTGCATGAGAAACTTTAAGGCATTAACCCCACTTCCTTTCTGAGGTTGCTCACCATGATTTTCATCATACCTAGCGATCATATAGCTAATCACATCAACTAATCCTATTAATTCATGAGATTCATCGCCACCAACAATATCTAATAATTGATCAAGCATACGAGCAAGTTTCTCATAATCATCATCATTTTGAGGCTCATGAATAATAGGGGCGATATGTTTCCAATATTGGATTGTCTCTTCTAAATAATTATTGTTTGTTAAAGCAGTCATACTTACTCCTTCCACTTATCTTTGTCATATTCTTCATGGGTCAAGATATAGCGTATATATAATTTTTTCCGGTTAAAATGAATGCTTGCTATTAAACGGAGTTTATTACCTCCTATATCAAACACATATAAATCATCCACTTTATCAATACTATTAAAGGAAGCCTTTAACTCAGCAAAGTTTTTAAATTCGTTCTCTTCTACAACTTTTAACCATCCAGCTAAAGCAGATGCACACTGTGGAAACAATGCCTTAGCTTCTGTAATTCTTCTTCTAGTTATAATATGCATAACAAATAAATACCTTATTAAATTGAATTTTATCTCATTTTGAGATATATGTAAAATAATCTATTATAGATGTTTACTAATCAACATGGCTTTTTTATAAAATTTATAATTTGCGGCATTGGTTTACGTAAACCTTTTACATCTTTCGCAATGTAACCTGCGGCTACATCACTATTCATTTTATGGTTAAGCAGCTGGCGTAGCCTGGGAGTAGGCCCAAAGGGTCGTATCCCAGGTTTTCATTTAACTTCCCTAGCTCAACAAACCCCTATAAATTTCTATTCATAAGAAATCCAATCATCCTGTAATTTAAAAAAAATGGTTTTGTTCAAACTCAGGGATTATAGTGAATATAATTAACAAGAATGTAAACCTGGGATACGGCCCTTTAGGCCTACTCCCAGGCTACGCCGGCTGAGGAACTGGAAGGCTAAATAGGGAATTTTCATTGAAGCCCCAGTATTATATATTAACAAATTGCAATAATACGTTGCCTTAGATAAGGAGATCATATGAAAGCAGCTATTGTACCCTCTGCGAAAGCCAAGTGGGAGATTCGTGAAGTTAAAAAGCCTGTAGTTGGTCCTAATCAAGTGCTCATTAAAATTCATGCGAGTGGCCTTTGTTATACAGATGTCCATCAAACAAATGGTCATTTACCTGGCGAATTTCCTCGCACTTTGGGACATGAGCCTGTTGGCGAAATTGTGGAATTAGGAATTGGTGTCGTTAATCGAAAAATTGGCGATCGTGTTGGGGTTCCCTGGATTCAAGCCACATGCGGGCGATGTGAATGGTGTTTAAGTAATCGTCCTATGTTTTGTTCTAACCAAATAGCAACAGGAATGCAACTGCCTGGAGGTCATGCTGAGTTTATGCTGGCTTATGCTGATGCCACCATGCTCATTCCAGATAATGTCAGTTTTGAACAAGCGGCTCCTATTTTTTGCGCAGGATATACTGTATGGTCGGGATTACGGTGGTCAGATCCTAAACCTCACGAACGAATTGCTGTATTAGGTATAGGGGGCCTAGGTCATTTGGCTGTTCAATATGCTAAAGCTGCAGGTTTCGATACCATTGCAATTTCACACTCATCTGATAAAGATAAGCTTATTAAAGAATTGGGCGCAGATGAAATAGTTCGTTCTGGTGCCGAGCTTGCGAAAATGGGTGGTGCCGATATCGTCCTGAGCACAACTAATTCAAACCAAGCAATGGTAGATAGTATAGCTGGATTACGTCCCGATGGGCGATTTGTTGCAATGGGATTTGATGAAAAACCATTGCAAATTTCAATGACCGATTTAATTATGAAACGAATTCGAATTATAGGTAGTCAACAAAATGGAAGCGAATATCTTTATGAGGCTCTTGATATGGTTTCAAAAGGAAAAGTGAAAGTTTATACAGAAACCTATCCCTTCAAAGAAATACAACGAGCTTATGAAAAAGTTGATAAAGGCGAAGTACGATTTCGAGCAGTTATTACTTATGAATAAAAATTTTATGATTTTAATAAGAAGGGAACGGTTAGCTTCCTTTGCTAAGCCAGCATAGCCTTGATGTAGCGCAGCGTAATCAAGGGCCCCACTCGTTAAATCACTTTTGCAATTATTTACTGTACATGTCTTGCAAACGTAGAGCAGGCCTTAGCCCACTAATTTGCGATAATTATTATTCTTTAAACCTTGATTACGCTGCGCTGCGTCAAGGCTACCTCGCTGAAAACATAACATGAAAGTAAAAAGTACTCGTTTCCTTTGACTCAAATGAGCATGGATAACGTAGTATGGCTTAGCTGTAGAACAGCATAATCTAGAGATTTTATGAATTCAATTCATTAGGAATTAATGCTCAGTTTAAATTATACTAAGTTAGAAATTTTTTCTCGAAACTAGAACTATATTTTTGTGAATACGAAACTTTACAATTAGAGTAAGTAAGCCCCCAAAGAACAAGGAGAGCAGTATGTCAGTAAATACCATAAAACCGCTAGTAACTGCAACGGCAACTAATACAGGAGGACGCAACGGCCATTCTGAAACCACCGATCATTCGGTTAGTGCAGATTTTTCTGTTCCCAAAGAGATGGGGGGACCTGGATTACCGAATACCACTACACCAGAACATCTTTTTGCTGCAGGTTATGCAGCTTGCTTTGGTGGCGCATTAGAATTTGTGGCAAGTCAACACAAGAAAAAAGTTAACGGTGCAATAGTAACATGTCATGTCTCTGTTGGTCCTCGTGAAGGCGGAGGGTTTGGTATTTCAGTTAAAATGAATGTTAAAGTTCCCTCTCTTTCTACTAGCGAAGCAAAAGAATTAGTAGAGGAAACGCACGAAAAAATTTGTCCCTACAGTCATGCCACACGTGGTAACATCGATTTTGAGTTAGACGTTGAAGGTATGTAAAATTTTAGCAAGCGTAGGTTGGGCCACCCGGCCCAACATTTTAAAACATTCATTATTTCTCAAACCTGATTGACAAAAATTATCTTCACTAGCAATATGTCGCTCACTTAAACCAATAAATCGTAGCGCCGAAAATCATTATGGATACATTGGTAATTAACTCTACTTCATCTCACAATAATTCTTATCAGGTAACCATTACTATTGATGCAAACTGGAAAAAATATTGGTTGAAAAAAGAATTTAATACGTCATTCTATCAAGCACTCGCAGACCACATCATTAACACTCCTTATGTAGATATGAAACATAATTTTATGGAAGTCGATGGTGTTATTATTTATCGCCCAAATCACGATGTGGGACATAGTCTAAGACAGGCAGTCAATACTCAATTTTTATTAGAGACTATTGCCATCGTTGGTTTACCCGAAATTAAAAATGCGCTTCAGCATCTTACCGATGAAGAAAGAGAAGCTGTGATGTTAGCAGCTTTTCTATTTAGAGCTGGCAGAACTAATGAACGTGGTGGGATTAATGATCCCAGTAATGCAGAACGCTCGGCCTTAATATTTACAGAAATTGCCAAGGCAGTTGAATTTAATGTAGCACTTATTGACAATATTGCCTTTAATATGTGTCATTACGTACCTATCATAGATGAAGAATTGACCAAATCACTCCCTTATCAAGGTTATGAAGGCGATAAATCAATACAGATCAATAAATCAAAATTAATTAAAGCCGTGCTTGACTTAAGTCATCATAGCGACTTGGTTAGATGTTGGGGTAATATTGAGAGAATAAATAAAAATAATCTTGAGAATTTATCAGGATTATTAGAGTCTGATTATGTAGAAAAATCTCATAATGTTTTACTAGATTTTGCTCGAGCCGGTAATGCCATCACTGGTAATCCATATTTTAAGCACAATGGAACGCATGATAAATTTCTGCCACCAATGTTGTTTAGGAAAAAAACGGTAACACACGTTGGTGACATATTTGCAGATCTATTAAAGCTGATGAATCAATTCTTACCTTATATCAAACTTAAGGAAGTTGAAAAATCTAAACAAAGCCTATCAGACGTCGAGCAAAATATTAACCAAGCAAGCAAAGTTAATTCTAATTCTGACAGTTATCTAAACATAAGGTTAGCTTTTTTTAAAGAAGCTAAGGAACAAATCATTGACAGTGTTATTAAAAGATTTAATTACTCTTAAAGAAGGATACATCAACGCAACGTCTTGGATTAAAATTCAAGACAGTCGCTACCGTTTGCTAGATTCCGCAACAAGTCGCGGAACGTAGGCTCATAGAAATGTGGAATTTAAGCAGCTGGAGAATACCAAATGCCATCGCTTAGAGCCTTTTAGGTATCAGCTGTCTGCTTATATCCTGCAGCTTGTCTGCGAGCTCCAGGCATTTAAGTGGCTCTTATATCTCGTGAGTAAGTGTAGAACACTGCCATAATCACTTAGTGACGTAGCAACTGTTTTTAAATTTAAGGCAGTTGCCACGCTTGATAAATCAACTAATTGTTTAGGGTTATTTTACTGTCTAAAGAGTCACTTTGAGCATTGGTTATATCTTGCTTCTCATGTTCATGATGAAAAAAGCGGCCAAACATTTTAGCTTTCGCTTGAATTTCATATTTTATTAATTTTGGAATTGCATGATTGCTCCATTCCAAAGCAGCTTCTACTAGAGCTCCTTTAATGCCTTTTACCTTACAACCATTTTCTATCAAGAATTTTATTATTGGTGCACAATCTTTAGTAACTGCTAAACCTAGCGCGCTTTCTCCTGATGAGTTGACGGCATTTTTATCTATACCAGCAGCCAGAAGTAACCTAATAATTTCAATGCGATCTTGCATGTTGACATCATCGCTATCTTCAAAGTCAATGGCACAATGGAGTGCTGTCTCTTTTTCGGCTAAACTTGTATCATTAATTGGCATACCTTTTTCCAATAGCGTCCTTACTATGTCAACAAAACCATTTGCTGCAGCTTTATGTAGCGCATTTTTTCCACCATTGTAGTTCTTGACATCTTTCTTTTTAAAATCGATTTCAGGCAAGGTTAATAAGTAAGCTAAAGTTAAAGGATTATACTCTGCTACTGATAAAAGAGTTCTTTTAAAATCACATTCTGCACTAAAATCAAAGCGACCATCTTGATGCAGTATTTTCAGTACTTCAACTTGATCTTGTGTTGCAGCTAATTCAAGCAATGATAGTTTTTGATAATAAAGTCCATTTGAAACCTCAACTTCTGCATTAAATTGTGTAAAAGTTGATTGCGATAATAAAAAGCGGACAATATCACAATGACCCAACGCCACTGCATAATGTAGCCCAGTAAAACCTCGACCGTTTACGGCGTTAATATCAACACCTAAATTAAGGGCCAATCGAACGTAGTACTCATTACCTGTTAAAACGGCATAATGGAAAATATTATTACCATCAGTATCTACCTGATTAATATTAATCGATTTTAATTTTAATAATGCATGAATATAACTCTCTTTCTGTAAATTAAATGCCGATTGTAATAAGTTTTCTTTACAACCTGGCACCTCAACCACTTCATTAATATAATTTTCATAATCTGGTTGCTTAGATAGTGTTTGCAAAACTTGCTGGAAAATAAGTGGCCTATCTTTTTTAATTGCAAAATAGGCAATTTGAATAAGTGTTTTTGTGTCATGCAATTCTTGAATATGCGTAGCAATTAATTTTTCTAGAATTTGAGTATCCAGTAATTTTAATTCCACAAAAAAATCTAAAATATGTAAATAACCTTGGCTAAGTATCTTGATAATTAAAGAATGCCCATCTACATTCTTGTTTAAATACTTAATAAGAAATTCAGGAGGTAAAAAAAATAACAATTCAAAATTATTTTCTAATATCTTTTCGAGCAAATAGTCATCGTTTTGTAGGATTTCTTCGGCCTCCGCGATATCTAACATTTGCTCTTGCTTCGTATATTGTTTTAAGTGTAAGGCCGATGTAGGCATATAATAGCAAATCTTTACTTCATAATCGGGTGGGCACTCATTAACATTACTTAAGCGCGCATAGATCATCCTGGCATAAATTTGAGCCAATAATCGTGCTTCTAACGTATCCACATTGATAAATACTTGACAACTATCATCTGCAGTAAAGCGCAAATGAGCAAAGACTTCATTATGATATTTATAGTCTTTTTCATTGCGTAAAGCCGTCTTGAATGCTTCAATATTATCTTTGGCAAATAAGACTTTATTAACTCGTCGTTTAAAATATTGTTCAGCTTGTGGCAAGAAATTAAAATCATTGGGGCGGACAGCAGAACCAGCATCGCGTGTTAATAAGTGATCAGCTAGCAAGGCGTTTTTCATATCAAAAAAGATAACCCCTACTGTTTTCACTTTTTCTTCGGAGAAATTAAAAGGATTAGGTTGTAAATCAGGCATGCCATAAGTTGTAGATTGTTTTTTTGAATATAATTTTTTTTGTTCTTTATTATAGGTAGGGATTTTTTCACTGCGTAAATGCACCCCTTTTCCATCTACCGTGTATATCTTTTTACTCTTAAAACGTAGAGGATGATGAATAAAAGGCGATATGACGCCATCTATAAATTGTAAAAAATAATTGGCATTGTCACCGCGCAATGATTTAAAGAGAAAATCATTATTAATCGTTATCGTGTGTGCAGCGTGTCTTATTTCGTCTCGTTGTTTAATCTTTATATCTTCTAATACATTTACCTTGCGTGAAGGTAACGTATCATTTTTGTAGTACTGAGATAACATCGAAAATTTTTTTATATCTTTTATAACGTCCTCATAACAATGATTCGAATACTCATAATGAACTTTGACCTTTGACTTTGGATGAGGGCTGCGTTTTTCATAAATCAGATCATATTTTTCATCCATAATCTGTACGCCATTAATCCCAATATCCTGCTGCAGAACCATCATGTCTAATACTTCTTTAGCTAGTCCTTCTATTAATTTTTCTTTGTTAATTTTTTTAAGTTCTGCGAACAAAGGTATTTTATTAATACTAAACATTGAATTTGCTTTACGCATATTATTCAGTGAATCAGCACTGTTAAAAATAATTTTTAACCAATTTTGCTTTGGACTTTGAGACGATAATTCATTAGGATCAAGCAGCTGGGCGAATTGATGAGCAAGTGTATGATTAACACCAATACTTTTCAAAAAATTTTGACAATTAACTTTAATTGCTAAGAGGCCTTCATCATTTAAGTTATTTTCCCAAATGGAATGAGCAAATAAAGCTATGATTTGCAAATAAAATAAATCTTCTGGGGTAATTAGATTGGCAGCGTCAGGCTGAGTCTCTTTAAGTATATTAAACAAAATATTAATCAAAGCCGCTCGTCTACAGGCAGATAATACACCATAGGATTGTTGAGGGGTTAAAAAATTCCAATATTTATTCTTATCTAGTGTTTTTTGTTTTATAAGTGGTAAGTGGTATTTAGCAAATATATTTGATTGAATGACTTCTAATAGTGGTGTTTCTATCATAAAAAAATTCCATTTATTATAAACTTGCGTAAAGTAATAAACCACCTGTGAAATAGCAAGAAATAAATTAAAAAATCCGTATTAATTTAAATTGTGCCGATTGTGAAAAAAATAATAAATCAGCAATTGCTTTATGGTTTTTTTGATAGACTATTCTTATTAAAACGCTAGGTGTATTAGAGCCAAATATTAAAATCAAATTAGCAAGCCTAGATGAAGCAAGACGTAATCACCGGCCCCATTCATTAAATCACTTTTGCAATTTATTTACGGTGGTGTCTTGCAAACCTAGAGCAGGCCTTAGCCCAATAATTTGAGATAACGATTATTCTCTAAACCTTGGTTGCACTATACTGCATTAAAGCTACCTCGCTTTATCGGTTTTAAATTTAGAGCTCGTGTCGAATTGAAAAGTATTTGTTAGGCCGAATGGCCTAACCTACGCTTGCTTTTATGAATTAATTTAAAATAAATAAACTAATACTAATTAATAGTATGAGAATGATAACGATTATTTTATGTTTATGTGCCATTAGAAAATAGCTCCTGCACAAATAAAATGTTGAAATTTGCTTACCTAATAAGATCATAGCTTAATTTAAATTGTACAAGTATGAATTATGATCTTTCCTGAGATTAACAAATATAGATAATATCTTTAAATCAAGCAAAGTTTTCATTAAAGGTTGTATCTTTTTAAAACGCTAAAGATGATATAAGCTAATTTATACATCCCAATAAGATTAAGAAAAAACCATAATCCTATTAAAGTAATAAAATAATTCTTTATTGATTTTTAACTTCAATATTCGCTTTAGGGAAGGTCATTTTAAAATGGGTAATCTTTATAGTGGCTATAATATGCTCTGGTTTAACAGCGGGAAATTCATCGGGGTTGATACACGCTTTGATTAGCCTTGCAGGTCTTACCCATCCATAAGCCTCAGGACGAAAGTTAAAAATGTGGGTTTTATCATATTGTATAAAAGTGCGCCATGTTTTAGGTACAAAGCTTGTAGTAAATGGCATAGGCAAAGGCCAGGAACGAAAGGTGAGATCGGCAAAGACTTTTCCTTGCTTGCTGACTATGACTCTATCGAGTCCAAGTTTATCATAATGCACCTCAAATTCAGCTAATTCCTTAGGAATGCCCCAATTTTGTTGGCCGTTAATTACGCTATCCATGGATGAAACAAAGATACGCGTGATGGAAAGATATTGCTGTCCATTTAGATCAAAATAGCCTGGAATAAACAGTAATTCGTAGTAAGGGCCCACAGGAGATTCAGTATAGTCTACCAATATCATTAGCGAATACGCATTGCTTTTTTTACAATTACTAAGCTCTTCTGGAATAGAAGACTTAAAATTTGCGTGTATTGAGGAGGCCTTTAATAAACAAATATATCCTTGGCCACGTAGTTGCCATGGTGCAGGTGCGCTAGGAGAAGTAGTTTGTTCTAACATAATTTAAGTACTTCCTCCGCTGCCCGTTCACCTGAAAGAGTAGCACCTTCGATGCTACCACTCCATTTTATTGCAGTCTCTGTACCGGCCCAATGAATGCGACCACAAGGTTCACGAAGAGCTCGCCCAAATCCCGTGAGTACCCCTGGGGCATAATGAGCAAACATATCACCACGAGCCCAAGGATCTGCTGACCAATCGTATTCATCAACAGCGATAGGCTCTGCAGCACGAGGGCCAAAACGTTTTTTCAAACCCTTTATCCAAACTTCTAACCGTTCCTCTGCGGAATAACTGGCTAACTTCCGAGCCGAAGGACCAAAAGCAAAGCCTGCAATTACACCTGTCTCTCCACTAACTGGCGAACAGTCTATGGTAACATTCGGAACATCGTCCATATCTGCTCCTTGCCCGGTAAGACCTTCTTTACGCCAGAATGCTTCCTTATAAACAGCGTGCCACTTGATACCTTGACCGGGAGCTGAGCGTTCCAGCAATTGAGATTTAATTAAAGGCAAGGCTGGCTCATAATTAATACGCGAAGCCAGTATTGGTGGAATAGCAATAATTACCCGTTCGGCCTGCACAGTTAGATTAGTAGCTCTTACTTTAATGGACTCGTTATCTTGTTGGATATGTTGTACGGGTGCTTTAAGGTGTATTGTATCTGCTCCAAGCTTTGCGGCAAGCTGGTCAGCAATACCTTGCATGCCACCCACAATTAAATCCTGCTGCGCGCCTCCAATAGCAGACAGTATCCATTCTAAGCTCTTAAGAGAATGAATTAAGTGAAGGCCATGCAACAGGGAGACTTCGGCGGGATCTGACATAAATAAATCACTAAAGATTGATCGTATGATTTTTTGTCCTGTGTCTGTAGTCACATGCCAGCGTGAACTAATCCAACCACCAATAGTTTGTGAATCCCATTCTTTGGCTTTTTTGCTATTCCAAGGCGAATCAAGAGGAACTTGTTTTGCCATTCTATTGAGCTTATTCATAGCTAGACCAACGTCGGCAAGTGCTAGTAGATTAATACTCGGGAGTGTGCCAGCGTAACGATGAGTCTTGCCATTTAAGATCATTAAATTGTCGCCTTGCACATATTGCCGGTATGTTGCCATGCCTAATTCTTTGACAAGAGCATGCATGCGCTGGTGGCCTTGACCTAACCAGGTACCCCCTCGATTTATAGCTATATTATTAGACAGAGAATGGGTATAGACGCGACCACCAACCCGATCACGTGCTTCCAATACAACTAAGGTTTTACCCGATTGTTTCAGTTTATAGGCTGCCGCCAAACCGGCAAAGCCAGCGCCGATAATACAAACGTCCACCTTCAATGATTTCATAGGTATTATTTTTGTAATTTACATGTGAGTACTATAAGTTCTAGTTTACTTTAGTGTTTTTGTAAATTTTTCTTGCAATAGCCAGATAATCTTTATAATTTTAATAATAGGATTTTACAGTTATGTGCAAAACCGTTATACCTCTACTTTAACCTTCTTACTAATGAATACTCAGTTATTAATTAGCATTGAATAAATTTCATTTACTATTAAGAATAGAAAAATTATTGCTCTAATATGTAATCAAATTTTTCAGATATTAAAAGTTACCGCCATTTTATTTATCGTGAAAATTTCTAATCTTTCTTAAATAGCCTTGATAAACCTAATCGTGTCAAGTAGCTAACGATACAAAGAGCCAATTGAACTTTGATTCTCTGTGCTTCATCAAGGCTATATAATTTTTTTGTAGCCAGCTTAATGACAAGCGCAAGCAGGTGATGCAGTACCATCTTTACATATTTGGTGACCTCGAGCCTTATCACATTGAGCTATCCCGCCATGACGTGAGCAACAACCTTTAGTCATTGTATTACCATGAGAGTTACTTTTAGAGTCAGCAGCTGGAAGGGTAGTTGAAAGCGGTGTTTTGGTGGCTTTTGATTTAGCCTTAGTACAAGTACAGCTAGGCGACGCTGTGCCGTCTTTACACATCTGATGACCTGTAGACTTATTACAAGAAGTAACGCCGCCATGGCCAGCACAGCATGCAGCATAAGCACCCAATGGGCTAACTAATAAAAAAAGTGCAATAAAAAAATGATTGAGTCCTTTCAACTTATAAGACAAATTAATATTCCTCATTTGAAACTCCCTTTCTGTGGTTAACAGAAGAAAATATAGCTCATATTAGGTAAAATTTCTGAGTTTTCTCAAATAAGCAGGTGGTTTAGTTAAGATAAAACTTAGCCCGTTAAGTTTTTAAATAAAAAGATTAAAGTACCTTCTTTAGCCATCGTAGCGTTGATAAAGAAACGCATAATTAGATTTTCAACCTCAATGTCATTCTCCTCATTTATTTACTGTGATAGCACCTTAATGGCTTCAATAATTTTTTTACTTACTAAATTGTTATGTTTTTCAGGGCGATATACTAGACAAATTTCATCTTTAAAAATAGGTGCCTCTTCTAGTTTTTTAAGATGGGTATATTGAGAAGCGACCCTGGTAGGTAAAATACCATAGCCAAGACCAATAGCAGTTAATTTAGCAGCAACTTCTAGATTAGATGAACTTAGTAGGCCATTAAAATTTATCTTTTTATTAATCTTCTTAAGTATAAATTGTGATTGAGAAAGATTTTTATCATAAATAAGTTTCTCTACTGCATTTTCGGCATAAAAAATAGTAACTTCATCAGTGCATAGCTTCCGAATCACCAAATCTGGATGTTCTATGGGATTAACAATAATACCAAAATCTGCTTCCCAACTAATTACTTTTTCAGCCATCTCTCTTGAGAGACCATGAATAAAATTAAAATCTAGGCCAGGAAAATCAGCATAAAGTTTTGGTAAAAAGAACTCTAGAGTATAAAGAGCAACTGACGGATGAACAGCAATAGTGTAGCTTCTTTGCACTAGCCCTGATTCTGGATTAACTAAGTTTTGAGCTTGCTCCCACTCATGTAATAAGCGATGAGCACGTTTTTTAAATTCCTCACCTAATTTCGTTAGTTGGATACCAGTTTTAAGCCTAATAAGTAACTGCCCGCCAAGTTTACTCTCAAGCCTTTTTATCGCATAACTTAATGCTGGTTGAGAGATCCCAATGATTTCAGAAGCCCTTGTCAAGTTAAGGGTTTCCGTAACGGTAACAAAATACTTTATATCATCCAATGACAAGGACATAAGATCGGTACCAGGATAAGATATAAATAAATCTTATCATAATGATTAAAATAAGTAATTTTATTTATTGAAATAAAGTTTGTAATATATCCTTAGGAGGTAAAAAATGAACAATACAGCTTCCAATTTTAGGATAATATCGAATCATTCTATTAATAGTTTTGATAAACTTGAGAATAGGGATTTTGCTACGGAAATAGCTAACAAAATATTAGCTGAGGTTATGCTTTTTCGCCGTGTGCCAGAATCAACATCTTCATGTGGCGATATAGATTGTCAAAAGTGCACGTCACCTCATTTACCAAAGATAATCGCTGCCATAAAGAATAATCAACCGGTTACTTTTGTCTTACCAGCCTTCCCTGGGAAATCGCCTAATCCTGAAAAAGTATTAGGGCCATTACCCGATTTAGCTGAACGCCTGTCTCTTTATTTTCTTGGCAATCTCTGTCAAAGAATAAAAAAAATTTATACTCCTGGAATTAAAATAATTTTGTGCTCTGATGGAAGAGTTTTCAGTGATATAGTTGGAATGCTAGAAAAACATGTCAGTGCTTATCAAATTGAATTAGACAAATTCATAGCAGAAATGTCCCTTTCAGACATATCAACTTTTAATCTTGATTGCCTTTATAAGGAACTTACCTTTACCCAAATGCGTAGCGAACTTATGAAGCACTATGGAAAATCACTAGATTTTCTTAAACAGAAGATTCGTAATGGCGCACAACCTTCAGCAACTCCTGATGAACAAGAAGCCAATTATATGTATCGCGGCATTACCCGCTTTTTATTTGAAGACGCCATGCATATAGACCAAATTAAAAGCCGCTCTGCCATTCAAAAAGAAGCTCGTTCTAAAGCTTATGAAGTTATCAGGAGAAGTAATGCCTGGAGTCAGTTAATTGCTGAGTATTTTCCAGAGGCTGTTCGTTTGTCCATTCACCCACAACCTTGTGGAGCAAAAAAACTAGGCATTCGCTTAGTAGGTAATGAAAGCTGGATGACTCCTTGGCATGGCGTTGCTGTGCAAAGAGAGGAAGGCTATATCTTGTTAAAACGTGCAGAAGCTGAAGCTTTAGGCGCTAAGTTAATCTCTTCTGCTGACGGGCGTCATAGTCATTATACCTTAACAGGAGAATAGCATGAATTATAAAGTGACACCGCTTAAACCATTTGGCGTACTCTTAGAACCTAAAAATGAGAATGTTCATGTACAAGATCTAGAGATTGAAAACTTGCGCAAATTATTTTGGCAAGAACAACTTGTATTATTACGAGGATTTCGTACTTTTCAAAATAGTAATGAGTTTTCTGATTACTGTGAGCAATGGGGAGAAATTAGTATTTGGCCGTTTGGCAAAGTACTTGAATTAATTGAGCAAGAAAATCCAGAAGATCACATTTTCGATAATAATTATGTTCCTCTCCATTGGGATGGCATGTATCGGCCCCAGGTTCCTGAATATCAGATTTTTCATTGTGTAAGAGCACCCTTAGCAGGACAAGGCGGAAGAACCACTTTTTCCAATACCATTTTAGCTCTAGAACACGCTTCTTCTAGTGAAAAAAGCCTCTGGAGCAAGGTAACAGGCGTTTATAAAAGAAAAATGGAATTCTATAATAGTAAAACAGTATCCCCTATTATTACCAAACATCCCCATAAAAACTTTCCCATTATTCGTTATAATGAGCCCCCCTTAGAAAACAAGGGTCATTTTTTAAATCCACCTGATCTTGAGTTTACGGGCGTAAGTCAAGAAGAGCTAGGCATCTTCCATCAGAGTTTAGTAAAGGCGCTGTACTCAGCTAAAACTTTCTATGCCCATGAGTGGCAAGATGGCGATATAGTTATTGCTGATAATTTTTCTCTCTTACATGGAAGAGAAGGATTTACTTCTAAGTCACCTCGTCATATTCAACGAGTTCATGTTTTGAGTAATCGACCGTTCAATAATCCTGGCTTGGAATCGTACGAATGAATACACAATTAGCAGATATTTTAATTGTTGGAGCAGGCCCTGTAGGCCTTATGTGCGCTTATCTAGGACAACTTTGTGGCTTGCGTACCATGATTGTTGATAAAAATGAGGGCCCTCTAGAAGTAGGTAGAGCAGACGCTCTGAACGCACGCACGTTACAATTACTTGAAATAATTAACTTATTTGCTGAGCTTTATCCTTTAGGTAAAACATGCAATACCAGCTCTGTGTGGGCTGGGGGAAAATTTATCTCACGTCAATCTTCATGGTGGGAGGAGTTAGAAGGCTGCTTGCATAAACATTTTTTAATGCTTGGCCAATCTTATATAGAACAAATGTTGAATAAAAAAATTAGAGAGTTTGGCAGACCTGTAAAGCGTTTAACTGCAATTGAAAACATCGAGCTTAATAATGGCGGTTGTCTTACGACTCTTACCAATGGTGAGCGTATTCAATCAAGTTATGTCATTGGTGCAGATGGCGCCCAATCCTTCGTGCGAAACCATTTTAAAATACCTTTTGAAATCATAAGGCCCCAAATTATATGGGCTGTTATTGATGGTATTATCGACACAGATTTTCCAAAAGTTCCAGAAATTATTGTTTTTCAGACAGATTCATCTGATGTAGCCTGGATTCCAAGAGAAGGAGAGATTGATAGATTTTATGTGAGAATGGATATCAAAGAATTTACCTTGGAGGAAGCGGTTAACAAAATTAATCGTGCTATACAGCCTCATGTCTTAAGTTTTAAGAAGATTATTTGGTTTTCCCAATTTTCAGTTAAAGAATCTGTAGCTGAGAAATTCTTTACAAACGATCGTATCTTTCTTGCCGGTGATGCCTGCCATATTCATTCAGTTAATGGCGGACAAGGTCTAAATACAGGTCTTGCAGATGCATTTAATTTAATGTGGAAATTAAATATGGTTATTAATTTTAATATGCCCACTAAATTACTACAAAGTTATGAAAGCGAACGCCGCGCAGTTGCTCAAAGTGTCATTGATACTTCTGGCGAGCTTGTTCGTTCAACTAAGTATTCGCAAAATGGAACGCATGCAGAAGATTATGTAAAAATTATTCAAAGACGGGCAGGATATATTACAGGGATGGGGATTCGCTATGGCAAAGAAGAACTTTGCGGCTCACGCCTCTTTGATTTTGAAATTTTTAACGGCACTGTCAAAACAAGGCTTTATTCTCTTCTAAATTATAGAAAGTTTACTTTATTAATTTTTGGTTATGGTAATTTAAAACTAAAGCTACCAGACTATGTAAAAATTATTCAGATTTATCCTGATAAATCTAAAGAAAACCTCTGGACGAAGTGCACTCACTACTTCAATCAAGCGATTTTAGTTAGACCGGACTCTTATATTCAAGCAGTCGCCCCACTAGATAAAGCTCAGTGCCTAGTTGAGTTAGTTAGCAAATGGTAACTAGTTTAATTTTTTTAGCCATAGGAATGTTTGCAGTAGGTTGTAATACTTTTTTAATTGCAGGCCTTCTCCCCTTAATAGGCGAAACCATTAACCAATCCATTGCTGTAACTGGACAAGGTATTACCTTATTTAGCTTAACCTACCTTCTTTCTGCTCTGCTCTTTACAGTGCTCCTCGCTAATAAACCAATAAAGGCTATCATTCAATTTGCACTTACTCTATTTATCCTTGGCAATTTAATAACCCTACTTGCTGAAAATCTTGCGATTTTTTTAATTGGAAGAATGCTTGCAGGCGTAGGCGCTGGTATTTTTACACCATTATGTATCACCCTAGCAGTTCATGTTGTTAAAACATCAGCCAAGGGGCGAGGCTTAGGTTTTATATGGAGTGCTAACAGTGCAGGTGTTGTATTTGGCACTCCTATTGGACTTTACCTATCATCCGTATTTAATTGGCAGTTGTCGATGGCCTATATCATCATGTTAAGCTTAATAGCATTAATTGGTTTGGCCCTACAAAATGCTGATATAAAACTGCCTAATTCCCAGCTTTTGGGTAATGAGCTTCGCCTTTTAATTAACAAAAAAACACTATCGGTAATTGGGATTTCTTGTTTTACAGCTTCAGCAAGTTTAGGTCTATTTTCATATATTACCTTGCTTCAATCAGGCTCTGCCCATTCACTTACAATGATTTTATTTAGTTGGGGATTGGGAGGGTTTATAGGAAGCTCATTAGTTGGAATTATTATCGATTGTACTCAAAAACCACAAGGTATTATGGCTCTCGTTTTGCTTGGCCTTGCCCTGACTATCCTTTCAATACCATTTACTAAAAATTTACCCTATATAGGATTAATTCCTTTTTTTATGTGGGGCGTTTTTGGATGGGCTACCACTAATCCTCAACAACAAATTTTATTTGAATTGTATCAAAGACCTATGTCTATTCTGGCTGCTATAAATACTTCCGCTTTTGGATTAGGTGCAGCTTTAGGAACTTCACTTGGTGGCTTAATTCTTACGTCTGGATTTAAGGAAAGCTACCTTCCCTTCCCGGCTGCGATGTTATTGCTAGCTGTATTTATATGTCAACTAACGTTGATAAAAAACTCAAATAGAGAGCATTGTATATGAATAGGCCTGTTATTATTGTAGATCCATTATCATCCGGAATAGAATTGGCTCCTGCTTTTAGAGCGCGCGGAATACCTGCTATTGCAGTTACTCTTAAACCCGCCGCATCATGGGTTGGCTTTGGCGCAAAAATTCAAACTGCAGACTTTATTAAAATTATTCCAGACCAACCAAATCTTGTAACAATACTTAGAAAATATAATCCTCTTGCCATTATTCCTGGTACTGAAGAAGGCGTCCCTCTTGCAGAAACACTGGCTACCATACTAACACCTCAGTTTGCTAATGACCCTAAAAAAGCTCTCAATAGATTACATAAGGCTCTTATGCAAAAAGCTTTGCAAGAAGCAGGGGTTCCTGCTCTAAAGACAATCAGTACTGCGTCTGAAGATGAAGCTGAAACTTGGCTTAAACTAAATCAATTAACTGATGCACCGTTGATAATTAAACCGCCAATATCTGCCGGTAGCGATAAAGTCTTTCACATTCCTGCCAAAGGAGACTGGAAGAAAGCATTTAATCAAGTTTTAACTGAACCCTCTAAATTGAGCGGAGCAATTAACAAAACTGTTGTTATACAAGAACAAGCTATTGGTACTGAATATGCGGTAGGCACGGTAAGCGCTAATGGAAAACACTATTTAGCGCATTTGATTAAATATAATAAAACCTCTTTTAATAATCGCCAAACTATTTACGACTATGTTGAATTTGTTCCTTATAATGAAAAAGCACATCAAGAATTATTCGCTTATACACAAAAAGCTCTAGATGCATTAGGAATTCGCTGGGGAGCTGCTCATAATGAAATTATGCTCACGAAGGAAGGGCCACGCCTTATAGAAACAGGCGCCAGAATGTGCGGTGGTCCAGTTGTTGGTTTTGCCAGAGAAGCTAGTGGTAGTAGTCAAGCAGATAAACTAGTTGAGATTTATGCTGATGGCGATGTAGCAATTAAAAACTATGAACTAACAAAAACCGTTGTACCCGTTTTTTTGAAATCACCTGCTAATGGACAACTAGCTAACGTTGAAGCTCTTACTAATATTCCTAAATTACTAACTTTTCTCAATCAACATATTTGGTTTAAAAATGGTGATTTTGTACCACAAACCGTTGATTATTTAACAAGCATTGGGATTGTCGCGTTGGCAGGCGATCGCAAGTCTATTTTCCTAGATTACCAAAAAATCCGCCATATGGAGTCTAAATTAATAGTTTTGTAATCATTGCAGGCTAAAAGATAATACATAAATTTGCCTAGTTAATTTTAAACTTAGCTTATCTTTTATTTAATTTATTAGACCTCTTTCCAAACTGGCAGTAATGAGACAAGGTCAGTCGAAAAAAGCTGAAAAAATGCCGTGTACATGAAGTACATGAGCATTTTGAAGACCTTTTTTCGACTGAAATTGGCCATCAATGCTAGTTTGGAAAGGGGTCTATTTTTAAATAGCTTATGAATTTCTTAGCGCAATACTACTGTCTATTTCGAATTTTTTCAGGATAAATTGTTTATAATTAAACCAATATACTTTTAATAGCTATTCTAGGTAAGCGATGAGGACATCCTATCTCTTTAAAAATGCAAATTTGATTTTGACTGATTTTAATGAACTACAAGAAGGGTATGATGTATTGGTGCAAGATAATGAAATTTGCGCTGTTTCTAAAACGCCTACTCATTCTGACGCTACTATTGTAGAGACTAAGGGCATGACCTTAATGCCTGGCTTAATTGATTCCCTAATTCAAAGAATTGAGTCGGCTGAAGTTAATAATTTAGCACCAAGCATCATTGAAAATCTAAAGAAAACTCATCAAATGAGTCAACAAGTCTATAAGTGGGCTAAAAAATATCAACTAAATATTGGGTTTGGCATTGATTTATGGGGGCCGGAGGCGCAAAAAGAAAAAACGAGAGAGTTTGAAATGCGTCAAGAGTTAGACTTGCCTATTAATATTATTCGTTCAGCGACCGAAGTTAATGCCAACTTATTAATGCAGAAAGACAAATTAGGCACTATCGCCTCAGGAGCCTATGCGGATTTATTAGTCGTTAGAGGCAATCCCTTAATTGATTTAGAGTTATTGTATTATCTCAAAGATAATTTAATGCTCATTATGAAAGACGGGGTTATTTATAAAAACTTGCTTCATTGAGATTTAAATTATGGATCATAAGATTGCGCTTGAAGAGCATTTTTCTATTGCTGAGTTAGTCGATAATTCTAAAGTTTATTTTGATTTAGCAATTTGGGATGAAGTTAAAAAATATATTCTAGATATCCACGAATATAGATTAGCTAAAATGGATAAAAATAATATTGAACTAAGCATTCTTTCACAAAACTCACCGGCAATACAGGGTATTTCTAATAAACTAAAAGCCATTGAAATGGCGAAAAGATCTAACGACTTTTTAGCTGAGCAAATTAGCAAAAATCCTACACGTTTTAAAGGCTTTGCAGCCTTGCCTATGCAAGATCCTAACGCTGCAATCGAAGAATTAATCCGTTGTATTAATGAGCTTGGTTTTGTTGGCGCCTTAGTTAATGGCTTTTCTGAATTAGATAATATTAACAAAGCCATCTACTACGATCTTGACCAATATTGGCCATTTTGGGAAATAGTTGAAAAACTAGGTGTTCCTTTTTACCTTTATCCCCGCGAACCTTATATCACCCAACAGCAATGTTATGAAGGTCACCCTTGGCTATTAGGAAGCGCTTGGGCTTTTGGTTGTGAAACAGCGACACATGCATTGCGTTTAATGGCTAGTGGTCTTTTTGATAAATATCCTAAATTAACCATAATACTTGGACATATGGGTGAAATGTTACCGTTCGTAATTTGGCGAATAGACCATCGCATTAAGTGGTCTGCACGGGGAATAAAAGCTAAGAGGCCATTAGGTGACTATTTTAAGGAGAATTTTTATATTACGACTAGTGGGAACTTTAGAACTCAGGCATTAATTAATGCTATTTTAGAAATTGGAGCTGACAAAATTTTATTTTCTACGGATTACCCCTTTGAAAAAATGACAGAAGCTACGGAATGGTTTGATCAAGCAACAATCAGTGAAATAGATCGAATTAAAATTGGCTGTATAAATGCTAAAAAATTGTTCAAAATAATATAAATATCTATACAATCTAGTAGTCTTAGTTACTAAGTAAATCCTTGACTGCCCTGCCTCTAAACCATACCTGATTATTTAAAATCTATTACTAAAATTAAAACAATAAGGCTTTAGATAAAAAGGGGCTCGCTATTTTAAATGCCATGGCCACCGCCGCTTGGCTTAATGTAGCGACAATTGATGGTGATGCAGAAGGCCCTAAGCATTTTGGTTTTAAAGCCAACTTATTATCTGAAATATAAATTCTATAATAACTATATGAGAAATTTTAATGAAAGGTAAAATTAATGATACCTACTATAGATTTAGACCCATTATTTTCGAATAAATTGCATGGTTTGGAAAAAGTTGCATCGCAAATCTATGCTGCCTATTCTACTTATGGTTTTGGGCAAATTATTAATCATCGAGTGCCGCAGCAAATTATTAAAGATATTTATACTGCCTCAAAAAATTTTCAACAACTGCCGTTTGAAGAAAAAATTAAAATTCGCTTTAAGAAAAACTTAAGAGGCTTTTTACCTGTTAATAGTTCAACGTTGAAAATAACAGAATTAGGTGAGGCCAAAAAAAGTAATCAGTCTGAATCGTTTGTACTGCTTAATGATATCCCTAAAGATAGCCCAGAATTTTCTAGCGTACTTGGTGGCGAACAACTATGGCCCACTCAATTACCTGAATTTAAAAAGCAAGTATTAAATTATTATTCAGAGTTAAAAAAGCTTAGTAAGCTATTAATTAGAGCCTTCTCCGTTGCTCTTGATTATTCGCCTCATTATCTAGATCAATATTTTCGTGAGCCTAATGCTTTACTTAGATTACTCTCCTATCCACCAAAACCTTCTCACGCACCGTCTGATTTATATGGTTCAGCACCTCATACTGATTACGGCTGTATTACTTTATTACATCAGGATAACAGTGGAGGATTACAAATCTTAACTGATGATAATAAGTGGTTAGATGTTTTGCCAAGAGAAGACAGCTTTGTTTTAAACACCGGTCACATGATGACAATTTGGTCTAACGGGAAGTTAAAAGCAACAAAACATCGCGTTATTAACAAAAGTAATCACCAGCGCTTCTCCATACCATTTTTTTATAACTGCAGCTTAGACGTTACTGTTTCCCCACTTTCAAAATGTGTCTCTTCTGAAAATCCTGCCCATGTTGAGTCTGTTCATTATGGAGACTTTATAAAGAAAATATTACTTACCAATTACACATTTCAAATGTAGGACAGTCAATGCAACCCGGACGAAAATGCCCAGTATTAAAGCCTGGGCTTCAATAAAGGCAATTTTGCTCTCGCTAAAAAATTAAAAGAAAAATAGTTAGCTTTTCATACGTTATTGCGACACGGTACATTTTTTTTAGCAAATAAGGTCACGTTTTAATCAAGATAGTGTAAAATATAGCTTTATTTACTTGGATTACTTAGATGCCTACTATAAGTGAAGCCGAAGAGCCCAAACATCAGGATAATAATTTTCCTTATAAAACATCTATTTTCTTAGGTACCTCGCTAGCTATGTATGGCCTGATGCGCAGCGGTAATTACCGTGCTGCTTTTCTTTTGTATGCTAAAGGTGGCGGCGGTTTTAATCTATATCAACAAAGAAGTAATCAGGTAAAACGCGTTTTTGCTATTGATTATCATCCTTTTTGGAACAAGACAGCGAAGGAAAGCACCTGGCGACTACATTATCATCGTGGTGAAAATAACAGTCAGATAAAAAAACATCGTCCTTATGAAGGCGGCTGGTAACAAATAAAACTTAGCATAAACCTAATCTATGCTGTCTTCACAAGGTTAGACTAGGTCTAGTTACCTACAAATAAACTATAGTTAATCTATAAGGCCGTGTAATAATTTTATTCTGGTAATTAGTTAAGTCGCTTTATAAGCTTAAATTATTTAAAATCTTGCAAAAAATTAGATAAATTAGCTGCATCTAGTGGTGGACTAATGTAGTAACCTTGAATTTGATTACTATGATGATTGCGTAAAAAATCCAGTTGCTCTTTATTTTCAACACCCTCTGCAAGCACTTGAATTCCCATAGAACGGGTCATATTAATAATAGCTTGAACTATATTGTTATCATTCATATTAGTATTAATTCCTTGGGTAAAGCTTTTATCAATTTTAATTTTGTCAAATGGAAAAAATTTAATATAGCTTAGGCTAGAATAGCCAATACCAAAATCATCCATAGAAAGTTTAATACCCATATCTTTTAAGGTTTGCATGGTTTTAGAAACGTCAGTTGAATTTTCTAAAATAACATGTTCTGTAATTTCAAGTTCTAAGGATTGAGGGGAAAGACCGCTTTCTGTAAGGGCCTGCTCAACTACAGAAACAAAATCTTTTTGTAGTATTTGACTTCCTGACACATTGACAGCAACGGTTAAGTCTGCAGATATGGTTTGTTGCCATTGTTTAATTTGTTTACAAGCCGTACGTAAAACCCAATTACCAATAGGAGTAATTAAACCTGTTTTTTCTGCAATGGCGATAAAAGTACCTGGTAAGAGAAGACCTAGCTCTGGGTGATTCCAACGTAATAAGGCTTCAACGCCAATAATTTTATTAGAAGATACGCTTAAAAGAGGTTGATAAAAAAGGGTAAACTCATTATTCTCTATCGCATTTCGCAAGCCTGTCTCTATTTCTACCCGCTTTAATAAATTATCATTAATTTCAGCTGTATAAAATTGAAAATTATTTTTACCGATTTCTTTTGCATGATAAAGCGCTGTATCGGCATTCTTTAAAAGCTCTTCAGGAGTTTCGCCATCAAGAGGATAAATGCTAATACCAATACTACCTGTTACCCTGACCGGATAATCATTAATTAAAAATGCCGTGTTAAATATTTCTTTTAATTGCTGGGCCAGGACACTAAAATTTTCTAGATTAAGATAATTAGATAAGACAATTATAAATTCATCGCCGCCAAAACGCGTAACTGTATCTGATTCACGAAAACAATTTTGCATTTTTAAAGATACTAAATTAAGTAACTCATCGCCTGCTTTATGGCCAAGTGTGTCATTAATATGTTTAAAATTATCTAAGTCGAGCATTAATACGCCAACAAGAAAATTATTGCGCTTAGCATAATTAATGGCCTGCTGTAGACGATCCATTAAAATAATACGATTAGGTAAGCCTGTTAGTGCATCATGAGTAGCTAAATGTAATAGCTCTTCTTCAAGGTGTTTTCTTTCTGTAATATCACGAACGCTTAAAACTACTCCTTGATTATCGTCATTTCCATCTTGAGAAAATCGATGAGTATATAATTCAAATACTTGTCCATTAGTTAATTTTATTTCTTTAATACTTTTAGTTTTTGCTTGCCTACAAAAATTTAAAATCATAGTTAAAAATTCGCCAGGATTATCAACATTTAAAGCCAACGTTTTTAAAAAATTCAACGGTTTTCCTGCAATAATTAATTCAGCAGGAATATTCCATAAATTTAAAAATTTTTGATTATAAATTAGTACATTTTCATTTTTATCTAAAACGACAATTCCTTCTTGGGTTGATTCAATAGTTGCTTTAGTAAGATTTAAGGAACTATCTAAGTCATTATTCAATTCTTGTAGTTTTGCTGTGCGATCAGCGACTGCTTGTTCTAGATTTTTAACTTGTAATTGGACTTGTTTTTTTAAGTCCCATTTTCTTAAAAGAGCAGTAGTTAACTGGCGAACCTCAATAATATCAAATGGTTTTTTTAAAATAAGTAGATTGTCTTGCCCATCTAATATTTTTGCGATCTCTTCTAGCGAGTAATCTGAATGGGCAGAACAAATAACCATTTGAATATTTGGGTCAACTTCCCATATTTTTTTAATAGTCATAATACCATCCCAACCAGGAGGCATACGTATGTCTACAAAGGCAAGCGCGTAAGGCTTTTCAATTTCACTAGCTTTTTTAACTAAATGATAGGCTTCCTCTCCTTGAAAAGCTGAGTCGAGTATAATAAATTCAACATTCTCTTTTTTTGGTGTTGTAGAATTGGGATTAAATACAAGTTCAAGCGTTTCATGAAATGTATCAGCTATCTTATTTTCCTCTATATTTAGAATCTTGCGAAAATCGTCATGAATAGCTTGGTTATCATCAACTAATAAAATTCTTTTTTCTTGATCACTATACATAATTTTCCTGTGTCCTTTCCAAAGAAAAATCTTTGCCCACCTTATAAGGGAAAATCATTTTAAACGTTGCCCCTTTTTTCTCACCCTCAGAGCTTGCTTTTAAAACCCCTGACATTTCATTTGCTGCTATGGCGCTAGCATGTAGACCGAATCCATGACCATTTTTCTTTGTTGTAAATCCATGCGAAAAAATTTTAGTTAGGTTTTGTGCACTAATGCCTAAGCCATTATCTTTTATCTCAATAAAGAATTTGTCGGCATTAATGAGGCCTGTGCGTATTAAAATAATACTTTCATTATTATTTAACGCTACTAGTGATTGTTTAGCATTTTCAATTAAGTTAATTAAAATTTGGGTGAGTTTAGATTTATCAATACAAACTGGCTTGAGCTTGCTATATTCCTTCTCTACTTTAATATGATGGCGATTAAAATTTATACTCACCACAATTAAAGCTTCTTCAATAACCTCTTCAATAACGACCAGTTCTTCGAAATTAGTAATCCCACTGAATTTTTGTTGCGCGGCAATGATGTTTTTAATATGCTCGATATTTTGCGATAGTTGATTTAATTCTTTCTGGGCAGATTGAAACTCATTATGCCAATATTCAGCCATTTTTTTAAGCAGCGCCGGTATTTTTGAGCCTTGCGGATCAACCGTTATAAATTCCCCTAAATCATGTTGATGCTCGCTAATTAGCTGATTAAGCTTATCTAAATTCTTTAAATTAATATTTTTTAAATGATCAACAATTAATGACGAAGAAATATTGATACTATTTAAAACATTACCTACATTATGCAATACATTAGAAGCAACTTCTGCCATACCAGCTTTTCTAGCCATTTCCATTGAATTAGCATGCAATCTCGCTTGTATACTAGAGAGAATAACTGCAATTCCTAAAACTAAAGTGGTGACGATAGCAACGCCAATAGCTAAAGTATCAGGATTAACAGAAGACAGAAGATGATGATGACTCATTGAAGGCGTCATTACTGCTGCTGCCATGCCAACATAATGCATACCCGCAATTGCTGCACCCATCACAAAAGCACTGCCAACTTTTAAGCGGTTGCGTGCTTTTTTATGTACTTCAGAACTTTTTAAGGCTAAATATAATGCAGCCTCTGAGGCGATAAGGGCAATAATGATAGAAAGCAAAAATAAGTTAGGTTGATAATGAATATCCATACCTAACATAGCAGACATACCCACATAATGCATTGACGCAATAGATAGACCTAGTATTATCCCACCCAATATCAATGCATTTTTTTTAATCCTTTTTATTTGCAGTAATGAGAAAGCAATGCCTGATGCAAATATTGCAATTAACATAGATAAAATAGTTAAAAAGAGATCATAAGCCATAGGCATTGGCATGATAAAAGCAAGCATACCAATAAAATGCATAGACCAAATGCCTGCCCCCATGGCAAAAGCACCGCCTAAAATCCATAAAATTCGATTGTAAAAAGTGATTCCTACTTCCCGAACACGATTAGCAATATCTAAAGCAACATAAGAGGCAGCAACCGCTACTAAATAAGAAATAATAACTAAGCGAATACTGTAGGTTCCTTGAATTTGATTATCTGGTAGCGGTAGAACTTGAAAAAATTCAGCTAACATGTCCTTCCCTGATTAATATTTTCAATTCGGTTTATTAACGCTTTGTTAATAGATTATTTTGCAAATAGAATATACTATTTGCCTATTAATTATAGCTGAAAATTAAAGATGGATAATATTGTGCTTGCGCTGTATTAAAACTGCATAGATTTTTATAATTCTAAAGAAGCGCTTAAGTGACCTATCTAATAAAGTCAGCTAGGCCTATTGCTAGAACTACTTGCACTTTTATATTCCTTAGCCGCATCTATTTCTTGTCGTAGTTCCTCTATTGTTTGTTTTATGTTTTCTAAGTGCTTTGTTAATTTAGTTATCGTATTTTTATCTTTTCTATGATGTCGCATTAGAAATTCTTTTGCACCGTCTCTTAAATAGCTAATAAGATTCTCATTTATGTCCTCAACAGTCATTCTTTCTCGAGTAGGCTGAAGCGCTTCATTTTCTTTTTCTAATTGCGCTATTTTTTCCTCTACCGCTATCCAAGCTTTTATCTCCTTTTCAAGAGGTATGTCGTTAGCAAGCTTTTTAGCAGCTAAAGCTCTTAGTTGCTTAATTTCATCATTATTATTTTCCAATATTTTTGTTCGTTGCGCTGGTGTTAGGCTTTTCTCACTATTTTCAAAGAATTTAAAAGAATTTTGATCAGGCAATGCAGTAAAATCTTGCTTTTTTAATGTAAATTCTTCTTCTATCTTTTTTTGTACATCTTCAAAAATCTGTCTGGTGCTTATTTGTTCTTTAATCTTTTTTAAAACAACATATCCCTCTTCTAGAGTCGCGGGTTTCTTTTTGTATTGTAATAATTTGTCCCGAGATAACTTCAGTACTTTAAGTTTTTGAGGATCCTTCTCTTGCTTAATACGGTTTTGAATTAATTTTAAATCGTTATCTAAATTAGTAGCATTCCTTACAGGAAATTTAAAAGTTTGCAGCTCCTTTTCCTGAGATTTAATAGAATCAATATAACGCTGTACTTCAGTTGCTCTATCTCTAAGAGTTTTTATTCCAGCCTGTCGAGTTTTGGCGCCTATTAATATATCAATTTCTTCATCTGCTTTATCTTTATTTGCAAGGACAAAGGCATAAATTTTCTCATTTTCTTGATTTTCAGATAAGTTATAAATCGCTCGATCTAGGCTGTCCTTACTAGAGGCCCAATCAGATTCAGGATCTTCAGGATTGCCCAGTTTACTTTTTAATTGACTTATTTCATTAGCTTTCTCTTCATCATTACCCCATTTTTTTATAGCTAACCTATCCAATTCCTCTAAAAATTCTTTCTTAGTAGGATAGCGGCCAACACCACGTTTACCGCCTTCCTTGGGGTTACCAAATAAGCTTAATAACAAATTTAATTCATTAAGTGAAAGATCATAGCGAATATTTTTCTTTATTCCATCGGTAGACATTATTACAAGTTCTTCTTTTAATTTGAGCTCTCTTTCTAAATTTGCATAACCTATGTTCTTTTTTAAAGCAACAATTACTTCATCAATTTTACTTCTTGGAGAACCATCATTAGTCCACTTCTGAAGTATTAATATACTCTGATTTAATTTATCTAGCTCAGCTTGAGCCACTAACTGATCATTGTGAAACTGACCATCGATAAAACCCGTAAGGAAGTTAGATACATTAGAATAGGCGGTATATATATTTCGACTATCCTCAGGTTGCTGTAAATTATTATTTTCCCCTTTTTCAGAACGACGCTGCATACTACACTCAACTCTAAAGCCTAATGATTTAATTATAGACAATAAAGATAATTTAAAATCACTTAGATCAAATTATTAACGAAATTTATCCATTTAGCTTTGAAGAAGCTAGACTTGATTGAAAATCATAGTGTTCTTGTAAGTGCTTTTCATCAAACAGATTAAAAAAATTATTGGCAAATTTTTCTTTAGACATTAATGAAGATAAGATATCAGGATTAACCTTGGTATTTTCGCTAAAAGGAACAAGGGGTTTTCCTAAACCTTTTAGAAGCGAACAAATTACCAATTGAGCAATTGAGGCAGAACCTCGACAAAATGGGCAAGCATCTGCAATGGGCTGATAAATTCGGCCTAATTCAATAAATAATTCTTTATCAGATAAAGACTTAAGCTTGTTTAAGTTAATAGTTTTAAGTGGAGCAAGAACAGTTTCTACCTCTTTTAGCTTGGCTGAGCGAAGATAAAGGTGATAAAACTTTCTAGTAGTAGGGTCAAATTTTCCTATACGATCTAAATTTTTGTTTAAATCTTGTACGCTCTCATCGCCTTCCTTTAGGAACTCAATAAAATTTTCTGGCACAGTTGAAATAACATATTCACTCTTAACTCCTTCTAGCTTTATATCTTTTAGTTCCTGCAGGAATTCTTTTATATGTGAAATTTGATCTTGATAACGTCCTTCTAACGTAGATAAGGGCGTCACAGCCCGTTCCTCATTAGTTTCATATCTACTTCGCGGTACACCAAATTTTGGAGTCTCATTTTCTTGTTCTAATACAGTAGCTATCAATGCTCTTTGGACTGAGCATTTTAACATTAATTCATAAGCATCATTTATTTTGCCTTGCTTAAGTAACTTAGCATTTATAAGTGTCGCGTTATAAGATAAATTTCGAAAGGAAATAGGTTTATTATCTATTACTTGGCGAATCGCATTCGATAATTCCCTTACTATATCGTTAGTCTCTTGCGTTTCGCTAACTATTTGCACAATGTTTTCTATATCTCTCTCGTTAAGGCCAAGAAAGGCTAGTAAATCTATATCTTTAATTAACGCAGTCCTAATATCAGTTATCTGGGGTTGAGAAGAATTTTTAAAATCATCAATTTTTCTTTCTTGACTATCAGAAAGCTCACTAAAACAATCCGTTAATTTCTCCTTATTTTTTATTTCAAGTAATGTAAGACATAAACGACGAGAAATTGGGTCAAGTGTAAAAGAAGAAGGCGCAGACCACGCCTTAGCTAGACCTTTAGTATTTGGACTAAAAACTTGCGCTTCATCATAATCTTGTTTGGCGTTTTGAAATATACCAAATTGAGTATCCGTAACGGATGTTTGTTGCTTGGTTGTTTCTTCTATTTCTTCTTTATGTTTATTAGGCTGATCATGCTTCATAAGCCCCCCCAACTGCTTTTTCAAAGTATAGTTTATGAGGGAACTCCTTTCCATAAGCGTAAAGCCCTTCGATTATTCTTAAACGTTTAAGTCTTAATTGTCTATTTTGCTTTGAGTAGAAATTAGCCTAGCATTAAAACTACCTATTAAGCTTTAACCGAGATACTGGGTAAACTAAATAAGCATTGCTCATTATTTGCATCATAGTTACCGACTAACCATTGTTTAGTTAACTCTTTTTCCCGATTTGTAAGTGCATTACTAAAAAATACGGTCCTATTGGTAAGATAACGACCAGCCATAAAAGCTAAGCCAAGGCCTGCAAATAATATCCCAACCATCATTAAGGCATCAGCCAGGAGTCTTCTGGTACTATGACGGGGTTGAAATAAACTATGCGCAGTTTTTGTGATAGCTTCTGCTTGTTGTTTAATGGGCATAGACGATAAGCGCGTCTTTAAAGCCTTTTGATAAAATAAATTCAATGATTGATTATACTCTTGGCCAAAAAGCTTATCATTTTCGAAGTTAAATTTAGTTTGATGAAAGGTCTTTAATATTAATAAATCTTGGATTAATTGTTCTGAAAACGTTTCTTTTTGCGAAGAAATAATAGCTTTCCAGAAAATTTGATCACTAAATAGAGTCTCTTTTGTAATTTCGTTATAATTATAAGCTTGTAAATAGTTGAAAATAGACTGTAATTTACCAATAGGCTCATGCCCTTGTAAGACTTGATTTTCGAGTAATTGCTGATAATTCTCATTAGAAACTTTCAATAAGTTAAAGTCTATTTTATAGTTTGTTTTGTAGGATTCTGGTAATTGTTCAAAAGCACTTTTAAGCCTTGAAAAAGCCGTCACACATGCCTTAACTGTTTGTTGATTGCGATAATGAACTAAACATTGGTAATAGGTAATTTCTTTTTCTATATCAATTACTTGTTGTCGATAATTTTGCTGCTTAATCTGATAGCTTTCTTGTAATTCAATCGGTAAAGCTTGAAAAGCTTCATTTAATTGTTTATAAATTCCAACTCTTTGTTCTGAAGTACTAGCTGCTAAAAAAACTCTTTCGTGCGCGAGATAAGAATCATTGCGTTTTTCCCAATCTATTAATAATGTTACTCTATCATTAATTACCTTTCTGATATCATCACTATCTTGCAAAAATCTAGGTAACTTTTCATAGTCTAATAAAAGTTGTTTGAATGAAGCTTGTTTTGCGTCAAGTTGTTTTATTAAATCGAAATTTTCTTTTTGTACTTGAAATACTGCAAAATGCGCATGCCACTGTTGTAAAGAAGCCATTTTTATTTGTGGATTATCTATACGGGCATTAAAGCTACCTTCAGAGTAGGCCTGTTCAACCTTATCCCATAAAGCATTATTTTTTATGATACGCATGATTAAAGCACTAGGCGCGGTAGCATTTAATTCTTCAAGACAAATGGTTACCAATTGCTCACCATTCATCAAATTAAGTTCAGAATCCGAAATAGGATAGAAAAATAAACTTCCTGAAGTAGTGACATTATCTAATTTAGAGCAAGATTCAAATTGCTTATTTAAAAGTTTACTTGCTTTAACAAATTTTTCTAAAGCTTGCTTTAATAATATTGAATTTTCCTTGATGTTTTCTGAATTATTTAAATTGACATCAGATTGGTTTTGAAATTTTTTTAAAAGCTTTAAACAAGTAATAACCTCGTAGCCCCTGTTTAATACTTCCTCAACGCAAGTCCAAAGTGAATCAGGATTGTCTTTTTTATATGCTGCCACAGGCAATTCATAGGGCATAAAACGCGAAGTTACGCCATTTTCTAAGCTAAAAAGACGTTTTAAAATGGTACTTTCACGATAGTGCGCTACAAAAGCATGTCCTAACATAGCTTTTGCTTCTCCCTTGTAATAAGGGGCAAACATATTAATATTACTGGACGAGTCAGAATTCCAAAGGTTAAAAATTTCTGCTTGATAAGCTAGATGTTCGAGATAAAAATTAAATTGCTCAGATAGGGCCGCTAAGTTAAGAGTAGCAAAATTTAAGTTTTGACCTTGGTTTATTATTCCTAACCATAAGCTTAATTGATCAGGGAAAGGCATACTTGGTTCAACAGTTAATACCGTAGGCGGTAAATCGATTAATGTGCTAATAATACTTTCGTATATTGATAGTTTATTATTTAAACTATTATCACTTTGGGTAAATTGTTTTTGGGCCTGCTCCTTTAATTGGCCAATCTTTGTTAGGCGAATTGTTAACAACATGGAAAAAGTTTCTGCCACTTCCTGATACCCTTTTTCCTGGTCAAAAGAAATAGTTGCAAAAGCAGGAATAGCAAGATAATCGGCCAGAGCAGCTTTTGTTTTTTGCGCAAGCATATCAACAGGTATTTTATTAAATGCACTCATCACAATATCATTGATAGAACCTGGCTGCGTGCTTAATCGATCATTTAAAGTAGTTGCTCTTTTAGCGATAGCAGAAAATAAGCCAATTATATTTTTATAGTTAGCAATATAGCCTTTAGTAAACCATTTAAAATTGAGCCAACCCTGATATTCATAGGGCTTTAAGATATCTTGATTATTTTCTTTATGAGCATAATTACGAAACGCAGCACCCCAATCTATACGAGCAAATTGTTTCACCGGTAGCTCTTGCTGAAAAGTATTTAAAAGCGCATCGCGAAGGACAACATTGCCACTATGAACGCTGTAATCGCCAAGCAAGAGCGAAAACATTAAGGAGATAGATAAGCCAAAATACTTGCCTTGTTGGGTTAAAGTTGGATAAAAATTTGGGCCTGCAATCATTTCAATCAGAGGGTCACGATCAGAACTATTATTATTTCCTGTGCCAATAATTTTGTATAATTCTGTAAAGGAAACCTTAGGTTGGATAAGGCCATAACTACCATCATCAAATTTAATTAAGTCAGCACAAATTAATGAATCAAAGTAAATTTTATCAATCAATCCACGACTCATAAATTCTTTTAATAAAAGGCCTGCAAATAATTCAGTAAATAATTCTCTTTCGTCACTTGGTTTTTTAATGAAAAATTCTCTACCATCGGTATCTTTATAAAAACCATCTACTTCAGACTTATTTTTACCACCCTTTTTTGCATCAATTTTTATTAATTCTTTGCCTTTATAAAATATCATTTGCAGCCAACCGAAATATTATGATTTCTTATTTTTATAATTAAATAAGCCGTTATTAAATTAGCTCAATAGTAGCAATGACTTCTGTATAGGATAAAGATTAGCAACATCTTTTTAATCCTCTCCCAAAGTTCTCTAACTTGCTACCGACATCCTGCGACTTGTTCGCAGGAGCCAGTGCTCTAGTAAATCGCTGGATCCTATAGAGCAAACCACAGGACATAGACCTTACGATAAGCCAATAGCCTTTGGTGAACAAATATAAGCATTACCTAAATTAGTCACATTAGTTTGCTGCGAACTACCACTCATATAGCCATTATTTTGCGCATTAAAGCCACTCATAGATCCTGTTGTTCCAGCTCGATTAGTTAGCAATTGGATGTAGTTTGCCCCTAATTTGATAGCTTTATTTTTAAGATCATTCATTGCACCTTCCTCTAAATTGCGGTTAGATGTGAAACCGCCGGTGAGAAAATTACCTTGATTACCCACTACTTGACCTAAATACTTACATCCCTGGGGTGCTGCTTTTGGCGAAACGATAACGCCACGAACAGCTTGCGGTTCAGGCGGAATAGCCGCACAGCCAGCAAATAATAATGTAAAGGAAGATATAACAAGTATTTTTTTCATTCTTATCACCTTAGTTGAAAGGAGCTCAGATAGTAATCGATTGATTTGGTGATTTCAACTTGATCAGATTATAAAAATAGGAAGCATTAATTAGTACTAAATTTACTGAGAAATTAAGTTCTTTAACTTTGAATTTAATACAAACTCTTTAAATAGCTGATTAATATAAAGAGCGCTTTTGTCTTTGTGGTAAATTAAATAATAATGATTATCTGCATTAAACCAATCTGGCAGCACTCTTACTAAGGTCTTATTAGCTAATGTTTTAGAGCATAAATAATAAGGTAAAAAAGCAATGCCTTGATCAAGGCAGGCCATTTTATGTAAAAAAATCAAAGAATTACTTTCTATGGCACAATTTTTAACCTGCAATTTAAATATATCTTCATCACTTTTTAAAGGCCAGTTAGGCAATAAACTATGCTTTAATAACTTATGCTCTGTTAAATCTTCTGGGTGATTAATAGGGGCATATTTTGCTAAATAAGCTGCTGATGCTACAAGGCAACGAGGAACTTTGCCAATATAGCGTGAGACAAGACTGGAATCAGGCAGTTTCCCCGTCCTAAAAGCAAAATCAATCCCCTGTTGAGTCAAATTTATAAATTGATCGGTAATAATTAACTGCATTTTTATTTCAGGATAGTAGCTGTTAAAGTCCTTTAAAAGATTGGGTAACAATTCTAAGCCGGTAATTTCAGGGCATGTAATAATTAATTTACCGGTAGGAGATTTTGCGTATTCTCTTAAATGATTTTCCGCGCTAGTGACTTCTTGTAACATCACCTGACAATGTTTAAATAATATTTCTCCACCTTGAGTCAAACTTAAAGAACGTGTCGTTCGCTTAAGTAATTTAATACCTAATGAATTCTCTAATTGCGAAATTTTCTGACTAACCCAGGCTTTTGAAATACCTGCCTCTAGCGCTGCTTGAGTAAAGCTTCGGTTTTTTACTACTAAAGCAAAAATAGCTAAATCATTTAGATTAAGTTGATTGTTTATCATAGTGAACAAAGTATTTATATTTTTTGGTCTAATCAAATAATCAATCACTCTATACCATTAACTTCTGATAGACAACTACCAGGAGCCATCATGCGAATTATTCTATTTTTAATCAGTTCATTGCTATTAAATGTTAGTTTTGCAAAAGTCTTTAACTATCAAACAGACAGTTTTGCTGATATTGCAACCCTATATGAAAAAACAGTAACAAACCCAGAAAACACCTTAATGGTTTTTGATATAGACGACACTCTGCTTACCATGACTGAGTCATTAGGAAGTGTGGGTTGGTGGGATTGGCAACATGAATTACAAAAAAGCAAAAAACAAACAGATAAATTATTTACTGCTGATTACGATCAACTAGTACGGATTCAAAATATTTTATTTCAATTAATCAAGATGGATGTGACCGATGAATATGTCATCCCCTTCCTTAAAGATACCACAAGCCAAGGCACTACAATTATGGGTTTAACTGCACGTGGCAAAGAGCATTTAAGTGCTACTCTCATGCAACTTAAAGATAATAAATTTACAGTCGACAATCAACCTTTATTTCAAGAAAAAGGATTAAAATTCCTCAATAATAAGACCTCCGAAGCAGGTTATGTTCATTGTCCACAATTTACTAAAGAAGTTATTTATCAGCAAGGTATTATGTTTCTAGATAGTGAAGATAAAGGGCAAGCGTTACTTTGTGCACTAACTAAAACCAAAAAAGATATCAAAACGATTATTTTTGTTGATGATGTAAGAGCAAATGTTTTATCTATTGAAAAAGCTTTCGCTAACCGTGCTGACATACAGGTTTTAAATATTCTTTACACAAAAGAAAACGCAAAAGAATTAGAGATTCAACATAATCCATTGCTACAAGCACACTTATTTGACCAGTGGACTACTATCAAAAAAGCCTTAAACGAAATCACTACTCATTCTAATTTTTAAAATTTAAGCATTAATATAGCGTCACCCACTAAGCTTTATACAAGGCGCAAGTGAAGGAGGCGAAGGAGTGTACACCGAAGTACATGACTTAAGCCGTAAGAGCTTGCAACAAAATATAAAACTTAGTAGGTGACGCTATAACGATTAAACGAGCTCTGGGCTTAAACCCGGAGCTCCCTAGTATAAAAGTAGAAATTTCTTTTATCTAATGTCAAACTACCCACTTAGTTTTATTTGCTAAGTAGGCAATTTCTGTCACGTACACAACGTCTTTTAGACCTGCTCCAACTATTACGGCAACATCATTATCCAGTGAGTGGTAAAGTATTAGCTGAACAATTAGGAATTAGTTTACGCACATTGTACAGAGATATTGCAACCCTGCAATCACAAGGTGCAGATATTCAAGGCGAAGCGGGCCTAGGTTATATCTTACGCCCAGGTTTTATGCTTCCCCCACTTATGTTTTCTGAAGAAGAAATTGAAGCTATAGTACTTGGCTCACGCTGGGTAGCACGCAGAACTGATGATAAACTTAAAGTTGCAGCCCTTAAAGCACTCACTAAAATTAAAGCAGTTCTTCCTGAACCTCTTCGCTATCAGCTTCAATCTTCTAGCCTCTTTATAGGACCTGCTAAAACTATTCCAATAAATGATGATTATGAAGCGTGTATTCGCCAAGCTATTCGTAAAGAACATAAATTACAATTAAGTTATACCGATTTAAAGGGTGAAAATTCAGAACGTATTATTTGGCCACTGGCGCTAGGTTTTTTTGAGGAAATCAGAATTCTTGTTGCCTGGTGTGAATTAAGAGCAGATTTTCGTCATTTTCGTACTGATAGAATTACGCAATTAATATCATTAGAAACACACTTTGGCCAAAGACGCCAAATTCTTTTAAAGCAATGGCGAGAACTATTTAATATCCCCGAACAATAAATTTATTTAATAGATTTCTCTACATAGACTAAGCTTAATAATAATTAGCTTAAAGCCTAAGTTAATTTTCCTTAAGTAGGCTTGTAAAGCTTAAGTCATCTTAAGACTTGTTGAAAAATTGAATTTTAGTAAGTTGCACCAAAACTTTAAATTTTCAAGCTTATAAGGATTTAAAGCATGAATAATTACCCAGATGTAATCACACGCTTTCTTGACCCTAAAGAACGATTAATACTCTCACAAGAAAACACCATGCCTTTAGTGATTGAGGCTAAGAAGAAAACACAAGCAACTTTTTTACAAGACTTTTTGACACAACATACAGATACTATCTTAAATGATTTAGCTTGTTATGGCGCAATTTTATTGCGTGGCTTTGATATTACCCACGAGGAGACCTTTGAAAAAACTATTTTAAGTATTAAATCATCAAAAGGTATCGCTGATGCGTTTATGTCTGAAGAGGGACGTATTCCTGTTAATAACCTTCGCTATGTTTTACATACTAATGCCGTCTATAAAACTGGTGGAACCTTATATTTAGGTGGCTTTCATAGTGAAAATTATTATACGCCTGATGTGCCTACCTATCTTGCTTTTTGTTGTTTTAAACCTTCTAAGCGTGGCGGAGAAACAGGCTTAATTAATATGGAAAAAGTTTATCAATTTTTAAATAACGATTTAAAAGATAAATTAGAGCAGCGTACTTTTTTCGTAGCTAAATGGTTAGTGTCGGAAGTAGCCGCTCGTTACCAACTATCTTACGAAGCGGTTGAAAATATCTGCCATTCTTTTAATTTACCAATCATTGGTGAAGGTCACAACCGCTTTATTTTAATGTACAAACCAAGTGTCTTTGAGCACCCTTTAACCGGCAAAAAAGCACTACAAATTAATCTCTTTGAGCTAGTGACCTTAAATCCGCTTTTAAGAAAATGCTTTATGAACGATTACCAGGGTAAAGAATGGTTCTGGCATCGCTTTGTTTGGCGTCTACCATCCTGGGTATTTACTATTTTAGAAAAAAGTTATGTAGCGTGTGCTTCTTTTATTTATTCACCTACAGAAGCTTGGCATAGGTTATTAAATAAATTAAAAACCTATCAAGCCTCTCATTATTTACCTAACTTTAATCAAGAACGGGTTGGTTTAAGTTTCAATACCGAAGACATAGAGGAATTAGCTCAGTTAATGCGACAATATTATTCATCCTGTTTATGGCAAAAAGGCGATATCTTATTAATAGATAATCGAAAAGTAGCTCATGCTGGCATGCCAGGCGCAGGTCCTCGTCGGATAAGAGCAATGATTTGTAACCCTTTACAGATGAATTATACTGAAAAAGCCTCAGGTCTTTTACTTTGTCGAGAAAAAGCTCATGAAATTGGTTATTATTTTGATAAAGAACACGCGTTTAATTGCCCAGCAAAATCATCGTTAGAAAATTAAATTTCTTCTTAAGCTTTCCTCTCCTCTGCTAATCGTGAAGTTCATAACTATTTTGAATGTGTATTAATTACTTAACGGAGATTGACGGTCAATGACAGTTTGGCAAAGCCTACTGACAAAAACTGTCACTTACTACCTTTAGACTAAGCCTTAGTTAATTACCTACTTTGGAGGCTTAGATGATACTTAAACCTGCTGCCGTTGTTATGTATGTTGATAACCTAATTAAAAGCGAGCGCTTTTATCAAAATTTATTAGGATTAGAAGCTGAAGAGGCATCACCTACTTTTAGAATGTTTAAATTAGCAAATGATTTAGGATTAGGTTTAAAAGATGCTCAATCAGTAGAGCATAACCATGATGACCATAATCAAAATGAGTTAGTATTCTCAGTAGAAAACAATACACAAGTTGAGGCCTTAGCACAACAATGGCAAAAACAAGGAGCAATTATTATTCAACCACCCAATCAATTATCCTTTGGCTATACTTTTCTTGCCCTAGATCCTAATGGTAACCGGCTTCGAATACTATCATTAGGAAAATAATTATGTTAATTACTAAACCTTACGAACAATATGTTAGCAATTTTACGGTTATAGGCTTTAGTGTAAAAACTAAAAATAGTGATGAAACAAACCTAAACACTGCTAAAATTCCTAACCTTTGGCAGCAATTTTATGCAAGCAATTTAGCTAATAAGGTGCCTACGTTTGGTGTGTACTCCGATTATGAATCCGATACACAAGGCGCATATACCATAACGGTTGGTATTGCTAAAAATCATCAAAAGCAAGATTATCCTAAGCAGGTTGTCATTAATGCTGGTAACTATTTAGTATTTAAAGCTATAGGCCCGTTACCAGCTGTAGTCATTAGTACTTGGCAATATATTTGGGAGTATTTTACTCTACACACTAGTTATCAGCGCAATTTTAAAAGTGATTTTGAACAATGTAATGGTTCTAATGAGATAGCTATCTATATTGGTATTCAATAGCAATAACTTAAAAGAATGCATAGCGAGCTTATACCAGTAAATTAGTGAGTATCATGATTAAGACTTTAGATATGGTTTAATATCCCTTTTTTTATAGGGATTGTTCATAAAGCTCTATGGGCAAATTATCTGGATCAAAGATAAAAGTAAATTGTTTATTGGTTATTTCATCGAGACGAATTGGCTCAGCTAGAATCCCTTTCTGGGCTAATTCTTTAATGACTTGCTCTAAATTATTAACTGCAAATGCTAAATGTCTAAGGCCTGTTGCTTCAGGTCTTGATAAACGTTTAGGTGGCGTTGGAAAAGAAAAAAGCTCAATAATATATTGGCCATTTAACGCTAAATCTAGCTTATAAGATTGGCGCTCTTCCCTATAGGTTTCTTTAATAACGGTTAAACCTAAAACATTGGTATAAAAGGCTTTAGATTGTAAGTAATCAGAGCAAATTATGGCAATATGATGAACATGCGTAAACATAAGGTTAATAATGAAATTGGCGATTTATTAAAATAAAGTATTAACAAATGAATAGCTACCTAATTTAGAGTTTAAATTCAAAAGCCTCTCTCCATTTAGCCTACGTCTTGTGGCTTGGCCACAGGATCCAGCGATTTAACTAGCTTACTGGATCCTGCGAACAAACAGTGCCGAATTAGATAACTCTTTAAGAAATGTTTTTAATGGCGGAGAGGCTATGTATAATGAACTCTCAGCTAAACTAACGTAATACTCAATAAGCTATTACGTTAGTTTCGGTCAATTATACCAGTATAATTTCTAGATTATAGTGGTACTTCAAGCTTTACAGGCTCATCAAAATTATTTTGAGCTTGTATAGTTTTTAACTCACCTTTAAATGCTTTTAAATAAGCATTTAGTGTTTTGTCATAACCCACTGTATCTGCATTAACCCTAGGTTTAAATTGTTGTAGCCCCTGGTTAACTAAAGAGATTAACTTATCATACTGGGTCGCATCCTCTTGATAAGCCTGATAACTTTGCTTCAAATGATTGATATACTCTTCCCGCTGTGCTTGTTCGCTTTTCCAACCAAAGCAGCTGAGAACGCTTGCAGCGATTGAGCCTATAAAATCTCTAAACCAGAAAGCTTGATGTCTTTGTACTAAATAGCTATCAAAGTAACCAGGTTCATTTGCTGTACCAATGTAAGTTTCACCAAGATTATTCCTTGCCTCCTGAAATATATTTTTTTCATCTAAACTAACAGGCTTAAACAGACTCGATGTTACATTTAAGGGCTTATCAACTAATTTATCGCCATTAAGCTGTTGTTGCCATTTGTGAATTTGTTCTTGCCATTGATGAATAGACGCTTCCAGTGCTGAATTAACAGGAGAAGCGCTAGTCTTTGAAAACAATTTAAATAATTCACTGTTTTCAAAGGCAACAATATCTTCATAAAGTTGCTTTCTATCTTTAGTATGGAATTTATACTGAGGCAGAGTATATTGATTATACCTCTCAACCAAACTTTGATAACCTTCCTTTATCTCATCAAAAATGAGTTGCAAAACTTGCGCTTTCTTAACATTATTAATCTGTGAAACGACCTCTTCAGATTGCTTCTTCTTAAATTTTTCAAGCAAAATACTTTGCTCAAATTTCATAATATTTCTATAGAATTCTAGCCTTTCCTCATTTTCATAGAACCGGCTTTTAGGATCACGAGGTGGAAGTTTAGCATAACTTAGAATTAAGCTATCATACTCAGCCTCAACTTCTAAAGTGAGCTGACTTAAGAAGTTTACGTTTTCTTCTGCATCTTGATTCCACTGGTGCTTGAATTCTTGAAGACGCTGCTGTAAGTCTTTAATATTAGTGAGTATATCTGTTAAAGATTGATCAACTTCTTCACTTTCAACTACTGCAATATTAGCTTTTTCAAGCCATAGTTTAGCATATTCATTTAATTGATGAATAGCTCGACCTAATTCAAAGCGTGGAGCAAGTCTCGTAATATTTTCTGTAGCAAGATGTTGGCATTTATCAAATAATTGTTCGTATTGAGTTACAAGCGGCTCAACTGTTGCCCTAATGCAGCTCAATTTTACTTGCTTACATTCTGCAACCACAGATTTAACTTCAGCAAACTTGGTTTTGACAACTGAATTTTGCAAGCTTGACGCTTCATTTTCTTCTAACTGATTAAGACGTAATTGGACTTTTGCAAGTTGTTCATCAATAAGTGCAAATGATTTAAGTCTTGCATTTTTATCTTCACTTGGTAAGGATTCTAATTGCTTCTTTAACGATAAAATTTCTAATTGTATCCAAGTAAGGCGCTGTAAAACTGTGGTAAATTTTTTGACTTGACTCTTTGTTGCCTCTATTTTTAGCTTTTGCTCATTAAGTGCCGAAAAATCATTTTGCGCCGCTTGTTTTAATTGTTGTAAATTATCAGGCATAGTAGCAATTTTACTAATCTTACTAATCTTACTTGCAAGGAGTTCAATCTCTTGCTGCCAGAGTTTCTCTAGTGCTTTAAATTGCCAAACCACATTCTGCTCTAATTCCGCACAACTTAACTCTTTATAACTAGTGCTATTGGTAAATGCTCGCTCAAAATCAATTGTTTCTAAATCATGTTTTGCTTGTTTAAAATTATCTATCGCTTGATTGCCATGAATAGTTGCATTAACTACAACATTTAAATCTTGAGCTACTTTATCTACAATTTCTGTGTACTTAGGCTCTAAAGTAGCTAATTTATCTGCAAGTATTGCTTGCTTGTGATTAGCCTCGGCCAATTTCACACAAAAAGTAGCTTTAGCCAATCTTTGTTTTAAAGGAAGCCTATCTTTTTTCCATTTAGTCATTGCTGCATTTTCTTCTTTTTCAAGAGCTTCTAATTTTTCTAAAGCTTTTATCTTTTTAACAGTTTGATATGGCCGCTGCAGTGCATATAAATTATCCTCTGGTAGTTTATCAGAGCCAGAATAAGTAACAGGTTTTCCATCCATCTCTACTGCAAGCTCTGCAGAAACTTGTTTTAATTTATCGTTAACAAGCTCGGCTATTTCACTCCAATCTTCATCAGCTTCCGTAGTTGAAAAGACAGTTGTACGATATGAGAACTGTTCCTTTAACCAAGTCCAATTGCTTTCTTCAGTAGCTTTCGCCCGCTCATAATAGTCATCAAGCCATTTAGAATTAAAATTCTTATCAACTTCTAGGTAACGTTTTAATTCTTCTTTAGGAATTTTAGCAGTAGGAATATAAATACTTTTATTATCATTAAGAATTTGCTGATATTGAGTTAATGCAGCTTTAGCCTTTATAAGAAATGTTTGTCGCTGATTAGCTTTTTCACTTAATATTTCTAAGGCATGATATTTGTCTTTATCAGCAGGTTGGCGTAAGTTCAACACTGCTAACGCATCAGAATATTTATCTGAGGCATTTGCTGTAGTACCTGAGTCATTGGCTGCAGGAGTTATCTCAATACCTAATATTTCTAAGGCATTAATATATTTATCACCTTCTTTAGAAGAGGCTAATTCTAGTGCAGTTAACGCATTAGTATATTTATCTGGGTCATTTGCTGTAGCGGTTATCTCAATACCTAATATTTGCTTGAAGTGTTCACTAACTTGTTGTTGGTAATTTTTCAACCAAGCATCATAACGTGTCATATACCCGGCATAAGCTGCTTTAGCAGCAACTTCCTGTGCTTGGGCTTCTTGTGATTGTTGAAAGGCTTCTCTAACACTTATAGTCATTGGAATACACCTAATTTTACGAAGTTTTTACTGAGAAATGCTTAAGGGTGCGATTATATAGCCCTTTCCTTAAGGGAAGATTAAGCAAAATACACTATGGTTTATATTTCAACTAAAAATAAGCGCAAATTAACTGGATATAGGACGTAAAACCCACAGTAGACTAGTATTAGCAGTATAAGTATTTAAATTAGGTAAAGGCTAAATCATTAAAAGGAGGTTGTGATGGCAATGAAGGCACTTGTATTTCATGACATTGGTGATATTCGCTTAGAAGAAATAAAAAAACCACGCATAGAAGATCAATACGATGCACTAGTTAAAGTCACAACTTCAGCTATTTGCGGCACTGACTTGCATTTTATTCGAGGCACTATGGGCCCTATGAAGTCTGGTACTGTATTAGGACATGAAGCAGTTGGTATTGTTGAAGCGATAGGAAGCGGGGTTAGAAATTTAAAAGAAGGTGATCGCGTAGTTATCCCTTCAACGATTGCTTGTGGCTATTGTGTTATGTGCCGTAAAGGCTGTTATTCTCAGTGTGATGTTGCCAACCCTAACGGGCCTGCAGCAGGAACCGCTTTTTATGGTGGCCCTAAAACCACGGGTCCATTTAATGGGTGTCAGGCAGAATATGTTCGTGTTCCATTTGCTAATAATAATTTAATTAAATTATCTGATACGATTTCAGATGATCAAGCGATTTTAGTATCTGATATTTTTCCAACTGCCTACTTTGCAGTAGATAATGCCCAAGCTAAACAAGGAGACGTTGTTGTTGTTTTAGGTTGTGGGCCAGTTGGACAATTTGCAATTGCCAGTAGTAAGTTACGTGGTGTTTCACGAATTTTTGCTATTGATGCTATTCCCTCTCGTTTAGAAATGGCACGCTTACAAGGTGCTGAATGTATTAATTTTAATAAAGAAGACCCTGTTGAAGTTATAGAAGATTTAACGAATGGTACGTTAGCTGATGTAGTAATTGATGCAGTAGGTATTGATGCCTTTGCGCCTAAACATGGGCCAGCTGCCAAAAAAGCAAGACAACAGCAAGCAGAATTTGAAAAAGAATTAATGCAACTTGCCCCCAATGCGTTAAGCCAAAATGAACATTGGGTACCAGGTAATGCGCCTAGCTATGCTTTAAGAGAAGGCGTACAACTGGCTGCTAAATGTGGTACGATTTCTATTGTTGGCGTTTATCCACCAAACTTTAAAGTCTATCCTATTGGTGAGGCAATGAATAAAAATTTAAAGATTGTCATGGGGAACTGTCCACATCGAGCTTATATACCGCAATTACTCGCCTTAATTGAAGATAAACGGATTGATCCTTTAACTGTTTTAACCCAAAAAGTTGATATTTGTAACGTATTAGATGCTTATGAACAATTTGACAAACGCGAAGCAGGTTGGATAAAAGTTGCCCTGCATTTACATGAATAATAGTTAAAGAGTAAGGCGGCCTCTGATGAGGCTCCTTACTTTTTTATTTTACATATATGAACCACGACCGCCAAGATTGCCAGCATTACCCCACTGACTCATATCAGGCCAATGATTTTTATCAAAACCTTGATCTTTATTTAATTTGTCTTTATCAATATTTAAAATAAAGCATTCTTCTGCTTCATTATAGCTAATACTTTTCCAAGGAAATGCAAAATATTCATCGCCAAACCCCATAAAACCGCCAAATGATAAAACAACATAGCGTGCTTGGCCACTGATTTTATCAAGCACAATTTCTTCTATTGTGCCTAAATCTTCTAAATTAGGCGATTTAACTTCTTTACCAAGAACATCAGCTGTTCTAACAATATTTTCTGAATGATTTTCCATCTTACTCTCCTTGTAATAAATAATTTTATAAGGTTATTTAACCTTTTTATATTTAACATCAATAGCTGCATATAAAAGCATAGCAATAACCTAGTAGGTATTCCATTTGCACACAGCTATTTAAGTATAGAGTTGATTTTATAAATAAAGAGAAAATTAACCTGCTTATTAACTTAAATTACCTAATTTCTAGTAATTTGCGTTAAAATAGTTTCTTTAAATGCAATAATTTTTTAAAACTAATAAGGAAAGTACCATGAAAAAAAAGGAAGGTTTAAGTCACGGATTTAATAGATTTGCTGCTATTACCTGTGATGCTGCAGGCAGCCCTTGGACTTTCTTAATTGCGTTATTATCAATTGTTGTCTGGACTATTACAGGACCTATCTTTCACTATTCTGATACTTGGCAATTAGTAGTTAATACTGGAACAAGTATTCTTACTTTTTTAATGGTTTTTTTAATTCAACACACACAAAACAGAGATACTAAAATCTTAAATTTAAAATTAAATGAACTAATTAAATCCAACCATAAAGCTAATAACTTTTCTATTGATTTAGATAAATTAGATGATGAAGAATTAAAAATTTTAGAAAAAGAATATAAAAAATTATGCAATAAGAAAACAGAACATTAAGTTCCTATGCTCTACTCTCCTGTTAAAATAAGGAAAACACCAAAAGCGTCAATTAAGGTTAATAAAAAAATTTTCAACGAGCCAGGTTCTTTAAGATAGAAAATAGAAAAAAGGAAGACAAATATAATAGACGTCGCCCGAAGCGCAAGTACTGATGATGTTTTCGTATAAGCAAATGCCCAAATAGCTACCGCATAGCCTATTCCAGCTAATAAACCAGCTAAAATATAACTATTATTCTGCCTCATTTCTTTAAAAAGGCGTAATCTATAGAGGATAAAAATAGGAATAAATAAAATTAATGCCTTAATAGTAAAAAGCCAACTTATATAGGCAATAATATTAGGTGCCTGACGTACACCAAATGTATCAATTAATGAATATAAAAAGATAAAAATAGTAGTTGCCAAAGCGTAAATAATTCCTAAAGTACTAATAGCTTCCTTATCTCTTTTGGCAAAGGTAAAACTTATAATACCAATAGAAAGTAACACTACCCCTAAATCTGCCATTAAGGATAAAGGATTTTTTAAAATAAAATGCCAAAAAAATAAAGATAATAAAGGAGGTATGCCAATAGCTAGAGGGTACACTCTATTTATTAAACCATGTCTATAAGAATTGCTTAGAAAAAGTATATATCCTGTCTGCACTATAGCACTCGCAAGGATATAGTAAAAACTTTGCAAAGTAATAGCGGGCCTTAGTAGCGCTAGGGGTAGCGCAATAATAAATTGTGGAATAACCATCAATGTTACAAATATCATTTGATCATTAGACTTTTTAACATTAATGTTCCAAAAAGCACTACCAATCGCAACAAGTAAAACAATTAAAAGGCTAAGTGTTTTTAACTCCATCAACCTTCCTTACTCCACACCCCTATATTTTATTATCGTACAAATTTTACAATTTAATTGATGAACTTATTCATTGGCTTATCTTACAGCCATTAATAAAGCCAAATTCCGCTTTTTATTGGTGTTAAGTAGTTAAAATTTTTTCTTTAACAATATCAACTTGTTGTTCGGTAGCTAGTAGGCCATTAATAATTAAATCAGCCTCTGCCCTAAAGGCGCTATCATCAAAAAGTGGTCTTGATTCATCGAGATAAAATTTAAGTTCATCTAACAATTCACTTTTTGATTTATGAATACTACTATAATCGCGAAGTAGCCAACGACACAATGAGACATCAAGTGGTGTATTGATATGTATCCAGGTATCAATATAAGTACCCGTTTGTTTATGAAAACGTCCTAAGGGCGCATCAAAAATAATAAAAGCTGTTGGCTTGATTAAAGTATTTAAGGCAGGATGTGCTACCAATTTACCTAATTTAAGCCTAGCGAGTGTTTCAGCAAGGCACTGGTAATTCCACTCACTATAATCTTGTCCTCGTTTATACCAAGCAATGTAATCTGGGGGGCTTACCGATAAATCATCAAAATCATCCCATGACAATAATGAAGCATGTAGATTTTTAGCAAGCGCTAAAGCTAAGGTAGATTTTCCAGCACCCATATTGCCACTAATACCAATAATGTAAGCCATAGTTTCATTAATTTAATGAGGAAATTTATAACCTCTATTATAATAATTTTTCTAATAAAGCTAGCGCTTAAATATGAAGACACTTACAAAAAATATCTTAGGAGCATTTGGCCTACAAGGAAGACAGTGGCTAGATGAGCTTTTTAAAGTTATAACCATATTAGCTAAAGACTGGTCATTATCTGATCTTCGCCCTGTTGAAAACATGACTTGGCATTATGTCGCTAAAGGGCAAATGAACCATAGTAAGCCCATTGTATTAAAAATTGGTTGCGATAAAAAAACCATTCAAGATGAATATCATGCTTTATCCCATTTTAATGGATATGGCTGTATTAAATTACTAGACTTTAACTTTACGTACAATGCATTGCTACTTGAACAAGCCACTCCCGGAGATTTATTAAAACAGACTGATACTTTAACATTTAACGAAAAAATAACGCACTACGCCAAAGTTATTAACCAGTTAGCAAATCATCCTTTACCGCAAAACCATCCATTTAAGTCTGTAAACTATTGGTTAAGAGCGCTTGATAAGCTAGCTCTGCCCATTTTTACACCACCTCTAATTGCTAAAGCACAAGAATTAAGAGCTAAACTTCTAAAAACTCAAAAAGCAGTTTATCTTTGTCATGGGGATCTTCACTTAGAAAATATTATTAATCAGCAAAATAGCTGGCTAGCTATTGATCCTAAAGGCATAATCGGTGAAATAGGTTTTGAAGCAGCAGCTTTTGACTTAATTAGTGAAGAAGAATTAAATAATAAAGAACTAAACTGTACAGAAATTATTTTAGAACGTGTAGCAATGCTTGCTAATAGCTTAAACATTGACTTTAATCGTTTACTATCATGGATATTTATTCGGGTAATGTTGTCTGCACAGTGGTTTGTAGAGGATGGAGGCGATCCAACTTTTATGTTGTCGCTGGCTAAACTTATTCACTCGTTACTATAAATAGTAGGTCGGACCAAGGCCTAATGGTACTGCCTTAAGGCTTTTTGACTCAATCGACATCTCTCAGCTCATCCATGGGATTAAGCTATCTCAGTCAAGGACTAGAACGCTGGATCCCGTGGACAAGCCACGGGAAGTAGGCTAGAGCTTTAAGGCAACGCCATTAGGCCTTGGCCCGACAGATAGCCAAACTTAATCTAGCTCTATAGTATAAGAATAAGAGCCAGTACCATCATACTTAGTACCTATATAACGAATTCCGCTGCAAGTTGCTTTAACCACAGGATGACTCATATAAGGGCCATCTTTAATATCTAAAATACACCAGTTGTAATTATCATAGGCAACTGTCACATGCGCATAACCACTACGGCAGGCAGGTGTATCCCGAAGTTCAAAGCTACGTGGGCTAATCACTTGCATAAAAAGTTCAGGTGAGGTGTTAGCCTCCACAATATAAATACCAGGATGCGTTGCATCGCTTAAACGAAAATAATCTTTATAGCCACAGAAGAAACTGGGGCTGGTTGACTGAGCATGTACTGCAGCTGATAAACCGCATACTAAAAGCATCGCTATTTTTTTCATAAATTCCTTACTCCTTTCACTTAACTTCTAAGCATGCCTATAATACCTCTCTAAGAGTAATAAACAAATAAGTTGTACATTTTTTTTTAACAAATTAAAAATTATTATGAATAAAACAATCATTTTGCTTATTGTTGCTTTCGTGATGTTTATGGAAGCTATAGACACAACTATTATCAATACTGCTATTCCAGTTATGGCGCAAAGTTTTAAAGTTAATCCTGTACACTTAAAACTTGCACTTATTAGCTATCTGCTTAGTCTGGCAATTTTTATTCCCATCAGTGGCTGGTTAGCGGATAAATTTGGCGCTAAAAATATTTTTATGACAGCCATTATTATTTTTACGCTAAGCTCCATTTGGTGTGGCTTTACCGATAATCTTTTCGAACTCATTATTGCACGCTTTATTCAAGGCTTAGGCGGCTCTATCACTATGCCAGTTGGCCGTCTAATTATTATTCGAACCTGCGAAAAACATGAATTAATTAGCAAACTAAGTATCGTGGTGATGATTGGTGCTATAGGTTTAATGTTAGGGCCTGTGCTTGGTGGCTTAATTAGTAATTATTTTTCTTGGCGTTGGATTTTTTGGGTAAATGCACCTATTGGCTTGGGCACTTTATTGTTAGCTAATTTTTTGTTACCTGCAATGCCAGCTCGTGTAGTACCCCAGTTAGACAAAATAGGCTTTATTTTATTTGGGAGTAGCTTAGCTCTATTAACCTATAGCTTTGCAAGCTTTAGTGAAACACGGCTATCAGATATACGCTCAATACTAACTATAAGCATGGCAATTGCACTATTGATACTTTATTCGTGGCATTCGCAAAATAAAGCACATCCTATTGTAAAAATTCATTTATTATCAATAAGAACCTTTCGCGTATCTATTATAGGAAATTTTATTTGCCGTATAGGTTTTGGCGGCATTCCTTTTCTGTTGCCATTGCTATTGCAAGTAAGTCTTAATTACTCACCACAAACCTCAGGCCTTTTGCTAGCACCAACTGCTTTAGGGGTTTTAATCGTTAAACCGATAGCGGTCTATATATTACGCCTTTTAGGCTATAAAAAAATTTTAATTTTAAACACTTTTCTGGTTGCAGCAGCGATTGCATCTTTTTCCTTTATTAACGAATATTCAACCATTTTAAATATTGCTATTTTAACCTTTTGTTATGGTTTTTTAATTTCATTACAATATACAAGCATGAATTCTATTGCCTATGCTAATGTCTTATCAGAAGACCTTAGTTCTGCTACCAGTATTATGAGCACTGTTCAACAATTATCACAAAGTTTTGGGGTTGCTATCGCCGCAATTTTATTAAATTTATTTCAAGTCTCTCACGCCGCAAATCCGCTGCTTACAGTAGAGACACTGCACTATACTTTTATCGCTATGGGGTGCATAACCTGTTTATCGCTATTAATTTTTGGTCAACTTAAAAAAGAAGATGGGCAAGAATTGATTCAAGCACCGACCTAATTTTAACTTACCCTCTAAAACTTCCGAAACTAGCTACTTGTTAATCTATAAAAATAGTTTGAATTAAATGGTGAAGGAGCAGCCGCCTTAAGGCTTCAAATTTTTCTAATGCATGATGAGCTTCTTCATACTCATTAAGGTTAGCTAAATCGACAATTTTATTGGCTAGCTTATGATACTTTTCATGCAATTTATATAATTGATTAAATGCTTTAGGATTTAGCCTTTGTTTATACTTAAGCAACCATTTATCAATTGCACAAGCACTTAAATTTAAATTTGGAAGCAATATTGTTTTATCTTTTAAATAACGAGGAATAGTTTGAAACTCCATATAGTGGTTAATAGCTATGATTAGGAGTTCATTAATTATTTTTTTCGATAGCTTATTTTTTCGCCAGGATGGATCAAGCTTCCAGTTTCTCAACCAATCTATAAGCTTATCAGCAGGCATAGCTTGAGCAATAGCAAACCCTTGTATTTTATTACAACCGAGATAGCTTAACAATTTCGCATGTAAAAGTGTCTCTACTCCTTCAGCAACTAATTCACGGCCCATCACTCGGCATAAATCAATAGTAGGTTTTAAGATAGCTAGGGCCTGTGGTTTAATTAAAGTATCTTGAATAAAACTTCGATCAAGCTTTATTTCAACAACATCTAATTCTTTAAGATAAGTTAAGGATGAATAGCTGGTTCCAAAATCATCTAGAGAAAAAATTATCCCCCTTGTTTGACACTCTCTAATAACTTTAGAAACAAGCTCTAAGTCAGCTATAGCTTCCGTTTCTAAAATTTCTAGCATAATCATTTTACTAGGCACATTAGGATAGTGAGCTAATACTGCATCAAGTTTTTTAATAAACTCCTTATCTTGTAATTGATAAGAACTGACATTTAAGCTAATAGGAATGTCTAAATTATACGAGATTAATACTTCAGCTTGTTGTAAAGCTTGATGAATGACCCAATGACCAAGCTCTAAAGAAATTGGATGATAATCAATGTGAAATAGAAACTGAGAAGCATTTAGTAAACCACGTTCAGGGTGCTCCCAACGCAGCAGTGCTTCAAACCCAATAACTTGACCTGTTTGAAAATTAACTTTAGGTTGATAATAGAGCTTCAGTTGATTTAAGCGAATAGCTTTCTGAATCGATTGAATGTATTTATTAAACTCAAGTGTTTCAATTTCAACTTGTGGGTCAAAAAAATCAAATTTATTAACGCCAACTTGTCTTGCCTTGTGTCGGGCAATTTCAGCTTGGTGAAGTAACTCTTCGGCACTAAAAGCAGCCTCTTTCGTATAAGCTGTTATACCAATAACACAATAAATTTTATAACTTTTTTCACTGACTTTGTAAGGTTTAGTAAGCATTTTAATAGTTTGCTTTGCAGTAGATGAAAAACTTTCTAGATTTTGATGCGTTAAATAAAGAATAATAAATTCGTTATAACCAATACGGGCTAAAAAGTTTATTTGCTTTGCAGAGCGACGAATACGCTCAACAACTTGTAAAATAATTTTATCCCGAGTTGGTAAATCGGTGCCGTAGGCAGAATTTTTAGACGAGCCAAATAGCCTAATACTAAAAACAATTAGATTTTTTTTCCCCAGAGGCGCCTTATTAATGTAGCGTTCAAGATAATGTGTTAAAAAAAATTTATTTGGTAGGCCCGTTACAACATCATAGTATTTAGCTCGTTTGAGTTGCTTTTCTTGATCTTTAATTAAGGTTAAGTCATGAAAGAAGCAGATATAATTAGTAATATCACCGTTTTCATCTTGGACTGAGGAGAGAGTCGTTAAAACAAGCGCTTTGTTATTGTGCTTTTCTTTCCCTGTTAATTCACCACTCCAATAACCTTGCCTAAGTAAAATACTCCATAAATTTTCATAAAAATCTCGGGTTTGCTTTCCAGAATGAAATATATTTGGATTTCTACCTAATACCTCCTGTTCACTAAAACCGGTTAATTTAAAAAAAGCTTGATTTGCTTGGATAATAATGCCTTTTTCATCAGTTATAACAATGCCTTCTGATGCTGCATTAACACCTTTAGAGGTAATATTTAATAGTTTATCTTTCTTTTTAAGTTCACTGATATCTACTAACGAAACAATCCAAGCAAATTGCCCCTGCCAAGCGCCCCGCTTAACTGTCATCTGAGCGATTAAAAGCTTACCATTGGACTTATATATTTCTATTTCTTGTGTTTCATTAGCTGATAAGGGATGGGTAAAGTACATACCAATAAGATCTGATGGTGCAAATCCAAATAGCGATGCTGCCGCCTCATTAGCATAAAGAATGATTCCACTTTTATCTATTATCACAACTCCTTGTGCTAGCGCTTCAATGAGCTGAGACCAATAAATTTCCTTTTTATTTATCATAAAAATTTGCTAGTTGGTTCTTCCAATATTTCGATTACTTTTTGATGATCTGCTAAATCTCCTATAATACGTCGTTGCGGCAAAGGCGCTTGTTTTATTAAAACTGGTGTAGCTAAAATTTTTTCTTTTTCTGCTAATTCATAATGCTTGCACAAATCGATTACTTCTACATTGCAAAGATCTTTTAAATCTGACGTGGCGCAAATTTCTTTAAGATTAGTAATGGCCCGCCTTGAAATCGGGCTATGACCTATTACATATAATTTTAGTATAATTTTAGCCATTATTAATCTCTTAAGACCTTATTTGCTTCTCTTTGAGTTTTCACCTGCTCTTGTTCATTAACTAATCTCTTTTGTTTACGTAAAAGCTTATTTTTCTTCGCAAGATAATTTAATTCGTTAATTTTTCTTTGGGCGGCTAGCTCATTGTCTAGTGCTTTTAATTCATCATCTAATTGTTTTATCGCTTGACGGCGGCAAATATCTTGTTGTTTGTCTTTTAAAATCCAAGCAGATTTTTGGGAACCAAAAATCATTTCTCCATCGCCTATATAAGGCGCTTCAATAGTAAGACCTGTATCATCTATTATAAATTCTTTAATTTGATTAGAAGTTTTAATTCCGCGTGATTTAGCGATATAAAGTAAACGATTAAACTCACCATTATTGGCTACTTGCGATAAACGCAGCCAGGTTGTTGTTAAACTTGATAAACCAAGCTCACTATATCCCTTCATATCATCAGGTAACAATTCAGTAAATAGTAAGGTCTTGTTTAGCGAAGTCATATGAGCAATGAAACGAATAAATAAATTTTTAACATTCATTCTAGTACCTAAGTCTAAAAGAGCTGAGATGGGATCAAGTATTAATACACTAGCCTGGTGATGATCAACTAGCTCAATTAAAGTAATAATATGATCCTCTAGACCCATCTCAACCGAGCGCCTAGCAAGAATAGTTAACTTTTTGTCTTTAATTAAGGGAGCTAAATCTAAATTTAGAGAACGCATATGCGAAATAATATCCTTAGGTGATTCTTCAAAAGAGACTAATAATACCTTTTGCCCTTGAGATGCTGCCGCATAGGCAAAATGGGCAGCGAAAATACTTTTTGCTGTGCCTGACTTACCACTAATCATAATAGAGCTACCCACCTGATAACCTTTATTACCAAACATCTTATCTAAGTCTTTAATTCCTGTGCTTAGGTATTGTCTAGAAGTGTAAGTATCTAGTTTCGTTTCAGTAATGGGAAGTAGCGATATCCCATTTTGAACAATTGAAAAGGGATATTCATTGGTGCCGTGTGCTGAGCTACGTAATTTTACTACCCGTAGATAGCGGGTCATTAAATTATTGGTAATTGCTTGTTTTAACTCAATAATACAGTCAACAATATACTCTTCATAAAAATCTGTTTTACAAATTTCTGCATGTCCAGCAATGGTTGCTAAAAAAGTTAATCTTTCCTGTTTTATCCATTGAAATAATCTTAAAATTTCGACGGAGAAATTATCTTCATGCGTTAATCCTAAAAATAAGGAGTGTAACGAATCAAGGATTAAAACATCGCTATTAAATTTTTGTTTCGCTCTTGCTATGCGCAACAAAACTATATTTAAATCGAATTCACCAACGATCTCATCAAAAGTGGGGGTAAAATCAAGGATAATTAATTTATTTTTACGCTGTAATTGAGTACCATTTAAGCCGAAGCTATCCATATGTAATAGAATCTGCTCAGGCTTTTCATCACAGGTTATATAAATAACATTTTTTCCTGCTTTAATTTGGGCATAAGCAAAAAGTAAGGTAAAAATGGTTTTCCCTGTTCCAGGGCTACCTTTAAGCAGAGTCGATTGACCCTTTATATACCCGCCCTGTAAGATTTTATCTAGGCCAATAATCCCTGTACTAGTTTTTTTAATGCTCACCGCACACTCCTCTTCCATTTATTAAGTATGCCTAGCACTATTAATAATAGTTCTCATTACAAGTAATAATAGCTCTTATTACAAGTAATAGCCCGTATTACAAGAAAATTACTAATTATTTAAAATAAAAACACTTATTCATTGCCCAGTATTAAAATAATAAATTTACTAATATATTATTTTTCGCTTTAATGATTAGCTGGGAATTTTTTGATTAAAATCATGAGGTTAATTTACTTATGTAGTGATGATTATTTTACAAAATATTAAGCGTGTCTTGAGATATTTTGCTAATTAAACCTCTATAAATTATAAAATTTTAAGGCTATAGCCCAAGATCACGCTTGGGCCATTAACAAGTACTACTTACTTCTACCTTCATGAGAGTGCTTACCACCCTTAGCTTTAGCTGATTTTGATAAATTAGAGCTGCTAGATTTGCTTTGACCGCCGTGAGAATGTTCGCCACCTTTCTTGCGAGCATCTTGAGATAAATTAGAACCACGGCCGCTACCTTGCTGATTAGCCATAATAATCTCCTTATTAATAAATTAGCTATTAGACCTCTTTCCAAACTGAAGGTTAGTACATAACATACTATTTTTCCAATAATCGTTTATTTTAATATTTAGCTATAATTTTCAAGACAATACTTTACTTATTAGCTCATTTATATTAGAACTAAAATCTTTTAATAACCGAGGAGCTTAAAGTGATGAATTTTAAACCAGGGAAGTTTTTTTTCTTTGCTTTTATGGTTCCAACTCTCACCTTTGCAGAAGTCATTACAGGCGAAGTGGTACGTATTATTGATGGCGATACATTAGTCGTATTAATTGATGGTAAGCTACAGGAAAAAGTTAGATTGGCAGAAATTGATGCACCTGAACGTAGCCAACCCTATGGTACTCGCTCAAGGCAGGCGTTAGCCGCACTTTGCTTTCGCAAGCAAGCAGTGCTTGATGTTCAAAAAAGAGACTTTTATGGCCGGTTGTTAGCTCATATCCAATGTAATGGCGTGGATGCCAGCACGGAACAAGTTCGAACAGGCATGGCTTGGGTTTATAATCGCTATGCTCATGATAAAAATCTCTATACGCTACAAGAAGAAGCTAAAAAAAATATGGTAGGCTTATGGGCAGATCTTTATGCTTTTCCACCTTGGCTATACAGAAGGCGCTAAGTCGTTTTCTATAAATAATAAAGGAGGATCTAGCACTAGCGTAAAAGCGCTAGCCAACTACTAGGCAGCAATTATATTATCTAAGCTATAAAACAGCCAGATGAGTATAAAAATGAAAGAAATTATTTTAGCTACGACTAATTCAGGAAAAATTATTGAATTACAAGCCTTACTCTCGCCAATTTCTTGTATAAGTCAAAGCAGTTTAGAAATAGAATCTATTGCTGAAACTGGGCTAAGTTTTTTTGAAAATGCTCTTTTAAAAGCCAGACATGTTAGTCAAGCCACTAATAAACCAGCTTTAGCAGATGATTCAGGCTTAGTGGTACCCGTGTTACAAGGAGAGCCAGGTATTTATTCGGCTCGTTATGCAGGAGAACAAGCTAGCTCTGCGCAAAATATGCATTTACTTTTAAAAAAACTAGCGAAAATTCCTGATGATCATCGGCAAGCTTTTTTTTACTGTGCTATTGTTCTAGTACAATACCCAACCGACCCTACGCCCTTAATCGCTTTCGGTCGTTGGTTTGGTAAAATTGCTCATGAGCCAGCTGGCGAGCAAGGGTTTGGTTATGACCCAATTTTCTATTTACCTGAGTATCAATGCACGGTGGCTCAATTACCTGCTAATATAAAAAATGAGCATAGCCATCGCGCACAAGCATTAGCACAACTCAAATTGCAGTTTGAATTATTATGACTTCCGAAAATGAATTATTTACAAAAGCTAATCAACTTCATCAAAATAATCAATTGCCTGAGGCAATTGATTTATATGAAACGATTCTTAAGCAAAATCCAGAACATGTTCAAAGTCTACATTTTCTAGCTTTAGCTCAAGCCGAACTTGGTGATTTAATACAGGCAGTAACCTATTTTAAAAAAGCATTACAGTTAGATGCCAATAATCCTATTTTATATAATAATTTAGCCAATACCTATAAAAAAAATCATCAATTTGATGAAGCTATTTGTAATTATCAAAAAGCGATTACGTTAGAGCCTACCTATGCTCAAGCTCATAATAATTTAGCAAGTACTTATGCAGTTTTAGGGCAACATCAGCAAGCCCTTGCTCACTATCATCATGCACTTAAAAACGCTCCAGATTTTGCCGCAGCTCATTTTAATTTAGGTTTATTGTTTATTAGTCAAAATAAACTAGATGAGGCCCGTATTCAATTTCAAAATGTTCTCGCTTTAAATCCTAAGCATTTAGAAGCAATGTTTTATCTAGGTGTTTTAGCTTTAGAAGCTAATCAGTTGACTGAGGCTGAACAAGCTTTTCAACAAGTAATATCAGAAAATAGTAACCATGTTGAAGCGTTAACGAACCTCGGCGTTATTGCCCTTAAACGCGAGCAGGGACAATTAAGTGTGGATTATTTTAGTAAAGCGTTAGCTCTAGATAATGAACATATTGAAGCACGTAATAATTTAGCTGCTACCTTTATGCATTATGACCGCTTTGAGAATGCTTTAATGCATTATGACTATTTGTTACAAAAGGACCCCACCAATATTGAATATCTTTATAATAGTGGGGTGGCACAAATGGCACTAGGCCATTTAAATGAAGCTATTAATCACTTTGAGCATTTACTAAACGAGCAACATGATCATTTTGCTGCCTTAAATAACCTTGCTGCTATTTATATGCGCCTAAATGACAAAGAAAAAGCAAAAGTCCTACTTACGCAAGCATTAGCTGTTAATCCTAATGATAAAACTAGTAAACACATGTTAAATGCAATTGCAGGCTCCACTGAGCAAGCTGAAACTTCTACGGAATATGCAGCAAACTTATTTAATAATTATGCTCTTTATTATGATCAGCATGTACAAAAGCACTTAAAGTACTCCCTTCCCAATCAAATCTTAAATTTACTTGAGGAATTAAAGATTTCTCATTGTGAAAAAACACTAGATTTAGGTTGTGGTACTGGCTTAACTGGCCAAGTATTACGTGATAGTACCCAACAACTTATTGGCGTAGATATTGCTAAAAAAATGCTTGACTGGGCACGTCCTAAAGGTATTTATGATAATCTTATTGAAGCAGAGGCTCTTACTTACTTAACGAATAATAAAGAATTATATAATTTAATTGTTGCAGCTGATGTCTTACCCTATTTTGGTGATCTATCCTCCTTATTTCAACAAATTTCTCAACACCTTGAAAATGAAGGCTATTTTATTTTTACTACAGAAATTAGTTCGATAATGCCTTGGCAACTACAAACAAGCGCTCGATTTAGTCACCACGAAAAATATCTTGAACAACTAGCTCATGCTAATTTATTTGAAATTAAAGCTAAAAAACAGATTATAGCGCGTCATCAAGATAGCTTGCCCTTACCTGTTTGGTTAGTAGCTTTACAAAAAAAAGCTTTTTCATTTTGAAAAACCAACTATTCGTTTTAATATCTAGCCAGGCTGAAAATTAATTAATACCTTTGAATTAATTTCAGGCCTTCATACTTATTATTAGGCTTACAGGAAAAGAGTTTTGAGTTTTTTAAATTATTATTTAATCAATAAAATACCTAATTATTATAAAAAAGCACTTGGCTATTATCCAGATATGCTTGTTTATCAACATAATGCCACTCAATATGCAGCACAATGGCAAAGTTTAATACAAGCAAAATACATTTATACTAACGGGTATGATCTAAAACCTGTAAGCATTTTTCGTTATGCTTTTGAAATATTTAAAGGTTGGTTAGGTTTTAACAATCATTGCGAGCAGCAAAAAGTAAAACTATCTCTCTGTAAATTTGCTTATTATGGTTATCTCCAAAACTATTCGCAGTCTCACTTACAACAACCGCTATTGTATTGTAATTTACCTACCGAATATTTAACGTTGGTACAAAAACCACGGGATGGGGCTACTTCAAAAGCATTACAAACTTTACTTATCAAGTATTACTGGGAAAGTGCTAGCTTACTGCCTCAATCACCAGATTTTGCTGTACACACACAATATGCCTTTGGTGATTGTTTCAAACTATTAGGGCAATGGACCGAAATACCCAGACTTGATCCTCAATCTCCTCTGCTTATTAACAATACCATTAATAAACTAGAATTTGAGCTTGCCATAAAAAACTATACTTTTTTTGCAAAAAGTTATTATGCACAACTGGCAGCGCAAAGTTATCTTAACAAAGCACAGGAAGCACAACAAAGTTATTTATATCATTGGACATGGCTTAGCAATGCACAAGCTCGAACTCATGCTTATCTTAAGCAAGCCCTATCTTTTAACCCAGATATTACTAGAAAAGATTTAATAATTTTTATTGATTATTTTCTTAAACAACATGATTTTGCACAAGCGCTTACCCTAATTGACCAATTACCAAATATAAATGACGCCATTAACTATGTAGTAGCAAATTTTACTACACGCGAGCAGCTGACTTTAATTACACCAAATTCTAATTTGGCCAAAGCATTAGCTAAGTATTACTTACAACAGAATAAACTTGAAAGCCTTCGCCTAGCAGTACAATTGGATACAAATTTAGATAGAACTGATCCAGTTAATAGGTTTAAATTATTTATTGCTGAAGAAGAAGATGAAAAAGCCTATGAGTTATGGTTGGCAAATCAAGACAAACATACCTTTACTGCTAATGATTTAAGAAAACTTGCTGACTATTTTGATGAAGCTGGCGAGCAAGCTTATCAAATAGGGAAAAAATATCGTCAAACTAACCAATGGGAGCCAGCAACTTTAGCCTATAAACAAAGTTTATTAGCGAAAGAAAAAGCACTTAAAATCGAGCCTAATATTAAGAGACAAGAGCAGTATTATGTTCATACTCGTCTTTATGCCCAATTACTAATTGATGCTGACCTAAACCAGAATAAACCTACCGAAAGCGATATTAATAATATTCAAAAAGCAATAAATCTACTAGATAGGTGTGATGCAACAGCAGTTAGCTCCGAAGAACGACTAAGACATTCTAAAACGTTAGTAAAAGGATTAATGCGGCAAGTTGATTATTTAACGTCCATTTTCTCCGTTTCTAGCATTTATGATAGGGATCACGACACGCAATTACAGCATAAAAAGAAACATCAAGATGACTTTGAGCTCGCTATTAAAGCGTTACACCGTATTGTAAAACTACTTAAAGATACGAAAAGCCCTAAACAAAAGAAATTATTAGGCAAAGCTTACTTTTTACTAGGCGATATTGCTTATTTCTTTGATCTTGATTCTTATAATGCACCTTCTTACTTTAAAAAAGCAATGGAAACCGTGCCTAAGAATCCTTTTTATTTATTACGCTGTAGCGAACTATTTCCAGAACAGCAAGAAAATTTACGTGAGCGAGGCGTGCCTTTGCTTAAGGAGCTAGGCTTTAGTGCACACGATTATACTGATTGGGATTTAGAGCGTTGGGAGAAAAAAGAAATTGGAAAGAAAAGTCCTATTAAAGATATTCATAACCTTGAGGTAAAACAACCTCCAAAAGTGACCACTATACTTAATTTTTCCTAAAACTTAATTAAAATAAAACTAGTTACCTAGGCAAAATTTAAGCACTGCTAATTTAGTTTTTTTAGCTAAATATTTTGTGGCTTACTCATAGGACGCAACAATCTAGTTGGCACTAAATGCCAACTAGATTTACTTTTAAAAAGGAATTAATAAGTCTTTTTCAATTCTAAGGAGTTCCTGCTTAAATAGTTGTTGAATACTATTTAAACTACCTTGATCTTTTGCTTCAAATCGGGCCACTAAACATGGCGTAGTATTGGAAGCACGTACCAAGCCCCAACCATGCTCAAACTCAACTCTAATACCATCAATTTTTATAATTTTAGCTGTATCAAATTCAGCTAAATCACTAAATCTTTTCATGAAATTAAACTTGTTTTCTTCATCAATAACAATTTTAATTTCGGGAGTATTAATACTATCAGGAATAAGACAAAATTGTTCATCAACTGATAAATCACTTTCACTAACTATTTCTAATAAGCGGCAAGCACTATAGAGTGCATCATCAAAGCCATACCATTTATCTTTAAAAAATAGATGACCGCTCATTTCTCCAGCCAAAGCGGCCTGCGTTACTTTCATAACATCTTTTACAATAGAATGACCGGTGGGACACATTTGTGCACGTCCGCCAGCAGCTTCAATTACAGCGGCCAAATGTGCTGAACATTTCACATCATAAACAATAGTTGCACCAGGATTATTTTTTAGCAAATGACGCGCATAGAGCATCATGAGACGATCAGGCCAGATTACTTTACCTGTATTTGTTACAACACCAAGCCTATCAGCGTCCCCATCAAAAGCAAGCCCTATATCCGCATGATGCTCTTTAATAGCTTTCTTTAAATCAGTTAAATTTTCTTCAACGGCGGGATCTGGATGATGGTTAGGAAAACGGCCATCTACTTCACAATAAAGAGGGATTACTTCACAACCGAGGCTTTGAATAACTTCTGGAATAATGGCGCCAGCAATACCATTGCCACAGTCAACAACTACTTTTAAAGGTCTTCTTAAATTGATATCTCTTACTACTCGCTGCATATAGGCAGGTAAAATATTGAAAGTCTCTTCTTTCCCTTCACCATTAATAAATTCAGCATTTAAAATAAGATCATAAAGAATATCAATATCTAATTGAACTAAGGTTTTACCTGCTAATACAATTTTAATGCCATTATAATCGGCAGGGTTATGACTACCGGTGACCATTACACCACAATCTATATCATATTCATGGGTTGCAAAATACATCACAGGCGTAGGCGCCATTCCTAAATCAACTACATTAATACCACTATCTAGTAAACCTTGTTTTAAGGCAGAAGCTAAACTTATACTGGTAAGCCGCCCATCACGAGCAATGACTATTTTCTGCCTATTAAGTGTATGCATACGGCAGCCAATAGCACGACCGATACTATAAAATGCATGCTCATCAAAATCTGCATTTATAACGCCACGAATGTCATAAGCGCGAAACACTGCACGCTTTACTGTTCTAGCTTGATATTGCATTATGCCCTCCCTGAGCTACCAAAACCGCCCTCGCCTCGATCTGATTGAGTAAATGTTTCAACTATCTTAAACTCAGCTTTTACAATTGGTAAAAATACTAGTTGCGCAATACGATCACCCGGGTGAACAGTAAAGTGCTCTTGGCTACGATTCCAACAGGAAATTTTTAGTTCGCCTTGATAGTCTGAATCAATTAAGCCTACTAAATTACCCAAAACAATACCATGCTTATGCCCTAAGCCAGAACGAGGCAAGATAACTGCTGCCAAATTAGGATCAGCGATATAAATAGATAATCCTGTTGGCAATAATATGGTTTCCTGAGGTGCAATTTGCAGTGGCTTATCAATACATGCTCGTAAATCGAGCCCCGCTGAACCTTCAGTGGCATAAGTAGGTAGCGCAAATGTTTCATTAAGGCGAGGATCTAAAATTTTTAATTCGATGGCCTGCTTCATAAAATTTATACCTTGTTGATTTCTTCTTAAATTGTTAGCACTGAGTTAAGTTCAAACGACAAAAGCTCAAAAGCCGCAGTGTACATAAAACACATGAGTATTTTGTAGCCTTTTTTCCGTCTAATATTAACCAGCGATGACGTTTTTGAAGAAGTCTATTATTAAATAGCGTCATTTTGAATAGCTGCAGCAAGAATTTCAATGATTTGTCCTGCTAAACGAATTTTATTAGCAGGCTCTAAAGCAACTTGTGAGTTAGTTGTAAGTATTGTGACTTGATTATTGTCGCTATCAAAAGCAAGCCCATTACCGACTTGATTAGCAATAATCATATCTAACTGTTTTTTTTCTAATTTTTGTTTTGCATGTTCAATCACATTATCCGTTTCTGCAGCAAAACCCACTACATAAGCTGCCTTTTGGCTTTGTGCAACTGAGAATAGAATATCTGGATTAGGTATTAGATCAAGAACTAATTTTTCTTGATTTTGTTTTTTGATTTTTTTATCTGCTTGTTGATTAGGGGCATAATCAGCAACAGCCGCGCAACCAATAAAAATACTTTTTTCAGCTAAATGCTTCATAACTTCAGTATACATTTGCGCAGCTGTCATAACAGAATACATTTCAACACCTGGTGGTGGGGAAAGCGCAGTTGGCCCACTAATTAGAATAACCTTAGCGCCCGCCATTGCTGCTGCCTGTGCTAGTGCATAGCCCATCTTGCCTGAGCTGTAATTAGATAGGTAGCGTACTGGGTCAAGTGGTTCTTGTGTTGGCCCTGCCGTTATTAAGACAGTTTGGCCCTTTAATAGTCCATAAACTGCGTGTAGCCGCAAAGCATTAATAATATTTTCTAATTCACTTAAACGTCCAAGGCCATACTCACCACAGGCTTGTCCCCCTTCTTCAGGGCCAACAATCAAAGCACCTTGCACTTTTAAATTTTCTATATTTCTTTGTACCGCTTTATGTTTCCACATACTTTGATTCATTGCTGGACAAATTAAAACCGGCGCCTCTATTACAAGGTAGAGCGTAGATAGTAAATCATCTGCCAATCCATTAGCCAATTTAGCTACGCAATTAGCAGAAGCTGGCGCAATAATTAAATAATCAGCCCAACGAGCTAATTCGATGTGACCCATTGCGCGCTCAGCTTGGGAATCAAATAATTGAGTACGTACCTCATAACCACTTAAGGCTTGCAGCGTTAAAGGGGTGATAAATTGCATTGCAGCCTCTGTCATAACCACTCTAACCTCGGCCCCTAGTCTGGTTAACTCTCTGACTAAATAGGCAGATTTATAAGCAGCAATACCACCACAAATACCTAACAATATTTTTTTATTAATAAAATCTTGCATCATTAACTCATTCTAAATAAGAATAGTCGCGATCAAAACACAAACCTCGCTATAAAGGAATAACTAGCATGAATTTAACCACCGTACCCTTGCGCCTGCGTGAAAAATTAATAATACAAGGTGCCCAATATTTATCCGATATGGAGCTACTCGCTGTATTTATTAGCTCAGGTAATAACAAAAAATCCTGCCTAGATTTAGCTTTTGATTTGCTAAAAAAGTTTGGCGATTTGCGCGCAATACTCAATGCAGACTTTAAGTATTTTAATCAGATAGCAGGTATGGGATTAGTTCGCTATCTACAATTACAAGCCTGTAAAGAAATATGCCGTCGGAGTGACTTAATTAATTTAAAAAGAAATATAAAATTAACAAACAGCCAAGAAACTTATACCTATCTTAAACGTCAATTAAGAGATAAAGCTAATGAAACTTTCTCAGCTCTTTTTCTAGATAACCAGCATCGAATTATTCATTATGAAGAACTTTTTCAAGGCACAATTAATACAGCCTATGTTTATATAAGACCTTTAATTATACGAATTTTAAACCTCAATGCAGCGGCAATTATCCTCGCTCATAACCATCCTTCCGGAATACCTGATGCAAGTGAGCAAGATTTCACCATTACTAAAAAACTCAAGCGCGCTCTAGATTTAATTGATGTGCAACTACTAGATCACTTAGTAATTGGTGATAATGAAGTCTTTTCAATTTCTAATCAGGTCAAATGGACTTGCCATTAGCAATCACCGCCACTTAAATCGCATTATAATAACCAGCATTTATGTTGGTTATTATTTTATATAACTGAATAAATAAGGAACATGTGTTAAGAATTGAGACTATACTTAGATTAAATAAGCTTTAGGCCAAAAACAATGGACTATATCTCTCGATCGAAGATTCTTGAACTCTCAACTGAACAACCTGTTGGACTTATTTACTCTCGTGCTGATTTAAATCAATATCTAGTAGAGTTAATTACTTTTAAAAGAGCAGATTACATTCATAGTGGGGTAGATTTGGCTAGTTTCCCTACGGTAGATGAGGCAGTGTATAGTGCCCGAGAGTCTGGCGCTACTTGTTTTTTTCTTTGCTTAGATAACACTTATGATGAATGTGGTTCATTACCAGCCGAAGACCGTTTTAACTACTTACCCATTGTACCTCCTATAGAACCTAATACAGGTACATAAAGTATATGAGCATCTTAAAGCCCTTTTTCTATAGAGACTGACTGTATATGGCAATTTAGAAAGAGTGCCGATATCTCACCGTAGCCATTTTTCCTTTGTTGTGGAGTTTAAAAGAAATCTATAATAATTAATATTAAATAATAAATCTCAAGCAGATTTACTAAAAGGATTTAATATGGTTCAACAAATAATAGATGTACTGGTTGTAGGTGCAGGTCCCGTTGGCTTATTTTGTGCTAATGAATTATCGCGGCATGGGTTAAATTGCCGCATTATTGATAAAAAAGCTACTTTAAGTGATAAATCAAAAGCGTTAGCTATCCATATCCGTACTTTAGAAGCATTAGAAGATACTTCCTTTTTAAATGATGTCTTTGAGGAGGGGCATAAGGTTTATGGTGTATTGTTTAAAGCTGATGGCAAGGTGGTAACTGAAGTTAGTTTCGACAATATAGGAAGTAACTATAATTTTTTAATTGACTTACCACAAAATAAAACCGAGCGTATTTTTTATCAGGGTTTGTTGGCAAGAGACATTACGCTTGAATGGCAAACTGAACTCGTTTCTTTTACCGATGGCGACCCCACAGTGGCTGTAGTAAAAAAAGCTAATGGGCAAACTGAAGAAATTGCGACTAAGTGGATTATTGCCTGTGATGGCTCTCACAGTACATTAAGAAAGTTATGCCATGCAAATTTCTTAGGAGCAGAATATAAACAGCGCTGGTGGTTAGCTGATATTCATGTGCAATGGGATATGCCAGAAGATAAAATGATTATGTATGTTAGTCATGGTGGTCCCTTAGCTTGTTTCCCTATGGGAAATAGACGCTATCGTTTTGTTGCAACAGCGCCAATCAATAAGACCGAAGAGCCTACTTTAGAAGATATTATTACTCTTTTCAATGAGCGAAGCTCGGATAAAGCAGTTTTATCTGATCCCGTTTGGCTAGCTGAGTTTTCAATTCATCATCGTCAAATTGATAATTATCGCTATAATCATGTCTTTTTTTGTGGTGACGCAGCACATATTCATAGTCCAGCGGGTGGACAAGGGCTAAATACCGGTATTCAGGATGTTTATAACTTAGTGTGGAAATTAAGTTTAGTTCTTAAAGGCTATTCCCCGGAGTCACTTTTAAATAGCTACCAATTGGAACGACATCCTATAGCCAAAGCTGTTTTAAAGAAAACAGATATTATGACTAAGATGTTTTTACTTAAAAATAAATCACTAATCAGTTTACGTAATAGATTAGTTAGTGCTTTATCTTCTTATGATTTTATAATTTCTCCTATAGCTAAAGACTTAGCCGAATTAGATATTTCATATGCTAAAAGTCCTATAGTGTGTGTAATGGGGCAAAAAACTCGATTTCGTATTGGGCAATTTATACCAGCAATAGCGCTAAAATCTCTACGACATAGAACATCGCAACTTATTGAACAAATTTGTCAAGGAACGCTACATCACTTATTTATTTTTCTAAAAAAGAACGACTTAACTGAAGCAATGGATAAACAGTTAGTCGAGTTGGCAAAAAGTTATCAAGCTGTTTTAGAAGTGCATTTAGTCGTTATTGACTCCTTAGACTGCAATTCACAACTTTCTTCCGTGTGGGTAGATGAAAATTATATTATTCAAGACCGATTTCATATTAAAAATTGTGCCAGTGTAGTTGTACGTCCAGATAAATATATTGGCTTTGTAGAATCGCCTTTTAATTTTAAATCACTAGAAACTTGGTTAGAAACTATTTTCTGCATCACTCCACATGAATTAATTTAAGGAAGAAGTATATTAATTCTGCTAAGATGAATACTCTACAGCTATTCCCTACTTAAATTTGGTGTTAATATTTTTACAGCATTTTGAGATTTATACTTCTTATCGAAGAATGTAAAGATCAATTAGCCATAAGGGTATCTAAGAGCAATTTTAATAGATAATAATAATTTAAATAAAGCATGAGGACTATTATGCGCTTGCTAATTAGCTTATTTATCTTTGGAGCATCCTTCGCTACTGCTGCAGATACGATTGATCATTATATGAATATTTTTAATAACATTCCGAAGATGGAAATGAAAGCAGACCCGCAAGCACATGCTTGGGCCCGCTCGGCACGAAACATCTTAATTTTAGCTGATGAAAGTATTGCTGAAACACTAGTACAAGGAAATGAACTAGCCAAAAACCAAGGAAAGCCTCTATTTTGTTTACCTAGTAATATAAAGCTGACTGCCGAAACGCTGCATGACATTATTTTGCGTACTTATAATAATATTTCAAGTCAACAAAGCGATAAAGATAAAATGACTGTATCGCAAATTGCTTGGTTAGGTGTTATGCAAAATTATCCCTGTCAATCCCAAGCCGCACCTAGTTTAGGCTTTAAAAATGAAGACCAAGCGATGCAACATTTAGAAGCTGCAGGCTTAAAAAAATAGCCTATTAATTAATTTGACAAGTTACTCTTATAGATGAGCAAGTTCAGCTAATTTATTAGCTTTTTATTTAAATTTCCTGCGTTTTGCTTGCCTCTACTTCTAACGATGCTTTTATATCTTTATAAATAGGAATAGCCGTTTGAAATAAGCTATTGAGATTTTCCCAATTTTTATTTTCAGGACTACAATTACTGGTCACGACCTTAAATAATTTTTGGCATTCAGCATGTAAATTGTCTATAGGCTGCTCATATGTAAAACTATGCTCATTTTTTGAACTAAACAAACCTATTGAGGTCTGCGGTGCTAAAGCCTGTTCATTTACAGATAAGCTCACTAAGTAATTTAGCATCTCTTTTAAATCTGCTGTATTTAATAAATTTAAAAGACTTCCCCCTTTATCATTAAGCAATAAATCCTCTTTTCTTGATAAAATCTCGTTTAACAAAGTGATTATTGGTTCTATTCCAGCGTAAGGGATAAGCGTGCCTACTTTTTCTTCAACCTTATCTATCATTGATAACATCTTTTCTGCTTGCGCGTGCCAAATCGTTATATTTTTATAAAAAATATCTTCTATAGAGCTAGTTTTATTTTCTCTAGAGCTAGTTTTATTTTGAAACAAAGAAAGCAAACCTTTCGTTTTATTTTGACACAAAGAAAGGAAACCTTTCGTTAAATTAGAATCAGCACGGCTCTTTTCCTCAATAATTGCAAAGAAAAGTGCTGATGCTTCTTTAAGAGTTTGTACTTTATCTAAGTCGTTTATTAATTTTCTTGCAACAACAATATTTACTGTTGCAGACGGATTTCTTTTACAATAACTGTTTAACCAATCTTTATAAAATTTTAACAGGCTTCGATTCATAATAAGCTTAAATAATTAATTGGCCTTTAATTATACAAAATAAACATTAAGTAATTATTATGAACAATTGGAAATCGCTCTTGAACCTTTGCCCAGGATAAAAATAACAACTATTAAAAGCTCTTTCTATAGGCTCTATTTCCTACGGCTTGCCCAAAAAAGCCCTTAATTTAGCTAGATTACTGACTTTCACAAATAAGTCATAGTAATTAGGCGAAGATTATTTTGCCCGGTAAAGAGTCTATTAGATTGGTTAAAGAAAAAAAATTTTAAGTAAATTATTAAATTTTATGCTTAAAGGCAGAATGCTTGAGCATCATTCATTACTAAGGAATCAATAAGTTAATAACCCTTAAAATTAAAGTAAAAACTGATACTAAAAAATACCAGTTTTTACTTTTTGCTTAATATAACAGCTTAATTTCTATTGATTAAACTCTTCAAACGCTTCTAAAGCTTCGGCAGCATACATTAAAGAAGGTCCACCTCCCATGTAAATAGCCATTGCTAGCGTTTCCATAAGTTCTTCTTTAGTGGTTTCTAATTTAGCTAATTTTTGTGAATGAAAACCGATACAGCCAGGACAATGATTTGCTACAGCTAAAGCCATAGCTATTAACTCTTTTGTCTTTTTATTTAATACACCATCTTTTCCTGCTGCCTGGCCTAATGTAGCAAAACTAGCCATTACCTCTGGCATTTCTTTGTGCATTTTAGCTAATTGAGTATTAATTCCTTTTGTAATATCACTAAATTTAGTTGACATTGGCGTAAGCTCCTTAAGATTAGCAGTAAATTAAGAAATCATTTAATGGTTTCAACAGAAGAGTTTGTCATCTTCGCGTAGACGGAAGTCTATTTTAATACTTACATTAAACCAGCATAAAAATAGATTCCCGCCTACAGGGGAATGACAGAGTTGTTCTTAAGCTGACGCCATTAAGAGATCCCCCTTACCAAAAGGCTGTATTTGGTACAACGCACGAAAATAATGCTGTAAAAATACTCATCCAAAATACCAAACTGCGCATATTATGTATGCTTATTAAGCACAATGAACTCAAATATAATCTTTCACTAAGGTTCAAATTATTCCCTGCTCTATTACGCAGTAAATAAAACAATATATGTTATAGCATGACTTTCTCTTAGAAACACTAGGCAGTATTAAAGTTTCATTTAAAGTAAAAAACCCTTACCTGCCTATTTTTTTAAAATTTAATAAATCATTCCACAATTGTTTGGCAATTAAACCTTGAACGGGCTTTTGCAAGCGAATAGCTTCAAGCGGAACAAGGCGCTCATCAAAATGGTGGCCTGATAGAACTTGTAAACTGCCGTTATTTAATTCTGTATCAATAAGGTGCTTTGGCAAGCGGCCCCAGCCTAAACCGGCTAAAATAATTTCTTTTTTCGCCATAACGTCACTAACTGTCCAATGCTTACAATGCTCAATAACACCAAATGAAAAGTCAGCTTTTGATGAGTCTTTTAAAATAACTTGTAGGCAGTCTTTAAGTGTATCTAGATTACCTAATTGTTCCTTATATTGATTAATAAACTGCGGTGTGGCAACAGCAGGCATTAACACAGTTGTTAGAGGAATTACCTCGACTGCTTGTTTAGAAATTAAATTTTCACTAATAATTAAATCTGCTTGTCCTTGTAATAGGCGCTCACAAGCGCCCCCTATAGATTCTGAAAGAAAATGAAAATGTGTTTGTGGAAAACAGCTTATCCAGTGATGAAATAAATCTTTTAATTCAGTTAAGGGGTAAAACACATCAATAGCTATGGTAATATCAGTCTCCATATCTTCTTGTAATAACTCTGCAAACTGATTGATATGTTGCCAATGGGAAATTAACGTTTTAGCTCTTTGATACAATTTCTCACCTTGTATAGTTAAGCGCGGTCGATAATAACTTCGATCAAAGAGGCTAATATCTAACTGCTCTTCTAGTTTTTTAATAGTATGGGTAATAGCTGGCTGGGATTTAAACATGGCCTCTGCAGCAGCATGAAACCCGCCTTTTTCAATTACTGTGACAAAAACTTTCAATGCGTCAAAATCAATCATGATTACTTTAACTTATCAAATTAATTCGGTAATAATATTATCAATTTATCAAAGTTTTTACTAGGATGAGAATAATTCTCATTAACAGATTTTAGGAGCTACAACAATGCAGAGGATAGCAGCAGAAATAATTTCTTTACTATTAAAACAAAAGCGACAAGTTAAACCCTATGCTCTTTATTGCCAGGGTAACTATTGCCTAAGTTGCCAAGCGCCTCACTTAGGTCAAGTTATGCAAGCCATTAAAATGGAGCAGCCAATCACTTTAATTTTACCTGCTTTTCCAGCTAAATCTGCTAACCGTGAGAAAACTATTTCTTCTTGCCCTGATTTAGGAGAAATCATGGGACTCACCAATCTTAATCATTTATGTGCAAAAATAAATCAGCTACATGCGCCAGGCGTAAATCTTATTATTTGCTCAGATGGTCGTGTTTTTAATGATTTAGTTTTAGTTGAAGACAGTGATGTTGATTTGTATCAACAGGGGATTAAATCAATCATTGCCGAAAACGAATTAACCTATCTAAGCACTTTTTCTTTAGATGATGTTTATGTCGGGCAAACTTATGCAAGTATGCGCAACAATTTAATGCAAGACTTTAGTGAATCAGTGATGTCATTAAAAAAGAAAATTCAAGCAGATGAAGTGCTTCTCTATCAATTTAATGGTATTCATCGCTTTATTACAGAAGATCAATTATATTTACGACGCACGCTTTCAAAAAATCAAATTCGTAAAGAGGCAAAGCAAGTTGCTTATGAAGTAATAAGACGTTCTAATGCTTGGTCTAACTTATTAGCAAAGCACTTTCCATTTGCCATCCGTTTATCCATTCATCCTCAACCTTGCGGTTCTGAAAAACTAGGCATTCAATTTCTGCCCGCTAGTAATTGCTGGGCAACACCTTGGCATAATGTTTTATTGAAAAATAAAGAATCTTGGCAATTAATTAAACGGATAGAAGCCGAACGCTTAGGTGCTAAACTCAACCACGATCATTACGTTTTGGAGGCTTGCTAATGACTACAATAATAGATTCTTCCTTTCACTCATATATTTTTACAAAAGAGCAAGTTAATTGTTTAGCTGACATTAATTTAACTGAAATTCTTAAGAAAGTTAGGCGCCATAAGATAGTTTTATTTCGTGGTTTACCAACCTTAACTCGCGAGCAATTGTTAACCTATTGCTCCTCGCAAGCTAAACTTTTGCATTGGGATTTCGGTCCTGTGATGGAAATGCGGCCTGATCTTAAGGCTAAAAATTATTTATTCACGCATGGCGATGTACCACTACATTGGGATGGCGCCTTTTATCAAGAGCCACGTTTTTTATTTTTTCATTGTCTACAAGCTCCTAAACAACATACCGGTGGCGAGACGCTATTTGTCAATACAGAAGCAGTTTGGCAAGATGCCACTGAGCAACAGCGACAACAATGGTTAACATATGAATTAACTTTTGCAACAGAAAAATTAGCCCACTATGGCGGCCATATTAAACGAAATTTAATTGCCAGGCATCCAGACACTCAACAAACGATTATACGTTTTGCGGAACCTGTTGGTGAAGACTATCTTAATCCGGTAGAGGTTTCAGTCATTAATAAAAGTCATGCTGAATCAGAAGCCATTATTAAAAATATTAGTCAGTTAATGCGTAATCCGCGTTATTGCTATCAACATCAGTGGCAAACAGGAGACTACCTTCTTGCAGATAACTTCTCTCTTCTACATGGACGCAATGCCTTTAGCGAAATTACACCTCGCCACCTAAGAAGGATTCAAATCCTATGACAACGTATACTTTAATGCAGTTAAAACAAACCACTACGCCTGAAGAATTTGCTCATCATTTACATGAAATGGGATCTTTATTCTGGTGGGATCCGGGTAAATTTTGGGTTGTTACCAAATATGACCTAGCTAAGCAAGTTTTGTTAAGTTCAGATTATACCTGCGATAGAAGTCCTTTTTTTATTTCTCGCATGCCTGAGATGGATTTATCTCTAATCCAAGACTTTTTTAAAGTAGTCAGCAAAATGATGGTCATGAGTGATGCACCAGAACACACCAAAAGACGTCGTATTTGTTATCAGGGCTTTACTAATCAAAAACTAGTAGAGTTAAAGCCCCTTATTGAGCAAACGTTACTTAAGCGCTTAGCTGGTTTTAAACCTAATCAAGCGTTTGACTTTGTCACCGAAATTGCGCAAGTTATTCCTTCAACAACGCTTGCTGAACTATTTGCTATTCCTGAGGAAGAACGCTTAGATTTTTACAATTGGTCTAATAATATGACGCAATTTTTTGGCGGCTCAACTACTTATTTTAATGAAGATGGAATTAAGGTTAATACGAGTGCGCAAAATTTATATAATTACTTTGCAGCGTTAATTGATCAAAGGCGAGCAAAACCTAGTAATGATTTTTTAAGTGTTTTGCTTGAGCATCAAGCGCATTTTGGCTTAAATGATGAAGAAATTATCTCTCAAGCGGTGATGATGTTAGTAGCAGGTCAAGTAACGACCACTGATCAAATGTGCAATAATCTCTATACAATGCTTTCCACACCGAATCTTTGGCAAAAAATGGCCAGCTCTCTTAATCATTTAGATGATTACATAGAAGAAACTAATCGACTTGATCCTGCAGTAACGTTTATTTTTCGTGTAACTAAAAAGGATACTTATTTAGGTGAGCAATTTATTAAAGCAGGAAGCGTTATTTTTATCTCAACCCATGCTATCAACCGTGATCCAGATTATTTTCCTGAACCTGATACCATAAAACTTGACTCACGTTTACATGCTCCTCATTTTAGTTATGGTTATGGCGGGCATTTCTGCTTAGGTGCAAAGCTTGCACGAATCGAGATGAATTTAGTTTTTAAAATGTTATTACAATATTACCCAAGCTTAAAGTTAGATAAAAAGCAATCTGCTATTAGAAAGCATCATAGTTTATCTTTTTCAGGCTTTGAACATTTATGGTTAACCTTAAATTAAATTTATGCAATATATTAATGACGATATAAAGTTGCTTATAAATTTAAATAGGCAACTTTATATTAGGAATTCACTTTAATATAATTTAATTATTTTTAGCCCTTAAAAATTAAACGTTAACTGACCAATTAAATATTCGCCAGTTTGCAAACATCCTCTTAAGGTGACAATAAAGTGACCTTTAAAGGGGCACATTCCTTTTAGGTTTAGCTCCAGGTAAAAATATGAAGTTTATTAGCTCTTTTTTCCACTCAAATCATCGAGCACATTTTTCATAAATCGTTGTAGTTTTTCATTTTCATTAATTTTTTTGCCATAAGGCCCATAGTTATCAAGACCAACAGAAAAATTAATTGAACCCGCTGAAAAAATCTTACTTCCAGAAGGAGTGATAAGTTTGATTGCATCTGCTGGCGAATACGTACCGTATTTTGACATAGCATCTGAATGAAACAAGACAGTAGCTGTTCCTTGGCTACAGCCTGGAGCATATTCGTTCCACTCCCCGCCAACAACATTTGTGATATGCTCCCCTAGTTGAAAACCTGTGCCTTTAAACCAAGGGTCTTTATCTACACTTTGCAAAACAACATAGTCAGAACGATTCGCACCATTTGCACCTACATTATATTTTTCTCCGGTCAAAAGACATTCTGGGCGAGGAGGGGTGAGTAATTCATATCTAATCGTTTTTAAAGAAGGGTTTGGCTCTGGGTCAAGGTTTTTTTCTCTATAGACTACAAGTGTTCTGCCGTTATTTTCATACCTATCTTGCCAATAGATAAAATTAGCGCCCATAAAAGCTAAATTGACTCCCGAATCTCTCGCGCTTTCAAAAGCATCTCGAGTTTGCTTACTCCAATATTCATCATGGGTCATTGAAATAAGTAGTTTATATTTTTTTAAGTCTTCCGGTGATTGGTCAATATCATAATCCGTTGTGTAAGAAACATCATAGCCATTTTTTTCTAAAAAGCGCACCATATTGTATTCACGGCTGAAAGGACCATTGGACATAATAAGTAGTGGTCTATCGAAGGATACTTTATAGGCTCTTTCTTTATAAGCTTGTCTTTTATCTTTAGGTGCGGTACTTCTATATAAACTCTTGCCACCCCACTCATTATAAGCTTGCCAAGTATTAAAAGACGCTTTAACCAAAATAGTGGATTTTTTATCAGGAGCCGCTTTTATAATAAAGGGAATAGGCTTTTCATAAACTTCTTTTTTATCCGTCAGAACTGGTAAAGCAAAGTAGTAACCACTTACCCAATTATTAGGAACTATCAATTTATCGGTAACTGGCCAAGTATTTCTAAGCTCGCCCGTATCTAAGTCCATCGCTCCAGTAGGGTAAAATTGTCCCGGCTTATCTACTGAACAGCTAGGCAAACAAGCCACTTTTCTTGCGCCTACACCCTTATACCAACCTAATCGATAAATATCTAAGCGATAATGGCCAGGCAGATTAAGCATGCGAACATGAAACTCTAAATTGTCTCCAGGCGCGGCACTCGTAGTAGAAGCATATCCTTCGATTAAAGGCTCCTTTTTCTTCCACAACTGTTCATCCCATCCTGGCGTACCAGGCAAGGCGTTTTCTTCTACAATGGGATTTTGTATCGGCGTCATTTTAACAGGGCTGGAAAATGCAGAATGAAAGAGTAAGGCAGAGAGAAAAAACGATGATGTCCTAAAAATAGATAATTTTCTGTTAAAATCCACTTAAAATCTCCTGAAATGCGGAAGGTAAAATAATTTACTTTGTATTTTTAGTATCTTTAGAAGCTCCAAAATTGTCAAAAGTTTATACTCAAGCTGGCAAGGCTTCTAAAAACCAGGCAGCGAATTGTTAGATAATTTAAAATATTATTCAAGCTCTTTAGCAACTGGTTACAAATTGGTTCATTTTTAATTGGTCAATCAGTTAACCAGGATTTTAATTATAACTATGTATATCATCGCTTTAGAATGTCACGGATTTGTACTTAAAAAATTCCCATTTGCCATCCGTAGTTTAGTGTCTATTATTAAAAAGATAGCTTTTATTAAAAAGATAGCTTTGTAATGAAATTAACAGTTTTAGGGATAAGGAGAGTAAAATGGAACATTTACATCAAGAGCCACAGAGTCATTTTAGCCCAAGGCCATTACATAGACGAGTTAAGCAACGATTTGTTGAAGTAATCCATGATAGTCGTGATGGCATTGCTCATGCACAATCAGCAATAAAAAATTATTCTGGCTCAGCTGTACAAAAAATTATTGACAGGCCGCTTCCTTATTTATTGGCAGCTAGTGCTCTCGGCTTTTTATTATCTTCTATGTTTCGCCATCACCATAAGTAAAAACAAGATATTACAGTTAAATGCATCCCGCGAATAAGTCGCGGGACATAGATGAGAAAACTTATAAGACTTTAATTTTATCTTTAAGACGGTTAAAGTCTAACTTAAGAGAAAAACGCTTTATCTATTTAAAAATTGGAAATGGCTTAGCAAGCTTTTTCCTTGCCAACGTTCTGCGACCTATTCGCAGGATCCAATAATGTAGTTAGCTCGTTAGACCCACATAAGTCAAAGGATATAGTAAAAAAGCCGATGGCTTAACGTTTTTAACTAAAAAGCACACTGCTTTATATTACAATTATTTGTTCATACTGGAGGAAAATATGCAAGAAAAACAACCGCCACAACATCAAAACCAGCAACCTGGCATTGAATCAGAAATGTCGCCAAAACCTGAATATCTTTCTCCATCTTATAAAGGTAGCGATAAATTAAAAGATAAAGTCGCTTTAATTACTGGCGGCGATAGTGGTATTGGTCGTGCTGTTGCATGTGCATTTGCGCTAGAGGGTGCAAAAGTGTTAGTGCACTATCTTAATGAAGAAGAAGATGCCAAAGAAACGAAAAGAATTATTGAAGAAGAATTAGGCGGACAATGCCATATAATGGCACGTAACTTACAAACTTATCAAGCCTGTGAAGAAGTAGTTCAGGAGGCCCTTAATCAGTTTAAGCAATTAGATATTATAATTAATAATTGTGCTGAACAACATCCACAAAAGTCTTTTGAAGACATTAGTTGTGAGCAATTAGAGGAAACCTTTAAAACAAACTTTTTTTCTTATTTTTATATGATAAAAGCAGCACTACCTCATTTAAAAAAAGGAAACGCTATTGTCAATACTACTTCAGTTACAGCCTATAAAGGTAGTGATCATTTAATAGATTATTCATCAACGAAGGGAGCAATTATTGCTTTTACTCGCTCGCTTTCACAAAATTTAATAAAAAAAGGAATTCGAGTTAATGCGGTTGCACCAGGGCCTATTTGGACACCGTTAATTCCTGCCACATTCTCCAAAGAAGAAGTGGCTGAATTTGGTGGGCAGGTTCCTATGCAGCGTGCTGGCCAACCTGCAGAGATGGCGCCAGCTTATGTTTACTTAGCCTCCGAAGACTCTTCTTACATGACAGGCCAAGTTCTTCACCCTAATGGCGGCGTGATTGTTAATGGCTGATTATGGTCATTTAAAATGGTATTAACGTAGTAAACTTGCAGCCTTTAGCTAGGCTGCAACATTAAAACACTAAAAACTCTTAGTTTTAAATTGAAAATCTGTTAGCAAGATTTATGTATATTAGTAAGGCACAAAGAAATTATCAAAGCTGTTTTTCCTAGGTAATCATTACTTAAAAGAGAACAACCCTTAACATAGAAGAATAGTATGAATCCGTTGCATGTCATTTAGCAGAGCCTGAAGCGTATTTTCATCCCCTATTATACTTATAAGACACTGTTTAATTTCTTTTCGAAATTTAACGTAAATTAACTCACAGACATCTTCTTTACACTTTTTAAGATCTAGGCAAGCTCTCAAAATACCCTCCTTAGTCGATGACGAAAAATATAATAAATTATTTATTAAATTATTAAGGAATAAATACTCTAAATCAATGAGACTACTTTCAACAGATTTAAACATACTTAGTAATGTATAATTTAATGTGTCTCTCTCTCTTTGAATTTGCTCAAGTATAGTAACGAGTGAAACGATATTATTTTTAGATAATAATACTGTTTCAAACGCTGTATTGTAGCTGTAAATAAATTCCTTTAATTTAGTAGAATTTATAAGGTTTTTGCTGCCTAAAATACCAATAGTATCCACTATATCATTACCCGTCGATGAGCCTGCACCTGCGCTAGATGGCTCAAGTAGCTCTTTAAGTTGATCAGGTCCAGCTTTAACAAAATTAGCAAGGTATAATTGAGACTTTAATATAATATTATCTATTGAGCCCCATATTAGAGGGCTATTTTTATCTTCAATTAATAGTTGTTTTTTACAAATTTTACTAAAATAATCTTTCTTTTTGATTAAGTTATTAAACAATACTTTCGCCTTTATTAAATCTAGCTTAAATAATAAGAAATTAAGACCTGTATCATCAAGAAAAAGTACTGTTTTAAAGCCTGCTAGCTGTAGATTATTAAAAAATTCGTAATCGCCTCGTTGGTATTTAACGGCCTGATCTTCGCTACTGCTCATTTGAGCAATTAAACCACTATAGAAGTCTAAACCTATATGTGCAATTGATCTGCCAAGGTATCTCGATAATACAGCTAAGCAAACACCTTGATCCTCTAATAGATAGCTTAAATTAATTATCGCCTGCTTATTAACCGCAACTGGCGGTATATGCTCTAGTATAATCTGAGAGAATTTAATAGTGGGAAACAAACTACTAAGCTTAGGATTATCTAAACTACATTCAATATCAGGGTTATATTGACTACCCGGTAAATTCATTGTTAAGAATTCATTAGGAGGATGTAATGTCTTATGGTCTAACTGAGGCAAACGTACACCTTGCAAAAGAACACTGTCTTTACAATTATTACCGCATCCAATCACAATTTTATCTTGTGTTTTAGGCTTAACAGAGGCTGGTTTCATATTAAATTCTTAATATGACTTTAATACTAGCAATTATAAAATAGTAAGATTATGGCAATATTAATAAAGTCAAAAATTAAGGCGAAAATAGCTAAAATATACAATTTATAGAAAAATTGTAATAAAAACTCAAGCTTATTAGGCTAATATTAATTTATAACTAAATAAATATCGTATAGCACTGCTCCCTAAACTTTCGAAAGCGCCGGTTAGCGAGCGGAATGAAATGTAGGTAATGGACTACACTACAGCTTATTGAGGAAAAATCATGCGAAAAATCCTGCTATTTTACTTAGCAGTTATATCGACTTGTTTCTCTATGCCTTCACTAGACTTATTCCAAGAAAAGACTGCCAATAATTATAACTTAATGGCTATAATAACTGCCATTTTTAACCCTCCTCTCGAAACGCAAGTTCGGGAGGTAGATCCCTTAAATGACATCAAGCAGATGCTGCAAAAAGAAGGCAGTTCATTAAACGGTGCGGTAATTGATAAAGTATTAACCACTTTAAAATGTGCTTCTCAATATAATGTTGAGCATAATAATGTTTTAACTATTATTGATTACTCACTGCCTTCTAGCGAGAAAAGGCTGTGGGTTTTTGACTTACAAGAAAAAAAATTGCTTTTCCATACTTATGTTTCACATGGCATTAATTCGGGCACTTTATTAACTAATTACTTTTCCAATAAATATAATAGTAAGGCCAGCAGTATTGGCGTTTATGAAACAGAAAAAGCTTATTATGGGCGTGAAGGTTTGTCATTACAGTTAACAGGATTAGATAGAAGTTTTAATGACAATGCAGCTAGTCGCGCTATTGTTATGCATCCAGGATGGTATGTTGAAGAAAGCTTTATCAAAAAATATGGTCGAGCTGGCCGTAGTTGGGGCTGCCCTGCTCTTCCTGAGAACTTAAGTGAATCAATTATCAATGCAATAAAAGATAAATCATTATTAGTTATTTATTATCCAAACGATAAGTGGTTTGCTAAATCAAAGTTTTTAAATTGTGATAATAGCCAAATAATTAGTAAAAATAATTTAAATCTTCTACCTGAACTTAAGCCAGATGCCAATAGCATTCCTCTAGAAGAGATTTTGTATGTTGACTTAAATAAAAATAATAGGCGCGAGGAAAATGAACCTATTTTAGCCATTGCAGCTGATAATTACGAACGTCTCTTTCAAAAAAAAGCGCCACTAACAAGAATGCTGCGCCGCCAAATTAATAATATGGAATATGTTGCTTTAAATAGATCTGAATTTAAAACGTTAATGGACACGAATAATGTTCTTTTAAACACCAACAAAAGTGATGTAAATGCTGTTTACTTTGTTATTCCTGAAGTAAAAATGCGACGCGGTTATTATGAAACATTCATGAAAATTATTGTTTTAGGTAAACCTAAAGATGTACGACTAAATAGTGCCTCCCTGGTCGATAATGGTGATGCAAAAAGCTACAATGTTTACTTCGATACCCAATCCTTCATTAGTCTTAAATCTTCCAAGCAATTTATTCGTTGGCTTGGGCTTTAGCAAAGACTTCTGCGAAAGCTGTTTGTGTCGAGACAAGTTTAAGCGAAAAAAGCGCTGAAAAGCACAGTAGTTTATAGAGCGCTTTTTCATTTGAAGTTAAAGTAATAACCATTTCTAAAGCAGCTTATTGGCTAATACGAACCTCACAATGTTCATCAATTTCCAAATGAGCAGGCAATGAGTTTAAATTATTATCTGGAAAAATGACACGAAAGCCTGGCTCTAGAATTTGCCCTAAAGGGTTAGCAGAGATTTCAGAAGCACCAATTTCAAGTCGTCTTTGTGACAACAAAGCACACATAGTTTCTACCTTATTATACTCTTTTAATTTTTCCTGACACTGATATAAAATCTTTTCTGCTTTCTGCTGATAGAAAGCTGGGTTATGGCTTGGGTCTGTAAGATTAGCTAATAATTCTTTAGCATTTTGAGTGGGCGCATGCTTAAGATTATGCTTAAAAATAGTAAGCCATTTAGACGAGTATTTATCAGGCAGATAACGTAAAAGTGCACAACGCTTAGTTGAAAAAATGGGGTTGGTAATATCAATGGCCAATACATCTGCAACAAATTTATTGGTTATTAGACCTTTATCAACCAACCTTTGTATAATTATTTGATCAGATAATGCTTTTACTGGCGCAAGCCAAGCATGATCAGCATCATGTTGAGCCGTTTCTGGAAAATGACTTAAAGCCTTAGTAAGAGCTGCCTCATAATCAGCCCGCGATATAACAAGAGGCGCATGTTGATAAGACAATAATCTTTCATCAATAAAAAAAGAACTAGGAATAGCAATGAAAGCTTGTTTTAAATCATTAGGTAATGCATCTGATACAAAATTAACTTCAACCGGACAAAATAAAGGTCGCAATTGTTCCTGCCAAGACAACTCAGTATAAGGGTAGCTTTGTGAAAGTTTTTTAACCCCCTTGTTAACGTGATTCGCCAACTCTTTTGCTGAGACCAGCGTTGTTAAAATAGCGGCTAATTTTGTGTCAGGTTTTCGGCCACCTAAATCTAATGGCCTATTTGTCGTCCACCAATCATTATAGGGATTATAAATTTCTTTCATAATTGGTCCGCCTTGGCCATGACATCCTGAACAGCGTAACCGCTTACCAAATTGTGGTTGTTTTGGATTAAGCTGGCGGTGCAAGTATTGATTATCAGCAAAAATTGCTAAGGAATCACCGCGATAAAACCATTGCCCTTTCTCACCATCGCCACGTAATTCATAAAAATTATAAACTTTTTTATTATAGTCCCAAGCAATAGCCTCAATCATTAAAGCGCCCTTAGTAGGCTCTTGGCTCGCAATGAGGTAACCCTCATTATCAATATCTGTAAAATGGCCGAAGAAAAATTCCCCAGACTCAATGGTAGGCCCTTCCTCTACACTACCTGTAACTATCTCAAATAAGCTGAAACTACCTAAACTTGGATTATGAAAACCACGATTAGCTACTAAGGTCGTTTTTAAAATAAGGTGCTGTGCTTTTAATAAATCTCTAAAGGCAAAGACATTGGTAGGACAACTAGAGTTTCGCTCAATAATTAATCTTAAAGCATCGCCTGTAGCTGGCGCTGCCTGATTATTAGAATCTAAAAAAGTACAGGCAGACCTACTTACTACATTGACGCTTATAAATAATAAAAAAATGATAGTACGTAACATCCTGTTATCCTTTTACATAAGACACTTTGCATAACTTTATAATTGTCTAAGTTACCTAATAGCTAAACAAAATAACGCAAGCCAATAGCTTCTTTTACTTCTGTTAGTGTTTTCTTTGCTACTTCTCTTGCTGCAAAGGTGCCTGTGCTTAAGATATCTAGCACTTCCTCACGCTTAAAGGATGCTCGTTTTTCACGTATTGGCTCTAGTAATGACTCGAGTGTCGCCGTTAGCAATTTCTTGATGACTGAATCGCCTAAGCCACCGCGCTTATAGTGATCTTTTAAAGCCTCTACCTCTTCTTTATCAGGGTGAAACGCATCTAAGTAGGCAAAAACAACATTACCTTCGACTTTACCAGGATCACTAACTCGCAAATGATTAGGATCCGTAAACATCATATAAACTTTACGTTTAACTTCTTCTACGCTATCCGCAAGAAAAATAGCATTACCTAACGATTTGCTGGCTTTTGCTTGGCCATCAATTCCTACTAGCCTAGAGGTTTTACTTAAAATAGCTTTGGTTTCTTTCAGGCAATCGGTGTTATAAATTCGATTAAATTTTCTAACAATTTCATTAGTCTGTTCAATCATTGGTACTTGATCATCACCCACCGGTACCGCTTGTGCTTTAAACGCTGTAATGTCGGCAGCTTGGCTAACAGGATAACAAAAAAACCCTGCGGGAATAGATAAATCGTAATTTTTCTGTTGAATTTCTGCCTTGACAGTTGGATTTCTTTCTAAACGACCAAGCGTTACTAAATTAAGAAAATACGTTGTTAATTCTGCAAGTTCAGAAATTTGTGATTGAATAAAAATGGTACTTTTTCTAGGATCAATACCTACAGCTAAATAATCTAGCGCTACTTCATAAACATTTTCAATAATTTTTTCAGGATTTTCAAAATTATCGGTTAAGGCTTGAGTATCAGCAATCATTACAAATTGCTGGTAATCATCCTGTAATGTAACACGATTAGCTAATGAGCCAATATAATGACCTAAATGTAGTTTTCCAGTGGGGCGATCACCGGTAAGAATAACCTTGTTCATGAAAATCCTAATTAAACTAAAAATAAACCTCTAGAGTCTGGCTACACTTGACTTACCAAATAATAAAGTGCACAAGCACTAGAAATAACTTGATCATAAAAGGAATAATGTTAGAAGACAATTGTTGCAGCTAATTGTAGTAAATAATATCGTGACTAGCAAAAGGCACTTTATACTGATAAAAAGTAACTCTTAATAAGCCCATCACTTTCCATGCCTTAGATAAACCCTAAACTTTAAGTTAAGCTAGACAACTTTATATTTGTAATTCTAATGTTACTATTTATTATGAGAGGTTTCCTTTGTTTTGACTGTAACGCTGCTACTATCAAAACTGGAAATTCTCTCTATTTAAATGATAGGTTAGATTACATCGGAATTAATACAAATAAATGAATAAATCTAACAAGTGCTATTAAGATGTTAACCCAGTATCATTATTAGGTCCTTTAGGTGGCTCTGGCTCATTTTGTTTCGGTGGAAATACGCCAAATGCGCCAGGGCTCTTAGGTTTGTCTCCTACAGGATCAGCTTGAGCTGGCTTTTCTTCAATATTTTGTTTAAGAAATATTGCCATTAATTGTTGGTTTGCTTGCGTAGTCTCAACTATAACAGTATCCTGCAACTTTAACGCTTCAGCTGCTTCTCTTACGCTATCGGTCGAACTAAAAAGTATTTTTTGAACTGGAATGTTATTAAAACTTCGTTGTATAAAATCAGATATAATAGCTAAAGGGAAATCATTTGAACCGCTATGGCCTAAGTTAACATCTGAACTAAAAACTATTGACTTTATATTAGGTATCGTTTCATTAATTTTTTTAAACTCTGCCGTTAGCCAGTTTTCTAATGATGCATCATCTGGTATGTCTGCTGAAAGCTTTTGTGAATACTGAGGCTGGCCAAGTTTAGACATCTTCAACCCAGCTCCAGATAAAGCAGAAAAATTATGAGCTGCACCAATTACTAGTTCATTATCATTTGTTACACCGTAGTATAAATAAATTTTAGGCATTTTAAACTCCGTAAATCTCTAATAAAAATAATAAAAATATTATTAAACTTATCATTAATATTTTTATTTCCACTATATTAAAATTTAAATACACTGGTGATTTTTAATAAAGTTTATAGTTATTTTTACCCGTTTTTATTAACTTATCTAAGCTGTTGTTTAAATTTTAATGAAAAATATATTACCATTTTTTCATTAAGAAACTATTATTAAGTAATTTCAATTAACTTAGAATTGAGAAATTTATCTAGTTATTTTTTGAAAAATTCATTGAAAGCATATGAACTTATATTTATATAAAATATCAAAAATATGTTGATTATTTTTTAATATTTTAATACATAACCTTTCACTTTATTCTCTTAATTTACCATCAATGATAAATAATTTATAACTTATACATCATACAAATATTAAATTATATTAATCAATTTATTATCACAATTTATAAGTAACTTACTGATAAAAAACCGAGTTTATTTGACAACATTTTGAATTAGTTCTCGCTTAGCAATATGCGAAGCTCATTTTAAAGCCACTAATTTATATCCAGAATCAATATATAAAAAAACCTTAGAAAACGTCTACCAAAATATATCTTCTAACACGCTTAGAGAAAAATTGATTAAGGGAATCTATAAGGTAGTACGTGAGCATTTTGAAGACTTTTTTCGGCTGAGATTGGCCATTAATGCTAGTTTGGAAAGAGGTCTAATATTAATTTTATAGGCATGACAATTATAGGCTCATAATTTTTGAAACCAAATCAGCTATTATTTGAATTTAAATACTTGTTAGAGCTTCTTAACAAAAGAAGAAATACAAAAATTTATTAAAAGGAGATTGATATGAAAACTGCACTTATTACTGGTGCCAATAGAGGACTAGGCTTAGAGTTTGCTCGTCAATTAAAGAAGAAAGGGTATTATATTATAGGCTGTTGCCGTAATCCATCAAATGCCAATGAACTAAAGGAAGTAGCGGATGAATTAATTAAGTTAGATGTAACTAGTGACAAAGATATAATCTCTTTAAAACAAGCTTTAAATGATAGACCTATTGATTTACTTGTAAATAATGCCGGTACAAGTGGTGAGCAAGGAGTAACAATTGGCAATATTGATAGAAAAAACTTTCTTGACGTTATTAATGTAAATTGTATTAGTGTGGTGAAATTAAGTGATGCCTTGTTAACAAATATAGAGGCAAGTCAGGAAAAAAATATTTTAGTTATTAGCTCAACTATGGGAAGTATTGCTGAAAATCAACGAGGTAGGTCTTATGCTTATCGTACCAGTAAAGCAGCGCTTAATTGTGTCATGCGTAGTTTTGCTATAGATGTGCAACCTAAAGGCATTCATGTCATGCTCATTCATCCGGGGTGGGTAAAAACAGCAATGGGCGGGTCAGAGGCACCAATTGATGCACAAACTAGTGTAGCAAAAATTCTAAAGCAGGCAGAGAAAGAGTTCACCCATAGTCATGCAGAAAAGCTCCTTACTTATGAAGGCGATGTGATAGCTTGGTAATCATGGACGCAGAAGCTATTTTTTAAGACTTCCTTTTGCCAAATTTATTAAATTAGCTCTAGGTAGCAGGTATTCTCCGTATCCACCTATTTCTAGAAAGAGCGGCAAGAAAGGTAGCCTTAAACAGCTATAAGAATGGGTGTTATAATTAAATATAATCAACCAAAATGAGAGGAAAATGAGCATCAGTCTCGTTGAAATTGGCTTATCCTTTCTAGAAGGGTTAGCACTGATTGCCTCGCCTTGTATACTACCAGTATTGCCGCTGGTGCTCGCTGGCTCCGTTGAAGGCGGCCGGAAGCGACCTTTTGGTATCATTGTTGGCTTTGTTGTGGCATTTACTTTGTTTGCACTCCTGTCGCGCCAGCTGGTAGCGACCCTTCATCTTAATCTTGATTACATTAAATACGCCTCACTTTTATTGCTTGCGCTGTTTGGCCTAATCCTCTTATCGAAAAAGTTGTCATTGAAATTTAGTCTGTTAACGCAACGTTTTGCAAATATGGGCAGCAATTTATCAACTAATGCAAAAGAAGGCTTCTTTAGTGGCCTTTTTATTGGTGTATTAATTGGGCTTGTCTGGACACCTTGCGCCGGACCCATTCTTGCTGCAGTGCTAGTGCAAATTATCCGCCAACAAAGCGACCTACAAGCATTTTTTCTAATAGCTTCCTTTGCCGTAGGAGCAGGCATACCGATGCTGGTTATTGCTCTTTTAGGCAGGAAAATAGTTGGTAAACTGGGATTTTTCACGCGCCACGCTGAGACCATACGAAAAGCTTTTGGTGTAATCATTCTACTGGCTGTTATATTGATTGCCTCTGGGGTGGATATACAATCATGGCTAGAAGAAAAAAGAGAAGTGCCTATCGCTAGCACACAAAATAGTCTTATCGACCCACTTTCAAAGCCCTATCAGGCGCCTGAATTTCCCATCAACGGTGTCTGGATTAACAGTCCACCGCTCACTATGGCAAAACTCAAAGGAAAAGTCGTATTGATCGACTTCTGGACTTATTCTTGTATCAATTGTATCCGCACCTTACCATTTCTCACTAACTGGGATAGCAAATACCGAGATAAGGGCCTGGTCATCATTGGTGTTCATGCCCCCGAATTTGAATTTGAAAAAAACAAAAAAAATGTTGAGAACGCTATTGCTACCTATCATATTAACTATCCTGTAGTGCTTGATAATAATCTTGATATCTGGACAAACTTTAATAATCGTTATTGGCCAGCGCATTACCTGATAGATCAAAAAGGCCGTATTATTTACACTCATTTTGGCGAAGGCGATTATGGAATTACCGAGAATAATATTCGCACTTTGCTAAGTTTAAATAAAATGACTATGGCACCTGATGCTGTTGTTTATAGCGCTCTACAAACACCAGAAACCTACTTAGGCAGCGCTCGTCAAAGCAATTTCAGCACTGGTTTAGAACCATTACCGCTTAATCATTGGCGCCTGTTAGGAAAATGGCGCATAGAAGAGGAACGTATAGTCGCTGAAGAGGCAGGGGCTAAATTACAATTACATTTTAACGCCGGTAAGGTGTTTCTTGTTATGGGAGCGCCTAAAGGAAAACCTGTCGAGATAACCATTAAACTCAATGGCAAACTAGTCGGTAAACTGCTTATTGACCAACATAAACTCTATACTTTAATTAATCAACAAGGTTTAAAACAAGGATTGCTCGAAATCACTGCGACCGCCCCAAGGCTCGAGGCTTACGCTTTTACTTTTGGAGAATAGAATGAATAAATCTATTTTTTTAGCCTTTCTATCAATGATGGGATTAGGTTATGTGAACGCATTTGGCCATACAATTCCTAATAAAGAAAGTACACCCTTAACTGAGATGCAAAAATACGTAACGCAACAAAATGGTACTGAGCCCCCCTTTGATAATGCCTACTGGAATAATCATGCAGAAGGCATTTATGTAGATATTCAGTCTGGCGAAGTTTTGTTTTCCTCTAAAGATAAATTTGACTCAGGTACCGGTTGGCCAAGTTTCACCAAACCAATTAATGCGAAAAATATTTATGAAAAAAATGACCTTTCTTTAGGCATGTCTCGAATAGAGATTCGCTCCGTAAAGGGAAACTCCCATCTAGGCCACCTTTTTAATGACGGTCCAGTTGATAAAGGAGGCTTACGATATTGTATCAACTCAGCTGCTCTTAAATTTATCCCCAAAGACAAATTAGTTGAGGAAGGCTATGGTGAGTATCTTAAATTATTTGAATAAGGAACTTTTTCTTAAACCTATCTTTAAAGTTCAACATCCTTAACTTATAAAGCTTAATATAGAAGTTATGCACCAAGTCGTTTACCTAAATCTTCATCATTTGCTATACCTGGATTATTCTTACCTTCTTCAGCGAAAAAAGCCTGCTCAGGTCGTCTACGTTTTTCCTTATGACTTTGCTTGTATTTTAATTTAAGTGGCATTTTGTTATCAGTAACTTCCTGGCGTTCTATCGAAGATAGATTAAGGCATTTGCGCTTTGCAGGACTAGGCCGCTCTTTTTGTAAATCATATTTCTCTTTAATGAGTGCCGCAATTTCAAAATGCCCCATAATTCTGGCAATTTGATAGGGAGTAATTGAAACATAATCCATTTCATGCTTGCCATCACATAATAAATGTAAACGTTGGTTTATGGGATAGTTTTCCTTTCTAGCCCACTCTTGTAATTCATCGACTGTTAAGCGCAGAGGAATATTAAAATCAGCTTGAGCTAATAATAACTCTTCGACTGTTGATTGATTGCCCATCTGTGCGGCAATGAAAATTGGTGTTTTACCGCCACACATTGAATTTACATCTGCACCTGCTTGAGCTAATTGGTTGACAATAATAGGATGCCCCCTATCAGCTGCAATCCAAATAGGCGTAAATCCGCTTTTATCTGCTTGATTAAAATCAACACCAGCTCGGATTAATACCTCAACAACATCAATATAACCCTTATTAACGGCAATACAAATGGGTGGAGGTATTACAATATCAGCTTGTAGACTAGCACCGGCTTTTACCAATGCCTCTATAGCTGCAGCATGACCATTTAAAGCAGCAATCAAGATAGGTGATTCTCCGTTGCTATTTACTTGATCCACATCGGCCCCTTCCTGAGCTAACAGCTGAATAATGGCAGGTTGGTTATTACAAGCAGCAAGCCAAATAGGTGTTTCGCCATCCTTATCAGTTTGATTTAGGTCTACATCATCTTTATATTTTGTAAAGACTTCTATAACTGATGTATGACCATTAAAAGCTGCTATACAGATAGGCGGTACACCATCTACATTAGGTATAGCTAAATCGGCTTCCGCTTCAACTAAAACTTCTACAGTAGCAGCGTGACCTTTAGAAGCGGCAAGCCAAATAGGTGTTGCCCCCCTATTATCCCTATGGTTTAGGTTAGCCCCTGCTTTAGCTAGTAGCTCAACGATAATAGGATTATTATAATAAGCGGCAAACCCAATAGGTGTTAGATTATCAGTAGCGACTGGATTTAAATTTGCCTTATTTTTAATTAATAGCTTAATTATAGCGTCATAATTATTAATTGTCGCAATAGTAAGTGAGTTTCCCCCTTTACTATCTGTTAGGTTTAAATCCGCACCGGCTGCAATTAATGCTTCAACCTCTTCTAGTAGTCCATATTTAGCAGCGATATATAATAAATTGACAGTCCCAGTCCGGCGACGTGCAACATCTTCGGTAATAGGATAAGTAATTTTTAATGCTTGTAGTCCAGCTTGTAAAGCTTCACAACGTGGATCATTTTTAGTTAATAACACCTTAACATTAAAAGCCGTGAAAAAACTGTCATTTTTTTGTTCAAAGGCTTTTTTAATTGCTTTTACTAATTGACTTTTCTCTATAGGAGGCTCTAACTTCTGGTTAATATCACCACAATTCCAGCCATATCCTGGTTGATAAGTTAAGCCAATACTGTGATCTTCCCCACCTAACAAGAGCGCTATTGGGTCTTTAGAAAGTACTGCTGAGGTTTCAAAAAGAACCCCTAATTTATCTAGATAATCTGCAATTTCTGCTTCTGTTAATATTAGAGCAGCTGAATGTAATTCTTTTAGTCCACCTTTTTTATGGATGGCCTCCGAAGAAGCCATAGGCGAGCTATTTTCAATCTCATGTTGGCGTATGTGAGGGTTATTGATTATAGCAGGCCACCTATGTGGCATATGGAACAACGCTAAACTATCAAAAAAGCTTAATATTTCAAGTATATTCCGATCTAAAGCAGTTAAATTTTGACCTTGTTTTGCAGTTGTGTGATTAATCACTGCAATTAGTTCTTCCGTTGGCATTGAAGCAATATAATGAATTCGCCTCTCAAAACGTTGTAACTCTTCTTCACCTAACAAAGATGCCTCTAACCAACGTATAGCAAAGCCATGACATAATCCTTCAATATTAGACGGATATCCCAAGGCATAATATAAATTAAACAGCGCTGCGTGGACTGACATTTGAAATCCTGTCTGTACTAAAAAAACTAATCTTTAATTAAATTTTAGTGTACAAATATTATGCATTTATTAAGTTATTTACACATATTTAATGCATGCCTTCAGTAATAAACAAAAGCGTATAGAGAGCTTTATGAGGTACTATAAAGACTACAACAATAGACCTCTTGCCTAACCTGTTTATTTTGCGTGAGTGCAAAGCGCAAGGGTTTTGAGGAGCGGAGTTTACATGGCGTAAATGAGCACCCGAGGAAACCTTGCAACACAGTAATCGCGTAAAATAAACAGGTTAGGCAAGAGGTCTAATATAAATTTTAAGCTGATTTAAATAGATGTAATAAGGAAGCTTGTCCGTAGGACCGTAACCTGGACGTCACTTTGTTTCACTCAGGTTATAATCATTATTTAAAACAGATAAACCTTAAAGAATATTAAAAGGTAACTTGGCAAAAACGTCGCTTAGACAAATAGAATCATCCTGATTAGCAATTTCATCGCCCGTTAAAAGAGAATGAAATTGACGTTTATACATTTTGGGTAAAATGATTTTATCATCTTCATTAAATGCAGTATTAGACCAAGTCGTAAAAGGCTGAATTAACTTGCTTACCCAGCGGAAGCTAACAACGATGATAGAGGTATTATCAAATTCTCTGGCAAAAGCAACCACATGTTTTGCCAAATTACCTTGTACTTCTAAAGGAATATAGTTGCCGTGCATAAAGACATTGTTAAAGCGCTGCCTGATTTCTAAAAGCTTACGTGTCGTATTTAATTTAATCCGACCATCTTCCCATCTTTTTAATAAGTCAGCTAAAGGCTCATCACTGGTTAAAGAAGTAATATGACTATAATCCACCGGATGTCGATTATCTGGATCGACTAAATTAAAAATAAACTCTTCTGAACCTTGATAAAAATCAGGGATACCCGGTGCCGTTATTTTTAAAACAACTTGAGTTAAAGAATTGTAAACACCAAAAAAGGCTACTCTTTTTTGGAAAGTTATAAAATTATTTAAAAACCAATCATCCTTAAGTAAAGATTCAAAAAAATTAACTACAGCTTTCTCATAACTCGCATTAGGTGCAAACCAAGTAGTATGGCTTTTTCTCTCTCTTAATGCTTTGGTTAAATAGTTATAAATACGATCTTTAAAACTTTGATTGATATTAGCTTGAGTCATATTAAGAGGCCAAACACCTATTAATGTTTGATAAAGCATTACTTCATCGTTAATATCAGGCGCTAACATTCGATTAACAGTCGTTTTCTTTGACTCATTATGTTCAATCCATTGTTTTAATAGTGCTGTCCATTCTTCACTAATTTCACTTAAAATATTTAGTCTTGCTCGTACATCTTCACTACGCTTGGTATCATGAGTTGAAGTAGCATTTAAACTATAAGGCCATTTTTCTTGTTTAAGCTTGTTATAGGAATGAAAATCAGCAAGCTGCCCTGCCCGTTCATAATATTCAGGTGAACTTCCTACTTCATTGAGCGATAAAAAAGCGTTATAACGATAACAAGTCGTATCTTCAAATCCCTTGGCCATGAGAGGGCCGGTTAAAACTTGCCAATTACTTAACCACCTCGCCCAAAGTCCCTTTTGTTGGTCACTAAGACTGGCATCAAATTCTAATAATAAAACTTGTTTAATTTTTCTTAATAAATCAGGGCGTTTAGTGTTTACTTTTTCCGCAATATTATTAATTAATTCTTTTTCATTGAGAGGATAATAATCTTGATTACCATAGATTCTATAAATAGGCATATAAGCACAAATTTGTAATAAAATTATTCCTATTTCATTATCCTGCTCATTTATTAATTTTTTTAAATGACTGACTAAATTTTGAAACTCTGTACTGAATAACTTTTCAATTACTAAAATAATACTCTCTTGCCGAATCTGCTCCACTGTCTTTTGCGAATGAGTTATCGATTGGTAATACGCTACAATTTTTTCTAAACCGGCCGGATCAATTAATACTTGATTTAAACGATTTAAAAAATCATAGCCTGTTGTACCACAAATTTCCCAGGTTTGCGGTAGCGTTTCATCAAATCCTAATATTTTCTCAACAATGATATAAAAATCAGCGCCTGTATGTTCTTTTAAACAGGCCAGGTAATTTTCAGGCTTTCGTAACCCATCAATATGATCAATACGAAGCCCTTGAATTAATTTTTCTTTAATTAATGAAAAAAGCAAGTGATGAGTTTTATTAAAAACATCGGGGTCTTCAACTCGTAAACAAACTAATTCATTTATATCAAAAAAACGACGATAGACTAATTTATCTGCTGTGGAACCTGACCAGTTAATATCAAATAAAAAGGCGAACTCTGATTGCTTTCCTTTATTAACTACATCTTGCCAATAGCGATTATGCTCGGTGGAAGCCATATGATTAGGTACAATATCAACACAAAGACCTAAACCCTCTTTTTGTAGCTCTCCACAAAAATGCTTAAATCCTTCATAACCACCTAAATCAGGATTAACTTTTTCATAATCAGTTGCGTCATAACCATGACTACTACCTGGCTGTGCTTGTAAAATAGGTGAGGTATAAATGTCGGAAATACCTAACTTTTTAAAAAACGCTAGCAAAGGCTCTATTTTTGCAAAAGGTAGTTCCTTATTAAGCTGAACCCTATACGTGGCTAGAGGAATATGCATATTCAATCTCCAGATCAAGTTGGTTAGCTAATTCTACTAATAACGAATTATGTTGATTTTGTTCATTATCAAGTAATAACTTATAAACTTCATTCTGCATATGCCATAAGTTAACATTAACAGGACTAGTTTTAACAAACTCGATTAGTTTAATGAGATATTCTAAAAACGCTTTATCCTCAATATGTTGTTCAATCATTAACGCATTGTCATGTACCATATGATTAGCATGAAACTCAATAGTTTCTTTATCTAAGCGCACTCTTAAGCGTTGAGCTTTATCAAAGATGGATTGTAACTCTGCAATATCAGGTTCGGGACTTGAAAAAAGATGCACAATGTCTGTATTAATTAATGAATTAAGTGCACTTTTCATTGTTCTCGGTAATTCAATATTTAAATCAGAAATAAAATTAATCATAGGCGCATTATCATCAAAGAAGCGGCGATAATTTAATTCTAAGTCAGCTAGTGATGAAGATAAGATTTCTTGCGTAATTCGAAGTTTTGTATCATAGAATAAATCTCGTAGAGAAATCGTATTTTCACCAAAATAATTATCAAAGAGTTTAACAACTTGAAAGACGTCCCCTGTCCGAAACGTCTGATATAAAATTTCGCCCACTTTTTCTAACGATTTGTGTGGATGCTTAATTGCACAGATTAAGTTTTGATCACCTTGATAAAACAGCCAATACCAAACTCTTAGCGATTCTGACGTTATTTTAGAAGTAACTATTAATTCACCACTTATTAACTGCGTTTTTCCTTCAATAGCTTTATCTACATTAATTAACTCACACTCATAACAAAACATTTCTACTTTATCTTCATAAGTTGTAAATGGTAGCGTTGCTGCTAAGTGAGCGGATACATTAAATAGATCAATACAGAGCGGCTTAACAAACATATTGTATAGTTGCGCTCCATTTTTAAAATGAGAAAAATTAGAGGGTGCGTGGCTTAGTTTTTCAATAAATTGTTCTTCATAACTTTTACCCGTTAATTCTTTATATAATTGCAGAACACGAGCAGCATATTTTATAATTTGGACAGTCTCAATACCAGAAAGTTCATCAAAAAACCAACCACAGCTGGTGTACATTAACATCGCATGTCGTTGTAGCTCCATCCACTTTAAGATTGTTTCTTGCTCATGTTGCTTTAATTTCTTTTTAGCATGCTTTGCTAAGAAGGAATCCTGCTTACTACGATCATGAATAACCTCAATATAATCATTCCTTGCCGCCCAGGGATCCTTAACTAATTTGCCTACTTTTTCTTCAAATACCGGTATTAAGGCGTCACGTAACCAATCTAGTGCTTGCCGTAAAGGAGCTCGCCATTCTTGGTGCCAACCTTGTCCATTATTACAACCACAATTACTTTTCCAGCGCTCTATTCCATGAGCACAACTCCAAGAAGAATTCTCCCAGATTTCTACTTCAAATTCGGGGGGCTGAATCTCAAGAAAATAACCATAGTTAACAATTTCAACATCACTATTATGCTCAATATAATGCAAAGCATAAGCAAGTCCCATATCACCATGCGGGTGATGATGACCATAGGTTTCACCATCCGTGGCAATATGCATTAAAGTATTGGACGTCCACTCTGGTGGAAAAGCACCTAAAAGGCGATTAGCAAAATCTTCACCATGAGTTAATAATCTTTCAAAAGCAACGGCTTTCGACACACCACCATCATAAAAGAAAAGTGTAATCGTTCGGCCAGAAGGTAAATGTTGTAGGTAAGGCGTACCAATAGTAAAGTCATTATTATGCCAATCTTCATCACTATTTAAACGTCTTATTTGCTTTAATTGATTGGGGGCAAGAATGGTAAACTTAATCCCTAGCTCACTCATTATATCTAGCGTTTCTAAATCAACTGCTGTTTCTGGCAACCATAGTCCCTCGGGGCTGCGGCCAAAATAATGCTCAAAATCTTTAATACCCCAATAAAGCTGAGTATACTTATCGCGTGAATTAGCTAGCGGCATAATAATGTGATTATAGGCTTGCGCTAAAGCATTACCATGCCCATTTAATCGCTCCTGACTTTTAGCATCTGCTTCACGTAATAACTCAAGTAATAAGGGATTTTTCTCACTAATCCAAGAAAGTAACGTTGGGCCAAAATTAAAACTAATTTTTTCATAATTATTAGAAATTGCCGTAATTTTTCCATCGGCATTTAAAATTCTAGATGCTGCATTAGGCGCATAACATTCATCTGTGATACGCTCATTCCAGTCATGATAGGGCGCTGCTGAGTCTTGATTTTCTACTGTCTCTAACCATGGATTTTCTCGCGGTGGCTGATAAAAATGGCCATGTATACAGAGATATTTATTAGTCACTTTCTGTCATCCTTTCAAAAAGTAAAATGCCAAAGGGCTTAAGCTCGGCTTGCGAATGGGCAGGTTGGTTGCCTTCATTAAGCGCTATAGGTTCATAATCGTAGGAATCTAATAACAATCTCAGCTCCCGTATATCAACGTATCGGTCATAATTTAAAATTTCATTAGAAAAATTGGCAATAAGCAGGATTTCATTTTGCCGATTATGCCGTTTGATTACCCATAGTTTTTCATCAGCATATAAGTTAAAAGATAAATTATTCTTATTTAATTCAAATAGTGCTGGGTGGTTTCGCCGAATTTGTATAAGCCGTTGATAATATTGCCACATTAATTGGTGTTTAGATTCCTTTTTAAGAGCATGCTTTAATTTACTCATTTGATAAGTATTAGGGTCATATGGATCAGGCACTTCTATATGTTCGTGAAAGGCAAACTCTTGTCGCCGCCCCTTACGGACAGCCTCAATAAGTTGTTCATCCGTGTGGCTGATAAAATATTGAAAGGGAGCGACTTCAGCATACTCTTCTCCCATAAAAATTAAGGGTATGTATGGTGAGAAAAATAAAAGTGCAGCACCTAAGCGTAACTGGGCTGGCGTAAGCACTCGTGTTAAGCGATCACCTGTTGGACGATTGCCAATATGGTCATGATTTTGCATAAAGACTACAAAGCGATCGGCGGGAATTGCTTGCGAACTAACCCCGTGAGGCTGTTTGCGAAAAGCAGAGTACTCACCAGAATAAACATACCCTTCTTGATAAGCTTTTAAAAAATGGCTTATATCACCATAATCTTGATAATAGGTATTTTTCTCTTTAGTCAGTAATGTATGCAGTGCATGATGAAAATCATCATTCCATTGTGCATCTAGGCCAAAACCATATTCTTTTTTGGGACGAATAAGGCGTGGATCATTGGCACAACTTTCAGCAATTAAATAAAATTTTTGGCCCAATGCATTAGATAATGCTCTTGTTCTATCTGCTAGTTCTTCTAAAAAAGGATAGGCAGAAGTATCGACGATAGCATGTAAGGCATCTAAGCGTAATGCATCAATACCATATTCAGAGAACCAATGTAGCGCGTTTTCAATAAAGTAATTACGCACATAATGACTGTACGCACCATCAAAATTTAATGTTTTACCCCAAGGTGTACTGTATTTATCAGTCAAATAAGGGCCAAACTCATTAAAAAAATTACCCTCTGGTCCTAAGTGATTATAAACAACATCTAAAATGACAGCTAATTCTAACTCATGGCATGCTTCCACTAATTGTTTTAAACCCTGTGGCCCACCATAAGTATTTTGCACAGCAAAAGGAAGCACGCCATCATATCCCCAATTTCTATCGCCTGGAAATTGGGCCACTGGCATAAGCTCAATGGCTGTAATACCAAGTTCTTTAAGATTCTGTAAATGAGGAATAATACTGGTAAAGGTACCTTCTTCTGAAAAAGTTCCTACATGTAGTTCATAAATAATGTAATCAGCTAATAAAGTAGCCTGCCAAGGTTTAGGTCTAATTTTGTTAATGATTTCAGAGGGGCCAAGAATTCCGTCGGGTTGATAATCAGAGGCTAAATCAGGCAAACATTTATCAGCAAAACAGTAATAATAGCGATCACCTTCTTTAATATTAGAGGTTGTAAGTTCAAAATAATCTTCTTCTCCCTTATGCATATCAAGGTAATAAATATCACCATTTTTCGGTAATATTTTAATTTGCAATTGATCTGCAAAAGGTGCCCATACACGAAATGTGCAAGAACCGTTTTGATTTAAATTTGCGCCTAACGTCCGTGTTATTTTTCTATCCATTTATAGAAGCTCGCACTTAGTCCTGGTAGTGTTAAATTAATTGAATAATCCCTATGGTGGAATGGATGTTTCTCAGTTGTTAAAACCTTATCTTGATTACCTACGCCGCCATATTGGGTTGCATCACTTGAGGCAATAAGCTTCCATGTTCCTTGCTCAGGGACACCTATACGATAAAAAAATCGAGTAACAGGAGTACAATTTAACACTATTAATATTAGTTCATTATTGGCTGATTTGCGCAGAAAACTATAAATACTATTGTGGGCATCTTCACAATCTATCCATTCAAAACCAGCCGGCTCTTGATCAAAATCGTGTAAAGCTCTTTCTTCCCGATAAAGTTTGTTTAAATTAGCGACCCATTCTTGTAATCCTTGATGAAGCGGCCACTCTAAAACATGCCAATCAATACTTAGCTCATGATTCCATTCGCCCTTTTGACCAAACTCATTACCCATAAAAAGTAATTTCTTACCAGGAAGCCCAAACATATAGCCAAATAATAAACGTAAATTAGCAAAACGCTGCCATTCATCGCCAGACATTTTAGAAAACAATGAGCCTTTTCCATGAACAGTCTCATCGTGCGATAAGGAAAGCGTAAAATTCTCATTAAATGCATAAATCATGCGAAAAGATAAACGATGCTGATGAAAACGGCGATGAATAGGGTCAAGGTGTAGATAAGACAAGGTATCGTGCATCCACCCCATATCCCATTTAAATCCAAAACCTAAACCGCCTATGTAAGTAGGCCTTGACACACCCGGCCAAGCCGTTGACTCTTCAGCAAATGTTTGCACATCCGGGAAATAATGATAAATCGTTTTATTTAATGTTTGTAAAAAATCAATTGCTTCAAGGTTTTCATTACCACCATGAATATTAGGAATCCACTCCCCTTCACGGCGGGAATAATTTAGGTATAGCATCGAAGCGACTGCGTCAACACGTAAACCATCAATATGGTATTCCTGTAACCAATATATAGCACTACTGATTAAAAATGATTTCACTTCATGGCGGCCATAATTGAAAATGGCACTTTTCCAATCGGGATGAAAACCTTTTCTGGGATCACTGTGTTCATATAAGTGCGTACCATCAAAATAGGCTAAACCATACTCGTCATTTGGAAAATGAGAAGGCACCCAGTCAAGTATCACTCCAATATCATGCTGATGGAGATAATCTATAAAATATTTAAAATCATCTGGATTACCATAACGCGACGTTGGTGCGAAATAGCCTAAAGTTTGATAACCCCAAGAGCCGTAAAAAGGATGCTCCATGACTGGTAAGAGTTCTACATGGGTAAAATTCATTTTTAAAACATATTCAGTGAGTAAAGGTGCTAATTCACGATAAGTTAAAAAACGGCACCCTTCTTCAGGTACTCGTCGCCATGAACCTAAATGAACCTCATAAATAGAAATGGGCGAATTTAAGTGTTGATGCTTATGACGGTTGGTCATCCATTTTTCATCTTGCCATTGATAATTGGAATGCCAAACCACTGATGCGCTTTTTGGTGGAATTTCTTGTAAAAAGGCAAAGGGGTCAGCTTTTTCAGTGCTGTAATAATGGTTTCTAGCTTCAATATAGAATTTATATAAATCCCCTGGCTTGGCATGAGGAACAAAGGTTTCCCAAATACCTGAAGCGTCAACTGAAGTCATCGGATTTTCACCTCGATTCCAATGGTTAAAGCTTCCTACCACAGAAACATATTGCGCACTAGGCGCCCAAACAGCAAAGTAAACACCTTTGCTCCCTTTTTTACTAATATAGTGCGCGCCTAAATGCTCATAAAGCTGGTAGTGAGTTCCTTCATTAAATAAATATAAATCTTCCTTACTGACTAAGGATAGTTTTTTAGCTTCTTTAACAATTTTAGCTTTTTTCGGCCTTAAATCTGTAATTAGTTTTAAAAGATAATTGACAGTAGACATTGTTTTAATTTGCTCGATTGAATAAGCAAATTTTCTTCGCCAATTTGGCTCATTTGGCCCACTAGCAGGCGTATTTTGTGGTGCTGTTTCCTGCCATAAATCCTCAATGTTTAAGATTAAAATTTTAGCTTTGCTCGCTGCTAAAAATTTAAGTGTAGATTCAAGTAAATTATCTTCATCTAGCTTATGCTTAGCTAAAGTCTCTCTTAAAAATAAAATTTGATTCTTGCGTGTTTGAATAGCTTTGCGGAATACCTTTGGCGATAACTCTTGTTCTGACTTCGCTTTTTCTATATCTAGCCCCTGGCAAAAGGCAAAGAAAGTTGGCATATCGTGGGTATTTAAACTAGTAAGCATTAATTCACTTGTGGGCTCAAGTGACATTTTTGATTCTAATAAATATTGCGTAATATTCATTTGAATCATCGCATGCTGTTGCATCATTTCATCCGTGATAGGCGGAACGCAGCCTAAATTCTCACCAATGATTGACGCCTTATGACGATGAGATTCAATAGATAAGATGGCATACATTTCTTCAGCAGGATATTGAACATAGACGCCTTCTGAAATAGGAAAATTGTCAGGGATCCAAAATAGACGATTAAAGCCCATGACATGATCAATACGTAAAATATCTACGTATTGAAAAATATTGCGCAACATTAAAATAAAATATTGAAAATGCGTCTTCTTTAAAGTCGTTGGACTTAATGGTGGTGAGCCCCAATTTTGGCCATTTTTAAAAACAGGATCAGGCGGTGCACCAATACTAATACCTTCTAAAAAACTATCCTGAAAATACCACGTATCAAAACCATCTTTATGGACACCAACAGGTAAATCCAAATAAAGTAGTTGACCACGTTGATTAAGCTCCGTTTTAAATGCTTTTAATTGCTTAGCAAATTGCCACTGGGCTAAAAGGTGATAGTAATAGTATTTTTCTAAATTATTATTTAAAGCAAGATCCCCTTCTCTTCTTTCTTTTGCAGTCCAAGCATGCCAAGTTTGATTATCTACTTCATTTTTAGCCCTAAAAAGCGAGTATTGCTTCACTAAAGGTTGTTTTTCACAATAAGTTTGCAGCTCTTGGTGTAATTCTTCATCATTTAAAATAGTGTCAATATACTTTTCAAAACGCTGACGTTTTACGCGTGCTGCAGTAGAGTAATCAACCAAGCGCGATTGCTCATCTTGCTCCGCTGTGTCGTTATACTCCGCTTCCTCTTCTTCTAAATCACCTAAATAATTTAAATCTAAATACAAGTCGTTCCAGAATAAGCGACTAACGGGTGAATAAGGACTAGGCTCACAATGGCTTTCAGAAAATCCGGCAAAAAAAGGCATTGTTGCTACCACTTTAGCACCTTGTTCAGCCAGCCAATGAGAAAAATGAGCGAATGTCGCTAAATCACCACATTGCTTGGTATGTTTATCATGAAGAGCATAAATGGGTGCAAACATACCATAACAAGGTTCTTTATCTATATTCCTGGTATAGAATTTAGTAGGGGCAACAATTAATAGACTTGAATAAGTTTTTGCCTGGAAATTTATTTTTAATTGATGATAGCCAATAGGTAGTTCAGGTAGTGAAATTAGTTTTTCTATATACTTGATACCATGTAATTGTTTACGCTTGGCTTTAATTTTACTAAGCTCAACTGTCTCTTCGAAAACGTTACCATCTTCTAAACTGATCTTATAAGTTAGCGATTTTTTTAGTTCATCTTCAGCTAGAAGGATAGGTATATTTTTAGCTTTACCATCCCAGATAACAATATTTTTGGCAATTTTTTCATCTATTTTCTGTTGAACAACCTGCTCTAGAAAGAGAGGCGCTTGCTCAATTTTTTTAATAGGGATACCTAAGCGGTTTAAAAGACAAAGAATAACTTCCGGAGTTGCCTTAATCTTTTTCTTCCAAGCATTTTCATAAGAAAGTAAAATACCTGCATCTTTAGCAAGTTCCCATAATAGCTTCAAACTATCCTTGTTTGATTTATCCATATGTAGTGTCTACTCCAGAAGCTGAATTAAACCCTTACAGGGTACATGTAGCCAATTAGGGCGATTATTTATTTCATATTCAATTTCATGTAAAACCTTTTCAAACATAAATGCTTTAAGCAATAAAGAAAAACAGGCAGCCTCTTTAGGCATTAGCGTTTTAATTTCCGGATATTCTAGGTAAGTATTAATAAATAAATGGCATATCCAACAATACCATTCTTCGGCATCGAAGTGATGTCCTGTAGTAAATACAGTTTTATTCTCTAATACAGTATATAACGCATAATGGAAGGAACGTAGAATACCGGCTACGTCTCTTAATGGTGGACGTTTTATTTTCCGCTCTGATAAAGGCCGTCCTGGCTCGCCTTCATAATCAATAATTACAAAGTCATTGCCTGTATATAAAATTTGTCCCAAATGGTAATCGCCATGACAGCGAATTTTTTTGCCACCTATTTTATGATGCAATATCGGTTTTACATTATCTAATAATAAATCTTTATCAGCTAAATGCCTGCTAATTTTTTCCTGTAACTCGCATTCTAATTTAACTGTGTTTGCTTTAAATAAACTAGACGTTTTAATAAATGAATTACGTAAAGACTGATATAAACTGCGCTGATCAAATAAAGTAAAGTTCTCAGCAGCAAAGTGTTTATTATTAGGATCAGCAGCTAGAGCAAGGTGCATTTGTGCTGTACGTTCTGCTAGAATAATAACCGAATGAGCATATAAACCTAGTGATTCAGTAATCTCTTTGGGTAAGGAAGGTATAAGTTTTTGCCAAGGATAGATACGCGAAGTTGTTAGTTTAGCAGGAGTTGAAAGATCCATTTGTTCAATTACAGTAGCAATTGAGTCAAGCGTATGCTCCCAAGCATTACCAGCATTAGCAATATATTCTTGCACAATGCCTACCGTCATCGTTTTATTTTTATGATGATATTTTAAAGTACACGCAATTCTTGGGGATTTAACATCTTTTTTATCTGTTAGAAATTGGCTAATCTCTACCTCTGGATTTTCTTCAAATTCGCAGCGCCGATAAATTTTTAACAATGCTGTTTTATCATATAAAATTGATGTATTTGATTGTTCTACTGCCAATGCTTTAATTTCTACAACGTCAGTCTGGTTCCCAATAACTTTTTTATAAAGGCTATTAACATTAACTTCTAATTTACCATTAGCACCAGCTAATGTTTTGTTAGCACTAAAAATGTGAAAAATATCTTTCCAAACTTCCGACGTATACATAGCGTCAATTAAATAAGATACTTTCTTAGTTTTATTAACCAAAGAGCAAATGATTTTAGCTGGTTGATCAGAATCATAAAGCTTATCTTCATCAGTTTCAGCTGTAACAAACATAAAATATTGTTCAGCCTCTTTATCATTAAACTCCACATTAATTAATAAAAGATAAACAGGTACTGCTGAATTTTTAATTAAAATATGATCAGCAATCATAACTTTTGCAATGGTATGATTTTTAGATCTAAACCAACGACAATCAACTATGTAATGAGCAAGTATTTTTTCTAATTTTTTCTTTTCACTTGAAGCAAGTAAATCACTCCATTTATCTTTTATTGTCAAATGCTCATTGGTATGAGTAACAGTTCTGTTATGTTGAGCATCTGGTTTATTAATTTCTAACCATAAGAAACTATAAGGACCAAGAACAAAGAAGTAAGGGTTTTCAGTAATGGTTGGGAAAGCAGTTCTACCAAAAGCCTCAGTGGGCGAATGGTTTACATATTTTGCTAAATCTAATTTAAAATTTTGCGTAAAACGAGATAAATTGATTAAAACTAAAATAACTTCTTCTTCGTGTATTCTATAAAAAGCAATTATCTTATTATTTTCAGGGTATAAAAATTCAATAGTACCTCGGCTAAATGCGGTATAGGCACTGCGCACCTCAATAAGCCGCTTCATCCACCATAACAATGATTGGGAGTTTTGTTGCTGCAACTTAACATTAGTAGCTTGATAATTGTATTCAGGGTCAATAATAACGGGTAAATATAATTTTTGTGGTGTAGCCCCTGAGAAACCAGCATTATTATCGTTAGACCACTGCATTGGTGTTCGTACCCCATTACGATCACCTAAATAGATATTATCACCCATACCAATTTCATCACCATAATACATAACAGGTGTTCCAGGCATGGAAAAGAGTAAAGCATTTAATAGCTCAATTTTCCTTCTATCACCCCCCATTAATGGCGCAAGCCGTCGGCGAATACCAAGATTAATACGCATTTGCTGATCTTGACCATACATACGATACATATAATCACGCTCTTCATCAGTAACCATTTCTAAGGTTAGCTCATCATGATTACGGAGAAAAATGGCCCACTGACAATTTTCAGGGATGGGTGGCGTTTGCTCAATAATATCAATGATTGGAAACCTATCTTCCATTTGTACAGCCATATACATTCTTGGCATAAGAGGAAAATGAAAAGCCATTTGGCATTCATCGCCTTTACCAAAATAATTAACTGCATCTTCTGGCCATTGGTTAGCTTCTGCTAATAAGAAGCGATTATCAAATTTAGAAGTAATATGCTTATTTAATTTTTTTAAAAAATGATGAGTTTCAGGTAGGTTTTCACAATTTGTCCCTTCGCGCTGAAATAAATAAGGAATAGCATCTAATCGTAAGCCATCAACACCCATTCCTAACCAAAAATCAACGATTCTGAAAATCTCTTTCTGTACATTTGGGTTATCATAATTTAAATCAGGCTGATGAGCATAAAAGCGATGCCAATAATAAGCATTAGCACTGTGATCCCAAGTCCAGTTAGAAGGCTCAAAATCTCTAAAAATAATTCGTGCATCAGCGAACTCCTCTGCAGTCTCACTCCAGACATAAAAATTACGCCAATAAGAACCTGGTTTAGCCGAACGTGATTTAAGAAACCACTCATGTTGGCTAGAGGTATGATTAATAACTAATTCCGTAATAACACGAATGTTTCTTGCATGTGCTTCTTTTAAAAATCGTTTGAAATCTTTAAGGTTGCCGTAAATAGGATTAATACTCATGTAATCGGCTATATCATAACCTTCATCTTTTAATGGGGACGGATAAAATGGCAACAGCCAAATAGTATTAACGCCTAAAAATTCAATATAATCTAATTTTTGAATTAATCCTTTAAAATCGCCAATACCATCATCATTACTATCATAAAAACCTCGTACATGAATTTGATAAATAACGGCATCTTTATACCATTCTATTTGTCTTAAATCGTCCATGATTTTAGCACTTCCTTTTATTTCCATAAGCGTTCACAGAACGCTGCTAACTTAAAAAGTCTCTCATTTCCGCGCAGGCGGAAATCTATCTTAATACACACACCAAGCCCGCATAAAAATAGATTCCCGCCTACGCGGAAAAGATAGAGACAACACTAAGTATTCACACGCTAGCGCTTAAATCTAACCTTTTATCAAATTTCAAGCATACCTTTAAATAGTTATTTACGGTATTCATATAAACTATTACGATACAGCTTAAAAACCCTGTCATTTCCGCGCAGGCGGAAATCTATCTTAACGTATGCACAGTGCCTAGTTAGCAATAGATTCCCGCCTGCGCGGGAATGACAAAATAAAAATCTGCCTTAATCATTGTAAGTTGTAAGCGTCGGTCATTTCCAAAACTCGGTCATTTCCAAAAACCTTGTCATTTCCAAAAAACCTGTCATTTCCGCGTAGGCGGAAATCTATCTTAACACATGCACAGTGCCTAGTTAGCAATAAATTCCCGCCTGCGCGGGAATGACAAAATAAAAATCTAGTTCAATACGCAACCAAACCCGTATAAAAATAGATTCCCGTCTGAGGGAAAGCCAGGGACATCATTAAGCATTCACACTCTATGCACTTAAATGCAACCTTTCATCAAGTTTCAAGCATGCTCTCTAAATAGCTACTTATTTCCTTACTTGGAAAATGTGCGCATACTGGTCTTTTTCAGGATTAAGTTCTACATAACATTTACCGTTTTGCCAGGTATATACTTCATCTGTTAATAAATCATGAATTTTAAATGGCTTATCTTTTATACCAAATTTTTCAAAATTAATGTCAACAAATCCGGAATGTTTATAGCGGTAATCTAGATTAACTAGAATTAAGATAATGTTATCTTCAAGAGTATTGTGTTTACTATAGCAAATGAGGTGGGGATTATCCGTGCGATAAAAGCAAACGGAACTTGTATTTTGTAAGGCCTCATGTTCTCGGCGAATTTTATTCACTTTGGTAATAATATCGCTAATATTATCCTTTGACTTCTGCCAATAATGGATAGAATATTTTTCCGAATTTAAATACTCTTCAGAGCCTTCGTGTAGAGGTTTATTAATACAATTTTCATAAGCAGGGCCATACATTCCATAATTACTGCTTAGGGTTGCTGCTAACATGAACCGAATGATAAAAGCAGGTCGTCCTCCTTTTTGCAAAAATTCAGTTAAAATATCAGGTGTATTAGTCCAGAAATTTGGTCGGAAAAAGTCAACAACAGGCGGTGAGTTTAATTCCTGTAAATAGCTCGTCAACTCTTCTTTAGTATTACGCCAAGCAAAATAAGTATAAGATTGCGAAAAGCCACATTTAGCTAATTGATACATAATCTTAGGGCGTGTAAATGCTTCAGCTAACATAAGTACATCTGGATGCAAGGCTTTAATTTCTTGGATTAACCACTGCCAGAAAATAAAGGGTTTCGTATGCGGGTTATCTACACGAAAAATTTTAACGCCTTGTTTAATCCAAAACAAAATAATGGATTTAAACTCATTCCACATACTTGGCCAATCGGTAGAAGCGAAATCAAGCGGATAAATATCTTGATATTTTTTAGGCGGATTTTCAGCATATTGTAAAGTGCCATCAGGCCGATGTTTAAACCAAGTTGAGTGTTTTTTTAGGTAAGGATGATCAGGGCTACATTGCAAAGCAAAATCAAGGGCAATTTCTATATCTAATTCTGTTGCTCTTTTCACCATCTGGCGAAAATCTTTTAAGGTACCTAATTCAGGATGGATACTTTTATGCCCGCCTGCAGGCGAGCCTATGCCCCAAGGGCTACCTGGATCACCTTTAGCTACCTTTAGACTATTATTTTTGCCTTTTCTATTAGTCTCACCAATTGGATGAATGGGCGGTAAGTAGATAACATCAAAACCCATTTCCTTAACTGTCGGTAGATAATTAATAACATCTTGAAAAGTTCCATGGCGCGTAGATCTATCTGTAACCGAACGCGGAAACAATTCATACCATGTACTAAAACGTGCTTTTTCACGATCAACTACAATAGTTAATGTTTGTGGATAGACGGTGATGAAATTTGGTTTTAATGTTTTCTGCAGCCATTGGATTAATTTTTTATGATTCAGTAATTTTTCTAATTGTTTCGGCTGCTTTATTGTTGCCAGTTTTTCTAAGGTTGAATTAATAAAGTCAGGGGTTTCTGTTTGACAAGCACGCTTAATTAACTCAGTACCAATTAATTTTTCTACCTCAATATCATCTTTGAACGATAATTTTTTAAAAAAGCGTTTTTTCCAAGTACTAAATTCATCAATCCAAGCTCGAATCGTATAAAAATATTTACCTATTTTAGCTGCTGTAAATGTGGCTTCCATACGATCATTATTGAGTAAAGAAAAACTAGCTTCTTGCCAATTTTTTTCTGTTTCATGTTTATAAATTAACACGGCTTGAATCTCATCGATACCATCACAAAACATATCTGCCTCGATAGTGACAATATCATTAAGAATACGCTTAGCCGGAAATTTACCGCCATCGATCTCTGGGTAAATATTGGTAATCCATACTCTTTTTAAACCTTCCATGTTCAAGTTAGTTTGCTTGGTATTTTGCATTTGATTTGTTTCTATTTTTAACATTCTCTTTATCCCTAAATTTTTAACATTTCATCTATCCATAAACACAATGTCAAAATGGCAAGCATAAAAAATTTTTTTTATAAATTTTTCCCTACTAATTGTCTTAGACGGTTGAATAATTTTACTTATTACCCTATCTTAAAATTTGGAACAGTCAAGGGATTGCTGGATGGAAAGAATCTTTAAGATAAAATATCTAGGTTTAGCCTTACTAGCATTTGCTGTTAATTTTTGTTTTACTTTTCAACTTTCTAACCTAACTATTTTATTAAAATTTGTCGGCGCAAGTGATGCCTCTATTCCGCTGTTGTGGTTAATTCCGCCGCTAACAGGGATGCTTATTCAACCTTTAGTTGGTTACTTAAGCGACAATAGTTCCACAAGCTATGGTAAGCGAAAACCTTACATTATAGGTTGGGGTATTTGTGCTGCTTTTTCTTTTCTACTTCTACCGCTTTCTAGCTCCATTATTTATATTGTTTGGTTTACTTTTTTAATTGATTGCAGCATAAATGGAAGTGCTGAGGGTTTACGTGCCTTGACAGCAGATTTTTTTCAAGAAAGTGTCACGCGCACCCGTGCTTTTTCAATCTTTGCTTTCTTCTCAGGTTTAGGTGGGGTTTGTGGCGCCTATCTACCTAGTATCATTCAAAAAGTTTTTATTGGGCAGGAAGCCAGCTTATCTGCAACTTATGCTATTCCTAGTAATCTTGTAGGTGGCTACATATTCACCGGACTTATGTTGCTTATTACTTTAGTTTATTTTTTTAAAAAAACTAAAGAAAGGCCTACACTCGATGCACCTATTACTAAAGGCCTTTTTATCTCTTTAGTTAAAGAGCTATTTTATAAAACTAAATCTATAAAAACAGAAATTAAAAATACCCATCCTATCTTTTTAAAAGTATTAACTATCAATAGTATTGCATGGATTGGTATCTTTACTTTTTGGCTTTATTTCAGTTTATGTATAGCTCAACAAGTTTATCACTTACCTAGAAATGTAGTGGTTAATAACTCTGAGCATTATAAAGCTATAATGCATCAAGTAAGCTTAGATGTTTCTTATTATTTTTCACTATATCAATATGTTAGCCTTGTTTTTACGTTAATTGTTTATAACCTATCAAAATATATTAAAAGTGAAAAAATACATGGTACAGCGGTCCTATTAGGGGGCCTGGGTATTTCCTTATTGTGTTTTAAAACAACGCCTACAAGCATGTTTATTAGCTGTACTTGCATTGGTATTTTTTGGGGTAGTTTGATTGTTTTACCTTATGTTATTGTACTTAAGTATTTACCTCCTGATAGAACCGGAACTTATTTAGGAATTTTTAATATAAGTATCACTTTACCACAAATTTTTGGCGGTTTTATTTTGCCACTTGTTTACAATTTTATATTTAAAAATCATGCAAGTTACACCCTATTTATGGCAGGTTGCTTGATTATAATTAGTGGCCTTTTATGGCTACGTCTCTTTTATTTAATTAATAATAATAATTATCAAGCACAACTTGTAAAAATTTAATTATTTAATTGTTTAATAGACAGCTGCAATACGATATAGCTTGAAAAAATACTATCTTAGTAACCTTAATAAGTAGAGGCTATAATGATAAAATTTTTATGCTACATTTATATTTTATTTTCTAGTTTATTATTTGCTAATTTTCTTAATGCATGTACTAACATCCAAGTCAAAGCTCAAGATAACTCATTAATTGTTGGGCGAACATTAGAATTTGGCCCCGATTTACAATCGCGTATTATGAATTCATCACCTAACAAAATAGTTAAAACCACACGCGAAGATGGCACGCCTAGTATGAGTTGGACGTCGAAATATGGCTATTTATTTGCTGATTTCTTTCAGACAGGTCAAGCGTTAGATGGCATGAACGAAAAAGGCTTATCATTTGGCTATTTATACTTACCAGGGTACACTAAATACCCTACCGTGGCAGCCAATTACAATGATAAAGCAATTCCTTATACTTATTTAGGTGATTGGATTTTAGGTAATTTTAGCTCCGTTGCTGAAGTAGAGCAGGCTATTAAACAAATTTATATTTTTGCCATACCAATTAAAGTAGCAGGTCAGCCAGCTGTTTTACCTGCGCATGCTATTGTGACGGAAAAAACTGGAAAGAGTATAGTTATTGAGTTTATTAATGGTAAGGTTAAAATTTATCATAATCCTTTAGGTATATTAACTAATGCACCAACCTTTAACTGGCAAATAACTAATTTACAAAATTATGCTAATCTCTCACCTTATGCACCTAAAGCAATTAAGCATGACAGTATTGTTTATTCTGGCACTGGTCAAGGTTCAGGGTTAGTAGGCTTACCTGGCGATCCCTCCCCTCCCTCACGTTTTGTTAAGGTAGCTATGTTACAACAAACAGCAATGCCTGTTCCTGATGCTTTAAGTGCTGTTATTTTAAGTGAGCACATTCTCAATAATGTTGATATTCCATTTGGATTTATTAGAAGTGTAAAAGGCACTCCTAATACAGAAGATAATTTAGATAAAACGCAATGGACCGTCTTTAAAGATTTAACCAATGGGATTTTTTACTTCAAATCCTATTCCAATCCTACGCTACAGAAAATTGACATGAAAAAGATAGATTGGTCGCCTAAAGCTAAACAACTTGTTATTCCTATGGCAAGCCCCGCTTTCATCTTGGATGCTTTAGCTAAGCGATAAAGCTACTAAAATACTTAACAATATATTTTTATGTAGGTTGGGCCCTGGCCCAACATTAAGACTTAAATCGACATCGTTAACTCAACAGCATTTCAGATTAAAATAAGCTAAAATAAACTGTGAATTATCATTCTCACCTAAGCAAAAATCTCTTGTAAAAAATTAGTCATTAATTGTATAGAACGTTTCTCTGCTAAAGGATTATAAATTGTTCCAAGTTTTGGATCATTGGCCTGTGGATTAGAAAAGGCATGCTGAGTATTACCAAAAACATGGACTTGCCAGTCGACATTAGCTGCTGTCATTTCATGACAAAACTGCCTAACTTGATCAGGTTTAACCATAGGATCATCAAAACCATGGAGTATTAAGATTTTGGCCTTAATAGCTTGCTTTTCTTTCTCGTCAGGTTTATTGAGTAAACCATGAAAACTGACAACCCCTTTTAAATCAGCACCACTACGAGCTAAATCTAATACACATAAGCCACCAAAACAAAAGCCTATTGCAGCAACTTTCGTGCTATCTACTTCAGGCATTGCAATAAGCGCATCAAAAGCTGCCCGTATACGAGACAGCAACATTCCTCTATCAGCAGCCAATGGTTGCATAAGCGCTTGCTTTTCATCAATTGTTTCACCAATGCGTGCATGACCATACATATCCAAGGCAAAACCTACATAACCCATTTTTGCTAACATTTTTGCTTTTTCACAGCTAAAATCATTGCGACCGCTCCAATCATGAGCCACTAAGACTGCAGGCCTTGGCTGATCAAATCGGTCATTATAAGCAAGAAAACCATATAATTCCTGTTCACCATCATGGTAAAGATAATTTGACGTATGCATATTCATCCTTTTAGCGTAATTTAAATCTAAGCTAATCTAATTATATATCTATTCTTAATAGTTAGGCGTGCTGTAATTAAGTCTGCCAATATACCCTTGATCATTTATGCTAACAACAAAACTTTATAATATTTCAGCAATTACTTGTAATTTCTAGAAATAGAAGCTACATAAGTTATAGGTAATTATTTTAATTTTATTTATTTCAGCTTTAAAAATTTCAAGATCAAAGTAAAAACATAAGATATTTAGTGCTTAAATTAAACATTTCTAATATAGAAATTGAAATTTTTGCGAGTACTGTTATTAAAATTAATTTATTAACTACTCTTTATATAGCGCCATCCACTAAGTTTAGATAAGGCGCAAGCTTATTCGATAAAGAAGTGTATAGACGTATATGACTAAGCCGAAGGAGCTTGCAACGTTGTATAAAGTGTAGTGGGTAATACTATAATATATAAAGTAGTGAGGATAATGCTATGATCGCTAGTGCATTGGCCGAACTAAGAAATTTTTTTCATGCGCAACTTTGTTATCAGCTGTTTATTACGCCTCTTCCACTGCCTGTGGAAAAAGAATATAGAGAATTTGCGCAGCAAGCTTGTGAATTTTTACTTAATAATCGCACCAATTTATTGACTGCTAATTCGCCACGCCATCATGTTATTCATCATTTTGCGCAAGTAGATAATCCAGCAGCAAAAAAAGTACTTATTACACATGGGTGGATGTCTCGTGCAGCTTATATGGCCCGTTTGATTCGCGCTTTGCACCAGCAAGGTTATGATGTTTACGCCCTAGACTTTCCTGCTCATGGCGAAGCTAAAGGACTACAATTAACTTGGATTGATGCCGTAAATACCCTTCGGACGGTTATCAATAATTTAGGACCTTTCTATGCCGTGGTAGGCCATTCATTTGGTGGCTCTATGCTTTTAAACACCCTAAATTTAGCCTGCCAATTACCAGAATGGCAACTTGAAAGGTACCTGAGCGTGCCGTCCTTATAGCCTCTCCCACTAATATGCGTACTCCAGTTAGCCGGCATGCTAGACGATTTAAATTAAATGGCAAAAGTTATCTGCTTCTTAGAGATGTTATACAGCAAAACTCTAAAACTAGTATCGCGCACCTTAATTTTCGCAATTTTATTAATCGTGGAACAACTCATATTTTATGCGTTCATGGTAAAGAGGATAATTCTATTCCACCCCGAGAATCCATCGAATTCTGCCGTTACTATCCCTACGCTTCACTTGCTCTACTTACCAAACTTGATCATATAAATGTATTAATAGATGAGCGTGTAGAGCGCATGGTTACCAATTTCTTAATTTAATTTCATTCTAATCTAGTGTTTGTCTAAAGCGCTTAAAGCCAATTAGCATAATAATCAAGGTAAACCCAATAATAGGAATTATTTCATACCATACATCTAAGAAAGTATTCCCCTTTAATAATATACCCCGCACAATAACTAAAAAATGAGTTAGCGGCAATATGCTACCAAGCCATTGTGCCCACTCAGGCATACCCCTAAAAGGAAACATAAAGCCAGATAAAAGTATAGAGGGCAAAAAGAAAAACATTGCACTTTGTACTGCTTGTAACTGATTAGAAGCTAAAGTTGAAAAGGTTAATCCCATAACTAAATTAGCAGCAATAAAAGGTAGGCATAAAATTAATAATAAAAGAATACTTCCTTGCATAGGCACCCCAAATAAAAATCTCGCAAAAAATAAAATTAACGATGTCTGTGCATAACCTACCATAATATAAGGAAGTATTTTGCCAACCATAATTTCTAGCGGTCTTAAGGGTGTTGCTAAGAGATTTTCCATCGTTCCACGCTCATACTCACGGGTAATCACTAAGGCTGTGACTATCACCATAGTCATAGTCAATACGACCCCTAGTAAGCCTGGAACTATATTATAGGCTGAAATAGCCAATGGATTATAAAGGGTATGAATTACAGGTGTGTAAGGTAGGGAACTAGCATTTAATCGTTTAAGTGGCCCAATTAATTCTTCTTTTAAAACTAAAGAAGGTAACTCATTAAACACAGCAACTGCACGACTTGTAGCTGCCGGGTCACTTGCATCTGCTTCCAATAGTAAAGATGGACTTAAACCTCTTACGAGATTATCAGTAAAATTAGGTGGAAAATTAACGACAAATTGAACTTTTCCTCGTTTTAATAACTCATGCGCTTCTACTTCACTTACGGCTGGACTTAGAAATTTAAAATAAGTTGAATTTTCCATACTAACTAAAATACGGCGTGTAAAATTAGTCTCATCATCGTTTACGATAGCGGTCGGTAAGTAGCGCGGATTATTATTGATTGCATAACCAAATAAAATTAGCTGCATTAAAGGAATTCCAAGTATCATGGCGAAAGTAGCTTTATCACGACGCATTTCAATAAATTCTTTACTAATTACCGCTATCAATCGCTCTATTCCCGCAATCACTCTTGCTCTCCTTGTGATTTTTTTACAAGACTTATAAATGCATCTTCAAGTGTTGATGAAATTTGGTGCCATTTTATATGTTCCGTTCGCGCTAAATCGTTTAAGCTTGCTTCAATGACCTGTTTGTCATAACCACTGATATGAATTTGACTACCAAATAAGGCAGCCTGTACAACACCCTGTAGTGTTTTCGCTTTTTGTAATAAAGTCGTAGTGACTTGACCTGTAATTTCCCAAGTTAAGAGCTTAGTAGAGGCAATAACTTCATCCACCGTTCCGGTAATTAATAATTCGCCGTAGGCTAAATAAGCTAATCTTGTACAACGCTCAGCTTCATCCATATAATGAGTAGAAACTAACGTTGTAACGCCCTGTTCACTGAGCATATGAATTTTGTCCCAAAATTCTCGTCTTGCAATGGGATCAACGCCTGCTGTTGGCTCATCTAACAGTAATAAATCTGGATTATGTAGCAGGCAAGCAGCCAATGCCACTCGTTGTTTCCAGCCGCCGCCTGATAAAGAACCTGTTAATTGTTTACGACGACTACTTAAGCCAAGTTCTTCTAAAGCTTGTTCAACGCGCTGTTGGCGATTCTCCATACCATATACACGGGCTACAAAACGTAAGTTTTCTTCGACACTTAAATCCGTATAAAAGCTAAATTTCTGCGTCATGTAACCTACATGCTGCTTAATTTCTTTCGACTCTGAAATGATATCGTAGCCTAAACAAGTTCCTCGCCCTGCATCAGGTGTTAAAAGACCACATAGCATACGAATAGTTGTCGTTTTCCCACTACCATTGGGGCCAAGAAAGCCAAAAACCTCGCCTTTTTTTACATGTAAGTTAACTCCGTTAACAACCACACGATTTGCAAAACTTTTACGTAAATCATACACATCAATAATTGTCTCTATAGTCATGGTAGATAGATGGTCACCGGTTGGCCAGGTTTATATTGATTAAACATTATCATATTAGCTTTAATTCGAAATACCAATTTATTATCATTTTCACGACTATAAACTAGTGGCGGAAGATATTCAGCTTCAGGCGAAATATAGCTGATAGTTGCTTGACTAGCTTGATTACAGCTATAGCATTTAAACTTAATTACCTGCCCGACTTTAATAGTTGTTAATTGATCGACAGGCACAAAGAATTCAATATATACATTTTTAGGAGTTAATAGAGAAACTACAGGCTGCTGACTACCAACAAACTCACCTTCACGATAATAGGTATCAAATATAACACCTGCGTCAGGTGCACTTAATTTTTTCTGCCTAAGTTGCCAAACAGCATCGCTAAGCTTTTCCCTAAGGGATATTATTTGTGCTTGTTGCGCTCTAATTTGTTCAACGCGGCTACCCTGTTTTGCTAAGTTTAGATTAGCTTGAAATTGCTCTTTGCTTTTTAATAGTTGCTGATAGCGTGAAACGACTTCATCATAAACGTCCTTTGCTACGACATGACGCTCATAAAGCTGTTGATAACGCTTAACCCCAACTTGAGATAATTCCAACTGCGCATTAACCTGTTCTATTTGTGCTTCAATCGCAGCAATTTCTTGAGTACGTCGTGGATTTAGTAAATCTTGCAGCACATGTTCTGCCTGGTTCATTTGAGCTTGATATTGTTTAATAATAAATGCTTGCGGGTTAGGGTCTAGAGCAAATAAAAATTGATTCTTCTGTACCAATTGCCCTCGCTGAACAGCTAATTTTTCTAAAATGCCTGAATAAGGCGAAGCAAGATAAATATTTTCACCTTCAATATAACCTTGATAAGCTGCCTCTTTTGGTCGATTGCAGCCTAGGAAAGTTAGAACAACTAAAATCAGTATGATTAATTTTAAGTTCATGAACAATAAATTATATCCAGTTAATAATTATAATGGCGCTAATTTAAGTTTTCGGCAAATTTCAAAGTATTCTTATTAATTGTTGAAGAAAATAATTTGGCTAGCTAAAGTAGTTAGTAGGTAGTTTTAATTAGAGAGTAGGTAATGGATTTTGATTTAATTGTTTTAGGGGGAGGAAGCGGTGGAATTGCTAGCGCTGTTCGGGCAGCAAAACATGGAGCTAAGGTTGCTGTAGTTGAAAAATTTTATTTAGGCGGAACCTGTGTTAATTTAGGTTGTGTGCCTAAAAAGGTTATGTTTAATGCTTCTTTAATTGCAGAGCATTTACACAAAGCACCAGACTATGGATTTTCACCTGTTGATGTAGAACTAGATTGGCCTACCTTAGTAGCCAAGCGCGAAGCTTATATTGCAAGGCTTCGGGAGATTTATCTTAGTCGTTTTACGCAATATAATATTACTCATTTGCAAGGAGAAGGATTGTTTGTTGATAAACAAACCATTTCCGTTGCTGGAAAGAGGTATCAGGCGCCACATATTATTATTGCTACAGGAGGGGAGCCTACCCTCCCAGATGATCTAATAGGCATTGAACATGCCATTACCTCGGATGGGTTTTTCAATTTAACAGAGAAACCAAGTAGTGCTGCTATTATTGGCAGTGGTTACATTGGTGTTGAGCTAGCTGGAGTATTACATGGTTTAGATGTTAGAACTCATCTATTAATTCGGGGTACTCATCCACTTAGCCGCTTTGATGACATGCTAGGTAATACTCTACTTGAGATTATGAAATTACAAGGTTTAGACGTTCATTTAAATCACCGCGCTCAGGCTATTAATCTTCAGCCAGATGGTAAAAAAACTATTCATTGTAAAAGTGGATCCGTTATTTCTGATATTGACGTAGTTATTGCCGCAGTGGGTCGCTCACCAAGAACATTTAATTTAAATTTAGATAAAATCGGTGTTGTACATGATCATAGAGGCTTAATTAAAGTTGATAAATATCAAAACACTAGCGTACCAGGTATTTATGCTATTGGTGATGTTATCGATGCGCCAGCATTAACCCCCGTTGCTATTGCTGCTGGCCGCAGGCTTTGCGATCGCTTATTTGGTGGGCAAAAAGAGGCATATTTAGACTATAAAAATATTTGCTCAGTTGTTTTTACCCATCCACCTATTGGCAGTGTAGGCCTTAGTGAGGAAGAAGCTTTAAACCAATTTGGTGCTGAAAAAATTAAAGTTTATAAAACTCGATTTAATCCTATGTTTGATGCATTAAGTGAACAAAAATTACCGACAGCAATGAAATTAATTACGCTAGGTAGTGAGGAAAAGATTATCGGCTTACACGTCATTGGTTATGGTGCTGATGAAATGTTGCAAGGCTTTGGTGTAGCTGTCAAAATGGGCGCTTGTAAACGTGATTTTGATAATACTGTTGCTATTCATCCTACTAGCGCTGAAGAATTCGTGACTTTAACTTGAGTTTAACATGATTCGTTCTTTTGAAAATAAGACTCCTACTTTAGGTAACGAGGTCTATATTGACCCTACTGCTACAGTAATTGGGGATGTAGAGCTTGCCAATGATGTCTCAGTATGGCCAATGGCTGTTATTCGTGGAGATGTTAATTCTATCCATATAGGTGAAGGCACTAATATTCAAGATGCTGCTGTTTTACATGTAACCCACGATGGGCCATTTACGCCAGGCGGGCGTCCACTTATCCTCGGCAAAAAAATCACAGTTGGCCATCAAGCGGTTTTACACGCCTGCACTATTGAAGATTACTGCCTTATAGGAATGGGCGCTTTAGTGCTGGATGATGTATATATAGAAGAAAAAGTTATTATCGGTGCAGGCGCTCTCATCCCACCCGGAAAGCGCTTGCAAAGTGGCTATCTATATTTAGGAAGTCCTGCAAAAGCTATTAGAGTACTCACTACAGGAGAATTAGAACACCTTAAATACTCAGCAGAGCATTATATTCGCTTGAAAAATAGATATTTATCGCAAGCTAAAAATAAATAACTTAATTTGCCCGCAACGCCTCATCAATATAAGGATAATCAAATTTAAAACCTGCTTCTAATAGCCGCTTAGGTATCACACGCTGACCTTGTAAAAGTAAATAATCACCCATTTCACCGAATAATAATTTAACTAAAGAAGCGGGCATTTTAAAAAACAAGGGTCTATGCATTGAATTCGCTAACGCTTTGGCAAATTCTTTTTGCGTCACGGGATTTGGAGAAGTAACATTAAATGGACCTTGAAGATCAGTGTGATTAAGTAGAAAAATAAAAGCGGCAATGACATCCTTAATATGTACCCAAGATATTACTTGCTGCCCATCGCCAATGATACTTCCTGCACCAAGTTTAAAACTTAAATTCAATTTTTTTAAAATTCCTTCGCCTTCCTTTAAAACAACACCAAAACGTGTAGTTACCGTGTTTAATCCGTAATCAACTGCAGGCGGTAAGGCTTGTTGCCACTTTATTCCTATTTCACTAAGAAAATCACGTGGCTGTGTCATATTAATAATAGAATTTTCATCAAAAGAACTTACATCATCCTTATCTTGCGCACCATAAATTCCTACCGCATTAGCAACAAAAAGTCTTGGTTTAGCCTTTGATTTTATAATCCAATCTATTAATTTAGTTGTAGTGCTAACACGTGAATTTATAATTTTCTGCTTGACATCATCGCTCCAACGAGAAGCGGCAATATTGTAACCACTTAGATTAATAACTACATCATAATCTTGAGCTGATAATTGGGTAAGCTCAGGCCAAGTTATAAGCGATATAGAGGCAGGAAATATTGTTTTAAGTTTATTTTTATCCCTACCTACAATAGTAAGGTGATGCTTATCTTGTAACGCTTTTGCCAACTCCTGACCAATAAATCCTGAGCCTCCTGCAATTAAAATATTCATTACTATTCCTACTTAGTTTGTATTTAGGGCATGTTATCAAGTAGTGCTTTCAACTAACAATTAAGCAAATTTATCTAAATAAAATTTAAGTTCATTAAATAAATCTACTATTCGCCTCGCTCAGGTTAATATAAGCTAAACTATCTCAATTTTTACTATAAAAGTAATTAATGACACATCCAGTAATACGATATAAAATATTTAAATTATTTTTGAAATAACCTAAATTAATTTTGTATTGAGTAACAATTTATAATCAGGCCAATTAGGCATAAATTGTGTCATTAAACTATGAAAACGTTTATTATGGCTTGGTTCGAGTAGATGAACCATCTCATGAACTAAAACATATTCTAAACAAACAAGTGGTTTTTGTATTAAATGAAGATTAAGCCAAATTCTTTTAGCAACTGTATTGCAAGAACCCCAGCGTGTCTTCATTATTTTTACGCCATATTCTAAAATATGCACACCAATAATAGGCTCCCACTTTTTAATTAATGAGGGCAGAAGCGCTAGCATTTGCTTACGATACCAATTGTGCAAGGTTGCTTGTTTTATATCGGAGTTTATATTGGGAGCATAGCAATACAAATAAGGTTCATTAAGGACAATTTCACTTTTAGTTGTACTTTGCTTAAGAAGTAACTTATAACGCTTACCTAGAAAAAAGTGATTTTCACCCTCGCGTAAATGCAAGTTAATAATTGTCTCTTTACTTTTTAAACGTTCTTGGTTATTTACGATCCAATCTGATTTATCTTTTACAAAGCGAGAAATACTGCTTAGAGAGGAGCGTTTAGGAGCACTAACTTTAATGTTCCCTTGAGACGTTATCCGTAAATTTATATATTTAACTGGCTTTCTGGTGAGTTCAACTTGGAAGCCTTCTATTTGAACAATCATAACTAACTACAAATTAAATTCTAGGGGAATAATATATATCGATTACAGTGCAAGCTTCAATAGGAGGAAGATAAAATAAAAAAAGCGGCTTAAAGCCGCTTTAAGAATAAAACCCTGGCGATGACCTACTTTCACATGGGGAAACCCCACACTATCATCGGCGCGAATCTGTTTCACTGCTGAGTTCGGGATGGAATCAGGTGGTTCCAAATTGCTATAGTCGCCAGGAAAACCGGTTGGCTTTAAAAAAAGCCGGTAAAGATTAACGTCACACACGCGTTTAGGTGCCTTATAACCTTCCACACGTCACAGCGCTTGAGGTTATATGGTCAAGACAATCAGCCAATTAGTACAAGTTAGCTTCATACGTTACCGTACTTCCACACCTTGCCTATCAACGTCGTCGTCTTCAACGGGCTTCATGGGAAAACTCATCTTGAGGGAGGCTTCCCGCTTAGATGCTTTCAGCGGTTATCCCGTCCGAACTTAGCTACCCGGCAATGCCACTGGCGTGACAACCGGTACACCAGAGGTTCGTCCACTCCGGTCCTCTCGTACTAGGAGCAGCTCCTCTCAATTTTCCTACGCCCACGGCAGATAGGGACCGAACTGTCTCACGACGTTCTAAACCCAGCTCGCGTACCACTTTAAATGGCGAACAGCCATACCCTTGGGACCTGCTTCAGCCCCAGGATGTGATGAGCCGACATCGAGGTGCCAAACACCGCCGTCGATATGAACTCTTGGGCGGTATCAGCCTGTTATCCCCGGAGTACCTTTTATCGATTGAGCGATGGCCCTTCCATACAGAACCACCGGATCACTAAGACCTACTTTCGTACCTGCTCGACCCGTCGGTCTCGCAGTCAAGCACCCTTTTGCCTTTACACTCTTGGTACGATGTCCGACCGTACCGAGGGTACCTTTGTGCTCCTCCGTTACGCTTTGGGAGGAGACCGCCCCAGTCAAACTACCCATCATGCACGGTCCTCAGCCAGGATGACTGGCTTAAGTTAGAACCTCAAGGATAACAGGGTGGTATTTCAAGGTCGGCTCCATGACAACTAGCGTCGTCACTTCTTAGCCTCCCACCTATCCTACACAGTTATCATCAAAGTCCAGTGCAAAACTATAGTAAAGGTTCACGGGGTCTTTCCGTCTAGCCGCGGGTACACTGCATCTTCACAGCGATTTCAATTTCACTGAGTCTCGGGTGGAGACAGTGTGGCCATCGTTACGCCATTCGTGCAGGTCGGAACTTACCCGACAAGGAATTTCGCTACCTTAGGACCGTTATAGTTACGGCCGCCGTTTACCGGGGCTTCGATCAAGAGCTTCTCCTTACGGATAACCCCATCAATTAACCTTCCGGCACCGGGCAGGCGTCACACCCTATACGTCTTCTTACGAATTTGCAGAGTGCTGTGTTTTTAATAAACAGTCGCAGCCACCTGGTCTCTGCGGCCCCGAGTCGCTTTGCCATGTAAAATGACTCACCACCCAGGGCGTACCTTCTCCCGAAGTTACGGTACCATTTTGCCTAGTTCCTTCACCCGAGTTCTCTCATGCGCCTTAGTATGCTCTACTTGTCTACCTGTGTCGGTTTGCGGTACGGTTTTTAATAAGTTATGGCTAGCAGCTTTTCCTGGAAGCGTAGCGTCAATGACTTCTCTGCACCTCGAAAGGTCAGAACCCTGTTGCCCCTTAGCGTTAGTATGTGTCCGGATTTGCCTAAACACACCGCCTACAAGCACAGACCGGGATAACCATCACCCGGCTCACCTAGTTTTTCTTCGTCCCCACATCACCACTTATCAAAAGTTAAGGACTATTAACCTTATTCCCATCGACTACGCTTTTCAGCCTCGCCTTAGGGGCCGACTCACCCTGCTCCGATTAACGTCGTGCAGGAAACCTTAGACTTCCGGCGAGAAGGGTTTTCACCTTCTTTATCGTTACTCATGTCAGCATTCGCACTTCTGATACCTCCAGCCCACCTCTCGGTGAACCTTCATCAGCCTACAGAACGCTCCCCTACCACGTGCACATAAGTGCACATCCGCAGCTTCGGTGGATGATTTGAGCCCCGTTACATCTTCCGCGCAGGCCGACTCGACCAGTGAGCTATTACGCTTTCTTTAAAGGGTGGCTGCTTCTAAGCCAACCTCCTGGCTGTCTGTGACTTCCCACATCGTTTCCCACTTAATCATCACTTGGGGACCTTAGCTGGCGGTCTGGGTTGTTGCCCTCTTCACGACGGACGTTAGCACCCGCCGTGTGTCTCCCGTGATTCAATTAGCCCGTATTCGGAGTTTGCATCGGTTTGGTAAGCCATGACAGCCCCCTAGCCGAAACAGTGCTCTACCCCAGGTAATCATTCACGAGGCGCTACCTAAATAGCTTTCGGGGAGAACCAGCTATCTCCGGGCTTGATTAGCCTTTCACTCCTAGCCACACGTCATCCGATAATTTTTCAACATTACCCGGTTCGGACCTCCAGTTGGTGTTACCCAACCTTCATCCTGCACATGGCTAGATCGCCCGGTTTCGGGTCTACTCCCAGCGACTATCGCCCTTTAAGACTCGCTTTCGCTACGGCTCCCTTAATAAGTTAACCTCGCCACTGAAAGTAACTCGCTGACCCATTATACAAAAGGTACGCAGTCACCCAACCTAAGTCAGGCTCCCACTGCTTGTACGCAAACGGTTTCAGGT
>NZ_CP183303.1:322500-435000 GCF_048541585.1 Legionella sp. D16C41 | reverse complement strand
ACTTTTCTTTTGAAGAAGAAGCGCTCCAACTCTTAGCAAAAGCAGCGCAAGGAAGTATGAGAGATGCTTTAAGCTTGTTAGATCAGGCTTTAGCCAGCTCTACTACATTAACGGCTGAAGAAGTTAGAGCTATTTTAGGTTATACACAACAAGATTATGCACTCCAAATTTTACAAGCGCTTGCCGACGTAAACGCTGTACAATTAATTCAAATTAGCCAGCAAATTGCTAAGGAAGGCGGGCAATTTAATTTTGTTCTCGATGAACTGCTAACTTATTTACATACTATAACCATTATCCAGCATTTACCGCCTAATAATACTTTAAATAATTATTCTGCTGAGCTCAAAGCCCTTGCAGTAAAATTTAAACCAGAAGATGTACAACTATTCTATCAAATTGGTCTTAAAAGTACGGAAGAAATTCATCTAGCACCTACTCTAGCAATTGGTTTTGAAATGGCTATATTGCGTATGTTTACTTTTAAACCTGCTGAAACATTGCCTACACCTGTTTTGACTTATGAACGTAACAATAAAAGTGAACAAAGTATAACTTTTCCGCCCTTGGCTAGTAATCAACCACAAGAAACTCAAGCACAAAAAACTGCAGAAGTTGCAATTAACTTAGAAGAAACTAAGCCATTAGTTAACAAGACTATAGATTCCCCTACACCAATAGCATCCTCTACATTAACTGAAAATTGGAGTATGATACTTAAAAAACTGCAATTAACAGGTTTAGCACAAACAGCTACTGAAAATGCAGAGCTACTTAGTAAATCAGCTGGAGAGATTAAATTACGCGTTGATAAGGGTCACCGTTCACTTTTTACTCCTAATATAACAGAACGTATTGAACAAGCTTTATCTAATTATTATCAGCAAAGAATTAAACTTAGTTTTGATTTTAATGAAGTACAAGCATCGCCAGCGCAGCAAAAAAGCGCCGCTCATGCACAGAATTTACAAGAAGCCGCGCTAAATTTAGAACAAGATTCCTTTTTACAGCGCTTAAAGCAAGAATTTTCAGCAGAATTAGTCAAAAATTCTATTGAACCACGTTAAGATCAATTATAATTATTTAAATAACCATAACTGTGAGGTTTTATACATGGATATGAATCAAAATTTAGCAAATTTAATGAAAGAAGCGCAAAAAATGCAGCAGCGCATGCAAGAAGCGCAAGAGCAGCTTAGTAAGCTCCAGGTTCGTGGTGAAGCTGGTAGCGGTATGGTAGTTGTCGAGATGAATGGTCGCCATGATGTATTAAAAGTCAGTATTAAACCTTCTTTAGCTGAAGAAGATTTAGAATTAATTGAAGATTTAGTTGCTGCAGCATTTAATGATGCTGTACGTAAAGTTGAAAAAGCTTCGAAAGAAAAAATTAGTCAACTTACAGCCGGTCTCAATATTCCTACTGATTTTATGCAGGGTGAAGAAGGTAATTAATAGCAGATGGATTCATTAAATCAGCTTATTACTGCGCTGCGCTGCCTGCCTGGCATAGGACCTCGGTCAGCGCAACGAATGGCCTATCATTTATTACAGCGGCAACGACAGCGAGGATTACACCTTGCAGCTTGTCTACAGTATGCTATGGAAGCTATTAAGCATTGCCAACGTTGTAATAATTATACAGAGTATGAACTATGTACGCTTTGTCAAGATAAAGAGCGTGACTTTTCTATCCTTTGTATAGTTGAAAATCCAGCTGATGTAATAGCTATCGAACAAAGTAACGCATTTAAAGGTGGATACTTTGTTTTAATGGGAAAAATATCGCCATTAGATGGTATTGGACCGGATGAAATTGGTTTACCACACCTACAACACTTAATTTTATCTGAAGGTATTAAAGAGGTTATTTTAGCTTTAAGCCCTTCTATTGAAGGTCAGACAACTACGCATTTTATTTGTGAATTACTGCGTCCTCATTCTATCAAAGTTAGTCAACTAGCGCATGGTATCCCGTCTGGAGGAGAGTTAGAGTTTCTAGATGGAATAACAATTAGTAGCGCTCTACGTAATCGTGCTGAGTTACATGAGTAAATCTTATCCTTATCGTAATACCACTTTAGCACTGGTATTATTGTTTGTAGCCAATATAGCTTTTGCAACTACTAAAAATTTATGGAGTATGTGGCAAGTCTTTGATCCGTTATCAACAACAACTATTTCGCATCAGGATTGGCAAAATTTTCTTGATAAAAGAGTTATAACTAATGGCGAAGGAATTAATTTAGTTGACTACTCTCACTTAAACGAAGCCGACTTAAATTTACTTAAAAATTACATTAATCAACTCAGTCAAATTGACATTAGTAACTATAACCGTAATGAGCAACTAGCTTATTGGATTAATCTTTATAATGCAGTAACTGTTCAAACGGTTGCAAGTTATTATCCTGTAAGTAGCATTGAAGAAATTAATATTTCGCCTGGTTTATTTAGTGTAGGCCCTTGGGGAGCAAAACTAGTTACTATAAACAAAGTTGCTTTATCACTTGATGATATTCAAAATCGAATTCTACGCCCTATATGGAATGATCCGCGTATATTGTATGCTATTAATAATGGTTCAATTGGTGCAGCCAATTTAAGCAAACAGGCTTACCAAGGTAACTTAATAGATAAGCAATTAAACTCAGCTGCTTTTGAATATATTAACTCTTTGCGCGGAGTTCAGGTAATAGAAGGCGCTTTAATTGTATCAAAGCTTTATGAATGGTTTTCTGAAGATTTTGGTGGAAGTAAACAAGATATCCTTAAACATTTGAAACAATTTGCGAAAGAGCCCTTATGCAACCAGCTTAAACATATTAATAGTATCGATGGTTATGTGTATAATTGGCATTTAAACTCAACGATTACAACTAATCGTGAATAATCATCCATTTCAATTTAAAAGGTATTTAATTGAATTTCTTATCTATAACCTAGTTTTCGTTTTTCTTCAGCTACTTTTTGTTTTCAGCAATGGCAGTAGTTTTATTCAAGCAATGCCCTTACCTATTGGTGTTTATATTGAATTATTAGCAGCTGTTTTTATTCAGCTTCTTCTTTATGGTATCTTGTCATGTTTACAGACAGGAATATTGTGGAGTATTGCTCAATTTACTTTTAATAAAAAAATAATTGAAAATTGGCAAATTTTTATTTACACCGTAACCATTATTGCTTTAATTACCCTTAACTGTTATTTCTTTCCGCTCAGTAAATTCAGCCGCATCTTCCTGCCAGGATTTTCAGTAACTCTTTTAAATGGATTAATGCTAATTAGTCTCAGCATTCTTGCTATTCTTGCTTTAATTGCCATCATTCAATTGATTTATAAACGGCCTGCCTCGCTTGTCCTTATCATACTAATAACTGCCATTATTATTTTTCCACAATTAAAGCCTGGCAAAACTAATTTAGATAGTAGTAAGCCTAACCTTATTATCATTGGCGTTGACTCGTTAAGCCCTAATCAAGTTAATAGCCAAACTATGCCTAATTTATATAAGTTTCTTCAAGAGAGTGTTCATTTTACCGAAACAATTAGCCCACTTGGTCGCACTTACGCTGCATGGACTACTATATTAACTGGGCTTTATCCATTGCATCATCACGCCCGAGAAAACTTATATCCTGCGGATGAAATCGATTTTAAAGCTAGTTTTGCATGGAAATTACATGAAAAAGGCTATAGGACTTATTTCGCTACTGATGACCGTCGATTTAATAATTTAGGTAATGAGTTTGGCTTTGATAAAATTATTGGTCCGCGCATTGGTGTTAATGAAACCTTACTAGGGTCATTTTATGACACACCTTTAAGCAATTTACTTATTAATTTACGATTCACCCGATGGCTATTTCCTTATAACTATGCCAATCGAGCTGGGCATTTTTCCTATTATCCTAGTACCTTTGACTTAGAATTAGAACATGCTCTAGCTGATGAAAATAGTCAACAGCCACTGTTTTTAGCCGTACATTTTACCCTGCCTCACTGGCCATATGCTTGGGCAACTTCATCACCTGCTCAAGTCCAAGATGAATTTAATATCAATAATCGTGAAGAGCTATATGATGCAGCTATTCAACAAGCCGATCAACAGGTAGGTAAGCTACTAACATACCTCGCTCAAAGTGGTGCATTAACTAATAGTTTTATTATTTTGTTAAGTGACCATGGTGAAGTTTTATATAAACAAGGTAGTCGGCAGACTGATCTTAAGCTCTATCGTGGGCAGGGTTATAATCAATTTATTAAATACATTAATAATAAAACAGATACCGAACTTGAGAAAAGTTCTGGACATGGAACCGATTTACTAAGCCCTGATCAGTATCATTGTGTGCTTGGATTTAAAATTTTTAAGCAAGATAAGCTACTCACTTATCCTAAAATAGTTTCCACTCGTATTGCTTTAATTGATATTGCACCAACAATTGCTGCCTTTTTTAAGTTTAACTTAGCAGAAAAACCAGATGGAATTTCTTTATTAAATACTATTTTAGGTAACCAACCACTACCAGAAAACAGAGCAATAATGCTTGAAAGCGGTATGTTACCCAATCTCGCACCAACACCAGCTAAGGTGATTGAATATGTCAGAAAACTTTTCCAAGTTAATCCGGAAACAACTCATCTTGAAATTCGAAAAGATAAGTTTACTACTATAAATGCTATGAAACTCTACGGTATTATTAAAAATAATTGGGTTTTGGCTTTATACCCTGATGATAATCATTATATAAGTGTTATTTTACAATTAGATACAGGTTATTGGTCTGACAATTTAAGCAGTGATTTTGCTAAATCTTCCCCAGCTCAGGAAATGTTATCAGAGCTTCTTCAATTTTATCGCAAAGATTTAAGTAAATATCCTTATGTATTGCCAAGTCCGCCCCCTTAATTAACGATTTACAGCCTATCCACTTAAATAGTTTTTAAAGGTAGTAATATCAAGCGATCGCTTTAGCAAATAAAATTCTAAGCACTTATTGCTATAATTAAGAATAGTTGTCTTTGCAAATTGTTAGTAAAAGTTTAATTAACCTCATATGGATGGAGGTTTTATGCATAACTTTAGCAGCCAAAACTCAATGATAACGATCTATGAAACGGCCGCCCGTAACCTTACGGTCGTACAAGGAAATTCAGGCGTTATCTACCCATTTTACAAATCATCTGGCAAAAATAGTGGCTTTGAAGGTATTTGGGCACCTTGGATGGGTTATTTTGCAGAACATCCCAAAGCTGCTCAGCAAATTTATATGGTTAAACCAAGTACGGCGAGCTTATCTTCAGAGTTAATTAAAATTATAGAAGCGCATTGCACTAAGCTAGAAACAGAAAGCCTCATGGCTCGTATGGGCAATGACGAAGCGCTAGCTATTTCTTGCGCCCTTGGTGGTGGCGTATGGACAGAGCGGCCAAGTTTTTGTGAGGCAATAAAAAATGCTGTATGTATAAAACCTTTTCTTAAAGAAATCATTGTACACCATGTTGAAACAGTATCGCTACCTACTTCAGATAAGGAAAACCCAGCTCAAACGGTTAACTTTAAAGGTAAAAATTATAAAGGTAATGTATTAAAAACTCAGGCTGAGATGGCAACTATAATGGAAAAGATCATTACCCAGGAATCAGCCAATATACAAACATCTAAAAAATTCAATTATGTCATTCAAGACCGCAAAAAGTTTCCAACTACTAAGCAACTTAAAAACATAGCTAGTGAGGTACATGGGTTAACTCTTAGAACTAACTATTACCATAAACTTGGTCTTTTTAAAAAAGAGCCGGGGCTTGCTGATAACCTAGTAAAAGGTAAAGCGAAAGTCACTGATTTACCAAGCCCTAGTAAGCAAGGATAATATTAACTTAGCTTTCATTATTATAATTTAATAGTGCTTTACAGTGCTAAAAATTCTGTAGCACTAACTTTTTGCTAGCCTAGATCTATCATTTTCCTTAAGTAAACAGTAAGTATCTATAGCATCACCCACTAAGTTTTAGACAGGGCGCAAGTAAAGAAGGCGAAGGAGTGTACGCAGAAATACATGACTGAGCCGAAAGAGCTTGCAACGAAGTATAAAGCTTAGTGGGTGATGCTATAAAACTATTCCTCTAATTTTGCAAACAACTGCTCAAGATTAGTCATTTGGACTGTAGAAGGCTCACAATAAATATCAAGGACACGCTGTAGAGCCTGTAAATTACGGCGCCCTGGCGTTAAAGTTTTAGTTTTAATATCATGATCATAAGGATCGGTAACAATATGTCTATTTTTAAGCTCTTCACGTAAGGTATTCATAACTAAATTTAAAACTGTATAAACAGTTAATACAGCCTCTTTTTCTGCTGGTAATAAAGTTCTAGGTAAAATTTTATAACCTTGATAACTCGCTAATAAAGTACGCATCAGGTAATTGGTATCTTTATTAGAAAAATAACCATATAAATTTAGACAATCTGTAGTAGTTAGCTGCTGATAGAGCATATTTAATTGATTTAAAAACAACCCCTTACTACCAGCCAGTGTTTTAGTAGTATTCGCTTTAGTATAAAAGTTCATTATAGAATCAATAAGGCTAATAGGATTAAACCAAAATTTATAAGCTCGAAATATCTCACTTAGCTGCTCTGGAACTGATTCACTAAATAAGTTTAAATGATTTAACCGCCATGTTTTAATAGCTTGTCTAATTAAATCCTTATGTTCACTCTTTATTTGTATATTTATACCTGCAGGAATTTCCTCCCCATGAAATAAATAATCATGCTTATCTCTTAACCCGCGTTGCTTTAACAATTGGCTAGAAAAATACTGTAACAATTCGATAAAATGATACAAAAATTTTAACCTCGTTTTTACAGAAATTAATTTCTCAGGATGAATAGTTTGTGGATACAATTCATTAGGATTAATTTTAAAAAAGAAAATACTGTTATGCAGAGCAATAAAATCTTGCGCCATCAATTTTTTATCAATAATTAATAAATCGTCCGTACTTAAACTACTTAATTGCTCTTGATAATAGTCAATATTATTACCTGTTTCATTAGCAAATTTAACGAGTGCTAACAACCATTCTTCGGTAGTAACGACCTGAATTAACTTTTTTAAAAAGATATTTTTAGATGATTCAACTGGCTTTAGAGCCTTAGTAGGTATACTTAATAATGATTTTAAATTTTGATAAAAAAATACTAATTCTGCAACCAGTTCTATTTCTGTTTTTAGTAATAAAATCCCCATTAATTTTTGCTTAACTTGCTGGATTTTAATATAACAGCTAACTAAATTATTTTCATATTGAAAAGATAAGCTAGTTATTTTAATTTGATTATCTGCATTAAGAATACCTAATAGCTCTCTGTATAATTTAATTAAAGCCGTAGAAAATTCTAAAGCGGACTGCCGCTGTGATGGACTATTTTGCCAACCCTGCATGACTTCTTTTTGAAAGCGAACCTCTGTTTGTTTAATATCATACTTAATAAATGCTTTAGCCTGATAAACTTCATCAAACAACCCGGGAAAAAGTACTTGTTTATCGTTCTTCATCCTTATCCTCCAAGCATTTATAATGGAAGTCGGACTAGCTAGACAATTTAATAACTATTTAAACTGGGCATACTCTACTATTTCACTTAAGTAAATATTCTCTTTAGCTAGCTTAGAGCAGTACTTCTATATTAATTACATCATGCAATGGAATAACTATATACTTTATCTAATTGGTATGTCTTTAAATTATAGTCATTTATACTTAAAAGGCAGAAACGCTTAGATTAGTCGTTATTTAAGTTTTAAATTATTTGCACAGTTAGTTTATAATAAAGACAAAATACAAATTAATTCTCTTTCTTCTTACATGTCAATGCCAGAAAGTTACTAAGAGATTAGTTATTATTTTAATTTAGAGATATAGACGAATACTATGCTAAAAATAATCATTATTTAGGCAAATTTTGTATAAGAAATTACAATTTACCATTAAATATTTGTAGCTAAACTTATTTAATGGTAATTTAGCTAGAATTTTTTTTAAAAAAATAAAATTTTACCATAAAAAATGTATTTTAATTTTATATTACTTACTGGAGAATTTTAAATGTTATCGCATCGAAAATACATCATAATTATTGACGATGCCCCAAAAGATATTCAAATTGACGAATATTTTGATAAATATGATTACCAAATTTTGCATTATAATACAGTTCCAGATTTAAATACTATTACGGAAATCCCTACAGCTTTTTTGATTCATACTAAGTTGCTTTCTGAAATAAAATTATCAACGATTAATGTATTTTATCAATGGGCGGTTCCTATCATTGTTCTTAATGATGATAAGGATGAAACCCTGTGCGTTAGAATGCTAGAAGAAGGCGCTGATGATTTTTTAGTAAAACCTATATTAGCTCGTGAGCTTCATGCCAGAATTGGAGCAATAAGTAGGCGGGTTCAACGCTCTTTAAAAGAACAAGATCAAGAAAGAGACGTTTTAATATTTGATAATTGGCGATTATACCCTGCTTCGCGGCAAGTTTTTGATAGTAATCAGCAAGAACTACAGTTAAGTGCCGGAGAATATGACTTATTATTAGCTTTTGTCCGTCAACCTCAACAAATTCTAGGCAGAGAATTTTTGTCACAAATTACTAAAAGTAACGATCTAAGTCCTTTTGATCGGCGGATTGATGTACAAATAAGTCGACTAAGGCAGAAAATTGAAACAGACACTAAAAAACCTGCATTAATTAAAACTATCCGTAATGGTGGATATCTTTTTACGGCCCAAGTTTTTACCTTAAAAGAAGGACCAAATCCTTATTCAAATATTGAGTAAACCATGACAATTTATAAAAAAAAATGGCTAATATCCTTTGTTCTTTTTATAACAGCTACAGCTTTAATCTATGTTAGTTTTTTAAAAAAAACTGCGACTGTAAGTACAGATAAGCCCAAACTTGTTGAAACCAAGATTCTCAAACAAGCAGAGATAGAAGAAACCGTACATATTCTAGGTACTATCCATCCTAAGCATTTAACTGTCTTAGTTGCCAAAAATAGTGGCACGCTTGATGCGTTAATTCCTACAGGTCAAAAAGTTAAAAAAGGCGAGTTAATAGCTAAGATTGATAATGCAGATATTGAAAATAACTTACAATTATCACAAGGCACAGAAGCCATCGCTAAAACCCAATATGAACGCCTGCTTAGCCTTTTAAAAACAGGATTTGTTAGCTCTAAAGAAGTAGAAGAAAGGAAAAATACTTGGCTAGATACCCAAAAGGAATTAACTAAAGCTAAGATTGAGTTAGACACACTACGTTTTTATGCACCATTTGATGGCATTATAGGCGCTTATAAGAAGAAAGAAGGTAGTCAGGTAAGTAGCGGTGATGCTATTGTCACAGTTTATGATCCCACTACCTTAGTAGTCGATTTTGATATACCTTGTACCAACTTATCTGTTTTTCATGAAGGTCAATTAGTACGTGTTTTTAACAAATTTTATAAGCTCTCACACTTACAAAAAATGATTGATGAAGATACGCATATGTGCCCTGCTGATGTCATTATTTCATGTAAGGATTGCCTAATTGGCACAAGCACCGAGGTTGAATTAGTTTTACAAAAGAGGAAAGATACTATTGTTATACCTGAACAAGCCATTTTCCTGCGTAACAGTAAACCTCATGTCTATATTGTTAAAGATAATGTTATTGAATTAGTTCCTATAACGACCGGCATTAAGAATAAATCGCAGATAGAAGTTACCTCTGGTTTAAAATTTGGTCAGCAACTGGTAATTAAAGGTCAAGAACGCTTGTATCCAGGTTTGCAAGTTGCAATTTATCGGGCTTGAGTAACATGAAGATTGATAGCTCAGGCAAGCTATCTTGTCTCTTAATGAACGGTAAGATTTGCGTACAGTTTAGATAAAATTATCCTAACAAGCGAAGTTTTAGCATTCTAAGTAAGTATTTTGAAAGATGATTTTCGTGTGTTGTGCCAAATACAAGTTTTTGGTGCAAGAAAGAGTAATTTATTAAAATGAAAATAACTAGCTATTTTATTAAGCATCCGGTTACCGCAATTATTTTTAATTGTTTAATTATTGTTGTCGGATTACTTTGCTTACAAAATCTTGCCATTCGAGAGTACCCTAATATTAGCTTTCCAACTATTACTGTTACCGCTAATTATCCTAGCGCAAGCCCTGACTTAGTAGAAAATGCCGTTACGAATGTATTAGAAGATCGCCTTGCAGGCATTGAGGGTTTAGAAACAATTACCTCTGAATCCAATGGAGGTTATGCACTTATCACGCTAACTTTTCGTAGTAATATCCCTATGGATAAAGCTTATAATACCACACAAGATGCAGTCAATTTAGCTAAAGCCTTACTTCCGCCTGAAGTTAAAGCCCCTCTAGTTGAACGTAAAGTAAAAGCAAATGGTTTACCCTTTATTGGGATTGCCCTTGATTCTACCTCTCTAGATTTTGGCCAACTTACTCATTTTGCCCATTTACGTTTAAAAAACGCCTTTCGTAGTATACCAGGTGTTGCTGCAGTTGATGTGTGGGGCCAACCTTATACTTATGAAATTACCCTTGACCCCAAAAAATTATTCTTATTTGGCGTGAATGTTGATGAAGTTCTTAATGCACTTAATAGTAGCCGTATCTCTTTACCAGCGGGTAATTTTCAAAATCGGGTACCCAGCACATTAAATTCTGAATTAAAAACCATTAAGGATTATGAAAATCTATTAATTAAAACTTCTAAGCAGCATCCTATTTTATTAAAATCAATTGCCGAAATAAAATTAGCTACGGATACACGCAAGATGCGTGTTCGTGTTAATGGACATAGTGGCCTAGTTCTTTCCCTTACTCGTGCTAATGATGCTAACCCTATTGAAGTGTCCCGATTAGTGCGACAAGAATTAAAAGCTATCCAAGCTAGCTTACCTCCTGGTATGAATACAAAAATAATTATTGATCAATCAGATTTTATCCGGGCTTCTTTACACAATATTAAATCTTCAATTGTTGAAGCTATCATACTGGTATTAATTATCGTATTTCTTTTTCTGCGCAACTTAAGAGCAACTATTATTCCCTTAATTACTATTCCTATATCCTTATTAGGCTCATTAATTTTTTTAAAATTATTTGGTTTTTCTATTAATTTAATGACGTTATTAGCAATGGTTTTAGCAATCGGGCTTGTGGTGGACGATGCCATTATCGCCTTAGAAAATATTTGGCGTCACATTGAAGAAGGCTTAGAGCCTATCCAGGCCGCCTTAAAAGGCGCGCAAGAAATTGGGTTTGCTATTATTGCCATGACCTTTACGCTTGCTAGCGTTTACATGCCGATTGCTTTTATTGAAGGTTTGTTAGGTCAACTCTTTATTGAATTTGCAGTAGCTCTAGCAGGCAGCGTTATTATTTCAGGAATTGTAGCGCTTACTCTTACCCCTTTAATGTGCGCAAAATTAATTAAGAAAAATAATAATCATTGGCTACCGCAAATTGATACTTTTCTCACTCATTTAGGACAAAAATATACTTCTCTATTAAATTGGTTTTTAAAAAGAAATTATCTCTCCGTACTAGCTGCCTGTTTATTTATAATTTGCTCTGTTGTTTTTTACAATTTATTACCCAGTGAGACTGCACCTCGTGAGGATAGGGGATTAATTGGCGTATATGTACCGCCAGTTGCCGGAGAGGCCATTGATGATTTAGATAAGAAAGTTAATAGTATAGAGCAAAAAACAAACTCTCTTTCGGAAGCAAGTAATAAATTAACTTTTATTGGTGATTGGGGCGCTAGTGTTATTCTTCCTTTGAAGCAACATGCTGAGCGCCATCGCTCTGCAGAACAAATTAGATCAGAATTAAAACCTAAATTTAGTCAATTTCCTTCTATTGATCCTATGGTATGGAGTTGGGATACAGGCTTACCAGGCAATGATAATGCTGGTAGTGGTTCAGAACTTACTTTAGTTATTTCCACTCCTGATAGTTATCGTCAATTATTTGCCTCTCTAGAAAAATTAAAAAAATACTTAGATAGTAGTAAATACTTTGAATCGTCTTCTTATGATTTACGCCTAGACTCGCTAGGCTATCAAATTGATCTTGATAATAATGCTATAGCTAAACTTGGTTTATCTGCGGCTCAAATTGCTAAAACGATTGAAGTATTTTTCAGTGGTGATCAATCGATTAAATTTCAAAAAGATAGTATTAGTTATAATTTGACAATTCAAGGGGCACATTCACCTTGGGCTTTAGATGAGTTGTATCTTACAACACCAACGGGCAAGCGTGTCTCATTAGGGGCTATTACTAAAATGTCTACTAAAGCCCAGCCAGCAACACTGGAGCACTTTAAACAGATGCGCTCTACAACTTTACACGTCAGTCTGCATAAAGGACAATCTATTGCGCCAGCAATGACAAAACTTTGGAGCATTGCTAAACAAGAATTACCAGAACGATATAAATTAACTTGGACTGGAATTGCAAAAACATATAACGAAACATCACATGCCATGTTATATTTACTATTGCTTGCAATAATATTTATATATGCCATTTTAGCCATTCAATTTGAAAATTTTATTGATCCTTTAATTATTTTGTTTACAGTCCCTTTAGCTAGTTCGGGGGCCTTATTATTCGCTTGGTTATTCGGTCAATCTCTTAATATCTATTCGCAGGTAGGCTTGATAACGCTGATTGGTTTAATTAGTAAACATGGAATCTTAATTGTTGAATTTACAAATCAATTATATTTACAAGGCTTAGCATTAAAAGAGGCAATTTATCAAGCCTGTATGTTACGCTTTAGGCCAATTTTAATGACAACTGGTGCCATGATTTTTGGTGCAATTCCTTTAATCTTATCACACGCAGCTGGCGCTGAATCTCGACATGCTATTGGTATTATTTTGATTGGCGGTTTATTGTTTGGAACCTTCTTTACTTTATTTGTTTTACCTGGAATCTATTATTTTATCAAATTAAGGTTAGTAAAAAGGCAAGAAAAAATTATAGAAACTTTAAAAGAAATTAGAGTATAGAGTTTTAATGTTATTAACCTTTTCTCAAGGCTTTCGACTGAAATATCATAACTACTAGCAAATATTAATTAGTATTTATCTTCTTTTAAAATTCAATTTTCTCATACGCACTGTTTTAATCATATTATCACTAACTTTTAAGATTTCGATTTGATAATTTTCCATTTTTAAACAACAGTCAGCGGGTGGAATATAACCCAAATATTCAATAATTAAGCCACTTAACGTACGTGGACCAAGGGATGGTAATTGCCAGCCTAATACTCGTTTTAAATGCCTTAGCGTAATACTTGCATCAACCAGAACTGTCCCGTCCCCTTGCTCAATGATATCCTTACCTAAGGTGGCTATGTCAGTGGTAAATTCTCCTACTACTTCCTCTAGGATATCCTCTAAGGTAACTAAACCTTGCAAATCGCCGTATTCATCCACTACAAACGAAATACGTTTTTTTACCTTTTGGAAATTTAGTATTTGTACGCTTAAGGGAGTTTCTTCTGGAATAAAATAAGGTGCATCGGCAATTTTTACTAATGTCTCCTTATCTAGCCGCTCTTCTAAGCTTAAATTAAGAATGCTACGTACATGCACCGTACCTATTAAGTGATCAATACTATCTTGAAAGAGGGGTAGACGAGTATGTTGGGCAGTCTCAAGTTGGTCGAGTATTTCATGCCATGTTTTATTTAAATCAATTCCAACAATGTCTGCTTTAGGAATCATGATATCTTCTACAGTAGCTTTTTCTAAATCGAGCAAACCAATTAACATACTTTTATGCTCTATAGGCAAGAGGCCCCCTGCCTCATTTACAACCGAACGCAATTCATCTGCAGTTAAGGCTTCTCGTTGAGCTCTGTCAAAAGAAACACCAAATAGCTTTAAAATACTGTTTGTTACCCAGCTGATTAACTGCACCAGGGGAGCCATGACTTGTTGTAGAATTTTTAGTAGAAAAGAAGCTTTGAAAGCAACCTGCTGTGGATATAAGGCAGCTAACGTTTTAGGGATCATCTCAGAGATAACTAAGATAACTATTGTCAGTAAAATAGTAGCAATTGCAACACCTGCATTGCCATAGAGTTGCTGACCAATCAATGTTGCAACCATAGAAGCAACAATATTTGCTAATGTACTACCTATTAAAATTACACCTAATAATTTTTCTGGCCTTAATAATAACTTACTAACCCGTAGTGCTTGATTATTTTTATTTTTAGCTAAATGTCTTAATCGATAGCGATTTAACGACATCATACCTATTTCGGAGCCAGAAAAAAAAGCAGAAATGCCAATTAGAATAATTAAAATAATAAATAATATAATTAAGGATAAATCCACTGACTTCCTTTAATAATTAGAATTTAAAATAATTGCCTATTAGCTACAATCTCTAGTCTAAGCTAGATTATAATACAGTTTTTTTATTGCCGGCTATCTATATAGTAAAATGTAGGTAACTTAAGTAGATAAAATCTTATTGTTTGCGAACAATCATTGCAGACCTACTTTGCCGTGTTACAATTATTATTTTTGATCGGATGATATCATGTTTGAAAACTTAACCGAACGCCTGACGCGTACTTTTAAATCTCTTAGTGGTCAAAGTAGGTTTACCGAAGAAAATACGCAACAAGCATTGCGTGAAATACGTTTGTCATTGCTAGAAGCTGATGTTGCTTTACCTGTTGTTAAGCAATTTATCGAACAAGCAAAAACAAAAGTACTCGGTCAAGAGGTTGATCTTAATCTTAAGCCTGAACAAGCATTGGTTAAAATAGTTCATGATGAATTAGTTCATTTCTTAGGTGATGAACGGGTCGATCTTAATTTTAAAACCCAACCACCAGCCGTATTTCTTATGGCAGGCTTACAAGGTTCTGGTAAAACAACAAGTGCTGCTAAATTAGCACGCTATTTAAAAGAACAAACCGATAAAAAAGTTATGCTGGTAAGCTTAGATATCTACCGACCAGCAGCTATTGAACAATTACAATTATTAGCCAATCAACTTAATGTGCCTTTTCATCCAGCCACCACGCAAGAGAAACCAGTTGATATTGCTAAGCAAGCCTTAGAAAGCGCTCGCAAGCAATATATGGATGTACTTATTGTAGATACTGCAGGACGGCTACATATCGATGACGAGATGATGACTGAAATTAAGGCCATTCATCAAGCCATTACCCCTATTGAAACCTTGTTTGTAGTGGATAGTATGACTGGGCAGGATGCAGCAAATACTGCTAAAGCCTTTCATGAAACGCTGCCTTTAACTGGTGTGATTTTAACAAAAATAGATGGTGATGCCCGAGGTGGTGCTGCCTTATCTGTTAAATCTATTACCGGTCAGCCCATTAAATTTTTAGGTAGTGGCGAAAAAATAGATGCCTTAGAGCCTTTTCACCCTGATCGTATTGCTTCACGTATTCTTGGTATGGGTGACATTTTATCCTTAATTGAAGAAGTTGAACGTAAAGCTGACAAAAAGGCAAGCGAGAAGCTAGCTAAAAAAATTAAAAAGGGTAAAGGTTTTGATTTAGAAGATTTTAAAGAACAACTGTTACAAATGAATAATATGGGTGGTATTACTGGAATGATGAGCAAATTACCAGGTATAGGCCAACTTCCGCAGCAAGCCATGAGTCAAGTTAATGATAAAGCCATGAATCAAACTATTGCCATTATTAATTCGATGACACTCAAAGAACGCCGTTTACCCAAAATTATTGTAGGCTCACGGAAAAAAAGAATCGCACAAGGCTCAGGAACTCAAATTCAGGATGTTAATCGTTTGTTAAAACAATACGAGCAGATGCAAAAGATGATGAAAAAATTTACAAAACCAGGCGGCCTTAAGCAAATGATGCGTGGTATTAAAGGTCTTCCCGGTTTAAAAGGTATGTTACCAGATGACTTTAAATAATTAGCTAGAGGACTTCCCTTACTGAGTTAATTTTCGTACAATACACGGCATTTTTACCGTAACACTCTTAAAGAGGAATATAATGGTCGTTATACGTTTATCAAGAGCAGGTGCAAAAAAGCGCCCTTTTTATCACATGGTTGTTACCGATAGTCGTAAACGTAGGGATGGAAACTACATTGAGCGCGTTGGGTACTTTAATCCTGTAGCACGTGGTCAAGAAGTTCGTTTACATCTGGATATGGAAAAAGTTACCCATTGGCAAAGCCAAGGTGCACAATTATCTGATCGTGTACGTGCTTTACTTAAAGAATACAAAAAAGCTGGTACTACTGAATAACGTGGTTGATGATGACTGGATTATTGTAGGGCGTTTTGGTCGGGCTCATGGAATTAAAGGATTTATTTCTGTTAATTCTTACACCGAACCGCGCACTAATATTCTTAATTATCAAGGCTGGTACGCTTATATTAACAAAAATTGGCAACCTGTACAGTTAATAGATGTAGAAGTAACTGATAAACATATCCTTGTTAAGGTAGAAAAATTTAGTGAGCGAGAACTTGCAATGAGCTTAACTAATTGTGAAATTAGGGTTCATAAGGAGCAATTGCCAAGCCTTAATCCAGGTGAATTTTACTGGCATCAACTTCTAGGATTAGAGGTTTTTAGTCAGCAAGGTGAACATTTCGGCAAAGTCGTTGAAATATTGCCTACTGGTTCTAATGATGTTTTAGTAGTGGAAGGCGAGGACAAAAGTAAACAAGTCTTAATTCCTTATCTACTTAACCAGTTTATAATAGATATAAATCTTGAAAACCAACGAATTATAGTTGATTGGGATACCAATTTTTAGTATTTGAGATGCCTTAAGCGGCAGAATTAACATAAATTATGTTAAGGTAGGCGTTAAAATTTGCTGATGTAGAGGCAGTTATTTAATATTGAGCATTGTAAAAGCGTAAGTCCAATGGTAGACACTTTGCATTTAGGCATAATTACTTTAATGCCTGAGATATTTGAAGGGCTAAACTATGGTATACCTGGCCGTACAGTGACTCAAGGCTTAGCAAAACTTCACTATTGGAATCCACGTGATTGGTCTTCTAGACTATACCGTCAGGTAGACGATAAACCATATGGTGGCGGACCAGGAATGGTTATGATGTATGAGCCTTTAAATGCTGCTATTTTGCATGCTAAGACGCAAATGCCTGAAACATGTAAGACAGTTTACTTAAGCCCTCAGGGTAAAAGAATCTGTCAATTAGAATTAAACGATATTGCCCAACACAGACAATCGCTACTTTTTATTGCGGGGCGATATGAAGGAATAGATGAACGAATCATTCAACATCATATTGATGAAGAATGGTCGATAGGTGATTTTGTTTTAAGCGGTGGTGAGTTAGCTGCTATGGTATTTATTGATGCTATCTTGCGTCTCCTACCGGGAAGCCTTGGTCACCCAAAATCAGCTGTAGAAGATTCATTTATGAATGGTTTACTTGATTATCCTCACTATACGAGGCCTGCAATTGTAGATGGAATGGAAGTTCCAGCAGTCTTACTTAGTGGAAATCATTATGAGATTGAACGTTGGCGCAGAAAACAAGCGCTTGGTAAAACATGGCTAAAACGCCCGGAGTTATTAGATTCAATTGAATTAAGTAATCTCGACAAGCAGCTACTTGTTGAGTTTAAACGCGAACACGGCGATTCCTGTTAGAAGCGCCATTTTGAGGAGTTACTTCATGACCAATATTATTGACCAACTAAACGCTGAGCAAATGCAAGGCAAAAAGATTCCTGATTTCAGCCCAGGTGACACTGTTTTAGTTCAAGTAAGGGTAAAAGAAGGCTCACGCGAGCGTTTACAAGCATTTGAAGGGGTGGTTATAGCCAAGCGCAATCGTGGGTTAAATTCTGCTTTTACAGTCAGAAAAATTTCCCACAATGTTGGCGTTGAGCGTGTTTTTCAAACTTATAGCCCTGTTGTTGATAGTATTACTGTTAAACGTCGTGGTGATGTACGCCGTGCTAAATTATATTATTTACGTGATTTAGCTGGTCGGGCTGCTCGTATTAAAGAAAAATTAGCTACTAAAAAAGATAGTTAATTTGCATGCTCATCGTTACTTCATTTGAAACACCAATTGGCTGGCTTCAAGTAGAGTTCGATGAGCATTATATTTATCAAGCTAACTTTACTCTTACTCCAATTATAAGTTCGGATGCTAACGACTTAACACAGCTAATAGCGGCTGAAATTAAGGCTTATTTTTATAATTGCCATCATCGTTTTCAATTACCGCTAAAACCACAAGGCACAACTTATCAGCAACGTGTTTGGAACGCGCTTTTAGTAATACCAGTAGGTCGAACCATCACTTATGGTGCACTAGCTAATACATTGCAAACCAGCCCACGCGCTATAGGACAAGCTTGCAAACGAAATCCTTTGGCCTTGTTTATACCCTGCCATCGTGTAGTTGGTAAAACATCTCATGGCGGTTATATGGGTGACCTTAAAGCTATTGATTATAAGATTAAGCTGCTAAAGCATGAATATTCAAACTTTGTTTAACTAAAATACCTACTACAACCTAGTCATTTCAGTTAAAAACTACATTTAACAAATTTATAAAATCTATATGACTCTAATCAAATTTAGTCGCTAGTAAAGCTTAGCAAATGGAAAGAAAATTAAGAAGGAATTTGTTCGTTTTTTTCTTGTTTAGTTTCAGCGTCTGCACTAAAGGTGAAAAGCGTATTAATAACTCCTTTCGTAAAAAAACCTACACAATATTTAGATTGTTCATATATACGTTGAAAAGTGGTTTTATCTTCTAGCTGTTTAAGGTAATTTTCCTCATGCACTAATATTAAATTCTGTTCTTGCTCAGCCCGTATTTTATTAAGATAAGAGAGGATTTCTTTTTTCACTGCAGAAGTACAAATAACTTGATTGCTAAGATAATCGTAAAGTGATCGTGCAATACCCATACGCATTCCAGTTTTCACTGTTTTTTCTTTTTCAGGTAAATTATCTAATAATTGAATATACTCTAAGCAAAGTTCTTGATAGCGGTTTATTATAAGAATTTGTTTGCCTAATTGTTCCATTAACTTAGAATATTTTGGTAATTTTTGTTCTAATGAAGCTGTTTTTTCAGCTAAACAAATATTATTTGTTGCCGTATTTAAGACTGGATTTGTTCGATTCATCCAGGCCTCAATTAGTTCAACATCGTTTAAGTTTGCATTGTTGTTTAAATTTGCATTGTTAAAGAAATTTCTTATATCGGTCAAACTTCCCTTAAAAAAGTTAAGTAGGCCTTTCTCTAAATAAATATAATACTGTATGGCAGCACTAATTATTATGGTACCAGCATAAGCTTTTTCGGCAGGTAAAATAAAAGAGTTTAAAAAAGCGTATAAAATTTGAATGGACTCTAATTCGTTGATTGAAAAATCAGAGTTAACAAGTTCGTAAATAGTTAAAACTAATAAACTATCAGCGCCTACAGATTTATCATCTGCGCTATATTTATTATGCACAAAAGTAGGCCATTCTAATGCCTCTATATAATTTCCTTGATGAAGCAAATCTAAAAATTGTTTGGTAGACAAATTATTCCCCCATCCTTATTTTGAAGAATAAAGCCTAATGCCAATATTGAGCTTGTTATTAGATTATTAAAACAAGTATTAGTCACTAAGGATAGACTGATTTTAAAAATTTATAAAATAAAATTACTGAGAACATATGCCACATTAAAAATGGATCTCAGAGAGCTGATACGCCTCAATATGATAACCCTCTGCATACACCAAAACTTAAGTACTGCCAACCTGTAATTAACCTATACAAAATGTGCCAAATACAGGCTTTCAGCAGGTTGGAGATGATCTATTACGCCAAAATTAAAGATCTTTTCTAAACAGTCGACAAAAAAATAAATAAGAGGAATATTATGGCTAAAATTAAAATTACCCTCCTACTTAGTTTACTTCCTATCCAGCTGGCCTTTGCTAATTGTGATCTGACGCGGTTTCGTTGGGAATGTGATATTCCTATTCACCCCAAGCCTACTAAAAGCGCTACATCACTTGTGTATTGTGGAACTAGTTACGGTTATGTGACGCCTGCAAATTTTGATATACTTTCACGTTACCATCGACGCAGTGTAAATATGGTACTTAAAATAAATGGTGAATTTGTGGAAGCACCTTGCATTCCGGGGCGACGTTAACGATTGCTTGTAAAAGAATAATTTTTGGTTAAAATGCCTACTATTTAATAACGTGGTGTTTTGTGATTAATAGTAGTCTTTTAGTCAATGCGCTTTGTGAGCAAGGATTTTATATTTGTGATCATTTCTTAGATGAGCAAGTTGCTTATTTATTGCAACATAACGCTCTAGCATTAATCAAGCAAGGTAAATTTCGTCCTGCTAGAATTGGTAATTTAACAAATACCAAGCAAAATACATCCATTCGAACAGATAAAATTTACTGGTTAGATGAATCCTTTCCCAATATTAAGCCCTTCTGGCAAGTAATAATGCAAATAAAACTAACTTTAAATGAACAACTTTATTTAAGTTTAACCGAATTAGAAACTCATTTTGCTTTTTACCAAACAGGCTCTTTTTATAAAAAACATATCGATCAATTTAAAAATAACTATCATAGAAAAATATCTTTTGTATATTATCTTAATCCTAACTGGCAACCAGACTATGGTGGTCAATTAACTCTTTATAATCAAGAAAATCAATTAATTACTTCTATTTTGCCCACTTATAATCGCTTTATTTGTTTCTTAAGTCACCTACCTCATGAAGTGCAAAAGACAACTATAGATAGACTTAGTATTACCGGCTGGCTAAAAACAAAAGCAAGCTTACTGATATAACCCTACTTTATAATTTTTATAGCCATTTAAGCTGCAAAATATATTACTAATTTCCATAATGTTTAATTGACGCGCGCTTAAGGTTAGTATTAAATGCTAGAAGGGAATTTCTTAGGAGCTAGGAATGCCACTGTCACCTCAATTTATTCAATTATTTAAAAAATTAACTACTGATTACTCGCAAAAAGCGAAAGGCGGCCTCATTTTTTATAAAAAGGACGAGCACTATGATTATATAACAAGCAACTTAAATAGCATTTTAACAAGTATCGAATACGGTGATGATGGAGGTAGCTTATTTGAAGATAAAAGCCTAATTTCCGTTTTAGCTGTTACAGCCACTCGTTATTTAGTAAGCGATCCATGGTTTGCCAATTTAGTTAGCACCTTTTTAAGTGAGTATTATGAAAAGGATAAAACATATAGCTTTATCACCGATCCAAATATGCTTATTCAAATTAATCCCGAGGCCAAACATTCCATTAATGTATTAAATGAATTACAGCGCGCCATTGGTAATTTACAAAATGCGCATCAAAGTCAAATAGCAATGTTAACTGATCAAATTAATTGTCAGCAAACAGAAATGAATTTATTAAAAGAGCAAAATGGACACTTAAGAGAGCAGGTAAGAGGCTTAGAGTCAGCCAAAAACCAATGGGAAAAACTATCTACAGCGGGACCTATCCTCGAACAAATAAAAAAAACTGTTGCTAGTTTAAATGACTTAATTACCACTAAACCTGAGCCAGACAAGCCGTTAGCTTTTACTAATGATTTTGTGCAGAAAGATACTAGCCAGGCAAAGCAGGATTTAATGGATGATAAATCAAATAATGAAATGAATAGTACTTCATTACCTATTGGCAGTGTAGCAATGATTTTAGATAATTTAACGCCTCCTCCTAAGGCCCCTACTCCGCCGCCTATTTGGACCTCTCCTAATATAACGAAGAAAAAAGATACTAGCGTAAAGCCAACTACTCTTAAGAGCTCAGAGTCTGATCAGCGCCCTATAGAGAAGCCTCCTGCTAAGACATTAAGTTTTCATTCAGAATTAGAAGAAAAAATTGCTGAGCGTCGCAGGAAAGGCAAGCAAAATGAAACGCTTGAAGTAGAAAAAAAAAGTACTCTCCAAATCTAGGCTTTTTTAATGATCCGAAATTACTAGAAAAACTGGCTAAAATTCGTGCAGCTAATCAATCTAGAGATTTAGAAGATTCCGAGGATGAAAATGATAGCTTTGCAAGTGACTATAATTACTAAGTAGAAAGCTTAAAACAGTCTAAGAGCACTTAACCACTAAGTGCTCGCCTAACCTAGTCTAGATACATGAGTAATTGGTATCATTAACAATACAAGTTATGGTATTTTAATGCATAGCTATACTTAATTTCTTAAGACTTGATCATTAATAAAGATCATACATGAAAAAGAGGCACCAAATACTCTAGTATACTAAGCTATGGTACTTTTAATGCTCTTTTTGTAATATATCTTACCTTATCACAGCTCGAAAGAAATTTATTCAAAATCTAATTAAGTATTGGTAATAAGAATTTATGTACGCTCTTGAAATTAAAGCTTTGCGAAAGGTTTATAAAAGTGGGGTTGAAGCCTTAAAAGGTATTGACTTAAATGTTAAGGCAGGCGATTTTTTTGCCCTGTTAGGTGCAAATGGTGCAGGTAAATCAACTACTATTGGCGTAATTACTACTCTTTTAACTAAGACATCTGGGACCATTAAGATTTGTGGATACAATTTAGATACCCATCCTGCACAAGCTAAATCCTGCTTAGGTTTAGTACCACAAGAATTTAATTTAAATATTTTCGAAACATGTGAACAAATTTTAATTAATGAAGCCGGTTTTTATGGTATCACACGCCATATGGCAAAGCCGCGTGTTGACGAATTACTTCAACAACTTGGATTATGGGAAAAACGACAAGTTATTGCCCGCCATTTATCCGGTGGTATGAAGCGTCGCTTAATGATTGCCCGCGCACTTATTCATAAACCTAAAGTTTTAATTCTTGACGAGCCAACAGCAGGCGTAGATATTGAAATTAGACGTAGCATGTGGGATTTTTTCACTAAAACGAACGCTGAAGGCACTACCATTATTTTAACTACACACTACTTAGAAGAAGCAGAACAGCTTTGTAAAAATATTGCCATTATCAATAAAGGTGAGATTGTTAAGAACACTTCAATGAAAAAACTACTCACAAGTTTACATCATCAAACGTTAATCTTTACCACACAAGCCCCTATAGCAGAATTACCACCACTTAACCCTTTTACACCTCAATTAATTGATTCTTATACTTTTGAACTGCGAATTGATAATAGTGTGAGCTTAAATGATGTTTTTAAACGTTTAAGTGAGGTAGGTATTCATATACATAGTTTAAGAAATAAAACGAATCGCTTAGAAGAGCTTTTTTTGGATTTAATTAATCATGACCATTAATCAACAGTTCATTGGCTTATATACTATTGTTAGACGCGAAACTGTAAGAATGTTTCGCATAGCAAGTCAAGTATTCTTACCGCCAGTTATTACTACTGCCCTTTATTTTTTAATCTTTGGTAGCTTAATTGGCAAACGCATTGGTCCTATTGAGGGCGTAGATTACACAACCTTTATTGCCCCAGGCTTAGTAATGATGTCCGTGATTACTAATGCTTACGGCAATGTTTCAACCTCTTTATTTAGTTTGCGTTTCCAAAAAAGTATTGAAGAAATTTTGGTAAGCCCTCTGCACAATGGCCTACTTTTATTAGGTTATGTATTAGGTGGTATCATTCGTGGCGTCATCGTAGCGTTTTTAGTAATTATAGTAGCTGGCTTCTTTGTAACATTGCATATTAGTAATATTCCTCTCACAATTTTAGTTATTGTTTTAGTATCTGCTTTATTTTCCTTAGCAGGTTTTACTAATGCTATGATTGCACGAAACTTTGATGATGTTATGCTTATTCCAACCTTTGTTTTAGCGCCACTTACCTACCTTGGAGGCGTTTTTTATTCAACCAGTATGCTATCGCCTATGTGGCAGAAAATTTCTCACTTTAATCCTATCTTATATAAAGTTAATGCCTTACGACATGCCATGATTGGACATGAAGAAGTAGATATTCATCTGTCTATGACCATTATTTGTTCAATAGTTATTGCTTTGACTATCCTAAATTTAATCCTGTTAAAAAAAGGAGTTGGTTTAAGAGATTAATAGTAAGCCCTCATGACAGTTTGTTGAGAGGTTTATTGATTTATTGAACTTTATGACCAACAATAAATAGTAATGACTGCTTAGTATAGCGTCATCCACTAAATTTTAAGCAAATTGCGAGAGTGTAAGGTGAAAGGCGTACATGACGTATATGACGAACGAGCTTACAACAGAGTATAAAGCTTAGTTGATGATACTAGATTTGCTAATAACTTAAAGATGGATCTTGATTATGGCAAAATTTAATTTAAAAACTTTAGCAATCTTACTTATTGTTACTTTTCCAATATGTAGCTTTGCTTATACACCCGATCAGATTAGTGAATGGACAGAAGAAACATTAATGGCTACCCTTATTGCTGGCCAGCATGAAACAATTTCTGAAGCCGCTAATGTGCACCGCTTTTATAAACATCGAGCTTGGCGTACTATGGAAGTTTTTTTAAATCACTATTTAGGTAATAGTGTAGAAGCTAATTTTCGCGGCCAACCTCCCATTACACTTCAGCCAGAGCCTATTTTACCAGCAGTCATTGTAGAACCAGAAGATTGTGATGAAGCTAGCTGCTGGCGTGTCCATCAATCATTTATTATTCCTGAAATAAATAAAAAAGTAGAATTTACCGCTTTAGTAGCTACTGCCAATCCCGCTCACTCTTCTCCATTAATTATTAATACTTTAGATATTATTGTTAGTCCTTACTAAATTAAGTATTAAGTTTTTGCAAAAAATTGCTATTAACAGTCAATCTCAAGCGAAAAAAGTACTGCAAAATGCGCATTTACGCTATGGAAACTGCACTTTTAACATTGCGGACCTTGTCTCAATATCAACAGTTTCCAAAGAAGTCCTATATTACAATAAACGTATAATAGGTGTGCTGTTTTATAAACAATATAAATAGCTAAGACTAAATTGTAGTTGATGAGCATACACGCTACCTATCTTTGGTGGTGGAAATACCTCACCAAAATAGGATTTTTTAAGCTGACTTCTACCCCAATCAGCCAATTCATAGCCCATGCCAAACTCCCAATTCTTAGCAAGTTTAACCTGAAAACCTAAGCCTATTGTGTAGGCGAATGAGCCTTTAGTACTTGCAGGAAATTTTAATAAGGTAAGCGCGCCATTATTGCCATTATTATAGTTATAAAAATTAAGGGGGGGATTGGTTTTAAATGAATCAGATGCATTGAAACTATAACCAAAACTGCCACTAATATAGGGTTGAATCCATAGATCCGGACAAGCAAAGAATAGTCCTTTTAAAGCCACATGAGCATGACTGATTTTATAACGGTAACTTGCTACCGGTATTAAATTCAATGCCAAGGTTCCATGTAAATCTGCTTCGGTTGTAGCGGCAAAAGCAATACCTAGGCGCTGGGTTACCCAAGGCGTTAATGGCCGTTGTAACGCAAAAAACACCTCACCTGAGGTAACAGTTTCTGTAGTTTCACGCGCTAAATATTGGGTATACTGATAATTCGGTGATATACCTGGAGGAGTGTAGTAAGTTTGGGTTTCTCCTGGACTTGCCCAAGTGGGCCCCATACTGAGAGTAATAACTTTTGTCCAATCTGGAGTAAAAAAAGTAAAATCTTCAGCGAAAACAGTCGTAGCTAAACAAGCACTAGCTATAGATATCACAAATCTTTTGCAACTCACAATGCATCCTTGTACTTAAATATCTTAATTTTACGCTAACTAATAAGCGCCACTAATTAGACTCCACTTCAGTTATCATCAAGCAACTTAAGAAGGAATTTTTTTTCAAGATAGATAGTATATTTCAAGTAAATATGTTGCAACTTAAATTCTAAAAAATTGTCTAATTAACCTGATTTATCTTTCCTACGTTTAAAACCTATTGCTTCTAAACGTTGTTCAATTTGAGGGTGGGTAGAAAAAGCATTAAATAGTGATTTAACTGGATCAATGCTTGAAGGGTCAAATAAATAAGAAGCTTGCCGAATCTGTTCGTGCGGGGTCTCCCCATATTCATGGCTATATTCATTAGCGTGATTTAAATGATCTTGACTTATTTTTAATAAAGCCCGTGCCATAGGCTCGTTATCGCGCATCAATTCTACTGAGCCAGAATCTGCCATATATTCGCGAGTACGACTTAAGAAAAGTGTTAAGAGAACGGTTATTAAAGGCAATACATAACGTAAAACAATGATTACTGTCGCTAAAGTATTAGCGTTATTATTTTGTCGGCGATCATTATTGCCGCGGTAAATTACAGAATAAAATAGAATATCAATTACAATCAGTAAAATATTACTTAATACAGCAACGGTTAAGGTTAATTTAATATCATTATGGCGTATATGACTAAGCTCATGGGCCATAACTGCTTGTAGTTCGGCTCGATCTAGTTTTTCAATTAGACCTCGGGTAATAGCGACCATAGCTGATTTTTCACTATAACCACTTGCAAATGCATTCATATAATCTGCTTCAATAAGATATACTTTGGGCATATATCTTAAGCCTGCAGCAACTTTCATCTCTTCTACAACATTATAAAGTTGTTTTTCTTGCAGATTCTGTGCATTTTCTGCAGTGATTTCGTGATATTCAGTACCTAGCAACATAATAGTATCGTACATCGAATAGGTAACTAATAAGGAAATACCGGCAATAACCGCCATAATAATTGTTGCCCAAGGCACAATTTTAAATGTTATTAGTGCTGTAAGTATTTGCGTTAAAGGAACATTAGGGTAGTTAGAAATATTAATGGCACTATCAGCAATTAATCCAACGCCAACATAGATTAAAATAAACGTTATAATAACTAGGCGAGTTTTGCGTTCATTACGCTTAAGCCCTTCTCGCCAGTTACCAACACTTGCCTCATAATCACTAATCGGCATGCTTATTACTCAATTAAAATTTAACTGTATAATTTTCATTAGCCTTAATTTGCTCTTCGGGTAATGACCAATATTCAAATTCTTTATCTAATTTTGCTGGGAAAAAATTTACGACCATTGATTCAAAGAAAGATTTTTTCTTAGCGTAATAACGTTCAACACTATCGTTATAAGCTTGCTTTGCATAAGCAAGTTTATTTTCAGTATTAACGATTTCTTCTTGTAGTTGCATAACGTTTTGATTTGCTTTTAAGTCAGGGTATTGTTCAAAAACCACATTTAAACCTGAAGCAATTTGGGAAATGCCATTTTCCGCTGCAATCCTTGCTTTTTCATCACCAGAAGCTCTTGCAGCTTGTGCTTGATTACGTAGTGCAACAACGTCTTTTAATGTTGTCTGCTCATAATCCATATATTTTTTTACAGTTTCAATTAAAGACTCAAACACTTTAAAGCGACGATCAAGTTGAATATCAATTTGACGTTTATTATTATTAATTGATTCTATCATGCCGATTAAAGTATTAAATATACCAATCGCCCAAAAAAACAATACCGCTAAGATAATTAATATAACTATTAAAAACTTAGTCATCTGATTTTCCCAACTGATTTAATTATTACTAATTATGGCTCTAACAGGCTAAAAATCAATGTTAAAATGCTTGAAAATTGTTAACAGCAAGCTAATGCAGCTGAAAGAGCATAGACTAGACTATACAGAGCAAGCGCATGCCCTCACACAAGAGCATGCAAAGCCTAAACTATCGAAGTATTGAAGAGGTTTGCAAATTATTACTTAAATCTTCAACTATTTGTAATGATTTAGAGACATCAGCGCCACAACCACCGCTAAAGAATGTAAAGCAACTAATACGCTTCATATTTACCGCTTGATAAAGTTCAGACTCTTTATTCCCCATTTCAACCGCTAAGGAGACGGTAGGCTCTAAATTATTAAGGGCTGAAAGAATACTATTTAATTTTTTCTGACTGTTTTGCCAATAAGGATTCCATCGATGACTAGCGCCATGATGTAAACGGTCTAAAACTTGATATAAGGAGTTACCTGTTAAACCTTTTGTTTTAAGCCAGGCAAGCATTTCTTCATAATTGGCTGGCCTCTCGTTTGATTCATTTAAAATAGGCTGTAAGGCTAAATCCGCACGTTTATTTTTAGCTAGTATAGCGATCTTAGCAGTATCTTGTTCTAAACCTAGTGACGGTACAAATTGTTTACTAGGACTTTGCGTTGGCAAAGGTTTCTCAGAAACATTAGCTATAGGCTGCTGAGATGGCGATTTTGTTGGCTGGTTATTATCTATTTCAGCACATAAATTTTCGTTATAAGCTACTTGTGGAAGCGCTATTATACCTAATTCAATTTTTTTGTTTTCTTGTAGCGCTTGATATCTTTCTTTTAACTCATTAATAACAAGTACTTGCGAAGGAGCCAATTTATCCTGGCCAATGCTTTTAATCCGTCTATTGTGCCGCTTTATTAACTGTTGCATAGCATGAGCACTACGGCAGTCAAAAAGCCCGTCATAATCTCTTTGATATTGCTTTTTTAGGTTTTTAAATTGTTTTTCAGGTTCATTATTATTTTTTTTCTTAGTCATGATCAGCTTCATTATGATTATAATTTAATCGCAGTATAACAAATACAATCATAATGTCTGTAATAAAACAGCAAATTTACGTAATAGGAATTTAATATTATCTAGTTTAAACACTGTTAATTAATTTCAAATAACGTGTTGAAAGCATTAATAATGCATATTTAGCAGCATTAATTTGAATTCTAGCTCGGCTTCCTTGAAAACGCTTAGTTTCCGTTGTAAATTTTAGCTTTCCTTGTTTTTTAATTCCCCAAGCAAAACAAACCGTACCTGGCGCAACATCATCCATAGGTTCATCACCTGTTATACCAGTCGTAGCAATAACAACATTAGCACTACTGCCTTCTAAAGCACCTTTAGCCATTTCAAGCGCCACTTCTTCACTGGTTAAAGTATACTTATCAATAGTTGTTTGTTTCACGGCTAAAAGTCTTTTTTTAGCGTTTGAAGAGTAAACAACAAAGCCTGCGTCTAGACAGGTTCCACACCCTTCAATTTTTCCTAATAAGGCAAGAATTTGTCCTGCTGTACATGACTCAGCAGTGACTAAGGTAAGCTCCGTTTCTTTAAGGAAAGTAACTACTTGTTTTATTGTTTTCATATACCACTACCTAAAATAAAATATTTTTAATTTTTAACTGTAAAAATTTAATTAAGCTTAGCTAATTTTCGATGGATAGTTGTAGCAGCAATCGCTGCATGGCTCTCAGCCACACAAATTTGATATAAATTAGAGACTAAATCACCTATGGCAAATAACCCTTTAATAGAAGTTTCATAACAATGATTTACCAATAATTTTCCATCTTTATGCTTTGCATTAAGCATAAGGGCTAAAGCAGTATGCTTAATACAACCCAGAGCGGAATAAAGACAATGGTAGTGCTCTTTTTGGCCATCAGCAAAATAAAGCGTTGCCCCCTTATCTATAGTCAGTTCAACTTTCACTAAGGGTAAGGAATTAACAATTAACCCCGCTTGTTTAATATCTTTCAGTTCTTTCTTAGTCCAGTGCGGCTCACGGCCTAAAGTAAGTAAAGTAATATATGGCGTGTAATGGCGCAAAAATATAGCTTCAGCTAGACCATCCTTCCCTTCACCTATTACGGCAATTTTTTGATCAATAATTTCAAAACCATCACAAATAGGGCAGTGACGAATTAATCCTAGTCGTACTGCATCATTAACAAAAGGTAGCTCCGGTTCAATATCTTTTACACCAGTAGCTAAAATAATGTATTTACTTAAAATTTCCCCTTGGCTACTTTTCGCTATAAAGTGCCCATCAACTTGGCTTAATGACTCAATTTTCTCTCTGACTACAGCTATATTATAAGGCTGTAATTGCTGCTTTAACCGCTCTAGTAATTCATTACCAGAAATGCCGTTCACAAAACCAGGATAATTATGAGAAGTAGGGATTAAGGAAGCTCTACTGTAACTACAATCATAAATAGCAATATTGCGACGGAAGCGCGCTAAATAAATAGCAGCTGTTAATCCAGCAGGCCCTGCACCAACTATTAGACAATCCTTTATCTCCGTCTCCATTATTAACCCTATTAAAATTTAATAGTGCTTTTAAATAAGCGTAGACTAAGAATAGGTTTCTAGAATCTATTAAAGTAGCCAGAAGGTACTTATTTTCTGTAGTTCATTGCGCACATGCTTTTATATAATCCACTACAGTCCTTAAAAATCTAGATCTTTTTCTCATCCTAGCGACTTTGAAAACAGTGCTAATAAATTTGAAAATAAATTAAAAGGATAATAGCCGCTAACATTAAGAAGAAAGTAATAAAACCTAATATGTTTGATAGTCTGTTATTAGTAAAATTGCCCATTATTTTTTTATTGTTAGCCATATGTAGCACAATTAATATTAAAATGGGCGCTATAATGCCATAGAAAATAGCCGTATAAATTAAAGCATCAATAACCGATATTCCAACGAAATTGATACTTAAGCCTAATATTAATGAGATAAAAATTGTTCCATAAAAAGCTTTTGCCTGATAATATTTTTTATCTAAGCTACCTCGCCAATTAAATGTTGCTGAGAGAGTATAAGAAAGACAACCTGTTAACACCGGAATTGCAAGTAATCCTGTACCAATTACTCCTAGTGCAAATAACAAATAGGCAAATCGTCCAGCTAGTGGCTCTAAAGCTTTTGCGGCTTGCTCTACAGTATCAATATGCTGAATACCCGCCTTAAATAAGGTAGCTCCCGTCGTTAAAATAATAAAATACATAATTAAATTGGAAAATAGCATACCAAATTGAATATCAAATTTAACTTCACTCATTGTTCTTTTATTAACAATCACTTTTTTTATTTGATGTTTTTTATGCTCTACTACCATAGTCGCTTGCCAAAAAAACAAATAAGGTGAAATGGTTGTACCTAATATTGCGACTAAAATATTTATAAACTCTTTATTAAAATGAATGGTGGGAATAAAAGTATATTTAAGTACTTGTAGTAAATCTGGTTTAATTAAGAAAGGAATAATTAAATACAGTAAAAGCGATAAGCATAGGTATTTTAAAACAGCAGCAATTTTCTGATAGGGTAAAAAAACAATTGCTATAGTTAAAATAAGGGTAAATAAAATAGAAAATACATAAGTAGGAACTGCTGGGATAAGTAAATGGGTAACAGCTCCCATGCCCGCAATATCAGCACCAATGTTTAAAATAATAGCAGGGATGCAAAAAAATAAAACAAGATATAGTATGGTTAATGAATAATGTTTTTTAATATTACTTACTAACCCCTCACCAGTCACTGCACCAATACGAGCACACATTTCTTGAATGGACGCCATTAAAGGAAAGGTAATTAGTGCCGTCCAAAGTGTAGCAAAACCAAATTGCGCACCAGCTTGAGAGTAGGTAGCAATTCCCGATGGATCGTCATCGCTGGCGCCTGTAATCAATCCTGGCCCTAATAACTTTAAAAACCCTGAAAATATTTTTTTAGTCTTATTCTTATTTTTCATAATCACTTTTAACTTCTTAAAGCATCTAGCTGTAAGGATTGCCTGATTTGTCTAAATTTCTGCCATGGATCAGCTTTTAAATTCTTTAAACGTTTAGGCAATGTTCGTATGGTATAAAATGTATCATTAAAATTATCTGTAAGTTCATCCCAATAAAGTGGCGTTGCGACAGGCGCATGCAAGCGAGCGCGCGTAGAATAAGCGCTAATGGCTGTTGCGCTGCGCTGATTGCGCAAATAATCGATAAATATTTTTCCTCTACGCTTAGTTTTAGTCATTTTACTGACATAAGCATCTGGCCTTAATTTTTCTAAAAATTGCACAAAAACTTCAGTAAATTGCTTTACATCATCCCAAGTATATTCAGGTAAAATAGGAATAACTACGTGTAACCCTTTCCCTCCAGTTGTTTTAATAAAACACGTTAGTTTAATTTCTTCTAAGTATTTTTTTATTTCCAAAGCAGCTTGTACTACTTCTTTCCAAAGAACATCTGGGGCAGGATCTAGATCAATGGTAATAGTATCCGGATATTCTAAACTCTCAATATGACTTCCCCATGGGTGAATTTCTAAAACACCCATTTGTATTAAACTTAGTAACCCTTGTTTATCTTTAAGATAAAGATATTGCTCCGTTTCAGTTCTTCCTTTAACAGCTAAAGAATAAAGTGACGGAGAGCTATGGGCGGAAAGATGCTTTTGATAAAAACATGTTGAGTACTTTTCCGGGCACCTTACCAGCGTTAGTAGGCGATCTTTTATATGAGGTAAGATATATTCACTTAGTTCATCATAATAACTAAATAACTCACCTTTGGTGATCTTGTCTTCAGAATAAATAATTTTATCGGCATGAGTTATACTAACGCCCCTTTGTTGCTTTACCTTTTTTTTAGTTGGTTTAGCTACCGACTTATTAATTTTTTCAATTGCTTTCTCAACTTCTTTATGGACGGCTTTCGCTTCTTTATCATAGCGCAAGCCCTGAAAACTGGGATGGCGCAAGCGTTCATCATTAGTCCACTCAGTAAATTCAACTTCTGCAACTAAAACTGGTTTTACCCATAAAGCCTTAGAGGCATCGGGCGGCCTTGAATTAAAGGGATTCTTAGCTTCACGATTTTTTTCAAGCTCTTTAAAAACCGATTTTAATGATGCTTTAGTAAAACCTGTGCCTACATTACCGCAATAATGTAATTGACCTTGACTATCGTAAAATCCTACCAATAATGAGCCAAAATAATCTCTTGCACCCTTAGGTAAGGTATAGCCACCAACCACAAACTCTTGACGTTTAATGCACTTCACCTTAACCCAATCCTCACTACGCTTTTCTAAATAAGGAGAATTAATTTTTTTTGAAACAATTCCCTCTAAAGCTAGCGCGCAAGATTGTTTTAATACCTCTTCACCTTGATCAATAATGTGATCACTGAAACGTAAAATTTGTTTATTACTATTTTCTAAAAGCGTTATTAAAGTTTTTTTTCTTTCTATTAGCGGCTTCTCTCTTAAATCAAACTGCTCAACATAAAGCAAATCAAAAATATAATAAATAAAAGGGATTTCCTTATTAGCTTTAACTGAATTTTGTAAAAGTTGAAAATTAGATTTATGGTTTTCATCCAATACTACAATTTCACCATCAAAAATTCCTCGTTTTACAGGTAATTTCTTAAGCTCAGCAACGACATTAGGAAAATTACTAGTCCAATCTTTATTATTACGCGACATTAGCCGAATCGTGTTGCCGTTTTTAAATGCAATAATTCGATATCCGTCAAATTTAATTTCATGAAGCCAATCAGGTCCTTCTGGTATTTCAGCAACTAAGGTCGCAAGCTCGGGTGATATAGTCTCTGGAAAAGTCGATTGGTTGGTATTTTCTGATAAGGCAGAAGCTAATTGTTTGGCAATGTCTGATTTTTTGGTTTTTGGGGCTTTCTTTAAACCTTGTTTATCCCAACTATAAGTATAGTGCTCAGTAATTTCTTCTAAACTTTGTTCAGTTAAGACGCTGTTAGGTTTAGCTTCTGTAATATCATAGGTCGTCAATAACTTTGCTTCTTTATCTTTAAATTTAACTAAAAACCAAACCTTCTTATCTCGATTTGATTGGATTAAATCCCAACGCCCTTTTAACTTTTCAGCCTTTAAGTCAAAACGCAAATGTCCTTTTTGATAAGCTGCTAAGGGGTCTTCATCTAGAGCATGCCAGCTACCTTTATCCCAAAGCATAACAGTGCCACCACCATATTCACCAGCCGGAATAATCCCTTCAAAAGAGCCGTATTCGACGGGATGATCTTCTACTTGCATAGCTAGACGCTTTACGCTTGGGTCTAGAGAAGGTCCTTTAGGTACAGCCCAGCTTTTAAGCACACCGTCTAATTCGAGACGAAAATCATAGTGGAGGTGGCTCGCAGCATGTTTTTGAATAATAAAAAGATTTTTATGAGTATGTTGAACCTTGCCTTCAGGCTCTGGTGTCTTATTAAAATCCCTTTTTTCATGGTATTTTTTTAAACTCATAAATGCATCCTTCTTGAAAGTCCCTTTAATCGAGAAGATTAAATAGTCTTACTTTATGATGTTGTTTTGCCACTTAAACTCTGTCTTAAAAGTCAATTAAAGCAGTGTAGAGCTGATTTCTTATAGTTCGCTGCCATCCTTGAAAGAGTCCTTTTTGTTTCTTAGCGACGCTGAAAACAAGTTCTTATAATTCACTATAAGCTATAATCTACTGAGAAAGCAAAATCATACTTTAGTGGTAGATAGGGTAAAATTCGTACCTTTAAATGCAACTATATTTTGCATACGCACCAGCTCTTAGCCTGAAAGCCAAGGTTTATTAGGGCTTAAAAGCTTAAAGAGGATGTTTGCCAAACTTATTTAGCCAACAGCGGTTTTAAAAATTGCCCCGTGTAGGATCCTTTGCACTCAGCAACCGCTTCCGGTGTGCCTGTTGCAATAATTTTTCCGCCTTTACTACCTCCTTCGGGGCCTAAATCTATAATCCAATCTGCAGTTTTAATCACATCTAAGTTATGTTCAATGATGATAATCGTATTGCCTTGTTCACGCAGTCGAAATAACACCGCTAGTAGCTGCTTGGTATCATGAAAATGTAAACCTGTTGTAGGCTCATCAAGGATATAGAGTGTTTTACCTGTATCACGCTTAGATAATTCACGGGCAAGCTTAATACGTTGAGCCTCACCGCCGGATAGTGTCGTTGCACTCTGACCAATGTGAATATAAGATAATCCTACATCAATTAACGTTTGACATTTCCTTGCTATAACCGGAATGGCATCAAAAAACTCTCGCGCCTCTTCAACAGTCATTTCTAATACTTCATGAATATTTTTGCCTTTATATTGAATTTCTAACGTTTCGCGATTATAGCGCTTACCTTTACATACATCGCATGCCACATAAATATCAGGTAGAAAATGCATTTCAACTTTAATCAAGCCATCACCCTGACAGGCCTCGCAACGCCCTCCCTTAACATTAAAACTAAAACGGCCAGGTTGATAACCGCGAGCGCGTGCTTCAGGTGTATTTGAAAATAATTCACGAATTGGCGTAAATACCCCTGTATAAGTAGCAGGATTAGAACGAGGCGTACGACCGATAGGACTTTGATCAATATCAATAACTTTGTCACAAAGCTCTAATCCTTGAATATTATTTACGGCACCCACGCACATTAAACTAGCACGATTAAGTTTATTAGCGGCAATGGGATATAAGGTATCATTAATTAAACTTGATTTTCCGGAACCAGAAACTCCTGTAATACAAGTTACCAATCCTAGTGGAATACTAACTTTAATATTGTTTAAGTTATTGCAACTAACACCTAATAAATGCAGCATACGTGATTCATCAATAGGTCTTCTTTGCGCAGGTATAGCAATGCACTCTACGCCAGATAAATATTTACCCGTTAAGGAGGCTGGATTTTTAATGATTTCAGCCGGGCTTCCACAAGCAACAATTTTTCCGCCATGCACACCTGCTCCAGGGCCTACATCTAAAACATAATCAGCGGCGCGAATAGCATCTTCATCATGCTCAACTACGATAATGGTATTACCTAAATTACGTAAGTGCACTAGTGTTTTTAAAAGCCGGTCATTATCGCGTTGATGTAATCCAATAGATGGTTCATCTAAAATATACATGACCCCCACTAACCCTGAGCCAATTTGACTTGCTAAACGAATACGCTGAGCCTCACCACCTGATAAAGTTTCAGCACTACGCGTTAAGGAAAGATAATCTAAACCGACGTTGACTAAAAAACCAAGCCGCTCCACGATCTCTTTATTAATTTTATCAGCAATTTCACCACGCGAACCCGTTAAATGTAAATTTTTAAAGAATTCATAAGCCTTATCGATAGAGTATGCACAAAGTTCCGGTAGATTCTTATTATCAATAAAAACATTTCTTGCCTCTTCTCGCAAACGCGTACCAAAACAGGCAGGACAGGGACGAGAAGATAGATATTTTGCTAATTCTTCACGGGTTGTTAAAGATTCTGACTCATGGTAGCGACGCTGCATATTAGGAATAATGCCTTCAAAAGCATGACGTCTAATGAAGTATCCTCCCCGCGGCCGTTGATAACGAAATTCAATTTCTTCCTTACCACTGCCCTGTAAAACAACATTTTTTACTTTCTCAGGCAAATCACAAAAAGGGGTTTCTAGATCAAATCGATAATGATGAGCTAATGATTCCAATAAGGAATAATAGTAGGTGGTTTTTCTATCCCAACCACGTACGGCTCCTGCTGCTAAGCTGACTGTTTCATCATGAATGACACGGTCGGGATCAAAAAACTGGTTAACCCCTAAGCCATCACAAGTAGAACAGGCACCCATAGGGTTATTAAAAGAAAATAATCTTGGCTCTAGTTCACTTAAGCTATATCCGCATTCAGGACAAGCAAACTTTGACGAAAAAACCAGATCAGGAAAACTTCCATCTAAAGCAACAACTAATACAAGACCTTCTGCTAAATGAAGCGCATTTTCAAAAGATTCACTAAGACGCTGCTTAATATCAGGACGAATTTTAAAACGATCTACTACTACTTCAATAGTGTGTTTTTGTCGCAACGATAATTTAGGAGGGTCATCTAATTCATAAATCTCACCATCAATTCGTGCACGAATATAACCTTGAGCTTGTAATTGTTGTAATAGCTGTAAATGTTCACCTTTGCGCTCACGCACAACAGGCGCTAAAATCATAGCCTTACTATCGATTGGTAGAGTTAAAACTTGGTCAACCATCTGACTTACCGTTTGCGCATGCAAACTAAGTTTATGAATAGGACAACGAGGTTCGCCCACACGAGCAAAAAGCAATCGTAAATAGTCATAAACTTCGGTAATTGTTCCCACTGTTGAGCGTGGATTATGAGAAGTAGCTTTTTGCTCAATAGAAATAGCAGGCGATAAGCCTTCAATAGCATCGACATCAGGCTTTTCCATAACCGATAAAAATTGACGGGCATAAGCGGAAAGCGACTCTACATAACGACGCTGTCCTTCTGCATATAAAGTATCAAAGGCAAGGGATGACTTCCCTGAGCCAGACAGCCCTGTAATTACGGTTAATTGATTACGAGGAATTTTAACATCAATATTTTTTAAATTATGAGTTCTTGCGCCTCGAATACTAATTGATTGCATAAGACTAATCATCTTGCTATAAAAAATTACAAATTATATACCCATTCCACTTGAAAGTAATGGTTTTCAATAGACTTCTAATGTTGATTGAATTTAATTGCTATACTAATTAACGTTAAAAAGAGAAAAAACCTCTAAGGAAATGATATGTCTAAGGGTTTTTATAAGTTACTTTGGCTTCTTATCTTTATACCTTGCTTAGGCTACGCTAATGATGCACAAGTACTTACTTGGACAAGGCAAACTCTATCTAAAACTCTATGCATAAGCTATCAAACTATTGATAGTCAGCTAAGTTCAGTTAAAACAAATTATACATTAGAAGCTTGGCAAAATTTAAAAAGTTTTTTAGGTGATAAGATTATTATGGTACGAGACAATCGGCTTACTTTGCATCCTAAAGCAGTTAAAACCAATCAGTTAGTTGCGAAACAAGGTTTTAGAAATATTATTTACTGGCGTGTTAATCAAGGTTTTGATATTCCTGAGTTAAAAATGATGATTTATTTTTCAGTGATTGTCATTCCTGCTAAAAATCCTCCTTATTTAATTCAAAGTCTTAATGTAACTACATTAGATTATTAATTTTCTTGCAAAAGAAACCATTTGTATTGCTAATTTTAAAAATTTATTAAACAATTCGTAGTGACTTAAAAAATTTTAGGAATTTCGGCTCAGGAGCAAAGGGATAAGCTATTAAGTTTTGTTAAATTCTTGCAAGCTCATACTAATCAATAAATTATGATGAAAGCTACTTTCTTTACTTCTTGCATTCTTACGCTTTGGTTATTTGTTATTAAGCTACTTTCTGCCTATTCCTCATTTCTACTTTATTAGAATGCTGCCTCATAAGAGCGTATCTTAATTTAGTGTTCATCTTAAACTTTTTTATTAGTCGTTTCATATTGTTAATAAATTATTTCGGTATGTATAGGAGCAGCAATGAAAAAACATTATCCGTGGTTAATTTTATCAGCTAGTTTAACGGTTGGAAGTGCAAATGCAGGAACAATGGGACCTGTCGTTGAACCTTCTCCATGGCGCTGGGTAGGCACACTAAGCGCAGGACCTGTGTGGATTGATAATGTAAAATCGCAAACCTTTTTTTTAACGCCTGAGATTGTAAAAACTTATACAGTCAATGACGATAATTCTCCTGTATTTAATGGAGAAATCTTTATCGGTGCTCAACAAATGTGGTCACCAAGCTTCTATAGCCAATGGGGACTGGCTGTTGCAGCAACTACTAACGCGAAATTGTCAGGTCATATTTGGGATGATGCCGATCCAGAATTTGATAACCTCACTTATCGGTATAAAATTCAGCATACTTATGTGGCTTTCAAAGGTAAATTACTAGCTGATATGGGCTATTGGTTTATGCCTTGGCTCAGTGGCAGCGTAGGTGTGGGCTTTAATCATGCACACGACTTTACTAACAAGCCTTTGATTTTTGAAGCACTGCCTAACCCTAATTTTACTTCTCACAATGAAACAAGCTTTTCCTATACAGTTGGAGCTGGAGTACAAATGACAGTTAATTCTAATTGGCAAGTCGGGGTTGGTTATGAATTTGCTGACTGGGGAAAAAATACATTAGGACGCGCAGCAGGACAAACTACTCATTCCAGTTTAGGACACGATCACCTTTATACGAATGGTGTTTTATTTAATCTTACTTATCTAGCTTAAAGATAACCTAAGACTAATAAGGATAGTACAATGAAAAAGGATTTAATTAGTAAACTATTTCTGACTGCCTTGCTAATGCTTACTATGGCATTTGTACAGGCAGGAACCCCATTATGGACATTTACCCCTTTAACGCCAACAACGCTAGCGGTTTCGCCATATGGTAGCGCTACGGTGCAATATCAAGTGACCAATCAATCGCGAAGAACTCATACACTAATAATGCGAGCGATTCCAGGTATTACGCAAGTCATGACGGCACCCGGCCATTGTTCTACTCCTTTTGTCTTAGGCTATCAACAATCTTGTATTTTAAACTTGCTGATTCAGGGTGCAAGCTTAAGCGGCAATATTCATGGTGGGCCTGTAGTATGTGAACAAGTAAATCCCTTACAGTGTTATCAGCCTAGTATTGCTAATAGCTTAAATGTTACTAAAGGCCCCTCTGTAGCTTACACGGTAGGCGGTAGAGTTTTTGGCCTTTCAGGCACGTTAGTATTGGTCAATAATGCTAGTGAAGCTTTAACTATACATACAGATGGGACTTTCACTTTTCCAAGTGCCCTAACACCAGGTAGTACCTATGTTGTTACTATCCAAAATCAACCTGCTACCCAAACGTGTACGGTTAGTAATGGCAATGGCACCATAACCAATGCCAATATAACAAATATTACGGTAAATTGTTCGACTAATACGAGAACTATAGGTGGTAATGTGGCAGGCCTTGCCGCTTCTGAGTCAGTCGTATTGCAAAATAATGGCGGCGATAACTTAACTATTAATAGTAACGGCACCTTTACCTTTTCTATTCCAGTGGCACAAGGCGCCCCCTATCATGTTTCGATATTGACCCAACCTGCCACGCAAACCTGTACAGTAACTAATGGCAATGGCATAGCGAGCACGACTAACATCACCAATGTTCAAGTAACCTGTGCAACCAATGCCTATACAGTTGGCGGAACTGTCTCAGGCTTAACAGGCACCGTGGTATTGCAAAATAATGGCAGCGATAATTTAAGCCTCAACAGCAATGGGCCTTTTACTTTTCCCACGCCAGTAGCTGAAGGTACAACCTATCACGTAACTGTCTTAACACAACCTACAGGTCAAAACTGTAGTGTGACTAATGACAATGGCACTATGGGAGGGGCTAACATCACCAATGTTGCTGTAAACTGTGCTAACACTACAACTACTTTAACTGCTAGTACTAATGCCTTAGCATTAAGTGTAACAGGATTAGTAGAATATGGTGTGACAGGAACACCTAACTCAGGATTAACTCGACTTATTACAATTACCAATACAGGGACTCTTCCAGCTGTTAATATGGTCGTTACACCACCTACCTGGCCTACTGGAACTACCAGCAGTACAACCTGTCCTAATACGCTACCTTTTGGCGCAAGTTGCACCATCACAATTATACCAGGTAATACCGCAACATCAGATGGTACCGCCTCTTGCTCAAGTGGAACAGCGCCTATTCCAGGCGTCATTCAGGTAACCGCTGATAATGCTAATACGGTCGATATTAATGTAGTAGTCTTAAGTTATGGCTGCATTTATCAAGGGGGCTATGTGTATGCTTTTGATGATACAACTTCAGCCAATACAAGTGTAGGAGGAAAAGTAGTAACAACGAGCAACCAATCTGCAGCGGGTGTAATTTGGAGTTCGGATGCGCAAGGCAATGTTGTTTATGATATTATTTACGGTATTTCAGAAACTTCAACTCCATCTGCACCGGATCCAAGCACTAACCAAATAGCTGGACAACTAAGGTGCTATGGTGCTGCCGATGGCGCTTGTAATACAAATAATATTGTTGTCTATTACCCAACAATTAATCCTATTCTTTATGCAGCAGGTGTTTGTAACCAAAGTACTAGTGGTGGTTTTTCAGATTGGTATTTACCGGCTATTTGTGAATTAGGGTATGATACGACGAGTACTGGTAGCGGTTGCGGTAGCCAAGCTTCACCAACACTACAAAATATGCAATCCAGCCTAATAGATTTTACTCCCGTTTTACCTATTGCTAACTACTGGAGTTCTACTGAAGTATCAAGCGACCCACTGCGCGGAGCCTGGGTCCAGGTTTACACTACGAACCCCCAGCAACAGACTCGTAGTAAGGACTACTCCTTTGGAGCCCTTTGCTCCCGCGCTTTAACTTTTTAACTTTTAATAAGGCCACTTTAAGTGGCCTTAATTAACTAGAAAAAGAAAATTACATACCTTAGTTATTTAAATATATTATTCATCTAAATGGGTTAATCCTATTGGCTTAAATTTATTGCCAAGTGCTTTAGAAAAGAAATACATCATCGATCTTTTTTTATTAAAATTATTATAGTCATGGATAGGCTTTTCAAAACCCGATTCATCCTTTAAAGTTATAGGTCGTACACAACATTATTAACTTAAGGAATATTAATGAAAAGGAGATTTATTTTACTATCTCTAACTACAAGTTTATTAACTCAGAGTGTGTTAGCTGGTGGAATGGGTCCTGCATTTATACCCAGTTGGACTTGGGTAGGCACTATCAGTTTAGGGCCTGTGTGGGAAGATGGAGGTAGAACGCAAAACCTTTTTCTAACACCTGAGATTGAAAAAAAATATGTCAATAATAAATCCACTGATACATTATTTGATGGAGAGGCTTTTATAGGAATCCAAAAAATATTATCCCCAACATTGCAGGGTCAATTAGGGATTGCAGTAGCAGCAACGAGTAATGCCAATCTTGATGGTGTGATTTGGGATGATGCTGATCCGGAGTTTGCCAATTATAGTTATCGATATAAAATCCAACATACACACGTAGCTGCTAAAGGAAAGCTACTTTTAGACCAAGGTTATTGGTTTATTCCTTGGATTAGCGGTAGTATTGGCGTAGGTTTTAATGATGCTCATTCCTTCCATAATAACCCACTTATTCCTGAAGCAGTACCCAACCCTAATTTTACTTCAAATGTAAAAACGACTTTTACCTATACAGTGGGTGCTGGTATACAAAAAGCATTAAATGACCATTGGCAAGTTGGTGTCGGTTATGAATTTGCTGATTGGGGTAAAAGTCGGTTAGACCGAGCCTATGGCCAAACCCTAAACTCAGGACTTACTCTCAATCATCTTTATACCAATGGAGTTATGTTTAATCTCAGCTATCTTGCATAAGTTTTATAAAAATTAGGAAAGATAATTTATTGAAATTAAAATTTAATATCCGTTAACAGATTGAAAAAGAGCCTTAGTTCTAGCTCATAGAAACTATCTGCGTTAATTAACTTTCAATCATTTAAATTTAAACAGAGTTTAAAAAGTGCTTCTATATTACTTAAGGAAAAGATCATGAGTAAGTTTTTTAAACAAACCAGATTAGTCATTGGGCTAGCTACCTTTTTTATAATGCTCACAGCACAAGCAGGGAGTCCCTTATGGACTATAACACCAGTTACCTCAACTACTGCGACAGTTTCAGCTACTAGCACCGCAATAATTCAGTATTTAGTAACAAACCAATCAAGAAAAGTTCATACACTTGTAATGAATCCTATTGCAGGCATTAGTCAACTAATTACATCAGGTAATTGCTCTAACGTATTTACTTTAGGCTATATGCAATCTTGTGTGCTTACTTTACAAGTAATTGGAAGTGCACTACAAGGGAATATTACTGATGGACCCCAACTATGCCAGTCAGGTAACCCATTACAATGTTATCAACCTAGCCTACCTAATCGTTTAAATATTACGTTTTTGCCTGCAGCAGGTGAAACAACGCTATCAACAAGTGTCTCTACTTTAGCACTCGCGGCAGGTGGCACAGCACGAGTTATAAGTATTACAAATACAGGCGTAAATACAGCTACCGGGGTAACCTTTCGTACTTCCTCTGCTCTACCAACTGGCACAACTATAACTCCTCTGAGCTGTGGCACCATTCTTCCAGGAGGAACTTGCGTCTTAACAATTATGCCAGGCCCTATTCCAAGTGCGATACCTAGTGATATTGCGCCAACGCCTATTACACTAAGTATTGCGGGGGATAATACCAACACTGTAGCGCCTACATTAAATATACTGACTTATGGAAGTGTATATCAGTCAGGCTTTATCTTTGCTATTGATGACACAACGCCTATTACTACTAGTATTGGTGGAAAAGTTGCGGCTCTAGTTGATCAAGCCAATATATTTAATAGAATCATTTGGAGCTCTAACGGTAATGGCAGTGGTAGCGGCGATGTCGCAAATGATAATATTCCAGGCATTTATGAAACCTCCACTAATCCGCCAGCAGCCTGTAATGGAAACACTAATGGTTTTTGTGATACAAGCGTCATTGTTGCTTTTTATTCGCCACCTACTACTACGCCTGCAGTTAATTTATCTTTTTATGCGGCGGGATTATGTAAGGCAACTATTGGTGGTTACTCCGATTGGTACCTGCCAGCTATTTGTGAATTAGGGTATGATACGACGAATTCTGGTAGCGGCTGTGGCACTCAAACCTCGCCAACACTACAAAATATGCAATCAAACCTAGTGGAAAGAGGAATTCTTAATGCACCAACAGGTATTTATTGGTCCTCTACAGAAGCTGCAGTGGATCCTACTGGCGGAGCTTGGGTTCAACTTTTTGCTCCCCCTAACCTTACCCAACAAGGGACTGATGATAAATTTGAGTTACATAGTGTACGTTGTGCTCGACTTATTACGCCTTAATACTATTTAATTCTGGGATGTAGAAGACACCCATATGGGTGTCTTCTACTATAGGTAGAGTGAATCTAGATTAGAAGCTTAAACATAATCAATTTAATAAGTTAGATTCTTATCCCTAATTTTATCTTGATATAGATACCTAGTTGAATACTTACAAGGTTTAGAAATTAAACTACAAAAATGATACAATCCTATCCTGTTTGCTATGAGCTATCATTATGCGCACCCTTATTAATTTAATTTTTGGCTTATTTTTAATAACTATTCTCCATGCAGGTTATGCGGAAACTAAGCTAGAAGAAATAGAACAAACCATTAGTGATTCAGTAATTACTACAAAAATTACTGCTAAATTTACGAAAGATAGGGATTTAAACCCACTAAAAATTTCCGTGTCAACCGAGGATGGTATTGTCACTTTAAAGGGTTATGTTAAAAATAATGACGCTTTTATTAAAGCACTGCGTTTAGTTAATTCAACCAAAGGTGTAAAGTCTATTGAAGTAGAAGACTTAGCAATTAAACAAGTTAATACTGCTTTAACAGACACTTATATCACTGCTAAAGTTGAAGCGGCTGTGCTTAAAGCAAAAGTATTAGATGATGAATCTATTCCCTTAGTGGGTATCAATGCCACAACGACTAATGGAGTTGTTACTTTAAGTGGTCAGGTAAAATACAGAAAATCAATTGTTGCTATTATTAAACATGCTGCCGCAGTTCACGGAGTTAAGAAAGTTATTTCTAATTTGGAGGTTAAGAAAGAAGATTCTTAATTTCTCTATTTACAAAAGGATATTGTTTCATGTCTATTTTAACTCGTTTTAAATTCTTTCTTTGGTATTTTGGCCGTTTTAAAGTGCCTTTAATTGGTTACTTAAAACCTAAAATTATTGAAATTAATGATCAAAAATTAGTTATTAAATTACCTTTAATGCGGCGTAGTAAAAATCATTTAAACTCAATGTATTTTGGCGCTTTAGCAGTTGGTGCAGATTTAGCCGGTGGTTTATACGGCTTTTATTACGCAAATCAGATGAAAGAAAAAATATCGCTTGTTTTTAAATCATTTGAAGCAAAATTTATCAAACGACCTGAGTCCGCTGTTTATTTTATTTGCTACAAGGGCGACAGTGTTAAAGATATGCTTATAAAGTCGCTGCAAACTAAAGAACGTATTAATAATTTTATACCAATACAAGCCTTTACTCATTATCCTCATAACCCTGAACTTATAGCCGACTTTAAGCTGGAATTATCGATAAAAGTGCTTACAAAATAAGTCTCTATTTTCATTATGGATATAATTTTGAGTAAAACGAAATTAGCAAAACAAGTAAATTATAAATGGTTTAAACTATTTATTTTTTCAGTTCTGCTAACCTATATACTTCTTTTTTACTTTTTATTTAAGTTAGATTTACGGTTGGATTTTGCTTCATTTTATGCTTCAGCATTGGCTTATTATCAGCATTCAGACCCCTATAAAATATTAATTGGCACCTTCTTATCTGCTGATGCAAAGTTACCAATTAATCTAAATCCTCCCTTTTTTCTTGAGATTATACAGCTACTAGCGCTTCTAGATTATAGGGTAGCAGTCATCGTGTGGTCTCTAATAATTTTTATTTTAGGATTAATCGGTGCTTATTTTGGTTTTAAAGTATCTGTTAGCCCAGCTTTTTTTAAACGTTATTGGCCTTTTTTATTATTTATTTATCTTGCATTTTATCCAACCATTGCCAGTACTGTTATTGCGCAAGTAGGTGGTTTATTAATGTTTTTTATTTTCGTTGGTTATTATTTTTACCTACAAAAAAAAGACTATGTAGCTGGTATTTTATGGGGAATTATAATCTCACTTAAACTCTTTCCTGCTTTATTATTTATTTTTGCCTGTCAACAAAAGCGCTATCGAGTTTTAGGAGTCATGTTTATTACTTTCTTGATTGCATATCTAATACCAATACTAACTTATGGCAATCATATCTATTATGTTTATTTTACAATTTTAAAGCGTGTTCTTTGGTATGGTGATTTGTGGAACGCGTCAATTTATGGTTTTCTATTTCGCTTTTTAATTAACCCACAAGATAGAAATCCAAGTTTGTGGTTATTCTATTTACTTTATTGGACTATCTTTGTAGGAGCATTAGTTTGGTATATTAAAAAACTTAATTACTTGCAAAAATTCGATAATCAGCGTCCTTTTTGTTTAACATTAGTAATGATGCTGGTTTTAAGTCCCTTAGGTTGGCTTTATTATTTTCCATTGTTAATAATGCCACTTATCAATCTATTTAAAGCGCTTAATAAGGAGAAATTAGCTAACAAATTTTATATTTATTTATGGTTAATCGCTTTGTTTTTAGCAAATTTTCCTCTAGGTTATTCGTCTACTCAAGACATAACTTTAACCTACTTTTGTAGAACCATTGGCTACTCAATTTATTTTTATAGTTTATTATTACTAGCCTTTCTTTTAAGTAAACCTACCTTTGTTAATAGAAACAATAGCTTCACAACAAATCCTATAGAAAAGAATTATCTATCATTTCCTGCTATGCTTATCTTATCCTTTGGATTATTTGTTCCAATGTTAACTTTTGTTATACATTTAATATATTACTTAGTAGAAAAAATTTAAATTAAAAGCCAAGTGTTTGTAAAGTAATCATTATTTGACAACAGCAAGTGTTAAGTCTAACGTTAATAAATTAAGTAAGGGAATTGTTTAAAGCAGCTATGATTGATTTAACAATCTATACCCAACCTGATGATGAAACATGCGGTCCTACTAGCTTACATGCAATTTATCGTTATTATAATTTAGAATTGTCCTTAGAACAGATTGTTAATACTGTTGAGCGTGCAATTTCGGGAGGTACTTTAGCATCAATGCTAGGCAAGCATGCCTTATTACAAGGTTTTGATACTATTTTATATGTCAATAATTTAAATGTTTTCGATCCTACTTGGTTTGAGAATAATGGTACCGCCTGCCCGGCATTTCTAACTCGCAAACTTAAAACACAAATGAAATACAAAAAAACAAAACGTTTCCTACAAGCAAGCCATTCTTATTTAGATTATATTAATTTAGGTGGCCAAATACGTTTTAAAACACTAAGTGTGCAACTGTTAAAAAACTATTTCAATCAACAAATTCCTATCCTAACCGGTTTAAGTGCCACTTATCTATATCGAAGTGCACGAGAAATTTATACTAAAGATGGCCAAGGGCTTTATGATGATATTCGTGGTACCCCTGCCGGCCATTTTGTTGTGTTATGCGGCTTTGATGAATCACAGAAATTAATTATTGTTGCTGATCCTCATCGAGAAAATCCGCTATCACAGGATAATTATTATAAAGTAAATAGTAGTAGATTAATTAATGCAATCATGTTGGGTGTCTTAACTTATGACGCTAACTTATTGATTATTCAACCTAAGGGGGTGATGGATGCAAACGATAATCGTAACTGATGAGCCTCCCAGTTGGGAGTTCTTAAGCCACCTTGCAACAATCGTTCATGCAAGAGATTATCTCTCTAAAGAGGAATACACGCAAAGTAAAGCAATGCGCGTTATTAATCTTTGCCAATCCTATCATCATCAGAGTATTGGTTACTATGCTTCACTCTTAGCCCATGCTCGTGATCATAAAGTTATTCCCTCAGTAGATAGTATTCAAGATGTGCTAAGTACCAGCTTGTCTAAGTTAATTTCACAAGAAATAGATGAAGAAATTGAACATAGCCTTCATGATATTAAAACAGATGAATTTGTTTTTAGCCTTTACTTTGGCCAAAATATGGCTAAACGTCATGCCTTACTGGCTAAGAAATTACATGGTCTTTTTCCCCTCCCTCTACTTCGCTTTACACTGGAGCGAAAAAGGCAGTGGCGGATAAAAAATCTCCAAGCCTTATCGATAACCGATGTACCCACTCATCACATGGATTTTTTAAAACAAGCAGCAGAAAGTTATTTATCTAAAAAACGTTTTCATCAATGGCGTAAAAAACAACGTTATCATGATTTAGCTATTTTAATTGACCCGACTGAAACTAATGCACCATCTAATAAAAAAGCATTGGATTTCTTTGCTCATATTGGTGAGGACATGGGTTTGAATGTCGACTTTATTGAAAAAAGTGATAATAAATCCCTTGCTGAATATGATGCCTTATTTATTCGCGCGACCACCGCTGTCAATCATTATACTTATCGTATGGCCAGATATGCTCATCAACAAAACTTGGTAGTTATTGATGATCCGCAGTCAATTGTTAAGTGTAGTAATAAAGTCTATTTGGCTGAATTAATGCGCAGTCATCAAATTTTAACGCCTGAAACACTTTTTTTAAGCAAATACGATAAAGAGGTACCAGAAATTGAATTTCCTTGTGTATTAAAAAAGCCTGATGGCGCTTTTTCACATGGTGTTATTAAAATTGAAGATAATAAATCGCTGCAAAAATCATTATCACAATTTTTTAAAACTTCAGACTTAGTGTTAATTCAACCCTTTATTCCAACAGAATTTGATTGGCGTATCGGTATCCTTGATAATCGTCCAATTTTTGCCTGCCGTTACTACATGGCTAAGAATCATTGGCAGATTTATAATTGGGAAGAAGCAACTAAAGAAACGCGAGAAGGTAAAATTGAATCAGTACCTATTCACGAAGTTCCTGAAGCAATTATTAAAACTGCCTTAAAAGTAACCCGCTTAATTGGTGATGGATTGTATGGGGTTGACATGAAAAGCTACGGCGATAAACATTATGTTATTGAAGTTAATGACAACCCTAATATCGATTACGGTTGGGAAGATAAAATACTAGGTGATGCACTTTATCAACAGATTATGAATGTTTTTCTTCAACGGATTCGCAGGAAGCACGGTTATGTCTAATTATTCTCTTTTCTCTGTAATAGGTATCGAAATTGAATACATGTTAGTTGATAAGATGTCACTAAATATTGAAGCTAAAAGTGACTTAATTTTGCAGGAGCTTGCCGGAAAACTAGTCAATGAAGTTAGCTTAGGCGATATTGCGGTCAGTAATGAATTAGTTTTACATGTTCTGGAATTAAAAAATAATGGCCCTCGTCCAATCTCTAATCCTTTAGTTGATTATTTTCAACAAGCCATTGAAAAGATTAATCAGGTATTAGCCAAGCACCAACTGCAATTATTACCTACTGGCGCCCATCCTTGGATGAATCCTTTTAAAGAAACTAAACGTTGGCCGCATGATAAAAAAGAGCTTTATCAACAATTTGATACTATTTTTAATTGCGAAGGTCATGGCTGGGCAAATCTACAAAGCATGCATATTAATTTGCCTTTTGCTGATGATGCTGAATTTAATCAACTGCATAATGCCATCCGCTTATTATTACCCTTACTACCCGCTCTTGCCGCAAGCACACCTTTTCTAGAAGGACGCGCAACCGGAATTATAGATACTCGTTTAGATTTTTATGGTAGCAATCAAGGCAGAATTCCTTCTATTAGTGGCAATATTATTCCAGAATTCATAAGTACAGAAGCTGATTATCAACAAAAAGTACTACAACCTATGTATAAAGCCATTAAGCCTTATGACCCACAAGGTATTTTGCAATATGAATGGTTAAATTCTCGAGCAGCTATTCCTAAATTTGGTCCAAAAGCGATCGAAATTCGTATTCTGGATTCACAAGAGTGTGTAACTGCCGATATTGCTATTGCGAAAGCAATTTTCTATATCCTTAAAAATTGGATTGAAAGCTCCACTTATTTTTTAGAAAACCCTTATCCTACCGAACGTTTAAAAACACTTTATGATAAAACTAGAGTCAATGGATTTAATGTAATCGTTGAAGATAAAGAATTATTTAAGCAATGGCAATTAAATGACTCTCTAAAAAATTGCAGGCAGATATGGTCGCAACTTATAGAGCAAGTTAGTAGTCATTTAGATAATGCCAGCCAACGTGCTTTAGAATATATTTTAAGTCAAGGTAATTTAAGCGAGCGTTTATTAAAAGCGAGCGGGCTAAATATAAGCCAAAATATTCTCTTAAGTATTTATCGTCAACTTAGTCATTGTTTATTAACAAATCAACAATTTAATCCAGCGTGAAACCTATAAGAGTTATTTTAAGCTGTGAACATGCAGTCAATACTATCCCAAGTAGTTATAGTTATCACTTTAAGGATTATAAGCAATTATTAACTACGCATAGGGGCTACGATATTGGCGCCTTAGAAGTGGCTAACCATTTAAACCAAACACTTGCTTATCCGTTAATTTGTGCCACAGTTAGCCGTTTATTAATTGATTGTAATCGTAGCCTCAAGCACAAAGCATGTTTTTCTGAAGTATCTAGCCAATTTTCAATTACAGAAAAAGAGTATTTAATTCAGCACTACTACTTGCCTTATCGCCAAACAGTTGAACAATTAATTCAAGAAACTATGGCAGACGGCTATCAGGTCTGTCATTTATCTGTACATAGCTTTACACCAAACTTAAATGGAACAGTTAGAACAACTGATATTGGCTTACTATATGATCCTAAACGTGCCGCTGAACAACAACTTGCTCGCTGCTGGCAGCAGTTATTAAGACAACACGCTAAGCACTTAAAGACGAAACTAAATTACCCCTACCGAGGTAGCAGTGATGGCTTTACAACAAGTTTAAGGAAAAAGTATACGGCTGCTGACTACTTAGGGCTTGAATTAGAATGTAAACAAAGTCTAACAGGACAAAAAAATACATTAATTATGCTCAATAATGTTATAGCTAGTACCTTAAAATTATTAATAAAAGACTAAGGGCTAAAAATACAGCCTAGTCTATAAAATTTTATGCTAAGGATTATTTCTTTATTCCCATTGCTCGTAAAAATGCTTTAGTTAATTCGCGGAAAACTTGTCGCACTATTTGTTGAAATAACTTACTTTTACCTAAAGTAGTCATAAAGGTTGGTGGCTCTTTTTTTAATTTAGCTCGACCTACTTTACCCGCTACAGATTGTTTTTTATTATTTAATATTTGTGCAGCTGTCGGTGTAATAGTTATTTTTCGATAATGTTCTAATAAAGTAGACTTCGCAACAATTGATTCTGCTTCTTGTGGGGTTAATGGTCCCATACGCGACATAGGCGGGCGTATCATACAATGCACAACTGGCGCTGGCTGACCACGCTCGTCTAAAGCGGTAATTAACGCCTCACCTATACCGAGAGAAGTAAGTAACTGAGTCACATTATAATAATCTGAAGGTGGAAAATTTTGTCCAATTAACTTAATTGCTTGCCTATCTTTGGCTGTAAATGCGCGTAAGGAATGCTGAATTTTTAAACCTAGCTGACTTAAAATATTAGATGGAATATCATCAGGTGTTTGGGTACAAAAAATAATCCCCACCCCTTTTGAACGAATTAATTTTACAGTAGTTTCTAATAGTTGTAATAAGGTCTTGCTAGCTTCATTGAAAATTAGATGCGCCTCATCAATAAATAAAACTAACTTCGGCTTAACTGGGTCACCAATTTCTGGTAATTTTTGATAAACATCGGTTAAGAGCTTAATCATAAATGTAGAAAATAACTTAGGATTTTCTTGCATTGTCATTAACCGCAAAATAGAAATTATCCCTTCGCCTTGCTCATTTACGCGTAACAAATCTTCAATTTTAAATGCAGGCTTGGCAAAAAACTGATGTATTCCTTGTGCTTCAAGCTCAATAATCTTACGCAAAATAATATTAATTGATGTACTGGCAATATTGCCAAACTGGGCTTTAAAATCAGCCCGAGCAGAGTCTGTTTGCGTAAAATTTAAGATAGCTTTGAAATCAGCTAAAGAAATAAGTGGTAAATTATTTACTTTGGCATATTCAAAAATAATGGTAATAATGCTAGCTTGTGTTTCATTAAGTTCTAAAAGCCGAGCTAACAATAGCGCGCCAAACTCCACTAGCGTGGTTCGTAAAGGAATTCCAGCTAGTGATTGACTTAAAGTGAATAATTCAATTGGATAAGCTTTAGGTTCTAAAGGAACATTTAATAATTGGCTGCGACTTGCTAGAAAATCACTACTTACAGCCGACATAGCTAATCCTGATATATCACCTTTTATATCCATCACAAATGAGGGTATACCGGCTAACGATAATTGCTCACATAACACCTGCATGGTTTTAGTTTTACCAGTGCCTGTTGCACCAGCAATTAATCCATGACGATTAAGATTTTTAAATAATAAATTAATTGAGCCATCGGCGATAACCTGATTGTTAATCAAAAGATTACCTAAAGAAAAAGTAGAGCTTTGCTTAGCTTGGTAGAAGTCTAGTAATGTTTTTATAGAATGTAGGTTCATTATTCTTAGCGCTACTAAAATAGTGTAATAATATATCTTCTTTTATAAAATAGCGCGCCTACTAAAATTTTATTATAAATTGTAATTAAAAAAAAATTTAATAAATTATCTTAGCAACAATAAAAACGAGAAGACTCATTATTTTCAAAATCTGCAACTGGATCATTCCAAGGTAAATTCTCATTAGGAATTTTTTGCAACTCTTCTAAGAGAAAAGTACTAAATGAATGACGTTGATACCTACATTTAGGGTGATACAAAAAGTTTAGAATGCTTAAGATAGCATCAGCACTATTAGTAGTTCTTTGAATTTCATCATTTAATTCAAGTGCCCTTTGCTGGCCTTTTAAACCATGACGCAATCGACTAAACAAACCTTTTCTAACCTGACTTTTATCTTCGCTAAAATACCAATCTCGATAATTATTAACGGCTTTAATAGTAGCCTGTTTTATTGCTGATAATATTGCTTTATCAATTACTAGTTGCTCCTCGTGTACTGGCTTGATAGATAGAGGATTTGATGAACTTATCACTTCATTTTCATGAAATTGTATGCTTTGAGAAGGCATCACCGGTAGTGAGTAAATTAAAGGTGTAATAGGTAGATGAAAGAATTTTAATAATGTTTCTCTCTCAGCTACTATTAAATTCAATAAATAACTTAATTTACTTTTATATAAGTATTTCCTTATTTCAGCATTGCTATTATTAGGGTTAATGTTTGTTTCTCTATCAAATGCAGTCTCGGCAGCAATGCTTTTCAGTAACTGATATAAAGGACTTCTCTCATCTGTAACAGTTTCTAAGGTAGCTAAATAACTATATACATCAGAAAATAATTCCGGATTAAGCATTTCAAATAAATTAGCTTCGCCATAGCTGTATAGAATAGATTCCGCGTTATGTAGGCTTTTAAGTTTTTCATTTAATTCGGGTAATTCGCTTATAAGGTTAATATTATTTACCAGAGTTGCGCGAATAGAAGACTTTTGCCAAGCTTGCCATTGCTTTTGTTGAATAGCTTGCATTTCTGGTGTACGTGGTAGCTTAGGAAGTAGCTTTTCACTAGACAACGTACTTGTTTTAGGGTTAGGACCTACAAAAGGATTATTTTCCAAACGATCAGGAGAAATACGTTTAAAATTTATATCAGCAATTAATTGGCTGATTTCAAATTGGTCCGGGTTTAGGTAAGGCGATCTGTTCCAATTCGTTCTGTAAAGAATGCCATTTTTAAGATAAAAGCCTTGTTTAACCTCTTTTAAGGAGTAGTCCTCAACCGCTATACCCTGAAGAAATGATTGCTTCAAATTTAACTGTGCATTCACTATCCAAAATCCACTTTCAACAGCGACCCAAGCTGAGCAAACACCAGTTTCAGTTGCCCAAGCAATTTCAGCAACACATTGTCCACTTTTTTGAATATTAAAACGTAACCAATGCTTTCTTTCCTCGCACCAAAAAGGACCTAAGTACATAAACAAGACCTAAAACAAATATAACCTGTAGAACATACCATAATCTTGAAATCAATTAAACAAATGGTTTATTTACAGATCACAAAATAAATTTATTGCGCCGCAAATTATTGACAATTTGGACATAGACCATAAATATTTAGTGCATGATCAGTCATTTTAAATTGCGCTTGTTTGGCGATTAATTGTTGTCGCTGCTCGATTACTTCATCAACAAATTCTTCAACCTTTCCACACTTGACACAGACTAGATGATCATGATGCTCGCCTTGCGATAATTCAAAGACTGAATAACCACCCTCAAAATTATGCCGAGATACTAAACCTGCGGCTTCAAATTGGGTTAAAACACGATATACAGTAGCTAAGCCTACATCTTCACCCATATCTAACAATTTTTTATATACAGCCTCAGCACTTAGATGATGATCGGCTGATTGTTCTAAGATTTGTAATACCTTTAACCGAGGCATAGTAATTTTTAAACCAGCATCTTTTAATTGTTGACTCTCTTCCACTAAAGACTCCTAGACAGTTATGCTTAAAGCAGGTGTTTTTCTAAAGATAGCATGATATTATGGCGAAATTTTTAGTAGTGAGCAAAAAAAATGAGATTTACTCTACGTATCTTAATGATTGCTTTAACACTGTTATTAACACAGTGTATGTCTTATGATTTTGCTAGACGTGTTGTCCAACAAGGAAATTTATTACCTCAAGCAAAAATAGAACGTTTAAAAGTTGGCATGAGTAAAGAAGATGTCGCAATTTTAATGGGCACTAGCCTATTAAGCCCAACTTTTAACAACGATCGCTGGGATTATGTTTATACATGGCGGCGTGGTAATGGTGCTACTGAAACGCGAAATATTGTGCTGTACTTTAAACGCAATACTTTAGTTAAGATAGAACGTAATTAATGCAAATAAGATCTTATAAATTTTTTAGATTTCAAGACAGCGCTGCCATTCCTGCGCAGTCAGGAAGCTAGTTTTATGTAGGCTCCATGTGAGTATTAAAATAGATTTTATTTTGTCATTCCGGCGCAAGCGGGAATCTATTGTTATCTAGGCACAGTGCGAATGTTAGGATAGATCTCCGCCTGCGCGGAAATGACAATGTTTTAAGTTAGCACTATTTGGAAAAATAGCCCTGTCATTCCCGCGTAGGCGGGAATCTATTTTTATGTAGACACAGTGCCAGTATTGGGATAGATCTCCGCCTACACCAAAATAACAATGTTTTGAGTTAGCACTATTTGGAAAAATAGCCCTGTCATTCCCGCGTAGGCGGGAATCTATTTTTATGTAGGCACAGTGCCAGTATTGGGATAGATCTCCGCCTACACCAAAATGACAATGTTTTGAGTTAGCACTATTTGGAAAAATAGCCCCGTCATTCCCGCGTAGGCGGGAATCTATTTTTATATAGGCACAGTGCCAGTATTGAAATAGATTTCCGCCTGCGCGGAAATGACAGAGTATTTAAACTGAGCCATTAGAGATGAAACGCTTACTTATTATTCTCTTGAGCTCTTAAACGTCTCTCTTTTCTTAGATTTCAGCACAGCGCTGCCATTCCCGCACGCAGGAAGCTAGATTTATGTAGGCACAGTGCCAGTATTGGGATAGATCTCCGCCTACGCCGAAATGACAATGTTTTGAATTAGCACTATTTGGAAAAATAGCCCCGTCATTCCCGCGTAGGCGGGAATCTATTTTTATATAGGCACAGTGCCAGTATTGAAATAGATTTCCGCCTGCGCGGAAATGACAGAGTATTTAAATTGAGCCATTAGAGATGAAACGCTTACTTATTATTCTCTTGAGCTCTTAAACGTCTCTCTTTTCTTAGATTTCAGCACAGCGCTGCCATTCCCGCACGCAGGAAGCTAGATTTATGTAGGCACAGTGCCAGTATTGGGATAGATCTCCGCCTACACCAAAATGATAATGTTTTGAGTTAGCACTATTTGGAAAAATAGTCCTGTCATTCCCGCGTAGACGGGAATCTATTTTTATGTAGGCACAGTGCCAGTATTAGGATAGATCTCCGCCTACACCAAAATGACAATGTTTTAAGTTAGCACTATTTGGAAAAATAGTCTTGTCATTCCCGCGTAGGCGGGAATCTATTTTTATGTAGGCACAGTGCCAGTATTAGGATAGATCTTCGCCTACGCCGAAATGACAGAGTATTTAAATTGAGCCATTAGATGAGCGCTTATTTATTATTCTTTTGAGCTCTTAAACGTCTCTTTTCTTTAGGATCATTAATAAGGAGACGATAAATTTCAATTCGATCACCTGGTTTTAATACGGTTGTCTCTTCTACACGTTTAGAGAAAATACCAATTGGTAAACCGTGAGCTTCCGGACAACGAGTAAATATACTAGATTGCTTTAGTGCATCTCCTACCGTTGCCCCTTCAGAGAGACTGCAATGAAAGTGAGTTACTTTTTGCTCACTATCAACATAAATTATTTCAACTTCAACCATATAATGACTCAGCACGCTCACAAAACGCATCTACCATTTTATCGGTGACTTGTTCAAAAACGGGTCCAAGCAACATTGAAAACATTCGACCAGCAAATTCAAATTCCAAATCAAAGCAAATTTCGCAACCTTCTGCTACCTCATTAAAACGCCAAAATCCTTCCAAGTGCTTAAAAGGGCCATCAACTAGCCTGATTTCGATCATTTTATTAGGAAGATGTCGATTACAGGTGGTAAATGATTTACTCATACCAGCAGCAGCGATTACCAGTGTGGCCTGAACCTCATCTTCATCACGATAATTGACAATACTATTTGAGCAATAAGGTAGAAATTCTTGATAATGCTCAACATCATTAACTAAATTAAACATTTGCTCGCATGAAAAACGGACGATACGAGACTTTTTAACATTTCTCATGCTATCTAAACTCCTTGGAAGTGAGTAGATAACCAACTGGCAATGTCTGTAATTTCAGCAGGACAAATAGCGTGCTCCATAGGATATTGTCGCCAAGTAAGTTCATCAAAACCTTGAGCTATTAACCATTCTTTTGTTTGTTTTGACCAGTCGGGTAGAACTATAGGATCATATAATCCGGAAGCCATAAAAATTGGTGTCTTTTTCATCAAAGTTGGCTTGCACTCAAAAACTAGTGGCAAATAAGCAGATAAAGCAATGACACCTGCGAGAGGGAAACTACAATGAAGCGCTGTATATAAAGCAATTGCCCCACCTTGAGAAAAACCAGCAAGTGCAATCTGAGAGGAATCATAACCTGCTTGTATCTGCTCCATAATTACATCTTTAATATAATTATAAGAGTGTAAAATCCCTTCTCTGTCTTCTCTATCAGTCAAGGTTAGGCCAACAATATCATACCAAGCACGCATACGCATCCCAGCATTTAACGTCACCGGCCGAATAGGTGCATCAATACAAATATGCTGTAGCGCTAACTCCGAAATGGGATACTCTGTTACTAAACTTGCCATATCTGATGAATCAGCCCCCAAGCCATGCATCCAGATGACGCAACCTTTTGCGGGAACAGTATTTTGTGAATTAAATATAGTCACTAAAACTCCAAATTAGATTATTAACACCACCTCTAGCTGTTTTTAAGTGCTTTAATCATCCAGCTTATTACTACTATAAACTTGCTAAATTAAACCGTGTAGTTTAAGTGATTTTGATTATTAAATCATCTGCAAAAGTCTAATTTAATAATTTATTCATGGTCTAAAGCCTATTGTTAATGAACTCTATACCTATATACAGAGAGTAAAATTATAAAATGTTGATATAGGCTATTCATAACAACAAGATTTATTTAAAACACATAGTTTAGCCTAAATATAAATCATCAATTTGTCATATTATTTAATTACTTATAAATACATAAAGGGCTTATTTTAAAAAATAAACAAAATGTCTATTTTAAAATCAATTAAAATAATTTATAATTAGATAGTTTAATAGTTAAATAAATTTATAATTATCTAGGATCTACTCTTTATGTACTCTGAGGAAGTTAAGGCGTTTAGGGATCGTTGTATTCAATGCCTGCCTAATATAGAAACCATCATTAAAAAGCATGATACTCTTACTGAAGTAGAGAAATGGCAGAAGCTTTTCAATCAATTTCAAACGCACAAACGCCAAAAATTAACCCGCCCTTTCTTAATTTATTTGGTAAGTAATACATTAGGAAATACCTTTGAGAAAATCAATGCTCAGCTACAAAATCAAAATCCAGGCCGAAAAGTGAAAAAGGAGTTAGCACAAGAAGCTAAACCTCCAGCGCAGAAATATAGTAAAAAAAGGCGAAAAGAAGAGACCGATGATAAAGAAAATCAGGATCCTAATCGACGTTGTGTTGTATATACAACAACACCTTCCTCTGGCTTACAAACCCATTGTGAGGAAAAAAACATACCACTTACACAGGGACTTGAGGACGCCTCACCACATAAGGATTATCCAAACATTTCAATCAAAAGAACTCCTAGGGGCAAAACTAAAGTTCGCCTTTTTCATAGCCACACTACTACCAATCAAAATGCACCTCACCAATCAGAGGTTGTTTCTTGCTATACACCGTTTACTCCAGAAAGTAAAAAACCTGGTGAAGGAAGACTGGTATTTAGTCTAGATGAAGATATAGAAACTAAATTACCTAATTTGACCGTAGAACGCATAGAACCTACAGAATTTGAAATCACCTTAGATAATATAGAAAAATCTATAATCCGCCGTATGGGCCAAAATCAACTAGCACACGCGACCTCCCGCGAAGTCTTTGTAGCCCATGGTGTAGAAACGATAGTCCTAGTTAGAGGTAGTAAATACCATTGGAGCCATCTCAGAGCACTTTGGTTAGGTGGGCAGCATACACCTAAGCATTTGCTGCCAACTACAGCTGCTGCAAATTATAACACACTGAATTTAGTCGAGCGGTTTATTGTTGAAAAATTAACTGAAGAAAGGAAATACCCTGTTCAAAAAATAAAAGTCAAAGTTGTGCCAGTTTATGGTAATGACAAATCTATTATCCCTAAATTATTAACTTTTGAACTTAAATGGGAAGAAAAGAAAAGTGACTTAACTATTCTTGAAAAAACGGAGACCATTATTATTAATGCTCGCTCTTATCAGCAAGTGACTACTAAAATGCGACAAACTGTTGACTTTATAAGAAAACAAGATAGTTTTACAGCTAAGGAGGCCACTTCTTCTGTAGAAACAGGTGAAAAAAAAGAGTCTCTAGCTGAAGAAGGACTACCTATAAAGAAGAAGAGCAAAGTTGCGTGTACTACAGCTCCTGTCCATACGGAGGTTATCGATGGCGAAACTATTGAAAGCTCCTCTGCACCATTTCCAAAATAATCCTCACTAATTTAGTTTATAAATCAGATAGCGATTTAGTTAGCTATTTTCTATAATCGACAAATAGTTTAATCCATTATTATAATTATGAAATTTTCATTAATCACTTTACTTGCTTTAGTTAGTATATTAAATCTTACTTCTTGTGGACAGAAAGGTCCTCTCTATCTTCCACCGCCGCCTCCCCCACCCGACCAACAAAAACCGGTGACCTAACCTTCGAATTGAGATTATCATGCCCCTTTATTTTACTAAAATGCATGGCTTAGGTAATGATTTTATCGTGATAGACGCTATAAGACAGTCTATTAAGCCAGATGAATTAGATATACCTACTTTAGCTAAACGTCATACCGGCATTGGCTTTGATCAATGTTTGCTTGTAGAGCCTGGTCAAGATAATACAACTGATTTTTTTTACCGCATTTTTAATGCCGATGGCCAAGAGGTAGGACAATGTGGTAATGGCGCTCGTTGCCTCGCACGCTTTGTTAGCTATTATGGCTTAACTAATAAAAAGAAAATAAGTGTTGCTACCAAAACAACACGCATGTTTTTACAAATTAATGAAGACGATACAGTCACGGTTGATTTGGGTAAGCCTCTTTTTGAGCCGAAAAATATTCCATTACTTGCCCCTAAATTGATGCCGCTTTATTCACTACCTTTAAAAAATGGCCAGTTACACTACTTTCATGCTTTAAGTGTAGGCAACCCTCATGCAATTACGGTTGTTAATGATTTAATTAATACCTCAGTCGATGAATTAGGAAAGGAGATTAGCGAGCATGCTCTTTTTCCAGAACAAACTAATGCAGGCTTTATGGAGATTATTAATAAACATCATATTGCTCTTCGTGTTTATGAGCGTGGTTGTGGCGAAACACAAGCTTGCGGTAGCGGCGCTGTTGCAGCGGCTATAGCTGCACAATTATATCATGGTTTAGTAAGTCCGATTAAGGTATCGTTACAAGGAGGTGACTTACTTGTGGAATGGTTAGATGAACAAAGTTCTATTTTTTTAACAGGTCCTGCAACTTTTGTTTATGAGGGCGTGTTATGCGAATAGTAATTCTTGGTGCCGGCCAAGTGGGAGGTACTTTAGCCCGTAACTTAGCGCGCGAAGAAAATGATATAACCTTAGTTGATTTGGATGAAAATAAGCTACGTGATTTAGGACACCGCCTAGATATCCAAACGGTACATGGCTCAGGCTCACATCCAAGTGTGCTTATAGAAGCTGGTATAGAACAAGCCGATATGCTTATTGCAGTTACCAATAGTGATGAAATTAATATGATGGGTTGCCAGATAGCTTACAGCCTATTTCGAACACCTATGAAAATAGCACGTATTCGTTCACAACATTATTACACCTATCCTGGACTTTTCCATAAAGATCACGTCCCAGTGGATGTATGTATTAGCCCTGAAAAACTTATTACCGAACATATTCAAAGCTTAATTGATTATCCTGGTGCAACTCAACTTTTTGAATTTGGTGATGGTTTATTGTTGATGGCCACTATTAAATTATCCTCCCAAAGTGCCTTGGAGATGCAAACCTTAACTTTATTACAACAAAAACTTACTAATATTGATTGCCGTATACTAACTATTTTTCGTAATAATACAGCGCTTGAACTTACTGCGACAACTGAATTATTAGCAGATGATTTAATTTTATTCATTGCATTACCTCAAGCTGTTCAGCATATTATGATTGTTCTAGGTTGTTATACACCGCCCAATCGACGTATTATCATTGCTGGTGGAGGGCATATCGGTTCGCAACTTGCCCAGACTCTAGAAGCCAATTATCGCATTAAAGTTATTGATCATAATATTAATCGGACTATGGACTTAGCATTACAATTACACAAAGGAACTGTATTACAAGGCGACATCGCTGACTGCGATTTATTAATTAATGAAAATATTGAATTTACAGATGTTTTTTGTGCAGTTACAGATGATGATGAAGCTAATATTATGTCCTGCTTACAAGCTAAACGCTTAGGTGTTCGTCAAGCTATGGCGCTTGTTAATCGTCACGCCTATGTAGAACTAATTAAGGATAGTGCGATTGATCAAGCTATTTCACCACAGCTCATTACAATAGGCTGCATACTTGCGAAATTACGTGGTGGTCATATGGTTAAAGTGCACCGACTTCAGGATGGGGAGGCAGAGGCTATCGAGCTTATTACGCATGGCGATCATTATACTTCCCAAGTTGTAGGACGTAGCCTATCTGAGATAGAATTACCACCTAGTTGCTTTATTGCTGCTATTATACGAGATAATAAGCCCATTTTAGCAACGTCTGAATTAATAATTGAATCCAATGATCATGTTATTTTACTTTTACTTAAACGACGCTATGTGCGTCAACTTGAAACATTATTTCAGGTAACTTTAACTTTCTTAAATTAATTAATTTACCATGTTGTCTAGCTTTACATCGGACAAAAATGAAAAATCTTTTTTTAGGTTACAGCTCTTGCTCGTATAGACAAGCTATGGGATGTTGAGCTACAAAAATAGCCTGTCAACAAATTTTCATTTTTGTTTGGTGCTGAGCTAAACAACTTAATCGATTGTATTACGTATTATCATGCAACTTAAAACTATATTTCGCTTACTGGGTTTTCTTTTAATGATGTTTAGCATAAGTATGCTAACTCCATTACTTATTAATCTTATCTTTCATGAACAATTTTGGCTTCCTTTTGTCGCTGCCTTTACCTGTACATTTAGTATTGGCGCTTTCTTTGCTTTTCTATTTAGGCATGAAAATCATGAATTAAAAATACGTGACGGCTTCTTAATTGTCGTTTTATTTTGGTTTGTTTTATGTTTTTTTGCCTCTCTGCCTTTCGTTTTTGCTCTAAAAGGCCATCATATTACCGACGCAGTCTTTGAATCAGTATCAGGTTTTACGACCACAGGAGCAAGTATTATTCCTAATCTTGATGGCTTGCCAAATGCGCTTTTATTTTATAGACAACAATTACAATTTTTAGGTGGTATGGGTATTGTTGTGTTGGCGGTAGCTATCTTACCTATGTTAGGCGTGGGTGGTATGCAGCTTTATAAAGCAGAAACGCCAGGGCCACTTAAAGACAGTAAATTAACTCCCCGAATAGCACAAACAGCAAAAGCCCTTTGGTCCATTTACTTATTATTAACCCTCATATGTATGTTTTGTTACTGGCTAGCAGGTATGAACTGGTTTGATGCACTAGGAGAAAGTTTTGCTACTGTCTCAACAGGCGGCTTTTCTATGCATGATACTAGTTTTGCTTATTATCATAGCGAAAGTATTGAATTAGTCGCTTGCTTTTTTATGCTATTAGGCGGTACTAATTTTGCTCTTCATTTCATTGCCTTTAGAAAAAAAACTATATCTCATTATTGGCAAGATGAAGAATTTCGCTGTTACCTGGCTTTTCTTTTATTAGCTACTTTAATTGTCACTTTAAGTTTAGTGATGTATGGTTTTTTTAGTGCCAGTCATCATACCTTAATTAAAAGTTTATTTAATATAATATCGCTTGCCACAACTACAGGCTTTCTTTCAGAGCCTTTCAGTCATTGGCCAACCTTTGTGCCTTTATTAATTATTTTACTTGCCTTAATTGGTGGATGTGCTGCCTCTACAAGCGGAGGTATTAAAGTTATTCGTGCTTTATTGCTGTTTAAACAAAGTAAGCGAGAAATGGCGCGTTTAGTTCATCCAAATGCTGTTTTTACTATTAAATTTGGTAAACATGCGTTATCAGAGTCTGTTTTACAATCGATGTGGGGCTTTATTTCTGTTTTTATTGCCTTATTTTGGACACTGGTTATTCTTTTAATGGCCCTAGGTAATGACTTTGTGACCTCTTTTTCAGCTGTCATCGCAAGTCTTGCCAATGCTGGAGCAGGAATTGGAACTATTAGCTCCAATTTTGCTTTATTAAACTTACCAAGTAAATGGGTATTAATTTTTGCTATGTTAGCGGGTAGATTAGAAATATTCTCTCTACTTATTCTTTTCTCACGTCATTTCTGGGAAAAGTAATTACTCTTTAAAAGAATATATTTAATAAACTTTTGGTAGATACCTAATGAAATATAATAGTATTTGATAAGTTTTATATTAGGTGTAAATATTTATTCGATCATTCCTTACGTGCTATATCAAAAAAATTACACCCTGCTTTAAATTAAAAATTTGCCGATTATGCAAGAACTTTAATATTAATATCGATTTTCAAGTTGATATAATTTCTGGGCATACCCCAAAATACCTTTATTATTCTGCATCTCGGGGTTTTCTTATATCTGTAACCTTAAATGCTTCTACATACCTAAATATGAATTTGAATCGATAATGGCATCATGAGTTGTACATACTGATTCATCAGTAGCTCTTACAACGGGAAACCCATCACAGTTTTCAATAAAACTATTATCAACTAAGTTCTTTGGAATATAAACAGAATTGACGCTGGTACGTTCGTGTTCTCTATTTTCTCTTTTACAGTAGAAGCTATATCTACACATTGCTGTGGGAGACGGATCCTTATCGGCTATAGAGGGTTCAACTTTAACATGACAAGTCTTTGTATAAGAGCCTCGTGGTGGTATACAGTTAGCCTGACTTGGAGTTACATAGGTGGCTAACAGAAATAATGAAAATACAGTTGTCAATTGAGAATTAGAATCCCTATCTCGATCATGATTTAATAATAAGCTTAATTCGTTTTGCTTCGCTGCTTTATTATAGCGAGGTTTTTGTTGGGGTCTATGTACGAATAACTGCGACCTCTTATTATGAGGCATAATATCTCCTTGTTTATTAAAAGATTTTTATTCTTTAATTTATAATATCCAATTGTGCCAAGGCATATTATCTAAGAAATGTATGAGGTTCAATATAGCCGATAACAAGAATATTAATGATATTAATCCGAAGCAACATCAATTATTGATAGTGGCATTTTGCGCTTGATTAATGATTTCTTCATTCACTATGCCATCAACTATTTTATAAGCGTCACTTGTATCTAACCAATTAAATTAAAATGATAATTTTTGTAGACAAAAACAGGGCAAGGTAATATAAATTAGGCTACCTTGTTTCAATTATATGAAAGCCGTTTAATTAATATAATTTTTAATGGCAAGCACATTAATTGAAATTGATGTAATGGAGTTAAACTAATGCCTGCTCATGCTAATTTGATATCAGATCTTAAAAAAATAACCACAAGTAAATCATTTGATCGCGTCTTTAAATACATAAATAAAAAAAATTATACTAAAGCCTTATTACTGCTATGTCAGAAATGTAAAAATAGTGATGAAACTCGCTTGCGTCTAGTTAAAGCGCTATTAAATTATAAAACTGAGCTAAGTATTGATATCAATAAACAAGATGTTCTAGGTAAGTCACCTATTCTTTACGCTCTACAGCATCAAAATAGTCATTTGTTTACTTTATTAAAAAATGCTGGAGCCAATATAGAGCAAAAATTAAGTGATGGGTTTACCATTCTTGATAAACACCGCTACAATGTAGTACAAAAAATCTTAAATAATTCTGAAGCGAAATTTAAAGAAAAACTAACCAATCTTGATACTCTCTTTAATAAGTTACCTACTAAGAATAATTTTAAAACAGATAATGAAAATGCCCGCTATGATCAACAAAGACTTGAATTTATTTTAGCATCTATCAACCATTTATTAACCTACCATAATATGGCGTCAGACCGGCGTATTCCTGTAGCGTTTACACCCGATGCCATTGAGGCTAATGTCGTCTTTGATTTTACTTTAGTGCAAGCACGTAATCATTTAGAAAAAATTTCTTTAACGATTCGTAATTTGTCAGGTGAATTTCGTGAACGATATAAAAAACTTTTTGGACCAGCGCCCTTTACTTGGTTTACATTTGAGCAATTTGGTGGCCTAGTAAGAATTAAAGATGATAATCGGTATATTTTTTTACCTATCCCGGTGTCTTTAAATCAACCGCTTGAAAATCACCCTGATGTTTTTTTAAGACTATATAATGAATTTGAGGATATGGAAGAATTCGTTGAAAATGCCGTGCCATCTATAATTAGTATGGATTTACCTATCCTAAAAGATTTCTTCGAGAAAATTTTAATTAATCACTCGCAAAGTCAGAATAATCCTATTTCATCTATTTCGTTAACCGCTATTAAAGCCTTTACAAGTCATTTAGGTGATAACTTAACATTACTCAATTTACTTAACTTATTTAATTATTCTGAGCATGAAGCATCTAATCTTTATGAAAAGAAACAGCTTTCCGATAGGCTTTCATTCTTAGTTAATATTCCGCCAGAAAAAGGTAAAGAATATAGGCAGCGTTTTGACTTAACTAAAAAATCTGGCCGACATGCTGCCTTACGTCGTCTGCAAGCAATAGGAGAACTTTGTACCGGTAAAAAACTTTCTAAAGATATTACGGAACTTGATAATACTATTGATTGGAATGCATTTGTTACGGTAAGAGACGGCTTGTGTCATCCTGATGAACGAGATAATAAATATAAAATCGATTTACTACTTACCAATTTGCCTCGCTTAGAAAAAATTGTTGGTGAAGAATTTAGTGACTTTCAGAAAAAATTAACACAAATTGTTAAAGCACGTGAAGTGGAAATTGGCCGATATGAGCATGATTCGGGAAAACGGTGGCTACAAATCTTAGAACGTTATGTTAAAGCAACTTCTGTAGTAGCGAAAGAATCTCCAAAAGAAGAAGTAACGAGACGTGTACCAGAAACCGAGGAACAATTGTTTCTTGAAGCACTTATTGAGAAGAATGCGCCACAAGAAATTATAGTAGAATGTCATAATATTTTTGCAGGTGAAATTCCAATTCCCGATAAAAGAAGACAAGGCGAGCTTCTACGTTATTTACCTACCCGCGCAGAAAATAAAGAGCGTTATAAAAGCCTTACAGCCATTTTTCCAAAAAGTGATGCTATTAAAACTACGGAAGAAGAAAGAAATCGCAAGCGTCGAGAGTTAGAAGAGCAAGCTAAGCAAAAAGAATTAGAAAAGGAAAATAAATTTCTTTTCTTTCCTACCTTAAGAGAATTAGCACGTTTTTTTAAGCAAGATCCAATCGCGGCGCATCAACTTAATCCAATCAAACGAATTTATGCAGCCATTGAAGCACTTAATAACATTGAGGAATTTCTTTTTGAAGAAGGTTATCTACTAAAAGAACATCCCTATAAAACGCTTGAAGAGTGGGATCGTTATCACTTATCGCATGGCCGTAAAAAATTAGCTCAACAACTAGAGCTTAACCGACAACTCAATGATGCCCTGGAGTATAATGCAGGTCACCTTTTACAACATTTAGATAGAATTCAACATTACCCTGAAGCCAAATTTTGCAAATATTTAAATGAAGATTACGAAGCTATTCGTACTTTGCGCAATTATATTGAGCATGGCGATCCTCTAAACGACCCAGTCGGCTATGACCTAAAACGCTATGAAAAAGGTGAGCTTCGCCAGCATACTATTTTAAAAGTTATTATTGAATTAGTGTTTAATTTAAACCCTGCCCTACATCAAATTGCAGAATTACTCAAACAAGCAGAAGTAATAGAAAATCCTAAGGAAGAAGTTGCAACTATAAGTGATAATGAAAAGCAATTAAAAACGAATAATGTTTCTTCATATTCAAGCTCCAATACTAATTATGCGCTCCAATTTTTTAGTAAAACACCCGATGATTCTAACAATACTTCTGCAAAGACTAATGTAGCAACGCTTCAATAAAGCAGGTGTTTACGATTCACCAAGGCTTAAGGATATTTTTGAATCTTGGTGAATGGATTAATTTGAGCGCAGGTTGTGCGAAAATGATAGTGAGAAAACGCAGCATACATTAGTATGTGAGGCTTTCGAACCGTTATTTTCGCGCAAGATGCGCCAAATTTAGCCATTCGGTGTGAGCTCCTGAACGCTCACTTGAGTTTCCAGCGCTTGTGTAACCACATCCACTGCTCCGGGCGGGCTAAAATAATGCGCTCTAAGGCTTGATTGTACTTTAAAGTATTTTGATAGATTGCCTCTTGCGTACTTGGGTAATCCTGCCAAAAAATTGGTTCGTGAAATTCAAGTACATGTCGTCCATTGGGTAGGCGATAGCCTGCTGCTGGAACAACGGGCACCCCTGTATGCCGAGCCAAACTTGCTAGACTGCGATAAGTTCCTGCTTTCTTACCAAAGAATTCAACCGCAATACCATCACGATTTTTTAATGAGGCGTGTTGATCTAAAACAAAAATGACTGCATGATTTTGCTCTAAAGCATTACAAACTTGCTCAAGGGAATTCTTTTTCGGAATAACATTTAAGCCTGCCTGATAATAACGACGAAATAAAATGCGTTCTATCATTTTATTTCCTAACGTGCGTCTTATAAAATGAAATTGTCCCTGAAATTGTTTAAAATTTAAAATACCCCCCAGTGGCGCAAATTCCCAGTTACCGAAATGCCCTGTTAATACTAGAACACCTTGACCTTTGGCAACAACTTCTAACATCCGTTCATAACCACGTACTTCAACGCGTTCTTTTAATGCTTTCTCCGACATAAACCGCAGTTGAATAGTTTCTTTAATTGATGTAGCTAGATGAGAATAAAAAGCTTTAGCTAGATGCTTTTTTTGCGCATCATTTAATTGTGTGCCAAAAACTTGGTTAATATTATTCATAATCACAGAGCGACGATAGGGCAATAACCTATAAATTAAACGTCCACTAAGTGAAATCGGTAGTTTATGAATATCTGCAATACTAGACACAAGATTTAATCACCAAACAAGCATTCATACTTGCAAACCCACGATTAATCATTACAGCAATATGATTTTTGTTTTGCATAACCCGATGCTCTTTACTTATATTTAAATTATTACAATTTACAGCTGGCGTAGAAAAATTGGCAATACCTGGTATTATGCTTTTATTTAATGAGTAGGTAGTTAATACAGCATCAATTAATCCTGACGCACATAATGTATGTCCCATCGCCCATTTAAAAGCAGTCACAGGAACTGAATAGTTATTAAACACACTTTGAATAGCTTGTGCCTCGGTATCATCCGATTTAATATTTCCATTGCCATGTGCCACAATCAAATCAATATCAGTTGGTGTCAAAGCTAAGTTATCTAAAGTTTTAGCAAGTAAATTAGCTAAAGGTTCGCCATCGCTTGCTAGAGAAAACAATCCAGCTGCCTCAGTAGCAGCACGACCGCCTAAAACCTCGCCATAGCATCTTGCACCGCGGGCTTGTACACTTGCCTGACTTTCCAAGATAAAAGCTGCTGCGCCTTCAGCTAGCAATGTCCCATCATGCTCTTTATCGAAAGGCTTTAAGTGCCTTTTACTAATAACGCCTAACTTGTCATAATAAAATAAGGCTTGTGGTTCAACGCCCATATCGTAAGCAACTACGACTGCACGTTCAGCAAAACCGCTTTTAATAGCATGAAAAGCTTCAAGTATAGCCTGAGTCCCACCAACTGCATGATTTGTAATGTTATGATTAGGGCCTTTAAAGCCATAAGTAATTCCCGTATAGGCTAAAACATTATTAGGCAAAATACGCAGTAACCACATAGGATGAACTTCAGAAAATAAATTCTCAGCAAATTGGCGCATATTGCCTTTTGTTTTAGCTAAAAGAGGTAAAAAATCATATTGCTGAAAATATTTATTTCCGGGTGAGCCGACATAAACTGCAGTATTTTCATTAAAAATATCAGCGTTTGGCAAACTGTCCCGATACATTAATAGTTGACTATCTTCAACAGCTTTGACTGCGGCGTGGATTCCCATGACATCTTGGCGCGAAATAACTTTAATTAATTTTCGATCGGGTAAAAGACGGGCTGGATTAAAATTTTTTAATTCACCACCCAATGAGCTAGGCCAAGAAGAAATATCCCAATTGTTAATTTGGTCTAAACCACTTTTTCCTTCTAAAATAGCTTCCCAATTTGACTGCGCCGTATCACCACAAGCCGTTAAAGCACTTAGTCCTGTAATAAAAACACGATTGTTACATTCATTGCTCATTTAAGTCATCCTCTTAATTCAGGGTGCTTAAACAGCAAACAGCTATTAGAGCCACCAAACCCAAATGAATTAGACAGTACAACACCTAAGGACTTCTCACGAGGTCCATCAATAACATAATCAAGATCACAATCTGGATCAGGTGTTGTTAAATTAGCTGTAGGAGGAATTTGCTGGCGCTCAATTGATAATACAGCTAAGGCTGCCTCTAACGCGCCTGCTGCAGCAATTAAATGACCCGTTTGGCTTTTCGTTGAGCTTACTGGCAATTTATAGGCTTTTTCACCAAAAACAGCCTTAATGGCATTGGTTTCACTTAAGTCATTCATTTTGGTCGAGGTACCATGAGCATTAATATAATCTACATCACTCGCTTCTACTCCGGCGTCATACAAAGCACGTTCTATAGCTTGAATTGCCCCATCACCATTAGGGTGAGAATCGGTAATACGATAAGAACTTAATGAATTTCCCTCACCAGCTAATTCTGCATAAATCTTGGCACCTCGGGCACGCGCCTTTTCCCACTCTTCAAGGATTAGAAAAGCAGCGCCTTCACCTAAAACAAAACCATTGCGGGTTTTATCAAAGGGCCGGCTTGCTGAAGCAGGCGTGTCATTGTATGTAGATAAAGCACCTAACAAACAAAAACTCGACAGCCCTAATGGATTGATCATAGAGTCAAACCCACCAGCTAGAATAAAATCTGCTTCACCTCGCCTAATAACCTGCATTGCAAGTCCCAAAGCCTGTCCGCCTGAAGCACAAGCCGTATGCACTGAAGATGCATAGCCACGAATATTAAAGTGCTGAATGAGAAGTGCTAAACCAGAATTAGAAGTTGTCTTACCAAAATCAGTTAACTTATAAAAATCAGCTGTTTCTTGTTGTAGTAAATTCCAATCAATGTCACCAGTTAAAGCACATGTTTGTTGAAAACGATGTAAATAATCAAATTCAGCTGTCATCATTCCACTGCCAGCTACAACACCCCAACGCTCAGCATCAACTGCTGAAGGTTTGATACCAGCATCACAGAATGCTTGCTCTGCAGCCTCTAGTGCAAAACTCGTAAAATGCATGGCAAAACGGTTATGTTTACTCTTATGATAAGTCGGCTGAAAAGGCTTCACCTCAGCGGCAATGTAAGTAGGAAAGGCTGATGCATCAAACTGCTGGATTGGTGCAATGCCCGACTGACCTGCTAATAAATTTTGCCAGGTAGTTTCAGTATTATGGCCTAAAGGCGAGACAACACCTAAACCAGTTATTGCAACTCTTCGTTTATTCATACGAAATACCCTTTGCAGTCATAATGACATCTAAAATACAAACTCGTTTACTTTCAACTTCGCTACGAAATCTTAAAATTAGCTGCTGCTCATCTTGTTGCACAAGAGAGACGTAACAATATAATATATCACCTGGATAAACAAATTCACTCATCTTTATCTTACGTAACTCTCTGACTTGGAAATTAGAAGTAAAATCTGCTTCCTGTAAAAATAAATGAGCTAACTGTAATTTACATTCTAATAATACCGTCATAGGTAAAACTGGTTTATGAGGAAAATGATCAGGAAAGTAAGGCGCGCTACGACTAATTCTTTTGACTGCTACCATGGATACACCTGGTTCATGCTGAATGATTTTGTCAAAGGACAAGTTAATAAGGCGTATACTTTCTTGTTTAACAGGTTCTTTAAGGTCTAACCACGATAATTCTTGATATGCTGACCAATCTGCAGGACGATAAATTTCATTAAATTGCTGCTGAATTTCTTCATTAGAAATGAATTGATGCATAGGTAGTAAGGGCCCTAACGCACCTTCAACAGTAAAAATAACCTCACTTCCAATGCGGGCAATACTATGGTACTGCACCGCTTGTTCATCAAGCGAATCAATTATAGATTCTAATAAAATCGTCTCACCAAGATAGGCTTGTCGATACAGCCGAGCAGAAGCAACAATGCCAGCAACCGGACGTGCAGTAAAATCATTAGTAAACATCACATTCCAGGCAGCCAGCTGTCCTAAAGTCTCACCAATTAGAGAAGCAGCAAAATAATACTGCCCTTGCTCATTTTTGCATAAATAGTTATCATCCTCGGTGACATGCTTAATACCTCTTATTAAGCTCCCTGGAACAAGTTCTACTATGCGATCAACAAATAAAAAGCGCATCAGGCAACAGATTCTTCACAAGTTTTTTTAGTATTTACAGCATTAACTACTAACTTACAAAAAGTCTCAACTGTAAAAAGCATAGGAATCTCATTTACTTTTAAATTAGGTTTAAAATAATCTTCAGGCACTTCAGTTAAATAATTCTTTAGTGCTTGCATACCTTGCTCTGTTAAGACACCACCTTTCTCGAACTCATCTTCTGCAAGTGAACCACGAGCATTTTTTTCAAGCTGACCACGCGGAATTTTAATACCAAATTCTTTTTCTAATTGAAAAACCAAATCAAGAAAATCGATTGACTCAGCACCTAAATCAGCAATTAATCGACTGTTTAGATTAATTTCATCTTCATCAATAACAAGTACATCAGCGATAATTTCCCTTACCTTAGGGTAAACGCTTTCTACATTCATTTTAGATCCTCAGAATTCTCGATGGTAAATTTAAGGAGTATATCATAAAGTTTTAATCTCGAGCTATGCGTTATAGCCTAGGTTTTATAATATAGATTGGGCTTTGATCCAACATCGTATGGCTATTGTTGGGCCAGGGCCCAACCTACATCACTTAACCTACTTGACTATAACCTGCATCAACAACTAACGTATGTGCGTTAATCATTTTAGCTTCAGGCAAGCATAAAAGATAGATAGCATTGGCTACATCTTCTGGTGTTAAAGGTCGAGAAGCTAAAGAGCGCGATTGAGACTCATCAAGCAATTGCTCGCGATTAGGAAAATACTTCAGTGCATCCGTGTCAACGACTCCAGCAGAAACAGTATTAACCCGAATATCAAATGGTGCTAATTCTAGACTAAGTGAGCGCACTAATGCTTCTAATGCAGCTTTTGAGGCACCAATAAAAGCATAATTAGGAATTGCTCGATGTGCACCTAAGCTAGATAAAGCAATAACAGCGCTACCTTTAGGCATTAAGTCTTTTCCCGCCTGCACTAAATGATTTAAAGCCAAAGCATTAGTTTCAAGGCACCAGCGCCAGTGTTTAGTTGACATTTTTAATGCAGACTTAAGAACACCACTGGCAGCATTACTAATTAAAAAGTCTAATTGAGTAAATGTATTACGAAACTCTGTAAAAAGGTCTTTAACCGATTGCGAGTCAGCAACATTAGCTTGAATAGCTACTGCCTTGCGTCCAAGTTCATTAATTTCAGCAGTTAACTGTATAGCTTCGCTAGAACTGTTGTAATACACAATAGCAATATCACTACCTGCCTTCGCTAGTTTTAGTGCTGTAGCACGACCTATGCCGCGCGCACCACCGGTAATTAAGGCAACTTTATTGTTAAAAACTAGACTCATACTGGCGTCCTAAGTTTAAATAAATGACCACAAAGCTACCGGCAATATTATTAACTGTCAACGTTCAAGTTATGTGTAGTTTAAAGTAGTTTATTTAAAGTTTAAATTTTTAAGCAGGTTCGCGATAACTTGCTGAAAGTCCGCCATCGACTATCAAATCAGTTCCGGTAATATAAGCTGCTTCATCACTCGCCAGAAAACAAGCTGCCTTTGCAATATCTAGTGGCTTACCAATTCGACCTAAAGGAACTAAATCTTGTCTTTTATTAAGATAATTAGGATCTTCGCTAATTCGCTTGGCAAAAATAGGTGTCTCGATATAACCTGGTGAAAGGCTATTGACTCGAATCCCACGAGAAGCAAGATCAAAAGCAAAGCTTTTGGCTAATTGTATTACTGCAGATTTAGTCGATGAATACACACTATGATTAGGTAACGTTACATGAGCCGCAACCGATGCAATCAATATAATAGCTGCACCATCCTTTAAATAAGGAAGTGCATAATGGACAGTAAAATAAGCTCCTTTATAGTTTATATCGACCATTTGATCAAAATCAGCTTCCGTTATATCAACGACAGAAATACGTGTGCCAACACCAGCGTTAGCAACTAAAATATCTATTTTGCCAAATGTTTTTTCTGTTTCCTGAAATAAATGAATTAAGTCTTGAGGCTTCGTCACATCACCAGTAATAGTGAGTATTTCTGGATGAATTTCTTTTAATCTAGCTAAATCTTGTTTGTTGCGTGCAAAAGCTACAACTTGAGCACCTTCATGTAAAAAATGCTCAACAAGTCCTTGGCCAATACCCTTATTTCCACCTGTTATAACTGCTACTTTTCTATCTAATCGCATAACATTTTCCTTTAAATATTAAGAAATTTTAGCAGTATAAAAATAAGGTATCTTAATAACAATAAAAAATAGAAAAGCAAATTAGCGTTTAACAGTTACACCGTTAAAAATTTCTAGCATTTTAAATTAAAATTTATAGGAATAATTTAATACATTATGTTTATTTTTAGACGAAAGTCAGCCCTTAAGATAATACCTTTTCTGAGCATAATTTACCTATAATCTCCTAGATTAAGCATTATAAAAGAAAAATATTAAGAAATTTTTGACTACTAAACAATATGAATACAAAGGAACTTAAAAGATTTAAAATAAGTCAGTCAATTAATTGCAAGTTTCAGGAAAAACAACTTGTCTAGACGTGCTCAACTTTGTACTATCTCTCGATCGATATAGGCTTTTTAATATACATGAAATATTCCTGGTCAAAATCTGTTTTCCCAATTGCTGCTATTTTTTCATTTCGTATGCTTGGCTTGTTTATGCTCATTCCAGTATTTACTGTTTATGCTAGACAATTAAATCATGCAACGCCTACGTTAATTGGTATTGCTCTAGGTAGCTATGGTTTAAGTCAAGGCTTGCTACAAATGCCATTTGGCATCTTATCTGATTATTATGGTAGAAAAAGAATTATTGCTATTGGATTAATCTTATTTGCCATTGGCAGTGTATTAGGTGCTTTAACAAACTCCATTTATGGGATGATTCTTGCTCGTATTCTGCAAGGAATGGGGGCTATTGGCAGTGTCCTAATTGCTTTGCTTGCAGACTTAACAGAAGATGAAAAACGTACTCGAGCAATGGCTGTCATTGGTATGACGATTGGTATTTCTTTCAGTTTAGCTATGGTGCTTAGCCCTGCTATCGCACACTATTATGGTTTGGCAGGTATTTTTTATTTAACATCTCTCTTATCTCTTTTTGGTTTAATAATGCTCTATGGTGTTATTCCTAACCCACAAAACGAATGTCCGCATATGGATAGTGAAGCAAAAATTTCACTCTTGAAAATAACTGTTAGTGATAAAAGTTTACAACGGCTAGATTTAGGAATTTTTCTGCAACACTTTATTTTGACATCTACATTCTTTGGTATTCCACTACTGCTACTTCAGCAACTTAAATTAGGTCATTTAACTGAGCAATGGCATTTTTACCTTCCCATAATGCTCTTTTCTTTCATATTAATGACTCCACTCATTTTTCTGGCTGAGAAAAAACAGTTATTTAAGCCTATCTTTTTAGCAGCTATTATAGCCACTGCAATTACTCAATTTTTGCTTATATTTTTGCATAATAACTGGCTTAGCTTTTGCTATATTATGCTTTTTTATTTCACAGCCTTTAACCTGCTTGAAGCCAGTTTACCCTCATTAATATCAAAACAAGCAAGTATTAAAAACAAAGGAACGGCAATGGGAGTTTATTCAAGTTGCCAATTCTTAGGGATTTTTATTGGAGGTTTTAGCGCTGGCGTTTTATATCAATATTTAGGTATCTGGAGTATTTTTGCTATCAATGCATTATTAGGACTAATATGGTTTATTATCTCGTTACCTATGTCTATTAACACCTCTCAAACTATTATTATTCTGTCTAAACCCAATCTAGATAATCTGACAGAACGTAAATTATTAACTAAATTACAATCTTTATCAGGTGTTATTAATATTAGTATTGTGGATGAAGAAAATACTATTTATTTAAGCGTTAATAAAACAACGTATGTTGCTGGAAGTGCTGAGAAAATAGTAAATGACTATAATTAGATTATATCATTTAAAACTTCGAAATTAAGCTTAGATTGGCTATAATGTTCCTTCTAACTATCTCGCATGCAGGAGAATTTAATGGCTCGCGGAATTAATAAAGTTATCTTAATTGGTAATGTTGGTAGTGATCCTGAAGTCAGATATATGCCTAATGGTAATGCTGTGGCTACCCTATCAATTGCAACAAGTGAAACGTGGAAAGATAAGCAAAGTGGAGATAAACAAGAGCGTACCGAATGGCACCGCGTTGTTTGTTTCAATCGCCTAGGTGAAATTGCAGGTGAATTTGTACGTAAAGGTTCTAAGCTATATATTGAAGGAAGCTTACGTACTCGTAAATGGCAGGATCAGCAGGGTCAAGATCGCTACACTACCGAAATTATTGCAACTGATGTACAAATGCTTGATAGTAAAGGCGGGAGCTCAGTAGGTTATGATGATGCTCAGTCAGCTGCTGCACCACAACACCAGCAACAGCCTGCTTATCAGCAACCAACTAACCGTAAAGGCACTGCTGACGATGTCTTTGCTGAATTAGACGATGATATTCCATTTTGATTTTCAATAAAATGAAGTTAATTAATAAAATTAAGCCATTATTTAAGTAGAAATGATGGCTTTTTTATTATACAAGCAAAGCAAAACGTCGCAAAAACTTATTTTAAAATTTAGCAGATAAATAACTACTGAAAGATTTAAGATATTAATATTAAAATTAAGTGAATTAACATGCCAGCATTAACCAATATAAAAACATTTGAATCCGGAGGATTTCAACTTTAGTATATGAATTACTACCTAAAAAAATTTCATACACATTAGTAAAATATTATTTTTTAATTATCGTGGTACAAAAAATAAAAACTATAGATTTACAGCAAAGGTAGCTGCTAAAGGCTTATTAGTAGGTACCGCGTATTTAACTCCTAGTTTTGCTGTTATTCAATATTTAATCCATATTAGAGACGCGGCCTATAAATGGCTGAGTAGTCGTCCTGGTTTACCAAGCCAATTCAATTAGATTGATTTTGTTTTGTTTATTTTTAAGATAGGCTAATAATATTTTATAATTATCAAAACTATCAGCAGTTTGCCCTATACGTTCTTTTAAAGTTTCTAATTCTGTCTCAGAAGCTACAGAGCCGAGGTAACGCCATTGATTAAAAACTAGATATTGAGTTATTTTATTACTTTCATTTACTTCCTTAATAGCAATACTTCCACGAAAAGGCCAAGCTTCTCGTTTAAATTGCTTTAGTGCTTTAGTAACGCGACTATTATAAACTTCACTAGCTTCAATTTGGATGCAAGCACCATGACATCTATGTAATTGATAGGAAAAACAGGCTTGCCTCGCTTGCTCAATACCACATAATTTAGGACAAAGTTCGTATTCTTTAATCCAACTTAACAGCGTCTTTTTAACTGCATGGACACTTCTAAAAGCACCATATAAATTATTTGTAATAAGTTCGAATTCCTCTTCTTCATCTATAGAGGTTCGTGTAGGAGCTAGTGTCAAATAACCCTGGATATTTTGAGTTTTAATCACGACTAAATTTTTTTTTCTTCTTAAGCGGCGATTATACACTGGCATTTTTTCTTTAATTAAAGTTGACTCTAAAATTAATGCACTTAATTCACCTGCGGTCGGAATGGTTTCTATGTATTTAACTTGCTGTGACAATGTAAATTCTTTTGCATTAGAATGATCAGCTTGGAAATGTGATAAAACTCGCTGCCGTATCGATACACTTTTTCCTATATAAAGCGGCAAAGATTTTTCATTCCCATAAAATATATATACACCAGGTGTTTCAGGAAGAATATTACAATCAGTCACTAGGGTAGAAGGAATACTTGGCTGCTTATAAATTTTTTTAGCTTGATTTAATAGTTCTACCAATGAAAAATCATCGGCTAGCCGACTTATAATTTTTTGCAATAAATTAACATCTTTTTCCGCCCTATGCATAGAATTTATTTCAAGACCAAAAGCCTCTGCTATAGATGCTAATTTATAATTATTTAGAGCTGGATAAAAATTTTTTAATAATTTAATTGTACAAAGCACTGGAGCTTGGAAAGTTATTTGAGATAATTTAAATGCATTCTTTAAAAAGCTATAATCAAAACGAGCATTATGTGCTACTAATACACACCCATTTAATAGTAGAATCAATTCTTCTGCTATAGATTGAAAAACAGGTGCTTGGCTAACAAGTGAATTATTAATCCCTGTTAACTGTGTAATAGGCTCAGGGATAGAACGTTCTGGATTAATTAAACTATGCCAAGTAGCTAGTATTCCTTGTTCAGATAAAATAATGACAGCTATTTCAATTATTCTATCTTGTTTAATATGTAAGCCCGTGGTTTCTAAATCAATTAATGCCCATTTAAAGCTTTGCTGCATGAAAACTATACTAGCTTAAAAAATAAATAAGCACTTAGTATAATTTTTTTAAAAAGAAAAAGCATCCATAACACTCGCATAGATACTAATGTTAAATGCATGATGCATTAAAAGAAGCCGATAAAAACATCGGTAAAAAAAATTTATAAAAAAACCCACGTTATTGGTGGGTTTTTAAAGTTGAATATAATAAGTTATTCGTTGTCAGCTTCTTCAGTAGGTGCAGGCCTATCCACTAGCTCAACTATAGCCATGGGCGCATTATCACCAGGACGATAACCGCATTTTAAAATACGTAAATATCCACCTGGTCTTTCAGCGAAGCGAGGACCTAAAATAGTAAATAACTTACCTACAGCACTTTTAGAGCGTAAACGATCGAAAACTTGCCTTCTAGAAGCAACAGAGTCCTTTTTACTAACAGTAATTAAAGGCTCAATATAGCGACGTAGCTCTTTCGCTTTAGGAAGCGTAGTTTTGATTAATTCATGTTCAATTAAAGAGCAGCACATATTTGAAAACATTGCCTTACGATGGCTGCTAGTTCGGCTAAAATTTCGGCCGGCATTACGGTGACGCATTTTAAACTCCTAATATTAATCGCCTAGATTAGCTGGAGGCCAATTTTCAAGTTTCATTCCCAAAGATAATGATCGAGAAGCTAGTACGTCTTTGATTTCAGTAAGTGACTTTTTACCTAGATTAGGTGTCTTTAACAGTTCATTTTCTGTTTTCTGTACTAAATCGCCAATATAATAAATATTCTCAGCTTTTAAACAGTTAGCAGAGCGAACAGTAAGCTCTAAATCATCAACTGGTCTTAGTAAAATAGGATCAAAGTTATTTCTTTCTTTGTTGTCTGTACGAGACTCTTCAAATTTCATATCAACAAATGCATGCAATTGTCGTTGTAAAATAGAAGCAGAAATTCGAATAGCTTCTTCAGGATCTAAGGTACCATTAGTATATAAATCAATAGTTAATTTATCTAAATCAGTTCGATTTTCGACACGAGCACTATCGACAAAATAAGCTACTTTAACCACAGGTGAGAAACTATTATCAACTTTAAGCTTACCAACAGATTTTTGAGCAATCTCTTCTTCAAAAGCAGTCATTGCAGTATCAGTAGTATGAAAACCAATACCACGCTCAGCTTTCATTGTCATATTAAGCTTACCATTTTCATTAAGAGTAGCAATGACAAGCTCAGGATTAACAACTTCTTGATCAGCTGATAACTCAATATCTCCTGCAGTAACAATGCAAGGACCTTCTTTATTTAATGTAAGAGTCACTTCTCTTTCTGTCGATACAATCTTTAATGCAACTTGCTTTAAATTTAATAGTATATCAACAACATCCTCGCGAACGCCTTCAATAGTACTATATTCATGCAAAACACCGTCAATTGATACTTCAGTAATAGCCCAACCCGGCATAGACGAAAGAAGAATTCTTCTTAATGCATTCCCTAAAGTATGACCATATCCACGCTCTAAAGGCTCAAGTACAATACGAGAATGATTTTTAGTGTTCGCCTGTACTTTTAGTACAGTGGGTGTCAGCATTTCATTAATTTCATACATTAGACAATGTCTCCAGATCTTACTTAGAGTAAAGTTCTACAACTAAATTGACGTTAAAATCAGACGACAAGTCATTGATACTAGGAGCAGAAGCAAATGTACCTTTTAACGAATTAGAATCTACTGTTAACCAATCGCAGGGGGCTCTTTGCTCTGATAAAGCCATTGCAGCTTTAATACGACCTTGCTCTTTAGCTCTTTGACGAATAGCAATAACATCTCCTGGACTAACTAAATAAGAGGGGATATTAACGACTTGATCATTAACTAAAATCGCTTTATGAGTAACAAGCTGTCTTGCCTCAGCACGGGTACTAGCAAAACCCATACGATAAACAATGTTATCAAGACGGCTTTCTAGCAAAACCATTAAATTCTCACCAGTAGAACCTTTTTTGCGAGCAGCGGCTTTATAATAATTACGAAACTGCTTTTCTAAAACACCATAATATCGACGTAATTTTTGCTTTTCACGTAACTGAAGGCCATAGTCACTTAAACGTGGCTTTGTTCCACCATGCTGACCTGGTAATTTATCTGCTTTACATTTTGATTTAAAATCCCGTACAGCACTTTTTGTAAGAAGATCAACACCTTCTCTACGAGATTGTTTACATTTGGGACCAAGGTATCTAGCCATTAATTACTCCTGAATCTTAAACGCGACGTTTTTTAGGTGGTTTACAACCATTATGCGGTATACCAGTAACATCGGTGATTTCAACAATTTTGAAATCTTGTGATATTAATTCCCGAATTGTCGACTCGCGCCCAGGTCCCGGGCCGTGGACAAATACAGCCACAGATTTCATACCAAACTCTTTAGCTACAGCAGAAGCTCGTTCAGTAGCAACTTGCGCAGCATAGGGAGTACTTTTCCTTGAGCCACGGAAGCCAGATCCACCTGCTGTTGCCCAACACAGAGCATTGCCTTGTCGATCGGTAAAAGTAACTATAGTGTTATTAAAAGAAGCATGCACATGCACAATACCATCAGAAACGACACGTTTAACTTTTTTTCTGGTCTTTTGTTGTTTTGCTTTAGCTGTAGCCATCTTTATATCCTAAAATAATTATTTACTTACGCCTTTGCGACGACCTTTACGGGTTCGCGCATTTGTTTTAGTTCGTTGTCCACGTAGAGGAAGACCACGACGATGACGTAAGCCTCGATAACAACCTAAGTCCATTAGACGCTTAATATTCATCGTAACAACACGGCGTAAATCACCTTCGATTGTCATTTTTGCAATTTCAGTACGTAACGCCTCTAACAATTCCTCAGAAACTTGAGAAACTTTAGTTGCAGGATCAATTCCTACAGTTTGACATAATTTTTTTGAAGTAGTGTTACCAATGCCATAAATTGACGTTAACGCAATTACAATATGTTTGTTATCTGGTATATTTACACCTGCAATACGAGCCATTAATCTCTCCGTACGTTATTTTTGCTCTGCCAGAAAGGGACAGAAGAATACTATTATATTGATACAAAATCAAGCAATAATTAACCTTGTTTTTGCTTATGTCTTGCATCCTTACAAATAACGCGAATAGTCCCACTTCGCTTAATAATTTTACAATTTCGGCATAGGCGCTTAACTGATGCTCTAACTTTCATTCATAACTCCAAATAATTTACTTATAAAAGACCAGGCAACTTAGTACCTCTAAAATTGGCCTTTTTCATCAAAGAATCATATTGTTGAGTCATTAAATGGGCTTGTATTTGGGCAACAAAATCCATAATTACGACAACAATGATTAAAAGTGAAGTCCCGCCAAAATAAAAAGGAACGTGCCAGGTATACATTAAAATTTGCGGTAACAAACATACTAATACTAAATATAAAGCACCAATTAATGTTAAACGCGTCATAACTGAATCAATATAGCGCGTTGTTTGTTCACCAGGACGAATACCAGGAATGTAAGCGCCAGACTTCTTTAAGTTATCTGCAGTGTCTTTAGGATTAAAGACAAGAGCAGCATAGAAAAAAGCAAAAAACAAAATAGCTACAGCATAAACGATAAGATAAAGCGGCTGACCTGGGGAAAGAGCCATACCAATATCTGCAAGCCAATCCATCCCCTTACCCTTTGCAAAAAACTGCGCTAAAGTAGCAGGTAATAAAATAATACTAGAAGCAAAAATAGGCGGAATAACTCCAGACATGTTAATTTTTAAGGGCAGATGACTAGATTGAGCTGCATAAACTTTTCTGCCATGAGTTCTTTGGGCATAATTAACACGAATTCGCCGCTGTGCTCGTTCCATAAAAACAACAAAGCCTGTTACAACAACTACAATTAAACCTATTAATATTAGAGTTAATGCTTGCATTTGACCTTCACGAACTTGCTGAAAGATTGATGCAAGAGCATGAGGCATACTAGAAACAATACCTGAAAAGATAATTAAAGATATACCATTACCTACACCTTTTTCAGTAATTTGCTCTCCAAGCCACATTAAAAACATAGTTCCTGTAGCTAAAGTAATAACTGCTGTAAAATAAAAGAAAATATCTGGATTCAAGGCAATATGTTGGCCAGCTAACCAACGCGCCATACCCAGTGATTGAAAAATAGATAAAACAAGTGTTAAATACCGAGTATATTGATTTATTTTCCTGCGTCCAGATTCTCCTTCTTTTTTCAATTGTTCTAGCTTAGGAGATACTACTGAAAAAAGTTGAATAATAATAGATGCAGAAATATAAGGCATTATACCAATAGCAAAGACGGTAACGCGTGATAAAGCACCACCTGAAAACATATTAAATAAGCCAAATATTGTATTTTGTTGCTCACCAAAAAAATTAGCTAATTTTTGTGGATCAAGTCCAGGTACAGGAATATGAGCACCTAAGCGATATATCAAAATACCTAGAATTACAAATAAAAGCCTGGCTTTTAATTCTGCCAACCCGCCTTTAGGTTGGCTCGTTAACTGTTTTTTGCTATTCATATTAGTCTTCTACGCTTCCACCTGCTTGTTCAATTGCTGCCTTAGCACCTTTAGTTATACGAAGTCCTTTAATTTTTAACGGCTTAGTTATTTCACCTGAAAGGATTATTTTGACATCTTTAATAGCGCTATTAATTACGCCATGTTCTTTCAATGTAAGAAAGTCAACAGTATCGACATCTAATTTTGATAATTCAGACAAAGTTACTTCATCAACTAATTTAGCAATTCTTGATTTAAAGCCCATCTTAGGTAAGCGTCTTTGAATAGGCATTTGACCGCCTTCAAAATTAATTTTATGAAATCCGCCTGCTCTTGCTTTTTGACCTTTATGGCCTCTTCCGCAAGTTTTACCTAAACCAGAGCCAATACCACGGCCAACGCGACGTCTAGAAGGACGCGAACCAAAATCTGGGGAAAGTGAATTTAAATTCATTTAAGCACACTCCTCGACTTTCAATAAGTATTCTACAGTATTCACTAACCCACGAATCGAGGGATTATCATTATGAATAACAGAACTATTTAATTTACCTAAGCCAAGCTGTTTTACAATTAGAATATGCTTAGGCTTACGACCGATAATACTTTTAACTAAAGTAATTTTAATATTTTTACTCATGTTGATCAGCCATTATTTGTTCAATAGATTTACCACGCTTCGCAGCAACGTAATCAGGAGTGCCGATATTAGTTAAAGCGTCAATAGTTGCTCTTACAATATTGCTAGGATTAGTTGAACCAATACTTTTAGCTAAAATATTTTGCACGCCTAAAACTTCTAACACAGCACGCATAGCACCACCAGCAATAATACCAGTACCTTCACTTGCTGGTTTCATAAATACTTTTGAAGCACCATAATTCCAAGTAATTTCGTGATGAATAGTATTTCCGGCAAGCGGAATATAAGTCATATTCTTTCTTGCTTGCTCCATTGCCTTTTGAATAGCTACTGGAACTTCACGTGCCTTACCACGGCCAAAACCTACTTTACCTTTGCCATCACCAATTACCACTAAAACAGCAAAGCCAAACACACGGCCACCTTTTACAACCTTTGCTGTACGAGTAACAGAAACTAATTTTTCTTGGTAGCCCTCGTTTACTTTAGAATCGTCAAATGCCATCACTTTTCCTTTAAAAATTCAAACCAGCTGCACGCGCACCATCGGCCAATGCTTTAACACGACCGTGATATTTATAGCCGGAACGATCAAATGCTACATTAATAATTTCTTTAGCCTTAGCTCTTTCACCTAATAGCTTACCTACTTGATGAGCTTTTTCTACTTTTGTGCCATTTAGAGAAGGCTTCAATTCAGTGTCAAGTGTTGAGCATGAAACTAAAACAATATCTCCATTCTCACCTTTTACAACAATCTGCGAATAGATGTTGCACGCACTGCGATAAACTACAAGACGAGGACGATCACAATTGCGTTGAATTGCCTTACTTTTCATTCCACGTCGAACACGAGAAGTTCGTTTACTCATTTTTAAACCCTATTTCTTCTTAGCTTCTTTACGAGCTATACGTTCGCCAGCATATTTAACCCCTTTACCTTTATATGGCTCAGGTTTTCTAAGTGCTCGAATTTCAGCAGCAACTTGACCTAATAGCTGCTTATCAATACCAGTTAGATTAACAGTAGTATTATTTGGTGTCTCAGCTTTTACACCTTCAGGTAAGTTATATTCAACAGGATGTGAAAAACCCAAAGATAAATTAAGTGTTTTTCCACTAGCTTGCGCTCTATAACCTACACCTACTAATTCTAATGTAACAGTAAAACCTTCTGTAACTCCTCGAACCATATTATTAAGTAAAGCTCTTGCAGTACCTGCCTGAGCCCAACCATTAGGATCTTTAGAGGCTGGCTTAAAAGTTACAACATTTGAACTGTCGGTAGAAATATCAACCAACTTATTATATGGCTGAGATAATTCTCCTTTCGGTCCCTTAACAGTCATCTTTTCTTTAGTTAAAGTTAACCCTACGTTAGCGGGTAGGGATATCGGGGCCTTAGCTACTCTTGACATATCATTCCTCGCAAACGTTTAAGCTACTTCACAAAGTATTTCGCCACCAACCCGTTGAGACTTGGCTGCTACATGGGTCATAACACCCTTAGAGGTAGATAGAATTGCAATTCCAAATCCAGGTATAGCTGATAATTGATTAAATGGCTTGTAAACCCTTAAACCAGGGCGACTTATACGTTCAATTCGTTCTATAACTGGTCTACCATGATAATATTTTAAATCAATAGTAATACTTTTGATATTATTTTTAGTAGACTCGATACTATAATCTAGTATGTAGCCTTCCTCTTTTAGAACCCGAGCAATTTCCTCTTTCAAATTTGATGAATGAAGAGTAACGCTTCGGTGTTTTGCCTGCTGTCCGTTTCGAATTCGGGTCAGCATATCAGCTACGGGGTCATGCATACTCACACTTTTTCTCCAATAGACTAAATATTACCAGCTTGATTTACGTCCGCCAGTAACATTACCATTCATTAATTGTTGCCGTAAGCAAATTCTGCAAAGCCCAAACATTCTATATACGGCGTGAGGTCGGCCACATTGTTGGCATCGAGTGCTATGACGAACCGGACTAGAATTGACAGGCAGTTTCGCTAACCGCTCTTGTGCATCCATAATTGTATCAAAATCTTGTGAAGTTTTGATTAAATCCTTTAGCTCAATTCGCCTCTGTATATACTTTTCAACTAGCTTTGCACGCTTTTTTTCTCGTTCAAGCATTGATTTTTTAGCCACGGTAATACCCTTCTTTAATGTTTATCTCTGTCTTTCAAAGGCAGATTAAATGCTTCCAATAAAGCTTTTGCCTCTTCGTTGGTTTTAGCACTGGTCGTAATACAGATATCTAAACCTCTGATTCCATCAGTTTTATCAAAGTCAATTTCTGGAAAAACGATTTGCTCGCTTAAGCCCATACTATAATTTCCGGTACCATCGAATGACTTAGGACTTAGACCTCTGAAGTCACGTACACGTGGAAGAGCAATAGTGATTAGTCTATCTAAGAATTCATACATTTGATTTTTTCTTAATGTAACTTTGCAACCAATCGGCCACCCTTCACGAATTTTAAAGCCCGCTATAGATTTGCGTGCTTTAGTAACAACTGGCTTCTGACCAGCAATCAACGCCATATCTTCAACAGCATGATTCATGACCTTTTTATCGCCTACAGCTTCACCAACGCCCATATTTAATGTAATTTTAACAATTTTAGGGACTTGCATCACGCTCTTGTAGCCGAATTTTTTCATCATCATTTCAACTACATCGCTTCTATAATATTCTTTAAGTCTTGCCATTTCCCGCCACCTAATTTAGATTAAGTCAACTACCTCATCATTAGATTTAAAATATCTAATTTTGTATGTCTTACCATCTTTTTCTATAAATCTAAAACCCACTTTATCAGCTTTCTTTGCAGTAGGATTGTATAAAGCGACATTAGAAATATGTAGCGGTGCTTCGATAGAGCGAATTCCGCCCTTATCATTAGCCTGAGGATTAGGCTTAACATGCTTCTTAACTAAATTGGCACCCTCAACAATTACTGAGTCACCAAAAACTCGGTTTACTTTGCCGATATGCCCTTTACTTTTACCAGTGATAACAATTACTGTATCGCCAGAACGGATACGCTTCATAATTTTATCCTTTTACAATACTTCTGCTGCTAAAGAGATTATTTTCATAAATTTCTCTCGCAATTCACGTGTTACTGGACCAAATATACGAGTACCAATAGGCTCATTTTGGTTATTTAAAAGAACAGCGGCATTTCCATCGAAACGAATAAGCGAACCGTCATCACGACGAACACCTTGTCTAGTTCTAACCACTACAGCCTTCATAACTGCACCCTTTTTTACCTTACTTCTAGGAATTGCATCCTTAATACTAACTTTGATGATATCCCCAACTCGTGCATAGCGACGGTGTGAGCCCCCTAGCACTTTGATACACATCACTTTGCGTGCGCCGCTGTTATCAGCAACATCAAGCACCGTCTGCATTTGTATCATAATAAACTCCAGTTCTTAATACGACCAGAAAAAGGTGGCTGATTATATCAGCCCTTTTGGTATTTTAAAAGCCGTTACAATCTATTAAGAAATAACTTCAACAAGAACCCAACTTTTTGTTTTAGAAAGAGGTCGTGTTTCACGAATTTTAACTGTGTTACCAACCTGTCCTATTTGATTTTCATCATGGGCATGTAATTTCGTTCTCTTCTTCATAATTTTGCCGTACTTAGGATGCTTTACTGTACGTTCGACCATGACTACAATAGTTTTTTGCATCTTATCGCTAACGATTTTACCAACCAGCGTTCTGGCATTAGATTCACTATTCTTCGACATAAGTCTTTCCAACCTTTTCCGTCATAATTGTTTTTACTCTAGCTATGGCTCTTCTCGTTTCTTTAATAGGATGAGTTTTTTCTAGTAAACCATTAGCTTTTTTCATTCTTAATTTAAACTGTGCTTTTCTTAAATCGAGTAACTCTTCTTTTAACTTTTCTACAGAGAGCTCTCTCAATTCTTTATTGTCTTTCATTACATCACCTTCCGTTCTTCAAAGATAACCTTGAAAGGTAATTTCGCTTTCGCTAGATTAAAAGCTTCCATAGCTAATTCTCTAGTTACACCTTCCATTTCAAATAAGACTTTTCCAGGTTGAATTTGAGCAACCCAATATTCAACACTACCTTTACCTTTACCCTGTCTTACTTCAAGTGGCTTTTGAGTAATTGGTTTATCAGGAAAAACACGAATCCATATTTTTCCTCCCCGTTTAATGTGGCGGGTCATGGCTCGTCGAGCAGCTTCAATTTGGCGAGCGGTTAAACGCCCACGCTCTAAAGCTTTTAAACCAAATTCTCCAAAACTAACTTTACTACCTTTCAATGCCAGGCCACGATTGCGACCTTTCATTTGCTTTCTATATTTAGTACGTTTAGGCTGTAACATGATTAACAATCCTCATTCATTTACTGCTTTCAACGTTACGATTTTTTTGCGGTAGTACTTCACCTTTAAAGATCCATACTTTAACGCCAATAATACCGTACGTCGTTTTCGCTTCTGCAGTGCCATAATCAACGTCTGCACGAAAAGTATGTAAAGGTACGCGACCTTCTCGATACCATTCGCTTCGAGCAATTTCAGCTCCACCAAGACGTCCACTAACGCAAATTTTAATACCTTTTGCGCCAGCTTTCATAGCTGAAGTTACAGCTCTCTTCATTGCACGTCTAAACATGACACGTTGCTCTAACTGTTGAGCAATACTTTCGGCAACTAAAACTGAGTCAAGTTCAGGTTTACGTACTTCTTCAATATTTAAGTGAACAGGTACATTTAGCTTAGCTGCAATTTCACTACGCAACCCTTCAATACCACCGCCTTTCTTGCCAATCAGCACACCTGGCCTTGCACTATGTATAGTTACAACTGCGTTATTAGCTGGTCTTGCAATCTGAATACGACTGACGGCAGCACCTTTAAATTTTTCCTTAAGATCTTTTCTTAAGTTAATATCTTCGTTTAATAATTTGGCATAATTTTTACTGGCATACCACTTTGAGTTCCAGTCTTTCGTAATACCTAAACGAATACCTATTGGGTTTACTTTCTGTCCCATTATGCTATACCCCGTCAGATACTTTAATTAATATGTGGCAATTGCGCTTACAAATACGATTAGCTCTACCTTTGGCACGTGGGCTAATTCTTTTTAATGTCGCCGCTTCGTCCACGCAAATAGTCCCAACTTTCAGCTCATCGATATCAGCACCATTATTATTTTCTGCATTAGCTATAGCTGATTCTAATAATTTTAGCATGAGCGTTGCACCCTTCTTAGGAGTAAAACGCAAAACATCAAGCGCCTTAGCAACACTTAGACCACGAATTAAATCAGCAATCAATCTGCCTTTTTGTGCAGAAAGAGGTGCATTACTTAATTTAGCTGTAACTTCCATCATGACCTCTTATTACTTACCTTTAGCCTTTCTGTCACCAGAATGCCCTTTAAATGTTCGAGTCATAGCAAACTCACCTAATTTGTGACCGACCATATTATCAGTAATATAGACTGGAACATGAACCTTGCCGTTATGAACCGCAATAGTATGTTCAATCATTTCAGGAATTATTGTCGAACGTCTAGACCAAGTTTTAATTGGTTTTTTAGACTTTGTCTGATTCGCCAATTCTATCTTATTTAATAAGTGTCGATCTATAAATGGACCTTTTCTTATGGAACGTGGCACCTTAATATCCTCTTAACTAATTATTTCTTTTTGCGTCGTCTTACAATGAAGCGATCAGTCCGCTTATTGCTCCTGGTTTTGTATCCTTTAGTAGGTACACCCCAAGGTGTTACAGGATGACGCCCGCCTGAAGTCCTACCCTCACCGCCTCCATGTGGATGATCAACGGGGTTCATAGCGACACCTCGAACAGTAGGTCTAATTCCGCGCCAACGTTTAGCTCCAGCTTTACCTAGGCTTCGTAAGCTATGCTCACTATTGCTTACTTCACCGATTACTGCACGGCATGAAGCTAATACCTTTCGCATTTCTCCAGAGCGTAATTTCAATGTTGCATAAGAACCTTCTTTTGCAACTATTTGGCCACTACATCCTGCACTACGTAGCAATTGTGCGCCTTTACCTGGCTTTAATTCTACACAATGAATAGTTGTTCCAACAGGAATATTACGCAGAGGAAGACAATTACCTGTACTAATAGGTGAATCTTCACCACTCACTACAACAGCACCAACTTCTAAATTAGAAGGAGCAATTATATAACGACGTTCACCGTCTTTATATACAATAAGAGCAATAAGCGCTGAACGGTTAGGATCATACTCTAAGCGTTCAACTTTGGCTTCAATACCATCTTTATTACGTTTAAAATCAATAACTCTATATTTGCATCTTGTTCCACCACCAATATGACGAACTGTGATGCGTCCATAGTTATTACGTCCGCCAGTTTTATTTAACTTTTCAACTAAAGCGGCATGTGGTTGTCCTTTATGAATATTATGATGTACAACCTTTAGCTCACCACGCTTACCCGGTGAGGTGGGTTTAGATTTTAAAAGAGCCATCTTAATCTGCCTTATTCTGCCAAGCTAAAGTCAATATCATAATTTTCCTGCAATGAAACATAGGCTTTTTTCCAATCACTTCTTTTACCTTGTAATTGTCTAAAGCGTTTTTGTTTACCAGGAACATTTAATACTGATACATTTTTAACTTTGACGTTAAACATCTGTTCTACTGCTTGTTTAATTTGTAACTTAGTAGCGGTAGGCAATACTTTAAAAGTAAATTGCTTAAATTTTTCAGCCATTACAGTAGACTTTTCAGAAGTATGGGGCTCACGCAGAACCATTATAATGTGTTCAGCATTCATTGTAATAACTCCTCAAGCCGCTTGATAGCGCCACTAGTCATAACGACCTTTTCAAATCGTAATAAATTTACAGGATCTACAGACATCACGTCACAAATATCAAATTCTGCCAAATTGCGTGATCCTAAGTATTCTTGCTCACCTATTTCATCCATTACAATTAATGCATTGGTAAGCTCAAACTCTTGAACTTTCGCAATAAAATCTTTCGTTTTATGTGAATTACATTGAAAGTCATTAACGACAATCAAATCACCATTTCGATAAAGTTCAGAGATTATACTACGCAATGCCCTTTTGTACATTTTTTTATTTAATTTTTGACTATAATCTCTTTTTTTAGAGGCAAAAACCACTCCACCACTGCGCCATAGAGGACTTCTAATAGTTCCTGCACGGGCTCTACCAGTACCTTTTTGATTCCAAGGCTTCTTGCCACCGCCTCTTACTTCAGCGCGCGTCTTTTGAGCACTATTGCCACTGCGTGCATTATTCATAAAAGTTACGACAGCTTGATGTATTAGACCTTCATTATAACCATAATCAAAGATCTGCTCATTTACTTTCAAGGAAGTATTGGTATCTCTCGTTATAAGTTCCATTATTCTCCCCTTACTTTCTTAACAGCTGGTGTAACACGAACTTGCGCACCTGGACAACCTGGAATAGCACCTTTAATAAGTAGTAAATTACGTTCTGCATCTACTCTTACTAATTCTAAATTTTGTGTAGTGCAACGAACATTACCCATTTGACCAGCCATTTTTTTACCTTTAAAAACTCGGCCTGGTGTTTGGTTTTGTCCAATAGAGCCTGGGACTCTATGTGATCTTGAGTTACCATGTGTTGCGTCTTGGGTACGAAAATTATAACGTTTTACAGTACCTGCAAAACCTTTTCCTTTCGATGTTCCACATACATCAACATATTGACCATTTTGGAACACATCAGAGATATTAATTACTTGGCCTGGTTGATAACTATCAATTGAATCAACCACAAATTCACCAATCATATCTCCTGCTTCTATTTGTGCTTTTGCAAAATGACCTGCTAGTGGCTTACTTACGCGACTAGCTTTTTTCTCGCCTGCTGTTAACTGGATAGCAACATAGCCATCATTTTCTAAATTTTTTAATTGCGAAATTCGGTTAGGTAATACTTCTATTACAGAGACAGGTATAGAAACTCCATCATCTGTAAAAACGCGTGTCATACCTACCTTTCTGCCAATTAACCCTAATGTCGTCATAGTAATACCTCTTTAGTATCCATGCCTAACAATGAATTACTCATCGTCTAAGCTTATCTGAACATCGACCCCGGCAGCTAGGTCTAGCTTCATTAAGGCATCCACTGTCTTCTCAGTTGGATGTACGATTACTACTAGACGTTTGTGGGTTCGTAATTCATATTGATCACGCGCATCTTTGTTAACATGTGGCGAAATCAATACTGTGAATTTTTTCTTTTTAATAGGAAGTGGAATAGGGCCCCGTATTTGAGCCCCTGTACGCTTTGCAGTTTCTACAATTTCGCGCGTCGAAGTATCAATTAATCGATGATCAAACGACTTTAAGCGAATTTTAATATTTTGATTGTTACTCATCTTACTCACTCAATAATTTTTGCAACGACGCCAGCACCTACGGTACGGCCACCTTCACGAATTGCAAAACGTAAACCTTCATCCATTGCAATTGGGGAGTGCAAGTGCACAGTCAATTGAACGTTGTCACCTGGCATAACCATTTCGATACCTTCGGGTAGGTCACAAGAGCCGGTAACGTCAGTGGTTCTGAAATAAAACTGAGGACGGTAACCATTGAAGAATGGGGTATGACGACCACCTTCATCTTTAGATAACACGTAGACTTCAGCTTCGAACTTGGTATGCGGCTTGATAGAACCTGGTTTTGCTAATACTTGGCCACGTTCAACCTCATCACGCTTTGTACCGCGTAATAAGATACCGACGTTATCGCCTGCACGACCTTCGTCTAGTAACTTACGGAACATCTCCACACCCGTACACGTTGTTTTCTGTGTATCACGGATACCTACGATTTCAACTTCTTCACCGACTTTAATAATGCCGCTTTCGATACGACCGGTAACCACTGTACCACGTCCAGAAATAGAGAACACGTCTTCGATAGGTAATAAGAAGCTCTTATCAATATTACGAACAGGCTCAGGAATATAAGAGTCCATCGTATCAACCAGCTTCTCAATAGCAGGAACACCAATATCACTGCTATCACCTTCTAGCGCTTTTAAGGCAGAACCAACTACAATTGGAATATCATCGCCAGGAAACTCATAACTGCTTAATAAGTCACGGACTTCCATCTCAACTAATTCTAAAAGCTCAGCGTCATCAACCATGTCCGCTTTGTTTAAGAACACAACAATATAAGGTACACCGACTTGGCGAGATAAAAGAATATGCTCACGAGTTTGCGGCATTGGGCCATCAGCAGCTGAAACCACTAATATAGCACCGTCCATCTGAGCTGCACCGGTAATCATATTCTTAACATAGTCAGCATGGCCTGGGCAGTCAACATGGGCATAGTGGCGATTTGCTGATTCATATTCAACGTGTGCTGTTGATATCGTAATACCACGCTCACGCTCTTCTGGCGCTGCATCAATTTGGTCATAAGCTTTCGCTGTGCCACCGAATTTCTTAGCCATGATGGTTGTGATTGCTGCAGTCAAGGTCGTTTTACCATGATCTACGTGACCGATTGTACCCACATTCACGTGTGGCTTTTTTCGCTCAAACTTTTCCTTCGCCATTTCAATACCTCATTAACTTATTGTTTCTTAATTATCGCTTCAGCAATATTCGAAGGTGCTTCAGCGTATCGTGCAAATTCCATAGAAAATGTTCCGCGGCCTTGGCTAATAGAGCGAACATCTGTTGCATAGCCGAACATTTCAGCTAATGGCACTTCAGCTCGAATTATTTTACCAGCCGGTGAATCTTCCATACCTTGGACCATACCCCTACGGCGATTTAGGTCACCCATTACATCGCCCATATAATCTTCTGGGGTTACAACTTCAACACTCATTATTGGTTCAAGAAGAACTGGTTTTGCTTTAAGAGCACCTTGCTTGAAGCATTGTGAACCGGCGATTTTAAATGCCATTTCACTAGAGTCCACTTCATGATATGAACCATCAAATAGCGTTACTTTTACATCTACAACAGGGTAGCCAGCAATAACACCATTTTGTAATTGCTCTTGAACACCTTTATCTACAGCGGGGATATATTCTTTTGGTATTACGCCCCCAACAATAGCATTAACAAACTCATACCCTTTACCTTGTTCTTGCGGCTCAATTTTAAGCCAAACGTGACCATACTGACCGCGGCCGCCTGATTGACGCACGAACTTACCTTCTTGCTCAACTGACTGTTTAATCGTTTCTCTATAAGCTACTTGTGGCTTACCAACGTTTGCTTCTACATTAAATTCCCGCTTCATACGATCAACAATAATTTCTAAATGAAGCTCACCCATACCTTGAATAATTGTTTGGCCAGACTCTTCATCAGTATGAACGCGGAATGATGGGTCTTCTTGCGCCAATTTACCTAAGGCGATTCCCATTTTTTCTTGGTCAGCTTTAGTTTTAGGTTCCACTGCTACTGCAATAACTGGATCTGGAAAATCCATACGTTCAAGTATTACTGGCTTATCAATATCGCATAGCGTATCACCTGTAGTGACTGTCTTAAGTCCTACTGCGGCTGCAATATCGCCTGCTCGTACTTCTTTAATTTCTTCACGCGAATTAGCGTGCATTTGTAAAATACGACCAATACGCTCTTTTTTACCTTTTACGGAGTTAAAAATAGTATCGCCGCTTTTAAGAACACCAGAGTAAGCACGAAAATAAGTTAATGTACCAACGAAAGGGTCAGTTGCAATCTTAAATGCAAGTGCTGAAAAAGGCTCATCGTAAGAAGTTTTACGGTTTACTTCGTTACCATCATCATCGTGTCCTTTAATAGCAGGAATATCGATTGGTGAAGGAAGATAATCAACCACTCCATCTAATACTGCTTGAACACCTTTATTTTTAAAAGCTGAGCCACAAAATACTGGTACAATTTTATTAGTAACAGTGAGATGACGAAGAGCATCTTTCATTTCTTTCTCAGTAAACTCTTCACCTTCTAAATATTTTTCCATCAACTCTTCAGTTGCCTCAGCTGCAGCTTCAATAATTTTGGCTCTATATTCTTCGCATTGAGCTAACATTTCAGCTGGAATATCTTTGTACTCAAAAGACATTCCTTTACTAGCTTCATCCCAGTGAATTGCTTTCATCTTAATTAAATCGATTACGCCAACAAAAGCATCTTCAGAGCCAATTGGCAGCTGTAAAACGACTGGATTTGAGCCTAAGCGTTGTTTAATTTGGCTAACTACACGTAGAAAATTAGCGCCCATACGATCCATTTTGTTTACGAAAACAATCCTAGGTACACCGTATTTATCAGCCTGACGCCATACTGTCTCAGATTGAGGCTCTACACCTGATACAGCATCAAATACAACGATTGCACCATCAAGTACCCGTAACGAACGCTCAACCTCAATCATGAAGTCTACGTGCCCTGGGGTATCAATAATGTTGATACGATGGCGAGCAAATTGCTTATCCATTCCTTGCCAGTAGCAAGTTGTAGCTGCAGAAGTAATAGTAATACCCCGCTCTTGCTCCTGAACCATCCAGTCCATGGTCGCAGCGCCGTCATGTACCTCACCAATCTTATGGGACATACCTGTATAAAATAACACGCGCTCTGTTGTTGTTGTTTTACCGGCGTCAACGTGAGCCGCAATACCAATATTTCTGTAAAGTTCTAATGGAGTAGACACGGATTACCTCTCTTTTAATTCCATCTAAAATGTGCAAAAGCTTGGTTTGCTTTAGCCATTTTATGTGTATCTTCACGTTTTTTTGCAGCAGAGCCTTTGTTTTCATAGGCATCCATTAGTTCACCTGCTAAACGTAACATCATACCTTTTTCACCACGTGAACGTGCAGCTTGTACAATCCAGCGCATACCTAATGCAATGCTACGATCTGTGCGGACTTCAACTGGGACCTGATAAGTAGCTCCACCTACTCTTCGTGAGCGAACTTCAACTGTAGGCCTAACATTATCCAGCGCCTGCTCAAAATAGCGCAGTACTAGGTTAGTACCAGCAGTACCGGCTCCTTCACCGCCTTCCTCATCATGTTTTTTCGCTTTTTTAACTCGATCAGCTAATACAGCTAAAGCGCCATATATGATTTTTTCAGCAGTTGACTTTTTACCGCTAACCATGAGCACGTTAATAAATTTTGCTAATAATTCACTATGATATTTTGGATCTGGCAAAATTTCACGTTTAGGTACTTCTCTTCTTCTTGGCATTTCACATTCCTACCATCAAATTATTTCTTATCTTTAGGTTTCTTGGTTCCGTATTTAGAACGTCCTTGCTTACGATCGTTCACACCTGAAGTATCTAAACTTCCGCGAACAGTATGATATCGCACACCAGGTAAGTCCTTAACACGTCCACCGCGAATCAACACTACAGAGTGTTCCTGTAAATTGTGACCTTCACCACCAATATAGGAAGTTACTTCAAAACCATTTGTGAGCCGAACACGAGTTACCTTACGCATTGCTGAGTTAGGTTTTTTGGGTGTAGTTGTATAGACACGTGTGCATACGCCACGACGTTGAGGGCATGATTCTAGCGCAGGGACATTACTTTTCTTTTTTGCGTGTACCCGAGGCTTTCTTACTAACTGGTTAATAGTAGCCATTTATTCTTTAACTCCGAACTTTTTTGTAATATTTCGAATGCATAAGGAGGCCGGATTCTATATAGGGATAGCAGATTTGTCAAGCAAATCTGCTATTGTTTCATCCGAATTAATGATCATGATTATCTGCATTAAGTGCTTCACTAAGTGCATGTTCAACATCACTTGCAGTCACTGTATGCGTACTATGCTCATTTCCTGCCACTTTTGCACGTTTTGCTTTTCGCTTTTGATGGTAGGTATATCCGGTTCCTGCTGGAATTAGACGACCAACCATAACATTTTCCTTTAATCCACGTAGATCGTCCACTTTTCCACTAACTGCCGCCTCAGTTAAGACACGTGTAGTTTCTTGGAATGATGCAGCAGAAATAAAGGACTCTGTTGCTAAAGAAGCTTTAGTAATTCCTAATAAAATAGGCGTTCCTCTTGCCAATTCTTTTTCAGCTGCTGCAAGTTTATCATTTTCTTGCAACATCATACTTTCTTCGACTTGCTCACCTACTAGGAACTTTGAATCACCAGCATAAGTGATTACACGTTTACGCAGCATTTGTCTTACAATAGTTTCAATATGCTTATCATTAATTTTAACACCTTGTAATCGATAAACGTCTTGAACCTCGTTAACAATATAATTAGCCAACGCGCCAACACCTAATAATCGCAATATATCATGTGGATTTAGTGGCCCTTCGGCGATAATTTCTCCACGTTCAACATGCTCCCCTTCAAACACCGAAATGTGGCGCCATTTAGGAATAAGCTCTTCATGCGATTTATGTTCTGATTCAGTAATAATTAAGCGTCGCTTACCTTTGGTTTCCTTACCAAAGTTTACTACCCCAGAAATCTCAGCCATGACAGCCGCATCTTTAGGCTTACGCGCTTCAAACAGATCTGCTACGCGAGGTAAGCCCCCTGTAATATCGCGTGTCTTAGAACGCTCTTGTGGTATACGAGCAATAACATCTCCTATACCTACTTCGCTACCGTCTTCAAAGTTAATAATTGCATCAACAGGCAGATAGTATTGCGCAGCAACATTTGTTCCTGCCAAATAAATATCATCACCGTCATCCGATACAAGCTTAACCATTGGACGCATATCTCGCCCTAAAGCACTACGCTGTTTAGCGTCTGTTACCACAATATTACTTAAACCTGTGATTTCATCAGTTTGCCGATTCATTGTTAAACCTTCGATGAGGTCTATAAATTTTAATCGTCCACTTACCTCAGAGATAACAGGGTGAGTATGCGGATCCCAGCTTGCGATAATCTGACCTGCTTCAACAGCTGTATTATCTTGAACTGTTAACACCGCACCATAAGGTAATTTATAACGCTCTCGCTCACGACCAAAATCATCTACAATCGAAACTTCGCCCGAACGAGATACAGCTACAAGATTTCCATTGGCATGTGTTACGGTTTTAATATTATGTAAACGAATAACACCTTTATTTTTAATCTGAATATTATTCGCTGCAGTTGCTCGAGAAGCCGCACCACCAATATGGAAAGTTCTCATTGTTAACTGAGTACCTGGTTCCCCAATTGACTGAGCTGCAATAATACCAACTGCTTCGCCTGTGTTAACTAAATGACCTCGCGCTAAATCGCGACCATAGCACTTAGCACAAAGGCCAAAACGTGTTTTACATTCAATAGGAGAGCGAACAAGAACCTGATCAACACTGTATCGTTCTAGTTTCTCAACTAATTCCTCATCTAAGAGTGTACCCGCTGTTACAATGGGCTCGCTGTGATTTGGAATATAAACGTCTTTAGCAACAACGCGACCTAGTACCCGCTCATGCAGAGGCTCAACTATATCACCTCCCTCAATTAAAGGTTGCATGAGAATACCTTGATCAGTTCCACAATCATCTTCAGTGATTACCACATCTTGTGCAACGTCTACTAAACGACGCGTTAAATAACCTGAGTTAGCTGTTTTTAAAGCTGTATCTGCTAAACCCTTACGAGCACCGTGAGTTGAAATAAAGTACTGGAATACATTTAAGCCTTCGCGGAAGTTTGCCGTAATTGGAGTTTCAATAATCGAGCCATCTGGAGCTGCCATCAAGCCACGCATACCAGCTAGCTGACGAATCTGAGCGGCAGAACCCCGCGCGCCTGAATCCGCCATCATAAAAATAGGATTAAATGAAGCTTGTCTTACAACCCCATCGCGACTAACGACTTCTTCCGTTGCAATTCGAGTCATCATCGATTTGGCTACCATCTCGTTGGTACGTGACCATATATCGATAACTTTATTGTAGCGCTCCCCATTAGTTACCAAGCCTGAGCGATACTGTGATTCAATTTCACGTACTTCGTTGTCAGCTTGTTCAATAATAGTGGCTTTATCCTCTGGTATTTCCATATCCTCAATACCAATGGATGCACCTGCTCGTGTTGCAAATTTAAAGCCCATATACATAAGTTGGTCAGCAAAAATAACTGTTTCCTTTAGACCAAATTTACGATAACAACTATCTACTACTTTTGAGATAGCTTTTTTTGTCATTGCGCGATTGATTTGCTCAAACGACATACCTTTTGGCAAAATATCAGAGAGAATACCTCGACCTACGGTAGTTTCGATGAGCTCGTACTTAATACGGACCTCTCCACCTTCACTTCCGCTATCGTCATCACCTTCATTTTCTACTTCCACTGCTATAGGCATACGAATCTTAACCTTAGCATGCAAGTCAATTAATCCAGCTTCATAGAAATTCTGTGCTTCTTGGGCACTAGCGAAAAACTTACCTTCGCCTTTTGCATTAATACGCTCTCGAGTTAGGTAATAAAGTCCTAAAACTACGTCTTGACTTGGTACAATAATAGGCTCACCGCTTGCAGGCGATAAAATATTATTAGTCGACATCATCAAAGAACGAGCTTCTAATTGCGCCTCCAATGTCAGTGGAATATGAACAGCCATCTGGTCACCGTCAAAGTCAGCATTGTAAGCTGTACAGACAAGTGGGTGTAATTGAATAGCTTTACCTTCAATTAATACTGGCTCAAACGCTTGAATTCCAAGACGATGCAATGTTGGCGCACGGTTTAGTAATATTGGGTGTTCACGAATAACATCTTCAAGAATATCCCAAACAACTGGCTCTTCTCGCTCTACCATTTTCTTAGCAGCTTTAATTGTGGTTGCTAAACCTCTAAATTCAAGCTTGCTAAAGATAAAAGGTTTAAATAACTCAAGCGCCATTTTCTTGGGCAGACCGCATTGATGCAGGCGTAAAGTAGGACCAACTACAATAACAGAACGGCCAGAATAATCTACACGTTTACCTAATAGATTCTGACGAAAACGACCTTGCTTACCTTTAATCATATCTGCTAAAGATTTTAAAGGACGTTTATTGGTTCCGGTAATAGCACGACCGCGACGGCCATTATCGAGCAGTGCATCCACAGACTCTTGTAACATACGTTTTTCGTTTCGTACAATAATGTCTGGTGCGTTAAGATCTAATAAGCGTTTCAAACGATTATTTCGATTAATAACTCGGCGATATAAGTCGTTTAAATCAGAAGTAGCGAAACGGCCACCGTCAAGAGGTACCAATGGGCGTAAGTCGGGTGGTAACACCGGCAATACATCCATAATCATCCATTCAGGCTTGTTACCAGACTCATAAAATGCTTCTAATAACTTTAGTCGTTTAGTAATTTTCTTAATCTTCGTTTCAGAATTAGTTAATGGTAACTCTTCACGTAATGATTTAATTTCCTCTTCCAAATCAATTTGGCGTAGAAGTTCACGAATTGCTTCCGCTCCCATACGAGCATCAAACTCATCGCCATACTCTTCCATTGCTTCTAAATAAGCTTCGTCATTTAATAACTGTCTACGTTCTAGTTCCGTCATTCCGGGATCAACTACAACGAATGCTTCAAAATAGAGAACACGTTCGATATCTCTTAACGTCATATCAAGTAATAAACCAATTCGCGATGGTAAAGATTTTAAGAACCAGATATGCGCTACAGGGCTTGCTAATTCAATATGCCCCATGCGTTCACGGCGAACTTTCGCTAAAGCAAGTTCAACACCACACTTTTCACAGATTACGCCGCGATGTTTTAATCGCTTATATTTTCCACAGAGACATTCATAATCTTTAATAGGACCAAATGTTTTAGCGCAGAATAGACCATCACGCTCAGGTTTAAATGTCCGATAATTGATCGTTTCAGGTTTCTTGACCTCGCCATATGACCAAGAACGTATTAAATCAGGCGAAGCCAGTGCTATTTTAATTGCATCAAATTCTTCACTTTGACCTTGTTGTTTAAGAATACCTAGTAAGTCACTCATTACCGGTGCTTTTCTCATGGGATTACCGCTTAGAGTAGCCAAATCTATGCCTCCAAAAATTAGTTGTCAGAATACATCACTGATTAATTAGTCATGGTCTAATTCAATATCAATACCTAGTGCGCGAATCTCTTTCAATAACACATTAAAGGATTCGGGCATTCCAGGATCCATACGATGATCACCATCAACTATATTTTTATAGATTTTAGTTCGTCCTCCGACATCGTCTGATTTAACTGTTAACATTTCTTGCAACGTATAAGCAGCACCATATGCTTCAAGCGCCCAAACTTCCATTTCTCCAAACCGCTGACCACCAAACTGTGCTTTACCGCCTAATGGCTGCTGCGTTACCAGGCTGTAAGATCCAGTAGAACGGGCATGCATTTTATCATCAACCAAGTGGTTAAGCTTTAGCATATACATATAACCAACCGTTACGGGGTTATCAAATTTGCGACCAGTGCGACCATCTACTAATGTGGTTTTACCATCAGCTGGTAAACCAGCAAGTTCTAACATTGATTTAATTTCAGCTTCTGAGGCGCCATCAAACACTGGTGTTGCCATAGGAACCCCGTTACGAAGATTATCAGCCAGTAATCTTAATTGACTATCATCTAATAAATCTAAATTAACGCGTTGCATTTCATCATGATTATAAATCTCAGCTAAAAAGCTTCGTATCTCATCAATAGATCGTTCCTCGTCAATTAGGTTGGCAATTCGATTACCTAACCCTTTTGCCGCAAGACCTAAATGCGTCTCTAGAACCTGACCAATATTCATCCGCGATGGTACACCTAATGGATTTAAAACAATATCTACTGCCGTACCATCTTCCATATAAGGCATATCTTCAACAGGTACTACTATGGAAATTACCCCTTTATTACCATGTCGTCCTGCCATTTTATCACCAGGTTGGATACGACGTTTAACAGCTAAATATACTTTGACGATCTTTAGTACGCCAGGCGCTAAGTCATCGCCTTGAACTATTTTTTTACGGCTGTCGCTAAAACGTTTCTCCATCTCCTTGCTAAGTAACTCAAGTTGCTTAGAAAGTTGTTCTAATTGCTGGCTTACTGCCTCATCATCAACTCGAATATCGAACCATTTTTCTCGTGTAATTGAATTTAGGTAATCTGCAGAGATAGTTTTTCCTGCTTTAATGTTACCAGGACCTCCTGTGGCTGATTTATCTATCAAGAGATTAAATACACGATGGTAAATATCTTCTTCACGAATACGTCGCTCATCAATTAAATCCTTTCGTACTCGAGTTAGATGCTCTTCTTCGATACTTTTCGCCCGTTCATCTTTTTCAAGTCCATCACGTGTAAATACCTGTACATCAATTACAGTACCATTCATTCCTGAAGGCACACGCAATGAAGAGTCTTTTACATCAGACGCTTTCTCACCAAAGATAGCTCGTAATAATTTTTCTTCTGGGGTAAGTTGAGTTTCACCTTTCGGGGTTACTTTACCAACTAGAATGTCGCCAGCACTGACTTCTGCACCGATATAAACAACGCCTGATTCATCAAGGCTCGCTAATGCAGATTCACCCACATTAGGAATATCAGCTGTAATTTCTTCAGTTCCTAGCTTAGTATCGCGAGCTATACAAGTTAGCTCTTCAATATGAATAGTTGTAAAACGCTCCTCTTGAACAATTCTTTCCGAAATTAATATAGAGTCTTCAAAGTTATAACCATTCCAGGGCATAAAAGCTACAAGCAGATTTTGTCCTAAAGCTAATTCACCCATATCAGTACAAGGGCCATCTGCTAGTACATCACCTCGACGAATACGATCGCCTTTGGCCACAATTGGACGCTGATTAATACAAGTGTCCTGATTGGAACGGAAGTACTTAGTTAAATTATAGATGTCTACGCCAGTTTCGCCAGCGCTAGTTTCATCATCATTAACCCGAACTACTATCCGTGAAGCATCTACTAAGTCAATAATACCACCACGTTTAGCCACAACAGATACCCCTGAGTCAGAGGCTACTGTGCGCTCCATACCTGTTCCAACCAAGGGTTTTTCTGAACGTAAAGTAGGGACTGCTTGACGTTGCATGTTAGAACCCATTAATGCGCGGTTTGCGTCATCATGCTCAAGGAAAGGAATTAATGAAGCAGCTACTGACACAATTTGTTTTGGCGAAACATCCATATAATTAATTTTATCAGGCGTAGTTAATGAAAACTCATTCTGATGCCTGCAAGGAACTAAATCAGCAATAATATTGCCTTTTTCATCTACAGCAACGGTCGATTGGGCGATATATTGATCAACTTCTTCGATAGCAGATAAATATTCAATTTCATCGGTAACCCGGCCATCAACGACCTTACGACATGGGGTTTCAATAAAACCATAGTCATTAGTACGTGCGTAAACAGATAGAGAATTAATCAAACCAATATTAGGTCCTTCAGGTGTTTCAATAGGACATACACGACCATAATGCGTTGTATGAACGTCACGAACTTCAAAGCCTGCGCGTTCACGAGTTAAGCCGCCTGGGCCTAATGCTGATACACGGCGCTTATGTGTTACACCTGATAGTGGATTAACCTGATCCATAAACTGTGAAAGCTGACTTGAGCCAAAAAATTCTTTAATAGCCGCAGATACAGGTTTAGCATTAATTAAGTCTTGCGGCATTAAATTCTCTGATTCCACAAGGCTTAAGCGCTCTTTAACAGCTCGCTCTACACGAACTAAACCAACTCGGAATTGATTTTCAGCCATCTCACCGACACTTCGTACGCGACGATTACCTAGATGATCAATATCATCTACCATACCGATACCATTACGAATATCAATCAGTGTCTTAATAACAGCCAAGATATCTTCTTTTGTAAGAGTACCTGGGCCTGTATCTTCTTTGCGTCCAACGCGACGATTAAACTTCATCCGACCAACCGCTGAAAGATCATAACGGTCTTCAGCAAAAAATAAATTCTTAAATAATGCTTCAGCTGCTTCTTTAGTAGGCGGCTCACCGGGACGCATCATTCTATAAATTTCAACTAAGGCTTCTAGCTGATTAGTTGTAGGATCAATTTTAAGCGTATCTGATATATAAGAACCATGATCAAGATCATTGGTATAAATTAAATCGAAATTTAAAATTCCTTGTTCAGCTAATTGATCAAGCAACTCAATACTTACCTCATCGTTAGCTTGTGCTAACACTTCTCCTGTCTCAGTATTAACAATATGTTTTGCGAGTACTTTGCCTACTAGATAATCCCGAGGGACAACTAGATCTTGCATATTACTTTTTTCCATTAATCTAATATGGCGAGCTGTAATACGACGGCCTTGCTCAACAATTAATTCATTAGTATCTGGAATATAAATATTGAAAGAAGCAATTTCTCCCCGTAAACGTGAAGGAATTAAATTAATATGAAACTCACCATTTCTTAAAGTACAGACTGTAGTTTCGAAAAATTCAGCCAGTATTTCTTCGACTTCATAGCCTAAAGATCGAAGTAAAATTGTAACTGGTAACTTACGGCGACGATCAATTCTGACGAAAACGCAATCTTTAGGATCAAACTCAAAGTCTAACCATGAACCACGGTAAGGAATAATCCTTGCAGAATAAAGTAACTTTCCTGATGAATGAGTCTTACCTCTATCATGCTCAAATATCACACCAGGAGAGCGATGTAATTGTGAAACGACTACGCGCTCGGTACCATTAATAACGAAAGTACCTACGTCTGTCATTAGGGGAATCTCACCCATAAATACGTCTTGTTCACGTATATCTTTAATTGGCTTTGGCTCACCTGGAGCATCTTTGTCTAAGACAACAAGCCGAATTTTTACTCGTAGTGGTGCAGAATAAGTTAACCCACGTAACTTACACTCACGTACATCAAAAGCAGGTTCACCTAACTTATAACTTACATATTCAAGTCTGGCATTACCTGAAAAACTATGTATAGGGAAAACAGATAAAAAGGCTGCATGAAGGCCAGTATTTTGGTATAAATTCGAATTCGAATCAGCCCTTAGAAAATCGGCATAAGATTTTAGCTGAATATCAAGCAGGTTGGGAATAGCCATTTTATCAGCCTGCCTACCAAAGCTTTTGCGAAATCGTTTTTGCTCAGCATGGGAATAGTGTTGAGATTTAGCTTCTGCAGTGGCCATGGTGATTCCTCTGTAAATTATCAATAATATCAAACACATAAACCCAGCCATGTAAACATGGCCGGGTTACAAAAATTATAACAATATTACTTAACTTCGACAGTAGCGCCAGCTTCTTCGAGTTGTTTTTTGATATCAGCCGCTTCTTCTTTTGATACTCCTTCTTTAACAGCAGATGGAGCACCTTCTACTAAGTCTTTAGCTTCTTTTAAGCCAAGACCTGTAATCGTACGAATAACTTTGATGACACCTACTTTGTTAGAACCAAAGCTTGTCATAACAACGTTAAATTCAGTTTTTTCTTCTGCGGCAGCAGCGGTAGAAGCAGCAGGACCAGCAACAGCAACAGCTGCAGCGGCTGCAGAAACATTAAATTTTTCTTCCATAGCTTCGATAAGTTCTACCACTTCCATAACAGTCATATTAGAGATTGTGTCTAAAATCTCATTTTTTGAAACAGCCATTTCTAGCTCCTAATTAAAAAATTATATTAGATTATGCAGTTTGTTCTTTTTGCTCTTTAATTGCAGCAATTGTTCTTACCAATTTGGCATGAGGTTCTGCAAGCGTACGAACAAATTTCTCTACTGGTGCTTTCATCACATACATCAGTTTAGCTAATGCTTCATCACGTGTAGGTAAGCTTGCGACAGCCTCTAATTGGCTTGGTTCGTAAACTTGTCCACCTACAGATAATGCTTTGATTTCAAGCTTTTCAAATGTTTTTACAAAGTCCTTCAGCAAGCGTGCCGCGTCACTGGGGGCCTCTAGCGATAACGCTATAAATAAAGGACCAACCAATTTATCGCTTAAGCAAGCAAACTGAGTGTTTTCAAAAGCGCGGCGAGTAAGTGTATTGCGAACAACTCGCAGATAAACGCCTGACTTTCGAGCTTCACTTCGTAATTGAGTCATTTGATTCACAGTCAAACCGCGATAATCAGCAACTACAGCCGAAACAGCTTTAGAAGCAACATCAGTTACTTCTTCAACAACGGCTTTTTTTGCAGCTAAAGTTATCGTCACGTTAATGACCTCCTTAGTTGTTCAAATCAAAAATGATTTGACAGTTATGGTGGCCGTCTAAGGTAAATACCGAAGCCGGTTCACCGTCTGCGCAGGAAATTAAGCTAATTATATAGCACCTGCGGTCTTCGACGGCATCGAACCATGTCTATGCCGTGAAAGCGGATTTAAGGGCGTTGTATATTACACAGGTATTGATGCAAGATCAATAGGTAATCCAGGGCCCATAGTAGATGAAAGTGTAATTTTTTTAAGGTAAACACCTTTTGATGATGCAGGTTTTGCTTTTTTTAGATCAGCAATCAAAGCAGCAATATTTTCGATTAAATCATCTGCTGAAAAGCGAACTTTACCTACTGTACAATGTATTATACCATTTTTATCGGTACGATAACGTACTTGACCTGCTTTAGCATCTGTTACCGCAGCTTCTACATTCATGGTTACAGTGCCCACTTTAGGGTTTGGCATCAAACCTCGTGGACCTAAAATTTGTCCTAACTGCCCAACTATTCGCATTGCATCTGGTGTAGCAATAACCACATCAAAATCTAAATCGCCTGCTTTAATTTGCTCAGCTAAATCTTCAAAGCCTACAATATCTGCACCTGCATTTTTAGCTTTAGTAGCATTATCGCCCTGGGCAAACACAGCTACACGGACTTTTTTACCTGTTCCTTTAGGAAGATTAGTAGATGTACGCACGACTTGATCAGATTTACGTGGATCAACACCTAAGTTAACGCTAATGTCAACGCTTTCTTCAAACTTAGAAGTAGCAAATTCTTTTAAAACTTCAATTGCTTCAGTAGCAGGGTAAAGATAATTCGTTTTAACTTTCTCACGTATCTTTTGCTGTTTCTTGCTTAATTTAGCCATAATAAATTACTCCACACCTTCAACTTCAACGCCCATACTCCTTGCGGTTCCAATAACACATTGAACTGCAGCTTCTAAAGAGGCTGCTGTAAGATCAGGTTCCTTAGTCTTGGCAATTTCTTCTGCTTGGGCACGCGTAATTTTACCAACTTTCTTTGTATTTGGATTACCACTACCACTTTGAATACCAGCAGCTTTTTTGATTAAGACTGAAGCAGGTGGAGTTTTAGTTACAAAGGTGAAACTTCTATCATTATAGACCGTAATTACAACAGGTGTAGGTAAACCAGGCTCTAAATTTTGTGTTGCAGCATTAAAAGCCTTACAAAATTCCATAATATTTACGCCACGCTGACCTAGAGCGGGGCCAACAGGTGGACTTGGATTTGCTTTTCCAGCCGGAATCTGCAATTTTACATACGCTTCTACTCTTTTAGCCATTTAGGACTCCTCAGTGGGTTAAATAACGCTTATTAGACTAATAAGTGCTCAATAAGCTCCCCTATTACAAAAAACATAATATTATAGCAGTATTTATTAAATCCATCCAAATAAATTAAATTATTTAAATGGATAAATAAAATTTAAATGTAAATTTAGGAAATTAAGAAATTGGATTAAGTTTTTTCTACTTGGCTGAACTCTAATTCTACTGGAGTGGAGCGACCAAAAATGAGAACAGCAACACGCAATCTATTTTTCTCATAATTAACCTCTTCAACAACACCATTAAAGTCAACAAAAGGTCCTTCTTTAACACGAATAACTTCGCCAGGCTCAAATAGGATCTTAGGTCTTGGTTTTGTAACCCCTTCTTCTATACGTTGAAGTATAGCATTTGCTTCTTTTTCTGATATAGGAGTTGGCGTTTGACCTGTACCGCCAATAAAGCCTAGAACGCGAGGTATTTTACGAATCATGTGCCAAGTTTTATCATCCATTATCATATTAACTAACACATAACCAGGATAAAATTTGCGAGTACTTTTACGTTTTTGGCCAGCTCGCATTTCAACTACTTCTTCAGAAGGAACGATAACTTCACCAATTTTATCTTGCATCTCAAATTGATCAGCACGCGACTTTATTTCACGCATAACAAAATTTTCGTAACCTGAGTAGGCATGAACTACATACCACTGTTTTGATTTCTGCTCGTCCACGTTTATCAACCTAAATGAGTTATTTTAGCAATTACCCACATCATACCAGAATCAATCGCCCAAAGAACAAATCCTGTTACTGCAACCATAATCATAACGATTGAGGTGGTTTGGATAGTTTCTTGGCGTGTAGGCCACACTACTTTTTGTAGTTCAATTTTCGCTTCATTTGCAAATACAAATACTTGCTGGCCTATAGTAGTAAAATAGGCTAAAAGTATCGTTAATACAAACCAGACAATCCAAACAATAGCCTTGATAGGTGCTGAAAAGTCAAAATAATAAGTACACAGAAATGCAGCAATAGTTATTATTGCTACTCCTGCCCACAAACCAATATCTTTAAAATTACTTTTTGAATTTGCTGAATTTTTCATAGTTTCATGGTTTTTGGCAGGCCAGGAGGGAATCGAACCCCCAACCTGCGGTTTTGGAGACCGCCGCTCTGCCAATTGAGCTACTGGCCTAACTTAACAACACGGTTGAATGTGAGATGCAATTATCTCACATTCATTGCATATTACTCAATAATTTTTGCAACGACGCCAGCACCTACGGTACGGCCACCTTCACGAATTGCAAAACGTAAACCTTCATCCATTGCAATTGGGGAGTGCAAGTGCACAGTCAATTGAACGTTGTCACCTGGCATAACCATTTCGATACCTTCGGGTAGGTCACAAGAGCCGGTAACGTCAGTGGTTCTGAAATAAAACTGAGGACGGTAACCATTGAAGAATGGGGTATGACGACCACCTTCATCTTTAGATAACACGTAGACTTCAGCTTCGAACTTGGTATGCGGCTTGATAGAACCTGGTTTTGCTAATACTTGGCCACGTTCAACCTCATCACGCTTTGTACCGCGTAATAAGATACCGACGTTATCGCCTGCACGACCTTCGTCTAGTAACTTACGGAACATCTCCACACCCGTACACGTTGTTTTCTGTGTATCACGGATACCTACGATTTCAACTTCTTCACCGACTTTAATAATGCCGCTTTCGATACGACCGGTAACCACTGTACCACGTCCAGAAATAGAGAACACGTCTTCGATAGGTAATAAGAAGCTCTTATCAATATTACGAACAGGCTCAGGAATATAAGAGTCCATCGTATCAACCAGCTTCTCAATAGCAGGAACACCAATATCACTGCTATCACCTTCTAGCGCTTTTAAGGCAGAACCAACTACAATTGGAATATCATCGCCAGGAAACTCATAACTGCTTAATAAGTCACGGACTTCCATCTCAACTAATTCTAAAAGCTCAGCGTCATCAACCATGTCCGCTTTGTTTAAGAACACAACAATATAAGGTACACCGACTTGGCGAGATAAAAGAATATGCTCACGAGTTTGCGGCATTGGGCCATCAGCAGCTGAAACCACTAATATAGCACCGTCCATCTGAGCTGCACCGGTAATCATATTCTTAACATAGTCAGCATGGCCTGGGCAGTCAACATGGGCATAGTGGCGATTTGCTGATTCATATTCAACGTGTGCTGTTGATATCGTAATACCACGCTCACGCTCTTCTGGCGCTGCATCAATTTGGTCATAAGCTTTCGCTGTGCCACCGAATTTCTTAGCCATGATGGTTGTGATTGCTGCAGTCAAGGTCGTTTTACCATGATCTACGTGACCGATTGTACCCACATTCACGTGTGGCTTTTTTCGCTCAAACTTTTCCTTCGCCATTGGAAAATCTCCCCTTAGAAAGTTCATAATTATGGTGCCCACAACTGGACTCGAACCAGTGACCTCTTCCTTACCAAGGAAGTGCTCTACCGCCTGAGCTATGTGGGCTTTCAAGCATCAGACCGGGTTTTGAAGCTTTTGACAACACATTTGGAGCGGGTGATGGGAATCGAACCCACGCTATCAGCTTGGAAGGCTGAAGTTCTACCATTGAACTACACCCGCTTGTCTATTACTTCTGCGTAACTGGTGGAGGGGGAAGGATTCGAACCTTCGAAGGCTGAGCCGTCAGATTTACAGTCTGATCCCTTTGACCGCTCGGGAACCCCTCCAGAATGAACGCCATTTTCTTTCACGAAAAGACTATTGTCAAGTACGATATCTTGAGGACTAGCTTAAACTAAAAAACAGCTGTGGTTTGAGCACCGACTGCCTTTAAAATTCTACAGTGTTCTCATAATGGAATTGCTTTTTGAAGTAATTTCAATGCTAAGACAATAACCATAAAAAAAGCGTGCATACTAAAGCACGCTTACACTACATTAAATGGTGCTGGCACTAGGAATCGAACCCAGGACCTACTGATTACAAGTCAGTTGCTCTACCAACTGAGCTACGCCAGCATATTTCTTATTACAGAGTTCACATTATAACTATAATTTCTGTAATTACAACTAAATAAAACCCTGGCGATGACCTACTTTCACATGGGGAAACCCCACACTATCATCGGCGCGAATCTGTTTCACTGCTGAGTTCGGGATGGAATCAGGTGGTTCCAAATTGCTATAGTCGCCAGGAAAACCGGTTGGCTTTAAAAAAAGCCGGTAAAGATTAACGTCACACACGCGTTTAGGTGCCTTATAACCTTCCACACGTCACAGCGCTTGAGGTTATATGGTCAAGACAATCAGCCAATTAGTACAAGTTAGCTTCATACGTTACCGTACTTCCACACCTTGCCTATCAACGTCGTCGTCTTCAACGGGCTTCATGGGAAAACTCATCTTGAGGGAGGCTTCCCGCTTAGATGCTTTCAGCGGTTATCCCGTCCGAACTTAGCTACCCGGCAATGCCACTGGCGTGACAACCGGTACACCAGAGGTTCGTCCACTCCGGTCCTCTCGTACTAGGAGCAGCTCCTCTCAATTTTCCTACGCCCACGGCAGATAGGGACCGAACTGTCTCACGACGTTCTAAACCCAGCTCGCGTACCACTTTAAATGGCGAACAGCCATACCCTTGGGACCTGCTTCAGCCCCAGGATGTGATGAGCCGACATCGAGGTGCCAAACACCGCCGTCGATATGAACTCTTGGGCGGTATCAGCCTGTTATCCCCGGAGTACCTTTTATCCGTTGAGCGATGGCCCTTCCATACAGAACCACCGGATCACTAAGACCTACTTTCGTACCTGCTCGACCCGTCGGTCTCGCAGTCAAGCACCCTTTTGCCTTTACACTCTTGGTACGATGTCCGACCGTACCGAGGGTACCTTTGTGCTCCTCCGTTACGCTTTGGGAGGAGACCGCCCCAGTCAAACTACCCATCATGCACGGTCCTCAGCCAGGATGACTGGCTTAAGTTAGAACCTCAAGGATAACAGGGTGGTATTTCAAGGTCGGCTCCATGACAACTAGCGTCGTCACTTCTTAGCCTCCCACCTATCCTACACAGTTATCATCAAAGTCCAGTGCAAAACTATAGTAAAGGTTCACGGGGTCTTTCCGTCTAGCCGCGGGTACACTGCATCTTCACAGCGATTTCAATTTCACTGAGTCTCGGGTGGAGACAGTGTGGCCATCGTTACGCCATTCGTGCAGGTCGGAACTTACCCGACAAGGAATTTCGCTACCTTAGGACCGTTATAGTTACGGCCGCCGTTTACCGGGGCTTCGATCAAGAGCTTCTCCTTACGGATAACCCCATCAATTAACCTTCCGGCACCGGGCAGGCGTCACACCCTATACGTCTTCTTACGAATTTGCAGAGTGCTGTGTTTTTAATAAACAGTCGCAGCCACCTGGTCTCTGCGGCCCCGAGTCGCTTTGCCATGTAAAATGACTCACCACCCAGGGCGTACCTTCTCCCGAAGTTACGGTACCATTTTGCCTAGTTCCTTCACCCGAGTTCTCTCATGCGCCTTAGTATGCTCTACTTGTCTACCTGTGTCGGTTTGCGGTACGGTTTTTAATAAGTTATGGCTAGCAGCTTTTCCTGGAAGCGTAGCGTCAATGACTTCTCTGCACCTCGAAAGGTCAGAACCCTGTTGCCCCTTAGCGTTAGTATGTGTCCGGATTTGCCTAAACACACCGCCTACAAGCACAGACCGGGATAACCATCACCCGGCTCACCTAGCTTTCTTCGTCCCCACATCACCACTTATCAAAAGTTAAGGACTATTAACCTTATTCCCATCGACTACGCTTTTCAGCCTCGCCTTAGGGGCCGACTCACCCTGCTCCGATTAAACGCGTGCAGGAAACCTTAGACTTCCGGCGAGAAGGGTTTTCACCTTCTTTATCGTTACTCATGTCAGCATTCGCACTTCTGATACCTCCAGCCCACCTCTCGGTGAACCTTCATCAGCCTACAGAACGCTCCCCTACCACGTGCACATAAGTGCACATCCGCAGCTTCGGTGGATGATTTGAGCCCCGTTACATCTTCCGCGCAGGCCGACTCGACCAGTGAGCTATTACGCTTTCTTTAAAGGGTGGCTGCTTCTAAGCCAACCTCCTGGCTGTCTGTGACTTCCCACATCGTTTCCCACTTAATCATCACTTGGGGACCTTAGCTGGCGGTCTGGGTTGTTGCCCTCTTCACGACGGACGTTAGCACCCGCCGTGTGTCTCCCGTGATTCAATTAGCCCGTATTCGGAGTTTGCATCGGTTTGGTAAGCCATGACAGCCCCCTAGCCGAAACAGTGCTCTACCCCAGGTAATCATTCACGAGGCGCTACCTAAATAGCTTTCGGGGAGAACCAGCTATCTCCGGGCTTGATTAGCCTTTCACTCCTAGCCACACGTCATCCGATAATTTTTCAACATTACCCGGTTCGGACCTCCAGTTGGTGTTACCCAACCTTCATCCTGCACATGGCTAGATCGCCCGGTTTCGGGTCTACTCCCAGCGACTATCGCCCTTTAAGACTCGCTTTCGCTACGGCTCCCTTAATAAGTTAACCTCGCCACTGAAAGTAACTCGCTGACCCATTATACAAAAGGTACGCAGTCACCCAACCTAAGTCAGGCTCCCACTGCTTGTACGCAAACGGTTTCAGGTCTATTTCACTCCCCTCACAGGGGTTCTTTTCACCTTTCCCTCACGGTACTGGTTCGCTATCGGTCAGTAAGGAGTATTTAGCCTTGGATGATGGTCCACCCGTCTTCAACCAGGATTTCACGTGTCCCGGCCTACTTCTTCGTGTGCTTAGTTCTTCTAATAGGCTTCGTGT
>NZ_CP183303.1:0-317500 GCF_048541585.1 Legionella sp. D16C41 | reverse complement strand
CTTTAGTCGCGCTGTTTATATCTAGCGAATATTGCTTAGCCATCTCTGCAAAATCTTTTCCAGACTTTAACTGCTGGTAAAGATTGTGCACTTGGCGCTTTGCTTCTTCTGCGGTCATATTTGTGTCAGGCTTTATTAAAATATGGCGGACATGTGTTTTTACTACCTCATGTCTTTCATTATTACCACCAATCGCCACTAGTTTAATAATTTGATAGCCATTACCTGCACGTAAGGGTCCTGCAATTTGTCCAGCTTTCATTTTTATAATTTCTTTAGCAAAAAGTTCAGGTAGTTGTGCTAAATACCTATCTCCTAAATCATTACTTTCTAAAATGAAACCGTCCGTTGATTCTGCGGAAGCAACTTGATTGAAATCGGCACCTTTACGTAATTTAGCTAACACATCATTCGCTTTTTGCTGTGCGTTTTTAAGTTCTTGCGGTGTTGGTTCCTCTGATAAAGGAATAACCATATTTTGTAAATGGTAAGTAAATTTAGTCTTATCCTGGTAAGCCCCTGATTTTAAGTAATTTTCAACTTGTTCGGGTGTAATTTTTATATCTTTACCAACTGCTTTTTGCTGTAGACGAGCCATAATAATTTCTTTACGAAGACTCTCTCGATAACTTTGCCAAGTTAAACCTTGGTGCTGCACAGCTTCCCTTAATTGCGATAAAGTCAATTTATTTTGCTCAGCAATCTTGTTGATAGCGTCATTTAAGTCAGTATTATCAACAGTAATATTATGTTGTTTCGCTAATTGTAGTTGCAGGTCAGTATCAATTAGATGTTGCAAAACTTGCTTTTTTAGAACGTTCTCTGAAGGAGGCTCCACTTTTTTAGCAAGCATCTGCTGACGTATGGCTCTAACCTGATTATTTAATTCACTGGCGGTAATAACACTATCATTTACTATTGCGATGACCCGATCTAAAGGTTCAGCAAACGCAAATGCAGGTAAAATCAATAGCAAAAATGCAATACGCTTTAACATGCGATATTCCTCATTTTTTTTAGAGCGGCAATTTAGGTGATTTATACCCAAAATACAAGCAAATTGACTTTAAAGTCATAAATTCTTAGCAACGTTATACCCTAAAAAATTAGCGATGAAAACTATCTACATAACCGGGTAAAAAGGTGCGAAGAATACTAGTAGGTGTACTATTTCCTACAGAACCAAGGCCCTTTAATAAGACTTGGAAATAAATACTATTGTTATAACGTGGCGAATCACTTAGTGGACTTAAGCTTTGAAAAGTTCTACCACCAATTAACCTTGCAGCCCAACAACAACTATCATACTGTACTCCTAGAAAAGACATCATCTCATAACCTTTACTAATATTAAAATTATAAGCACCAAGCGTGCTCCATTTATCATTAAATGGCCAAGCGTAAGAAAATGTAACTTGATGCAAAGGATTAACATCTACGTCGTTATTAATATATGTAATATCGCCATTAACTAAATAGGTATAACCTATATTTATTATTTGATTTGGTCCTGTTGATAATTTAAATCAATATGACCGTTATTTGTAGAGTGAGTATTAACATCCCATACATAATCGCCGACTATAGTTAACGCTGGATTAAAATTATATGAAAGGCGTGATGCTATAGGCGATAAATTCTGGAATGGCGAAACATACCCTAAAGCCAAAGGGCTATCATAACAATGTTCAAACACGCTATGACACAATTGAACACGGCGATCCGAAAAGTAATAACTTTGGCCTATTGAAAAACGCGCCCTTTCTGTGCCCGTAACATCAGAAATTAGACGAGTTGTAACTGCATAAGATAATTGATTTGCATCACTAATACGATCAAAGCCTGAGAATCGATTCACACGAAATAACTGGTCAAAATTAAAAATAGTATAAGCGGAATCATAAACAGGGATCTTGCTTTGATTATGATAAGGCACATACAAATAAAAAAGGCGTGGTTCTAATGATTGATTGAGCCCTTCACCCATTAATTGAATTGGCCTATCAAAAAATAAACCACCATCCAAATAATAACGTGGAATAGTATTACTATAGTGAGCGTTTGTTAAAAATGGAGCATTATGCCTAACATCATAAAAATTTTGTACTAATTCGACATTAGGTGTTATATATCCCCACGGCCTTGACTGCGGTAAAGATAAAACAGGATTTAAATAATAACGCGGTCCTTCTGGTACGGTAATTAAGCTATTTGGCCAACGAAAGTTATCATATTGGCCAAATAAAGTAAGATTGCCATTTAAAGGTAAGTCATCGTAAAATCCACGTGCTAACAGTTGTGGTAGCCGTTGATAAATATCACTCACTGGCGTTAAATTGATTGGCTGCAGGGTTTGATAAGATTGGACAAAACTACGAAAAAACCAGTTATCTAATGTGTAAGCTAACTCACCTTCGCGCACTAATTGTCTTTCTGTTGAAAGAGCTAAGTTATTACTAAAATCTTGTAAATAATAATCATCAGAAACTTGTTGAACATTAATACGCAATCGTAAGTTTGGCGTAAAATAAGTAGTATCTTGAAATTGTAATGACCATCTATCTAAAGATGAACCACGTAACTGAGGAAATTCGAATTCGTTATCATGGATGAAATTTGCATAAGCTCGGTCACGTGGTAAAAAACTCGCATAAATTTGTCCAACAGAGCTTGATGTTAGGTAACGAAATTGTTCACCAATCATTAGACCTCGCTTAGTATAGAGATGCGGGTAAAATGTGGTGTCATAATTGGGAGCAATATTCCAGTAGTATGGAAGCAAAAAGTCAAAACCACCTATATTAGAACTACCGAAAGTTGGCCATAAAAATCCTGATTTTCGTTCTTTCGAGGTTGGAAAACTTATATATGGTGTGTAAAGAACAGGAACATCACCAATTAGTAAACGAGCATGGCGTGCTACCCCAACAGAATTAGCATCATCTAGATTAATTTTTGCAGCTTCAAGATGCCAGGCATTATCTTGCGGTGCACAAGTGCTATAAGTTGCTTTCTCCAAATAATAATCTTTATTCGGGAAGCGTTCGATTAAACCAGCGCGTCCCCAAGCTGGCAACGCTGCACCTCGTCGACTTGAATTAAAACGATACAATACGTCTTCTGCTGTTCCAGATTTAGCTTGCGGATTAATTGTGACTTTTTTTGCAATCATTAATCGGCCAGGCTCTAAATATTTTACTGCCCCCAGTAATTCAATACTTGTAACTTGATTAGTTTTCGGGTCTCGATAAATATAGGCCGTTTGCGCATTAAGCACTCTATTTGTTTGCCTTACCTCTATATTACCTTTTAAGCTAGAACGACCTTCATTATAAAGCGACATCTGATTGGCAAAAATTTGGACTTCATCCTCGCGCGCTAATGGCTGCACTTCTAGAGGTAAATAAGCTCCTTGACATCTAGTATAAGAGGGTCCTTCTTGCCAACCAAGGCAAGAAGCAAAATTTGCTCTAATAACACTATTTAGATAAGTATCTCGCGGTAAAACACAAGCTTGGATAGGCTCTATTAATATTTCTGAAGCGCTAGCCGCTTTGAAATAGAAACTAACTAAAATTAAAATCCCTATAAAAACAACAGTAAAAAGAATACAATTTATTTTCTTTCTCGTCGTTCCTAAAAGGGTAAACTTAAGAGCAATAGTCATATTAGTAAAGTACCCTATAAGCACAAAGTGCTTCACAGTTTATTAGTTTCACAAATTACCCTTCTAAGCAAAAGGTTAGGGAGTATAACATGCATAAACGCCAAAACGCACTGCACAATTGGTTAATACAAACCCTTGATTCAACTGATTTTTCTTTAAACCTCTTAGCTGGTGATGCTAGCTTTAGAAAATATTATCGTTTAATTTTTCAAGATATAAGCCGCATTGTTATGGATGCACCTCCGCAGCAAGAAGCCTTAAAACCATTTATTGAAATTGCTGGTTTTTTTCGTACTCATGGATTACTAACACCGAAAGTGTATGCTGTCAATGAATTAGAAGGATTTGCGCTTTTAGATGATTTTGGTGATACTTTGCTCCTACATCATTTAACTGTTGAAAATACCGATAATTTATATACCACTGCTATTAAAGTATTACTAAAAATACAACAATGTCCATTAGAAAATGGTTATCCTTTTCCTAGGTTTGACAAACAATTTATGCAAAATGAATTGAACCTCTTTAGACAATGGTTTTTAGATGCTTATTTAAAGCTAAAACTTAGTTCAAAAGAAAAAAATTTAATTCAGACTACTTTTAACTGGTTAATCGCTGAAATTGAAAAACAACCAAAAGTAGTGATACACCGTGATTACCACTCACGAAATATTATGCTTTCTGGGGCAGAGTTTAATCATCAACTTGCCCTTATTGATTTTCAAGACGCCATGATTGGGCCTGTGACATATGACTTAGTATCTTTGCTTAAAGATTGTTACATTCAGTGGCCACGCGAACAAATCTTACGCTGGTTATTAATTTTTTATGAATACTCACCTTATACAAAACAGTGGAGCTTTTCAGACTTCTTACGCGCCTTTGATTTATGCGGATTACAGCGGCATTTAAAAGTATTAGGTATTTTTTGCCGACTGCATCTACGTGATAACAAACCTAGTTATTTACACGATTTACCACTTACATTACATTATGTTACAGCCTGTGCTGAAGATTATGAAGAATTAAAATCGTTTTATCATTTTTTACAAACAAGAGTTAAGCTGCCATGCATACTGCAATGATTTTAGCGGCAGGTCGAGGTGAACGCCTTAAACCGATAACCAATTTTTTTCCGAAAGCCATGTGCTTAGTGCGGGGTAAACCACTCATAGAGCACCACATCTATAAACTAGCTTGCTCAGGCTTTAAGCGTATTATTATTAATCATGCCTATTTAGGTGATCAAATACGTCGCTATTTAGGTAATGGTAACCGATGGAACGTTGATATTTTTTACTCGCCTGAGCCTCCAGGTGGCTTAGAGACTGGCGGAGGTATCTTTAATGCACTTCCTTTGCTGGGCAATGAGCCTTTTTTGGTAGTTAATGCTGATGTTTATACAGATTTTGATTTTGCTTCGCTAAATTGCTTACCTAATTTTTTAGCTCATGTCGTTTTAGTTGCCAACCCAGCACATAATATTAAAGGGGATTATAATTTAAATGACACTATATTGACCAATGAACGCATCTACACTTTTGCTGGCATTACTTGTTATCATCCAGATGCATTTATTACCTGCTCTACTGGTCGTTATTCTGTAACGCCCTTGGTACGCCAATTAGCTGAGCAACAAAAGGCTAGCGGCTTAATTTACGAAGGGACATGGCTTGATATAGGCTCGCCTGAACGACTAAGCTGCCTTAAGGAAGAGTTATAAGTTTGGTTGCTTAATTGCTACTTAAGCAACTAAGCAAATTTCTTAATTTAAACATTAGGCGTTGTTGGGATAGTTTCATCTGGACCACCTGGTTCAACCGTTGGCGTTGTTGCAGTTGGTTCTGTAGTCGCTACTGGACTAACAGTTTCCGGCGCTGCAGATCTTGTTGGTGCTGTAGGTTGAGCGTCAGTCTGTGCTTGTGGTTGAGCAGGATAATTATGCCTCTGAACAGAAGCAGTTAGGTTTTTATCATCAACATGTCTTTGTAACTTATCAGTTAAATATTGACCAAAACCTTGATCTCTGTCAGCAATTAACTGCCTTACACGTTCTGCATCTGCCTTAATGGCCTTTCCATTTTTATCTACTTTAGTATGACCGTCCGCTTCTGACTCATAAATAACACTATCTTTGCTAACCATTTCGTTCTCAGCTAGCCAAGCATTAAACAAATTATCAAGTGCGGTTGCTGTTTGCGCGTCTAATGGCTGACCATCTATTGAAAATGCACGGAGTAATTGCGCCTCATCATTGATAGCAAAATCCATTTTTATATTGCCATCTGTTAACGTTGAACTAACATCTTTTAGACTAGAAATACCATGATTATACTGAGCATTTTGAAAATCAGTTCTAATTGCTTTAAGGTTGCCTCCCCAAGAATCAGCACGATTATCAAATCTGTAATTTACATCTTTTACAAATTTTCCAACCCGCTTTATCACCTCATCACTTGCCTCAATATTTACTTTACTTAAAGTATCAGATAAACGCTTATACAAATAAGCAGCCGCTTCTGGCGTTAAACTAGCCACTTCAAGAGCTTTTAATATAGCATCTTTATTAGGTGCAGGAATAATAGCACTCATGTTAATTACCCATTAAAAATTTTGTCTAATTTTTAAATTGCTATATGAATGAACAAAATTAGCAATCTTTAAAGTTTGATTTCAACATTATAACAAAATGGTGCCCACAATTAGACACCTTATTAGAAGTATAGCTGTTAAGAGACTGTAAATTAATCGAGAGGATTACGTAACGAATCAGTAACTGAATTAAAAGTTTTAGATTTCATAGAATCAAATTTGAACTCATCAACCAAAATAGCATCCCATCTTGCTCGCTCAACAGCGACTATAGCGTCCATCTCTTCTTGAGACAACGCACCTGCACTCACTTTTTCAGCTAATTTTTCTTTTAAATTGCCAAATGAATAACGTTTTAAGTCACTTACTTTCGCATAAATATCGGCATTAGCTAAAATAAGTTGCAGGGTATTTTCCATTTTGTCGACTGCTTGTGTAGAGTCACCACTTAAGTACAGCCATTTTTTTAAAATATCACGATAGGTATTATTTTTACTCATTAACCTTGCTAAGCGGTGATCAAGATAATCGCGTGGATAGGCAATAGATGCCCCGAGGGGAAAAGCAAAAAAGCGCATTATGCCGCCTAAGAATCGGGAAGGAAAGTTATCGCAAAACAATAACATAGCTTTCTGAGCATTGAATAAGCAATATGTTATTGCCCATCTAGCATGTAATTCTAAATCAGCCTGTTGATTATAATGATTATAAAATCGTAAAGATGCCATTGCCATGTATAGATAAGACATAGCGTCAGCTAATCGTGCTGAAAGCCGCTCTTTTCGTTTTAAATCACCACCTAAATAAATTAAAGACAAATCTGCTAACCAAGCAAAAGCATGACTAAGTCGTGCTAAATATTTGTATTCTCTCTTTAAAGGGCTTGCAGGCGCACTAATAAAAAGGCCTCCAGTCCAAGCCGAACAAATTGTTTTTGCAAAATTACGCAAGAAATAATAAATATGTCGCCAAATTAAGTTATCAAAAGCTTCTTTATTATTATTGGAAATAGCATAAAATTCTTCGCGTACAAAAGGATGGCATGCCATTGAGCCTTGACCAAAAATAAGTAAATTTCTGGACATGATATTAGCGCCTTCCACCGTAATAGAGATTGGCAAACTTATGTAATGATTCATAAGGTAATTACGTGGACCGGTAACAATAGCTCGTCCAGCATGGATATCCATTGCATTGTTCACTACAATACGAGCAAGTTCTGTATTGAAATATTTAGTAATGGCAGAAGCAACCGATGGCTTTTTATGTTGACTTACCGCCTCAACCGTCATTAGTCTTGTTGCATTAATTAAATAGTTTAGCCCTCCTATCTCAGCTAATTTCTCTTCAATACCTTCGAATTGACCAATTTCTACATTAAATTGCCGCCTGATACGGGAAAAAGCGCTACTTACTATATAAGATACTGAAGAAGAGGCGGCCGCAAGTGCTGGCAAAGAAATTGATCGGCCTATTGATAAGCATTCAACTAGCATCTGCCACCCTTGGCCAGCTTTTTCCTGACCACCAATAATAGAGCTAATTGGAACAAAAATATCCTGACCACGGATAGTGCCATTCATAAAAGGTTGATCAGCTGGTAGATGCCGATTACCAATTTCTAAGTTTTCTGTATCGCGAGGAATTAATAAACAGGTAATGCCTTCTTGACCGACACCATTTAAAAGGCCATTAGGATCTTTTAAATTAACAGCCAAGCCAATTAAAGTAGCGATTGGCGACAACGTAATCCAACGTTTATTTAAATTAATAGTTAAACCAAGCACTTCTTCATTATCAATCATTTTTTTGGTAACAATCGCTTCTGATTGAATTGAGGTTGCATCACTACCAGCACCAGGCTCAGTCAAAGCAAAACAAGGAATATCAATACCTTTAGCTAAGTTAGGTAAATAAGCATTTTTTTGCTCTTCAGTACCGTAATAATGTAATAATTCACCTGGGCCTAACGAATTAGGAACCATGACAGTTACCGCTACTGCCCCCGAGCGGCTAGCAATTTTCATAACTATTTCTGAATGAGCGCGCGCAGAAAATCCTTTACCACCATATTCTTTAGCAATAACAAGACCAAAGAAACCTTTTTCTTTTATAAATGTCCAAACTGCTTTTGGTAAATCACGCTCTTGCTCAATATGCCAATCATCTATCATGCTACATAGTGCTTGAGTCTCATTATCTAAAAACGCTTGCTCTTCAGCACTAAGCTCAGGTAAAGGTAAATTGAGTTTTGCCCAATCAGGCTCACCTATAAAAATATCTTGTTCAAGCCACGTATCACCAGCATTTAAGGCTTCTTCTTCAGTTTTAGAAAGTTTAGGAATTGATTTAGCTGCTTTTTGATATAATTTATTAGTAATTTGGGCACGAACTGCTGGAACATGGATTACAGCAATAATAGCTATAACTATTAGCCACAAAATTAAAGCAATAATCCAAGGCATACCAACAATGAATGTTGCGATTGTCAAATAGACAATACTACCTGCCTCCCAAGTTGGCGATTTTAAGCCATGATAAAGCACTAACAAGGTGAAAACGATATAAATTAAAAATAAGAGCGCAGCCATGTTTACTCCTTCCATGTCTTAATGCAATAAACAGAATCCTACCAGGAAAATTAACTACTATATACTCTTTATATAGATATCTTATTGATTTTTAAATGATTGTATTTATTAATTCTAGACAAATTAGCATATTTATATTCAGATTGATAAAGAGCTAATTAATTATTTAATTTTATTATCTTTATTCTAGAATGCTTGCCTTATTTAAAGAAATACTCTAGCGTAAAAAGTTTCTCATAGATTATATTTTCATGAATACACGACTAGTTTGGAATTTTGAACTTAACCTCGATAAACCAATTAAATTTGAGGAATTAGCTTCTGAAGAACAAGAGTCGACTCGTTGGGAAGCACGCTATTTTTGGCCAGAAAATGAAATTATTACCTTCTATAATTTAAGCTCTTCTGTTCTTGCATTTAGGCAAGTGCAAATTAAAGAACGTAGTGATAGTTATTATCTATTACCTGAGAAAAACTTAAATATTAAAAAACGTAGAGAAGAATTATTGTATAAACCGTTATTAAAGCAGAAAGGACACTGCTCAGGATTTGGAAAAAAAATTAATTTAATGGCACTAGATTGTGCACAAGCTCTGCCAGGCTGTCCTTCGTTGGAAGTGAAGGTGCTATTGAATTTACTTAAAAAATCTGGAACAGCTGTTAAAGTTAATAAAACTGCTTTTATTTATAAATTTAACTCTACTCCATCGATTAAATTAGAATTATCGCGCTTGATTATAAATAATTTAGTGTATTTTAGCGCCTCCATTGAAGGGCGCTCTTATACTCTTGTATCACAAATAAGTCGTCTCTTGCTTAAAAAACAAGTTTCCTGCGATTATGTAAGTTTTTTAAAGCAACTAAAATTATGATTAGGAATTTATTAACTTTAATGTTGAGTTTTGGCAAGATTGGTCTTATTTCACTGGGCGGTGGAAACTCCATGCTTAAATTGATTGAAGTTGAAGCCGTAAATTATCGACATTGGATAAGTAATGACGAGTTTGTTAGTATGTTAGGCTCAAGCTTTTTATTTCCTGGCTTAACTGCTGTAAAACTATCAGCACTTATTGGATATAAAGCAGCGGGATTATTAGGCCTGATTTTTGCTGTTATTAGTATTAATTTACCTGGCTTACTATTAGCTGCTATAGGTTATCAACTATTAAATCAATATAGTGGGCCAACTATTCAGAAAATAATGGTACCTGTACAATATGGCGCCTTAGTTTTACTAGCTGCGACTGCCTTTTCAGTTGCACAAGGGGTGACAAATGCTTATTACTCAATACCTATGGTTATTATGAGCATTTTATTTTTTCTGGGCCTAATTTACTTACAATTATCACCTTTTTGGGGATTTTTAGCTTTCATTGGTATTTGTTTTTTCCTAGTTCATTAGACCGCTTGCACCACTTTAATAAATTGCATTAATCTTATAATTAGCAAAGCTCAGAAAATATTAAATCTGTTTTAGTTAAGTAACAAAAACCTGCATACAAATTGCAGGCGTTATAAATATAATTATTAGCAATAGTCGATTTAAATCGCATGGTATTGGTTTAAATCCCTAACTCACGATAAATTTCTAACGGATTACATTTAAAAATGGATAGGGAACAAAAATTAACTAATGCGCTGGATAATCCAGACTATTTTATTAATCGTGAATTCACCGCACTGGCCTTTAATGAGCGTGTTTTACAACTGGCGAAAGATGAGCGAATACCTTTATTAGAGAGGGTACGTTTTTTATGTATTTGCAGTGGTAATCTTGATGAGTTTTTCGAAATTCGTATGGCCGGGTTAAAAGAAAAACTTGTCCTTGCTTCACCTAAATTTATTGATGGACTGCGAACCAGTGATTTATTTAGTCAGCTTAGTAAACGGGCCCATACTATTACCGATGATATTTATGCCACCTTTAATAAACAACTGTTACCAGCTTTAAGACAAGAGCGTATTTATGTGCTTAATGTTGATGAGTGGACTGAAGATATTTATTTGTGGGCAAGGCATTACTTTAAAAATGAAATTCTACCGGTAGTAAGCCCAATCGCGCTAGATTTAGCACACCCTTTTCCGCGCTTATTTAATAAGAGTTTGAATTTTATTATTTCCTTACAGGGTAAAGATGCTTTTGATAGAAATATTGATTATGCTGTTATTCATGCACCCCGCTCTTTATCAAGAATAATTCCTTTGCCTTCTGAACTTTGTGTTGATGGCGGCAATTATTTTGTCTATCTTTCAGCTATTATTCAAACTTACGTACATCGTTTATTTCCAGGTATGGAGATAAATGGCTGTTTTTCTTTTCGCTTAACTAGAAATAGTGATCTTTTTTTACGAGAAGAAGAAATAGAAGATTTGGCAGCTGCTGTACAGCGCGAGCTTTTTTCGCGACATTATGGTCATGTTGTACGTCTAGAAATAGACAAAGATTGTCCAAAGAAGATTGTTGATTTTCTTCTGCAAAAGCATCATCTTCATCATGAAGATGCTTATTATTGTGATGGTCCTGTTAATTTACAACGCTATTATAATGCAATTAATCGTATCGATCGCCCTGATTTACTTTATCCACCTTTTAAAGCTCAGTATCCTTCAATTATTACCAATAAACGTCATTTATTTAATGTTTTAGATGAAAGAGATATCTTGCTTCATCATCCTTATCAAAGTTATGAAGTAGTTATTGATTTTGTCAGGCAGGCCGCAAGTGATCCTAATGTTTTAGCAATTAAGCAGACACTCTATCGCACTCACTCACAATCAGAAATGGTAAAGGCCTTAGTTGAAGCAGCTCGTTCAGGTAAAGAAGTTACTACAGTAGTTGAGTTAAGAGCACGCTTTGATGAGGAGTCGAATTTAAAGTTAGCCAACCGCTTGCACGAAGCAGGCGTGTTAGTTCTTTATGGCGTTGTTGGCTATAAAACACATGCAAAAATGACGTTAATTGTACGACGTACCCATGGAAAATTAAAACAATATGTTCATTTAGGCACTGGTAACTACCACGAGCAAACTTCTAAGCTTTACACGGACTTTGGCCTATTAACAAGTGATCCTAATATTACCTCCGATAGTCAAATTATCTTTCAACAATTAACAGGTCTAGGTAGGACAGTAAAACTTAAAGCACTTTGCCACTCGCCTTTTACCTTACAAAAAGATTTATTAAATCATATTGATGAATGTATTAATGCCGCTCAAGCAGGCAAAGAAAGTGAAATTAATATTAAGGTAAATGGGTTGACTGATAAGATTATGATTAAAGCACTCTATCAAGCTTCACAAGCTGGCGTCAAAATTAATCTTATCGTACGTAGCCTATGTTGTCTTAAGCCTAATATCGCTGGCATTTCTGATAATATAAAAGTTATTTCTGTTTTAGGCCGTTTTCTAGAACATCATCGTGTATATCATTTTCTTGCCGATGATAAAGAATACGTTTATTGTTCAAGCGCAGATTTAATGGAGCGTAATTTATATAACCGTATTGAAATTTTATTTCCTATTTTAGATGAAGAAAATCGGAAAAGAATTAAAAATGAGATTTTTAAAAATTATTTAAAAGATAATAAATCTGCTTGGGAAATGCAGTCAGATGGAACATACAAAGCACTAAAAAATGGCCATCATAGTGCTCAGGAAAAATTATTACAACTGTATAGTTAAACTATATATTAAAATACTCTAGTACATAAATAAATTTTATGTATGTTTAAAATGGTAATAAAATCACTTCAATTAAGCATCATTTTTAATAGCAACACTTTTCTGTAAATTAATCTCGCCCATATCTCCATTGTTAACGAGAATAACAGATACCTGATAAATATCCGACTTAAAAACTGACTTAGATAAAATTAAGCTATAACCTATATAACTTGTATCTACTCCTTCTTTAACTCCGTCAACAACATTAGGAGGAGTAGGCCCTACATTTGCCGGAAAAAGGTACTGGTTGGTATTAGATTTAAAGCGAAGAAAAATAGAAGTATCGCCAGAATATTTTTTTCTAAAATAAGCCCACCCTGCAAGAGCTAATGTATGGCGTTGGTCATCAAGACGAATATTTAAGTTCGAGCTAACTATTTCACTTGGATTGACCGGCCTATATTTTTTCATATCGATAGTTATAGGTTGCTGATTTGTATCTATAGGCATAGAAGATAGCTTAAGTACATTGAAGTTTTCGGTTTCTAGCAACGAGTTTTTACTAGGAAAAGAAGGCATTGTATATGATAAGTCAGTAGCTATTTTTTCTTGTTCGGCGGTTGGAAGAACATAATTATACCCTAACCATCGCATTGTATTATGAATCCTTTTATTCCAGCGAAAAAGAGAATGTCCTACAATGTCATAATCAGATTGTAGTATAAGTGGACTTGGCTTATGATTATGTTTTCCAATAATCACAAGCGGCTTATACTTAATTTGTTCCCCGAGGTTTGTTAAAAGAAAATTATAAATTTGATTAGCATAATTCATATCATAGAAAAATCTTAAATTATCGCCATAAAATAATCGCACAATATATTGTGCATTAAAAAATGTTCCAATTATTACCAAAGTTATTATCAATTTTCTAATTATTAGTTTATTGAAATAAATATAAATTATTAACCAAGTTCCAGCTAACATCAGTGGAATATTTAGCAAAGTACGTAATGGCAATGGATCGCCAGTTATCAGTGGTAGAGAAAAAGCACTTAGTGTCAGTGCTATGAGTAAATAAATAAGTAAATATTTTTTGATATCAAATATTAAAATATAAACAAAAAAGATTAAATTAAAAATAATTGTATAAGTACAAAAATAATTAAAAGGATACCTAAGTATTTGTCTTTTAAAGTAAGTATATAAAATTTTCTTAATAAAAGATGGGCTATATTTTCCCCACCACATTAAACCTTCAACATAATTAACTGGGGGAATAAAATAAGAAATAACTAGTAGTGCTAATTTATATAGAATTAAGGCAAATATTAGTAGCGCTATGCTAAGCATAAATCTATAAAAAAGATAGTTAACTAAATTAAAATTTGGATTTTGTTTGTCTAAGACCAAACCGGTATAAGTACCAATTAATAAAAAGCCTGTTAACCAATAAGCTGCAAACATCTGGTATATAGATATAGCTAAAAATAGATACAAAAGGCTTAGCCAGAAAGGAGAAGAATCTTTATTAAGTTTCTTAGGCAAGTTTTTAATTTTAGATAGATAATATACGGCTAAGCTAGCAAATACCAAACCTATGCTTACTGCTATGTTATAGGTAGTAAAGCGTAAGTAAAAAGTGTAGATGGGAGAGATGCAATAAATTGTCGAGAAGATGAATAAACTTAATTTATCTCGATTTACCTGCCATAGATTGGCTGCCCAGATTATTGTAGACAAAAAGATTAGATGAACCGATATAAAATCATTCCAAAAAGGGATAATTTTATTATTTGTAAATAAATATAAAAAATATATTAGGAAGCGGCCAAGGCCAAACCAAATAGTTTCATGATAATTCGATTTAAGAAAGGAAAATTCTTCACTGTCTGTTGATAAAGACCAATTAACGATAAAATATCCATAAGCTAGGATGAGTACAAAGTAGAAAATAAAAATGTAATTTTTATTTTCTCGAATATACGATTTAACCTCCTGGAGTAAATGCATATCATATTCCTATAACTTCTATTGACATAATGCCTTTATATAACCCTAAAACAGTCTTACCCTTTATACTGAAAAGTAATGTTAATTTACTTAACAATGGTAATGCTTCCATAAATCTCTGACTCATTATTGAAAGTTTTATTAACCAGCAAAAAATTTTAATAGTTTAATTTAACAATTTTTACCAAATGATTTGATTTACGTACTTTCAATGCCAATAGGCAATGCAAAAGGCTCCATTTCACTAATGGGTTTTCCAAAAGCTATTTTTGGATAGACATTGGTATGTGGATTAATCAATACCTCTAACAAAACAGGCTCATTTACTTTTTCCCATAACCACTCACTAGCTAAAAATGTTTCTTCAGGTTTTGAAATAGTCTGAGCTTTAATACCATAAGCTTTAGCAATGGCTGAGAAACTTGGCGCATTATATCCCCAATAAGTTGATTGATAACGGCCTGAAAAATAGCTATCTTGGAATTGGCGAATCATACCTAAACAATTGTTGTTGAGCACAATAATTTTTATAGGCAAGCCATTACGAACAATAGTCTGTAACTCCTGAATATTCATTTGAAACGCACCATCACCTATAATGGCAACGACAGGCTTTTTACCGCAAGCTAACGATAAACCAATAGCAGCTGGTAAAGCAAAGCCCATTGCTCCCATACCACCGGAAGTAATAAACACTTGTTCTGGCTTTAATTCTAAAGATTGCGCGGCCCACATTTGATGGTTTCCTACATCAGCCACATAACCAATAGCATGTTCACAAAATTGAGATAAATCATGCATAAAACAATTAGGGTTAATACCGGTAATATTATTTAATTCATTGGTATCAGGGAATTTAGACTGTAATGCCTTAAGCTCATTTAACCAAGAAAGATAAGTAACTGAACTTCGAGTCCAATACTGAGTAGCTTGGTTAAGAAAATCTTTAGCATCAGCCACAATCGAGATACAGTTCTTAATTCGGTTGTTAATTTCACCTTCATCGCAATCAATATGAATAATAGTTTTATTTTTACTAAAGCTATCGACATCTGCACCAGTTTGCCTGACATCCAGACGGCTACCAATAACAATTAATAAGTCAGCTTTACCTAAAGCTATATTAGCCCATCTATTGCCGTAAGTACCAATAAAGCCAATACGCATGGGATGATCATATGGTAATAAATCATATCCTAGCAGTGAGGTAACAACAGGAATTTTAGCAAGCTCTACAAAGTCTAAAAGTGCCCGTGCTGCATTAGCGCAGCGAACACCACCACCAACTAATATTAACGGTGCAGTTGCCTGATTTAAGTATTCCTGAAGAAGATTAATTTCTACAGCTAAAGATTTAGTTATACTATTTTTTCGCTGAAGTTGATGAATCGGACCAACACTAATTTGCTCTCGTTGGATATTCATTGGTAAATCAATAAGGACTGGCCCTGGACGATCATTAATCGCGCATTCGTAGGCTTCATACATAGTTGCTTCTACTTGAGAAGCATCATCAATATGAAAGCACTTTTTTACTATAGGTTTAGCCATAGTAATAATATCTGTTTCTTGGAATCCGAGCTGGCGAATTTTACGGGTCCCTTTCTGCTCATAAGTGTTAACTTGCCCGGTAATAAATAAAGCCGGAGATGAATCAAAATAACAACTAGCTATACCTGTTAATAGATTTGTTGCGCCAGGCCCACTAGTTGCTAAAGCAACACCAGGCTTACCTGTCACTCTACCATAAGCATCAGCTGCAAAAGATGCGGCCTGTTCATGATGCATACTAATAATATTAGTATTTCCATAGCGATATATAGAATCTAGTAGGTGAGTAATCATTCCCCCTGCCACTTCAAAAACCAAATCTATTTTTTGCACACGCAAGAATTCTGCAATGTAATCACTTACTTTAACCTGCATAATTTTTTCCAAAAGAAGTATACCAATTAATGGTTGTTTGTATTGCCTGTACTAAGCTAATTTGCTGGGTTAACCCTAATTCAACTTGAGCGCGCTGCACATTAGGTACATAACGCTCAGGAAGAGCACCCGTAGCCGGCTTCATGATTTTAACTTGAGGCTTAGAATCAAAACAGCTCGATACTATCAACGCTAGTTCTTTAATAGAGATTGCTTGATCAGAACCTACATTATATGGGCGAAGTATTTGCCCTTTAAATAAAATAGTCCATAACCATATTACCAGATCTGCAGCATATAAATAAGAACGATAAGGACTACCATCACCATTAATTATTATATCTTCCCCTCGCAAACCACTACGAATAAATTGCGCGATGGCAAAATTGGCCGTTAAAGGGAGATAAGGCCCAATGAATGTAAAACAGCGAGCAATTTTTATATCTAGATTATACTGTTTAGCATACAATACGCTAAGATATTCTGCTGCGAATTTACCGACTGCGTAAGTTGAGTATCCCTCATCTAGCTTAAGCTCACAACTATGAGATTCTAAAAGATGACTTAACTCAGGAGTCTGTTTTCCATATACAGCACCTGAACTTGTTAATAGAATCTGTTTTGCCTGAGAATACGCTGCAAATTCAAGTACTCGTTTGGTACCATCAACAATAGTATTCCAGGTAGACAGCAACTTTACTTTATCTAAACTAGCACCAACATCTGTCGCTGCATGGATAATAAAATCAAATTGCTCCTTAGGGAATGTAAAGTTACTAACATCACCTTCCAAAAAGGTAAAGGTCGAATTTTGCGCTAGATGAGGATATCTATTAACAAAGCTTGCTTTATGACGAGTTAATAAAGTTACTGTTGCATTTAGGCTAAGCTTTTCATTTGCCCATAAAAAACTTTCAAGTAACCAGCAGCCAAAAAAACCTGTTGCGCCCGTAATAAATAGGCGTTTATTACGTAAATTTTCCCATAAAGAACCCATTTGCAGCAAAATAAAATTTAAATCTTTAGCCAATAAATTTAATTGACTTCTTTGAGTAAATTTTTCTTCTGTAATAGAATTTTTAATCCATGAGTTGAACGACATCTACTACTCTTTTTTCAAAATTAATACGTTCTTTTTCAATTACTAAAGGGCGTCTCATTACGCGGGTATTAATAGATGCAATATATTCACCTAATAATCCAATAAAAAATAATTGAACCGAAGAGAAGAAAAACAAACCTATTAATACAGGTGCTATTCCAGCATTAAAAGTATTCCAAAAAATTAGTTTAAAAATAAAAAATACAATTGAAATAGTTAAACTAATGGCACTAAGAAAAAAACCGCCCATTGCCGCTAATCGTAAAGGAATTTTTGAATAGCTGGTGATTCCGAGCATCCCTATGTCATATAAACTGTAGAAATTATTTTTTGATACGCCTTTTTTTCTTTTTGGCTGCTGATAAGGAATTTCTACAATATTAAAACCAATATCAGCAATCATGCCTCTAAAATAAGGATAGGGATCATCATAAGCTCGTAAAGCCTTCATAACTTCCCTATCATATAATCCAAAACCTGTAAAATTTTTAATTAATTTAATATCCGCAATTTTACCTATCCAATAATAACCTAATTTCCGAATATTAAACATTATGCGCGATTCTTCACTTTTAGGTTTGACACCAATAATAATTTTATTACCTTTTTCCCACTCAGTAATAAACGTTTTAATTAATTCAGGCGGGTCTTGTAAATCAGCAACTAATAAAATTACTGCATCACCATACGCTTGGAGTAAGCCATAATAGGGCGAACGAATATGGCCAAAATTACGTGAATTCACAATAATTTTAATATTTTTATCTACGGTAGCTATTTTTTTTAAAATACTAACTGTTTTATCAGTAGAGGCATTATCAATAAAAATATGCTCATAACGATAGTCGGGTAACTGGCTAAAAACGGTTTTTACCTGCCTATAGAGTTCTTCAACATTATCTTCTTCATTAAAGCAAGGCGTAACAATACTAATTAACGTCATAATTGTCCTTAAAAACAAAATATTTGTTTAAAGTAAATGTTATTATTGCTACTGGAATTAGGGAGAAAAAACCAGCTAGATAAAGGTTAGTTGTAATTAACCCAAATAGCTTGATCAAACCTAAATTTATAAAATAAGCGATTAAATACACACTAAAAAACTTATGAAATAGGTTCTTTTTGGTATTGTTAAAAACAATTTTTCCTATAGTCTTAAAGTTAAATAAGACTCCTAATAAAGTTGCCAAAAAAATTGCCAAAGGATAATTTATACCTAAACAAATGAAAAATGCATATAATAAATAACCCACTAGAGTATTTAAAGCACCAATTAAAAGAAACTTAATTAATTGATGCTGTGTAGCTGTATTAATTATTGTCATTTAAGAAAAATATAATTTAATATTGTTTCTGAAAATCAGTAAAGGAATTATGGATATGGGCAATCATTTCAGCTGTTAGTCCATGATGACATCCTAGTAAAATTCCGCCACGCATAACTTGATCAGCGCATGCATAACCATTAGCTGATTCCTTTCTTGAGATGTGTTTAAAACCTGGTTGACGTAAAATATTTCCAGTGAATACAGTACGAGTCTGGATATTGCGTTTTTCTAAGAAAATCTGCAATTCTCTACGAGAAAAGGGAGCATCTTCTTTTAATGTTAATGCAAAAGCTAACCAACCTGTTCTAGAGTTAGGAAGTTGCTTTGGTAGGATGAACCAATCTTGATATTGACTAAAAAATTCCGTATGTTGCTTAAAAGCTTCCTCACGAACCATAATATTTTTATCAAGCTTACTTAATTGCACTAATCCGAAAGCAGCGCCCATCTCAGAGGGTTCTAAATTGTAACCTAAGGTCTCAAACACAAATTTAGCATCATATTCAATATCATCAACTTTAGTATTAAAACGATTTTCAATTGCTTCAGATTCAATAAATAATGATGAACTACGACCCCAACTACGTAATAATTTAGCTTTTTCTGCTAGCATCGCCTCATTAAGGCATAACATACCACCATTTCCTGCACAATTAATGACATGTGAGCCATAAAAACTAGTTGTGCTTATATCCGTATAATGGCCAACCGAGATACCTTCTATTGTTGCTCCCAACGTATCACAAGAATCTTCAATTACCAGCAAATTATATTGATTAGCAATTTCCCTTAGCTTTTTCCAGTCAGGTAAATTACCTAATAAATTAGGAATCATAAATGCCTTAGTCTGTGGAGTAATCATAGCCTCAACTTGACTGGCATCAATATTAAAAGTACCAGGTTCGACATCAATAAAAGCTGGAACTAAATTATTTTTGACTATAGGTGCTACGGTAGTAGAAAAAGTTAATACAGGTGTAATAACTTCAGCCCCAGCTGGAAGATTTGCTATTTCCATCGCTAAGTAATTAGCCGATGAGCCAGAATTGACCATCACTCCATATTGTTTATTAAATAAATGAGCGACTTTTTCTTCCATCTCACGAACATGCTTTCCCATTTGGGTCGAGCTACGTAGTACATTAACAACGGCCGCTATTTCCTCTTCACCATGCACTGTTCTTCCGTAAGGCACATGTAAATAGTTACTGCTCATTCAGTTATCTCCTAATATTCATCTTAGAATAAATTCGTTTATTAAGATTTTAAATTTTCTAAAAAACTTAAAATTTGGTTTACTGTTTTAGTACGCATATTTTCTGAAGCTTGGAATGCTTGATACCAGGAAATAGTCTCCAATAACCCTTTCTCTAAAGTCCATTGTGGTTGCCAATTTAATTGAGATTTAGCTTTAGAGCAGTCAAGTTTCAAATAAGTTGCTTCATGAAGGTGTTTCTTGTCATCTAAATACCAGCTAGCTTGTTGTCCCCAATGCCTTACAATAAAATCAACAATCCAATCTACAGGCTTTGCGTCAGCTTCATTGGGCCCAAAGTTCCAGCCTTGAGCAAAGCAAGCCGGGTCCTTGTGTAACTTTTCTGCTAATAATAAATAACCATACAACGGTTCTAAAACATGTTGCCAAGGGCGTATTGAATGTGGATTACGTATGAGTATAGGATTCTGCTTTATGCAAGCACGCATAATATCAGGAATTAGCCGATCTTCTGCCCAATCACCGCCACCAATAACATTTCCTGCCCGAGCAGATGCCAAGCCTATACCCGTATCATTAAAATAAGAACTACGATAGGCATTAGTAACTAGCTCAGCACAGGCTTTACTGTTACTATAAGGATCATACCCTCCTAGTTTATCATTTTCACGATAGCCCCAATGCCATTCTTGATTTTCATAACACTTATCAGTCGTTATATTAACGATAGTTTTTACCGAACCAACTTGCCTTGCTGCTTCTAATACATGTACTGTACCTAAAACATTTGTGGCATAAGTTTCTATAGGTATTTGATAAGAGGCTCGAACTAAAGGCTGCGCTGCCATATGAATAACAATTTCAGGTTCATATTCTTTAAATGCCTGATAAACTGAATCAAAATTCCTTATATCGGCAATAACGCTAGTCATGCCTGAAGCAACATCTGCTAACTCAAAAAGAGAAGGCGTGGTGGGCGGAGAAAGCGCAAGGCCCGTTACTCTTGCCTCTAAGAGCTGCAGCCATAGTGCAAGCCAGCTGCCTTTAAAGCCTGTATGCCCAGTAAGAAAAACTTTTCTTCCTTGCCAAAAATTCATAATTATTTATAACTCGAATTAAATATATTCAACTTCTGTAGGTGAGCTTTTTTCTACTAATAATTTATCTGATAAGGTAAAATTATTGTGCCAAATATGCCAAGGTGCTTTTGAAGCTTGCCATAAATCCTCTAAATAATTTTTATCACGTAGCGTATCCATAGGGTGCCAAAATCCATCATGTTTATAGGCTGATAATTGTCCCTCTATAGCTAAGCGTTCTAGGGGTTCTCTTTCCCAAATTGTTTGATCATCTTCAATATAATCGATAACTTTTGGCGATAAAACAAAAAACCCCCCATTTACCCAGCCGCCATCACCACGTACTTTTTCAGCAAATCCTGAAACTTTATTTTTGTTAAAAGAAAGCGCACCAAAACGACCTGGTGGTTGTATAGCAGTTAAGGTTGCTAAAGTCTTTTGTTGTTTATGATAAGCAATTAATTTAGCAATATTAATATCTGCGACACCATCACCATAAGTAAAACAAAAATCCTCATCATTAAGATATCTTTGCACTCGTTTTAAGCGGCCTCCTGTCATGGTATCTTCCCCCGTTTCAACGAGCGTGATACGCCAGGGCTCAGCATTATTTTGATGAACTTCAACAGAATTTTTTGCAATATTAAGTGTTACATCAGACATATGCAGAAAATAATTAGCAAAATATTCTTTAATGACATAGCCTTTGTAACCTAGGCAAATAATAAAATCATAAATCTCATAAGTAGAATAGATTTTCATGATATGCCACAAAATGGGCTTACCACCAATTTCGATCATAGGCTTTGGACGAACTGCAGTTTCTTCGCTAATTCTTGTCCCTAAGCCGCCCGCTAAAATAACTGCTTTCATTGCAAAGGCCTTTTTATTGAGTAAATATTTTACCGCCATAATAAAAAAATAATTTATTTTAAGCAAGTGAACGTTTTGTTTTTTGCACATTTTAATCTTAGATTACTAAACTTATAAATTTAGCACTAAAAATTTCTAATTAAGCATGAGAAGTGATAGTTGGTGGAGTCATTAGCAGACATATATAACCTATTTGCCTCTATTTCCTTAAGCATTTTTATTTAATAGATAGGTTATATTTCAGAATGTAGGTTTTATGGCTTATATTAATCATTTACGCTGCCCAGCTCATTGAGAATTTTTTTTGCCATTGCCTAATGACTTAAGTAATATTTGTAACTTAAGCTAAATAGATTAGCAACTTAGGCAAGACCGATACCAATTTAACACTAGAGCTCGGTATAAAAGTTCATCAACGATCGCTCTACTAATTCAAAGATAATTATATCGGGATGGTAACGATTGATTAACTCTGTAAGCTTAATGTTTCTATTAGAAACATGGACACGTATTGTATTATGAAAGTTATTACGGAAATAAAACATTAATGATTCTAAAAAGCTATCTCCGATTACCAGCGCAGTTAAATTGTTCTTAACTGATTTATTAATGACTTCATGTGGCATTAGCAAACCATTTTTAGAAGAATAGGTAAAAGGCGTTAGCTTATGTTTTCCACTTTCATCCTTCTCCCACCAATCTATAGCTAACGTAGAAGTATCAGGAAGTGGATGATTTGATTCACACGTAGTTATTTGAATAAAGTGAGATAAATCTCCACGTTTGTTTTTTCCAGGTATAAAATCGTAATTAATTTTATTAATTTGTATCCCAAGCTTAATTATATAATTTGCTATAGCTTGATAAGCAGCGTACGCTCCTAGCATATTCCAATGACTATCGCATTTGAGATAAATATCTCCATATTTTTGACCTAAAGTATTTTTAGCTTTTAACTCAACTTCTTCTAGATCGATAAAGTCAATATGATTAGCCTTTAACTGCTCCATAATTAAATCATAGCGGGTTGGAAGGGTCGTCTTCTTTAAATAGGAAGGTAGAAACTCAGGATAAATAGTTTGTTTATCTGGCGCAATTGTTACTAAGAAAGGAATATTATTCTGCTGAGCAACATTGTATAGACGCTTAATTGAATTTGAAGTAGAGTTTATTTCTGCACTGGTTGGTGGTAGTTTACCGGTGTATTGATCTAGAGGAGAATTATAAAAATTGCCTAAAAAGAGCCAGCCATTTTTGCCAATAATGGTGTCTTTAGGTTTGGAACTAACGCCAAGAGAATAATTAAAATCACTCCAAAACTTACTAAATGAAGTAACTAATAATGCCTGATCGGCAAACCAGCTTTCAATACCTTTAAAATTAGTTTTGCCTAAGCGTTTAAAATTTACAGCTGGAAAAGAATTAGGTTCGCGATTTAATGCGGTTCTAATCTCATTAGGATCCTTTTTTAGAAAAAGGCCAATACCAGGCGTAAAAATAAAAATTATAAAAGCTAGAATCAATAACTTATCAGTAGTTTTCATTTAAGTATCATTAAAATTTAAAATAGAGAAAAGGGTTATATGAATTATTGCTTAAAGGCAATGTTGCTAAAAATAAAATTATTAAGGCCATTAGCATACTTAATTGCTTATAACCTATAATTAATTTCTTATTATATTTGGTAACTATGCAATCTTTTATTTTTTCAGTAATACCTAATGCTAATATAATACCAACTAAATAAGCTATCATTAAAAGTATATGTATATGGCTATCTATAATTCTAAGATTAAATCCGTGAGGCAAAAACATTGCTTTAAGAAATAGAAAAGCTTGCCATATGTTATCTTCTCTAAAAAATACCCACCCAACTATAACAGCTAATAACACATAGAGATGGCGCAGTATTTTAGGTAAGCGACTTATGAATACGCCAAATGAGGTCCTCTCTAAAATTAAAAACAAACCATGAAAAAGGCCCCAAATAATAAAAGTGTAATTTGCTCCATGCCAAAAACCGCATAGTCCAAAAACAATTAATAAGTTTAGATAGGTTCGCATAGGCGATATACGATTTCCACCTAGTGGTATATAAACATAATCTCTAAACCAACTTGATAAGGAAATATGCCATTTACGCCAAAACTCTTGGATTGATAAAGCATTATAAGGAAATTTAAAATTCTCTTTATATTTAAAACCAAACATAAGGCCAATACCAATAGCCATATCTGAATAACCAGAAAAATCAAAATAAATTTGGAGGGTATAGGCAATGGCTCCAAACCAAGCTAAACCAAACGTTAAGTCTGTTGCAGGTAAACTAAAAATAATATCAGCAATGACTGCAACTTGATTTGCAATAAGTACTTTTTTGCCAAGACCAAAACAAAAACGCAGTATACCATTACGAAATCCAACTCGCGTAATATAACGTTTATGAAAGGAATGTCTTATATCTCGGTAACGAACAATAGGTCCCGCAACTAGCTGAGGAAATAAGGATACATAACCTAGAAAAGTAATAAAATTTCGCTCGACCTGGACTTTTTTCCAATAAACATCAATAACATAGCTAAGTGCATGAAAAGTATAAAAACTAATACCTAGCGGCAATGCTATTTGACCAAAATTGTTAATATCAAAATTTAGAAGGTGACTTGCTGTTGATATGAAAAAATTAAAATACTTAAAATAAATTAATAGACTTAGAGAAGAAACAATGGCTGTACCTAAATAAATTTTTCGGTATTTTTCGCTCTGGCTATCATTAATTAATACACCACATAGGTAATTAATAAGAATACAAGCCAACATAATAAAGATGTGATCTTTTTCACCCCAGTAGTAAAAAGCTAAACTAGAAAACGCTAAGATAAAATTTTGTAATTTAATGCGTTTAAGGAAAACAAAATAAGTTAAACTAACACTAGGAAGAAAAAGAAACAAAAAAATTAAAGAAGAAAAAACCATCCTATGCTGCCTATATATAGAAATATTTTTGTATAATTAAGCCGATTCAACGCTAAAATTTTACAATTCTTAAAGTAAAGAATCCTTTTTAGGGACATAAATTATCATCTTTTTTCTTACTAAGGAAGTTCTCTCTACTAAATTAAGTTAAAGACAGCTTTGTTAATTTAATAGTTAGTAAAATATTTACAAAAATAATGTAATTACCTAAGATCAGCTAATAAACTATTTTCTTAAAGTGACTATTATTAAAAGCAATACTAATCCAAAAATTATTATTTTTATGTGCACATTTAACGGACAACGTTACTTGATAGAACAACTTGATTCAATTATTAATCAGACACATAAAAATTGGGAAATTTGGGTTTCTGATGATGGCTCAAATGATAATACAATAACTATTATAAATAATTATCAAGCACTTTATCCAAATAAAATTTATTTATTCAACGGCCCTAAGCAAGGCTTTGCAGCTAACTTTCTATCTTTAGTTTTCCGAGCCAATACCGATGAAAACTATTATGCTTATGCTGATCAAGATGACATTTGGGATTTATCTAAATTAGAAAGAGCGCTGCATTGGATAGATCATATATCTAGCGCCATTCCTACTTTATATTGCTCAAGGACTAGGCTTATTGATGAACAAGGAAATGAAATTGGCTTCTCGCCCCTCTTTCAAAAACCTTCCGGATTTCTAAATGCTTTAGTGCAAAATATTGGTGGTGGAAATACGATGGTATTTAACCACGCCACCCTCACTCTTTTAAAATTAACTAGAGAAAATTCTTCCCTCATTGCCCATGATTGGTGGACTTACTTATTAGTTACTGGAGCCGGTGGTAAAATATTTTATGACTCTTACCCCACTGTTAATTACAGACAACATCAAGCGAACTTAATTGGCGGCAATATGGGAATAGGGGCGCGCCTTTGTAGAATCAAAGGATTGTTTCAAGGCCGTATAAAACAGTGGATTGATCAAAATATACAAGCCTTATTACCCATCGAACATATACTCATTAAAGAAAATAGGCTAATTCTTCATCAATTTATTGCAGCGCGCAAAGCGATATTTATTATTAACGCTTTTAAATTAAAGCGGCTGGGTATATATAGGCAAACCTTTTTAGGTGACTTAGGTCTATTTGTTGGTTCTGTATTTAAAAAAATATGAAATTATAATGAGATGTCTTTCATTAGTGTTTGAAAAAAATCCAGTTAATACAGCAAGGTTTTACTCTTTTTTCCTGGCTCTTCATAAGCTAATTTTGGGACTAAATAACCAGGTAATTTTGTTTGAAGTTGCTGATAAAGCTTACGCGCTTCTTCTAGCGGTAAGTCAAAATGAGCAGCACCTGTAACTTTATCTAACAAGTGTAGATAGTAAGGTAAAATACCGCAATCAAATAGCGACCTACTCAAATTAGTTAGCGTATCGACGTGATCGTTAATACCCTTAAGAAGCACTGCTTGATTTAGTAAAGTACAATCAGCCTCAATTAACTTTCGGCATACAACCTTAACCTGACTGTCTATTTCTTGAGCATGATTACAATGAAGAACAATTATTTTATGTAACGATGTAGCCTTTAATAGTTGCAAAAAAGCATCAGTTATACGCTCAGGTAAAACGATAGGAATACGTGTATGAATGCGTAATATCTTTATATGCTCAATCGCCTCTAGTTGCTTAATAAGTTCTTCTAACATCTTATCAGGCGCGACTAAGGGGTCACCACCACTTAAAATAACTTCATAAATACTCGGATTCTCCTGCAAATACTGAATTATTTTTTGCCAACCTTCTTTGCCTGGATTATTATCTTGATAAGAGAAATGTCTTCTAAAACAATAGCGGCAATTAACAGCACAACTCCCTGTTAATGTTAATAAAATTCGTCCTTCGTATTTATGGAGTAAACCTGGTATAAGATTGCTTTTAGCTTCTTCTAAAGGATCTTTAGTATAATTTTCTACTTTTTCTATTTCAAAGTCCGTAGCGAGAACTTGCAGCAATAATGGATCATGCGGGTTGCGCTTTTGCATACGTGTTGCAAAACCATGAGGAACTCGAGTCTTAAATTGTTTACTTGCTGCTTCATTAGCTAACTCTACAGGTAATTCTAAAAATTTCAGTAAATCATACGAAGAGGTAAAGCCTTGAGCTAATATTTTTTTCCAACTCACAATAGAATCTCGCATTCATTAGACATACTTGCTAAACTGGTGAACTCTATCTAATTTAAAACCAAATCTCAACTGTGGAGCACTAATGGCCACTTATAGCACAAATGAATTTAAAAATGGTTTAAAAGTTATGGTTGATAATGCCCCTTGTAGCATTATTGATTGTGAATTTGTTAAGCCAGGGAAAGGGCAGGCCTTTACTCGAGTCAAAATACGTAACTTAAAGACAGGTCGCGTTGTTGAACGAACGTTTAAGTCCGGCGATACATTACCATCTGCTGATGTGGCTGATGTGGAAATGCAATATTTATATAATGATGGAGAACAGTGGCATTTCATGGTTCCTGATACATTTGAACAATATGCCGTAAATAGAGAAATTCTAGCTGATGCTGAACAGTGGTTGAAAGAGCAAGATATCTGTGTTCTCACCCTATGGAATAATGAGCCCATTCAAGTTACTCCACCAAACTTCGTTATTTTAGCAATCACCGAAACTGATCCAGGTGTCAGAGGAGATACCTCAGGTGGCGGTGGTAAACCTGCAACTCTTGAAACAGGGGCTGTAGTTAGAGTACCTTTATTTGTTCAGACGGGTGAACTAGTTAAAGTAGATACTCGTAAAGGTGAATATGTTTCACGTGCGAAAGAATAGCCTCTTTAACCCCTCTATGGAGGGGTTATTTAAATAGCAACTTACTATATTTGATTAATGCTAATCTAGCATTTAATTAATTTTTAGAATTGCGTTGATTAACTTTATTAATTACATAATCCATAATTTTTGTTGCAACATCTTCGCCTGTAGCAAGCTCCATTCCTTTAAATCCTGGAGAGGAATTAGCTTCACAGATGTAATAACCCTCGTTGCCAAATAACAGGTCAATACCAGCAATATCTAAATTAACAATTTTTGAACATTCTAATGCTAAATGAGTAATTTCAGGTGTTAAGTCAAACGGTTTTACCTTACCGCCAAGTGAAAAATTGGCTTTAAATCCAGCTTTTGCAACCCGTTGCATACAGCCGACTATTTCTTGCCCTAAAACAAATATTCGTAAATCTCGCCCATAACTGTTGGCGATAAATTGTTGAATCACTAATTTTTGATTAAATTGTGAACCTAAAAGGCCTATTAAATCTTGAAAAGAATCAGCTGTCTCACATAAATGCACGCCAATACCCCGAGCACTAGTCATATTTTTAACCACCAATGGATAACCAATTTCTTGCTTAATTAGTTCAAACGAAATGGGGGCATTAATTGCCATGGTTTTAGGTACAGGTAACTCATTATAAGTTAATAATTGACTTACTCGAATCCTGTCTTTTACCGTCGCAATAGCATCAGCATTATTAATGCTACAAACGCCTAATAATTCTAATTGACGAATTAAATTTAAAGTATGATAAGAGGTTTCCGCACCTAAGCGGGGCATAATGAAATCTGGTAAATCAATTTGCTTCCCATTTAGCAGAATTATTTTTTCTTTTTGATTGGCAACAATAACGTCAAATTGCTCTGGCTTAAAGATTTCTAATTCAATTTGTAATTTATTAGCAACTGATAAAAATCGATTTACTCCATGATCATTGGCGGTTAATTCCTGTCCATTTCTCTTATAAAATATCCAGCCCTTCATCAGCTACCTCATAAGCGATTATCAAATTAAGTTTGTTACAGAAGCAGTATATCTTTCCTTTTTAATTTAAAATTAAGTATTGCATTAATCATGTAATACAGAGCATAAGAATTAAACATAGAAAAAATATCTTTAAATTGTGAAATTGTGGCTTGAAATGTCCTCCAATGACAACAAAGTATGATTTATATAGCGTCACGTAATATAAAACTTAGTGGATGATGCTATATAAATAACTATCTATACCTGCATTTAAGGACAATATTATTTTGTATAACATTAAGGACTGCAAGAAGAATTAGCATACAAAGCAAAATTTATTGAAGATATTATAAATATGCTAGCAAATTTATAATATTAGACTTCTTACTCATCCATATAGGAGTTTAAAAAGAAGTCTAATATAAATCGTTATATGTTGAAGTTGCCTACCACTTTCGCATATACCAGCCACGTGGATAAACACGACTACAACCTAAGCCACATTGCGTTGGAACACCGGAGTAATAATTTGTGACCCATTGGGGCTGATAGCCATAAAAACCTACTGAGTAAACATAGTCTCTATTATAACGAGGATTATAAATTGATTCACTTGTTGTACAGCCTACTAAACCAAGCAATGACACAGCTAAGAGTATCATAACTTTTTTCATAGGTTTTATCCTTCCATGTTGTGTATACAAATTATACGTTAATAATTTTATATTTACAAAGTGGATTATATATCAACCATGCAATAAAAGATTTGCTAAGTTATTAACTTATAATTTATGCAATTAGAGGAATAAAACATGCTAGACTATCTGATTTTAGAATTTGTTATTAAGCTTTAAAGGAGCCCTATGTCCTTATTAGAAGAACTTAAGGCATTGAACTTTGAAAATCTCTCAATCGCTTTAATTAGCACAACTTCAAAAAAGCACGGAGAAAATCGGCTTTTACCTTTTCGTCAATTTGGCAAGGAGCGTGTTTTAAGTATTATTTTAACTGATGAAAAAATTGCCAAACAAGCACTACTTTATTTAGATCAATATATTACCACTTTTCTTGTTGACGTTGAACGCAAGCAAGCAATTCATTTATGGGATCTTGCCAAAACAACCGTAAAAGGTCAGCTCCTACCTTATAAACCTAACGATATTACGGTAGATTCAGCCTATCATTTGGTTAATCAGTATTTTAACTATCAATTAAGCAAAAAAAAAATTTTAATCTATGGCACCGGCAATATTGCAACAAAACTTGCCTTACGCTTAGCGGAACATGATTCCTGTATTACTCTTACAGGCAGAAACGAAAACAAAGCAAGACAAGTAATTACAGCCTTAAATTTAATTTTACCTAGCTATACTGAATATAAAATAAATGAATTTAATAAATCATCTTTCCATGATGTTTTAATTACAGCAATTTCTGCTGAGAATATTCTTGACGTATCCTACCTTGATTGCTTAAATCAAAACGCATTTGTAGTGGATATAGGAATCAATAATTTAACTTCTGCTTTTATAGAGAAGGCTGTACTAAAAAATATTAGTATTATGCGGCTTGATGTTAGAATTGCTACACCCTTACTAGTAGCCCATAATCAGATTGCTAATTCTTCCTTCTTTAAGTCAATTGCAGGCTATGTAATGCTACACGGAGTAAACTGTGTTGCAGGTGGCATAATTGGTAAAAAAGGAGATGTAGTACTTGACGCAGTTTGGCAACCAAAACATATTATCGGTATTGCCAATGGCACAGGTGGGTTAAAAAAGAATGAAGAATACACAGATATTGATAAAAAACATGTCAAAATCATTGCAAAGACTATATGATTATGTAAAGAGAAGTATTGACATTTTAGTCAGCTTAACAGCTATAATTTTGCTGCTGCCTATTTACCTAATGGTTGCTATTTGTATAGTCATGGATGATGGCTTTCCAGTTTTATTTCGCCAAAAGCGAGCAGGTTATTTAAATAAACCTTTCTATATATACAAGTTTCGCACCATGAAATTACAACAAACTAATCCTATGACTTATCAATGGCAAAATGGAGTACCGGATGATTTTATCTTTAAACAAGCTAGCGATAATAGTCATGCAGTAAATTTTACAGGTGTAGGTGAAATTTTAAGAAAAACGAGTCTTGATGAATTACCACAATTCTTTAATGTTTTAATGGGTAATATGAGTTTAGTTGGGCCTCGTCCTGAATTAATAGAAATTGCCAATTGCTATAACCAAAAACAATTGAGACGGCTTAAGGTTAAACCTGGTATTACAGGTTGGGCGCAAGTTAATGGTAGAAGCAATATTAATCACGGTGAAAAAATAAAACTTGATTTAGAGTATGTTGAGCAATATGGGCTATGGCTAGATATTAAAATTTTATTTTTAACATTTCTTAAGGTTTTATTTAAAAAAGGGGCTGTTTAAGGCTTATAGAATAGACTTCTTTCGAAACTGTTAGTGATGAGATAAGGTCAAATGAAAAAACGCTGAAAAAGCACAGTGTACATAAAGTACATGAGCATTTTGAAGTGCTTTTTCATTTGAGATTGGCCGTCAATGGCAGTTTCGAAAGAAGTCTAATAACTAATAATTGAATTTAAGATACTTGCATGCATATTATTCCAACAATCCTTTGTGGTGGTGCAGGCTCAAGACTTTGGCCTGTTTCCCGGGAACTACATCCCAAACCTTTTATACGTTTAGATGACGGGCAAAGTTTTTTACAAAAAGCTTTCTTAAGAGGCGCGGCTATTCCACAAGTTAAAGAAATTTTAACTGTTACAAATCGAGAATTATTTTTTAAAACTGAAGATGAATATCGTGCTATTAATCAGCAAGGTCTACTTTTATCTTATATTTTAGAGCCATTTGGCCGAAACACAGCTGCAGCGATTGCTCTCGCTGCTTTACAGATAGGAAAAAAGTACGGTGATGAAGCTATTTTATTAGTTTTGCCCGCTGATCATTTAATTAGTTTACCAGATGCTTTTCAAACCGCTGTTGATCAAGCAACTCAGCTTGCTAGAAATGGAAAGTTGGTAACTTTTGGCATTAAACCAAATGCACCTGAAAGCGGTTATGGCTATATTCATATAGATAAAAATTTCCCTTTTACCTCTTCTGATCAGTCTGAACACGCTCTTGGCTATTTAGTTAAACAATTTATTGAAAAACCTTCTATTGAAAAAGCAAAAGAATATTTAGATGCTGGATGCTACTTCTGGAATTCAGGAATGTTTTGCTTTACAGCAGGAACAGCTATTAAGCATCTACAACAATATTGTAAAGATATTTATGAAACTGTTAAACAATGCTTAGATGAAGCAATCATTGCAACAAATACTAGCGTCACTCAAATCCAATTACAACAAACACATTTCGCTAACGTACCAAGTAATTCCTTTGACTATGCTGTAATGGAGCCTGCAGCTAAAGATACAGCGTCCATCGCTGTAATTCCTTGTGATATTGGCTGGAGTGATATCGGTTCTTGGGGCGCTTTAGGTGATTTAGCGGCAGCAGATGACTTAGGCAATAGAGTCAATGGAGAAGCATTCTTATATAATACTGAAAATTGTTATATTCAAAGTGATAATCGTTTAGTTAGTACAGTTGGACTTAAAAATTTAATTATTATTGATACTTCCGATGCCGTGCTAGTTGCTGATAAGAGTCAAGCGCAAGATGTTAAACATGTATATACGGCTTTAAAAGCCCAGGATCATAAAGCTTACAAACTACATCAAACTGTCCATCGTCCTTGGGGAACCTATACTATTTTAGATGAAGGAAAAAATTTCAAAATCAAACGACTTGAAGTTAATCCAGGCGCAAAACTCAGTTTACAAATGCATCATCATCGTAGTGAGCACTGGATTGTCGTTAGCGGTATGGCTCGCGTTATTAATGATGACAAAGAACTGTTAGTTAGAATGAACGAGTCCACTTATATTCCTGCTGGTAGTCTTCATAGATTAGAAAATCCTGGTGTTTTAAGTTTAGTTATCATTGAGGTACAAAGTGGTGAATACTTAGGGGAAGACGATATAATTCGCTTTGAAGATAATTATGGCCGAACTTAACTTCTAGGCTTTTAATTTATTTATAAATAACTTTCGTCGAAGAAAAAAGAATGCTATTTTAGCTCAATTATTTACCTGTAATATAAATAAGATAGGTATTAATTTACTCATGAAAATTCTTCTTTTTGGAAAAAGTGGTCAATTAGGTTGGGAATTAAGCCGTGCTTTGGCACCACTTGGCGAGTTAATCGCACTTGATAGACACAGTGAATTCTCTGCCAATTTTGAAGACTTATCAGGGCTTGTAAGAACTATTCAGTTCTTTAAGCCTAATATTATCGTTAATGCTGCTGCTTATACTGCTGTAGATAAAGCTGAAAGTGAGCAAGCCTTAGCAACAATAATCAATACCGAAGCCCCAGCAATCTTGGCTAAGGAATGTGCTCAATTAGGCGCTTTACTAGTTCACTATTCTACCGATTATGTATTTGATGGCTCTGGCCATGCTGGTTGGCAAGAAAGTGATATACCGAGTCCGCTTAATACTTACGGTCTAAGTAAATTACGAGGCGAACAAGAAATTATAAATTCAGGTTGCCATCATCTTATTTTACGAACCAGTTGGGTTTATGGTACTTATGGTAAAAATTTTATTAAAACCATTCTTCGTTTAAGCCAAGAAAAAGAAACGATTAAAATTATTAATGATCAAATAGGAGCACCTACAGGAGCTGAACTTTTAGCGGATGTGACTGCCCACCTGTTAAAAGCTGTTACGCTAAATCCTGAACTTGCCGGATTATATCATCTATGTGCAAGTGGTGAGACATCTTGGCATGGCTTTGCCCAATATATTGTGGATGAATTAAAGAATTTAGAAAAAGCAACTACGATTAAGAACTTACTAGCGATTCCAAGCCAAGAATACCCCACTCCTGCTTTAAGACCACTGAATTCAAGATTAAATACCCAGAAATTACAACAAAGCTTTTCTATTCATCTGCCAGATTGGCGCCTCGGCGTTACCAGGACTATTAGAGAAATTTTAGGATCAACATCATGAAAAAACGTAAAGGTATTATTTTAGCTGGCGGAACAGGAACAAGGTTACATCCACTTACCTTAAGTGTTTCCAAGCAGATGCTACCTATCTATGATAAGCCTATGATTTATTATCCTCTATCGGTACTAATGCTAGCAGGTATCAGAGAAATTTTAGTTATTTCAACTCCTGAGGACTTACCTAAATTTCGTGAATTATTAGGTGATGGCCATCAGTTTGGTATTGAATTAAGTTATGCAGAACAACCTTCACCAGATGGATTAGCGCAGGCATTTATTATTGGAGAAAAATTTATCGCTAACGATAATAGTTGCTTAATTTTGGGTGATAATATTTTTTATGGCCAAAGTTTTTCAACTAACTTACAAAAAGCCTCTACTAGAGAAGTCGGTGCTACTATTTTTGGTTATCATGTTAGCGATCCCGAGCGTTTTGGTGTTGTTTCGTTTAATGAGCAAGGTCAAGCAGTCAGTATTGAGGAAAAGCCTAAGAAGCCTAAATCTAATTATGCCGTTACCGGGTTGTACTTTTACGATGATCGCGTTGTAGACATTGCTAAAAGCATAAAACCATCTGCTCGAGGAGAATTAGAAATAACTGATGTTAATCGTTTCTACCTTGACGATGAGACACTTTACGTAGAGCTTCTAGGCAGAGGCTTTGCTTGGTTAGATACGGGTACGCATGACTCTTTATTAGAAGCAAGTCATTTTGTGCATACCATTGAGCAGCGTCAAGGTTTAAAAATTGCTTGCCTTGAAGAAATTGCCTACACTTCTGGCTGGATTACTTCTGATCAACTTCTAGAACAAGCTTTTAGGTTTAAGAAAACGGCTTATGGCCAATATCTCCTGCGTCATCTTGAAGAAGAGCTAATTACACCAATTACTTGATAACTAGTTACTCCACTTCTCAAGTAAAAGGTAATAAAATAGGTAATGCTATCCACTTAAGAACTTTGTCATTTCCGCGCAGGCGGAAATCTATCTTAATACTCACTCTGAGCTTATACAAAAATAGATTCCCGCCTACGCGGGAATGACAGTGCTATTCTTTGCCATTAGGTGATCTATTATACTAAATGAAACCTTAGTTTGATAACTAGTTACTCCACTTCTCAAGTAAAGGGTAATAAAATAGGTAATGCTATCCACTTAAGAACTCTGTCATTTCCGCGCAGGCGGAAATCTATCTTAATACTCACACTGAGCTTATATAAAAATAGATTCCCGCCTACGCGAGAATGACAGCGCTGTTCTTTGCCATTAAGTGATCTATTACACTAAATAAAAACTTAGTTGCGCTGAATATGCAATAAATATAGCCTTTCGGTGCATAAGTAAAAACTATTACAAGCTAGCAGGCTTAAAAATTAAAATTACTTAATTAGCGCTAAATTATTAACATACCAAATTACAGTTTTTCGTATACCACTTTCAAACGTTTCTTTAGGCTGCCAGCCAAGTTCGTTTTCAATTTTACTAGCATTTATAGCATAACGTTTGTCATGGCCAGGTCTATCCGTGACATGTTTAATTAAATCAACATACTGCTTCACACCTTGTGGCTTGTGAGGAGCTAATTCTTCTAATAGATTACATATAGTTGTAATTACTTCGATATTTTTCTTTTCATTACAACCGCCAATATTATAAGTTTCACCTACTCTACCTTGCGTTAATGTTTGATAAAGCGCTTGCGCATGATCCTCTACATATAACCAATCTCGAATTTGTGTGCCTTGCCCATAAACTGGTATTGATTGACCTGATAAAGCATTTAGAATTACTTTAGGAATAAGCTTTTCAGGAAACTGAAAAGGGCCATAGTTATTAGAGCAATTCGTTACTAAAACGGGTAAGTTATAAGTCCGATGCCAAGCTCTAACCAGATGATCAGAGCTTGCTTTACTTGCTGAATAAGGCGAGCTAGGAGCGTAAGGTGTAGTTTCTTTAAAAGCTTCATCCTCAATTTCTAAGTCACCATAAACCTCATCCGTTGAAATATGATGAAAACGAAATTTATTTTTTCTATCATCAGCTAGCGACAACCAATATTGCTTTGCTGCTTCTAACAACGTATAGGTTCCAATGATATTAGTTGCAATAAACTCTGCTGGGCCATCAATAGAACGATCAACATGGCTTTCAGCCGCTAAATGCATAATTGCATCTGGCTGATAAGCAGCTATAACCTCACTAATTTTAGGTGCATCTGTAATATCAATCTGCTTGAAAGAATAATTTTCATTATTTTTAACAGATGCAAGTGCCTGTAAGTTAGCAGCATAAGTTAATTTATCAATGTTTAAAACACTATCTTTAGTATTTGCGATAATATAACGTATTAAAGCAGAGCCGATAAATCCAGCGCCCCCAGTTATTAAGATTTTCATAGTTATTCTCATCGAGCCAATTGATGTTGATAATAAATTGTTGCATAACAGTAGCCAGTAAACCAAATATTAATTCAATAAATAAACTTACTACAAGAATAAAAATTTATTAGGCAAGCTTGATATTTTAATAGAGCATTTCTTCATGAAAGAAACCCGACAAATTCTATCACTATTCCTAGTAATTTACTTATAAACTTTATATTTAGCTCATATACTAGAGCTTCACTAATAAGTCATAATGTATGTTTTTGAGTTAACCTTGTGTTCATTATCTATAGCTTGTTGCGTCATTTTAGATAAAGAAAGTTAAGTTACTTATAAGTTATAACGGTTATCGCTTTGAGCTATTACCTACTTTAAATTTATTCTTACTAAAATTAACTTTCTTAATAAAGGCTGAAATAGTGCTTATATTTTTTATTTGATCTATCTGTCGACTTTTATCTGAACTAGTTGTAAGTAGTTTATATTGGCTTTTTATTATTGCTTTTTTAAGATCTTTTGGTGAATTAATAGCAATTATTCTTTTCGTAGTATTAGCATAGGAGCTAGAAATAATCTTTATCCATCGAAAACCAGCAAGCTCACAGCTTAAAAAATAAAGTCTTTCAATAACATGTGCGAGTGTACCATCTTTCTGATTTGCCTCTTCAGGAAAATCGTCAAAAGATAAGTTGCAATCTAATAGTGGCATAAGCGCAGCGCATCGTGCCCAAAACATTGAGCCAGAAGGAAAATCAAGTCGGCCATCTAGAGCTAAATTTAAGCCTAATTTAGAGGAAAATCTTTGTGCAATTTCAAAATTATAACCCCACCCAATCGAGGAATGAAAGGGCCAAAAATGCTGTGGCGCAATTATCCCTATACCTGGTTCAGTCTTAAATATTTCAAAAATACTTTGCACTATTTTTTTTGATCCTAATAGATTATCAAGTAAATAAGAACGCCATTTCTCATGCACTTCATGATAAGGTGACTTTTTAGTATGAATATGAAGACAAAATTCATATTTACTATAAATTTCTTTGAAAGTAATAAGTTTTGGAGCTATATCGCGACCCCGATTAGGCGCAATTTTAACTATAACGCTGCCGCTTTCCCAACTAGATAAATTAGCTTCAATAATTCTTTTCTTATCTTCTGAGTCAGTTGTTATAAATAAGTCAAATCGATAAGGAATATTGGTTAAGTAAGCTTTAAATATTTCTAACATATCTATGTAGTACATATGACACATAACAGCAATAGTAGGTAAGGAGTTTTTAGATAGGCACTCATACTCAAAAGGAACAACTAAAGAGTAAGCTTTTGGTAAAGGTAAGTAGTGAACGTCCTCCTTCCTTGAATATTGCAATTTATAATTTTGCAGTTTACTTTTTAATTGCAGTGTTAGTGTCCACCATAAAATTTTTATAGTTCGCCTACAAAGTTTATAAAACTGATTATAAATATACCAACAAAAGCTCAATATATTTAAGAGCGGGCTACGTAGATGGCGTTTAATTAATGTATATGTAAACATTTCAAATTCTTAGAACTTAAATTAGGAAAATAGTAATCGTTTAGTGAACAAATTTCTTAGCCATTTATAAAGCGCACTAAATATAAATATTAGAACAACGGTTGTTGTGTAAAAAGGTAGTCTTGCATCTGCCGCATTGCCAAACATAATTAGGCTTATTAAATAAAACATGCCAGATAATAAGATTACTAAGTAATCAAAAGTCAATAGCCTTTGAAAAAGTCCATAGGCAAGAATAGTGAGTGCTAAACAATATAAAAACCACGGTTTTACAAAAAATAATTCAGAACTATTCATTATATAATGAACGATCTGGTCACGCATCAAAGAAGGACTTAAACTATATCCATAGTCGTTTTTTGCGATGGCGGGGAGTGTAATTATAAATGGCGCCCCGATATTAGCACTTATAAGATATTTCGTTAACTGCCATTTATGATAAAAAAAGCAAAAAGGATGCTCAATTAATGTAGTTAACCAGATCTGTTGAATTCTCTCCTCTTTCCACATCATTTGGTTCAGTGTTTTGCCTGCAAGGCTTATATGCCGTGGATCATATTCCTCTTTTATTTTACTAAGTGACCAATTAGGTTTTATATCTTCAAATAGGTTTCGCCCAACACAGATGCTAGCACCAGCAATGTCATAAGGTTGTATAGATTTAATAAATGCCGCACTACTATTAGGTAACCTCTTAAAATCGGGGAGAGAAAAATTATCTAATTGCACCTTTAGTATAAAAGTGGCTAAAATTAAAACAGAGCCTACTATAAATGTGCCTAGCCCTAAGGAAGTAAGATTTTTTAAGTATCGCCTACATAGCGTAAAAGCTAAATAAAATAACAAAGGCACTGCGCCAGCGATAGCATTATGCCTTGTACATATTCCTAAAAATAAAAGAAAAAGAGCTGCTAATAATAAAAAATTAAAAACCCATTTACTTACTATCTTAGGCAAAGAAATGCTAATAGCAAATCCAGCTAGAAAGAAAGCAGCCATTAAAACATCTTTCCAAATAGCTGCAATAGTCCCTAATATAGCTGGTATACATAGATAAACTACCATAACTATGGCTGCATATACTACTTTCTTTGTAAAGAAATAAACAATATAGAAAATTGAAGCAAGGAGTAATAATACTTGTGAAAAATGCATAGCAGATGGATTTAAAGATATTAAATCAACAAAACGCCACACATAACTAACCATTGGTGGCCATACTGAATCCGTAATGCCCTCTCTTGCACTTTTTAGAGCATGGATCGTATCATATGTCATAAAACCTGGATAAAATATTGCTACAATTCCTAATGTGGCAAATAAAGGAATCAGAATAAAAGAGCTTGCCCTTATAACACCTATAACTTTTTCTAAGCTCCATATTGATGGCACTGACTTTTGTAACACTTCTTGCATTTAAGTTAATATTCCTTATTAATAGATGTTAAATAGTAAACTTATTTTATGAATAATTACGTATACGTCGCATTAGAGCAAAAAATCCTTCATTTTTCAAAATAATCATCGCTGACTTAAGTAAATTTAATCCTGTACGACGTGAGGAAAAATTGGTAATAATTTTTTTAAATCTGTTAGACTTTGCAACAGTAACAGGTTCTAGCACATTTTTATTATTTAGATTAATTTCAGCTTTCCACCAACTTAAGTAGCATGGCTCATCAATACTAAACGGATTAGGAAATGCTTGTTGTAAATCTTGCCTAGCTCGATAAAGCTTGCGAGCTTCAGGCGGAATAGCCTCTCCATTGTCAAATTGTCCGTAAAACCAGCCCTTATAATAATCTTTTCCATGCCCTTCTGCTAGCAACTCTTTACCGTATTGCTCCCATAATTTGTGCGCTGTGACTTGCTTAGAAGCATATTTCATCAACATGGTAAAACCACTGCCATTGTCGTATCCTGTAAAATGATAAAAGCGCAATGGCGTATTGCCTGCTAAAATTATACCATCCTCATTCAGAGAAAGAGGACGTTTTGCAATATTCCACGTTGCTACATTACAGCCGTGATCTCTAACAATACCAAGGTTACTAAAAAAAGCGGGAGCAAGATCACACCAACGTTGATCTGTAAATAGCCCCGACGGAATATCATCACGACAAAAGTGAGATAATCGTTCAGCCCACCAATGAATAAAAGCAAGCCCTTGACCAGACGTTCTAGCCGCAAAAAAACCAAGGTTGTAGATACCATGCTTTAAAGCAGCCATCTCATTTTCTGGTAGGCCTTCTTCAGTTTCAAGCAAATGTGGGGTAAGTATAATCTCATGTTGGTTTAGTAAGGATTCCAAAGGAGATAAAGAATTAAATACTTTAATATCCGGGTCAAGATACATAATTTTATCAACGTCGGGACGCTGAGCAAATACTTTAGCTGCTGGCCCTTTTACTGCTGTGCAAAGCTCTACTAAAGCATGACCAAATACCCAAGCCTTGCAATTTGAAAAGCCAAGTTGCTCTACTGTTATTATTTCGTCAAATGGCTCTTTATTAAGATCAAAACCTCTAGGTAGGTCATCTGAATAAAGCAGCACAAATTGCCAATCTGGATGAAACCGCTTAACTGATTTAGCTAAAATTCTTGCCTTAGGAAGGTAACTTTTAGTTATAGAAGTATAAACAAGCATTATATTGACCCCTTTGCCAATTTTAAGACAGTTTCAGCTGCCTGAAGTATTGTTTCTGCTGAAGAACCTAGAGGGATAACCTTGCCCCACTTATAATGTTTAACGCGATTTCCTTGAGCACCTAAGTCAAACGCTACAATTGGCAGCTTCATTTTTATAGCTTCTGAAATAGTGTATCCAAAGGTTTCCGGAACTATAGAAGGTACCAGAACAACATTGATCTTGTTTTTTTCAATGATAGAGGGTAACTGATTTGGTTCATAAGGTCCATAAATAGTTATTTCTGGTAGCAGCTCTACCGATGGACCCACAACAGTTATCTTTGTTGATAAATGATTAGTGCTAATATAGTGTCCTAACTCTTGTACAATGCTAGAGCCTTTAATTGAATTTAAAGTACCTAAAATACCAATGTGCAATGGGCCCTCTAGCGCAATTGGTTTATTCCATACAAAATAATCAATTTCATGTGGGACAATACGTATTTTCTGACTTTCTATATGAAAAGCACGGCGAAAAATATCAACAGAAGCTTGATCAAAAAAAGTAAGTATAGAAGCAGCTGCTAATAAATCTAAAAAAGGTTGCCGCCAATTTATTATATCTTTAGGTTGTTCCTTTCGAGGATACCAAGCCGGATACCAGCTTAGGTTACCTTTCAAACACTGGCTACAAATTGTTGCATCCTGGGGAACTTCACAATATTGCCCACTCATATTGACTAGATGCGGTGACGGGCATAAAGTAAAATAATCATGCATTTTAATTTCAATGGGTGCATTTATTTTTTTTGTAAGCGCTATGATATTCTTTATACTTTCCGCTACTTGAGGGAAACCATATAATGAATTTACAACTATGCTGGTCGCTGGAATAAACTCTAAATTATTAAATAACTCCTCAAAGTATTTAGTATAAAAAAGCATTGCATCATTATTTGCCAGCCATTGCAGAAACCAAATTCCTTGAAAATTATAAATCCTTATAATGGAGAAATTCTTTTCAAATGCTTCTTTAATGAAAGCCCGCGTATAAATATTGGTTCCCCCGCCCAGATTATGATCGAAGAAAATAATAGCATTTTTAATTAACTTTCTTTTAAGATAAATTCTAAACAAATTAAATTGATGAGCATGAGATTCAGGTGACAAAAAAGAAGTTAGCGAGTAAGGCTTAGCTTGCATGCCGCATTGATCCGCAATAAAGGGAAATATTTCTTCGTGGGTGACTCTTGAATTACTCAATAATTCAGTAACTTCAGTTTTTTCAATTGGTAGACTTGTTTGAGAAACCTGCTCGATTAATTCACTACGAAACCAAAACATACCACCAAAAAAACTTAAGCTTTTATGAATATTATCTTTGTTTAGAATACTTGAAAATTTCTGAAGATATAAATTTTCTTTTTTCGATACATAATCCTTAATTTCTTTATAGGGTTGAGGGAAAATAACGCCAAGTTTTTCATCTTGTATAAATTGCTGTAATATCGTATTAATATATTTTTCATCACCTAATAATGACTCCATTAAATATCGCCACCAGCCATTTATTTCTAAAGTCCATAAACTACTTATAAAAGACTTGGTATGAGTTTGTAGATGTAAGATAATGTCATGTTGATTTAGCTTATCTTTAAATGCTGAAAACATGGAGAATAGTTCGCCTTCGATAGGCTGAAAAACAATTATTTCTTCTAATTTGCAGTAATCATTTATATTAGAAAAAACTTCTTTGATTAATTTTACGCTGCTATTAGAATCGGTAGTAATATAGAGAGAAAAAGGTATAGGAATATTTTTAAGATAAAGAGCCATTTCAGCAAGCTGTTCACTATTATTGTTAACATAGATATGTACACCTAAATAGTGCGGCAAAAATACTTTATCATTCTCAGTAGCATCGAGTAAAAGCAATAGGTTTGAAATTTCCTCCGACGCTATAGTTTGCGTTTCTAACTCGGGAATAATTTTATCCGCGCTTATGCTTTTAAACTGTAAAATGTACTTTAGATAAGAGTAAATAAAATTTATAAGCTGTGATTTTTTTTGCGATAGAAATCTTAATGGCTTCGTAATACGCCACGAGTTTGACAAATAAATATTTTGTATTTCTTCAGACATTTCATTAGACTGTAACTCTAACTTCTTTATTTCTTTTATATAATTTTTTATTTGCTCATCACGCTCATCCAATAATTGTTGATAATTTAATTTATTTTGAGTTAATGCAGCAGTTTTTTCAGTATTAGCTTTAATTAGATCAACTTTTTCTAAATTAAATGTATTCATAGATACCGTCTCAATTCGACATTCTTCATGACTTGAATTATTATTACTTGTTTTAATAAGTAACTGTCGAAAATTATCTAAATTGTTAATAGTAGCCGGCTGTATAGTACGAGCTTGCTTATCTTTATCTACAGAGTCCATTATATTCCCTAAGTTATTTATAGCTAACCTCTCCGCTAAAATTTCCTTCTTCTTAAAAGAGATAACTTTTAAAGACCTTCATAATGCTACTAGGTTATAACTACCTTAGTTATTTTCAGAATTATGAATTAACTTAGAACTACTTTTAAAGTTAACTCCCTTTAATCTTTTGCATAAGTAATCGTATAGGTTTAGTTAAACGCCAGCTCCTAGATTGTGCATATTGCCTAACGCTAAATTTTAAGGCATTAATTTCTTCATTTAATAATGAAATAGTCTGATTTAAGTTAACTATGTCATTATCTCGTTCAAGTAGGGTTTGATTTAAATTAGCTATGACATCATTGCTCTCTAAGAGAGCTTGCTTTAAGTTAGTGATATTATTATCTTGGCCCATGGAAATTTGCTTTAACTTAGCGATATTATTATCTTGCTCTACAAAAACCTCATTTAAATTTAAAATATTACTATTTTTCTCTAATAAAATTTGATGTAAATTAAAGACACGAAGAGGGGAACTCAGCCAATTAATATCAGAGCGTTTAATTAAATCACCTACTATTTCACTTTGAACAGCATTTTCTATTTCCCAATAATCTTTAATATCATCATTACTTATTTTAAATCCTGCTGCCTCATATGCCGCTAAAATAAAACTCTTATACGTGGGAAGAACAGGATTAGTAATACCAAAACGTGAGACAGAATGAATTAGCATTAACAAACAGCGAAATAACACGAATCCTAAAGCGATAGGCTCATTCCAAGTCCATTCTTTATCTATTGCATGTGGTTTGCCATCTTTATCAATTACTATATTTTGTGGGCTTAAATCAAAGCACTCTCCAGGTAACAATGTATCCAGTGAAAAGGTCAATTTACTCTTAGCTATATTACAATTACCCTCTGTTATAAGTGTTACTAAAATACTCCAATACCGATGTAAAAAGGTGCCTACTTGATTAATATTCCAACCGTCACGTGTAACAATCTTAATAAGCTCTCTGGCTAACAATGTACCATTTACGTAGTCAGCTCGTGGAGACAATGTAAACTGTATTAATTTCCCTTTATGCAACGCTTTAGAAGAACTGTTTTTTAATAAATTATAGTGAAGCTCAATAATATCTGTTTCATTTTTTACAAAAATTGTCTCTTTACAAAATTGACTTACGCGTTGCGTACTATAGTGGTAAGCGAGAATGTCTGGTCTAAAAACTTTCTTCTCAGTATTATGCGCCAGAATCAAAAATGAGTTTGTCATATCAAGAGCGAGATCATTTTGTATGATAGTATGCCAAGCTAATTCCGGTGAGAATGCGAGGAAAAAGGGTAGTTGTAAATCATGTCGTACAGTGCCAGAGATTAAATCAACTGAATTGAAGCTAGAGCAATTAAATCCTGCTTCAGAAACAATAGAAATAGGCAATTTATAATCTGGAAATGGAGCGAAGAAATCTGATCCTGCGAAACCGGCTTGTTGTAAAAGCCTTTTTAAAGTGCTGTAACCATATGTTTGAACCTCCCCTTTTCGATATTGGGATTCAATACCATACATTGACTTACCGATATGATCTTCCGGTGCAGCAGCAAAATATTTAAGTCCTAGCTGATTTTCGATTGCTATAATTAACTTACCATTCGGTTTTAGCATTCCTAAAGCTTGTTGTAACATCGCTAAAGCAGGGTTTTCACCAGGCATAAAAATAGTTGCGTATTCCAGCACACCAATAAGGGTTATAATATCAAATTTTTGACACCAGCCAAATTGGTCGAATTTATTTGTTACAACCTCTACGTTAGGAAGATCACGGGTACGAGAGCGTGCAATCGCAGCGCGTCTAAGTGTACCTTCAAGCGCTAAAACATTAGCGCCACACTCACCTAAGTAACGGGTTATAGCGCCACAACCTGCCCCAATTTCCAATACATCAGCATTTAATAAAAGGTCTTTAAAAGGCCGTAAAATATTAGCTCTAGAACTACTGAGATGATAAATGGATGGCCAATCTTGTTGATATTGGCGTAACTCATTTGAAAGTACTGTAATATCCTTTGCTTGCGCAATGACAGTTGCTAATCTCTGTTCAACTTCGTCACCATCACTATAATCGATACTATTATAATCAGGGAATGACCAAACCTGTGTATCAGAGTGAAGGATATAACCTGCTTGTGTAAGTAGCGATTTCATGAAATTTCCTGCGTAGTTAGCTTAAAATCTAAATTAACAAGTCCAAAAAACTTTTTACAAGGTAATACTTGTAAATGAATAGCATCGTAGCGCCTATCGTGCGGAATAATCTCTTCACCTTCTCGCGTTGCAATTCCTAAAGAAATAAAATAATCACCAGCGCCTAGTGAACAACGAAACGTAGCTTCTGAATGACTTACTTGGCCACTTTTGCCTAATTTTCTAAATTCAACTAGATCAATCATTTCAGTATTAGCGCCAAACACAGTAAGACCTTCTTTCGTTTTAATGGTGATACCCAAAATAGGACACAAAAGATTTGCTAAAAACTGATAGGAGACAACTAATTTAATTAATTGACCAGGCATTATTGAAGCAGGGTAAGGCGCTTTATCAGCTTCTAGATAGAAATCTAGAATCTTAGCTTTTCCATCGCCCCAACGATATTCATGTGGATTATAGCCAGGCCTTGTACAAAAAGTATCTGAAGAATAATTTAAGTTATATGTTGCCTGTTTAGGCAGTGCTTTATCGGCATTGCCTTCTGATAACAGGGCTGCTTCGCCCTTTTTACCAAATAATAAATCCAGGTAGCAATTGACAATATAACGTGGTTCACCAGTTTCTAAAATTACACCTTGATTTAATAAAATAGCTCGTGAGCAATGAGCTACAATCTGCTCGCTTGAGTGAGTTACTAATAAAATGCTAGTACCTTTCTCTTTTAATTGCTTTAAGCGAGCAAAGCATTTTGCCTGAAACTTAGCATCACCTACTGCTAAAGCCTCATCTACGATTAAAATATCTGGCTCTACCTGCGCTTGTACTGCAAATGCTAACTTTACGACCATACCACTAGAGTAGGTTTTCACTGGCTGCTCTAAAAATTGTCCTAAATCAGCAAAGTCAGCAATATCGTCAAAACGATTATCTATTTCAGCTTTTGATAGTCCCAACAAGGCTGCATTTAAATAAATATTTTCACGGCCAGTAAACTCCGGATTAAAACCTGTTCCAAGTTCAAGTAAAGCGGCAATACGGCCTTGGGTTTCAACATGGCCACTAGTAGGGTTAAGCGTACCACAAATAATTTGCAATAGCGTCGATTTACCACTGCCATTACTTCCAATAATACCAACTGTTTCACCTGCTTTTACTTCCAGAGATATGTCTTTGAGAGCCCAGAATTCTTTATAGAAGCTAGATAACTGATTGTTAGAAGTAAAAAATTTAAAGCCAGGAATAAGCTTGACCAATTTTGGTATTAAAAATTGCTTAAGCCTATCACTTGCAGTGTTATAAATTTGATAGCATTTATTTATATTATTAACACGGATACGCCAATCATTAGAGGACATCAGCAAACCCTTTTCTTGTTTTCTGAAACCATATAAATCCTATCCAAGAAAAAGCTAGTGATACAAGTAAATAAATTCCATATAGCTTTATATTCGGTATATTCCCCCAGAATAGCACACTTCTTACGCCCTCAATAGCGGGTGTTAATGGGTTAAATTGCAGCAAGTAACGATAGTTAACTGGTAGAGCTGATAAAGGATAAAAAATAGGTGAAAGAAACATGAGTACGGTTGTAATAATAGCTACTAGTTGGCTGACATCTCTAAGAAATACCCCAAGTGAAGCAATAAACCAGTTTAAGCCCATTGTAATAAATAAAATGGGAAGAATAATCAAAGGCAAAAAGAATATGGTAGGATTCGGTGTGCCAAAAAAGACAAGATAGAAGGCCAACCAAACTAAAAAACTAACAAATGCCTGAAATAAGGCTGCGCCCAAAGTAACCCAAGGGAGGATTTCTAAGGGAAAAACTATCTTCTTAACATAATTAGCATTTGTTAAAATAAGTGTAGAAGCCCGATTAATACAGTCAGAAAATAAATTAAAAACCATTAAGCCAGCAAAAAGAACTAAAGCAAATTCCGTTTTTGAATCGCTTCCTGTATTCCAGCGTGCTTTAAAAACGATACTAAATACAAAGGTATAAATAGCTAGCATAATGATAGGATAGAGAAAAGACCATATCATTCCTAATACTGAGCCTCGATAGCGAGTTCCTATTTCTCGTTTAATTAAAACAAGAATAAGCTCTCTATTACGATAAAGGCTGGCAAACATTTCTCGTAATGAGGTATTAAAGTTTTTCATGTAAATAACGCTGCTTGATTAAATGCTAAACCTTGCTGATCTTTAGCTGAAAGTTGGGGCAAGTTTGAAATAGGCCATTGAATAGATATATCAGGATCATTCCAAATTATACAACGCTCGTGCTGAGGCGCCCAGTAATCCGTTGTTTTATATAAAACTTCAGCTTTATCTGAAAGAACTACAAAGCCATGCGCAAAACCAATTGGAACCCAAAATTGTTTTTTGTTATCGGCACTAATTATTTCACCAACCCATTGACCAAACGTAGATGACGATTGACGAAGATCAACAGCTACATCAAAAATAACACCTGAAACAACACGCACTAGCTTTCCTTGCGGTTGTTGAATCTGATAGTGTAATCCGCGCAGTATACCTTTAGTTGAACAAGAATGATTATCTTGAACAAAATGCGTATTAATACCTGTAATTTCCTCAAAATGACGCTCATTGAAACTTTCAAAAAAAAAGCCACGATCATCACTAAAAATTTGTGGCTCTAATACCATTACATCAGGTATGCTTAAGCGGGTTGCTTTCATTAAACACCTTTAATTATTTTACTTGATCAGGTAATTAGGCTGCTTATAAAGCATTTTTTATCTAAAGTAAATATAAGCGCTTGTCGGTTGACAGCTCACTTTTATATTCTAAAGAAATTTAAACATGTTATTTATATTAGCAACCAAATTTATTTAGTTAATTATTAAATTTTTTTAAATACTTAACACAGCAATAAAATTCATAGTTAAATATAATAAACTTTTTTAAATGGAAATTAATCTAACGCTGTCTATAAAGAACTAAAGCACTCCTCTTAGATATTAGACCTTTATCATACGACCTATAGTAGCAAGTAATGAGCATATATTATTTATAATACTCAACTAATACTCCACGCCATACAGCATACTTGGGTTGGCTTTTGGTGTCAAAAGCTATCTCGATAAAAACTGTTTAAAATTTGTTTAAATAAAAGGCTGAATTTATTAGGAAAAAATAAACCATAAAATTAACTGATTAGCAGCAATATCATTAGAATCATTTTTAATATCTCAAGTATAAAAATTCTATTGAATAAAAGATAGCACTTATTATAACCTCAACGTATTTAGGGTAGCCTTAGCTACTTATGTAATTGATTACCTGTATTTAAGGTACTAATCAAAACCTAAACTTCAGGCGTGGTCATTGGGTAAGCATTAAAGTCGGATAGCAAAAACTATTTTAAACGACTTGGAAAATTAATTACAAATAACGTAAATAAACTTAATTAATTATTTATAGAGGATGTTATTATTATAATTTTAATTTATTATTTATTTTAATAAAAATAATATTAATAGTTAGGCATAAGGCATGGTTTTCTTCTTTATTTTTTATTCCCGCTATTACCTGTATTTTTCTAATTATCTATCCTTAAAACCCTTATTATTAATACTGTCTAGCTTTCTATTTTACAATTGGTTGGGAAAAATCTACGTTATTAATAGAAATAATTATACTCTCATCAATAAATTACGTGATCTTTCAGTCACGAATACTACAAAATTTTTATCTAAGCGCATGATGCGTACTATAAGGCTTGTAAACCTTTTCACTAATTTGAATTTTAATGCAGGTAAATGGCTTTAAGATGAACAAAGTAAATATAAATACGGCTATATCTTCTCTAAAAGACTATAAAACCCAACCTTCTTATCGCCCAGATATCGATGGCCTTCGGGCGTTAGCTATTCTTTCGGTTGTCTTATTTCATGCTTTTCCAACTTTTCTGCAAGGTGGATTTGTTGGTGTTGATGTTTTTTTTGTAATTTCTGGATTTTTAATATCAACCATTATTTTTAAAAATATACAGGGTAATAACTTTTGTTTCATAAAATTTTATACACATCGTATTAAACGTATTTTTCCGGCTTTAATTATTGTTTTACTGGTGTGCTATCTTTTTGGATGGTTTACTTTATTGCCTGAAGAATTTAAGCAGCTGGGAAAGCATATAGCTGCAGGAACAAGTTTTATCCAAAATTTGGTACTTTGGCGAGAAGCTGGATACTTTGATACAGCATCTGAACTTAAGCCACTAATGCACTTATGGTCTTTAGCTATCGAAGAGCAATTTTATATTATTTATCCTTTAATAATTTTCCTTGTTTGGCGATTTAGCTCAAATACACTTATAGGATTTATTATTATTGGAAGCATATTATCATTTAGCTTAAACATTATTGGAGTAGGTGAAAATACATTAAAAACTTTTTTTATTCCACAGACTAGATTTTGGGAACTCTTAATAGGTTCATTACTTGCCTACTTTCAAGTGTTTAATCCTCTATTACCTATCACTAATCAAGTACCGCAAAAAATATTGCAACTATTTTCCTATCAGCAACCCTTTGGCATGCACCAAAAGAAAATTTTGCAAAATCTTTTGTCACTTATTGGCATTTCATTAATCGTCTACGCTACTTTTAGTGTAAATAAAAGTAAGTTATTTCCTGGCTGGTGGGCCTTAATCCCTGTTATGGGCGCCTTTTTACTAATTTTAGCTGGGCCTGGGGCAGTAGTAAATCGTAAAATTTTATCAAATCAGTTGATAGTATTTATTGGCTTAATTAGCTATCCACTATACCTTTGGCATTGGCCGATACTCTCCTATTTGCGGATTGTTGAATCAGAAATTCCTTCAGTAAGTACTCGCATAGTAGCAGTCATTCTAAGTTTTATACTTGCATGGTTAACTTATCGCTTAATAGAAAAACCAATACGCTTTGGTTCTCAAAGTAGTATAAAAATAATAGCTCTTATCCTAAGCTCAGTGCTTCTTGGCTCAATAGGCTTTTATACTTATGTCAAAAGCGGCTTTCCTGCTCGAATGAACCTAGCGATGAGTGAGGAAGAGCTACTTAAGGAAAGAAATCGATATTGGAACGAGTCACAACAAATAGGAGCACCCTTCTCGCCAACTAAAACTAATATTATAGTATTTGGTGACAGTCAAGCGCACGATATCCTTCATGCGTTGAGAAATGAAAAGCGGATTGGTTTAAAGTTCTTTGCATCATCTCATGAGTGTTCAGCATTTTTTAGCGCAAATAAAGGATCTGAAACTACAGAAAAAGATTGTAATCAATTCTTTAATAATTTGATTAGTTCAGAAGAAATTAAGCAAGCAGACGTTTTGATCTATGCACATCAATGGCGCCCAGGTATGGAGGTTGAAAAAAATTACACTTTAGGAGTAAATGAGCTTCGAAAAAAGAACGAAAAAATAACTATCTATTTCTTTGGCCCAAAGCTATACCTCTCCCCTTACGGATCAATCAATACTATTGTAAAGAGCTCTCATCACTTATTAGGAATGAATGAATTCTTACTATCAAAAGTGGTAGCTGACAATGACAACGATTATGTAGAAAAATTAGCTAAGCAAAATAATGTTCAATTTGTTGATGTCAGAAATATTTTTTGTATGGAAGGCTGTGAATTTTATAAATCGAAAAAGTATTCTTATTTCGATTCTAACCATTGGTCTCAAAGTGGTGCTGATTTATTTTTCAAAAAGCTATCAACTACGACTATATTTGATTCAATAGTAAGTAAAAATGTACTAGTAGAATAGCTCTAACAAAAAATTACTATTAATAATAACTTATGGGTGATAATAAATACCTTTCTTTTTATAAACGCCTATATCCTATTGCTTTTTAAATTATTTTTTATTAATAGTTAAGTCTATATTTAACAAATTTAAGCTAAACTTGAGAAGTTAGCAAAGCCTAAACTAAATTTCGCAAATCGACACTAGAACAATACCACTTTGCCTACTAACTTAATGTTCTAACCGCCCTATAAAACACTGATTAATTAACTTTCTGCTAACTTTTTTAATTAACATTTTAAAGTAAAATACTTATAGAAAAATAGCTAGCTGTTAATAGAACTAGCAACGCAACATCATTAACGTTCTTAACGCGGTAGTAGCACACCACCTTGTTGCTTTAAATTTAAGATGAAATTACCTAATTTTCTCCCTAACTTATTTGAAGGCTTCTCAATCCAATGGAACATAAAAGCAGCAATTACAATGACTAAACTAAAATAGATAATTAAAAAACTAAATAGACTAGTTAAATTAAGAGCAATAGGGTATTTAGCTATTAGCAAGTAGAGGATTGGTAAGTGGATTAAGTAGATACTAAAAGAAATTTTACCAAGGAAACGAATGAAAGGTAGATTAAGAAAACCATGCACGTAAGAATTAGACCAAGCATTTATAAACAATAAAATAAAAGAGCATGCGAAAATCTCTGGGAACATCCATGTATGCCAATTGTTATAACCTACCCATTGGCGTGGGCCAAACCCAAACTGCGGAGAGAATTGCATTACAATAATAGCAACAATAAGCAAAAATAATGCGTGTGATCTAGAAAGTATATTAGGAGCATTAATACTTATACGCTCTACGATAAGACCTGCATGAAAAAAAACTAAATACTGTAGAAAAACGGGCTCTCGATAAAAATAGGTAAGAAGCAGTAGTGTTACAAAAAGTAAAGCATTATATAATTTACCACCAAATTGAAAAATTAAAAAAATAAATGGAAAAAAGAAACTACAACATAGCTCTACTTTTAAAGACCATAGTGGTAAGTTAAGACTAATGTCTTTTAATAAAAGATTATGATATAAAGACTTAAGTGATACTTCTCTAACAAGAGTAGTCAAAAAATAAGCCATAATAGTTGTGAACCACATTAACGGAATCAGTCTAAAAATTCGTCTAACAAGATAAGCTAAAAAATCAACTAGGCTAGTAATAGATTCTTTTCTAAGCTGTCGCCCTAAAACCAAGCCACTAATTGTAAAGAAAAGCAAAACAGCCGGCTGTGGATCGCCCAATCCACCAAGCAAAACATTAAGAAAATTAGATTTAGGCGGGTTCATTGAATAAGTAGGGAGAAAAGATGGCAAAATAATAATTAAATAAAGATGGCCAAGTAGAACGGTTATAGCTGCAATCCCTCGTAATGCTTCAATTTCAGGCGAAAAAGAAACCATTCTTTGATTTAGAGACGACTTTAATGAATGCTCCATGGACTTATTATCTCTTTAATTATTCTTTGCAGATTGCCTAAGGATCCTAATAAATTAGAGCAATTATACTCTTCAATTATTAAATTAAAAGCCAGAGTTAAGAAAATTAGAGTTATGGTAAACAAAATATCAAATAACTAGCAATTAGTTATGAGTACTTAAAAGCAAAGTATAGATTTTAATTATGAAATCTGCTCTTTACTGCTGATAATAGGACAATTTATTATATCGTCTGCTACAGTAACGCAGTATTTAATGACTACATCAAGTAGATTAATACAATGTTTATTCTTTATTTAAACAATTTTCAAAAATTTAACCTATTACCGCTTAATTAAAATGAAAGATAGCTAGCATAGGTATTTTTTGCAGATTTATTAGGAGATATAGGTGAAAGGTATCAATAACCAACAGTTTAGTAGAAATATCATACATTTATTTACTGCCTTTTACTTAACAGCTTTGATAGTAGTTTTCTTTGCAATTATTGTTTATAACCTATATAGCTTCTTTGCTTCAAATAATGGAATTCATGAAGATTTATCTACTTTACTATTAGATCAGTACGTCTCGAAAGTATATTCTAAAAATAATGAAAAATTTTCATTTAACTGTACTTTACTTTTAATGCCGCTTATTGCATATCTCAGTATTTTAATTACAAAAAATTTCACTAAAAAAATTACTTTTAAAAATATAATTATTGTGAATTACATAATTTGTATATTGATATTTGCTGCTTTAATAATATGCTTTTATAAATCAGAATATTTTATGTATCTAAGCCCTAAGAGCCTTTCTAAAAAGAAAATAATTTTTCTATTTATAGGGGGGTACGCATTAATCCTTCTATTAGCAAATAATTTCTACTTAAACTTAAAATATCGAAAATTTTTATTTTCTTTTTTCTTCCTTATTAGCTGTTTACTAGTTTTTTTTCAAACCTTCTCTTTTAGAATTGTGAACATAGATTTAGTCGATAAAACTACTGCTTGGGCAGTACACTTTTGCGCTACTTTTTATAGCTTATCACAAGTAGTAGCAGGTAAAACGCTTCTTAGCGATCTCCCTGCTCAATATGGGTTATATAGTGAAATTCTGGCGCCAATTTTTAAAATAATAGGCTTAAGTATTTTTAAATACACTTTTGTTTTGGGCATTCTGCATTTTGCTGCACTATTATCTTTATTGGTTGTCTATTGGAAAGTACAAAAAAATAAATATATTTTTTTATTTTACAGTCTAACGCTTTGTTTAACGACAGGTTTTACCTGGCATTTTATTAAAAGCGCAGTTTGGGAGCCTTATTTTCAATATGATCCAATTCGATTTTTCTTTCCGGCTATTTCTCTTCTTTTACAATATAGGTTAATACAAAAGCCAAGTGAAAAGCTTTCATTAATTATAGGCGTATTTAGTGCTGTTTCTATGCTCTGGAATTTAGAAACAGGCATTGCTATTTTTGGAGCGTTCCTATCCTACATCGGCTCTTACATTTTATTCCCGTCAGTATTAATTAATAAGAAAAGAGCTGTTTATCTAATTATGCATCTTATAGCGTCTTGGACGCTTACGCTTCTTATATTTATTAGTTATCTATATATTAAGTCAGATCATGGAATAGATTTATCTCAACTTTTTAAATATCAGAAAATTTTTTATAAAACTGGTTTTATGATGTTACCATTACCTCTTTCACCAGATCCTTGGCAAATAATTTATGGTATATATTTATTTGGTATAGTAGGCGCTTTATATAATTGGAAAAGACAAAGCCGTAGCAAATTATGGGAAATTATTTTTTTCTTAAGTATTTTAGGGCTAGGTTTATTTATCTATTATCAAGGTCGGGCCCATGTAAAAGTACTTATTTTGGTATCTTGGCCAGCTATTTTTATTGCATTTTCCCTGCTTGATTTTTTATTCAGATTAATTTATTTACAACTAATACCAAGAGTATATTTATTATTATCTATTCCCATCTTATCTTTTTCTTTCCTTACTGCAGCAGAGTTCTTTAAAGGTATACCTTTGCTCTATCAATCAGCGAAAAAAAACTTTTCCTATTATTACAGTAAGAACAATTACGATACAGAAACGAAAAGAAATTTAGAATTTATTAAAAAAAACTCTCCTAGCAAAAATATATTAATTTTAACTAGTAACCAAGCTATTTATTATGGCGAATTAGGTTTTACCTCACCTATAAATGGGCCAGGCTCAGCTGAAATAATTTTAAAGGAAGATTTAGAAAAACTTAAAAAGAATATATTGCAGCAAGAATCATTTTTCTTTCAACCTGAAATAAATAATTTAATTCCATTAAATGATATATTAGAAAACTTTTATGTTGTAACGAAAAATGATGATAATATTATACTTTATGCAAGAAAAAATACTTGATAAATCATTTTTTTTTAATGTAATTAAAATTAATCTGGTATTTATAAAGCAAACTATTTTCATTGAATTGTTTGATAGCGAATGTCTTGTTTAAATAGGTAATTGCTTAAGCAATATCTTTAAATTAAGAATATTTTTGTCAACTTCTCTCAGAAAGTCTATTTCAATGTAGCTATAGTGCCTGGATGAAAATAGATTTCTGCTTGCGAGGAAAGAGCATCTTTAAATTGATGCCCTTGTATGATCAGTTGTAATTAAAAGAATAATAGCAAAGATCGTTGTTTAACTAGATAACTATAAAGCATACTAATCTCTAAAATTCTCATACTGCAGTGGTATCTTAATATCTGATTTTTTCAGCAACGCAATTGTTTCTTGTAGATCATCGCGTTTTTTACCCGTTACCCGTATTTTCTCTCCTTGAATGGAGGTTTGTACTTTAACTTTACTATCTTTAATGAGTTTAATAATTTCTTTAGCGGTAGGTTGATCTATGCCTTGCTTAAATTTCATATTTAAAGAATAGGTTTTGCCACTATGAACAGGCTCATCTTCAATCTCTACACCCGCTGCACTAACATTACGCTTAGTGCAATGGTTGCGAAACATATCTTCTAATTGTCGAACCTGAAATTCTGACTCAGATTTTAGCGTAACCGTTAGATCATTGAGCTCAACGCTGGATTGTACACCACGAAAATCAAATCGTGTTCCCATTTCACGGCTAGTATTTTCAACCGCATGTCGTAATTCAACAGTATTTATCTCTGAAACAATATCGAAGGATGGCATAATTTTCCTAAGAAATTTTTTGCCTTATGGTATCAGGATATGCATAACTTGAAAATTATCTTAATTAGAAAGACTCTACAAAATTTAGAATCTGTTGATAATTGGTTTTATAACATAGACTAATTAAATAAACTTAACGCTTTAACTTATCTTATAATACAATACATTAAATATTTTTTTGGAGTATTGATGGTTGATATTGCTGTTATTGTGAATAGCCGAGCTAAGAATGCCAATCAACTAGATAGCTATTTAGAAGGTTTGGCTAAGCATCAACTTACCTATCAGCTCTATAGAACAAGCCCAAAAAATTTAGAACAAACTATTAAGCAGTGCCGCTTAAATTATCCTATTTTATTAGTTGGCGGTGGCGATGGTACTATTCGAACGGCAGCGCAATGGTGTGCTAACACTAAAACTATTCTTGGGGTTTTACCTTTAGGAACCTTAAATCATTTTGCAAAAGAATTAAATCTACCATCTAGCGCAGATGAATTAGCGTTGGCTATAAAAAACAAAATCACTAATTTAATTGATTGTGCTGAGATAAATGGCAATATTTTTATTAATAATTCCTCAATAGGGTTTTATCCTAAGCTTGCTGAGAGGCGAGATTATTATACGAAATTTTATAATAAGTGGTTAAGCTATATTCCAAGTTTTATCCAAGCCTTGTTTTATCATCGCACCTACTCACTTGTCATTAAATGTCCTGATTTTAAGCTTTCATTAAAATCGTCTTTTTTTATGATTAGTAATAATCTTTACTCTTATGAATTTCCACTTTCATTCACGCGTGACACTTTTAACGAGGCGATTTTAGGGATGTATTATTTTAAACATGGTAAGCTGCGCTTATTTGAAATTTTACGTGCTCTATTTACGAAAAAACATAATTTCGAAATCAAACATACCAAGGGCCCTATTGAAGTGACTATTCATCGTAAAAAAATAGTAACTATTTCTTTAGATGGTGATACCTTACAAGTCAATACTCCTTTAACGTATAAAAGTTTACCCAAATCTCTTATCTTGCTGGTAAAAAAATCATGAAAATAATTCACATCTCTGATCTGCACTTTGGTATGCATGATGAACATATTTTAGCTGCATTTATACAGGATATAATGGCACACAAGCCAGATATAATGATTATTTCAGGTGACTTAACCCAGCGTGCTAAAATTTCACAATTTAAACAATTTAAAGAATTCTTTAACCAATTACCAAAACCTGTATTTATAGTACCTGGCAATCATGATATCCCACTATATAATACTTTAGCGCGCCTACTCTACCCATTCGAAAATTATAAACGTTATGTTACACCTGATTTAACAGTAACTTTCAGCAATCAAGATATTAGAATCTTAGGCGTTAACAGCGTTCATCCTTACTATATTAAAGATGGCAGGCTCACGCACAAATTATTACTAACAATTAAGCAATACTTTGATAATGAGGATGAAAAATTAAATATCTTATTCTTTCATCACAACTTTGATTACCTTGAAGGCTTACATAAACCTTTAGAAAATGACCAAGAATTTTTGTATTACTTAAAAGATAGCGCTATTAATATTGTCTGCACCGGGCATCTACATTATGCCCACTTGGGATTAATTGAAAAAAATAATCATTATCCTTGCTTGGTTATGCATGCAGGCTCATTAATGTGCCAACGCAGTAAAGATGGCTTAAATAGTTATTATATACTGGAGAACAATAAGCAATCCTGTACCATCAATTGGCGTGTTTTTAGTGAGCAACGCTTTATGACAAAATCAGTGCATTACATCGATTTTGCAAAACAAAATGCTCTCTTAAAAAGTGTTATGCAGCCAACAGAAATATAGTTAAGTATTTAAATGAAAAAGCTGTTGAAAGTCAAAACTCAATTGACTCGAATTTCCTTTCAAGCGTAATATCAAATTATAAAAAGTTTAGTTAATTGCGTTTTGATACTTGAACTAAAAATACTCGCACCGGATAAAAGTGAGAAACGTCTTTTAACACTCTGCCAATGTCCTGCGGCTCATGCATAAAATTTAGTGATCGAGTCACCATGCTGTAGCTTGCCTGTAGACAAGCTACAGGACGTTGGCCTGGCAGAAGGTTTTTTTACAAATCTTCGCTTTTTGTCCTTTATAACGCTTAAAATAACAAAATTGGAATCGGAAATGTTCTTCTCATCAAAATTAGTAACTAATCCAAAATTACTTTCACCTAAAATTATTTTACTAATGGGCGGACCTGGTAGTGGGAAAGGCGTTTTAGCAAAAAATTTGCCAAAAATTAATCACTTTTCAATTGGTGAGTCCCTACGAGGCATCATTAATAATCCCACTCATCCAAAATCACAAGTCTTTAAGCAACAAATGGAACAAGGTAAATTATTAAACGATCAAGATATTATTGAGGTCATGCAACAAGCAGATGTATTAAAAGAAACCAAGCCTATATTATTAGACGGCTTTCCAAGGACATTAAACCAGTGGAATATTTTTAAAAAAACTTATGGCCATCCTTCTGCAGTTATTGATTTAAATGTTAGCGAAGAAGTCATGCAGAAGCGCTTAGCAGGTCGTGGCAGAAAAGATGATCAAGCAGCAGTTATTAATTATAGAATTGCAGATTATCTTAAAAATACTCGTCCCATGGCAAAACAAATTCTAGCTGAAGTAAATAATACTTTAAGTGTCAATGCCTCTAAATTAAACCCAACCGAAGTAGCAGAAATTGCTGAATCTTTTCTGCAAGCTAAAAAGTTATATTTACCAGAAGAGCCGATAGTAGCCTCTACTGTAAAACTTTAAACTTTATTAATAAAGCTCTGGGTAAATAATAGAGTTTTATGCTCTGCTTGCCAAATCCCTTCTTCATTTAGTGCCAAGGAGAATTAAAATGTTTAGTGGCTACTATTACTTACTAGACACTGAATACTTCAGCATTTGCATGCTTTTATGACCAGCTATTATAAATTACGCTTAGAAATTATTTTCTCATACGCTATTGCAAACCCACATATTTTCTGAGGCTTGCTCATGGAAATCAATTGCCTTGCCCCAAATCAATTTTACATATAAATAATTTTGATGCATTACATCAAGCTTGCTTAGCAGGTATTGGCTTGTTTTTAACAGGTAATACCTTAGTTAAGCATTGCTTGACAGTGGTGAGCTAATTTAAGTATTGCCGCAATACCAATTTAAGCGATATGAAATTTTTATCGCGCTTACAGTTACGAATTACCTAAGATCATAGTTTTGCTTAATTTTTTACTAAAAGACTCTATTTATAAGCAAAATATTAAAATAATTACTTTTAATGATAAACCCTTAAAGAATTTGTTAAGGCTCAGGGCCAAAACTAATTCTTTCTTCTGGACTATCTTTAGTATTCCTAAAAATCATATCGCTTAATGCTTTACCTAATATTTCATTTTCTGTAGAGGCTGGTGGAAAAAAACTAATACTAGTTTTGGGGTTTTGATAATTTTTATTATTAATATTTGCATCCGATACACAAAAGCGATTTATCTCACGTAGTTCCTCGGATATCAGCGCAATAGTATTATTATTTTGATTTTCAGCAAAGCATCTTTTAATTTCATCATTTAAAATTTTTGGCTCTGCCCAGGTTGCTAGTAATAGTAGTGTATTAAATGCTTCAATTCTCCTAGACCGCTCCTCTTTTTCAGGCGTTTGCTCAAAAATTTTATGAATATCCTTAATAATTTTTTCTTTTTGTTCTACATATGTCTCTACACTATTAAGCCTAGTCATTTACTACTCCTCCTGGTTTTAACTTACTTATCAACCCAAACTGCAGGAATATTTAACACACAGTTCGTAATAGACTTTATCTGTTATTATGTTTGACAGCAATACCCCGTGAATAAAAAATATTTGAGATAAAGTGTAGAGAAGTTACTTAATTTTTACAGCGTTACTTCTTAAAACTAAATGATGATGTTATCTATTAAAATTTTTCCCATTTTAATATTTTTAGGAGGAGTTGAATGTCATGCAAGATCATTTAAGGTAGGTAAATTTTTATTAAAAGAATTAATTTATTTAAAGTAGAGCCATCCCTGGGCTCGTTTTAGATTAGTCGGTAAATTTAATTTAAACTACACTTTTTATATCGTGCTTAACCGTTGCTTCATCAAGCATACTTTCTACAAGTTGATCACCACCATCATGAAGTAAGCATTGTTTTTGCACTTCCTTTAAGCTACCGTATTTTCCATACAGTAACATCATTTTAATTAATCCTGATTCACTACTGCGAGGAGAGAGTTTCTCTCTTACTTGTTCAGGATCAATAATTGTCATTTCAATGCCTTCTTGATCCGTTTTCTTAAAGATGAGGTAGGGATTTCCTTCATGATCATTTAGCACTAAGCTAAAATTATAATTTAAGACTGCAAATAGCGATTCAACTTGGAATGCCGGTTTTTGCAACTTAGAAATAAATAAGCTGCTATCATTTCTGGCACTTATATTTAACCGTTTTTTATTGAAAAAAGAGGTTAAATGTAAAAGAGCGCCTTGTTCCTCATTAATGGTTATAGTTTTTGTACCATGCGTATCTATTGTCGCTATAAGTGCCGGTACTTCATTAGGACGAATGTTCGTGTTGTAAACAGCAATCGTTGTATTTGGCGCACAATAAGCAACCAAGCCAATACTTGCCGTTTTATGCATATGTAATAAACTGGTGGTATTAACATGACGACCTTTATCAGCAGCACTAGTATCTTCACGAGTAGCTCGATTGTAAGTACGTTTGACTACTTCAGCCACATCATCTAAACAAGCCCAGACAACTACAGAATTATTATTAGTTTCTACTAAAGCACGATGTGCTGGTTTATAAGTTACGCCATCAACTATCATATTAGGTCGTTTATCTTTAAATGACTTCATACGATCTTCCACAAGTTCACTAACTAAATAAGCACTATCTTGTGTACGAATAAATATCTGCTCAGTCTCGAGTTGCTCAAAATCGTCTGTTCCAGGAAGATAGATACCACGATAATCATCTGTGGACATAGAAACATAATTCATTCTATCTTGCTCTTTTACATATTGATTAGATATGGTACTTTTACCACTTGCTGAAGGCCCAATAAAAACATAATCTTTATTATCCCCAATTGGCAACTGTGGCTTCTTTTCCAAGTTATCTTGTTGCGCAAATGAATCTAAATAATTATCAAGAAATGCTCCGACAACTTCATTAGTTAATTTCTTACGAACTTTATTCCTTTCCATTTCTAAACAAGATTTAAATTTGAAGTCGTAATCAAACGAATCTTCAACAATATCAGGATAAAGCTTTTTCATCCGTTCAGTAGCTTTTCGTACGCAATCGTCATAGAGATGTGATTCTGCTAGAGGCGCTAGACGAATTGTCATATTCTGCCAGTCAAGGCTTAGTTTATCCATAGCATTAGACATAGAAATGTCATGCCATAGTTTTTTCGCTAGTTTATTAACCTCTTCAATATCAACACGATAATCGGTAATTAATCTAGCTGCTATATTTAAGTAAAGCGCAGACGATAACCTAGGAACCAACACATCAGTTAACCATTCTTCCTGGGCCATTTTCGCATGATAAAGTTGCTCATCAATAATGCCTTCCATAAAGTTAGGTTGCAAAATACGGTTGTGTTGCTGTTGTAAACTCTTTTCTTTAGTTGTCCAAGTTTTATAACTTTTAAGCGTTAACACGTGACGCATATCATAATGCCTATAAGCTTCTTTTCGTGCCTCCTCTAAAGTGATAGTGGGTAAGTTAATAGGCTTATCAGGAAGTGTTAGCTCTTTATTTAGCGTGTAAGCCTCTGAGTGTTTAGATTGAGTTAGAGCTGCTTGTTCTTTTTGATATTCTTGTAAGGCATGCTTATGATAATATTCAGGCTCATCATTTAAATAAGCTAATAGCTTTAATTTAAGCTCTTCTCGTAAAATAACTGCAGCAGGCACAAGCTCCCCATCTTCATTGAGAAGGTAATCTCTTTCGCCATTTTCTTTATTATAAATTGGCGCAGCAAATTTATTTTTAACAATTGCAGCTACTAAAGAGCTCCAGTCTAAATACCATGTCTCTCCTTGGCTTGTGTACTCAATTTGCTCAAAATCTTGCTGATTCAAAATAAAGTTACATACAAATTCATTAAAGTTACCATCTGTTTTCGGAAAAGGCTCATTAGCAAATAATATGGGTGTTTTATCATAGAAATTTTTTAATTTCTTAAGATGAATAATTAAGGCTTGGACATAACTATTAAGTTTATTATCTTTTTCATTTTTATCTTTACCTAAAGAAGCAACGACATCCATAATCGCTTTCATTAAATCTTTTACAGCATCAATTTCATCTTTAATATCATTATTTACTTCTCTATGATTTTTTGCCTGTGCGGCTAGCCTATTTAAATTTTCTTCATAACGTTGGTGACTGTTTTCAAGTAATAATTGGGTCAAATTTGGCAGATTTCCTGCATTTAACCATTGATTTAAGATAAACTTCGCTTCTTCCCTTTGTATAAAGTTATTAGGCGGTAAATTAGTTGCCTGCGGGTCTGTATTAAATTTTGTAGTAATAAAATGAATCGCTTTATCACGTAATGAAGCAGTATTATTTACCGCCAATTGATTAGTATGTCCTCGCAAAGCTGTTACATTAAGAATATTAGGTAAGTACTGTTTTAACTCTTCTTCTGTAGTGTGTTCATAAATCAAACTATTAATGTCTGCTGAATGAATCATACCCTTAACAAGCTCACCGTTAGCTTTTAAAATTGTGTAGTTAAAAAAACTATTATCTAACTCAACATAGAGCTTACCCTTTTTATACTCCTTATTAGGAGGAATTTGGGTTGTGATGTCTGTACTAATTACTTGAAAAAATTTTATTAATGAATCACGTGTTAGCGTTTCTGGCGCAACAACTTTTTCATTGTCTGAATCTTGGTTAAATTCAGAAGCCAAGTGTATTGTAAACGCTCGGAGAAAATTTTCATATAAAGGATTAACTACTAAGCAATCAATAAGCTGTTCATAATCATCCTCATCTTTAATCTTTACTAAATTTGGTGCATATTTAGCTAACTTTTTTTGCTCATGTAGAAATTCTTTAAATACCTTTTCTAACTCTGACAAATTATTTATTTTAGCTTCTCTTAAGAGATCTAAGGTAATATGCCGCTCTTTAGAATGGCTTAACTTTAAAGCAAATTTTTCTAAAAATAAATGATAGCTTGGCCGGCTGTATAATTTGTCAATAATATGTTGCAGTATCAACTCATTATACGAAGAGTTCTCATTTGTTTTTTCGATTACTTGATCGGCAACTTTAATTTCCTTTGTTGCTAATTCTTGCAAGAGGATAATTGCAAGATCATCCCAATTAATTCCATCTTTTTTTAAAGATTGCGCATAGTTATTTATTATTAAATTTTCAAAAGAACTACTTAGATTTTGATTATTATATCGGTTGAGTTCATTATTTTTGGTAAATAATTTCATACTACACTCTAGTTATTATTAAAATTTTTTTTACTTTAACAAAGAAAAATTAAGAGAATATGAAGAATTTAAAATTAAATAAAATAATGTAAATATATTTTTATAATTAATAAGGATAAATAGGCCCTTGATTTTGAAAGATTTTTTTTTGCAAATTTTATTTTTTATTCTATTTTGCTTATTTTAGTATAAATAATTTTATTAAACGTTTAAGGAAAATTGAAAAATTACATGCTAAGTAAATATTTTTAGCAAGATAAAAAATTAAACGATGGAAATTATCATTTATTAGATTTTAAGCTCATACCTAACCTTGCTCTCGCTTCTATAAAAGAATTTTGAATTAAATCTTGGCGACTTATATTAGTAATATAACGACTTAAAGTTTGCCAATGTGTATTTAGTGAGAATCCAGTTAATTCTAAATTCAAAAATGCGACCACTATACTAATATCTGCCATGCTTAGTATATTGGCTACTAGATAATCTTTATTACTAATTTGTTGTTCTAGATAGGTAAATATTTGCGGTAATTTTTCTAGCGCTTCTTTTACTGCAGTTTTATTAGGCTCATATTTAAATTTCTCAGCTAAAATTTGATTGAAAAAAATAATTAAAATGGTGGGCATTAAGACGGTATCAGCGTATTCCTCATACCATAGACAATGAGCATAATCCTCAGGGTTAATTGGATAAATAGTATGTTCTGGGTATTTTTTTTCTAAAAACGCACAAATTACAGAAGAGTCAGCAAGAATTAAATCTTTTTCTTGATACAGTGGTATTTTACCTAAAGGACTCAACGTTAAAAGCGTTTCTTTATGTTCTTTAAGAAAAGGAATAAGCTCTTTTAACTCAAAAGCTAAATGTTTAAATTGTAAGACAGCTAAAACCTTACGCACATAAGGTGAGACAATTGAACCATATAATATTCGCTTACTCATGCTGACTCCTCTTATTAATTGTTAAACATTTAACCTTCAGTTTATTTAAGCTAATTTAATAATAAGTCATTATAGATACAAAAATACGCATTAATCTAATTATTAGCAAATTCGGTCAAATATTGTTGTTATAAAATGAATATCATTTATCAGGTAGGCAAAGTAGATGACGTAGAGATTAATATGAATTACGAACGACAGTTACAAAAAGTTATTAGCTATATTGGTAAGCACCTAGATGCTAAGCTTACATTGGAACATTTAAGTGAGATTGCTTGTTTTTCAAAATATCATTTTCATCGTTTATTTACTGCCTACACCGGGTTATCTTTACAGCAATATATACGTTGGCTACGCCTTAAGCGGGCAGCTCATCAGTTAATTGTTGAGAAAGATAAATCAATTATTGATATTGCGATTAATGCAGGCTTTGAATCTCACGAAGCCTTTACCCGCGCTTTTAAACAAGCTTGTGGCAAGTCACCTAGTATGTTTCGGCTGCAAGCAAATTGGCAAGCTTGGGAAAAATTATCGCACTTTTTGCTTAAACGAGATAAATTTATGAATATAGTTATTAAGGAAATGCCTAAACGGCGGTTAGCTGTTTTAGAGCATAGAGGTGCCCCTCAAAAAGTGGGCGAAAGTGTTAACCAATTAATTGAATGGGCAAAGGCACAGCCTATTAATTTAAAACCAAATCCAGGAGAAGCTTTTGGCTTTGCTTATGATGATCCTAAAACGACACCGCCTGATGAATTTCGCTTTGATTTAGGAATTACGGTGCCTACCCAATTAAAAATTCAAGGAGAAATAATAGAAAAATACTTACCAGCTGGCCGCTACGCTGTGGCAATGCATCGAGGGTCACGTGAGAATATTGATCAAACCATTTATTATTTATATCGTGACTGGTTACCGCAATCACAAGAAGAGCTTGCAGATCTGCCGTGTATTTTTTGCTATTACAATTTTGATCATGAAGTTGCAGAAACTGAGTTAATGACTGAGTGCTGGTTATTATTAAAATAAAATAATGATAAGTAGGTATAAAACGATGAGGCCTGCTACATAGTTGGCCTCTTTTATAGAGAATTGCCTACGACTTTATTATAATCACTTACTTTAAATGATGTTTAATCAGTTCATACAAAGAAGTATGAATACCCACCTGCAAAAAATCTGCAAAAATAGGCAAAGGAATACCCATCACTTGAGCAAAAGTATGATATACCGAATTACTATTTATCGTTCTTGCTAAAGGAAGGCAAAAACCGCCTCGGGGATAATCAAGATTTAAGCTATTAATAGCTTTTATAGCGTGAACTGCCTGCAACCAACGTGGTATTGAATCGTTTCCAGTATATATAGTTTTATAGGCATGTATTGGCAACTTATAAGAATTTAATTCTAAATTATATTGATTAGCAAAATCATTATCATAGATAAGGCAATATGCTCGTAGGCTATGCTCACGCTTATAACCAATGGGAACAATTTTGTTAGTTCGGCGAGAAGTTGCAAATCCGTGTAATTGAGCGATAACTTTATTATTTTTGATATCTCTTAAAAGCCAAAAATTATGGGTAAAACGCTTACAAAGCGGAATTGGCAATATAAAGATAGCAGCGTCAATCGTATAATCTGACATAAATTCTCATTATTTTCTGGTTAAATTTCATTTTTAATAGCTTTCTTTCATCAATTTCAAATCACTCATCTATTAATATTAGTTGACTTTATAAGACGATAACGTTTATATGCTATAGCGTCACCTACTAAAACTTACTAAGTGGCACTCTCATTAATTGCGTATAGGGAATTTACCATGAAGTTTTTAGTTTCTCTCTTAAGTTTACTCCTTTTAGGGCATTTTGTTTTTGCCAAAAAGGCTTCACTCGACCAATCTTCGCTACTACCTAAGCGTTACATAAAAAAATTAGATAGACACGTTTCTTTTCTAGGGTTAGGAACTGTTGAATTAGGTCGTGCCTGGGGTATTGCAGGTGAAGAAAGCTTACATCCGTCTGAATCATTAGCAAAAGATGTATTAGAGCAGGCACTAAAAAGTGGCTTGAATGTTATTGATACCGCTTCTTCTTATGGGCTTAGCGAAGAACGCATCGGCCGCTATATTGCGCGAGAAAATTTTGATTATCTCTTAATTACCAAACCTGGTGAACATAATATTAAAGCGACTGACTCGCGCTGCCAACAAAAAGCCTATGATGGTATTTATTGTGCTAAACCCGCAGCCGCTTACGATTTTAGCCGAGAAGCCATTTTTAATGATGTTAATGAGAGCCTTAAGAAATTAAAAACGGACAAAATTGATGTCGTTCTTTTACATTTAGATAATAAAACGGCAATCGATATTTTAAAAAAAGGGGAGGTTGTTGAAGCATTACAAGATCTAAAAAGCATGGGAAAATTAAATTTCATGGGCATTTCAGTTAATGGCGCGCCTGCACAATATGCTATAGATATGGATGTTTTTGATGTTATTGAAATGGAATACAGTTTAATTAATCAGCGTAACAAGCCTTATATTGATGCAGCATATGCTAAAGGAATGGGTATTATTATACGAGGTGGCTTAGGAACAGGTTTACTAACCTCATATGTTAAACAACATATCGATGAACCCAATTTACCCTATGGAGAAAAAATACGTGCTTTACTTAAATTAACTCAGTACGATTATGATAAGCTAACTAGCTTAGCCCTTGCCTTTCTTTATCAAGATCCTCATATCAGCTCAGTTATTATTGGTGCAGATAGGCCAAGCTATATTAAAAAAGATATTAAACTCTTGAAAGAATTTAATGATTACGCTTTATTAGAAAGAGCTAAAGAGCTGGTGCAAAATTATGAAACGCCAGACTTTTTTACCGAAAATATGGGTGAATATTACTTTAATAACCTCCTTCCAAATTGGCAGTAATGAGACAAGGTCAGTCGAAAAAAGGCTGAAAAAGCGCAGTTTACATGAAGTACATGAGCAATTTGAAGACTTTTTTCGGCTAAGATTGGCCATTAATGCTAGTTTGGAAAAAGGTCTAATGAATGATAGCGCGCTGGTAGGATACAATAAAGTATTTAAAGGCCAGGCGGCAACATCTCGGCGGAGATTGATTTGTATTTGTGAACCGCGATACCAAGCTTCTCAGAGTTCGTCAGGATTAATATTTAAACGAAATATTTTCTTTTAATTTAGTAGAAAATTGATAAATCAATTAGCTATCTTTACTTTTGTAATCAGTGAATCCTCCTCACTTCACCGTTAATTTAAGCCTGCTTAAATTATTTTTTATTTATTAATATGAACTGCTAGCATATTTTATAATTCTTGAACAATAAGCAATAAATGGTTAAACTGCTCATTTTTCCAGCACCTGTATAGATCATGACAAATTTAGATGTAAAACTTGAACAATCAAAAAGTAAATATGGCAGCTTCTATCGATTAGTAAAGCCTAAACAAAGTCTTGCTAAGCAAATCGGCCAATTTTTATTAAATACTATCAAATTACCCTATACAATTTATCAAATAGTTGTAGGCCGCCTACTTAGCTATTTAGTAATTAATCCACTTTTTCGTAAAGATGAAAAAAATGAATCTTTAATTTTACAAAATTCTAAAAATCCTGATCCATTATTTACTCCAGCGGATGAAATGGATGTAATAAATATTTTGCCTAAAAAAAATATTCTTATTAGAGAATTACTAAACTGGCAAAATTTTTTAGTAAACCATACCGTTACTCTTAAAATTGTTTATTCCCTACTTAGCTGGGTAACGCACTTATTTCCTAAACCGCGTGCCGAAAAATATATTGATAGTTATCTAGATAAACTAGTTGATTCTGTTGCTGCAAAAGTTAAAGGCGAGGATGCTAGGTTTAAGCCAGAACAAATTCATTTTCGTGGCCTTAACCAACTTAGCGAAGCACAGCAAGAGCGTTTTTACCAAAAATTAGAATCACGCTTAAATTATGACTTTCGCCAAAATAGCAATCATCTTTATTTTTATCAATTACAAACACCTGATAATGCATTACTTGATTCTGTAGAAATTCGTAATCCTAAATCAGCTAACCAAGCGATTGAAAATCGTCGATTTATTATAACAGCAATGCCTAGAAGCAATAATTTTATTGATTGGATTAAACATTATCAAATTTATGCTAGGGAATTGAACACCACCGTTATAGCTTTTAATTATCGCGGTATAGGATTAAGCAAAGGGATTATAAAAAGTGAGCAAGATCTCTATGATGATACGCTTGCCCAAGCGCAACGTTTAATAAAGTTAGGTGCAAAGCCTGCCAATATAGCTTTTATGGGGGAATGCTTAGGTGGTAATGCAGCCGCACATACAGCTGGCATTTTACAAGAGAACGATAACTTACCAGTTAAATTATATGATGCTCGTTCATTTCGCTCTTTAACAGCAATCCTTGCTGAGCGAAGTCTGCCTCCTAAAGGAAGTAACCCCTTACATCCTCGCAGCTGGTTAAATTGGCTAAAATACGGCTTTGTAAAATTTATATTTAATCCAATTATTGTTTCTAGTGGATGGTCTTTAAATGTAGACAAGCAATTTGCGGCAATTCCACCCCATGACAGGGATTATACTGTTGTGCGTTCTAAGAAAGATAAGGATGGTAAGCACTTCGCTGATGATAAGTTAGTTCCTCATAAAAAAGCATCCATTTACTCTTTAGTTAAAGAAAAAACAAAAGAGTTAGCGGCTAGAAAGCAAGCAGGAGCAAAATTAACTTCTAATGAAGAAGAGTGGCTACAGGATAACCCTAAATTACATAAATTTTATGTTTCTGAGGAAAAGATTAAAGATGCACGCAAAGCAAACGGCCATACTGTCCATCCAAGAAATTTGGTACCGACTTGTCCTATCTCATGTGATGACAAAACGCAACTTGATAGCCGTCAATATTCACTTAATTTCTTTAAACGGGTATGGCCGGTAGAGGAAGAAAAACCACAAGATTATCAATTAACTATTTAAGGATTTGGTAAGATACTTATTCTAGCGTTAATCTAACTTTAAACTTACATCTAGCTTTGTAGGATTAATCCCAACTCTAGATGTAAGCACTTACCCACTTTTAATAAATCCTAGTCTATACTTTTAAATAAGCCGATTAATTTCAGCTTATTTTTTTAAATTATTCATTAGGAATTTTATTATGAATAACAGAACTCAGCAAATGCCTCGAAAATCCAAAAAGAATATTAATCGTTTAGTTAACGAACATAAACGACATGCGTTTAATGTTCCTTCTAATACTATTAAAGATGGTGCAGATAAGTTACCCACAGTACAAGCGCCTGCCTAATAAGTGATATTATTTTCTAGTTGCGCTTAGTTACAGTTGTATATTTTTAAGGAAAATGTATGACTGTTTCACAAAAGTTATTATATCTGCTTCCAATGCAGCCTTTTATGGGTAAAAAACCTGTAAAGGCTATGCATTTTTCTCTTAGAAAACGAACTAAGGTGAGTTTCCTTGAGCTTATTCAGGCAGCAGAAAAAGGGCTTAAAATTAATTTCAATCTAAGCGAAAAATTCACAAAATTAGATAATAAAAAAATTTTTTCCTCTTTGCTTTATTTTTATTATTATTCACTATTAGAAGCTATGCAGGAGCAAAATAAAGATCAGGTTTTTAAATTATGTCGACTTTTAATGAAAATCGATATTAATAACTTTTATACAACACCTCTTTTAATAGGCTGTAATTCTCTTAACCCTATTATTAAATTTCAAAAGAATTATATTAAAGCTACTGCACAACGGATTGAAACGTTTAAGCCTCTTTCCCCTATCGAATATGATTTAGCTAGAAAATATATTGATAAAGTATTAATTATTATTAAAAAAGTTAATAGAAATTTATATGATGAGATGCATGAAATACTTTTACTATTACATCTTTCAAAAGGTACGTTTTTTGCCACAGCAGCAACAAGCTTAAGATACTTTGGCATGATTATTATGCGCTATAAGGTATTTGAATCAGCAGAGCAACAATTTTTATATTTCTTTGACAGCCTAGTACATGAAACATCCCATGTATTTTTAAATTTACTTATGACCTTAGATCCAATCATTTTAAATTCTACTGACTTATATCATTCACCTGCCAGAAATGTATTACGACCATTAAAGGGAATTTTTCATGCTCATTTTGTTTTTTTTAGATTAATTATTATGTATAAGTTAGCCGCCTCCTATTTAATTGGGGCTGAAAATCATGTCAAAAGCAGGAATTTTAATATAGCTATCCGCGATTTACCTTATAATTATCAGGAACGTTTAGCAGCCTACCAAGTAAAATTTAAGCAAGGTGAAGAAATTTTATTAAAACATGCTAAGTTAACTGATTTCGGTGTGGAATTTTTACGCTCACTTAATTTGGAGAGCCAAGATGCCTTACCCCAAATTATCTCAACTTGAAAAAAAGCTTATTGAACGAATAATAGCTTTAAAACCAAAAGCACATACTTTATTAGAAGTCGGTTGTGGCGATGGTAGAAAGTTAATTTATTTAAAAAACAAGCATAATATGAAAGTGTTTGGTATTGATATTTACAATCCTTATATAGAGAAACTGCGTCAGTTAGCGATTGATGTGGAAGTAGGTGATGCCAGACACCTACCTTATCCTGATAATAAATTTAGTTGGGTTTTAATCGCAAACTCTCTACATCATATTCCTAATCCAGAAGATGCCTTATCAGAAGCCCTACGAGTTGCTCAATATGGAGTTATTGTTGTTGATCCATGGTATGACAAAACCATCTACTCACAACAGCTTAGCGCTGAGCTAAGTGCTTGGTGTAAAAAACTTCATCAAAGCTTAGGTTACTTTCATCGCGAGGGCCTTAGTGCGGGAGAAATTATTAATGCCATTACTCAAGACATAAGTGACATAGAAATATACTATGAACTCTTTCTTAAAGAATTAGATTTAAACGCCTTTTTTAAAGTCCAACAGCAATATATAGACCAATTACATGATAATCATTATCTACTATGGGAATTAAAACAGATTAAACACAAAAACCAAGATAGTTTTATTAGTGAGCCTGGGCAAGTCATTGTTATTATTAGAAAATAGCTTCCTTAATTATGAGACCAATGCGCATGTCTACTATAGCAACCCAACAAAAGATCATAACATTTGCTATTGTAAATGGCTTAATTGCGCAATTTGCTATGGATATCTATATTCCCTCTATGCCCGCAATGGTAAAAGCTTTTAAAACAATAAATGATACTATTCAATTTAGTTATTTTTATTTTATGTTAGGGTTTGGCTTAGCTATTTTCTGTTATGGCTTTTTAAGAAAGTTAATAAATTATCGCACCATTTTTATTCTATGTAATACTATATTTTTATTGGCTACTTTGGCAATTATTTATTCTGATCAAATTACCTATTTTTTGTTTTTTCGATTTATACAAGGACTAGGAGCAGGACTTGGCTCAATGGCTATTATTATTGCACTTATTTATCTTATGTTTTCCCCAGCTAAGTTAGGAATTTATGTGTCTTATGCGGTATTTTTTCTAACAACTGCTAATATCTTAGCACCTTTATTAGGCGGCTATTTACAAGAATTTTATGATTGGCAAAGTAATTTTATCTTTTTATTTATATTAGCTTTTTTATTATTGATTTTAAGCTACTTTCTCTTACCAAATATTATTTTTGCCTCATCAGCAAAAAAAGGGTTTTCAATAACAAAAGTAAGAAGTCTATTAGCAAATAAGCAATACATTACCCATGTAATATATGCCATTATCTGTGTAAATATTATTGTATGTTATTTAATTATGAGTTCATTTATTTTACAGATGCACCTAGGTATTTCTACTAGGATTTATGGATGGATTGCGTCTTTAGTTAGTTTATTATTTAGTTTAGGATCTCTTTGTAATAGCATGCTACTTAACCGATATTTACCAAAACATTTAATTTATGTTGGTCTAATTATTAGCTTTTTTGGTATAGCATCCTTCTTTGCTGCAAGCTACTTTGCAACAACTTCTGTTACGGCTTTTATTATTCCCATGACTATTTCTGCATTAGGATTAGGTATTTTATATCCTAATTTTGTTGCTTGCGGTTTTATAAATTTTACTTCTTTTATTATCGATGCAACCTCGCTTTTAAGTATATTGAAAATTACTATTATTTGCTTATTTATGATATTTATTGCTTTATTACCTGATACTTTTTTTATCTGCGCTTTACTCACAAGCGCTATGTATAGTTTATTATTATTCTTAATTTTAATTTTTAATAGAGAATATTTAATTTAAGTCACTATAAAATAAGAATATTTGATTATTAGGCCAATTTTTTCTGAATTTAAAAACATCCTAATTAATGTTTTAACAAGCCAACAAGCAAAAAATTAATCATCAGGCTGCAAATTTGCTCTGCTTTGTTAAATTTGTTAAAATTAAGTTTTAGATTTTAAGCATAATTACAAGAAGTGTGATAAAAAACACTTATTTAATAATAGGTGACACCTTAATAAAACCCTAGAGAAACTACTAATTTAATCTTACCTCTTTAAATGATTACTAAAGTCATTCATGGTAAATGAATAGATTTTCTACTTTCAAAAGCAAAGTTGTTTCATTGCTCTATAATAATCAAGTGAAAACTGCACTAAAGGCACAGAAAAATTGAAAGATAATTACGCAAACGTAGCTAATCATTTATCTATTCGAGGTATTGTTATTTGGTTAATTTGCGCCTTCTTTTTTTTATATGAATTTTTCCTACGTACTGTCTTAGGCACGCTTCAAGTATCCATTATGCAAGACCTAAACCTATCTGCAGTACAGTTTGCAATAATTAGCTCGACAACGTACCAAGTCACTTATAGTTTGATGCAATTTCCGGTAGGTATCATTGCTAGCCGGTATGGGTTAAAGCATACTCTTTTATTCGCTGCAGGCCTTTGTGCAATTGCTAATTTTGGTTTCTCAGTAAGTTCTAGTTATGAAGTGGCCATATTTTTTAGGGCCTTAATGGGCATTGGTTCTTCATTTGGTTTTGTTTGCTTATTATTAGCCGTCTATGACTGGTTACCTAGAAAAAATATCGCTTTCTTTATTGGCTTATCTCAATTTGTAGGTACACTTGGGCCAATGCTTGCAGCCGGCCCCTTAAGCACCTTAGTAACTACAGGTGCTGCAGAGTGGCGCGTATTATTTTTTTCACTGGCACTTATTGGCGTTTTACTGGCAATATTGATTCTTATTTTTGTTGCTAAAAATCGTACTCCCATTGATGGCCGTTATATACTTACAAAATCGACTTCTCTTTTTACCAATTTACGTGAACTTCTATCACAAAAACAAATTTGGTGGATAGGATTTTATTCTTCTAGCGTTTATTTTTCCCTTGAATATTTATCTGAAAACGAAGGCCTTAGATTTCTATTTACCAAAGGCTTTTCTGCTAATTTTTCAGCTTATTTTATTACAGTTTCTTGGTTAGGTTATGCTATAGGGTGCCCGATATTAGGCTATCTTTCAGATAAACTTAACCAAAGAAAACCGATTATGATTTTTAGCGTGACTTTAGTGCTAATCAGTTTAACAGCTATTATTTATTTGCCGCTTAGTTCCTTTTTAATGCTAAGTGCTTTTTTACTACTTGGGATAGGCGCAAGTGGGCAAAGCATTGGTTTTGCCATTATTAGTGAATACTGTCAGGCTAGTTATTTAACCCTAGGACTTGCTTTTAACAATACCATGATCATGTTTTTTGGTGCGCTTAGCGCGCCCTTGATTGGTATTCTTCTAGAAAGCAAAATAAATGATTATTCGTTATTAGGTAATTATCAAGCTAATTTCTCAATTATGATTATTTTCATTTTATTTGGTTTGCTATTAAGTTTACTTCTTATAAGAGAGACGTTTTGTAAGCAAGTTAGCGAAATGACGATTTTAAATCCTAAATCAATTTCAACTTAGTTTTAGTTTGCTTGTTTTGGGCTATGAAGTGGAATGTAATCAAAGGTTTGTATAGCTGTGATGGCTCCACATTCATCATAAGTATTATCTGCACAAAGATAGAGTTCTTCTGCACCGTATTCTGTAGCCTGCATCATTGCCTCTTTAAGAGAATGAAAATGACGAATTTTTTTTCCTTTATGGATAAATGAATCGTTATTTTTACTAAGGATTTCTACAATATACTCATGTAATTCTACAGGAGAATAAATTAAAGCAATTGATTTAGATTTAGATTTAACATATGCGGTTAAATCATCACGAGTTTGATTTTCCATCATAGTTTCCTCACAAGGCTTTATTTAATTATAGCTATTTTTTACTTACCTTACCCAAACTCGTGCTTTAATCAATCTTTCGTCGTGGATAATAGATTAGCTAATCCCTCACGATAAGTGGGATACTTAAGTTTAATTTTTAATTCTTGTTTAATTTTAGAGTTATCAACACGACGATTATTCAGATAGAAGTGCTTTTCCATAGGTGAAAGTATTGCTTTTTCATAATTTATTAATGGTAAATGAGGTTTCTTAAGTAAATCACAAGCATATCTATCTACAATATGAGCAGCAGCTGGCTCATCGTCAGCTACATTATAAATAGAATAAGGTTTAGGACATTGCATAGAAGCCAGTAAAACAGTAACAATATCAAAAACGTGAATTCTTGAAAAAAATTGTTCGTCTTTATAAATACTAGCTTTTTTGCCAGCTAAAATACGCGTAAGCGCATTTCTTTGTGGCCCATAAATGCCTGCTAATCTAAAAACATGCAGCGGTAACTGATACTGCATTGCAAATGACATCCATGTCTTCTCGGCATCAAGTCTTAATTTACCTTGTATGTCATGGGCAAGGCAAGCAGAGCTTTCATCCACCCATTCACCTTGATAATCCCCGTAAACGCTCGTAGAAGATAAGTATCCTAGCCATTTAAGTTGGTGGCTATTGGCTTGAATTAATTTATTGAAATTTGAAAATACAGGATCGCCTATTCCTAACTTAGGCGGCACACTGATTAAAATATGCGTTGCCTCTTTTAAATAATGAGCTACTTCAGCATCATCATAAGAAATCAGTTGATAGCCTGAATTTATATATTCTGGATATTTAGATTTATCACGTGTAGTACCAATAACTTTAAAATTTAAGTTAAGTAACTTTTTCGTTAAATATTGTGCAGTATAACCAAAGCCAAAAATAAAACAGCAATTTTTATCATTTAATTTCTGCATAAATAAAGATAGCAATGACTTAGCTTAAACCATCAGTTTACGCAAATACATGAGTAAAAGATAGATAAAACTTAAGTTTAGTATCAAGCTTTACGCAAACTTGATACCTATTTCTTTAATTAACTGGAAAGGAATTATTTTCAGCATTTCTATAATCAGGAAAAGAAGCATGCATATGCGCTATCTTCCAATTACCCTCGTCTTGCTCTATGATTATTGTGCCACGCAAATGATCAAAGACATAATCTTGACCTGCAATTTTAAGATGGGCATTACAAATTGCTGCTGCCCATAAAGCATCGTCAGGTGAAACAATAAAGCGTACTATTTCTATTCTTGACTCGTCTGATTGGCTCCAGTCTCTTTGTAACTGCTCTTCAATTTCCTTTAACCCTACACGATACTCATCAATTCCTGAACCCCACACATTAGCATTTTTAGTAAACAGGCTAAGGGTAGAAGGTAGGTCTCGTTTTTCATATCCTGCACAAAATTGTTCAAACAGATTTTTTGCTGGTTTATTTCGTGGAATCTTCATCAGTTTTCTCCAGAATTACTTATTGCTGGCAAAGTATAATGAGTAGCAAATTAACTGTCTGTCCCTTATAAATACGGACAAAATATCATACCTTCTACTAAATTTTATATTATATAATTCGGAAGCGAGCATACTCACTTTATTTAGCTTTGGTTTTAAAAATAGTGATACATAACACTAAACAGTAATTATAAGCAGCTAAGATTAGATTTTATAAAGCAGAACATAAGTACAGCATACGCTCTATTTCAACCCAGGCAGAAAACTCTGTGCGTTGTTTAATTCGTAGTAAGTAGGTTTCAACAGTTCGCGGTGAGAGCTCAAGGCATTTTGCGATTTGTTTGTAGGTCGCTCCTTGCAGCAGTAATCTGAGGCAGGCTAACTCTTGAACTGTAATATAGGTCAGTTTATTTTTTCCTTTAACCTGTATTCTACCGTGTGTCAAACAGATAGTTTTATAATTTGTATCTCGATAAGCTTCAGGCAACTGTATAGCATCTTTATTTAAAAGGTGGATTAAATCTTTATTTTGTAATTCAAAATCAAAAATAAACTGATCAATAGCCTTAAATTTATTAAGATAAAATGCTCCCGGATTTGGATGCTCATACGGAAGGGCCACAGCAATCATATCGTAATAGTTTTTGTTGCGTCTAACTAAAGTAAGACCGTTATGCAAATTATACTTTTCTCGTGCAATTTGCACAGGGATAGAAGGTAATTCTTCATCCCAAAAAAACCAATAAGACTGAATTTGCTCATGCTGCTCGGTAAACGACGAAAAAACAACCGGCTTATTTTCAATTTGCTGCAAATATTCGAATAATCCAGTTTCATTGCTTAAGCAATTAATAGATCCATCAGCAAAACATCGTAAATATTGAAAATAGTTAAACCCAAAGGTACTTAGGAAATGATTACTTACTTCAGAAACTTTATTTTTTAATAAAAATATTGAATGATTTAAATCAATTTTTAAGGCCATTGAATAAATTAGGGTACAGCATAAGTTAATGATAACAAGCTTACATTAAGCACACAAGTTATAAAATATTTACTATGTGTTGGATAATAAAAAGGAGGAACATCCTTGTTTTATTGTTATCGAATTATATAGCCTTATTTTTCTTATTGATGATTATTTTTATTAATTAGCAGCTATATAAAATAGGTTAAAATTTTAACCTATATGAAAACTTCCTTGTTTTATTCTTATCTAGTAATTTTAATTTTTATTAACTTTTTTATTTTTATTAATTAGCTAAGCTTACTCAATAGATCTAAAATAATGCCAAGTTAAGGTAACTTTTATATTTCTTATTCTTACTGCTTTTATTATTATTTTTTACCTTATTTTTATAATTTATTACAGCTAGTTACCTTTAGCTAATGCTTTAATTATTTTTCTTATTATTAATTCTTTTTCTTATTATCGGTTGAGTAAACTTACTACATAAGCGGTCAATTACGCTTATGTAAGGTACCTCCCTGCATTATTGTTATTTTATAATTCAAATTTTACGTTATTTTCCTCAGCTTCTTGTTTATCCTTTTTAGCTTCTTTTACTACTACAAGTTGAGTAGGCTTTTTAAATAGAGTTTCAAATTGAGACTGAGTGATTGACACACCGTTCTTATTTACAGCTATAGGCTGCTTTACAGGCTCTAACAAACCATTAACCGTTACACCTCTATTATAAAGTCGTTTTATTACTTCCCATAGTTGATCATCATCAGGAAAACCTTGGCTCATGATTGATTTAATTTGGTTAAACACAGTACTATAAAAATTCTCATGAATAGTAATACCCAACTTTCTTGCTTTACTTAGCGTGGCTTCTTTCCATACTTCAAATGAGGTAACCGCTTGACCGTCTCCTAAAATTAGATCCCCATGATCATCTATTATCTTACTTACAGCCGATAATACGGCACGGCAATTACTTGCTAAATTCCCTGGCGGTAATAAAGTACCACGCATATCATTTGTACATATATACTTTTCACCTTTTAAATCGTAATAATTATAAATATCTTCAGATTTCGGTGATGTATCAACTAAGGTCACTTTATCCTTACTTATTTGGACAACATCAGACAGCTCAAATCCTTTAGCTGAATAAATTTCACTTTTTCTTACATCCCAGGTCATCATCTTATTATTTTTTATACACAATCCACGAATTAATACTCTATCCTCATCTTTTGAAGCAAAAAATTCAGCTTCTTCTAAGCGCAACACACAATCAAAATTATGCATTGGTAGCTCACGATCACCCTTTGGAATTATATGAATAACATTCGTTTTATCTTTAAAATCTCTAATTGCCCAAAAAGCACTTAATCCAGAAGCTACCATAGCCATTGGGCTTTCTGCCAACTCTTCAGCTGACTTCTTATAAGCATTACCAAAATGGTTTAATTTAATGCCTGGAATATCACATAATTTTCTTCCTGAATGGACAACATGATAATCATGATGCGGTATGATAACCTTATCCACTCCATTTATTTTAATTCTTAAACCATCTCTACATTCATTGACAGACTCGACCTCTTCTTCAATAACTTGTATACCAGCTTCTTTAAGTACTTCTCTTAATTTAACAATAACATCTTTAATCATTTTAAAAGTCAGCGGCTCTGTATCAGGGTAGTCAGGGAAAAGTCCTTCTGCAATACTTCGCATAGCTCTTGGTAAATAACGCTTTGGTTGACCCCAAGGTTGATTTGCCCAAAGTTGTTCATTAATACCCTCAACCCACATAGGAGAGCTTATTATAACTACTTGAACATCTTTCAATTTACTTGGTTGAGTCATTAAAATTTCCCAAGTTGCTGCTAAAGTTGCTGCTCCACCAACTAAGCAAAGTGATTTTACTTGTGGTTTTGCGGCCTTATGAGCAACTCCTTTCAAATTACCTTTTAAATCGTCTTTAACCGATGGTGAAATAGTCAAGCTTCCTTTTAATTTCTGCATCATTATATTAAACGAACTTATTTCACTATCTTTCTTGCTAATCACGGTCTGACTGCGTCCTATAAATACTTCCGATTTAGAACGTACTTTTAATGTCTCTTTCACCGTTGTTAGCTTAGCTACATTATTATTTCTAGAATCCTTTTTTTCTGTCTTATTTAAATTAGAAAAAGAAGAACTCCTATTTGGGCCTAAATTTCTAGCTTGTTTTTCTTTTAATTTATTTTCAGCTGATGTCAATTTTATTTTATTTTTTGACATCAGACTTAATAACGTTTTCACTATTATTCTCTGCCTTCAATTTTTATTAATTTTTTAATAAATATTGTTCTTGTTATAAGCAAAGAGTAACAATTTGTTATTAACGTAAAATTTCTTTACCTTTAATTTTATTTATATCTTTAAAAAAAAATTTATAGATAACTTAATTAAAAAATGTAAATTAAATACCATAGACCTATTGAATTTTTTACCAATTTAGTGCAAAATACTTGATCAAAATGATCAATTTTAAATAAAAATGTTTATATAAAATGGCTATACAGACACCGATCAATACAATTAATATGCTCGATTTCACTTCTTTCATAAAAAAAATTTGCCAACCATTATTTAAAATGACTGGTATAAGCCATTTTAGCTACATAGAAGCTGATGAAGAAGGAAATTATTTTTGGCTAGGAAGCCATGCTGAATTTTTACAGCATTGTATTTTACGCCAACTTGTTAAAGATATACCAATAAATATTTTAAAAACCTATCCTAAGAAAGGTTTTTATCTTGTTGATATTTATCCTAATAAACAAAATAGTGCTGTCATATTTAAGCTATTAAAGGACTTTAATTTTGGCCATCCTTTTCGAATTTTAGAGGTTTTAAATAATAAAGATAAAGCATTAAAGTTTTATGGTTTTGATGCAGATTTGAATAATAATGATATAAATCATAGTTATTTAAATAATCTTAATTTATTATCTAAATTTACTATTTATTTTGATAAACAATTAGAAATTATTCGGCCATTTATAACTAAATTAACAGTTTCAAATCGCCACGAATTTGCACAAAGGATTAGCACCGCTTTTATTAGTAAACCTATGCCTGTCTTTACCTCTCTTAATCAAGATAAAACACGACAGCATGCACATTTAACTTTTAGAGAAAAAGAGATCTTATGGTGGCATATTAGAGGAAAAACCTCACAAGAAACAGCAGCAATCCTTGGCATTTCAAAACGTACAGTAGAAAGACATTTTGAAAATCTTCGAGAAAAGTATGATTGCAAGTCAAAAAGCCAGCTAATTTTTAAACTAGCCGAAGATTATTAAAGCTTAAAAATTAGTAATTTATGTATTGTTACTAGATATGATTTATTTAGTTTCTAACTTAGGGCTCAATAGCTGATTTAAATACTCAATTTAGCTATTTAAATTACCCATATTATCATAGTTTCCATTAAGTAAACTTACTGAAATAACTTTTGATTTCTACAGCTAGAGGAAAATAGATATGCTATTTGCTCTATAATTTTACATTATAGAAAAGTTTCTGAATAATGAAGGAGCCAGTTTTGCGAATAGGTATCTTAGGGGCGATGCTTGAAGAAGTATCAGCCATCAAAGAATTAATTCAGGTCGACGGCGAAACCTTTATAGCAAGGAGAAAGTTTATTGAAGGAAAATTTAAGAGCAATGATGTGATTTTAACTTTTTCTCGTTGGGGCAAAGTGGCCGCCGCTACGACCGCAACGGTTCTTATTAATAAATATCATATAGATTCATTACTTTTTATTGGTGTTGCAGGGGCTGTACATAGTACTTTAAATATTGGTGATCTAGTTATAGGAAGTGGATTATATCAGCACGATATGGATGCCAGGCCTTTTTTTGCTCAATTTCAAATTCCTCTGACCAACAATATAATTTTTAGGACAAATACTAAGGAAATTAATAATGCAACCCTCGCTGCTAACCGATTTATCAATAAAATTAGCTCCGTAATAAGTCGTGAAACACTCACTAAGCACTGCATTCTTAACCCTCAAGTTCATATTGGGATTATTGCCTCTGGTGATAAGTTTATAAATAATCCTAAAGAGCATCAAAACCTATGTCTCTCTGATGAAGGGCAAACTACCTTAGCCGTTGAAATGGAAGGCGCTGCGGTTGCTCAGGTTTGCAATGAACATGCTATACCCTATCTTGTTGTCCGTACAATTTCTGATAAGGCAGACCATACAGCCGTAAGTGACTATCAATCTTTTATTCAAAATATAGCAAGCCCTTATTTAGCAGGATTTGTTGCAGAATATTTAGAAATAATAAAATGAAACTAATTTAAAAACTTAATGTTCAATTAATTTAATTTTAAATATACTCCACTATCTATCACTTATTTTAAAACGTTGTTTATTCTTTATGATCAAAATATCCTTTGGGCAGGCACTCTTATTATTAATTGAGCAATATCAAGATAAATCACTTTCTAATACCATTAAAGAAATCTATCTTACGGGAGTAACGTCTAAAGAAGAGTTTATAAAATTAATAACCTTATTTAAGGAATGTAAGTTAGATGAACACTACGAAATCTCGATTGACCCAAATACAATTAATGAAGACTCAACTAGACGTTATTTTGAAACTCATTTAGCCTTTGAAACCTTACAGACTACTTTAAATCTACTCAACTTAGCTGATATTACATATTATTGTGATGCATTATATGCTCTACTTCCTACTACTGAACAAGTGAAATTCGATGATTATTTAACAGCGAGAGTCCCTGCTAAAGGCAATCCTATTGCAGAAGAGTACATGGATGCTTTTTCTAAATTAGAGTCTACTAAAAGCTATAGCTATTTTTCTGATGATCAAAAATTAAAGTTAGCTTTAATCTTTAAATGTGCGTGGTTGTCTTTCTTTCTAGTAAAGTTGCCTGACATGCCACTTAATGTATATGAGGTAGGTTTTTTTGCTGAACAAAAACGTGGGCGAGTAATAAAGTATCTTAAAGCTTCTGCAAAAACACACGGGCCTCAATTTGCCTTAGGTTCTTATTCCAATCACTTTGGATTAATGAAGAGCTATATGCCTGTACCCAGCAATGATGTGATTTTTACAAAAAAAGGATTTTCTTTTATTAGACCACCAGATAGAGTTAATTTTGATTTAAAAGCAGCATGGCCCAAAAAAAATTTCTCAACACTTGTTCATCCTTTTTCTTGCTATATTTCAGGAACAATGTTATCGCAGATCCGTTGTTTAAAAAAGGCACAGGAAAAGAATCAATTGCCTTTTAATACATTAGAAAAATTTACCACCTTTTTAAAATGCTTTACTTCTAGTCTACTCTTTAATAGCGGCGGCCATAGCTACAATGAGTTTTTAGCCGTATTAAAAATTCGTAAGGTTATAAAAGGGTTTGACTTTATTAATAATTTTCACAAAATAAATGCAGCCTCTTTACTACTTAATGGTAATGAAGAGGCCTTTAATCGCGCTTTAGCTGACACAGCTATCTATGCAAAGACCATAGTAAAGAAACAGCAAGTACATGCTGACCTGCTAAACAACAGACAAAGCTTACGTCTTTAGTATACGCCTAGTAAACTTTTCATTGAAATTTTATCACCAAGCTCTTTGAAAAATTTCATGCGCTTATTTAATAAACTACCTGCTTTATACACTAAATAGACAGTATAACGAGGCGGATTTTTGGGAAAATGCATTTGGATAATCGTACCCTTTTCTAAGTATGGCTCAACATACGATTTTGGGAGACAAGCCACCCCATAGCCTCCTGCAACTAAATCAATTAATACATTAAAGTCAGTAAACGTAAGATAAGGTTCAATAAATTGAAAGGTATCAAAGGTTGCATCAATGTATTTTTTGATGAAAGGCATATCATTATTGTAAGCAAGCCAGCGTAAAGAATTAAGACTATTAATAAATGTAGCTGTACTTGTTGGATCTAAATAGTTTTTCCACCGCTCAGTACCTACAAATACGAGTTCATCATCAAATAATTTAATAAATTTCAAATTTGGATAATCAAATTTTAAGGAAGTAATGCCGAAATCTATTAAATTATCTCGTAATGAATCAATAACCTCTTGGTTATTATTTATATAATTTACTCTAAGCTTAATTTCATGCTCAAGACATACACCTATTTTAGGGGTAAGTATTTTTTGCGCAAATTCATTAATACAGCCTATTTTAATAATACCTTGCCTGGTATTGGTATATTTTGAGAAGCCATCTAAAGCACCTCGTAACTTATAAAACGGCTCAGAAATTAAAGCAGCTAATTTTTTAGCAGCAAATGTAGGCTTAACGTACTTACCTTCACGCGTAAAAAGTGGCTTACCAAGATAAATCTCTAAATTTTTTATCTGGGTTGAAACAGCAGCCTGCGTAATATTTAATTTCTTACCTGCTTTAGAGAATGAACCAAGCTCATAAGCAAATAAGAACGACTCTAGATTGTTGTAAAACTTCATCTCGGTTACCTATTAAGTCTGAAAAGATTGATTTTTTTTCAATCAAGTCGGGATTGTAATTAATTTGAACAAAAATTAATATGGGTAATTTTACCCATATTTTGAATATAAAAAATTTTATAGGAGGGAAAACTTAAATTTTAGGCTTAAAAGAAAATTCAGTATCTTCTAAGGGTAATATATTTGCCACTTTTTCAACCTTTCCTAGTTGGGTCATATCTCTATGAATATAGAAAAAAGGTAGTTTCGTATCAGTAGTAGTCGTTTTAACACATTGAATATCATCTTTTAAAATAAAATTAGCAAATCTAGCATAAAAATCTTTACTCATTTGATGAAAAAAGCTTTTTTCCTGCGTTGACAATCGTTGCAAGGTTTCTTTTGAATATAAAGGATAGGCTTCATAGAGGAGGTGCTCATCAAAGTGCATATTTAGGCCAGTTAGTGTTGTGCCTTTTTTAAGGGTGGTAATTTCTGCATTTATTTTTCTTTGTTGTAATTCTTTAAGTTGCTTTTCTAAATAAGACGGGCTATGTGGTTTATTAGTAAATGACTGGCTAAAAAACCGATTAGATGAACCTTTAGGCGCGCCTTTAAACGCAATATTACCAACTATAGGAGTCAATAGCTTAAGCATAATTCTTTCCCTTGCTAATTGATTAGAGTATTGATTTAACCAGAAGCACGTTATATACCTCTCATCATTAAATTGACTGGATTTATACATTTGTAAAAAACCAATTTTTCAAAAGTGAGAGGTATAGATAACACTATGACAAATAAATGTTCAAGTATTTTTTTAAATTTGTTTAATATGATTTATCTTTAATTAGACTTTAATTTTAAATAGCCTACAGTTATTGCAGCTTAAAAATTTTACTTAAATAAATTTCTAGCTTATCCCAACGAGGTGGAATACTGCGAAAGCCAATAAAGCGATCTGGACGAATCAAATAGAGGCACGCGCCACTTGCACCATAACGCTTATGGATTTTATTATCTTCATCAAAAATGACTTTGACATTATAAGGAAACTTAGACTTATAATTCTCTTCTTTGACAATTAAATATAAATTTATCCAAGCGCCATAACTTTGCTCAATATTTTGCATAATAACATTAATCGCTTGCGTCATTTCAGGCCACAAGGGTCTGTTAGCTAAGAATATAAATAACCCATGCTTTCCTGCCAATCCGTCTTTAAACAACCATTGTGGTGTATCAGTTTTAGTAAATTTAGCTGCAAAAACGTCAGGTGCTCTTTGACCAAGACTTAAGCCTTTACCAAAGTTAACCCAAGCTTGTAAATCAGGTTCTGCTTGCGCTTGATGTGATGTAAAAGGCCGATGAAATGGTAGGCCTATAGATTCAGCAGTAATTGAACTTTTCGTTATACGAACAGTAGATTGTGATAATAAACCACCAAAATAACGCGTTACAGGTGCTAGCCGCATCATAAGGCCAGTCACATGGTCACGGTATTCTCGTGAAATCAAACCAGTCATTGCAAATGATTTTTCATTTAAATCTGATAGCAATTTTGCTGATTTTAAAGTTTGAGTTTGTTCTACACTATAACTATCAAGTAAACTATCAGCTGCAAAGCCTTGACATTGCAGAGCTAGCTTCCAGCCTAGATTGCGAGCATCCATAAGACCTGAATTCATCCCTAGCGAGGTTAGCGGGCTAACTTGATGTGCGGCATCCCCACATAAAATAACTCGTCCTTTTCTACGATTTTTAATTACTTGCAAATAAGTATGAAAATGAGAAAGCCAACGGGGATTTGTTAGTTTTCCAGCAATAGGCGATAGTTCATCAAAATAATGTTGCAATTCTAGCAGTGTAGGTTGCTGACCTATCTCATAAGTCTTAGTTTTTGGTAGTGAAACAAGAATACCCCAACGATTATCGGGTAAGCTTCCTACAGAAGCAAAGCCATTTTTTGCCAAAAAAAGATACCAATGTTTAGGATTAAAATCGCCCTTAAGAGCTACATCTGCCACCAGATAATGAGAAGGATATTTTTTACCTTGATCAATCGCAAACTGAGCTTGTTGTTGGACTAAACTATGCGCGCCATCACAGCCAATAAGATAAGAGCAATTAATCAGTTCTGCTTGATTACTCTTTTGTATATTAGCTTGAATACTTTCACCTTGCTCTAGCAAACCTTTTAATTCAGTATTCCATTCAACCTGAGCACTTAATTGGTTTAATAATTGCTCTTGAAAACGCTCAATATAATTTTGCCCTATTAGAAAGTATCCGGGATACTTCGACTCAATCCCGCTCCAAGGCGTATGGGCAGCCATTTTACCCTCGGCATAAACTACTAACGCTTGCGTTGCATTACCAACTTTAATAAACGGTGTGGCATAATCAAAATCATCAAAACCTTCTAGAGCAATTGAGGACAGTGCTGTTGCTTTAATAACTTGCGAGGTTTGTGCTTTTTTATCGATAATCCGAAAATTAATCTTTTGCCGCGCTAACTCTAATCCCAACATTAAACCGGTTGGTCCAGCACCTACGATAAGCACATCAATTACTGATGCCATAACTTAGCCTTAGTAAAAACCTATGCTTATAATTTTAGTTCAATTAACCTATAACGTTAGCCGTGCTCGCGGTGAGAATTAAGAAATTTTCGCATAATATAAGTCGTATAACCTTTAAAATTCTTAGGAAGTGTAGCAACAACGACAAAGCCTAGTTTTTCATAAAATGGTTTTGCTTGAAATTCAGCAGTGTCTAATTGAATAAATTCACAATGATAAGTGCGCGCTACTTCTTCTAACTTCATAAATAACTTACGGCCTAAACCTTTCTTACGTTCAAGCTCCTGTACCCAAGCCATTTGCACCATGCATACCTTTTCAAAGATTTCTCCTTTAATTCCAGCAATAATATCATTTTGATCATTTGTGAGATAAATGGTAAAGGGTTTAAAGGCAAATGGTCCTATTTGTGATTCATTAAATTTCCTTAGAGAAGTGCCAATCTTTTTTGCCGTATCACTAACCTCTTCTAACGCAAACGCTACTCTTATATTCATTTAATTTATTTTGTAATAGAGTTCTTAAAAGCTAATTCTAAATGATTTCTCTTAATTTATTAATTAAAGAGCAAATGCAATTAACCCTCGTAAATATCATGTATTTTACAAGCAAATTTGCATTAATTTTGCTCATTAATTGTATCAAGGTCTATAGTTAAATAAAGACGATTTTATGAGCCTAAAAGTATGAAAGATCGTGAGCCAGTAGAACTTAGTGACCGCCAAGATATCATATTAATTAAAAAGTTAGAGGAAGCACGCCATTATTTAGAAACCCACCTTACTTTGGGGCCTGGGTACAAACCAATGCAAATTCAAGTCCTTGATTTAGCTTTAGAAGTTATGCAAGGAGAAAGCAGTGTAACAGACTTAGAGCGAATGTATAAAACACATGATTTAAGCAAGAGAAGAAATAAAGATTATCCGCAAGAAACAAACTATATTGACCTTGTGCGAAAGGCAATTAAATTTAAAAAACAAAGCGTTAACTCGCAGGAAGAAATTAAACGTTTGATCCAAGAAAAAGTTGCGTTAAGCAATGAAGTCATTCGTCAAGAATTAATTAGAAAAACTGAGACTCACTTAAACAATATTAAAGGTTCTAATAAAAAGCATGAAGATAAAAGAGAAGTATTAAAGAAAGCGCTAGAAGTCCTTGAAAGAAAGGCAACCAGCAAAGACTTAGCAGAAGCAATGAAGAAGCATCCTAGTTATGACAAAGCATTTTTTAGTAGTGATACTAAAGCCTTGGTTGATGAAATTATAATAAACAGTACAAGATTAGGATTTCACTCCCTTCCTAGCCATGAAGACCCAAGCGGGCCTTCCTTTTCTAGTGAAGGCCCACGTTAACCCTAGTTTTTTAGAAGTGATTTATAAGACAGCACTCACAATTAAAATTATTGGAAGAAATCGCTTAAGAGCATCATTTGAGAATTTTTATGAATGTTAACTGTGGCTCTTAGCTAATCTATTGTAAATTACAATGGCAAAAACTATAGGTTATCTTTATTAGGTCTCTTATAGCGTTTAATTAATTTAGCCAACCTATTTGTTAAACACAATAAGGTTGGCATACGTTATTTTTATAATAAAGTCTTTACATATGAAATGCAGATTGTTCTACTTCATCAGTGAGATAATCTTTCCTAATTTTTTCTAAATCTGCTTTAAAGAGCTCACCTTTAGTTTTAAATAAATCAAGAGGTGATTTATCTGTTAGTTTATAAACTGCACCAATAATGGCAAGGCCTGGTAGAATGCCTGTTATTAATGTTGCTGCGATAATAGCAATACCGGCAAGAAAACGTTTAGTCGATATATCCTTATTGCTTTGTATAATTTCCATATTGGTAAAGCGTTTACCGGGTTCTTTTTCATTTAAGAAATCAAAATAATTTTTTATTGTAGTTAGTTTTTGTTCTGGACTATTTAATATAGTAAGAAGCTGTTCAATAATTAAATGTATTTCTTGATTCTTTTTAGATAACTGCGTTTGATACTTTTGTGTTGCTTGCAGAAGTTTTTCAATAATTAATCTACACTCTTCTTGGTTATTAGGAGATTTATCTGTTTGTGTAGGAATATCTGTTTCTTCTTTTATTGTTTCGTGAGCTAACTCGGTAACTTCAGGAACCTCGGGCTCTACTAGTAAAGTTGTACCTTGATTTATCACTGTTGTTTGGTTATTGATATTACTTGCTTTATTATCGATTCCTACTTGATCTACTGTTTGGCTATTAGGAGATTTATCTGTTTGTGTAGGAATATCTATTTCTTCTTTTATTGTTTCGTGAGCTAACTCGGTAACTTCAGGAATCTCTGGCTCTACTATTAAAGTTGTACCTTGATTTATCACTGTTGTTTGGTTATTGATATTACTTGCTTTATTATCGATTCCTACTTGATCTACTGTCGGAACTATAGCCTTTATAAGTTCTATTTTTTTCTGGCTAGCTAATTGACTATTGTCACGCTTATAAACGTCTTGATTCTTCTCTACACTAAGCGCTTGTCCTTGATAAACCTCTTTAGTTAAAGCACATTGCTTTCTAAATTCACTACTAATATTTTGCGCAACATGTGTGGCTGCTTTAGAACCACCGTGTCCATCATACACTCCAAGCAAAAACGATGGGGTATTTTTTGTTATGGTTTGCACGGTTACACTAACATTGTCTTTAGAGCCATTAGCTAAAGCTTTTTGTACCAAAGCCTTAGCAATTTCTGCTTCAGTTTTAGCTTCTGTAATACTTTCGTTTAGAGCAGCTATTAAAAAAGCTTCATGGCCAACTTTACTTTCTTCACTAGCACCATCGGTAAAACCATCACAAGTGGTAATAATCTGTATTTTTTCAATTGCTTCAGGACTTATATTAAATGTTTCAGCGAGCGCTTTAATACTGTTAATATCAATGGTGGCTTCTGAACTAACACCGCTTTCTTTTAAATACTTATCGCCAATAGCTCTTGAAATGGCAAGGGTTCCACCTACTCTATTAAAAATTACAAATCCACCAGCCTTTTCAATACGGAGTTTTTCTTTAGGATCTGTTGGTTTATGAGTAACTGAATTTAAGCGAACAACGCCCAAAAGCTTACCGTTATCATGGTAAATCGCTGCAAACGAGGCAGCGTCTGCTAAAGTTGCTGTAATTAAATTATCTTTACCATCGTAAATAGTCGTTGATGCGGTAGTACCATCCTCAAAGTCTTCTTTTAAGACTTGCTCATCTAGCATTCGGTAAGTTGTCCATAACCGCTTACCAATCTCTTCAGGCGCTAAACCATCTAGCGTTTCATCTAATGTTTCCCAAGCTAAGGCATCTTCTTGCTGAGAGCGATATCTGCTATTTTGAGTTTCAAAATAGCCAAAAGGTTGTTCACTATCTTGATAGATTACATCTTCTTGAACTTGAAACAATTCAGGCGTTTTTGGATAAGAAATAATTTTTGGCATGAGTTATTATTCTAATAAAAAAATGAACATAACTTTACCATAAGAGTCTTTAAATTAACAAGAAATATGCCTTAAACTTTTCAGGGCACCAGCGCTTCTTAGATTATATCTGTTTAGAATTAATTTTTATCAAAAAAAATGTTTTATCTACTAATTAATATAAAATAAACGCCTATTTATTGACTTAATAAAAAACATGTCTTGTTCGGAAAATATAGTTAAGGCTTTACTTAAACGAAAGGAGATACCACAGAAGGCCGCCTCAAATAATAAATTGCTGGACTCTACTTTATTTAAAAAGATACCCAACATCCCTTTTAACTTAGTTGAATTATGTGACGCAACCGCACGTATTACCAAAATGTTATTAGGACTTGGCGCTGAAAATAATTGGGAAGACATACAAAGAAATAAAGGACGTTCTATGGCCGCTGGACTTTATAGAAGTAACTGGCTGTATTTAAGTCGAACTGATCATGGCCGCACTGAAAAGCCACCTAAATGCGAACAAAAACAAAATTGGGAGGCAGCCATTCAAGAAGGTCAACAAACCTTCTTTTATTATCCACCAAAATTGGAGTCTAAAAATAATAAAAGTATCATTGAAAGAAATGCAGCAGCAGCTGTATTAAGCTTAACAGGTTCTTGTGATCAACATGCTTATGTCTTAGCTACCTTACTAAGAGCAATTCTACCTCTAGGTACACCAATCCATCTTTGCGGCTTAAAAATGTTTGGTAAGAATATTCATCATACTTTTGTGGTAGTAGGCTTTCTTAATTCTAAAAAATACTTACCCCTAAATACGCTTCCTATACATTCTTTATTAGTTGCTGATGCTTGGCCAACTATAGGTGGCGCTGTGCCTTTAGCAGATTTTTTTATCTGTGAAGGGCAAATTAATGATGGAGTTTTACTTATTGATAAATCTTATTTAGCTGATGGCAAAGATTATTTAATTAAAAGGATACGTAAGCAAAAAATTTTACTAGATATGGCTAAGTCAGAATTTTCAAATTTATCTACAAAGCCTAGTGATTATTTATCAACTGTGACTTACAACACCCTTCAAGAACAAGCAGATTATCCAAAATTAATCAAAAGAAATAAATATCTTGCAAAGTTTTCTGACTATGATGAGCTATTTTTAGTACCCACTATTTCAGAAAAATACAAAATGCCTGTGAGAAGCCAGCAAGCTTATGACTATATTTGTGAAAACTATCCCCACAAAGACTTTAAACGCTGCCTAGAATATGTTCAAGAACAGGTAAAAAAAGTAATTGAAAACGACAAGGATATTGAAGGGGATTTTACTATGCGATTAAATGCAGGTTGGTAGGTAATTTATTTTGCAATTAAATAAGCCAGACTAATATCTATCTCATTGGAAGCTTATTCCCCTTTGTTTGAAATAGTAATGGTATTTAGCGCAACTATAAAAAATTTTTAATTTATAAACTTGCGCAAAGATATAAACAGCAAAAGTAAAAGTTTAAATAAACTATGTATTTTTAGCAGATAGATGGGGGTTTAGAATTATAAACGCTTAATATATTGCCTTTGTAAAATTATCATTTTTCACTCTATAAAATTATACGTTTTCTAGGTTGTAAGCGACTACTACTAACGCGCGGAGGCTCTGCCTGCTCTTGCTCAAACAAAGCTGCATTTTGTTCTTTAAATTGGCCATAATCGTAAGTTAAATTTCGAGATCCTTGTAGAATTTTTAAAATATTTGCATTATCGCTTAAACTAATTGTGCTGCTTTTATCTATTTTATCCTTTACTAGGCTAAGAATATGTTTTTGCACATTTGCCAATAATTTATCATCCCCTACTTGTCTAGAAAAATCTGCTAAAAAAAGCAACGCATTTGTTTCCTCAACTTTTAAAAGAAGGTGTCCTATTTTATTTTCTTTCTCAGTATCTGAGGCAACATCTTTATATATATTATAAATAGATAAAATAGCAGGACTTATCTCATCTAGCGCTTTCTTAACTTTACTAGCAAAATCTTTATGATCCTTTAAACTTAACAAAAGAAAAATACCCTGTGATATATCTTTAGGATAAGCTTGACTTCCATAGATAAGAGCCCTTGCCTTGTCATATTTAGCCTGTACATGCCCTATTTTAATTGCATGTTCAAGATTATGTTTATATTCTAGCGGGAAAGGAATTTTTGCCTCATTTGCAGCTCTATAAGATACTTCACCTGCTAAATACCCCTTACGAGCTAAATACTCTTTAGCATTTTGTAGGGAGCCGTTGGGATGATCTTTTACTTTAATAGTAGAAATATCAAGGCCTTGTGCTTCTAATAAATTTAAAAAGGTCAATAAATGCTTACGATTTGGCTTATAGTGCCCACTAAGTAGATTTATTTCAATAATCTTACCATTATTAACTTTAATAGCACCTGCGCAGGCAACTGGTCTTCCTTGGAAAAAAGAAGAATGATGAAAATTTTTATTTAATACGGTCTTAGGATCACTTGCATATAATTGTAAGTTAGCTGAGAGTACAAAGATACAATAACCATCTTTAATATTCATACCGAAAGATTTTTTTGTACTAAAAGGCTGCTCGTCTTTATCGTAAACAAGCCCATGCTTAATCTGCAGTTGGTAAGGAGCTATATTATCTAAATAGATAATCTCATCTTTTTTATTTGTTAAAATTTCTTGCAAACTTAAAACTGCATTATTATAGATAGGTTCTAAATGATTTATCCATTTAGATTTAGCAAGATTTCCCGCGTATTTAAATTCATTATAATATTCAGATCCTAATGTTTTAACTGGCGTGTTTGTAGGATTATCTTCTCCAGAAAGAAAAAATTTACTTAGTAACTTCCATTGGGCCTTAGGCATGTTTTGACCGTATTTAGACAACTCAAGGAGCTGCAAGATACTTTTCTCTAGTTGTACAATCTCATTTATATGGGGTAATTTTGTTAAAAGTTGCAAGTAACCCGTATCATTTTCATCAAGAAAATTTGAACGTTCTTCTCTTGGAACTGAGGTAATATAACTTTCGCAAATACTAATTATTCTTTCTAAAATGGCAGTATTAATAGCTTGAGCACTAGTTTGATTATATTGCGCAATAAGTTGATTTATTTGGTGGATAATTTCTGAGTCTTTCTCATCCTTAATAACTATATTGCTTAGTTTAGGCATAACTTTGACCTTCAAAGGAGGCGCATGAGTATACCAATTATAGCAAATTCAAGACTTTTTGATTAATATCAATACAAAATAATTATATATAAACTAGTTCATGTCAGGCTAACTAACCTGAAAATTACTTAAAAATTATTGCGATAAGCTGTGGTAAACATGAAGACCATGGTTAGCTACATCAATTAAATTAGCTGCGCAATAGCCATTTGAATATCAGTTAATTTTAGTTGAAAAATAGCAGTCAAATCAGAGCAAATAGTTTATACCTAAGTAAAAATAATGCACTATCCGTTGCATCAAGAAAGTAATAACCTTCTTTACAAAGTAATAGTGCAGTTGACAAATTTTTAATTAAATAGTGTATTGCAATCCAAGTGCCACCATATAATTTTTATTATCTAACCCAGCTGAGTTAGGAATATAGGCTTTTATTCCAGAAGTATTATCCCTAATTTGGGTATCTGCTTTAGTATTGCCGTAACGAGTATAAGAAGCTTCAGCAAAGAGCTTCATATTTCTAGTAAAATAATATCCCGTATTTAATGTAATGGAATGATATTTTGCACCATTCCCCCATTCTTTAAATGTTAAGTTACGGGCATAATGCTCATCATTATCCTTAGAATTTACCCAATTGCTCGCTTTTAACAATAAATTGAGCTCAAAATTATTGACAGTATACTTCCCAGCTAAACCCAGATATGGCGTACTAAAAGTCTGACGATAGCCAATGCCAGGCTCATTAGCTGCAAAACAGCCTACATCGCGGCCATTTGCATATTGATAGCAGCCGCCTTTAGCGTTAAAGCTAAATGAATTTCTTTCATAGCCACCTAAAACACCAAATTTATAATTTGCACTATGAAATATCCATGCTTGTAGATTCAAATCCATACCTTTAGCATAACTAAGATGAGTATCATCATGGTGAGACCAATGAGTCCAATGGAATTGGTTAGGGTTTAACCAGTCATAATCGTCCATTAAACCATTACCTTTGGCGAGCGTTGTAAAACCCTTACCATTTAGGGTAAGCCAAGGCTTCAGATCATAGTTTATTTCTGCCTTTGCTATTAATGCACTATTTATTTTCCAATTTAACTGGCTTATTTTATTATTAGAGTTTTCCTCGTAAACATATTCATGTGCCTCGCCTGACAATCGTCCTAATGCAGCATTCAATGATACTCCATCAAATTCATAAACCGAATTGCTATTGGCAGCAATAGCACTAACCGGCAAGACAATAGCAAATGATAGCATTTTTAAGAGACATGATTTTCTTCGCATAGTTTCCCCTAATTTTTTATTATTAATCGAACTATTAAAATCCCTGCCCTTGAGATTGGATTTAAAGAGGCTATGGTTTTGCTGGTCTACACACTAATGGAGAAACCTTAAGGTTTTATTAACAAAAGAAGCTTTATGCTTATTTTTAAATAAATTTAAAGCAGTAAGGTGGTAACATAAATTTTTAATTGACTAGTAAAATTTATAAAGTTAAACGAGCAGCACAATAACTCAACAAGAAATTATTTTAAACAAAAGTTGCAAATAAAATTCAAATTGTTATACTAAGCACAGTTATTAAACGACGACTAACCAAATGAAAATATTAGATAAATTCTAATTTTTTTAGTTTAACTTTAAATTGGGAATTAATTATAAAATTATCTCCAATTACCAACATGAAATGAATTGTTATCCTATTAAAGGATAAAAATTTTACTTCCCATTTAAAAGATGAAAAATAAAGCTTTTATGGCTTTATAGCAGTAGAGAAATGGTTGATGTATACCCATAATTTTTTTTCCATAAAGATCCGCTCTATTCAAGCAGATATTAGCAAAATTAGGCTAAAGGCAAATTGGGCTTTTAAAGACAATGAAGACACTTTATTTGCAAAGAATGCTTATAAAGGTTGGTTTAGTAAAACACGAAAAATTTTAACAAACCTTGAAAAAGCGGAAGCTGAATTAACTATTTATGAAATAATTAATTATCAATATCAAATAAAAAAGCATCTAGAAAAAATAAGTTATGAAAAAAGCAAAATGCATGCTGATAAGCGCCAATTACTTCGTACCATATTATTTAAATTAGATACTTTAGTCGCTCTTAAGAAAAAAGAATTATTCCAAACATTAACCAATCTAGAAATAATACTCGTTGCAAATAAAGATCGTTTTTCAAATGAAGAAGTGAAAAATTTCTATAAGCAAGTTAATGAATTTTCAAAGCTCTTTGATCCACAACATCCTTATACAAAGAGTTATCTAAGTAAAATCAAAATAGTTATAGAGCATTTTATTACCCTCTTTAAGGAAAAATTTTCTCCTAATCTCCCTGAATACGCTAGGACAATTGATTCCTCGCTTGAGAAGTTCACGCCTATTTTAGAGGCTAAGTTTCAAATCGATTGTACGAATTTATTAACTGTAATTAAAAATATTATTAATGAAAATCACGATAATAAGCTCTACAGTCAATTAATAAAAAATCATCGAGAACTATTGGCTATCTCGCCTGGCAATCCGGTAAAAAGTTATCAATTTTACTTATTATTAAAAGCATTTATAGAAGATGTAAAAAATCATGTTGATATTGCACCAAATTCCGAAGCCCAACAGTTTTATCAGGATTTATATGAATATCTAAGTAAACTTTTATGTAACGTACAACAAGATAATTTATATTATCTTAATTATCACTGTATTAATAAAATAGGACAAAATAACTTAACAGGACCTGAAATTAAACCAGCTCATTCACCCACTCGCTTAGGCAATCAAGTCACTCATTATTTAAATGCTTATGAAGATATATCTCTTCCGCAAGAACAACTTAAGGGAGCGTTCCCTTCTATCATCAGAAGTATTCAAAATGCAAAATACTTAATTTGTATAGAAGGTTGGGAAATTAACTTACACTTAGATTACCTTAAGCCAACACTTAAAAGTGCAAAAGAACATGAGGCCTCGCCCTATACTTTAGGAAAAATTCTTGTGCAAAAAGCGATAGATAATCCTAATTTAGTTATTGCCATTAAAGTATGGGCTCAATTTTGGGATAACAAATTAACTTATCATCATGATTCTATTACTTATTTAGATGCAATTGCTCGATCACAAGGACTTAAAAATGGCCTAGCGGATCTGCCTAATTTACAATTTCGTGCTGTTAATCATACTTATAACTTTAATACGCATCACTCAAAAGCAGTCATTACTGACGCAGAATTTTCGCTTAATGATGGCAGTAAAAAAAGAAAGCTAACCGCTTTTTATGGTGGTTTAGATCTTGCACAAGATCGCATGGATGACTGCCATCATACTACCCAGAAAACACCGAATACCTATGGGTGGCGAGATGTCCATCAACAAATTACCGGCCCTGTAGTTAGCGACCTATTAAATGACTTTGTTTCAGCATGGCAAAATGCAAATAATGGCCGCTTAAAATACTGGAATAAAAAAACAAAAGATAATTACTGTAGCCTTGAACGTTTTTGTCGCAACTTAAATAATACCAACCTCCTTAATTATACTAACCTACTTCGACCTCGCGCTTTATGGCAGTCACAACTTTTACGTTCAACTATGTCTGCCTCCCATAGCAATTTTTGGGTTGCAGCAAAACCCTATGAACGAAGTATTGCAATAGGTTATAAAAATGCTATTGCAGAAGCGCAACATTCCATTGAACTTGAAAGCCAATATTTAATAGGAGGGCCCGGAATTCACGCTAAATCAGAGCATGCAGAATCTTTTAACCCTATTCCACAAGCCTTAGTTGATAAAATCATAGAGCGCCATAAAGCAAAAGTCCCTTTTCATGTGTTTATAACCCTACCTATGTTGCCCAATACAAATAGTGAACCGGGCCAACTAGAAATGGATTCACTTCGCACATTGCAATGGTTAACTATGCAGTGGATGATGAATCAGATTGAACAGCACACCGGCAAACCTTGGTGGCAATTTATTTCTTTTAATTTCTTAGCCCAATGGTATGGCCCTACAAAAGAATATGCTGAACTTGCTGCCAAACCTGGTATTTCTAGGAAGGAGCTAATAAATGCAGCCCAACGTAGTCCAATTTACGTACACTCTAAGTTTCTCACCATTGATAATCACTTAATGATTTGTGGAAGCGCTAACGCTAATGAACGTAGTATGCGAGGAAATGGTGGAGATAGTGAGATAGCGGTTATTAACCGTCCTGAAGCCGGTTATGAGTTAGCCTGTCAAGAACAAATCATTGCGCAGCGCACTCACAATTATCGGGTAACACTTGGCGATGATTTTGTTAATAAAAATCCTCTATGCGTCATTCATCCCGAACTCTATGCTGAGCAAATAAGGCAGCAGGCTTTAGAAAACTTTAAACAATTTGCAGCTAACACAACTCAAATAGATAGCGGCTCTGCAACCAGTAAGCTAACAACCTGGCCTTTCATTTATTCTAAAAAGATTGGCTATGTAGGAGAATATCAACCTGGTTATGAATACCTAATTGATACACCTAAAGGAGAAGAAGGACAAGATTATTACCGTTGGCATCCAGAACACTTTTCTAAAGCTCTTCATACCTTAGCAAAATTTGATATAAGGCTCTCTTATTAAATTTAAGTTAAATCATTATAATAACTAGTCTTGTCCAATGATCTCTCTTCGGGCGGATGCCATTTGGACCTTACTAAAGGTCTTAACTTAATTTTTGCCAGCCCAAGCTTTTTAAGCAAGACAATATAAATCCAACCCATATCTAACTCATGAGCGTAATAAGAAAATTTAGCACAAGCTGGATGTTGGTGATGATTATTATGTAATTCTTCACCTACAACGAAAAAGCCAAAGGCGGTGATATTGCGTGAATTATCTTCTGTTTCAAAATTACGATAACCAATATAATGGCCTAAACCATTAATGACACTAGCTTGCAGTAAAATTTGAATAATCATTTGTAGTGTCCATAAAGGAATTGCCCATATACCTATTAAAATCATTTCAATAAGTAAGAAAATAATGGGCCCAAGTGTTGAATGTTTATCATAACAATACTTTTCTAAGTAATCGTCATCAGTAATAATCCCATACTTTTGGACTACTTTATCTGATTTTGCTTTGTGATAAAGTTCAAAGCCTGAAATAAACATAGTTTTTAAACCATGAATAACAGGGCTATGTGGGTCGTTTTCTGTTTCAGTGTTTTGATGATGCACCCTATGGACAGCAACCCATTCACGTCGGCTTGCCCCTGTCATTAACCAGAGCCAAAATCTAAAGATATGACGTACGATAGGATGAAACTTCACTGCCCGGTGAGTTTCACTACGATGTAAATAAATAGAAATAACTATCATTGTAAAATGGCAAGATAAAACTAAATAGATCATTGCCAACCAAACATTTACTCCCAATAAACCATGCGTTATAACAGGATAAAATAGTGCTAAACTCCAGAAGATTGTCATCAGGCCAACTGTTAGCAAGCTATATTTAAAATGGGCAAAATGGATGTTTTTTAATGCCTCTTTTAGCCGATCTAATAAGAGCATATTGGTAAGGCTTTCATAAGAATGATTTGTATTTAACCCTACTTTTAATTTTTTAATCTCTTCCTCTTCAAAAAAAGGCTTACACCTAGTTCCTAATAAATTATCCCATAAAGGCGTGACTAGGCCGTAATTTCGATTATCGTTATCTATCGTATGGTGCAGAATATGAGACTTAGGCGTTACAATAAATATGCTTAAAAAATGCTCTATTCTTTTATTACATTTAAGATTAGAGTGAGACCAAAAGACAATGATAGCCTGAATTAGATCGCAAATTAGTACCACTAAGAAATACGGGCCGAAAATGGCAATCAGACTAATTTTATAAATATTAAAAGCACAGACCTCAACAGGGTGAATGCGAAGTGCTGTTGTTGTATTTATCGATTTATCGGAGTGATGAACTTTATGAAAATACCAAAAAAAGGAATAGCTATGACTTACTCGGTGGTAGGAATAATATATAAAATCATTTATCAAGAACCATAAAAGAAACACGAGCCAAATGGGCGTATGAAATAAATGGAAGATACCAAAATTATAATGGTCACAAAACCAAGCAGTATAAAGTGTGCTTAAAGGAAGAGCGATAGTAATACTTATAATACCTAAAGACCAATTCAATAATCGGCGTTTTTGTTTTCCTTCTTTACCTAAGTTATGGAATGGATAAAACGCTTCTAATATAATAAATAACCCAATCGTCATGAAAAAAAACAACATCCTTAGTATGCTATAAAAGTCAGCATTATAAAGATCCACTATTTACCTCTTACTTCAAATACGTCAAAACATCAGTATTTTAAAGTATAGATGTGTTTAAATAATGTGCAAAAATTTAATTTTACTTAATAGAATTACTGGTCACTTGGAGAAATTATTAAGCTCTTGTTATTTCATATAAACGGGTAACTTGAATCAGTTAATATTAGCCTTATTAATAATTATTAAAATAGTTAATTTCTATTCGTAACAAAGCATTATTATAGGAATGTTAATATAATTACGTTAGCATTACTTTCTGTATTTTAATTTATGAAAAGGATATTCAGCTATGCGTAAGCATTCTCTTATCGCCCCTTTTATTTTATTTCTAACTCAAATTTCATTCGCAGCCACTATGGATAGCAATAACGCGAACTCAGGATGCAAAGCGATTGCGGCTGCTTGCAAAAGTGCAGGCTTTACTGATAAAGGCGTTAGCGCTAGATCTTTCTGGTTTGGTTGCATGAAGCCTTTACTATATGGCAATACCGTAAGCAATGTAACCGTTAACCACGACTCTGTTAAAGCTTGCCGCCAAGCAAAAATTGCCAAAATGGAAAAAGAAATAAAAGAATTACAAGCTTTGCATTAAGAGTCCATTAAAAAGCTCTTAATGGTGGTAGAAATACAATAGACCTCTTGCAACACAGCAATCGTGTAAAATAAATAGGTTATGCAAGAGGTCTAATATATTAACGTAAGTTTAATTACCTCAGCATTGGACTGAAACTTTCCGTTTCTAACTTTTCTGCCGCCTCTTTAAAACCTAAGTTTAATTGCGTAAATGCTTGATTGATAGTTTTACCTATAAACAGCTTAGAGAAGAAACCTACCGGCGATGGGATATAATCAATGATATAAGAACGGCATTTGTTGTTGGTAAGCGGTTCTAAAAACTGGTAGCGTTGCGTATAACCCAACCCCATGGGTAACGGTAATGACCAACCCAATATTTTTGCCTTCTCATTAACCACTGTGATTTTTTCATTAACAGCAGGAATTAATTTTCCTTTATTATTGTTGGGAAATAATTTTAATTTAATATCATTACCCTCAACTAAGGCACCTTGGATGTGCGCATCAATTGCAGCATGAGATAAGTCATTGTAGTGATTTACATCAGCCATTAATTTCCATATTGTGGCAGCAGAAGCATTAATATCAACAGGTTGACCATAAAAAAGATAGTTTGTGTTAGATATCGGATTAAGTTTGGCTTGTACTAAGGTTCTATTTAGTAAGGTTATTATTTTTTCAGTTGACTTAGGCACCGGATTTGCTTGTGTAATTGCCAAAGCTTTATTGCTTTTAATTGTAAATTTGATATTAGTTAACTCTTCTGAGCGCTCCCATAATTGAACCGCTAAATTTTTATTATAAGCTGCTTTTGCTGCACGTTGCTTAGTTGGATAACCTGCCATCCCAGTCCAACCATCTGGGCCATAAAATTCACCATTTTTTACGGGCTTTGCCGTTGCTGCATACAAAATTGGTAAAGCACCCTGTGCTGCTGTTTGAGCAAAGAGGCGCATACCAAAATGGATGAAAGAAGCAAATTGAGTACTTGCTCCACTTTCTTTAGCATCGCTTAAGCTTGTGGCGGCAAATCCCGGATGTGCTGCAACACTTATAACTCGACTATTGCTATCCTGTAATCGGTTTGCTAATTCAAAAATAAATAATAAATTTGCTAATTTTGATTTAGCATAGGTTTTTAACTGCTCAGCTGTATCGGAAGCCGTTAAATCAGCAAGTGTCAATTTTGCATATTTATGTGAGTAGCTACTTACGGTAACAATTCGGGCCTGATTTGCCGCTTCTAATAAGGGGAGCAATTGCACTGTTAAGGTAAATGTCCCTAAATGGTTGGTACCCATTATTAACTCAAAACCCTCTTTCGTCTTTTTGCCAGGTATAGTATTTAAAACAGCAGCATTATTAATCAAAATATCAATCTGAGAATGAGAGGCTTTAATGTTGTTACAAAAGTTAGCGATGGAAGCAAGACTAGCTAAGTCTAATTCTGCAATTTTAATATTGGCTTCAGGCACAAGTTTTTCTATACTCTTTTTTGCTATTTGTGCTTTTTCTAAATTCCGACACGCCATAATCACTTCGCAACCTCGAGCAGCCAATGCTCTTGCTGTTTCATAACCTAAACCACTATTTGCGCCCGTAATAATCGCAGTTTTTCCAGCTAAATCAGGGATATTTGCTTCGGTCCATCGCATGTTGCCTAATTCCTATAAATTTTAAATAAGAATAAAAAACTATATAGAAATTAAGGCTATAAGTAAAAATACAATTTCTAGCGACTTTATGCACTTATATACCATTTAGCTTACTTAAGGTTTTGATATGCAAAGTTTTATTGTTCATACTTTTTCTAGACGTAAAAAGATTATTGGTTATATCATAACGACAGCCAAAAACAGCAAGCCATAAGGATATAAATGTTAAAAATTAAAATTTTGAATTACGCAGTCTTAGCAACAGTTTTTAATATTTCATTCGCCGGAGCCATGGGAGAAATAAAATCTTGCGCTGATTTATCCTGTATGCCTTGGTTCTTAGAATTTGGGTCGGGCGTTAGCTGGTCTAATACCTCCAACATAAATACTAATCCAAATCATTGGAACCCCTCTCCAGATGGTTACGATAGCAAGTTAGGTACGGTAGCTATCTATACCGCAGGAATTGGTTATATGATTAATCCTCTAGTCTCTGTTGATATCAATTATACCTATCGTGGAATTTATAAATACAGAAAACATCAAAGATTTCAAGCATCAAATAATCCTAATCCCTTTGGTAACAGAACAAGATACTTTGACTTAAATAGTAACGCTATAATGTTTAATGGTACTTTTTATGGACGAGAGTGGTCTAATATACTTGCTTATGAACTAGGAAATTATGCTTTGATTCAACCTATCATTGGTGGTGGGATTGGTGTTTCATATAACTCGATAAGTAATTTTCATACGGTTTTAGATGCTAATTCAGGCGTGACCTCAGTAATGCAAGATTTAACTAAAGCATCGTTTGCTTGGCAATTAAATGCAGGCCTTGAGTTGAAAATGAATAGATTCAGCTTTGATATCGGCTACCGTTACTTCAATGCAGGGAATTTTGTATCTAATAATAATTTAATTACTCGGTTGAGTGCAGCTACCAGTGCACCGATTAGGACTGAGACTATTCCTGGTTGGTCAGGCTCTTTATCAGCTAACGAACTTTATTTGACAGCTAAAATTGCTGTTTAAGAGATAATTTAAAACTACAAAGGCCTAAATTATTCAAAGCAGGGTTTTAGAAATACTGGAGATTTAGGCTGAGCTTTAAAAAGATATAGTGTCACATTGATATTGCTTGAAAAAATTATCTATATTAATAAGTTATGGAGGCGGCGGCTATTTAATTGATTAATCAATGTGTTGTATTTAAAGGGTTATTTTCATTAGAAGTAAAAATATACCCCCAAATGTACCCCCAGAGTTATTTGTTTAAAACATAACTACTTTAATTATTACTTCTCTTTATAATGGCATAGATTCCTTGAATAGATATAGGAATCTTTCAATAATACATATTATCCAGGTAATTAAGATGCAGACTTTATTCGACATATTAGATTTTTTTTCAAGTAGCCCTTTTATAATTTATCCTGTTATCTTGCTATGCACTTTTTCAGCCTGCAGAGCAATAGGCCACTATTTCCAAAGACAGTTAAATATTACAATGAAACCCCTTGGAAAATTATTATTACTTTCTGTGGATCTATATTAGGGTATGCAATCTACCAGTCAATGCACATTATCAGTTCTAAAGAAATACAAACCCTTTTTCATATGTCTCCCAATCAACTTCCTCATACATTAAGCTTGCTAACATTAATGCTCTGCATACCTGCTTGGTTATTTGTCATTGGTATTTTTTTTAAAATAGGTTATTTATATACCGTATGGCAAGATAAAAAAGCTACTTTTTTTGGACATATGGGGCTCAATGTTGCATCTATAATCTTTATGGTATTCGCCTATAAATTTGCACTAAAATTGACCGAATCTCAAGAATTGATAAGGCAAATGGCTACTCATGTAGATTATCTCGACAAAAAATTTCTACCCTCAGCCTTTGCTCAACAAGAGGATTTTGATGGTTTTCTGATCATTGATGAACAAACTATATCTATTTATCAAAAAAATAATGACATCACTCAATTTAAAACCATAAAAAATACTGCATAAAGAAACTGTGAATTATATTTAAATAATTATTTTTCGGTCCTTACAAAAATAATTTCTTGAATTCTAGGTTTATAATATTCAGCATGCCCTGATTTAATTATCAGATGATCAGAAAGTTTTATAGTTACTGCTGTATGAGTATGACCGCATAAAACTAAAAACTGAATATCAGCATGTTTTTTAACAAAGTTCATAATCACATCCCCAGTTGCTCTTGAAGCAAAATAAGGCAGCCAATTTTCATCGCTTGGTTTATCCTTGTGCCAACTGCTTTCAGGAAATGGTGGAATATGAGTAGCAATAATCACTTCTTTAATATTGGTATCAATTGCATTAAATAATGTCTCATGGAGAGCTGACGCATCTGTGTCAGCCAATTTTTGCATTTCTCTTTTTAAAGCAGACTTATTCAATAAAAAGGCCTGGTATAACTCAGCAATCAGACGGCTATCATTTAGATTCAGTAAGCTATGATCAAAATCCCCATAACGCGCATCTGCCCATCCATCATGCCCAACTAACAAAATACCGTCAGCTAATGTTACAGTTTTAGGCTCCCCAAGCCAAATGAGGTTTTTATTCTGAATACACAAAGCGCGAACTTTTTCACGTACATTATTAACGCTGCTAAAGTAGTAGTCGTGATTACCTAATACAAAATAAATAAGCTTATTTGTATGTGTGCTAAATTCTTGAAGAATTTCACACACATCTTTTGCTTCAGCTATATCACCAGTAATCAAAATCTTATCTGCACCAGTTTCAATTACCTGTTGGTAAAATTTTTTCTTGCCTCAATCTTTAAGAAGTTGAGGTGGATATCAGTTAGCCAAGCGATATTCATTATTTCACCCCCTCAATAACTGAAATAATATCTTCCAAATCATGACTTAATAAAAAATCCTGTTTCCCACGATCCTTAAATGCCTCTAACTTGGTCGCTAGAAAATAAGGTGCTGAAATAACCTTTATATTTATATTGTCAGAAATACTATGTTTGATAGAATTTTCTTGTGCGTCTTTATACCATTTATTAGAAAACCCCAAGACACTTTTATCTATAGGCATGACATCAATTAAAATGCCATCGCAATCCCAACGGCATATAGGATGATCACCAGAAATTAGCTCCTTAAATCCTTTTTGTCGTAATTTTTCAGCAATAGCATAATAACTCGGTCTAGTAATAACGTTGACTATACAATCTACGTCCACAGTAAAACGTACATCTGGAGCTGCTTTATCTGTTATTAATAAACCTGTGATACAACCCCCAACAAAAGTTACTTCATCACATAAATCTCCAAGACGATGTGCGATTAAACTAAGAGATTCGATATTTCTTTGAGCTGAACTTCTATTCATTTGATACCAACTTTTTTGATTTTAATAATGCCAATATTTTTTGTGAAGCAATTTGCCTTTCTCTTACACGCCCAGAACGAATAGCATCAATTAGTGTCAATAAGTCATAAAATAGCGGATCTGGATGTTTTGCTACAGACTCAGGCACTGAAGAATATAAAGGCTTTAAGGCAAGGCCCCGTTCATTCCCTTCTCCATATGGCCATACAGGGATAGGATCACTCCCAGCAATAATCTGATCGCTTAGGCTAGGTGCGGCATAACTAGTTGGAATACCACGAGCCAGCTCTCCTAACTTAGCGGGGAAAACATACTTTAATCCATGAAGAAAAAATTCTTCACAGGCCTGAATAATTGGCTGTGGCTTATCTGGGGGATGGTATGGAGTAATTAACCCTACTGTAACCAATCTTTTGAATGCACTATTGATCTGTGAAGGACTTAAACACAATTCAAATGCAATACTATTCTGAGACCACCTTTGATCTGCTGGATAGGCTAAAAGTTTGGCTAGAACTACAATATCTTGCGATTTAATCATGAACATTATCCTTTATTCCATATTCTAGAATTTAGAATATGGAATGAAATTAGTCAACTAGAAAGTACTGAGTGCAATGTTATTGGAGTGTCTTGGATGGTAAATTGGTGGAGGCGGCGGGAATTGAACCCGCGTCCGCAAATCCTCTGCCTTTAGATCTACATGCTTAGCCTTGTCTTTTAGTATTCACTATGTCCTCTCCGATAGGCAGGATTTAACATAGCTAGTCTCTTAAATTTCGCCTCAAGAGCTAAGACAACTCAAGAAGCTAGCTTATCTTCTATGACCGTTGATTCGATACCGATAAGCAAGCTCGGTCAACGGGGCGCTGGTTTTATGGCAGCGCACGGTGCGGTTCTATGATTGCTTACGCAGCCATAGCACCTGCAAAGTTTTCATCGTTTGCATTTATATTTAGTGAGATTGATTTACGAGAGTTCTCTCAAGTTCTCGGCATGCACCTTAGGTTTCGCAACCCGCGTCGAAGCCAAGTCGCCCCCCAAAAGGAACACTCTAATTATATCATATTTTTTAAAAAATGCATTTTTTAAACAAGAATTTATTATAGCAATCTTATACAGATAACCTAAAATGTTACCATTCACATTATTTTAACTAGATGCTGCGAACAAGCCGCAGCACGTAGGAACCTTGGGGTTAAAATTGTAACACTGCAATAATCCCTTTAAGTTAACTAAAGAACCTGCTAGCCGTAGCTACTTAAACTAATTATATTAGCTCTTAATTACTCTCAGTCTAGTTAAATTAATTTATACCATTATGCCTAAGCAACGCATCAATTGTCGCAGGCCTACCCCTAAAACTTATAAAAGCATCACTTGCCTTTTTGGAGCCACCCACTTCTAAAATAGAGTGGAGAAAATCACGGCCCGTTTTAGCATTAAAAATGCCTTCTTCTTCAAAACGTGAAAAAGCATCACTTGAGAGCACTTCAGCCCATTTATAACTATAATAACCAGCAGCATAGCCTCCGGCAAAAATATGAGAGAAACTATGTTGAAAGCGATTATAATCAACAACTGGAACGACTGTTGTTTGGCTACGAACTTGATCTAAAATCGTTTGTACAAATTGCTTTTGCTCCGAATTAAACTCTTGATGAATACGAAAATCGAATAAAGAAAATTCTAATTGACGCATCATAGCCATTGCAGATTGAAAATTTTTAGCAGCTATAAGTTTTTGATATAAACTTTCTGGCAACGGTTCGCCTGTTTCAATATGCTCGGCCAGTAATTCAAGAGCCATTTTCTCCCAACACCAATTTTCAAAAAATTGACTTGGTAATTCAACAGCATCCCATTCTACACCATGAATACCTGACGCATCTAAATAATCAACTTGGGTTAAGACATGATGCAGGCAATGACCAAGCTCATGTAGTAAGGTAGATAATTCATCATGAGAGAGTGTGGCACTCTTGTTGGTACTTGGTTTAGCAAAATTACAAGTTAAAGTGGCAATGGGGGACTGGATTGTTTTGCCATTAACAAGGCGGCGGCTTTGCAAGGCATCCATCCAGGCTCCACCACGCTTATTTTGCCTAGCAAAAAAGTCCATATAAATAAAACCACGCTCAATATTGTTTTCATCAATTAAACGATAACAAGTCACATCTGGATGCCACGTATCAACATTTGGCACTGCTTCTAAGCGAATGCCATACAGTCGCTCAATAATCGTAAACAACCCAGGCATAACTTTGCTTAAAGGAAAATAAGACCGCAAAGCTTCCTGAGATAAATCATAATATTTATGACGCATTTTTTCAGAAAGATAAGCAATATCCCAGGGTCGAAGCTCTGTTAAATGATATTCTGTATGCGCAAATTGCTTTAAGTTTTCTATATCTTTTTGCGCTTGTGTATAAGCTCGGTTAGCGAGATCTAGTAAAAAGCGCGTAACTTCACTAGTGGAAGGCGCCATTTTAGTAGCTAATGACAATTCAGCATAATTAGTAAACCCTAATAATTGTGCCTTTTCATGACGCAGAGCAAGTATTTCATTAATAAGCGCACTGTTATCAAATTGACCCGCATTAGGGCCTTTGTCTGATGCACGCGTCACATAGGCTTCATAAAATGTTTCTCGCAAAGTGCGATCATCGGCGTACATAATTATTGCTAAATAGCTTGGAAACTCTAAATTTAAAATCCAACCCTCTAAGCCTTTTTCAAGTGCTAACTCTCTAGCTGTATTAACAGCATGTTCAGGTAAACCTTGTAGACGCTTTTCATCAGTGATATGCATGCTAAAGGCTTGCGTAGCATCAAGAACATGGTTTTCAAATTGATTTGATAGCTCTGAAAGCCGAGTCTGAATTGCTTCGAAACGCACTTTATTTTCTTCCGTTAAAGCTACCCCTGATAGTTCAAAACTTTGCAAAGTATCTGCTACTATTTTTTGCTCAATAACATTTAAGTCTTCTAAATCAATAGAACAAATTGCCTGATATAGAGCTTTGTTATGGCCTATTGCTGCCTCATAAGCTGATAACTTCGGTAAGCACGCCTGGTAACATTCACGTAAGCTTTTAGAGTTAACAACGGCATGTAAATGTGACATGGGGGACCAAAAACGCTCAAGTGCATCCTCCATATCCTCAAGTGGGCGCATTAAATTATCCCAAGTGAAAGGAGGTTTCTGTTTCAACAATTCAGTAATTTTTTGTAAATTTGCTTGTAGCAAATTATCAAGTTGTTCAACAAAGGTATCTAGTTTAAGTTGGCTAAATTTAGGCAGCATAGTCTGTGGCATGATTTTCTCGCTAAAAAGAAGAATTAAATTCTTATGAACCAGTTAATAGCAAAGGTAGCCTGGGTGAAAGCCCATCGGGCCGAAACCCGGGTTTCACTTCGTTTCACCCAGGCTACAATTACTGCCAACATCCCCACCTAGTTTGATTTTGTAAGTTGGGCCTTGGCTCAACCTATAATTAACTTTTAATGGCCCTTTTGAAAGAAATCTATTGTAGCATTAACTTAATAATCCCTCTATGCTTAAGCAAGACTTCTTAAAACTATCAGCGGCAAAAGAAATTCCTACATTGGCATCAATTCAATTTGAGGATTTAGCTCTAAATCGGTTTTATTAAATTTTTGTTCCTTTAAACTAGAAGAGAAAAAACCCAGCGCCTTTAAACCTGCCGATGAATCTAACAATTTATCAATTTTGGTTGCCGGTCTTTGCTTTTCAATAGCTTGAGAAGCCATATAACCTGCCACCGTAATGGCTACTAATAGAAATGCGCTAATAAATGGAACAACAGGAGAGGCCACAAATAATGGTATAGTTATTGAGGCTGCAAGAAATAACGCTGTTGTATTGCATATACCAAACATTAATCTTTTATATTCGTAGTCTAGCTGTGCATCTAAATATTTTTGATACTCATAAACTTCAATCAATTCTTGTGAGGAGCCTTTCTCCTTAATAGCATCAGCCAATTTACTGTATTCATCCTTTAAAGCATGTAAACGTGTTATTTCTAGAGTAGCTCTAATTGTTGCTAAAATAACATCATAGCCAAAAAGTGCTACGTTTAAATAAACACTAAAGGGTGCTAGCGGACCAAGAAGAATAAAGCAATTTAAAATACCACCTGTCATCCAAGCAACATCATTGCCAATTTCAAACCACCTACGTTGTAAGTGCGCATGTAGACGATTATTCCAACCTATTGCCTTCTCATTTTCCTCCATCCAAAATCCAGGGATTAAATGTTTAAATAATAAAAACAGATTGGTTGATAAACGTGGAATAAAAAATACCCAACCTAAGTAAGCAACAACTGGATTAGCATATTTATCTAACGCAGCAACGAAGTAGCAGAATTTTTCTAAATCCTTAGCTATGGGTACAGCAGTATTTAATACACGCTTACTCCGAATTAAAAAAAGTCGTAACCAGTTTATTTGCGCAATATTTGTACGAACTTTTTGCGTAAGATTATTAGAATATTCAGGCGAAAAAATAGTAATTGCGGGAAATTTAATCCCTACATTAGCTAATAACTGCCTATAAATTTTCTGTTCCTGTTGTAAGCGAGCCACTTCTCGTGGTACAACCAAATAATTTTGATATAAATGAGCCAATAATTCAGCCATCATTAAGGCAGTTATTAACTCCTGTTTTAATTGTTCAGGATCATAATTTTTACGCGTAAAATTATGTACCAGTTGAGTACAAAGTACGTTATATTCTAAGCTAAGTAAATTATGTTGCTTAAGTAATGGCTGAAAGAACTCTACTTTTTTAGCCTGTAATTGTTTGTTAAATTGCCACAAGTTATTTTCTTCGATTGGCGTTATGTTTATTATCTCTTGCAGGTGGCGCATTACAGCTGTCATATTTGATCCTAAATACTATCTATATTGCTATTAGTGCCAAATTATTACTAAATTTGCTAATAACATCAACAATAGATACTTATTTAGGAAATTTTGACTACTTTATAATAAATAAAATCTCTAAATATAGTTAAATAAAGTTCAAGCTAGAACTCTTTAAAAGCAGTTCGGCTATAATATTTACTATTAGATCGGCTTGCTGAATTACAACTTCTGAGCGACAATAGCCGTCTTAATGATAATCTAAGAGTGTAAATGAGTTCTACAAACGAATTAGCAAACGCAATTCGCGTTTTAAGTATTGATGCTGTTGAGCAAGCCCAATCAGGCCATCCGGGTATGCCTTTAGGTATGGCAGACATTGCCACCGTACTCTGGCAAAAATTTTTAAAACATAGCCCTAGTAATCCTCATTGGTTTAACCGCGATCGTTTTGTTTTATCCAATGGTCACGGTTCTATGCTCCTGTATTCCTTGTTACATTTAACAGGATATAAACTATCTATTGATGATTTAAAAAACTTTCGACAACTTCATTCTAAAACTCCTGGTCATCCTGAATATGAGGAAACCCCAGGTGTTGAAACCACAACTGGACCTCTAGCGCAAGGTTTAGCTAATGCCGTAGGTATGGCTATTGCTGAAAAAACTCTAGCGAGTCAATTTAATCTACCTAATTTCGAAATTGTTAATCATTTTACCTATGTTTTTGTTGGTGATGGCTGCTTAATGGAAGGCTTATCACATGAGGTTTGTTCGCTTGCTGGGACGTTAAAATTAGGTAAATTAATTGTCTTTTATGATGATAATGGAATTTCCATTGACGGCAAGGTAGATGCTTGGTTTACCGATGATACCGCTAGTCGTTTTAAGGCTTATAATTGGCATGTAATTGAAGAAGTTAATGGCCATGACCCAATAGTAATTGAAGAAGCTATTAAGCAAGCACGTGCTCAAACAGATAAACCAAGCTTAATTATCTGTAAAACAATTATTGGTTTTGGCTCACCCGTCGCCGGTAGTGAGAAATGCCATGGCTCTCCACTTGGCAATGCCAATATTGAACAAGTAAGAGTAAAATTAGGGTGGTCACATGAACCTTTTACTATTCCTGATTCTATTTATAAGCAATGGAGCCATGTTGAACAAGGTAAGCGTGACGAAACACAATGGCTAGAGTTATGTCAACAATATCAAGAAGAACATACCGATCATTACCATGAATTTTTACGTCGTATTAATAGAGATTTACCTGATAACTTTGATAATTTAGCTAAAAAATTTATTAATGAGTGCCGTTTGCAAGATAAGCCTATAGCTACTCGTAAAGGCTCTCAGGCTTGCATTGAATTTTTTGCTAAAATACTGCCTGAAATGTTAGGTGGCTCTGCTGATTTAACTAGCTCAAATAATACTAACTGGTCTGGTAGCAAAGCACTTACTGCAGAAGACTGTTCAGGTAACTATATTTTTTACGGTGTGCGTGAATTTGGTATGGCGGCTATCATGAATGGTCTAGCATTGCATGGGGGATTTATTCCTTATGGGGGAACATTTTTAGTTTTTGCAGATTATGCGCGTAATGCTATTCGCTTAAGTGCTTTAATGAGGCAACGTGTTATTTATGTCTTTACCCACGATTCAATTGGCTTAGGCGAAGACGGACCCACTCATCAACCCATTGAGCATGCAGCGATGTTGCGAATGACACCAAATATGCGAGTTTGGCGACCTGCTGACTTAACAGAGACAGCGATTGCTTGGTATCAAGCCTTAACTCGTCATACAGGGCCTTCTGCTTTATTATTATCACGTCAAAACCTACCAGCCTTAGTTCATCAAGATAAAGCTTTTGAGAGTATTGGGCGCGGTGGGTATACCATTGTTGAATGTGATGGTACACCAGAAGTCATTCTTTTAGCGACTGGTTCTGAATTACATTTAGCAGTTACGGCTGCCAAGCAATTAAACGAACAAGGAAAACAAATACGAGTCGTATCTATGCCTTGTGCTGAGCAGTTTATTGCTCAAGATAAAGCCTATCAAGAAAGTATATTACCTAAAAGTGTACGAAAACGTATTGCTATTGAAGCTGCAGCAACTAACTACTGGTATCGCTTTGTAGGCTTAGATGGTACTGTAATTGGCTTAGATCGGTTTGGTGTTTCTGCACCAGCTGAAGCAGCTTACACTTATTTAAACATCACAGTAGAACATTTAATTAGTGTTATTAATACCCTGTAATTGATTCATAATAGACTTCTTGCATCACCTGTGTATTTTGTCTAAGTACCAGGCGCAAGTGGCTTAGGGGGCTAAGTTTAATAAGAATAAATAAACCCCGGAAAGCTCGTTGCAATGCAGGTTATGCAAGAAGTCTAATGAATCTTTCATTCTGGAGAAATAAAGATGGCTCTGAGAGTTGCAATTAACGGTTACGGACGTATCGGTCGCTGTATTTTACGAGCAATTTATGAATATGGCCGCCAAGATGAAATTAATGTTGTTGCTATCAATGATTTAGCAAATATTCAAACCAATGCTCATTTAACACGCTATGATACCACCCATGGCCGCTTTAACCACGAGGTGAATGTTGAAGGCAATCAGTTCTTTATTGATGGCCATCCTGTTCGTGTTCTTGCTGAGCGTGATCCTAAAGCTTTACCATGGAAAGAACTTGATGTAGATGTTGTTCTAGAATGCACAGGTTTGTTTACAAATCGTGAAAAAGCCATGCAACATATTGATGCTGGCGCAAAAAAAGTATTAATTTCCGCTCCCGGCAAAGATGTCGACGCTACTATTGTTTATGGTGTTAATCATCAAAGCCTTCGTACAAGTGATATTATTGTCTCTAATGCTTCCTGTACGACCAATTGCCTTGCACCAGTTGTTAAGGCCCTACATGAGGCAATAGGTATTGAGCATGGTTTAGTTAATACAGTACATGCTTATACAAATGATCAAATGTTACTTGATGGCAGTCATAGCGATTTAAGGCGCGCCAGAGCTGCTGCTCATTCAATTATTCCTACAAAAACAGGAGCAGCTTCTGCAGTTGGGCTCGTATTACCTGAATTAAATGGTAAATTAGATGGTTTTGCTATGCGTATACCTACCTTAAATGTCTCGGTTATTGATTTAACATTCACGGCTAAGCAAGAAACAAACGCTGATGAAGTTAATAACATTATGCGTCGTGCTAAGAGTAATATTCTATACATTAATGAAGAGCCTTTAGTTTCTTGTGACTTTAACCATTGTCCCGCTTCAGCTATTTTCGATACTACAGAAACAAAAGTATTAGGCAACTTAGTTAAAGTAGTTGCATGGTATGACAACGAGTGGGGTTTTTCAAATCGTATGTTGGATACCGCTAGTTGTATGATGAGCCGTTAAAGGATTTAATCATGAATTTGCTTAAAATGAGTGAATTAGATTTACATAATAAACGTGTTCTAATTCGTGAAGATTTAAATGTTCCTATCAAAGATGGCATCATTACCAGCGATCAACGCTTACAAGCAGCGCTACCAACTTTGCAGCAAGCGCTTGATGCTGGTGCTGCAGTGATTGTCTTATCGCATTTAGGCCGGCCTGAAGAAGGAAGATTTGAGAGGCGATTTTCTCTTGAACCTGTTGCCACTTATCTCGCCAGTCACTTAAATTACCCTGTACGCTTTGCTGTAAATTACTTAGATGGGATACCAGCAGTTAAACCGGGTGAATTAGTTGTTTGTGAAAACGTGCGCTTTAATATTGGTGAAAAAAAGAATGATGAGCAATTAGCCAAAAAACTAGCCTCTTTATGTGATGTTTTTATTATGGATGCATTTGGTACAGCGCATCGAGCACAAGCGTCTACTTATGGCGTCGCTAAATATGCTCCTATTGCCGCAGCAGGTCCTTTACTTGTACGGGAATTAGAAGCCGTTGAAACAGTAATGAAAAATCCAGACAAACCAATTGTTGCAGTAGTAGGCGGGGCTAAAGTTTCAACCAAATTGTCCTTGCTTAATCATTTAGTAGAGATGGTTGATTACCTAGTGCCTGGTGGAGGCATTGCTAATACTTTTCTACGAGCGCAAGGCTTTGAAATAGGCTTATCTCTTAGTGAGGATGATTTACTTGATGAGGCACGTGCCATTTTAGACTTAGCAGCTAAACATCATTGTCAAATTCTTTTACCCTCTGATGTAGTAGTGGGTAAAGTATTTAACGAAAATTGTCCTGCCTTTAATAAAACACTTACTCATATTGCCAGTGATGATATGATTATGGATATTGGTCCAGATACCGTAAGTAGATATTTGGATATTATTGAAAAAGCTAAAACAATTATTTGGAATGGTCCTGTTGGTGTCTTTGAGTTTGCGCAATTTTCATATGGAACTAGAGCTATTGCTATTGCTATTGCCGATAGCAATGCCTTTTCAGTAGCTGGCGGGGGCGATACGCTAGCAGCAATTGATCAGTATAATTTAACCGAACAAATATCTTATATTTCTACAGGCGGCGGTGCATTTCTTGAATGTTTAGAGGGAAAAACATTGCCGGCTGTAGCTATCTTGGAAGAACGTGCCCATGCTACATCGACGAACTAAAATTGTTGCAACATTAGGCCCTGCTTGTAGTCAACCAGAAACTTTAAAAGCTATTTTAACTGCTGGTGTTGATGTATTAAGAGTTAATTTCTCGCATGCAGATCCCTCTGTGCTTACAACAATTACCGCAGCTAAATCAATTGCCCAAACATTAAATAAGCCACTTGCTGTAATGGCTGATTTACAGGGCCCTAAATTACGTATTGGCAAATTTAAATCAGGCCAAGTCAATCTTTCCTCTAATCAAGAATTCATCCTCGATTGTGCGACTAAAGAATTAGGGGATGAAACTTTTGTAAGCGTTACCTACACACCCTTATGTCAAGAAGTTACCTCAGGAGATACATTGTTATTAAATGATGGTCTTATTGAATTAACAGTTATAAAAGTTGAAGATTCTCGTATCTTTTGTAAGGTTATTGAAGGCGGTATTTTAAAAAACAATAAAGGTTTAAATCGCAAGGGCGGTGGTTTAGCTGCGCGCGCCTTAACAGAAAAAGATAAAGAGGACATGCGTACCGCTGTTGAAATGGGGGTTGATTACTTAACGCTTTCCTTTGTACAAGATGCAGAAGATATTAATGAAGCTCGTCAATTATTAGCTAAGTTAAACGCACCGGATATTCCAATTATTGCTAAAATAGAACGCACTGAAGCTTTAGAGAATTTAGCAGATATTATCAATTTCGCTGATGCGGTAATGGTTGCTCGTGGTGATTTAGGTGTAGAAATAGGTGAGGCAGAAGTTCCCGCTATTCAAAAGAAAATCATTGAGCAAGCTAGGCGCCTTGATAAAGTAGTTATTACTGCAACACAGATGATGGAGTCGATGATTTATCAACCACAGCCTACACGTGCTGAAGTATCGGATGTTGCTAATGCTATTTTAGATGGAACTGATGCAGTCATGCTTTCAGCTGAAACGGCGACTGGTCAATATCCGGTTAAAGTTATTGAGATGGTCAATAAAATTTGTTTAAGTGCAGAGAAACATGCTACCTTCCTTTATAACAAACCTGAAAAAGATACTTGCCACTATGATAGGGCTGATCAAGCTATTGCAATGGCAACCATGTATACGGCCAATCACTTTCCTATTAAAGCCATTGTTGCTTTAACTGAATCAGGTGCGAGTGCAATATGGATGTCTCGCCATCAAAGTAAAGTTCCTATTTATGCTATTAGTGCTAATCCTAAAACAGTTAATAAACTTAGTCTTGTAAATAATATTTTTCCAATTTTATATGATTTTCATCCGCTACAAGTTGAGCTCATAAAAAAGACATTAGTAAATCATTTAATTAATTTAGATATACTACAAATTGGTTCTTTTGTTTTATTAACTCGCGGCCAAATTATAGGTGAGCCAGGTGGAACAAATTGTATGGAGATTATTCAAGTTAAAGAATAATTTAGACTCTAATATAGACATATGGGCATAATTAATTTTTAAGCCTACATGCCGCGACTTGTTTGCGAGATCCAAGCTACTTCTCTTCTCTGGATTCTGCAGATAAACCGGCGTTGTTGCATATTTCAGGGTAATGGAAATAAATTTAGGAATAACTAAAAAAAGGTGGCGTTACGAACCTAAAAGGTATAACTTCAGCAGCTGTAGCCTGGGTGTAGGCCTGCGGGCCGAAACCCGGGTTTCACTTCGTTTCACCCAGGCTACTTGCTTTAGAGTTATGCAACAACGCCGGCTAAACTGCAGAACGTAGGCTGTAACTGGCTAGGCGTAGATTTTTAACTTTAGCAAGCTCTTACTAGACTTCTTCTTCGCTTTTGCGCGCTAAGCCTAACTTTTCTTTTAAGCGAGCTACTGCACTTGGGTCATATTGACGCTGAGGTTTATGTCTTACAATCACTTTAGGTTTAACTGACATTCCACTACCCAAAGTATTAAAAAGTGGCGGTTTTTCAACATAATAAGCATCGTAAGGCTCATTATCAGCTAAAGTCGCTCTATTATTTATCTGATAATTAGGCTTAACAGATTGCTTTAAATTATTGGAATCTTTTACAGTTACAATTTTACGTGTGTTACGGATACTTTTTTCAATACGCTTCTTAATTTTAAGCGCAGCATGCTCTGCTTCTTCTTCAGTAACAGGTTCGATTGGGTTGCCATTTAAATCAATACGCATTTCTTTAGCTTTTAAACAGATTAAATAATCTAACCGGCGTGTAAATAAAACAACCGCCTCACGAATTTTACTGCGTGAAATACCTATTTCACCTGCTTTAGCTATATGCTGTAAAATATCGGTCATGATACCAGCTTTTAAAGGTCGAATACGGGTTGTACTGTCGAAAGCTTGTGGGAAGGTCGCAGCTAACCATAATAAAGCTTCACTTTTAGCTTTCTTAGATTCTTTTTTTTGTGCTTTATTAATTGCAGCCGTATGGGGATGAAGTTCATGCCTTCTCATGCTTGATACCTTAAGAACTTAAGTACAATGTTTGAAAATATTGCGCGATATTAAGCTAAAGTAATACATAATGCAAAATTATTATTTTAGCTAAGGAAAACGAGCTAAATTCACTTAATAAATGTCCAGCTAAGGTACAATACTTACTGTTTTATTGCAATAATTTATCTTAAAAAGCCCTGTTAACCTTGGGTTTTCAATTAAAATATAAATATAATTTAAAAAGCTTAATAATTAAGCTAAAGTAGTTCCTTATTGTTTAAGGATAACTAGAAATACGTAGTTAATTAAATGGATACCTAGAAATGTTAAAAAAACTATTTTGGAGGTTTCTTGCTTTTGCTTTTCCATGGTTAGTGTTATTAATTAATGATAATCCAGGTGGAGCTATTGTAGCGCTGTTTATGCAAGCCACTTTATTTGGTTGGCCGCCGGCGACCGTATGGGCTTGGCGCACTATACGAGAAAATCAATTATCTCTTAAAAAATCAAGTAAGAGTTAATTACTATTTTCAACAATGAAGCAAAGCAATCATTAAAGCGCAAAGTCAAAATTAGCAAGGCTAATTTAAGTATTTTTATATCATTTTAACGAAGAAAGTTTTGATTTAGCAAAGACTTCAGGCGATCCACACCTATAATTCGTGTTTAAAGATTTAGGAGATTATTATGGCAACTCGCGTTATCGTTAATGGAGCACGCGGTAAAATGGGTACTCTAGCTTGCGAAACTATTACCAATCATCCTGAATTTGAATTAGTAGGTGCCCTATCGTACCATGACGATTTAAGCGCTACGATTATTAATACGCAAGCTCAGATAGTCATTGACTTAACACGTGCTGACTGTGTTTACGCGAATAGTTTAGTAATAATTAATAATGGTGCTCATCCTGTTATTGGCACCTCTGGGTTAAAGCAAGAGCAGATTCAACACCTTACATTATTATGTAATGATAAAAAATTAGGTGGAATTATTGCACCCAACTTTTCAATTAGTGCAGTTTTAATGATGCAATTTGCAGCACAAGCAGCACGTTATATTTCAGAAGTAGAAATTATAGAAGCTCATCATCCACAAAAATTTGATGCACCCTCAGGTACCGCAATAAAAACAGCAGAAATGATTGCCGCGACAAAAGCAATATCTCTAGTGAAAAAAGAGCAAGAGCATGAATTAATTGCAGGTGCGCGTGGTGGTATGCATGAAGGTATTACCATTCACTCAGTACGCCTACCTGGTATTATGGCAAGACAACAGGTAATATTTGGAAGTCCTGGAGAAACGTTAACTATTATGCATGATAGCATTGATAGAGCTTCATTTATGCCAGGTATTGTCCTTTGTTGTCAAAAAGTAAGACAACTAGAGACCCTCTATTATGGATTAGAACATCTCTTAGTCTAGCGAACTTAAGCTAATTTACACAACCAGACTAAGTTCTTATCGTTCTTATTGTCATTCTTCACATACTATCCCTAGGGCATCTAATGCGCGCTCTATTTCGTCTGGCATAGTTGGCCTAGACAATAAATATTCGCCTGTATGCTCGGTTAAACGTTCTTGCGCAAATGAAAAAGCCTCCTCCCACTCTTCAATCGTATAATCACCGCGGCCTACATACATTAAAGCAACAAGGGTTGCTTGTTGGTCAGGCTCTAAATTGTTAATAGCACCAACCACCTCTTGATAGGTCAAATCATCAGCATGATCAGCTAAAACATAAGAAGCATCCATGTCATCAGTCATTTCTGGAAAACTTACCTCTTCTTTAGCTTGAAATTCGCGCGCTCTAACCAAAATATCACAAATTATTCCAGAATTAAGATTTAACATAATAGTGCTCTCCTTAAATTTTTTTATAATCTTTAAAATTGACTTTAAATAGGTGAAAACGTTTGGTTAATCTCTTTTATATTATCTTCAAAGGATTTCGTTTTAGTTTCTTGTAGTTTTTCTAATACCGAATCAATCTGAGTATCTGGATTGGCTGACTTATACAACTCAATTATACTTTTATAAACTGCTTTTGTAGTGCCAGTTCTTAAGTCTGAATCTGCGGGCCTATTTAAGACAATATAATAAATATCAGCAAGAATGCGGGTTTTAACGTCAGAAATTTCCTTTAAATTAGTTACATCTTCAAATAATTGTTGAATCTGGGTAATGCCTTTAGGGGAAATAGTTCCTGTAAACATACGATAGTTAAGCTGTTTTTGCCAGTAACTTTTTTCGCCAATTAACAATTTAATTTTTTCTAATAGTTTTTCTTGATTTTGTTCAGATAAACGCATAGCAGCAATAACACAATGAGAATAACCAGGCTTTATGTAAGTTGCAAGCCCAGCAATACGTCTGACTTCATTGTTAGTTGCAAGTCTATCATCTATTATTAGTGCTTGATCACCTGCTTTTAATTTAATCTTTTTTATGATGGAGTAAGGTAAATAATTAGGTGGTGTCTTAAAACCTTCAGCGCCCTCTGCATTACGCCCTGCATGTACCTGTCCATGCCTAGACTCATATGCTTTCTCTACCATCTCTTCAAAGCGCTCTCTTGCTTCCTTAGTGTCAGCAAACTTTGGCCAAGTGCCATAAATCTCGCGATAAATTAACATAGCATTAGTATGAAGTATTTCTAATGCTTTTCTATCTTTGCCGCTCACACAAGAACCATAACTAAGCCCATTTGTAAACATAGTAATTAAGGTTTCAAGTGAACTTAACCATAATTCTCTGCAATGATAATCAAAAATGGTTGCTTTACCATAACCTGCATTCAGACAACTATCATAATCACGACAAAGCTCAGCTAAATCGGTTAAATTATTAGCTAAAGTAAATGCTGCAGGATGACTTTCCTTTGAAGAAATTAAATACTTTAAGCTTTTAGTTATTACCTCTTTATTAAATTTATGACCAGGCCATAAATTATCATAAAACTCTTCAGGAATTTTATGTTCACTAAATAGTTGATTGATAAAACGTTCACAACTTAACGAATTATTTTCCTTTGTTTTAGGATTTTCTACAAATTGTCTAAGCGCATTAAATGCATTAGGATAACAATAAGCTAGTGCAAGCAAGCTTATAATATTAACTGCAAACTTATCACCAACATTTAATTCTTTAGCTTTTTGCGTGATATTGCTAAGTGACAACGTTTCTTGGGCATTGTTTAAAATAGTTAAACAATCTTCGTCATAAGAGCTAGTATAAAGCCAATATTTCGCTATATTAAGCGGATGATTTGTAGTATATATCTTAATATCTTTTCGTTCTGAACGTAGTCGCTCTATAGCATGACGTCGATGCTTATCTAAAATTGGATCTGGTAAAAATTTTCCTGGTAAAGCAAGAGGGCTAATTAAAGTTTGAACAAGTAATGACTGATTTTTACCTATATACTTACAGATTTGTTTTACATTACGATTACTATGCTCTTGTCCTAAAATAGCAGGTTCATCTTCTAAATCCCTAGAGCTTAAATGACTAGAACGCAATCTAGCATGCCCTAATTCTTTTACTTGACCATCAGGATAGAGAAGAAATAATTGATGCTTACCAAAATTAGCTAAGAGTGGTAAAGAGCGTAGGCGGCTAGGTAAATAAGAGACGACATCTTCTACCTTGTTTGCTTCCAAAAGAACTTTTTTTAAAAATAACTGCTCATAGGCAGGCAATCGCAGGAACCAATAGGGAACTTTACGCATTTCTTTATCATCTGTTACATGTCCCCATAATTGATTGATTTCAGATATTTCGAAATTAGCAGAAGCTAGTCCTAATAACTGCTTGATTTGAGAGAGTTGAGCGTCAATAGAAGCCAACCCTTCACTAGCAACTTTGGAAGCTAATTCTCTAAATACCACTTGATGGCCTATAGATAGTTGATCAAACCAGCTAGGCTTAGGAAGTTTATCTTCAGCAACAATTCTTAAATCATTGAGTAAACTCTCCTGCTCCATATGTGTTTTTATATACTTCCAAACTGATTCTAGTGTACTTAAATTACTTTTTAAGGCGTCGTAGGTGAAGGCATGCACATCACTAACGTGCAGAAAAATTTGTAGAACTGGCGGAAGTTGGCGAAACCATTCAGGTGTTATCCAAAGATTACTATTTTTTATTTTTTTTAATTCAGCAAGTGTCTCGTTTGTATAAGGTGGTAATGTTTCATCCCATTGCAATATGAGCTTCGGCTCATTAAAAGTATTTTCGACACTTAAAGTAGCTAAATTAGGACGTCCATCACGCATAATAATATATTGTTCAGCTTTATTTAGCATTTCAATAGCGATACGCTTTGCCTGCGTTTCTCCTATAGTAGTAAAATCTTCCCAATTATCGAGTAAGGCATTAACTAATAATGCGGTAAATTGTGCGAGCTTATCTTGATAATCATTAAGCGATTTACAAGAAGATAAATTACAAATATGCAATCCCCAAGAAAGATAATTATTTAAATTTTCTTTATTGCTTTTAGGCGGAATAGCTTGAGTAATAAACTGAAAAGCCTGATTTAAAATTGCAATACGTTTATTATAAATAGTTTCTAAATTAGGAGTTGTAGAGTAAGTTTCTAGAACTAAATCTGAGCCTAAAATATTTTTTAAGCTGGCCAATACTGTAGAGTTAAGCTCAATTCCCTCAGCAACACGTAATATTGTTTTTCCCATAGCTAAGTTTCCTTGCCTACGTTGGTGACTTATTATTGAATATACCCAAGTTCATTAGAAATGCTAGGCTTTGACAAGTTAATTTTTTTGCTCAGAATTTTTTAAAATTGAATAATAGTAAAGCCTATTGCAAATTTTTAAAAAAATTATGAGTGAAAAAATTAATAGTCCCAAAATAGCCTTTGCAAAGAACTTGGGTATAAGTCCTTGTACTTCACAATTTCTTGTCAATAATTTATAACAAGACCTTAAAAGTTTATCGTGCTAAACTCAATTTCTCCAATTAACGAAAGGATAGTTAACGGATGATAATTTCAAAAACACGTGATTACACAGGTTTTTCTGAGGAAAGTCTTAATGAAGCTATTTCAAATGCATTAGAAAAAGCTGAAAATCATAGCCATTTTGAAGTAATAGAAGCACGTAGTTCTCAGTTTGCTGATAACAAACGTTATTATTATGTAACATTAGCAACATTTTTTGAGTAAAAATAGATGGTGGCTTCTTTCAAAACTACTTATTGCAATATTTATGAATTTAGTTTTACAGGCTAAAAACAAGTTGCCTAACTATCAAATAAACAGTTTTGAAAGACGTTTACCTAAAAAGGAGTTTAAGCAATGGTTTATACCGTGTCTCACTATATTGGTGGCCAAGTATTAGCGGATAAGGCTTTAAATCAACGTTCGCTTTATAATCCCGCTACGGGTGAAATTATAGGTGCAGTTAATTTAGCTGATAAAGTAACTTGTGATCTGGCCGTTAAAACTGCTAAGGAAGCTTGGTTTAATTGGGCAAATACGCCTCCTGTAAAGCGAGCACGCATTTTATTTAAATTTCGCGATTTATTAGAAAAAAACCAGCGTGATTTAGCTAAATTAGTTACACAAGAACATGGTAAAACTATTGATGATGCCTTAGGCTCTGTCGCTCGCGCTATTGAAGTGGTTGAACTTCATTGCGGTCTAGTAACTCAATTACAAGGTAACTTCACACCTGAAGTATCCACTGATATAGACTGTTATACGTTAAGACAGCCGTTAGGCGTGTGCGCTGGCGTTTCACCTTTTAATTTTCCAGTTATGGTACCTGTATGGATGATGATTCCAGCTATTGCTTGTGGTAATACGTTTATCCTTAAACCGTCAGAACAAGACCCATCAGCACCTATTCGCTTATTAGAATTGCTTAGTGATGCCGGATTGCCAGCTGGCGTTGCCAATTGTGTGCAAGGTGATAAAGAAGCTGTTAATTACCTCCTCGAACATCCTGATATTAGTGCATTTACAGCTGTTGCTTCAACACCCGTTGCAGAGTTTATTTATAAAACAGCGACAAGAAATGGTAAACGCGCCCATACTTTTGGTGGTGCTAAAAACCACTGCGTGGTAATGCCGGATGCTGATTTAGAACAAGCAGCTAATGCTATTGTGGGCGCTGCTTACGGCTCTGCCGGCGAACGTTGTATGGCCATTTCTGCTGTAGTTGCCGTAGGTGATGACACAGCAAATGCTTTATTAGATAAACTATTACCTTTAATACAAGCTATTAAAGTCGATGCAGGAGATATACAGGGTTGCGAGATGGGTCCTTTAGTAAGCAAAGAGCATCGTGAACGCGTCATTCAAGCTATTGATAAAGGCGTTGAAGAAGGAGCTAAATTAATTACTGATGGACGCTCTTTTAAACATCCAACGTATTCACAAGGCTTTTATCTTGGGCCAACGCTTTTTGATGAAGTTAGCGAGTCCATGTCCGTTTATCAAAACGAAATTTTTGGCCCTGTTTTAGTTATTATTCGCGTTAATAATTTAGATGAAGCTATTGCACTTGTTAATCGGCATCAATATGGTAATGGAACTGCTATCTTTACGCGTGATGGTTATTTTGCACGAGAATATAGTCAACGTATTCAAGTAGGGATGGTCGGCATTAATATCCCTATCCCTGTGCCAGTAGCTAGTCATCCTTTTGGTGGCTGGAAACATTCTTCTTTCGGGGATACCAATATGCATGGAGCTGAAAGTATCCATTTTTATACACGACTTAAAACCATTACTAGTAAATGGCCTGTTCATAAAAGTACACACAATACTTTTATCATGCCAACACATTAATTTTTTCAGCACTTGGAGAGAAAATGGCTCGCATTGGATTTGTGGGACTAGGGCATATGGGATTGCCAATGGCACTTAATTTAGTTAAAGCAGGTCATCAAGTAACAGGTTATGACTTACAACCTAATGCTTTAGATCATTTCGCGACGGCAGGTGGCATTGCTGCGTTAGAATTAAAGCAAGCAGCACAAGATCAAGATTTTATTATTACCATGCTTCAGACTGGTGAGCAGGTAAAAGCGGTTTGCCTTAACGAGGCAGGACTCTATCTTACAGCAACACCAAATACTTTACATATTGACTGTTCAACTATTGATATTGCCACTTGTAATTATCTTTATCAGCAAGCAAAGCAACATCAATTAGCAATGATAGATGCTCCTGTATCGGGCGGAGTTAAAGGTGCTACAGCAGCAAGCTTAACCTTTATGGTAGGTGGCGAAACGCCTGCTTTTGAGCGTGCTAGCCCTCTACTTTCTACTATGGGAAAAAAGATTTTCCATACAGGCCCAGTAGGAAGCGGGCAAGCTGCTAAAATTTGCAATAATATGGTTCTCGGTATTACCATGATTGGTGTTTCAGAAGCTTTTGTCTTAGCTGAAAAATTAGGCCTTGCCGCTGATAAATTATTTGAAGTTGTTAATAATTCCTCTGGACAATGCTGGGCAATTAGTCAGTATGTACCAGTTCCTAATATTCTCCCTAACGTTCCTGCTAATAACGATTATCAAGCTGGTTTTACAGCAGCGATGATGCTTAAAGATTTGCTATTAAGTCAGCAGGCTGCAACAAGTGCACAGATAGAAACACCGCTAGGCAAGCAAGCCACGACACTTTATCAGCAATTTAAAGATCAAGGCTTCGGCCAACTTGATTTTTCAGCAATTATTAAAAAAATACAAGGGTAAACTATGGCTGCTCAAAATTCTCATGACAACTTTTGGGCTAGTATCGCTAAAGAATATGTAAGCTGGATTTCACCCTGGCATACTACCTCCGCTGGTAATTTTCACACTGGTAAAATCCAATGGTTTCTTGGCGGGAAATTAAATGTTAGTGCAAATTGCCTAGATAAACATCTGCCTACAAAAAGCCAACATCCTGCGCTTATTTGGGAAGGAGACGATGAACATGAGCAAAAAACACTAACCTTTGCCGAGCTTCATTATGAAGTTTGCCTTATGGCTAATGGACTTAAAGCATTAGGTATAAAAAAAGGCGATACCGTTGCTATTTATTTACCTATGATTCCAGAAGCTATTGTGGCTATGCTTGCCTGTAGCCGTATTGGCGCTATCCATACGGTGGTTTTTGCAGGCTTTTCAGCACTTGCTTTAAGGCAACGTTTAGAAGCCTCTGAAGCGAAGCTACTAATTACCAGTGACAGTTATCAACGCGGTGGTAAGACATTTGTCTTAAAACAACAAGCAGATGAAGCAACTGAAAATTTAAATTTAAAAACTTTAATTATTAAACATAGCACTAAGCTGATACCCTTTAATCCAACAAAAGATTATTGGTGGCATGAAATAAAAAGTACCCTAAACGCTGATTGTCCACCAGAAATTATGGATGCTGAAGATCCGCTTTTTATTCTTTATACTTCCGGCAGTACAGGCAAGCCCAAAGGCTTAATCCATACAACCGGAGGTTATTTAGCTCAGGTAGCCTATAGTTTTCAGCAGGTTTTTGATTGTCAAAGTAATGATATTTTTTGGTGTACAGCAGATATAGGCTGGATAACAGGTCATAGTTATTTAGTTTATGGTCCACTTTGCAATGGTATTACAACTTTAGTTTTTGGCGGAGTTCCCACCTGGCCTGATCCTTCACGAGTTTGGAAGATAATTGATAGATATCAGGTTAATATATTTTATACAGCTCCCACGGCAATTCGGGCTTTAATTCGTGAGGGAGAACAGTGGTTAGAAACGTCAAGTCGAGATTCCTTACGTCTTTTAGGAAGCGTTGGTGAACCCATTAATCCAGATGTCTGGCTTTGGTATTATGAAAAAGTAGGTTTAAAGCGTTGCCCTATTGTTGATACATGGTGGCAAACAGAGACAGGCAGCATTATGATTAGTCCGCAGTATAAAGACTCCCAACCTTTTAAACCTGGAAGTGCCTGTAAACCATTGCCTGGTATTTCTGCAGTACTTCTTGATGAAAATTATTGTGAAATTGATGGTACAGGCGAAGGAATGTTAGCGGTTAAAGCACCCTGGCCTTCTTTAGCTAGAACAATCGCCGGTGATCATGAGCGTTACGTTAAAACTTATTTTCACAATGGCTATTATATCACCGGCGATGGAGCACGTCGTGATAATGAAGGCGACTATTGGATTAATGGCCGTCTTGATGATGTGTTAAATATCTCCGGCCACCGCCTAGGTACAGCAGAAATTGAAAGCGCCCTAGTTGCACATTCTGATGTTGCCGAAGCTGCGGTAGTTGGCATACCTCATGACATTAAAGGTCAAGGGATTTACGCCTTTGTAACTTTAAAAGAAATATGTAAACCTAATTCCAAATTGGAACAAGAACTTATTGAAAATACAAAAGCAGCTATCGGTGCAATTGCCAAACCCGATGCTATTCGCTTTGTTAACGATTTACCTAAAACTCGCTCTGGTAAAATAATGCGACGTGTACTGCGTTTAATAGCTAGTAAAGAGGTAACAGCAATTGATGAGCTTGGAGATTTATCAACACTTGCTAACCCGCAAGCAATAGATGATTTATTTAAAGATGAAACACAATAAATCAAGAGCAACCTGCATGGCGCTAATTAGCAGTAATTAATTAGCGATGCCAAATTGCGCTAGAGATTTACCTATTTAGTTAGGATAAGCCTTTATAGATAAAAGAGGCATGTCAATCTAGCCAAGAGACTTACTAAGTAAGCTTAATTATTTTTGCCTGCTATTTCCTCAATTGGCCATTGATACCAACTATTTAATACCTTAATTAACTCATCAATCCCTTCTTTTTTTAAGGAAGAAAAAAGTTGTACACTGATTAATTCAGGCAGTAGACGATAATGGTTACGTACCTTTATAGCTGTAGTTTTAGCTTCACTGCGGCTGATTTTATCTGCTTTAGTTAATAAAATATGTACAGGTATTTGCCTATTTACAGCCCACTCTATCATCATCTGATCAAGGTCTTTTAATGGATGGCGGCAGTCCATTAAAAGAATTAGGCCAGCCAAGCAGCGCCTTACCTCTAAGTAGTGTGCTAAATTTTTCTGCCACTCCTGTTTAGTGTGTAAAGACACTTTAGCATAGCCATAACCAGGTAAATCGACTAAACGGCGCTCTTCATCGAGTGCAAATAAATTAATTAATTGAGTGCGGCCAGGTGTTTTACTTGTTCGTGCTAATTGTTTGATACCGGTTAAACAATTTAACGCGCTAGATTTACCAGCATTGGAACGCCCAGCAAAAGCAACTTCATAACCTTGATCAGGCGGTAATTGCGAAACCAGTGCTGCACTTTGTAAAAAATTGGCTTTTGAATATGGATTAATTGACATTATTAAATTATCTCTTACCACTAAGTAACTTCATTTTACTATAGCTTTTATCATTAGAATCATTTTTCATTTTGGAATTTTTGCTTAAGCAGTGTACCATTAAAGGAAGGCTAATTCTGAGGTTGGTATGAAAAAAATATTGTTTGCTATTGCGCTTACAACTACTTTTGCTGTGCAAGCTGCCGATAATACTTTAGCTGTGCCTGCAAAAGCGGCAACTTGCGTGGCTTGCCATGGCCCAGAAGGCAACAGTACTAATCCATTATGGCCCAATATTGCTGGCCAACATGCCTTATATTTAGAAAAACAATTATATGATTTTAAAAAAGTTACCACCCGCAATGTTCCAGTAATGACAACGATTGCTGCAACCTTAACGGACGCTGATATTAAAGAGTTATCTGCCTATTACGCTAAATTACCACTTGCACAAAATACTACTCCGCAAAAATTTGTTAAACGTGGTGAAGCTATCTACCGTGGTGGTGACTTAAGTAAACATATTACGGCCTGTATTGCTTGTCATGGCCCTCGTGGGACGGGTAATAATCAGGCTGGTTTCCCCGTGTTATCAGGACAACATGCACAATATACTATTAGCCAGTTACAAGCATTTCAACAAAAGAAACGTAGTAACGATTTAAATGAAATCATGCGTGATATTAGTCATCGCATGAGCCCAGAAGATATGGAAGCTGTTGCTTATTATATTCAAGGATTACATTAAACTTAAGTGAGAAATAAATTATGCTAAAACGTCTGTTAGTACTCTGTTTACTATTTCCAATGCTTGCAAGCGCTGAAGATTTTGTTATTGGCAAGGATTATGACGTTATAAAACCTAGTAGCCAGCAAGCAACGTCAACTAATAAAATTCAAGTTACTGAATTTTTCAGCTTTGGTTGCCCTTGGTGTTATCGCATTGAGTCGACTTTAGATCAATGGGTCAAACAGCAAAATAACAAAATCCAATTTTCACGAGTACCTGTGGTTTTTAATAAAGATTGGTCATATTATGCTAAAGCATATTATACTGCTGAGTTATTAGATTTAAGCGACAAATTAAATCCACTTTTATTTAAAGCTATTCAAGTTGATAAAACGCCACTTAACAATAATCAAGCAATGATTAATTTTTTCAGTGAACATGGTGTCAGTAAAGAAACAGCAGAAAGTGCCTTTACTCATTCACCTACTTTAGAAATGAAAATTAATGAAGCAAATGCCAAAATGGCAAAATATCGTGTTAATGTTGTTCCTTCTTTCGTCGTTAATCATCAATTTAAAACTGATTTACAAATGGCACAAGATGAAGAGCGATTGGTTAAAATACTTAATTTTTTAGTTAATAAAGCCCAGCAAAAGTAATTGCTCACCTATAGAATCTTATATAGGCTGAGCCAAAGCCCAGCCTATATAAGGAATTAAGCTAGCGTCATTAATTCTAGATGTGAATGCTTAAACTTTTATTCTTTTACAGTAATAATGATTGCTCGCCCTGCTTTTAACGTACGTGAAATATGTCCTTGACCTGTAGTATCTGTAGCGAATAATACGTCCCCTGGTTTAAATACCTTTGTCTCTCCACCACTTGCTTCTACTTCTACTTCCCCTTCTTGATAGATAATAAATTGCTTAGTAGGAGCCGCATGCATAGGATAAATTTTTCCTGCTGGAAAAGTTCTAAAGCGCATAATATCGACTTTAATTTCTTCAGAGTATGAGCCCAAAGGCTCCTCAGTTGCTATAAATGCACTTTCTTCTTTAAAATAAGATTTGTGATCTTGGCCAGTAAACAATAAAAAATAGTTCATAAGACCTCAAGTTTAAAGAGCTCTTTATAATTAATAGCATGAAATTAAGCTAATAAATTATTAAATTGGGAAATTCTCTTAACGTTTTTATTCGCTAGTTTGTTCGCTGTTATTGTGATTTACCTCTTAAATCAATATCCCAACAATCAATAACTACATCGTTTTCACAAAGAAAAAATTTATCAAACAAATTAATAGTAGGATCACAATGAGGAACAATTAATTCAAGAATCTCACCTAATTTAGGCAAGACGCCATTAACAGATGTAACCTTACCATGCTCATCACCAAATCCACCCCAATTATAATGTAACCCTTGTGGCGTGATAATTCGAGGCTCATGTTTAAGGTCAACATAAATAGATTTAGTACCAGCATCTACTGTTACATGCTCTGTTCTATTAGCGCTAATGACTGTCGTTAATAAAGTCATAGCAGGCTTAAAGGTATTAAAATGATCAGGATTTTCTTTTGAGCCAATCATCCTATACTCAACATCCATGACAGTATAGGAGCCTGGCTGAATCTCAGTGACTTCAGAAGCCTCAATGTCAATATTATAAGTTCCCGTGCCACTACCTGTTAAAATAGAACAAGGTAAATTTGCTTGTCTGAATTGTTTTATTAAATCGCTGGCCATTTGCATAGTAGCCAAAGAACTCCTCTTGCGTTCTTCATAGCTTTTAATATGTTGTAAATTACCCGCGTAACACTGCAAACCTTGTAACGCTAACCAGGAGCAAGTTTGAATATAATGGCCTAATGTAAGCGCTTTTTCAGGCTTTATACCAGTACGACCTAGTCCTGGGTCAATATCAATTAAAACATTAATCTTGATTTGTGCAGCTTGGCCCGCTTTATTTAAAGCAGCAGCATTTTCTTCATTATCTACAACGACCATAGTCTCTGGTGCTTGTTTAAGGCAATGAAGTAGTCTCCTGATTTTTGTAGCAGCCACGATGGGTGAGGTAATTAAAATATGACGAATGCCTGCTGCAATTAATGCTTCTGCTTCAGCAACTTTAGCAGCACTAATGCCGATAGCGCCATGTTGAATTTGTAAAGCCGCTAATTTAGAGCATTTATGCGTTTTAACATGCGGCCTAATATTGACATGATAGTTTAGTGCATGCTCCTGCATGACCTGTAAATTATATAATAATTTATCTTTATCTAATATCAGGCATGGAGTATCAAGTTCAAATTTCGTTAAGCCAATATAATTATCATTATTCATCTATACCTCAAATTAAGAAGACTAATGCATAAATTCTGATGTTTCATCAGATATACCTGGATTTTCTAGACTTAAAACACCCGTGTTAAAATCATAGGCAAAGATTTCAGCATAACGTCCCCAATCAATCATGGTACGTAAAACGCGTTCCGCTTCTTTTTCACTAAAGTAATCTTCTAATTTAGTCAAAAAGCGCTCTTCTGATACGCGATGCCCAACTTTTTCGTCTAAAATATGGCGGATATAACGTGCTAAAGGTACTTTATCTAATAAGCGTTTAGTAAAAATTTGCTTACGTGTTTGTAAATCAGCATTAGCAAACTGCCTGCCTAACTCAGTTAATTGAATATCGCCATCAGATATACGTGCAAAGCCAAGGATTTCTAAAGTTTCTAATAAGGGAAATAAATCATCAATATTCATCATTAACTCATCAGCAAGCTCTGGTAAATCAATGCGCTCATTAAAAGAGGTCATTGTTTCAATGAGTCCTGATAATTCAGATAGATCAACATCGGGTAAACGATAACCTAAACCAATTTGCCGTTCACGTTGAGCACGTTTAGCTTTTTCGCGCAATCCTGTGGTCATTACTGTATATATTTTATCAACTAATTTTTGGAATTCAGGCGTCTCTGTATTACGTGGTTGAGGCAAAGTCACTTTTAATTCAGCACGAATATAACCAGGATCACTGCCAAAAATAATAATTCTGTCAGCCAAGGTGGCTGCTTCTTCAATATTGTGCGTAACCAATAAAATACCATTAGTATTTGTCTTCTTTTCTTGCCATAAGTTAAGTAAATCCGATTTTAAATTTTCAGCCGTTAAAACATCTAAAGCAGAAAAAGGCTCATCCATAAGCAAGACATCTGGGTTGATAACTAATGCTCTTGCAAAACCAACTCGCTGACGCATTCCTCCTGATAACTCTTTTGGGAAGGCTGATTCAAAGCCATCTAAGCCAATAATATCAATCGCTTCAATGGCGCGACGACGACGTTCGTCGCGACTAACACCTTGCGCTTCTAAACCTAGCTCTACATTTTCTAAAACAGTTAACCAAGGCATTAACGCAAAAGATTGAAAAACCATAGCAATACCAGCAACAGGTTTGGTAACTGGTTGATTTCGATAAGTAACCTTTCCTGCTGAAGGCGGTACTAAACCTGCAATAATACGCAGTAACGTTGATTTACCTGAACCTGATTTACCAAGTAAGGCTACAATTTCTCCCTCATGTAGTTGAAAATTAACATCTTCAAGAACTAAAAGTTCCTGCGCAGTGGCCGTTTTCTTAAAGGATTTGCAGCAATTTTCTAATTCGATAATTGTATTTGGCATAAGCCTATAAAACCTCAATTAAAATTAAAACGCTCATGGGCTAAGCGATATAGGGGGCGCCATAATAAATGATTAAACCCTAATACGTATAAACACATTATGCCAGTACCTAAAGCAATGCGCGGAAAGTCACCAGCTAAAGTACTTGCCTGAATATATTCGCCAAGGCCAGTTGCTTTTAAAGTGGTGTTGCCCCAGCTAACCCATTCAGCAACAATGCTAGCATTCCAAGCACCACCTGCTGCCGTAATTGCACCAGTAATATAAAAAGGAAAAATCCCTGGTAGGGCTAATCGCTTCCACCAAAGCCACCCTGATAAACCTAGATTATTTGCAGCCAGATAAAGATCACGAGGAATAGCAGAGGCACCAGCAATAACATTAAATAAAATATACCATTGCGTACCTAGTATCATTAAAGGTGTTACCCAAATCTCAACACTTAAATTAAACCTAACAATAGCGATAACAATTAAAGGATAGAATAAATTAGCTGGAAATGCGGCAACAAATTGAATAATAGGTTGTATTTTTTGTGCAATCCTTGGCCGCAGGCCAATCCATACGCCAACAGGAATCCAAATCAAAGAGCTAAGAACAATTAAAATGATAACTCTCGTGCCAGTAGCCGCTCCTAAAGCAAAAGCATAGAAAATATCACTAATTTTTAATTTAGTTAAAATAAATTCCAATAAAAACCAACTACCACTAATAATGCCTAGAAGTACGATACTATTCCAAATTCTGTCTATACGTTTTTGTTGACGAACATCCACTTCTTTACTTGCTGCAGGCCCATTGCTAAGCCAGCGAGCATTTATAAATTTTTCTTTTACAATGGAAGCACTATTTCGTAACCGCTTTATTAATTGACTACCTCGGATAAGATCAATTAACCATGATTGATATTCTTCTTCATCTGGCCTTTGTTCCATTTTAAACTTTTCCGACCACGCAATAAGTGGCCTAAAAAGGATTTGATCATACAGAAAAATAACAATAATCATCGTTAAAATAGCGTAACCAACCGCAGCCAAATTATGTTGCTCAATTGCTACTGCAATATAAGACCCCACGCCAGGTAGACGAATTTGCTGATGAGCAACCACAATGGCTTCTGATAATACAACAAAAAACCAGCTCGCAGACATAGATATCATCATATTCCAGAGTAAGCTAGACATCGAGAAAGGAACTTCTACTTTCCAAAAACGCTGCCATGCCGAGAGCTGGAACATCGCTGCTGCTTCTTTTAAATCCTCAGGTAGCGTTTTTAATGATTGATAAAAGCCAAAGGTTATATTCCAGACTTGTGCAGTGAAAATAGCAAAAATAGAAGCACATTCAGGCCCCAATAAGCTATTAGGAAATAAGTGAATAAAGCCTGTTACTGTAATAGATAGGAAACTTAAGACTGGAACTGCTTGCAAAATATCAATTGCCGGAATAATTATTTGCTCAGCACGTCTATTTCTACTAGCAATCGTACCTACAATAAAAGTAAACACAATAGATAAAATTAAGGCAATAAACATCCGCAGCACTGTTCGAGCTGCGTAAAATGGCAGCTTAGCTGGATTTAAAGAAATGGGAAGCGGATCACCAAGTTGATAAGGAACAGCCATCTGCTGGCCTGTCCAACCCATTAGAAATAATAAAGATAAAATTAAAATTAATAATAATAAATCCCAACGATTGAGAAAACGGCTAACATTTTCACGGTTAGCAAAATAAAAAGGACTATTATTGCGTACCAACCTTTTTCCTCCCGTTGATTATTATTAGATTTCTGCGGAAATAGAATTATCCCTAACTTATCTGCTTACTGCAAAACTAAATCAGTTTAGCTTTATTATTTACTTTAAGTTGGGGATTGTAATTTCAATTATCTTAAAAACCGGTACATGATTTGCTTCTGGCACTTTTTTCGAAGACTTCGTAAGATCTGATAAAAACGTGCCTTGCTAAGTTTAGTAGATAAACCATGTCATGTAGCAATATATTCTTCGCACATAAGCTTTAATCCATAACTTAATTTTGCTAGATATAGCAGCTAAATTAGAGTAATTTTTTAAATTAAGTTATAAAGCTCACTAATTAGCTATTATACTTTAGAATCTATCTTCAAAGTCTATTAAGATGAACGAAAGGAGTTGATTGATTTACTTGGCTTGTTACTTACATACTTCTATGTATGTTCTACTACGGCCTTTGTCAATCGCCCTTTCTATTTCACTCTAGCGACTTTAAAAACGGGTTCCAATTAAATTAAAGAATAATAATTTTACTTTCTGCCTACTTTTACGCAGAATACCACAGATAATTACTTAGCAACAAATAACTTATTTATATTGCTAAACTAATTACTATTAATGGAAAAAGGATTAGGTTATGTACCGACTATTCATTAAGCTTAATCAAATAATATTATGTTTATGTCCGCTATTAAGTTATGCAGATAATACATCACTTGCAGTGTGGGCAAACGAAGCCATTGTTGCTACCTATACCTATAGTTATAATAATTTCATTCAACGGCAGCGAGAGATTGCCCAATACTTTACCGCTGAGGGATGGACATCTTATAGTAAAGCACTTAATGCCTCTAAACTTCCAGAAACAGTACTGAAAAATAACTATTTTGTTAGCGCCGTGGCAACGCTGCCTCCTGAAGTTAAAGAACTAGGCAAACTACAGTGGCAGGCTACCATGCCTTTATTAGTGGTATATAAAAATCCGCAATATCAGCAAAAACAAAACTTACAAGTGACTATTAATTTCAGCCAAGTGCCTAGCAGCCAAGGGGTACGCGGGCTTGCCATTAATGCCTTACAAGCAAAAATTATTGAGCCGCCATGTGAGTGTCAACCACCTAAATTACAATAGCTCAGATGGGGTATCTTAAATCTTGGTGAAAGGTTGTAGGAGGGTGCTATTACCTAAATGAACCGGTGTGCAATCACCCCTAAATGCAGCACAATGAGACCAACTAATAAAAGGATAATAAAATTAAGTTTCGTTGGAATCCTTACATCCAATACAGCCTGACGTGGATCATTGGGATTATAAAAAACATCAATATCCTCATCTTTTTCAAATGCCACAGCTGCTCGGTAGGCTAATCGACGAGAATATTTGCTATTGGGATTATTATGCGAGGTATCAAGAAAGAAGTATTCACCTAAAAAGTCGTGATCATAAACTTGATAAGTATATTCAATTTTTGGCCATAAATGGTAGCCATCTTTAGTCCAAAGGAAGCGAGTAATACGTCCTTTAGTCAGAAACCAAGTATGAGCTTTTAAAAGATTTTTTCTATCTTGCCAAAAATGCTTTAATAAAAGTAATAATAATAACAACCACATAATATCAGCAATGTTTTGCCAAGAAATGAATACAGGTAACACAACTTATCCTATCTTAATGTATGTTTAAGACCAAGATCTAAGCTATTTTTTTATCTTAAACTAATTATTTGCTTTAGAACTCAGGCGCTGTATTAAAAATACAGCATTATTAGTGCCATATAAAAGTGCATATTAGAACTTATGACGCCTCAATATTAAGGCAAAATAATTTTAATGATAAATTAAGGATAGTTCGTAAGTCCTATTTGTTACTTTTATATTGAACTCACGTATAAGTATAGATCATTTAAACTACTTTTGATTAAGCCATTTCATTGGCTTACCTACTTTACTTTATACTTTATTAATGGGGTTATTATTACTTACTTTTTGCTTTTTTGCTTTCCACAATAGATAAATTACAAGAGCAATGATAATTAATAAACCAACTGCGAAAAGGGGCCTTGTTGTAAACCAAGCAAGAGCAAGAAAAATAGCCCATAAACAAAAACCAACTATAGCAGCAATTAAACCTGTACCGAATTCTACTATAGTCCCTGCAAAAGGAAGAACATCCGCTAAGATAACTAATGGTCGCATTAATAAGGCAAAGCCAACTATCATCATAATTAAGGTTACCAACCGGATAGCCCACATAGTCATGTGATTCTCATCTTGCGCTTCTCTAATCATACTTTCAGATGACACTTGTCCAGATGATACAAGCAATATACTTTCTCCAGCCTTCGCTCGATAAGGTTGTAATGTGTTATTTACTTGCTGCGCGATGACGCTGATATCTTGCGGCAATACCGCAGAAATAGAGATTTTTAAATCACCTATTTGTGGGTCTTGCATTGTTTGCCCTATAAATAATTGATTATTCATTAACTGCACTGGTTTATTAAATTGTGTTTTTAACTTGTTTAAATCCACCGCAGATAAATCAACAGGCGTATCTACAGTAATCTTTTCAATTACACTGGGGGGTAAATTAAAATCTCCTAAAGTGACATGTGATGCCATCTGGTGCATAGATTGAGCGGGCATTGAAGTAGGATTTTGATAAGTTGTTTCTTTAAATTGAGAGCTATTAATTAAACCTTCTGACCATACTTTTTTATAGGTATAAGTTTTAACGGTTCGTTCAGAGCCGCCTAGTTGTTTTTCCGTACGTGTCTGTTCTTCTTGCTGCCATTGATACATTTCCACTTTTCTAATTAAGGAAATAGCTATTAAATTGATATTTAGTAAATTGTCTTGTAACTTATCTTTAGTCGTTGCAAGGCCTGACACATAGATGACATGTAAGTTATTGTTATTGTTAATTGGACTTGGAGAAATATTAATTAATTCTTTGCTAGCCTCAGATAGTGATTGAGCCATATGTAAACTATGACTTTCATTCCAAAAAATAAGATAAACACTAAGACCAATAAGAATAAAGCCGAATAAAATACCTGCAAGCGATTCTTTAAGACGACTACCCCAAGATTTTACGGTAACTTCTTGCATAGTTGCTAAACCTCACTGAGCTATTCTTCTACTTAGAGAAAAACTTACAGCCATTTGTAAAGTATAAGCCATATTGTCTTTCATTTACGAACTTACAATCTTACTTAAGATAAATATAATGACAGTAGCATAAATTTGACTTTTAGCAATTTACAGAAAAATTAAGCCTCATGCTTCAGTAGAAATAATAGATTGACTTAAAAGTGTCTGCTGAGTAAATAGCTTTTGAAATTTAATATTGAATCTGAACTTTTAGCTCATGGCTTTGCATATAACTTTCAGGTGTTTTTTTCTCAGCATCTTGAAGCTTAGGATTAGCACCAGCTGTTACAAGTACATCATAAATAGCTTTGTGACCTTTAATAGCTGCTAAATGCAGTGCTGATTTTTGACTAGTCTCTACTGTATCTATAGCATTTATATTTTTCACAGTAAGAATGAATGATTTAACATCATCTTTTTGATTATTATATGCTGCTTTCCTTAAGCCCTTTTCAAGAGAAGCTTGAGATGTATCTGGCAGGCTATATTTTTTGACAAGTACAGCAAGTAAATTAGCGTCTTGCAAACCTTTTTCCTGAGGAGCTGATGATTTATCTGGTAAGTTAGACTGCGAAGATTGCCAAAATCCCCCTCTTAAAATAGACCCAAGCGATTTTGTATTGTCTAGTGTTTTTATATTTAGTGCCTGTTTTATCTTAGTAGGGGTATGATCGGTCACCAGTATATAGTTTTCAGCTCTACTACCTTCTTTATAAGAAACTAAATCAGTATGAATAGCCATAGCAGGATTTAAGTTTTGAATATTTTGTAATATTTTATCAGCTTCAGCGTGATTATTGTCTTTACAGGTATGAGCAACGATATTAGAGACATAAGCATATATTCTATCTACCTGTTCATCAGCTAAAAATTCTTTTATTGCACGCATTGTCTCATCATCAGCCCAGGACTGCGCAATAATAGTAGCATTGGTAATAATTTTTTTTAAATGACTAAAACCAAAAACTTGAAACATCGAATTTAAATAATCAAATTCAGCCTCTATTAAATGTTCTCGACCACATTTACTTTGTTTAACATAGTTCCTTAAGTCTTGAAGGAATGTCTCGGCTTCACTTGACTCTACTATTAATGCTTTTGTTTTCCGCCAAAAAGCTATAACTTGTCTACTATTATCAATAATGATTAGTTTAGTAAGCCCGGCACTTAATTGACAAGCAAGCTCAAGTGAACGCATTCCTGAGGTAGCTACTAACCCAACACTTATATTATCATCACAGCGATAGGGTTCTAATCCGCGGATATCTGGGTCATTACCTTCAATCATTACCGGGTAATCTTGTAATTCATTCTGCGGGAGTTCTTTAAATTCCTTAATTTTTTTACGCATAACTATACTTATTCTAACCAAATTGAACAAATTTTGATTAATATAGTTTACTATTTATAGCTTAAGGGAGCATTAATTATTATAAATTTAGAGTAAAATTATTGCCTTAATTTTTTACCCAAATCAAAAAATAAAGAAATTTAATTTATATTTCTTTAGGCTGCAAATAGATAATAAGCTTTTAACTCACAATATAAAATTTGCCCTGATGATTAATATAAGCGTTATACTGCTCTTGTCGTAAACACTTATAAAGGTATAATTATACTGAGAGTTGTATTAAATGAGGAAGCGAATGATTGCAAAGACTCCATTGTATGCTAGTCACTTAGCTATGGGTGCTAGAATGGTTAATTTTCATGGCTGGGAGATGCCCCTGCATTATGGGTCACAATTAGAAGAGCACCATACTGTTCGAACAACAGCTGGGTTATTTGATGTATCACATATGACCATTGTTGATATTTTAGGGGCTGGTGGTAGACAATTTTTACGTAAATTACTTACAAATGACGTTGATCAATTAGAGCATAGTGGCCGCGCCCTATATAGTTGTATGTGTAATGAGCATGGCGGTATTATTGATGATCTTATTACCTATCAGCGAGCTCCAGACAATTACCGTATTGTTCTTAATTCAGCTACTCGAGAACGCGATCTTGCTTGGATTCGTAAAAAAAGTGAAGGTTTTGCTGTAGGTCTACAAGAACGTACAGAACTAGCTATGATTGCAATACAAGGACCAGAAGCAATAGCTAAAACTATGCAGGTTCTTAACCCTGCTCAAAGCGATGCTATTTCAACTCTAACCCATTTTGAATGTGTCGATGTAGAGGATTATTTTTTTGCCCGTACAGGTTATACCGGTGAAGACGGTTTAGAAATAATTGCCTCAGCTAAAGAGATTGTTCAATTATGGACTAATCTTTTAGAAATAGGCGTTAAGCCTTGCGGCCTTGGTGCACGTGACACTCTACGACTTGAGGCAGGTATGCTTTTATATGGGCAAGATATGGACGAAACCACGACACCACTTGAATCAGGCTTAAGCTGGACTGTTAAATGGCAGCCAGAAGATCGAGATTTTATTGGAATGGGAGCGCTATTATTTCAGAAACAGCAAGGTGTTAAACGTAAATTTATTGGGCTATTAACTGACGAAAAAGCAATTATGCGAACAGGTCAACGCGTGATAATTCCTAATTTAGCAGATGAAGGTATTATAACCAGTGGAACCTATTCCCCTACCTTAGGAAGATCAATTGCACTAGCTCGCGTCCCTATAGAAACTCAACATGAAGTCTTCGTAGATATTCGTGGAAAACAGATTAAAGCGCACGTCACAAAACCTAGGTTTGTCCGCAATGGGAAACCTATAATATAAATTTAATGATTCTAAAACTAGATGGTATTACGGGAGCAGATTAATGTCAGATTTAAAATTTACGCACACTCATGAATGGATACAAATTGAAGGTGATGAAGCAACTGTAGGAATTACAGATCATGCACAAAAGCTCTTAGGTGACTTAGTTTTTGTCGAACTTCCTAAGGAAGGTGAAGAGGTTAACGCTGGAGATGAATTAGGTGTTGTAGAGTCAGTTAAAGCAGCTTCAGATTTTTATGCGCCTGTTACTGGAAATATTATTGAGATAAATCAAGAAGTTGTAAATGATCCTGCCTTAGTAAATACAGATCCTTATGGTGCAGGTTGGTTAGTAAAGCTTCGCTTAGATGAAACGAGTGATTTAAGTGACTTGCTTGACGCAGAGCAATATGAAAATGAGATTGCTGAGGAAAATTAGTTATGCCTTATATTCCCCATACTGAAAAAGATATTAAATTAATGCTAGAAACCATTGGAGCTACTAGCACAAATGATTTATTTGATGAAATACCAGCGCAACTTTGCTTTCAAGGATTTAAGGATATTCCTGCTGGTATTAATGAAATGCAAATGCTTAAAGAAGCTTCGCAATTAGCCAGCGTCAATCAAAATGGGTTATGTTTTTTAGGTGCCGGTTCTTATGAACATCATATTCCAGCAGCAGTATGGGACATTGCAACGCGAGGAGAATATTTAACCGCTTATACACCTTATCAAGCAGAAGCCAGCCAGGGAACATTGCAATTACTTTATGAATTTCAAACAATGATTGCCGAGCTAACAGGGATGGATGTAGCTAATGCATCCCTATATGATGGTGCAACAGCCGCAGCTGAAGCTATCTTAATGGCTATAAGACTTAATAAAAACAGCAAAACAAATCGTATCTTAGTAGCTGGTACATTACACCCTTTTTATCGTGCGACTATTGAAACTATTGCTCGTAATCAACATATCGAAATTATTAACTTGCCTTTTGATTTGCAAACGGGGACAACCAAATTAGCGGATGTTGAGAAATACACTGGCCAAGATATTACGGCTTTAGTTATTGTACAACCAAACTTCTTTGGCTGTTTAGAGCCTGTAGATGAATTAACTAACTGGGCAGAAGCTAATAAAGTTATTGCTATTGCCTGTGTTAACCCTACTTCATTAGCTTTACTAAAGCCACCTGGCCAATGGGGTTCTCACGGGGTCGATATCGTTTGTGGCGAAGGGCAGCCTCTGGGCGCTCCGATGGCCTCTGGTGGGCCCTATTTTGGTTTTTTCAGTACTCGCCTTGAACATGTAAGACAAATGCCTGGACGTTTGATTGGTAAAACAATAGATAAAGAAGGAAAAGTTGGCTTTAGCCTAACTCTACAAGCTCGAGAACAACATATTCGACGTGCTAAGGCAACTTCTAATATTTGCACCAATCAAGGCTTATTAGTAACAGCAGCAACTATTTATATGAGTTTACTTGGGCCAACTGGTTTACAGCAGGTTGCAGAGCAATGTCATAAAAATACTGTAAATTTAGTTAAGGGGCTTACGCAAATTAAAGGTATTAAGCAAGTTTTTACAGCGCCTTATTTTCATGAAGCTCTATTACAATTTGAGCGGCCAGTTGAAAATATATTAGAGGAATTAAAAAAACGTGGTATTGATGGTGGATATCCCCTACAAGCACATTATCCTGAGCTAGAGAACTCGTTACTTGTTTGTGCTACGGAAATGCGTACAGAACAAGAAATTAATTTTTATATTGCTGAATTAGCAAGCATTTTAAATTGAGGTTGTATGTTTATTATTCAATTGACTTATAAAACTACTTTGACTGAAGTAGATAAATATCTGCAGGCTCATCGAGAATTCTTAGATTATTATTACAAACAAGGTTTATTAATTGCTTCTGGGCCAATGAAACCTCGTATAGGTGGGATTATTGTTGCAGCAACTAGTAATAGAGCCCATCTTGAATCAGTTTTTCAGAAAGATCCCTATTATTTAGCTGAAATTGCCGATTATCAATTTATTGAATTTACCCCTGTTATGTATTGTGAAAGCTTAAAAGCGCTTATTCAAGAATCGGAGGACACGTTATGTTAATATTTGAACGTTCACAAGCGGGACGTCAAGCAACAGTCCAAGCTCCTAAATCTAACGCTGAGCCGCTCGCAATACCTGCTCAATTTCTACGTGAGAAACCACCTCGCCTACCTAGTTGCTCAGAATTACAGGTGGTACGTCATTATACTGGTTTATCACAGCAAAATTATGCAATTGATACGACTTTTATTCCATTAGGCTCCTGCACGATGAAATATAATCCACGTGGGGTACATAAAGCAGCCTCCATTCCAGGATTTTTAAATCGCCATCCACTCACGCCTGAAAAATACAGCCAAGGATATCTACAAGCTATTTATCAGCTACAATCCTATTTGCTTGAAATTACCGGCATGAGCGGTGTGTCATTAACCTCTATGGCAGGTTCACAAGGAGAATTTGCCGGTGTTGCGATGATTAAAGCCTATCATCAATCGCGAGGTGATACGCAGCGCAATGAAATGATCATTCCTGACGCAGCTCATGGTACTAATCCTGCTTCTGCTGTTATGTGTGGATTTAAAATCGTTGAAATTCCTACCGCAAAGGATGGTGATATTGATTTAGAACAATTAAAGCAAAAAGTTGGGCCTAAAACTGCCGGTATTATGCTAACTAATCCGTCAACTTTAGGTTTATTTATGCGTCAAATTACTGAAGTTGCAGCAATTGTTCACCAAGCTGGCGGTTTACTATATTATGACGGTGCTAATTTAAATGCTATTTTAGGACGGGTTCGCCCAGGTGATATGGGTTTTGATGTTATGCATTTAAATCTACATAAAACCTTTGCTACTCCGCATGGTAGTGGTGGGCCTGGCGCCGGACCAGTTGCTGTTAGTAAGCGCTTATTACCTTATTTACCTTTACCCATTGTTGTCTATGAGAACGATGCCTATCGCTGGGCTACTAAAGTTGACTATCCTCAAAGTATTGGCCGTTTATCTTGTTTTATGGGCAATGCAGGTATATTGCTACGTGCTTATTTTTACATCTGTCTTTTAGGAAAAGAAGGATTACTCCGTGTATCAGAGTTCTCTACTTTAAATGCTAATTATTTATTAGCAGCTCTTACTAAAGCCGGTTTCACTGCTGCTTACCCTAAAAGACGTGCCAGTCATGAATTCACTTTAACATTAAGTCAAGAGAAAAAGCTCTATAATGTTACGGCAATGGATTTAGCAAAGCGACTTTTAGATTACGGTTTTCATGCGCCAACCACTTATTTTCCCTTGCTGGTACCTGAATGCTTACTTATCGAGCCAACTGAGACTGAATCCAAAGAAGAATTAGATGGATTTATTGCAGCTATGCAAGCTATTCGTAAGGAAGCACAAGAGGAACCAGAGTTACTAAGGCAAGCACCAACTAAGCTCCCAGTTAGGCGGTTGGATGATGTGAAAGCAGCTCGAGAGCTTGATTTAAATTATTTTAGCCATGCTAAGCAGGAATAGAGTTCTTTTGCTATATTAAAATATTTATTTTAGTCTACTTAAACTCTTTTCTTAAAAAAAAAAATAAGTTATAACAGATTTACATGCGTCAAGGATTGGCGGTTAAGGATAAATTTGGGATATAGCACCATTTACTAAATTTTAACTAAGCAAGAGGATATTTTCTTTATAAATAAACTTGCAATGTTGTGGGAAGCTTAGTAGGTGGCGCTATAGGCGCTAACCAATCAATTTCAGGGAGTGAAATAATGAATACTAAAGTATTCTCGCAACGCTTTAATCGTGAATTATCCTTATTAGGTTTACCTGAGGATATAACAGAAAAAACCAAAGCAGTTGCTAAAGTATTTGGAATAACACGTCATTTAGCCAATGGCATGATCTTCGGCCAAATTGTACCTACTAGTGACCAACTGCTTAAAATTGCTGAAGTGCTTGAGGTTTGCCCACAGTGGCTAAGTGGTGTAACTGATAGAAAAAAATCTTTTTCTGTGAAAGAAGAAGAAGAAAGTGCGTAGTTAATATGAGAGCGCTTGCATACCTCTTTTGGATTAGCAGAAGGCGTAAGCGTTTCAAAGCGTATAGTTTGCATAAAACAAATGCGCAATATAGAAACATTTATAGCCTAGCAATAAAACAAATAACCTAGGTTATACAAGAGCTCTATTAAATTAGGCTATAATTTTGATAGTTAAATTACGCTTGATAAAAAAATAATTATCAGGTGTACCAAATAGGTAAGGTTTTTCCAATTATGGAGTGCTTAAGTTACTGCATTGCCAATTCTATCGATTTAAATCGACTTGATCATTATTTAAAGTCCAGTATTGGAAATTATGTCACTACAAAATCAAGAGATGTTTTAAGAATTTCACCTACTACTTTACCTAATTCTACTATTTTTGCTTTTAAAAATGGTACTGTTGTCACTTGGGGAGTCAAACGTTACCAAGTTGATCATTATCTAGATAAAATCCGTCAATTTACTATTAAACCTATTTCTGTTTTAGTACGCGATGAATTTACTTATCAAATAGGGGATAAAACCTCTATTGAGCCTCATGATTTTTTTGATGTCGATTGTATATCTCTTGATGCTGATATGGATAGCGACGATCTTAAGTTAAGTTTATCCTATGGTTTTTCACAATCAGTCAAGTTACAGTATTTTGAAACTATTATTGAAGCGCTTATAGAAAAATATACGCCTGTTATCCAAGCATTATCAACTAAAGGGCAAATGCAACTAAGTCGGAGGCAAATCCGACAAATTATTGGTGAAATTTTAGGCGCTAAAAGTGAGATGAATCTAATTAGTAATTTTCTCTACCACCCAAAGTATTTTTGGCAGCATCCTACATTAGAAGAATACTATACGATGCTTGAACGTTACCTACATATTCAACGCCGTGTAAATACTATTAACCACCGATTAGATACGCTTAATGAAATTTTTGAAATGTTTAATAGTTACTTAGAAAATCGTCATTCTCATCATTTAGAAATTATTATTATTGTCCTCATAACGATTGAAATAATTTTTGCGGTTCTTAATTTTCATTTTTAACCTTAACCTTTTTCTGGAAATTATAACTATCTTCCCCTACTCTTTGAGTAAGAAAGTAGAATAATTAAGTTATATGTTTAATAATTATCTCATACATGTTTAATTTAAAATTGCTTAAGTTTTAACAAGAGACTTAATTAGAGTTATAAATTTTATGCTTATACGTAATCGACAGCTAAGTTCAACCCAATTAAAAGATTTAAATAAACTAGCTGAGTATTGTGTAACAGAAGATAAAGGCTTGCCGACAATTTATTATGATATTCTCGTGAAAAAACGTGAAACTGAAGGCAATGTGCTTTTTTACGACAATAATCAACTAATTGGCTTTTTAGCTTTGTATTTTTTCTATGAACATGCTTGTGAAGCAAGTTTATTAATTATGCCTACGCACCGCAATCAAGGTCTGGCAAGCAAACTCTTTATTCAAGTCATATCCTTGCTTAAGCAAAAGAAAATGGCTGAAGTTATTTTGTCTTTTCCTGCTGCAGCCGCTCATGAGTGGCTAGAAGACTTAGGGTTTAGCTACCACCATAGTGAGTTTTATATGGTTAGGCAAAGCAGTCAACCTTCATTAATTACGCGCCCACGCTTAGCTATTCGCCAAGCAACCTTTGCTGATTTAAATGATTTGTGTAAGATTGACGCGTCCTGTTTTGCCATACATCAAGATATGGCTGAACGTTTTGCCTATTTATTAAATCAGGATCAAACAACTATATTACTTGCATTAAAAAATAAAATTCCAATTGGAAAAGCCCATATTCAGTGGAAGCCTGATATAGCACATTTTTCAGATATTTCTATTCTTCCTCCCCAGCAAAAAAAAGGCTTAGGCAGTGAATTATTGGCCCATTGTATTAATGAAGCTTTAAATAGAAAAAGAATAACGCTAGATTTAAGTGTTGAGGCTAATAACCAAAGAGCTTTAAAATTATATCAAAAGCATGGCTTTGAAGTTCGAAATAAGCAAGATTACTGGTCAATTAGCTTAGAAGGATTACAAGCGCTATTGCCTAGACTTCGTTATTAATAATTTATTATGCTGCAATTGATTACGAAACAATTTAAATCTGTAGTAATTGCATTATGGAAGTATTGCTTTCAAAATCTACCAAGTACATAATTTAATTTTATAGACTTAAAAGAATAGCTCAATTTAACAGTAATTTAATAGACTTCTTCATAATTTATAGCAGATGACAAGGTATATAGCGTCACCCACTAAGTTTTAGACAAGGTAGCAGTGAGTGAGGCAAAGGAATGTACATAGAAGTACATGACTGAACCGAACGAGCTGGCAAACGTCGCATAATGTTTAGTGGAGGGCGCTATATTAAGAATTGATGTACTGAAATAATTTAGCCAATGGCCTGTAATAATATTTTTAAGAAAGTCTAAGGTGTTACTTTAGCTAAATCAACTAACCTCTATCTTGCAAGAATAGCTTAAGGGTAAGGAATGAAGAAAAGGGTTGTAATTACAGGTATGGAAATTGTATCTTCTATAGGAAATAGCCTACAGGCATTCTGGCAATCAGCTGTTGAGGGAAAATCCGGTATTAAACGGATTCAAAATTATGATCCAAGTCCTTATCCTACTCAAATTGGAGGCGAAATTACTGATTTCTCCTTAGAGGGAATAGAAGCACTAGAAAAATATAAACGGTATCCACGTGCTGTTCAGTATGCTCTTTTCTGTACTTATTATGCACTTGAACGTGCTGGTCTTACGACTAAAGAATTAGAAACAGCAGGTGCCTTTATAGGGACTAGTTTAGGCGGTACACCGGAGATAGAGTCTGCAGCTTATGGTGTTTTCTTTAACGAAACTTGGAAAAAGATACCTGCTTTAAGCGTTTTACGGGCAATGCCTAATTCTATTGCTAATCAAATTGCCATTACCTTTGGTTTAGGCGGGCCTAATTCCACTATCTCAAATGCATGTGTTTCCTCTGCAGAAGCAATAGGTAGCGCTTATCAACAAATTTCGCAAGGCCGTCTACCTATCGCTATATGTGGTGGGACAGAATCTTTGCTATGGGAAGCTATTATGGCTGCCTGGTGTAAATTACGAGTTATGTCCGTTAAAAATGAACAACCAAAGCTCGCTTGTTGTCCTTTTTCAAAAAATCGTAGTGGTATGGTCATGGCTGATGGTGCAGGCATTTTAGTTTTAGAAGATTACCGCCATGCAAAAGCACGGGGTGCTAAAATTTATGCAGAAATCATTGGTTTTGGTGCTAGCTGTGATGCTTATCATATTACCGCTCCAAGTAGTCCTGGGCAAATTCGTGCCATTCATTCAGCACTTGATGATGGTAGACTCTCTATTAACGACGTTCAATATATTAATGCCCACGGCACTGGTACTCAATTAAATGATCTAACAGAAACACAAACCATAAAAGAAGTATTTGGCCAACGAGCTTATGAAATACCCGTTACCGCCCAAAAATCCATGACTGGGCATGCTATTGGTGCTGCTGGAGTAATGGAAGTTATAGCAACAGCATTAAGTTTACAGCACGATACTTTACTACCGACTATTAATCTAACTGAGCCTGATCCCATTTGTGATTTAGATTACGTTGCTAATTTTTCAAGAAGGAAATTAATTGATATAGCTTTATCTAATCATTTTGCTTTTGGCGGTGCTAATGTTGCTTTATTATTAAGAAGAGCTATTTAGCAATTTAATTATTATAATTATCGTAGGCTCGATTTAGCAAAAAATCGCAAAACATGATTCGCAAGTCATCTCGCAACGCGTTATAATCGATCCATTTGTGTAAACTAGAAGGTTAATTAATGAGTATTTCTTTATATGAAATAGCTAAGCTTGTGCAAGGTATAGTTATTGGTGAAGATATTATTGTATCGTCTTTATCACCTATTGAAAATATTGCCGCCGGCTCACTTGTTTTTGCTGATAGTCCTGAAAATCTGCGTCGAGCCGAGCAGTCTGAAGCAGCAGCTATTCTTACTAATCAACAGGTTACTCATTCATTTAAATCTATCGTGCAGGTTGATCATCCTTTTAAAGCATTTATTAAATTATTAGATATATTTTATCCTAACGCTATGCCTACAACAGGTATACATCCAAGTGCAGTGATTGCAGCTGATGTTAAATTGGGCAAAAATATCTCGATTGGACCTTATGTAACGATTGAGTCAGGCACCATTATTGATGATCATTGTATCTTAAAAAGTCATGTAAGTATTGGAAAAAATGTAAAAATTGGTCGAGATACGACAATACATTCTCACGTTACTGTCTATGATAATACAGAAATTGGCCAGCGAGTGTGTATTCATGCATCAAGCGTTATAGGATCGGATGGTTTCGGTTATATATTTGTTGACGGACAGCACCTAAAAGTTCCTCATAAAGGCAAGGTTATTATTGAAAGCGATGTTGAAATTGGTGCAAATACTGTTATTGATCGTGCGACATTAGATGCCACTTGTATTGGCTCTGGCACTAAGATAGATAATTTAGTTCAGGTAGCTCATTCTGTTAAGCTAGGACAGCATAATATTCTTTGTGCTTTTACAGGTATTGCAGGCAGCACTATTAGTGGTGATCATGTAATCTTTGCTGCTAATGTTGGCGTTAGTGATCATGTTCAAATTGACGATGGCGTTATACTTGGCGCAAGGGCTGGAGTTCCTCCTAAAAAACATCTAAAGGCTGGTAATGTATATCTAGGAAATCCAGCGCGCCCTAAAGAAAAAGCACTTGAACAAGAGCTGGGTGTTAATCGTATTGCAAGTATGCGTAAAAATATACGGCTCCTTAATGATAAAATAAATGAACTTAGTGTACGCCTGAAGCAATGTGAGGCAGCTGAATAATGTCTAAACCTATGCTTTTAATAGATGGCTCTTCTTATTTTTTTCGCGCTTTTCATGCTTTACCACTCTTAACTAACTCTAAAGGGCAGCCAACAGGCGCTATTTATGGCGTAGTTAATATGATTAAGCGGCTTATTAGCGATCTTAAGTGTGAACATTTAGCTGTAGTCTTTGATGCTCAAGGCAAGACTTTTCGTGAAGAATGGTACCCTGAATACAAAGCACATCGAAGTGCTATGCCTCCTGATTTATATAAGCAGTTCCCATTACTTATCGAAGTGTTAGAAGCCATGGGCTTACCGCTACTCATTGTAGAGGGCGTTGAAGCTGACGATGTTATTGGCACATTAGCACGCATCGCAACGGAGCAAGGTCAGCCGGTTATTATTTCAACTAGCGATAAGGATATGGCTCAATTAGTTAATGAACATGTCAGTATTATTAATCCAATGACTAATCAAGTCATGGATAGTATCGGTATTAAAGAAAAATATGGCGTTACCCCAACTCAATTTATTGATTATTTAACTTTAGTAGGCGATACCGTTGATAATATACCTGGGGTTACTAAATGTGGTCCCAAAACTGCTATTAAATGGCTTGAGCAATATGAGACTTTAGATAATTTATCTGCCAATGCTCATCTTATAACTGGTAAAATCGGCGAGTATCTACGTAAAAGCTTAGAGTACCTACCTTTATCCAAACGTTTAGTCACTATTAAAACAGATGTTGAACTTCCTTTAGGTTTAATGGATTTAAAAACTAAAAAAGCAGACAGAGAAAAATTAATAGCTTTAGCGCAAGAATTAGAATTTAAATCTTTATTAAAAGAATTACTTACAGCACAAGAAGAATCTATCCCGATAATATCAACAAACGATTTAAGCTTAAATATTATTAAAAATGATGCAGAGTTAGATAGCCTACTGCAAGTTATGCAATCTGCTTCACAACTTTATTTAAAGACGGAAACCGCTGATCCCAGCTCTATTCATGCAGATATAGTGGGCTTATCCCTTGCTATAGACGAATATAGTGCTTATCTTCCTTTTTCCCACCTAGAAAGTGAAGCAACCTTAAAGCCTGCTGCAACCTTTGCAGCTTTAAAATCGATTCTTGAGAATCAGGCTATAAGTAAAATCGGACATAATTTAAAATATGATTACAATATTTTAAAAAATTATGGTATTCACTTAGCAGGAATAAGTTTTGACACTATGCTTGCTTCTTATGTGCTAGATAGCATTGAGCAGCATACTCTTAATTCTTTAGCTCTAAAATATCTGGGTTGCAATACTATTACTTATGAAGAAACCGTCGGAAAAGGCGCCAAGCAACAACAGTTAAATCAAATTAAGCTTGATAAAGCTGCAACTTATGCGCTAAGTCAAATTACTACCATTGTAGCGCTCCATAAAAAATTTAGCACCCTACTAAAAGAGCCCTTAAAGACTATATTTGAAACTGTTGAGATACCTTTGCTGCAAATCCTTGCAGAAATGGAGCGTCACGGGGTATTAATTGATATTCCTACTTTAGAAAAGCATGGGCAGCGACTTAAATCGCGTCTAATAACTTTAGAGCAAGAGGCAACTCGACTTGCTGGTCGAGCATTTAATTTAAATTCTCCCAAGCAATTACAAGAAATTCTTTTTGAGGAATTAAACTTACCTATTTTAGCTAAAACACCTACAGGACAACCTTCAACTGCTGAGTCAGTATTGCAAGAGCTTGCATACAGTTATGAACTACCCGCTATTATTTTGGAGTATCGTAGTTTAAGTAAATTAGTATCAACCTATATTGATGCCTTACCTAAGCGTGTCCAGCTAGAAACGATGCGAGTTCACACCTGTTATAATCAAGCTATTACAGCAACAGGTCGCCTGTCTTCTAGTGAGCCTAATTTACAAAATATACCTATTCGCAGTGAAGAAGGACGTTTAATTCGTACAGCATTTATTACCCCTTCGGATTATGTTTTATTGGCCGCTGATTATTCACAAATTGAACTACGTATTATGGCTCATCTGTCATCTGATCCTAATCTCTTAAAAGCTTTTGCTAGTGGTTGGGATATTCATACGGCAACAGCTAGCGAAATTTTTCAAGTTAAATTACAGGACGTTACTCAAGAACAACGGCGTCGAGCTAAAGCAGTTAATTTCGGTCTAATCTATGGCATGTCTTCTTTCGGTCTAGCTAAACAATTAGGTATTGAACGTCAAGATGCTCAACTTTATATGGAGCGCTACTTTCAGCGCTATCCAGGCGTTTTAGAATATATGGAAAGAACACGCCGGCAAGCACACGATCAAGGCTATGTAGAAACTATATTTGGTCGCCGTTTATACTTACCTGATATTAATGTACGCAATTTAGCAAGGCAGCGTGCTGCAGAACGCATGGCTATTAATGCTCCTATGCAAGGAACTGCAGCAGATATTATAAAAAAGGCGATGATTGCAGTGTTTAAATGGCAAACCTCTTTAACTCAACCAATAGTACGTATGATTATGCAAGTCCACGATGAGTTAGTTTTTGAAATTCAACGAGATGCTCTTGAAGAGGCAACAAAAGAAATTCATCAATTAATGGAAAATGCTGTAGAGCTCGTAGTGCCGCTACAAGTAACCATTGGTACTGGTAACAACTGGGATGAAGCACATTAATTTATATGATAAATAGCTAACATTATTAGCTATAGCATCTGTTACTTACTAAATTCTAGACGAGGCCTCAGTGAGGCCAATGAAGGTACAGCGCAGGATACATGACTAAGCTTTGCAAACTTACTATGCAGTATTAAGCTCATGAGTGCTAACCATATCAAATATATAATTGCTTAAGCTTAACTTGACCTTTAGCAAAAGTTAATTTTTGTTTAATTAAATAAGATAAGGATTGCGCAATACGCTCAGGGCTAACAATTTTCTGCCAACAGTTATAATCATGAAAAGACCTATTATGCCGGCTAAAAACTTCTGCAAAGGCTTGACGCATATTTTCAGAATTTGTCCAAGCAATAATAGGGATATATTTGTAATTTGACCAGATAGTATGCGCTAAAGCAGGACCATTACATCCTAAGCCGTCTGATGCTTTTAAATCACCATCTAAAATGATAAGTTCAGGAGTGGTATGTTGTAAATAAGTCAACGCCTGTACGCTATCAATAACTACGGTAACATTAATTTGTGAATTTACTACCTGTAGTAAGCGAGTTAAGCAAAACGCATTGAAAGTACTGTCTTCAACAACTAATACTCGCATGAGAACTCCTTTTAATCCTTGCTAGGAGTATACTGACCAAACCTTAAGAAAAGATTAAGGAATCGAATTTTAATCCTTAATTTTTGCCTTCAATCTACTTATTTTTCAACTATAAAGATAATATTGTTCATAAAGCAAGTAAATTATACAAATAAATTAGGTAATCTATACATTGTTTGCAATGAATTATTTAGAACGTTGTAACGCCTCTGGCTCCGGCAACAATTACTTTATCTGCTAAACGCTTAGCGAATAATCCATTTTCAACGACTCCAGGAATTACTTTGATTGCTTGCTCTAATTCAATAGGACGATTAATAGGCAAGTTATAAACATCTAAAATGATATTATCATTATCTGTAATAAAACCTTCTCGATAAACAGGGTCACCACCTAATTTTACTATTTCACGAGCAACAAAACTACGTGCTAATGGTAAAACCTCAACTGCTATTGGAAAATGACCTAAGTGAGACACAACTTTTGTTTCATCAACAATACATATAAATTGTTCTGAGGCAGTTGCTAGGACCTTTTCACGGGTAAGTGCACCACCGCCACCCTTAATAGTTTCTTTCTGTTTATTTATTTCATCTGCGCCATCAATATAAAGCAAAAGTTCACCAGCTACATTTAGATCAATAACCGGAATACCAGCAGCTTTAAGTCGTGCCTCAGTTTCTTTAGAACTGGCAACACAAGCATCTATACGATGTTTAATTTTTGCCAATTCTTCAATTAAAAAGTTAACTGTAGAACCCGTACCTACCCCTAATACAATATTATCTTCAATATAATCTAATGCAGCAAAAGCTGCTTTTTGTTTTAGTTCATTCATAGTTATTTAATTCTTGTAATTGAAGTCCTACAAAGAGGGCGCCAGTATACTAGCTGACTTCTATATCAGCATATTATACTGGACTTTGCTAAATAAATTAACTTCTACGCAAAATTTTTAATCAGAAAGCTAATACGGTATTACGCCCTACTGAACAGCCGGCATTGTAGTAGGAACTACAGGAGATTCAAGCGCACTTCCTGCTGTACTACTTGCCTTTGGCGCTACAACTGTATTGGTAGTCGCATTACTGTTATTAGTATTATTAACATTGCTAACTGTATTTGTTGCAGAAGTATGCGCTGCCTGTGCTGGCATATTAGCCGCATTATATTTGTTAGTAGCAGACCAATGTGAGCTCGTTTCAGCCCGAGCCGCTCTTTTATTATAATGATGATATGCATGAGTATTTCGATTTGCATAATAAGGGTTATCGTTATAATTGTTTCCCCATAAGCCAGGAAAGGAGTCACATCCTACTAATAACAATGGCGCGCCGAATAAAGCAGCGTAAAAAGTTCCAATAAATAATTTATTCTTTTTCATAATATCATCCTTGTTATTATCTAAATTAAAAGTTTAGCTCTACTATTACAATATGTAAAATCAAGGATAAACTATAATTTTAAGGGTTACTTAAAAAGTATAAGTTATAGCTAACTATTTAGCGAAGATTTGTTTTCTCTATAGTGCAACTTAAATTTAGAACATTTTTTCTAATAAAAAACTTCATTAGTAAGGAATACTATGCAAAATAAATATTTAGATTACTTAAAAGAACTCTACACTTACTATAGTGAAGATAAAATTGCTATTTTCGCAGCGGCACTAGCTTATTATACAGCATTTGCTCTAGCGCCTTTCTTAATTATTTGCACTTCTATTGTAGGTTTAGCTTTTGGCCAAGAAGCAGCTCAAGGACGCATACTTGAGCAAGTTAGTACAATGACTGGCAAGGAAAGCGCTGATTTAATACAAACTATGATTGTAAGTGCAAGTAAGCCTAGTTCAGGCATTACCGCACAAATCGTTAGTATTGTTCTTTTAATTATTGCTACCTCTGGCATATTTAGCCAAATACAAATGGGCTTAAATAATATTTGGGGTGTTGAACCTAAACCTGGTCGTGGTATTTGGGGCGTAATAAAAGATAGATTTCTTTCTTTTACCATTGTATTAAGTGTCGCTTTCTTACTTCTTGTGTCCCTGCTTTTAAGTGTCATTATTACTATGTTAAGTGGCTACCTAAGTCAATTGTTACCAGGTGGTGAATTAATTGCTTGGGGACTAAATTTTGCTATCTCCTTAACCGTTATTACATTTTTATTTGCTCTGATTTTCAAAATACTACCTGACGTCGAATTAACTTTACTTGATGTTATTTGGGGCGCTTTTTGGACTGCCGTTTTGTTTACGGTTGGTAAAACCTTATTAGGTCTTTATTTAGGGCAAAGCCATGTTGCAAGCGCTTTTGGCCCAGCAGGATCACTTATTATAATTCTTATTTGGGTTTATTACTCAGCACAAATTCTTTTCCTGGGTGCCGAGTTAACTAAGCTGCATGTTACCAAACACGGTAAGAAGATTAAGCCCGATGTTGATGCTTATGTGAAAGAAGAAGGTAAAAAATCATTGCCAAGTTAATTACTAAAATCAATAATTTTTATTAGGCAGCGACGTCTTTGCTCGTTATACTGTTTTTACATTCATTATTTATGGGTTAATTATGATATATCCTAATATCCTTGCGACAATAGGTAAAACACCTGTAGTAAAAATTAATCGCTTAAACGAAGGGCTTGCCTGCGAACTATATGCAAAATGTGAATTTTTTAATCCAGGTGGCTCTGTTAAGGATAGAATTGGTTTTGAAATGGTAAAACAGGCGGAGCGCGATGGACATATAAGGCCAGGATATACCTTAATTGAACCTACCTCTGGCAACACTGGCATAGGAATTGCGCTAGCAGGTGCTGTTTTAGGATATAATGTAATCATTACCATGCCAAATAAAATGAGCCAAGAAAAACAATTTATTCTAGAACGTTTAGGTGCAACAATTTATCGTACCCCAACTGAAGCTGCATCACATGATCCCGACAGCCATATTTCATTAGCAAAAAGACTTCAACAAGAAATACCTAATTCACATATTCTTGATCAATATGCTAATCCAAATAATCCTAATGCTCATTATTATGGAACGGCGCAAGAAATTATTGATGATTTTGGCAAAGATTTAGATATGGTCGTTGCGGGTGTAGGCACTGGCGGAACTATTTCCGGTATTGCTAAACGCCTTAAGGAATTTAATCCAAATATTAAGATGATTGGTGTTGATCCTGTCGGCTCTATCCTAGGCGGTGGTCATGAGGTTAAGCCCTACCATGTCGAAGGGATTGGTTATGATTTCTTCCCTGATGTTCTCAACAATAATTTAATTGATCAATATATTAAAGTTAATGATGCAGACTCTTTTACCACGGCTAGACGTCTAATTCGTGAGGAGGGCCTACTAATTGGCGGCTCTAGCGGCGCTGCAATGTGGGGTGCATTACAAGCTTGTAAGACGCTAAGCGCTGGAAAAAAATGCTTAGTTATTTTACCGGATTCAGTACGTAATTATATGTCTAAGTTTGTAAATGATACTTGGATGAAGGGTGAAGGTTTCTCACTTGCTTAACTAACAGATAATTTATCTGAATGATTGTTTATGTATAACTGGCTGATTTAGTGAATCATAAACAAAGTCTTCAGCTAATTGACCTGTGCTTATTGCTTCGGCCAGAGCGCGAACCAAATCCTGCATAACTATACCATCATAATTAAGGGTAGTTATATGACTGCCTTTAGTTAAACGTTGTGCAGTCTTTGGCATGAATTCAGCAAAGAAACTCTCGTTGCCATGCTCAATGCCAACGTATTTACTATCATGCGCATCATTATTATTTTTCACGCCTTTAATATAAATATTTAACAACTGCTCTTTAGTAATTTTATTATCACTAATTAAATAATTTAAACGACGCATATTTTCTTCAAGGTCCGCTAATAATTGCCTTTCTTCTGCCGCAATTTGTGCATGAATTGCTTCCATAGCGGGATCTACATCTGCATTATTTGCATTATCTGCATCAGTCTCACTGGCTTCCGGCTCTATAACTGGCTTGAAAGAATGAATGGATTGAAAATTACTATTATTCCTTAAGTAAGGAATATAGTTTGGATCTTCTAATTGAATATGAATGCCTTCAGGCATATTAAACCGCTGTCTAGGACCATATTCTAACTTTAAGGGTAATTCTTTATCACGAGAAACTACACTAATGGTAATAGATATTCCCAATGCATCCGCAAGGGCAGCAAAAGCACTTTTATCGACTGGCGTATTAGGCTTGCGCATATATTCTGGGGAAATATTTTTACCTTTACCACTAAATGCAACCCAGTAGCGTACGGGGTCTTTACATAATTGACTTACTGTAATTTGCCTTAAAGTATAAGCAAATTCAGCTACAAATTTTGCCATTGTTTCAGGTCTATTAATAAGTTGTAATAATCTTTCAGCAGGTGTTAACAATCCTGCTGCTTGTGGCAAAGTAAAATATTTACTGTGTTGTTCTAAAATTTCAACTAACAAAGGTTGATTTAGCCTTCGGCGACTTAAAACATTATCAATAATAGCAGCAGCTACGGCACGAAAACCGCAGTCTTCATGACCAATATCGACTAGGCTACGTTTTGTTAATGTTCCTTGGCTTGAAAAAAAGTTAGTTGCCATAACCTGCTCTTTATATAAGATATTAATACTATTTTATGCAAAAAAGATTAAGAAAATATTAATTATCTAGTTTATATATCATTCAAAAAATAAGCAAGATACTTATTTTTAAAACAAATTTATTGATCTGTTATTAAATGTATAGTTAAGAAGACTTAAAAACACAATATCTGTTTATAAATTTATTAATTACATCAAAAAATTGTTTGTCCCAAAGATCAGTGTGACCTCTTTTTTCAAAATCTACAAATTCTTTAGGCTGGTTGGCCTTTTTATAGAGCTTTATTCCTTCTTGATAAGGAACAATTTCATCCTGTCTACCATGCAAAATTAACAAAGGAGCTTTTATTGTATTAATTCGCGCTAAAGAATTAAATTTATCCCAGGGCGCTAATGGTAACCAGGGGTAATGAAACTTAGCTAGATCAGCTAAACTAGTATAGGGAGATTGCAAAATCAAAGCACAAACTGGATACAGGGAGCCTATTTTAGTAGCTATACCAGTACCTAAGGATTCACCATATAAAATTATTTTATTCAGTGGGACTCTTTGTTCTTGTAGAAATTTAATTGCAGCTTCGCCATCTAAGTAAAGACCTTCTTCTGTAATGCGGCCCTCATTCCCGCCATAACCTCTATATTCAACGAGTAAAACACCATAACCAGCTGTTAGAAAATAACGAATAAATGGCATACGATAGCCAATATGTCCTGCATTGCCATGATAATAAATTAAAGTAGGCCAATTGAGGTTTGCTGGTTTATACCAAGCTAATAGCTTTAATTTATCCTCTGTCATTAAATAAACTTCTTGCATATCATTGGCTGCAAAAAACTGACGTGTTGGCCTTGCCCTTGCTGGAAAATAAATAAGTTGGCGCTGTATAAGATAAATACTTAGTATTGTTACAATGCTAAAAGCTAAAATAAAAATTAAAAATTGTTTAATCATTGTATTCTCTGTGCAGTAGTTAATTAGATATGCACTATGATAGATGACAAAGATTTATCTTATTACGCTCCCTATGGTTATAAGCTACGTTATAAGAAGTGAAACGAAAAAGTATGCCTATCGATTTTTATCAATTGATAGCGATTAACAAATAGTACTTGGTTTAAAAATAGATTATGAATCTACCATTAACAATGATACAACTATAATTTCTTACTCTATAACTAGTAGTATTACCAATTATGTAAAACAATTAGGAGAAGAATTATGGAACAACTTCATGATTCTGACATAGCCAAGTTAAAGGAATTATTACGCCATTTAGGTGAGTTTATAGCCTATTTTGAGGTTGCTGATTCGAAAATGATTGCTTGGCGTCAAGAATTAGAAACTCATTCACAAATCCAAGAAAAAAAGATAAATCATCAACTACAGCATTTACAACATGAACTTGAAGCTTTGCAAGATTTATTAACTCAGGCAGGAATAATTAAATTAAAGTTAAGCATTGAGAAAGCGTTAAAAGATGGTGAAATGCACCTCACTCTACTTCAGGAAATAGGACAAGAGTTATTAACTAACTTGAATATAAAACAGCAAGAAATTAATAAGACCATGGTCTCAGGCCTTAACCAATTAGAACAATATACTTTGCAAGCTTTAAATCAAATTAATGATAAATTAGCAGATTATAACGTTGATCATTTTCGTAAAGTTACCACTGAAAGTTGCTCTTATGTTGAAAAAGTAGCGACTTTGAGTATACGTAAAAGTACGAATCTATTAAAAGCTTTTCAATGGCGAACCATAGCTTTAGCGCTTATTACGACTTTTCTAACTGCTTTCGCAATTAGCCTCTATGTAAGCAGTGAAATGCCTTGGGAGAGCCATCAGCGTGCTTTAAATGAACGGCAAGCAGGCAAAGTATTAATTACAGCTTGGCCACAGCTCTCACATCAAGAAAAAGATAAAATATTAGCTAGTTATATGCAGCAAAAAACTTAACATGTTAATCATTACCGCAAGCATAGTAATCTTAGCCATTATTATTTGGTTCTACCAAAATAAGACAGCGAAGAAAATAAAAAAATGGCAGCAAGCACTTAAGCTTAATATACATCAACCTATATTTAATAAATTGTACTGCGATGTTAATGGCTTTAATCTTTCTAAGATGGCCCGACTTAAACAAGATACAATTGCATTTATATATGGTGAAATTGAATTTGAGTCATTCATCGCGCTGTTATCCCTATGTAAACCACAAGTAAATACAATTTTCTATGACCTAGGTAGTGGCACGGGCAAGGCTGTTATTGCTTGTGCTATGGTATTTAATATTCAAAAAAGCTATGGTATTGAACTTTTAGTTCCTCTTCATAAGTGTGCGCAAAAGCAGCAAGAGCGGCTCGGCCAGTTAGAATCCTATCGGGAAAACGCTAAAAAAATTGTATTTATACAAGGAGATTTTTTACAAAAATCTTTTGTTGATGGCACAATTATTTTTATTAATGCGGCCACTTTTATTGCTGAACTTTGGGAACAGTTGAGTACGCATGTCGAACAAGTCAAACCAGGTACATTGATAATTTCAACTAGCAAAGTACTTAATTCAAAGCGGTTTATCTTAAGGAAAATTGTACCTGTTAGGATGAGCTGGGGTATTGTAAATGCTTTTATCCAACAGCGCTTATCAGATATATAGAAGTCTCATGAATTTTGGCTAACTAAATTAAGTTTTATATTGCAATGATGAGTAAAAGATTGATACAGTTAATTGATAAATTGAATAATTTTGTTCTGAGTCTATACTAAAGATATTAAAGCTTTTGCCTAATCTGTAAATTTTATTTTAATGTTAGGTGCAGGCGTATCAAAAATAGCATTTACAATGCAAAAAAGAAGCACTAAAAGATGAATGCACCTAGCACTAAATAAGATACAGACTCTGTAAAAGCTCTATTGAACTGCTATCTACTATTGTGTCCTAAGAGATAGCAATTTGAAAACGCGGCTAACCGAGGTGGGTATGATTAAATCTGAACTCATAGCAAGCCTTGCTTCCAAAATGACACATCTACCTGAAAAGCAAGTCACAGATAGTATAAACCGCATCCTTGAATTAATGAGTGATGCTTTAGTTAAAGGCCAACGGATTGAAATTCGAGGTTTCGGTAGTTTTTCTCTGCACTATCGACCACCACGCAATGCTCATAATCCTAAAACAGGCGAAAAGGTGGTTACCGAAGCAAAATATAGTCCACACTTTAAGCCTGGAAAAGAATTACGTGAGCGTGTAGATGCTTCACGTGATAAAATTGAGCTAGAAGCAGAAGAGTAGCTGTTAATAGTCTTCTTTTACAACCGTCATGGCTATAATGGCTATAGGTCAATTAAACAAAGGACACCTTAAAAATCAATGTACATAAAGTACATAAATATTTTAAGGTTTCTTCGTTTGACACTGGATCTTAATAGCCTTTTTAAAGAGACTAATTAATTAACAATAACTTAAGTACGCGGTAAGGTAACACCTGTTTGGCCTTGATATTTGCCACCTCTATCACGATAAGAAACAGCACATACTTCATCTGATTCTAGAAATAACATTTGTGCTACCCCTTCATGGGCATAAATTTTAGCGGGTAGTGGGGTAGTATTTGAAAATTCCAAAGTAACATGTCCTTCCCACTCAGGCTCTAATGGCGTGACATTGACAATAATCCCACAGCGTGCGTAAGTTGATTTCCCCAAACAAATTGTTAAAACATTACGTGGGATACGAAAATATTCTATAGTACGAGCTAAAGCAAATGAATTGGGTGGAATAATACAGACATCGGACTTAATATCTACGAAACTATTAGCATCAAAGGCTTTTGGATCAACAATAGCAGAATTAATATTAGTAAAAATTTTAAATTCATCAGCGCAACGTACATCGTAACCGTAACTTGAAACGCCATAGGAGATAATGCGACCACGCTCCTCATTTTCCCTTATTTGGCCTGATTGAAATGGTGAGATCATTCCATGTTCTAAGGCCATTTTTTTTATCCAGCGATCGGATTTAATCGACATGTTAACTCCACTTACTATTTAACTTAGAACTACTCATAAGCCTTTATAATAGTTTAATAATTATAATAAGCTAGACTTAAACTAAGGTAGCTGCTCTTGCAAAAGTATTTAATTTATATACCTCTTCCTAAGCTTAAGTCTAGATGGACATTAAAAATATATGCCTATTTGTGCAACGACTGCATCAGAGGCTCTGCCAGTCCCTATGATAGGAGCATTGATAACGCCTGGTGGCGCAGCGCCATTGGCATAATTATTAGAACCATAATCAATATCATGTCGATATTCAAGGCTCTCAACTGTATCCTTCCAGATAGAAATATTAAATACACCGCTTATACGCTGTTTAGGTATGTTCAAAGCTAAAGCCTCCTTCGTCCATTGGTAGCCAATTGCTGCTGATGCAGGCTTATCCCATATTCTAAAAGTCATTCCTGCCTCAAGCTGAAGCGCTTGCGGTTTAGCTCCACGGTTATTAAAACTTAAATCTTGTACCCTAAATGACTGACCAGCGCCAACCCATTCAGCAGTTAAATTATAGCGATCAAAACTAACATTACCATGTAAATTTAAACCATTAATCTTTCTAACGGCTTCTGAACCATTCGTTAGTGATCCAAACCCGCCGAAAGTAGTTAAAGGAGGAGAGCCATTAATTTGCATACCTTGTGAATCATTAAGCGAGCCAATTAATCCTCCGCCAAATTCACCAAGAAAATCTCCTGAGCCAAATACATAACCTAAATTAAATCCTCCAACGCCACCACGCCCTAACGTTGTATCGGATACAAAACCATATACTGCGGCATAAGGGCCTGGATCATTTTGTGACTTATAACCAAAAATAAACGGTCTAGTTTTGGTACGGGCTAAGGTCATAGTCAGTGGAGAGCTAACCATCGCACTAGCATAGCGGCCAAAAGGGGCATAAAGTTGACCTGCAGTAAAGTAAAAGGGAGACCTATCTAAATCACCGATGTTAACAAACCCCAGATTTAAACTAAATGCTGAATTAGTAATTCTAGGCCCACCTACAGCAGGTGGTGATTCATCATAAGCAATAGAAATAAAGCCTTCTACATCTTTATTTAATATGGCAGCAACATCTAACTCACTTGAGCCTAGAGTAATGTCACCTTGTGAATTGCCACTACGCACTTTACTTAAGCTTGCTATCGGTTCGGTTTTACCACTAACTGCCAAAATGGGTACATTAGGTATAGGGTATCCTATCTGTTGGTAAGCACGAAATAATCGTCGTCGTTGCTGCATCAAACGTATATCACGATTAATACTTGAAATATTAACAATATAATCTGAGCCATCAAAAGCCGGTCTCTCACCCAAATAGGGAGAGGTTACAATTGGCGTACCGGCAATATAAGTAATCACTTGGTTATCTGCAATTAAAGCGGTTGGATAAAAACTAATAGACTCAGGATGAGCTTCAATTGTATGAACCACAATATGGCTTTCTTGAAAGTTGACTACTTTTCCGGCCTTGGCGTTTGTCTGTGCTTCAGTAACGGGTGCTGCTGGGTGATCAACGGGCGTTGCCAAGGTTTGTGCTTTCCGTTTAGAAATTGCTTCTTTTTTTGACTGAGTAGGTATAGATTTGTGTGATCGCTTAGCGTGCTTACTAGGCTCATTTTTAATTTGGCTTTTTAAATGTCCTAATTGCGCCTGTAAGGTTTTTGTCTGCTCCTGTAACTGCTGAATTTGTGCTTGCAACTCGTCTTGGTTAGCTGCATTAATGGTTGTCGATAAAGGGATAGTGGCTAAGGCCAGAATAATTGCTTTAGATTTCACGCGCTATACTCCTGACATATTTTTTTACTTCTTTGTCTTTGCGCTTGCCAACTATTTGCTTCCTAAAAACATGGATTAAACATATTTTTGTTGAACTAAACAAATTTTTAACAAAAAACGCTGATAGATTATATACTCGAGAACAGCAATTGTGCGAGTTTTAATCGATAATTTTGTAAGTTAATTTATAAATTAGCTTTAGAATAACAATTTAAATTCGAGTTTAAACTAGATAGAAAATAATTCTGCTTGAAATTGATTGAGTGGCTTAAGCTTTATTTAGCTTAAGCTTGTCCTCAATCATCACAATATTAGGCACTACCTAACCATTTCACGCCAAAATAGGGACCATATAATCCAAAATTACTAGTAATAATATTAGTAAAACCGATAGTAGGAGTCTCTAAGGCATTAAAGTAATTAAGTGCTTGGAAGCCACCTTCAATATTTAATAAACCTTGCGCAAAAGGATGAGCGTAAGCTGCGCCTACCTTAGCTTCAAAGCTTGGGATTATTCTTTTTCTACTTGCATAAGTTGAGCTAACTATTAAACCATTATTATAAATAGTCATCCCCTCTAACCTTGCTGAGCCGTAGAGTATAGATGCTGAAGTATTAGCAGTTATCCTTAATCCATAAGGAAGTCCGTAAGAATAATCAATACCTATTGTAGGACCAAAGCCATTGAAATCGGCATTAATAGGTTCTCTAACGCCACCAATTGAAGATGCGAAAATCGGGCTAATATTATAAAAATGAAGGCCCTCAACCTGAATCTTTGCAAATTGGCCACCTGCATAAAAACGTGCTTTTTTAAGTAGTCCTAGATCAACATGTTGACCCATAACTAGATTCACTTGTTCAAATTTGTTGGAAACCAAGCCATGAAAATTAGCAGGAAGATTGACTACAGACCCATTAGGTAGTAGTTGCCGATATGCCCCCCTAAAATGTCCAAGATCACTATTATCTACATCATAATGCAGCCAATTCATGGTAATGTCATTACCTGTACTGAAATGATAAGAGCCTTCTACACGATAACCCCATCCAAAATCTGGTTCAATAGCTCTTAAGACACCCGTGTCTGCAGGGAAAAAACTTCGTCCATCAGTATAGAGAGGCTGTAAATATAACGCTTGTACACCCAAATCCCAAAAATTTGTCTCACAAGGTACTGTAACATCACCCGGCACACATGTAGGAACTGGGGGGGCTGAATACATACCAGCTGCAGCAACTCCACTTACCGATAAGCCTAGTATTATTGAAGTGATTTTCTTCACCATTTTTACTCCATTGGTAAAAAAAAACCCATCAACAAGTGATGGGTCATAAAGCTTTTAGATTAGATTAGACGTTGCCAACCCATTTTAGACCAGCATATGGGCCATGGATTGAAAAGTCAGAGTTTCCAAGTCCACTGTTTTGAGCATTAAAGTAGTTAACCCACATATAACCTACGTCTAAAGTTACATCGCCTTGTGGCATAGCGTAAGTGTATGCAGCACCTAACTTAGCTTCTAATTCTGGAACTAATGCATCTCTTTCACCAACAGAACCGACGCCAAAGCCAGAAGTTGTATCAATTACACCAGCAGCGTTACGGAATTTAGTTTCACCGATTAAGAGAGCAGAAGCGCCTTTACCGTAAATTGCTAAGCCATTGCCAAAGTTATACATTAAGTCCATACCAATTCGAGGACCGAAACCATCAAATTTGTTATAACCAGCAGCGCCTGCAGATGGTAAAACGTCAAACACTGAAGGGAAAGCTAATACTCTAAATTCATGCTTAATACGTGCGAACTGAACACCACCATGGAAGCGAATGTCTTTGAACTCACCAAAGTCAACATGTTGACCGAATTCAGCATTAACAGCATCCCACTCAGGTTCAACTCTTACAGTAAGTGGATAGTTACCAGCTGGAATAACTGGAAGAAGTGCACCAGGAGTAGTAACTAGGCCATCTGAACCTGGGAAGTAAACTAAGTAACTTGATCTATTGTCATCGCTACGATAGTGATACCAGTTAACGTTAATATCATTACCAGTGCCGAAATGATAAGAAGCTTCTATTTTAAAGCCCCAATCCCAGTCTGGCTCTATTTCATTGTAATGAGCGCCACCAAAAGGATCAACGTAGAAACCTGCGTAGTGATTAACAACAGGTTGGAGGTACAATGCTTGCGCACCAAAATCCCAAGCCATTCTCTCGCAAGGTACAGTAACACTACCAGGGGTGCACACAGGACCCATGGTTCCAGCAAATACTGCACTGCTACCTAAAGCAAGGACAGCTACTGCTGTTTTTTTTAGATTTAACATGCTTCATCTCCACTTTTTTATTATTAATTTCCGGTTTTTATTGCCAAACCAATCTTGGTGTTGACCGCAGTACGCAATCATCGCTCTAACCGAGAACGTACATGGGCAAATTATCAAACGCCACTTTCGCAAAGTCAACACTATTTCGCTAGAATTTCATCATAATTTTAATTAATTAAGTATCTTGTACCAATATATGTTTTTTTTATAATCACAATAATTAAATGCCCACCATATATAAAATTCGAATTCACTGAAATCTAATTAGTAAATTGCGATTTAAACAAAAATCAAAAAGCCTTTAAATTTAGATAAAAAATACAAGTTGTTGAAAATTTGTTATTATATTTTTTTCATGTTATAAGAATTTATAAAAGATTAAATTCTAATAGTAAATAGAAATTTTACTTAAATTAAAAATATATTTAGTAAAAATTTATTTTTTATAAACTGTATTAACTTTTTTGTCTTAATTAGTAGTAGGATTTTATGGTGCAATTTACAATTACTCGTCCTGATGATTGGCATCTTCATTTAAGAGATGGTTTAGCTCTAAAGCATACTGTTGCAGCAACTGCAAAACACTTTGAAAGGGCATTAGTTATGCCTAATTTAAAACCGCCTTTAACCTCACTTGATAGTCTTTTAAGTTATCGTGAACAAATTTTATTAAATGTTCCTAAAGATTGCTCTTTCAATCCTTTAATGACATTTTACTTAAATGAAGACGTTAAGGCTGATGAGCTTGTTAAGAGCAAATCACATACTTTTATTGTAGGTGCAAAGCTCTATCCAGCTGGGGCAACAACAAATTCAGAGGCAGGAGCACGCTCTTTAAAAAATCTTTATCCTTTATTGGAAGTGATGCAACAAATGGATTTAGTGTTACAAATTCATGGCGAAATTGTACATGGTGATATTTTTGAGCGTGAAGCTAATTTCATTAAAGAAGAGTTAGTGCCTATTATTAAGAATTTTCCTAAATTACGTGTTGTCTTAGAACATATTTCTACAAAAGAGGCTGTAGATTTTATTATTAATACACCTAATAATGTTGCCGCAACAATAACTCCCCATCACCTTCTATATAACCGAAATCATCTGTTAGCAGGTGGGATTAGGCCACATTACTATTGTTTACCTATTTTAAAGCATGAAAACGATCAGCGTGCTCTTCAACAAGCAGCGATCAGTGGTAATCCAAAATTCTTCGCAGGGACTGATAGTGCGCCTCATAGTCAGCAAACAAAAGAAACTGCTTGCGGTTGCGCTGGAATTTATTCAGCCCCCTATGCGGTAGCGCTCTATACTCAAGCATTCGATACACTTAATAAACTTGATAAACTAAATGCTTTTATCAGTCATTTTGGTGCTAATTTTTATCACTTTCCAATTAATAAACAAAAACTAACGCTTATTAAACAAGCCCAACACGTGCCAGCAACCTTACCATTCGGTAATCAAGAAGTTGTGCCTATTGCTGCTGGTAGTACATTATCTTGGAGTGTTTCAGATGAAACAGCACAAAGCTAACAGGGCTTTAAAAGAGCGCTTTCGAGGCTTTCTACCTGTTGTTGTCGATATAGAAACAGCAGGTATCGAACCAACTAAAAATGCTTTGCTGGAAATATGTATTGTCCTAATTTATAAAAATGAGCAAGGTTTATTTTATCCACAGGCCACGTATTTTGAACATATTATTCCTTTTGAGGGCGCTGAATTAGATGAAAAATCGCTGGACTTTTTACAAATTGATCCCTTTCAGCCTTTACGATTTGCTATTAACGAAGCGGAAGCTTTAAAAAATTTATTTGCACCCATTGAACAAGCACTTAAAATAAACCACTGTCAAAAAGCTGTGCTAGTTGGTCATAACGCTTGGTTTGACTTGCTATTTTTAAAAGAAGCGCTTAAAAGAACTAACTTAAAATCACCTTTCCATTCTTTTACCTGTTTTGATACAGCAACGCTTGCAGGCTTTATGTATGGTCAAACCGTGTTAGCTAAAGCAATGGAAGCGGCTGGTATCCCATTTAATAAAAATGAGGCACATTCTGCTGTTTATGATGCAGAAAAAACAGCAGAGCTATTCTGTATGATGTTAAATACCTTGGAAGAAAAGCTAGCAAAAAGATGATTTAAGCTGTGTTAAAGTCATCTTTTTTGAAAAATGTAACAGAGCATACCTAGAAGTAGCTGGGCAACTGACCATAGAAAATCATTTCCTTGTGGCCACCTGCTAGGCTTTGAAAACCCGTCTTAAGTAAATATCGTGCCATGCTAATAGCACGATATTTACTATATAAACTATAATTCTTCAGAATAAGTAGATAAATATTCTGCTACTCCTGTAGGAGAAGCTTTCATGCCTGCCTTTCCTTTTTGCCAACCAGCAGGACAAACTTCACCATTTTCTTCAAAAAATTGAATAGCATCAATGATACGAATTAATTCATCTATATTACGGCCAATGGGTAAATCATTGACTATTTGAGAGCGAACTATACCCTTATTATCAATAACAAAGGCGCCTCGAAAAGCTACGCCAGCTATCGGATGCTCTACACCATAAGATTGACAAATACTATGAGTAATATCGGCTACCAACGTATATTCTACAGGCCCTATTCCACCATCTTTTATAGCTGTATTGCGATAAGCATTATGGGTAAATTGTGAATCAATAGATACAGCAACTACTTCTACATTACGTTTCTTAAATTCATCCATACGTCGATTTAGTGCAATCAACTCAGAAGGACAGACAAAAGTAAAATCGAGCGGATAAAAGAAAATCAAACCATATTTATTAAGTAAGGCTGTATGCAAATTAAACTTATCAACAATATCACCATTACCTAAAACTGCAGAAACAGTAAAATCAGGGGCCTTTCGCCCGACTAAAACAGACATTTAAATCTCCTCAATTCAGTGCATTGCACCTTATTACTTAAGTCAAAAGCGTTGGTTTGTCAGTAAATAAAAACAGTCATCTTTTTACTTAATGTAAAATCAATTATTAAAATCTAGAGAGCTACCGCTTCACGCAATAATAATTCTAATTCGCCTTGTTGATAAAGCTCCGTAATAATATCAGAGCCACCAATCAATTTGCCTTTTACATAAAGTTGAGGAAAGGTAGGCCAATCAGCGTATTGAGGTAGAGTTTGTCGAATATCGGGATTGGCTAAAATATCTACATAAGCAAAATCAACTCCACAAGCATCAATACATTGTACTGCACGAGCAGAAAAGCCGCATTGAGGCATTTTTGGAGTACCTTTCATATAGAGTAATATTGTATTTTCAGCAATCTGCTGTTTAATTTTATTAAATGTTTCCGTTGTATCCACTGACGTCACCTCTATAATTAAATGAGCCTAATTATGGCGAAAATACGAGCAATTCGCAACTTAAAGATTGGTTGTTCAATAGGCTAATAAATTGAAATTTATTACGATAAATGCAGTAACACCTTCTATTATAGATTATTTTAGCTTACATTTGCGCAGTATACCTTTTCCAAACTAACATTAATGGCCAATCGCAGCCGAAAAAAGTCTCCAAAATGCTCATGTACTTCATGTACACTGCGCTTTTTCAGCTTTTTTTCAACTGACCTTGTCTCATTACTGCCAGCTTGGAAAGAGGTTTAGTACATGAGGACTTAATTCAATTTGATTGATTTTAAAGAATTTACCAAGCAACAAGAAGTCTAATCACATTGAAATTGAATATGTTAAACATCCTGCTAAACTTATCATTTTAACTCTTAATGGAGATTTCTATGGCATTTACACTTCCGGCCCTACCTTACGCGATGGATGCACTTACACCACATATTTCTAAAGAAACCTTAGAGTATCATTACGGCAAACATCATAATGCTTATGTAACCAATTTAAATAAATTAATTACCAATACAGAGTTTGAAAACCAAAGTTTAGAAGACATTATAAAAAACTCAACAGGTGGAATATTTAACAATGCCGCACAAGTTTGGAATCATACTTTTTATTGGCATTGTCTAAGTCCAAATGGCGGCGGTGAGCCACAAGGTAAACTTGCCGATGCAATAGCAAAAACTTTTGGGTCTTTTGAGGATTTTAAAGAGAAATTTTCACAAGCGGCTATTACAACCTTTGGCTCTGGCTGGGCTTGGTTAGCTCAAGATGATACTGGTAAATTACAAATTATAAGTACAAGTAATGCTGATACTCCAATGACTAAGGGACAAAAAGCCTTATTAACATGTGATGTCTGGGAGCATGCTTATTATATTGATTATCGTAATGCTAGGCCTGATTATGTCAAAGCCTTCTGGTCTCTTGTAAATTGGGATTTTGTAGCAGATAATTTAGGTTAAATTTTAATCTTATAATTTGCCGTTTAAATTTATTTAAAATAAACATCTATAGCGGCTTTGTAAATAATAGACTTCTTCGGAAATTGTTAGCATTTAAGTTAAATATTCTACGTAAGAAAGCTAAAAAGCAAGGTAGACAAGTATTCTGTAGTGCTTTCTTCCTATAGAAATTAGTCTACAATTGCCGTTTCCGAAAGAGTCTAATGAGGAGTTGTAATGACATTAATTACGAGTTATAGCCCTATTCCTATCACTTTTACTCACGGCGAAGGTGTTTGGCTTTATGATGAAGATGGCAAGTCTTATTTAGATGGTTTAAGCGGTATTGCGGTATGTGGTTTAGGCCATGCACATCCAGATGTTACACATACTATTCAACAACAAGCTGCTAAATTGCTACATACCTCTAATGTTTTTCAAATTAAAGAGCAGCAACTACTTGCTGAAAAATTAACCAAACTTACAGGGATGGAGCAGGCTTTTTTTGCTAATTCTGGTGCCGAAGCAAATGAAGCAGCTATTAAACTGACGCGACTTTATGGTCATAGTAAAGGGATAGACACTCCCTCCATTATTGTAATGGATAGAGCTTTTCATGGACGAACTATGGCAACATTAACCGCATCAGGAAGCCGTAAAGTTCAAGCAGGATTTGAGCCTTTAGTACCAGGTTTTATCAGAGCACCCTTTAATGATATTGAAGCATTAAAAACAATTGCTCAAAATCGTGATGATATTGTTGCGATTATGGTAGAACCTATCCAAGGCGAAGGCGGTATTTATGTAGCAGATGATTCTTATTTACGAGCAGTAAGAGAATTATGTGATCAATATGAATGGTTACTTATTTTAGACGAAATTCAAACAGGCAATGGCCGTACAGGAAAACTGTTTGCCTATATGCATAACAATATTTATCCAGATATTTTAACTACAGCAAAAGGCTTAGGGAATGGGGTACCAATTGGTGCTTGTCTAATGCGTGGTAATGCCTGTAACCTCTTTAAACCTGGAAATCATGGTTCTACATTTGGTGGGAATCCTCTAGCATGCGCCACAGCTCTTACCGTTTTAGACGTTATTGAACGCGATAACTTGTGTGAAAAAGCTAAATACAGTGGCAACCTAATTAAAGAAAAGTTAATGCAAGAATTAGGTTCAAACGTATGCGCCATTCGTGGCCGTGGTCTAATGATTGGCATTGAGCTTGACAGACCTGCAGCAAATGCCAGAAAAATAGGTCTTGAGCATGGAGTTATATTTAATGTTACTGCTGATAACGTTATCCGTTTACTACCACCCCTTATTATTAGCGAAGATGAAGTTAATGAGCTAGTTAAGCGTGTTGTAACCACATTGCATGAATTTCTAGAAAATTAAATATTTTAATTTTTTAAATAAATAAGCGGTTAGATTTAACTTCAATCTGGACTAAAATAATACCAAGAAAACGTAGAGTAGCATGCTACATAAGCACGTTTTAAAGTGTTATTTTAGTTCAAAGTGCTATATACAACTTTTTGGTAAACGAGGAGCTCTCCTACCAGTTGATTGTAACGATTTATTAGAAGCAGCTAAGCTGACCGCTATTGTGTGTGCAAAGCCTTTCTTACTTTAAAAATTGAAGCTTTGTCCCCTACACACAAACCCTAAAAAACCGTCAGCTTTTGCATTAGGTAAATCGCTCGCATTATAGTGATAAAGCCACATTTTGCGCTTAATTTCTGCTGGCAATTGTTTTAACTCATTATAGTGAGCATGTACACCAGACTTATTTTTCTGCGTTTCACAATCATGAAAAATAAGGTCTACTTCTTTATCTAAATGTTGAAGTAAGTAAGGGTTATATTGCGTATCAGTAGAATAAAATATTCGTGTTGCGCCATGAGTAAATAGAAGGCCATAACATGGTACTAACTGATAATTATTATAAACATGAATGACTTGTATTAGTCTAAATTGAATATTTTGCCATGTAAACGAGTGTTCGTTGCCTATAGTAACTACATCAAAATAAGTTGATAATGATGGCTTTTGATAAGTTAACGTACTCAAGCCACCTACAAGAGAGTGTTCCCAGAGTTCATCAACAATTTTTGCTGAAACAAATAAAGTAGGCTTTTGCTGATAATCCTCATCAAAATAAGTTGATAATGCTAACCATTCTAAGCCCCCAATATGATCGCTGTGCAAATGACTAATATAGACATTACGGATGTCTCGATAACTACGATTTAGGGCAAACAGTGAAAAACGTAAATCAGTACCAGCATCAATTAATAAGGAATCATGATTACTTTCTAAAAGTACATTGGATTGGAAATTATCTTTTCCTACAGTAAATGCAGCACCGGTGCCCAAAAAAGTTATTGTCAATGACATAACGTAATCCTAAATAGTTAAATCGATTGTTCGGAAAAGGATTTCATCATTTTCAAACCAAGCCTTAGTAATTGAATATTCGGGCAGCTCAATCCAAGTTGTTCTATTAGTAGTTAAAGGCTCAGAGGCAAATAAAATATTTTTTCGTTTATTACCGTACATTTTATAAATACCTCCACTGCTACCATAGGACTCGCCAAAAGTTGCCCATAGACTGTGATATTCTAAAAATGCTCTTTGTACATTATTCTCATTATGGCCGAAATCATAAACAAAGCGAGTTACAATTAAATAATTACCATTAGTCAAAAATAAATTAACAGGAGAAGCAATCTTAATGCCAAGCTTTGCTCTAATTCGGCGAACAATAGCAAGTGTTTTAATAACAGCGTCGCATGCCTCGTTTACACTAACCTCTTGAGTATAATCAGGTAGCTGGGATAGAAATAAAGCATATAACCATTCGCTATCAGTTGTCCCTTTTATTTGCGCAAAAACAGATGGTTTCATTTCTTGACTTAATGCATATTTCATTTCAGCCATGTTAGCTAAGCTACCATTATGGGCAAAAGCAATTTGGGTCGTTTCAAATTTAAATGGATGAATATTTTGTTCAGAAATAATTTCATTAGTACTGTATTCAACACCTCTAACATGAGCAAGAAAACAATTTGCCCATATTTTTTTAGATAAACGATATAAATTCTTATCAAAAAAAGGTAATGCTGTCGTTTTATAATAATAAGGCATCATAGACTCAAGCGAGCTAGATGACCAGGCACAAAAACCTAAACCCGCCAAATTCTGAATATGTTGCATTAATTTAGGCGCATAACTTTGATGCGCTAAAGAATTATCAGGCGCATATAATAAATCGTATAAAACTACTTCCTGTTTTCCCAAATAAATAAGAACCCTACACATACACCCTCATGAAGTAAAATTTAGGTATTCACAATTAATTCTTATACATTGTCTATTTATTATAGAAAGCCAATGAACAAAGGCAGTGTGCACATACTGACTTAACTTATAAAAAATCTCTGGCTCAGTGTGTTTTAATTGTTGATATTGATTAATATCTAACTCAAGAATTATACTTTCCTCACAAGTTACAAATTCAAACACTGATTTTAAATTTTGGGTAAAAAATTGTTGTAAAAATAAATCCCCAATACTAATAATACCTATAGATTTAATTAAGTTTTTTTCTTTAGCTAAAAAAAACATAACGGCGCCTGAAAAAACCAAACCAATTTTTCCTAGAATTTGTTCATTTAATTGATATCCTCTATCATATAATTTGACTTGCATAAAAGTTAAAAGTTTATCAATCTGCGCTTTGGTAAGTGCATTTAAAAAGGCTAATTTATCCAAAAGTTGTCTATTTATCGCTTTGATATTTAACTCTTGATAAGTGGCTTTATTACTTGGTAGAGAATGCGCGTGATCAGAATATAAATTATGGTTTGTCTGCAAAGTTAATAAAGTATTAATTAACTGACTGCCGTCACAAATAATCTTTTGATTAGTTTGTTTAGCAATAGCATATTCAATTTTAAAAGCAATCTCTGGGTAGAGAATACGTAATGCATTTAAAACAGCGCGTTTAAGTAAAAGGCAGTTCACTGAGGTTTTAGCTACAATAGTTGCGGTCGTTAAATCATCTGTAAGAAAAGCAACTTCACTAAAAATTTGTGATTCAACTAAAATAGATTTTTGCTTTATACTGTCGCCTGGTAATGTGATATAAACTGCAACTTGCCCTGTTTCGATAATGTAAAGATACTCACTAAAACAACCCTGAGAAATAATTAAATCGCCTGCTTCAAAAGAAGCTTTAGTAATAAACTTCGTTAAAAAGAGTAGTTCTTTTTCGGTAAAATTAGAAAAAAAACCTCTAGCCCTACTACTTTTACTTACTATTCCCATATCATATAGCCCATTGTGCAACAGGTAACTCTTGCTCCTGATTATGTAAATAAACTTCTAATAAGTTATGAAAATCGCGACCATATTTACTAATAAATTGACACTGCCAAGCGCTACCATTCATCCTTTTATCGATACGTTCAGCGATGATATCTAGATATAGTTCAATATCGCTATTATTGATACCTAATGCTAATAGGCCTTTACGGGCTTTAGGAATTAATTCTTTTAACAGCAAACAAGCATTCATTTTTTTACCTAAAAACCATGTAAACTGTGCATTAAATCCGTGCCTTGCTGCTTCAAAAAAATTATTTTTAGCTAAGTAAAAAGGCAATAAATGCTCTATGGATGTTGATTGCAAAGAAAAGTAACTTAACAACCCATAAAAGAAAGCAGCATTAGCTATCATATCTATAATTGTAGGCCCTGTAGACAAACCACGATGCTCAATCCTTAAATGAGGCTGACCTTTATTATTAAAATCAATAACGGGCCTATTCCATCGGTAAATAACACTATTTTGCCGCCTAACATGAAACATGTTATCGATTGATGATTTATAAGAAATTTCTGGTATAAGCCGAGGAAAAAATTGATAGTTTTGATCAAAGAGTTCAAAAAATGAATTTTTTAAATAACTGATACCGAACATACAGCATTTAAAACCTAGAGCTCTATCAAAACGCGGTAAAGTCAATGCTTGCTCAAAGAGAAAAACTCTTGTATCAGCGAAAATATGTTTACCTAAGAGAAAAGGACTATTACAGGCTAAAGCAAGCATAGGTCCAGCAATAGCCTGTGCAATATTATAATATTTTACGGATTGACTCAGACCCATTTGAATATGGATTTGAAATGCGGAAATCAAGCCGTTAATAGTTAAAGAATGTAGTGGTAATTTAAGATGCTCGGCGCCTAAGAGATCTATTAAAATTGGTTTACCACTACAATGCTCCCAAATACAACTGTTAATAAGATGATAGCGCTTTTTATTAGTTAAGTATTTAATTGCCAGGTGTTTTTCAGTTGCCGTAGGCAACGTACCAATTAATGCTAAATGATAGTGATTTCGTCGAGCTACATCACAACATTGTTGCCAAAATTTTAAAACATTTTGATGTAACTTACTTAAGCCATCTTTACATAAATGAACATGGCAGGTATTAATTTCTAAGTGTGCTTTGCCCACTTCTGGAATTAGTGCAGCGTCATTAACTTTCTTTATAAACTTTAAATTATCCGGTGCCGGATTATACTTATCATCTAGTAAAAATAATTCAATTTCAGCACCTGCTTCTAATTCTCTTTCAATAAAAATTTGCTCAATAAACCACTGCTCAAGTAAGTTAGTTTCTGCAAGAAGACGCTTATCAAATTCACGATATCGCAGCTTGCTAATTTTCGTATGATTCTTACTAGACATATTAGCCTTATAATAAAATACTAAATATCGTCTTAATAAAATTAAAGATATGACTGAAATTATAGTATATTGCTAATTAGTTATGCTTTATGTGGGATTAGTAATAACGTTAACTTCATGCTTCATGTAGGTTAGTTTTAAGGTTTTTTTTCTTCCATTAACAGAAGAAAGTGCCCACAAGACGGATAAAATAAATAAGAAGATAACATTTTTAAGAGCGCCCTTATGGGGAGGGAGAAAGAACCTTAAGCTGATAGCTATGGGCCAGAGCCCATCAAGTTCTCTTAAGTTAATGCTATTAGCTGAGCTATCACCGCTTTATTCAGCAATAATGAGCTAGAAATCTAATCTTAGTTGGTAGTACGCTGACGTAAGACTTCGTATAAAGATACAGCAGCAGCTACAGAAACATTCAAGCTTTCTACACTTCCTATCATAGGGATAGAAAACAAGGCATCACAGTGTTCACGTGTTAAACGTCGCATGCCATGACCTTCCGCACCAAATACAAGAGCAATTGGTACCTTAAAATCAAGTGTGTAAATAGTGTCGCTTGCCTCACCAGCAGCGCCATAAATCCAAAAGCCTTCTTTTTTTAAGGCTTCTAAAGTACGTACTAAATTGGTAACTCGCACTAAAGGAATAGTCTCAGCAGCACCGCAGGCTACTTTACTTACTATGGGCGTCAGGTTTGCACTTTTATCTTTTGGTAGAATAACAAAATCCACTCCAGTTGCGTCAGCGGTGCGTAAACAGGCACCTAAATTATGTGGATCCGTTACTGAATCTAAAATTAAAAGCAAGGGCGGTTTTTTGCTTTTCTGTAATAATGAAGTTAAGTTTCCTTCATTAAAATTAGGTAATTCCCCTACATAGGCCACTACGCCTTGATGTTTACTCTGTGGGAAGCGTTGATTCATTTGTTGTGCTGTTAACCGTTCAATAGCGATATTACGTGCTAAGGCTAGCTCAAGTAATAGTTGAACGCGTTGGTCATGACGCTCAGCATTAAGTAATAACTTGTTTACTACACGTTGTCCTTGATTTAGCAGAGCAGTTACAGCGTGCAAACCATATATAATCTGCTCACTCATTATTTTCCTCAGCTTCTGCTAATTCAAAATCAATTTTACGTTCATCTAAATCAACGCGGGCCACTAAAACTCTAATTTTATCACCAAGGCGATAATTTTGGCCGCAACGCATTCCTCTTAAACGATGCTTTACAGCATCAAACTCATAATAATCATTTTTTAATGAAGTAACATGCACAAGCCCTTCCACAAAGATATCATCCAATTCAACAAAAATACCAAAACCTGTAACAGCTGAAATAGTACCATTAAATGTTTGCCCAAGCTTATCTTGCATATACTCACATTTCAACCAGGTAATTACTTCTCGAGTAGCCTCATCAGCTCGCCGTTCTGTTGCAGAACATGTTTTACCTAACCGATTCATATCCTCTTCGGTATAAGCAAAATCTTCAATCGGCTGATTATCAATTAAATGTCCGATAGCACGATGAATAAGTAAATCGGGATAACGTCTTATTGGAGAAGTAAAATGTGTATAAGCTGGATAAGCTAATCCAAAATGGCCATCATTCTTTTCAGCATACTGAGCTTGTTTTAACGAACGCAAAATAACCGTTTCAATTAGATGTTTCTCAGGCTTATCGCCAATAGATGCAATAGTGGCTTGGAAATCTTTGGGATGTGGCTTTTTACCACCACCTAAACGCAGCCCCAATTCGCCTAAAAATTGACGAAGTGCCATAATTTTATCTTCATCAGGCGTAGCATGAACGCGGTATAGGGCAGGAATTCCTGCTTTTTCCAAAAAACGTGCTGTAGCAACGTTAGCAGCTAGCATGCATTCTTCAATTAGTCGATGTGCATCATTACGTACAATAGGAACGATCCGTTGAATTTTTCTGTTTTCATCAAATTCAATGGAGGTTTCTGTTGTATCGAAATCCATTGCGCCTCGTTTTTTACGAGCTTGTAATAGTACTTTATAAAGGCTGTATAAATCTTGTAGATTCGCCCAAACTGCCTGTTTAACTGTATCTACCGTATTTGTTTCAAGCCAGTTTGCAACTTGCGTATAAGTTAGACGCGCTTGGGAATGAAAAACAGCTCGATAAAATTTAGATCGGGTAATTTTTCCTTCCGCACTTATTGACATCTCTGCCACTATACATAATCTATCAACATGAGGATTTAACGAACAAATTCCATTTGATAAGGCTTCTGGTAACATAGGCACAACTTTGCCAGGAAAATAAACTGAATTTCCGCGCCGTGCTGCTTCCTTATCTAGAAGAGAGCCAACTGGAACATAATAACTAACATCAGCAATAGCGACATAAAGCTGATAACCGCCCTTCGCTTTTTTATAACAATAAACAGCGTCATCAAAATCTTTAGCATCTTCACCATCAATTGTTACAAAAGGAAGATGTCTTAAGTCAGTCCGGCCCTTACATTGTTCTGGCGTAACATGCTGTGGAATTTTAGCAACAGAGGCTACTACCTCTTCAGGCCATTGCGCTGGAATACCATGTGCAAAGATGGCTACCTCAATTTCCATACCAGGAGCCATATGCTCACCTAATATGTGCATAACCTTGCCTATTGCTTGGTTACGTTTACTAGGAAACGCGATGACTTCAACTAAAACGATTTGCCCCTGTCTTGCGTTATTAGCAAACTCTAGTGGTATAGAAATATCTTGCGTTAAGCGCTTATTATCAGGAATAACGAAACCTACTCCTTGTTCGGTAAAAAACCGGCCGACTACAGTGACGTTGACATGTTCAATAACTTCATGGATTTTGCCTTCTAATCGCCCACGTCTATCCTGGCCACTTTGATAAGCAAGAACCGTATCACCATGCATAACTGTACGCATTTCAGTGGCTGATAAAACCATGTCATCACTGCCATCATCTGGGATAAAAAAACCATACCCGTCTGGATGACCTTGTATTGTTCCCTTTTTTAAATTTATACGTTGTAGTAGACAAAATCTGTTACGTCGATCTTGCATAATTTGGCCATCACGTAACATTGCCTTTAATCGAAATCCTAGCGCTTCTTGCTCATTTTCTGAGTGAAGATCTAACTTATTTATTAATTGATTTCGAGACATAGGGCGACCATATTCTTCTAGCACCTGCATAATTAATTCCCGGCTAGGAATAGGTAAGCCATATTTTTCTTTTTCCCGCTTATAATGGGGATCTTTATTTTTTTTACTCACAAGCACCACGTTTATTAGTTTAATATAAACAGTTAATTTTTAATTAAATCATAGCCTAGCATTTATTATTGAGCTGGTAACTTAAACCCTCTTCCACCTAAATGGGAATTTAAAGCTGGTAAATCCATATTCTCACCTGCCCAAAAAGTACCTGTTGAACTTGCTGGAAGTTTAACTTTTGACCACTTGCATACTGCTAATATTCCAGCACAAGGCACTTGCTGCTCATGTCCTGGCTTAGTTTCAATACAGCTTAGCTCAAAAGAAGATTGATTTACTGCTAGTGCTGACCAATTCTGAGACTCTAAACGACTACTCCAACCAGCACTAGCACTTGGCTCAGATACAGGGTGAGTAATCCATAAATCGCTGTTTGAATTATTATAAATTAAATAGAGGGTTGGCTGTTTAGCTTTTAGAACTACAGTTTCATCTTTGACAACCACGGGCGTACAACCAACAGGAAATGTAGCTTGACTATAAGCCAAATTATTTATAGCAAATAACAGCATTAGTGTATACCAAATTTTCATAAAGTTCTCCATCTAAGTCACTATTAAATAAGCTAAGTCAATAAATATCACTCTCTTATTTAATTATCGATTATGCTAATAGTTTAACTTATTACATTGTTTTATTAATACTACACTGTTTGATAATAAATTAGTAATTAATGCTGTAATAGCGGCTAAATTATTTACTATTATTACTAGATTTAGTTGTAAAATTTAAAATTAATTTAGCCTTTTCTATTCGTATAAGAATCAATTAAATTTAATTTTTATGATCTTAATAAGTTTATTTCATTTTCGCCGCTTACTAATCGGAAATATGTTACACTCACCTTTCAACCTTTTTATTGCCATGATTAATTATGAATTCTAATCTTTTAGTTGCCCAAATCATTCAATTACATCGTGAAAGCATTATTTTATGGAAAAGTAATGGTGTTGCCTATAACCATAAAGACTTTCTGGCTTTGGTTGAAGAAAATCATGGGTTTAACTATAAGCTTTGGCATGCTGAAGATAAAGCGCGCCGTGATGATATGGGCTATGAATTTGTTTATCATGCAAAGCGAGAAATTGATAAGTGCAATCAACAGCGTAATGATCGTATGGAAGCTATTGATGAGTGGCTCGTTACTTATTTAAAGCCATCTGAGGGAGACTTATGCCCTGTACACTCTGAAACACCGGGCATGATTATTGATAGACTCTCTATCCTTGCACTTAAAATTTATCATATGCAAGAACAAGCTAATCGAACCGATGTTAATGAAAATCATATTTTTCAATGCCAACAAAAACTTGCTACTTTAATCCAACAGCATCAGCAATTACATTATTGTTTAGAGCAATTACTTGAAGAAATAAAAAATCAAACACGAACTTTTAAAATTTACCGTCAATTAAAGATGTATAATGACCGTACTTTAAACCCCCAGCTTTATCAAAATGAAACTGCCTAATCATCTCATACTTAGCTTTTTAGCCAAATATAGCTTTTCGCTAGTAGAAGGTATTATTACGTCATGAAATAGACCTCTTGTATAACCTGTTTATTTTACATGAGTGCAAGGCGCAAGGGTTTTGAGGAGCGGAGTTTACAGGGCGTAAATGAGCACCGGAAAAACTCTTGCAACACAGCAATCGTGTAAAATAAACAGGTTATGCAAGAGGTCTAATGAAGTTATCCGGGCTTTAAAGTTGTAGTACCAGGTGCTACAAAACTTTCCTTTTTTGAAAATAAGGAAAAATGAGAAGTGCCTAAGCGAAATGTTTCCATTAACCCAGTTTTCTTTAATTTAGGCGCATCCAATTTAGTAGTATTAGGAATATCATTTTTTCTTAGTTCTACCGTTTCAATAGTTGTAGCGGCCCGCTGTTTATCCACATATCCCTTGTCTGTTGTTTGTGTTTTTTCTTTGTCCTTATTATTTTGATTAGCATGATTAAATAATTTAATAAAATAAGATGATTGAGTTTTTTGAGGAGATTGAGAATCCGTGAGAGTTGTTCTAGATTTATCCAATGTTTTTACATTGAACTGTTGAGAGGGTATCTGAGTTAAGTCGGAAGATTCAGGCGATTCTGTATTTTCTGGGATGTTTTCAGCTAATATTGATTTTTTATTTTCTTGTTGCGAGGGGTTTGACTCTTGTCTGTTAGGCAGCGAGCTGGCTTCTTTAATTTGTTGCGCTACCTGCGGGGGTGAAGGTGGCGACTTATCAGTTTTGGCAAAAGATGTCGGTGGCGGATGCAAGCTTGAATTAATTTTATCTTGTCTTTTAGTTTGATTAAAAGGTGGCCGACCAAAACTGCGAGCATGATTACGTAACGCTAAAGTAAAGGCATATAATGCTGAGGCTATAAATGAGATGCCCACCATAATAGGAGCATCGTGGTAATGTCCATCACTAGCTAATTCTTGTAGAGGATTAAGTACATAGCCTGTGGCCTTAGGTCCTTTTGTCAGGCCTGAAAAAAAGGTACGTATTGTTTCAAACCATTGCTGAAATATAAATTCAGGCGCACTTGGTACTTTTTTACCATCATTAATAACATCTTTTACTTCTTCTTTAAAATTACGCCGTTTTTCTGGCTGTATTGTTTCTCTAATAACATTAGTTGCAGACCTTTGCTGAATCTGCTTTAAATCTCTTAGCATCTCATTTAATTTCTCGTAAGGTTTATCGTTAATAACCTCATCTTTGGTTCTATGTTTATAATGTTGATACATAGAGTAAGCTACAAAACCTGCTAAAAAAATGATTCCTGCTGAAATACAGCTAATAATTAATGCAGGTGGGAAGGTTGCCGTAGTAAGAATAACAATAGTTGAGATAGCGAATATAACACAAGAAAGAGCGCTATAAGCAGCTAAACCATGTCGCATACCTTCTAAACACGCCTCAAGTGGTGATAAAGTTGCTAACGATTTAAGGTGATCACGTTTATTTTTAAAGTCTAGAAGAGTTAATTTTATATTAGCTGTTAATTTATCTTGTTCTTCTAACAGTGCTTTACTTTTGTTACCTAATGCTATTAGTTCAGATATTTCCTGCAAACGAGCAAAATTAGCTTGTAAACTAGAAGTATTTTCTTTAATGAACAGTGCTAAATCAATTTCTAATTGAGTAATTTTTAGTTTACGCTGATTATCGTATTCCTCATAAATACGTGTTGCGATACAAGCAATACAATAGAGAATACAAAGTGCTGTCAACCCTACTAATAAGGGCCAATTAAATGAGCATAAAGTTAAAATACCCATGTAATAATAAAGACTATCTACTGTGCCATTAAATGCCGTAGACGCGTAAGCCAAACGATGTCTATTTTTTACCTCATTAATTTGTGTATAGATTTGATTTCTTATACGCTTATAATCTTCAACTGTTAAATTTCCATTATCTTCAATAGATGCTAATAATATCGCGTTTGCCTTCATCATATTTTTACGTAAATTAACCATATGACGAAACCAAATACGATTACTTATTGATAAGACACTTAAAGTTAATCCAACTGGCAAAATTAAAAGATTTAGATGGGAGCCACTCAGCAAATTAGCAACTTGAATAGTACTACGTACACCCTTATAAATATTTTTTAATCCCTTTAAGGAATCACGAATATAAGGCCAAGTAATAGCAATATAACGCTTGAGAAGATTTTTATCACTGTCTTTAAAGTGATTGGCAAGCATTGAAAAGACAATTAAAGTAATTGATTCTGTTGCTGCAACTAAAATACCCGTAGGCGTTAACGTCCACTCATGCATAGCATCCGAGGAGGAGGTTTTACTGTTTGTAAATATAATATCAAAAAGATTTTTAAGGGTAAGGTAGGAAAGATTTAGGCCATCCAGTAGCCCATAGAAGATGTAGATTTTACCAGCTTCATGTAATTGCCTAGCTAGTAAGCGGCTTTGAACATCTAATCTACCCGCGATAGCATAGACAGCACTTTCATTGTCAGTTGAAGAGGCTATATCATTTGCCAGTTTGGTCTTGGACGCCATGGAATTACTACAACGACTAAGATGGGCGGCATTTTACTCAACTTAAGACTAAATGGCAATATAATTTTCATATTGATTTAAAAGCGAGCAAAATAGCTAGTCCATCAACAATATTATCACAATTACCTAAAAATAAAAGCCAATTTTTAAAATTAATTTGATGTTCTTTTGCGCATTAAAATCATTTTTATAACGAACTTATTGCTGATAACTAAATCATACTTTTAGAGACTTAAAAAAATAAACTAATAAATACTTATTAATTTAATTAAAACTTATTTTATTATCACTTTTCATCGATAAAAAATGGATGCAGTATTATTAATGAAGAAAGCAATTAACGCTTGCCAAAAAGTTAATAAATGCGTATAAAGAATCTATTGTGATATATAATTGAACATCTAATATTATGAGGATAACTATTTTATTAATGTTTTTGCGATACATTGCTAATTCTAACAGCCTTTTACTTTATCATGTGGCCGCTTAAATATTTACTTACCTCCAATTTATTTTTTAACCTGTATTTCTTACTAATTAAGGTTAAAAACTTTATAGATTAGCTTGAAATTTTGATGACTAGGAAGAGCTGTCATGCAACAGTATAAATTAACATTAGTTTATGGTTTCGCAATTTTTGTTATGTTTTTTGGTTCAGGTAATTTAGTATTTCCTCTACAAATTGGCCATATAAGCGGCCTACATTGGTTTTTAGGATTTACTGGACTATTGTTAACTGGAATTCTTTTACCTTTGCTTGGGCTATTTGTCATCAAACTTTATCATGGCAACTATTTAGGTTTTTTTAATGAGGCAGGGAAATTAGCTGGGACAGTTTTACCTTTCATTATTTTATCTCTACTTGGCTCATTTGGCGTAGTACCACGTTGTATTACAGTTGCTTATGGCAGTATAAACTACCTTTTTCCACAAATTCCTTTAATGGGGTTTAGCTTAGTTTTTTGTCTTATAACCTTTTTTCTATGTTTAAATGATAAAGTTATGGTTAAAGTACTTGGCAAATGGATGAGTCCCTTATTATTATCAACACTTATTATTTTAATTTTCGTTGCAGTTCTTAAAGCGCCTCATACACTTACTGAAACAGTAGCAAGTCAAGCGTTTACTAATGGCTTTTTAACAGGCTATCAGACTATGGATCTTTTTGCTGCTTTCTTCTTTTCTTCACTAATCTTTAAACAAATTCAAAGTGAATTTCCTCATTCTTCTAATCAAGAAATTATCCGTTTTGCTATTAAGCCTAGTATTTTAGGAGCTTCTTTATTAGGGCTTATTTATTTAGGCTTAGTTTATCTCGGCTCCCACTATGCGCCTTTACTCTATCAAGTTAGGCCTGAATTAATTTTACCTACCATTGCCGCACAAACTTTAGGTAGTCATGGTACGTTGTTTATGGCAATAACCATGTTTTTTTCTTGTTTAACTACAGCTATAGCTTTAAATAATCTATTTGCTCGCTATCTTGCCTCTATTTTTAAACCTGGGGAGCAAAAATTTCTTATTTGCTTAATTTTTACTACAAGCCTTGCCTTTATTATGTCTTTATTAGATTTTAAAGGTATTGCTGCCTTCTTAAATCCTATTTTACAACTTACCTATCCTGCACTAATCGTACTAACAATATTGTGTTTGTTTTTACGTAAAGGCCAACGTCTTAAAATGGTGATTTTTTATTTTATTACTGGCTTAATAGGCCTTACTACCTTTCATTTAGCCAATTAATAAAAAAGGAGCTAGTCATAAATTACTTATATGATTAAAATTCAATTGTAAATTTCAGTATTCGCTCAAGCCTTTTAATTTCCTCTTATTTAGGAGCGCTGGGCACGGCTGTACTAAGCTGATAAAATTTATAGACTTAATTGGAGGAAAGAAATGAAATTATTTACTGTACTCATTTTAGTTTGCACAATATTTTCAGGATATACAATGGCTGCAGAAAATAAAATTATTTATGGCTATGTTGAAAAAGCTATCCTTATAGATAAAAACCTTGTTGTATCAGCTAAACTTGATACTGGTGCAAAATCTGCTTCTCTAAGTGCAATTAATATTCAACAAATTGATAAAGATGGCAAAATTTATCTAAGCTTTCTTGTGCCTACTAAAGAAGGTGAGGTACCCTTTATAGCTGAATACTTAGGTGATGTAAAAATTAAAGTACGAGCTGGTGAGAATTTAAAATCTAAAACAGATCCCTTAAATAGACCTGTCGTGTTATTACGTATTCGTATCGGTGATATAGAGCGTACTATTCCAGTTAACTTAGCAAATCGCAAACGCTTTTTATATCCTCTGTTGTTAGGTCGAGAAGCTATTAAATCATTTTCAGGCTTAATAGATCCAAGCCTTACTTTTAATGTAAAACCAGTTATGTTGAATAATAATGAAGTCAAATAAACGCCATGTTTATGGTTTAATTTTAACCTTATTTTTTTTAGGTATAGGGTTGTTTCTTTATCGTCACTTAATTTTAGATGTGCCAATTACAGATACTGAAACCGTTAATAGCTGGATGGTTGAGGCAAATCTTCGCTTTACAGCGGAGCGAAATACGCCAGTTAAGGCCAATTTTATTATTCCGTATATGCCGCCTTATTTTGCTATTTTAGATGAATATTTTGTTTCACATAACTATGGTATTACTACAAATTTACAGGGCTACAATCGCCAAACTGTTTGGTCTTTACGTCGAGGCGCAGGGGATCAGTCGCTTTATTATCGAGCGATATTTCGTGAAACTGATACAAATGAAGCAACACTGCCTAAACCACCACCTATTAAAATACTGACCTTAGCAGAAAACCAAAAATCAGCAGTAGATAATATTACAAATTTAGTTCGTCAATCGTCAGCAGATATTCAAACTTTTGCCCAAGGAACTATTAAGGAGTTAAATAAGAAAGAAGGAAATGCTAAACTTCTGATTGGCAGTGATTTCTCTGATCTTAATATTCTGAACACAGCGATACTCATATTAAATCAAGCTAAAATTTATGCCATGCCAGTAAAAGGTGTCTATCTAAGTCAGCAAAATAAAGCTGAATTTAAGCTATTGATGGCAGTTTACAATGGTAAGGAATGGTGTTATATCAACCCTCGCACCGGTAGCGCTGGCTTACCTAAAAATTTTCTAGTCTGGCAATATGGCTCTGAACCGTTATATACGGTAGCAGGTGGTAAAAAAGTTAACTTCAATTTAACTATTTCTACAACGCCCATTAATGCCCTCACTATTGCTAAAGCCCGTGGTTTACAAACAGACTCAGAAATGTTGCGTTTTTCTTTATTACAATTGCCTGTTAATACTCAAGAAACTTATAAAATTTTACTTACCGTACCCATTGGGGCTTTTATTATTTTACTTCTACGTAATTTTGTCGGTCTAAAAACCTTCGGTACATTTATGCCTGTACTTATTGCTCTAGCTTTTCGAGAAACGCACGTCATTTGGGGCATAACTTTATTTGTACTTATAGTATCTTTAGGTTTACTAGCCCGTTTCTACCTTGATCAACTCCGTCTGCTTTTAGTGCCAAGACTTGCTGCCATCTTAACCATTGTAATTCTGCTTATGATCTTTATTAGTGTTTTGAGCCAAAACTTAGGGCTTGAATCAGGGCTTTCTGTCGCTTTATTTCCTATGGTTATTTTAACTATGACAATTGAGAGAATGTGTATAACATGGGATGAGCGTGGCCCAAGTGAGGCTATTAAATCTGGCATAGGAAGCCTATTAGCGGCAGTAATTGCTTTTGGAGTAATGAGTTATGCTCCTATGCAATATCTAATTTTTGCTTTTCCTGAATTATTATTAGTGCTGCTAGCATTAATTTTATTCTTTGGCCAATATCGTGGCTATCGGCTCTCTGAACTGTTTCGCTTTAAGGTATTAGCTGGAGCTTACTGATGTGGCAAATTTATCGCCGTCTAAAGCAGAAAGGTATTTTAAGTATTAATCAACGTAACGGTGATTATGTATTACGTTATAATCAACGCAAACGTTACCCACTAGTAGATGATAAATTACAAACTAAAAACCTTGCTTTAAAGGCAGGGATTGCAGTCCCTCGACTTTATCAGATCATTGAAACAGAGCATCAAGTCAATGAAATTGAGCAGACTCTTGCACCTTATAAAGATTTTGTAATCAAACCAGCACATGGTGCGGGCGGTGATGGAATTATCGTAATTACCGATCGCGTTTTTGGGCGATATAGACAAATAAACGGAAAACTAATTACCCAGCAAGAATTAAGTTATCATCTATCTTCGCTCTTATCTGGAGCTTACAGCTTAGGCGGACATGCTGATTATGCCATTATAGAACACCGGGTTAAAGTTGATCCTGTTTTTAAAGAGATAAGCTATGAAGGGGTTCCTGATATTCGTATCATTACCTTGCTAGGCTACCCAGCTATGGCTATGGTACGCTTACCAACACGCTTATCAGGTGGAAAAGCAAATCTACACCAAGGCGCAATTGGTGCCGGTATTAATCTAGCAACAGGGAAAACCTTAGGAGGTGTTTTTAATAATGACACCATTGACTATCATCCCGATACTTTAAATCCAATTGTAGATATTGAAGTTCCTTACTGGGATAAAATTCTTGAAATTGCTGCAAGTTGTTATGAACTTACTGGCTTAGGATACTTAGGTGTAGACATTGTTTTAGATAAAGATCATGGCCCCTTAATGCTTGAATTAAACGCAAGGCCAGGTCTAAATATCCAGATTGCTAATCGTGAAGGTGCAATAAAGCGATATCAGCTCATTGAGAAGCGAGCTAATATGATTAAAGAAACTACTCTAGAACGAGTCGATTTTAGTAAGCAACACTTTGCTCGTTGATTTAAGGTAAGAGAGCACATAACGGTCTGATGGAATCTCCTTTAGTCCTATTTTAAATTAATTTAAAATAGGACTAAGTTTACATTACCAAAAATTTACTGCTATTTGTAACCTAGCTTACTTTCGAACAATTAAATTGTTCTGTACTCCTTTTACACCCGGCACTTTAGTAGCTAATTCAAGAGCAGTATCGCTTTGACGAATTGTTTTAACATAGCCGTTTAACTCAACAATGCCGCTCATAGATTGTACGTCAATTGGTATTCCTGCAAGCTGATTATTATTAGCAAGGGTCGCTTTTACTGCCTCCGTAATAGCCGCATCTGACTGCATCATTAAAGGAACATTATTGCTAGAAAGTATATTGTTTTGGCACCCAAACAACAACATCATTAACGTTGCTATAACCGCTACCTTAAAGCAATTTTTCATGGGTTCTCCTTAGTTAATTCAACTGTCTGACCTTAGCATGATCTATCGTATTATAACAACTTCTCATTAGTTAATTGAATTAAATTACTGATGGATTATAATTATTTGCTTGTTTTATGTGTTAGAGTGAGGAAATAAGATGCTTATTTCGCAAGAACCTGCTGCTGAAAAGAAAACTCAATTCCGTATTAGAATAAGTAAAGCAGTTTATGACGAAATAACAGAATACTGCGAACATGCTGGTATCCGCTATAAAGACTTCTTTATTGAGCATGCTTGCCGCTATATTTTTACGCATGATAATGACTGGCAAGCATTTAAGGCAAATAAAGAAAGAGAATAATTATTCTCTAAAAACTACCTATCGTTGCATCAACATCTTAATAAATACTAATAAGGTTATATGTAACGGATAATAAATCCAAAACATATAGCGTAACCTAGGTATTCTAGTATTTATAAGGGTTGCTAATAAAATAATAGGTATTGTTAATAAGGCCCAGTTATTGTTATTAACTGGGTATAGCAATAAATAAGAAATGGCAATAAGAGTAATTGACGCTATTGAAGGCTTGCGTAAATATAACCAAAAAGAAACACTAAGAGCTACTCCTGCCCAACTATACTCTACCAGTAAACTCCCTAAAAAAAACACACAGAATGCAAGAAGCTGCCCGCCTTTCAGCGAGTAAATAAAAATAGTAGTTGCGGCTACCCAGAGCGTAAACATAATATTTAATGGAATGATATAAGCTAAATGCAACATCTGCATGTAAGCAGGTATAGCTAAGGCGCCAAAAAAAAGAAGTCGCTTACTCATTTTAAGATAAATTTCATCAGTAAGCTTAGGTGGCCTTGATAAATTATAAGCAAAAACAAATGCAAATAAAGGCATTGCTAGTCGGCCTACGCAATACGCAGGATAATAGTTAAAAAAGACTCGATTAGCATGATCAACGGTCATAAATAACAAGGCGAGCCACTTTAAAGCTTCAATAGTACCATCTTGTATTACAGGTCGCGGAAATTTAATCACGGTTATTTTTTTAAATAAAATTACATCATAACAGTAATTTTTTGTTATTTAATTAATTCTTCTTTAATAATCTGCAGATGCTGTATAATGATTTATAATTAAGCTTATATAATAATTAGTTTGTCAAGAAAGGTCGCTTGATAAAATAGCTAATGTTAATTTAACAGCTAATTAAGCAAAACTTAAACTTAACACCTTTTAAAGGGAATACGATGGAATTATCGAATAAAAAAGTAGGCATTCTAATTGAAAATGACTACCAAGAGTTAGAGTTTTGGTATCCTTATCTGCGTTTACAAGAAGAAGGCATAGAGCCGTTAATTATAGGAAAAGAAATAAGAAGTTATAAAAGTAAATTAGGTTATGAAGCAAAAGCGGATATTACTGCAGAAGAGGCAAGTAGTATGCATTTTGATGCTATTATTATTCCTGGCGGCTATGCGCCGGATAAGATGCGTACTCAATTAGCCATGCTACATATTATAAAGGATACTTATGAACGAGGCGGTATAGTTGCAGCGATTTGCCATGCTGGATGGGTTTTAGCCTCAGCTAAAATTTTAAATGGTAAGAAAGTAACTGGGATTAAATCGATTCAGGATGATTTAATAAATGCAGGCGCCCAATTTATTGATGAGCAAGTTGTCGTCGATGGGAATTTAATTACCTCCAGAACGCCGACAGATTTACCTTTTTTCTGCCAAGAAATTATTAAAAACTTACATTAATTATTCGCACTGTATAAAAATTAAAAAGTTAAAAAACTCTTCATTTCCAAACCAATTTCTTGTGGCTTATTCACAGATCTAGTAATTTAACTGGCGCACTAGATCCTGCAAACAAGTCAAGAGAAGTAGGCAGGGAGTGAAAAGGATAATTTTGTCCGATTTAAGACTATCAGAAAGCTCTGCAAATTAAGCTTTAAGCCTATTTAAATCTTAATTAAAAGCGCCTGAGAAATCATGTAATAATTTGCATGATTATCTATTGTTGTCTATCCTCAATAATAGCTCTACTATAGTTAATAGTTAATATTATCAACAAACTTATTTCTGCTAGATTAGCTCTACACTAATAAATAATCTTAATTTTTTTAATAATCAATATTTATAATTCTTAATTAAAATCTAAGTAAAAGCAGCAATCTAAAAGCAAAAATACTCAATTTTAATTGGAGAGAGTATGAATCTAAGAAGTAAATGGAAACTAATTGTCTTTTTTTCTTGCTTGACTGTTTTAGTTTTCATGAATTCTTCTTTGGCAGAAACCACTACAGAAGCCAAGCCGCTCACTAATGTAGATAATAAAGCTATGGCACCTTATGATCAGTCAATTCTAGAATCTATTAATACGACATTAGGGAAAGAGGCTAAGAGAATTAATATTAAAGTTGATAATGGGATTGTTTATTTATCTGGTAAATTAAATAATTTTGAAGAATACGAACGTATTGTTATGTTAATTGAATCAACATTGGGTGTAGTAGATGTTAATGCAACAGCGCTCCATGTGGAGGGTGATCCATTATTACTTAATAATGTTCTTCTACGAGCAAAGATTAAGGGAATGCTTTTACAATCTGGTAAATTAGGTAAAGAAGTTAGGACTTGGCCTTTACATATTGAAGTCCACGACGGCCTAGTTTCTTTATCAGGCAGAGTTGCTTCTCTACAGGAAAAACAATTTATAATAGATACTGTAAAATCATTAGAAGATGTTAAAGAAATAGTAGATAAAATAGAGGTTAATAAGTTACCAGCAAGTTAAAAAAGCCCGTCAAAACTTAAGCAAAGGAGACTAGCAATGACTATGCAGATAGTGAGCGCTGATGATGTTATTGGTGTTGACGTGAAAAATACAAATGGAGAAAGCTTAGGTACCATTGAAGCATTAATGCTTGATAAGCTACAAGGGCAAGTTACCTATGTTGTCTTAGCCTATGGTGGTTTTATTGGCATAGGTAAAAAATTATTCGCTCTACCGTGGAAATTATTCTCTTATGATCAACGAAATGAGTGTTTTATTATTCCAGTTGATAAACAAACCTTAGAGAAGTCTCCTGGTTTTGATAAAGATCATTGGCCAGATATGTCTAGCCAAGCTTGGAAGAAGACTATGACTGATTATTATGGTAGTTATTTGTCTAATCCACATCAACATTAATAGCTAATAATACCAAAGATAAACTTTAGTGGTTTTAATTTTTCTCAAACTAAAATAAATACAAGGAGCTAGTATGAATAAATTACTTTTAATCTTGGGGACGATGCTTGTCTTACCCCTGTCAGCCTATGCTGAATTACAACCACCCACAGCTAATCCGGCTCAAAACGATACCGTTAAACAAACTGAAGCTTTTAAAAATAATAATCAATCAGCAGAGACTGCACAAAAATCTAAAAATAAAGATGGAAAAGATGGAAAAGTTACAGATGCTAATACGGTAAGTGATGATTCTCCAGCTGGTCCTATTCTCCCACCAACTAATAATTTAAACGATTCGCCAGGACCATAATCTAATCTTGTACCTTTAAAGCCTCTACTGTAGCGACCAGATGACAGCTACAGTAGAACTAAAATACTTACAGATTTATATCCATAATGGGTAATAGCTATTTAGCGCACTTGAAATAATATTAATTATCCGCCAAAAACTTATTGTCTCCCAAAATTAGGGAATGGTATTAATGTTGGTATAAGATGAAAGAATTGCAAAATATAAATAAGTAACAAAATAAATACGAGGAAATTTAATAGCCCTTTTATCATTGGCGCCATTGGAATAAATGCATTGATCCCCCATAATATAACGCCCACAATAATAATTAGAATAATCAAATGTAGTAGAGTCATTGTTTAAGTCCTTTTCACTAATAGAATAAACACTCTAACTAACCTTTAATAAAAACTCAATTAAAAGTATAGCTTTAGCAGGAAAGTTTAATTAAGTGGGTAAATGAAATTATTATAGTGCTAAACTCACATTAAGAATTTATTGGCAAGGTTTATATAACGTTACCCACTTTTTAGATAAAGTATGAATAAGTAGGGTGAAAATATACATGAGAATACATGTTTTAAACCAGCAGACTTAGAGCACAATATAAAACTTGAGAAGTGGCGCTATAAGTTAAGAAGTGAGAGCAATATGAGAAAGTTTAATGTACTTGATCAGGTTATCCGAGAAATTGATGTAGCAATACGTACACTTTTACCTCCAACAAAACGAGTTAGCGATAGACCATCGCCGGCTAAAGATCTAGCCTCTAATGAAGTATTAACGGCTAACCAGAAAAAACATGTTGCTGGACTTATGCGCGTTAATCATGCCGGAGAAGTTTGTGCTCAAGCACTTTATCAAGGCCAAGCATTGACTGCACGCTTAACTGATGTGAGAGCACAAATGGTAAATGCTGCAGAAGAAGAAGTTGATCATTTAGCTTGGTGTGAACAACGCTTACATGAGCTAAATAGTCAACCTAGCTTATTTAATCCAATTTGGTATATTGGCTCTTTTACTATTGGTGCATTAGCAGGACTGGTTGGTGATAAGTTTAGTTTAGGCTTCTTAGCAGAAACTGAATTGCAAGTAAGTGCTCATCTACAAAAGCACCTAGAAAAACTACCATTAGAAGATAAAAAAACGCCGCTTATTCTTAAGCAAATGCAGGAAGATGAAGCACATCATGCAGAAGTTGCTAAGCAAGCTGGTGCTATTGAATTACCAGAAATTTTAAAATATTTAATGAATAAGACCTCTAAATTAATGACTAAAACGAGTTATTATATTTAATTATGATCACCTTTATTCTGATAATTATTGGCCTGATCCTCGTCGTACTTAATGCTTTTTTTGTAGCAGCAGAATTTGCTATGGTTAAGTTAAGACCAACGCGAGTAGCGGTTATTGCAACGCAGTATCCTTGGCGTGGTGTTATTTTAGCTAAAGTGCATAAACAATTAGATGCTTATTTGTCTGCTTGTCAGCTAGGTATTACTTTAGCCTCATTAGGTTTAGGGTGGGTCGGCGAACCTGCTCTTGCTGATTTAATTTCCCCTATTTTGAACACGCTTGGTTTAACTGCCCCAGGATTAATTGAATTTATTAGTTTTACTTTTGCTTTCACGTTTTTATCTTTTCTTCATATTGTTATTGGTGAATTATTACCTAAGTCCTGGGCCATAAGGCAAAGTGAGCAGATTGCTTTATGGACCGCAATACCACTATATAGCTTTCATTGGTTTATGTATCCTATTATCTGGTTACTTAATTCTTGTTCTAACTTCTTTTTAAAAAAATTACATCTTGATGAGGTACATCCTGGTGAAGTGTCTCATTCATCGGAAGAGTTAAAATTAATCTTACGCTCAAGTCAATTGCATGGCGAACTTACCTCACAAGAAAGTAGTATTTTAGCTCATACCTTAGAGCTTGCTGAGTTGCAAGCTATTGATGTAATGTGTTCAGTTCATGATATGGTCATGTTAAATAGTGAGATAACCAAAAAAGATTTACTCAATACCCTAAATCGTTATCGCTATAGCCGATATCCTGTTTATAATCAGCAGGAAAAAAAAATAATAGGTCTTTTACATGTGAAGGATTTACAACCCACTTTAAATGCTAAAAATGATGAGCTATTACATTTACAAAGCTTAACTAGGCCTATCCCTCAAATTTCTTATCGCTTACCTGCCTTAACCTTATTGCGTCAATTTCAAAGTGGGATGCCACATTTTGCTTTAGTATGTAATCGTCGAGGAGATGTTGCGGGTTTTGTTACGCTAGATAATTTATTACACTTAGTCATTGGTGTCATTAAAGATGAATTTCATAAAACAGGAGATGCATGGCTCAGACATCCTGATGGTAGTTTAACAGTTAAGGGGAATTGCCCCGTATTTGCTTTGGAAAGAGCATTACAAAAAGAATTAAACCTTAGTACTGAGCAAGAAGAAATTACGACTGTAGGTGGATTAATCTTGCATCAACTAGGCGCAGTACCCATAATTGGCCAGCAAGTGGAATTTTCAGATTTTATAGCGGTTATTGAAACAATGGACGGAGCTCGAATTATGCAAATTAAAATTTTTCCTAAGCATGAGACGCTAAATGACCTAGAAGGATAATCATGATTTCTGGAACTTTATTTATAATATTTGTAATTTTAGTTGCTTTTGTTTTTGATTTTATTAATGGGTTTCATGATGCCGCTAATTCGATTGCAACTATTGTCACTACTGAAGTTCTTACACCAAGGCAAGCGGTACTTTGGGCAGCTTTTTTTAATTTTATTGCTTTTTTAATCTTTAAGTTGACAGTTGCTAAAACTATTGGTGATGGACTTATTGATACAAGTATAGTTGAACCTTACTTAATTTTTGCAGCCTTAATTGGGGCAATTTTTTGGAATTTAGTAACTTGGTATTACGGCCTACCCTCAAGCTCTTCTCATGCATTAATAGGTGGGCTTGCAGGCGCTACTTTAGCTAAAGCTGGGATAAGCGCATTAAAACCATTAGGATTTGTTAAGGTATTTATTGGTATTCTTATCTCTCCACTTGCAGGTTTATTATTAGGTTTTTTTCTGACTACTGTCATTACAAATTTCACTGAACGTCAGAATCAACAATCTATACAAAGAACATTTAAAAGTTTTCAATTGATTTCAGCAGCTTTTTTAAGCTTGACTCATGGCGGTAATGACGCGCAAAAAACAATGGGGATCATTGCTATATTACTCTTTTCTTCATCGTGGCTCGGTGATACTTTTTATGTGCCTTTTTGGGTCGTCATTAGTTGTCATTTAGTTATTAGCTTGGGAACACTAGCCGGTGGCTGGCGTATCGTGCATACGATGGGTACTAAAATTACAGAATTAAATCCGCTACGCGGTTGTGTTGCTGAAACAGGTGCTGCTGCTATAATTTTTATAGCTACTGAATATGGTATTCCAGTGTCTACAACACATACAGTTACAGGTACTATTACCGGTACTGGTATCAGTCGCGGTTTAAAACAAGTCCATTTACCTATTCTTAGACGAATATTTTTTTCATGGTTATTTACTATTCCAGGTGCGGGCATTGTAGCTGGCGCAGTGATGTTACTTCATTAAACTTTACATTTTAATTTTAAATGTTTAATTAACCAAAAATAAGCTTAAAAACACTGGTAATAAATAAAACAGCTAAAACAATGGCTAGATAAGCTAATGCCAAACATATCCCATCATCGTTTGCTAACCCTAAACCAAACATAATAATAATTAACGCAAAAATCGAATTACTTAATGGAATAGGCAATAACACTAAAATACTTAATATTAAAACGGTTAGTGCATGCACTTTTTCCATAATTGATGAAGTCATAAAATCAAAACGTGGTTTTAGTAACTTTTCCATATATCCTAAATAAGGTAAAACCTTTTTTATTAGATGCCCTAATTTGTCTTTATTAATTTCTCGTTTAGCTAAAGCTTTTGGTAACCAAAGAGAATGCTTACCAATAATAATTTGGAGTGTAATAAAGATAATAGGTAAACAAAAGATAAAAGAAAAACCAGGTATAGCCGAGAGAGGCAAAGCACTAGGCAATGCAAAAAGAAAAATAATAAGCCCAAAACCTTGACTTCCTAACTCTTCTATAATGTCTTTAAAGGTTATTTTTTGCTCCTTTTTTGCTTTATCAGCTAACCCTTGCAAAGCTCGTGACATAGGATATTTTTTGTCTTTCTGGGCTTTAGTCAAATTAGCTCCTACTATTCGTGGTTAAACTCTGTATTTAATGTACTGTGGAAGCGGCTATAACTAAAATAAATAACTAGGCCAATAACCATCCATATCACAAAACGCAGCATGCTAACCCAGGGCAAATGGATGAGAAGATAAGCACAGCTTAATATACCTAAAGCCGGAATAAGAGGCATTAGTGGTGTTTTAAAGGGACGTGATAGCTCAGGACGCGTATAACGCAAAATAATTACGCCTGTGCAAACTGTCATGAAAGCAAATAAGGTTCCAATATTAACTAATTCAGCTAAATCACTCAATGGTATAAAACCTGCAAGCAACGCCATAATAATTCCGCAAATTAAAATAATTCTTATAGGTGTTTTAGTATAAGCTCCTGTTTGAGCAAAAAATCTTGGTAATAAACCATCTCTTGCCATAGCTAAGAAAACACGCGTCAGACCATAAAACATCACTAACATAACAGTAGTTAGACCAGCAATAGCACCAATACCAATTAACCCTGCAATAAATTTATAGCCAAGTAGTAACATAGCGTGACTAATAGGCGATGGCTGATTTAAAGAAGTATAAGGGACAATACCAGTTAATAAACCTGATACGATAATATATAAGACTGTACATATTGTAAGTGAGCCAATAATTCCTATTGGTAAATCGCGTTTAGGGTTAACGGCTTCTTCAGCAGCGGTTGAGACTGCGTCAAAACCAAGATAGGCAAAAAAGATTAATGATGCACCTTGCATTACGCCTGTCCAGCCAAAAGGCATAAAAGGTGTCCAGTTAGCTGGCTCAACATTCATGCTTGCTATTATGATAAATAATAAAATGACCGTTAATTTAGTTATTACCATTATATTATTAACACGTGAGCTAGTTTTTACCCCCCACATTAATAACCCTGTTAATAATAAAATAATACCGAAAGCTAATATATTTATTAAACCGCCATTAAGCGGACTCTTTAATAAATAAGTAGGTAAATTAATTTTTCCAGTTTTCAATAGATCATTAAAATATCCACTCCATCCTACAGACACCGCAGGAACCGAAATAGAGTACTCAAGTATAAGATCCCATCCAACAATCCAAGCAATTAATTCACCAAATCCAGCATAAGCATAGCCATAAGCGCTGCCACAGCCTCCTACTAAAGCAGCTAATTCAGCATAAGATAAGGCTGAAAAAGCACAAGCAAGACCAGCCATTACATAAGAAAATATAATCGCTGGCCCCGCCTGGGTTGCGGCAACTATACCAGTTAACACAAAAATACCAGCACCAATAATGGCGCCAACTCCTAGGAAAACTAAATCAAAAGCAGATAAACATTTCGCTAAAGGACCATGAGAGTCGCTTGGTTCAACAATTAATTTTTTACGAAACAAGTCCATGTTTTGCTCGCTTTCCTAACATAAGGTAGATTTAGAATAATAATATGCTAAAGTCACTTTAACACTAAATTTTAAAACTTGGAATTAAGTTGGTTTGCTTAATCTTATGAAAAAAATGATGACAGTGACGTTGATTTTTTATTTAACTTATGGACATGCTGAGCTTGCAGAGCATTGTATGAAGCAACCCTATTGGCTTAAATCTACTTGTCAGAGACTTTATCAAATCTGGGAAGAAGGTAATAATGAGCTCTATTTTTCAGGTTATGCTTGGCATAACCGTTATACCTATAGCCCAAAAAGAATAAAAACATATAACGAACAAGCCTGGGGCGGCGGCTTAGGTAAAGGACTCTATGATGAAAAAGGTAATTGGCATGGGTTATCTATCATAGCCTTTCTAGATTCACATAAGAATATTGAACCAGCTCTCGGTTATGCTTACTTAAAATTAATTCCTGTAAATAACGAGACACAATTTGGGCTTGGTTATTCAATTCTAATTACAGCACGCCCAGATATCTTTCATAATATTCCTTTCCCTGGCATATTGCCTTGGGCTTCTGTTTCTTATCGCCGCTTAACACTGTTAGCCACTTATATACCAGGTGCACAAGGTGCAGGTAACGTACTTTATATTATAGGAAAATGGACTTTGGATAGCGTTTAATACGCCTGCGGTTAATTATTAAAAACTTTAAATCCACTTCTGCCTGCCTTCTTAGCTTGATAGAGCGCGTCATCAGCATTAGCTATTAGCTCATGTGCTGAAATGTCTTCACCTTGATAAAAAGCAATACCAATACTGGTTGAAATAGATAAAATTAAATCATTAAATTTAAAGGGATTACTAATTATTTTAATAATCTTAGAAGCTATAAATGTAGCATCTTGCTGAGAGGTCATTTTCTCTATCAAAATAATAAACTCATCCCCTCCTAAACGAGCAAATACATCATCTTGCCTTATACTACGTTTAACACGCGCACAAAAAGCTTTTAATAATTCATCACCTATAGCATGACCATAGGTATCATTAATAGATTTAAAATGATCAATATCTAAATACATCAGTGCTAATAAATAGTGCTGATTTTTAGCGTAAGATAATGCCATTTTAAGGATCTCATTAAAGGATTTTCTATTAGTAAGTTGAGTTAAATTATCGTGATTTGCTAAATAATATAATTTCTTTTGTAATTTTCTTAATTCGTTTAAAGCCTCAGTACGTTCTTTTAAAATTTGTTGATTAGCCTCATATAAAATTTGATGTGCCAAGCCTGAAGCAATAAAACCCGCCATTACTTGTAGAGTTTGAATATTATTAGCAGAAAAAGCGTAAGGCTTATTAGACAGAATTTTTAAAACACCAATAGGTTTACTTTCATAAACTAAAGGAGCAACCACTAAAGAACGTGCTTGAACCTTTCTGCAAGCTTCAATGTCAACACGCTCATCTTGTTCTGTATCTTCTGAAGAAAGTACTTTATTTTTTTTAATACATAATCCTGAAATACTATTGTGTATACTAAGTCGTAAATTTAAGTGGCCAGCAATAGACCCTGTCGCGGCCCGATACACCATTTCATCACCTTCTACTAATTCAACTACCACACCCGTTGCACCCGTAAGCTGTTGTACTTGTTCGACAACAAGCAGCATAAATGCATTTAGATTAAAGTCTGCCTGTCCTAGCAAAGATTGAATCTTAATAATTTGCTTTAAATAAGCAGATTCTTGCTGTAAATTATTTTTCTCACAAGTTGAATTTGTTTTTACCAATTATTAATCCTCAAGTAATTAGCACTTTAAATCATTTTTATTTAATGTAGCCAGTTCTATAGATTAATTATAAATTCGTAACGTAGATAAGGCTTTTCATTATGCCCTATATTTGCACAATAATTTTTTTCGTTACAATAAATATTGTTTTAAATAAATAATAGCATTAAACAAGCATAGCAGTTTTGAATGTTATCATTGATAACTAAGCAACAATAATCATACGAATGATTAAGTATTAAGAGGAAATGAAATGAGAATATTAATTGGTATTTTTTTACTTTTAGCAAATACCTTTGTCCTAGCACTTGATAGTAGTTTTTTATTCTTACAGCATGCTAATAAAGGTGAGCTTATTAAAAATAAAGATAGTAGTTATAGTTTAACTCTTCGCGAGGTACCTGCCTATGTTAGTTATTTTACTGATAAACCAAAAAGAAAGGCTGGTATTTTACCTCTAGTTCAATTTATAACCTTATTAGCAGATAAAGATTTGAAGAATCATTTTTCTGCTATCTCGCCAAATGCAGCTATAGCTATGATTGCTAATTCAGGCCAACAACAAAATTTTACGGCTTTGTTATCTAAACCTCATTACATAGAAAATGGTACTATTATTTACCAATTGAAAATGGTGAGTAAAAACCCCATACTTACTGGTAATATGAAGCACATTAATATGTTTATTAATGATGTTCACTGGGATCCTACTAGAATTATAAGCTAGATAACCATTAAATATTTATTTTCAAAATAATGAACTACCGCCATTAAAGAGCGGTAGTACGTTTTCTTAACTTCATACCAGAAATTAATCACTTTATCGGCCAAAAGAATGGCCATGTGAATGATAATGATCCTGAGAAGGATGGTGATGGTCATGATGTCTATTATTTCTAAAAGGCGAATTATAATGTCCTGGTGGCGGCGGAGGAACTAAATAAGTTTGAGATGGATTATAAACTGGTGTTATTACTTGTTGTGGCTGTATTGACTGGTGGTGATGATGATTAGGATGATTATTCGCCTGTGTAACTATTACAGTAGATCTTGGTATAGCGCCTAAACCAGTTAACATCATAGCATAGGCTGATTGTTGTGGATTTGGTCCGCTCATATTTTTAGTCCTCCAATGTCTAAAGAAGAAGACTATATCGTTAATTTTACAATTGTGCAATATACTTAACAAAATTGAAATAAAACATTTTTAAATTTCCAAATTAATATTAAATAGCGGAAAAACTACTTTCGCTAAGCTAAGCTTAATTATTATTAAATATTTTAGAAATAACCTTTAATTTATTAGTTTTACTATAAGGTAAGATTAACTTATAAACAGTTAATCCTTATTACCACCTAGCGCTTAATATTGTTATTTTTTAAAGCAGTTAAACTTACAGGAAGTTTTTATGCAAGACTTTAAAAACAGCTTACTATTAAGATTGACCATTGTTAGTCGTCATATTTCACAATCGACAGTCGCTTGTTTAATTGCGATGACTAAAGGTGATTTAAGTACATTGACTTTAAATCATTGGAAGGTTGCTTTGTTAACCGGGTTAGGCGCTGGTTTAATTAGCTTAATTGCCTCTTATGGCAATTTAGTAAAATTTCAAACTTCACGATTTGGACTAGCAATTACGGCCTTTATAGGAACAACGATTGCAGATTATGCAAGTCATGCTCCAGGTTGGACAGAGTCGTTGCTTACAGGTCTTGGCGCAGCGATACTATCTTTACTTTTATCTTTTACCCCACTTGATAGTTTATTAGCAAAACTAGATAAGGAATAAAAAGCTATAATTGCTGACCATATAAAATATGTACTTTAATGTTTAAGCAAAAAGCAGTGATGAATACGTTTATTACGTTTAAAATCTGCATCGATTGTCTCTGGAGTAATATTTCTTACCTGATATTTTTCAGAAATAGCAGGTAATAACTTAAAGTGACGAAAATTGGTGGAAAAATATAAACTACCTTCAGGCGCGAGCAAACGCATTGCATTATCAATTAGAATTTCCTGATCTCTTTGAATATCTAACGTAGAAGTCATTCGTTTTGAATTTGAAAAACTAGGTGGATCAAGGAAAATAACATCAAACTTATCGCGGGCAATTTTTAACCAATTTATGCAATCTGCTTGGATAAAACGATGGCGAGTAGCAGCTAAATTATTAAGTTTAAAGTTATCCTCTGCCCAGTTTAAATAGGTTTTTGAAAGATCAACATTGGTTGTTAACGCTCCTGCCAATGCAGCATGTACGCTTGCACTACCTGTGTAACAAAAGCAATTTAAAAAGCGCGTCCCTGCTGGCAATTTCGCAAATTTCAAGCGCAGTAGGCGGTGATCTAAGAACAAGCCGGTATCTAGATAATCATAAAGATTAACCTTAAATTTTGCTTGACCTTCATTAACAATAAGTGTGCGCTTAGTTTGATTTATTTTTTGATATTGATTTATTCCTTTTTGTTGCTTTCGTTGCTTAACTACTAACTTATCAGCTGAGATATCTAAAGCTTTAGGGACAATCTGCATGACTTCTAAGCTTCTCTTTTCAGCTTTATGGGGTGCAATCGTTGCAGGAGCGGCATACTCTTGTAACACAGCATAATCATTGTATAAATCAATAGCATAAGCATACTCTGGAATATCAGCATCATAGATACGATAACAACTAACCTGCTCACGCTTAGCCCATTTTTTTAAATGTTGATAATTCTTTTGTAAGCGATTAAGTAGCATCTGCGCACCACCTGAAAGTGATGCAGAGCTTGCATTATTTTTTAAACGATTTTCTGCATTTAGTGATAAACAATATAATTTACATTCTAAGGGCCCATTAAAAAAAGTATATTGCTTTGCTGCACGCAACCCTACGGCCTTTGCTAACATGGGGTTTGAAGTTAGAAAAGCCATTTGCCAACCTTGAAACGATGTATGCGCTGCTGTGCCTATTTGTTGATATAAAGGGATAAGCTGAGTAGCATCTGCTAAACGCTCACCATATGGCGGGTTACAAATTAATAATCCGTGTGGGCTCTCTGCGTGACAGTCTTTAAGAGCTCGCTGGGCGAATGAGACTAAAGGTAATACGCCGGCTCGTTCAGCATTTGCTTTTGCATGCGCAATTAACTTCTGATTAGTATCCGTGCCAATTAATTTAATTTTGGCAGGCTTAACTTGAGTAAGCGCATGAGCACGTAATTTTTCCCAAAGCGTTGGTTGATGTTTAACCCAGTGAATTAACGATTGGTCCTGACGCAATAAGCCTGGTGCAATATGGCCTGCTATCATCGCAGCTTCAATCACTAAGGTTCCTGAACCACAGAACGGGTCATGAAACGCATAGCCTTTTTCTGCTAACTGTGGCCAATTTGCACGTATTAACAGAGCCGCAGCTAAGGTTTCTTTTAAAGGTGCTTCGCCTGCTTGCAGGCGATAACCGCGTTGATGCAAACTATAACCTGTTAAGTCAAAACTTACTGTTAACGTATCATTCTTTAAATAAGCATGTAGACGAATTTGCGGTTTATCTTTATCTACTGTCGGCCTCTGCCCTCTTAGGTTACGAAAGTGATCAACGATGGCGTCTTTGATAACTTGTGCCCCATACATAGAATTACGAATATGCTTTGAGGTACCATGAAACTCAATAGCTAGCGTTTTGTCTGCTGTAAATACCGTTTGCCAATGAAATTGGTGACAAAGCTTATACAAACTTTGTTCCTCAAAAACCTGACCGCTAAATAAAATCAGCTGTACTCGATTAGCAAGGCGAGACCATAAACATAGTTGGTAAATAGTTGCTTCATTTGCCTCACCATAAACACCTTGGGGGCTAACATGAGTAATTTGCAACCCTATCGTTTTTAATTCTATTTCAAGTAAATACTCAAGCCCTTTCGCGCAACTGACAAATAGAGAATAATTCATTATAAATACGACCTTAACAAACGAAACAACGCTTTACTTGCACCTCTATCCTTACCACTCACTTTCTCATCAACAGCTTTTTTAATCTGCTGACGTAATTGTTGCGCATCAGCATGCGGATACAAATTAATAAACGCTGTAAGGGCAGGCTTACCTTCAGCAATTAAACGATCTCGCCATTGCTCTAATTCATGAAATACCGCTGTTTGAGCATTTTCTTGTGCTTTCAACTCAGCAAAAGCAGCAATAATTGCTTCACTATCTACTAAACGCATTATTTTACCAATAAGCTGCATTTGTCGCTTTAAAGCACCATGGCTTTTAATTGATTTAGCAGCGATTATCGCTTGTTGTAAGTTATCTGGCAACGAAAGTAAAGTTAATTTAGCTACGGATAAAGTTACTAGCTCTTCACCAATCTTCTGTAGCGCATGCGCTTCTCTTTTTCGTTGCGATTTACTAATAAACTCATCTTCCATCAATAAACCTTTTTTAATTTATCATATCGGGTAAAACAGGTTGTAACCCTGCTTCATTAATTAATTTTTGTACTTGTTGGGCTATTATCTTATGAACTGCTGTGGTTGGATGAACTTGATCCCAGAAGACATAACTACCACATTGTAATGGCTCATCTTGTATCTTGGCTGGTAATAAATTAAATAAATAACTTGTTAAAGCTGCTTCGTGTAGTTGCGGATTATCTTTTATTAACAACCATTCTTTCTCAGTTAACTTAGGTGAATGTACTTTTAAATTGGCAAATAATACCTCATCACTTGGCTTTAGTGTTTCTAACCAACCTACATAACTTCCTAAATAACATGGTTCAATGGTATTGGTAAAACCATAATCTTCTGCATGGTCTAGGGATTGATTAAAAAAATTATAAGCATCGAAATAAATAAATAAGACATCAGGATATTTAATTTTTAATTCCTCAATTTGATTAGCTAATTTACGGTTATGAGCTTCAGTTAAATAGGTCAATAACCACTGCCTAGATGAATTTTTTGCGTGAGGTAAGCGAGCTAAATCAGGAAGATTAACTAATACAAATTTATTTCCGCCCTTAATAATTAAGCGCTCTACGACATTGCCAATAGCATTAACTACACCTGTAGTTAACTCTTCTACATTCGTTGGCTCATTAATGTAATTATTGGCACCTATCCAAATAGTATACAAGCTTGTGTCTTTTCTACCATAGGTATGCCAATAAAGATAATTATTTAACTCGGCTGTTAAAGTAAAAGGTAAATTCTCTTTATAGGAGAGAACAGCCCCTGCTCCGCCTACTGCATAATCTTGAAAACCCTCTGTATAGGTTTCAGGAAAAAGAGCCGTATAAAGATATTCAGTCCACACTGGCCCATCTGTAAAACGGCCTAAATAATAAGGAGGCGAGGTCGGTAAATAATGCCATAAATAATTATATAAATTTCCGTTATCAGATAAGCTGTCACCAAAAACGACCATAGTATCAAAACGGTTATTAAATGCATAACTGGATAGGGTTAGTAGCAAAGAACAACAAAGCATTATTATTTTTTTCATGGATCGTCCTTAAATCACTAAGATAAGCATTAATTTTAAAACTACTAATTAGGCCTTTACAGCTTAAATTTGATAGCTGCAAGTGCTTAACTAGTTTAATAAATTGACACCCTAATCAATCAACTCACAAAAACAATAAGAGTTTTTGTACTTTAGATCAAGACGCCTACTAAATTAATCTAATGCGGTAAGAGGTACAGAGGCTTTAGATTTAGAATCTAAAGCTTTATTATAAAAATAAGCCCTGCTAATTGCATATAAATTATAAACCATGATACCTAATAAAAGTGAATGCAACCAAGTTACCGTTAAATGAGTAAAAATTTGCAACGTTACTAAAACTCCTAAACAACCCGCTAAACTTAAAATAAGTGTTTTCTTTAAAGGAATTTTATCCTGCTGTAAAAAAACTAAAGTAGTTAGTGGCTGCTGCATGGCACCGGCTGTGGTCATGATAGGGAAGGCAACTAATGGTGAGACATTTAATAAAAATAAAATACCTTGTACCATTACAAATAAGCCTATTCCAACAGAGGTTAAGCCACCAGAAATAACCATAGCTATGAACCCTATCGTTAACTTCCAACCATGCAAAGCAACTAAATCGCCACCAACGGGCATAATACGTAACTGATGGCAGATAAGTAGCGCAATAATTAGCATAAAACAACACATCATACCTAAACGTATTGCTTGTTTGCTTAAGCGGCTAACAATAGTACCGCCAATTAAGCCACCAATACATGCGCCAATAACGAGGGTTAATAATGTATTTAAATCGACATCAATTAACTGCATAAAGAAAAAAGATTCAATAACACCAGGAATAACTTGAGCACCGTTATTAACTGCAGGTAATTGATCATCAGGAAAAGTATTTAATAATTTAGCCAAAGCAACATTAACTGCAAAGCTGCCTATCCCTAACGTATCTGCAACAAAAGCGACGATACCACTACCAACCAATTTTATATACTCTAGAATCGATAAACGCACAGGACGCTGCTGTTTAAGCTTATAAAGCATTCCTACAACACAAATTAAACTTAACAATAAAATGACATAAAATATTAATGTTATCACCATGACCGTCTCATATAAGATTTTACTTGCTATAGCTAATTAGATAATTAGATAATTAGATAATTAGATAATTAGATAATTAGATAATTAGATAATTAGATAATTAGATAATTAGATAATTAGATAATTACAACTTTACTATCCGCTAAGCGCTATCCATTGTCCGCTTTTGGGTTTTCATCATAGTCAGGCACCTTATGACAATCTGCAAACTTAGGTAATAGAAGTTCAATGCTGGCTAGTAGCTCTGTATGCGCATGGATTATACACCAATTACAAGACGGGGCCAATAAGATTTTATTTAAAAATTAAACTTTAAGTATATTTTTGAAACAAAAAGAAGATTTGCTATCACAAAAGTGCCAAGCCTTAGCCAGATACCTTAGTGAAAAATGATTAAAGAAAAAATTAAAACAGACAGGTAGCTTATTAAAATTGTCGATTACGAAAATCTTCTATAGCCTGCCTAATTTCATCTTGAGTATTCATGACAAATGGCCCTAAACGAGCAATTGGCTCATGTAATTTCTTCGCTGCAATAAGAAGACAACGCGAAGCATCCTCTGCTTTGATATTAAGATTATTGCCTTTACTTAATATAGCTAATTGGTCCTGACTAACACTCTTATCACTAATAGATATATGCCCTATTAAATTAAACAAAATAGTCTGATGAGTAGGAGGAATAACTGTAGTAAAGCTAGTTTGAGCTGGTAATTGAATATCTAGAAATAAAGGCTCTGTAGCAATACCTTGAATAGGTGATGTAGTACCTTGCATCGTTTTACCCGCAATTACTTTTATCTTCACCCCATTATCATGAACTTCTTCAGGCAACTGACTTGCAGTATATTCTTGATAACGTGGTGCTGACATCTTATTAACTGCAGGCAAATTTAACCAAAGTTGTAACCCTGTAAATGCACCTTGGGTTTGTGCAGGCATCTCAGAATGAATAACCCCTCTTCCTGCTGTCATCCACTGTACATCACCAGATTTAAGTAAACCTTGATGTCCAGTGTTATCTTCATGCAATAATTTTCCCTGCAACAAATAGGTTATTGTTTCAAAACCACGATGCGGATGGGATGGAAAACCGCCTAAATAATCTAGGGGCTCCTCACTATTAAAATAGTCAAATAGTAAAATAGGCTCATAATCATTTGTACGTTCTGCACCAATATAACGATGCAATTTCACACCTGCACCCTCACGCAGCAATCTGCCTTCTAAACAATGACTTATTTCTATATGAGACATAATCTAATTGCTAGCCTCTAATCGCTTTTTTCAAAGAATTAAATGTTTGCCCACCATATAATGCTTCTTTAAAATTCCCTTCAGGGTCAAAAACGAAAGTTGCCGGCACACCTTGTAAATCACCTAAATGTAACGCCGAACGTGGATCTTTAGCTAAGCTAGGATAGCTTATATTTAATTTCTTAATTAGTTGTGTTTGTTCAGTTTGAGATAACTCATCAAAGTTAACAGCAAATAGATGAATCCTATCTTTATTTAAAGCATAAAATTGATTTAACTCTTTTATTTCATCTAAACAGGGCTGACACCAACTCGCCCAATAATTAATTAAAACCCATTTGCCTTTTAAATTAGTAAAAGGAATCTTCTCCCCATTTAGGGTTGTTAACACGGTACTTGCATAACTTGTTGTTATAATAATACTAAGCAAGAAAGTAATTAGAAATTTTAAACGCATCATTAATCCTCTAGCATAAAGACCAATTAAAAAGAATTCTTTATTATTAATTTAAGCTAACTTGTTGTCATGAAATAAGGCTCGTTTTTGAGCTTGGGTTAGTTTAGCAGTTACATACCAACCATCTTCACCATCATTTATAGATTCACTTAATATTGCATCTAACTCATAAAGTTGTGCACGTAAACGAGCTTGACTTGAAGGAATAAAAAATTCTTCTTCAAACGCGACTCCTTGTAGCTGAGTTGCAATCACTTCTAGTAAGAGGTTAATACCTGCGCCAGTCTTTGCTGATAACCAAACTTTACAATTATTTTTTTGCCAATCAATTTTAGGTTCCCAGCCTTCTTGTTCATCAATCTTATTAAAGACTTGAATAATAGGAATATCTTCGATGTCAAGTTCTGCTAAAACTTGTTCAACTGCGACTACATTATCACGCCAATTGGGATCAGCAATGTCAATGACATGTAGCAATAAATCAGCTTGTTCGGTTTCTTCTAAAGTAGCTCGAAACGCCTCAACCAGCTGATGAGGTAAGTCGCGTATAAATCCAACTGTATCAGCAAGAATAATAGAATTAGATCCCGATAGAGAAACTTTGCGCATAGTTGGGTCTAGTGTTGCAAAAAGTTGATTCGCTACATAGATATGCTCACCAGTTAAAGTATTAAATAATGTTGATTTTCCAGCATTAGTATAACCAACTAAAGAGACTGTTGGCATCGCGGCCTTTTTACGCGCACGCCGATTTTGATCACGATTTTTCCGAACCTTCTCTAAGCGTTTATTAATTGTTTTAATTCGCTCACGCAATAAACGCCTATCCGTTTCAAGCTGAGTTTCACCTGGGCCTCTTAACCCAATGCCCCCTTTTTGCCTTTCAAGATGGGTCCATCCTCGAATTAAACGTGTAGATAAATGCTGTAATTGAGCTAACTCAACTTGTAATTTGCCTTCAAATGTATGTGCTCGCTGAGCAAAAATATCAAGTATAAGCCCACTACGACTTACTACTCGACACTGGAGCAAACGTTCAAGATTACGCTCTTGTGAAGGAGATAGATCATGATTAACTAATACAAGCTCCGCTTGGTGAGCCAGTACTTGTTCACGGATTTCTTCCGCTTTGCCAAGGCCAACAAAATATTTAGCCTCAGGCGTATGGCGTGCGCCCTGCACACAAGCAACAATATCAGCCTGAGCTGATAAGGCAAGCTCTCTAAATTCAGAAAGTGCCTGCTCAGTGTCTAGTCCTGGTAAAGCCAATTGCACCAAAACTGCACGCTCACCACCTTGCGGACGTTCAAACAAAACCTATACCTCTATGTCAAATTAACTAATTTAAATATTACCATGCTAAAAGAAAGTTTAGCATTAAGCTTTAGAATAAATAAATTAATTTTCTTTATTAAAATAATACTACCTTTCTAGCTATAGCAGGAAACCTTAACTATTAGGCTGCTGTTGTCCTACATCTCCTTCATCACTAATGGGTAATTTAACTAGCCGAGAAGGTACTACTGTAGAAATAGCATGCTTATAAACCATTTGTGTTACTGAGTTTTTAAGCATAACAACATACTGATCAAACGAATCTACTACACCATGTAATTTAATACCATTAACTAAAAAAATAGACACCGGCACCTTTTCTTTACGCAATTCATTAAGAAAAGCATCTTGTAAGAGATTAATCTTAGACATTGCCCTCTCCTTTTTATTATTGTTGAGGCAACAACACTCATAGCTATAATCGTCACCTATACCTAAAACTTAAGTAATTTTTGTCTAAATTGTTTAATCTCAGCTTGCATCTCTACATGATTTAGTTACTATATAGCCTCGACTTTAAGCTTTGGTCTGAAGGTAAGTGAATGAAGCAACGGGTACGTGCAATATATATGTCACTTAGCGCAAAATGAACTTACAACGTTATATAAAGCTGAAAATTTGGCTAAATTTGGCCCTAGATTAACAGGTATGTAAGAAGTTCTAGCAAGGTAGCTTTTATCTATCATTCAATCGGAATGAGTATATAAGCGCGTCAGAATAAATTCTATTAACATATCTCATTTGTTTAGCAGGATACCTACAAAAAAAGGAGAGTGAGATGACTAAATACACAACAGAAGAGTTACAGACCCTTCAAAACCCCTATAAAGAATTAATTGAAGATAATGATGCATTTGCGGAAAATCGTGACACCTTAGAACAACTAAATGGCAAGGAAAAAATTAATTTAGCAACTAAAATAATTTTAAATTGTCCTACTAACCAAATGCGTGGCCTCAGTATGCAATTAGAAGCACTTCGCCATCATGGGGAAACTGAACAATCGTTTCATCGTATATTAAGTAGAGGATTAGAAGTTCGTCAGCGTATTCAAGCTATGGCGAATCAGGCAAATCCTCATCCTCAAAATAACCTGCTTGATAAAGAGTTTGGAGCTGATTTATTTAATGAATTTGGCCGTTTGAAAATTGAATTTGTTCAGCAGGAGTTAGATAGCATCGTTGTTAATTTAGCTACTAAAACTCAAGATAATCAAATTAAAGAGTTAACCCAAAACATTCGTGCAGGCTTTTCTGATACAAATCTTGGTTCTGCTTTAGGAGAGGCTCTTGTATTAAGAAGGTTATTAACCACTTTAAGAGGTGAAGAGCCGCAAAAAGCCTTTACGAGTCTAGACTTTAATCCTGATTTATTTCATAAATATCCACAGTTAGTAGCTTTTTACTTAACTGGCCATGAAGCTGAAATTGCACAAAAATTAGCTTTAAGTAATGAAAAAGCCATGGTCAATAATAGCTTAGAAAGACTTAAACCTACTGCCATGACCGAGACAAACCCGCTGAGTTTACTTTATGTCAACTTTCAAGTAGCTACTGTCAATTTAGAACATCAGAATCGTTCTAAACAAGTGCCAACTGAAATTCCTTCTAACACCTCTAATGGTACAACTCAGCGTGAAGCTACTGAAATTAAATCAGAGGCCGTTAATTCAAACCCTATGCCTAAAATTAGTAGTAATCGCCATGGAAAGTTTTCCAATATTAAGCATAAATTGAAGGATTTAATACATAAAAACAATGAACATGGCGAAAATCAAGGAAATGAGTCTAAATGTAAACCTTGTAATATTATGTAAGCAATACTTTATAAATGCTGGATGCCTAGCGTCTAGCGTTTATAACTTTAAAATAAATTTCTTTTGACATAACCTTTAAAGACAAGGTGAAAAATCCGAGAGCCTGTATTTGTAAATCGCTAGCTTGAGCTCAAAAGGCGGCCTAACTTTCGAGCACCGAGGCACGGCATACACGTAGTGTGTGAGCATTGGCGCACAGAAAATCAGGCCTTTGGACCAAGATAGTAGATTTGCAGACGGGCTCTAATTACTATTCCTATTTAAACAATGTATAATTAACTCTTTTGTTGCTCAGTTTTAACTCATGAATTTAAAAAAAACTTACGATGTAATTGTTATTGGTGGCGGCCATGCTGGAACTGAAGCAGCACTTGCAGCTGCACGGCTTGGTGCTGATACGCTGCTACTTACTCACAACCTTGATTTATTAGGTCAAATGTCTTGTAACCCAGCTATTGGCGGGATAGGAAAAGGCCATCTCGTAAAAGAAATCGATGCTCTAGACGGTGTAATGGCCTTAGCAGCAGATCAAGCTGGTATTCAATTTAGAATCCTTAATGCCTCTAAGGGCCCTGCGGTACGTGCTACGCGTGCACAAGCTGACCGTGTTCTTTATCGGCAAGCAATTCGTCAGTATTTACAAAGTGAGCCTAATCTTACCCTATTTCAACAAGCAGTAGATGATCTTATTCTAACGGGCGAACGCGTAACAGGTGTTGTAACGCAAATGGGCTTAACGCTTAACGCTCGAGCTGTGGTACTTACAGTAGGTACTTTTTTAGGCGGAAAGATCCATGTAGGAATGGGACAATATGCTGGTGGACGTGCTGGCGATCCGCCTGCCATTGCCTTAGCCCACAAATTACGTGAATTGAATTTACCCGTTGGGCGCTTAAAAACTGGAACTCCACCTCGTATCGATGGGCGCACGCTAGATTACTCTAAGATGATTATGCAGCCTGGTGATATGCCTACGCCTGTATTCTCTTATCTTGGGAATGTTACCTTACATCCTCAACAGCTACCTTGTTATATTACGCAAACGACCGAAGAAACACATGATATTATCCGTGCTAATTTACATCAATCACCTATGTATGCTGGTGTTATTGAAGGCATTGGACCACGCTATTGCCCATCTATAGAGGATAAAATTGTCCGTTTTGCTGATAAACTTTCGCATCAAATTTTTGTTGAGCCGGAAGGACTAACGACTTCTGAGATCTATCCTAATGGTATTTCTACCAGTCTACCTTTTGACGTTCAACTTAGTTTTGTACGTACCATTAAAGGATTTGAGAATGCTCATATCACGCGTCCTGGCTATGCAATTGAATATGATTATTTTGACCCACGTGGCTTAACTTCTTTCTTACAAACCAAACCATTAAAAAATCTATTTTTCGCAGGTCAAATTAATGGCACAACGGGTTATGAAGAAGCAGCAGCACAAGGTATTATTGCGGGCTTAAATGCAGCTTTATTAATACAAGAGAAACCATTATGGTGCCCTCGCCGTGATGAGGCTTATATTGGCGTATTAATTGATGATTTAATTACCTGCGGCACGCAAGAACCTTATCGAATGTTCACCTCCCGTGCAGAGTATCGTTTATTATTGCGTGAAGATAATGCGGATCAACGCTTAACAGCAAAAGGTTATGAGTTAGGCTTAGTTAGTGAAGCACGCTGGCAAGCTTTTAGTATTAAACAAGAAGCCATTAAAGTAGCTCAAGAAAAACTACATACTACCTGGGCTCGTGTTAATGATAACTCACTTCTTGCACCATTTCTCGCAACACCACTACAACATGATTGTCGTATGTCTGACCTTATTAAACGTCCAGAAATTAACTATCATAAATTACAAACTATTGAGAAATTTCAGCTACCCTTACTTGCTGACGAAGTAGCTGAACAGCTAGATATCCAAAGTAAATATGCAGGCTACATTGAGCGTCAGCAAATGGATATTGAACGATTACGTAAACAGGAAGAAACAGCGATACCTGCAAATTTTAATTATGCACAGGTTTCAGGTTTATCTGCAGAAATAGTACAGAAATTAAGCAAAATTAGGCCTGCTACTATAGCGCAAGCTAGTCGTATTGCTGGCGTAACACCGGCTGCATTATCCCTATTACTTATCTATATTAAAAAATATAAGGTTTTAGTATGAGTGCGCAAGCGCGAGCAGAAGAATTATTAAGAAAAGGATTAAGTCAGCTAGCATTAACTGTAAATCCAGATGTATTAATTCAATATCTTCTGCTTTTATCAAAATGGAATCGCACTTATAATCTAACTGCAGTACGCCAACTAGATGATATGGTTACTAAGCATTTATTAGATAGCCTTGCCATCTTACCATGGATTTACGGTAACCGCTTAATAGATGTAGGAGCAGGCGCAGGTCTTCCAGGAATCCCTTTAGCTATTGCCAATCCCAATTTAGAAATTGTTCTTTTAGATAGTAATGGTAAAAAAGTCCGTTTTATGCAAGAAGCTAAACGATTATTAAAGCTTGATAATATTAAAATTGAACAATCTCGTGTAGAGAACTACCGTCCAGCGCAAGGTTTTGATACAGTTATGAGCCGAGCTTTCAGTAGCCTTGCTCAAATGATAACTTGGACAGAGCATTTGATCGAACCTTCTGGAATATGGTTGGCCATGAAAGGCCGCCATCCAGAAGACGAACTAAAAGTAGTAAGCCTTTCTTATCAAGTCAAAGCTTACAATGTACCAGGCTTAGAAAGTGAGCGCTGCTGCGTAATTATAAAAAATAATAAAACCAAGGAATAAACCATGGCGAAAGTTATAGCAATTGCCAATCAGAAAGGTGGTGTAGGTAAAACCACAACAGCTATTAACTTAGCTGCCTCTATTGCTGCAAGTCATCAACGAGTGCTACTTGTTGATTTAGATCCACAAGGAAATGCTACAATGGGTGTTGGTGTCGATAAAAACACTTTAGTGCACACTTGCAATGATGTTATATTGCGCGATTGTTTAGCAGAACAAGCATGCCTTACAACACCTTGCGGCTTTGATCTTATACCAGCTAACGGTGATCTTACCGTGGCTGAGGTAAGCTTAATGGATAGGAATCATCGTGAAACATTCTTGTTTAAAGCACTGCAATCTGTAAAAAATTCATATGACTTTATATTTATTGATTGCCCACCGGCTTTAAACACTTTAACTATCAACGCATTAGTAGCATCAGATTCAGTCATTATTCCTATGCAATGCGAATATTATGCTCTAGAAGGCCTAGCAGCATTATTATCGACTATAGACCAGGTTAAGAGTTCAGTTAATCCACGTTTACAATTAGAAGGTGTACTGCGAACTATGCATGATGCTCGTAATCGCTTATGTTCAGAAGTATCTAAACAATTAATTCAACACTTTGGTAATAAAGTTTATCGTACGGTTATTCCTCGTAATGTTCGTCTAGCAGAAGCACCCAGTCATGGTATGCCTGCTATACAATATGATAGGACATCATCAGGAGCTGCAGCCTATATGGTATTAGCAGCGGAAGTAATTAAAAGACAATCTGTAATAAGTTGAGAGGTTAGTTATGTCTATCAAACGAGGCGGTTTAGGGCGTAATTTATCAGCTTTGCTTAGTACCTCTACACCTAATCTTATTTCAAATACTGCTACCAATGATATTGTTATATTAACTGTTGATCGCTTACAACCAGGCAAGTATCAACCCCGCTCAGCAATAGATGACTTAACATTACATGAATTAGCCAGCTCTATTAAACAACAGGGTTTACTACAACCAATCCTTGCTCGTGCACTTGCTAATGGCAAGTATGAAATAATTGCCGGCGAGCGACGCTGGCGAGCTAGTCAATTAGCCGGTTTAACTGAGGTACCTGTTATTATTAAACAGGTAGACGATGAAACTGCTATAGCTATGGCTTTAGTTGAGAATTTGCAACGAGAAAATTTAAGTCCATTAGATCAAGCACGTGCTATGGCCAGACTTATTGAAGAATTTGACTTAACACATCAACAAATTGCTGACTTACTTTCAAAATCAAGAGCCGCCGTTAGTAATTTTTTACGCCTATTATCACTTGCACCTGAGGTAATGAAACTACTTGATAATGGCGATTTAGATATGGGGCATGCCCGTGCTTTACTAGTGCTTGATGAAAAAGAACAATTACAAGTTGCCAATATTATTATTGGTAAAAGTCTCTCTGTAAGAGAAACTGAGCAATTGGTTAATAGACTTAAAGAAGCTAAATTACCCGAACCAAATGAACGTGAATCTCTGCCACAGTTTTCATTAATTTATTCACATTTAGAAAAATTAAAAGAACTTTTAAATACACAGATTAATGTTAAACATAGTAAAGCTGGCAAAGGTTCGCTGGTTATTCATTATAATTCGCTACAAGAATTAGAAACGGTAATTGAGCAAATTATTAATTAGTAGGTTGGGCTTTAGCCCAACAATTGTAACTCTAGGTCAGACCTTGCCTTGATAATAAGCATGTGAATGTTGGGCCAAAGCCCAACCTACTGAACAAAGGTTATCTTTGAACCTTTCAGACGAAAGGCATGCTGCAAAATATGATCTATAGCCAATAGACAAATACAAATAAGAATAACCACACGACATCAACAAAGTGCCAATACCAAGCCACTGCTTCAAAAGCAAAGTGTCGTTCCGGCGTAAAATGACCTTTTATACACCGAACAAGAATAACAATGAGCATAATAGTACCGATCGTAACGTGTAGGCCGTGAAAACCGGTGAGCATGAAAAAGGTAGTCCCATAGATTCCAGCATCTAAGGTTAAATTCATCTCAGTATAAGCTTCATGATATTCATAAGATTGTAATAGTAAGAATAAAATACCTAAAGTAATAGTAAACGCCATTGCAACGACTAATTGTTTTCTTTTATTTAACTTTAAAGCCCAATGAGCCCAAGTAATAGTAGCACCTGAAGTTAAAAGTATTAGAGTATTTATAGCAGCAAGCCCCCAAGCACCCATACCTTCATTAGCACCAGCAAAAATTTGATTATTTGGGTTAATAAGTAGAGGCCAAGTAGCTTTAAAATCTGACCACAACAAATAATGAGTAATAGGATTTATCTCGCCCCCTAACATAGGCACAACCCAATACCGCGTATAAAATAAGGCACCAAAAAATGCACCGAAGAAGCAAACTTCTGAGAAAATAAACCACGTCATTCCCCAACGAAATGAGTGATCAACTTGAAGGTCGTAAAGCCCTTTTTCATTTTCATAAATTACTTGGCCAAACCAACCAACCATCATGCCAATTAATATAATAAAGCCTAAAGTAAAAAGGTAGGGACCGTACCAATCATGATGTAGCCAAGATGCAGCTCCAACTAATGTCGTTGTAAGACCTATAGAGCCTACTAACGGCCAATGACTTGGTTTAGGAATGTAATAGGTGCCATGCGCTCCCATAAATTAATTCTCCAAATTATCTCTTTAAGTCAAACTTTATTAATTAATCACTCGGTTTGTGACATCATATAAAGTGTAGGATAAAGTTATTGTTTTTATTTTTTTTGGCAAATCAGTATCTAGGTGAAACAACAATGGCATATTCATCGCTTCATGCCCATTTAATGTTTGCTGAGTAAAACAAAAGCATTCAGTTTTTTTCAAATATTTAGCAGCAATTCCTGGAGTGACACTTGGTATAGCCTGGACTGTCATACGAAAATTACTTTTATTTTCAGCGTAAAAAGCAAGTTTTGCAATTTCACCTGGATGCACTTTAATTTTTTTAGTTTTTGGATAAAACGCCCATGGCACGCTACCATTATTAGTAGCTACAAACTCAACAGTTATCTCTCTATTTTTATCAATAGTTTTATCTGTTGCCTCATATGCTTCCACTTGGCTATTAACTTTACCGTTAATACCTAAAGTTTGACATAACCGATTGTAAATTGGGACTAACGCAAAGCCAAAAGCAAACATCCCAAGCGTAATGGCAGTTAAGATAATAATTAAGCGTGTATGACATTTTACCACTAATTTTTCCTCTATATAGCTACCTATAAATTATCATAATGACAGGTAGCTAATTCTTGAGATAGTACTTCATTTAATCGATCTTTGGTGGGATCGTAAAACTATGATAAGGAGGTGGTGAAGATAAAGTCCATTCTAGACCTTGCGCGCCCTCCCAAACCTGGGCACTTACTTTTGGCCCACGACGTACCGTTCTAATAACATTATAAAGAAACAGTAATTGTGCAAAACCAAAAATGAAAGCACCTATCGATGAAATCATATTAAAATTGGTAAACTGTAGAGCATAGTCTGGAATACGGCGCGGCATACCTGCCAAGCCTAAAAAGTGCATTGGAAAAAAGGCAATGTTAACTGAAATAACTGATAGCCAAAAATGCCATTTGCCTAATCGCTCATTATACATATGGCCTGTCCACTTAGGAAGCCAGTAATAAGTAGCAGCTAAAAGCGCAAAAATCACTCCCGGCACTAATACATAGTGAAAGTGGCCTACCACGAAGTAGGTATCTTGATACTGATAGTCAGCGGGTACTAAGGCCAACATTAAACCTGTAAAACCGCCTATAGTGAATAAAAATACAAATGCAACTGCAAAAAGCATAGGGGTTTCAAAAGTCATAGCGCCTTTAAACATGGTACTAACCCAGTTAAAAACTTTAATTCCAGTCGGCACAGAAATTAACATGGTTGCATACATAAAAAATAGTTCAGCGCCTAATGCAATACCGGTTGTAAACATGTGGTGTGCCCAAACAATAAATGATAAACCGGCAATAGCAACTGTTGCATAAACCATAAAATGGTAACCAAATAGAGGCTTACGACTAAAGGTTGGAATGACTTCCGATATCACACCGAAAGCAGGCAATACAAGAACATAGACTTCTGGATGGCCAAAAAACCAAAATATATGCTGAAATAAAATAGGATCGCCACCACCAGCCGCTTCAAAGAAACTTGTACCAAAATGCCTATCTGCAAGCATCATAGTTACAGCACCTGCTAATACAGGCATAATAGCAATAAGAAGGAAGGCTGTAATTAACCAAGTCCATACAAACATAGGCATCTTCATTAAAGTCATGCCAGGTGCCCGCATATTGAGAATGGTGGCAATGATATTAATAGAACCCATGATAGAAGAAATACCCATCATATGAATAGCAAAGATCATAAAATCGGTACTGGGCGGGGCAAATTTAGTTGATAATGGTGCATACATTGTCCAACCAAAATTAGGACCACCCCCACTATGAAGTAAAGTAGACCCTAACAAGGAAAAGGCAAAAGGTAAAAGCCAGAAGCTCCAATTATTTAAGCGTGGCAATGCCATATCAGGTGCACCAATCATCATAGGTATTTGCCAATTAGCCATACCAGTAAAAGCCGGCATTACCACACCAAACAGCATAATTAAACCATGCAAGGTGACCATCTGATTATAGAAATTGGGATCAACAAAGCGATGCCCTGGCTGAAATAACTCAGCCCGAATTATTAATGCCATTCCCCCGGCAATAAAAAAGCTGAGTAAAGCTAGCCATAAATAAAGTGTTCCGATATCTTTATGATTCGTTGTAAACAGCCAACGCCTTACAAATCCTAAAATACCTTTGCCTTGCTCAGGTCCATGATCGTGATGATCATCAATATCGTGGGTTACTACTTCACTCATCGAAAACCTCCAGCTTGAGCTTTATTTACCATTTTAGGTTGTTGATTTCCACCCTGCCGCACATTTAAAACATCAGCAGGTTGAACAACATCGCCTGTGTTATTTTCCCATGCATTACGTTCATAGGTTATAATAGCTGCGATTTCTTCATCAGTAAGCTGATCTTTAAATGCTTGCATCGCAGTACCGGGAACACCATTTAAGACAATTTCTATATGTCTTGAGATTGGTTTCCCTACAGCAACAGAGCTACCTTTTAAAGGTGGAAATACAGGTGGCATCCCTTTTCCGTCGGCTTTATGGCAAGCCACACAAATTTGTTCATATTTAGCTTTACCTGATGTCATAAGCGCTTCTTTAGTCATATTTTTTGGCGCTTGAGCATTACCAGCTCCACTTGAGTATTGATCAGTAACTTTGGGTTGTTGGTTAACCCAGTTATTAAATTCATCCTCGTTAACAGCCTGCACGACAATAGGCATATAGCCATGTCCTATACCACACAATTCTGTGCACTGGCCACGGTAAACCCCAGGTTTTTCAATCCGCGCCCATGCCTCATACATAAAACCTGGCATCGCATCACGTTTAATACCTAATTTAGGAACCCACCAAGAATGGATTACATCATTAGAGGTAACTAGAAAACGAATTTTTTTATCAACTGGTAAAACTAAGGGTTTATCTACCTCCAATAAATACCATTGTCCTTTTTTATCTTTATTTTCAATTTGATTAAATGGGGTTGCTAAATTACTAAAGAAACTAATACCTTGATCAAGATATTGATATTGCCATTTCCATTGGTGGCCAACTATTTTAATAGTTACATCAGCGTCACTAGTATCGTCTAAGCGCAACAAAACAGTTGTAGCAGGAATAGCTAAGCCCACTAAGATTAAAAAGGGAATAATAGACCAAAGAATTTCTAGGCGACTATTATGAATAAACGTTGCTGGTGTAAAACCTCTTGACTTACGATGATAAATTAACGAGTAAATCATAACACCAAACACTATTACGCCAATAACGGCGCAAACAATCATCGATGTAGTATGCAGGTAATACATATCTTTACTAAGGGGAGTAACACCCTCATACATATTTAGTCGCCATTCATCTCTGGCTAGTGCCTCTGAGCTGATTATTAATCCAGCCAAAAGGGTAAGCACTTTACTTACCTTAAACCTATTTAGCATCCCCGTCCTCACCTCATTATATAGCCCTAAGCTTAATTTAAGTTACGGCCTTATGTTTAAATCAAATTGTTATTATGTATTTAACCTAATTTTCTACCATAAGCTGTAATTGCCCTCAGTTTTTGACTGGCTTACCATATACTTGATAGCTTCAATAATTTCATCTGTACTACAAACTTTGCAGCCAGCATTTTTGGGGTGATATTCACCATGAATAGTATCCCCTATGAGCACATCCATATTTTTAGCAATGATAGGCTCCCATATTGCCTTATCACCAATTTTAGGAGCGCCATTTTTACCTTCGTTATGGCATACGCTACAATTTTCGTTATATACAGTTTTTCCATTTGAAGGGTATTTTTTTGTACCACCTGATTCTAAATCATGCCATTGTGAGCGTGATAACGACTTGTTTAAGATAAAATCAGTCGCCGCCATAATGTCATTATCAGAACAAGTCACACAGGCTCCTTTAACTGGCATGCTGTTGTAACCATAAATGGCATGACGATAAAGCCCAGTTAAACCACTATCTTTTAGGCGGGTATACCAATTTGCACCATCCCCAATTAAAGGCGCACCCATCATTCCTTTTTGGTGACAAATAATACATGCATTAATATAAACTTGCTTACCACGCTTTAAGGTAGGTGCTTGCTCTGAAGGAGAAACACCTAACCGTTCATCACTAACAACCGTTTTTAGATAAGTTGCAATAGCTAATCTATCTTCATTAGTTAAGTTACTAAGACTGTTGTGATTTACTTCAGCCATGGGGCCTGCTACAGGGCCTGCTTGATTAATTAGCTCACTATTTTTAAATACTCGCGCAACTTCATGGTGGGTTGCAGATTTTAAACCAGCGGCCGTAATGTTAGGTGCCCAGTAGCCATCTATAAATCCACCTGTTAAATAATAACGATTTTTAGCCGCACCAAATATGTTAAGAGGGGTATGACACATACTGCAATGACCAAGGGTATCTACAATATATCTGCCACGATTCCAAGCGGGTGATTTATCTTTATCATAAATAAATTCATTTTCTTGGGGAAAGAAAAACAAAAGGTTCCATCCCCAAAGCGTGAATCGCGCACCCGGGACATTAAAAGGAAATGGCAATGATTTATTTTTTTGCTTAACAGGAGGAATACTCATAAAATATGCATATAATGCACGCGCATCATCATCGGTTATTTTAGAAAAATAAACATATGGAAAAACTGGAAAATAATTTCTTCCATGTGGGTCGCGACCATCTTTTAATGCTCGAATAAAATCTGCTTCAGTCCAACTACCAATTCCTGTTTCCTTATCTGGTGTAATATTAGGACTATAAAAAGTTCCAAATGGTGTAGCTATAGGTAGACCACCTGCATAAGCTGGTGTTCCGCCCTTAACATCAGTATGGCAGGCTATGCAATCGCCCATTTTAGCTAAGTACTCACCTCGCTTAATTAACACCTCTTGCTCACCCGTTGCAGGTTTAGTCGGTGGGTAAGTTGGGTAAATACCCTCAATATAAGGTTCAATTACTTTAGATGCTTGATTTGAATTACCTGTATTAGGGATAACTTTTGCGTTAACTGTAGTGGGTGCAGGGGTTCCATTAGGAGCAGTCAGTCCTGGAGTCGAAGTTGCTCCATTAGTTGTAGTTATACCATTAGTGGTTGCACCTTTAGTAGGTGCCGTACTATTGGTAGTAGGATTTGCGCTATTAGTCGATGTCTTATTATTTGAATTTGCTGTATTGGCTGTGTTAGTTGCATCGGTCTGAGTAGCTGACTGGACTGTATTAACCGTGTTAACTTCATTATTTTTCTTAATTGTATCTGCATATACACTAAATAAATTAGTCATACCGAAAACAAAAAGCAATATTGCCTTATTTTTCAACGAAGAGCGCACGCTCCCTCCTTAATCAACAAACTACAAGCTTTATAAATGCCAAAAATAATCAGGCATTTTATACTCCTCCAGCTATAACTTGCAATCTAGTTTTCGCTAGGAAACTGCATTTCTTTCAATTTTTTAAATAAATTTTGTCTTATTTTCAACCACCATTTTTAAAGGGTAATGATTTAGAGGAATTGCTTTAACAAAATTAGCTGCCTTTACATAAGGCGTTATTTAGATAACCAGTTGAAATTAAATTAGATATAATTTAGCCTCCCTAGCTATTTCTTTAATAAATTGTTGGTAATGACGATCTGATAATTGCCAATAATGCCAGTAAAGCGGCATTAGCCAGCGTTTACCAGGATTAATTTCAACAAGTTTATTTTGTTCTAATTCATCTTGAATATCTAACCTAGGAATTAAGCCAAATCCAAAGCCTTGTAATGCAAATTGCTTAAATACGGTTACGGATGGAACCATATTATATCGTTTTGGATTAAAATGGCTTTTAAAAAATTGCTGGAAATAATACTCATGAAATCTATCACGACTATCAAAAACTAAGATAGGAGCTAATAACATATTCTCTTGCAGTGAAAGATGTTTCTTAAAATAACGTTTAATAAAATCTGGCGAAGCTACTAATAAATAGTCCATATGGCCAAGCAGCTGGCATTCACAGCCTGGTAAAGGTTTTGAGTAACTAGTCAAGCAAGAAGAGACAATACCTTTACGTAAATAATCAATAGTTAATTCCTGGTCATCTGTAATAATATCAATATTTGAAGTACGCAATGTACTTATTTTAGGAAGCGCTCTAACAAACCAGGTTTCTAAACTATCTCGATTTAAAGCAATCGATAACCGGCCAGGTGTATCATAATCTAGTTCGTGTAAAAAATGCTCCTCAAGTAACCTGGTACGTCGCAGTAGACTTAATAATTTTTCCCCTAGCGGAGTGGCTGCATAGGGTAATGTTCTTATAAGTAAAGGTTGACCAAATTGATTTTCAAGCTGTTTTATCCGCTGACTTACTGCAGGTTGCGTAATAAACAATTGCTTAGCTGCCATCGCAAAACTTTGGGTTTGAATAACTGCATCTAGAGCATATAAAGCCCGGTAATCTATCTTCATAAGCAAAATTTATCAATTATCAAAATTATTAATTTTAATAATAATTGAATTTGCATGATAATAGAACCTTCATTTTTTAATGGGGGGCTAGACTATGTTAGTTTATTTTAATGGCTTAGCATTAGGCTTATCGTTAGTTACAGCCCTGGGGCCACAAAATATTTTTTTAATTCGCCAAGGTGCATTGCGACAATATGCTATTTTATCAGCAGCAATTTGTTTTGTATGCGATATTATTTTAGTATCTGCTAGTGTCGCAGGCTTACATCAGCTATTGATGTTACATCCTGCTTTAAAAATGTGGGTAACTTGGTTTGGTGCACTTTTTTTGACTTATTACGGCTCACTGTCCTTATATAGAGCAATGAAAAAGAAAGATAGTAAGGTTAATGTAGAAAAAGCTCATAGTAATCGTCTACAAATTATTTTATTAGCTTTAGGTTTTAGTCTGCTTAATCCTCATGCCATTATAGATACGCTAATTATCATTGGTGGTAGTAGCAGTCAATTTCCAGGACAACAACAAACATTTTTGTTAGGTGTTATTACTTCTAGTTTTCTTTGGTTAACGCTATTAACGCTTGTTACCCAATTTTTTGCTGAAATTTTAACTAAAGAAAAAGTATGGCGTCGTCTTGAATTCGCCAGCGGACTGCTAATGCTCTTTTTAGGCGCAAAACTAGCACTTCTTTAGTACTGTAGGTTGGGCCTTGGCCCAACCTACACTTAAATTAACGCCATTACCTAGATAATAGAAGCAGTTAAGTATTAACTACCAGGCTGATAATTAAGAACGTTACGTGCCACATTATTTACCTGATTTGCTACAGTAGTTTTTAATGTTTGCCACAAATCATCAAATCCATGCTGGCCATAAATACGATAAGTCATTTCTGAAACTTGGGTGCCTGCTGCAAATTTTGCCAATTGTTTTTCAAACTCCTCTGAAATATCAGTACGACGGGTGCTGAAAAAATTCTTTGGGTTTAAGCTATTTGGCTTTAAATCATCTGCGGTCCAAGTATGAATTATTTCAGGCGCTACACAAGGACCTAATGTTAAAATTAAGTTTTGAAGAGGCCCAACAGCAAGCTTATACCAATGATCTCCTGTATTTTTACCCATTGACCATTCATAAGTAGCAACCAACTCATCAAGCGCTTGACGATATTTCTCATAAGCTATAGGGCGTTTTGCATGCGCATGTGCAGCTAAACTAAAACCCGCTATGGAAAACGTTACTAGGGGAAATATATAAGACCCAAAATAACAAGAACTACCAACAATTACGCCTAAAAAAATATTATAATCAATTGCTTTTAGCGTATCAGCAGCTTCTTTAAATTGAGAAATCTGCTTTTCAATAATCTCTAAGTGAATAGGATTTTTATAATTGAAAGCTTCCCGAGGTAAACTTAAGTGAGAAGATTGCCCAGGATTTCTAAATAAAACTCCAAACATAATTAACTACTCCATCCATTGACATTCCTCGTTGATTTAGCATAATTTTATTTTTATTGCAATCTGTAAAAAAAATAACTTATTGAATGGCTTAATTATGGTAGGAATTTTGTAGAAAGGGCCAATCGGTGTGTCGCCAATTGACCCAGTGGAATGACACATAGCAAGTCCAACCTCGCATTCATAATATTGCCTATTTATAGACAATTTGTCAATAAGCATTTCTTACTACTATTAACTATTGAGTAGTTAAACTTTGTACTTACTTAAATTAGAAGACTTACTAATACCGATATTTACGAAGTAACATCCCTATGCGCTTAATTGTTGTTTAACTTTGAATAAGCTAAGATCAAATTAATTTTTAATAAAGGGTATCAGAGGTAGGCATGTTTTTTGGTAATAATGTACAAGATACCAGACAGTTTTTCTTTACAAGTTGGCGTAAATATTGCTCAAAAGAAGTACTTACACCACTAGAAAAACAACTAGTGGATGTTATCATTGCGCATCCCGAGTACCATTCACTTTTAGAAAACAATAATTCTTATTTTACTGAACAGTATTTTCCAGAGATGGGGCAAACTAACCCATATCTACATATGGGATTACATTTGGCTATACGAGAACAAGTTACAACCAACAGACCCGCAGGAATGACTAAACGTTTTGAAGAATTAGTTAAACATTATCAAGATCCCTTATTAGTTGAGCATAAAATGATGGACTGCTTAGCTGAATGCCTATGGCAAGCACAACGTAATCAAATGCCACCTGATGAAAAAGCTTATATGCTAGCTTTAGAGCAATTGTAATTTCTTTAAAATATTGCTCCCGCGTCCTAATATTTCGACTTTCCTTTTATCAGCTAGTTCATTATTACTTTTCAGAATAAACAGCTATAGTTAGAGAAACGGCTATAAATATTCAGTTAAAACTTTTTCGAAAAGCGATTACAGTGATTAGCAATTTTTTAAATAAATTTAAGGATAAAGGTTTTTGAAAAAGGGTTAAGGGAGATTGCTATGAAGAGAGTTACTATTACGTCTTTATTATTCTCAGCAGTAACGCTTTCTAATGCCGATACACTAGCTTCAATAAATGTAAGTAGCCTTGAATCACAATCACTTACACCGATTATAACTGAAAATCCTGATCAAACTATTCATTTACAACCTAATACCAGTTCGCCTAAAAAATTTAATTCCGGTGTTATTGTGCCTAATAATATAAATAGTAATATAACGCCAACCTCGGGTAATACAAATAACAACACCAACACTAATACAGGTCCAACTTCTATAGATGAAAATGGTAATACGACAAATACCACTACAACTATAGACAGCAACAATATAATTGATATAACAGGTCCAAATTCTATGGATGAAAATGGTAATATGACTAATGGGGGGGGTGATACTATTACCAATTTAAATGCCATCCCTAACGATAGCACCTCAACTAATTTAAATGATAATACAGATACTAATGACTCAACGGATAATACTATTAATGCGCCAGCTGTAACTACATCGCCTGCAATAAATCAAGATAGTGGTACTGCTAATGATTCAGTCAATTCCAGTCACTAAGCCGAAGCTTTTTTAGGGACAATTTAAATAATATTATGTTAGATGGTAATTCAGTTGTAAGTGAGATAACAATAAATTCAATATAATTAGAACTAACTTAGTAATTACCTCCTTGACTCTTATTAATTTAACTTTAGCAGCCCTAAAATTAAGTATTTTTACTTAATTTAATTTCGTAAGGTGAGATTAAGTGATTTCTAATTACTATTTCTTAGTCAATCAGGTAATATAGCGTTAAATTTTAAAAAGTAAAATCTATGAGTAAGCAAGAAAAAACAACTCATTTTGGCTTCACCTCTGTTGCATGGCATGAAAAAGAGAAGAAAGTTCGCGCTGTTTTCCAATCAGTTGCTAAGAATTATGACTTAATGAATGATTTGATGTCATTTGGTATTCATCGGCTTTGGAAGCGCTTTACTATCGAATTAAGTCAAGTTAAACCAGGTCACATTGTACTCGATTTAGCAGGTGGCAGTGGTGATTTAACAAGATTATTAAGTCATAAAGTAGGTGAAAAAGGACAAGTTATTCTTGCAGATATTAATGCTGATATGTTAAATGTTGGCCGAGATAGGTTAATTAACGAAGGTCTCATTAATAACATTACTTATGTGCAAGCTAATGCAGAAACATTACCTTTTAAAAATAATAGCTTTCATTGTATTACCATTGCGTTTGGCTTGCGAAATGTTACCAATAAAGAAGAAGCCCTACGTTCTATGTTTCGGACTTGTAAACCTGGTGGCAAGTTATTAGTTTTAGAATTTTCTATGCCTAATTTGCCTGGCTTAAAAACCGTTTATGATTGGTACTCTTTTAACATTCTACCTAAAATAGGGCAATTTATTGCGCATGATGCTGATAGTTATAAATATCTTGCTGAATCAATCCGTATGCATCCAAAGCAAGAAGATTTAAAAAAAATAATTGAACAAGCTGGATTCGAAGATTGTCAGTATTTAAATTTAAGTGGTGGTATAGTGGCTTTACATATCGCCTATAAATATTGAGAATAATATGATTAAAAAATATTCTTTAAAGGCACTACAGACAGCGATTAATCATGCTCTTTCTTTAGATGAGAGTATGCCCACAAAAATTTCCGCATTCCATGATAAAATAATTGAAATTATTATTGGCCCTTTAAATGTTAATTTTTTTATTACTTTTAAAGATGGCGAACTCCATTTACTAGATAGCACTCTAAATCCACCAGATACCGTTATTCATAGCAATCCTTTGGGGCTTATTCGTTTAAGTTTTCTACCTGCTTCTAAGGCGCGTTCACTATTTAATGACAAAATGCGTGTATCAGGAGATGTTGAGCTAGGCTTAGCTTTAAAAAAATTATTTGATGAAATAGATATTGATTGGGAAGGTCACTTAGCTTATTTTACCGGTGATGTCATTGCTCATCAATTAGGCTCTATGTTTAGACGTAGCCTAGAATTTAAACGCCAACTTAGCGCTTCATTGCAAAATAATACCATTGACTACATCCAAGATGAGCTCCGTTTATTCCCTTCACATGAAGAGGTAGAAAATTTTTTTGCTGATATTGATCAATTAGTGTTAGACGTTGAGCGATTACATGCACAAATTAATTTACTGGATAAGCAATGAAATCCATTAAGCAATTACTCCGTTTAATTCATATTAATACCATTTTAGCGCGCAACGGACTAGATCAGCTCATTGTCTCCATTCGGCTTTTTGCCCCTTTACGATTTATAGTTTATTTAAACCCTTGGAATTGGTTTCGTAAGGACCCACTCACCCGTGGTGAAGCACTTCGTAAAACTTTAGAAGACTTAGGACCAATTTTTGTTAAGTTTGGCCAGGCATTGTCTACTCGACCAGATATTATTCCAACTGATATCGCCTTAGAGCTTTGTAAACTACAAGATAATGTCCCACCATTTTCAAGCGAGCGAGCATTAGCCATTATTGAAAGCGCTTTTGGCCGCTCTGCTTTTGATGTCTTTGCTTATTTTGATCCAGAGCCTTTAGCCTCTGCTTCAATGGCTCAAGTACATGCCGCAAGGTTAAAAACTGGGGAAGACGTTGTAGTAAAAGTTTTACGACCTAATATGCGTAAAATTATTGATCAAGATATAAGTATTATGTATACCATTGCCTCACTTGCTGAGCGCTACTGGTCAGAAAGCAAGCGACTTAAGCCTCGCGAAATAGTACAAGAATTTGAACACAACTTAATAGATGAGCTTGATTTACAACGTGAAGCAGGTAATGCTGGCCAATTACGTCGTAATTTTCCGAACTCACCTTTATTATATATTCCTGAAGTTTTCTGGGATTATACGCGTGAAAATGTCATGGTTATGGAACGAATTCATGGCATCCCTATTAGCGATATTGCGGCTTTAAAAGCGAATAATGTTGATTTTAAAAAATTAGCAGAACGCGGTGTAGAAATCTTTTTTACCCAGGTTTTTAAACACTGCTTTTTTCATGCAGATATGCATCCGGGTAATATATTTGTTTCCTATGAGCATCCAGAACAACCACAATATATTTGTATTGATTTTGGCATTATCGGTACTCTCAATGATAATGATAAGCGTTATTTAGCTGAAAACTTTTATGCTTTTTTTAATAGAGATTACCGACGAGTCGCTGAATTACATGTTGAATCAGGTTGGGTTGCAAGAAACACCCGTATTGAAGAATTTGAAAGCGCTATTCGTACAGTTTGCGAGCCTATTTTTGAGAAACCCTTAAAAGATATTTCTTTTGCTCAAGTTGTTTTACGGCTGTTTCAAGTTGCACGTCGCTTTAATATGGAAGTTCAACCTCAATTAATTCTTCTGCAAAAAACGCTCTTAGCTATTGAAGGCTTAGGCCGACAACTTTATCCCGAGCTAGATTTATGGGCAACTGCAAAGCCTTTTCTCCAAAATTGGTTAAAAGAGCAATTAGGACCTAAAGCGTTTGTTAGAAGATTGCGTGAAAATATACCCTTTTTTGTCGAAGAATTACCGCATATGCCACGTTTATTGCAGGAAGTAATAGTCTTAAGTAAAGAAGAGAAAATACGTGCATTAAATAACATTACAAATGACCAACGCTTTCTTGATTCAGCTCAAAACAATTGGTTTAAAGGGTTAGGCTTTGGTATTTTTATTACCATGCTCTTTGTAGGCTTCTTAAATTACTTAAATTTAATTAATACAGAAAATCTGACACTTACTACTTTTATTATTGCTTTGTTTGGTGGTTTAATCTATGTAGGTAACCGTAATAATAGGAGCTAACATGGGATTAAGCGGCATAAGTCCATTATCATTATTGCTTATTTTTTTAATCGTTCTCGCTTTATTTGGTACTAATAAATTGAAGAACATTGGTTCTGATTTAGGAAATGCAATCAAAAGCTTTCGCAAAGCACTAAATGATGATGACAATAGTAATGAGAAAAAATCATGAACATGGGCGAAATAATTATTATTCTTATCGTCGCCCTTATCGTTTTCGGCCCTAATAAATTACCGATGCTAGCCGAGCATTTAGGTAAGGTCATCCGCCAACTTAATTTATTTAAAGCTCAATTAGCCAATTTTTGGCAAACTCAACTTAATGAACAACAACTACGTGAAAACGAAGAGAAAGCAAAGAAGGTAGATACGATTTACCAAGATAAAAACTAATAGTTCTTTTGCTATGATAAAGTAGATAGCAGCCTTTTTACCTAATGCTAGATAAGTCAGAAATAAATAGTGGACTGCTTCGGAGAACCTATTAGTGCCGACCAAAGAAGTCTATGAATAAATCAATATAGGATTTAGTATGGGTGAGCCAGATTTATCAACAACTGAATTTATTGCACAAGAAGAGCACGCTATAAATCAGCTCATAAGCGGCAGCCAGCTAATACAAACTCGTCTGGGTGCTATCGAAATTAATTATAAAGATAGCGATAAGAACAACATTAACCTTCAACAGCAACCGAAAGATTTAGCATCCACTATTCTCTTAATTCATGGCGGCATGGGCGGACAAGATCAATCCATGATGCTTTTTGATTTCTTTTTTGGCCTAGGCTGTAATTTACTCGCTATTTCTCGACCAGGCTATGGTAATTCACCTTTATTAGAAAACAAATCAGCAACGCAACAAGCAGACTTAATAGCTGCTTTACTTGATGAACTTTCATTAAAAAGTGTGGTTGCTGTAGGGTTCAGTGCTGCTGGCCCCTCTCTTTATGAATTTGCTATACGTTATCCTCAGAAAGTTAAGGCTATTATTGCTATTAATTGTATTTCAATGAAGTATCAATTAAGACAAGCAGCACCACTTATTAGTCAAACCGTGTTTAGCGATCCCTTTACCTGGCTTGCTAATAATTTATTACGATTTTCGCCTAAAGCAATAGCATCATTAATATTACGCGCAAATAGCCTTTTAAATAGAGAGCAAATCAAGGCAGCAGCTGCCTATATTGCTAAAGATAAAACTAAATTGAAATACATTATCCGTCTTTGTAAATCAATTTTAAATTACAATACTATGCGCAAAATTGGTGTCGAAAATGACATCAGCGAGGGCCGTCAACTTATTCCGTTGCACTTAGAGCAAATTGCTTGCAACACTTTAATTATTCATGCCACTGCCGATGCAGCTGTACTATTTTATGATGGTGTAAATAGTGCAACTAAAATTCCACATGCACAACCTATTTGGATAGAAGGTGGTTCACATTTTTCTTTTTGGCTGGATAAAGAGGCAAATGGTGTTCAACAACGTGCCAAAAATTTTATCTTAGAGCATGTCATTAATTAAAAAGTTAAACCGGCTAATCTTCATTAAAGGCTATACGAAATTACTCTATAAGAAGCCCAAACTTTTAAAAAGAGTAGCTTAAACTATTACAAACTATTTTAGGTCTAACCACTAAATTATAGTTAGCCTATTGTGGGCCAAAACGATCTTCAGGTCGATGACAATAGGGTACTTTATGATGTTTAGAGTAATAAGCTTGATGATAATCTTCTGCTGGCCAAAAGGTTGATACCTCTAGCAGTTTAGTCGCCACCCTATAGCCACGTTTCTGTAGCTGCTCAATCAGTGATTTTGCCTCACTAAACTGCTCATCATCATAATAAAAAATAGCACTGCGATATTGTGGCCCTATATCTGGCCCTTGCCCATTGGATTGAATAGGATCGTGAATTTCAAAAAAGCGTTTAATAACGGTATGATAATCTACCTTGGCTCGATCATACACGACTCGAGCAGCTTCATAATGTCCTGTCGTGCCACTACAAACTTGTTCATAAGTAGGTTCTTGAACAGCACCCCCGCTATAACCTACTTCAACCTTTAGCACGCCAGGAATCAGCTTTAAAAAATAATCTATTCCCCAAAAACAACCACCGGCAACAATTGCTTCTTCTGTATCTAACACCGTTGTATTTGGTACAAAATCAATCGATACTGAGTTCACGCAATGGCGAATATTTTTTTGGGTTAAATGCTCGCCGGTAAAAACGTGACCTAAGTGGGCATTACAACGCTGGCAAACTATCTCTGTCCGCATTCCATCTTTATCGGGTACCTGTTTAACAGCTTGAATAATATTTTCATCAAAACTGGGCCAGCCACAACCCGCATTAAACTGGCTTTGAGCCCTAAATAAAGCAAGGCCACAACGCCTACAAAGATAGGTGCCTGGCCCTGCTAAATGATTATAAATACCAGTATTAGGATATTCGGTCGCTTTATCGCAGATAACCCGTTTTGCAAGCGGTGTAAGACTAGCTGTTTTATCAAGATAGGTATCCATTTGTACACCTCGCTTAGCAAAAATAGTTAAACTAGATATCAATAAATTAATTGCTACGATTACAAATTTTATCTGCCATATAACCGATAGCGCCCGCATAATAGATAGAATTATTATAGCGTAAAATCATCTTATAGTTTGGATAAGCTAGAAAAACAGGGCCTCCATTAGGCTGAACAATACTAGCATCTAAGTTTGGATAAGGTAGCGATTGCCCGTCTAGGGTACGTACACCCAAAGCATCCCATTCACTTACTTTCTTAACGATGCTCTTGCCTTGCAAATTAGGATCAAACCCCTTAGGTAATTTAACATGAATAGCCCAAGGCTGACCTGTTTGCCAACCATTTTTCTTCATATAATTAGCAATTGAAGCAAAAACATCAGGCTTACTCTCCCAAATATCTTTACGACCATCGCCATCATAGTCAACCGCATATTTAACCCAACTAGAAGGTAAAAATTGTGGCTGGCCAGAGGCGCCTGCCCATTCACCTTTAAAGTGGTTTAAGGTTACATGACCATCATTAAGAATCCGTAGCGCAATGAATAATTCGCGGCGAAAAAAATCAGGGCGTGTTGATTCATAAGCCAAGGTGGCGAGTGATCTTATTACAGGAAAATTACCCATATAAGTACCATAACTTGTTTCCATACCCCAAAATGCCACAATGAAACAAGGGTCTACGCCAAAATGCTGACCAACATCCTCAAGAAGGGCTTTATTGTTATTATAATGTTTACGGCCCATAGCAATGCGATAACTATCAGCCCGCGTATTTAAATACTTAGTATATGTTAAACGATGCTCAGGCTGGGAGCGTGCAAGGCTTTTTACTGTTCGGCTTGGCTCACGTATATCGGCAAATGCTTGATCAAAAACTTCAGCAGAAACACCTTGATTAATAGCCTCTTGTCTTACGCCGGCAACCCATTGATTCCAATTCTGGCTTGCCATTATTAAAGGTGAAAAGCAAAGCAGTAACCAGGGCAATAAGTTAAATGTCAACTTTCTCATCTTTTTCCCTCATTAAATTAGGTCGCTTATTATATTAACCTGACAGCCCATGGATATATAAATTAATATATTCATCCTTGTAGAATACATCTAATGGCGTTTACTTAAAGATGCTGTCACTTCGCATAGGCAGAAATGACATTATGCAATGTTGACGCCATTGGGTATATATGCAGGATTTATGCCGTAATTTTTTATAAATTTGTAAAAGCTTATTCTAATATAATTTATTATTAGTGCTAAAGCATCTAATAGATCCTAGCTATTTTAAACTTTGATGAACGGCTCGATTTCAGTGCGTTACTCCAAATACAATTCCTTGATAAGCCAAGATGATATACTGGGGTCGTCGGCTTAAGAAAATTTTATATTGAACTAAGAACTTAGGAGATTAGTTTAAGTCTGTGCCTACCTCTACATCCCTCGGCTTGTCCGAGGGCTCCAGGAAACTCGCGCGAAAAATAAAATCTAGCGATATTAAGACGTAAGTTGACGCCATTAGCTGTCTTATTGAAGCATTTGCTGCAAAGTTGGCCAAACGTTGTTCAATATTTTTATTTGTGCATTCTGATTGGGATGTAAACCATCTGCTTGCATCCAAGCAGGATTACCCGCAACGCCCTCTAGAAACATAGGTATTAAACGAACCTGATATTGCTTAGCTAAATCAGCATAAACTTGCTTAAATTGATTCAAATAAGCAGTACCATAGTTCGGCGGTAGCAATGTTGCTAGTAAAAGAACATGCGCTGATTGCTGTTGCGATTCAATAATTAATTGCTTTAAATTATTCTTCAAATCAGCAATGGATAAACCCCGCAGACCATCATTAGCGCCTAATTCAATAATAACAATATCTGGTTTATATTTAGATAAGGCCTTTGGTAATTTAGACAGTCCATTTGAAGTGGTGTCGCCGCTTGTACTATAGTTAACAACTTGGTAAGGTAGCGATTCTTTTTTTAAACGATCATTTAATAAGTTGACCCAACTTTTATTATCTTCTAAACCATAACCAGCACTTAAACTATCACCAAGCACAAGAATCGTCTTTGCATAAAGTGGTGTTATTATAAAAATGAAACAAATTATAGAAAGGAATTTTTTAAGCATGAACAATCCTGATGCAATAATTAAATTAGTAGATGTTAATTATAGCATCGTCACAAATAACATAACTTTAAGGATTCTAGAAGCTATTAATTTAAGCATTCCAGCAGGTGCAACCATTGCAATTACAGGCGTTTCTGGTTCCGGCAAAACAACCTTACTTAATATTATGGCCGGTTTAGAGAAACCTACTTCAGGGCAAATTTATTACGGCTCACAAGAAATTAGTAAGCTTGATGAAGATAGCCGAGCTAAGCTTAGAGCCCAACAAATTGGGTTTATTTTTCAATTTTTTTATTTATTACCTAATCTTACAGCACTTGAAAATGTCATGTTGCCTTTAGAGATTAATCAGCAGAAAAATCCCGACAGTATAGCTATGTCTTGGCTTGAAAGGGTAGGATTGAGTAAACGAGCAAAGCATTATCCAAGTCAATTATCAGGTGGTGAGCAGCAGCGTGTTGCTATTGCGCGCGCTTTTGCATTTACGCCATCTGTGTTATTTGCCGATGAACCCACCGGGAATTTAGATAAAAAAACAGGACAAGCCATTATTGAACTATTATTTGCTCTTAACCAAGAACATCAATCAACTTTAGTCATTGTGACGCATGATGATACCCTAGCAGCTCGTTGCCAATTGCACTGGCCACTTATTGATGGAAAGCTGCAATGTTAAATCTTTCTTTAATTTTACGGACTTTTTTACGTGATTGGCGTAGTGGCGAGCTGACTTTATTAACGTTAGCACTAATTGTCGCTGTAACTTGTACCAGTACTTTAAATAACTTTACTTTTTCAGTGGAAAGCTTACTCAATCAACAAGCAGCTCAAATGCTAGGCGCCGATGTAGTTGTTAGTAGTAATTTACCCATACCGCAAAATTGGACAGCAAAAGCACAGGAATTGCATTTAACTGAGACGCAAACGCTTTCTTTTTTGAGTATGGTCACAGCTAACGATAAATTACAGCTTACCCAAATTAAAGCGATAACATCACCTTATCCTTTGAAAGGAACCTTAAAGATTGCGCCACAACCTTTTACCCCTAGCCAGTCTGTTAATAGTGCGCCAGCATTAAATCAGGTATGGGTTGAAGCAAAATTGTTATCACTCTTAAGTATTAATATCGGCGATAAAATTACGATTGGTGACGCCATCTTTACCGTTAGTGCTCTTTTAATTGAAGAGCCAGGTCAAACAGGAGATTGGTTTAATATTGCGCCACGACTAGTAATGAATCAGGCTGATCTTGCAAAAACAAAGGTTATCCAAACTGGTAGTAAGGTTACTTATAATTGGTTATTGGCAGGTAATGACAATCAATTAACGTTATTAAAAAAATCATTAAATCCACCACTAACCGAGCAACAAAATTGGCAAGATAAAACAGCTAACCCTGCTATTGTTAAAGCTATTGAACGTACTGTGAGTTATTTAAATTTAGGTACGGTAATCAGTTTAATATTAGCAGGTATTGCTATTAGCATGGCTATGCATCGCTATAGTCAAAGGCATCAACAGCACGTAGCTATTTTAAGATGTTTTGGTGCTTCAGAACGTGATATTTTTATTCTTTATTTAAGTAATATATTTACTTTAGGATTTCTAGCCTCTTTAATTGGCATACTATTAGGTTATATTCTACAACCTCTTTTAGTCACTTGGTTACAAGGTTTACTACCTAACTTTACTATTGAATTAAGTCTTAAACCAGCTTTTTTAAGTTTAATAACAGGCCTTCTAACCTTATTAAGTTTCACCTTTTTTCATCTGTTATCATTACGTCAAATTACAGCGATTACTCTCTTTAAACAGCATAGCTTTCAAGCCAATTCACTTTTAAACTATGCTATTGCTTTTCTAATAATTTTCGGGGTTTCTTTTTTATATATTCACTCCTGGCGCTTAATTGTTATTGTCCTTGCTGGATTAGTATATTTCATGCTTCTTGCTTTGGGCCTATTAATAATTAGCAATTTATTAATTAAGCCTTTCAAAAATAAACTTTCCTTTGCCTGGCGCTTTGGCTTTGCAACTATTCAAAGAAATTTAATTAATAGCTTATTACAGTTGATTGGTATAGGTTTAGCTTTAGCAGCCTTTTTAACTTTAAATCTTTTTAAAACTAATTTAATCGAAAACTGGCAACAACAATTGCCTTCGGATGCTTCTAATTTTTTTGTTATTAATATTCAGCCTGATCAAACGCAAGCTTTCAATGACTTTCTTCAGCAAAATCAAGTTAAATCTGCTCTCTTTTATCCTATTGTTAGAGGCCGTTTGATTAGTATAAATAATACACCCGTGGCAGTTAGATTAGGTGAGAAAGCCAAAGAAATTAATGCACTGCAAAGAGAGTTAAATTTTTCTTGGACCAATACGTTGCCCGAAGAGAATAAGCTCGTTCAAGGAAGATGGAATCTTAAACATACGCCCTGGCTTTCAATTGAAGAAGAGCTTGCAAAGCAATTAGGAGTTAGTGTGGGAGACACTTTAACCTTTCGAATCGCTGAGCAAATTATTACCGTTCCCATTACAAGTATTCGACAAGTCAATTGGACTAGTTTTAAACCTAATTTCTTTATTTTATTTAATCCTGATTTATTGGCTGATTTACCTAGAACTTATTTAACTAGTTTTTATTTACCAGAAGGTAAACAAGATAAATTATTAAGTTTAGCTAAGCAGTTTCCTAATATCACAATTATAGATGTTGCTAACACTATCAAAAAAGTACAAACAATTTTAGAAAATATTAGTAAAGCAATTACCTTGATTACTTTATTTAGCCTGCTAATAGGTATAATTATTGTAATACTCGCGATGCTTGCTTTTAATGATATTAAACAGAAAGAAGTTCATATTTTAAAGCTATTGGGGATACAAAAGAAAACTTTATTTTGGATTCGAAGTAGTGAATCTGCTATTATTGGCTTTTATGCTGGCCTTCTCGCTGTTGCTTTAGCCCTTTTCACTAATTATTACTTTAATACAGTAATACTTAATTTAACCTTTAAAGCGCCCTGGGCACTTATAGTCAGCACACCTATTTTTACCACTTTTTTTAGTATTTTAATTAATTATATCATTCTGATAATGTCTATCAAAAAAACGTAATGCTATTGTTTTAAGATCACTTATAGCTGAGGCGTTAAAAGACTAATTGGTATAAAAATTTTTATAAGTAGTTTGATTTTTTTATTAAAAATTTAATCATTTCCAATATTAATACAGTAAAATAGCTGGTTATTTATAAAGTACTTATTATGATTATTTTATATATTCCATTCGAGCGTTCAAACTGCGGTAATCTCAATGAAGGAGCGCAAATATGGCAAAGTAATTATGCTTTAAGCTCTCCTGAAAAAATTAAAATTATTTATTATAAAGATGATTTCGATATTGAGGAGATTGACCCTCATAGCAAGCTTTATATTTTAGCACATGGGTATACTAATAATCCTAATATTTTGGCAAATCATAGTAATATTAATTTAGCAAGTGCAATTAGTATTGAGACTTTAGCATCACGTTTTAATTATGATTTTTCAGGCTTAATTCATTGTTTCCATTCAATCCATCTTTACTGCTGCGGTAACCTTAATAAAAATCAATTAATTGCAAAAAATTTCTATCAATCTATTATAAAAAGTGAAGATACACGCATCTATTATTATCAAGGTACATTATCTGTGGTAAATCAGCTAGGGCAATTCTGGACACAACAAAATAACCGTTTGATGCTTGCTACTCCTTTAAAATTAATAGAAAGCGACAGTAAACCTGAAATACCTATCTTTGCTCGTTTGCCATATAAAATGAATACCAGGCCAACTCACCAAGAATTTCAAGAAAAATCACGCGCTTATACTGCTAATAAAAGAAAAGAAACTAGATTTAAATTTTTTCAAGATCTAAGAAATGAAAGAGTAACTCTTGCTAGAACAATGGATATAGATAAGGCATTATCAAATTCTAATTTAGCCCAAGCATACAGCCAAAAATAAACTTCTTTCAATTAGAAACTTTGCCAGAATCAGCGTTATCCACACGAGAATCGAAATGCCCTACCCAAACAACTTAAAGGTGCTGTTAAATAATTAATTATTGCAAATATACTTAAAAGATTTAGTTAAAATTAACTTATATAGTGCAGAGCAGTTCAACTCGGTCTATTATTAAATTTACCCTTATTAATTAAATTAAACAATGACATTACTGCAACTTGATGTCGAATTGTTCTACGCTGCTATTATTCATGCCTGCCATGCGGTTATTAGTCAGCGTGAGACGCTTAATGAAATAAATGTATTCCCAGTTGCAGATGGCGACACAGGAAACAACATGTCAGCCACAGCGCAAGCTATCATTACTCATTCGACTTTAAAACCTAACTTTCTGGAAACATGCCAATCATTAGCAAATGCAGGAATTTTAGGCGCACGTGGTAATTCAGGCATGATTTTTTCTCAGTTCTTTAATGGTTTTCTGGATATGTCTTTACCTGAGACATTAACTACTAAAGATTTTGCTAAGCTTATTAAGCTTGCCTGTATTAGTGTACGTCGAGCCATTGTAAATCCAGTTGAGGGCACTATTTTAACGGTTATGGATGCTTGGGCTCATAGTTTAGAAAATAAAGCAGCAGATTACCCCTGCTTTAATCTTCTTTTAGCCAATACAATGAACGACGTTGAAAGAGCGCTTGCTGCAACCGAGCATACGCTCAAATTACTTGAGGAATCTCATGTAGTGGATGCAGGTGCTTTAGGCTTTAGTTGCTTTATTAAAGGATTTGCTCAGTTTTTAGCTAAACCTTCTATTAAGTTAAAAACCACTGATATTATTCATGAACAAAGTCATCATGAGCTATTTAATCATCGCGAACCACCAACAAATCGCTATTGTACTGAGGCATTATTTTCAGGTAATAAAATAAACCAAACTGAACTAACTTGCTCGCTACAAGAATTAGGCGATAGCATGGTTATTTCGGCTAATCAAAATTTATGTCGTATTCATATTCATAGTAATACTCCAGCAAAAATTTTTACTAAATTACGTTCTATAGGAAAAATTCAATATTCTAAAGTCGATGATATGTTACGACAGTACCAATCTATTTATGATAAAAAACACTCTATTGCGTTGGTTACTGACTCTAGTGCAAGTATTCCGCAGCAATTACTCGATCAATATCAAATCCACTTAGTTCCGCTAAATGTACAGCTAGATGGTAATGATTTACTCGATTATTATTGTTTTGATATTAATCAAGTTTTTGACATTCTTGCGACTTTGAAAACCTACCCTACTACCTCTTCGCCAGCTTATGCAGTTATTAATGAAACAATTAATAGACTTGCAAAAAATTATGAACATGTCCTTGTTGTTAGTGTCGCAGAAGCTTTAAGTGGAACTTATAACGCTTTTTTAAATGTAGCGAAGCAATATTCTAATGTGCATGTCATTAATTCTTGTCATGTTGCAGGTAGTCAAGGTCTATTACTTTATTATGCGGCCGAACTCATAGAGCAGAATTATTCTATTCATCAAATCAAAGAAGCCTTATTAGAAAAAATAAGTAAGACTTACTTTTTTATTGTCGTTAACCAATTCGATTCTTTAATTCGCTCAGGGCGAGTAAGCAAATTAAAAGGAAAATTTGCTCAGTATACTGGTTTAAAGCCTATTATTTCGCTTGATAAAGAAGGTAGAGTGATCCTAGTGGACAAAGCATTTAATGAGGTTAAAGCTTTAAGTAAAGTGGTAATTAATATTAGTACGTTAATAGAAGATAACGCCCTAGAAAACTATTGTATTATTCATGCAGGGATACCTAAAAAAGCCCAAGAATTTGCTGCAATGACTGCTGAGGCTTTTAAAAAAGAACCTTTGTACATTGAGCCTGTATCTATAGCAATTGGTCTACATGCGGGCAAAGGAAGTATTGCTATTGCTGCAATGCTTAGTTAAGTCTTAATGTATTATCAGTTATATTGTTATCTAAAATAACTTCGTTGTTTATTTTTTCTAATTCACGGATCATTTCTAAAGTTATTACCTTCTGTAATTCTTTAACTGCTGTTACACGCAGCGGATGACTATGACTTTGACGTTCATTAAGCCATACATAAATAGCCGCCATCATTTTTTGCAGTGCATCTAATTTATCTAGAATAACACTATTAGAATACCAATAAACAAGTTCATCTAACTCTGTAGTTGCTTTAGTACGCCAACTAAAAAATCCGACATGACTTTCCATTTTCCACCAGTCATATAATAGTTGATCATTTAACTCTGGCAGCTCTCTAACTGGCATTAAATCTAATTCCTTAGACGCTTGCGCTACCATGTGCTGGTATCTTATTAAACTAGTATTTAAGGAATTAGTCGGTGGATAAATTCTTTCTTCTAGCCACTCTTTTAAAATATCAATTTGAACGTTACGTGAGGAAGAGTTAAACCGGATATTATGCATAATTTGCCAGTTTAGTACCTGATAATAAAGTAATATTAATTGCTCCAAATCATAACTATAAGTCTCATTCTTTACCTCAATAGTTAATTCGCTTATTGTCTTACTGATTAAAGATGTTTGGTAAGTTAAAAAGCTTATAAGAGGAGAATATTCATCACAAACACTTTTCCACCATTGCTTTATATTGCCTAATCTTAAGGCTTGCTTAAGCTGTTCTTCTGTTCGTGTAGGTTTAAAAAAATTCATAGTATGTATAAGTAAACAATTCCTAGTTTGGTCGAGTTTAGATCAACTCTCTTACTATTACAAACCAATTATATTTATGCAAATAAAATAACATTTTGATTATATATTGATCTATTAGATCAATTTTATGTATAATAGCAGTCTAAACTATTTATTTGAGGAAAAATCATGCCATTCGGTTTGTTTAACGCTTATGTACCTACAGAAGGCGGTACAGGTGCTCAGAGAGCTAATGCATTTTTTCAATTAATCGGCGGTGCTATATCTAAACTTGATACTAACCTTACTCCAAAAGTACAAATTCCCCAGAAATTTTCGCAATTTTGTATGAGCATGTATGCAGCTTGTCGCTCGGATGTTGCAGTGCCTGAAAGAATTCAGCATGCAGGATTAGCCTTAATAGCAGGCGGCGAATTAGCTCTAGCTGTTACGATGTTAGTAAAAGGTATTCCTTGTGATACCGCTGATTCTACTAATGATTTGTGCCAAAGTGATGTCATATTAGAGCTTTTTTACGTTGGCTTATTAGCTGTAAGTTATGGCGCAGCAGAAATTATGACTTACGGGCAACGAGTAGCTCAAAGAGCTCAACAGAATCAACAGGGTATACTACCTGTATACCAACCAGTTGCACAACAAAATCCTGTTCCACCCCGTAACCGTAATTGTGCAATTATGTAAATAACTTTATTAAGCGCTGCTTAGATTTTAAGTAGCGCTTAATTTAGATTAACTATTATTCTTCAACTTTAATATCAATTTTCTTTTCAAGAGCCGCTTTTTTCTTAGGGATAATAACTTCAAGCACGCCTTGTTTATATTTTGCACTTATCTTAGCATCATCTACCGTTTGGGGTAGGCTAAAACGTCGGTAGAATTGTCCTTGTGCACGTTCAACGCGGGTGTAGCCATTTCTTTCTTCAGTTTTATCAAAGTGACGCTCACCCTGAATGGTTAATAAGTTATTTTCTAATGAAATATGAATATCTTCTTTATTAACACCTGGGATATCAGCAATGACAACGAACTGATTTTTTTCTTCTTTAATATCAACTGAAGGTGCCCAAGTACTTGTTGTAACAAAAGATGAATCGTCTTGTTGGCCGCGTAAAAAATTATCCCATAGTGAATTAAAGTCTCTGTATAATGATGGAAAATATTCACGTTTTAAATTACTCATCACTAATTCCTCCTTAATGAAAAATGGTATGCTTAATAAATAATACCTAAATTTTAAAATTCAAGGCCTAATATTGAGAAAATTTAATTTAATGATTTTTATAGAAATAGTTAATATAAATTAAAAGACCGTTGCCCCTACCATCATCCTATTTGTAGAAATACTACGATAATTCTCTGAATTAGATGTAAATGAATGATATGCATTTGTTGATTTATTTGCATTGTTACTACTGGTATTTAAGTAACTATCAGGTCCAACACTTGCTGAACAACCTACTAAAAAAGCAATATTTAAAGCTAATACTACAGATGTAACTAGCCTCATCATGAATAACTCCCTGTGGTTGTTATTAGCAAAATAGCAATAACACGGCGTTGCCTTATATAAAACAAATGAAATATCCTTATTATCCGCTGCCTACCTCATGTGAGGTTAAATCTAATAAAAGAGTCTTTAGCAGATTTTCGATTCTGTCATGGGCAAAGCTGCATTATTAAGAATAGGCTAAACATAAATTGTTGCAAGTTGATTTTATTAGCTAATTTAGTCACTACGAAGCGAGACAATAGGCTCCATTTTAGCGGCTCGTTTTGCTGGGTAAAAACCAAAGAAAACGCCTGTAGCAACCGACACAGCAAAGCCTGCAACAGGTGGTAGTAGATAAACCATAAAAGCCCAACCACTAAAATAAGCGACTCCGGCTGTAAAAAGTAATCCCAAAATGACACCTAAAACACCACCTAACAAGGATAAAATAATCGACTCGACAAGAAAGAGCATTTGAATTTCTTGATTACGAGCGCCAACAGCTTTTCGAATACCAATTTCTTTTTTACGTTCACTTACGGAAACTAACATTACATTCATCACGCCAATACCGCCAACTAATAAGGAGATACCACCAATAACGGCTAACAATAAGGTAAAGATACGTCCTTGGCTCTCCATACTAGCAATAATTTGTTTAGCACTACGTGGAAATACACTTAGTTTTGGTGCGTAAGTTGCCATGTAATGTTTAAGTTCTGCAATTACCTCATCGATGGCACTATTAGGCTTTAACAGCATAATCGCATTATTGATTTTATTATCCTTACTAATTAAAGAAATACCCGAAATAGGGACAATTACGGCCTGGTTAATATCTTCATTAAAAAAACCACTTTCTTGCCAAGGCTTAGCGACACCAATAATAGTGTACATAGCTTGCCCAATACGTAACTGTTTACCCATAGGATTATCTAGCGTAATTTTCTTTATCTGTTCAGCTAGCCCATTACCAATGACGCAATAGTGCTCAAAAGATTCTACAAAAGAAACAAAATGCCCTTGTGCCAAATTAATATGAATAATTCTTGCCAGAGCATCATCAGCGCCAACAATGGCGCCTCTTAACGGAAAACCTTGAAAGCTTATCGTTTGATAGGCTGTAGAATAAGGCGCTATCTCTTTAATCGCTGCAATTTGATTAGGCGTTTGACGCCATAGAGTTAAAGAAATTTCATTACCACCGCTTTGAGAAGCTTGCTTTTGTTCCTGTTGAAATAAAGACACGGCCAGTAAATCCGTACCAAGCGCTTTAAATTGTGCTAACGCTTTTTCGGTTGCAAGTTGCCCGCAACTAATTAAAGCAACAACCGCAGCGGTACCCACTAAAATACCTAATACAGCTAAAAATGAGCGTAGTTTGGCTGCATTTAAATTAATAAACGCTTGTTGACAATGACTTAATACATTCATGATTTACTCTCAGCGGCAATTTGCCCATCGACAAGCGTAATACGGCGACTACATTGAGCAGCAACATGATTATCATGCGTGACCATAATGATGGTTCGCCCTTCAGCATGCAACTCTAGGAATAAATTTAAAACTTCTGTACCCGTTTTCGAATCAAGAGCGCCTGTAGGTTCATCTGCGAGAATAACTTGCGGCTCCCCAACTAAGGCACGTGCAATAGCAACACGTTGCTGCTGGCCACCAGATAATTGTGTAGGTTTATGATGGGCAAATTTCTCCATACCAACACGTGCTAAAGCTTGCATAACGTATTTTTCTATATCAGTGGTATTTATATTATTTCGATAGATAAGTGGTAATGCGACATTTTGCTTTGCTGTAAACCGAGATAACAAATTAAATTGCTGAAATACAAAGCCAATTTTTTGATTACGTAAAGCCGCTAACTCATCTTGATTAAGCGCTGCCACATTACGCTGATTAAGTAAGTATTCACCACTGTCACTTTTATCAAGCAAACCAATAATATTCATTAAGGTTGATTTACCTGAACCAGACGCACCAACAATAGCTAATAATTCGCCAGCATCAACGGTCAATGAAATTTTTTTTAATATTTGACTTGTTACGCCTCCTAGCGAATAATTTTTAATTAGGTCCTTAATTTGGATAAGTGACTTAACCATCGTAAACTACCGTTTCACCAATTTTTAAGCCTGAATCTACAATTACTTTATCTGTAAGAGCAGAACCTGTTGCCACTTGCCGCGTTGAAATTTTCCCATTTGCTAACACCCGTACAACACTAGCTCCTTTCTCTTGTTTTACCGCTGCAATAGGAATAACTAATTGTTCTTGTTCTTCCAGTGACAAGGCAATGGCCGCACTCATACCAACTTTAACTAACGCTTGCTGCTTGGGTGTTAAGCTTGTGACTGCAACTGTGGCATTAAATGAAGGTAAACCATTGTTGCTAGTGCTTGATGCTTGTGCATTAATAGCGACTAATTTTCCTTCAAGAATTTCTTTACCTAAAGCCACACCGGTTATTTTAGCCTTCATGCCTGGTTTAATTTTATCGATATCAATTTCGGGAACATCAATTTCAACACTAATCCCGCTTAAATCTCCAATTAAGGCAATCACTTGCCCCGCTTTAACAGCTGAACCTACTTTTAGTTGACCTGATTTTTCCTCTCCTGATTTAGGTGGAGCAAGCAATATACCTTGAGCGGAAGCTTTTAAATGAATGAGGTTATGATCTTTGGCTAAGGCTTGTTTAACTTTATTAAATTCAGCAATGCTTAAGGCTGATAAGTTTTTTGCGTCGGTGTCATCAATTTTTTCGAGCATTTCAGTCAATTTTCGTGTTGACTGCATAAGCGCTACGCGAGCAGTATCTAAGCTTGATTTTTCACTTAAATAGTTATTTTTAGCAATTAAGCCTGCTTTCCATAACTCATCTGTGCCAGTAAATTTAGCTTTAGCAACGGTAAAATTATCTTTAGCTTTTAAATAATCAGTTAAAATTTCATTATATTGTTTTTGCAGTTCAGTAGAATTCAAAGTAATGACTACTTCATTTTTTTTAACTACTTGTCCATAGTTATAATTCATTTTCTCAATGACAGCATCCATAGGGCAAGTGATTGCATTTTCATGAAGTGGCTGAATTGTGCCTGTAAAATACAAAGTTTTATGAATAGGTTCTGCTTTAACAACATAAGTTTGCTGTTTAATAGATGTCGGTTCATGAGAATTACCGCATCCAAATAATAAACTTATTAAAAAAACTATTATGACAATTTTACTAATTTTCATTGACCATACCTAAGCTTAATCTGCCATTCATCTAACGTGGTACCCAATAAACGCTGTAGTGCGGAGAGTTGATTTAAATAGGCTATCTTAGCACTAATTAATCCAGCTTGCGCTTGAATGAGTTGATTTTGCGTATTATTAACATCTAGTGCCGTAGCAATACCTGCTTGTAATTTTTTCTTTTCTAATTCATAGGATTGTATAGCTAATTTAACTTGCTTTTCAGCTAAACGGTATTGTTTAGCCTGACTTTGAATACCATTGATGGTATTGGTAATAGTAGTTATTAAAGAGCGTTTTAAGGCAATTAAGTTTAATTTATCCTTTTCTAATTTTACTTTTGCATTAATTAATTGACTACGTCGGTTTAAATCATTAATTGGAATATTCAGTGATAAACGCACTGATTCATTGAGATTTCGACCATTATAGATACCACGCAAACCTGTATTAAAACCTGTTACATCTGTCGTTGTACCTGACTGAATTCCGCCACTTAAATTGAGCTCCCATAATTGCTCATTTTTAGCTAAGGTATAAGCTCTTTCGTCCGCCTTTAATAGTAGCTTTTGTGCTAAATATTGACTGTTATGCGCAAGTGCCATATCAATGGATTGCCCTAAATTAGGCACACGAACATTATCTAAATTAACATCATTTGGCACAGCTAAACGCATTTCAGGATCAAGACCAATAGTTTGTAATAAATCTTGTGCAGCTGTTTTAAAATCATTTTCAGCTTGCTCAACCATCAAACTTAATGATTCTATTTGATAAGATTGTTGAATATTACCCGTAGGCTCTAATTGTCCTGCAGTAATTTTCTTCTCGTTAATGGCAAATGTCCGCCGTGCTTCTTCTAACTGACGGCGCTGATTTTCTAAATTATTACCACTTAAAATTAAATTTCGATAAGCACTAATTACCTGCGTAATTTGATCAATGATAGATTGCTTTAAGCCAATTTTGTTTAAGTACTCTGTATCTCTTGCATCTAATAATCTAGATTCATTAACCGCTCTACCAAATCCTCGTAACAGTGGTTGTGTAAAAGAGAAATTAAGTACCGGGGTATAGGTATTATAATTTGGAACATTATTATCTATTCCTAATTTTAATGATGTACCGAACGGTGTTTTTAAGGACACTTCAGGAGAGGCTAAAAATGACTTATTGACACTATGGCCAACATCACTGTAATTATTATTTTCAATTGAAGCCACCCCTTCTAAAGCATATTGAAGTTCAAATTCATTATTGGCAAGGCGCAACTGATAACGCTGAATAATTCTATCAAGTTCAGCATTTTGGATATTTGGGTTATAGCGTAGAGCCAATAAAATAGCTTCTCTTAAACTTAAATGTTTTGCTTTCTTATTTTTTTGATTTGGCGCCGTTGGTAATTCAACCCAATTATTAAGCATATATTCAGGATTGTTAATTGCTGTTTCTAGACGTTGCTGCGCTTTGGTGCTCTCTTGTTTTGGCGCTTGAACCATAGGAGAGAACGAGCTAGTCTCGTTAGCCATTTTAGGTTTAGTAGTTGCATAGAGATTAGGTGCCCCTAACATTACATTTAAGGCCCCATAAAACACTAAACGAATTAACTTATTGTTTAATAAAAGCATCAAACCTTACAATACTTCATGTTTAAATTTAAATCATATATTGCTGCACTATACCAGTTTTAATTTTAGTGGCAAGTTTTGAGCATTGTTTAATAGTCCTCTTTCCGAGCTGTTAAATGCAAACTAAATTCTTTAGAAAAAAGGGCTGAAAAAAGTGCAGTGTACAAGAAGTACAAGAACATTTTGAAGCACTTTTTTGTCTAAACGACTTAGCAGTTTATGATTGTTTAGAAAGATAGCTAATATTTAGATACAGTAAAAACTATTCCTTCGGAGTATGTCTATGAGATAATCAATAACTAAATGATTTTTCCTAAAATGATATGAAATATTCTGATTTACGCGACTTTATTGGCCAACTTGAAGCCCGTAATTTATTAAAGCGTATTGATTACCCCGTATCGCCTTATCTTGAAATGACCGTAGTAAGCGATAAAGTATTAAAAGCCCAAGGGCCAGCACTGCTCTTTACTCAACCTAAACAGGCTTCTATGCCAGTGTTAACTAATCTTTTTGGAACTGTGGAGCGTGTAGCATTAGGCATGGGTGAGGAAAATATTACAGCCCTACGAGAAGTGGGTAAATTGCTGGCAGCCTTAAAAGAACCTGAGCCTCCCAAAGGTTTTAAAGACGCCTTTAATAAATTACCACTGCTAAAACAAGCTTTAAATATGGCGCCTAAATATGTTAACCGTCCAATCTGCCAAACCCATGTGTGGGAAAAAGATGAAGTAGATTTATCTCGCCTACCTATTCAAACCTGTTGGCCAAAAGATGCAGCCCCTTTAATCACCTGGGGTTTAGTCACGACCAGAGGGCCTGATAAGACACGTGAGAATATGGGGATTTATCGCCAACAAGTATTAAGTAAAAATAAGCTAATTATGCGCTGGCTTTCGCACCGTGGCGGCGCGCTGGATTATCAATCCTGGCAAAAAGCTTATCCCGGTGAACGCTTTCCTATTGCGGTTACTTTAGGCGCTGATCCCGCTACTATTCTTGCGGCGGTAACTCCAGTCCCAGATACCTTATCTGAGTATGCGTTTGCTGGTCTCTTACGTGGTCAACGTACACAGTTAACACGCTGTATAGGCAATGATCTCCATGTGCCTGCCACGGCAGAAATAGTGTTAGAAGGCTACCTTGAGCCTGGAGTTGAAGCACCTGAAGGCCCTTATGGTGATCATACTGGCTATTATAATGAAGTACAGTCTTTTCCTGTATTTACTGTTGAACGTATTACACATCGTGATGCCCCTATTTATCATAGTACCTATACAGGGCGCCCACCAGATGAACCTGCTATTTTAGGTGTTGCTTTAAATGAAGTTTTTATCCCACTTCTGCAAAAGCAATTTCCAGAAATCGTTGATTTTTACTTACCTCCTGAAGGATGTTCCTACCGCTTAGCGGTTGTTACGATGAAAAAACAATATCCTGGGCATGCTAAACGAATCATGATGGCTGTTTGGTCTTTCTTAAGACAGTTTATGTATACAAAATTCGTCATTGTTTGTGACGACGACATTAATGCCCGCAATTGGCAAGATGTTATTTGGGCAATGACTACACGTATGGATCCATTACGCGATACGGTGTTAATTGACAATACGCCTATTGATTATCTCGATTTTGCTTCTCCTGTTTCAGGACTAGGCTCTAAAATGGGATTAGATGCAACAAGTAAGTGGCCAGGTGAGACGCAACGTGAGTGGGGCATACCAATCACAATGGATGATGATGTTTTACAAACTGTTAACGCTTATTGGCAACATTTAGGAATATCATTATGACAAGTGCTTTAATTAATGCGCAAATTGAGCGCATTGCCCCGCTGACTGATAAAATAATTGAGCTAATATTGGCGCCAAGTACTTATATTGATTATGAAGCAGGCCAGTACTTGCAAATTTTTTCTGCAGATGAATATTTAAGCTATTCTATTGCCAATGCTCCATTAGGTTCACATAAGTATGAGCTTCATATCCGCCATGTTCAGCAAAATCGTTGTAATCAAACGTTATTTGCTGAAATTAAACAACGTGGCGCGGTTAATATCAAATTACCCTTTGGCGATTGCCATTTAAGTCAATTAAAAAAAAATGCGCCTATTCTATTTATTGCTGGTGGAACTGGTTTTGCACCCATTAAAGCGATGATAGAACAACTATTAGCTACTGATGATTCAAGGTCATTTGAACTTTATTGGAGTGCCCGCTCACAAAGCGATTTATATATGGATGAAAAAGTAAAACAATGGCAATCTCATGTTAATCATTTTCGCTATTTTCCTCTGTTATCTAATACCAATTTAAAAGATAAGATTGCTGACTATGTATTTAATCAACATCCACATGATTTAAATAAGTATGAAATTGTTATTGGTGGCCCCTTTGATATGGTTTATGACATTCGTGACGCGCTAGTTGCACGGGGGATTTCAGCGAATCAGATGTATTCTGATGCATTTAGCTTTGAAGTAAAAAAGGAGTAGTTTCATGGAAACACTTTATCAAATTTTAGGTCTTGTTGGTGCTGCATTAATTATTTGGGTGATGTATCGTAGTATAAAATATCGACCAGATTTATTTAGCCGGGATAATTTAAATAAAAGCTTCTTTACTATGGGTGTATTAGCACTTATTTTAATCGCTTTTGTAGGTTTACTAATACTAATGGTTAGAAATACCTAAACCAACAATAAGCTAATCTCTAAAAACAGCTATATGAAATGGCCGAGGTGCAGGTGTACCATCAGGATTATAGGTATGTACTTGCATCTGCAAAGGATCTTCCATTAAGCCCACGGTGATTAAGCCAGGAGAGACTTTTTCATACATTGAACTACCAATGGTGCCTGAAAAGTTTGTTTTTGCTTCGCCTTGTAGTTTAATTTTCCAGGTAATAATATATTCATTAACGCCGTCGAATTCGCAATTATCTATCATATAACCGCGCGCGATTGTGCCATCGGCGTTGATTACACAAGCTAATCTATTCTCAAATTTGCTCATTGTGACTCCTCCCTAGTTTATATTTTATAATTATAGAATAAGCTTTTCTAATGGCCAGTGTTGATTTAGCAGTGTAAATAGGCTCGATAGACTTCTTTTAAAACTGTTAGTGACGAGACAAGGTCAAATGAAAAAACACTGAAAAAGCACAGTGTATATAAAGTACATGAGCATTTTGAAGTGCTTTTTGCATTTCAGATTGGCCATCAATGGCAGTTTTGCAAGAAGTCTAATGTCTACTTACATTAATACAATAGCGGCCACCATTCTCATTAAGATAGGTAGATAATTTTGGATTATCGACTGTATTTTCCAAAAGGTCTAAACATAGATGACATTCTTCTACATAAGTCATCTGACTACTATTATCTACAAGTAAGCGATACCAAGGGTTACGCGTAGCAAACTCTCGTCGACTTGCCTGGGGATTAGGTCGACCTGAAGCTTGAAAAAGAGGATCAATATCGATAATTACTGCCCGATAACCATGACGCTGATGTATAACACAATCTCCAATATTAAATTTAGCGACTTTTTGCATGTTATCTTTCCTTGTGGTCAAGATAGAACATGTTTTTTATCGGTCATTCAAGCATGAACTTAAGCATCCTCTTGCTTATGGGATCTTCTATAATGAGACGTGTATAAGGCTAGAATAATACCAAATTCATATAATAGACATAAAGGAACAGCTAGGATTACCTGGGATAAAACATCGGGAGGCGTTAATAACATACCAATAATAAAGGCACTAACAATAATATATGGTCTAATTTGCCGTAAAGTAGCAATTGTTATCAAATTTAGATTAACTAGTGTTAAACAAATTAAAGGGACTTGAAAGCAAAAACCAAACAATAATAACATTCGCGTAATAAAATCTAATGTACTTGTCATATCTGGCATTATCTTAACAGCTAACGGTACCGCTTTTGTAAAAAATTGAAACATAAACGGCAGTACAATATAAAAACAAAATACTACGCCTATCACAAATAATAAGACACTTAATAAGATAGTACTGCCTAATTTTTGTCGCTCATTTGCATAAAGTCCTGGTGCCGCAAACCGCCATAGGTGATAAATGGCAACTGGTGCTGTACAAAGTAAGGCTATATTAGCTGCTAGACTAAGTGGTACTAAAACAGGAGCCGTAATTTGAGTGGCAATAATAAAATTATCAGGTGGCAAAGTAGACAATAATGGCTTTACTAGCCAGTAAAATAAAGGATTGGCAAAATAAAAAAAAAGTATAAATAAGCTTATAAATACAACCATCACTAGTAAAGCACGCTGTCTTAATTCTAATAAGTGGCTTAACATGTACAAGTTAGGTAATCAAATTTAAAATTAGCATAGTTGTATTATTAGCTAGTAGCAATAATTTTTCCTAATTATTAAACTTCTCTAGCAAAAGTAAATTTAGTATAAACTAGTTTTAAATAGGCAGAATATCAGTTTGGTAGCTAAAAATCATAATTTTCCTGTATAATAAGGTTGTTTGAGGTAGTTAAGTGAATCATAAGCCAAGAAAGCGTTTTGGGCAGAATTTTTTACAAGATCAAGGTGTTATTGAAAATATTATTAATGCACTTTATCTACACTCGGCAGATAACGTTTTAGAAATTGGGCCTGGAAAAGGCGCATTAACTCGCTTACTACTACAGCATTTGCAGAAATTATCAGTAGTTGAGATTGATAGAGACTTACAATTATTTTTGGCTAATCATTTTAAAGGCGCACCATTACAAATTATAGGTGCTGACGCTTTAACAATTGATTATACTAAGTGGGGAAATCAGTTACGGATAGTAGGTAATTTACCTTATAATATTTCAACCCCTTTAATTTTACATTTATTATCATTTGTCAAAAATATTAAAGATATGCACTTTATGCTACAAAAGGAAGTTGTTGAGCGATTAGCCGCCAGTCCGGGTGGTAAAGCATATGGACGTTTAAGTATAATGATGCAATATCATTGTGATGTAACCTATTTATTTGATGTTCCTCCAGAAGCTTTTTATCCTAAGCCTAAGGTAGAATCAGCTGTTGTAAGATTAGTACCTCATATTGTTTCCCCTTACCCAGCTGTTGAACTTAATATGTTACAAAAATTAGTGGCTACAGCATTTTCAATGCGGCGTAAAACATTAGCTAATAATTTAAAATCACTTATTAATAGTAACGAATTAAGTAGTTTAGGAATTGATGCGAGACAAAGACCGGAGCAAATTAATTTACTAAACTATATTAAAGTGGCTAATTTTTTATCAGAAAAAGCGAATTTAATTACTAAACAACAACATTAATAGAGGGTTATGGCTAAATTTTTGGAGATTAACTTGTTTCATCGAAATGGTAAAAAGGGATCTGGGCAGAAACCATTAAAGGATTTAATACGTATTATGTCTGCAGAAGAGATTCTTGCTGAAGAAAAGCGAGCGTCTCTACTTCAACAAATTCGTACGACCTGTTCGTTAGAACAAGCTCGTTTCGATAGCCTTTGTTTAAGCATTATTCAAAATCTAATTAATTATGTTCAAGTTTTGCCAGAAGCCTCAAATACTTATTATTCACAGTTAGGTGGTTTATTAGATTACGCGCTTAATCGTACGGAGTCTGCACTTAATTTATTTAAAAATTTTGTCCTATTAGAAGACGATGCTAATTATTCAGAAGAGCAAAGATTATGGCAATATGCCTTATACTCTGCTGCTTTATTACAAGGCATTGGTAAAATTCAAATTGATTATCAAGTTGAACTTTATGATAACAATGGCCAATTTTTAAAATTATGGAACCCTTTATTAGAAAATTTAGTATCTGTAGGCAGCCATTATAGTTATAACTTTCAAAAAGAAGCAAATATTGACTTACGTCGACGTTTAAACATCCTTTTAGCACGCGCTTTAATGCCCAACAGCGGGTTTACTTGGATTGCTTCAGACTCACAAGTACTTGCTGTTTGGCTAGCATTACTTAATGAAGATCCTTACTCAGCCGGCACCTTAGGCGCTATACTAATTCGAGCCGATGCTATAGCATTGCAACGATATCTCAACCAATTGAATTTTAAATTAAATAGTAATAGAAATAATCGTTATGGTAGAGCTGGAACTTTTGCAGGGTTTGTACCTGAATCTGTTAGCGAAATAGAGCAACAAATAGGGGTACAATTCATCCAGTGGCTCGGTAAATCCTTAGAGTCACGTATTATTATGATTAATAAAGCACCACTATTTATGGTTCCTGGTGGCCTACTTATGTCACCGGAAATATTTAAATGGTTTGTACGTGAGCACCCTGAATATAAAAATTGGCAAGCAGCCCGCAATGGCTTTTTATCTTTAAAACTCCATCAAATTGGACCAGATGGCAATATTGAAGCTCGTTTTGAACAAAATAAAACCAAGCAAATGCATAGCGGTGTAGTATTTAGTGGTTACGCAATAGCTTTACCTAATAGTGTATCCGTTCACAATTTAAATACCGGAAAAGTAGCAACATGGTCTGCCATAGAACTTATTCATTCAGCACAGTCTTCTAGTCATTTTACAGCTTTAGAGAAACCTAACTTGACTACATCTCTACAAGTACTTAATAAATCTGGGCAATGGCAAATAAATACCGCAACCGAACAACCTGATCCTAAGTTAAACTCTGGAATAACCTCGCGTGGTTGATTATGCCATTGGTGACATACAGGGCTGTTATGAACCTTTAATGCGTTTACTTAATCATATTCAGTTTAATGAACGCTCTGATAGACTTTGGCTTGTAGGCGATTTAGTTAATCGTGGCCCACAATCTTTAGAAGTACTTCGATTTATTAAAAATTTACCTCTTAAACCTTATATTACTTTAGGCAATCATGATTTGCATTTGCTAAATAAACTCTTTGGTAATTCGTATAAAAACAATAAGGATGATACTTTAAAGCCTATTTTATTTGCCGATGATCGCTATGAATTGGGCCATTGGTTACGTAAACAACATTTTCTCTACATTAGTGAGAACTATAAGGTTGTTATGTGTCATGCAGGCATAGCACCCATATGGGATTTAGCAACTGCTAGAGCATGCGCTCAAGAGCTTGAAACTATTTTACAGGGCGAAAATTATATCGCTTATTTAAATCATATATATGGAAATTTACCAAATCGATGGTCAGCTGATCTTAAGGAATTTGAGCGCTGGCGCGTCATTACCAATTACTTTACTCGTATGCGTTTTTGTGGCATGCAGGGAGAGTTACTTCTAGATTATAAAGGAACTATTAAGCAAGCACCGCCAACGGCTATGCCATGGTTTGCTCTGCCTAATCGTCCCGTAATTGATGCTGATATTATTTTTGGCCATTGGGCAGCTTTACAAGGTAGGTGTCCAGATCCTCATATCTATGCATTGGATACAGGCTGCCTGTGGGGCGGGCATCTTACAGCTTTACGCCTTTATGATAGAAAACGCTTTTCTGTACCTGGCCTAAGTGTTAAATCATTTAATTAATTTACTAATCTTTTACTTTTAAAAAAACAGTAAAACAAACGATTGAACCCTGACCAGGCTCGGATAATATATTTAACTCTCCACCTAGTAAGCCAATATACTTTTGCGCAATACATAAATTTTGGCCAAATGAATCATAATGACTTATTTGCGCAAAGTTAACATTATTTAAATAATTTTGTATTTCACAAGGTATACCATTTCCGGTATCAATAATACTAAATTTTAACTGAATATAAGTTAGATCTTGTACCAGCGTTTCTATTTTAAGAGTTATAGAACCTGACTGTGTATAAGACAATGCATTAGTTATTAAGTTCATTAAAATACGATGTAGTTTTACCCTATCAGTCAAAAAAATGGGAAGACAAGCCTCTATTTCTATATAAAAATCAAGGTTTTTCATTTTGATAGCTGGATAATATAGTTGATAAATATCCTCAACTATCTTATTTAAGTCAGCTACTTCTTGATTAAGCTCATTATTGTTAGCTTGCTCTATAACTAAATTATCTGAAATTTGCTCAATTATCCGCAGTAATTGGACGCTACTTTTCTTTATCCAACATGCTTGCTGGCGTGCTTGTAGCTGATTGACTTGTGTCTCTAAATGGGTTGAAAGCGCACAAATACCTTTTAAAGGCTCTAAAATATCATGTCCTATGTTGGCAATAAATTCTGTTTTTATTTGATTAGCAAGTTCAGCTCTCTCCTTAGCTCGTCGTAACGCTACTTCCATTTTTTTCCGCTCGGTTATATCAATGGATACCCCTAAGACACCAATAACTTGATTATTTTTATTACGTAGGGGCGTCTTATTAGAGAGATAAATAGTCATACCATTGGCCATTACTGCATATTCTTCAGTAATATGTGGCTCTCCTGACTCCATCACCAAGTTATTAACCCTATTTAATTCCTCCGCTTGATCGCACCAAGGCATATCGTAATTAGTTTTGCCAACAATATCCTTACGTGATACTAAGCGTGCATTGCGCGCTTGCAAATCATTACAACCTAAAAAAACATTATTTCTATCTAGCCAGTAAACATGTCCAGGCATTAAAGCTAAAATACTTTCATAATAGTCTTGTAAATCTTGTAGATTATTTTGAAATTGTTTGCGTTCAAACTCTAAATTATTTTTTAAACTTTTAATTTCTAATTCTTTCTCGTTAATAATTTTTTTAAGAGCACTGATATTATCAAAATCCATTGTTTAGCCTAACTTAACTAGTGTAGAAATAAATAAATAAACCATTAAACGCTATAATTTAACCAAGTTTGAACAAATTTGCTATTCCAGTGCATAATAAAATCAAATTTATTGATTTTCGTCGTATTTTCTACCGTATATTTAAACAAATATATTGATTATTGACCAGTTTTCTCCTACCCTTATCAACCTTTCAATTAGCAAAATTTTCTAAAAAATAATTACATTAAAATATTGTTCAAGAATTTTAAGTTTTATTAAAAAAAGTAGAACGATAATTTCTAGACTTTTTATTTAATAAATAATTATTCCGGCTGAGGTAAAAATGAGAGTCAAAGGCCCAAAAAATAACAAGTTTATTGCGGCTAAATTTAATGGTAAAACAAAATCTTTATTTAAAAATTCATTACAAGAAACAACAAGTCTTGTATTATTAAGTATCAAAGGTAACGAGTTTTGCCAAAATAAATATTTAGAAGCTATCATAAACCAGGCACTGCAAAGCCCGCACAAATTAGTTACTTTTCTTATTGCAGATGAAATACACTGGCACAATTTAAAAGACGAAAAAGATCCTACCGTTGAAAAAGAATTAAAACAGCAAGCAAATGATTTGGGGTCTAACTATTTTGAAGACCATTTACAATACTTTTTAAAGCCCCTTGGATTATCTGTTACAAAATTCAATACCCTCTATGGTGATCTGAGCACTTCTGAAAAAATTAAAGTTATAAATGAAATGGCACAAACCAATGATTTAGGCTTTCAAATAATTAGATGGCAAGATTGGTTAAAACATTCTATCTATGAAAAAAAACAATTGGCATTAGAAAAACTTTGCCAATTAGATTCTGAGCTGCAAAGTAGTATTAATTTATCAGCAAATGAGTTTGCTAAGAGACATGAAGATGAGGCCGATTATGATTTATGGCTAACGCGTTCTAAAGACTATTTAATTGAAGAAACAGCAGCAGTAATATGGCTGGCAATAGCACTAGATTATAATTTTATTATTTATCCGGGTAAAATGCCCAAACCTTTTGAGGCGATGAAAAATTATCTTTCGCATCAGAAAAATCATGCTATATATGGATTTCCTGAAGATGATATTAATGTTGAATTAACTGCTAATTGGTTAGAGGTTTTCTTTCAGAGAGTAGCTAGCCCCATTGCTGATAATCAAAATGTTATTAACAATTCTTTAAATTTATCAGATAACGGTACACCTTTGATAATACCGTCTATTAATAACTTATCCTCGCCCGGCTTACAAAAGGAAAAAGAATTAGGACTTGCTGGGTTAAATCCTCATCGATTTTTTAACTTAGACGCTTTATCAAAAGTACTAAGTCATACTAAGTCTGAATTAAAAAATACGCCCATTAAACAACTTGCTTATGAAGTTACTCAGGCTATTGTTGCTAAAGGAGACTCTCCAGAAAAGCAAAGCGAATTGTTTACAGAATTTTTAAATGGTGTCACTACAGCTATTATAGAAAACGATGGCTCTTTAGATGTTAAAACCGAATTAATTGAACATTTATTTGAAAAAGCATTAGTACTTTTAAATGAATATAAATTAAAACAAAAACTAGAGAGCAAAGAGGAAGAAGATAAACTATGTAGTCCTGCTTTAGCATGACATAAGATAATAAGAAATTAACTCACAATAAAATTAATTAATTTTACTTATAAGTGAACAGATTATAATAAAGGTCTTACTCCCTTCATTTATATATTTTAATTAAATTAATTGAGACTATGCCGCTAGAAACTTTATTGCCCTTTAGCATGCTCTAAGATCTTAATATTATCTACAAAGCATTTTGTCTCACCACGCCAAGGGAACACATAGGCTTCGCAGTGATAAGTAAGGACTACATGCTTATTATTTTCCATAGCATAGATTGCTTGGTTTACTAAATCTGACTTAAATTGACCAAGCGTAAAATTAAATTCTCGCCCGGTTACTCCACTCGCGTTGTCAAGCCCGCCTCGAATTAGCTCTCCTTCATAAGTTCCCCAGTAACGGCCTTCTTTAGCTACTTTTACAATAACCCCAGACTTCTGCCCCGATTCAGTCTTCCAACAGCCTGTTAACAAACTGCAAGCCATTAAAAAAAAGCTAGCTAGAAGGATTTTCATAAGTGCGCTCCCGAATATAATTATCCAGCTTAATAAACAATTTAATAAAGCTCACCTTAATAAATAATAGCTTATAAACTATTTATATATTGGAGTTACAATAAGTTTATATGATGACTTAATTAAAGTAAGTTAAGTATACAAATAAATACAATTTTATCGTTGATAAAGAGCTGTATGCAAATTTCATAGTAAATTTTTATTAAGTAATTATTTCATTGGATATGACGATTAATCTTTAGCTACTTTTAATTTAAAATAGTAAAGTAATTGAAGAATTTATAGGAATATTAGTGCATAGTTTAAGCAAAGAAATAAGAGAATCTAGTCTACCTTCACTAAGCTAACCTAGCGAAGGTAGATACAAATTATTGCATTATAACATAGCGACCATGTTGAACAGTATAAGTATGGCCATCACGATAAATAACACCATGTCTACGATAAGCAACCATATCTCGATAAATAACAGGTCGACCTGTTAATACACCTACACCAGTACCTACAGTATTTGTAACTACTGCACCAGATGTAGTAACAACACCTGTACCTGTACTGACAAGGCCATTTCCAACAGTATCTACTGTATTCCAACCACAACCTACTAAGCTAGCTGAAAGTACAGCAATAGAAGCTCCTGTGAGTATTAACTTTTTCATATTATTTCCTCTTTAGTTAATAGTCCTTAATTAACTACTACAGTTTAAACATAGTATAAAATTTAATAATTGCGAGTTTTAATAAGAGAAATTGCTTCTTTATTGAGTAGAAATGATTCAATATATACTAAGTAAGAAGTTTTTAATTAAAGTTCTAATTTTGGACAAGCAAAAAAAAGAGAAACATCTTTTTCACCACGGCCTTACTTCCCACGACTTGTTCACGGATCCAATGATTCAATTAAATCGCTGGATCCTGTGGACAAGCCACAGGACGTAGGCCTTATGGAAAAAGTCTTTCAACTTAACCCACTGCCTACGTCTCGCGACGTGCTCACGGATCTAATGATTCAATTAAATCGCTGGATCCTGTGGACAAGCCACAGGACGTAGGCTTTGTGGAAAAAGTCTTTCAAATTAACCTACTGCCTACGTCCCGCGACTTGTTCGCGGGATCCAGTGAATCGGTTAGATGGCACTCTTCTGTGGACAAGCCACAGGACGTAGGCCTTATGGAAAAAGTCTTTCAACTTAACCCACTGCCTACGTCTCGCGACGTGCTCACGGATCTAATGATTCAATTAAATCGCTGGATCCTGTGGACAAGCCACAGGACGTAGGCTTTGTGGAAAAAGTCTTTCAACTTAACCCACTGCCTACGTCCCGCGACTTGTTCGCGGGATCCAGTGAATCGGTTAAATGGCACGCTTCTGTGGACGAGCCATAGGACGTAGGCTTGATAGAAGGAGCCTTTAATAAACTTTTTTTATACCAGGGCAAATTTGTCCTTGCATTAACCTTGGTTGTATCTGATTCTATTAATATAGACTCCAATTTCATTCAGGCCACCTTTGGATACCAGTCTGGCCACCTGAAATAATTTTTTTAATCATACTAAATCGTTGTTTATTATTTAGTCATTCAAGCCGATAACTATTTATTGCAACTAGTTTAGACTATTAATTATAAAACAGGCGATGTTGGCAAATTCTCGTCAGCAGCTTTTTCTGTAACTCCGCTCGCAGTTGCTTTTTCTTGGAAGAAAGAAGGCAGTAGAGCTTTCTTTGCCTGCGCGCTAAATGACTTTTGAGAACTGGGCTCATTTAACTGCTCTACAGTTAAATCCAGAAAATTCTCTTTTAGGGGTGCATTATCTAATCTTTTTTCACAATAACGTGAGACTAGTGCCATAGTTAGACCTATCGCCAGTATAATTCCGCCAACTAATGCAATGGTGGCGCTACTTACAGCAATGGCTGCCGCAACGGGTGGGATTAAAGTTATTAGCGCTGAAGTCCATGCTAAAATTCCTGCTAATACTAATAAAGCGCCTGCTGCTTCTACTTTAGGATAAGTCATTATTTGTACAGCCAGATTGGTATCTGGAGTTTTTTTAATTAAAAGTGTAATTTCTAAAGCTAAGTGTTCTTTTGGTATAATTTCCACCTTATTTAACTCTTCATCAAGAATATTCCATTTAAACCCTGAATGAAACACACCATATCTACCACCATTATTTAACATAGATATATCAGCTATATCATAAAAAATAGTTAGCTTTTTTTTGTAAATAGTAGCCCATCTATCACTATACTCTTCCTCACCTGTTCCAAATGAGGAATGGCTTAAGTAATAATGAATTCCTTGAGAGGACTTATTATCTTCTAATAAAGGTCTAAATAACTTTGGCACTATGTTCCTCAGTTAATCAAAATGGCAAATTTTAAATTATTTTCACGCTGTTTAATAGGAAAAAAATGCCTAAGCACTAGAACAAAGTTTTAAGGCTTTAATTTTCCACAAAGCCTACGTCCTGTGGCTTGTCCACAGGATCCAGCGATTTAACTGAATCACTAGGTCCCACAAACAAGTCGCGGGATGTCAACAGAGGGTTTAAATAGACTGCAAAATTATTTGTACTCGCTCATCGATAGACTTAGCAGGAATAGTAATGCATTGATAACCAAACTTGGCATAAACTTCTTTATGAAGTTGCTCAAATTTTAATGACTCTTCAAAACTTATTTGTCTAGCAGCTGTGTTCATGATAAAGCCTAAGTTTTCCAGGAAGAAAACCTGTTTTTCATAAATAAAATAGTTATGTATTCTTTCTATTTCGTCCATTAAGTTTTGAGATGGTTTAAAGCCAAGATATATAGCAAGCGCATAGGTACAAATTGGTGAGCGATCATAGAAATGTAGTTCGGAATAATCCCCACACATATCAATTTGGCGGTGTCTTTGTAAACTAATAATATCATCAATAAAATTAGAATGCTTCCATGGGGTCATATCACCTTGCACTTGTCTAAAGGCAATGAGATCAGTTGCGGCTTCACTTACAACGCTAGCTCCAGTTAATTCTAAAGCACGAATAAGAGAGGTTTTTCCGCAGCCTGGGGTACCGGTTATGATGTATCGTTTCATAATTTGTATTCCCTAAAAGCAGGGTATACTTCAAGCGGCTTTGTATCTGCCCAGCGTAATGTAAGAGCACTTAACATGTCTTTTGCCATTTTCCTTAAGTAAGGTAAGTGATCATTTTTTGTAGCCACATCAATAAATGCTTGAAGCCTTGTCAAAACACGTGGCCTGACGTTATTTTCTTCTGGTTTCCATAAAGAAACTTTAGGAGTTGGCCCTGATGGACCTATCCTGTCTTTATCTATAACAGAGTTTAGAAGAGGGATAGTTTGTTGTAATAACCAAAATCCGCAAGCTTCAGTATAGGCTTTCATATACGCTAAATCATCTGAGGCCGCGGGGATTGCCCGTTTTAATTGTTCTCTATAGATTACTTCCAAAGGTTCAATAACATCGATAGGTATAGCTTTAGCGCACCAACAAGTAGGCATACTCATGCGCAAATAGGTGCCATCTAATAGGGCATTGCGGACAAACGCCCATTCAAAATCAATGAGCTGTAATTCTTTATCTTTATGGTCGAAAACGTTATCAGGGCAGATATCACCATGAGTTAACACAGTAAATGAGCCTGGTGTAAAAAGTGATCTAATTAAGTCTTTTGCTTCTTGGATAATGTCTGGTGTAGTAGATAACACCAAATTTTTATTTGCAAGCTCAAGCCTTGGCAGCAAATCACTAAAAATAAATTTAAGTTCATCTTGTATGCTTTCTGTTGGCTTATTAATACTACCTAGAATAGTTTCATATTCTGAAACATGGTTATAGCTTGCGGCGTGAAAACTCCCTAAAGCAGTCATAAATCGATTCAATGCAGCAATTGCTTCTGTGCGATTAGGTAGCGTTAATGAGTCAACTAAACTAATATGCTCCAAGCCTAAGTCTTCAAGTAAAATAAATCGATGCTCTTTATTACCACCATAAAAGGTTGGCGCATTATGATGCGATTGTTTTATTCGACTTAAAAATTCAAGGCCAGCCCAATCGCGTGCAAATCGTGCATAAGCATCTTTATCGTCATCATCTGTTGCCTCAGGTAAGGATTGTTTTAAAATAAGACTATCAGGAATATCGACAAAGTTTTTTTCTAAATACAGTCGCAGCACAATGTTTCTTCGTTCTGGCTCACTTAAAAAAGTAATTGATCTTATCTCACAGGCGTTTACGAAACGTTGCTGCAATAAATCTTGGGCTGCCTGTATAACCTTTGTGTCTATTATTTGCTCATCTGATTCTTTCCGATTCATGCATTAGGCTCTTTATGATCTAAATATTCGGGGAGGAAACCACCAGCTTGCATATGCCACATTTTGGCATAATGGCCACTTAACTGAATTAATTCCTCGTGCGTCCCATTTTCAATAATTTCTCCATTATCAAATACCAAGATTCTATCCATTTTAGCGAGTGTTGATAACCGGTGTGCAACTACAATAGTAGTTTTTCTGCTCATTAAATGATGCAAAGCGTCTTGAATATATTTTTCAGTTACAGAATCTAATGCTGAAGTTGCCTCATCTAGAATGAGAATAGGGGCATTTTTTAATATAGCTCGGGCAATAGCAATGCGCTGTCGTTGGCCACCCGATAGCTTTATGCCCCGCTCCCCCACCATCGCTTGGTATCCTTCTTTAAGTTGACTGATAAATTCATGACAATAAGCTTTTTTAGAAGCTTCAATAACGTCCTCATCACTTGCATTAGAACAACCATAACGAATGTTCTCCATTAATGTCCGATGAAATAAAGAAATATCCTGCGGAATCAAAGCAATATTTTCTCGAAGTGATTCTTGAGTGACATCATTAATATTCTGCTGATCAATTATTATGCTACCTGATTCGACTTCAAATAACCTTAAGATAAGGTTTACAAAAGTACTCTTGCCGCTACCAGAAAACCCGACTAGCCCTACTTTTTCACCAGGATGAATAACAATATTTTTATTTTGGAATAATCGTGCGCCATCCGCGTAGTGGAAACTCACATCTTTAAACTGAATCTCACCTCGTTCTACCACTAACGGCTTAGCATCTTTAATATCAACAATACCATGAACCGCATTAATAATAGAAAGCGCTTGCCGGCACTTGCCAACTTGCTCTGAAAAAGTAACAAATTGACTGGAAACAAACCATAGGTTCCATAAAATACTGATTGAGAGAGTAATAATAAAACTAAAATCCCCAACGGTAACCAAATTCTGCCCAAACATTCTTCCAAGCATCCAAAGATTGATGCCTAACAAAGCAATGATACTGATGTCCCACCATATCCGCATATGAATAATTTTGGCTAACATGTTCCTATCTTGTTGTACTGTATGGGCAATTGAATTACCAATGTAGTTATTTTCATAACCATGTTTAGCAAATAAACGGATATTCACAATATTGCTAATGCTATCAACCATTTTCCCTACTAAAGAACTTCTTGCTTCGGCGAATATATGAGAAAGGTTTTGAATTGATTGCAAAAATAAAAAAGTAATGGCAAGAAATACAGCAACCCAGGCAACTAAAATAAATGCAAATAGAGGATGGATTAATAGTAAAGTAACAACCGCAATAATCAATCCCAATAATTGAGCATAAACATCATCAAGTATAGTCAGAATATTAACTATTCCTTCTTGCATATCTACTATCTTATTAATCAAGCTGCCTGCAAAATTATTTTGAAAGTAATGATGGGAGTGTTGATTTAAATAGGCAAACATCTTTGACATGGCGTCTTGTCTAAGCGTTGGAAATAATCTAAGCTTTGCCCAATCTAGTAGACGCATATTCACACATAATATTATCCATAAAAAGATGTATAGTAAAATGTAAGGTTCAATAGCAGTAAAAACAGTCACTTTATCCCCTTGAAACCCTACCGCCTTATCAATAATGATTTTAAGGACATAAGGTTGCAATGTATTCGTAATTGCCCAAAATAAAGCCACAAAAGCAAAAATAAAAAGATAGCTTTTGTGAGGTTTAAGAATATTTAAGATAAATTGGGTTACGGATTGATACTTACTATTGTTCATTCTAGTCCAAGCTAAACGCTTTGCTGGTTGTTTGGATTATACCGTATAAAGAAGTTTTTTGAGGTGTTTAATAGACCTCTTGCATAACCTATTTATTTTACGCGATTGCTGTGTTGCAAGGTTTTCTCCGGTGCTTATTTACGCCATGTAAACTCCGCTCCTCAAAACCCTGGTACCTTGCACTCACGCAAAATAAATAGGTTATGCAAGAGGTCTAATGTTTCAACTTTCTATATTGTGCCTATTGATGATAAAGATGAGAAAAACACTTGACCTTACCGTTACGTCAACCTTTATCGTGTACTTGGTTAATTAGAGAAATATAAAAATGGCCTATACGATAAATCAATTAGCGACCCTTTCGGGTGTCAGTACACGCACACTGCGTTTTTATGATGAAATTGGTTTGCTAGCGCCTGCTTTTTATGGCGAGAATCAGTATCGTTATTATAAAAAAGAGCAGTTGCTCATCCTGCAACAAATTTTATTTTTTCGTGAACTTGGCTTCCCTCTAAATGACATTCAAAGGATTTTAAGCAGTGATGATTTCGATAAAATTGAATCATTAAAAGCCCATAAATCCATGTTACAAGCAGGTCTTGAGCGGACAAAAACGCTTATAGACACTATTGATAAAACCATTTCACATTTAACAGGAAAAATAATCATGCGTGATGCGGAAATGTATAATGGGTTTGATCCACTCAAACAACAAGAGCACGAAAAATATATGCTAGATACAGGGATCCTTTCACAAAAGCAAATAGATGACAGCTGGCAGCGTGTCTCACATTGGAAGAAACATAACTGGGAGCAATTTAAAGAAGCCGGTGAAAAACTTCATGCCTTAATAGTGGACGCGCTCAAGCAAGGCCAGCCGGTAGAATCAGATACTGTTCAAAAACTTATTCAGCAGCATTATGATTGGGTTAAGAATTTTTGGACACCTACCAAAGAAACTTATTTAGGGCTTGGGCAAATGTATCTTGATCATCCCGATTTTCGTTCATTCTACAACCAACTACATCCGGATTTAGTAGAGTATTTGGTGGCAGCCATGAAAGTGTTTGCTGAACGAAAATTATCTTAAACTTATCTCTCTATAAGTATTACTTATAGAGAGCTTTCGGCAAAACTTCTAATTAATTTTTTAAAGCATTCTCTATAGAATTTAGATTTACAACGATTTAGCTTTAGTAATATTTTTCCTAATGCACAAATCGCTTTGCGCAAATTTATTGATTAATAAATGCGTCGCTGATGCAACAATATCTTCTCGCTTTACTGCCTTTTTATCATTATTTGTGTAGTAAACAGCGATAACGATTGGTGCGCATTTTGGCGGCCAAACAACTCCAATATCATTAGTTGTACCATAAGTTGCCCCTGTACCTGTTTTATCTGCCACGACCCAACCTTTAGGAACACCTGCTCTAATACGAGAATCACCTGTTGTATTGGCCTTTAACCAAGATATTAACATCTCTCGTTGAGGTTTAGCCAAAGTATCCGTGAATACTAATTTTTGTAAGCTTTTAGCCATATCTTTAGGAGTAGCGCTGTCTTTAAAATTATTTTTTCCACCAGAAAAGGCTTCTGCTGGCCAATCATTATTTTGTTGAAAAGAATTATTACCTAGAGAATGAGCAAAGATATTCATTTGTTCTAAACCCCCCATGCTTTTTACTAAAAGATTCATGGCAGTATTATCGCTATAACTAATGGAGGCTGCGCATAATTGTTTAACTGTCATACCAGAAGAAAGATATTTTTCAGTAATAGGACTCCAATTGGTTAAATCTTTTTTTGAGTAATGTATTTTCTGTGACAGCAACGTATTATCACTTTTGCTTTTGTTAAGAATAGTTGCAACACCCATTACTTTAGAGGTACAACCCATAGGAAAGCGTTCATTTGCATGATACTGCAGCTGCCTATTATTTGCCGTATTAATAGCATAAATACCTATTCGCCCTCCTGAAGCAGCCTCAAGCTCTGCCAATTCTTTCTGAATTGAGGTTTCTGCAATAGGTTTAGGTGTTACTGCATATGAAAATGGTTTAACAATAGAAAAAGAGCTCAAAATAATTAAAGATAAAAACCATTTAGCTGAAAAAAAACTCATGTCGATCCTCTGTCGTTGTCATAGTTACTATAAAATAAGCTACTAGAGCTCTATTTTTGTTTTATATTGTTTTTCATGATTAATTAACCACTCTTTGACTGCTAAACCACCTCCGTAGCCGCCTAAAGTTCCATCGCTTGCAATAACGCGATGACAGGGGATGATGATTGCTAATTGATTTGCTCCATTAGCATTGGCAACCGCACGATAAGCCTTAGGTTTTCCTAATGAGATTGATTGTTCTCTATAACTTCGTGTTTCTCCATAGGGAATTTGGCAAAGTCCTTCCCAGACTTGTTGTTGAAAAGAGCTGCCAAATACTCGATAGGGCGTTTTAAATACTTTTAATTTGCCTGCAAAATAATCATTGAGTTCTGTTTCTATCGATTCAAGAGGCGGAGAGCGACCAGGAATAAGGGCAAAACCGCGCTGTCGTAACCGTTCTACTTCTCGCTCTAATCCTCGTCGGGTAACAAATTCAAGTAAGTAAAGAAATTCTTCATCGGCTATAGCGATCATGGGGCCTAATGTTGTATCTATCCAAGCAGCTTTTAAGATAACGAGTTGTTTATTAATGAGCTTAGGAACGTTACCTAATATTTTTGCAAATGCATCACGAAAACCACTTCCAGACTCATAGCCTACTTGCAATTGAGCTTCAATTACTGAAGCACCGTGTCGAATTTCTTTCATTGCCTCTCCTATTCTTCTTGCTCGAGCATAGGCTACAAAGGTCATACCAAAGCGCTTCTTAAATTGTCTTCTTGCGGTAGATTCATCAATAGCTAATGCTTTAAAATCACCAGACTTCCAACGTTTTGTTGGTTCTTTTTCTACAGCTTCAACTAAAAGACGAATGGTATCTGAAACTTGATTGGGATGGGATAAAGGGCGACACCGTTTACAAGGACGAAAAGAAGCAAGCAAGGCATCCTGAGCTGTCTTAAAAAACTCACAATGCTCTTTTTTAGGTTTTCTAGCAGGACAAGTAGGACGACAAAATACACCAGTTGTAGTTATACCTACATAAAAAATACTTTCATAGGCAGGATTTTTATCTAATAAAGCTTGATAAAAATTATTAATCTGGTCAGCACTAAACATCAAAAATCTCAATAGTACACTTATTGCTATAGAATAACAGATTGGAAAAAATACGCCGCCGAAAAACAGGCATAGATTTTTAGGATTGCAGTAGTATGGATTATACTGCGCTAAAGTAGCAGCATCGATTACATTTAGTTTCTATTTGATTGGAAACGTAGATAATAGAAGCTCTAGCTAAGAAAATTGAGAAATAAAAAAAGAACTCTTCCACAGTTATATTATTTATACACGAGTCAACGTTCAAAAAGCTGTGGTTTTATTAGGATAATTAATAATGAATTTATTTGTAGTATATATTGGTGGCAGCCATCCTAATTCTTTAATCGAACTTCATGATATCCGCTTTATAGTGGCTAACTCCATAGAAGATACTTACGATACGCTTAAAAAAAGCTGGTGGGGCACACCAAAAAGCTTACATATAGACGCCTGGGGAGTGTTAAGTTATGCAGATGGTTATAGAATCCAAATTTCACAGGAACAAGCAGAAGATAATAGTAATAAATTATTTTTCGTAAACTTAGGGGGTTATGATAAAAAACAATTTACTGAATTACATAAAAATATTTTTATAGTGGCGGCTAATGAATTTGAAGCAAAGCAAAAAGCATTAAGGCAAATTTCTGATTGGGAATTAGCACACCGTGATTATTTATATGAGATAGATAATTTACTTAACCTTAATTTGTTTCTTAAAAATGAAGGTTACTATTTACATTTACATGGACAAGCTGAGCCTAAATCTTTTGAATTTACTTGTTGCTACAACCCAATTGGCAAAATTTAAGTCATTTAACAAAATAGTATATTATTTTCTTACTCTTTATTTTTATCCTAAAAATTATAGATATTTTCCGTACAAAACTTTTCTTAAATCGCATCTTGTGGCCTAATAGCATGCAATATGTACAATACATCCTTTAAATTTAGCATGATTACCTTAAAAGCCTACAATCCTAATTGGAAGATTCAGTTTCAAGAGGAGAAAACTAGTTTATTTAATTTAGGCATAGCTAACATAATAAAAATTGAACACATTGGTAGTACTGCTATTAAAGGAATTCTGGCAAAACCGGTGATTGATATTTTAATAGGGGTAAACAATTTAAATACTTTCACAACTACAGATATACAACAAATTGAATCTTTAGGTTATCGCTATAATGACGCTTTTGAAACTATTTTTCCATTTCGTCGTTATTTCCAAAAAGAAAATTCCGAAGGTATAAGGTCGCATCAAATCCACTTAGTTAATTACCCATCTCAATGGTATGAAAGGCACATCTTATTTCGCAATTATTTACGTCATTACAGCAATATTGCAAAAGAGTATGAAGCGTTAAAAGTAAGGCTAGCAAAACAATTTGATAACACTATAGATTACGCCAATGCAAAAAGTAATTTTTGCCAGGAAATAGATAAAAGAGCATTTATGGATTTTAAGATAAACTCTCCTTTTCTAGAAAGTGAGCGTTTATTAGCCTTTATACCACAATTGGCTTGTTATAATGATTATGCGTTTATGTTAAACGATGCAGAATTTTGTCAAGTTTATGGTGTCTCATATACGTATGAAGATGCTCTATTGCGTTTACAATCAGATATAACGTATTGGAATCAATATGCTTTTGCTCCTTTCATGTGGTATGACAAGAAAACGCATGACTACGTAGGACGCGGTGGGCTTAAACTGTTTAAGCAAAACCCGAGTGATGATTTTGAAGTGGAACTGACCTATCAAATTAAACGCGACTATTGGAATCAAGGTTTTGCAGAAGAGATAGGACGTATTGCCATAAATTATGCTTTTAATGTGCTCAGCTTAAGCAACATTATCTGTTTCACAGCTTATAACAATTATCCTTCTTTAAAGGTCATGAAAAAATTAGGTTTTATTTTTGAAAAGGATTTTGTTCATGCAGGTGTTACGCATAAATTACATCGATTATTAAAACCTTCTTAATGTTTTCGGAGAGACAGATACTAGTTTACTCACCTCATTAGACCTCTTTCCAAATTGGCAGCAGGTTTACATTCACTATTCATTTACTCTCCAAACTCATATTGGACACCAGCATATTCTCAATTATCTTGCAATATTCCATTATGAACACAATGAAATCCTGGGATACGGCCCCTTGGGCCTCCTCCCAGGCTACGCCAGCTTTTTTCGACTGACCTTGTCTCATTACTGCCAATTTGGAAAGAGGTCATTATATGCCAAATAAAATATCGGCCAAATCTTCCAAAGTAGCAATATCTTCTAGTGGAAGAAGATTGGGTAATTTATAAAATACGTCAAATGAACTGTGCTGGGTAAGTCCAACGGCTTGCCGATATAGCGCAAGGCCAAGTGCTTGTTTAGCAAAGTTCTTTTTGACTGGCCAATTAGCACTATTTAAAACGATTTTAAGCAGTTCTTTATCCCAATTAAATGTATCAAGTAATTTACCAAGCTCATAATGCCTGTCAGTCACAGTGGCATCACCCCAATCAATAATTCCGGATAAGTGACCATTTTCAATGAAAATATGAGTAGCAACCATGTCGCTGTTTACAAAACAGCTATCGAAATCATTTAGCTTAGCAATAAAATTATCGACCTGTGCTACTAGATGCAGAGGAAGCACGCTTTTTTCCGCTGCCATTTTAAAATTTAATGTTGACCATTTATTATCATGTTGAAGGCGTTTATCCGTTGGTAATTCATGAATTTTACGCAATTGCTGGCCTATTTCTGCTGCAATATTATTTTTTTCTGCAGCTGTAAAAGTGGTATCTAACCAGGAGCGGCCTGGCACTTTAGAGGAAATAATATAGGGCCAACACAAATCTGTATTTGGAAATAATTCTCCCGTAGCTAAAATGCTGGGAGCTAATATTGACTTGTCTTTTGTAAGATAATCATGTGCCACACATTCACTAGTAAAAGCTCCACGCCAGTAAGGGCGATGACCAAAAAACTTAATTACAATATCGGCAATAAGAAATACAGGATAAGTTGGATTAAAGCCGCATTCTGCTAGCAGGCATTGATTTACATCAAGATTATGTCGCTCTAAAACAGTAATAATATGAGGCCACCAGAAATCTAGATTTGCTCGGTATGAGCAATATTCCTTTTCTGATTTAAAAGTTAGAGTATTAGACATAACTTACTTCGCAACGATTCAACACAAAATTATGGCGAATCTAACATGCTTCACTATAAAGGCAAAGGCGAATTGAGTCAAAATACAGTTACGATGTATCTAAATGACTATCCAGCTCAACTCTGGCAGTTATTTACGAAACATTAAAGGGAGAGAAAGAAGCTATGTTTAAGATAATTTGTATTGATCATATCGTATTACGAACAACAAAATTAAAAGAAATGATTTCATTTTATTGCGATACATTAAATTGTATTATTGATTTGCTCGACGTAAAGAAAAAAGTCAACCAAGAAAATTCTAGTCTTGCCCATTTTTGTTTAAGGATTTCACCGTTTAATTATAAAGATTTACAAAAATACTTTTCAACTAACAATATTGCAATATATCGGCATGGAACTAGATTTGGTGCAACCGGCTATGGCGAATCCTTTTATCTTCAAGATCCAGAAGGAAACACAATAGAGCTAAAAGAAGATAATTGAATTTAAATTCTATTAAATGATTATGATTGTAACTTCCGCTTTCTTAAGGCAAGAGTAAAAAAATAAGTGCCGCCAGCAGGCGTAGCCTGGGAGAAGACCCAAAGGGTCGTATCCCAGGTTTACATTCACTATTTATTTACTCTCCAAACTCACCTTGGACACCATCATATCCCCAATTATCTTGCAACATTCCATTCTGAACATAACGATAAAAATTGGAATAGGGCCACTCTTTTGCTGAGGATACATAGCACAATCGAATTTTTCATCATGAACCTATTTGGTATTGGAAAGATTTATCTGCTCAACACACCAGAATTATAAATATGACTAAATATTGATCACGTATTTCAGTTGAATGTACAATGCTGCTTTTTTATAGAGAGTAAACTCATGGCCAAAGAAAAGTCAGAAGAGGAATTAAGAGATTTAGTACACCGATATGGTAAACAAGTATTCAGTGAAAAAGAACAAATAAGAATATTATATTTCATGCTTGAGGATGCAAAGAATAAGCTTATAAAAGATAGTGAAATCTATAAGTTAATTGCAGAAAATCAATTAAAATTGGAGGGAAAGGAAAACCTAAAAGAAGCCATTAGAATTGTTAATCAATTTATTGTTGCTTTAGAAGCTAGAGACCAGGATGGAGCCACTGTTAATTATCTAAAGAAGCATGGTTTTTATAGAATTTTATATCATAATCCCCAGATAATGGGTGAAGAATTACCACCAAATGATATTTTACACAAACTATTGCGGAATGGTTTTATAGGTATTGCCGCAGCGGCTCCAATTATTCTTCTTTTTGTTGCAACAGTATTTTTTGCTGCCCCTTTTTGGCTTACGGCTATTGCGACCGGATTGTTTGTGGGAGCATCTACTTATTTAAGTGGAATTCTATATGGGGTGGTAAACGACCTTTTTGCAACACACTCTAACTTGCCCTACTTTTTATTAGGTCATCAACCACAGCAAAAGAGTTTATTAAGGACGAATGACAAAGTAGCACAAGGAATTGCCTGGGGTGTAGCTGCCACATTCGGCCCTGTAGTAATTGCCACAATTTTGTTTACACTAGCAGCAACAATTACTGCTTTTTTTGTACCCATGGCAACTTTTTTATTGCCGGCCATGATGATTGCAATGCCTTTGATTGCTGTAGGAGCAGAATTCTACGCACGTAAAAAAGCACGCGAATATATAGAGCAAGGCGAAGAGTTTCGTTGGATGGGCTCTAATGAATATCAGCGAGATGGTCTTGATTACATGTGCCCCAATAAACCAGCACGTGCTGCCTGGTATGCTAACTCCGATAGGAATATGTTTGGATTTACAAAAGTACCTTTAATAGGCCTTTCTGCATTGGTAGGCCTAATTGTATTAAGTGCTGTTAGCATGTTTTTACCCCCATTACTCTTTGCTTCTCCCATTATAGCAATAGCAATCCCTGCGGCTTTTGCCGCCGTTGCTTGTGTTACTCTGATTGCTGCAGGCATGTATATGTATGTAAATCGTAATAAACAAGTTGATGATCGTTATCGTTTAGAGTTTAATCGTGCTGAGGTTGAGCCTAATTTATACTTTGATGAAGACATGACTTATGTTCAAGAACTAGTAAAAGCGCATACCAAGCAGCAACCAGGTTTTGATTTTGAGTGCTCGGTCAACAACTTAGGCACTAATGAAGCTTATTTTGATAGAAAACCAACTCGTAAAACCTCAATGACTCCATCAGAAGAGCCACGCCAGGGAAATGAGTTAGTTTCGCCCTCTAATATTTAATTAATTAATAAGAGCAGGCGTAGCCTGGGAGAAGGCCCAAAGGGTCGTATCCCAGGTTTACATTCTATTTACTCTCCAAGCTCACTTGGGACACCATCATATCCCCAATTATCTTGCACCATTCCATTCTGAACATAACGATGAAAACTGGAATAGGGCCGTTTTCTCAAGGCAAGAGTAAAAAATAAGTGCCGCCAGGCGTAAAATCTCTGCGAAAATAAACCATAATTGTTTATGAAGTTGGATTTCCTATGAATAGAATTTTATAGGCGTTTATTGAGCTATGGAAGTAAAATGAAAACCTGGGATACGGCCCGGGCCTACTCCCAGGCTACTTGCTGATTTTAAATCTGAGGAAACAAGGCTCTAAAAAAATCACATGACGCTCTGTATATGCCTGGACAATTAGATTCCCTAGGTCCGCCAATATTAAGTATTTTAATATTATTCTGCTTTATCCATGCTTTCACATCATCTACTGAAAATCGTTGATCAGCTAATTTAATAATTAAATAAGGCTTACTTTGTTCTTCAAACTCTTTAATGGTTAAACGAGTACCATCTTTTATTTTTTCAGGCAAGGGCCAACTAGGCACAATAATAAGCGTACCATCAGAATCTTGAACATTTAATCTGGTTCTTTCATCGGGGTTATTTGTTTTAGTTTCTTTTAAGTTAGGATATTTCTCTAGTAGGTAAATTCCATTTTCATCTAAGCCACCTTTTGGACACCATCCACCAATAGCAATACCTAGCTCTAAAGATACGTTGAGAGCCGCTTGATCTACACCAGTCTGGCCACCCGAAACAATTTTTTCTATCATTTAGAAGTCCTAATTATTTTAAGCAGGCGTAGCCTGGGAGGAGGCCCAAAGGGTCGTATCCCAGGTTTACCTTCACTATTTATTTACTCTCCAAACTCACCTTGGGACACCATCATATCCCCAATTATCTTGCAACATTCCATTCTGAACATAACGATGAAAACTGGAATAGGGCCACTCTTTTGCTGAGGATACATATCCAACAGGCGTAGCCTGGGAGTAGGCCCAAAGGGTCGTATCCCAGGTTTACCTTCACTATTTATTTACTCTCCAAACTCACTTTGGGCACCATCATATCCCCAATTATCTTGCAACATTCCATTCTGAACATAACGATGAAAACTGGAATAGGGCCACTCTTTTGCTGAAGATACATAGCCATGTTTAACAGGGTTAAAGTGAATATAATCGATATGTGCTTGAAAGTCTGATTCATCACGTATTCGATGCTCCCAGAACCGACGTTGCCATAGATGGTACTCGCCTCGTTGATCTTTTGTTATTTTTACACCTTTCTTGATTAAACTTTTTGTAAAATAAAATTTGATCTGATGCCAGCGTAATGAGTAATTAAAATCATCGTCTGGCAGCTTCCATACTGCATGCAAATGATCAGGCAATACGACTATAGCCTCCGTACTAAAAGGATATTTTTGTTTTATTTTTCGAAATGCCTCACCCAATAGGTCAATATGTCTAGTTAATAATTGTAATTTCCGTTTTCTCAAGGCAAGAGTAAAAAAATAAGTGCCGCCAGGCGTAAAGTCTCTGCGAAAATAAACCATAATTGTTTGTGAAGTTGGATTTCCTGTGATTAGAATTTTATAGGCGTTTATTAAGCTATGGAAGTAAAATGAAAACCTGGGATACGGCCCTTTGGGCCTACTCCCAGGCTACGCCGGCTAATACTGCTTCTAACCTAGAATCCAGAGCTAACTTAGGTTATATTTGCGTTGCGTAATACTTGAATAATTTCTGATTTATTTAGAATTTTATTTAAAATTTGCTGAAGTTTGTTTTTTATTTCAGCCATGTATCCTTCAGCTGTTCTTGGCGATATATTCATTTTTTGAGCTATTTGCTTTGATGTATAGCCTCTGACTAAAAAGCGCGCGAATTCTGCTTGCTTATTTGTTAAATATAAATGATCTGAAATATTTAATAGAAAATATTGATTTACCATCGTTTGCTTTAAAAATTGTTCTCTTACATCTTCAGACAATGACCCACTATTAATACGTTTAGGATTAATGGATTGCTGCTTAGGAAGGTATATACGATGTTTTCCAGCTTCTCTTATAAGTTGTTGGCCTTTATCATTAAAGTAATAAATAAATCTTTGCAGTAAATCTAAATTTCCTCGGTAAAAATTATTAATTTCATAATGCTCTTGATTAGCAGCAAAAATATGCAAATAAGTAACATCCTCCCTTTTTGTGATAAAGCTTATACCATGATCTATATTAAAAAAATCTCTCCCCTGAAGATAAATAGGATCATTATCATCTAATTCTGACCACAAAAAGTATCCCCTAGGAAGCAAATGCTCAATATCTACAGCAGCAATAGAATTAAATAACGCGCACTTATAAAAATGCTTTATCCAGTCTGGATTATTGGTTAGTAGCTCTCTTGAACAATCGTTGTTATAAATTTTTATATAATTAAAATAAGATAATCCAATAGATTCAAGTAAAGGGTTAACTAATTCTTTTACATGAGCACTACTGGTTAAAGCATAATGCTTTTCTAGATTGATTCCTTCCATTTAACTAAAACTCAACTTAACATGGGAATATGGCTTATTATTTTTTGAACATCATTGGTTTGAATTAAAGCTTTTAACAAGGCTTGTACGTTCTTGTTTACTTCTGGGGCAAAATGTCCGTGAGCAAGAAAGCCGCTGTCCCTGCAATTATCTATAAATTGAAACAAGGTATCAAAAAAACCATTAACATTAATAAAGCCTATTTTTTTATTTAGTTCGCCTATTTTTATAGCATTACATGTTTCAATTGCTTCTTCCAGAGTACCAAGGCCACCAGGAACTACGACAAAGCAGTCTGCAAGTTGTTGCATTAATTGTTTTCTTTCTTGCATAGAGTCAACTATATAAAGTTTATCAAGAATAGCAAGTGGCTTTTCTTTATCAATAAGATAGTTTGTAATAACGCCAATGGCTTTGCCACCTAGCTCTTTCACAGTGGTTGCTAAGAGGCCCATTAACCCAAGACTTGAGCCACCATAAACTAAAGTGAGATCTAACTCCACTATTTCGTGAGCGAGATCAATGACAGCCTGTTTAAAAGAGTTATTATTGCCATAGTTTGCACCAAGGTACACACAAATCGTTTTCATAAGTAATGTGATTGCTAGTTAATTAAGGTGAGCTATTTTACTTCTTTATCTATTTTAGGGAACACGTATAAATTACGTGTATCAATTAATTTTAATTTATACATAATTACCCACTTTGTGCTTATCTAATAGGAATAGAAAAGGAGTAAATATGGGTTGTACTGTAACATTTAAGAATTCCTTAGAAGAACAGGAGTTTAATTGTGATGTTTATAAGCAGAAAATTTTAATTGAAATATTACTTAAATATGGTAACTATAGTATTAAAGAGATAGCTACAGCATTAGATATCGCTGCTCACAAATTGCAAGATATTCTAGATGGGAATTCTTTTCTGGTTGGAAATGACGCTGACGACTTAGCGCAATTATTTCTACTCTTTTTTGGTCGTTCATTATATAACCAATTTTTTTTGACTCGAACTTTCCATTAATTAATGAAAACAACAGGCGTAGCCTGGGAGAAGGCCCAAAGGGTCGTATCCCAGGTTTACATTCACTATTTATTTATTCTCCAAACTCACTTTGGGCACCATCATATCCCCAATTATCTTGCAACATTCCATTCTGAACATAACGATGAAAACTGGAATAGGGCCACTCTTTTGCTGAAGATACATAGCCATGTTTAACAGGGTTAAAGTGAATATAATCGATATGTGCTTGAAAGTCTGATTTATCACGTATTCGATGCTCCCAGAGCCGACGTTGCCATAGATGGTACTCGCCTCGTTGATCTTTTGTTATTTTTACACCTTTCTTGATTAAACTTTTTGTAAAATAAGATTTGATCTGATGCCAGCGTAATGAGTAATTAAAATCATCGTCTGGCAGTTTCCATACTACATGTAAATGATCAGGCAATATGACTATAGCTTCGGTACTAAAAGGATATTTTTGTTTTATTTTTCGAAATGCCTCACCCAATAAGTCAATATGTCTAGTTAATAATTGTAATTTCCGTTTTCTTAAGGCAAGAGTAAAAAAATAAGTGCCGCCAGGCGTAAAATCTCTGCGAAAATAAACCATAATTGTTTATGAAGTTAGATTTCCTGTGATTAGAATTTTATAGGCGTTTATTGAGCTATGGAAGTAAAATGAAAACCTGGGATACGGCCCTTTGGGCCTCCTCCCAGGCTACGCCGGCTTCCCAGAAGAATAATTAAAATAAAACTTTTTTTGAGCGTCAAACTTCGACACGTAAAATTTAAATTTTGAAGGGATTTTAATAAAAGCCATATGGGATATGGCTCCCCGGGACGGGCTCGAACCGCCGACCTAATGATTAACAGTCATCCGCTCTACCGACTGAGCTACCGGGGAATGAGGCGGAATCTTAAATCGATTCCGCTTGCGGGTCAATAGTATTATTAAGTATTTTGAATTTTTTTTATTTTTGGCAGAAATGTTGCAAACGATCCATGGCTTTTTGTAGGCATTCAAAACTAGTTGCAAACGATAAACGAATACAACCTTCATTGCCAAATGCAGAGCCTGGCACTAAGGCCACGCCTTCCTCTTGCAATAATTTTTCCGCAAATTCAATATCATTAGCGAAACCACGTTTAGTGATAATGGCTTGTACGCTTGGAAAAATATAAAAGGTGCCATCAGCAGGAATAACTTCAATCCCGTTCATATTACCGAGACGATCAACTAAATAATCATGGCGTTGCTTAAATACTTTAACCATTTCTTCTACGCACTCTTGGCCACCATTTAACGCGGCAACAGCTGCGCGTTGCGCAATAGAGCAAGGATTAGAAGTGGCTTGCGATTGAATTGTTTTCATCGCATTAATCAATGGTGCGGGGCCTGCAGCATAACCAATACGCCAACCGGTCATAGCATAGGCCTTAGAAACACCATTAAGAACAATAGTACGCTCATAAAGCTCGGGACACGCATTTAAAATATTGGCAAACGGGTGTGCCCACATAATATGTTCATACATATCGTCTGTCGCAATAAGGACATGCGGATGCTTTTTTAACACTTCAGCAAGTGCGGTTAATTCAGCTATACTATAAGCTACGCCAGAGGGATTAGAGGGGCTATTTATAAAAAACAACTTTGTTTTAGGGGTAATAGCTTGCTCGAGCTGCTCAGGTGTAATTTTGTAGCGGTTTGCTGGAGTCGACGGTATAATAACAGGCGTGCCACCAGCTAATAAAACGATATCTGGATAAGAAACCCAATAAGGGGCCGGAATAATAACTTCATCGCCGTCATTAATAAAAGCTTGACACAAATTATAGATGCTTTGCTTACCGCCTACCGAAACAAGGATCTGATTTAGTTGATAATCAAAGTCATTATCTCGTTTAAATTTATCACGGATAGCTTGTTTTAATTCAGGAATACCGTCAACTGCCGTGTATTTCGTGTAACCAGCTGCAATTGCAGCAACAGCAGCGTCTTTGATATGTTTTGGTGTATCAAAGTCAGGCTCGCCTGTTCCTAAATTAACAATATCAAGCCCTTGGGCTTGCATTTGGGTGGCTTTTGCTGCTACTGCTAAAGTAGGGGATGGTTTTACAAGCTGTACGCGGTTAGCTAGGGCAATGTACATATTAAAGCTCCTGTTTTAACAAATTAGGTTAGCGTTACAATGAAAAATGTATTTAAAATTTATTCAAATTATAAACCAGCAGGTGATCAGCCTACAGCTATTGCTTCATTACTTGATGGTCTCCAATCAGGCCTGGCCCGCCAAATTCTCTTAGGTGTCACAGGTTCTGGTAAAACGTTTACTATTGCTCATGTCATTCAAGCAATGAAACGACCTACTTTAATTATGGCTCCTAATAAAACCTTAGCGGCCCAACTTTATGGGGAGTTTAAAGCCTTTTTTCCTGACAATGCCGTGGAATATTTTGTTTCTTATTATGATTATTACCAGCCTGAGGCTTATGTACCTTCCTCGGATATGTTTATTGAAAAAGATGCCTCCATTAATGAACATATTGAACAAATGCGCTTATCAGCTACTAAAGCGTTAATTGAACGTAAAGATGCAATCATCGTTGCAACTGTTTCCGCAATTTATGGCTTAGGTGATCCTGATTCTTATCTGCGTATGTTATTACATCTATCACGTGGAGAACAATGCGATCAGCGTAAAATTTTACAACGACTTGCCGAAATGCAGTACACTCGTAATTTAAATTTCTTAGAGCGAGGGCAATTTCGTGTTCATGGTGATGTTATTGATGTTTTTCCCGCAGATGCTGAAAAAGAAGCTATCCGTATCGAGTTATTTGATGATTATGTAGAAAATTTAGCAACTTTTGATCCCCTAACAGGGGAAGTCATTCAACGCTTACCAAGAGTAACTATATTTCCTAAAACCCATTATGTCACGCCTCGAGATAAATTATTACAAACTGTTGACTTGGTGAAAGAAGAATTACGCGACCGGATTAATTACTTTACAACTGAAAATAAATTATTAGAAGCACAGCGTCTGCAACAACGTACATGCTTTGATGTTGAAATGATGTTAGAACTTGGCTACTGCTCAGGCATTGAAAATTATTCACGTTATTTATCAGGACGACAACAAGGTGAGCCACCACCTACCCTTTTTGATTATTTGCCCGCTGATGCACTATTAATTATTGATGAATCTCATGTAACCGTACCGCAAATTGGCGGCATGTACCGCGGTGATCGCTCTCGGAAAGAAACGCTAGTTGACTATGGTTTTCGCCTTCCTTCGGCCCTAGATAACCGACCCTTGCAGTTTGAAGAATTTGAGGCACGCTCACCCCAAACCATTTATGTTTCGGCAACTCCCGGCCCTTATGAAATGCAACACGCTGATAATGTAGCAGAACAAGTAGTAAGGCCAACTGGCTTAATTGATCCAGACGTCATCATACGGCCTGTGAAAAATCAGGTTGATGATTTATTGTCTGAAATACGACTTGTAGTTAAACAGGGCTATCGGGTTTTAGTGACTACCTTAACTAAACGTATGGCAGAAGATTTAACCGATTATTTAAGTGAGCATGGTATTAGAGTTCGATATCTGCATGCTGATATCGATACTGTAGAGCGAGTAGAAATCATTCGCGATTTACGCTTAGGTGAATTTGACGTTTTAGTTGGCATTAACTTACTTCGTGAAGGTTTAGATATGCCAGAAGTTGCATTAGTTGCCATTTTAGATGCTGATAAAGAAGGCTTTTTGCGTTCTGATCGCTCGTTAATTCAGACTATTGGCCGCGCAGCACGTAATATTAAGGGGCGGGCTATCTTATATGCTGATAAAATTACAGGTTCAATTCAACGTGCTTTAGATGAAACAAAGCGCCGCCGTGATAAGCAAGTTGCTTTTAATAAAGAGCATGGAATCACACCACAAGGAATTAAGAAGGCCGTACAAGACATTATGGAAGGAGCCTATAGCGGCGGTAAACGTAAAAATCAAGTGGCTGAGCGACAAGCAAATTATAAAGCCTTAACACCTGAGCAATTAGCTAAACAAATTAAGCAACTTGAGAAACAAATGCATACCCATGCAAAAAATATGGAATTTGAGCTAGCGGCGAAAGTGCGTGATGAGCTTTTAGCATATAAGGATCAACTAAAGGACTTTGGTATTTAGGTAGCCGACAGCATGAGATTTGAACCCTTTGGTTCAGGTGGGTAGCGGATGAGTTAGTTCAGGCTTCCCACTTCAGGGTGGGCTTGCACAACGCTAACTACAGGATGCTTCCCTATCTATGTGCATTGGTTCAGAAATCTAGTTACTGTCGGTTAAGTGGAGTATAGCACGACTTAACTCTATGGCGATTAACTTTACAGTTAAGAAAGTGAAAAGAATATCTAGATAGAAGTCTAAGGTGCCAACTTACTTAGTATGTGCACTGTGCCTAGGTAGTAATAGATCCTCGCCTGCGCTGGAATGACAGAATAAAAAATCTATCTTAATGGTTGTAAATTGTAAGAGTCGGTCATTTCCAAAAGCCTGGTCATTTTTAAAAACCTTGTCATTTTCAAAAACCCTGTCATTTCCGCGTAGGCGGAAATCTATCTTTATACTTTCTACTGTGCCTAGATAACAATAGATTCTCGCCTGAGTAAGGAGACAGGGCTATTCTGAATTTCATATCATTAAGTGAGTGCGCTTACTAACTTTTACTGCAAAAACTAATTGATAACACTCCCTAATCCGTTTTTAGTGACTCTGCCAAGGGGCTACCATTAACTACTTGATTAATTTTATTTTCTAATGAGTTAATAAATTGTGTGACCTGATGTCTTTGCTGTTCTTGCTGCTTCTGGCAAGAAATCAACTCATGACTTACATGCAATGATGCCAAAACTAAATTCTGGAAATCATCTAATTGCTTGAATTTTTTTTTATTTTGTAACAAATGTTCATTTAATTTAGCAGCGGCCTGTTCTAAATTAGCAACTTCATGTTCAGGGCATTTAATATCATAACTTTTATTTAATAATTTTATTTTACAAGTTTTCGACGTTGTCATAAGTTTTTGCCTTAAGCTGTTTGCCACAAATACTTTGGCAAAGTAGTGTAAATTAGATAATTAATTCTACTTATAATGTAAGTGCTATTCTTTAAATAGTAACAATTTTGGTTTGTTCCGACAATTAAGCTATTATTAGTTATTTATTCTATGAGTATCAACATGTCCGCTGAGAATAACCTTGTACGTTTACCTAATTATCAGGAATTTGTTAATAAAGTAGCTGCTCTTTCATTGCCAATATCTAGTAGTGAATTACATGGTATTATTTGCGGCTATCTATGTGCAGGTGCTGCAGAGAAAGCTGAAAGTTACTTACAAACCTTAATATTGCAAAGTAATAAAGATGAATCTACACGCACAGCTGCTATGATAATCTTTGATGCCTACACCACTACCCAGCTACAAATTAACGAGCGCGATTTTGGTTTTCAATTACTTCTACCTGATGAAGAAACCTCTTTAGTAGATAGAGCCCAAGCTTTCAGTCAATGGTGTGAAGGTTTTACACAAGGAATTACCTTAGCTGGTATTAATTATGAATTCCTTGCCGAAGAAGAGTCACGTGAAGCGTTACAACATATCGTTGAATTTGCTGAACTTGATTATGATAACCTTGATGTTAGTGAAGAAGATGAAAAAGCGTTAATGGAAATAAGTGAATATACACGTATGGCTGTCTTGCGCTTAAGTGAAGATTTTCATACTCTGCATACTACCGATGAGCGTGCTAAACACTAATAAGGAATTTATATGATAACTTATGAGGAATATCAACTACGTCGTTGTAAATTAGCACAACAATTACCTGAGAATGCAGTAGCTATTATTACTGCAGCAGAAGAGATGCCACGTAATGGTGATAGCCATTATCGTTTTCGGCAGGCTAGTAATTTTTATTATTTAACAGGATTTAATGAACCTAATGCTATTTTAGTTCTCTTTGCTGGTAAAAATGATAATAGTATTTTATTTAATCAACCTCGTCATCCTGCTGAAGAGCAATGGACTGGGAAACGTTTAGGGCAAGAGGGGGCCTGTAAAAATTTAAATATAAGCCAAGCTTTTCCTATTGATACTTTCAAAGCAAGATTAGCAGAACTGTTAGCTAATAAAAGCGCCTTATATTATGAAATTTGTCGTAACAAGAAGTTAGACGGGATAATTTTATACACCATTAAAGAATTAAAAACGCAAGTTAGGCGTGGAATAAAACCGCCAGATAGCCTACACGATCTTGAGCCACTAATTAGCGAGATGCGTTTATTTAAAAGTGATGCTGAAATTGCTGTAATGCAGCGAGCTGCGGAAATTTCTGTAGCAGCACATCAGCGAGCTATGCAAACTTGTCATTTATTAAAAAATGAATATCAGTTAGAGGCAGAACTACGTTATGAATTTATTCGGCAAGGTGCCCATAGTGTCGCTTATACGCCCATTGTAGGCAGTGGTGAAAATACGTGTATTTTGCATTATACAAATAATGATAAACCTCTTAAATCAGGTGATTTAGTTTTAATTGATGCGGGGTGTGAGTATGAAAATTACGCCTCAGATATTACACGCACATTTCCTATTAATGGAAAGTTTAGTGAGCCGCAACGAGCCATTTATGAATTAGTTTTAAAGGCACAAAAAGCAGGCATTGCGTGTATTAAACCAGGTATTGCTTGGCCTACTATTCAAGAAACTATTGTGACCATTTTAACGCAAGGATTATGTGATCTAGGGCTTTTACAGGGTGATCCAGAGACATTAATAGCAGAAGGAGCTTATAAACCTTTTTACATGCATAACTCTGGGCATTGGTTAGGGTTAGATGTGCATGATAGCGGTTCATATAAAGTTAATAATGAATGGCGGTTATTAGAACCGGGGATGGTATTAACTGTGGAGCCTGGTCTATATATTAGTGCTAATTTGCCTAACGTTGATAGCCAGTGGTCGAATATTGGTGTAAGGATAGAAGATGATATTTTAGTAACAGCAGATGGCCATTATAATTTAACTGGTGCACTTCCAGTTGATGTGACAGACATTGAGGCTTTAATGCGTGAATGAAAAAAAAGTTGATATTTTAATTATTGGTGGTGGATTAACTGGAGCTGCATTACATTTAGCATTGGTTAACAAAGGATTTAACTGCTTATTAGTCGAAGAGTTTTCTCTTTCAGATAAGATTAAGCCTAATTTTGATGCTCGTACACTTGCCCTATCACCTGCAAGTAGGCAAATACTGCAAATGCTTAAGGTATGGACATTACTTGAGCAACAGGTAAGCGCTATTTACAAAATATTTATTTCCGAACAGGGTCGTTTTGGTAAAGCACAGCTACAACGGCAAGACAATCAGCCCTTAGGCTATGTTACTGAGATGCAATATATTAATTGTGCTTTTTATCAAGTTATGTACCATGACTCCGTATTGGCTTCCGCTAAATTAATTAGCCTAGATAAAGCCACCTCGTCAGCCATCATCAACTATAATAGTGAGCAATTAACTATTAAAGCAAAACTGATTGTTGCAGCGGATGGCTCGCACTCAAAAGTGCGGCAACTTGCAGGCCTTGCAAAAGAAATTAAAATTAAAGACTATTTACAACAAGCTGTGGTTGCAAACATTGGGCTCGCTCGCCCTCATGCCAATTATGCTTATGAACGGTTTACTCACTCAGGCCCCCTTGCTTTATTGCCTATTACAGAACAACGTATGTCAATGGTTTGGGCGCTAAACCCTAATGAGGCTAATCATCTTACAAACTTAGCAGATTGCGCTTTTTTAAACGAACTCCAGCGAGTATTCGGTTATAAATTAGGACGATTTACTAGGGTTGGCCAACGTGTAATTTACCCTTTAAAACAAATTATTATGCCTAATACTATCGCGTGGCCTTTAGTTTTTATTGGTAATGCAGCGCATACGTTACATCCAGTAGCAGGGCAAGGTTTTAATTTAGGCCTGAGAGATGTAGCTACTTTAGCTCAGTGTATTGTCCAATATGGTTTAAATACCCAGATGCTAGCTAAATATCAAATGATGCGGCAATATGATCAACAAGCGATTGTCCGACTGACAAACGGCTTAGTTGATTTATTTACAGCTAAAGGACCAGGGTTAGGATTTTTACGCAGCCTAGGCTTATCTGTTTTCGACAATAGCAATTTTTTAAAGAAGATGCTTACCCACCATGCTCGTGGTTTTGCTGGAATTGTTCCAGACTTAGTATGCGGCATCGATTTATAACTTTGGAGTAAAAATGAAGTCGCGTCAATTTGATGTATTAGTTGCTGGTGGTGGAATTATTGGTTTAACCGCAGCCTTAGCTATGGCACAACGAAACTATAACGTTGCACTGATTGATGCCGGTGACTTACAAATCAAACAATTAATAGAGCCAGACTTACGTGTTTACGCTATTAATTACGCTTCAAAGCAGTTATTTGAACAATTAGATGTCTGGAATTTAATCGATAAAGAATGTATTTCTCCTTATCAACATATGTATGTTTGGGATGCATCCACTTCAGCTTATATAGAATTTGACGCCCGTTTAATTGCTAGCTCAAATTTAGGCGCAATTATTGAAGAAACCGTTATTAAAAATGCTTTATTAAAGCGCTTAGCCTTAGAACCGACAGTAACGCTATTTCCAAATTCCAAAATTACCCAAATAACCCAGCAGCCACAAATTAAACTCTATAGTAATGAAGAAAGCTGGGAAGGTAGATTATTATTAATCACTGATGGAGGCAACTCACCCATTCGCAATATGTTATCTGTTCCAGTTACCACTTGGCCTTACCATCAGCATGCTTTAGTGGCAACAGTGCAAACAGAAATACCGCATCGCCAGACTGCTTACCAAGTATTTAATCCTAATGGCCCTCTTGCTTTTTTACCTCTAGTTGATGAGCATACCTGCTCGATTGTTTGGTCAACAACGTCACAACAGGCTAATCAATTAATGACTCTACCATCTGAGGTATTTAACCAAGCCCTAAGTAAAGCCTTTGCTTATAGATTGGGGCACGTAAACTTAATTAGTAACCGGCATCAATTTCCTTTAATTATGCGGCATACTAAACAATATGTAGGCAGAAATTGGTTATTAATGGGAGATGCTGCGCATACCATTCATCCTCTAGCCGGTTTAGGCTTAAATGTTGGCTTAGCAGACATTGCTACTTGGCTACAATGTCTAGAAGGCTCAAATAGAGAGTTTTCCAAAATTAGATTATCTTCTTATCAAAGGCAAAGGAAATACGCTGTATGGCAGATCATTGCTGTAATGGGGGGATTAAAAACACTCTTTGCCAACCCCTTACCACCTATCATGACGCTACGTAAATTAGGCTTAAATTTATGTAATCAATTCACGCCATTAAAAAGATTATTTATTGAACAAGCTATCGGTCAGTCATTAAATTAATAATCAACTAAATTAATTATGAACTTTTGAGTACTGTATCCTTTGCCCAAAAAAATGAAAACTATCTTTTAATTTTAAGCAATGGGACACTAGATCAGATAAAAAAGCTTTTTAATAGAGCTACAGTTAACCTATGTAGAGCACTATGAAGTTTAATTTTTGAAAGAAATGGTTAACTTCTGTTTTAGCAAAAGCCAAAGAACGATCTTTGGCTTAAACAATTTAAATAGTTATGACTTACTTATTCCTGCCGTTTCATAGCTTCAAAAAATTCTGTATTAGTTTTATGATTCTTCATTCTTTCAATTAAGAATTCAATAGCATCACACTCATCCATAGATTGCAGAATTTTGCGTAAAATCCAAGTACGTTGTAATTCTTCTGGGCTTAAAAGGAGATCTTCACGACGTGTACCTGAACGATTAATGTTTATTGCAGGGAAGACACGGCGCTCAGAAATACTACGGCTTAAATGGATTTCCATATTACCCGTACCTTTAAACTCTTCATAGATAACTTCATCCATTTTAGAGCCAGTATCAACAAGTGCTGTTGCAATAATCGTTAAACTACCACCTTCTTCAATATTACGGGCGGCACCATAAAGTCGTTTCGGTCTTTGCAGCGCATTAGCATCTACACCACCTGTAAGAACTTTACCCGATGAAGGAATAACCGTATTGTAAGCACGTGCTAAACGTGTGATAGAGTCAAGTAAAATAACTACATCACGTTTATGTTCAACTAAACGTTTTGCTTTTTCGATAACCATTTCGGCCACTTGAACATGGCGATTAGCAGGCTCATCAAATGTACTAGCAACTACCTCACCTTTTACCGAGCGTTGCATTTCCGTTACTTCTTCAGGACGCTCATCAATTAATAATACAATTAAATGGCAATCTGGATAACTCTTTTCAATCGAATGAGCTAAATTCTGTAACATTAATGTCTTACCGGCTTTTGGCGGTGAAACGATTAAACCACGCTGGCCGCGTCCAAATGGTGCACATAAATCAACGACGCGAGCTGTTAAGTCCTCAGAGCTACCATTGCCTTGTTCCATAACTAAGCGCTGATTTGCAAAGAGTGGGGTTAAGTTTTCAAATAGGATTTTTCGTTTTGTACTGTCTGGCGCATCAAAATTAATTTGATCAACTTTTAAGAGCGCAAAATAACGTTCATTATCTTTTGGAGGGCGAATTTTGCCATATACCGTATCACCTGTTCTAAGCCCAAAACGGCGAATTTGACTTGGTGATACGTAAGTATCATCAGGACCAGCTAAGTACGAGTCGTCTTCAGAACGTAAAAAACCAAAACCGTCAGGTAATACTTCTAAAACGCCTCCACCTAGAATATCCTCACCCTTACTAGCATGGGCTTTTAGAATTGCGAATAAAATGTCTTGTTTACGTTTGCTGGAAGTATTTTCAACTCCCATTTCTTGAGCTATGTTAACAAGATCGGCAATAGGTAATTGCTTAAGTTCTCTAAGATTCATACTACTCACTTGATGTATTGTCTATTTAAACGAAATGGGATTCCGAGATAATTTAATTATGAAGATCAACGTGGAAAGTTGTCGTCAACAGGCTTCGTTGCCAATGCTAGTTACCAAATATATTGGCCTATTTAGCAGGAATATCAATAAAGAGGTAACTTGAGATTGCCGACCTGTTGGAAACGGCCACATATTTAGCGTAACACAGCTTTTAGAGGAGATCCAGTCATTTAACATACTTTTCACCTGATATATTGCTTTAACACATATTTTTAAATTAAAAATTTAAGTTCTCTAATAATAGAATTTGTAATTATTACATTAAATCAATAGCTTAAATTGACCCTGTTCTAATGCTATTGGTGTTTGATAAAAATTACACAAGCATGCACGAAATAAATTAGCTCGTTTAGGCAAACCTTGCTGACAGTAGATGAGTACCTGCTGATAAATAGCTTGTTTAAATGCTTGTATATTAACTGAAGGACCATCTAAGTTATCAATACTAAACTGAAACCGATAACCTGCCGCTACTGATAAAATCCATTCTAGTGCCTGAGGTTTAACCTCAACCTGTTGAAACAGTTGTTGCTCTTTTGTTGTGCGTCCATCAGGAATATACCAATAACCGTAATCTTCGAGCTTTCTACGCGCACGCCCTGCAATTAACCAGTGTGCGCATTCATGTAGAGCACTACTAAAAAAACCATGGGCAAAATAAATTCCATGAAATGAGCGCGTTTCATCAGCAGGAAGGTAAATAGGCTCCTCGTCACCTTTAATTAAGCAGGTATTGTATTTAGCTGCAAAACAGCTATTAAAAAGAACAATTAAATCTTGATAATGGTGCTCTTTAATTTTCAAAGCTAGATATTACTTTAATAAATAATTTCCATTTTATCTTTTTTGTTAAAAAATTAAAATTTTTTATAGTTAATTCGCGGTTGTAGGCTGGCTCTTGACCCAATAAATTATTACATTATTTGTTGAGTCAGAACCAAATTTATATCTTAGCCAATAAGTTGTAGAGAAAAATAAATTTAAATAACTTTAATTCTTGTAAGCCAATGTTTTTCGGCCACCAAACACAGGTAATTTAATATTACCAAGTTTGGTATAGAGCCTGGTAAATAAAATGGGAAATGCACCATTGCCCGTTACATTAGCAGCCGTACCAAATGGGTCACAAATTAAATAAATTGCCGTAATTAAACCTATCATATCACTAGAAAAACCTAGATGTGCTTCTAAAATGGGAGCTACTACTATAATAACGCCTCCAGGAACTGCGGCAACAGCATATTTTGCTAATGCTGTATAAAAAGCAAATATAATAAATGTTTGTATAGAGGGAAGTGGTAGATTAAATGTAGATAGCGTAGCTAAAGCCAAAATAGGAATACCAATAGCACTACCAATAGTATGGATATTAATAATAGCTGGTACAAGCATTCTAGCTTTCTCAGTATTATTAAGATTTTTTTCAGTTGATACTAACAAAACAGGCATTGCTGCCGCGCTAGAAATTGTACTTAGCCCTGTTAAAGTAGCAGGTAGAACATTTTTTAAATAAGATACTAGCTTTTTAAAATTAGCTCCACTGGCTATAAAATACCAAAAACTTAAGTAAAGCCATTGGGTGGCTACAATTAAAATTAAAATAGGACCATATAAATTTAACGAGGTATGCAAAACTTTTTCATATTCAAGTTTAAATAAAAACCCAAGTATAAAAACAGGTAATAAAGGAATGAATATTTTTTTTAAAAAATTATTGGCCATTTTATTTAACAGCACGCCCATATGCTTAGACCAAGCTGTTGGCCGCAACGAAAAGAAAATCCCTGTAAAAAAGCCAATTAAAAGCGCAATATCATTAGGGATTAATTTCTTTAAATGAAGTTGCCAAGCAGGTGACAGCTGGGTAGCTGTTTTAATAGCTTCTGCTTTAAAATGAAAAAAATTAAGTCCAAAACAACCTGATGAATAACCAACCATTAATGCAGTAAAATTAGAAATAAAGACACAAGTAATTAATAAAACAACAAAAAAGACTGCGCCTTTTTGTAGATTAGCCAAACAAGAAAACACAAAGCTAAAAATAATAAACGGCATAAAAAATTCAAGTACCGCTTTCATACTTAAACTTAAGGCATAAGAGATTGATTTAACTTCAGTAGGAATATATTGGCCAGCTAACAAAGGAAATAAGATTACAACTAGCAACACGCAAAGTAGTTTAAATTTTTTTAAGTCAAAAAGCATACTACTCCTTTAATTCTTAAGTAACAAAACCCGTAAAAACTACACGGATGTTGTCTTGTCGTCAATTAAAAATTAGCTTTTACTTACACATCGGCAATAATTTTAAAGCACTGTTAATTAAAAAAGAGCATGAAAAAATCGAATTAAGGTTATGAAAATTAAGAGATTAACGGAGAGGTATACGAAAATTTATATAATATAATTTGCAAATTATTCCCGTACTCATTGACGGGAATAATTTAAAAATAAATGGCTTAACTATTACTTTCAATAAAGGCACTTAATTGCGATTTAGATAAAAGGCCCATTTTAACCGCTTCAACCTGCCCATTCTTAAAAAGAATAAGAGTAGGTATACTCATTACGCCATATTGAGAAGGCATTTTAGGATTTTCATCAATATTTATCTTAGCAAATGTAATGCTATCACTATGATTAGCAGCCACTTCTTCTAAAATGGGTGTTAATGCCCTGCAAGGACCACACCACTCTGCCCAGAAATCCACTAAAACTGGCTTACTTGACTTCAGAACATCTTGCTCAAAACTTGCATCAGTAACCGTTTTAATATTATCACTCATAAGGAAACCTCGCTAAATTAAAGTTGCTGTTAACCATTATAGATCACCACAAATTGCTTGCAACACACTTAACGCAACTATTGCCGCAGTTTCGGTACGAAGAATACGAGGACCTAAACTTAAAGGAGAGAACTCTTTTTCAATGAGACTCGTAAGCTCTCCTTGGCTAAAGCCGCCTTCAGGCCCAATAATAAGCCCTATTTCAGTCACGCTAGGCTTAATACTCTTCCAATTGTGGCATGCTTTAGGATCAAGAACAAAGTTTAAAGCAGGTAGCGGTTGATCTAAATACTGTTCTAGAGTAAGAACTGGTTTAATTTGCGGTACTTTGTTGCGACCAGACTGCTCACAAGCAGCAATAGCAATAGCTTGCCATTGTTGGCGTTTTTTTTCAAAGCGATCTTTATCTAGTTTTATAACGCAACGTTCAGTAATAAGTGGCGTAATACTTGCTACCCCTAGTTCAACTGCTTTTTGTACCACTATCTCCATTCGCTCACCTTTAGAAATTGCCTGCGCTAAATGAAGTTGGCATGGCGATTCTCGGTCAACTACTCTTTTTGTTAAAATGGTTACTGAGACTTTCTTTTTAGCAACCTTTATAATTTCGGCATCAAACTCATAATTATTACCAGGAAATAAAGTTAAAATATCCCCTATCTGCTTACGTAGAACAAGACTTACATGTTGTCCTGCATCAGCATTTAATTCAATAATCTGGCCTATATTATAGTTTCCAGCTTGATAAATACGTATTTTTTTCACGCCCAACCTATTAAAAAATATTACTACATCAAAATTGGCTATAACTTAATTATTATCAAATAATTCTATTATTGGAGTAGAATCGGCTAAGTTTAGCAAGGTTATTTGTTCTTTAATTTTTAATATTAGAAAGTCAGTACAGGGCCTAATAAGCTTAATTATATCAGCCCAGTATTCTTCTTGCTCACCTAAACAAATTGCTTTGGCTCGCTCAATAACAACCTGATATTGTTTAGGTACATATTGCATAACCCATTTAGCTGCATCGGGCTTTGCAATAATTTTATTAGTTTTGACTGTATACCACATACGAGCCAAGGTTAAGATAACATTTCTCGTATCGTGATTAAGATCAACAATCAAATTATCTAGCGCGTCTATTATGGCTTTAATAACATCTTCATAAGGGATACTAGGTAATAATTGACTTGGCTTAAGTCCTAATAAGGTTTCACTAGCTATTGAGACTTGCGTAATAAGTAAAGCTAAATCTGGCATCTTTCTTGTAGACCAAGGCTCATTATGACCGGATTCAAACTCTGTGCGAAGCCATTCACCATATTGAAAGTCAAAATTCGGCGGGTAACGCCAAGGATTGATTTCAGATTTTACTACAACTGTCATTTCAATAGGTCTTTTGGAATCTTTTAAATAGCGGCCTGAAATATTGAGCAAATCAGCGACTAACTTACTTTTCTCATCTGCTGTAGTAGGGCGCTTTATAACAATAAATAAATCAAGATCACTGTATCTTTGTAAGCCACCTACTATGGCTGAACCATATAGATAAATACCAAGTAAGTCTGTACTAAGGAGTTTTGTCAGTGTATCAATACAACACATAACCTGTTTTGTTGCCTGATTATCAAGCGCTCTAATCATGATTTTTTGACTAACCTATAATATAAGTTAACACTAATTAGTTTAGGGGAATAAGCAATTATACTTACTCATTGATTTAAATGTAATTAAAGTCAACAAATTTATGCTATAACGCTATCGCTACTTTGCTTGGATTAATTAAATAATCTAACATTAAAAAACTCATTTTCTTTATGCGCGGCTTACCATTAAAATACCCATTTGACAAATTAAAGTTGAAGATTTACCGTGAGTCCATTTATTTAACCATCGCGTTAAGGCCAAGCCTTAGCAAAGCATCTTTACTGGAGTATGAATTACATGAACAATACCCGTTTAGAAACAGATAGTATGGGCGAGATTGCTGTAGCAGCTGATCGCTACTGGGGAGCACAAACTGAACGCTCTCTTCATCATTTTAATATTGGCCGCGATATCATGCCTATTGAAGTGATTCATGCTTTTGGAATTTTAAAAAAAGCAGCAGCCCTTACCAATGTCGAGTTAGGAAAATTGCCTGAGGATAAAGCTAAATTAATTATTCAAGCAGCAGAAGAAGTCAGTAAAGGTTTATTAGATAAACATTTTCCACTTCATGTTTGGCAAACAGGCAGTGGCACACAATCTAATATGAATGTGAATGAAGTTATTGCCAATAGAGCTATTGAACTTGCCGGAGGCGTGTTAGGCAGTAAAACGCCCATTCATCCTAATGACATGGTCAATATGTCGCAATCTTCTAATGATACCTTTCCTACAGCAATGCATATAGCCGCTGCTTTAGCTGTTCATAACAATTTATTACCCGAGGTTCGTCGTTTACGTAATGCTTTAGCTGATAAACAAGAAGAGTTTAAAAATATTGTAAAAATCGGCCGTACTCACTTACAAGATGCTGTACCGCTTACACTTGGACAAGAGTTTTCTGGCTATGTCGCTCAACTTAACGCTTGTCTACATTGGATTGAAAGTGTTTTGCCACAACTATATGAATTAGCAATTGGTGGTACTGCTGTAGGTACAGGCCTTAATACTCATCCTCAATTCGCCACTAAAGTTGCAGAACATATTGCAGCCATCACTAACTTGCCTTTTATTTCTGCACCTAATAAATTTGCAGCTTTAGCTGCTCATGATCCTTTGGTTATGGCACATGGTACATTAAAAACACTTGCTTGTGCGTTAATGAAAATAGCTAATGACGTTCGTTGGCTTGGTTCAGGTCCACGTTGCGGTATTGGTGAATTAATTCTACCAGAAAATGAGCCTGGCTCTTCAATTATGCCTGGTAAAGTTAACCCCACACAGTGCGAAGCAATGACTATGGTCTGTACCCAAGTAATTGGAAATGATACCGCCGTAGGTGTTGCTGGTAGTCAAGGAAATTTTGAATTAAATGTTTTTAAACCCATTATTATTTTTAATTTCCTCCATTCCGTAAACCTTTTAATTGGTACCTGTCGTTCATTTAGAGAGTTTTGCGTCGAGGGCTTAGAGGCCAATCAAGAAAGGATTAATTATTATCTACAAAACTCCTTAATGCTGGTTACCGCTTTAAACCAACATATCGGTTATGACAAAGCTGCAAAAATTGCTAAAACTGCCCACCATGAAAATACTTCCTTGCTTGAGGCAGCAGTTAAATTAGGTTTTTTAACAGCTGAGCAATTTAAAGAATATGTAAAACCTGAAGAAATGATATCACCGCGCTAAGTAATTTCATAAATGGAGCCCTAACTTCATAGCACTAAGTTAAGACCCGACTCCTGTGGCTTGTCCGAGGCATCCAGCGCTCAAGACTCCTGGATCCCTCGAACAAGCCAAGGGACGTCGATAGAGTCAAAATAGGTAAAAAATCCTTAATTTAGTGCCCAACCCTAGCTTCATTTATTTACTATTTTTTTAACCGTTTACGGGTATATTTGAATCTTGGTGAAAGATTAAATTTGAGTGCAGTTTGGACTTACAACATGCTGAAAAAGCGTAGTACAGCCTTCTATGTGAGCATTTTAAATGCATATTATAAGTTAAAATGCACAAAATACAGCCTTTCGGTGCATAGGACATAAGCGCTTACATTAATTTTTTTGTAGCTGACGTAAATGCGGCATAACTCGCTCTACATTATTACTAAAAATCCATTCTATACCTCGATTTAATTCGCGATATAAGCAATTTTTTGAATCAATAAATCCTACGCCTACTTGCTGATTTGCTGTACGTAAAGCATTAATCTGTGTTTGTCTCAATAATAGATAATGGGCCAATACACCGCCATAACCTTTTTCCAAACTTAATTGACAAAAACGAGCAATATTATTATGCAAGGGAACTAGTAACAAAGATTTTTTAGGAAAAGCATGCTCTATTAAACTAAAGATAGATTCATTTAAAGCGAGTAGATGATAATCTTGAATTGGAACCAGCGGTTTTAAAGTTTGGATTAATGAATCTAAGGCAACAAAAGGTTCTTTAATTTCAATAAATAAATGTATTTTCTGGCCATAGCGCTCTACAATTTCAGCTAAACTAGGCAAAAGAGTAAGCTCTTGTCTAAGTTGTGCAAATGTTAAATTACCAATTGTTAAATCTTTATTCCATAGTCGCCTTAAGGTAGGGTCATGATTAACCATAATAATTTGATCTGCTGTTGCGCGCACATCAAGTTCAATACCCCAACAACCTAGCTCTAGTGCTTTGGCAAAAGCCACATCTGTATTTTCTAAACAAGATTGCTGATTATTATGAGCACCACGATGGGCAATTAACTTAGCTTTATTAATTATATCAGGCTTAGGTTTAGGCTGCGGTTTACAAGCAAAATAAGTGTCAACACCTTTGCTAAGCCAATCAAGAAGTATCATTATTTATTCCAAAAACCTAACTTATATAACCTATTGATTATAAAGATATGATTTACATTAAGATAGATTGTTTTCGATTTAAAAATTATAAATCAAATGCTTAGAGCTTTTATACATGAATTAACACTTAGTTTAGCTATACTTTTTAAAGAGCATAGAATAAAGGTTGACAGGATTATAGTTCTTCAGTAACGTACGCTGGTTAAGATGCCGAGGTGGTGGAATTGGTAGACACGCTAGCTTCAGGTGCTAGTGGGGGTAACTCCGTGGAGGTTCGAGTCCTCTTCTCGGTACCATTAAATTTTTTTACAACATTTCTTCCTAACAGTTAATTTCTTTTTTTTATTGTAGTAATGCTGACTTCTTAAAGCTTCTCAACTACTCGCTATTTTCTCTATAACCGCAAAGAATATTAGCCTCGGCGTACAATTTAATTCTGCATCAACAAAAGTTTAGGAATTCTTTAAAACTACTTGAACTCTACTATTTTTATAGTAGAATCTACTATAAAAATAGTAGAATGTATTATATGGAGAAAAAATGTCACCAAAAAAAATTTCCTCTTCCACTTCCACTGAGCGAATTCTTACTGAAGTAGAGCTTGAATTAATGAACATAGTTTGGAGTCTAAATAAAGCAACCATTAAAGAAGTTACTTCGCATCTCCCTAAAGAAAGACCGCTTGCCTACACAACAGTAGCTACAGTCCTTAAAGTTCTTGAACAAAAGGGATTTCTTGAGTGTCAAAAAAATTCCTATGCGCATGTTTTTACACCTATCGTTACAAAGTCAGACTATGAAAGTACTTGTCTTGATCATATTGTTGCTAATGTATTTGATGGCGAGCCCGTTGCGCTTGTGCAAAGACTCTTGATGGCCAAAAAATTACCTCATGCTGATATTGAAGCGATAGAGAAAGCTCTAAAGCAATTAATTACTAGCGAAAGCTCAAAAGGAGTACAGTAATGTTACTTATGGAGATACTATTAAGTATTCACTGTTTACTTCTTATAAGCTCGTGGTTTATTGGTAGTCAAAAACTGACCTCTCAACCCTCTTTTAAACTTAAACTTGCGCGCTTTTTATTAGTTAGTTGTGTAGTTTCTCCATTGATTGTCCATTGTGTACACTTTGATTTAAAACCGGTAAAACATAAATATATATCAATTGATACTCTAAAGGCGTATGTCAATTTACCTATCGTACGGCCTAACTCGTCAGAGTCCATTTCTAAGCCGACACCTATTTCAGCAATTACTAACCCCACCTACTATTCATTATTATATCTGGTATTTTTTTTATTAATCTTATTTCGTACTTATCGCGTACTGTTAGACTTGATTAAATTGAAAACTATAGTGGATAAAGCAGTTGCTTATCGCACTTCTGGTAAACTTATAGTTAAAATTTCTGATCGTTGCCATATTCCTTTTTCAGTCTATTTATTTAATAAAGCTTATATTCTATTGCCCGTGTCCCTATTTTCTTCTTCGAAAAATGTAAAAATTGCTATCGCTCATGAAGGTCAACATCATCGTAACCGAGATTGTTTATGGGCTTATTTCATGGAAGCTTTACGCATCGTCTTTTGGGGCAACCCTGGCGTTAATAAATGGCATAACGTCTTAAGCGAATTACAAGAATTATCATGTGATGAAGTATTGGTTGGCCACCAAAAGATTTCAGCATATGACTATGGCCGCTGCTTGTTTCAGGTTGTACAGGCAGTATCTCAGTGTTCTTTACTATCAAACCGAGAATTTGCATGCACGGTAGGAATGGCTTTGAATACGGAGAATAAAGAGAGTGCTTTTATCATCAGGAGAATTTCAATGTTATCGACTTACCCATTAAATGTTTCTAGACCTTTATTGTTAGGGGCAGCACTTGCAGGGCTTTCTATGTTAGCCCCAATTTGTGCTTCTTATGCCGCCTTAGGCTCAATAACCACCTCGCAGAGTAAAGAAATCGATGTATCTCACCTAGATCCTAAAATACAGCAGGTTGCAGCGAAAGAGATTGCTATAGCTGTTCATCAATATCAGGCAAAATCAGGAGTTATTGCTGTGGTTGATCCAAGTAGTGGCAATATTATTGCATTTGCTGAAGCAGGTAAAAATAAGGAAGATTCTAGCTGGAAATCACGTGTTTTTTCGCCAGGATCGACTATAAAACCTTTTATTGCCGCAGCTGCGATTGATGTTGGTATTAGTTCTGAATCTAAGCTTTATGATTGCCCATCTCCTTATTATATTGAAGGCAAAATGTTTACGAATTATAACGCTGAGATTAATTCAATTTCATTAACAGATGCGCTATCTAAATCAGTCAACACCTGCCTTATTAAAGTTGCTCAAGATGCAGGGCCTTCAGTAATTCGTAAAAAACTTGAAGCATTCGGTTTTGATATGAAGAGCTGGTGGAGAACTAATCAAAGTGACAACTTACAACTTGCAAAAACATCATTAGGCGAAAACATTCCAGTCACTGTAGAAACCTTAGCTAAATCTTTTGCAATTCTGGCAAATAAAGGTTACGTTCATGGGCAAAATGCTAGTTCAGTAATTTCAGCAACTACAGCAGAATCAGTGACACGCATGCTTGAAAAATCTGTACAGAATGGCACTGGCATACGAGCCGCAATTCCTGGTATTTCTGTCGCTGGTAAAACAGGCACGGTCGCAGAAGATGTTAATTTTGCTAAAGCAAAGCATCTCTCTTTATTTGCAGGATATGTACCAGCTAATAAACCACAGTATGTCATGCTAGTTGTCATCGAAGACGGTTATTTAAATAAAAATGGTGAAACTTTAGCTTCTGGAGGCGAGTTAGCCGCGCCTGTATTTCGTAATGTAGCGATTAAAAGTTTAAAGTTTGCAAAACAGTAACAAGATAATAGGCAAGCGTTCATGTAATAGTGTCAACCGAAGCCTTAGGTAGGTTGGCCAGAGCCCATAAACGTCAGATCAAACAATTTTGTAGCTGCGTTTAGTTTTTAAACCCTTTTATGTCCTAAGCAGAGGTGCATTTGAGCCCGTTTTGGAACGTTGTTGGACATGGATGTCCAACATCGAGCCGCATGGATGGTTTCGGCGATTCCAAAACGGGCTTAAATGCACCTCTGCCTGCCTCGATCTAATCGCTTGAACCCTTAGCCTGACAGCTATGGACCTTGGCCCAACAATAGTCATGTAAATGTTGGGCCACAGCCCAACCTACAAAAATTCTCCTGAGTTACCGTCATTACGTGGTAAACACTTACCCTATTTTACCTAGCGCCTGTCCATATTTAATAGTCTGACCAGCTTTAAGCGTATCAAGCCAATATACTTGCTGCCCATTTGCAAAAAGTAATACGACTGTTGAGCCCAATTTAAAATACCCCATTTCATCGCCCTTATTTAAGCGTTTAGGCTGGTCACTATAAGCAAAAAGTTGCTGCTTTTTAGTACGCTTAAGTTCACCATGCCAACTAGTTCCAATAGCCCCAACAATTGTTGCGCCAACTAATACCATAGCCATTAAGCCGACTTCCGTATCATAAAAGGTTACCAATCGTTCATTACGAGCAAATAACTTAGGTACTACACGTGCCGTGGTAGGTTGTACAGAAAAAAGTTTTCCTGGAATATAGATCATATGCCGCAAGGTTGCTGCTATTGGCATATGCACGCGATGATAATCTTTAGGTGAAAGATACAGCGTCGCAAAACGCCCTGAAATAAATTTTCCACTTAAACTACTATCACAAGCTAAAAATTCCTCTACTGTGTAATAGCGTCCTTTAGCTTGAAGAATTTCACCTTTATTAATTTGACCTAATTCACTTATGACTCCATCAACGGGTGAAACAATATCAGCCGGCGCTAAGGGTCGCTTTTCTGCTTTTAAACGGCGAATAAAAAAATCATTAAAACAAGCATAGTTGAGCGGATTTTCTTCATAAGCATCACTCATCACTACATCGTATTTTTGAACAAACTGACGAATTAAGTAATTTTTAACAGCAGGAATTTTTACCCCAGCTAGCAAACCAGCAAAATTAGTTAAAGCGTGCTTTGGAGCTAAATACTGAGGAAAAGTTTTTAAATAATCAATAATCATAACTAATATCATTAAAAATTTAGAGCATCATAACGTAAAAAAAATCATCTTGTCATGTTATAAAGATAAAGTTTAAAATTCTTTTACTATTAGAGTAAGTATAAAAAGAGCTAATTTATTAGCTTAGTCATTTACAACAATCAAAAACTATGGCTAATTAATTATAGCCTTAGGATAAAATTTTTAATTATTTGTTTAGAGGAAAAAGTATATGTTTAGCTAATATTAGCAGGAGAAACTCATGCATGAAGGACATTATAAGTTACCCTACCGCCCTATGCCCACCCAATCGCGATTTGGCCTTTTCAGTTGGCCACTACATCATGAAAATTGCTATCTACCTCAAGAATTACAATTTAGACAACGTATCTTAACAGCGCGAGCAACAAGCGGACTAGACCAAGAACTATTACAAACAAGTAGTAGCTGGTTTGCTGAAGACAATCAAGTTGCCTTCATTAATGAAAATGAAAATTCCTGGTTTCTAAATAATGAATATCGCCCAAGGCATGAGCTTAATAGTGACGACTTTCATATTGGTTTAGTAGACAATGAACGTTTAAATTGGCCAGGCTTAAGCACACTTATGCGCAACATTGGCGATTATTTATTAATTCGTAATAGTAAGCTTTCGCCAGAACATTTTAATCAACCTATGAACTATGTATTACTCGATGTTATTCAGATATTAAAGCGGCTTGCTACTACTGATAATTCAACTTATGTCGCCAAACAGTTACAATTATTACGTCAATATTTACGTACTATAGAAATCCATGTGCCTCCTACCGCTGGCAGCGATCGATTATTTTTAGCTGATTGTCGCTATAATCTTGAGGCAAAAGTTGAAGCTAACATCATCCATAATCTTGTAACTCAACAATTGAAAAAACGCCTCTATGCTGTCAAGTTGCAACTTAATAAAGTAGCTGAGTTACGCCATACCATCTTACATTTTGCTTTAGCCAAGGAACGTGTTAACCCCCACCCTTATTGGGAGCTTTTTACAAGTAGTGAACAAGCATTGGATTCTAAAGCACAATTTCCTACCTTAGCTGCAAAAGCCTGTGCTACGGTTTCACGTGAAGCAATAGTAGAGTTCGCAATAGATCCCACCCTTTTACCCGTACTAATTACGGAGCAAACCTTAGATAATTGTCCTGAGTTTAAATTTATTGCGGAGCTAGCTGGTGAGGTAAAAGCGGCCTATGGTGAAAGTATCACTGATTTACAGGAAATAGTTCGTTTTCAAACAATTCTAGATAAGCTTCTACAAGTATTTGATCAAGCAGGCGAGGTATTTACATTAATTCAATTTCGTGAAGAAATGTCTAATTTATTGCAAAGTATTGAACAGTTTATTCTACGTTCAGAGGAAAATATTTTGCTTGTTTTAGACGCTAATACACAAGCTTATCATAAATACATTCAACATAAGCAAGATTTGAATTGGTGGAATAGAATAATTAGGAATAAGCAAGCTCAAATTGACAATTTTATTACCAATCAAGATAATTTAGCTCGCTTCTCAACTAACCCTAGTGATTTACAAGCTGCCAGTAATGAGCTAGTTGCTCAAGTTAACCAAGTTATTAACCATTTAAACCAACAAAAAAATCCTAATGAACAACTTAAGTTAGTTAGTGATGTCAGAAATTTAATAGAACAACTTATAGACTCCATGCATTCATGGGTAAATCATCAACGTATTACACAAGGCCTACCCGTAATTCCAAAAAAATTAGCTTTTAGCACTGAACGTAGTGCTGACCAAGATAAAGAAACTTTGACTAAACCAGATCTAAATAGTAAACGCTTAGCTCCCAAGGCTTCTTATAACTCCCTTTTCAGCAAATCAAAACGGCTAGAAATTAAACCGGTGTCAGAAAATTGCTTACCCTTACAATTAAATACTACGCCTACATCTAACTATATTAACCGCCAATCTTTTTTAGCAGATAATTCAGCTTATAATGCTAATAGACAGATTAACAACTCTACAACCATTTTTCTGGTCAGTTTTGTTCTTTTATTACCAGTCTGTCTTTTGGTTATAAAAATAATTTATGATAAATGGCAATTATCAAAAGATGAAACTATTCCAGAGGAAATTAATAAGGCAGATTTTACCTTATTGTTAAATAAAGCAGCAGATCAATTAGCACTTGCCATACATATCAAACCCGAAAATAATTGGGATGATGAAATTGAAATTTATACTGAAGAGCTACTTAAGCTACAGTCTAAAATAAATCCTATCAAGCCTGATCTTAAAGCTTTAAAAGTATTAGTTAAAGACCTTAACTATTTAATTAAATCCTCAACTCAAGAATTAACAAACAATCCCTCTAACACGTTCGCTTTATAAAACAGCTACCGTTGTATGCTCTGTTAATAGAGGGTGTGATTCATAAGTTTGATGTTTGGCATAATCTGCTAAACACTGTAGATAATATTGCAAATGGCTATCATTGTTAGCAACTTGCATAATAAGTTGCGCATTTGGATCTTGAATTTTGCCAATTGAAATAGCTGTTTGCATTTTATTTAATAAAATATTAAATAAAATCGTATTAAACGAGCCACTCTTAATCTGTCCTTGAGTAAATAGATTAGCTAAAATTCCTGAATTAGAGTGATGCTTATCATTTAAAGCTTTATATATTTCCTCACTTCGACTTTTTGTACTAAACCAATTCCAACTATAAGGTTGATATTGATTTAATGCTTCTTTTAATATGCAATCAAATTGTTTTCGCTCTAAACTATCAACCCATTTATACATCCACTTGTTAAAGCGAGTTAAAGAATCTTTTGAATATAAATGGCTAAACCGTGCATCTTCTTTTGCATATTTAATAGCTCGTAGTGTGTACGTATAATCATCAAATGTACCTCGATCACAAGCATATTCAACACTAATTAAATTAACATCTATGGCGTTACGAGTTTCATCTTCCGTATTGTCAGCATTAGAACCATTAATCGTTCTACTGATAAAAATTTCCATTAAATTTTTTATCAATTGCGTATTTAAAGATGTACTTGCATGCCCACCAGAGCTTAAGATAAATGCTAATTTATTAGCATTATCTTCTGTGCTAGGTTTCTTTAAGAATAGCTTTACCGGTTTTTCACGATTACGATTAGATAAGAAATTGTATGTACTTGCTGTGTAGCAGCCTGAAATAATGTTTGATACGGTATCTTTGAAGGTATCTTCATCAAGCCTATTTACCCAATCAAATAGTGCTTTAATTGCTGCTGACATCACATGCTCTTCAGTATGAGGAACATTTAAGAGAGCTGCATAATTATACCTAACTTTATTGTCCATAGACACATCTGCAGAATTTAAGTGCCTTTGAAAATTAAAGTTTCCATATAGATCATAGATTTTAGTCATCAATGCGCCAAATATCTTAATCCAGCCTGTGCCAGCAAAACATTTATAAATATTAGCCTCATAATTTTCTATTGCCATAGAAACTTTTCGGCAAAATATTTGATTTTTTTCTAGCGTCAACTCATCTTTTTCTAATTTATAATAATCTAAAGCAGCCTGTTTTAAACTTTCTCTAAATTTAAGCAGCTCTTTTAATCCTAACAAGATACTATTTTCTTTATCACACTCAATAGGAACTGAATCAATATCAAAATCCTTCTCTTCTAAAAGTTGAGTACTTTTAATTAAATTGACATCATCTAAGGCTATTTTATTTTTTTCTAAGGATGGTAGAGTAATTGGCTTACGTTGTAATTCTTTGATTAAATTTTCAGTTAATTGCTGAGCATCCGCTAAGCTATCTTTAATTAAGAAAATAAGTGAATCACGCCAAACTTGATGATACCTTTGTTCCATTTTTACTAAATTAAATCGAGCAGTAGGTTTAAATACACAGGCATCAACATCTATAGATTTTTTAATATGAGTAAAATCTGCATCAATATTTTCATTAGAACTATTTTCAGAACTAGGGTAAACACAGCTCCAAGCTTGTTCCATTTTTTTATTTTTCTCTTCTGCTTGCGTTATAATCTGGCTAAAAGCAGACGGTTTATTACGTAAATAATCACTAAAAGCAATCACTGCTGTATTACTTTCGTTTTGAGGACAACCAGTATAAAAAACGACTGCTCGATATAATTGTTGATAACGTTCATTAAAAACTTTCATAATGTGATCAACAAAAGTTTCTTGCTCTTCAAACACCGGTTGGAAAAAGTTTGGATGTATTTTTGCTAAGGCAGTTCTTTGTTTTTCATCTAAGCAACTATAGTTAAATTTTATATCACCAAAATAATGTTCAAGCCGAGAGCGTAACATTTCTGGATCAAAACCAATTAATTGTTTTAGTAGTGCACTGAATAATTGATCCTGAAATGAAATTTTACCATCTTCAATACGCAATGATGGATTACTCGCTAGTTTTTGAAATTCAGCATAATTTTTATAAACCTTAATGACATTACCATTAGCAGGAATTGTCCTTGCAGGGGAATGTGTTCCAGGAAGCGATATAGGGAAATTGTCTAAATGCCATCTTTTCAACCGCATTAATTGCTCTGGTGGCGCTTTTAAAAAACTATCACTTAATCGGCCGCCTTTCATAATATAGGTAATATCATATAAACGCATATCACCATCAATTAAACCTAAAGTGGATACGTTACCAGGGTGGCCATCATCTTCTCCAATAATCCACATCAAGACTAATAATTCAGCAAAATTATTTTGTAAGAGCGATTCTACACTTGGGCAAATTAGTTCTTTTTCTTGCGGATTCGACGACGTAGAATCACTCCATTGCTGTAGAGGCCTAAAATTCGGGATAGCGATTGATATAGTTCCAATAACCTCATCTTGATCATTTAATACAAGTCGCTCTTCGGCAACGCGATCAACGAGGGTACCCATAAAAACGCTACTGGCAACCGAATACTCAGCCAGAATACGGGGATATGAAGAGGCGAGAGGTTTATAAAATCCTTTTTTTGTCTCGCCAGCTGCGTCGACAAATTCGACTTTGAAAACTTCATGGCCTGAGGTAGGCACCGCTTCTCCGGCGCTTTTAAACTTTAACTGGCCATATCGTAAAGCCTTACTTGGCAAAGGCATGGCTCTATTTCCTTATTTTCTGGTATCAGCAGAATATATTCATATTAAGCAGAAAATGCAGATTTGTTCAATAGTATTTTTAATAACAAACATGCACCGACTTAAAAAGAATTGCTAACATACTAATCATTCACTGACTACCAATGTTTATTTTAGATTAAATGTGCTTAAAAAATAATACCTTAAATTTACTCATTGTAATAATGATATTAGCACTTTTTTATAAAAATGATGGTAAATTCTTAACAACAATTATTACATCATCAAATTAATAAAACATTAGATTCCTTATGAAAACTCCTGAGTTGAATCAAGGTATTGTAGTAATATGGTGAGATGGCTTATTAAGTAGTTATCGTAGTAGGTTTAAGTTGCTCCATAATTTTAATATCTAACTTTTTAATTGCTTCACCAGCTGCAGTTCGCTGAAAAAAGAATATATCCCCCGACTGCCGGTAGTGATAAATATTAGCTATTCCCGCTGTTAATAACAATGCTACGGAATTCGCAATTGCAGCGAGCATATATCTTAGCCATGGGCGCTGGTCAACGTCCACAATTTTTAAAAAATCTCGCTCAGCTGATTTAATTTCAGTGAGTAATTTGTTTTTTGGGGCAGGATTACTAATTTGGTTGAATATTATTAAATACATTTTCTGGCGATAATTTCTATCTGCCTGCTCAATTACCTCTAAGTTATTTGATAAATCTTGTTTAAATCTTTTTTTAATTTTATGACACTCATTTTCAAGAGTCGTTAATCCTTTTAAAAATAGTAACCTCTCTTCACTTGACTGCGTTAATAAATTTAACATGTCTTTACTAGCGGGAAATAAAGTTTTTAATGAATTTATTATTCGCAGCGTAGCAAGAAATTGATATATAAAAAGAGTATTTTTTTCATTTTTTAAAATATTATTAAAATCAAATTTTAAATCTTCTACATGATCAGTGGTAATAACCCCATACGCTATTTTTACTAGCTTTAGTTGCAATGCTTTATCTTGTCCGGCAATTAAATGCATTATCTGCAAGAGCTGTTTGCCTTTTGTATCGTCTTTTAAAATAGGCGCAATAGATAGTTCAGCTAAATTTAATAGTTCTAAATTACGTTGTATCTTACTTATTCCATTAAAAGGCTTACTCTTTAAAAGTTCCAGTGTTGTAAGAATAACTTGCTTATCTGCTTCATATTTAAATAAGTTGGCAAAGATAGAATGCATTCCAGGAGCAGCTAACCAAAACTCAATCGTTTCTAGACTTAATCCTAGTTTAATTAAATTATGACAAACCTCTGACTGCTCCTTAGTTTGACACATTCTTGCTAATTCAATTAATTTTTGCCAAGGTACATGACTTATATAAAAACCATCTATTAAAAATTGCGCAAATGTAGACGGGTTAAAAATATTTTCTAAATTTAAATCTATTTCATTCGCTGCAATTAACAATGTTTTTAAAGAAGAAATGTCATTTATAGAACATATTAATTGACACAATACTTCTTTTTTAAATACTTCCTTAGGTAATTCCCACTTTAGCTGACTTAAATAAGCTAGGTTACTCCAAATATCTTTTGCCTTTCCTCCAGCTTTATTAATTTTTTCATAAAAAAAGTTAAATACATCTTGGTTAATAATAAAGAGCAATGAATCAATGAATTCATCACTAAAAGCATCTTTTAATAAAGAGTCAGTTAAACTATTTGCAGCCTCTAATAAATACTTTGCTAATTGTTCATTGCTTAAAATAATATCCCACTTCTCTATCAATTTAGCTTCTTCAAAAGACAACAATAGACTTGCTAAATTTCTTGCCTCTGTCACATTTAACTGTCTTAATTGGCATAAGTAGCGCGGAAGTAAACTCTTTTCATCTAAACATTGCTTAATCTGAGAAAGTGATAATTGTAAATCTAGCTGTTGTGCTACCTGCAATGCTTGATTAGATAAAAGTACTGGTAATGATTCTTTTAATAAAAATGACTCTTTATTTTCTTTAAATTCATTATTTAAGCTTACATAATTTAAAAATTGGCCAATGACCTCTGCATTAGTTTCAATTTGGCCATCTGATTTAATAATAAAGTTAATAAACTTAGCTAAAAAAGGATCATTTAAAGTTTCGACAAAGTTATTTTTTTCAGTAGCTGAAATGAAATGTTGCGTGCCTAATTTTTCATCTTTAACGAAAGATTTTGGATTAACACTAGTTAAGATATAAACTTGGCGCTTACTTGGAATTAAATTTGTATTTTTAATTAATCCAATCATCCATTTCGTTGGATCATCTCTGCGGTAGTATAGGCTTAAACCATTTAACTCTTTATTTTGATCTACAAAAGCAAAAGCAAGGTTCACTTTATTCAGATAATAGTTTTCTAATTCGTCATTTTCTTTAATAAAGGGCTCTGAACCAAAAATAAAAAATAGATTTCCTGCAGACATATTTCCTTGACTATAACAACTATGATTGCTTTTAGTTCCATCTAGCCAAGTTTTGATATGGTATTGACAATTTTCTTTGTCACCAAAATATAAGGTACGAAATACATCTTTCGCAATATCAGCGCTTTTTGTGCCACTGCCTAGCAACACTGATAAACCGAACAATTTATAAATTTTGTCACTAGTTCCTTTAATTATATACAACATAATTATTACATTCTTAGGAAAGAGATCGCAGTATATCTGTAAATGTATTTTATACTAAGTTAATTTTTTGTAAAATTTAATTACAATTTATCATTACTCAAACCAAATAAATTTTGTTTATCTGGGCAAAAGGTAACCACATAATTTAAGAAATTTGGGCTGTTTTCATCTGGTTCTCTTACAGAAGCACACTTAAATCTCGCATGGACTTGATCATGAGGATAAAGGTAGCCAATAGGACAAAACTCAGTAAGCCATTCAAGTTTAGGGCGTATATAAATTTGCCAGAAGTTAGGCTGTCTTGCTACTACATCACCAACTTGGCAAAAACTGTTCATTTCTAATGGAACACGCGTACTCCAATTAATACAGCCACAACAATCCGGATTAGGTAAATTATTACCTTTTGCATAACAATTAGACGGGGCTGTTAGCGTTGGAGGCGCATTTGGTGGTAAAGCACAAAGCGCATAAGCCTGCATTCGGAAGGCATCAATATTTCCAGGTTCACTATAACAGCCTAATGCTTTTTTAGGTAAAATAGCGCCTTGGTCATAAGTGGCGGCACAAATATTAGCTAGAACTGTAAAAGCAATCGGCCTACCACAGTGCGGCACAGCATCACGATTTTTATGTAAATCATAATGACTAAAACCACAACGCTCCTCCTCTAAACAATCATTGGAGGAAAAACAAGATCTAATAGGCACATTATATTTAACTACTGTATAAAACACTTCACTACTATAACCTTGATAAACAGGTAAAGACGGCGGATTAAATTGCCAATTACAACCAAACCAATTTGGCGCGTTAAATTGAGAATTAAAAAAGATACTGCGAGCATCAGCAAATCCTAATCTGCCACACCAAAATAGAGGATTTTGATGAATGCTAGGTTCTGCTGGTGGTGGATTATCCGCCGGTTGAATACCAATGGGAACATTAATACCATGAATAAAGCTAAGATCATAGAAATCAACTTTGTTATGATTTAAGACAAGTTTAGCTTGAGTACTTGGATATGTAGTCTCACTTATACAACCATTATTCCTATCAACCAAACATTCTCCCGTTTCACAAACTAACACCCGCTTATCTTTATCTCTTTTAACAAAGCTACATCCAGTTCTAGCTCTTATATTAGCTATATACTGATATCTGCCTCTATAGGGAAGATTAAAATTAGGAATAGAATATTGTAGCGATACCTCAACTTGCGCCTGTGTTTGTGAATTATCAAAATTAAATGGGTCAAACGCTTGCAATTTCCATGGTGAGCCTACTTGGCCACCTCTAGGTAATGGAATTGGGTATACACATCGATTATTAAGGCAGGAAGCGTTACGCAAACAATCACTATTACTACGACAAAATTTATTATTTCCTGCAATATAAGTTGGCGTAAGTGCTATCCAAACGGGATAACTACAATAATTTTGAAAAGTAATAGTTCTTTTTAATGCAGAAGTGGTTTCTGCATAATTATGATTACTTAAAAAAAGTATAATTATAAGTATCTTTTTAATTACTGACTTCATCCTTAAAGTCATTTCATTTATTAACCTAGAATTTTTTTTAAAGATAGTCAAAAAAAAATCTGTATGCAAGTTAAACAAACGAGTAGAATAATTAATAATAACTAGCTCAAAGGTCTTTCAACACATGCAGCCCCTACATTTTAATCTAATTGGTGCAGGACGCTTAGGAAAAAACCTTGCTCTTAGCTTAAGCTCAGCAGGACATTTGCTAAAGGCAATTTTTAATAAGCAAGTTATAACTGCTAACCAAGCCTGCTCAACCCTTAATAGCGGGAAAGCTGTTGCTTATTTAAGCGATTTACCACAAGCAGATATTATTTTTATTACAACACCAGATGATGTAATTGAAGAAATTGTTTTAGAACTTGCTAGTAAAAAAATTATTAAACCTGGAAGTATTGCAGTTCACTGTAGTGGCGTTTTAAATTCTGATATTTTAAAACCATTGCAGGCGCAAGGTTGTTTTATTGCTTCTTTGCATCCTTTAAAAGCATTTAGAGCTGATACATTAGATAAAAATAGCTTTAATAATTGTGACTGCGCGCTTGAAGGAGATAACCAAGCGACGCAAGTACTATCTATGCTTTTTAAACCCTTAGGCGCTAACCTTGTTACTATAATGCCTGATAAAAAACCGCTTTATCATGCTGCAGCGGTCTTCGCTTCTAATTATTTAGTTACTTTAGCTCTGCAAGCTCTACACCTGTTTAAGGAAGTAGGAATTAAAGAGCAAGAAGCTAAACCTATTATTGCACGTTTAATGCACACCAGTCTTGCTAACATTCAAGATGCAGCCAATTTATCAACAGCACTTACTGGCCCTCTTGCTAGGGGAGATGTTAATACCATAGTAAAACACTTAAAAGCACAAAAGTATTTATCGACCTTACCCTTATACAAAGCACTTTCTGTAGAAACGCTGCCGCTAACTTCCTTATCCTTATTACAAAAGAAACTATTAGCGGAGCTATTAAGAGAATAATTTAGCTTATCATTTATATGTATCATTTAAATAATAATACGTTGCAGACAGTAACTAAATCTAGGACTCAGTTACCCGCAGCGCAGTTACATTTTGTAAGCCCCGGGGCAAACAATTACCGCGACGGCCACGCTCCCCGCGATAGTGATCTAAATCTTGTGGCTTAAGCGTATAGTGGCGCTTTCCTGCATGCACCGTTAAGAGATCTTTGTTGCCTAAGGTTTGCACATCTATTAAATACTCTTCACGTAGGCTTGCCTTTGCACTTGGAATATTAATTAACTTAACGCCTTTACCTTTATTTAAAAGAGGTAATTCTTCTGCTGAAAAGACTAATAAACGGCCTGTATTGGTTACACATGCAACGCTTAAAGCTTCACGCTGGCTGACAAAACGAGGAGTTAGAACTAAGCTATTAGCCGTTAATTTTAAGCATGCTTTACCATTACGATTTTTAACATATAAATCACTTAATTGAGCGATAAAACCATAGCCAGCATCACTAACAATTAAAACATGATCTTCTGGCTCACCAGCAATAACAGCCTCAAAAGTTACGCCATCAGCAGGGTTAAGTTTCCCTGTTAAAGGCTCACCTTGACCACGTGCTGAAGGTAAAACATGGGCTGGTAAAGTATAAACTTTTCCTTCACTATCAAAAAAAATAATTTGTTGATTTGTACGAGCATTCGCTTGAGTTTTAAAAGCATCATTTGCTTTATAATTTAAATCTCGGCCGCTAACATCATAACCTTTTGCGGCTCGAATCCAACCTTTTTCCGATAGAACAACGGTAATTGGTTCATTAGGTAAAATGTCAGTTTCTTTTAAAGCCTGCGCTTCACTTCGCTCAACTAGAGGTGATTTTCGTTTATCGCCATATTTATTACGATCAGCAATAATTTCATTTTTAACCAATTGTTTTAACGCATCTTCATTGTCTAAAATAGATTGAATAGAATCTCGTTCTTTTGATAATTCATCCAACTCTGCTTTCAATTTTATTTCTTCAAGTTTAGCTAGATGACGTAGTTTTATTTCAAGAATTGCTTCCGCCTGTCGTTCGCTTAAGTTAAAGCGCGCCATTAATCCTTTTTTAGGATTTTCATCTTCTCGGATTATTTCAATAACTTCATCAATATTAAGGAAAGCTATAAGTAAACCTTCAAGAACATGAATACGTTCTAATACTTTATTTAAACGATAACGCAGACGCTTCTCGACCGTAGTTAAACGAAAGCTTAACCATTCAGTTAGAATGGTTAATAAACTTTTTACTTTAGGCTTACCGTCTAAGCCAATCATATTAAAGTTAACACGATAGCTGCGCTCTAAATCCGTAGTCGCGAAAAGATGTAACATTAAACTTTCAATATCGACCCGATTAGATTTTGGAATAATTACTAAACGTGTAGGATGTTCATGGTCAGACTCGTCTCGTAAGTCTTCTACCAAAGGCAGTTTTTTTTGTTGCATTTGTGTGGCAATCTGCTCTATTACTTTTGCCCCGGAAACTTGATAGGGTAATGCTGTAATAATAATTTGATGACGTTCTACTTTATAAACAGCCCGCATTTTAATAGAGCCAGTACCTGTCTCATACATTAAACGAATTTGTTTTTTTGGAGTAATGATTTCTGCATTAGTCGGAAAATCAGGTGCTTTTATATGTTTACAGATGGCGTCTAAGCTTGCATTTGGATGATCCAGCAAATAAGTACAAGCATTAGCTACTTCAGTTAAATTATGTGGCAGTATATCTGCTGACATACCTACAGCAATACCAGTTGCACCATTTAATAATACATTCGGCAATCTTGCTGGTAATAAAGAAGGTTCTTTTAACGTACCATCAAAATTATCTACCCAGTCAACTGTTCCTTGCTGCAATTCAGATAGTAATAAATCTGCATAACTCGATAATCTAGCTTCCGTATAACGCATAGCAGCAAAGGATTTAGGATCATCAGGTGAGCCCCAGTTTCCTTGCCCATCAACAAAGGGGTAACGGTAAGAAAAAGGCTGAGCCATTAACACCATTGCTTCATAACAAGCAACATCACCATGGGGATGAAATTTACCTAACACGTCCCCAACAGTACGTGCTGATTTTTTATGCTTAGAGGTGGCTTTAAGACCTAACTCTGACATAGCATAGACAATTCGTCTTTGCACAGGTTTTAAACCGTCAGCAATATGAGGTAAAGCCCTATCTAAAATTACATACATAGAATAATCTAGATAAGCTTTTTCAGTAAACTCTGTAAGCGATTTTTGCTCAACATTGGATATCATCATAAAGGACCACTACCTAAAATTTAAAGGTTAGTTTTATAACCATAAAACTATATCTATATGCCATAGGTATAACGTTACCAAGTTAACTTTATATTGCTCTGTAAGTTCACTTGCCTTAATGGCTCCCTCTTTTCGCATTTGCGCTTGGTTAAGGTTAGGCGGACGCTATAAATGGCTATGACTGCAAGTATGGTAAACTTATAAATTGCGATTAAGCAGTAATTATAAAAGAATTAAAACTTGAATTTAATAGTTAAAATAAACAGCAAATAAAAGCATATTATCGCAAAATAATATTTAAATTACCATGTTTTAAATTAAAACAAGTATAACAACAATTATAAGATAGTTTATCTGCTATCCTTTTTTATATATTCAATAATTAAGTATACTTTATGAAAACCCAGCGAGATTTAACTGTTACAACTGATTCAAACCAAGTCATTGATGTGATTAATTATTTTAACGATCAAATATTAAATTCAGGCAATAACGCTGAGGTTATTCTTAAGGCTGCAAATGATTATCCCGAAAATTTACTTTTGCAAATCTATGCAGCTGCTTTTTATCTTTATGCACAAGAAGATACGGCAACTAATATAGCACTACAAATCTTACGCAATGCCGAGTATCAGCTTCATGATGCGAATTTACGTGAGCGATTAACTTATTATGCAGTTTGCGCTTGGGCAAATTTAGATTATGAGCAGGCAATTACTATCTTTACGAGTATTATTGCACTATTTCCTAAAGATGTTTTGGCTTTAAAATTTGTTGAGTGGCTTTTTTATTGTACTGGCCAATCCTATCAAAACCAATGTTTTTTAGACCTATGTAAGCAGTGCCTTAAACATAACCAAAATGATCCTGCTTTTTTAGCAAGCTACTCATTTGCCCAAGAGCTATGTGGGCATTATAAGGAAGCAAAAAAAATTGCTCAGAAAGCAATTGAATTAACCCCATTAGTTGTTCCATGGGCGCATCATACGCTAGCGCATGCTTACTTATTTGAAAATGATATAGAGGGAGGTATTAGCTGTTTAGAAAAATTGTCTTTATCCTGGAAAACTATTTTACCTCTTTTAAAAGGTCACAATACTTGGCATCTTGCTTTATTTCATTTAGCAAATCGTAATGAGAAAGAAATTTTAAAGCTTTTTCCAGATATTTTTGGAGCGACGCCTAATTTAGTTTTAGAACAATTAGATGCTATTTCTTTATTATGGCGTATGGATTTGGCAGGCCTTGGAAAGAATAATTATTTTATAGAAATTAGCCAATACTTAGGTGATCACCCAAACGAGCACTATATTGCTTTCAATAATGTTCATTTTATATATTGTCTTGCTCGGGCAGGTAAAAATGAGTTAGCTAATCAAGCTTTAAAATCTATAAAAGATTATGCTGCGACACTTACTTCTAAGCCCACTCAAACTTTATGGCAGGATATAGCATTACCTCTATGTCACGGCATTAAATACTTAGCAGAAAATAATTATCAACAAGCTTATGAAATAATGGAGCCTGCTATTCAAGATTGCTTTAGATTAGGTGGCAGTGATGCGCAAAATGAAATTTATACTCAATCTTTTTTATATTGTTTAATAAAGACAGAACAACATGAAAAAGCTCAAGCTTTTTTTCAAAAATATCTTAACCATTACCGACATACTGCTTTAGCAAATTATTGGTTTCAACAGTAGTTAATCCGTAAATTATAATTATGGTAGTCATTTAAATCTGAATTAATAAGTCATAATGTAACGAAAAATTATTAAGTACTTTTGGCTTTAAAAGCTTTCCCTCTTATTATTTATACAAGCAAGCACATGCCACCCTATTTTTGAGATATTTCTTACAATTTAAAGCGCAATTAACTTTAGGTTAAATTCTTAAGAATACATATACTTGTCAATAAAGGATGACATGGATAGTCTGACAGGAAGTCAAAAGACAAGGGACAAGTACAGGATGTGCTCCGCCGCAAGGATGCGGCTTTTTTACTTAGCGAATACACATTATTAAACATCAATATTTTCTGCTTCCAACGCATTACTTTCAATAAAATCACGTCGTGGTTCAACATTATCTCCCATAAGCGTTGTAAATATTTCATCCGCTGTAATAGCGTCTTCAATACTAACTTGTAACATACGCCGAACAGTTGGGTCCATGGTGGTTTCCCAAAGTTGTTCTGGGTTCATTTCACCAAGGCCTTTATAACGTTGGATCGATTGGCCACGCTTTGCTTCATCCATAAGCCATAATAACGCTTCAGCAAAGGTTTTAATTGGAAAAGTCTTTTCACCGCGTTTGATATAAGCACCTTCCTCAATTAAATTACTTAACTTAGAACCTAATTGAATTATTTCTTTATAATCTTTAGAGCCAAAAAACTCTGTACTAAATATGAAAGAGCTTTCCATTCCATGTTGAGTAATAGTGACTTGTGGTAAATAGATTTCTTGCTCAGCTTGATAAATAACTTCAGCGCGATATTGCATTGTTTTATTATCTATATTAGCTAAATATTGATTTAATTGAGCCACCCAATCCGCAATCATATCTTTTTGCTTAAAGTCTTGCCCATATAAGTTAGGTAAATAAGCTAAATGATTAAGTACTACGTCATTATAACGCTTAGACAGACGCCTAATGATTTTTTCGGTTTGTCTAAACTTTAAAACTAGCTCTTCTAAAGCTCTCGCTGATATTGAAGGTACATCTTTAGCTGGATATAGCTCAGCATTATCAAGCGCACTTTGCGTTAAATAGGCAAATAAAGCTTCATCATCTTTGACATACTGTTCTTGTTTACCACGCTTTACTTTATATAGCGGAGGTTGTGCAATGTAAATATAACCCCGCTCAATAAGCTCAGGAGTCTGACGATAGAAAAAGGTTAGTAATAAAGTACGAATATGGGAGCCATCAACATCCGCGTCGGTCATAATAATAATTCGATGATAGCGAATCTTATCAGGATCATATTCATCTGGACCAATGCCACAACCTAATGCAGTGATTAATGTAGCTACTTCTTGAGAAGAAAGCATTTTATCAAAGCGCGCTTTTTCAACATTAAGAATTTTACCTTTCAGTGGTAAAATAGCTTGAAATTTGCGATCACGACCCTGTTTAGCAGAGCCTCCTGCAGAGTCTCCTTCCACGATATATAATTCAGACAACGCTGGATCTTTTTCTTGGCAATCTGCTAATTTGCCTGGAAGTCCTGCTATATCTAATGCGCCTTTTCGCCTTGTCATATCGCGAGCTCGGCGAGCAGCCTCACGGGCCCGAGCAGCATCAATCATTTTACCAACAATTGCTTTAGCAAAAGCCGGGTTTTCTAGTAAGAAATCATGAAATTTCTCACCTACTAGTGACTCAACTACTGATTTTACTTCTGATGAAACAAGTTTATCTTTAGTTTGTGAAGAAAATTTCGGATCTGGAACTTTCACTGATAAGACGGCAGTAAGCCCTTCTCGAGCATCGTCTCCAGTTGTGGTTATTTTTGCTTTTTTTGCAAAGCCTTCCTTTTCAATATAATTATTGAGAGTCCGGGTTAAGCCAGCGCGAAAACCAGCTAAATGGGTACCACCATCCCGTTGGGGAATATTATTAGTAAAACAAAAAATATTTTCTTGAAAGGAATCATTCCATTGCATCGCTAACTCAACTACAACTTCCTCTTTGTCTGCAGTAAATGAAAAAACCACTGGAATAATAGGTGTCTTATTCCGATTAAGGTGCTCAACAAATGCTCTTATACCGCCTTCATAACGAAAGGTATCACGTCGTTGGGTACGTTCATCGAGCAAATGAATACAAACACCAGAATTTAAGAATGAAAGTTCTCTTAAACGTTTTGCTAAAATATCATAATGGAACTCAATGTTAGTAAATGTTTCTGCACTAGGTTTAAACCAAACTTGAGTACCCGTATTAGTAGCGTTGCCAGTTACACCTAAGGGCGCGTCTGGAACACCATGGCGATAGTGCTGCTCGTGAACTTGACCGTCACGACGAATAATTAGATGTAACTCTTCTGATAAAGCATTGACGACAGAAATACCTACACCATGTAATCCACCTGAAACCTTATAGGAATTATCGTCAAATTTTCCACCTGCATGCAATACCGTCATAATTACTTCAGCAGCTGAACGGCCTTCTTCTTGATGAATATCTACTGGAATACCACGGCCATCATCTTTAACAGTAATTGATTCATCAGCATGAATAGTAACAAAAATCTCTTTGCAATAGCCTGCTAATGCTTCATCAATTGAGTTATCGACTACCTCAAACACCATATGATGCAAGCCTGTACCATCATCCGTGTCGCCGATATACATTCCAGGCCTTTTTCTTACTGCATCTAATCCCTTTAATACTTTGATATTAGACGAATCATAACTAGCATCAACGGCCATAAGTATCCTCTTACCTAATATACATTTTACCAAAAAGTGATTATATCATTATTCAGATAGGGTTTATATCACTTGCTTACAATTCAATCTTCACAATTTTTTACGCGTTTCACGTGAAACATTAATTTATTTCTCAACTAAATCAATTTGTCCGTGATTAATATTTAAAACTTGATGAGGAAAATTAAATTGTTTAATTATTCGCGACTCTTTCCGTAAGGTAATAATAAATTGATCATTACTGGCAACAATATAATTTAATAATCGCTGTAAGTGTACATCATCTAATTCGGATGTAAAATCATCTATTAAATAAATGCAAGGTTCCTCAAGCAAAGCAGTTTGTGCAAATTTCAATGCAAATAAAACCATTTTTTGCTGCCCGCGAGAAAGAAAATGTCTTGCTTTAATATCATCACTAGTAATAAGCAAGTCAGCTTGGTGAGCACCATAATGTGTTTGAGCTCGGGCCAAATCAATTTCATAACTTGCATTAAGAATAGATGCTAAATCTTTACCTTCGCTACGTTTATCCCATCCCTTATAATAGTTTAGCAGACATTCAAAATCTGTTAATTTTGCCAAAATAACTTTAAATGTTTCTAATAATTTTAAAAAATAATTTTCGCGATAGTTATTTAACTGTTCAGCAAGAGATGAAAGTATATTATTCCAGGGGATTAGCTCAGTATTTATAGCCCTTTTTTTTAGTAAAGTATTACGCTGCTTTAAAGCTCGTCTATACTCTTTCCACATAGCATGATAGGAATGTTCCACGTGAAACAAACCCCAGTCTAAAAAACTACGGCGTACAGCAGGTCCAGCATCAATAATTTGAAATATATCTTGATAAATAACCTGACAAGGTAAAAAAAAAGCTAATTCACTGCTGCTTAAACAAGGTTGGCCGTTAATACGAGCTATTGTAGGTGAACGTATCGCTTTTTGAATACTTATATATTGATTATCAAATGTATTAGCAAAAACAACTAATTTATCTTGTAAATGCGAAACTAAAGCAGATATCTCACGACTTCTAAAAGAGTGTCCGCTAGCTAACAGGTATATAGCTTCCAAGAAAGACGTTTTTCCACTGCCATTATTACCTGTTATAAAATTAATATGTGGATGAAGGGTTGCTTTTGTTGATAAGATATTACGAAGATGAGTTATGTGGATATCATTAAGCTTCATAATTTCATAGGCATAATAATATACTGATACTGTTCATTTTCTAAAGATTCAACTAAAATACTTCGATCGGTAGTAGACATAGATAATCTAACAAAATTACCGGGCAAAATATTTAGAACATCCAAAAGATAACTAGCATTAATTCCTATCTTAAGTTCTTGCCCATCAACATTTGCTTCTAACCATTCAGTTGCTTCTTCCTTTTCTTGATTATTCGCAACCAATGTAACACCACTAGATTGTATGTGTAACAAAACTGCTCGTGACTTTTCATGAGCAAGAATCATAATTCGTTGTAAAGAACGTTTAAGTAAATCTTTTTCAATTAAAGTAAATTTATCATTATTAGTGGGAATAGCTTTAATATACGGAGGAAACCTAGCCTCTATTAATTTAGAATTAAATTTATAATCTTCCGTAATTAAACAAAAATAATTTTTTCCAGCAATAACACTAATTGTTTCATCGTTGATAGAGTTAAGTAAGCGCAACATTTCTTGAATACCCTTACGAGGTATTAATAGGCGCTGACTTGGAAAGGTTTGCTGAGATAAATGTTTACAGATTGCCATACGATGCCCATCAGTGGCTACTGTAGTTATAGCATTACCTTCCAATTCAAATAATAATCCATTTAGAAAAACTCGAACGTCTTGTTGTGACATTGCAAAATGGGTTGATTGCAGTAACCAAAGTAATTCTGCTCTTGGTAAAGTAAGTTCAATGTCTGGCTGTTCTTGATCACTATTAGGAAACTGCTCAGCAGGCAATGTAGCCAACTTAAATTTGCTACGTCCCGCTTTTAAAACTACAGCATTCTCATCCAATTTAATGGTAGGGATAGCTTCTTCATCAAGCGAACGAATTATATCAATAAATTTTTTGGCAGGAACTGTAATTTCACCTTCCATCAAGCACTCGTCACAATTTAGAAAAGCAGATATTTCCATCTCTAAATCGGTAGCAGTTAATACTAGGCGCTTTTGTTTAATCGTAATTAAAATATTAGCTAAAATTGCTAATGATTGCCGTTTATCTACAGCCCCAGCTACCATTAATAAGCGCGGAAGTAATTCATTCTTAGGAATAGCAATTTCAAACATAATAATTCTCAATTAAGACGATAAAATACGCATAAGATTTTTAAAATCTTCAGCAAAATCATTATCAACTTGGATTAATTCCTTTATTTTTCGGCACGCATGAATAACTGTTGTATGATCTCTACCACCGAAGTGATCACCTATTTCAGGTAAACTATGATTTGTTAAGTCTTTAGCTAATGCCATAGCCATTTGTCTAGGTCGGGCAATAGAGCGGCTGCGGCGTTTTGATAATAAATCTGCAACCTTAACTTTATAATATTCAGCAACTGTTTTTTGAATATTTTCAATTGTCACTAATTTATCTTGTAGAGCCAGTAAATCACGTAATGCTTCATGTACAAAATCAATAGTAATAGGTTTACCCGTAAAATGGGCATTAGCAATAACCCTTCTCAAGGCACCCTCTAATTCACGAACATTAGAACGAATACGCTTAGCTATAAAAAAAGCTACTTCATAAGGTAATTCAATATTGGATTGCTCAGCTTTACTAATAAGGATAGCTACGCGAGTTTCAAGCTCTGGCGGCTCTACAGCAACTGTTAATCCCCATCCAAAACGTGATTTCAAGCGTTCTTCTACTCCCTCAATTTCTTTAGGATAGCGATCACTGGTCAAAATAATTTGTTGTTGGCCCTCTAAAAGAGCATTAAATGTATGAAAAAATTCTTCTTGAGAACGATCTTTACCAGCAAAAAATTGAATATCATCAATTAATAGTGCATTTAAAGAGCGGTAAAAACGTTTAAACTCGTTAATGGAATTAGTTTGCAATGCTTTAACCATATCAGCCACAAATCGCTCAGAATGTAAGTAAAGAACTTTAGCTTCAGGATTATTTTTTAAGATAGCGTTGCCGATAGCATGCATTAAATGTGTTTTTCCTAAACCTACGCCACCATAAATAAATAAAGGATTATAAGCATCACCAGGCCGCTCAGCAACTTGTAAGGATGCAGCACGCGCTAATTGGTTAGAATTACCTTCAACAAAACTATCAAAAACAAATTTTTTATTTAAATAACTATTTTTATAATCAGCTGTTTTATTAGAGGGAACTTTAGAATTAATAGTAGACGGCTCAGAAACCGTTACTTTATCAACAATAACAGGCTGAGCTACTTTAGTTCCTACCTCGATACTAACCGAAGAAATTACATCTCCCCCAAATTGCTGCACTAATTCCTTAATACGTGTATAAAAGTTCTTTTTAACCCACTCAACAACAAATTTATTGGGCGCTAAAAGAATTAAGCAATTTTCTTGCAGTTCAGCTTGTAGAGGCCGTAACCAAGTATTAAATTGTGGGGGAGGATATTCTTCTTCCAAAAGCTTTGCACATTTCTGCCAAACAATTGCAGACAC